>JAUICP010000001.1 GCA_030427805.1 Bdellovibrionia bacterium
TATAAAATCGATTACAGCCTCTCGGTGTCGTAATAATGGAGCAACCAGACCAAAAATCATAATTATGACACTAAGAAACCGTCTTATTTTGAGCCTATTCAGTGTCATTAATTTCGGATCAATTCGTACTTAAATGAGTTCTTCCGTTTAGAATATAAAGTTTTTTGCCGATGAATCTTTATGGGACAGGTGTGGCCTTTTTTTGTTTTATTAATAGTATTTAGCTCAGTCTTACGGGCCGAGGAAGAGTACAACTCAAATCGCAGACCGACCACGCCACCGTCTCAAAATGAGATTCAATGTCGGGCTTTTTTAGAGCGAAGCCAAGCAGGTCTTGTGGCTTCTCTTGAAGCCCAAATTCAAGAAGCCACGGTTTCACGAGATTGCTCTAATACCACACCGCTCACCGACTGTGCTCAACTACGCGAACTCTTTCTTCAAGATCTTGAACAATATCGCCAATATCGATCTCAAGTAGGCCGCAGAGATATTACTTATGCCTTAGGCGAGTATTCAATCTCTGGCGGCGGTATGGGTACTGACTTACGCACTCCCATGCGCGAACCGATGTCGGGATTAGGAGCAGACGAGTCTGCGCAGATATGGAATCAGTTTATTGAGTTTCAAAAAGGGCAAATCACTTCCATGTTTGCGGAATCCCACGCTGGCCAAATGCTCTATCCCCGCGAAATGCTCGGCTATGCCGACTCCGCCCATTCTGAGTGTTTACTTAGAAATGAGGAGGGACAAATTCAATTTGAGGTCAATCAAGAAAGACATATCGTAACTCCACAATTCGTAACCGAGTTTCCTAGGGAACAAAGAGATCTCCAGGTCGGTTGCCGACAACTTCAAAGCCAATACACAACGAATCGAGATTTTCAAAGAGCCCTCCACACGACAATTTCTCAGGCCTATCGAAGTCAAGATCGAGCCGAAGGAGATGTCCATAGAGATTGGAATGCAGATAACGGCCTTGCTTGGCTCAATTATTTAAGCGGTAGTACCGAAGGGAAGTCTGAAAGCGACCTACTGACTATGGCGTCTGAGGCCTTCAATAGGCAAGTCTCTGATTTAACGACTTTGAAAAATAGAATTGCAGGCCTGGGACCTTCTGAAATTGATCAACTTCTTTCTTTAGATACTATCAGAGAAGAAATTGGTGGCTCTGAAATGTGTAATGATTTTGGGCAGACGAGTTTGCGCGAAGCTGCGGGAGTCGTTGCAACTTTTTTACCTTTTGTGAATTTAGCAGCCATTCACTTTGAAGGCCTCGCTAATGATCAAAACTTTATCGCCGGCTTTAACAGCCTTGAAACCTATAACGAAACGAGAGCCGGTTTATCTCAGGCCATGGCCCAAGCGGTAGTGACAGATGCCTTTGTGGGAGCCCTTGCCGGCGAAGCCCTCATTATGGGTGGCCGAGTTGCTTCAAGAATTATAGGAAGACGATCGAGGGCTAGGAACTTGCGACCCAGTCAAGTAGATCCTTTCCCCCCCAATCTCGTATTAAATGAAAATCAAGTAGCGCAAATGCGTGCCGATTTGCAGCGAATAACGGCGGCATCAGGTATCCATTTCATACCAGATAGTGCTGCCGCAAGAACCTGGGCCGCCGAAGAAATTCAGACGGGTGCTACCGCCCTTGGTGCTGGCGTCACTGCCGATGACCCTATCGTTAGCCGCTTCTACACCCCTGATACTCGAATCCTTAGAGATATTCACGACAATGAGTTGGGCTTAGCCTTTAATCATCAAGATTACCGATCCTTAGTAACTGAGGCCGAACGTTTTGGTTATCGAGTTGTCGTTGACCCTACCATTAGAACCTTTAACGTCGGCGGATATGTCGACGCTAGCCAAGGGATTTTGGCCCTCGGACCCGATGCAACCATGACTACTCTAAGGCACGAACTTCAGCATATTCAATTTGAACACCATATTAGAGGTAATTGGGCATCTGTTCGACATTCTGCTCTAACAAGAAATCCTGAAAGCTTTTTCTTAAGATTACCTCGTCAAGCACGAGACGCCTATCGCTATGACCCTCGAGCCCGCGGTCTCTGGTCCCGAGAGGAGTGGAGAATAATTCAAAGGGGAATCGCCGCCGGTCACCCGGACAACGCAATAGATGAAGCTGTTTCAGTGCAAAGGCAAATTGAAGCACTCGGTTTTCAAAGAATTAATTTTAGAACGGCTGCCGAAGCAAGTCGCTTGGGAGGCTCCTATCAAAGAGAAGCTGCCACCGCTATACACTCACGAATATACGCCAATTCTCATTTGATTATGGATCTTAGAAGACTACGCTCCCAAGGTGGACTTAATCGGAGGCAATCAAGAGAGCTTCGAGCAGCAGAAAGACGGCACGTTGAACTTACCGACATTCTCAACAGAGCCATTGAACCTTCCCAAAATCGATCAACACCTTCTGGGGTTCGATCAAGAGCAGCTCTCGCCGCTCTTATTGCTAGCTCTTATGTTGGTGTTGCACATGCGAATCCTCAGGAAATTGCCGAACAAGCTCGAGAAGTTTACTTCCATCCACAAAGAAATGCCATGATTGTAGTCCTTGAGAATGGTGAACAAATCATCCTTGGGCAGGCGCCGACCCAATAAAAAAGGCCCAATTGAACGGGCCTTTTAAAAAATCAGTATTTAGAAGTGAAATTAAGCGTAGGTTGTTGCCTCAGCATCCGTTTCAGGATTATCAACTCTCTCAACTTCGTAGTCTTGAATATAGCTTTCTTCTTTGTAGAATTTAGCCGCGATAATGAAGGCGACTCCGGCAGCGATAACCAACTGAGTAAAGAACATATAATACTCAGTACCCGTGAGAGCAACAGTTCCATCAGGGTTTTGAATAACGCTATTTACGATCGCAGTAATTGTGTTACCGAGAGATACTGAAAGTAAAAACACACCCATGATAATCGATTTCATAGCATGGGGAGCTTGAGTATAAGAAAATTCAAGTGCCGTAATCGAAATTAAAACCTCACCTGCCGTAATAATTGCGTAGGCAACAAACTGCCACATAATACTTGGAGTTTGTCCTGCTTCAATAAGGCTTTCAGCCTGAGCAATGATCGCAAATGAAATCGCCGTTAAGAAAAATCCCGTTCCAATTTTTCGTAGAGGAGTGACATCTACAAATTTTTGGAAAAGTGGATAGATAACAAAATTAAAAAGAGGAATATAAGAAAGGATGAGAAGCGGGTTCAAAGCTTGAATCTGCGAAGGAAGAAGTTCAAAGTTCAGCCAAGACATTTGGAATGGGCCGAACCGTAAATCCACCCAACGATTCATATTGTCAGCCTGAAGGACCCAGCTTGAACCAGTTTGATCAAACAGGCACCAAAAAACGGCGATGAATACGTACAAAACACCAAGGCCAAACAATGCCTTAAGACCTTTCTTTGAGAAAACCTCTTTAGAAAAGTCGAGAGTTCCCTGTACATTGTATTTGTTTGTCTTTTTAAACTGCTCCCTTTGGTCACCCGTTCTAAAGAAGTAAAAACCAAAAGCGAGAAGAGCCAAGGCTGTAACAAGAAGAATGGTACCTATACCAGCTCCCATCATCGCAGCACTGACCGGAGTCAAAACCATCATCACCAGCATAAGAGGCTTCATGAAGTTTTCATTGAGCTTAGCCCCATCTTTAATCGCTAATTTCTCAGCAACAGATGGAATTGCGGTAAACTTTGTTCTTCCAATCCAAAAAAAGTAAGTGGCGATAAACATGAGTAGGCCCGGAATTCCAAAAGCAACGGCCGGTCCATAGGCTTGTAGCAACCACGGTGTGGCAAGTGTCGATAAAAAAGCTCCGAAGTTAATCGAAAAATAAAAGTAACTAAATATTTTATCGAGGAGTGTTTTTTGGTGGGGTTTAAATTGATCCCCAACGTGGGCCGAGACACAAGGTTTAATTCCACCCGATCCCACGGCAATTAACCCTAAGCCAAGAGCCAACCAAGTTCTTGGTTCAAGAAGTTGGGTCATGGCATGAACATCCATAAAAGCGAGACTGAGGTGACCTAAGCAGTAAACGACAGAAAGAGCCATAATGGTTTTGTACTTGCCCCAGAATATGTCTGAAAGAAGAGCTCCTAAAATAGGAAACGCATAAACCGCTGTTGAAAAAGAGTGATACCAAACCTTAGCCTCTTCTGGAGTCATGGCATCGGCTGAGCCCGATGAATCCACAAGATACTTTGTCATAAAAATTACGAGAATAGTTCTCATTCCATAGTAACTAAATCGTTCGGCTGCTTCGTTCCCGATAATGTATGGAATTCCGCCTGGCATTTTGGGCTTATCAGCCCCACTAGTGGTCGATTGAGTGGCCATTGACTCCCCTTTTCCTTTGGATTTTCGGCCTTAAACTAGTCAGAAATTGGCGGAATTAAAAGGAATTTTTAAGACTTGGTTAGGATTACAGGCCCTTTTTAGCCTCAAAATGAGTGTCTACTGACTTTACACACGTCAGTGCGTGCAGAAGCTCGAAAAATGCCATTTTATTCAATAATTACTTATACTTAAGTGATATATCTCAGCCTGAAACCTTTAATATAGGCGCCTGTACATATAGTAGACACACTAAGTTACTGAAATTAAAGGCCTTTTAAATAGCCCTGTGGCACTTATCTTGTATTTACAAAGAGTATGGAAATGAAAAAGGTTTTAAAAGAAAAGATACAGTTTTTACCACAAGTTCTTATCCTCTTTGTTTTTGCAATGATCTCTGTGGCGGTTTTGCACCCCAACATAAGAAAGAACTTACGGTCCAAATTTCTTCCAGAGAAAAGACAAATTCTCTCTACGGTCAGTGGCGATGTTATTGGCGAGGGCCAAGACTTGAAAGTGGTAAAAATAAAATCCAAAGCTGGGTTATTCCTAGAAGTTTACAAACCGACCCAAGAAGGCTTTTCATCTAAAATTGCACAGATCAAACTTGATGATCGAACCGATGGTTACTTCAACTTTAATGGTCGCGCTTCAAACCTTGCACTTAAAGATGTGAACGGTGACGAGATTGCCGAAATCATTGCACCGAGTTTCGACGAGGACTTTGTAGCCCATCTCAATGTATTCTCTTACAATAATTTCACTGGTCAGTTCGAACTGATCTCAGAGTAACGAGAACGAGTTGATGTTTGGGGAGAAATACTTAATTCTCCCTAAGATATCTCTGTTCACTCGTTTTGTAACAAATATATAACTCTCAAAATTTTCATAACATATCTATTCTGTAATTGGTTTGGGGTAACTGCGGAAGGATGGGTATGAAGTTATTTTCTTTATTAAGCTATGGTCTTTTTATCTTTACTCTTTTTTTACTGACATCAAGTTGTGAGGTCGATCAAGTCGACATACAAACACTGAATGAAGAAACCCCTAAATTACAATCGGTTCGAATGAAGGGATTCATTCCTGTTAACGACATCGCCGCCAACTAAGCGCTGATTACAATTTTGTCGTATTAAATTGAGAAACTCGTATATGGCAAAAATCTAGTCGCAGGTAAGTACACTTAATTAATTCACTTTTATGTATCAGCAATATAACGAGATTTTTTGTTCAAAGTTTTTATAATCAAATGTAGTTGAGGGTGAGATTAGATTACAATGATTTAGGGGTTGTATTATGGTTAAATGGTTTAGGATTCTATCCTTTATATTTCTTAGTGCCTTCATTTTAATTACCAATCAAAACTGCAATGTTGTAGCTGGTGACTTACTTCCTGTTGAAGCAGAAGGTCCCAAAACAAATGCTCCACTCGATTTGGGGGGATCAGGGGACGGACAGGGTGTTCCCGGCCTGCAAATCTCCCATCCCGAATCCTCGATGCCTGGCGAAGAAATCCCAATACAAATTGAATCTGGAGGGGTAGGTCCTTTTAGTTATGTTTACATAAACAACGCCGGTGATGGAGTGGGCCCATCGATTGATATTTTAGACGAACTATTCATGTTCGAGATTCCCGCAGACATAGCTGGTGAGTTTTGTGTTTTAAGAATCACAGATCACGGGACGGGCCTAATCTACGAAATTGAAATTCCCATTACTGAGGACCCTTCTGCTGGGGCTCTACTGGGCGGAAATCCGGGGGCCCTGTTTGAATCAAATGATGGCAATAGTGACAGTCTAGACATTTTAGTAAATTGATCAGACTAACTTACTTTTTTATAGCTCTTACTCGGTGAGAGAATATAGCGGCTGGCCTTCTTTTGACCCATTTTCTTAAGAAGGCCTTCTCCCATTGCCCACTGGGCCCACCTTGAAAAGGCCATTCTATTTTCAAACAACCCTTCTCGTATCTGCTTTCTAAAAAATGTTTTTGAGCCAAACTGCACATAAAGCTCTTTAAAGAGCAGTTCATTTTTATTCAATACACTTTCATTGATGTGTGCCCTTATGCTTATATCCTCTAGGAAGTTCAAACTGTATCTAAAACTTTCTTGAATAACTTCTATCGGAACCCCCCCCGCTCTTAAGGATTCTCTGAGGCGAAAAAGACTTTGCCTCACTCGGTTGGGGCTACTGTTAGGATCATAAAAGTCTCCAGAATAGAGCTCGTTAAATATATTCCCTAGGCTCATTGGTCTAAATTGATCTTTGTTAAGGAGTTTAATCAATTTCAATACAATACCATCATCATCAAGAACTGGTTTTGAATTTCTAAAGATATTTGTATTTGTATCGAACAACCATTTCCCATCGGGGCTACCGAACAGAAGACTCTCTGGCAGACTCCACGCAGGATTCATCTTTTTAGTCATCACCTGGCGATAACTAGAGTAAGGAGTTCCAAAATAGACTTTTCTAAACAGGTCCTCCTTTTCGACACTAATCGCCTTGCGAAAGCTCATATCTCTATAACTTTCCCAGAATCCCAATCGATAACTTTCATCAATCAGCTCATCAAAAAGTAAATTTCTTTCTTTTCCTGAAGCCTCGTAAGCGTTTATTAATTTATACCATTTGCGAACTAAAAAAGATCCACCTCTGGTCGTACCTTGAATGAGATCTTGGCAATGGTCTAAGCTCATTCTCGCCTCTTCATACTTCGATTGATCAATAAAAATCATCGACCTCATACGAAGAATATGTGTTTTCAGATTATTGAATTTGTTCGTCGTGCAAAACTGCAATAAGTCCGATAGTTCAGAAGCCGCTCGCTGGTATTGAGATACAAATATCAGTGCCGAACACAAGTTCAGCCGACCAACGGCTCTTCGATAGTCATCTTCTTCGCTGTCTATATAGGCCTCGAGACTCGGTATGGAATCCTCATAACGCCAGTAACTAAAAAAAATGAAAGCTCTAATGAGATGAACCCGGGGCTGATGAGACTCATCCACTTCATCTAAGAGGATTAAGGCCTCTTTTCTTGCACCAATTTCATTGAGTAAACTAGCATATTCTAATTTTTCTTCGTCTCTTGCGACATCATTTGAGAGACTATTTGTAGGGCGCACAATATCTTTAAGAGTTCTCAAGCCCAAGTTATAAAGACCCGTTCTAAAGCAAAAGTTCGCAATAATAACAAATTCGGATTTTCTTAAATCAGTGCGCTTCACCCCCTTCAATATCTGCCGGGCGTGTGCGATTTTACCTTCTCGAATAAGATCTTCAATATAGGAAAATTTGCTGTGTCCACTGAATTGAACCATAAGATTCAATCGGCCTTTTTGTAACAGAAATTTAATGGGCCAAGTGGCTTATCTTGAGACGAACCTAGTTATCACGAAAGGGCTAATTCTTTTTGTAATCGCGCCAGGACTTCCCTCGGCGCATCGATGGGTCGAGCTGGAACTTTCTTACCGCCGCATTGTGCTTTTTGTAGGTTTCCGAAAACACATGGGTTCCATCATTACGACTGACAAAGTAAAGAAAACTCGAACTTTCAGGCTGAACCGTCGCCAACAGGGCTTCTTTTCCAGGATTAGAAATTGGCCCTTTTGGTAGGCCGTTTATTCTGTAGGTATTATAAGCCGTCTTAGTTCTAAGGTCTTTTTTGGTGATATTCTTCTTCATGGTCTTTGTGATATCTAAAATTCCATAAAGCACTGTTGGATCTGTTTGCAATCGCATGTTCTTACGAATACGGTTATGAAAGACTGAAGAAATACGATTTCTTTCTTCCGGAACACCAGTCTCTTTCTCTACAATACTTGCCAGCGTTACAATTTCGTGGCGACTCATGCGAATTCGACGCTCAAAAACTTGAACGTCTTTGTAATTCTCAAGGAAAGTCTTTACCATCTTCGCTATTAACTTCTTGGGCTTTGTAAACTTCGTGTATTTATAGGTTTCAGGAAAAAGATAGCCCTCTAAAGAGTAAAGTTCTTCGCCAAGAAGAGTCTTGATAAACTTCTTATCTTTAAAAATTCTAATGACTTGATTGCGATCTCCCATGCCGGCTATTTCAAACATGGTGGCAATCTCATACATATTGGTGCCCTCAGGAATCGTCATGCTGTACTCAACACTTCTCCCTGATGCCAATATATTCAAAACTTTAAAGGGTGACCAGTTGCCTTTAAATTCATATTCGCCAACCCGAACAGATCTCGCCTTGCCGGTTAATTTAGCCAAGTAGACGAAATAGTCTTCGTTAGTAATCACACCTTGAGAAAATAATTTCTTTGCAACGACTCTTAGGCTCTCGCCCTGGGCAACATCTACAATTTTTATTTTTTCATCACCCTTAGGAAAGAAAAAATGAAAGCCTTCGAAGGCAAAAAAGGCACCGATAAATAGAACGAATATAAAAAGAAAACTTAGAAATAACTTCTTCATAAACTCCTATAAAGGTTCGTAGTTGAGACCCGTCATTTGATTGTTCGGATCAAATTCAGTGTGATCTTCTAAGCTTGCCACGGGTACCGTACAGTAAAAAACTGCAAAGAAGGCAGTTGGCCGGTCATTACCCGACTTACCCATCCCGCCAAAAGGAAGCTTAGAACTTGCACCATTGGTTGTTCGATTCCAGTTAACTAGGCCCACTTTCGCTCTTTTAACAGCTTGATTATAAAGTTCTTTATTTTTCGTGAAAACTGAAGTGACGAGACCAAATCCAGTACAATTGTTGATTTCCATAGCTTGGTCAAAATCATCGACTGTATAAAAGGCAACGTTAGGACCAAATATTTCATTGGTTTGATAGACCGACTTTTTGTTAAAATCTTTGACCCGCATAATTGAGGGCGTAACGTAGTTACCTTTGTTTTTCAACTCGAGAACTTTACCCCTCATTAACCGCTCTGCATTTTCCCTCAATCCAATTTCTTGAAAACGAATGTACTTTTCGACAGCGCCCTCATCAATCAAAGGCCCCATAAAAACATCTTCTTCGGCCCAGTGGCCAATCTTTATTTTTTTAGCAGACTCGTAGAATTTATCTATGAATTGATCTGCAATTTTTTTGTGAAGAATAATTCGACTCGTACAAGAGCATCTTTGTCCGGCAGTAACAAAACAACCTACAAGATTTTCATATATGGCCTTGTTCATATCAGCATCATCCCAAACGACAGCGGCGTTTTTTCCGCCCATTTCGAGTGCTAACATTTTCCAGTAGTGAGTCATGGTCTTTTCTTTAATTTTTAAACCAACATCATAAGACCCTGTAAACAAAACTCCATCGACTCGGTCGTGATCTACTAATTTTTTACCCGTCTCGGCCAAACCTTGAACCATGTTAAAAACACCGGGGGGCAAATCAGCTTTTGCTACAAGCTCCGCATAAAGCTGGCCCGTGGCAGGTGTTAGCTCGGATGGCTTGAAAACAAGTGTATTACCAGTAATGAGTGCTGGAACAATATGTCCATTGGGTAGATGTCCCGGAAAGTTAAAAGGACCCAAGACCACAAAAACACCCCTTGGCTTATAACGGATGTATCCATCTACACCTGGTAAGGCATTTTCAATTTTATGCTCTTCGATCAGCTTCATCGAATGTTCAAGAGTGACGTCAAACTTAGCGAGCATGGCCTTGGCCTCGCCCTTTGATTCCCAAAGGGGCTTACCCGTCTCTCTAGAAATCACTTCAGCAATTCTGTCTTGATTGTCTGCAAAGACGTCTCTAATTCTTAAGACAGCTTTTTTTCTGACGTCGTAATCGAGTTCCGACCACTCACGAAAGGCATTATGGGCTGACTCTACAGCCCGATCGACATTTTCATAGTTACAGCGAATATCGATAACTTCATCTTTAAAGTCAGAGGGACTCTTTTTTGAAAACTCATCATCAACGCGCTCGTTAGTAATAAATCGACCATTGATATAATCGCCTTTAAATTCGATTTTTTCATACGTGGCCATCGAGTCCTCCTAATCTATTAAAGAGTAAAAGACTTCCATTCCTTCTTCAACTCCTAGGGTCTTTCTTAGGCTTTCAGGTAGCATAATCTTGCCATCTTTTACATTGATAGAAGACGCTGCCGCGCGAAATTGACCATTTATGGTACAACCTATAAGAGCTTGATCATCAAAAGATGGCTTGCCTTTAGTTTCAACTTTTGCCCACTTGCCTTTAGCAACAACACTAATTTCTTTTAGAGGACAGGCATAATGAGGTCCTCCGTCAAAAGGATCGACCTCATGGGTATATTTAAATCCAATTTTTTCGAGTAAATGCTGGGCCGGCTTCGTTTTTGTTCCCACTCTACCAACAACAAGTCTCGCCTTAGATTCTAATAAAGTTAAGTAGATATCTTCTTCTGGAAACAAGCTTGAAATAAACTCTTTGTGATTCTGACTAAGCATATCGGCTTCTTGATAGGGAAGCCCCGTAAAACGCCGCCCAAGAGCCTCCCAAAAATCACTGCGGCCGTCATTATCAAGGGGCGGAGTTAGCTCACAAAGAACCCGCTCTTCAAATCGCTCGGGATACATACCCATAAAAACAAACCGAGATAAACTAATGAGACGCCCTAGTTTTTCCGGCCTCCTACGGTAATGATAGTCGATAAGGAGGCCACCGATTTCAGTCGGCCCATCCGTGTCAGCATGAAACTTGAGCACCTGATGAATAAAGCCAACACCTAGATCTTCTGAAAAACGATTTCTTTTTTCAATTTTGAAAAAATTATGGGGAGAGTTTGGAGTCCCGTGTTTTGCCATAATCAAAGAGGTACCCACAAGATTCTCGTTTTCTAGGTCTTCTAAAATAAACAAATATTCACACTCTTCTTTTTTAAGAGTGCCCGAGAACGAATTGACACTCCTCTCGATTTTTTCCCTCAATACCGATTTATCGTCAGGTAAATTTAGAAGAGTAAATTGCTTTGCCAAGGCATATAGATTATCTAAATCACTTTCTTCTGCTTCTCTAACAATGAAACTCATAAATTAGCCTTTTAATACTTCTGAATAGAATTCGATGGCTTTTTCAAGGTGTGCAATCTCAACATGTTCTTGGGGAGTGTGCCCACTGATCTCGAGAGATCCTGGACCAAATACGACACAATCTACTCCAACCCGGCTAAATACATTGGCTTCACAGGTTGTAGACTGTGTATGAAAATCTGATTTTAAATCGACCCGCTGGGCTGCCTTAACACAAAGTTCAAACACACCGGTCTTTTCTTTACTACTACTATCATAAGGAGGCTTGTAATCGACAATTGTAAAATTTGAATCAACCGATGCACAGGTTTCTTTAAGCTCACTCATCCAAGAAAGATAATTGCTTTCATCGACCCTTGGAGGAATGCGAACACAACCTTTAATAAGCACATCGTTTTCTCGGGTTTCTATTTTACCCAGATTAAAAGTCGTCATTGGTGGATCGAAACGTTCGTCGATATCCTCATCAAACTTTTTTTGCAAATCGATTATTTTATCGTAAATAGTTTTCAACTTACTGAGTAGCGTATCTTCGATCTTAGAGTTTAAATCGATTTCAAGAAATGCTTGATTGGCAACGGTGTTGTAATTAACGCCACCTTCTAACTCCATGATTGCTATTCCCTCTGGCATCTTCATTAAATGCTCAAACATTTTCCAGATGGCATTTTCATTGAGGTCTGAAGTTGCTGAGTGACTACTTTGACCAGAAAAAATTCGGCTCTGGGTAGAGATACTCTCTTCATCATCGTGATTCGCTCTAAATTTTATTTCAGAAGGACTAAACGGAATTCTCAGCTCAACTAATGCCATTCCTTTGCCCGCATGTACCAATTTTAAATCTGTCGCTTCTCCGACAAGGGCTCCCTTAACCTGAAGCCTCTTCTTTTTCATGAGCTTAATAGCTCCAACCATACCCAGCTCTTCTCCAAAGGTTCCCGCTAAAACAAAGGACTTTTTGATGTTTTCAAGTCCCACACGGCGAATCGCTTCGAGCTTACACAAAAAATCTAATTTTGCTTCGACTGCCCCCAAGCCATAGAGTTTGTTTTGGTAGATTGTGGCCTGATAGGGATTGGAGCCAGTGCGGTCCCACAAACCAAAGTTACCCGGGTCTCGCGTATCGAGATGGGTCTGCAAGAGTAAATCGTATTCATTCTTTTTTCCGTTACTTGCAATGATGTTTGCCTGATCTAAGCCATTGTACCTTTCGTCGAGCACCTCTACATCAAGACCGACGTCGGCACAAACCTCCCGCGCGGCCTCGACAATTTCTCGAGAGCCCGCATGTGGAGAGCTATCGATACTGATAAACTTTTGGCATTGTTCAATAAAATCCAAGCAATTTCCTCGCCCTGATTACAATTCGAGGAGGCTTTTTTCCATTACAGACACTGCCTCGTCAATTTGCTCATCGGTGATGACCATAGGAATTAAGAACCGAGCTCTAAAAGGACCCCTACCACAACCGAGTGTGATAATTCCGTTTTTATAAAGAACTTTGAGAAACTTCATCATCGTTTCTTTGCTTCCATCACCCGGAGTGTAAGCGAGCATTAAACCTTGATTCACTATCTGAGAAATTCGCCCCTTACATGAGCCCTCTTCTAGCTTTAGCAAACCCTCTTTAAAACGCTCGCCAATAGCAATACAGCGCCCATTTTCTCCGAAATAATTTTCTTCTTCCATGATACGGAAAATTTCTAAACCAGCATGCATAGCCGGGGTCGTTCCTGCAAAGGTACCCGCCACGAGACCTGGCTTCGGTGCATACTCGTCAGTAAACAGAGTCGCACCAATTTGCGCTGTCTTTGCAATTGTTACGATGTCGACATACTTTTCAAAGCCAAGAGTTTGAAAAGCGTAGGGTTGCCCCGTTCTCAAGAAGGTCTGTACTTCGTCGGCCCAAACAGCAATACCTTCTTTTTTACAAATCTCCAGCATGGGCTCAAAGTAGCCCTTATAGGGAATACGATATCCCCCTTCACCGAGAATCGGCTCAAACACAAAAGCCGCAATGTCACCTTTGTTCTCTTCAAGGTGTTTTTGAAAAACCTGAAGGCTTTGTTCTTTATCTTTATTCTTTAAACTCGTCTCTGGATCGAACCCTTCGGCAAAGGGGACACGTAGAACTTCGTGATATTCAGGAAGCCCTTGTTTGTAGTTGGGGTTGTCAGTGACCTCTGCCATCATCGTCGAACGACCAGCAAAGGCATTTTTCATAGAAATAATTTTTTTAGCTGGCGTGTTTTTTTGCCGAGCCATTTTTAATGCGTTCTCGTTGGCCATTGTTCCGCAAGTCGTCAGCCAGGCATGTTTTAAATTCGAGCCCTTGGCCATTTCTACTAATTTCTTCTTGAAGTAGAGATATTCTTTATTGGCTTGAAGGTTTCCATGATTAAGAACATCAGACATGGCTCCCTGGAGAGTTGCGCGAATCACAGAGGGATTGCTATGGCCCTGAATGTGTACACCAATTCCGTTAATTAAATCCATTTTTATTGAACCATCTTCAAGCTCTACATAGGGGCCGTTACCGATACCCGTTCCGATATAAGGGTAAAATAATGGGCGCCCTCTATATTTTGCGATATCGTCGACGAGCTGTGAGTTTGACGCCTGAAACTCTTCTTGGGGTTCCCTAATTCCTGTAACCTCAGAACTATATTTTTGAATTTCAGCAACAACTTCATCGAGTTTTTTATTGATCACTTCAGATTGGTCTAATTTATGGCCCAGCAAATCGGACATTTTGCACCCCTTTTACAAAAACTTCCAAATCCTAATGATACTCTGATGTTGTGACAAGGCACAGAGCAAAGCTAAGAAGACCCTACAGAGGACTTGTTTAGTCGATGTGAAATCCCTACACTATTACCCTATGGCAAAGACGATTTTCATTATTATTTTAAGCCTTTCTTTTCTGGATAACTCTTGGGCCAGATCCAAAGAGGAAAGCCCCCAGTTTTCATTTGAGAAAGGCCTAGAGCAAGTCAGCGATCAAAACTATCGAGACGCCATCAAATTCTTTGACCAAGCCCTCTACCTAGAGCCCAGCAACCCCGACATTGCCTATAATTTGGGCGTAGCCTATATCTACGAAAAGCAGTTCGGGCCTGCGATTGCCTACCTGAGATACGCCATTCACCTGAGTCCCTTTTTTGGCTCGGCGCGCAACGCCCTAGAAAAGGTTTACGAACTCTCCAATACCCAGACGGCCTCAGAAGATCTTACAGAATTCGAGGTCCTTCGTGAGTACCTCTTGGGTCGGTGGCCTCGAACGGTATTTATTTTTCTTCTTTGTTTTAGCTTCCTATTCTCTGGGTGGTTTCTAATCACATGGTTAGGAAACCGAAAGAAAGCCAAAATCGACGAACTCGAAGCCCCGCCTTTTCCTCCCATCGCCGGGGCCCTCATTGCATTTTTTATTTTAACCCTGGTGCTCGCTGGCTTAAAATTTGTCGATGAAGCCTCTGATCGAGGAAGTATTTTACCCAAAGAGGTAGACCTTCGATCAGGTCCCTCAGAAGATTTCCCTAAAATTGCGCAAATTTTTGAAGGCTTCGATGTCATTATTAAAAGAAAACAAAAAGACTGGGTACAGATCGTCCACCCTGGGGGATATTCCGGTTGGGTTCCAAAGAATTCTCTTTTAGAATATTCAAACAGAGGAAGTCATCGTGAATTATATCTGGGAAAATATACTAAAGAAGAATAGAAAAAAGGACTCTCTTCGAACTTGCCTTAAACTCAACTATCTTTTTCAAGATCTGTCTAGCCGAGAGTTAGATCTCGTAGCGAACATAATACACAAAAGAACTTTTCACACCGGGGAACCCGTGTTTCACCAAGGTGAAATCGGTGTTGGCATGTATATTATCATGCGAGGGTCGGTAGACATTTACTTGCACGACAATCAAAGAATGGATCAACAAGAAAAAATCTTTGTTACGCGCCTTGAAGCTGGGGATTTTTTTGGTGAACTCGCCCTTATTGAAGACAATAGCATTCGTACAGCAACGGCCATTAGCCAGAATGAAAGCCTTCTCATCGGGTTTTTTCGACCGGATCTTCTTGAAATTGTAAATCGGAGTCCCTCTTGCGGATCTAAAATTATTCTTCGGCTCTCCGAAGTTCTCGGTCGCCGATTGATTGAAACCACCGATAGAGTTTCCGAGCTCGGAAAAGAACTCAAAGAACTACAAGCCTTTACTAATGAGGAATCTCTTGGAAACAAGACGCCTTTTACGACGTGAACGATATGTTCGCTTAGCCGCTGTGCTCATGATCATTGCCAGTGCCCTTGTGATAATTCTTGCTGTCGAGAATTTATTGGCCTCTTTTGTTTTAGCTTTTGTTATCAATTATCTGCTCGATCCGATCGTTGATGCTTTCGAAAGAAGAGGGCTACCTCGTACTTGGGCCATTGTAATCCCCTTTTTGGCCCTTGCCATCGTGATTGGAATAAGTATTTCACTCTTGGTTCCATTGATAAGCGATCAAATTAGAAATTTAGATTCAGAATTTCCCACCATGAGAAATCAATTGGCCGCGCTCATTACCAAAACCGAACATAAACTCCAAAGCTATCTCAACATTCAGGAGTTTTCGTTTTCAAAAGAGATAAACAATTGGCTCATACAGAGCTTTCAGTACTCAACTCACCTTGGCGTGTGGTTGCAAAACTCCTTAACGACCATGATACTTGCCCCATTCTTTGCTTTCTTTATGCTTCTCGATGGTCGAAAAATTTCTAGAAGTCTTTTAGCTCTTGTTCCAAATAATGTGTTCGAGATGTTTTTGAATATCCAGTACCAACTCAATGATCAAATCGGTGGATTTATTCGAGCCCGACTCTTTGAAGGCCTCATCGTTGGCGCCGTTGTATGGCTCGGCCTACAAATCATGGGCTTCCCCTATGCCGGTCTTATTGGCCTTGCTGCGGGTGTGACCAATTTAATACCCTATGTCGGACCTATCATCGGAGCTCTGCCCGCAATGATCATTTGCTTGGTGGCAGACGATCCCATTATTACAGACTCAACTACGATCGATCTGGTTTTGGTTTCAGGAGTTTATTTGATCGCCCAGCTGATCGATATTATTTTCATCATCCCCCTCGTTGTTGCAAAAATAGTGAATCTCCACCCGGTGACAGTTTTGCTCGCCATCATCATTGGTGCACAGGTTCTCGGAATTCTCGGTATGATTATTTCGATCCCCGTGGCAAGTGCTGTTAAGTTGGTATTTTCAACACTTTACAGACACCTGGTTGCCTTCCGCGGTCAGAGTTTATTTTAGCTCTGCTTGGCTGACACTATATTGACCCGGTCTCAGCGGAGAAGTAGACTGTCCGAACTATGAAAGTTTTGACTCTTTGCTTCATTTCCCTCGTGTTTTTGGCCTCTTGCTCTAGTATGGATGAGTCGACTGACCCTTCCACTGCAGAAGGTGCTTTTAAGTCAGCTCAAGCTCTTGAAAAAGATGATCGCTTTGAAGAAGCCATTATCAAATATCAAGAAGTTAAGAACCAACATCCTTACAGCAAGTATGCTAACCTGGCGGAGCTCGCCATAGCTGATGTTCACTTTAAGCGAGAAGCCTACATTGAAGCTCAAGGGGCCTATCAGCTTTTTAAAGACTTCCACCCAAAACATCCAAAAATCGATTATGTCACCTATCGCCTGGGACTTTCTTTTTTCATGCAGCTCCCAGCCACGATCGATCGCGACCTTTCAATCGCCGAAAAAGCAATTCTCTACTTTTCAGAAGTTCAAAAGAGCTATCCCAATTCTAGCTATGTCAAAGAAGCTAAGCAAAATCGCATCGACTGTTTAAAAATGCTCGCCGAAAAGGAACTCTACATTGCCGACTTTTATTTCAAGCGCGAGTCCTGGAAAAGTGCTCTCGGTCGGTACGAAGATATGCTTCGAGTTTATTCAAAACTTGGTTACGATGCGCGGGCCATTTACGGTGCAGCCGTTAGCGCCCATAAAGCTGGCGAAAGAACAAAAACTCAACAGTACCTCAAGCGACTTCTCAACCAATATCCGACTTCTACTGAGGCTAAAAAAGCACGACAGGAGATCAAACTGTAATGAAGCCGGAATACAAAGAATTACTCGAGACTGCACGAATGAAGTATGACTCCGGTGAACACGAAGTCGCCGAGAGCATTCTCAATCAGCTCATTATGGCTAACTATGCTTCCGCTGACGTTTTTCATCTCGTCGGTTGCCTTTCTTACGGAAAAGGCAAGGTCAAAAAAGCTGTAAAATCCTTTCGCAGAGCCCTTGAAATCGATCCCAAACACACGGATGCCGCCCTTGGGCTCAGTATGGTTCTCAACGACACAGGGAAATATGAAGAGGCTGCGAAAGTTTACGAAAGTGGTATTGGCTCAGAAAAAGTGCGACAAGAAAAACGCAACCACCCTCTAGTCGAAGATAAAATCGCAAGACGGCTCAAAGAACTAGGTGACCTTTACCTGCAAATCGAAAAAGTCGATGAAGCCATTAAGTATTACTTTGAAGCCTATAAAATGTCTTCACCGGCCGATAAAATGATTATTCGAATGCAGGTTATTAGTTGCTACATCAAAAAGGGCGAAAAACAAAAAGCCGTAGCCGAACTTAAAAGAATTATTAAAGATCGCCCCTACTACAGCGAAGCTCGAATCGTACTTGGCGAGATCTTTTACGCAATGAACAGAACTCTCGATGCCGTTGAGCAATGGGAAAGCGTTCTCTTGCGAGATCCTGACAATCCAAAAGTAAAAAAGCTCTTGGCTAAAGCGCAAGATAAAGGCACAACTGTACTGGCTTAATGCGGAGGAATCGTGGCTAGACTCAAAAAAGAAATGATCACTTTTTTAACCGAAGAACAAATCAACGGTTTAGTACAATCGATCGCTACGGAACTTGAGCGAGACTACTTGGGCAAAAAAGTAGTTATGGTCTGCCCACTAAAGGGTTCGGTGCTATTCTTTGCCGACCTTTTGCGACTTCTTCCCACTGAAATGAAAATTCAAACTGAATTTGTCCACCTAACAGATACTGAAAAAAAGGGATCCATAGAGATTCACAAGGACATTAGCTTAAACATTAAAGGGCGCCACGTAATAATCGTTGAAGAAATTATTGATGTGGGCCGTACGCTTTCTTTCTTAAGAGACCGCATTCTTTCATCTGATCCGGCCTCGGTAAAAATCGTAGCTCTTTTAGATAAACCGGCTCGACGTGAATTACCGATTCGCCCTGACTACGTCGGCATGACTATCGATGATCGCTATGTGGTTGGCTATGGTATGGACTCCGAAGAGGTTGGACGGAACTACAAGGAAATAATGAATTTCTCTATGTAAGTTGATTTTAACGATCAGGCTTGTACCAAAAACTGAGATTCTTTTCGTTCAATTTAAATCCAAAAAGCGCCTTCAGCAAAACGATTGATAATCCAAAGACCTGAAACAAACTCATGTCCTTGCGATCTATTGTTGAAAATCCCGCGGACTTAATAAATCCATACCTCTTTCCTTGCTCTTTTGCCCTTTTTTTAAACAAAAAGGCAAAGGCTGAATCTTCAGCGATGAACTTATCCTCCGGAAATCCACCAAAAGAAAGGGCCTCTTGTTTTTTAAATGCAAAGACCGCCCCTTTAATTCCTGAAATATTAAAAACAATAAATTGAAGGATCGAAGCGATGGTTCTTTTGTAAAAAGATTCCGATTTGAGTTTAAGATTTAGCGAAGCCCCAATGCTCTTTTCGTCCGAAAAGTAACTGGCAATTTCCGCTATAGCCGACTGATCTAAAATACAATCTGCATCGATAGTAATTATCAAATCGTAGCTTGCCTCTCGAATTCCATAGTTTCTAACGGCTGATATGTTTCGTTTAGAAAAATTAAGGACTCTAGCGCCTTTGGCTACCGATACTTCTTCGGTCCGGTCGGTTGATTCATTGTTAACGACGATAACTTCCCAGGGAATTTTCTTTTGCTGATGGAGAAATCGAATAGAGTTCTTTATTGAATCTAAAGTCGCCCCAATAAAATTTTCTTCATTATGGGCAGGGATTATAATACTAATACCGTCAAGGTCTCGATGTTTCATTATACCAAACCGGGCCGAGAGACTTTGATAAACCTCTCTTCAACGGCCACCAAAGAGTCTGCTATTTTATCAACGAGTTCCAATCGTTTTTCTAGTTTCTTTTTAACTTCCTCTTTACCAATATCATCATAGAAATTAGATTTATCGCCCACATACAATATCAGTCCCTTTGGCCCCCAAACAAAATCTATATTGTTTTCCTTGTCCGAATATACCTCTAAAACATGGTTTACAATTTTGATAAAGGGTAATGTGTCTACGGACCTTTGGTTCCCCTTAAAATACAAGGACTCAAAAACCCTGGAATACTGAAGGCCATACTTCTTAACTAAATTTTTATTAGATTGAATTACGGAAAGTGAAATTAAGTATATGATTAAGAACACCCCTAATCCAGGAAGCCCAATATAATAAAGCGACTCAAAATCTCTTGGCGAATTAGTAACAAGCGCCAAAAGAAATACAAATCCATTCATTGCCAGCGCCACGTAAAAAAACATGGCAGCCCATCTAAAACCACTTCTCTTATAGTTTGTTAAAAAGAGGGTTCTATTAGATCGGGGTAGAAGATCCGCAAAATTGATTACCCAACCTTTAAAAAGACCCAAACCCCCTTTAACATTGGTTCCCGATTCAACCTCGACATCGAATATTTTTGCAGTTCCAACTTTTGTTTTACGCTTAAAGAAACTGCTACCAGACAATAAGAAGCCGCCCCTGGGACCGAACTGTCTTATAGGTAACCACTTTAACTCCGACTCTCTGAGTTCTTTTTTATAGTCAGGAAGGTCACTCAAGTAGGGTTCAGACCAGTCTAAACACTGCTTTTCCTCTTGATTTAACCACTCCGGTCGATCTTCCTTGGGTAGGAATTTCAGCTTGATCCATATGTATAGACCCATCACTGAAAAGCCGACCGCCAATATAACATAAAAGATCCAAAGATCGTCTTTTCCTGAATAATCGTATTTATTGAAATCAATCACTACTTAACTTTTTTAAGAAGCCTTCGTGTCTTTTCGGTGAGAGCTTCATCAGTCATTCCATATTTTTGCCCCACAGAAATTGACTTATCAATTTCATCACCGTGGCCCTTGCCGTAATGGTAAGAAAACCAAGACGCCGCTCTATTACCCGAAGAACAATGAACCAACACTTCTTCTTTAGTATCTTTATGGTGCTTCATAAAAACTTCTTCAACTTTTGCGTAGGCTTCTGAGTCGAGTTCCTGGGCGGCACCGTCTATAGGTAGGTTGTAATATTTGATTCCCGCTTTAGTGAGATTTTCGGGCTTGTAGTTCATCTGCGCCATCTCGCCTTTGGTTCGCAAATTTATTACTACGGTTACATTCTTTTCTTTTTTAAGCTCGAGTATATCTGCTTCAGAAACCTGAGGGCCCAAGAAAACACGGTTGTGATGATTCTTTAGAGTCATTCCTGAATTGAGTTCAATTGTCTTAGCAGCCGACTTTCCGTCGTGATGATGTTTTGATGCACAAGAAATAGATAACAATAAAGTGGTGAATAAAAGACTTCTTAAAATCATAATGATCCCCTAATTAGTTGATAGAACTAATTTTTAGATCTGATTTCTTGGGCTGTCCATTGATAATGCGCCAGTAGCGATGGGCCATAGACTGGCGCATCAATCATCAGGGCATAAGAGAGGTAACGCTTATTGATTTCACTCACGTAATTAACAGGCTCAATATAACCCATTTTAAGAAGTGCCACTTCGACATTTCCAAACCACTTGTTCGGGTCTAAACCCTGCTTTTCGGCATAGGCTTGGGCGCGCCTCAGGCGGCCAATGCCTGCATTATACGCGGCCATACTCAGTCGAATACTATTCTTATCGTCAATATCTGGACTCGAAAAGAAAACTCGTTTTAACCACGACAGATACTTAACACCAGCGTGGATATTGTTCTCGAAATTTGTAGGACCTTTAATCTCTGGAATATTCACATAGGGCTCTTTAGCCACAAAGGGCTTTATTTGCATGATGCCCGTCGCTTTCCAGCGATTTTGGATGTTTTGTCGAAACCGAGACTCTTGATAGGCTAGAGCACTCAATAGGCGCCAATCCCAGGAGTACTTCTTGCCATATTTCTTGAAGTACTCATCGTACTTTGAAATTCTCTGGGTCTCTTTTGAAAAGTATTCCGTTCTTATTTTCTTTAAGTCCCTAAAATAGCTTCTGTATATGAGGCGCTGTAAAATTTTACTAGCCCTTGTTTTTGCCAAAAACTGATTGAGCTGAACCATTAAGCTATGATTTTTCGGATTAACGGCCCACCGGATTTTAGAGTGGGGAGCCAATTCCAATTCGTCATAAATTTTAAAGTCCGAAAAAACCTGTTTCGCCAATTGAGCGACCTGAACATCAATGACAGCAAATTCAAAATGCCCCATCGAAACGAGTTCTAATAATTCGAGCTGACCAAGTTTCTCGTGAATGGGAATAACGTTGATAAGGTCTTTTTTTGCATCGACAAGTTTTGAATTAATTTTGTGCAGGCTGTGGAATTGAGAGCTATTTGCCGGCACGTGAATTGTTAAACCAGATAGATCTTCAATGGTATTTAGCTCAAAATCCATTCCCTCGGAAGAAACTAAAACCTTTTTAACTTCTCCAAAGCCCCTAGACACAGCAACATCACCATTTTGTCTTTCGTCTTCTATGAAACTTGAGGCCACGAGGTCACCATAACCTGAATTAAGCAGGCTAAAAAGTTCGCTTCGATCTACAGGAATCATTTCAAAACGTATTGGTCTTACTTTTTTATTACTGTACCCAAATTTCTTATTCAGATTGTGAACGAATGATTTCATCATTTCGTACTGAAAACCTTTTTGTCGACCCTTATAGAGATAGTAGTCAAAAGAGTTTTGGGTCGTTAGAACGCGAAGAAACCGACGCTTTTTAATTTCTTTGAGCGTCCCCAAATACTGGTCTCTTCTATGTTCACCAAGGAGGGCGATCGCTGGGTTCTCATAGCTCCTTTTTATAAAGGCACTATAAGTTTGGTGAGACTCAGCATTCAAAGATGAAGAAAAACCTATGTCGAAACTGATGAGACCTAAAATCAAAAATAAATGACTGGGTCGCTTTTTCAAATAGGAAGCACCTCCTAAAACAATCTTACCGACTGCTTTAAGAGACCTAGCTAGACCTGGCCCCAATCGAGACCCAAACTGGACATATAGACCCATAAACATGGGCGCTTTTGACCATGAACGGGCTTCCTAGCCAAGAAATTGGGCACTATCGCTTGTGTTTGTAGAATGTGCAGTAGAAAGAAACACCCGGGAGTGCATTTTGTTCAGAATGGGCGTAAAGGGCCTCTAATAGAGGCTTTCAGGGGATTTTCGGACAGTAATCAGGAATTTACGAGAACGTTGACTAGGAAGAAAATCAGGACTGAATAGACAAAAAGTACAACAAGCTTATTAGACATGACTTACCCCCAGAGTTATTAACATTGCATACTTAATAACGTTTTATGTCAACTCAACAAATTCTAGGGTTTAGAGCGTTGTGTGATGCGTTAATAATCACTCGCTCTTCAGTCGGGAACAATATGTCCAACAAGATCGTAATCATGACTTTCTGTAATCATGACATTCACCATATCTCCGGGCTGGGCCTCACCATCATTAATGAGTACAACACCATCAATATCCGGAGCTTGTTGTGACGAGCGACCCTGAAGAAGCAAATCTGTTTCATCACTTAGGCCCTCAACAAGAACAGGTATCGTTTGGTTAACAAACTTCTCGTGCATTTCTCTACTGATATCTTGTTGCAACTCCATCAAGCGATGAAAGCGATCGGCTTTAATTTCATCATCAATTTGATCTTCCATCTTTCCACCGGGAGTATTCTCTTCGGGGCTATATTGAAAGCAACCAACGCGATCGAATCTTTGCTCTTCGACAAAATCGAGAAGCTCTTGAAACATTTCTTCTGTTTCACCCGGAAATCCAACAATAAATTGGGTGCGGATAACGGCCTCTGGAATTTCTTTACGAATAAGATCGAGGACTTTAACAATTTCCTCTTTAGTCATTTTTCGATTCATTCTTTTCAGCATTTCATTATTGATGTGCTGTAAGGGCATATCGAAATATTTCACCAAATTATTCTTCTCTTTAATAAGTTGAATCATCTCCGGCGTAATGCCATCAGGGTATAAATAAAGGACTCTAATCCAATCGAGACCCTTCACCTCAGAGAGGGCTCTCAATAATTCAACGGGGCTTTCTGTCGCTTCAGAATTTTTCCTTCTCAAGTCCCAACCATAATCAGTGAAATCATGTGAAACGACATTGATTTCCCGAACACCTCCGGCGACAAGGAGTTTTGCTTCATTGACCACCGAATCAAGGTGGCGCGACTGAAGGTTTCCACGAATTTTTGGAATCGCACAAAATGAACATCGCTTCAGGCAACCTTCAGAGATTTTCAAGTACGCACGCCAAAAGGGCTGGGTGTTGACTCGAGGAGTATCTTCTTCTTGAAGATAGGTAGGAAGGTTAAAGAAACGTTTTTCAGTTTCACCTTGCTCGCGATTTTTTAAAATCTCAGCAATTCGAGGAAACTCGCCAGAACCAATAAACAAATCCCCCTCAGGGAGACCATCGACCAATTCATCTTTGTATCTTTGCGAAAGGCAACCAGCAACAACAAGGTTTTTAAGAGAACCTTGCTCTTTGAGCTCTGACATTTCGAGAACTTTCGAAATGGATTCTTTTTTTGAATCTTCAATAAAACCACAAGTGTTTACGACAATCGTGTCAGCATCCTCTTCGGACTCAGTCACTTCGTAACCATCCTTCATCAATGATGCGAGCATAATCTCAGAATCGACGAGATTCTTGGGGCAGCCGAGGCTGACAAAATGGACCTTTTTCTTTGTATCTTGAGTTTCCATATTTCCTTTTCACTGTGGTGCGCCCAAGATTCCTATATTTTACAAAAAAATCAAGCCTTTAGGGATTCAATGTAATAATTAGCAGGCCTCAAGAGCCTCTCCTACAGCGAATTTAGAGCAATTTTAAAGCCATCTATATCAGCTCAATAAACCGTGATATCAGCATCCGCTGGAGGGGTGAATTCGAACTGAGAGGGCTTCACAGAACCCACAAATCGAATATTAGAAAAATCATAGATTGTTTCGTTATCGAGATCATCCCAGTAGCTCAAGCGGAGAATCTTTTTCCCGGCCAAATCGACGCTGATTTGCGCCCTTTTGAAGTCATTTGTGGTCTTCTTCGGCTGCATAAAGAACACCATTCGATCGGCTTCGCGTATGGCACCGACAGGATTGAAGTGCTTGAAAATCCCCCCTTTTGTCAGCATCTGAATCAAACCCTGTGAGCGTGATTTCTTACTATTCAGCTTGGCTTGAATAACCTGAAGAGGGGCTCCCTCGAATTCGGCCGGAGGGTAATTGACGATCCACATGGTTTTCTTGTCGACGATGACCAGAGTTTTATCTGGCTTGGTGAAATTGAGGCGCAGGCGCCCTTTAGAAAGAATAACATCACCACTACTTTGGGTTTCTCTACCGAGAAGGTTTTGTCTCAATGTTTTTTTCACTTCCATTAGAACATTGGAGTCGAGAGAATAGGATTTATCGAGACGCTTAAGAATTCTCTTATCTTTTGCAGTTACAGCTTTCACTTTCTGGGGCTTACTCGATTCCGCAGCCCACGAAAAACTAACGACTAAAAGTGGTAAAAGAATCAAATTCAAAACTCTAATCATGTAACAAACACCTATCAAACAGGGTCCAAATTTCAAAGGAAGCTGGCTTATCGAGGGCTTCATAGGCCGCCTGAGCCGTTGCTCCAGAAGTTATTATATCATCTACAAAAACATATTTGTAAGTTCTTGTAAAATCCAGGCCCTTTTCAGAATATAGGGCGGTTCTCCTCCTAAATTCAACACTTTGCTTCTTTTGGGGGCTCTGGGCTCCTTTATGGCGAAGTATGACAAAACAGCGGCTCCAAATCTGACTCAAGCAAGAAGCCATTAAGTAACTGTGAGACCTAAAGCCGTGTACTCTTCCCTCAACCCCGACAAAGACGAGGGGCTCATTTTTATGAAAATTTATCTCGCTAACGAATTGTAAACAAAGTTTTTCAATGAGCTTCTTACTTCGTTTTCCCTTTACTAGCCCGACCAAATCACAAACACCTTGAGAGCGACCGTCCCAGCTAAGGAGACTAAGACTCGGATGGGAACAATGGGTCGACCTTCTGCGCCGAACAAAGCTGATTTCATTGAGAATTGGCTCTAAACACAAAGGACATATTTTTTCACTCAACGATATAGATCGACCACAACTGTAACAGGATTCGATTCGAATAAGCCATTGGCCCAAGGACTGGAGAGATGAAATAAACATGAAACAAATTACTGCAATTTAAAATTCTGTAATTTAAAAAAATGACTTTACAGAGAGTATTTATTTTCCGAATTGCGAACGAACACTATTCGTTATGATATGGAAGACCTTTTTGAATCATTTGCGCTCGGTAAATTTGTTCTAAAGCCGCTAAGAGGGCGACCTGATGATTAAATACAAACTTAGAAAGTGAGATCTGTGTGTTGGCGCGCTTTTTTACCTCGTCTCCTAGGCCAAACGCACCCCCAATATGAAAAACAATATTAGACCGACCCGACTCTTCAAGGTCTTTTAAAAGCTCGGCAAACTGCTCACTACTTAGGGACTTTCCTCGCTCGTCAAAGTTGACAACATAGTCCCCCTTATCAAGTCGCGAGAGTAAAATGTCTTCCTCTTTTTTGACCTTGAGGTGACTCTGGTCCCTAGAAAACTTCGGGGGTTTCAATAGTTCAAGCTGGAAGTCTTTATGGTGTTTGATTTTAGTTTCATAAACTTTCAAGCCCTCTACGAGCCACTGATCTTTAGCGCTAAGAAAGCTTCTCAGAAACCACTTCATTTATATTTTACTTTTTCTCTAATGCACTTGGCAGCTCAAGTTGAGCGCCGTCTTTCCACAGCTCTTCAAGTCGATATTCTTGTCGAACATAATCGTAGAATACGTGAATAATAAGTGCACCATAATCGATAAGAACCCAGCGACCTTCTTTTGTTCCCTCTAAGTTTTCAGGGAGTACACCATACTCTTCTTTAACTTTCTCAATTAAATTGCTGGCTAGTGAAGAGGCGTGACGTGTACTTGTACCAGAGGTTATTAGGGTAAATTCAGATACGGCACTCAATTCCCGTAAGTCAAAAGCTTTAACATCAATACTCTTTCTATCGAGCAAGAACTGAGCACAGAAACGAGTAAACTGCTCATAGTCACCAATTTTTGGTCCCACTGGCTGATAGAGTTTATTTTCCTTAATATACTCCTCTACTCGCATATCGAGATGTTTGGTAACACTGCGGCCTGTTCTTAGGCGCTTTCTCACGTCAGTAGCAGATGTCTCCGAATCCTTTAGGCGAATAAACTCAATATGGCGACCGGTCTTAAGAGCAATAAACTGGCGATCAAAATCTTCAACAAGAGGCTGCAAACCTTCAGGAAGGTCATCAACAGTAAAAGGCATTTGTAAGCCTGGGCGAGTTGCAACAAGAAGGTTACACTCGGTCAAAATAGCTTCAAAGTCCTTCCACTGATCAAAAACCTCAAAACTATCCATACCGACAATGAGGTTAAGGTCGGATGCTTCATACTTTTCTCTGTAATGATTGAGGGTATCTATTGTGTAACTCGGGCCTTCTCTTTTAATTTCAAAATCTGAGAGCTCAACCAATTCAGGGTAATCCTGAAGCGCTACTGCAGTCATATCAAACCGCTGTTGGGCGGTTGGCCCCTCAACCTGTTCTTTAAGGGGGTTTGAATTAGCTGGAACTACAACGACGTTAACTAAGTTACTTTTTTCAGCTACCGTAAGTAAGCAATTCAAATGACCATGGTGAAAAGGGTTAAATGTTCCACCAAAAATACCAACCTTACCCGTCATTTGAATCTCCCTTGGATAAAATTTCACTGCTCAAAATTTTCATTAAATCATCGATACCCTGACCGGTAACTGCAGATATAGCAACGACTTCAGAGTCAGATTTTCTTGCAAACAAGTTTTTGAAATACTCTTGATCATCAGCTGAAATAGTGTCGATTTTGTTTATTGCTATGATTTGTTTTCTCTCTGAAAGCTTACCTCCCAAAGAATCCTCACTCACATCATCATATTTTTTAAGTTCATTATTTATTTTTTCGAAATCATCAATAGGATCTCTGCCCGTCATTCCGCTACAATCGATAACGTGAACAAAAAATCGAGTTCTCTCGATATGCTTTAAAAATTGAATGCCAAGGCCTATGCCTTCGTGTGCCCCTTCAATAATTCCGGGAATATCGGCCACCACGAATTGATTGCCATCACCAAGATCCACCACACCGAGATTCGGCGCTAAAGTGGTGAAGGGATAGTCGGCAATTTTAGGTTTAGCCGCACTAATTCTACTAATCAGGGTCGACTTACCAACGTTCGGGAATCCGAGAAGACCCACGTCGGCAATCAATTTGAGCTCGAGACTCACTCTCGTTTCTTGCCCCTCTTCTCCGGGCTGAGAATAATCAGGGGTTTGGTTAACACTTGTTTTAAAGTGCCAGTTACCCTTTCCCCCACGTCCTCCCGTGAGGAATTGAAAATCCTCTCCTTCGGGTATGTCGATCATCTGCCCCGTATTCAAGTCTTTGAGAATTGTACCCGGGGGGACTTCAATAATGAGGTCGGCACCATCGGCTCCGGTACAGTTGGAGCCCTCACCGGGCTTACCATTGCCAGCAATCATCTTTTTTCTGAATTGGAGATCGAGAAGTGTTGTCTTACTGGTATTGGTCCGAAAGATGACATGGCCGCCGCGACCGCCATTTCCGCCGTCGGGACCACCTCGTGGAAGGAATTTTTCACGCCTAAAACTAACACAGCCCGGACCACCATTGCCCGAGCTGAGTTCAAATTCGACTTTATCGATAAATTTCATTGATTATGCCCCTAATTGGGCTCGCCTCACAACTTAAGCAGTTGCGGGAGCATCAGGGTAAACGCTAATGCGTGTACGCGTTTTAGAGAAACGCTCAAATTTCACACGACCCTGAACTTTTGCAAAGATAGTATAGTCTTTTCCGAGACCTACGTTTCTTCCAACGTGGAATTTTGTACCACGCTGACGAACAATAATAGTTCCAGGAGCAACAAGTTCACCACCAAAGCGCTTAACACCTAAGCGTTTTGCATTTGAATCGCGTCCGTTCTTAGTACTACCTGCGGCCTTTTTCGATGCCATGATTCACTCCTTAACTTGAAGAAACTTATGTTGTTTTCTTCTTAGTTGTCTTTTTGCTCGTCGCTTTTTTAGCAGTTTTCTTCTTAGTCGTAGTTTTCTTAGCAGCTGTCTTTTTAGAAGAAGCCTTTTTAGTAGCCGTCTTCTTCTTAGTCTTTTTCTTAGTTACAGCTTCTTTATCGCCACCTGTCTTTTTTGACTGTCTTTTCGCTTCGATTGCATCAAGACGAGCCTTTTCTTTCTTTTCGGTGTTAGCGACGTGATCGATCACTTTTGCTTTTTTATCAGTGGCATCGGTATCGCCATCTGGAGTCGTAATCGACTTAACAAACAATTCAGTAAATTGCTGACGGTGCCCCTTGAGACGACGGTATCCTTGACGTCTTTTCTTTTTGAAAACGATAACTTTAGGAGCCTTTGTCTGCTGAGTAACAACTACGGTTACTTTAGCCTTATCAACAGTTGGTTCACCAACGTAGACCTTTTCGCCACCGACATATAGAACTTCAGAAACATCAAATTCTGAACCCAAGTCTTTTTCTAATTTTTCAACTCTGACTGTATCTCCAGCCTTAACTTTATACTGCTTGCCGCCAGCCTTAAAAATGGCATACATAGTGGTCCTCCAACCTGTCGGTTTAAGAGCACGAAATCTGCCACATCGCATGGGTAATGTCAATATTTTCAGCAGCTTTTTTTAGGCCTCAGGCTTATTTCTCTAGACTGACAAACACCTGAAAATAGAGCCCTTTTGTATATTGAAGAATTTACAATGGTCAGCTCATCCAGCCCTGTTCTGGGTCATTTGTAAGAATTCCGAATCATCTCAAATGAAAGAGAGCAGGCCTAGGCCCCTAAAATTGTGGTCCATTAATCAGGCAAACGGTTCCAATGAAACCGTGTACATTCTGAAAGGAATTGAAGGGTTTAACCCGTTACTAATCTGACAGAACGATCCTGAACGAAAAGTCGTACAAATTCTAATCACTCAGGCGCAATTGAGCCCATAAAGAGCCGGTACATTCATTGTAATTACTTTTTCAATGAGAGTGGAACTAATGGAGAAAAACATGAGCGAGAAAGATACAGGAGAGAGACAGTATGGGACTTCGTGGATTTTTTGTTTTAATGAGTACAATTAGTTTTTGGAGTCTAAGCGCTTCGGCACTCATGTGTAGCGACGACATCAATGCGGAAACGAGCAAATACCTCAAACAAGGTGATCGCATCACCCTCAGTTCAACATCAACTGAACCAATAAGAATTTTCGGCAATCAAAATGGAGTTCTTTATGGAACTAATCTTTTAGCCAATGGCGAAGGCGACGTTGTTTCTTTACTGAGGCCAGACTTAGAGTATCCGCAGAATGTAGAAATAACCAATCAAGAAGAGTTTGTCGTCGACGAAGTACAGACGGATCGAATCATTTTAAAGAATACAAAGTCGAATACCACGTATATACTTGCCTGTGGAAATAGTGAATTTCATGGCGAAACAAGTGTCCTCGAGAATACCGGGCAATGTACTCTTATAGACTTAATTAATAATCACATTCCAACAGCTGAAATCTCTGTGGCGCGCTCAGGCTTTCAAGTGAGTGACGAAGACCTCTGTACTCGGGAAAACGCTGTTGTGCCCGCGAGCCACGAAATAAATTCTATTGTTCAAGCCGGGCCCGTACAGCGGGACATTTAAATTCTCGCTTGATAAAGTAATGAGGTGAGACAGTTGTGGTAGTTAAAGAAATCAAAATCGTTCAGATGACTGTCTCATTTTTATTTCTATAATTTTATTTTTTCTCACCTCAGACCCCACTCTGTAAAAAGAAAACGGGCTATTCCTACCCATTTAGTTATCAAAGACTGAAGAGGCGATCGATTCTGAAACAGATATCTAGGGAAGCTCCCCTTTTGATTCGGTCTTCTAAACAATGATGAAGAATTCTTAGCACATCGATTTGCCGTTCTATGAAATACTTAAAAACAACCTGTTTTCACAGTTACCGTAGAACGTTATTTGTATGGAGGATCATCATGATTGAAGTGCCGCCGAAGTCGGATCTGCGCTGGCAACAATTCATCAAAAATGGGGAGAACTGCACTTTTAGCTCTCTTGCCACCAAGATGATGTATAAGCGCTGTCAAATGCTGTTAAAGCTAAACCCCGATAAACCCGAAAAATTTAATGAAGCCGTAGCTATTGCCCATGAGTATTTTACGATCAATAAGGCTATTGCTGAGTCTGATTTAAAAATAGCTCTGGCAGCGTAACCAACGGGAGTCTCAAAATGAAAAAAACATTATTTAATTTAGACGAAGCAAAAACTGTAATTTCGAGCGGAAAAAAATTTATGGTGGCTGGTCCCGAAGAATTACTTTCTCAACTTCCTAAGGGCGACTGGATCGGCGGAACCATTCCATACTTTATGGGACAGGATGGGGGCGTTAAGTCTAAGGACCTTATTCAAATCACCGAATTAGATCCTAAAATTAAAAATTTTGCCATTAAAGAATATTCTGCTGAAGAGTTAAAGAATATTCCAAAAGATTATTTCGAAAGAGGGATGTCGTTTATCATAATTCCAGCGTTTTCAGATCCTCATCTTGCGTACGCAAAAGATGCCGTAACATTTGATGGAATTTTTAAAAATCCAATTCTTGGCTGGGTTTCAGGTTTTGACCTGGATGATCCCCAAGGAAAGGCTGCAGTGTTTAATGGAAAATCTGGAAAACTCATCTTTGATAAGGCTGTGGTTTTACATTGTGAATTAGACTCTAGTTTTGCCGCTAATGTCGACATCATCAATCCGTTTGTTTCTGACCGCGAGGGAATTACTATTGAGTTTCCTGAATCAACATGGAGCCCGTCTAAATGCCTTATAAACGGGGAAGAGGCTAATTTTGCAGAGTTTCTACAAAAAATTAATCATAACGAACAACTGCCAATAATGACAGACTTAGGGGACTCCGATATTAATGTCTGTATCATGAAAATCGATTCCGAAAACAAAAAAGTCGATTTGTATAATCCGGTTATTGCGGGCTTCACTTACTATCTGGCTAGACCATTAAACGATTACGCCGAAGACTTTAGGAGCCAGGCGCCTAGTCACGAAGCTGATTGGTCTTGTAATTGTGTTTTGAATTACCTCTATTCTGGGCTCGAAGGAAAGAAACTCAATCAGCTGCAGGGACCGGTAACGTTTGGTGAAATCGCCTACCTATTACTCAATCAAACCTGCGTTTACTATGACGTTAAAGAGGTAGAAGCCCTACAAAAAGCAAGCTAAATGAATAATATATAAAACCTGAGCTCATGGAGCTCAGGTTTTATGGGTAATTAATTATGAACGATTCTTTATATTCACTCACCGAAGCCAAAAAAATAATTGCCTCTGGAAAGCCCGTTCAAGTAGCCGGCCACGAAGGCTTATTGAAACAACTACCTAAGGGAAACTGGATCGGCGGGACCACCATATATTTTCTGGGGCAAACTGGTGGAGTCACTTCGACTGAACTTATACAAATATTACCGATCAATGAATTTGTCGAAAGTATCTCAATAAAAAAGTACTCACATAATGATCTGGAACAGATAACCGATGACTACCCTAAGAATGGAACTTCCTTTATTATTATTCCTGGGTTTTCTGAAGCCCATATTAAATTTGCAAAAGACTCCTTCATGTTTTCAAAATTGTTCGACTCTCCTCTTTTGGGGTGGATATCTGGTTTCGACCTCAAAGACCCAGATGGGCAAGCCAAAGTTTTTAACGGACAAACAGGAGAGATTTTAAATAACGAAGCCATCGTAATGCATTGTAACCTTCCGTCGAGATACGGCTCTTATCTGCAAATTGTGAATCCCTTCGACGTTAAAGAAACAAGTAGCAAAGTACAGTTCTTTGAAACAACCTTCGAGGTAAAGAATTGTTTAATTGATGGGAAAGAGACCAATTTTGCTAGCTTTCTTGAGGCCAATAATGTCGACACCAAGTACCCTCTTTTAACAGACATTGGGAATGATGAGAAAAATGTTAGTTTTAAAAATATCGATCTCGATAAAAAGGTCGTTGAACTCTACGCCCCAGTTTTTCCGGGTATCACTTATTACTTCGCAAAGCCCAATACTTCTTACAAAGAAAATTTCTTACAGCGAACCCCCAAAGGTGGGGCCGACTGGTCTTGCAATTGTATTTTAAATTATTTGTATTCCGAATTGGAAGGAAAGAAAATTGGTCAACTTCAAGGCCCCGTTACATTCGGAGAGATTGCTTACATTCTGCTCAACCAGACCTGTGTTTACCACAAAGTAACCGATAAAATGCAATTGAGAAATGCCGCTTAAACATAAAGTATAAAGGAGTTCAAGAGGGCCCATGACGTGGGCCTTTTCTTTGATATTTACAAGGTGTAAACCTCAAATTGCTCAATATGATAGCCCGGCTCTAGCTTAAAAGTTACCGGGTGGCCAATGCGGTTCTCAATTTCTTCGACCATTTCAGGGGATTCGTTATAAATCCAATCGACAATATCACTATGGCAATGCACAAAAGTTGTCGCTTGTTTTTGATGTTGCTTCTGCTCTCTTTCGATTTCAGAAAATATTTCGTGGGCAATGGTCGACTTTTGTCGAACATAACCCTTTCCTTCGCAGTAAGAACAGGGCTCACAAAGGGTTTTATTGAGGCTCGGTCGCATGCGTTTTCGTGTCATCTCAACAAGTCCAAGACTCGTCATCGAAATCACCGAAGTCTTTGCGCGATCGTTTTTTAGTTCCTCTCGCAAGACACTTAAGACCTTTTCGCGATGATTTTCTTTTTCCATATCGATAAAGTCTATGATGATAATCCCGCCGCAGTTTCGAATTCTCAATTGATGGGCGATCTCTCCAACGGCTTCCATGTTGGTCTTGAAGATTGTTTCATCAAAGTCTTTTTTGCCAACAAAACGCCCCGTATTAACATCGATCACCGTTAAGGCCTCGGCTTCGTCAAAAACAATGTATCCACCCGATTTTAACCAGACCCGTCTACCAAGAGCTCTTGATAATTCAAAGTCCACCCCATAACGATCTAAAAGTGGCTCTTGCTGATCATAGTATTCGAGGCGATCTTTGTATTGAGGCATGAACTTGCTGACGAATTCTTTGGCTTGGTTAAAAGAGGCTTTATCGTCTATTCGAACTCGAAAAACATCTTCAGAGAGCATATCTCGCAAAGCTCGTAGTTCGATACTCAATTCAGAATGAATGACTCCGGGTTTTTTAGTTTCCTCAGACCTTTTAAAGATTTCTTGCCAGAGACGAGTCAGGTATTGCAAATCACTTTCTATTTCTTTTTTACTCGCCGACTCACCAGCCGTACGAAGGATAACTCCGCCTTGAATTTCAATTTCATCGATGATCCCACGAAGCCGCTCTCTTTCGTCTTCGTCTTCGATTTTTCGAGAGACACCGATGTGTTCAAGTGTAGGCATGTAAACGAGATATCGACCTGGTAGAGAGATATGGGTCGTTAAACGAGCGCCTTTTGTGCCAACGGGGTCCTTGGCAATCTGTACTAATACCTTTTGTCCTTCTTGTAGAAGCTCTTCGATTTTTGGTTTTTTCTCTTCTTCAATGGATTCACCTGGCGTGTCGAGCGCAATGTCGTCTGAATCATCGGGATCACCACCAACAAAAACGGACTCTCGATCTTGAATATCCTGGCGAACATCACCCACATAGAGAAACGCGGCTCGATCCAGACCCACATTAACAAAAGCGGCCTGCATACCGGGTAGAACTCGTATCACTTCGCCGAGGTGAATAGATCCGACCAAAGTCGGGGAGGTCTTTCTTTCGATCTTGATATCTAGAATCTCTCCAGAATCAATATAAGCGACTCTCGATTCGTTAGAACGGACGCTGACGATAAGTTCTGATCTCATAACTACTAGACCTTTGTCGCTTTCAAAAAAGTTAATAAAGTTCTCATATTTAGCCGATAAAGCTATTAACAGCTTACCAGAACAAGGGAGTTCTTCGTCAATGGCCAAGTTAGATGAATTATTCAGAAAAATGGTTGCAGAAGGTGCCTCGGATTTACATTTTACAACCGGCGCAGCTCCTTGTTTGAGAACCGATGGAGCGATTAAACCCATCGAAGGAATGGGCGTACTTACATCGGAAGTCGCTCAAGGACTTATCTTTGAAATCCTTCAAGAACGACATCGAAAGCAGTTCATCGAAAATTGGGAATTAGATACGGTTTATGAGGTTGAAAACTGCGGTCGATTTCGGGTCAATGTCTTTATGCAAAGAAAAGGAATCGGAGCTGTCTTTAGACATATTCCTACAGAAATTTTATCGGCCGAACAATTGGGACTCCCCCCTGCTTTGATGGATATGATTTCAGTCCCGAAGGGTTTGGTCTTAGTGACTGGTCCGACGGGCTCGGGTAAGTCGACAACTCTGGCTGCCCTCGTCGATTGGTTGAATCGCAATGAAAAGCACCATATTTTGACTATTGAAGATCCCATCGAATTTACCCATGAAAATAAAATGTCGCTCGTTAACCAACGGGAAGTGGGCGGACATACGAAGTCATTTGCTAAAGCCTTGAAGGCTGCTCTTCGTGAAGATCCTGATATTATTCTAGTTGGTGAGATGCGAGATATCGAAACCATTTCACTTGCAATCACAGCTGCAGAAACGGGTCACCTTGTTTTTGGAACACTTCATACTATGAGTGCTGCAAAGACTGTTGATCGTGTTATTGATGTTTTTCCAGAAGATCGCCAAGCGCAAGTTCGTGTCATGCTCTCTGAGAGTTTACGTGGAGTTGTCGCCCAAGCCCTTTTACCGAAAGCTGGTGGAAAAGGACGAGTTGCTGCCATGGAAATCCTGATCAATTCAAAAGCAGTAGCCAACCTTATTCGTGAAGGTAAGACCTTCCAAATCCCATCAACTATGCAAACGAGTAAAAACGTTGGGATGCAGACCTTTTCTGATCATATTGATCGACTTATTCAAGAAAAGAAAATTGACGTAGCTACTGGTTATGGATTTCTCGGTAAACCCGTTCCTCAAGCCGGTAGCGGAGGTGGACAAAGTATTGGATCTGCAGGAGCGAACCCCGGTACCGCCAGTGGCGGTGGTCAGCAAAATCCCGCAGCTGCGGCTGGGAACCAAAGACCTCCAGGTGGACCACGGCCACAAAGTGGACCTGCTGCCAACCCACAACAAAAACAGGGCGGCATGCTCAAGAACCCATTTAAGAAAACCAGCTAATTCTACTTCATGAATTCTGAGGCTCTGGTGAAAAGAGCCTTTGCCGCTTCAAAGCGATCATGTGTTGCTTCGTCAAACTTTTCACCGAGGCCTTCAAGACCAAGTCGACCCAGGGACTTCGAAAAGGGACTCATACTCGAGGGATCAACACTGAACATGAGCTTCAATCGACGATTCCTAGATTCTTTTCCCTCGGGAAGATCCAATCCCATGAATGCAGCAATAACCAAAGCGGGATCAGCGGTAATGTAATGAGATGCGGGCACTAACTCTAAAGAGAATTTTTGCATCTTTTCAGGTGCCGATGTAAATTCTTCGACAAGGTAATCGTGAAGTGCAAGCATGATAAAAAATGGAGCCAGTGCATGGTCTTCATCTCCGGCAACGAGCCTGACGCCAACACCCTCGTCGATTAATTCTCTAACAAAACCAAATCCATTGAAATCCCTCACCCCATAAAGACTCAGCTTTGCGTGCAGAATAGCGGTGTCTTTATCAACTTCAGGGCGCCTAAATTTATCAATGATTTTTGCCAAAAGCTCATCCATATAGCCGCCCTCTACTTTTCCATTAACGTAACGAAAGAAGTAGCTAGAGGTAAAAGAAATCGCCGGAGAGTTGGCTACTCTTTTAGAAAAGTTTGCGAAAATCGTACTGGGTAAAGATTGCCGTGCTAAGAATAAAGGGAGTTCAGAAGATACATAATTTTCTGATGATTCGCTGGATTCGAATCCAAAAGCCCGTCTCCAAAAACGAAAGGGCAAGGTGTAGAGAGAAAGCTGATAGTCTGAAATTTCTTTGAGTTTTTTAAAGTAGTCATTAATTGTGCTTTGATACTCCAATATAATATCTAGTGCGCCCCCCATTCGGTCGACAAAATCTTGCTCGTAAACATCACTTAAATAAACTAGGTATGGGGTGAGTAGTATGACAGGTTGAGCGAAACGACTGTGCTTTAACCATCGTTTGGCAATCTTGGCAGTATAAAGCGTGTCTATAGCGCCTTGGCTGTGTCCGCCGATTAAAACTCTCTTCCACTCTTCTTCGCCAATACCGAAACTTGAGTAAAGCGACAAAAATAAAAATTCGGACTGATATTTTTCATTGTACATGCGCACATATTCACTCTCCGACATTTCTATGCCTTGCTCAGAAAAAGTTTCTAAGCTTTTAACTAAGCTTCGCCCACGACCCGGCAAATCCGGAAGGATCACTCTATAACCTTCTTCTAACCAGGATTTGACCTGTGGGTCCGAGAAAAAAAGAGTTGAGTTAAATGTATCTGAATTGTGTGTAAATCCGTGATTTGCAACGACAACAGGGGCGTCCTCGTATTCTTCTGGAGTTCCTGTAAAATACTCCGCAAGAAAAAGTTCACCAATATTAATGTCCGAATTAAAGATTTCAAATTCATAGCCTAATTTGTCTTCTAATTCGACCCTCTGTTCGATCGAAAAACTGTCTATCAATTGTCTATGGTTAACAAATTTGGTCTTTTTTTGCAGCGTAAAGGATTGGCTACATGTAAGCGCAAATACTGAATCAGGCCCTAAGAAGAACGAGACGGCTATAAGAGCACATAATGAAAAAGATTTGATTTTTAGGTCCATGATTACTCCATTCATGGGCCTATACCTAAGCGACAATGGTGCCAGTTTATCTATAACTTCATTAGGATTTTGTTAGGAACTAAAATTGATAGGAAAAACCTAAACGAGTTTTATTGATTTGTTCGTTGGTTCTCGCCATTACGAATTCACTCTCAGGTACGAGAAGTGATCCGACGGGTTGACCTGTTCCATAGAACTCTCGAGGATTCGATGCCGCTTGATAGGTCATTAATATCGTTCCACCAATAATTCCCACACCAAAACCAATTGCAATATTAGAAAGATGATCTTGAGGACGACCATAAAAGCTCAAGGTACTTAATCCTAAAATCGCTCCACCAAGGCCTGCAAAAATAATAGTCGCAAGCTGTTTTCTTGGACCACCGGCTGTTGTTTCCGCCCCAGTATCATAGGGAGAAACCTGAGCCTGAACGTGTACCGAAGAAAGACTCAAACTAAATGCGATTACGGTAACTAGTATTAATCGAAAGACCATGGTTCATCTCCATCTGGCGCGACCGTCATTTGCACGGGTAAGTTGATGTTTGCATGAATTATTTTTGATTCAATCCCCTTAACCTGTCCGCTATCGGGGCCTCGCTCGATATACACTTCTAGGGAGTCTACGTTCTCTTCTTGACCTGACGCGACAATCTCCACTCTTCCGTCCGTGAGATTCCGAACGCGCCCACCTACAGAGTTTTCACGACCTCTTTTTTCAATGAATCGGCGATATCCGACTCCTTGAACGAGTCCCGAGACAAGATAATGTTTAATCATAGGCATAATCCAGGGTGGAGAAGTTTCAATTCAGTATAGTCAGAGAATGATATTTTTGACAAATAACTAGCGAAATGCTCGATTATCAGCACCTCCTTGCGATCACCTGATAATATTTAAAATTATTTTTTATCTATAGCCAAAAAAACGATAAAGCCCTATGATTTGGATGACTTATGGAATTTCTCCCCGCTGAATTAATAAAGAAAAAAAGACGAGGCTACTCTCACAGCCAAGCCGAACTCAAATTTCTCATAGATAACTATGTCAGTGGAGAAATCCCCGACTACCAAATGTCCGCCTGGCTGATGGCTAGTTTTCTCAACGGACTCTCCCTAGAAGAAACTGCGAATTTGACAGATATTATGAAGCATTCAGGTCGAGTCATCGAGTTTAACAATCTAAAACACAAGGCCATCGATAAACACAGTACCGGTGGAGTCGGAGATAAACTAAGCCTCATACTTGGCCCTATTGCGGCGGCTTGTGGTGTTCCCGTTCCAATGATTGCCGGCAGAGGATTGGGCCATACTGGAGGAACCCTTGATAAGTTAGAGGCCATCCCCGGTTTTTCTATTGATATTAGTATCGATGATTTTGTAGATCGAATCGGTCAATCAAATATTGCGATTATTGGGCAAACCGATGAAATTTGCCCCGCTGATAAAAAGATTTATGCGCTCAGAGATGTGACAGCCACGGTTGAATCTCTGCCTTTAATCTGTGCCAGTATAATGTCAAAGAAACTGGCCGAAGGAATTTCTGGCCTCGTTCTCGATGTAAAGTGGGGAAGTGGCGCTTTTATGAAAACCGTAGAAGATGCCGAAGCACTTGCCAATTTACTCTGTGACACGGGTGTTGAAAATAATATCGATGTGACGGCATTAATCACCGACATGAATCAGCCCCTTGGACAGTACATAGGTAACGCACTTGAAATCGTCGAAACCAATGCCATTCTAAAAAATGAAAGTGATGATTTTGTAAATCTCGATCGAGTTCAAGATTCAAGACAACTCAGCCTTCACCTTGCGGCGAATATGGTACTCCTTTCGGGGCTCGCCAATGATTTCGATTCGGCTCTTTCTCAGTGTGAAAAAGCCCTAGAAGATGGAAGTGCCTGGAAAAAGTGGCAAGAGCTGATTCAAAAACAAGGTGGAGATCTCGAAAAACTTCCACACGCACCCCAGTGCTACGTTATACTCTCTCCTAAAAAGGGATATCTCGAATCTTTCAATACCGAAAAAATTGGCCTTTCGAGTATTAATTTAGGAGCTGGTCGCCTCAAGACAACCGACGAAATTGATATGGTGGCAGGAATAAAGTGCCATAAAAAAATTGGTGATTTTGTCGAAAAAGAAGAACCTATTTTCACAATCTACTCGAGCGACATTAGTCGTTTTGAAAATACCGAGAAAATGCTCTTAGACTGCTTCAACCTTTCTGAAGAGAAGGTAAAGCCAAACGAGCTCATAGTTAAAACAATTAGAAAACAACGGAAATAAGTATGGTGCAGGAAAAGCTCAAAGAAACAGTTGAATTTATTAGAACCCGCTCACAGTTAAAACCACGCATGGGAATTGTTCTGGGGTCTGGATTGGGAGCTTTTGTTGAACGGGTTGAGGTTGAAACTACGATTCCCTATGACGAAATTCCCAACTTTAATTCACCGACGGTCGAAGGTCACCAAGGTCGCCTTATTCTTGGCAAGGTTGGTGGAATTGATCTCGCTATACTTCAAGGGCGAATTCATTACTACGAAGGACATTCCATGGCCGACGTCGTATTTCCGGTTCGAACACTCGCTCTATTAGGAACAGAAATTATAATGCTCACCAATTCAGCTGGGGGCCTCGATCCTAACATGAAGCCTGGTGACTTTATGATCCTTGAAGATCATATAAACCTAATGGGCGATAATCCTCTTAAGGGTCCAAATATTAAAAATCTTGGACCTCGATTTCCCGACATGACAGAGGCCTATGAAAAGTCACTCTCAGAAAAAATGTCGCAAATTCTATCACAAAACAATGTTCGCTATTGGAAAGGCACTTACTGCGGAGTCAGTGGCCCTACCTATGAAACTCCCGCCGAAGTTCGTTTTTTACAAACCATTGGTGGAAAGGCCGTCGGCATGAGTACAGTTCCCGAGGCGATCGCAGCCAATCACATGGGACAAAGAGTTTGTGCTATGAGCTGCATCACTAATATGGCTGCAGGTCTTTCTGCAAGCAAGCTCACTCACGATGAAGTCACTGAAAAAGCCAAAGAGGTCGAAGCTCGGTTTTGTGACTTTTTAGAAGAGTTTGTTCAACAGGTTTAGGGTAAATTTCACCGTGTGTTTGATCTGAGAGAAACTAGTTTGGGCTCGACTTAAAAAACAAAACAGCAGCACTGGCGAGGGCAAGACCAGCAGCTAATAGCTGCCAGTAGTTAGTGTTAATCCCTTCAACAAAACGATCCCACAAAAAACTTCCTAGAATTTGCGCTGCAATCAGAATTATAAAAACATTAAGAGCACCAATTTTAGTAATCGAGTAGGGAACACCGATGACATAAACCAGTCCGGCTAATCCAGGAAGCACATACCACCACTTAAAACTCGAAAAACTATCGCGATCACCAAGAGATTCCATTAAAGGCAGTGAGGTTTTCGCATAGTAGTAAAACGCGACTGAACCGACCAGAAATACGATCGCATTAATAAGTACCGCACCGGGAAGACCCCAGCTGTCTCCAAACTGCTTATTAATTCCGCCTTGAAGGACGGCCAACAGTCCAATAATTAAAGTAAAAAGAATTGTTCCCGCCAAAATTTGTTCCTAAAGTCCTTTAGCACAAGTTACAGACTTAAGAGTAGTGAGCTTTATTCCCTTAAACAAGGTATTACTTAAATCTTCTTGATAAAAAAAGTAAGCACCATGGGAGTTCGTGTAGCCTTCAGAATCATTTCCAGCCGGCTTAATAGCTGCCACCTGACTCATTCCACTCTTTATAAATTCACGAACGGTTTTTTCAAAGTTCACTTCAAAAGCCACAAGCCTAGAGTAACCAAGAGAAGCGCAAACCATCGCCGGCATATTGTTAGAATTATGAGTCGAGGAAATCACCGGAAGCCCCTGATAAGTAACCGGAGAAAGAGTTATCTGCTCTTGTAAATCCATAGCCTGCTCTAGACTCATACTCCCCGCACCAAATCCAATCTCAGAGCTCAATAGTACCGCAAATATTAGAGTTAAAAATTTCATTCAAACCTCCAGTAAAGTCCATTGGCTTATAGCAAAGCTTTATTAAATCCCCATCGGAAAAGCCCAATTAGTAAAAATTTCTTGAACAGAAAGCTTTAATTTCGTCTAAAACAGGCAATGGGTCCCCAACTAGACTAGGAAAATTCTTCCACAAGAATAGAAAGTATTCTTAATACAAGACCACAAGATCCACTTATGACACTCAACCTGTGTCCAAAACCCTTCGTCTAGAACTTCACTTCTGGTCTCTATTTGAGCCGAGTTTAGACCGATCAAACTAACCAGAAGGGTCACTAAAAGTGACAATATAACAAGGAACAGGAAGTTCCTGCCAAGGGGAGAAAGACATGTTTGTCTATCGGCTAGTCCAAGCGGGACTTTTGATTCCAATGCTTGCGTTCATTGTTAATTGTTCTGGAAGCGGCGATACAACCGCCGAAGAGAAATTCCAATCGCCCAGTTCAACTTGCGGATCTTTTGCCATTAAAAATAAGTTCATCGTTCACTGGAAAAACGGTGATATGACTTTTGAATCTGCAGATGACCGCGAGAAGTTTGTAAACGAATTCATGACAGAAAATAATGAGGAAATTGCTTGGGCAGAACATGATTATAAACTCAAGCAGTTTAACCCAGTGACCAGCCCCATTGCTTCTTCAGAAGTGACCGAATTTGATTGGGGCCAACAAAAAATTCAAGTGGAAGACGTATGGGCTCGAGGAATTGATGGCTCTGGAGTTTTGGTGGCAGTTATTGATTCAGGGGTCGATATCGATCACCCACAATTAGCTAGTCAAATTTATCGCAATCCTCGAGAATTTGAAAACGGTATCGATGACGACGGAAATGGTTTAATTGACGACATTAGTGGATATGATTTCGAAAGAGATCGCCCACAAGTCACAGACGGTACCGGCCATGGCACCCATGTTTCTGGAATTGTTGGCGCTAGTCACAACAATGGGAACATAAAAGGAATTGCATATGGAGCTAAAATTCTTCCGCTCGATTTTATGAATTCCGAGGGTGAAGGCTCTTTATCTGATGCTGTTAGTGCTCTCAATTATGCCGCAGCTCAAGGGGCTAGAGTCATCAACGCCAGCTGGGGAGGAGCTCCTTGCTCAGAAAGTTTGGGTGCAGCTATAAATGGACTCAATCAAAAGGGTGTACTCGTAGTCGTTGCTTCAGGAAACAATGGACAAAACTTAGATGTGCGACCTGAATTTCCGGCGGCCTACACTTACTCCAACCAAATTACTGTTGGTGCTTCGTCGCCCAATGACTTTACGGCTGATTTTTCTAACTATTCAGGAGCACTCGTTGATATCGTCGCCCCTGGGGTTTCGATCTATTCAACCTATACATTCCCTAGTGAGAGATACCTCGATGGAACTTCTATGGCAGCCCCTTTCGTGTCTGGTGCCGCCGCTCTTTTATTTAGTCACAGGCCTTCTGCTAGCGTACAGCAAGTTAAAGAAGCCCTGTTATTCAGTGTTGATTCAGGACCCTTCCCGGTAGCAACCCGTGGACGGTTAAATATTAAAAAAGCTATTGAATATATAGAGACTGTTGTTCAGTAGTATATCTTAGAGGCCTCAGTTTCCCCTATTGAGGCCTCTGTTTTTTCAATCACGAATCAAATACCAATTGTCTTAGATTGATACAGTTACAACTCAATACTCTACCTCATTTAACAGAATCCCCCTAATTAACGGTACTTAAATGTGTATATAAAACTAACAGCCGGACAATCCCTGCTTTTCAAATCGAAATGAATGGCACTTGAACTGGGCACGAATTTGCTTCCTTCTAAAGTTGGGTTAAAAGTTATTAAGAAGCGAGAGATACAAAGATCAATATCCAGGACGATTCTGTTTTCTAGCTGTCTCCAATAATTCTTTTTGAGGGCTATTCATTGGAATAGGAGTGGAGACTATGGGCATTTTAAGGTTTTTCTATTCGTTTACGTTTTTCTTTTTATTTTTAAACTCGGCTTGGGCAGTAGAATATCAAGCCATCGAGTACCGTTGTAGTAACGGACAAAACTACTCGGTCATAGCAAATACTCAGGTCATCACAGATTGGGACGGCAGACAGGTTTATCGCCAACAGTATTTTTGCAATAGCTCCCACATACCCGATCGATTTTCGATTACCGACCAGGCCATACAAAACTGTAATGGAGATAATGACAGTCAAACCGCTATTTGTGGATCCGAGTTTGTTGAAAATGGAAATTTATCGTTTCTAAATGGTGGAGAAGCCCACGTGGTTGCAGCTGAAAACATCAAACATGGCCGCGCCGAATCCGCACAAAATAAATCACAGTTCGAAGAAGCTGATATTCCTTTCTCTATTTGGGAAACAAAGGAAGAACAAATTCAAGCAAATTGTCTTCAAGTGGCGAAAACCTTTTTAGGGGTTGAGTCTAGTGCTACGCAAATAACTCGTCAGCAGTTTCACGGTCTTTATGCAGTTGCTACTCGGCCAGGAGCCCCCGCTGAAGGCTTTGAATTTGACGGAACAGCCTGTAGCGAACTGATCAGAACCGAAGCGCAAGCTTGGCGAGCAACAATTGGCAGTCAAAATGACGGGACAGTTGCCCTTCCAACTTTTGATTTAGTCACCGAAGACTAGATCATTTACTTTGAATTTTGCCATAGCTTTCGATCCCATTTATGTAACAAAAAAAGGAGAAAACTTCGTGTTTCTTAAAAATTCTTTCCTAATAGTATTTAGTTTAGTTCTTGGAGCCCTCGCCCAAGCACAAAATGACGGCATGCAAGCCATTGAATACCGCTGTAGCAACGGACAGAACTATCGAGCGGTTGCGAGTGATGTTCCAATTCAACTGGCTGGCGGAGAAAACATCTTCCAATTCTACCTCTTCTGTAATGACTCACACATTCCCGACCCCAACAACTTAACGCCACAGGTTTTTGGAAATTGCAGCGGAGACGAAGATCGCGAAACCTATAATTGCTACGATGAATTTAAGAGAAAGGGCAACTCAATCACTTTAGGTGATGATCAACACGTCGTTTTAGCTAGAGATCTTATTGAACATGGTCGCGAGGCTGATGCCGAAGAAGAAGCTGCAATCGATCCCATCGTGCAAAAGGTATTTGATACCTACGGGGACCAGATTCAAGCCAACTGCCTGGAGCCAGGAAAACAGTTTGTCGATGTACCGAGACACGCAACTCGCTTAACTGTCGGGTACTTTTCTGAGCTCTTCGCAATCGCCAATCGAGTCACGCGAAATGGCCATCCCTTTGACCGAACGGCATGCAAGCAGATGATTGTTGAACAAACAGCCGCCATTAGGGCCGGAGAAGCAAGTGGAGCACCCGCTAGTGGCTCACCAGTTATTTCAACGGGTGATGGCGATCAAGAAAGTTAACTATTCAATTCGTATAAAAATTATGGGTGGACAAAGAGGCTTTCAAAGCCTCTTTTTTTATATTTCGTTAGCACTCTGACCTGTGGGCTCCGCAGGCCGCCCAGACTCTTCTGCGCGCAAGGCTGTTAACCCCATAGCGACACAAGTGCTGCGATCTCTTCGATTTCTGTGAATAGAGGTGAAAATCCCCTGAAGGCTCTCAGGCAATTCATTCAATTGGGTGATGGTTCGATCAAAAGTAAGTACGGGCTCTCCACCATTCAACTCACCCGTATCACGATAAACGTCAACGCCGGCGATCGATTGAGGAGCTGTGACATTATCTAGAAGAACATCGTCTGTAATTTGCGCGAGTAGCGAATGATTAACCTCTCCGGCATCAGTATAAGGATTCCTGACCCTTCGAAGCATCGTATCTTCTGCAGAGCTCGTTCTTTCGTATTCATTAACTACGGCCTGAGCCATATTTCGACAGTAGTGATAGAGGGCTCCCTCTAGGTCATAAACTCCATCGCCATCTTCGATTGCGGCAGCAGCACAGCCGCCAAAATGAGTGCGGACATTTTGATCAAGCCAGGTGTCTATTTGCCGACCCCAACGAGCCATAGTTGGATTTGCTGGCGGACGAACCCTCTTAGGACCGGGGTTAGATGGACTTCCGCCGTGAAGCCTGGCAAAGTTTCTATTCAAACTTCTCAATGAGTTATTTAAACAAGGCCCAGCAATCATAACCCCGCCACCAACGGACACAGCAATAAATGCTCTCAAAACCCAAACAGCGGCGCCCGGGTTGGCATTCGCACGATCTATCAAGAGATCAAAGAGATTGGGTGTGTGAAACTGAACACTTGCTCTACCAAAAACTTTTATCCAAAGGCTTTCAAGACCTGATTCGACCTTCCAGGTCACTCGCTTGTCGTTGATTAAATAAGTATTAAAACTAGGACCCGCTGCTTTCAGAGTCACCGGCTTTAATTTTCCAACCTTAACAATCAAACTTGACTCTTTAAACTCCACTTTAATTCCAAGATCTTTGAAGTCATCGGGGAGCTTATCAAAATGCCTAAAAAGCATCTTCTCAAATTTCTTTGAATTCAAAAGCTTCACCCGCTCTTTCAATTCCTTTTTACTATCTACATCTTTCAAAAGTATAGAAACCGCCCGCAGTGCTTCGGTCTGCTGGTGCAGGACATTGTTAATAATATTGCTTCCCTCTATCGAAAAGCGAGGCCCTGCTACAGAAAGCTGGGGAAGAACACAAAGAAAGAAAACGAGTATCATCAAACGCATATAGTCTCTTCGTCTATTGAATGAAAGGTCTTAATCAAGTCTCATTTTGAAACAAATTCTTTGAGAGAATGTGCCCTTTTGGAACAAACTTCGCGTTTAATAATTGAACAGTCGCATAGACCCTGCCGCTGAACTCTTTATAGATTTGATCTCAAGGGGGCATGGTATTGCATTTGATTAAGGTGGGTGTTGGTATTCTTTGTAAACGAAACCAAGCATTGTTATCAACCGGGTAATCAGGTCGCATGCTTCTCTTTTGAAAATTTCGTTTACAATTATGGTTATAGTATTTTGAAGGAATCAAAATATTAGGGGCCAGACAATGGAATTTGTCAAAAATCTCATAGTCTTTTTAAGTATTTCATTTATTATTAACTTCTCCCAGGCAAACGATTTTCACACGATTGAATATCGGTGTAGTAATGGGCAAAACTATTTGGCGATCGCCAGCAAAGAAGCTCGCCATGTTTTTGATCAAACAAAGCTCTATCGACTCTATTCATTTTGTAATAGTTCCCATGTGACTGAACCGGATCAACCGAGCCCTGAGGATCGAAACCGTTGTCACAAAGACATTACTCAGGATTCCTATCATTGCTATGCCGAATTTAAATTTTTGGACAACATGATTCAACTCAGTCGAGATACCTTAATTAAGGATCAAACGGGGATTTCCCACGGCCGCAGTATTAGTGAGCCCGTCGTTCAGGTAAAAACAGGCATTGACCCAAGGGCTAAAAAGGTTTTTCACAGCTTCAAAAAGCAAATTCAAGCGAATTGCCTCGAGCCAGCGAAACTCTATGGGGGCCTAGATGCAGAAGCGAGCACACTCAATGAAAAGCAGTTTGAAAAGCTCTTTATCATGGCAATGAATCGACCAAAACGGGGCCCCAATTCGACTCATTTTCACGCAACCGCCTGCAGTGCACTCATCAAAACTCAGGTTCAACGTTTTGAAATGTTTCAGGGCTTTTCTAAGCTCATCGTTGGCAATTAATAGGCCATAACACATGGCTTCAAAAAACCCCTTCAGGGGTCGCTGCGACCTGTCTTTAAGGGCCTTTTTTTGGCTTGTACCTTCCGCCATATATAGATAATTTAGGCCTAATTTTGCCTAATGACGCTACGCTGATTTAACGGCTTGGGGGGCCTATGAGGTACTTTATTGACGAGCTCCACAAACATGTGGGTCAAAAAGTCGAACTGAAGGGTTGGGTGTTCAACTCGCGCGGTTCGAAAAAAATTAAATTTCTAATCCTTAGAGATGGAACCGGTTACTGCCAATGTACTTTCTTTAAGGGAGAGTGCGATGAGACGAGTTTCGAGAACTTTTCAGAAGATATCTCCCAAGAAACGAGCGTTAAAGTTGTCGGCACGGTCAAAGAAGAGCCCAGAGCTCCTGGCGGATATGAACTGAGCGCTGAAACCTACGAGGTCATTTCTAAGTCTGTCGACTACCCAATCACTCCCAAGGAACACGGAATTGATTTTTTAATGAATCATCGTCACCTTTGGTTGCGATCAAAAAAACAGCACGCTGTCCTTCGGGTTCGTTCCGAAATAGTGAAGGCGATTCGCGATTTCTTTGATGGACGTGGTTTTATCAATACCGATGCTCCTATTTTTACTCCGAGTGCTTGTGAAGGGACATCGAATCTCTTTGGCACCAAGTACTTTGATACCGAAGCTTATCTTTCGCAAAGCGGGCAACTGTACATGGAGGCAACAGCCGCCGCCCATGGAAAAGTTTATTGTTTTGGCCCTACTTTTAGAGCAGAAAAGTCAAAAACGAGAAGACACCTTATTGAATTCTGGATGGTTGAACCAGAAGTCGCATTTAATGATCTTTACGACAACATGGATTTGGCCGAACAGTTTGTTGAATACATTGTACAAAGAACAATAAAAAACAAGGCAGAAGAGTTAAAGGTTCTCGAGCGAGATCTTTCTAAGTTAGAACCAATAAAAGGCTCTTTTCCTCGGCTTCACTATGAAGAAGCTGTCGAAATTATTAAAAAAGAAAATCCTGAATTTGTAGATGGTGATGACTTTGGTGGCGGAGATGAAACTATTATTAGTTCTCAATTCGACAAACCAGTTATTGTCCATCACTTCCCAACGGCCATTAAAGCTTTTTATTTTAAAGAGGAGCCGAAAGATTCAAAGTATAGCCTCAGCTGTGACATGTTAGCGACCGAGGGGTACGGAGAAATCATCGGTGGTGGTCAAAGAGAAGAGAGCATCGATGTTCTTCAAACTAAAATTAAAGAACACGATCTCAAAGAAGAGGATTTTCAGTGGTATCTCGATCTTCGCCGCTACGGCTCTTTCCCTCACTCAGGTTTTGGCCTGGGAATCGAAAGAACTGTTGGCTGGATTTGCGGTACTTCCCACGTCCGAGAAACTATTCCATTTCCGCGTCTTTATGGACGCAACTACCCCTAATAGAGGTACGTCATGAGCGATACAGAAAATATAAATTTAGTGCGTTTAAACGAACTCGAAACCAAGAATGAACAAGCCATGCTTGGTGGTGGTGAAACGCGAATCGAAAAACATAAAACAGGTGGACGCCTTACAGCGAGAGAACGCCTCGATATTCTTTTAGATCCCGGTAGCTTTGTTGAGCTCGATCGTTTTGTCCATCACAGATGTACGAACTTCGGCATGGAAAAAAGCCACATCGATGGCGATGGCGTCGTTACTGGTTACGGGCGAATTAATGGCAAGCTTGTGTTTGTTTATTCTCAAGATTTCACCGTCTACGGTGGAAGTATGTCGAGAACACAGGCAACAAAGATCTGTAAAATTATGGATCTCGCCGTAAAAAACGGCGCTCCTGTAATTGGGCTTAACGATTCGGGTGGAGCGCGAATTCAAGAGGGTGTTGAATCCCTTGCCGGCTACGGTGATATCTTCGTAAGAAACACCATGAGCTCCGGAATCGTACCACAAATTACAGCAATTATGGGGCCTTCAGCGGGGGGTGCCGTTTACTCACCTTCAATTACCGATTTTATTTTCATGGTTAAAGAGTCTAGTTACATGTTTGTGACGGGACCTGATGTCATTAAAACAGTGACCCACGAAGAGGTAACAAAAGAAGATCTCGGTGGCGCATCAACTCATTCATCTAAATCGGGTGTTGCTCATTTTGCAGCTGAAGACGATAAACATTGTCTTTTAATGATTCGAGAGCTCCTTAACTTCCTCCCCGGCAACAACTTGGATGATCCACCCGTTTTAGCGACAACTGATCGTCCGGATCGAATTGTTGATGAATTGAATACATTTATTCCCGATAATTCAAAAAAACCCTACGACGTCGTTGAACTTATCAAGTTTATCGTCGATGAGGGTTACTTCCTCGAAGTTCATAAACATTACGCTACAAATGTCGTTGTTGGATTTGCTCGCTTCAATGGAAGACCCGTTGGTATCGTCGCTAACCAACCTCAAGTTCTCGCTGGATGTTTAAATATTGATGCATCTAAGAAGGGCGCACGCTTTATTCGATTTTGCGATGCCTTTAATATTCCCATTGTAAGTCTCGTGGATGTTCCCGGCTTCCTTCCCGGCACCGAACAAGAGTGGCAGGGGATTATCACCCATGGCGCCAAGCTACTATACGCTTACGCCGAGGCAACCGTTCCCAAAATTACTCTCATCACGCGAAAGGCCTATGGTGGCGCTTATATCGTTATGGGCTCTAAGCATTTGCGTTCTGATGTGAATCTCGCCTATCCGACTGCGGAAATTGCCGTAATGGGTGCCGAAGGTGCTGTTAACGTCGTATTTAGAAACGAAGTTAAAAAGGCCTCCAATCCTGAGGCTGAAAGAACTCGACTGACTAAAGAGTACGAAGAAAAGTTCAACAATCCATACCGAGCAGCAGAACTTGGTTACATCGATGAAGTGATTGAACCAGCCATGACAAGAAAACGAATTGTCGATGCTCTAGAAATGTTAAAAAACAAAAAAGATGTTAATCCGCAGAAAAAGCATGGAAATATTCCACTATAAAGAAGGGCGCAGTTATGTTTAAAAAAATACTTGTAGCCAATCGCGGTGAAATTGCAATTAGAGTTATCCGTGCTTGTAGAGATCTGGGCATTTCATCGGTTGCAGTGTACTCTGAGGCCGACCGCAAAAGCCTCCATGTTGCACTCGCTGACGAAGCTTACGAAATTGGACCAGCACCAAGCACGGAATCCTATTTAAAAATTGATCGAATCTTAGAGGCGGTAAGAAAGTCCGGTGCCGATGCAGTACACCCTGGTTACGGTTTTTTGAGTGAAAAGCCTGAGTTTGCCAGAGCCTTAGAAAAAGAAGGCGTTACTTTTATCGGACCCTCGCCAGAAAATATCGAAGCAATGGGAGATAAGCTCTCGGCCATCGATTTAATGCAAAAAGCAAAAGTGCCGACCGTTCCTGGAAGTGATGGTCCCGTCGCTGATGCAAGTGCTGCAAAAACTATTTCTGAAAAAATTGGATATCCCGTAATTATTAAAGCTTCTGCTGGTGGCGGCGGAAAAGGGATGAGAGTTGTTCACGACCCAAAAGAAATTGAAAGCTCTTTTCGAGCCTGCCAATCAGAAGGAAAAAACTATTTCAACGACGACACCGTCTATATTGAACGTTTTATCACCAATCCAAAACATATTGAAATTCAGGTTTTTGGCGACAACCATGGCAACGTTATTCACCTTTTTGAGCGCGAATGTTCGATTCAAAGACGCCATCAAAAACTCATTGAAGAAAGCCCTAGCCCAAGTGTGCCCGAAGAAGTTCGCGAACGAATGGGAGACGTTGCGGTGGCAGCTGCAAAGTCGATCGGTTATCGAGGCGCTGGAACCTTTGAATTCATTTTCGACAACTCAACAAAAGAATTCTTCTTCATGGAGATGAACACCCGGCTTCAAGTGGAACACCCGATTACAGAAATGGTAACTGGTGTCGACCTCGTTCAATTACAGATTAAAGTCGCCGCTGGCGAAGAGCTTGGCTATAAACAAGATGACATTAAGCAAGAAGGCCACGCCATCGAAGCGAGAATTTGCGCCGAGGACCCCGCCAACTTTGTACCTTCTCCTGGGGAAATTAGAAGATGTCGCCACCCTCAGGGACCTTTTATAAGAATCGACTCCTATGTTTATCCCGGCTACGAAGTTCCGATATACTACGACCCAATGATCACTAAGGTGATCGCCTGGGGAGCAACTCGAGACGCGGCTATTCAGCGACTACAAAGAGCCTTGATTGAATTTACTTTGACCGGTGTAAAGTCAAATATCGTTTTACACAAATCAATATTAGAGCATCCAAAGTTTATAGACGGCACCTATACAACTCAGTTTTGTGAAAAGCATCTTGTCGTTACTGAACCGGAACTCTTTCGATTTGTTGATGACCATGTGTTTTTAATTGCTGCTGCCGTCCAGGCTTATAATGACCGAAAAAACAAAGATGTTTCTAAGCTCAATATTGCGAGTCGCTGGAAAACTAAAGGTCGAATTGAACAATTGAGGTAATCATGTTTTTTGAAGCAGAACTCAAAGGAAAACATTTTAAAATTAATGTTATCGAAGGACGACACCACTGGAAAGTTAGTATCCAAGAAGGTGAAACCGACTGGGTCCATTATACAATTAAAAAAATAGACTACCAGGAACTAGAACAAGTCATACTATTCCTGTTTAAAGGAAGCTCATACCTCTTAGATGTTGTAGGAACCGATACTGAGTACACAGTCTATACTCGCGGTTCTTATAGAACCGTAGAAATCTACAACGATGAGATGTTACTCCATGAAAGCCTAAAAAAAGGTGGCGCAATTGGAAGCCAGTCCTCTTTAACCTCGGGTATGCCCGGAAAGATTGTTAAAATCATGGTTGAAAAGGGACAAGAGGTGAAAGAAGGACAACCTCTTGTTATAATGGAAGCTATGAAGATGGAAAATGAGATGCGCGCCGCTAAAGACGTGAAAATTAAAGATATTTTGGTCTCCGACGGTGATAGTGTTGAGTCAGGAGCGACTCTCATTACTTACGCTTAGGAGTTTAGTATTTTACTGTCCCACTTTAAGACAGCCCTCCTCATCCTTTCTCTACTCTGGATTGGAGCTTGCTCCAACTCAGAGGAACCCGCTGACATTTCTGGAACACCATACACCGGAGAAGACTTTTCTGGAATTTGGATCACAACCTGTGTTGAACTCACCACCCCTTTAATTCCTTCTATTAAGAGCGTTCAAGGTGTTATCACAGCCGACGGAATAGCAATGAATGAAACCTATAGTTTTTATTCGGATACGGATTGCAAAATTGCTAGTGGTGAAATCGAGGTCGTACAAGTTTATTCAGTTGTCGGTGGTTCTACAGATATCGAAGGCGCTTTAAATATTAACTATACCTTCCAAACTGCGGACTTAGTGGCAACCGCAGATGATCTCGTCTCCGATCTCAACGACGACAAACCCTGTGGTGGTACTCTACAGACTTTTGTGAAAGATCTGGCTCAATCAGTGGTTAACAGATCCTGTTTACTTCTAGACGAATTAAAATTGAGTTTCCCTGTGGCGGGAACTGCTATATTTAGCAATATTCTCATCGATAGTGGAGTCACTCCGAATACAATTCGCCTTGGCGACTTAGACACCGGTGCTGGTGACTCAACTAATGATCGACCTGAGGAAGTAAATAGTGACTTTCTCTTTATCAATTCTAGTAGTACCCAGTAAACTCCTTCTTATTTTTACTAAATTTTATCTCAGGCAAAATCTTTCAAAAACAACACCCACTCTCGACCCGATCACTACCCGATTTGCGGCTTTCTAATAAATATTTACAGGCCATCGGCGCGAAAGGTCTTGTAAGTAGCTGTTTATACACGACTTAATTTCGAGGGTCGTGGTATATCCCTTGCTCATTGATAAAAGCTTATGAGGAAAAATAGTGAGTCACTTAAAACCCGCTCTGAAAGCTTATTTCGTCTACTCGGAATGGGCTTAGGATTCTCTTTACTTTGTAGTTCGCTTCTTGGTGGCATCCTTTGGTGGAAACACCTCCAGGAACAAAGAAATGAGCTCAACCGTTTGGGCCTGGGAACTGCAATTAAAGCGGAAAAAAAGATCTTCCCCGAATTTAGCTTTATTGAGGGAGCCCCTCTCACTTTCGAGCCCATTAAAGTCAAAGAACTCAGTGAAATTGATTCTAATGATGAAATTGAGGAACACCTTGGGCAAACCGTTGAGGTTTCAAAAAAGGAAGAACTCAATCGAGGTCATATCTTAAAAGATAAGAGCCAGCGAATTGATGATGCCTTCAGTATTCCCAAGGGAATGTACTGGAGAGTGGCCTTTTGGTTTGATATTTACACAAAATATGACTCGAACAAACGAGTCATCCACCATCAAAAATATCCATGGATTATTTTTGAAGTCGTAGATATATCACCTTTTGTTAATAAAAAAGGTGGAAGCTATTGGTCTAAAGTGGCCCGCGGAGAAAGGCATGTTTCGAAAGTTGCTAACAAAGTTAGGACTCGATTGAAACGACTGGCAAATAGGAAGTCCTATAGAGGCCTTAAAGGCAGTGATCGACGCTACTATAATCTTCTCAAGCGAATACCGGGAAAACGAAAAAGAGTCATTAAGTCAGCGGCCTACTCCATTCGCTCACAAACTGGACAAAAAGATCATTTTCAAAAGGGTTTAACCAGAAGTGCTCGTTACTTTCCGGCGATGGAACAAATTTTTTCTAATAACAATCTTCCAACTGAACTTGTTCGACTTCCATTGACAGAAAGCAGCTTTAATTTGTACGCAACGAGCAAGGTCGGCGCCAGTGGTATTTGGCAGTTTATGCCCGGTATCGGATCACGCATGATGAAAGTCAGCAAGACAATCGATGAAAGACGTTCACCACTAAAATCAACAGAAGCTGCCGCCCGGCTACTCAAAGAGAACTATACAATACTTTGGAGGAAATGGCCTCTTGCTGTAACAGCTTATAATCACGGTCCCGGTGGAGTTAAGTTGGCCTCTCGAAGAGCTCGATCTCGCCAGCTTGGAGACATAATTTACAGATATCGGTCTAAGAGATTTAGCTTTGCTTCATCAAATTTCTACGCTTCTTATTTAGCGGCCCTTCACGCAGAAAAGTATAAGGAACACCTCTACGACGACTTAAAAGTGCAACTCCCCATCTATCCGCGGGAGTATCGACTCGTTAAAACTCAAAGAGCCAAAACCCTAGTAGCTCGTCTCAACCTCGAACACGAGTTGTTTTACACTTACAACCCTGATTTAAAGGTCGCACTAAAAAAGAATTCAAAACTCCCAAAGGGACTAAGGATTTTCATACCGCGTTCTCATAAGCTTGATTTAATTGATTTTAAAAAGCTCCTAAGAGCCGAAGAAGACCGGTTTCTTACAATCCGTGAGTCATAACAGAGACGATATTAGGCTCTACTAGAGTTAAGTTGCTGGAGTAAGCCTTGTCTTCAGGATCTAAGGAATCGACTAATACTGACTTTATCCCCTGCTCAACATTGAGAATAATATAACCAACTGCCTTTCTTTCTGAAGAATCCCTCATGAAGTCACCATTGGCATCGAAGAACAATAGTTGTGCTTCAGCAAAGCTTCGGTCTAATTCGAGCCTAAAACTTTCATCAGACTGTACAAATCCCACAATAGTCCCCAGAAGAGGGTTCTCTCTGATACTGGAATAGGAATAGGCTTCTTGAATCCACCTATTTGAAATCATAGGAACACCGATGATTGAGTCTTCCCTTTGATGGGTCAGTGTTAAGCTTCTATGAGTTTCTGTGGCGTCGACCTCTATAAATAGAGGGTCGTGTCCTCTATTAAATTCGATTCCACCCTGGCCATTACTAAAGGTTTCGTAATCCCTTTCAGACCCTAAAACTCTATAAGTTGTGGGTACTGAGTCACTACTATCGAAGGCCTCATAAAACTCAATGGGAACTTGCTTAATATCTCTAATATTAAAATCGAGGCGAGATACGGTTTTGTTTTCGACGGGAATCACCTTGAGGTCCGATACACTGCTATCTATTTTGACTTCAATACCAGTAGATCCCGTTTCTACATTTACAAAGACAAATAGACCATTACTCGAAGTCGACTGTAGAGAAGGATCTGGTAAGAAGTCTTCATTAAAATAAATGGGTCTGGCTTGATCTTCACTATCAGATTTAACAACCGCACCGGAAACTTCTTTATTATCTTTTCGCACAACGCCCCAGATAACACCCTTTTCTTTAGCTTCTGACATTTCGTTTCGATCAAATATCAGTCCAAACAGAGACGAAATTAACTTTTCTGAATAGAGCTCAACATCTTCTGAAATTCCAGTTTTAGTATATTGAAGGGTCGACCAATACTCCTTGTGGCTAACTCGGATAAGAGAAAGAGAAGAGTCCTGAGCATCAATATCAAGATAACTTCCATCTTGTACGCTTCGAACTGACTGCTCAAATCCTAGTAATTCCACCTTTGCATTAGGAATAGTACTGCGACCATTAATCCCAGATCCCGCGGCAAATATTTGCCCCGTAAATCCAAATGCCATCGGTTTTATATCGATGAAGTATCCTGTTACTTCAACTTGGTTTTTTTCTGATAGGAGCTGATTGATCGGCACCGATCCCTTACCCAAGGCTGCTCCCTGATTATTTCTTAGTTCGGCAACGAGAAGGCCGCGATTTTCTTCAACGTATATTTCAAATTCACCCTCATCGAGGTAAACCTGACCAAACTCTTTTCTTTCGTTTTTATAAGTTCGATAGATAACAATATGGTCGCCATCACCTGCTAGGGCTAATCCCTCACGAAGTTCAATTCGCCCCTTCAGAGCCATTGATTTTTTCGTTAAAGGGTCTTCTTTAGCTGAGAATACCGAAAGATCTTCATTCGCCAGAGAATCTTCTTTCGGAGCCTTCGCCTGTTTATCTGAGCTTGGCTGAGGTGGTTTAGGATTAAGTTGGTTGTTTCTATGAACAACCCACTTTGTTTTACCGTTTTCTCCCTTACCGACAATTTTTTCGGATTGAGCTAAAGACATGCCGGGCTCTTTCTCAGTTGAAAAGGCACTTTTCATTTCTACGACATCGCTAAATACTTTTCTTGGATTCGTATTTTTCTTTTCAAGTGCGGCCATCTTCTGCTGAGAATCATATTCTTTGTAAGTGGCTCTTCTATTTTCACTCGGTCTCTTTTTAGATTGATTAACTTTAGCAAGGTATGAAGGCTGCACTTCTTCTGCATTGCGAACCCGATCATCTTCTAATTTAAGGCTAAATTTCACACCTTCTTCTGAAAGAGCCTTTGCGATATTGATCTTCATTGGCTTGAAGCGATACTTAGTATTTAGAATCGGCGGTATTTTAGAACTCGCAATATTCCTTTTAACTTTGCTGGCTTTGCCGCGTAAAGCTAAGGCCAACCTTCCGATTGAATCGGATTCGATTCTTAATTCTGTAGCGGGGATGTCTTCGGGAATCCACGGCTTATTTAGTGACTGTTCAATAGCCTCATCTAGATACTCATCAGCAATGACTGAGTAGGCAGGTGAAGATGGGTTTATATTAAAAGTAAAACCACTAATAAATTTTCTATAATCGCGAGCTTCATGGGATTTTGGAAAGAACACTGAAAGAACAAATACACCGAGAAGAACTTTTAAAAAGTTCTTAAATGCGAGACTTCGAATCCATGAACCTATGAGGTTCTGCACGTCCATTTGTTCCATCCTGGAAAATAATAAAATCTACTAATTCAGTATACTTAGAAGGCCCGGAAATCGTCAATGAGGTCTCTATTGTTTGGACGTTTAGCTAAGAAGTCCCGAAACAAATCTTTGATCTCACGAGCCAGTTTTGAGCTCTCCCCGACTCTGGTATAGCGCCTTCCGGAACGCTTTTCTATGATGACTTCAAAGGTAACATCATAGGGGCGAGAGTCGCCGAGAATAGTAATCTTAGAATAGGCTCTATATCTAGAACGAGTAGCGTCTGCGGAAAAGTCCCCTTTCCGCGAAAAGTACTCAGAAAAAAAGGTTCTGCCGTTTAAGCTCGTTCTACGGACTCCCCGAGGGGAAGCATAATCGGCAGCTCTTTTGAGAAAATTCACTGGCTTTTGCAAATTATCGATTCTTGTAGAAGCACAGCCTACAAGAACCGTTGTCGAGATGATTGCCAGTAATATTAATAGTTTACGCATTGAGTATTCAAACCTTAGTTTGGCTATCCATTAGGAATTTGTGCGGCATCAGCTAGGAATTTTTGGATACCCTTTTCTGTGAGTGGGTGGTCAATCATCTGTTGCATCACCTTATATGGACAAGTCACGATGTCTGCTCCCATGAGGGCCGAGTCAAGGACGTGCATTGGGTGACGAACACTCGCTACCAACACTTCAGTGTCATAATTATAGGTCGAGTAAATCTGAGTGATCTGATTAATAAGACCCATTCCATCATTTGCAATGTCATCAAGACGTCCTACAAATGGAGAGCAAAGTGTCGCTCCTGCTTTAGCGACCAAAAGCGCTTGCAGGGGAGAGAATATAAGGGTCACATTCGTCTTAATTCCATCAGAAGCGAGTCTTCTTACCGCAACTAGACCTTGGTCGCACATAGGTATCTTAACCACAACATTGTCAGCAATTTTTGCGAGCTCAACACCTTCTTTGACCATACCATCTAGATCAGTGCTAATTACCTCAGCTGAAACTAAGCCGGAGACCTCTTTGCATATCTCAGCTATTACATCTTTGTTTGATTTTCCAGTTTTAGCCACGAGGGAAGGGTTAGTGGTTACACCATCAACTAATCCACGAGCGTTAGCTTCTCTAATTTCTTCAATATCAGCCGTATCGATATAAAACTTCATAGGATCTCCTCTAAATTCAGATGCCTTCAGATTTATTGATCTTAATAAGAAAAATCAAGAAGGCTTTTCCCTTGGGCGTAAAAGACACCCCAATTTTTGTTTTTAATTTGCGAACTTAGCTTAGCTAAACTCTCTTTAAGAACTGGATGCTCCATATCTCCGGCAATTTCAGCTGCAGGAACCAGTATGTGCGGTTTGAGGTGGAGTTTTGGGTAGGGTAGAGTTAAATCGGGATTCATCAGTAAAAGGTCATCAAATAACAGCAAATAGAGAAGGGCGGCGCGTTGCGTCTTCATTTCATCAATATTGGTTTCAATATTTGATAGATAGGCAAAAAGACTCTGTGGTTCCAAGTCGGTTTTAAGGCGAATTGCAATGGCCAAGCGACCAAAAAGTTTGAAGTTATCTGACCTTAGGTTTTCCGCCTGCTCCGGCAAGACTCGATAAATACTCGAGAGTTTTTCAACATCAGCGAACTGGGAGACCGTATCGACTAACTCCTTGAGACGAGCTACTCCACTTCCATAGTAAACTTCAATACCAACAATTGCACTGTGGTAAGACTTAATGGAATCCCCCTAAAACTACTTTAATAAGTCAGCCAAATGATATTGGCCAGGACTCTGATCAACTAACCAACTTGCAGCGCGTACGGCACCGCGAGCAAAAACACTCCGATTTAATGCTGAATGTTCAATGATGATGTGCTCTTCGTCGGTCATAGCATGGACCTTGTGAATACCATATATTCCACCCCCACGAATTGCCAAGGGTCGGGGAACCTTTTTTTTCACAGTTTTACGTAAAGTCTTTTGTAAAAAAAGGGCAGTGCCGGATGGTTTGTCCAATTTTTTATTATGATGAAATTCTTCAATTTGAAAATCTGCTTCGTCAAAAGACTCCAAATTTTTAATCATCTCATTGATGACCGCAACACCGAGACTCATGTTTGGCGCCCATAATATGGGAATTTCCTTTCCAGCCGTCTCAATACTCTGCAATTGCTTGGCATCTAATCCTGTAGTGCCAGATACAAGCGGCAACTTATTCTTTCTGCAGAAATTTAGAAGTTTGGTGAAGACCGTGGGCAAGGAAAAATCGATGACTAAATCGACTCCGTTCGGCTTTTTCTCAGGGAGAGACTTTACAACGGACTTTGATTTTTCAGCAGCTTTCGCGAGACCACCTGCAAATTTAAGTGCAGAGTGGTCTTCTAAAAGACCAGCAACCTCTTGTCCCATTCTCCCGGAATATCCAGAAACAAAGACGCCTCGCTTTTTCAAGAAAGTACTCCTATTTCTTTGAGACTCGTTTCGAGCTCTGGAAGGAACTGCTCACTTAAACTAGTCATGGGCAAACGAAGTTCATGGGAGCGGATAATTCCCATCATTTTCAGGGCCGCTTTGACTGGTATTGGATTTGATTCAATATAAAGCATTTTTAAAACTTGATCGTATTTTTTAAATTCTTCTAAGGCTTTCTCAGAATTTCCACTTCGTGCTTCTGAAATAAGGTGAGTCATTTCCTTAGGAAATATATGGGAGCAAACTGAAATAACACCATGGCCACCTTTTGCACAAAGCTCAACGCTGGTCCCATCATCACCACTTGTCACCAAAAACCCTGGACCGCATTCATCTAAAGTCTGCTGTCCGAAGGCGACATCGCCAGTCGCATCTTTCACTCCCATAATATTAGGACGTCGAGAAAGCTCCTTTAAGGCCTCAAGTTCAATTCTCACCTGTGTTCGACCGGGAACATTATAAAGTAAAACTGGGAGAGAGGTGAATTCACTGACCGTGCGAAAATGTTCAGTAATTCCCCTTTGAGTCGGCTTGTTATAATAGGGAGTCACTACTAAAACAGCATCAGCTCCGAGCTCTTCCGCTTTTTTAGTTCGATCAACTGTGCTTCTCGTACAGTTCGTACCGGTACCGAAAATAAGTGGAACCTGGCCAGAAACCTCGGATTTCACAAAGTCAAAGATCGCTTCCGACTCACTCGCCGTCAGCGTCGGAGATTCACCTGTAGTTCCATTAACGACAAAACCCTCGACTCCATTATCGAGCTGATGTTTTATAAGTTGCTTCAAAGAAGTAAAATCCACATCACCACTTATATATGGGGTCACTAGAGCTGTAAAAACACCTTCAAACTTCATTGTTAAAAAAATCCTTGTTGAGTTGTCCTTTGTATACGATACGCGCTGGTCCTTTTAAATAGACCTTGTTGTTTTTCTGGTCGATGCGCACGTTAAGCCTACCACCAGGGTTTGAAACATCAATCTGATCTTCTTTAGTTTGAAATAAATCGACGATAGCAGCCGCCATAACACCTGTTCCACAGGACAACGTGTAATCTTCGACACCGCGCTCAAAGGTAATGGCATTGAGATGATCCTTAGCTTCTTTTTTGTACAAGGTAACATTAGCGCCAGCCTCGCCAAGACGGGGGTGATTTCGGATCGACTCAATTTTCGGCTTTAACTCTTTTCTAATGGGCCAATAGGCAGACTCGATAACAACGTGAGGAACGCCAGTATTGATAAACCAACTTCGCCTGGTTCCATTCATTAGGCCGACATCAAATTCTTCGGGCTCAAAACTGGGAACCTCAATGGCTACCTCTATTAAGTCACCGGCCTTTTTAGCTTCCACCGGCCCGATGTCAGTGAGAAAATTAACGGAATCACTTTTATTAAAAAACTCCATGCCGACAAGGCCAATACAACGGGCGGCATTTCCACACATCTCAGCCCGCGAACCATCGGCATTAAAAAAATCCCACTGAAAATCTTCGCCCGTTTTTGTGTCCTTAATAAAAACGACTCCATCACAGCCTAAACCAAACTTCGGTGTAGATAATTTTTTTACGAGCTGAATTTGATCAACAGACTCTACTGCTTTCTTAACTCCAGGTTCCCGTAGGTCAAGTACTGCAAAATCATTCCCGGCACCTTCAATTTTCCAAAATGAAAAGTCTGTAAACTCATTGGCCATTAGACGGTCCTTTCTTCTTCTTTTTATCCTGCGGCTTCAACTCTCTGATTCCCGCCTCATCATACATGGGCTCGCCACGACCTATATAAGGCGGCTCTAGCGGTGGTTGAGGATCACCTTTTACTCCACAGCCCATCATTAACAGTAGAAGTGTTAGGCCAATTAAATTGAGGCTCTTTGATTTGATTGCAGACATAAATCATAGCTCCATCGATATAGTATTTTCTTTTTCAGTGATAGCTTCTTACATTGATAGAGGTAGTTTTTATAGAGAGCGACATCCTCTTTGTTTAAAGCCTTTAAAATATACCACTCCCAATAGGTGGTTTCCGGGAAGTCAGTATCTAGGGATTTTCCATTTTTAATGAGTTCTAAAGCAATATCATAATTCTTATTGGCTATCGCTGATTTGACTCGAAGAATAGTAAAGTGAAGATTAAACTGGCTTCGATCTGTACTACTCAATCCTTCTTTTTCATTTTCAGAAAATAGGTTGTAATCACCTCGACAGGCTTTAAGTTGTAACTCAATTAACTGCCTCTTACCCGACGCTGGCCAACTCGCCTGAAAGTTATCAAATATTTTTTTTGCTTCGCTGCAATTCCGTAAACGAAGATTTACAAGGATATTGGCAATGACTAATTCATAATTATTGGGCTCAGATGAAAATGCTTTTTCTAAGTGGCTCTTTGCTAAACTCGTATCGTTAAAGAATTGGGAGAGGCCTATTTGATAGTCTTTTTGCGCGTCATCCGTAAAAAAAATCGTTTCAATTCTACGTAGCTGACCTTCGACACTCGCCCTCTGTTCATCGGACAAATTTTCTTTCTCAAGCTCTTCGTGAAGAATTTTAATCGCCTTCATTCTCTGTTTACTGAGAATCAACTTTTCTAGCTTGTTCTCCAATTTTTCATCGGCCAGTGAAGGAGTTGAAAGTATAAAAAATAGACTAAAAAGGACTTGGAATAACACGGACTGATTATTACATTTCTTTAGCTGGGTTGTTCAAAGGAATTGATTAAAACTTGACGCGGTTTGCTTCCATTAGCCGGCCCTACGACGCCTTCTTTCTCGAAGATCTCTATAATTCGAGCCGCTCGAGGGTACCCAAGGCGAAATTTCCTTTGTAGGAGTGAGGCGCTTACAGATTTTTGCTCTGAAACCCAACTTAAAACCTCGTCATAGCGCTCGTCATACTCATCCTCGGGCTCAGAAAATCCAGAGTCATCGCCAAATTCAGAGGATCCCGCACCGCCCCCATCAAGGATCTTCATCGCCTGTTGATCATATTCAGGTTCGGCTTGATCTCCCCAAAATTCCATTACGGCTTCAATCTCTTTTTCGGTGAGCCAAGGACCATGATGTCTTTCGGGCTTCGCTACTCCAGGCGCGAGAAAAAGCATATCCCCTCGTGCCAGAAGTCTTTCTGCACCAGCCTCATCGAGGATAATTCGTGAATCCATTTTGCTGGCCACCTTAAAACTAATTCTTCCCGGCACATTGGTTTTAATTAAGCCTGTGACTACATCTTTTCGTGGCGACTGCATGGCTAAAATTAAATGAATTCCACAGGCACGAGCCATCTGCGCTAATCGTACAACAAGTTGTTCAACATTCGACTTGTCTACTGCCATCAGGTCACCAAATTCTTCTACGACAACGACAATATAGGGTAAGGGTTCGAAATAATACGTCTCATTCCCTTTACGTGAATCCATAAGGTGTTCGTTGTATTCTCGATGTTCCTCAACCTCTTCTTTGCTGAGCTCACCGACGATGTCGTTATAAGATTCAAGGCCACGGGCTCCGAACTTAGACATCGATCTATAGCGCTTTTCCATTTCTTTTACAGCCCACCTTAAAGCAGTTACCGCTTTCTTTGGGTCCAAAATCACAGGCATTAACAGATGGGGAACATCGTTGAAGGCCGCCAAATCGACTTGCTTGGGGTCGACCAAAATAAGCCGTAAAGTTTTAGGGGAGTGGCGAAAAAGAAGGCCCGTTAAAATTGAAACTACGAAAACAGATTTTCCCGAACCCGTAGTTCCGGCAACGAGCAAGTGGGGCATTTTTCTAAGATCTACAACTTTAGGAATTCCATCGGCTTGTCTTCCGAGGGCAATCGGAAGTTTTAGGTCCGAATCCCAAAACTTTTCTTCTGCCAAAATATCCTTAAGAAAGACAGTTTCCCTATTTTGATTCGAAGTCTCAATTCCAACGACATTTCTACCGGGAATTGGTGCAATAATTCTGACAGACTCACTACTCAAAGCTAAACTCAAATCATCAGCGAGTTCTGTAATTTTTGAAATCTTAACGTCCGATCGCGGTTTAAACTCAAACATCGTTACCGCTGGCCCTGGCTTAATCCCTGTGACCTCTCCTCCAACAGAGAACTGTGACAATTTATCTGTAAGAGTATGACTTTTATTGCGAATTTCTTTTTCGTCGATTCGATATCGGCTCGCTGGAGGGTCCTCAAGCATTGAAATTTCAGGGAGGCGCCAATTTTCTACCTTCCTTTGAACCTTTGCCTTGAGCTTAACTTTTCGTCTCTCACTTGGCGCAGGCGGTTCTTTAATTTTACCGGCATTATCCTCCGCATATTCAATGACGGCTTCCTCTTCTAGAAAGTCCTCATCTTCACCGAGTTCGGCAAACTCAAGTTCTTCTTCATTCCCATTTTCAGGAAGCAAAGTCTTGTCGTAAACCCGCTTGGGGGCTTCCTCAATTGGAATAAATTTCTCTTTTGGAGATTTTATTTCGCTCGTACTGCGCCGACTTTTAAACCAACTTTTAATCTTGGAGAATGAAATGGAAAACTGAGGTCGATGGGCCCACGCCTTGACGGATAGCTCAAATAAATAAAATCCCAACCACTTGCCCCACTTTATGGGAATCTGCAGAAAGAAAGCCAAAGGCTTCTCCGTAAAAAAGACCACCAAAATCGCAACAAAAGACCAAAGGAGGAGAGCAACCCCCACAAAGTTAAATAGGGTCTTTAAACCCTCCGCGATAATCTTTCCGGAAACTCCACCGACAAAATACTGTTCGTAAATTTGCTGCTCCGGGAAATAAAGGGAGGCCAAAGCCATTAGATTGATCGCTAGGAGCCCTGACCAGAGTAGCTTTAGACGATTTAGGTTATTTTCGAATTTAAATGCATTCCAGGAGAATAGGAAGGCAAGAAAAGTGAAGAACCAAGAGCCCAGTCCAAACAGATTATAGAGGATATCGGCCAAATAACTGCCAAAATACCCGCAGTAGTTCATTACCTCGGCAGAGTCGCTGTAGCGACTCAAAGAGGGGTCTGAACTATTATAACTGCCTAAAGATAGTGCTAAAAATAGCCCCAGGGTCAGCCAGATCATCGCTTTGATATCGGATTTAAATCGCTCAAAAAAGGGCTTCATTTAACTAGTGTAAACTTTCCATAAATGATTGAAAAGCTTAGGTTTTTCATTACTTGACTTTGGTCAGCCGAGAGTTGTAGCATGCCGCACCATGAGCCCAGCCAATAGCCTGAAAATTAATGAAATCTTCTATTCCATTCAAGGGGAATCCTCTTGGGCGGGATACCCCACAGTTTTCGTTCGAACCTCAGGTTGTCCACTCCGTTGTACTTATTGCGACACCACCTACGCTTATAACGAAGGTGAAATGATGGACATTGATTCCATAGTAGAAACAATCGCCTCCCATGGCACACCCTATGTTTGTTTAACTGGTGGTGAACCTCTTATTCAAAAAAACAGTTTCGATTTGATGAAAGTTCTCTGCGACAAGGGTTACAAAGTTTCTGTGGAAACCAGCGGCGCGGTTGATTGTACTCCAGTAGATGAGCGCGTAAAAAAAATTATAGATGTTAAAACGCCTGACAGTGGAGCTTTTCAGAGTTTCAACAAAAACAATTTGAAGTTCGCCAATGTCAATACTGAATATAAATTTGTGATCTGCTCCGAAAAAGATTTCGACTGGGCCGAGGATTTTTCTGCGAGAAACAATCTGTTTGAAACATCCAATGTATTATACAGTCCATCATACGAAAAATTCTCAGAAAAAATTCTTGCAAAAAAAATTCTTTCTAAAAACTCATCTGCAAGGTTGCAATTACAGCTTCATAAGTATATCTGGTTACCTACTGATCGCGGGGTATAGTTAATCTCCAAAATTAAATAGATATAAATGCAAGGTTGGAAAGCTTTTATGACACCGAGTTTGAATCAATCGAACAATCTTTTTGTGGCCAATCTACAATCTGTAAGTCTCGAGAAGCTTGTTAAAAGCAAGCTAGAAGTTCTCTTTCAACAACAACGTGAGGCTGATGTTGAATTAAACGGACTCTATAATCTAGTTATTGAACAGGTCGAAAAGCCTTTAATTGAGCTCGCCTTAGAGCAATTTAATGGCAATCAAATAAAGACCGCTCAGCTGCTAGGAATCAATAGAAATACCTTGAAAAAAAAGATGGATACGTACAAGATTCGGGTACGTAGAGCATTTTCATAATATATTCAAACATCAGCGGGTCAGCCACGATCCTGCAGCCCTGAAAAGGCCCGCCAACTTTCTGGATTTACACTATCTCTATTATAGTGTTTGATTGGATTAGTGAGGGGCGCATTTTGAATCCAAAAGTACCACCATCAAATATAGAAGCTGAAGAGGCCATTCTTGGTGGGCTCATGCTCGATCCTGATGCTTTTGTCGTCGTTTCCGACATCATAGGAGAAGACGACTTCTATAAGAAAAATCACCAGAAGATTTATACTGCCATTAGCGAACTTCACGCCAAGGGACAGCCCGCCGATATAATCACCGTTGCGGCTTATCTCTCAGAAAAACAAGGCTTTGAAAATGGCGGCGCAGCTATAGCTGAATTAATGGAGCGAGTGCCGTCAGCAGTCAATATCCAGAGTTATGCAAATATCGTAAAAGAAAAAGCGCTTTTGCGAAAACTCATTTCTAAAAGTACTGCCACGATCGAAAAGGCTTTCAATCAGGACTATGAAAATGTTGATAGTTTTCTCAATGAGGTTGAAAGCGAAATATTTGCGCTGGCTGAAACAAAGCAAGAAAAGCAGGGTCTTGTCGGTGCTGCCGAACTGATAAAGTTAAGTATCGACAAACTAACAGAACTTTCAACACGCTCTGATGAATACACTGGAGTACCAAGTGGATTCGATAATCTCGATGACCTTACCGCTGGTTTTCAAGCGGGTGACTTAATAATTATTGCGGCTCGTCCCTCAATGGGTAAGACAGCCTTTTCTTTGAACTTAGCCCAGAACATGGCGATTCGTGGTCGCAAGAATGTGGCCTATTTCTCAGTGGAAATGGCAAAAGAACAATTGATGATGAGAATGCTCGCCTCGGAAGCCCGTGTTCATTTGAGCGACATCCGTATTGGGCGCATTAAAGATAATGATTGGCCGAGACTTATTGAAAAAGCGTCGGTTATGGCTGAAGCACCACTCTATATCGATGATACGTCGGGGATTAGCCCCTACGAAATTCGAGCGAAGTGTCGACGACTCAAGGCCCAACATGGCCTCGATGCGATCGTTGTCGATTACTTGCAGATCATGGAGCTCAAAAGAAAAGTCGACTCCCGTGAACGAGAGGTTGCGGAAATATCAAAGAACCTAAAGTCCATTGCCAAGGAACTTCGCGTTCCCGTTATTGCACTTGCCCAGCTCAACCGTGGAGTTGAAGGACGAACTGGCGATCAACGAAAACCTGTTTTATCAGATCTTCGTGAATCGGGATCAATCGAGCAAGATGCGGATTTGATTATGATGCTCTATCGTGAAGAATACTATGATCACGAAAATCCTGAAGTTAAGGGACTCGCGGAAGTTCTTGTTCGTAAGCACAGAAACGGACCTGTAGGAGAACTTAAATATAAGTTTGAAGGTCAATTCTCGCGCTTTAGTAAATGGGAAGGCCCAACCAGCCATCCTCTTGATCCAGGTCCAACTCCAGACGGCGGTGGACCGAGCCCCGATTTTGGACCTCCACCTACCCCAATTTCTCAAGGTAAGCCCAAAAACTTTGCCCCTAATGCTTAAGGGGTAAACTCGGTATTTGCTCAAAGTCTAGATCTCCAAGGATACTCTAATTAGGGAATCGCCTTAGTGTTAGCATGTTGAAATGCGCGCTAAAACTTTGGTTTTTAATATTCTAATGTTTCTACTGACACCAGTTATTCTTGTTGTCTCCATCATCCTTATCGAATCCATCTCTTTCGTGATCCACAATAAAGGTTTTCAATTAAAGCAAGATAGCCATTCTGGCGCGATCAACCTGCCATTACATGAAAGTCTCAATCTTTATTGGGAGGTTGTAACATCAGTATTCGCGAACCAAGGTCGCCTTATTCCAATTGAAAATGCTGGAAAAATTATAGAAGAGAAAACGTACTTTAAAAGGAAGGCGCGGAAAGAATCATTTGATGCTTTGGACCTGGATGGAAAAGTAGTTGAGACACTGACTCAAGAATACTCCGAGGATGGATCTAGAAAAACGATTTATAGACATGACAATCGAGATTTCAGTAAGCACCTTATACTTCTTGGCGGCTCCTATGCCTATGGACATGGATTAAATAATGAGGATATGCTCACATCTGCACTCAGTAAACACCTTCCAAGTTATGAACTCTACAATTATGGATTTCCAGGAGCTGGACTACCAACAGCGATTTCACTCCTATTAGAAGAAAATTTCTCCGAAAGAATTTCCCATGAAAACGGATTCGTCATATATCTTTGGCTTCCTTTTCATTTTCAGAGAATACTTGGCGTGCCCGATAACTACGCCTGGTACTCTTCTTATCACTATTTCAACTTCATAGAAAACGATCAACTCGGATACGCCCACACCCATCATGAGGGAGCGCCATTTACCGCTCGATTAAACTCTCTGATTTCGACCTCTTATTTTATGAAAGTAATTGGTAAGAATACAATGACCTTATTCGATGATAAGATGGTCGAAAAATTAACCTGTGCCCTCTTTAAAACCATGAAAGCTCAAATTAAAAATAAACTACCCTCTTCTAAGTTGGTCGTCGTACCTTTTGAGGGGCAATTTACTCGAGATTTCTTACCTCAATGCTTAAAAGAAAACAAAATCCACACCCTATTATTTGACCCCATAGATGCAGAAGAGAAGAAACCTTTATACCTTTTTGACGGTCACCCCAGTGCCATTCACAATGACCTCCTGGCAGAAAAAATAGTCTCTGGGTTAAAAGATAACTATCCTGAACTTTTTTAAGGCTTTATTGCACTAAATAAAGAGCCCTTAGTGATACTTTAGCCTGGGACTGACTAGCCCCTTGGCAAGCTTAAGTCTAGATCCTTGCCGCCCTTTATTTCAGGCCTTGAGAAGCCTTTTGGTGTTCGATTTAATGGGATCAACTTCATGGATGAGGTGGAAAAAATGGGTGATAAATTACTTAAGGAAATTTCCGAGGCAACAGGACTGCCGTCACAACTAATCGACGATGAACTTATTAGACTCATCAGCGAGGCCGGAAAGAGCCCGTCTGAGGCGAGTCTCGAGGACCTAAGAGAAGTTATGGCTCAATACCTTCAAGAGGTTATTCTCGGCGCTAAAGAAAAGTATGGAGCCTAATCGGCTTTAGGCGAATTCTCTGTAAAAAACTCTGCGATTTTTTGCGCAAGAACTTCATTTTGCAGAGCCGAAGGGTGGCCATCGGCGAGCCTATATTTGGGCGGCGAAAAATCATATTCAAACTCAATGTAATCGATCTTGGCCTGCTCTAAACAAGGCTTTACCCAAGGCAAAAGGAAGCGTCCCTGGCCGGGAACGATGTACAGTCGAGATTCAGGTAACCTCTTTTTCAAAAGACTCTTTAAAGAAGAAAACATCTTACAAGCCGTTTCCGCCGATGATTCTTCCGAAAATACGGCTAGATTCTCCTTATTGATAAGCTTCAAAAAGTAAGACTGTGAAACAAACATCGATAAATTTGTAAGAAACGGTCGGGCAATTTGGTGATTACGGGCATACACCAAGCGTCCTTGGCGATCGTAGTGAATGAAATGTCTCCAACGATACCAGAACATGTTTGAAGAAATTCCGTTTATCCGATTAACGTGCCAAAAATTCCAAAGAAACATGGTATTACCCTTTTCCTGCCAGATCCTGGATCGAAAAGAATCTTCGGCCAACAGCGCAAGTGCAGCGGGGAGGCCCGTTCCAGGCTTAGCAAAATTAAAGTACTCGTATCCTGGTAACTTCTGTGCCAGTTGAGACCCTAAGCTCTCTTCTGTTGAAAGACCTTCACCAAAAGCCCAAGACCCTCCAAAAATGATAAAGTGTTCCTTGGCTGTTTTAAGGTCATAAGGATGGGTTACAAGTCGAGACCCATTGCCATTAGTTGATACTATATAGTCATGGCTAAACTTTCCATCTCCACCCCATATTCCTTGCTTAAGGTGATATTCTTTTTTAGGAAAGGCCGTTTGTTCTTCGAGAATTCTACCCGCTTCGTCAACAGGAATGGTCCAGCCGCTTTCCATACTCGAATAGATCAAATCTTTGAATAAACTCAAGTTGGACGAAAGTGGTTGATTGGGAACCTTACCGTGCATGGCTTTTGTGACGTTTATTCCACCGTGGTAGACAACGAACGACACCGACTCAACTAAAAGTATAGCTACTAAAAACAGAAGGGGGATGAGCGATACCATTATAATGGAATAGATGAAATTTTTGTATTTCATATTCGAATTATAAGGCGTTAAAATCTAAAAAGTAAGGGGAATTAAATATGCCACCGAGCAAACGAATAATTTTTTCGATTCTCAGCTTTTTATTAGTTCCAATACTATTGCTCGTGATTCTCATTCTAATAGAGTCACTTTCTTATGTTATCGTTACCCAATTCACCGAAAGAAAAGCCGCCGTAGTTCAATATAAAGAGGCTACCTTAGGGTCTAATTTGTCACTGTTGCTTAAAGTCGTTTCGAGTGCATTTAAGCCCGGAGTGGATCTCAAACCTCTCAATGACTCAGGAGACTTCATCGAAAAGTACTCCCTCTACCAACAACGTCCTCGAAAAGAAGAACTTGAGCGACCTAAAAATCAACAACAAGATCGAAGCCATGATATTTATACGTATACAGGAAACGGTTCGAGGCTTACGGTTTATCCCTCTGACTACACCGATAGAAACAAGCACTTTATATTGCTGGGTGGCTCATACGCCTTCGGACATGGACTCCCAGATAAAGACACTTTGACCTCCCAGTTAGCTCGTTTAACATCTGGCTTTGAGTTTTTTAACTTTGGCTTTCAGGGAGGCGGACCAGTAACCAGTCTTGCCCTGATTTCAGAGACCGGTTTTTCACAAAGAATTCAGCAAGAATCGGGGTTGACCCTGTTTCTGTGGACGCCCTTTCACATTAATAGAATTAAAGGCATGCCTAGGAACTACTTTTGGTATTCAAACTTTCAATATATAGATTATCTAGATCGTCAGAAAAAGGAACTGGGTTACGCCAGAAAGCATATCGAAGCGATGCCCACCCTAGGACACCTGATGCTTTTCATTTCTAATTCCTTCTTTTTCCGACTGATCGATAAGCAAGACATCAATCTGTTTTCTACGGGTGATATTCAGAGTTTGACCTGCGATCTCTTCAAAGAAATGCGGCTGAGGCTTAGAGATAAGCTTCCACAATCGAAATTCTTATTTGTGAGCTACGATGGAAGCATTAAAGAAAAGTGGCTCAAAGAGTGTTTAAGTGCGTTTAAAATTGATTTTTTGGAGTTTGACTTCAACCCTAGGACACCTGGTTTTTCCCAATACGACCTGCATCCGACACGGCTGGGAGTAGGAAATTTCACTGAGAACTTACTTCAGGAATTAAAGGTGAGGTTCCCAGAAGAGTTTCCAGGAACAGTCAATAGCGCCAAATAGATGGCCCCAGGAAGTGTTCCTGGGACATGGGCGACATCGATTAAAAAGAAGTGTTAAATTAAGCTTCTCTCTCGACAGTAATCGTGAGATCAGCTTCTAATCCTTCACCAAGCTTCACAGTCGCTTTGTGCTGACCGAGCATTTTGATTTGCTCTTCAATAACAATGTCTTTTTTGTCGACAGAGTAACCTTCTTTTTCAAGACGATCAGAAATATCTTTATTGGTAATAGAACCGAAGAGTTTATCTGTTTCGCCAGCTTGGCCAATAAACTTAATGTTTAAGCCAGAAAGCTTTTCAACAAGAGTTTGGCGCTCACCAAGAGCCGCTTTCTTCTTTGCTTCTGCTACTTTTTGCAGATGTTGAAACTCTTTAACTTTGTGCTCAGTCGCTTCCATCGCAAGATTTCGTGGAAACAAGAAGTTACGTGCATATCCGTTTTTCACGTTTACCAACTCGCCAGCTTTTCCTAAATCTTTAACGTCTTTTGATAGTATAACTTTCATTATCAGCCCCTATTTAGACTTTTCTAAGTTCTTTTCTTTATTCTTTTTTTTCTAAAATCTATCCACAAATCTACAAACCCAATAAAACTAAGAAAGTAAATTTGGCCCAAAAGAACAATTAGAATCAAAGTTTGGAACAATGATCCCATCTTAAGGGACTTTACAAAATGAACCGCCACGGCAAGACCTTGAAAGAAATAACATCCAACGAGGATTATTGCGGCGTTCATAAAAAAGCCATGAACATTCGGGTAGGGGTCGAGCCAATCTGTAAATGCCCCGAGGGCAAAAAAGCAGCTAAACCATACCAAGTGCTCAGGTAGCTTAAAGTGGAGTAAGCTTTCTTTCCTATTTCGATAGGATTGAGACTTGCTCCGCAACCAAACTCTTTCAAAAATCAAACTCAAAACGAGAACGATTAATAAAGAGTTGATATACAAACCGGGCATTAACATGAAAAGTTGATTTACTAACTCTTCGGGCTTCTGCCCAGACTGAATCATTGGCTCTATTTGTTTGCCAATTTCAGCCTTAATTTTATCACTTTCAGGACCGTATATTCCTTGTCCACTTTGAAAGTAGAAACCAAGACTTAAACCTCCGCTCACTAAGACTGCCAAGAGTGCAGATATAAAGCGGTTCAATCCCAGCCGTTTTTCTACTTCAGAATATAGGCCTATCAAAACTGTAAGAGATCCTAAAACAATGAGCTGTTCCGGGTCTCCACTCAAACTCCAAAGGATTCCAATCATTAAAGCAGATATGAGCCAAAAGAATTGCGATCCAAGTTTAAGGAACAAAATTCTTAATGGAATTCCGCCAAGAAAGAAAAATAAGTTAATCAAGGGTCACCTCAGAGTTCTCAATAAACCACTAGGGTTTACTCAGACTTAGGTTCCTGATCACCACCATCTTTGTTGTCTTTAGAGTCGCGGTCTCTAGGTGCGTCTTTATCGAACCCACGCTTTCCACCACCTCTAGGTCCGCCACCATCGCGACGGGCTCGAGCTGATTTTTTAGCTTGGAATTTAGCTTCTCTTTCTTTTTCACGACGAATCGACTCACCAAGAACGTTTTTATAAGTCTCTAGGTGTTTTTCAATAGTCATCTTGTCGTCAAATTTAGAATGAACGACTCGAAGAACCTTATCGTTAATTTTCATCACACGCTCGAGCTCGGCAATAGCTTCAGGCTTGGCAGTAAAAGTAGAATGAAAATAAATCGCTTTTTTATTTTTTGCGATTGGGTTAGCAAGTCGTCTTTTTCCCCAAGTATCAACGTGGTTCATTTCGCCATTAAAAGACTTAATGATTTCAGCATTTTTCTTGAAGATAGCCTTTTGCTCTTCCTCAGTTGCATCGGGGTGCATGATAACGATGGCCTCGTAGCCACGAGTTACTTCAACAGCGGACGGTTGAAACATACTCAATCCTTTCGGTTTAAACAGCCCTTAGTATTCGTTCTAAGAGCAAGGTTGAACCGGGACTTATAGCATGACTGATTGCATCTAGCAAGCATTCTGTCCCTTCTTTTGGCTGGTCTGCTAAATAAAATATTTCAGTGATATTAAGGGTTTAGAGTGGCGGGGCTGAAAAAAATGACAAAGACACTGGCTCTCTGATTCGAGCCTCTATAAGCTGAATATATGGCCTATCTTATTGAAATTATTGAAGGAGCTCAGAAGGGCAGTCAGTTCGAAATCAAGGATAAACTGACGCTCGGAAGAACCAAAGCTGATGTGAAAATCAAGGACTCTAAGGTCTCTGGTATTCACGCCAAAGTTGAACGAACAGGTCTCAATAGTTTTAAGCTCCTCGATGCAGGGTCCACCAATGGAATTAAAATTGATGGTGTTCGCGTTCCCGAAATTACCCTTGAAGATGGAACTCTTTTTCAATTGGGACGAACCATATTTAAGGTCATTAAATCTTCAAAGAAGACCAAGATTAATGTCAAAAAAGATTGGAACCTTTTACTTGAGCATTCAGCTCGTAAAGCAGCCAAGTCAGCCCCGAAACAAAAGTTCGAACTCAACCCCTTTAATCCACCTATTGAACTGAGTTTGATCCAAGGAGAACAAGCGGGAACCACTTGGACTTTAGGTTACGGGCCGAGAGAGATTGGCAATCACTCACTTGAGTTTCGCATGACAGACCCTCAGGTGCCGGATATTTGTTTTAAAATTATTCCCGATCGTGACGGTCCAATTTTTGAAACTGGTTATCCCGATCGAGTTTATATTAATAAAAAAATGAGGGAGCGAGAAATTCTGAATGATGGCGACCTTATTTCTATATTTTCAAATGTGATTAGAGTGAAGTTTTTGTGAGATGAGTAAGGTAGAGAAAAGAACCGGATATTTTGAAAGTTTCGACGGCAATAAAACCTATTACGAAATTCGAGGTGAAGGGACCCCTATCATATACGCCTACGGTCTCGCTTGCCAATTCAATCACTGGATTCACCAGGTCAATTATTTTTCCAATAAGTATCAAACAATATTATTTGATTACCGTGGACATCACAAAACTGACATTCCTCTTAAAGAAGAGAACCTCAGTATCAAATCTATCGCCAAGGACATTGAACTCCTTTGTGAGCATTTGAATATAAAGAAGGCTCATTTTGTCGGGCATAGTTTTGGTGTGCCAATCTTACTAGAACTTAATAAAATGAATTCTGATCTGGCGCTGTCTTTTGTTTTTATTAACGGTTTTGTTAAAAATCCAATTCGTGGAATGTTTGGCCTCCACGAAGTTTTAGAACAGTTTTTTTACCAATTTAAGAAAGGTCACTTTCTCAATCCCAATATAACAACCGCATTTTGGAAATCAGTATTATTAAGCCCTATCGCTGTGCCTTCATTATCTTTAGCTGGAGGATTTAATTTTTCTTTAACCAATTTAAAAGATATTGAAATCTATTCGCGGGGAGTGGCGATGGTCGATCTCGATGTTTTTCTCACACTTTTTGAAGACATGCTCCACTACGATGGTGAGGATGTACTGTCACTTATCAGTGACCCTTGTTTAATTATATCCGGCAGAAAAGACACGGTTACACCAAAATTTCACCAAACACTAATAGCCGAAAAGGTTCAGCGCCCCGAAGTACTTCATGTGCCCTATGGCAGCCACTGCACTCAACTTGATTTTCCGGAATTCGTAAACCTACGTATGGAAAAGTTCTATAAAGACCACTATCCGAATGATTGAAATCACCTAAAAGGTCAGCCTTCACTTAGAAGGCTTGAGTCTCAATTCCCAACAAAGTGTTGTAAATATTAAGGCGTCCTTGAGTATCCGTAAATTCTACGAGGTTTTGGCTCTTAACCGAGTAGGCTTTAAGACGATCAATGACTTCATCTGCAGAAAGATTGGGCTTATCAGCCATTACTAGGGCAGCCGCTCCGGCTACAACAGCGGATGCCATTGATGTTCCTGAAAAGGTTCGGTATTCGCCACCTGGGAAGGTACTAACAATGTTCTCGCCTGGCGCACAAAGATCAACATTGCGAAGACCGAAATTACTAAAGTTCGATTTTTCACCGAGATTGTTCAAAGAACAAACCACAAAAATTCTATCGTTGTAAAACTTAGCGGGATAGTAATTTCGGCTATCAATATTGATGTTATTATTTCCTGCACCAACCACAACCATGATTCCGTCTTTAGTTGCTTCTTCGATGATATTACTGAGAACCCAAGAATTTTCAAAATTGCCAAGTGCCATTTGAATTATTCGAACCTTTTGTTTTCTTAAATATTCAAAGGCCTCGACGATAGAGGATAGTTTCGCTTTGTTTTTGCTATCTGAAACTTTGGCGATCACCATGTTTGAATACCAATTGATTCCAGAAATACCGACGCCGTTATTGCTCACCCCACCAATAATTCCTGCTACCGCTGTTCCATGCCCCTTATGATCAGTTAAGTCAGCGTTATTTTCGGCAAAGTTAAAGCCATGAATATCATCGACATAACCGTTACCATCATCGTCGACTCCTGGAGAGCCAGCGTACTCGATATGGTTGAGGTAAAGATTTTGTAGAAGTTCAGGGTGATTGACGTCGACTCCAGAATCAATGATTCCGATCTTTATGGCCGCCGAACCTTGTGTGAAATCCCAAGATCCAACTGCGTCGATGTTATAGTGGGTTACTGGGTCACTTGATAGGTACCATTGATTTAAAAAGTGGGGGTCATTGGGTACGTAATTAAAGTGATATTCAAAATTTTCTTCAACCCTTCTTACAAATCGAAGTCTTCTCAGATTCCGGGCTAAATCGATTTCGCCCAAGCATTCATCGTCTTCACATTTACGAGCTCGCACCAAAAGCATATCTTTGGCGAGATATTTTTCGATTTTTGAACCAGCATCATTGAGCTCTTTCTCAGAAAATGGATCCTTCGGATCAAGTTGAACGACGAATTCAAAACTCTGCAAAAGATCTTGCTCCGAGGTTTGGGCAGAAAGGTTAAAGGCAATTACTAAACTAAGTATTGGAACTAGGTATTTCATAATGGCAACCTCCGGGGAGCCATTATTCACATTTCGTGGGCATTTGGCGAGAAATGAAGCACTTTATTAACGAAATTAAAGCCTATGAGGTTTTTTTACCTTGCGACCCGTCAATTTGTTCAAACAAAGAGAGCTGAACTTCAATAATTTTCTGTACCCCTCGGTTGCCACCATCCATTGTTTTTTGAATATCTTCTAAACGCTCAACACTAAAAGAATCGATATTTATATTTTCTTCTAATTGAGTCTGGTTGCCCGAATGAGTGTTTTGATTATTTTCTAATTCATTTTGCAGGGTTGGAACACCCATTTGTCTGTGTGCTAATTCATCCTGTTCGGCTGCGGCTTTAATTAGGTTTTTTACAAAGGCTTTCTTAACATCATCAGATGCATTTTTATTAAAGCCTAATTCTTCCATAATTTTCCCGATTTTCTTCATGATCACCGCCTTTGGTTCTTTATCGGTTTTGCTGTGGAATCTTTGAAGAATCGAGTTGAGGATCGGGATGAAGCTATACTTAAGACGTATGAACAGTGGAAAAAGGTTAAAAAAATAGGCACTTTAGTATAGGCACAAAAAAAGCCCCAGGAGTGGAGCTTTTAAGAAATTAGATTTTAATTTAAAACTATAAACCAAAACAACCGGCAATCATTTCTTTTTCTTCGTCAGTATATCGAAGGTTTCTCTCGAGATTGGCTCTCAAAGTTTCACAATTAGAGCTCAACTGAAGTTGACCAAAAATATCATCACTTGGCGTAAAGTAATTAATAAGTTGCTCGTTTTTAACAACTTTACGAAATTTAACTTCTGACTCAGATCCTTCTTTTCTCACAAAGTGCTGATTAAAAAGACCAGGAGGGTTCACCTTATACTCAACAAATTCGACATAAGCTTCACACTTAAAAAGTGGAAGAGTGACCTTTGAGAAGTCTGAAAACTGGGTTTTTCCAGAATCACACTTACCTATAGCTAAAAGAACTTCACCAATAATCTCAGAATTTTTTCTTTCTCCGACAGTATGCTCGGGAGCTTCTGCGAAAGCAGAAAATGAAAAACCAAGCGAAAGTAAAAGAATTAAAATAGATTTCATAAAACACCTCTTATTACCCAATTATTAAAGGACCCAACACTGCTGGAAGATCTATGGGAAAGGCGAATTCTGGGCAAGCGTCATTGAAAACAGAAAAATATGTTCATTGCGAAATGTATTATTTACTCGTCTTTACGAGACAACGTCTTGAAAAAACTAGGTATTCTTTAAATCGATCGGGGAGTCGTCCACGCATTTCAGGTGCGAGCTGATCGATGTAGGAGTCTAAATATTCTTGGTTTTTAAACAGATAATGAATACTGGCTTTGTTTTTCTGTTCAAGGTCCCAGAAGAATTGCGTGTTCGGTAAAATCCCCGGAACTTCTTCCATCTCTTCGATATGGGACTTCAGCCAAATGAGAAATTCACTTCTTATTCTCTCATCGATTTCAATATTCACTTCATACAAAATCATGATTAACCCTCAACAAAAAAGGCCACCTTTTATGGGTGGCCTTAAAAATCAATACTCAATTAAAATTATGAACGAGACTTCAAAGAGGCTTTAGCGTACTCGCGATTCATCCGAGCAATATTTTCTAAGCTAATTCCTTTTGGACATGCCAGTTCACAAGCACCCGTATTCGAACAATTACCAAATCCCGCTTCGTCCATTGCGTTAACCATATTTAAGACACGATCTTGGTGTTCGGGTTGCCCCTGAGGAAGTAAACCTAAATGAGAAATCTTAGCCGAAGTAAAAAGCATGGCAGAAGAATTTGCACAGGCGGCCACACATCCGCCGCAACCAATACATGTTGCGGTATTAAAAGCCATATCAGCATATTCTTTTCCGACTGGAATCGAATTCGCATCCACTGCATTCCCTGTTTTAATAGAAATATATCCACCAGCTTGAATAATGTGATCAAAAGCGGATCGGTCTACCATAAGATCTTTAACAACCGGAAAACTATTGGCTCTAAAGGGCTCAATAACGATGGTTTCTCCACTCGCAAAGCTCCTCATGTGGAGCTGACAAGTCGTTACTTGCTTCTGAGGTCCATGGGGATTTCCGTTAATTACTAAAGAACAAGTTCCGCAAATTCCCTCACGGCAATCGTGATCAAAAGTAATCGGTTCTTTACCCGACTCGATGAGTTCTTGGTTCACTTGATCGAGCATCTCCAAAAAAGACTGGTTCGGAGAAATATTTTTTGCATCGATCTCTTCAAAGTGACCTGAGTCATCAGGACCATTTTGTTTCCAAACTTTTAATTTATAATTACGTCGTTCAGCTGTTACTCCACCCATGACGACTCCTTATTTATAACTTCGCGTTGCAAGTTTAACATTTTCAAAAGTGAGTTCTTCGCGGTGACGATCCTGCGCCTGATTCTCACCCTTCCATTCCCAAGCAGCAACATGACAAAAGTTATTATCATCTCGCTTCGCTTCACCATCTTCAGTTTGATATTCGCTTCTAAAGTGACCTCCACAAGATTCCTCTCTGGTGAGAGCATCTCGTGCCATGAGTTCTCCAAGCTCTAAAAAGTCAGCCACTCGACCCGCTTTTTCTAATTCTTGGTTCATCGCCTGTGGATCTCCCGGAATAAGAACATCGTTCCAAAAGGCCTCTCGAAGTTTAGGAATTTCTTCGATTGTTTTCTCAAGACCCTTCTTGTCTCGAGCCATCCCAACGTATTCCCACATAATTTTTCCAAGCTCTTTGTGGAAATGATCGACTGACTTAGAACCTTTAACGCCAATCAATTTGTTAATTCTTGACTGCGTTTCATCTTCGGTTGCCTTAAAAGCATCATTATTAGTATCGACTGGATCCAATTTAGTAGAACCAAGATAGTTACCAACAGTATAAGGAATCACAAAATATCCATCCGCTAAACCTTGCATCAAGGCCGATGCCCCAAGGCGGTTAGCACCATGATCTGAAAAATTGGCTTCTCCGGCCACAAATAAACCAGGAATCGTACTTTGTAAGTGGTAATCCACCCATAATCCACCCATTGTATAGTGAACAGCTGGATAAATTCTCATAGGTTCTTCGTAAGGGTTCTCACCCGTAATTTGCTGATAGATCTGAAAGAGATTGCCGTACTTTTCGCTAACAACTTCTTTGCCCAACTTAATGATTTCTTCTTGGGAAGCGCCTTCATGGGCTTTTTGTTCGCCATATCTTTTAATAGCATCGGCAAAATCAAGAAAGACTGCCACTCCAGTTTCTCCAACTCCTTTGCCTTCATCAACTCGGTACTTGGCTTGTCTGGAAGCAACATCCCTTGGAGCAAGGTTTCCAAAGCTTGGGTAAACTCTTTCGAGATAGTAATCTCTTTCAGCATCAGATATTTCTCGGGGATGTCTCTTATCGCCCTGATCTTTTGGAACCCAAACTCGACCGTCATTTCGAAGAGACTCTGACATCAATGTGAGTTTTGACTGACCCTCTCCACTTTGGGGAATACAAGTCGGATGAATCTGGGTGTAACAAGGATTCGCAAAGTAGGCACCTCTTCTGTGACAACGCCAGGCTGCCGTCGCATTTGAGTTCATAGCATTGGTCGAAAGATAAAACACGTTACCGTATCCACCAGTACATAAAACAACAGCGTCAGCAGTATGTTTTTCGAGTTTTCCTGTAGTTAAGTCTCTAACCACAATTCCCCGAGCCCGGCCGTCGACAATAACTAAATCGAGCATTTCTTTACGTACATGATTTTCAATGGAGTGATTGGCGATCTGTTTAGACATGGCCTGATAAGCACCAATCAAAAGCTGTTGCCCTGTCTGCCCACGGGCATAAAAGGTTCTCGATACCTGGGCTCCACCAAACGATCGATTCGTTAAAGTTCCACCGTATTCGCGGGCAAAGGGAACCCCTTGAGCGACACATTGATCGATAATGTTAGACGAAACTTCCGCCAATCGATAGACATTTGCTTCTCTCGAGCGGAAGTCGCCACCCTTTACAGTGTCGTAAAATAGACGGAAAACCGAGTCGCCATCATTTTGATAATTTTTAGCAGCATTAATTCCACCCTGAGCGGCAATGGAGTGAGCTCTTCTTGGAGAGTCGTGAAAGGTAAAAGTTTTTACTTTATAGCCTTGTTCGGCCAATGTCGCTGCAGCCGATGCTCCCGCTAATCCAGTTCCAACAACAATGACTTCGAACTTCCTGCGGTTAGCTGGGTTTACTAACTTCATATCGAATTTATGTTGTGTCCAAAGTCCGTCTAATGATCCCGAAGGTACTTGTGAATCTAATTTATTCATTATGACCAACCCTTCTCTAGTAAACCAAGTAAATGTAAATCGGCATACTCAAAAACCCGAGGGCAACCACGGTTGCATACAGAAAACTTAATGTTTTAATTTTTGGAGTATAACGAGGGTGATTAAAACCAAGTGATTGAAACGATGACGAAAAGCCATGACTTAAATGAACACCGACGGTCAACATCAATACGACGTAACCAGCGGCGTAGAGAGGTTGATTAAATTTTTCAACCATCAAAGTGAAGAGATCTCGCATCATAACGCCGTCATAAGTAACATCATAGTGATTGCCAAACTTAAAGGTACACAGGTGCCAAATAATAAAACCAAGTAAAGCAATTCCGTGATAAATCATACTTTTTGATGCAAACTGTGCCGACTTATCTCCATTAGTTGGCTTCGCATATTTACTTTTGCGGGCCCTTTTATTTTCTCGAGTGAGCCAAATGCCCATTACGAAGTGGGTGAGAAGAGCGAGAAGAAGTACAACTTCAGTTCCATATAAAAGTGGTTTGTTAGAAACAATAGCGTGCCCATAGGAATTAAATGCTTCGGGACCAATAAACATACTGAGGTTTCCTGCCATATGACCACCAACAAAGCCGGTCATAATCAGGCCCGATATTCCCATAAGTTGCTTTCTACCAATTGAAGATAATAAATAGTTCACGTGAATCCCCATCAATTCGGAAAGTCTTGTTTTTATGCTAAATACCTAATATTTCTAATCATCTTTAACCTGTCAGATGCTCAGTGTAAAGATACAGTTTCAATAGGTTTTCAATTTAGGCTCCTATTAATAACGCAAAACATCTTTTAGTTCAAATATTTTTGAACAATAGTGTTTAAAGAGCAAAATCAAGGTTTGAAACCAGGCACTATATTGACCTAATGCCTGGTCCATGGCAGGTATGCTCTATTAGGAAAGGGGTTCCAATGAGAATTTTTGTCTGTATTAAGCAAGTCCCAGATACTGAGACGCGAATTAAACTAAAACCTGATAACAGTGACATCGATAGCAATGGTGTTAAATGGATTGTAAACCCCTACGATGAATTCGCCATCGAAGAGGCTGTTAAAATCAAAGAAGCAAACCAAGGCGCTATGGTAACAGTCGTCAGTGTTGGGCCTAAAGCGCGCCTAACCAATTCTCTAAGAACTGCAATGGCGATGGGGTGTGATGATGGAATACTTATCGACGAAGCAAACTCCCTAGACAGCCTTACCATGGCTAAAGCAATGGCCAAAGCGATCAAAGCCGAGGGTGATTTTTCAGCAGTTTTCACTGGCGTACTAAGTATCGATGACAATGAGTCGGCGATGGGACCCATGCTGGCTGAGCTTCTTGAAATCCCCCATGTCGGTGTCGTTAGTAAACTAGAGTCAGCGGGCGATGAATGGACTGCGGAGCGCGAAGTTGAAGGTGGTACGAAAGAAGTATTCACAATGAAACTTCCAGGCCTTATCACAGCAACAAAAGGTTTAAACAAACCTCGTTTTGCGAGTCTTCCAAATATTATGAAAGCTAAGAAAAAGCCCATAAAAGAAATGACTCTTGGTGATCTTGGCCTCAGTTCTGATGACGTAAAAATTCAACTCAATCAATATCAAATGCCAGCAGATAAAGAGCCTGTGAAAATGCTTTCAGGAGATCCTGCTGCACAAGTAAGCGAACTAGTAAAACTTCTTCGTGAAGAAGCTAAGGTTCTTTAGGAGGCAACTGTGGAAAATATTTTAGTCGTAGCAGAATTACAAAATGGAAGCCTTAAAAAGGGAACTAAAGAACTTCTTTCAAGCCTTCTCGGAAAAGGGAAAACCATTAGCGCCGCTCTTGCTGGCGAGGGTGCCGATAGCATTAAAGAAGAGTTACAAAAATACGGTGTCACTCAGCTTTTTAATCAAGCTTCTTTAACTCAATACAACCCAACAAGTTTCACACAGTTTTTTGCGGAAGCTATTAAGCAAAGTGGAGCCAACCTGATTCTTGCCTCTTCCAATGCAATGACCAAGGATGTACTCGCTAGAGTTGCAGCTCGCCTCGATGCTGGTTTTATCAACGATTGTACTGAGCTTTCATTTGATGGCGGTATTCAATTGCGTCGCCCAATGTACTCTGCGAAGTGCTCGGCCGGTGTGAATTTAAAATTAGAAGGCACGAGTATTGTACTTATGCGGGCCAACCAGTTACCTGTTCTTGAAGGAACCGAGTCTATTACATGCGAAGTAAAAGCATTAGACGCTGGTACTGAAAACGAAACTCTAAAAGTTAAAGACATTATAAAGGGTGAATCAGAAAAACTCGATCTCACAGAGGCTGATCGAATTGTTTCTGGTGGTAGAGGCTTAAAAGAAGCAAAGAACTTCGAGATGCTCGAAGACCTGGCCAATGTCATCAATGCAACAGTGGGTGCCTCGCGTGCCGTTGTTGACTCTGGATGGGTTCCCCATTCTATGCAGGTTGGGCAAACGGGTAAGACTGTTGCTCCCTCTTTGTATATTGCGGTTGGAATTTCTGGGGCTATCCAGCACTTAGCTGGAATGAGCGGAAGTAAAGTCATTGTTGCTATTAATACCGATGAAAATGCGCCAATTTTCCAAAAAGCGAGCTACGGAATAGTCGGAGACGCCTTTGAGGTGGTACCGAAATTAACTGAGCAACTTAAAGCCAGCCTTTAATCGAAACTCCATTTAGTATCCATAAGCCGAGTTGTTACCGACTCGGCTTTTTTTGTAAATCTTAGGTAAACTCTCCTCCTACTAATGTTATTATTGAAAAAGTCACTTTACGGATGAAGACAGCATTAATGACTGTCGATAATATTGATAATGAGGCCCATGGCATGTTTCGAAAGTACGTACTGCCCTATTTAATATTCTCTGTTTACAAGCTCCTCTACTGGTCATGGCGAATTAGTTACGAAGAAAATGAAGAATTTAAAAAGAACCTTAAAGAAAAGAAACTCTTAGTAATTGCTCACTGGCACGGGGACGAATTGGGAATCCTTTATCTTTTAAAACGATATCACTGCTCCATAATGGCTTCGACCAGTAAGGATGGAAGTTTAATGGCTAAGGCTGCTGAACTCTTAGGCTCAGAAGTTTCCCGAGGGTCTTCAACTCGAGGAGGAGCAGCTGCCCTCAAGGGAATTTTTCGTCTCGCAAAAAAAGGCTGGAACCCAAGCGTTGCCGTTGATGGTCCTAAAGGTCCAATTTACGAAATTAAACCCGGTGTTTTCGAAATTTCAAAACGCCTGAAAGCTGATATTTATCCACTTTCGGTAGCAGTTAAAAAGAAACACGTCTTTGAAAAAGCCTGGAATAAATCCTTTCTTCCTCTTCCCTTTACCAAGGTCCAGGTAGTGGTCGGTGAGCCCATGCGAGCACCTGCTAGAGAAGAAGACAGTCGTGATCCTAAACTGGCGAAAGATCTAAAGTTTCGAATAAATGATGCTCGGCAGCGAGCGGCTAAACTCATTGCGGCGACCAGTGAGGAAGGATAGCCTGTAAGTAGAGTATTCTTAAAAGGATTTTGAGGAATATTATGATGCGTAAAAAACCAATTTTGAGCCTGGCGATTAGCTTCCTATTTTTAGTAGTGTCGGCGACCGCCTTCGGACAAGTCATAGCCACTGTTGGAAAAAAGAAGATTACCCTCAAGGAATTCAACAGTAAATATGATCAAGTTAAGAATCTAGCGAATGCTCCTAGCAAAGACTTATTCTTAGAGGATCTCATTCGATATGAAATTGGAGTTCAAGAGGCAGAAAAACGAAAGCTTGATCGCGACCCGATTGTACAAGAACTCATTCGTCAACAACTGTACAAATCGCTCCTCGAAAAAGAACTTTCAAAAAAAGTAAAAAACATCCGAGTCTCCAATAAAGAGATGAAGGCCCACTACAAAAGAAACCCTGAAATTAGAACTTCCCACATCCTTTTCGAACACCGAAAAGATGCCACTGCTAAACAGATTGCAGCTACCAAAAAACGGGCGGAAGAAATTTTTGCGCAAGTCAAAAAGAGCAAACGACCCTTTGCCGAACTAGCTAAGCTCTATTCTGACAACGTCCTTAATAAAAATATTGGCGGTGATGTTGGCTGGCAAAACCGAATTACCCTCGTTCCCAATTATTACAACGCGATTAAACAGGTTAAAACGGGGCGCATCGTGCCTAAACTCATCCGTACCAAAGAAGGTTTTCACATCGTGAAAGTCACAGGGAGAAGAAGCTTTGAGGATGCGGATAAGTCAAAAATACGCGCAGCGGTCTTCGAAGAAAAAAGAAAAAGTTTATTCGATGATTTCTTTAAAAAATTAAAAAGTAAATATAATATCTCTGTTAATAAAAGACTCGTAAAATAGGCTTTTGCGAGTCCTTCCCAGGGATTCGTGTATGAAATATCTCCTTACAATACTTTTAATTTTCTCGTTTGCTTGTACAAGCCAAGACGACTATTCGCAAAAAACCGTGGTTAAAGTCGATAATTTAGAAATGTCGACTAAAGAGTTTTCTGACCTTCTTTCAAGAAAGATAAAAAATCACGATTCTTTATCCGCAAAAGATCCAGCAAATTTAAATCGAATTAAAGAAAACATTATTTCTGATTTCATTGTCGATTGTATTGTGGCCATTTGGGCCAAAGAAAAAAATGTAAGTGTTTCTAAAGAAGAACTTTCTAATAAGGTCAGGGAACTTCGAGAAAACTATCCTGATGACAACCCCTTGAGAAGAGTATTGGCCCAAGAAAATTTGAGTATAGAAAAGTGGCAAGATCTCATTGAAAAACAACTCTTAAAAGAAAAGTTATTCGAATACCTCGGAAAGCAAATTGAAGACCCAACAGACAGTGAGATCAAAGAATTCTACAAAAAAAATGAGAACCTATTTAAACGCAAAGCTGCTGTAAAACTAAGGCAAATTGTGTTGAAAAAAGAGAGTGATGCCCGTCGAATAGAAAAGGAACTGAAGAAGGGTAAAAGTTTTAAAGAGCTCGCCTCTAAATTTTCAGAAAATCTCCATGAGGCTGAAAATGAAGGGGAAACTGACTGGATCGAAAAGGGAGTTTTAGAGGTATTTGATAAGGCTTTCACAATGCGGGTGGGGAGACGAAGCGGTGTGTTAAAAAGTCCTTACGGTTTTCATATTTATCAAGTACTCAAGAAACAGAAGGCTGGCAATTTGTCCCTGAATGATGCTAAGGATAAGATACGTCGGCTCTTGAAGGCAGAGAAGGAGAAAACCCTTTACACTTCTTGGCTTGAAGAGCGAGTTCGAAAAACCAGAGTATTCAGAGATGATGAGCTTATCGACGCAGTATTTGTACAAACAAAAGGATCTTAATTGAAAAGCCTCTTAGTTTTTTTAGTTTTACTAGTAGCCGTTAATACGAGTGCCGCTCGAATTGTCGAGGAAGTTGTTGCCATCGTAAATGACGAAATGATTTTGAAATCCGATGTTGAAGAGTTTAGAACAAAACTCAAAGCTGGAACCCTTACAGATGATCTGATTATTCCTAATGATCAAGAACGACAAAAAGCTTTAAAAAACAAAACCGTACTTCTTGATAAACTCATTCAATCAAAAATCATTGATACTGAGATTCAAAGACTTGAACTCAATGTAACCATTGAGAGAATTGAACAGGAAATTAGAAGTATCGCCAAAAGAAACGGTATTAATCGTGGGCAATTGATTGAAGCATTAAAAGGTCAGGGAATGCCTTTTTCAGAGTATCAAGATTTTATTCGTAAATCGATTGAACGCCGATCTCTGGTAGAAAAAGAAATTAATTCAAAAATTAAAATTTCAGAGGAAGATGTTGCTGCCTACTATTTGAAAAATAATAAAGATGTATCTAGCCAAGTATTTGAATATTCATTGGCTCATATTTTAATTTCTAAATCTAAAAGAAATGAAGCTGCTGCAAAGAAAAGAGCAGAAGAAGTTTATAATAAACTTAAAAAAGGAGACGATTTTAATTCTCTAGCTTCTGATTACAGTGAGGACCCTAACTACACAACTGGTGGCATGCTCGGTAACTTTAAAGATGGCGAAATGGTTAAAAGTTTTGAGAAGGCAGTAAAAAAGTTACAAATCGGTGAGTACTCGAAACCAGTTAAGGGCCCCGGTGGTTATCATATTTTAAAAGTAGTTAAGAAAAAATTGATTCCAGATCCAAAGCTCGCTGAAATAAAGAATCAGATTCGAACTAAATTATTCGCCGATGCTTTTAAGACGCAATTTCAATTTTGGATTGAAGAAAAGAAAAACGAGTCTTTCATTCGGATTAATTAATAGTGAAAAAACCTTTAAAGATTTGTATTACTACAGGTGATACCGATGGCATTGGTATGGAAATTACCGCCAAAGCCCTCGCCAAAGTGAAGCCAAAAAGGGACGTTACCTTTTACCTATGGAGATCTCCAAGTGCTCCTAAAAAATATCTAGATATTATCGATGGAGTGTATAAAAGACAGACCGTTGGTAGTTGGGCACAAGCACTAAAACATAATCCATCGAGCCATAGAGAAATTCTCGATATTGCGAGCCACCTCAACCCAGCTGTTTGGGTTGAACAATGTGCTAAAGCAAGTCAATTTGGTCATGTTGACGGACTAGCAACGGCACCGCTTTCAAAGACCACAATTAAAGATGCTGGGTTCGATGATATTGGTCATACGCAAATTTTGCAGCGAATCGCAAAACGAAAAACGGTTCACATGGCATTTATTGGAAATAAATTTTCTGTAATTTTAGCCACTGGGCATATTCCGATTGATGAAATTAGTAAGACCATTAACGGAAAAATATTAAAGTCTTCTATTCGAGCCGCTATTCGCGTTAGAGACTTATTGCCTCGTTCGCAACAGAAAAAATCCATCGCTTTGCTAGGACTTAACCCTCATTCAGGTGAAGAGGGTATGATTGGTAAAGATGAAAAGTCATATCACCATGTCGTGCTTAAGGATTATAAAAAATCAGATCGCATTGAAGGTCCCGTGGTACCGGATGTCGCGTTCCTAGAGTCTAAGTGGAAAAACTACGCCGTTTATGTAGCAAATTATCACGATCAAGGGTTAATTCCCTTTAAGATGATTCACGGGCAACATTCGGGTGTCCATATAACCATGGGTTTACCTTTTATTCGAACAAGTGTTGACCATGGAACAGCTAAGGATATTTTTGGCAAAAACAAAGCTGATCCATCTTCAATGGTTGAGGCTATCGAATGGGTTATTAAGTTGGCTAAGCAAAAAATCGACTTGAGCGTATCTCCTCAAACGAAAACTTCAAAAAAGAAGGTATAAATGTTTAATCCGGTTATTTTTAGAGAGTATGATATTCGTGGTGTCTATGAAAAAGACTACGACCTCGATTTCTGTAGACAACTAGGCGAAGCTTTTTGTCGATTCGTAAGAAAGAAAAATCCAAACGGTGAACCGCCAATTATTACAGTTGGCTACGATGCGCGGCTCTCTAGTCCCGGAATAATGGAAAAAATTGTCGATGGAATTAGTAGAGAAGGTGGAAATGTTTTGAGGTTGGGGTTAGTAACAACTCCGATATCTTACTTCTCTATGTTCCACACCGAAGCCCATGGTGGGATCATGATTACCGGTTCACACAATCCACCTGATTATAATGGATTCAAAATAAGCCTCGGAAAAACCACGATATTCGGTGATGAAATTCAAGAGTTGAGAAAAGAGCTCGAGGCCGGCGAGGATATGAGCATCGACCGCTCAAGAGGGGTTACTAAAGATTTCGATATATTTACTCCTTACTTAGAAAAATATATTCCCGAATTTAAGGGATTGGAGGATATAAAAGTTGTACTTGATTGTGGTAATGGAGCGGCTGGAGTTATCGCAAAAAAACTATATGAGGGAGTTGGATTAAAACCAGTGATTCTTTTTGAAGAACCGGATGGACACTTTCCAAACCATCATCCTGACCCTACCGTCGAAGAAAACCTAGAGGATTTGAAAAAAGCAGTCCTCGAAAATAAAGCCGACATCGGTATTGGATTTGATGGTGATGCCGATCGAATTGCAATTATTGACGAAAATGCGCGTCCGATTCTTGGTGATGAACTAATGATCTTAGTTTCTAGATATCTATTGAAAACTAATCCCGGCTCCAAAATCATTGGCGACGTCAAATGTTCGAATCGACTTTACGACGACATTACCCGACTTGGTGGCGAAGCTATAATGTGGAAGACCGGGCATAGTCTAATAAAGAATAAAATTAAAGAAGAGAAAGCTCCATTTGGTGGTGAACTTTCTGGTCATATTTTCTTTGCAGATAAAAATTACGGTTATGACGATGCTCTTTACGCCGGACTAAGGCTCATAGAGATTTTGGCACAAACCGGTAAAAGACCTTCAGAATTACTGGCAGGTTTGCCAAATGTTTACAACACTCCTGAGATTCGAATCGATACGACCGAAGAAAAGAAGCAATCAATCGTTAAATTCCTTCAGGAAAAGTTTGCCAAAGATACAGACCGCTACAAAGTGAATATGATTGATGGCGTTCGCATTAGTTACGAAGATGGCTGGGCATTGGCGCGGGCTTCAAACACTCAACCTGTGTTGGTATTACGCTTTGAGTCTAACTCACAAGAGGGTCTCAACCGAATTCAAAATGAAATTGAATCCCTAGTAAAACCGCTTTTATAGGTCCACGCCAAAGGTCTAAAAGTTTTTAATATATTCAAATTAACAGGTCCTTAGAAATAAGACCTTCAGTTCAAAAGGCTACCTCCGAAAGGACAGTATGCCTTTTGTATTACGACTTGTTATCGTCTCCTTATTGTCCACATCTTTAGTCCAGTCAGCCTCGGCTCATTCAGAAAGCGGAGAATGCGGTACGCTCGGATACTCCGAGGGTGAATATCTTATTCGCTTCCAAGAGGACATAGATAGTCAGGGTCAATCAGTAAAAGCAATGAATTCATTAAGCAAATTGAGCCAGAATTTTAAACTGATTCACCAACCGCGCAGAAACCAAAAAGGCTCACTCAAAACCTCAAACTTTTCAGCGCTCCCAAGTCTCGCATTAGTTGAAGCCAATGAGTCCTCAATAACTCAAATTAAAAAGGCCAACGGAGTTTTATCAGTTCAAAGAAATTGTCTCGTTCAGTTAGGGCAAATTCCAAATGACCCTCAGCTTGTAAGCCAATGGGCCATAGGTAATATGAATCTTCCAAAGGCATGGGAGGTTACTACTGGATCTGAAGAAGTAATTATCGCCGTTATAGACTCGGGAATTGATATCGATCATGAAGACCTTCACCAGAATATTTGGATGAATCAAAATGAAGTCGGTGGAATAGATGGATTCGATGATGACAATAATGGATGTATCGATGACATCTATGGTTGTGATACCGCAGAGAATGATGGAGACCCTCGCCCGGGGCAAGGAAGTAATGCCGCCCATGGAACACATGTCGCCGGTATCGCTGCAGCTCGAGGTAATAATGGAAAAGGAATTTCCGGGGCTAGCTGGAATTCAAAAATTATGGCCATCAAAGGATTCCCGGATTTTGGGCAATACGCAAGAATTTCAGATCTACTCGATGGCGTTTACTATGCCGTAAATAATGGAGCTCATATAATTAATGCGAGTTGGGGGAGCGGTTATCAACCTGGACAAGCTGAAATCGATGCATTTCAATACGCACTTGATAATAACGTACTTCCTATTGTAGCCGCCGGTAATGAAGCCTTAGTCGCTCAATTTACCACACCGGCCGGTATTCCCGGTGTCTTTACTGTGGGTTCGATTAATTCTTCTGACGAACTTTCCCAATTTTCAAACTATGGATCTGCGGTTGATATCTTAGCGCCCGGAGGGGATTCCGCCTATGGGAGTTATGGTAGGGAAGAATTTATTCTGTCCACCTACCCCGAAGACATTGGTGGATATGGGCTTTTGAAGGGAACTTCAATGGCTGCGCCCTTTGTCGCCGGTGTAGCGGCACTAGTAAAGAGCATGAATATGGATCTCAGTGCTCGGGATATTATGCAAATTCTAGTAGAATCGGCCACTTTGAAAACGGTGATCGAAAACAACTTAACCCGAACAGAAAAAGTCTACCCCATAATAGATGCCGAAAAAGCTGTTCTTCTGGCGCGATCTTGGACACCTACCCAAGATACAAGTTGCTATGGAATCACATGCGGTCAAAGCCTTCCACCAGCTTCAGACCCAAATATATCAGACATTTACTATCAGAATCAAAAAGGATCGGGATGTAGCATGCAAGCGATGAGCCCCACTGCCGATGCTAGCTTCAATTGGCTTTTGTATTTCTTTTTGTTGATGCCTTTGGGAATTCTAACTCTATTTAGAAAAAAATGAATTCTTATCTAAGATTCTTATCTAAGACGCTTTCTTCTTTTTAGCAGGAGCCGTCTTTTTAAATTGTTCCAACTCTTCGTTCACAGACTTTTCAATATAGTTTTTCTTGAAGTTGTAATTATCATCTTGCTTGATAGCAACCCGGCCTTTTGCCTTCTTTGATAACTTATCGATCTGCTTTTCTGAGAAGGTACTTCCGGTGCGACTATACCGAATGTACTTATTGTTTTTGGGAAGGTGTAGGTACGTTTCAAAGTCTAATAACTTACCTGGCTCAATATCGATAACATCGATAGTAAGCATATCTGTCGAGGCTTCAACAATAATTGGTAGTGCTTGGTTTTTTGGAATATAACTAATAATGATTTCAGCACCATTGTGTTGTGATTCAATTAAGACTTGGCTTTTCTTTTTTGCCCAATCTATGAGATCCGGATCAGAAATATCTAGTATTACGGCCTCATCGGGTTCAATATTTTCACCCATTTCAAAAAGGTTTTCAGCGATATTAATCCCTAATTCCTGAAGTAGAACTCCTCGTAACTCTTGTGTTTCCGCGATAGCTACAGTCAGGTAACCACAGTACCTTCCCGAATCAATTGGTATAAAGCCCATTTTTTCAGTCGTTTCAATTGTACTCTTTGCACGCGATTCGACATCACAAATTTGTTCGATAGCTAGATTAATAGAGCTCTTGAAGGACTTAAAATCAGACTCTTCTAAATAGTCTTCTTTTGGTTTTAAACTCTTTTCACCTGCAAATGGATTTACTGTTTCACCTTTTTTACCTACAAAGACACCTTGACCAGATTTCTCTGCATCATTTTCTGGCTCGGCTTCAGAATTATTTTCAAATTCTGTTTGGGGATTTTCTTTGTAGTCTTCAGATTTCGCCTGTGCCGGTTGATTGTGCTCTTTGTAGGTAGGTTCACCTCTTGAATCTGAGGTGCTTTTACTGGCTTTTGTGTTTTCTTTTGAGGTCTCACTCGTATCTGATAATTCAGCATCAAGGTCGACATATCCAGATTCTTTTTCTTTGCTCGACTTCTGTTGATCGGGCATATACCCGATTCCAGTTTGTCCCAGTTCAGAGTCTTGATCACTTATCGGAGGCTTGTTCTCTTCACCTTTTTTGCCAACAAAAACACCACGACCTTTGTTGTCTGTTTTAGAATCGCCATTTTCACGGGCGAAATCACTTTCAGAGTGGGCTTCCGATGCATTTTTTTCGATTTCAGGCTCAGTAGTTACTGGGGGGAGTGCAAACAATCCGCCAGAAGCATCGATAAGGTCAGAAAAGGGCGACTCCTGCTCCTCTTCTACTTCCTCCTCAATTTCTGCCGACTCAGGTTCAACCTCAGGCGCTGCGGAGTTTGCAAATGGATTATTTGATTGAGAGTTTTTCTTAGTAGAAGCATTTTTACTTTTCTTTTTTGATTTATTTTCTGTGGAGGCACTCGACTGATTTTCAGCCGCTTCATCTAGTTCTTCTTCTGACTTACCGAAGGGATCTAAGTTCATATCCTTTTTTGTACTCGGAGTTGCGAAAGGGCTATTAAGGGATCCACCGATCTTCGGTCGACTTGATTTTTCATCCTTCTCTGAATTCTCCTGAGGATTATAGTAACCAGGTCCTTTTTCTTTAGCCTTTTCCTCTTCAGTCTTGGTGAAGATCATTGTTTTATTCTTTTTCTTGCTACCTGAAGTCGTCGCACTTTGGTTATCACTACTCGATTGTACATGATAACTTTCTTTTTGCCTCGGACCGGAGCTTTTGATGACTTGGGCACCACCCGCGCCAGAAGCCGATGAAGACCTTTCAGAGGCTTTCTTTATTTCTACTTCCTCTTCCTGATCTTTAACAATCCGCCTAATTTTCATAAGCATCGAAGGACCACTAACATCGCCAAATAATACATGTCTTGATTTTGCCTGAGAGAGTAGCTGTACGGCCTTCTTAGTGTTTTTTTCTGCAAGCATTATGGTTTCTACGCCAAAAGTACTCGAGATGAGTTTTGGTATATGGGTCACTTTTGGGTGGGGGTAATTCACACTCAAGCACAGAAAATCGGGTGGAGTATTATCCATAATCCGGATGGCTTCTTTGAGATCTTCACAAACATAGGTATTCAATTCTCTTCGTTCAAGAAAAGTCGATGTGGCCTTAATATTGTTTTTGTCCTTCACCAAGAAAAGGACTTTCTTACCTTCAATCCCACTAGACATAATAGAAAACCAAAATCCTCATCAATACTTTATCGGACAAACGAGCATTTGGTTTTAAATATTTGAAATACAAAAAGAATTTAAGAATTGATAGGCAGACAAAAGGCAAAAAAAAACCTCGCCGTCAGACGAGGTTTTATCAAAATAAAACGCTTAACTATTACTCTAGTCCAGCAACTTTCTTAGCGGCTTCAATAAGTGGACCGAAAGAGTCACCAAGAACTCCGGCTACTTGAAGAGCGATCAAAAGTGAGAAAATGATAAGTGATTCGATAAGTGCCAAGCTTAAAACAAGTGGTACAAGAAGCTTACCAGAAGCGGCTGGGTTTCTTGCAATACCTTCAAGAGCAGAAGCAGCAGCTCGACCTTGTCCAGCAGCACCACCGAAAGCAGCTAAACCGATACCCAAACAAGCACCTAAAGCAATAAGACCACCGTTGTCTTTAAGAACTGCAACAAGATTAGCCATTTCGTTCATTTGAGCGCCATCTTGAGCAAGAGCAGGTAAAGCTACTAGAGTACCGGCAATCACCCATAAAATTCTAGAATATTTTTTCATCTAATTCTCCTCTATATTAATCGTGGTGTGATGCCATCATCACATAAACCATTGATAACAAAGTAAAAACAAAAGCCTGAATAAAACAGACAAACAAACCAAAGAAATAAAAAATAACTGGTACACCAACTCCAGTTAATTCAAGGAACGAAGCCAATACCTGGTGGTCACCAGTCATGTTACCACCGAGACGAAGTCCCAAACTAACGGGTCTTACGAAGTGAGAAATAATTTCGATCACTAACATTAAGGGTGCTAAGAAAAGCATCGGCCCTAAAAAATGTTTTAAATAAGCGAGGCCATCTTCTTTGAGACCATACCAGTTGTAAAAAACAAATGAAAACATCCCCACTGCAAAACCGGTGTTGAAATTTTCAGTGGCCGGAGCCATTCCCGGTATCAAACCAAAAATGTTATTCACGAAGACAAATATAAAAATAGATCCAAAGAAAGGTATGTATTTTCTCCCGGACTTACCGAGAATCATGTCATTCAACCAATACATAAAATCCATAATGGACTCAAAAATGGCTTTTAGGGAAAGTTTACCTGAAGGCTCGATCGCTGCTTCGCCTTTACCAATGGCTGCTCGGCCAGCAACGGCTGTGAGTGTGATAATTCCTGTGACAACGGCTGCGGTAGCAACATGCGCATTAGCGTGAGTTACTCCTGGAATCATTTCTACGAAATTAAATGAAGCCACTATTATTTTCCTCTCGTTTTGTAGTCCCTATCTTCCAAAAACTCCAAACAATACCGACTCCTGCGATACTTGCTATTCCAAGACTCAGTCCCACGAGATCGAGAGATTTGGATGTAGCCATTCGATAGATAAGTACTATGAAAAACGCGTACTTAAATACAATGACACTAATAGCTAGGGCAATCCTTTTTTTATTTAATATGCACTGCCAGACAAAACCGAGAAGTGCCGCGTTGAAAATGGAAAAGAGACTTCCCACGCCAAACGAAATTGCCCATTGGTCTTTGAAAAAAAGAAATGAAGAAACCATTAAGATACTTGAAAAAATCACATGTACGATAAGAAAGGAGAGCATCTAAGATCTTTCGTTTTCAGACTTATTAAGTTGATAAACGAGCCTGAGCAAGTGGATAATCCACAAGACAAGGGCTAGAAGGCATCCTCCGGCCACTCCAAGGCCTTTAAGGGAGTAGGTCTTATCTAGATGTCCACCTACATATATGCCCGCTATAATAAGGGCAGTGAGCTCAAAACCCATACCCATAAAAACAAGATACTCTCTCTTCATTACTTTCTTAGGCCTCGCGCACCCGGCATAAGGGCTTTTCTTTGGTGAAGTTGATAGACCCTCTCGGCCAAATAATAGATGTAGTCAAATGTCGCTGCGTGTAAGGAATCGTCGGCAAAGCGGATTGGCTGGGGAGGAGAAGACTTCATAGCAATATCAATAAGTGGACCGACGCCCGATTTATTAAATTCATTCACAAAAAATTGCCGGATCGTAGTACGAATGTTCTCCGCCTCTTTCTTATTCCCGATGAGAAGATAAAGATTAAGAAGAAGACTCAGACTATTGTAGTTCTTTGGGTCATTAAGGCTTCGCGAGTTAATATCCCTGCGAATTTCTTGTTCGATTTCTTCAAAACTTGAATTCATTTCTTTATTGAGAATATCAATGGCTTCTGCGAACTGTTTCTTTTCTTCATGGCAGACAGCTAAACTCAGAACCACTCTGTCTTTTATGCTTTTTTCTGGGAAGTGCTTTATTACTTTTTCAAAAATCTCTATGGCTTCATCAACTTTTTTGGTGGTGAGTAGTATATTTGCCTTCAGAAGGAGTGGATCAAAGTTTCTTGGGTCCTCAATTTTCTTATTAATTAATGACTCGACCTCAACCTTTGCTTGATAAAAATTACTAGTGAAGAAATAGGCTTTCGCCACAGTGAATTTATATTTTCGCCCCTCTTCTTCACTGTGTGGAAGATTGAGAAGACGTGTATATTCTGTAATTGATTGTTTGTAATCAGAGAGATGATTAAAAACTATTTCAGCTATTTTCTGTTGCGCCTCAATTTGTTCGGACTGAACTTGAGAGTTAATGACTATATATTTGTAATATTTTAAAGCTTTTTTAAATTCTTTTATATTAAAGAAAGCAATATTCGCGGCTAACTTCGCAGCTTGAATACCATATTCAGACTCTTTTGATCGGCTGATGACTTTATCAAAGTAGCTTAGAGCTTGATCGTACTCCTGTTTATCAAATGCCTTTTGTCCGCGCTTAAAATCCAATTCTACGGAAGAAGTACAGGCTTGAATAAAAAGTGCTACGAAAAGTAGCACTCCTATTTTATTCAGACTTTTCACTATCTTCAGGGCTCTCATCATCTTCTTCATTAAGAACGGCCAAGCTAGCGACTTTCTCGTCACCATTTAAATTAATGACTCGGACACCTTGAGTATTTCTCCCCATGATCGAAATGTCGGCGCAATTCATTCTAATAACCTGACCCTTGTCAGTTGAGACCATCAAGTCATCTTCATCCGACGCTTTTCTAGTACCAATAACTTCGCCAACTTTATCATTAATTTTTTGCGTAATAATTCCAACACCACCGCGGCTCTGACAACGGTACTCTGAAATTGGAGTTCTCTTTCCATAACCACCGGAGGTCACGATGAGATTCGAAGTCTCTTCACCATCTTCGAATACCTCCATACCTACAACGTGATCATCTTTTCCTAAGCTTATGGCTTTCACACCCCGAGCCGTACGGCCCATAGGTCTGACGTCTGATTCATTGAAGCGAATAGACATACCATTTTTAGTGGCTACAAAAATGTCACACTTGCCATCAGAAACACGTGCTCCTAACAACTCATCATCTAGATCAATTGTAAGAGCGATGATTCCAGAAGGTCGTGGTTTAGAAAAGTTCTTTAATGAAGATTTTTTTATAATTCCCTTCTTGGTGAGGAGAACTACGAACTTATCTGGATTGAAATCTTCTACGGGCATCACAGCCTGAACTGTTTCTTTACCATCAATCTGTACAACATTAGCAATCGCACGACCCTTTGATGTTCGAGATCCCTGAGGAAGTTTATGTACTTTACTCCAATAAACCTTTCCTTTGTCAGAGAACACTAGAAGGTCCGTTTTTGTATTAGCCACAAAAATCTTAGCTACAACATCTTCTTCACGCGTATTAGAACCCTTTAGTCCCTTTCCGCCCCGTTTTTGCGTACGGTAGGCATCGAGCGGGATTCTTTTTACGTAACCATTTTTGGTCATTACAACGACCATGTCTTCAGGAGTAATTAAATCGTCATCTTCAATTTCTTCCACATCACCAGTGAGTTCGGTGCGACGTGGGTTATTGTATTTAGATTTAATTTCTTCTAATTCTTCAGAAATAATTGCGTATACTTTAGTGACATCAGCAAGAACAGACTTTAACCACGCAATCTTCTCATTAAGATCTGTAATTTCGTCGATAATTTTTTGCCGTTCTAAACCTGTTAAGCGGGCTAAACGCATATCGAGAATAGCTTGAGCCTGTCTTTCACTAAAACCAAACTTACTCATCAAAGATTCTCGAGCCACCGTTGATTCTTTTGAGGCTCGAATGGTTTGGACGACCTCATCGATGATATCGAGAGCTTTCTTCAAACCCTCTAAAATGTGAGCGCGTTCTTCAGCTTTTTTAAGTTCATAAATACATCTCTTAGTTACAACATCTTTTCTGTGTTCTAAAAATGCCTCAAGAGCTGATTTTAAATTAAATGTGCGTGGCTGATTTTTAGCATCGAGAGCCAGCAAACGTATACCAAAGCTGACTTGCATTTGCGTGTACTTATAAAGGCGATTAAGTATGACTCCCGCATTTTCATTTCTTTTTATGACGATAACAATCCGCATTCCCTCACGAGAAGACTCATCGCGAATATCTGAAATACCTTCAATTTTCTTATCACGTACTAAGTTAGCAATAGCTTCAATCAATCGCGCTTTATTTACCTGATAAGGAATTTCAGTAACAATGATCTCGTCATGATTTTTTGCAGGGACAATTTCAGCAACAGCCTTAATTGATATAACACCCTGACCTTTTTTGTACGCAGACAATATTCCTGTACGACCAGCAATTATTCCTGCAGAGGGAAAGTCCGGCCCTGGAATAAACTTCATTAAGTCATCAATAGTGAGTTCAGGATTTTTAATAAGTTCCTGACAGCCATCAATCACCTCACCGAGGTTATGAGGTGGAATGTTTGTCGCCATACCGACAGCAATTCCGGAACTACCATTAACAAGTAAGTTGGGAAATTTTGCAGGTAGTATTAGGGGAATCTCTAGAGAGTCATCGTAGTTGGGACCGAAAGGTACCGTTTCTTTATCGATGTCCTGCAGAAGTTCTTCCGCTAAACGAGTCATACGCACTTCGGTATAACGTTGTGCTGCTGGGCTATCACCATCGATAGAACCAAAGTTTCCTTGTCCATCCACTAAGGGATATCTAAGAGAAAAGTCTTGGGCCATTCGAACGATTGTATCGTAAACCGCAACATCACCATGGGGGTGATATTTACCGATAACATCCCCAACAACACGGGCAGATTTCTTATAGGGTTTATCGTGAGTATTTCTTAGTTCATGCATCGCGAAGAGGACACGACGATGTACTGGCTTTAAACCGTCTCGTACATCGGGCAGGGCTCGACCTACAATAACACTCATAGAGTACTGTAGATAAGCTTCCCGCATCTCTTTGTTGATATCAACATTACTAATATTTCCGCTACCGTTACCGTTATTCGTAATTTCTTCCATTACTATTCCTTAGACATCCAGCTCGCCAACAAGAAGGGCATTATCGTGAATAAATTTTCTTCGAGGCTCAACCTGCTCACCCATCAAAACGCTGAAGGTTTCATCAGCCGTAATCCCATCTTCAATGGTCACACGGAGTAAGTTTCTATTATCTGGATTGAGAGTGGTCTCCCAAAGTTGATCTGGGTTCATTTCACCCAATCCCTTATATCGTTGGATATAGGCACCTTTTTTACCCTGTTCCATGAAGTAATCATAGAAATCTTGATATTGCGTAAACTCAATATCTTCTTTCTCTGTACCAATGATCATCGGAAGCTCACTAACACCCGTTAAATCTTTCCATAATTCTTGGAGTTCTTTCACTTCAGAAGATTCTGCGAAATCATTACTTAAATTTGTTTTCCATGAATGGCCGTATCGAATGGTACTCACTTCAATCATAGAAGTGTTATGTTCTGTATCTTCTTTAAGATCGTATTTAAATTCTAAAATTCCCCTAAGAGGGTTATCATCGAGCCACTTTTGGAAGTCCTTAAACTTTTGATCACGATAAGATTCATCATTTAAAAGTTTCTTAAAAGTCGTATCTGTTGAGATGAAATAATAAATTAAATCAGGATCAACTTTAACAGACATTTTTTGCAACAAATTATTCATTCTTAAAATATTCATTACAAAAGTCTTTAAATTATCCTCAGTCGTTCCGTCTTTTAAAGATTTTATATTAATTGAGCTGATACTCGTCTTTAGTAGAAACTCCGTAAGAGCTTTATCATCTTTAATGTAAATTTCGACTTTACCTTTTTTATAGCGATACAAAGGTGGTTGAGCGATATAGATGTATCCGCGCTCTAAAACTTCTGGCATTTGTCGATAGAAGAAAGTTAGGAGTAGAGTTCTAATGTGACTTCCATCCACATCCGCATCCGTCATAATGATAATTTTATGATATCTCACTTTATCCATATTGACGTTTTCTTTACCGATCCCAACACCGATCGCAGAAATCATCATTTTTATTTCTTCATTGGAAAGCATTTTATCAAAACGTGCTTTTTCAACATTTAAAATCTTACCTTTAAGAGGCAGGACAGCTTGTGTTCTACGATCTCTAGCTTGCTTTGCTGAACCACCCGCAGAATCTCCCTCCACCAGGTAGAGTTCGCAAAGTGAAGGATCTTTTTCTTGGCAATCAGCCATTTTCCCCGGAAGCGCATTTCCATCAAGAGCCGTTTTTCTACGGGTGAGTTCTCGCGCCTTTCGAGCTGCTAGCCGAGCACGACTGGCATCGACACATTTATTAATAACCGATTTTGCCGGGCTTGGGTTTCTATCAAACCAGTCAGCGAGCTTTTCGTTTACAATAGACTCAACAATCCCTTTTACTTCGTTATTACCGAGCTTAGTTTTTGTCTGCCCCTCAAACTGTGGTTCAGCCACTTTGACACTAATAACCGCTGCTAAACCTTCACGAATATCATCGCCTTCGAGGTTACCTTTTAAATCTTTTAACAGGTTCTTTTGCGTGGCATAGGCATTTGTAGATCGAGTCAGAGCCCCTCTAAAACCAACAAGGTGACTTCCACCTTCAAGAGTATTGATATTATTACAATAGGTTGCGATTGATTCAGAATAGGAATCATTCCACTGCATCGCTATTTCAACATCGACGTTTTCTTTTTCGCCGTGAAAATAAATAACTTCACTGTGAAGCGCTTTTTTCGATTGATTGATATATTGAATAAATTCTTTAACACCTTCAGTAAATTGAAAGTCCTGCTTTTTTTCAGTTCTCTCATCAACCAGAGAAATATGAAGACCTTTATTTAAAAAAGCCAATTCTCTAAAACGGTTTCCAAGGGTGTCAAAATTAAAGGAAAGAGTTTCATCTTTAAAAATTTGTCGATCCGGTTTGAATGAAACTTTAGTACCAGTTTTCTCAGTTGGTCCTAATTTTTCGACAGGGCCTAGTATCTTCCCTCTTTCATATTCTTGCTTCCAAACAAAACCATCTCGTTTAACTTCAACTTTACAAGTAGACGAAAGAGCATTCACAACAGATGCACCAACACCGTGTAATCCACCAGATACCTTGTAAGTGTTTTTATCAAATTTACCACCGGCGTGAAGAACTGTATAAACAACCTCGAGTGCTGACTTACCCGATTTGTGTTCAGATACAGGAATTCCCCGGCCATCATCTTCAATGGTTATTGAATCATCTGGTTTAATTGTAATTGTGACGTGTTTACAATATCCAGCTAGCGCTTCATCAATGGCATTATCCACGATCTCATAAACAAGGTGGTGGTAGCCTCTAACGCCAGTATCACCAATGTACATACCAGGTCTTTTGCGAACAGCTTCTAGTCCTTCGAGAACTTGAATTGAATCTGCTCCATAGTTTGCATTCTGTGAATCAGATGGAACAATTGTGTTATCAGACACGGAATTCCCCTTAAAAATTGCGGTGTCATTTTCACTGAAATGAAGTTTTAAAATTCAGTGACTTTAGACTCTTTAATCGAACTAAAACTAATATCACGATTAGAGATCAGTACCAAGTAATTCACATTCTTATCTATATAATGGAGACATTTTTTTGGGACACTTCTTATGTGCGTTAAATATCTGAAATTAAAAGGTTTTTAAAGCGAAACTGCAAGCGTTCACAATATCCACTAAGTTTTCCACAGAATTCACCTTTAAACGGCCTCAAAAGCCAGTTTCAGAGGCCTTTTTAGAGCTTATCTTTTCAGCTTGTTCAGTAAAAAAACCGGCTTCGACTCGAATGACTTTACCCAGGTCCTCGCCAAATTGTTCGAGCATTTGTAAATCTGTTGAAGTAATTAAAATTTGAGAATTGATGGATCTTAAAAATTGCACAAGAGCTCTTCGACGCTGTAGGTCTAACTCAGAGAGAACATCATCGAGTAAAAGCAAGGGATGGTCCTTAATAAATTCTTGTATGAACCGAACCTGAGCCACTTTAAAGGCCAAGACAAGGGCACGCTGCTGTCCTTGGGAGCAAAAGTATCTGGAATCCTCGCCATTGAACAAAAACTTAATGTCGTGCTTATGAGGGCCCACTAAGCTTCGGCCGGATGCTATTTCGGCGCTGCGAAGTTGATCGGCTCGAAGTAATATTTTTTTAAGAAGCTCTGGCTTTTGATCGTTTAGAGATTCCTGGTTTGAAATCACATAATCTACAGAAATATCCACATTTTCATTTTTAAAGAAGTGAAGCATCGACTCTTTTACGAAGGGTAGTAAATCTTTCAAATACTGAATTCGCAAAAGAGAAACTTTTAAACACAAATCAAAGTATATTTGATTAATCGAATCTAGGAATTGGTAATCTGATTCGGTGAGGTGATCTTTTTGTGCCATAGTAGAAAGTTGTTTATTTCTATTTTTTAGGCACTTTTTAAAGTCTTGTAAGATTTTGCCATGGGGATTTGAAATCGACCCAATAAAATCATCGACGAGTCTTCTTCTTTCTTCTGGCCCTTCTTTAATAACGCTAAGGCTATCGGGAGAAAATAATATCACCGGAAAAAGATTTCTGAGTCGGCTTGAAGACGTTCTTTTGTTGTTAGACGTAAATTCTTTTGTTCCATCTGAATCAATGAACAGTTTGAGATCATAATTGAGTTCATCTTTTACAATCTTTGACTGTGCTACGAGTGGGCTTAGAGTTTCTTTATTGATCAATGAAGATTTTTCGATAGGTCTAAAACTTTGACCGGAACAAAGAAAAATAATGGATTCAAGAAAGTTAGACTTACCCTGACCATTATCGCCAATTATAATATTAACACCAGAAGAAAGCTCTAAGTTAAGGCTTTTAATATTTCTAAAATTTTTAAGCCTAACTTCGCTAACTATCATTTAGATACGCATGGGCATAATCACACAAGTATAAGTGCTATCATTGTGTGGTTGAATCATTCCTGGAGAAAGTTGTCCATCAAGTTTGAAATCAACACCTTCATCATCGAAACTATTCAAAATATCTAGAATGTAGCGAGCATTAAAACCAATCTTGAGTTCCTCACCTTCGTAACCGCATTCAATTTCTTCTTTTGCATCACCAAGTTCTGGATTGTTCGAAGTGATTTCAAGACGGCCATCTGTAAAAGTGAGAGTGACACCTTTTGATTTTTGGTTCGACAAAAGAGATACTCTTTTTAAACAAGAAAGTAGAGTTTCACGGTTAATCAAAACTTGGCGTGATAAACTTGCTGGAATTAATTTTTGGTAATTTGGATACTTACCTTCGATAAGGCGAACCATTAAAATGGCTTTATCTTTTTTAACGATCAGCTGAGATCCTTCGATGGCCATTTCAATTTCACCACCAACATGATCAATCAACTTGCGAATTTCTTGCAAACCTTTTCGTGGAATAATCACTCCAACTTCAGGTAAGCTTTCACCAGACTTTTCATCGACCATGCGATCAACGAGACTCAGCCTATGACCATCTGTCGCTACCATTCTGTAAAACTGCTTTTGGTTTTCAGAATGTTTCTCGAAGTAAACTCCGTTTAAGTGGTAGCGAGTTTCATCATTCGAAACACTGAAGATGGTTTTTTCGATCATGTCGATCAATGTTTCTGATTCAACTTTTAAAAAGCTATCGGTATTAAAACTTGGAAAAACTGGGTACTCTTCTGAACTGATACCAACGATGTTAAAAACTGCTTTTCCCTGTTTAATCTCTAGCCAGTTATTTTCTTTCTTTGTGAGCTGAATAATTCCTTCTGGTAATTCTTTTACAATATCAAATAAATTTTTTGCACTAACTGCAACCTTACCCTCATCAAGCACTTTAGTCGGAACTTCATCGGTAAGACTCACTTCAAGATCTGTTGCGAAAACTTTTAAGTGTTGGTCCCCCGCCTCTAAAAGAACGTTAACAAGAATAGGCATTGTATTTCTTTTTTCAACAATATTTTGCGTTCGAGACAATAATGAAACGAGTTCTTTTTTTTCAATTTCGAGTTTCATACGAATTTCTCTTTCTATAACTAATAACTATATATATTTAAATATTTAGTAGTTGTAGTAGGGCCGTTAATAAACGCTTTTACCCTCTAAACACTTAAAATTATTTCACATTCTCTGTGGATAAACTTTTAGCTTCACGAGCCGTTTTAACCACCGATATTGTGGAAAAGCAAGACCCACAATTATTTCAACAGGGCTATCACAATATTTATCCCCATCCACAATCTACAGCCCTGTGATGTTGTGGATTCTGTTCTCTAAATCATCAATATCTTTCGATAAATCGGAATTTTCTTGCAGTTGTTTTTCGATCCGACGTATTGCACTAAGAACCGTAGTATGATCCCTTCCTCCGAAGTAACGCCCAATTTCAACAAGACTTTTTTCTAAATGTTTTTTGATCAGATACATAGCTGCTTGGCGTGCAGTTACGAGGGGCTTTGATCGGTTCTTCGATTTGAGATCTACAACCCGAACCTTAAAGTGTTCGGCTGTCATTTTCTGAATTTCATCGACCGTTAGGGTGGAGGTTTCTCCGTGACTAGCCAAAACTTTTTTGGCCAAGGCTAGGCTGACTCCAAGGCCTTGCAGCTCTGAAAACATTTTAACCTTATTAAGGTTCCCCTCAAGTTCACGAATTGAGCGTTTGGATATCCTGGCTATATAATTGACCACATCATCGGAGATCTGCATATTCTTGCGTTCGGCCTTGTAGCGAAGGATAGCCACGCGGGTCTCCATGTCGGGCATTTGGATATCCGCGATGAGTCCCCACTCCAGTCGAGTGCGTATCCTATCCTCTAAACCCTTGATATCTTTAGGTATTCTATCACTAGCCACAATAACCTGCTGACCTTTTTCAAAAAAATCATTGAGGGTGTGGAAGAATTCTTCTTGGACCGCCTCACCACGACCCAAAACTTGGATATCATCCATTAATAGGATCTCGCAGCGATCGCGATACCTTGTTCTGAACTTTTCCATTTCTTGGCGACGAATGCTCGAAATACATTCATTGAGAAAACGTTCCGCTGAAACATAACAAATTCGTAGGGAAGGGTTGGCTTCGCGAATGAAATTCCCGACTGCATTTATTAAGTGGGTTTTACCCATACCAGTAGGACCACATATAAATAGAGGATTGTAACCTTCGGCCCCCGGATTTTGTGCAATTGAATAACAAGCGGCATGGGCAAACTCATTGTTACGACCCACAACAAAAGTTGAAAAAGTATAATCTTTATTGAGGACATCCCTTCGTGAGATGGGATTTTGACTCATTAATTGGGGTTCTTTTGGGGGACTCAGCTTTGTCTCATTTTGAGACACTGGTTGGCTCATTACCTTGTGAAGCTCCCCAGGACCCGTTGAATAGGACTGGAGGCTGTCATCTACGATCAGTTCAATATCAAAAGGTTTACTGTAAATAGCTGATATTTCAGAGCAAATTCGATCGAGAATGTTTTCGTGGATCCAATATCGATGGAGATCGGAGGGGACCCCTAATTGAAAACGAGTTGAGAAATCCTTTTGATCTACATTCATGAGTTGGGTCGGGTAGAACCAGGTTTCCAAAAGCTTGTTATTAGAGTTTTTAGCCATCAAATTTGACTTAACAATACCCCAAAATTCACTTCCTGGATTATCCACAGGAGTACCTCCCCACCTATATCTTTAGAATCACTACAAGAATCTTGTTTTCCACAGTCCAAATACGGAGCAAATGAGATATCAACAGTTGCCCGGTTTTTCAACAAACTAGTGATGGAATAGGAAAATTAGCCACCATTAATGCGGTTCAGTAGGTTTTTTAAAAGTTTAAATTAGGAAATAATCTGATTTTTTTTAGGACTGAATGGACAGGCTTTGGGAGTTCTGCTCGGTTTGGTTGTTTGAGTTTTCAGATATCACAATTAAAACAATAGTTTGAAGTATTCTGTGGAAAAGTCTGTTGAGTTAGTGGATGACTGAAGACTGCATTATTTTGGCTGCTCAAAACTTGACCATTATCTAGCATTATGCTTTAATTCGCCTCCTAAATGCTTGAAGTTGTTGAAACTCTGAAGATGACTGAGACAAGTCGTTACCTATTTTAAAGGGGCTAGTTATGAAGCGTACATATCAACCAAGTCGTAGAAGACGTAAAACGACCCACGGATTCCGTTCTCGAATGGCAACTAAAGATGGCAGAGAAGTTCTATCTCGTCGTCGTTCTAAAGGCCGAAAGAGAATTGCTGTCGCAATAAGTGGAAAGTAAGAACCGAAGGCAAACTCTTCGTCGGAAGATTGACTTCGATACTCTTAAGACACGTGGAAAGCGTCAGCGCTCTTGCGCATGGCTTGTTTTAAATCACCTTCCAAATTCTCAAAATCAATTTAGATGCGGCTGGACTATACCTAAGAAAGTTGGTTCGGCTGTCGTACGAAATAGATTAAAAAGATGGTGTCGCGAGTTCTTTCGAAGCATTCCAGATGAAAAGCTTCCTTCAATAGATTTAAACGTTGTCGTTTTAGGAACTCGTGAAAAAGAATTCTACAAAAACCTTTCCCACCAATCCTTTAAAGAAAAGTTATCAAAAGCTTGGATGGGGCTTCAGAAAAATTATTAGATATTGCTCTCTATTTCTAATAGAGCTTTATCAGTTTACGTTGGCTCCCTATTTAGGTGGAAATTGTAGGTATTATCCGTCTTGTTCTAACTATGCCAAAGACGCCTTTCAAAATCTTCCTCCGCATAAAGCGCTCATTTTATCAATAAAACGCATAGGTCGTTGTCACCCTGGTGCATCTTTTGGATACGACCCCGTGCCTGGTTTGAAGGAGAAGTGTTCTCATGACACCCCCTAATGATCCTAATAATCCTCAAGGTTCTTTTATGGATAAGAACACAATTCTTGCCCTGGTTATCGTGTTCTTATTTTTTGTTTTATGGCAAAACTACATGGGACCGCAAAAGCCAAAGGATCAACCAAAGGATCCTAATGTAATTACCCAAGAAGAAAATTTAAAGGGTGAGAAATCCAGTCCCGACGAAATTAATAATTCAACGAACAAGAGTCCCGATAAACTGGTCGACAATAAAAATGATACCGCTACTCCAACTGGCGAAACAAAACCAGGGCCTAAAGTCGAAGAAAAGATAGTTGAGTTAAAGTATGAGGCTTTTAATTTAAAACTTTCGAGTCGTGGCCTTGGTTTTACTGAAATCATCGTCAACGATTTTACCGATCGAGAGGGAAAGCCAATTCCTTTAAGTAATCAAAGTCGGTATCAGAGTTTTGGTACTTACTTAGAAGAGACGGGCGAGCTTCTTAATTTTGAAATTACCAGATCCGATGATGTTATGGTCGAAGGCCAGGCTCAAGTTGGCGAAGTCGTCATTAAAAAGCAAATTAAATTTGAGCCAGGGCTCCACGCTTTCACTGTTAATATTAAAATTGATGGCTTTAAAAAAGGATTTCAAGGCATAAGAACCTACCTTGCAGATCGCATGGAAGAGTATACTTCGTCTTTCATTGTTCCTTCCTATGAGCATCAAGAAATTTTCTTTAATGCAGAAGGAAGTCAAGAAAGAGAAATTGTTAATACTGAAGAAAATTATTCAGAATCATTTAAGAATGTAAATATAGCAGCAGTGAGTTCTCAATATTTTGCTATTAGTATTTTGGATAATTCAGATGTTCTACCTACTTCAATTGCTCAAACAAATGTTCAAGAAAGATTCATTAGCGCCGCTCTAATTCATAAGCCAATTGAGGTTGGTCGTACTTTTGAAGTTAAATACCGTGGGTTCATGGGCCCGAAAGAATATGATCTTTTGAATAAAGTTGATGAGAGACTAGTTAATGTTATCGATTTTGGTTTTTTCTCAATGATTTCTAAACCCTTTTTAAGATTGCTGAAATGGTTTCATAGCATTTTAGGAAATTGGGGTTTGGCTATTATTGCTCTCACTCTTTTGGTTCGAGGTATCGTACTTCCATTTAATGTAACCTCATATAAATCCATGAAGAAGATGCAGAAGCTTCAGGGGCCCATTGCCGAACTCAGAGAACGCTATAAAGATAATCCACAACAACTTAATCAAGAGATGATGGCTCTTTGGAAGCGCGAAGGTGTAAACCCAGTCAGTGGTTGTGCGCCTATGTTGCTGCAGTTGCCGGTTTTCTTTGCCCTTTATCAGGTTTTTGGTAAGGCGATTGAACTCTATAAAGCGCCGTTCTTTTTGTGGATTAATGATCTTTCTATGAAAGATCCCTACTATATATTACCTATTTTAATGGGTATAACCATGTTTATCCAAACTAAGATATCTCCTTCTACGGCTGATCCTAATCAGAAGAAGATATTCATGTTTATGCCAATCGTGTTTACGCTATTTATGGTCTCACTTCCGAGTGGACTTACATTATACATTTTTGTCAGCACCCTGTTTGGGATATTCCAACAACTGTTTTTTATGAGAGATAAGGCAACGGCAGCAAAAGAAGTCAAAGCCTAGGAGGAAGAATTAATGAGTTTTCTTAAAAAGATTTTCGGCGGAAAGAGTAAAGGTAAATCAGGTAAAGTTTATGACTTGGTTGAAAATAATCTACAAGGACTTGTCGAAAAAGCTGGTTTCGAATTGAGTTTCGAAATTGAAGTCACCGATGGTGATGATGGGGCTGAAAAAGTATATATCGAATTTTTCGGTAGCGATGAAGAGCTTTTAAAAAGTAGAGATGGTTCTCTTTTGGATGCTTTTCAACTGTACATCCGAAGAGTCATTCAGCATAACTTCCCCGAAGAGTCTCCGATTGTTGTTTGTGATACCGATGGATTTCGCGATCAAGCAAACAAGAGTCTTATCAGTCTTGTTGAGAAGTTGAGAGATCGGGCCCTTGAGCAAGGTCGCTCAGTTTATCTTCGTCAACTTCCCCCTAAAGATAGAAAAGTTGTACACCAATTTCTTGCTGAAGACGGTCGAGTCAAGAGTCGCTCAATTGGTGATGGTCTTTACAAGAAGATCAAAATTTATCCTGTGAGAAAGCAAGATTCTCGCAAAGAGAATGAGAAAAGAAATTAAGGTGGATGGAATCTCTTAGGCCGCAGGATTCAGATAGTATTGCCGCATTAAGTACGCCACCGGGTCATGGTGGCATTGCGGTGATACGAATCAGTGGCCCTCAGAGTTTAAAAACCCTCCTGAAAATAGCTCCAAAGCTGAATTCTAATCCCGATTCCCATCGAATTTATCTTACAAAATTATATGACCCTGCAGACTCGTCTTTAATAGATGAAGTTTTGGTGAGTTACTTTGCAGAAGGAAGGTCTTATACGGGTGAGGAAACCTGTGAGATTTCCTGTCATGGTAGCCAGATTGTAGTAGCTCGCGTCTTAAAGGCTTTATTTGCGAATGGGGTTCGCCCTGCTGACCGTGGTGAGTTTACCTATCGTGCTTTTATCAATGGCAACCTTGATTTGGCTCAGGCGGAGAGTGTTTTAGATTTAATTCAAAGCCAGAGTCAGCATGCTGCTAAATTGGCAGTAAGAAACCTTGAAGGTCATCTTTCTGACTATTTAAAAAATTTCCAATCGGAAGTTGAATGGATGCTAGCACACCTCGAAGCCTCTATTGATTTTTCGACAGAAGATATCGAAGTGGTTTCGACCCCTGAGTTAGTAGGTCGATTAGATCGTGTTCTAAATAAGGCTCTAGAGCTTCGGGATAGTTATAATACGGGTCGAAAACTCAAGGAAGGATTCTACATAGGTCTGATTGGGCGGCCCAATGTCGGCAAGTCTTCATTGTTGAATCGTTTATTGGGTGAGGATAAGGCCATTGTGACCAGTGAGCCGGGAACAACCAGGGATATTATTGAAGCTCAAATGCTCATCGATAATAAATTAGTTAATTTTCTAGATACGGCCGGCCTGAGGTTAACTGATAATGAAGTCGAAAAAATTGGTGTCGAGAGAACCAAAGAACAGCTTAATAGAATCGATCATCTGTTTTTTGTGGTGAATGCCGGTGAGACTTTCGATTTTTCTGAGTTTTCTTTCGATTTATCGAGCCTCAAAAACCTCAGCGTAATCGTTAATAAGACTGATCTTCAGGATGCTCGTGAGTTTCTACTGAATATAAAATCCGAACTCCCTCAAAACATGGCCTCGGTGAATATCTATGGGCTTAGTGCCAAAACGGGCGAAGGTGTAAAAGAGTTACGAAAAGCTCTATCCGATATTATGAGTACAGAAGATACTGACTCGCAAATTGTTTTAACTAACTCTAGGCATTACAAGCATTTAGATGATTTCACAGAATTCTTAGTTAAGGCAAAAGGCTTGATAGAAGGTGAAGAAAGTCCCGAGTTCGTGGCCTTTGAGTTGCAAGAATCTCAGAGAAGTCTCTATAAACTTCTCGGAATCTCCTATGACGAACAGGTTTTAGACCGAATTTTTAAAGAGTTTTGCCTAGGTAAATAGTTATGATTACTTATGATTATGACATTATAGTCGTTGGTGCGGGCCATGCTGGAGTAGAAGCCTCACTGGCCGGTGCGCGCATGGGTTATCAAACCTTACTGGCGACCACTAACCTAGATCGCATCGGCTTTATGAGCTGTAACCCTTCAATTGGTGGCCTCGCCAAAGGTCATATGGTGAGGGAGTTGGATGCCCTTGGTGGTGAGATGGCCACAAATACCGATAAGACTTGCATCCAGTTTAAGAGGTTAAATTCTAAAAAAGGTCCCGCGGTTCGTGGTTCGAGAGCCCAGTGTGATAAAGACTTATACTGCTTATCCATAGCTGATGTTTTAAAGAACTCGCCCAATCTTAGTATCTTAAAGTCTGAAGTAAAATCTCTAGTTTTAGAAAACCACGAAGCTCAGGGAGTGGTACTCGAGGATGGTTCAAAGGTTTTTGCTAAAAAAGTTATTTTAACGACTGGAACCTTCATGCGTGGAGTGATGCATATTGGTTTGCAGCGAATAGAAGGGGGTCGAGTTGGTGATGCTTCTACCGTCGGATTATCAGATCAACTCGATGAATATGGTTTTGAAGTAAAACGTTTAAAGACGGGGACTCCTCCACGCTTAGAAAAAGACTCAATAAATTGGGAAAAAACTGAAGGTCAATCCGGTGACGATCGGTTTATTCCGTTTAGTTTTATGAGTGATCGGATTTTAAAACTACCTCAAATTCAGTGCTTTCTAACTTATACGAATGAAAAAACTCACGAAATTATTCGAAAAAACCTCGATAAATCTCCTATGTATACGGGAGTTATTGAGGGAACTGGGCCCCGTTATTGCCCGAGTATTGAAGATAAAATCACTCGCTTTGCCGATAAAACCCGCCACCAGAGCTTCTTAGAGATTGAAGGGCTCAATACGCAGTCGGTTTATTTACAAGGCATATCCACTTCGTTACCTGAAGAAGTACAACAAGAATTTTTGCAAACCATCCCTGGTCTCGAAGCTGTAAAAATGATTCGTCCCGGTTATGCCGTCGAATACGACTTTATAGAACCCCGGCAAATTTACCACAGTCTTGAGACTCGTAAGATTAAGAATCTCTATTTGGCGGGACAAATTAACGGAACAAGTGGGTATGAAGAGGCTGCGGTTCAGGGGTTTATCGCTGGTGTTAATGCAGCTCTCTCACTGGGTGGAAAAGAACCCTTTATTTTGGGTAGAGATGAAGCCTATATCGGCGTCTTAATCGATGATTTAGTCACTAAAGGGACGAGAGAGCCCTATCGCATGTTCACCTCTAGAGCTGAGCACAGGCTGGTTTTAAGGGAAGATAACTGCTTAGAAAGGCTTTTATCAAAGGGTGTAGAGCTTGGACTGGTAAAAGGTAAAAAGAAGGCTGAAGGAGAAAAAATCCTTAGCGCCCGTAAAGAGCTACTATCTCAGTTACACGCGAAAAAACTAGTGCCCAATGAAGAAACCCAAAAAAAGATACGCTCCCTGAACACCAAGATTCTTTTAAAACCGGCTACTGCAGCGGAACTACTGAAGCGTCACGAAGTCAGTATTCAGGATTTAAAAACCTTTGATTTGCCAATTCCTGATCGAGAAGAACTAACGGAACCTGTTGAAATTGCTATTAAATATGCCGGTTATATTACGCGTCAAAACGAGATAATTCAGCGTATAAAAAACCTCGAAAACATGCTGATACCTGAAGGACTTGAATTTAAGGCCATTCGGGGTCTTTCTTCAGAAGAAATCGAAAAGTTATCTCAAATTAAACCTCGTACCGTTGGGCAAGCCCAGAGAATTAGTGGGGTAAACCCATCTGCAATTCAGGCGCTTATAATGTATTTAAAAGCTGGATCAATAAAGCCGAATAGGACTAATGGATTAAATCATCCTTGATTTAGAGGCAGCCAGTTGCATTTAGAATTTTTGAACGATCTCATTACAGACCTAGAAAAACGAACCTATATTCGACTGGAAATCTACGCCAATGAGCTCGTTAAATTCAATAAAGCGATCAACCTAGTTTCTCCGAGTACTATTCCTAAAATGGGAGACATACACTTTGCAGATAGCCTTCTTGGTTCGCAGATAGTTAGAAAGCATATGGTGGCATCGGAAGCTCTCTATGATCTTGGATCAGGGAATGGTTTTCCCGGCTTGGCCTTCGGAATTCTTTACCCAGAGATCGAAATCAATCTAGTCGAAAGAGATAGTAGAAAGTGTGAGTTTCTCAAACATATTATCGATCTCACTAAAATAGAGAATGTTAACGTCATAAATACCGAGATTAGGGCCCTAGGAAATTCCTCTATTAAGCAAGCCATGGCTCGTGGTTTAGCGCCAATTCCAAGAGCTTTATTACATTATCGAGCCCTATTTCCACCTGGCGGTCAGTTTTATCACTTTAAATCGGATAGTTGGGCCAAAGAGGTAGCTGATATTCCCTCCCAGGTTTTTTCGGTTTGGGAGTGTGGTTTGCTAGAAACCTACCGACTTCCCGAACAGAAAAGTGATCAAGCCATCGTATTGACCACTCGAATAGTCTAAATTGTTCCACGTGGAACAATTTGAATAATCTTTGGCGTTAAAAGCTCTCAAGTCTGATTTTTGATAGGGAGCGAGTTACTCAACTCTATCGTGGCAAAGGATCCTCTGGTCATTCAAAAAAGAATAAGATGGATAGGATAATTAAGGAATTATGGAGTTAGGCCCAATTTACTCTTCTTTTTTTGAAAATTAGGGGGTTTTTCCAGAAAATGTTCCACGTGGAACATTTTTATAGGTTTCTTAGAGTGAATTGTTCCACGTGGAACAATTAAAACTCTTCTTCTGGGTTTAATTTAGGAACTCTATGGGACCAATCTCTTGGAGACTGCCTTAATCGTTGATTGGTTTGGTAAATTTCATGTTCTAGCTCCATATCCCAGAGCTTTACTTTGTCTTCATAGCCATTTCTTTTAGCATTAATACTCGCGAGAACTCTACTTCTCACATATTTGGCTCTTTTCCGCGCTTTGATCGTGAAGTATTGCTTCTTTTGCATAAATTGACGCTTTTCGAGTTCCAATCTCTCGTTATCAGCGATTAATCCAAGCCGGCGAATACCCCGTGGATTATCCGTTTCAAGATCTAGGTTATTCTGTTCGAGGATTTTATCGATGGTTTCTATTTCCTTGAGACTACTCTGCGCTTTTTCCGTAAACTCATTATAAATTGGGTCCTTTAGCTCTGGCTGAGGGTCATAGCTCTCGCAACCCACCGTGGCGAATAGGCAAAAGATTAAGCAGAATTTTAAAAAACTAGTCAAAATATCCATAATAATAAGACGTTCTTACTGATTTATCGGAAAAGTGCTTGATCATTTTTAAAAATAAATATTTATTTATTGATGAAGGATATCAAAATGAGTCATTTGACTATTTTGAGTATCTCCTAAGGGGGTTTTCATGGCCAAAACAATATGTGTGGTCAATCAAAAGGGTGGAGTTGGTAAGACAACAACGTCCGTTAATCTTTCTTCAGGGCTAGCCAAGCTTAACCAAAGAGTACTCCTTATTGATCTAGACCCCCAAGGCAACGCGTCAAGTGGTATTGGCCTTAAGCGTCATGAGTATCAAGATGCGAATATCTATAACGCTCTTATCGGCGAAATGTCTCTCGAAGAAGTTATATATAAGACAAGTACTAAGAACTTAAGTGTAGCTCCTGCAAACCCTGATTTGGTTGGTGCTGAAATTGAGTTAGTAGATGTCGAAAGAAGAGAATATCGACTCCGTCATGAGATCGCAAAAATTAGCGATCAATTCGACTTCATATTAATAGACTGTCCCCCGTCCCTAGGGCTTTTAACTTTGAACGCATTGACTGCTGCAAATACTTTTCTGGTTCCTTTGCAGTGTGAATACTATGCCCTCGAAGGTTTAAGCCAACTTTTAAACACCGCTGGTCTCATCAAAAAACAAATGAATCCTCAATTAAAGATCGAGGGAATTTTGTTAACTATGTTTGATACCCGCAACAACCTCAGTCACCAGGTCGTAAACGAAATACAAACCCATTTTGGAGATAAAGTATTTGGTTCGGTGATCCCAAGAAATGTTCGACTTAGTGAGGCTCCAAGCCATGGTCTTTCAATTTTTGAATACGACAAAAAATCAGTAGGAGCGCAAAAGTATTTAGAGCTAGCTACTGAACTTATTAAAAAACAACAGGCGACGAATGCATCAAGTGAAACCTCCAGCCAAGAACAAAGTGGTGAAAGGATGATTGATGCCTAATCCGAGCCTTGAAAAAAAGAATAATACAAAAACTAAGAAACCGGCGCGCCTTGGTCGTGGTTTGGGAAGTCTTTTAAGTCCTGATGCTTTAGAAATGAAAAAAAGTCCATCAGAGCCCGTCCCAACAAAAAAGGCTTCCCAGACCAGCGCCGAAGAATCAAAGCTGAATCCTGAAACGAGGCCACCTGAAAGAGCCAATCAAAAGCTTGAAGTGAAAGAAGAGAATCGAATTTGGCACGTTCCTATTGATAAGGTTAAAGGCAATAAGGAACAACCAAGGAGAGAGTTCACTCCCGATCTTTTGAAAGAACTAGCGAGTTCTATAAAACAAAAGGGTATTATTCAGCCAATCACCGTGCGCAAAGTTGTTGATGGTTCTTTTGAAATCGTTGCTGGTGAAAGACGTTGGAGAGCCGCTCAAATAGCAGGACTTCATGAAGTCCCTGTTATCATAAAAAAAATCGACAAGCAGGCTTCCCTTGAATTAGCTCTTATTGAAAACATCCAAAGATCTGATTTAAACCCGGTGGAAGAATCAGAAGCCTATGACGTTCTTATCAAAAAGTACCGTCTTACCCAGCAAGAGATTGCTGATCGAGTTGGAAAAGAAAGAGCGACTATTGCCAATAGCCTTCGCCTCTTATCTTTAGGACCTGAGGTAAAGACCTATCTGAAGGAAGGTCAAATATCGGTCGGTCATGCCAAAGTTCTTCTTGCGGTTTCTGATCTTGTCGAACAAAAGAAGTTTGCAAAAAAAGCCATTCAACAGAAACTGTCGGTAAGAGCTCTCGAACAGATGGTGAAGTCCTCGCAGAAAAAGAAGGACGAAGACTCAATTGAAATCGATATGACTCAGCGCTTAGTAGAAGGAACGATTACGGAGCTGCAAAAAATTATGGGTCGAAAAGTTGGAATCGATTACAAACAAGGCAAGGGAAAAATCAGTTTACATTATTACTCTGATGAGGAATTCTCAGATATAATTGAAAAATTGAAATCAGGCTGGAAAAACTAATTTTTAGCCTTTCCAACGAGATCCTATGAGTAACGAACGAAGCCAAGCTCATCTTAGCAACGAACAAGTCGCTGAATTAGAAGATACAATTCCAGGACAAATAACTGCGCTCCTGGATCAGGGTGCGTCATTCGATGGTCGTCTTACATTTGAAGGAACCGTTCGAATTGGTGGGGAGTTCAAGGGAGAGATCTTTACAAGTGACACCCTAGTAATCGACCCAGGAGCTCGTGTTGAGGCGCAGATCGAGGCAGATAGGGTTATTATCAGCGGTTCTGTCGCAGGTAATATCTTTGCTCGACGAAGAGTTATTATGCATCCTCCCGCAGTTTTTAAAGGAACAGTGACCTCACCATCCTTAAGAATTGATGAAGGGGTGGTCTTTGAGGGTGCGTCCTACATGCCCAAAACCTAAATAGCAGCATTTTCTGTAATTCTTTTAGTCCCTTGCCATAGATAACCCATTACTAATTTCACCCCGTAAAACCAGCATCCAATAAGGCTGTTAAGACTCCCCGCTTCCCAGTGATTTACAAATAAATATCAACTTGACCCGCTGTAATATAAAAGTTAATTCAAGTGCCCAAAATCAAAAGGATTTTTCTTAATGGATGCAATAGTAAATGCCCTCGGTTTGAATTCGACCGTTTACTTTCAAATGATCTTATTTTCGATCACTTTTCTCGTATTAAACTTTCTTATTTTTAAGCCCTATTTAAGAGCCGCAGAAGAGAGAGAAAGCAGAACTTTCGGTAACGAAGACGCTGCTCAAAGTCTTCTCGATGAAGCAAGAAAGCTTAATGAAGAGTACGAAAAAGAGGCCAAAGAATTAAACGCAAAATTAAAAACCTTTTTTGATGATGCTCGTACTGAAGCAAAGAAGCAATACGATGAAATTGTATCTTCCGCGCGTTCTGACGCCGACAAAACTCTCTCCTCTTCTCGAGCTGAATTGGCTCAACAAGTAGAAAAGGCTCGATCTGAAATGAAAAATCAGGTCGGTCAAGTTGGTGAAGAGATGGCAGCCAAGATTTTGGGGAAGGTGTAAGGCATATGAAAATTAATAAATTTCTTTTGTCTATTATATTACTAATTCTACCTTCAATTGCACTTGCTGCCGGTGGAGGTGGACATCACGATGGAATCCCTTCTATCGTGTGGTTGCAAACTGCAAACTTTGCGATTTTCGCACTCATTCTTGGTTACATCATTCTTAAAAAAGTTCCTCCTATTTTAGCACAAAAAAGAGAGACTTATTTTGCAGAGATGAAGAAGGCGACCGCACAAAGAGAAGCGGCGGAAAAAGATAAAGCGGATCTTGTTCAGAGACTTGAAAAACTCAAAGCGACGACAGATGAATCAATACAAAATGCGCAGACAGAGTCCCAAGCATTAAAAGAAAAAATGCTTACTGAAGCTAATGAAATAGCTGGTCGTGTCCGCTCTGAAGCTGTGCAGTCTGTAAAGTTCGAAGCCGAAAGAGCGAAATTAGAGCTCAAAGATCAACTCATCGAACAGGCTGTTGATAATGCCCGAGAGATATTAAAAACAAAAATGCAAGAATCCGATCAAAAGCGTCTACAGTCTGAGTTCGTAGAGAAGATTCAGGTGGTGAACTAATGAAAGTTTCTGAAATTGGTAATCGCTACGCACGAGCTATTTTTGAAGTTTCAGCTGAAACTGGAAATCAAATGTTGGTGCTTAATGAACTCAGAGTTTTAAGAGAATCCATTGAAAAAGATGGTGATGTTCACGCTTGGGCACGTTCATCTTCAATGGGGCGAGAAGGTCGTTTAGGGGTTGCTAAGAAATTAAGTAGTAGTCTTAGTTTCTCTAAAGATACGCAGAACCTGCTAATGATCTTAGCTGAGAAAAATAGAATGTATTTAATTCCTGAAATCGAAGAAGGATTTCAGTTTCGTATAGATGCTGCCAACGGAGTTACAAGAGGTAACGTGAAGTCTGCAGTCGCTCTTTCACAAGAAGACCGCGGAAATTTAGAGCAAATGGTTGAGAAGGCAGTTGGTAAGAAAGTTATTCTTTCTTATTCAGTGGATCCATCAATTATTGGTGGTTTGGTCGCTAAAGTTGGTAGCTATACATTTGATGATAGTATAACGAGTCACTTAAGACGAATGTCTGAAGTTTTAAAGAGGAGAGCCCACTAATCATGGAAACTCAAATTCGCGCTGATGAAATTAGTAGTATTATTAAGCAAGAGATCAGAGATTATAATAAAAATATAGATATCTCTGAGACCGGTACCGTTATCTCTGTGGGTGATGGTGTTGCTCGTATTTATGGGCTTGAAACAGCAATGGCTGGTGAGCTTGTCGAGTTTCCTGGTGAAATCTTCGGTATGGTTCTTAACCTCGAAGCAGAATCTGTAGGGGTTGTGCTTTTTGGTGAAGATAAAAACATCAAAGAAGGAGACACCGTAAAAAGAACTGGAAAAATCGTGAGTGTTCCAGTTGGTGAAGGCGTTCTTGGTCGTGTGGTAAACGTACTCGGACAACCTATTGATGGTCGCGGTCCAATCGAAGCCACTAAGACAGCTGAGATTGATATTAAAGCGCCTGGAATTATTAAGAGGAAGCCGGTTCATGAGCCACTTCAGACTGGTATTAAAGCAATCGATTCGATGATTCCAATTGGACGAGGTCAGCGAGAGCTAATCATTGGTGACCGTCAAACTGGTAAAACTGCCATCGCGATCGATACGATCATTAACCAAAAAGGTAAGAACGTTAAATGTTTCTACGTTGCCATCGGACAAAAGCAGTCTACAGTCGCTCTTGTTGTTGAAAAGCTTCGTGAAGCAGGCGCTCTCGAATATACAACAATCATCGCAGCTACAGCTCTTTCTCCAGCGCCACTTCAATATCTTGCACCCTACGCTGGTTGTGCCATGGCTGAATACTTCAGAGATAATGGTCAGCATGCTCTAATTGTTTTTGATGATTTAACTAAACAAGCGCAAGCTTATCGTCAGTTATCACTTCTTTTGAGACGTCCTCCAGGTCGTGAAGCATTCCCTGGTGATGTTTTCTATGTTCACTCAAGACTTCTCGAGCGTGCGGCGAAAATGTCTGACGAAGAAGGTGGTGGTTCACTGACTGCCCTTCCAATTATTGAAACACAAGCTGGTGATATCTCTGCTTATATTCCTACTAACGTTATTTCGATCACTGATGGGCAGATCTTTCTAATTGCAGATCTTTTCTATAAAGGTGTTCGTCCAGCTGTTGATGTTGGTAAATCGGTATCTCGTGTTGGTGGTGCTGCCCAGATTAAGGCCATGAAAAAAGTTGCTGGTACTCTAAAACTAGATTTGGCCCAGTATCGTAACCTTGAAGCGTTTGCTGCCTTCGCCTCTGATCTTGATGAGGCTTCAAGAGCTCAGCTTGCAAAAGGTGAAAGACTTGTTGAGCTTCTTAAGCAAGCCCAGTACGAGCCGTTTGAGGTTGTTGATCAAATTATTGGAATTTATGCTCTTTCAAATAACTTTGCGAACCATGTGCCTGTGGCGCAGATCCAAAGATACGAAAAAGAGCTTCTTGAGTTTATGAAGACGAAGTACAAGTCTGTTTTAGATACAATGACGACGACTCAAAAACTCGAAGACGATACTAAGAAGCAACTTGAAGACGCACTCACTGAATTTAAAGCAGTCTTTGAAGTAAAGTAGGTAAAGTATGCCCAGCTTAAAGGATATACGATCTCGCATAGCGAGTACTAAAAACACCCAGAAGATTACCAGTGCTATGAAGCTGGTATCTGCTGCTAAGCTAAGGAAAGCTCAACACAATATTGTGGCTTTGCGACCCTATGCTCAGTCAATTTTAACGTTGATCGCAGATATATCTTCAACACAAAAGGTAGATCACCCTCTGTTGTTACAGAATCATTCAGAACCCAAGAATGTCTTACTCGTTGTTATAAGTTCTGATCGTGGTCTGTGTGGTGCTTTTAACTCGAATGTGAGCAAAGACTCTTGGAAGTATTATCAAGAGTTTTCGCAAAAATGTGAAAATTTAGACATCATCTTTATCGGTAAAAAAGCTGAAGAATATTTCAAGCGCCGTGGAGTACAAGGTGTCGATTCAATTCATAATATGGCAAAAGATATTTCCTACCAAATGGCAGAGGAAATTTCTGAAAGAGTCATCAAGGAATTTACAGAAGGTCAATACGATGAAATTCGTTTTATCTTTAACGAATTTATATCTGCGATTTCGATTAACTCTGTAACTGAAAGACTTTTGCCGGTTGATATTGAAGATAAGTGTAGCTTCGATCAACAAGAAGATACTGCAGCACGCTTTCCAAGAGATTTGGCATTTGAGCCGGCGGCTGAAGAAATTCTCGACGATCTTTTACAGAAACACTTTGCAGTACAAGTTTATAGATGTCTTTCTGAAAGTGTTGCCGCTGAACATGGCTCACGAATGACTTCTATGGAAAATGCGACGAAAAACGCTGGCGAAATGATTAATGGCCTTACATTGACTTACAACAAACTTCGACAAGCAGCGATTACTAAAGAAATTATTGAAATTACCAGTGGTGCGGAAGCACTCTAATTAGGGAGTAAAGATGGATACTGGACGAATTAAACAAGTTATGGGTCCTGTCGTAGACGTAGAATTTAGCGGTAAACTTCCACCGATCCTTTCTGCGCTTCGTACAACTAACAAATTTATTGATGAACGTTCTGACAACCTCGTTTTAGAAGTGGCTCAGCACCTTGGTGACAATGTCGTTCGCACAATCGCCATGGATTCTACCGAAGGTTTAGTTCGTGGTATGGAAGTTAAAGATACTGGAAACCAAATTGCTGCTCCCGTTGGTGAAGAAGTTCTCGGTCGAGTTATCAATGTTGTTGGTGATCCGGTTGACGAAGCTGGCCCTGTTGAAGCAAAAGAATTTTGGCCAATTCACCGTGAAGCTCCAAAGTTTGAAGATCAAGCAACAAGCGCAGAGATGCTTGTGACAGGTATCAAGGTTGTTGACCTTCTCGCTCCCTATGCAAAGGGTGGTAAGATTGGTCTCTTCGGTGGTGCCGGTGTTGGTAAAACCGTTTTGATTCAAGAGTTGATTAACAACATTGCAAAAGAGCACGGTGGTTATTCAGTGTTCGCTGGTGTTGGAGAAAGAACTCGTGAAGGTACTGACTTGATGCTTGAGATGGAAGAGTCTGGCGTTATCAAGAAAACCGCTCTTGTTTACGGACAGATGAACGAACCTCCAGGTGCACGAGCTCGAGTTGCATTAACAGGTTTAACTATTGCTGAGTACTTCCGCGATAGAGAAGGTCGTGACGTTCTTCTTTTCGTTGATAACATCTTCCGATTCACCCAAGCGGGTGCTGAGGTGTCTGCACTTCTCGGTCGTATTCCTTCAGCGGTTGGATACCAGCCGACTCTTGGAACAGACATGGGTGCACTTCAAGAACGTATTACATCGACTAAGAAAGGTTCAGTTACTTCTGTGCAAGCCGTTTACGTTCCTGCGGATGACTATACTGATCCAGCTCCAGCTACGACATTTACTCACTTGGATGCTACAACGAACTTGGATCGTGAAATTGCGGCCATGGGTATTTACCCAGCGGTTCACCCTCTTGAATCAACTTCTCGTATTTTAACAGCTGACGTTGTTGGTGAAGAGCATTACCGCACGGCTCGTGATGTTCAGCAAATTCTTCAAAGATATAAGGAACTACAAGATATCATCGCCATCCTTGGTATGGATGAACTCTCTGAAGATGATAAAACTGTTGTTTCTCGCGCCCGTCGAATTCAACGTTTCCTTTCTCAACCTTTCCACGTTGCAGAGCAATTTACTGGTTTGAAAGGTGCATACGTTGAGCCTAAGGATACCGTTCGTGGTTTCCGCGAAATCCTAGACGGTAAACACGATGCCCTTCCAGAGCAGGCTTTCTACCTCGTAGGAACTATCGAAGAAGCCATCGAGAAAGCGAAGACTTTATAAGATGTTTAATCTAAAGCTAGTTACACCCAACAAGACGATTGTTCATGATGTACCGGCCGACGAAGTATTCGTGCCGGCCCATCGGGGTGAGCTTAATATTCTTCCAGGTCACATGCCTTTAGTGACAACCTTGACTCCAGGTATTTTAAAATATCGTTTAGAGGGTCAAGATGAACTAAAAAAGGTGGCCATTAGCTGGGGTTACTGTGAAGTTAACCCTTTTGGTGTGACAGTTCTTGCTGACACAGCCGAAGCTAAAGAAGAAATCGATAAAGCTCGCTGTGAACAAGCTATGAAAAAGGCTCAAGATATGCTCGGTAAAGACGAGTTATCAACTGAAGAGCTAGAGTTGTATCAAAGAAAATTAAAGCGCGCTGAGGTTCGCCTCGAGCTCGTTGACTAGGTAGATTTGTGGGTCAATTCATTAATGGATTACCCACTCATCGCCAAATTTCCTATCAAAGCATATCCCGCACAATCAAAGCCACACTAGACGCCGAAGTTAAAAGGCCCGACGATTCGTTTTGCAATTTCAGACTCAAGGCCACAGCCAAATTACCCTTCGGAAAGAAATACTCCTATCAATTAAGTTCCGATTGGATCGATATTGATGGTCGCGACCGTCTTTTAAATTACAAACGAACGGATCAGAAGGGTATTGTCGAAGAGATCGCTTTAAATAGAAAGTTAAAAACCTATCAAAAAATTAAAGACGGGCAAATCATTAGTTTTGAAGATCCAAACATTGAGGAATCCTACGATCCTTTGTCTTTGTTATTCAGTCTTCAAAATACAGAGGACAATTCTCGGTTTGTCGACCGGCAAACGAAAATTCTATCCTTTCGAAGTATTGGAGATATTCAGCTCTATTTTGGTGAAGAAAGAAGGTTTTTTCATCCCTATAGAAATAGTGATTTTTCTTCAAAAAGACTTTCTTTAGAAATTAAAGGAAAGCTTTTAAAAGACTTTGAAATCTGGATAGATACAGATTTAGGAATAGTTTCTGAGTTTGCTTACCAAGTACCCCTTATAGGACGGGTTTCCATGCAAGCGCAATTGGTTAGGCCTTAAATTAGTTTTCGTTGGCTCCACCACCGGTCGTCACTTCAATACCCACAAAAGGATCGACACCAGGTGCAATCGCAGTACCGCCGTCTTTTACCAGTTCATCGACATTTATTAAGCCGACCGATAAATTATCGCAAGGATCGGCAGACTGATTAGGATACACTGTCGAATAATTGACTGTTTCACCGGGCGTGTCGTCTGGTGTTTGTGTAGAATACTCTAAAGGTATTCCTAGACTATTGAGTCGCGTTCTTAAGCGATCTAAATCAGCACTGGCAGTACGAACAAATTCTCTAAATTGTTCGTTGTTATAGCCTGCTTCTTGGCTCCTCGTTCGTTCTTGCTCGATGCGTGACCGAAACTCATCGTGGAGTCTTTGTAGTTCTGCAAGGTCTTCTTGTCCGTAATTGTAGATGCTTCTTACAAAGCGGCCTTCTCCATTGCCATGTTGTTCGAGGTTTCGTCTTACATCAGAAAGATATTTGAGTTCTATGGCATTGGCAAAACCACCAAGTGATTGAATAAGTGCCTCGCTTCTGGCGAGGGCTTGATCAGGGTTGGCATTGATATCTCTGATTAATAGGTGACTTCCAATGAAACTGTCAGTGTCTGCAAATCGATAACCCATTATGAAGCCCATGGGCTGTCCGGTATCTGCTTGAGTTCTAGTCTCTGTATAAGTGATTTCTCTTTCGAAATTAAGATTATGTCTTGCAAAACGAAAGTCTCTGGTTGTTTGTGTTTGAACAACGCAATTGACCCCTTCTTCCGCAAAGCCTTGAAATGGAGTCGCCAGTAAAAATAGAATGAGTGAAAATCTTTTCATTGTACCGTACCCTGTTTACGAATTAATGAAAAAAGCCTACGTAAAGAAGGCCTTTGATAAAGCAAAAATTAGTTTTCGTTTACAGAAACACCAAGTCCGGTAAAAGGATCAGCGGCAGCGGCAGCTGCGGCTTCAGCCTGTGGATTGAAATCACCTAGGTTAACTCCTATTTCGAGGCCTGAAGTACAACCAATACTGCGAGTTGCTGGTGGATTCAGAGTCCTGTAATCGATGCGCTCACCATTATCAGCGTCGTAACCGTGGGCGATTCCTACACTACCGATTTGTGAAAGAATCCCAGTTAATTCTCTTAGTTTATCGCGGTATTGAGTCGCTAGAGCGGAGACATCTGAATTTCCCGATTGAGAGAGTTGGGCAATTTCTTGATTGAGCCTTTCAATTTCAGAAATTTGCTCTGAAGTTGCGCCCTGAGACCTAATATAAGGAATCATTGAATTGTTAACGTAGGTTGTGTAGCCCTGCATTGATGCAGTAAGGGCCCCTTGCCTTTGCGAAGCCGTATCAGAATTATTTTGGATATCATTGATCACCATTTGACTGAGAAAATAGTAATCGTCATCTACAAAAGTGGTAGTGGTCTCTGGTCCCATTGGCTCGTCATTTTGATCGTATTCCCGCGTAGTCATTCGAATACCATAACCCTCACCTTGCTGACCGGTGATTTCAAAATTTCTTTCAGTGCGGGTTAGTGAAATACAGGCCATGGCCTGTGACCATCCAAACAGAATTGTTAGTAATACTCCCGTGATTTGTTTCATTGATTCCTCATTTCGTTCTTTAACCCATTAGTCTGATATCTATATACTTATCAAACACCATGCCAGTGGGTTGGTTTGAAAGGGGGCATTTCGTACCTTATTGAAACGACCCTGGCTCACTCATTGGTTTAGAGCGATTGTCTCACTTTAGAACGTAAACTCTTTTATCAGATGGATAAGCATAAATTGTTTACCGTCTAAAACTTTTTAATAAAAAAGGCGTCCCGATTTGAGACACCCTTCTAGTAAAAAATCGTTTAATACTATTTAGATTTTTTAGAAGCTAACTTTCTAAGAGTTTTTGCAGCAATCACATCAGAACTGCTTATTTGGAATTCCCGTCCCTTACAGGTCACTACTAAATCACTATCGAGAGAATCGACTACCACGCACTGCATATATCCATACTTTCGATCCCAAGAACAGGGGCTTCTATCGATATTACAAGTTAGGTAGACATCGCTTCCAACATCTGTCTTTTGGGCTTCAGAAATATGAAGGACTTGATCTGGTTTGGTCATTTCCTTTTTACTTCCATTCATTCTCAAGACGAGAAGTCGTTTTCCAGATTTACTCTTTTTTAAGAGCTTGCACATGGACCAAAGATCTCTATGACCTGTTTTACAAAGATACTTGGTTTTTGTTGCGAGTTTATAGGATTGGGTTCTAACTTCTCCAGAGCCTCCTTTGGTACCATTTGGTAATCCTTTAGAGGTTTGCGATTCAACCTCATCTGATTGAGCCACTTCTCTTGGGTCTTCTTTACGGTCAGGTAGTATACCATCTATTTTATTAGCGGCCTTTGCTAGTGCTACCCTTGTCGCTTCACCTAAAGGGGTATTGCCAAAGGCCTTTGAACCAAAGCGCGATCCCTTGTAATCACCATCGACATTGAACTTGGCAGAACTAGAGCTTCCTTCTACGGTAAAGGAGTCTAAAATCTCTCCACTTTCGACATCGACAATTCGAACATCTAAACCAACTTTGGCTTTGGTAACACCACCGCCAACTTTTAGGCCTGTGTTTTTAAAGCCAAAGAGTCCGCCTACGTCAACTTTCGCATCTCCACCTTGATTACAAAGTTCAAAGGCAGTTACAGCGCCTGTTATTGAGTAGTGGGCCGACTTAAATTGATTTTTCCGAGGTGAATATCTTCGATCAGAGTTAATCAAATTATGTTCCTCATTATACATTTGCTTTAAGTTCGTTCTCTCCTGAATTGAAAAGCGACCCTTCTTTTGTAATTTAGTAATTAACTGTTCTTGAAACCCTGTTCCTAAATCATTTCTAGAAAACCATCCTACCCGGCATTTTGATCGGGCCGACTTATCTTTAAATGTGCTTACCGCGAGGCGGGTTTTTGCAAAACCTGTTAAAGAAAAAAAGATAGTAGAAATAACTAATAGTAGTTTTAAATTTTTCATCCGAGACTCCTTGTGCTCTTGTTAAGATTTCCTAACACCTGCATCCAAACCTACTTTTAGTAAGAGCATCGATAGTGCCAAGCTAAGTGTTTAAAAAAAGGAGTGCGATTTGTTTAAAGCCTGGTTAGCAAAAGTGATAGTTTTGAGACATAAACCCCTGGGATAAGTAGACTAAATGAGACAATTCCAAAATAGGGAGGTGTTCTAAATATAAACACCAAAGGGCCTCTAAATATCTAGAATTCCTCACATATTTTAAATCATATATGGAGAAACCTTAACAACTAGGTCAGTTATTTTCTTTATTGGTCTTGGGATTTTGCTTTTCCACTTTGTTAGCTGGCAAGCGAAGGGCGCCAGCAAGTGGTTTTTTGAATAGATAAAGACCAGTATAGGTCCCTAAATCGGGGTGTTTTGTGTGAACGTCGAGCACAGCGCGATAGCGATCGGGTTTTGGAATTTGCCCTTTTGTTCTGGTATTTACGATGATTAAACGTTTAGCGCTGAAGTCTTTAACTCTATTCAAATCCTTAGCAGATCTGGGTCCGGATACAAAATAAATGACCGGCGATGATGGATTGGCCAATAGAATTTTATTGATGTCGTATGCTTGGTTCCTTTGCAGACGATAGAATCGAGCTTTCCTCTTTTTTAGGAGTTGGCTTCTTAATCCCGTATAAAATCTTCCGCTGGCGGAAAATACTATGACATCATCGTTTGACTGTCTGACTTCTCTTACAAGTTCCTCTTTGATCTCGGACTTCAAATTAAAAACGGTCACCATGTCTGAGACGCCTTTTAAACCTTTTGAACTCAGAACTTGTTTAAGCTTCTTAACAGAAGGAGATTTCAGCTTCTCAAAAGAGATATATCTTTTCTTAAATAGAAGTATTCGTCTTACACTTTCGTTAATTCGGTTCATGGGTATGCGCCCAGTTTGAACGGCCTTTTTTACAGCTCGAACCACGGCTCGTTGGACGTTACGGGACCAGACAACCATAACAAGGTCATTGCCCGCTTCAATAGCCCTAATGGCCCGTTCGCCCATTGTCTTATATTTGCCAGCACCTGACATTTCGATGTCGTCTGTAACGACCATGCCTTTGAAACCAAATTGCTTTCTAAGAATTTGATTTATGAGCACAGGAGAGTAAGTAGCTGGAGTTCTTGTTGGATCGACATTGGGGTAGGCTATGTGGGCGACCATGATAGCTGGAGAACTTTTTAGGCCACTAGAGAGTTTCTTAAAAGGTAATAAATCAAAATTAAGAAGCTCATCAAGTGTTTTCGATTTTTGAAGTTTTTCGATATGGGAGTCTCCATTAATCCCACCGTGGCCGGGAAAGTGTTTTGCAGTCGGTAAAATTCCGGCGTTAAGAAGTCCTTTAGCAAATGCAAAACCCATTTTGGATACAACCTCTGGTTCAAAACTATATGAGCGGGTCCCGATAAAACTATTTTCTTCGGGATTAGCCACATCGAGAACAGGAGCTAGGTTCATATTAAATCCGAGAGTTCGTAAAAGTTCACCCGTATAGAAGCCAGCTTTTTCGGCAATTTTTGGACTCTTAGTCTTTCCAATTGAAAGTGCACTCGGAAGAGGAGGTGAAGTTTTAATGCGTATGACTTCTCCACCTTCCTGATCGACGGCAATCAAAAGGGGAATTTTTGTTTTCGTAATAGCGATACTTTGTGCTTCATAATTCAGTTGGGCGATTTGACTGGCCGACTTGATATTGTGACTAAAAACTATGATGGCACCTGGTCGCATCGTGTTCAGGATATTTTTTAAACTTCTGTTTATCGTTGATCCCGAAAAACCAAAGATAAAAAGTTGACCAATTTTAGTATTGATATCCATTTTATCTATGATTTCGTTTATTTCTTCTGTCAGCTGTTCTTCGGTGCGCATAAGATTGCCTTCGCGAGCCTGAAGAGGTGTCACTATGATCAGAGCAAAAAGAGCTAGACTGGTGAAGACAGGAAATAATATAGATTTCATATATTTATATTAGTCTAACACTATGAAGGGCTTACATGTGTCTAGATTTTTTTATGGATACTTTTTTCAGCTTTCTTAGGAATTAAACAGCCCATTCCAAAGGGCGAGTTTTTGTACTATAAGGTAGATCTTATCAGAGCAGTGGGTATTCTGTGAAAAGTCTTAAGTATTTGTTATTACTAATTTTTATTAGTTCTTGCCAGTCCTCAAATAAAAGTGAAGGGCTCTCTCATAGTCTTGGCCGGGGGCACCTTAATGAAGGAGTCGCTGAATTTAAAGGCTTGAAGCGGACATTTTATCTCTACAAACCCCAGACGGACCGGCAAAAACTTAAGGAAAAACCACGGGCCTTGGTCCTTATGCTCCATGGCTGTTTGCAGACGGCCCATGAGTTCATGGAGTCCACTCAGATGAATGAACTCGCAGATCGAGAGAATTTTCTCGTTCTATACCCTCAACAAACTCGTATTCAGCTTAAGAAGCCTGAACAACAGCAGCCTGAGTTTGATCCCAATGAAGGCCACCCGGCCGCTTGTTGGAATTGGTATGAAAGTGAAAACCAAAAAAGAGATTCTGGTGAGAGTGGGCTCATTGCCAAACTCATAAGGGATACGGCAGAAAAATACGAGATAAACTCAAAACACATTTATGCAGCTGGAATTTCCGCGGGAGCAGGTATGGCTTCGATTCTAGGAAGCTGTTATCCAGATAGGGTTTCCGCTCTCTCTCTCCATGCGGGTCCTCTCTTCGGTTCGGCCCAAAATTTAACAGAAGCAACAAAAGTGATGGGTCATCCAAAGGATGTCGACCCCTATAAAACAGCCATCCAAGCCTATGAGTGCTCAAAACCTCAAGTCGAAAAACAGTCCTATCCTTTGTCTGTTCAAATTTGGCATGGCACAAAAGATAGGGTTGTGAGTGTTTCCCATGCCTTTTTGCAAGCAAGACACTTCCGTCACTTTAATGACTTTTTTAAAGGAAATCAGATCAGCCAATCCACCGAACCTTTTGCCACGAAAGCCGTAAATAGTGATTCAATTCTAGTTTACTCTTGGCAGAGATACATCTTTAGGGACTCACCCATTGAGATCATGCTGGTTTCACAGTTGGGCCACGCGTGGAGTGGCGGAAGTAATAAAAAGTGGAACTATTTTGGCGACCCAAAAGGTCCAAATGCAAGCCAAGAAACCTGGCGTTTTTTTCAAGAATCCAATCGTCACTAAATCCCGAATTCACTAAGTTGGTATTCGTACAAATCTGAAACGGGACGTAGTTGTAAAAACGAGCCAGCTGAAAGTATGAATTCAGGTCTCTTTTCTAATCTGTTGGTTTTCAGACTTCATTTTGTTTTACAATTCATATCTGTAACAAAACCCCTATTTTTTCGAATTCCCATAGGAATGATATACTTTTTCGTAGGAGTCTCGTTATGAAAAAATCCTTCTTTTTTGGCTTTGTAAGCTTGGTTTTTATAAGTCTTGTCGCATGTGCTTCACCGGAGGCCAAAGAAAAGAAAATGGTTAATGTGGATCAACTAGAAAAAGCCACTTTTGCCGGCGGCTGTTTTTGGTGCATGGAACCTCCTTTTGAAAAAGTGGATGGTGTTTACGACGCGATTTCGGGTTATGCCGGCGGGAAAAAGGAAAATCCAAAGTACAAAGATGTAGCCAGTGGAAAAACTAAGCATCGAGAGGCCGTTCAAGTTCTCTATGACCCTAAGAAAATAAGCTACGAAGACTTACTTGAAATTTATTGGAGAAGTTTTGATCCAACCGACGCGGGTGGCTCTTTTGTTGACCGTGGTTTTCATTATTCTTCAGCGATTTGGTATCACAATGAAGAACAAAGGAAGGTCGCAGAAGCCTCAAAGAAAAAACTAATGGAATCAGGTCGCTTTAAGAAACCCATTGTGACCCCGATTATTGCGGCAACAACATTTTACAAAGCTGAAGAGTATCATCAGGATTACTATAAAAAAAGTAGCCTTAAATATAAGTACTATCGCTACCGTTCTGGTAGGGATCAATTCATCGCTAAGACCTGGGGTGACGAGGCCGAATACGTCCCTAAGAAAAAGGTGGATAAGTTGGCGATGAAGTACAAAAAGCCCAGTGATGAAGAAATAAAAAAGAAGCTCACGTCATTGCAATATAAAGTCACTCAGAAGGAGGGAACCGAGAGGCCCTTTAAGAACGAATATTGGGACAATAAGGCGGAAGGGATTTATGTCGATATCGTTAGTGGTGAGCCGCTATTTAGTTCAACCCACAAATTTAAGTCTGGAACTGGGTGGCCATCTTTTTGGCAACCCATTGATGAAAAATTTATTGTGAAGAAAAGCGACTTTCATTTACTTTATAAGCGAATTGAAGTGAGATCCAAATATGCAGACTCTCACCTAGGTCATGTCTTCGAGGACGGTCCAAAGCCGACAGGCCTTCGTTACTGCATTAACTCGGCGGCTTTAAAATTTATTCCAAAAGAAAAGATGAAAGAAATGGGTTATGAGAAATACCTAGAACTTTTTGGAAAGCAGAAAGTTGCTAAAGTTCAAAAGTGAGAGTTAAGAGCTATTTTACAAAACGAAGAAGGTGATTGAGCTCATCAAGCACCTTAGGCCACTCAATTTGATTCATGCGGATAATAAATCGATTATCCGGTGTTATTGAGTATTTCTTATTCTCCATTGCCGTGAGTTTGATGACGGTCGCTGGGTCCAAAGGAGTATTTTCAGAAAAGGCGAGTGTAATGGTTTTAGCGCCTGCTGAAAGATCTTTAATTCCAAGAGTCTTGCATAAATGTCGAATGAGCATGACACCAAGAAGGTTTACAACTTCAGTCGGCAGCTTTCCAAACTGATCCCTTAGGTCGTCTTCAATCTGATCGATTTCATAGGGCTCATCAATGTCCGACAAGCGTTTATAGAAGCTCAGACGAACTCGAATGTCTGGAATATAATTAGAAGGAATGAGGGCAGGAACTCTCAGGTTAATTTCAGGTTCAATCTTTTCCTTAACTTCTTCACCTTTAGCTTCTTGAATTGTTTCTTCAAGAAGTTCTAAGAACATTTCGTAGCCAACAGCATTGATGTGTCCAGACTGCTCTTCTCCGAGAAGAGTTCCCGAGCCCCTTAACTCTAAATCATGTTGTGCAATCATTATTCCGCTACCAAGAGCTGTATGTTCTTGAATGACTTTAAGACGCTCTTGGGCCTCCTTGTCGAGAACTTTATTTTTCGGAATTAACAAATAACAGTAAGCTCTTCGTTTACTTCGTCCAACTCTTCCCCGGAGTTGATAAAGTTGGCTGAGTCCAAAATTTTGTGCGTCATCAATGAACATGGTGTTGGCGTTTGGTATATCGATTCCAGATTCAATAATTGTGGTCGACAAAAGAATATCGATTTCTTTATTGTGAAAAGCGAGCATCGTTTTTTCGAGCTCTTTTTCATCCATTTGACCGTGGCCAATTCCGATCTTTACCTTAGGCAGGAATTCTCTGAGTTCTGCGGCCTTATTGTAAATTGTCTGAACCCTATTATGAAGAAAGAAGATTTGACCGCCTCTTGAAAGTTCCGCTTCTACAGCCTTGCGAATGGTTTCTTTATCGAATCGGGTCACAAAAGTTCGAGTGGGTAAGCGATCAATTGGCGCGGTATTAATGATACTTAAATCTCTGATTCCAGTTAGGCTCATATTGAGGGTACGTGGAATAGGTGTTGCCGACATAGCAAGAGTATCCACTGCCACTTTTAATTTTCTAATTCTCTCTTTATGTCCCACGCCGAATTTTTGCTCTTCATCAACGATAAGAAGACCAAGGTTACTAAACTCCACATCCTTACTAAGGAGTCGATGGGTTCCAATAATAATATTCACTTCGCCCGATTTCAGTTCTTCAAGAATCTTTTTAACTTCTTTATTTGGAACAAAGCGATTGAGTGAACGTATTTTTAAATCAAAACTTTTAAAGCGCTTTTGAAAGCTCTCGTAGTGTTGAAAAGTTAGGATCGTTGTGGGAGCGAGCATTGCGACTTGAAAGCCGTTTTGCGCGGCAATAAAAGCAGCTCGCATGGCCACTTCAGTCTTCCCAAAACCAACATCGCCACAAATTAAGCGATCCATTGGTTGTTCCCGCTCAAAATCATCGAACAAACTATCTATGGCGCCGTTTTGGTCCTCAGTTTCTTCAAAAGGAAAGGAGTCAGAAAATTTTTGATATTCGATCTTCTGTGTTTGTAGGGGCGGTCTGGTAGTTTCTTTTCTCTTCGCATAAAGAGTAATGAGTTCGGCAGCAAGCTCTCTAAGACGCTTTTTTACTCTCCCTTTTGTCTTTTCAAACTGCTTACCGCCCAGTTTATCGAGCACTTTGGTGTTTCCGCCAGAGTATTTATGAATTTGCCCAATTCTGTATATAGGTAAGTAGAGTTTGTCTTTATCTTTATATGTGATTTCTAAAAACTCAGCGTCCACGCCACCAATTGGCATGGTCTTTAAACCTTCGTATACACCGACGCCATGAATGCCATGAACAACATTGTCTCCGGGTTTTAAATCTGCAAAATCGAGTGCACTAGCCCTTTTTGCGAGGCTTCCTTTATCTTTATATTTCTTTTTTCGCGATTGTTTTCCGAGTAGTTCGATATCACGAAGTAAAATGATTCTCTCATCATTGATTCTCAAGGATTCGGGAAGCGAATGGGGTAAGAGATGAATGACTTTTTTATCTTCATCCTGGTGTTGGAGGTAGCTTGACCAATCAAATTCATTTTCGTCGTCAATACAAACGAGTTTAAATTCAGATCCTTCAAAAGAAGTTTCAATTTGTTTTTTTAGATTATCTGAAGTTGTGAACAAGAAAATCCTCAAAAGAGATTCTTTCCACAGCTTAAAGCGATTAAACCAGTCGAGCCAGCGATCATCGCTTTCTAGGTTCGCCTGAATTGAATGGGTACTGTAGCTTAAACTTTTGTCATCTTCGATATCAATATGGTCTGTAATTTTAATCTTTGAAAACCGAATTTCTGAAACAACCTTTTCATTTTGCTCAAGGTCCTTCATTCGGTATACATCAGATAGATCGGGACAGATTGGTTGCTGTAGAGAATGTTCTCTTTCGGCCTTTAAATCTCCAAGCAGTTGGTCAACGGAGTTTGTTGTGGCAACGGGATCAATCTCAATAAGATGAAATCCATCGGTAAAATGTTCTAGAGGTTCGGTGAACTCTCCGTAGAAAGAGTGAACCAAGAATTCCATACCTGAAACATAGTTGGCTCGGGCTAAAGCCGATTGATAGTAATTTGCGTCTTCGGCGGGAACGTTTCGCTCTTCAACCGACTTTTTAAAATTTTGTGCAGCCCTAATTTGATCTTCTTCATTTCGAAAGAAAATTTCCCTTGCTGGAATTAAGGTGAAACTTTTAATTTGCTCCATGGATCTTTGATTAACCGGATCAAAAAAGCGCATGCTTTCTATGACTTCGCCGAAGAGTTCAATTCTGATGGGCCATTCATGGGCTGGAGAATAGATATCAAGAATTCCCCCACGGATGGCGTAGGATCCAAGGTCTTCCACCGAAGGGCTCGATTCGTAACCAAGGGATTGAAGAAACTCTGCGATGTTTTCTGGGAATTCTTCGTCCACACTAAATTGAAAGCTATTGTCGAAGAGCGCCTCAACAGGAAGCGTTATCTGCGCAAGGCCCCGAGCCGTTGCTAAGAAAATTTCGTTACCTTTATTCTGTTGTGCCCTATGACACCATGCAATTCTCTCCGCTACTAACCGGGGTCTTGGATACAAGCCAGAATAGGGTGAGACGTCTGATTCCAGGAGACTAATGCATTCAATCTGTGGGTAGAAGAGGTCCAAGGCATTTTTAAAGTCATCAAGGGTGCCTTCTTTTTCAGCAACAACAACAAAAGGTTTGGAATTTCTTAATCTTAATGCGCCTAGTTGTAGAGCAATGGCCAGTGGAGAGTCAGTGCCATCAATCTCAATCAATTTATTTTGATCAGAAATCTGGCTTTCAATTTGATTGCAAAAAAAGGGAGAGTAACTTTCCACGGATTAAGGGCTTCCTAAAAATATGAATTTTTGTGGCTTATAACACGAAGGTATTAGCACACAAAATTCTTAGTAAAAAACAAGGGAATTAAGACCCTATTATGCACTTAAAATTATTTTATTAAGAAGCCTTCTATAAATTGACCATGCGTCAATATCTATGTAAAAAAACACAACTTTTTAAAAAGTAAGAAAGGAGAGGTGGCGTGACCTCTTTAACTCCTATTATTGTCCTTACGGTTTTCGTGGCAATTTTTGGTGTCGGTATAGTGGTTGTTTCGGCCCTATTGGGACCCAAAAGAAATTGGACGAAGGCGAAGAAAATTCCTTATGAAAGTGGACTCCCCGGTCAAGAGCGAAAAGAAACCAAAATTCCAGTTAAGTTTTACCTCACTGCAATTTTGTTTATCGTTTTTGATATAGAAGTCGTTTTCATGTACCCCTGGGCACTCACGTATACCGAATTCATAGATGCTGGTCTTGGTGGCTATATCTTTGGTGCTATGGCTGTTTTTGTTGGCCTGTTTATCTTTGGTCTGATTTGGGAAATAAAATCAAAAGCATTGGAGTGGGACTAAGATGGGATCTGATGTATTTGAAATTTCAGTTAACTTTGTAAAAATGGTCGCCATCTTTTTATTGATGGTGAACTTGGTTCCAATGCTCGTTTGGGTTGAGCGTAGAGGTTCTGCCTTTATTCAAAATCGTTTTGGTCCCAATCGTGTCGGTCCCTTGGGGCTTATTCAACTGGCCGCTGACGCCATCAAATTCTTATTTAAAGAAGAGTTTATTCCCCCTAAAGGTAATAAAGCTCTCTTTTTGATAGCTCCAATAATTGCGCTTATTCCCGGAGCGATTGCTTTCGGTTCTATTCCTCTTTCAGTGCCGATAGAGATATCTGCTTTTGAAATGTTTGGAAGCCAATGGGGCCCCTATGTTTTTCCATTTCAAAGTTTCGAAATTGGAATTGGGATTGTATTTGTCCTCGGAGTTTCCTCTCTGGGAGCCTATTCAATGCTTTTAGCCGGCTTTGGATCTGCCAATAAGTATTCTTTGTATGGTGCTCTAAGAGCTTCCGCGCAGATGATTAGTTATGAACTGGCAATGGGACTCGCTATTGTTGGTATTCTCATTGTATACGGAACATTCGATTTTGCAGAGATGATTGCTGCTCAACAGGGTCCTTTGAGTATCCCTTTGTTTGAGGCGGATCACGTTGTTAACAAGATTTTGGGAATTCTTCCTAATTGGGGAGTTTTCTATCAACCTGTCGGATTTATTCTTCTTTTTGTTTCAGTTTTCGCAGAAACGAACCGACTGCCTTTTGATTTACCCGAAGCTGAATCGGAACTCGTTGCCGGCTATCATACCGAATACGGCGGAATAAAAATGAATATGTTCTACATTGGCGAGTACGGACATATGATGGTTGCCTCGGCACTCATCGCTGTTTTTTACTTTGGTGGATACAGCCTCGGTACAACCCTCGATACCATTCTTGTAGAAGGTACCATCGTTCCAAACATGTCGGCTTTGTTTGCGAGCTTACTCAATCTCTTTGGTAGCGGTTGGGAGCAGTCGACAAATTTGATTAACGTAGTTCGCGCTTTTGTCTTTCACGGAATTTTCATGGCTAAAATACTTCTGTTCCTTTGGATCTTTGTTTGGGTTCGTTGGACACTTCCGAGATTTCGTTATGACCAGTTGATGGATCTTGGTTGGAAGACCATGTTGCCTTGGGCTCTAGCCAACACAATTATAACCGCTTTCCTCATGCTTTTCTTACGTTAGGAATAATAAATGAGTGAATTAGATATTCTTTTTTATATTCTATCTTCGATGTCGGTACTCTTTGGAGCCCTAGTGGTTTTAACGAGTAGTCCGATTTATTCTTCATTGTACTTAGTCATGTCCATGCTCTCTGTGGCTGGAATATTCATGACTTTGAATGCCCCCTTTATTGCGGGAATTCAGATCATTGTTTATGCCGGCGCGGTTTTAGTTTTATTCGTTATGGTCTTAATGCTTTTCGATTTAAAGCGAGAAACTAAAGCTTTCACAAAGGGTCGTTTTTCGGGCTTTTTAAAATTAGTTGGTGCTGGTCTTCTTTGTGGTTTTATTGCTGGGGCGGCTTATGAATCAGTCAGCCTAATTATGGCGACCAGTGAAGAGATTCCAACTAATATCGCTGCCGCTGCAGAAACAGGTTTTTCTCCAACCACGAATTCAATAAAAGAAATTTCAAAACTACTTTTCACAAAATACTTATTTGCTTTTGAAGTTTTAGGCCTTCTTCTCTTAGTTGTTCCGATTGGAGCGGTTGCCCTATCTCGTGTTGCAGGAGGTACCCATGCAAAGCACTGAAGCACTAGTAAGCGTCGGCTTAAATCACTACCTCGTTTTATCGGCACTATTATTTACTATTGGCTCCCTAGGCGTTTTACTCCGAAAAAACATGATTGTTATTTTGATGTCTATCGAGTTGATGCTAAATGCGGTGAATATATCTTTCGTGGCCTTTGCTACATATCTCGATAATCTCGATGGCAAGATTATGGTTCTTTTTGTAATGACCATCGCGGCAGCTGAAGCCGCCGTGGGATTAGCCTTGGCTGTAAATATATTTAAGAACTTCCGCGAAGTTAACATTCGATTTTTTGAGCATCTAAGGGGGTAGAGTGAGTCATTCAGTTTTACTTTCAATATTACTTCTCGCTCCATTTTTTGGGTTTTTGTTTAACGGCCTTCGTTTTAAAAGTAAAAACGTTCAGGTTGCAGGCGTTGTTGGAACTGCGATGGTGGGCATATCATTTATTTGTTCGGTCTTACTTTTTAGCCAGTTGGCAAGTCTGCCCGAGGCCGAGCGCAGCTTAAGAGCTGAGTATTGGAATTGGTTAAATGTAGCTGGACTTCAGATTCCATTGGCTTTTGTCGTCGATCAACTTTCTGCGGTCATGATATTAGTGATCACCGGTATTGGAACATTAATTCACTTATTTAGTATCGGCTATATGTCTCACGACGAGAGACCATCGAAGTATTTTTCCTATCTTAACTTTTTCGTGTTTAACATGCTTCTACTCGTTCTTGGGGACAACTTAGTCCTCATGTTCTTTGGTTGGGAAGGCGTTGGACTCGCATCTTACCTTCTGATTGGTTTCTGGTTTACAGACAAAGAAAAAGCCGCTGCAGGTATGAAAGCCTTTGTTACCAATCGTATTGGTGATGCAGGTTTCTTAATTGGTCTGTTTTTACTTTTCGGTGAATTTGGCTCAATCGTTTTTGAAACCTTGAATGCTCAGGCACCTACGGTCCAAGACATGAGCTGGAATAGTAATCTAACACTAGCTTGTATTGCTCTCTTTATTGGGGCTTGTGGTAAGTCGGCCCAGATACCATTGTATGTATGGCTCCCAGATGCCATGGCAGGTCCGACACCGGTCTCCGCATTAATTCACGCGGCAACAATGGTGACAGCCGGTGTTTATATGATCTGCCGACTCAGCAATATCTTTATAGCAGCACCCAATGCTCTATTTATTGTAGCTATTATTGGTGCACTCACTCTATTGATGGCGGCATCGATTGGCCTTACCCAGTGGGACATTAAAAAGGTCCTCGCCTATTCAACAGTATCTCAGCTCGGCTATATGTTCTTGGCCGTCGGAGTAGGTGCTTTTAATGCAGCTATGTTTCACCTTGTAACTCACGCTTTCTTTAAGGCCTTAATGTTCTTGGGTTCGGGCTCGGTGATTCACGCTATGCACGAAGAACAAGATATACGAAAAATGGGGGGGCTTAAAAAGCATATGCCCGTAACCCATTGGACTTTTGTAGCTGGCTGGCTGGCTATTATAGGAACTCCATTGTTTTCTGGCTTTATGTCAAAGGATGAGATCCTCTGGATGTCTTGGCATAGCCCACTTGGTTCTTGGTACCTTTGGCTCATGGGTGTAGCTGGAGCGGGAATGACTGCTTTTTATATGACCCGTCTCATGGCTCTGACTTTTTGGGGAGAAAGCCGAGTTCCTTCGGATGTGCATCCCCATGAATCACCAACCAGCATGACCCTACCGCTTATAGTCCTCGGGGTTCTTTCTGTCTTTGGTGGGTTTTTAGGAATTCCCCACGTGCTTGGTAAAATCCTACCTGGTCACCCACCTAATTTCTTTGAACATTGGTTAGACCCACGACTCGCAAATATTCCTGGCTTAGCGCAAGCCAATATCACGATGGAGTGGATTGGAATTGCAATTTCTGTAACCACAGCGGCCGTCGGTGCTATTCTCGCATATCGCTTCTATATTATTCGCAAAGATCTACCAGAGAAGGTCACTTCAAAAATCAAAGGTCTATACGAACTAGTTTACAATAAATATTGGGTTGATGAGTTTTACTTTGGTCGAATCATTAATCCGATCGTCGAAATGAGCAAAGGCCTCTGGATGTATATCGATGTGAACTTCATCGATAAAATTACCTACTGGACGAGTGATATGGTTAAGGGCGCGGGCTCAAGTGTGCGCTCTATGCAGTCCGGCAATATCCAGCAATACGCTCTTCTAATTCTCTTAGGTGTCGTCGTAGTCATCTTTGCAGTGGTGATGGGGTAATTATGGGATTATTAAGTTTAATTGTTTTTCTACCACTTTTATTCGCAGTCATCATTGCCCTGATGCCATCTGATAAAACTGTAAGATTGTCGTCATTAGTTTTCGCCACTCTTCACTTTGTAATAAGCCTTGGTTTGTTATTTAAGTTTGATAGTTCTTCGGCGGCAATTCAGTTAGCTGAACAGATTCCTTGGATACCTGAAATAGGCGTCACCTATTTTGTAGGAATCGACGGGCTTTCACTTTGGCTTGTGATACTTTCTACTTTTCTCACACCACTTATTATTTTAGGAAGTTGGGAGAGTATAACCAAGAGAGTGAAGTTCTTTCATTTAAACCTCTTTCTTTTGCAAACGGCGATGCTTGGCTCTTTCCTCGCTCTCGATGCCATATTGTTTTACGTCTTTTTCGAATTGTCCCTCGTACCAATGTATTTCATTGTTGGTATCTGGGGAGGAGCGAGACGGATCTACGCCACCATGAAATTCTTTATCTTTACCATGGCCGGGTCGGTTTTAATGTTACTTGGAATCATTTATTTGATTTTCCAAGTGGATGCCCAGGGCGGAGCACTGAGTGCGAATGTTTTAGATTTTTATCGGCTCAATATTCCTTTTATAGCCAATGACTTTTTAAACCCTCAAACTCTTCTCTTTTTTGCATTTGCCATAGCTTTCGCAATCAAGGTTCCGATGTTTCCTGTTCATACTTGGTTACCTGACGCTCACGTTGAAGCACCAACTGCCGGTTCCGTCGTTTTAGCAGCCGTTATGTTGAAAATGGGAACCTATGGTTTTCTTCGGTTTGTCATTCCAATGTTTCCGGATGCGGCAGCACACTGGGCCTGGTTATTCATGCTCTTAGGTGTGGTCGGAATTATTTACGGTGCATTGGTTGCCATGGTTCAGCCCGACATGAAGAAGCTAGTAGCTTATTCTTCGGTTTCTCACATGGGTTATGTGATCATTGGCCTTTTTGCCCTTAATGCCTACGGTGTCACCGGAGGAGTTTACCAGATGTTAAATCACGGTATTAGTACCGGTGGGCTTTTCTTATTAGTAGGAATGATCTATGACCGGACCCATTCCCGTGAAATTGTAAAGTATGGAGGTCTCGCTAAGATTCTTCCGATCTACACAATATTATTTTTCATCATTACTTTTTCGAGTATTGCCGTTCCGATGACAAATGGCTTTGTCGGTGAATTTTTAATTCTTCTTGGAACATTCCAGGCGAATCCCGTCTACGGAATATTTGCAGCAACAGGTGTGGTGTTTGGTGCTGTCTACATGCTCTGGATGTGTAAGAAAATTTTCTTTGGTACAGAGGGCGAATTAATGAACCAAACAAAGGGTGTCTTAAAAGACCTGAGTCTCAGAGAAATTGTTGTGATGGCACCATTGGTGGTCATGGTCTTCTGGATGGGTTTGTTCCCCGATCACTTTTTGAATTGGTCAAAACCAAGTCTCGATTATTTGGTTAATAATAGAGAAAACTATGAACTCACTTTAAAAGACGCCAATCAGAATTCTCAAACAAAAACGGCTTTGATCGTTGAGAAAGATGAAGAAGAAGGGGAGACACTTTAATGGATGTACAATTTAATGCCCTCAGGGAACCCATTCTAATTCTGCCTTTAATTATACTTTTTATTGCGAGTGTGATTCCGATCACTCTTAAAATGTTAAGAGGAAATCGAGAGCTTAAACCTTTTGCGGCAGTGATCTGGGGCTTTTTCGGTTTACTAGGTGCCTCGGGAACGACTTTCGCAGTTATCTCTAATATGTTGAGAGAATCACAAGAGCCTTTTATTACAGCTTTTTCTGGTGCCATAGTTATTGATGGCATGGGTATTTGGATTAGTTATCTCATATATTTTCTAGGAGCGATTACACTCTTATTGTCCTACGACCATATTGCCGTGCGTGGAAAGCAGTTTTCGGAGTATCTATTTCTGACTCTCAATTCAATTATCGGAATGGTCCTAGTCGTTATGTCTAACGACCTAATGATTACATTTATTGCTATTGAATTTATGTCATTGGCTCTTTACGTAATTATTGCTCTTTCTCGCGAAAGAACATTGTCAAAAGAGGCTTCGTTTAAATACTTTGTATTGGGTTCGTTTGCTTCGGCTATTTTTCTTTTTGGAATTTCATTTGTTTATGGTTCAGTGGGATCGACATCAATTCCCGTCATAACATCAAACGCTGTTGATCTATTCAATTCGAATAAGCTGTTTGTAATCGGATTATTGATGATCGTTGTGGGATTTGCCTTTAAAATTTCGGTTTTCCCATTTCACGCTTGGACTCCAGATGTCTACCAGGGTGCTGCGACACCGGTAACGACCCTCATGTCGACGGCTGTGAAGGCAGCTTCGTTCTTGGCCTTCTTGAGAATTTTTACTTCGGCTAACTTTTTTAGGCTTGAAGATCTCGACTTTTTAAATGTTATGCAGTGGTTGGCGATTCTTACAATGACCGTAGGAAATGTTGCGGCCCTAAAGCAGACCAATCTAAAAAGAATGCTCGCCTATTCAAGTATTGCTCACTCCGGTTATATGATGGTTGGTATTATCTCTGCTGGATTTGGTGAGAACTTTGATAGTGGAGCAACTGGTCTACTCTTTTACATTTTCGCCTATTCGCTTATGACTGTTGGTACGTTTGCGCTCGTAGCTCTCTTTGAAAAGAAAGAGACGACAATTTTAAATATCGACGGCCTTAAGGGTCTTTCTTTAAAGGCGCCCCTAGTTGCTCTATCGTTTGCTATTTTACTCCTGAGTTTAGCTGGAATTCCTCCAACCCTTGGCTTTTTCTCTAAGTTCTACTTATTTTCAGCAGCCATGGATCAGGGTTTTATTTGGCTATCCCTCTGGGGTGTTATTAACTCTGTGATTAGTGTTTATTACTACCTCAAACCAGTAGTTTACATGTACATGTCTGAGGATCAGCCCAATGAGATCCAAACCCGTTTGGTCTTTACTAAAGCAACTTTAGTTGCCTCCGCGGTCTTTATTGTGGTCTTTGGAATCCTTTCAGCATCTCTTTTCAGAGTGGTTCAAAAGTCCGTAATTACAGGGCTTTAGGATTAAATTGACTTTAAATACTGATCCCCTGGAAGCTCTTCAGGGGTTTTTTTTATAAAAAAACAACAAATAAGAGCAAATCTCCTAAAATAAGTACAATTTAGGAGCCTCCAGTTTGCCTTAAGGCCCCAAATATAGTGAATTTCCTCCCGGTGTTGGGAGGATCTATGAAATTGATCACTATTGCCCTGTTGGGCCTTTTTCTTTCGTTAAATGCATTCGCACTTCATACTCCACGGGGTAAGGGGAAAATCAGTAAGGCATCATCGGTTTCAAAGTATACGGTGAAATTTCTTGCTGTCATCGAAGTACCAGGAGCTCAAGCGCTTCAGCAGTGTACGGGTACTTTTATCTCTTCTAGAACAATTCTCACGGCAGCCCATTGTGTTGAATGGGCCGATCACTTTGAAGAACTTATGGTGATTACTTTTAAAGGGTCAGAGCCAGTAGACATTCAAGTCATCGAAAAAGGTGATTACAAAACGAAGATGCATGAAGACTTTAATGATGTCGCTAAAGAGCTTGGCTTAGATTCAGCCGCATCCTATGACATCGGTTTACTGACTTTTAAGAAAGGCAGTTTTGCAGTTAAGCAATATGCAAAACTCTATGACTATCCTGCTAACTTAGATTCTGACCCGGTCCTCGAGCAAGTGCTCGGTCTAGGGGCTGGGCAAAAGAATATCATTTTGCCTTTCTTTAGAAAATTTCGCGAACAGTTAAATACTCTTGCTGGAGAATTAAAGGCGACTACTTTAGATTTACAGTCAGTAGATTTTAATAGTGGAATTTATAGAACGGAACAGGGCTTTAGAGTCTGTGTTGGAGATTCGGGTGGACCTGTTTTAGCCATACATGAAAACCAAGTTAAAATTCTTGGAGTTTTTTCTGCGGGTCTTACGGGCTTGTTCTCACGTAACTGTGGAAAAACAGTTTATGTCGCCCTGATCTCTGACGAAAATCACGATTGGGTCCAAGAGAATATGAAGGCCCTAGAAAAAGAGATTTAATAAATCGAATTTGAATAGACTCAATAGATATTCAATTTAAAAGAACCCGACGAGTTAAGCGTCGGGTTTTTTAATGTCTAACTTTGATACAATTGGAGAGAAGAACCAAACAAGTCTGATTGATTCTAAGCTAAGTTATGGAAAACAATAGTGTATCAATATGAGACAGAGATAATTGTCACCTGACAAAAATTGTTTTACACCTGTTTTTGAAATGATTAATATTTTTACAGCCTAAAATGTTAACTATCTAAAGTTATTGAATAAAATATCAAAAAAGTTTCGGCATCGCCTTTGTATTAATAAATGGCATGAACGAGCGAAATTTAATTTTTAAATTATTGGTTTTGGTTTTAATTAACATTAGTCTTATGGCGATTACGGCTCCCGATGCTGATGCACTTGGTGATAATTATACACCCAGGGATGGCTTTCGAGCGGACACTAATTATAGAGGCCGTGGCGGAGATGATCCTGCAATCTATAGAGCTTCTTATGGAAGATCAGGTTCGATGAATCCGATGCAGACTCCAGATCTTGCATTGCCACTTTGTGAATGCCGCGGATGTAGAGCTGGTTATAGAGACTTCGGTATGCGACCTCATCCGATTCGAGGTGGTACAAGACTCCATGCAGGATGTGATTTAGCAGCTCCGACCGGGACTCCGATCTATGCACCAGCTGATGGTGTCGTTGCTCGCGCCGGATCATGTGGTAGTTACGGAAATTTTATTAGTATCGCACATGGAAGAAGAAGTATGACTGCAGATGACCTCGCCTATGCTGGAAGTGTCAACTGCGGACAGGCAGTTAGAAGTGGTTACTCTACAAATTATGGGCACTTATCGCGAATTAGAGTCCGCCAGGGACAATTCGTAAGAAAAGGTCAGCTCATTGGTTATGTCGGATCAACTGGTGGATCGACGGGGCCTCATTTACATTATGAAGTAAGGTTAAATGGTAGACCCACTAACCCCGAGGGTGCCCATGGTTACAGTGCACAAATTACGAGTGCTTCTTTACAAAGAAGTTGCAATGATAACTTTAGAGGTGGCGCATTTGATAGCCCCGGTATGATGGTGATGAATAAATGGTTAAGCGAAGTCTATATGTAATTATTGTTTTAACTCTTCTTTCTCCAGGCATTTACGCAAAGACTAAGAAAGAGTATTTAAAAGAGTTCTATAAAACCTGTTTTGAAACGGCGAAGGAACGAAACTTATTGGGTAAATCTCAAGAGATTTGCCAGTGTGTTACCAATAATTTTCGCTATTTAGTTGAGTCTAAAAAGGATATGGAAATCTTTATTAAGCTTTATAAAACTAAAGACAACCACGACGTACCAGATGGGCTCCTTGATATGGATGATTCGGTTGCAAACAATTGTAATAAAGATAGCAACTATCTCTCAGAAAAGGCTCAAGCCATAAAGAAGTCTTTAAAAGAAAAAAAGAAAGACGGTAAAAAGCCAAAGTCTAAAAAGGCAGCGAGTTAATCAAACCTAATTGAACCAACTCCTTTTACCTCTATTTTGAATTTATATATCGTGCTTTCTAAGCTCGTTCAGAGCAGATTTAAATCCAATATGAACAATTCGCCCCAAGATCTTGGGGTTTAAGCTAAAGTGATCCACAAAAAACATTTCATGGTCCAATGGACTCGGATGGATATACAAATAATCGGTATTCGGCTGAAAATTGACTCGATCAATTATTATCTGTTTGAGTTTGTCGCGATGTTCTTCTGGTAGGTCCGTTTGTTTAAAATAGCCATCAACAGCCTTAAGAATACTTTTAATTTGCGATTGGTATTCTTTATGTTTTTGAATTTTCTGTTCGATGACCTGGTAGAGTGCCTGGTTGATAATCATGGGAATTCCATAATTCGATAGGCTCCCGAACTCCTTGGTATAGTGGTAGGGTTGAATTGAGTAACTGGAAATTACTAAATCAGCACCATGGTCGGCGGCAACGTGGGTCGAGAGCGTATCTCTGATCTCTCCGTCAAAAAAGAATAACTCTTTCCCTTTTTGATTTCGAATTTTATAGGGTGCAAAAACGGGAGGGAGGCTTGCACTGGCAGCGACCGATTGACTGATTGTAGAGAAATCGGCGTACTTAATGGTTCCCGTTTTCCAGGTTTTTCCGAAATTACCAAATACCACTTTTCGAGAGTGATTGAGTTGTGTCGCTATAATGTAGAGTTCTACCCCAAGGCTATCGAATCGATTTTGCGGCCATACGTGGCGTCGAAAATATCTTTCAAGTCCGCGCGTCGTAAAAAGACCATCAATTTTAAACCCATTTTTAACCAATGCTTCGAGGCCACCGGTGATCATGGAACGTCTGCGCAAAACATTGGGTACAAACTTAATAAAGCTTCCGCCATTGAGATTAAATATATCTCGATAGGTAATGGGCTTCAGCTTTGTCATATTTTCGTAATCGGCATCGGCACGTTTTAGCTTGTGAAGGTCCGTGCGCACACCGCGCTCGAAAGCTTCGATGATGGCTTCAACAGAAAATCCAGATGCTAAAAACGTACTGATCACCGAGCCCGCGCTGGAGCCAACATAGGAGCGAATGGTGAGCGGGTTATCTTCTGGAAAGTTCCGTTCAACTTCGGCAGGGCTTCCGCCGGCAAAACTGAAGCCTTTTTCACGGAGTGCGAGACAAACTCCTATGTGGAATGCGGCTGCCTTAATGCCACCACCACTGAGGGCGAGGGCGATTTTCTTTTTCTCTTTGAACTTCACTCTCCAATTTTTGCACTTTTTTGAGTAGTTTCAAGGGCTTATCCATGCCTACTCGACCTTGGTCAAAGTGACTATTCATAAGTCCTGTTCAATACAAATATTTAGTTAAATCAATAAGTTATAGACTAATTTCATGAATATCCACTTTCGGCTAGACCTGCTGCTCACCTGTGTTATTTTTGAATTCAGAGGTAATTATGGAACAGTGGATTTCCCTGACAGACTATGCCAGTAAGTATCGAGTGAGTGTTTCGACTCTTCGTCGGCGCATTAAGGCCGATAAAATTGCCTTTCGAAAAGATAAAGGGAAGTATCTTCTTCTTGATCGAAATCTTTCCCAAGCTGTTGCAGAAAAAGTTCCATTAAAAAAATCAGCTAAGGTTTCTACTCCACAAGTTTCTGTGGAAAATGATTTTAATCAACAGTTTGATGCTAACGATTTTGATATTCCACTTGATTCAGAGCCAATGGCAGACAACGAAAGTCAATCGAGCTCGCAAGTGAGTTATACAAACGAGTCAGCTGAAGATCATGATATTTATCAAAATTATCAGAATCCTTCGTCGGGAATTCCGTCGGATTCTTCGAATTATCAGGCTTCACCTAGTGCCGAATCTAAAAGTTCGGAGACTTTTCTTTCAACGAAAGTACTACTCGACGAAATTAAAAAAGCTTACATGACCATTCTTCAAGAAAAAGAAGAGCAATTGGTTCAGCTCAAGACCGAAGTTACGGATTTAAAAACTCTTGTTCGTGCTTTAGAGTCTGAAAACTATCGCTTACAAAGCATCATTAAAGAGCTAAAGAGCTAAGCCCTAAAATAAATTCTCTAATTTTACATAGTTTTAAAACATCAAAATAAAAAAAGCCCACTGATTCAGTGGGCTTTTAGTAATGGAATATTTTTTTGGAGGCTAGGCTGCAGTAATTGAGGTTTCTTCTTCTCCAGATTCCTCTGTGCTTGTTTTAGCCTTTTTGCCTTTAAGTAATGCAATTTGTAATACTTCATCGAGATGCTCGACATAAACAAATTTAAGTTCTTTCTTAAATTGCTCGGGAATATCTGAGACATCTTTTTGATTTTGGAAAGGAACAATAACTGTTTTAATTCCAGAAGTTAGGGCTGCAAGAGCTTTCTCTTTAATACCGCCTACTGGAAGCACTCGTCCTGCGAGAGTCACTTCACCTGTCATGGCGATGTCTTTTCTCACCGGAACATCAGTCATTAAGGAAATGATTGCTGACGCAATAGTCACCCCGGCTGAAGGACCGTCCTTAGGGATGGCTCCAGCAGGCATGTGGATGTGAATTTGATGATTCTCAAACCACTCATCCTCAATTCCGAGTTCTCTCGAGTGGGCTCTGGCGTAAGAGAGAGCTGCAGTCGCAGATTCTTTCATGACATCACCCATTTGACCCGTAAGAACAAGGCCGCCTTTGCCCTTCATTTTAAGGGCTTCAACAAAGAGGGTTTCACCACCAGCTTGCGTCCACGCAAGACCAGTAACGATTCCAACACTGTCTTCTTTAAGTTTTTGATCGCGCAAGAAGCGAGGAGCTCCTAAAAGATCAGGCACTGACTCTGGAGTTACAGTGAACTCTTCAACTTCACCCATGACTACTTTTTTGGCGATCTTACGACAAACTGAACCGACTTCTCTTTCGAGATTTCTAACCCCAGCTTCGCGAGTATAGTGCGAAATTAGGAATTGAAGGCCATCATCTGTGAACTTAGCCTGTTCAGCAGTTACACCGTTTCCATCGAGCTGACGTTTTACAAGGTGTTCTTTAGCGATGAAAAGCTTATCGTTTTCTGTGTACCCAGTGATATTAATTAATTCCATACGATCTCTAAGAGCCGGTGGAATATTTTCTAACACGTTCGCTGTAGCGATAAATAATACTTTGCTGAGATCAAAATCTACATTGAGGTAGTTATCTCTAAAAGTAGAGTTTTGTTCTGGATCTAGAACTTCAAGCATCGCTGCACTTGGGTCGCCTCTAAAATCACTACCCAATTTATCGATTTCATCGAGTACGATAACAGGGTTTCTAGTGGCTACCTGCTTAAGGGCTTGAATGATCTTACCGGGCATCGCACCCACATAAGTTCTTCTGTGACCACGAATTTCTGCCTCATCTTTAACACCACCTAGGGCAATTCGATGATATTCGCGCCCCATTGATTTTGCGATACTCTTACCCAGAGATGTTTTACCAACTCCAGGAGGCCCGCAAAAACAAAGGATTGGTCCCTTCATATCGTTTTTAAGTTTTCTGACGGCGAGGAATTCCATGATACGATCCTTAGCCTTCTCAAGACCGTAGTGATCTGAGTTAAGGATCTCTTGAGCGACATGGAGGTCAAGGCTATCAGCAGTTTCTTTTTTCCATGGAAGATCAACTAACCAGTCAAGATAAGTTCTGACCATCGAAGCTTCACTCGCATCAGGATGCATTCGCTCAAGGCGACCAAGTTGCTTAAGAGCTTCCTGTTGAACTTCGTCCGGCATTCCGGCATTCAATAGTTTTTCTCTTAGTTCATCCATTTCTTCCGACTTGCTATCTTGCTCGCCGAGTTCATTCTTTATAGCGCGCATTTGCTCGCGTAAGAAGTATTCTCTTTGAGACTTGTTCATTTCATCTTTAGCATTGTTGCGGATGCGTGCCTGCATTTGCAGTACTTCGAGTTCACTAGCTAATATTTCATTTACTAATTTAAGACGAGAGATAGGGTCTTGAGTTTCAAGAACTTTTTGCGCGTCAGCGACCTTGAGATTAAGGTGCGAAGCAATGAGGTCGGCTAATCGTCCAGGATCAGATACATCATCTAATACTAATAAGATGTCTGGAGAAAGCATTCTGCCTAGAGCGATCACTTTTTCTAATTGCTCTTTTGCGTGGCGGATCAGTGTATCGATGTCTGCAGTTGGCATTTCTTCATTTTGATTATCGAGAGTTGATTCATCGATTTTGTCGACTTCAACTTCAAAATGACGACTGTTTTTAACGAACTTTTTGATCTTTCCTTTACCCACACCTTGAATGAGTATTTTAACTCGCCCATCAGCAAGCTTTCTCATTCTCATGATCATTGCAATAGTTCCAGTCTTGTAAATAGACTCTTCTGAAGGGTTTTCTTCAGTGATCTCTTTTTGTGAAGACAAAAAGATAAGTCGATTTCTTGAAAGGGATTCTTCTACTGCATGAATTGATGCTTCTCTACCTACAAAAAGAGGCAATATCATGTACGGGAAAATTACTATATCTCGTACAGGTAGCATCGGTAGAGATTCTGGAATATCAATCACTTTATCATCTATAGCCATTCGATCCTCCGCAAGGGCGGGCAAAAGTTAACCTATTCTCTTAAGATACTTTTCGGTTTTCTTAGCGATGGCTTTAAGAAAATTAGATGGGAAAAAGTCCGGAATTTATTGAAAATCCAGGGTTTTTTTATTTTTAGTACAGGACAAAGGGGGCGTAAACAAACTTGATCTGTGTAAAAGTTTGACGATATGGACCGGCAAAAGTCTTGCTGGCTGCGGCTTTGGGCTGGTTTGCTTTTAGTGGATTATTTCAGCGCTCAAACGAGTTTCTTCATACCAGTTGAGATCTGTTTTTAATTGATCGAGTTCAACCCGGGCGATTTGGTTTTCTATTAATGCGAGTTCCTCATCGATGACTGATAATTTAATTTGTAAATTAGAAGACCGTAAAAAAGAGTCACTCTCGTTGTTAAAATTCGATTGGCAGAGTAACTCTTTTCTTAAATTAATAAGAGCTAATTTCTTCTTTTCAAGGAACTTCTTCACTCTAAACATCCCTGTTTCTTTGATTAATAACCTTGTTATTCTAGTAACTTAGCGAGCAAATCGCTTTTCCATGGCTTCTCGTACTTCGGCACCTTCGATACTTAAACGAGTCCAAGGGATGGCTTTGAGTCGCTCTGTTTCTATGAATTCTTCCGTTTCTTCACAGATTCCATAGCGACCTTGTTCGATTCGAGCGAGAGCACTCTCTACTTCCACGAGCTGATGCCTTATTCGATTTTGATTGGCTAGAAATTCATTTTCGGCCAAAACACTCATCGATTGGTCAGCTTCATCACCGCCAAAATCATTGCTATCGTATTCTCTTTTGATTTCTTTGAGTCGGTTTAAAAGCTCCGATTTCGTCGACAGGAGCCGGTCTCGACAATCCTTGATAATTTCCTCAGTTAAGTGATCCATTTTTTATCCCCTTTGTGTCTAAATAATCATCCTAATTACCGAGTCATCCCTGACTCTACCTAAGTATTTCGACTTAGGTGCTTCTTGGACAATACTGGTTCCAAAATGGGTTAAAAAATATCCATTAAAAATTTTTATGGTAGGAATAAGCCTCTACTGGGCCTTTTTAAAGGGTATGATTTTGCCGTTTTCAACAGTAAGAGCCACCATAGGCCGCTCAAATTCACGTTGGTCATTGATAGCAATTTTCCCTACGGCTCCAGAAAAGCTTTGAGTTCTCATCATAGCCTCAGTTAGGTCTATTCTATTAGAGGCGCCTGAAAGCAGGGCCTGTCTGAGGAATAACGCGCTATCATAGGCTTGAACTTCAAAAATTCCTGGTGGGTAGCCAAAAGTGCGAACAAATTCTTTATAGAAAGCAGAATTCTTAAAAGTGGCATCGTTTTCAAGGAAGCTATCGAGAAAGAGGGATTGTTCTACAAATTTTTGACCACGGCGAACCAAGTCTTTACGATTCCAGACATTGGTACCCAAGAGTTTGATGTCTTTAACATCATTGTAGGCGAGCATCGGTGCAATCTGACCGACCGCCTTCGGTACATCGGGAATAAACAGGGCATCGAAGTCTATAATAGGAGGGAGGAGATCGTCTGGTGGTGATTTTCTGCTCGTCTTCCCGCCATTTTCTTTTACCCACTCCCGCATACGAATTTTATATTCATCCATACGATCTTCAAGGTAGTAGCTTCCTACAAGCCTTTTTATTGGGCCTCTGAAATCAGTTTCTTTAGATACATAGGATTGAGCCGCGCGTATGTCCCCACCACGAGATCGAACTTCTTCCCAGAAAAGGTTCGCAAACTCAACACCGTAGGGATCATTAGGGTAAAGAATTGCGAATTTTCTTAATCCTAATTTATTAATGGCTAAATCCACGAGGTATTCAACCTGCATTTTGCTCGTTAAAGCGTTTCTAAATACCGAAGGTCCTATTTGTGTTATCCCCGACTTTTGTGAAAGGGCAATCGAGGGAACGCCGTAGTCATTGGCTTTAGACGCAACGGCCGTTGCAGTTTTACTGAGTAGACTTCCTATAACTGCTATGGCGTGATCTTCAGAAACGAGGCGATCAACGGCTCTGCGCGCGGTATCGGGATTTCCTTCGCTGTCGAGTACCGCTAATTTTATGTTTGAACGTTTACCACCGTATATTCCAAGGCCCATTTGAATTCCACGAAGGACGCGATAACCAATACTACCGAGTCGTCCAGAGAGTGGTAAAACAACGCCCACGGTTTGAGGGTCGACGATTCTTCGCGACTCGATTTGCGTAAGCATGATTTTAGCATTTTCAGCGTATTCGGATTCAGGGTCGATTTCGATAATTTCTTCTAGGTAACGTCCTGCCTTTGAAAATTGCCTTTGATCATTTAAAAACACAGCATAGCGATAAAGGGCGGGAATCCGTAAAAAGTCATAGGAACGATCATCAATGATTTTTTCGAGGTCGCCTTCGGGTAAAGTGCTTTCGACAAACTCAACGGCCTTACTTTTAAATCGAGCCTTTTGTTGAGGGTTGGGGTGAGCTTTAGAAACTTTAACCAAGGTTTTTAAGTATTCAAATTTGTCATTGGTCTCTCTCGCAATTTCTAGTCGCACCTGAAACATTGTAACGATCAGAACGTCATTAAGGTCCACGGCCTCTTCGGCGGTGTCTAAATAGTTGAGTGCTTTCTTATACTCTCGAAGTCGTGTGTGAGCCCGGGCTAAATAGATAAGTGCTTCGGTCTCTCTTGGACTAAAGTAAACGGAATCAATCACTTCTCTAAAGTAATTGATAGATGTTTTGTAATTGGCAATAGATAGATAAAGCTGACCAAGATCCATATTGACGTCATCGACCACGTCAGAGTTTGGATACTGGCTTTTGATTTTCTTTAAAAGCTTAACGGCACTGGAGCGTTTTCCTTGTTTGATGAGTTCACCAGCTTTTTTGTACTGTTGAACAGCTGTTGCAGGGGCTTTTACTGGTGGAACTTTTTTTGGTTTTGAAACACACGATAGAAGAATGAACGCAGGTAGGAGAAATACAGTTAATCTTAGTGCTGACATTCAAATCACCTTTCGACTTAGATCTAGGCCTATTTTAACTTTTTAAGCTTCTCGCGAAACTCTTGAATTTGAGTACCGCTCTGCGCAACGTCCTTTAACTTCTCTAAGAGCCGCGCTTCATCGGGAGTCACTAATTTGGGAACGTCGATTAAAATTCTTACAAGGAGATCTCCGTTTCCGTTACTGCCGACAATTGGCATTCCCTTACCTCTCAAACGGTAGGTTTGGCCCGAATAAGTCCCAGGACTAATTTTAAAAGTCGCTCTCCCAGTGAGTGTGGGAATATCAACGTTGGTACCTAATACCGCGTCAACAAACGAAATCGGAAGCTCAAAGAAGACATCATTTTCTTGTCGCTCAAAAATAAGGTGGTCGACGATATTTATAATTACAAACAAGTCGCCAACGGTTCCGCCTGCTGCAAGGGGGCCGTCACCCTCTCCTCTTAATTTTAATCTCTGTCCCGAACGGATTCCCGCCGGTACTTTTATAGATAATTTCGCATTTTCGTCTTTTCCACCACGTTTTCGAATAAAGTTTACAGTTTTTTCACATCCGCGGGCGGCTTCTTCTAAAGTGATGTTGAGGTTATATCGAAGGTCGGCCCCTTTTTTCTTTCTCGTGCGACCTTGAGTTGCTCCTTGAGCTCCGGCTTGACCTTTGTTTTGAAAGAAATCATTGAAGATATCTCCAAAGAAATCCTGAAAAGAATCTTGATTGGCGCCACCTTGGTAATTTTGAAAATCTTCAAAGGGGTTCTTGCCGCCCCTTTGCTGGGCTCCCGCTGAACCAAACTGGTCGTACATTTTTCGCTTATCTGGATCCTTGAGAACGTCGTAGGCTTCGGTAATTTCTTTAAACTTATCCTCGGCGGCTTTATCACCCGGGTTGCGATCGGGGTGATACTTGACCGCTAGCTTACGGTAAGCCTTTTTTATTTCTTCGGCTGTAGCAGTCCTTTTGACTCCCAATATGCTGTAGAAATTTTTGTTATTAGACACAGATCTCCTATTCCTCGTCTAGATCAATTTCGTAGACATCGGTATCGTCTTCTGGTCCAGCACCAGTGCTTGATTTGTTAGAACCAGCGCCTGCAGTTGCAACTACAACTTGGGCGGGTCGTAATAATTTGTCGTGGTATTTATAGGCTCTTCGAAAGGTTTTCACGATATGACCCGGAGGTACACTATCAGTTTCTTCACTGCTAACCGCTTCGTGGAGGTTGGGATCAAAAGCAATTCCATCAGAGTCGAGCATGGTAATATGATTATTACTCAAAGCATTTTTGAACTCGGTAAACGTCATTTCCACGCCCATTTTATAATTCTGCAATGTTTCGGGAGTGACTTCTGAATTGATGGCTGTCTCTAAAATATCTAAAACGCCGAGAAGATCTCGAGCGAGGCTTTCGGCACCAAACTTACTGGCTTGAGAGCGTTCTTTGACCGCTTGTTTTCTATAGTTATCAAATTCCGCTCGGAGATATAGGTACTCGCTTTTCAGCTTATCAAATTGTTGATGTATATCTTCTTCTTGAGAGCTGGCTTGTTCTTGGGCAGATTCTTGTTCAGGAACAGTATTGTATTGAGCTTCATCACCTGAAGTTGAATCATTTACTGAATTTTTGTCATTTTCATTTTCTGACAAATTGGCCTCCATCATCTTACCTGACTTAATATGGGTTACCCATTTCTAATGTCAATTAAGTCTCTATCTTCTGACGTAAACGTAAGTATTTCCAACACTTTATTAAAAATGTAAAGTCCTCTTCGCGTGAGCTTGAAGCTTTCACCATTTTGCTCTACTAGACCCTTATCTTTTAACTCCGCAAAGCGATTCATTATAGGTTCTCTTAAGACTCTCGGAAATTCATCCATTAGCTGATTTAAATAAAACCCAGAGAGCATTCTTAATGCGGTGTGTATCCGGTCAAAGAGAGCCTCGAAGACATCGAGATCTTCAAAAAATTCAGTATCTTGTAGGGCCGAAGTTTCACGGTTAACGAATTTATAATAGGAACTCAGGCCGGAGGGGCGCCAGAGGCGCTTTCCCCAGGATCCACGCTTTAAGTAGCTGTGGGCGCTCATTCCAAGGCCCCAATACTCTTCGTTCGTCCAGTAAAGGGTATTGTGCTGAGCTTCATAGCCGGGAACGGCATAATTTGAAATTTCATAGTGCTGAAGTCCTCGAGTGGAGAGTTCTTCTCGAATCAGCTCAAACATTTCAGTAATTAAATTTTCTTCGGGACTCTCTTTCATCAGGCGATGCTTTTCGGGGAGAGTGAGCACGTAGGCGCTGAGATGTTTTGGTGAGAAGCTCTTATAAATATCCAGGTCTTCTTTTAATTTTCCTAGATCTTGGTTGGGGAGGGCGAAAAGAATATCAGCCGTGTATATAAAATCCAGTTCATCGATCCACTCGAGAAGTTCAATGGCGTCTTTTTTTCGATGAAAGCGCCCCAATTGCTCTAGGTAACTGTCGTCAAAGGTTTGAATGCCGAGACTTAGACGGTTAACTCCGTGATCGCGAAACATTTTTACTTGATCTTTGTCTATGGTTTTTGGGTCGGCTTCGAGTCCAATTTCTGCATCGTCTACAAGCGGGAATCCGTGCTTTTCAAGAGTTTGTACAATAGCTACAATGGATTCTGGTTTGCTGAGGCTAGGGGTGCCTCCTCCAAAATAGAGTGAAGTCACTTCGCGAGGACCAACCCACTGACTCCAGTTTTCTATCTCCTTGAGAAGGTGGCTTATATATTTGTCGTTCTCAATACCTTGATTCCATGGAGCTGTAGCGAAATCGCAGTAACTACACTTTTGAATGCAAAAAGGAAGATGGACATAAATACCAAATTTATTTTTTTCAGATGGAGCCATAAATGCCAACTAAGTTCAAATTAAAGAATAACCTATCAGTCCTGCTCATTGAAAGTCATAAATCCCCAGTTATTTCTGCTCAGATGTGGGTTCGAACTGGAAGTGCGGACGAAAAAAAGGGTCAAGAGGGACTCAGCCACTTTATAGAGCATTTGGTTTTTAAAGGCACCAAAAAATTTGATGTTGGCGAAATTGCTTCTCGAGTTGAAACCTCTGGAGGAGAGCTCAACGCATTTACATCTTTCGATCAAACTGTCTTTTATGTGACCATTTCAAAAGAATTTAGCAACGTCGCCCTTGAAGTGATCAGTGAGATGATGGGGCACCCTTCCTTCGTTAAAGAAGAAATCGACAACGAAAGGGAAGTCGTACTCGAAGAAATTAAGAGATCGAATGATAGTTTAGGTCGACAAGCTTCGCGACTTCTTTTTGAAACCAATTTTAAAGAACATCCTTATGGATTACCCGTCCTCGGAAGGGAGTCGGTAATCAAAAAGTCTTCGCGAAAAAAGATAAAGGATTATTACGAGAGCCGTTACGTTCCCCAGAATATGCAGCTCGTGGTGGCCGGAGATTTTGATGCTAAGGAGATGAAGAAAGACATCAAAAAGTACTTCGAAGACATTGAAGACTACAAGTTGAAAAAAGTAAAGAGGACTAAGGAGAAGCCGCAAAAAGAAACCCGAATAAAAGTCAAAAAAACCCAGTTTAAAGAAAGTGTCTTTCATTTTTCTTGGAAAATCCCAGGCGTACTTCATGAAGACATTGCCGCTTTAGATGTGCTCGCCCTTATTCTGGGTCAAGGCGAGAGTTCACGCCTTACGCAAAGGTTAAGAGTTCAAAAACCAGTTGTTAACTCTGTAGGTTGTGGAACTTTTACGCCTAAAGATTACGGCTTATTTGATATTTCAGTTAATTTTAACTTCAATAATATGGATGAAATTCTTGAAGTTCTTCACGAGGAACTTGGTATGATTCTCGCCGACCCTCCCTCTCAGGAGGAAATGGAGAAGGCCATCAGAATTTTCGAGAGTGATGAAATCTACTCTGTTGAAACAGTAGATGGAATAGCCAGAAAAGCGGGTATGCTCGAAGATCTTACTGGAGACTACAAGTTTTTTAAGAAATACCTCTCGCGGATTAGCGCTTTGAGGGCATCGGACATTCAAAGAGTTGCTAGAAAATATTTAAAAGCCTCTAATTTGACTATTGTGTTGGCAACACCTGGTGATGAAAAAGAAGCGCGCAAAAAAATTAGAAAATGGAAGTCAAACTTTGAGGAATCATTAAAGACTTATAAAAAGAGAAAAATTGAGCCAACAAAGAAAATAAAACTTAAAAAATTGAATGTGAGTTTCGGTGGAAAGTCTGAAGGCAAAGTCGAAATAATAAAAGATCAACTTTCAAATGGGGCTCGACTTATTTATCGAAGAGATACGCAAGCTCCGGTGGTCGCTGTAAAGTCAGCATTTATTGGTGGGCTGCGCATTGAACACGAAAATGAGGTAGGAATTACTGAGTTAATGTCTAGAACCTGGTGTTCTGGTTCTAAGGATTACAGCGAAGTCGAGATACAGCATAAAATAGAAACTATCGCTGGGAGCCTTTCGGCCTTTGGCGGAAGAAATACAGCGGGTCTATCGATTCAATGTTTAAGCCCCTTTCAAAAAGATGCCAGTGAAATTTATTCCTCAGTGATGGAAGCTCCTCTTTTTGATGAGGGAATATTAAATAGAGAGCGTCATATGATTGGAGAGCAAGTTCGAGCTAGACAAGATAGCCCTGCCTTTTTGTGTTCCCTCGATTTTTTGAAACAAATTTTTACAACTCACCCCTACGCGAGGGACCCCTTGGGCTCTTTAGAAGACCTCAATAAAATTACGAGTGAAGATTTGAAGAAACACTATGAGCGCATGATCTATTCGACAAATGGAACGATAGTGCTCACGGGTGATGTGGATGTTGAATTGTGGAAAGAAAAACTAGAATCGGCCATTCAGAGTTCGAAAAGTGAGTCTCTTAAAAAATCAATACCAGTCCCCGCTCTTGAGAAAAACAAATACTCCTATCAGGAGAGTGAAAAAGAGCAGAGCCATATAATTTACGGTTTTCAGGCATTGAGTTTAGATGATCCCGATCGCTATGTTATGCAAATCATCCAATCCGTTCTAGCGGGTCAGGGTGGTCGCTTGTTTATTGAGCTGAGGGACAAAGCTTCATTAGCCTACACAGTTGCACCCATGCGACTAGAAGGTCTCGATGGGGGGTACTTCGGAGCTTATATCGGATGTTCGCCGGAAAAAGGTGAAACCGCCATTAAGATGATGAAGGCCGAATTCGATAAGCTCTGTCAGGAAGATATTTCGGATAAGGAACTGGATCGCGCAAAGAGGTTTTTGATAGGTCGTCACGATATTGATCTTCAGAGGACGTCGTCGATCAATACCTCCATTTTATTTAATGAGGTGTATGGCATCCCGGGAGAAGAGATTTATCATTTTTCTGACTCCATTAAATCAGTGAGCAAAGAAAAGGTGAGGGAGTTATCGCAGAAGGTTTTTGCAGGAAATCACGTGATTTCTGCCGTTGGCCCGAAGAAACCCTTCTAAAAGTGTTTCATATTTAGACAGACTAGGGCGAACCAGACCTTTGGTTGTATTGGCAAAGGGGCCCAGCAGACCAGTGTAAAAAGTGGTATAATGGAGGGTGGACTGATCGGTTGGGTTGTGACCTGGAGGTGAAATGTCTGGTTCCAACGGAGATTCATCACAACAAGGTGGGCTATTTTCTTCGCCAGGAGAGTACTTTTCAGAAGTCGTTGAAGAGGCTTTCAAAGAAAGAAAAATTGATACCTACCCCATGGTTTCTCGCTATATTGTTGATTTATTGGAGCATTATCTGTTTGCTCACAACCTCTTTGATTCTGAGGATGAGTCGGGCCGAAAACAGCGTAAAACCTTAGCGGAACTTCTTTTGATCGCCGGTCAGTCAAATACCAATGAGCGGGTTAAACTATTGAAAAAATTAGGTGATAGCTCACTTTACATCAGTGGTTTTTTTGGCCCTTCTTTGAATAGAAAAGTCGTCGATGTCGGTTATTATGTTGAAATGGGTACCACGGCCTATGGATCTTTGTCGCAAACGATTCAGGAAGATACTTTTGCAAAGGTATACAGGGAAATTTCTCGGCAATTTGTGAAGATGGTCGATGTTCTCACCTATATTCGCGAGAAATCGATTACGACTTTTGAGCAGGACCTGTTGCGTCTTAACGAAATCTACGAACAAACTGGTTCTGAGTTTGCTCGAGAGCAGCTGACCAAAGCCGGAGTCATAACCGCCCCTGTGAAATCGACTGGAAATAAGAAGCAATAGGTTTCTCTTTATAGACCACCTAGTAAAAAAGATATAAAATAGGCTATGTTCAATATGGGTTTCACCGAGCTCGTAGTAGTCGGTATAGTTGCACTCATTTTTATAGGTCCTAAACAATTGCCTGAAGTGGCTCGGGTTGTTGCTCGTCTTCTTAATGAATTTCGAAGAGCTACGGGTGACATTTCAAAACAAGTTTACGACATACGTTCTTCAGCAACTCAATTCGTAAATGATACTAAACAAGATATTCGCAGCGAAATCGAAAAAGCAGCTGGTGTTGATGAAATCAAAAATCAATTTAATGAAACAAAGAATTCGGTTGTCGATGACCTAAAAAAAGGTCTCGATGAACTTCCTGATGATTGGGGAATCCAAGAAGAGGAAGATGATGGCCTCGACCCCCATGATGAATTTGGAAATGTCATAGTTGACGATGGGGTTGCCGAACCACAAACACAGGTGGTTTCGAATCAATCAACGGATACGGCAACTCCTGAGAAAACCGGTAAAGAGGATAATTAGTGGCCCTGGATCAAGAAGATGTAACATCAGAGGGGGAGTTGAGTCTCATTGAGCATCTCACTGAGCTCAGAAAAAGAGTCGTTTACTCTTTAATCGCCATTCTTATTTTTATGGCAGGGGCTTTGGTTTTCAGTGACATCATAATGGAGTTCATTACTGACCCCATTCGCACTTTTTTGCCAGATCAGAAAATCTTTTTTACGGGGCCAATGGATGTCTTTTTAGCGCATCTTAAAATTGCACTATTAAGTGGCGTGATATTGTCCTGTCCTTTTTGGCTGTATCAGGTTTGGAAGTTCGTCGAACCGGGCCTTTACGACAATGAGAAAAAATATGGTCTCGGTTTTATCTTCTCTGGAACAGTTCTCTTTTTAACGGGAGTGTCTTTTGTCTACTATCTCGTTTACCCCATGGCCTTTGGTTTTCTTCTACAATACGATCAAGAAACCGCTCAAGCCATGATCACTATTAAAGAGTATCTGGGCTTTTTTACACTAACGACTCTGGTGTTTGGTGCGGCGTTTGAGCTTCCTCTTATATTGACCATTCTCGGGATTATTGGTGTTATTGATCAGCAATTTCTCCGAGATAAACGACGTTACGCCATTGTGATAATTATTACGCTCTCAGCGGTAATCACTCCCCCAGATGTCATTAGCCAAGTCATGTTGGGAGTACCACTTGTGGCTCTCTATGAAGTATCAATTATTATGATTGGGATATTGGGGAGAAAACCTCCGACTTCTACGGACGTGACTCAATAGTATGGACTTCAAAGAGGCGCAGTATACAGCTATTATAAGTGATCTCCACTTATGTGAAGCTGAACCAGTTCACCCCAAATATCCGCTCTGGAAAAAGTACAAAACAAAAGAGTTTTTTTTTGATCATAAGATTGATGGCTTTTTAAAACTCATTGTTAGAGAGGCTGGCGATAACCCCATCGAGCTGGTTTTAAATGGTGATATATTTGATTTTGATTCCGTAACTCGTTATCCAGAAAAGCCAAGTTTCAGGGTTAAGGCCCACGAGAAGAAGTATGGCTTAAAATCAACCGAGCGGAAGAGCCTTTATAAAATAGATTCGATATTAGATGATCATCCTGGTTTTTTAGAAGCTCTTCGCGAGTTTTTAAAAAATGGGAATCGAATAATTTTCGTTATAGGAAACCATGATTTAGAGCTCTATTGGGAGGCTGTACAAAAAAGAATTATCGAAAGAATTACTCCAGATCCAGAAAGACAGGAAGCGATTCGTTTTTGTGAATTTTTTTATATCTCTAATAGTGATACTCTGGTCGAACACGGCCATCAATACGACCCCTACTGTAAAGTAGAAAATCCTGTGTTCCCATTTATTTTACGCTACAATCAGGTAGAAATAAGAATCCCATTTGGCAATCTAGCAACTCGGTACATGATTAATGTTATGGGATTTTTTAATCCCTATGTAGAATCAAATTTTATTATGTCGGCCGGTGAATATGTCGTGTTCTTTTTAAAGTACATGGCCCGCGCCCAGCCCCTCTTAATTATCGATTGGTTGGTGGGCGCGAGTCAGGTTTTGTTCCGCTCAGTTAGGGATGAGTTCACGGCAGCCTTTAGAGACCCACTATTAGTCGAGCGTCGAGTAGCAGAAATTGCCGCGAAATCTAATGCGACTCCGAGAATGGTCAGGGAAATGCTCAATTTCTCTGTTCCATCGGCATCGAAGAGTCCTTGGCTTCTCGCTAGGGAGCTTTGGCTCGATCGTGCTTTTATCTTCTTACTTTCCATAATTCTAGTTTTACAGATAAGTTTGGTGGTCCAGCAGCTCACTGATATATCGATTTATTGGACGGTCATTCCGCTTTTACTTTTTGCCCCATTCTTTATTTTCTATAGTCGAACGGTTGTTTCTAAAGTTGGCCAGTTTAAAGAGCCCCAAGAGCGAATTCTAAGCTTAGCCTCAATGGTAACGGGTACTGAAAGAATTGTTCATGGGCATACTCATATTCTTAGACACGAAGTCATCGGCCCCATAGAACACCTTAATCCGGGAACCTGGTCGCCGGCCTTTAAAGATATTCATTGTAAACAAGTCAGCGAAAATCGGGCGGCAGTTTGGATTACCCCTGGTGACGAAGGTCGCCGAAAAGCCCAACTATTAAAGTTCAATGAGGGGGATTTAGAAGAGTTCTTTAAAAAGAACGATAGCCGCTCAGCATCAATCGAAGAAAAAGAGACAATTCTCGCCGAATAACGCTTCGCAAATATCAAATTCTCCCTCAGAGTGAATTCTTTTTGAATTCACCTAGACCTTAATTTAGACTCGGAGCCTGTTAACTTGAACTGTCTTGATCCTAATACGGAGGAAATAATGGCTGAAGTTTTGGTCGTTACTAGCAAAGTAAAAAAGTACATTAAAGAAAATGGCGATTGTAATACGTCTGCAGAAACAATCGATGTGCTCAGCAAAGCCATCGAACGTCTTTGTACTAAAGGTTACGAGTCTGCTAAGGCTGACGGTCGTAAGACAGTCATGGCTCGCGACATCGTTATCGATCACATTTAATTTATATATTCTAAATTAAGGGAGAAGTGGTTTTAGCTTCTCCCAATCGAGTATTTCTACCTTAAGGCTTTTGGCCTTTTCGAATTTAGAACCAGGATCATCTCCGACGATTACGTAGTCTGTCTTTTTACTGACAGACCCGGAGATGATTGCGCCTAGAGTTTCTAATTGGTCCTTTAGATCATTGCGTCCAATGGGAAGAGTTCCGGTAATGACCACTTTCTTTCCAGTCAGTGGACTGTCGGACTGAACCGGTTTTGCCGAACTTTCGAATTGTATCCCTTGTTTAACGAGCTCTTTTATTTCTTTAACGAAGTTTTTGTTTTCTAGGGCCTTAACGATACTTTCAGCGACCTTTGGGCCAATGTCCTCGATCTCAATGAGTTCTTCCTGCTGAGCCTCCAGAAACCGATCGAGGCTTCTGTAGTGACTAGCGAGGGCCCGCGCTGTCTGTTCGCCGACGAAGCGAATACCTAATGCATATATGAAGCGGTTAAGAGAAATATTCTTACTTTTTTCGATGGATGCGACGATATTTTGTGAAGACTTTTTTCCCTGTCGATCCAGCTTTTCAATATCTTCTGCCTTTAAGCGGTAAAGATCTGAAAAACCTGAAATCATTCCCTCTTCGAGAAAAATATCTATTATACGATCACCTAACTTATCGATATTCATGGCTCGACGAGAAACAAAGTGTTTTAAAGACTGGCTTACAATTGATGGGCATAGAATATTAATACATCGAGATACAACTTCGCCTTCAGGTTTTACGACCTTTTCTTTACAGCTTGGACACTTGGATGGAATTTTAAATTTCTTACTGTCTTTAGAGCGTTTATTTTTCAAAACTTCTACAACTTCAGGAATGACATCTCCAGCTCGCTGCACGATGACTGAGTCGCCAACGCGAATATCTTTGCGATCGATTTCATCCTGGTTATGGAGTGTCGCGTGGGTGATAGTGACACCGCCGACTTTAACGGGTTCCATGATTGCAACAGGAGTGAGGGCGCCTGTTCTTCCCACTTGGACTTTGATTTCATTGATTTTAGTTTCAGCCTGTTCGGGGGCAAACTTCGCAGCAGCGGCCCAGCGAGGACTTCTGGCAACCTGCCCAAGCTCTTCTTGAAGACTATAATCATTGACCTTGATTACAATGCCATCAATGTCGAAAGGAAGAGAGTGGCGGACATCGTTGATGTATTCATAGTACTCGATCACTTCTTCGACAGATTTGCAGGCCTTTGAAAAACTGCGAGAGGTAAACTGATGGGTTATTTCGAGTGACTTCTTTCTAAACGCTTTGATGTCGTCGAGATCTTCAGCCTGAGGGGCATTGATTTGGTATTCTCGGATCGCTTTAGGGAGTTTATTAAAGTGATCTTTAAACTTACTAAAGCTTTGCTTTTCACTTTCGTGATGAACTGTGGGAAGGCCCCACTCTTGAATTTGTTTTTCGAAATCACTCTGGGATTTAAACTGAATTCCTTGAGTAACCCCTGGGGCGTAACAAAAAATTCTCAAGGGTCTTGAGGCAGCAATTTTTGGATCGAGTTGTCGAATAGTTCCTGCTGCTGCATTTCTTGGGTTGGCAAAAACCTGAAGGCCGCGCTCTTGTTGGGTGTAGTTCATGATTTTAAAATCATCTTTAAAGATGAGAATCTCTCCTCTCACCTCTAAAAGTTCAGGTGGATTCTTTGTGTTGAGTTTGAGGGGGAGGCTCTTTATGGTTTTAATATTTGCAGTAACGACCTCGCCGGTCGTTCCGTCTCCTCGGGTTAGAGCACGGGTCAACAAACCATTTTCGTATATCAGCTCTACAGCAAGTCCATCAAATTTAGGCGAGCAAAAATAAGTGATGTCTTCATCTGATTTTAAGAACTTCTTTAGCCTTTCGTCGTAGGCCGTAATCTCTTCTGTGGAATAGGTGTTTTGTAGTGAGAGCATTGGGAGGCGATGGTCAGCTTTCTCAAACTCTTTCAGTGGGTCGCCACCAACTCGATAGCTTGGGCTGTCCTCGGTAACCCATTCTGGGTGGGCGGCTTCAATTTTGAGAAGCTCTGAAAACAACTGATCGAACTCATAATCTGAAATCTTTGGTTGGTCCAGAACATGGTAGTTGTGATTGTGTTCAATAACTTGAATTTTTAACTTCTCATAATTTTCTTTTTTGTAAGCCATAAATCTTATAAATATTAGTCTCTATCTCGGGTCAATAAATGGCAGCTAACGCAAGGCATTTTTTATGTTCTAAATCTTGCCCTTCCCGTATCTTAAGCCTTGGGAGTATTTCATGGACCAAAAACAAATTACAGAGATATCAAGGCTGGCGAGAATAGAGCTATCAGCCGTAGAAAAAGAAGAGTTTTCAAAAGATCTAGCTAAGATCTTGGAAGCTTTTAACAATATCTCCTCTGTGTCTACAGAGGGCCTTAATCCAATGCAAAATCCGACTCCCAATAATGGTCACCTTCGTGAGGACGTTGTTAATGCGGACTCTTGCGCAAAGAGCGAAGAGTTACTTGAACTAGCCTCTGAAAGAGTTGGTCATCTCTACAGAGTTCCACCTGTTGTTTAGGATTTTGAAATGGAAATATATCAATTATCGGCTCAGCAAATTCTAGAGAGAATTGCTAAAAAAGAAGTATCTAAAGAAGAAGTATTCGATAGCTATAAAAAGAGAATTGAAAAAATTAATCCTCAGATCAATGCTTTTATTAGTGTCTCTGATTATCCGCAAGAAAAGGCCCGAGGGGATGAGGGGCGACTGAGTGGTGTTCCCATTGGTGTAAAAGATCTTTTTTGCACAAAGGGTATACGAACCACCGCTGCCTCAAAGGCCCTAGAAAACTTCGTTCCCCCTTACACGGCAACAGTCGTAAAAAACCTCTTAAATGAGGGCGCCATTATTTCGGGCAAACTAAATATGGATGAATTTGCTATGGGCTCATCCAATGAAAATTCGTTTTTTGGCGCTGTTAAAAACCCTGCAGACCTGGAATATGTAGCCGGAGGATCCAGTGGTGGGTCTGCCGCTGCCGTTGCGGCCGGGCTTTGCCCGATTAGTTTGGGATCCGACACAGGGGGATCGATTCGTTTACCTGCCAGTTATTGTGGAGTCATGGGATTAAAGCCGACCTATGGGAGAATGAGTCGCTATGGAATGATTTCTTATGCGTCTTCGCTGGACCAAGCCGGCCCCCTTGCTCGCAGTATAGAAGACCTTGCTTTAGCAACGGAGATAATGTCGGGCTTTGACGGGAAGGATTCGACGAGTTTCAAATCCGAAGAGAAGGCCTTTTATCAAAAACTGAAAGCTGACTCGCAATTTAAAGTTGGTGTTATTAAAGGGCTTGATCGACTCAATTTTGATCCAGCGATTAAAACTGCCTATGAGGAATTTGTAGAGGAATTGCGAGCTAAAAAAATAGAAATCGAATCCATCGAACTTTCTAGTCTTGAGCACACGGTTTCGATCTACTATCTCATCGCCATGAGTGAGGCTTCGAGCAATCTTTCTCGTTATGATGGGGTTCGTTTCGGCTACAGGCATGACTTCAGTAAAGAGCCTCCGGGCAGTTTGGAGGAATTCTACTCGAAAACTAGAGGTGAAGCTTTTGGAAAGGAAGTAAAGCGGAGAATACTACTCGGTTCTTATGCGCTTTCGGCGGGCTACTTTGATCAATTTTATCAAAAGGCAAGTCTCCTCAGAAGAAAATTATCCCTCGAAATTGAAGAAGCATTTAAAAAAGTCGATCTCATATTAAGTCCGGTCAGCACAGTGGGTGCTTTTAAAATTGGCGAGCGCAATAAAGATCCACTTAAAATGTACGAAACTGACCAGCTCACAACTTTAGCGAATCTAACAGGAACACCAGCAGTTTCTTACCCCCTGTCACAGAAAACAAAGTTGCCAGTGGGAATTCAATTCATTGCTCCCCACTTTAGGGAGCAGAGTTTATTAGATTTTGGTTTATACTTGCAAAACGAAGGGTTAATTCGTTCTGAGGTGCAAGATGTCCTATAGTGATTATGAATTGGTTGTAGGCCTTGAAATTCACGCCCAGTTGACTACAAAATCAAAGCTCTTCTCTCCCGTATCAACCGAGTTTGAAGCAGGGGATAATGAAAACATCAGCGAGGTTTGTGTTGGTCTACCAGGAACCTTGCCAGTTCTCAACAAAGCCGTTGTTGATCAGGCTGTACGAGCTGGTATTGCACTGTCTTGTCAGATCAACACCCGTTCTCAGTTTTCACGAAAGCAATATTTCTATCCGGACTTGTCCAAGGGATATCAAATCTCACAATTTGATAAGCCAGTTTGCGGTGAAGGTCTTGTTAGTTTCTTTGTGGGTAGTGAATTAAAAAAAGTAAGAATAGAAAGGGCCCACATCGAAGAAGACGCGGGTAAGTCGACCCATCACGGAACACACACCTATATCAATTACAACCGCGCAGGTATGCCACTTTTAGAGATTGTTTCAGCTCCAGATATTCGCAGCGCCAAGGAGGCGGCTGAATACGCTCGAACTGTTAGAAACATTTTACGATACCAAGGTGTTTGCGATGGAAACCTAGAAGAAGGTTCTTTGCGCTGTGACTGCAATATTAGTATTCGCAAAAAGGGCGACCCAAAACTTGGAACAAAGGTTGAGTTAAAAAACATCAATTCATTTCGATTTATAGAAAAAGCGATCGATTATGAATATCAACGACAAATTGATTGTAAAGAGTCGCAACAAACGATCTACCAAGAAACTCGACTCTATGATTCGACAAAGAATGTGACTGTTTCGATGCGCTCTAAGGAAGAGGCTGATGATTACAGGTACTTTCCGGATCCGGATCTCTTAGACCTTCAAATTGAAGAATCATTTATAGAGGAGCGCAAGAAACTCACATTTGAGGGTCCCGTTCAGCGCCAACAAAGGTACATGCAGGAGTATTCTTTAAATCAAGAAGAGGCCTATTTATTAACTCAGGAGCGAGATCATGCTGATTACTTTGAGTCGGTCGTCGATGTTTGTAAAAACCCGAAACTTTCTTGTAACTGGATTAGTGGTGAGATTTTTCGCATGCTCAATGAAGAAAAGGTAGAGATCGCAGAGTGTCCAATAAAACCTCAATCTTTGGGCGGGCTCATCAATCAAATTAGTAAAGGTGTCATTTCTGGAAAAATTGCAAAAGACGTTTTTACCAAGATGTGGGAGTCGGGCGATGAAGCTGAAGTTATTATCGAGAAGCAGGGTCTAAAGCAAGTGAGCGATTCCGGAGCCATTGAGGCTTGGGTCGATGAGGTTCTCAGTAAGAACCCAGAAAACGTCAGTGAATATAAGTCTGGAAAAACAAAAATATTTGGCTTTTTCGTTGGCCAGGTGATGAAGTTGTCAAAGGGTCAGGCGAGCCCGGATTTAGTAAATAAATTATTAAAAGAGAAATTGAACGGTGAGTAAAGAAACCCTAGGAATAATCGATGTCGGTACGAATACAGTTTTGGCCCTTGTTTGTCGAAGGGATAAGTCCAAGCTGGTTGATATCATGCTCGATGTTCAAGAGGTTGTTAGGTTAGGGCAAGACGTCGATAAAACGAAAAAATTCCATCCTGATGCTCTAGAGCGATTGCGTAAGACATTAAAAAACTTCAAGCGCCAATTTAACGACCTCGGTGTGCAAAAGCAGATTGCCGTGGCGACAAGTGCAGCGCGAGATGCTAAGAACAAAGAATCACTTGTAGAAATTTTTGAGGAATTAAAAATACCTCTACGAATAATCAGTGGAAAACTAGAAGCAGAGATGACTTTTCTTGGGGCTTTTGACAAAGAAATTGATCGAAGTCTGGCCGTTATTGATGTTGGTGGTGGTTCGACGGAACTCACCGTAGGCGATCACCTGGGCATTGAGGTTTCGCACAGCTTTGACGTGGGGGCGGTTCGACTCACCGAACGTTTTTTTCCGGGAGGAGAGATAACGCCCCAGTCTTTTAACGAAGCGAAAGCCTTTGTTGAGGAGTTTTTTGAGCCGGTCGTTCATTTAGATTTAAATGTTCAATCGATTATTTCAGTGGCAGGTACTCCGACGAGCTATGCAGCCATGGATTTAGGGCAAGAGTTTGATCCGAAGAAGATTCATGGTTACCAACTGACCCAAGAGGAGCTTTACTCTTGGATTGAGAAGTTGTCGCAGTTGCCCCTGAGCCAAAGAAAGAAAGTTTCTGGACTTGATGAGAAGAGAGCTGACGTTATTGTGGCTGGAGGGCTCATTTTATGGAGTTTAATAAAAGAGCTTGGCTGTGATCGTACGAGTGTATCTATAAAAGGCTTAAGATATGGTGTCGCAAAACATTTTGAACGAGTTGAAGCCTATAAAAGGGTTTAGCCTTCTCCTGCTTTTCTTTTGTATTTCTTGTGTCGCTCAAGGAGAAGGAGAAAAGGCTTCAACAAAAGAAACTCTCATTGTAGCAGAGTCGTTCAAAAAAGAACGTCCAACATTTGAAATCATAGATGTCCAGGTGGGCAAAATTAAATTGAAAGCCGAGTATGCGAACTCTCCTTATAAAAGACAGATTGGATTGATGTTCGTAGAAAAGATGCCCAAAAACCAAGGAATGCTCTTTCATTTTGATCGTGTACAAAGAATGAGTTTTTGGATGAAAAACACGTTAATACCTTTAGACATTGCTTTTTTTTCGAAGGATGGAAAATTATTGGAAGTTCATAGCTTGGATCCGGCCCCTAGCCTTTTGTCGAGTAATATTCCTCGAGCAGAATCTAAAGCTTTGGCCCTCTATGCTCTCGAGATGAACAAGGGTTGGTTTAAAGAAAAGGGCCTCAAGCCTGGCGTACAACTAAAAGTCCTAACAAAATAGCTCTCTAGACAGATGTCTAGAAATACTGCTGAAGTCCGGGTTCACCCATAAATCTATGTTTTCATTCTGTTTTCCCTGTGTTCTAATGAGACAAGATTAAGAAGGGATTCTTGCACCTGGGGTCGTCAGCATGATGCGTATTTTACTTACTTTATTTCTTTCATTGTTTCTAACAATTGGTTTCACAGCCTGTTCTTCGAGTGATTCTGAAAAAGAGCAGCAAGCCTCCGATGGCTTCGAAGAGGATGACGGAGCTGAGTCTGCTTTTGCCGATGACGAAGGCGACGAGGAAGGCGACGAAGACGATGACGAAGAAGGATTTGCCGACTCCGAAGGGGGAGAGACCGATGGTGGTGTCTTTGCCGATGAAGATGGAGATGGTGATGAAGACTTCGGTGACGAAGAAGTTGCCGGTGGTGACGACGCAGGAATTTTTGCCGACGAAGGTGAAGATGATTTTGGTGGAGAAGAAATCGCTGATGGTGATGACATCTTTGCCGATACCGACTCTGACTCTGCAGTAGCTGACGATGGAAATGACTCTCTCGACTTCCCAGATGACTCTGCCGGAACTGACCTTGCCGACATATCAGAAGAAGACGTTCTCGATGCCGCGGGTGAAACTTCGGATGCTTTATCAGTGGCTGATGCCATGTCTATGGAAGAACCGGCAAAACCAAAATGGGTACCTGTTAAAAAAATAAAAGAGGTTCCATTCAAGAGATCAGGCGCTCTCATGAACCGGGTTTACATTGTGAGACCTGATGAAACCTTAAAAGATATTTCGGCAAAGATTTATGGTTCAGACGCAAGAGAAGGTGATCTTCTTTCTTGGAATCCGTACTTTAATAGAAAAGCTCCGAAGGTCGGTGATAAGGTTTACTACGAATCTCCGGGAAGCCCGACTGATGAGTCGCAAATTCTGACCTATTATGAAGACAATAATATTCAGCCTGAAACCTATGTGACTAAAGAGGGCGATAATGTACGCAAAATTTCTAAGGATCTTTTGGGTCACAACCGCTCTTGGATGGAAGTTTGGGCAACTAATCCTAATGTTGAATCAAAGGGTGTTGTCGAGCCAGGCTTAGAAATCAAGTATTGGCCACAAGCTGTAAACATGGCAGTTGCTGGGGATAGCGGTGCTCCTGGTTTAGATGATCCTGTCGATGACTTAGGGGATATCGGCGACTCAGACCCGATTGATGATCCTTTGGATGATAAACCATCGGGAATGGGTGGACCTGAAGACAAACCAGTCGCAATGAATGATCCGCTACCGACGCCAAAGCCACTGGACATTCCACCTCCAAAGCCTTTGGACATTCCGCCTCCTCCAACAATGAAGAAGCCGGACCCAATTGCGGGCTTAAACAAACCGGATACGAGTCCGAAGCCACTAGACATTCCACCTCCACCAAAACCTTTGGATATTCCTCCGCCACCGAAGCCCTTGGATTTAAATCAACCGAGTGCTTTAAAGAAGCCGCCTTTACCGCCAAAACCTCGTGCAAAAACGAGAAGTCGTAAGAGACCAGGTAGTAGTGCTGCAGCTTCTGGTGGAGACAATACAATGCTCTATGGAATTATCGGTGTAGTGATTTTGCTAGCGCTCGTTCTATTCGTAGTCATGCGCAAAAGAAATAAAAAGACAGTCGATCTAGGGCAAACTCAAGTATAAGAAATTAAAGAAACGGGGTTGGTTGTGAATTAACCAACCCTTTTAAAAATATCATCGAGCACGTTTCGACGTGACTCTCTTCTGTTTTGAACAAAATAGATAAGATCATCGACGATTTGCACGTCACGATTGTTTTCTGGTAAAAAGCGAATTCCCGATCCACCGGTCGAGCACCAAACGACTTGGGCCATTATTGTACGGGTTCTTCCGCTTACGCTGAAAACAAGGTTCAGCTTATCTCGGGGTTGGATTTCTGGATTTTCGTGCTCCAAAAAAGCCCCAGTAATACTAATATTTTTAAGAGAGCCACCATCGTCCCGACGGGCGTAACTCTTTCTATATTGGACATTCAACTTCAGTGGAATGCGCGGTGCTGGTTTTTCTGCTGTAGATTGCATGATTCCTCCTGCCCAGAAATAAAACCTCGGCCTACCTTACTTATTTTCGTCAAAAAAGCGGCAAAACCATAGCCAAAGGAACCCTAACGTACCGATTTGACACTATAAAACTGCAATTCTGGACTTTTTGACGAAGCATTTGACAGATATAATTCACCGCGTAATTTCTTTCTTTCCATATTCGAGAAATTTGCTATCCTAAAGCCAGTCATTGACAAATAGGTGATAATTAACCAAATTGTAGAACGTTGAATCATTTGCGATAACTCCCCGGGATAACAAAACCTGGAGTCGTCACGACCTTAAGGAATCAATACCCAACTCAATCAATTCACTAAAATGGCCCAAGCCATCCATAAATTATTCAAGGATTATTTATGAAAGAATCTCCTACTGAAAATTCAGAAGAAACAAAACCGAAACCAACTCGCAAGAAAAGCACGAAAAAAGTTGTCGATGTAAAAGCGGATAAGGCGGAAGCCAGTGAAAAGTCTTCGGATTCTGAAGCGCCAGTAGAAGCTAAATCAAATGATGGTGGAGATTATGATGGTGGAGATGATCAAGGCTCTAGAGAGAGTCGCGGTCATAGAAGCAATCAAAGACGAGGTAAGAGTCAGGGCGGCAAAGGATCAGGTCGCGGTGGAAAACGCCATAACCACAGGCAGGGATCTAATAGAGGGAACTACCAGCGAGATAACAGCGGTATTTACGATGATATCGAGCACGTCCCAGTGAGTGGCGGCGATGATGTCGATCTCTCAGACATTAATCTCTCTGATGAAGAAAAGGCCACTTTGAGTTCAAAAGAGCTAAAATCTCGTAAGATTGAAGATGTGGTTGCTTTGGCTACAAAGTTGAAAATTGAAAATGCTGCGGGAATGAGAAGACAGGATCTTGTTTTTGAAACCCTTAAGCGTGCCGCACGTTTAGGTGATATTTTTGGTGATGGAGTTTTAGAAATCCTGCCTGATGGCTACGGATTCCTTCGCTCACCCGATTACAACTATTTACCAGGACCCGATGACATATACGTCAGTCCTTCGCAAATTCGTCGATTCGGTCTTCGTACGGGTGACACGATCAGTGGGACGGTTCGCCCACCTAAGGATGGTGAAAGGTATTTCGCTTTACTCAAGGTTGAAACTCTCAATCACGAAACCCCTGAGGCAGCTAAAAAGAAAATTCTTTTTGATAACCTCACACCTCTTTACCCTGAGAATAGACTCACTCTTGAGCACGTTCCTAATGACTATACGACTCGAGTGGTAGATCTCATGGCGCCCCTTGGAATGGGCCAGAGAGCCTTGATTGTCGCTCCGCCAAGAACTGGTAAAACCGTACTCCTACAGAACATTGCTAATGCAATTTCGACCAATCACCCTGAAGTGAAATTGATAGTCCTTCTCATTGATGAACGACCTGAGGAAGTGACTGATATGATCCGCTCGGTAAAGGGTGAAGTTATCAGCTCGACTTTTGACGAGCAGCCAACCAGACACGTGCAAGTTGCTGAAATGGTTATTGAAAAAGCCAAGCGTCTGGTTGAACACAAACACGATGTTGTCATTTTACTCGATTCGATCACTCGATTGGCTCGAGCTTACAATACGGTGGTTCCGCCATCTGGAAAGATTCTTTCTGGTGGTGTGGACTCCAATGCCCTTCACAAGCCAAAGCGCTTTTTTGGAGCGGCTAGAAATATCGAAGAGGGTGGTAGTTTAACGATTATTGCTACGGCCCTTGTAGATACCGGATCTAGGATGGATGAGGTTATTTTCGAGGAATTTAAGGGGACAGGTAATGCTGAGATCCACCTCGATCGCAAGCTTATGGAGAAGCGTATCTTCCCTTGTATGGACATTAACAAGTCAGGTACGAGGAAAGAAGACTTACTCATAGATAAGGGAGACCTCAACCGACTCTGGATTCTTAGGAAAGTCCTAGCTCCAATGAGTGTCGTCGATAGTATGGAGTTTTTGATCGATAAGCTCGAAAATACCAAGACGAACGACGAATTCCTCAAATCGATGAACGGTTAGTCAACTAAATACGGGTAATTACTTAGTTTTTAATCAGCCCCCTATATTTAGGTTTAAGCTTTTGTTAAAACCCTAGGTATGGGTCTAGGTTGTGGATAACTCAGTGGAAATTGAGGATAAGCTCATTTTTTTTGCGCAAAAACACCTTATTTTTCACTTGGTGCTCGACTTTTGAGCAGGATTGGCATATAGTCTTGCTCTATTTTTTGAGAGGATCGTGCGATGAAAAAAGATATTCATCCTAATTTTAGAGAAGTTGTTTTTCGTGATGTTTCTTGTGACTTCATGTTCTTAACCAAGTCTACAGTTGAAGCCAAAGATACGGTTGAATTTGAGGGTAAAACCTATCCCGTCGTTAATGTGGATATTTCAAGTGAGTCTCACCCTTTCTTTACCGGGAAGCAAAAGCTTGTCGATTCTGAGGGACGTGTTGAGCGCTTTAAGAAGAAATTCTCTCGCTACCAGAAGAAAAACTAGATTCTTTGCAAAATCTATGGAGCCATTCATAATTGTGAATGGCAATGTAAAAAGCCGCCACTTGTGCGGCTCTTTTTTTGGATTTTATTATGTTTTCAAAACTTGATGACGTTGAAAAACGTTTTGAAGAGCTTAATCATGAGCTTTCAAATCCCGATGTGACGAGCAACCAAGATAAGTACCGCTCTCTAATGAAAGAAGTCTCTGATCTAGAGCCTGTTGTTAAAACCTATCGAGAGTTTAAATCAGTGAGCAATGACATCGCTGGCTCAAAAGAAATCCTAGAAAATGAATCAGACGAAGAAATGAGGACTCTAGCTAAAGAGGAAATTTCTGAAAAGGAAAAGGCTCTTGAGACGCTCGAGTCAGAGCTTAAAATTCTTCTCCTTCCTAAAGATCCTAATGACGATAAAGATATCATTCTAGAGATTCGAGCTGGAGCCGGTGGAGATGAGGCCTCACTTTTTGCCGAAGAGCTTTTTAAAGCATACACTCACTTCGCTTCGACAAATGGATGGCGGGTTGATTTAATGTCAATTGCCGAGGGAAATGCAGGCGGATACAAAGAAGTGATAGCGAATATTTCTGGAGACCGTGTCTATTCAAAATTGAAATATGAAAGTGGTGTACACCGCGTACAGCGAGTTCCAAAAACAGAATCCCAAGGACGTGTACATACATCGACTATTACGGTAGCAGTCATTCCTGAGGCTGAAGAGGTCGATGTCGAAATCGACAAAAACGACATTCGCATCGATGTCATGCGAGCAAGTGGAGCCGGTGGCCAGCACGTTAACACAACTGATTCAGCGGTCCGTCTGACCCACGAGCCGAGCGGTATCGTGGTCTATTGCCAAGAAGAAAAGTCTCAACACAAAAACAGGGACAAGGCCTTCAAGGTTCTATATGCGCGCCTAAAGGCCATTGAAGAAGAGAAGGCCATGAAAGAGGCTTCTGATGCTCGGCTTTCGCAAATAGGAACGGGCGATCGTTCCGAGAGGATACGAACCTATAATTTTCCGCAATCCAGACTGACGGATCATCGAATTGGCCTTACAATACACTCTTTAACAGAGGTCATGGGTGGTCACCTTGAAAACGTAATTGAACCACTCATTGCTCACTTTCAAGCTGAGGCACTTAAGGCTCAAAAGGATCACTAAGATGCAAGTCACTGAAGTCCTGAATCGCACCATTGGTTTTTTCAAAAAAAAGGGATTTGAGTCAGCACGTTTAGAATCAGAACTTCTAATTTCTTCGGCCCTTGGTTGGCAGAGAATCGATCTTTATTCTAAATTTGAATATCCACTTAGTGTTGAACAAATGAATGCGTGTCGTGAACTCGTCAAGCGCAGGACCGATGGTGAGCCCATAGCCTATATTCTTGGTGAAAAGGGCTTTTATCAAGACGACTTCAAAGTAGGTCCTGGAGTACTTATCCCAAGACCCGAGACTGAAACAATTGTTGATGAGGTCGAAAAGCTAAGAAATGAATTAGAAGGTGAAGCTCTGATTTTTGATTTTGGTTGTGGCAGTGGATGTTTGGGTCTTTCATTATTGCGTGTATTACCAGGGGCGCGATTAGCGGGCTTTGATATTTCCGAAACTTGTGTCTCATATTCAAAGGAAAATGCCGAAGCTCTAGGATTAGAATCATCCAGCCAGTTTTTTCAGAATGATGTGGCAAGCTTAAACTTAAGTGACATGGCCTTGGAAGCCCCCGATCTGATCGTGGCTAACCCCCCTTACATTGCCAAAGATGATCCCGAAGTGGCCGAAGATGTAAAAAGTTTTGAGCCAAGTGAGGCTTTGTTTTCGGAAGATGATGGCCTTGCCCATATTAAAGGTTGGGCATTGAAAGCTTCAGAATTACTCAAGCCAGGTGGATTTTACTTTTTTGAAATCGGGCATAGACAAGGTCAAGTTTGCAAAGATTTACTTGAGCAAGATCTCGGTTTTTCACATATTGAAGTGATAAAAGATTTGTCCGGAAAAGATCGAGTTATTAGAGCTCAAAAGGAATTGAGGTAGTCATGGATAAAATGTTAGTTCAAGGTGGCAATAGCCTCAGAGGCGATGTTGCTGTAAGTGGAGCAAAAAACTCAGCTCTTATTTTGATGTTTGCCTCCCTTCTCGCTGAGGGAAAGCATGAATTGACTAACGTTCCCAACCTTATGGATGTTCGTTCGGCAAAAACTTTGCTCGAAGCGCTTAACTGTAAAGTTGAATTTTCTAACGGAAGACTTTCAATCGATGTCAGCAAGCCTGAAAAGCTTGTTGCTGAATACGACCTAGTAAGAAAAATGCGGGCTTCAATTTTATGCCTTGGACCCATGTTAAGTAAGTATGGCGAAGCTTCAGTCAGTTTACCTGGCGGTTGTGCCATCGGGTCTCGCCCTATTAATTTACACCTTGAAGCTCTAAAAGCGATGGGTGCTGAAATTGAAATTGATAAAGGCTACGTACATGCCAAATGCCCGCGACTCCAGGGCACTGAAATCCTATTTGAGTTTGCAACCGTCGGTGGAACCGAAAATGTGATGATGGCTGCAAGCCTTGCTGAGGGTGTAACAACCATCGAGAATGCCGCTAAAGAACCAGAAATTGTCGACCTTGCTAATTACCTCAATAAGATGGGCGCGAAAATCACTGGTGCAGGTAGTAGTATTATTCGTATCGAAGGTGTCGAGAAGCTAAATGCAACTGAACATAGAGTTATGCCCGACCGAATCGAGGCCGGAACCCTAGCCATTGCAGGCGCAATTACATCGGGAGACATCGTTATTAGAGATTGTGAGCCTCTTCATTTAGATGCCCTTTTGTCGAAATTAAGAGACACGGGTGTTGGTGTTCACGTAGAAAGCCAGTCCATAGCCATCAAGGGTGTTAAAGAGTGGAGAGCTGTCGATATTACAACGGCTCCTCATCCAGCCTTCCCAACGGATCTTCAGGCCCAGTTCATGGCCTTTATGACTTTGGCTAATGGAACTTCAGTCATTTCAGAAACGGTTTTCGAAAATCGATTTATGCACGTTACAGAGTTAATTCGCATGAATGCGGATATAACACCCAAAACAAGGGTGGCAGTCGTTCGTGGTAAGCCTGGGGGCCTAGTAGGGGCTCCAGTCATGGCAACGGATCTAAGGGCAAGTGCGAGCTTGGTGCTTGCTGGGTTGGCGGCCAGTGGAGAGACTGAAGTTAATCGTATTTATCATCTCGATCGAGGGTATGAAAAGCTGGAAGAAAAGCTATCCAAACTCGGTGCTCAAATTAAGAGAATCAAAGAATAAAAAAACCTCGACTTCGGAGGGGTTTGAAGTCGAGGTGGAAAAAACAAGAGTCAACTTTCGGAGGGGGATGAAAGAGAGACTCTAAAGATTGCCCGTTTTACCGAGCAATTTTGGTTCTAGACGTATCATGTGAGTAAGGTGTTTTTGCCTGTGAGCTCTCAAGGTTAAGAGCATCTGATTTCGCCAAGCCGGAAATTAAAAGAACTATAACTATGTAGGTAACAATTAAAATCGTGCGCAACATCCAATCCTCACCCCATTGGAAAAAGCAAGCCGAGTGCCAATGTTTCAGGGTGAAACAGTCTTAAATTCATTTTCAAATGCAAAATAAACCCCTCTAAGCTTTCACTGGTATAAGGCTGGGATTAAATTCTCTGGAATAGCTAAAAATTTATGATTATCGTATACTTAGCCTCTGGTTCCTGAATGGTGCTAAAACCCAAGGTGGAACTGGAAAAATCGAAGTTTTACATTTGTAACGCTGCGAATTAATTTAAGTTTTTAGTACAATAGGGTTATGGCTGATAAAAAAATTCGTTGGCTTGTAAGAGATCCAGACGGAAAAATATATGGTCCGCTTTCAACCGAGCGCGTCCTACAACAAATCAGTGCCGGTTTTTTTAGGGGTGAGGAAGACGTCAGCCTCTATCCCAATGGCAAATGGATTTCTATATCAGTCGAGCCACAGTTCTACGACCAACTTCTCGATGTTCTAGATAGCGAAATAAAAAGTAAGTCTAAACAGCCCGACAAACCAAAAGACACGCCCAAAGAAGATGTGAAAGAAATAAAGCTTGGCCCCGAAGTCAGTAAAACTGGTGAGCCGCCGGCGGGATTTGAGCGGGGAAAGGCCCATGCCGAAGTTCAAGACCATCAGGCCGATACCTATGGTGGAGTGGACTCTGATGAAGTTGTTTCGCGAATGGATTACGAAGAATCTGAAGCTGAGGACGATGAAGAGGTCATCGAGTTAACTGATGTTCATCAAATTGAAAAAAGAGAAAAAGTTAAAGCATCTCGCCTCCCGCTTCTTGTTTTTGCCGTCCTCTGTATAGCTATCATTAGCCTTCTTTTTATAAAAGAAGACGACAGTGTAAAAATAAGACTGCTTCCGACTTCTGATAAAAAGCGCGATATGAATAACCAACAAGTGGCAGTCAAATTTCAAAAAGCCATCAGTTATTTTGAGCTTGATACTCACAATAATTACAAAAGAGCCCAGAGCGAACTAGTACAAATAGTTGATAGTCAAACGAGGGTGCCAGACCCTTACGAACTTCTTTGTATGACCTATCATTATTTGTGGCCGTTTTCTTACCAAGACTCTAAAGATATAAACACCATTAAAACGGTCGTTAAGAAGATTAAATTGATAAACCCAACCTCGCGAGCGGCAGTTGTATGTACTATTGTTGAATTACTTGCTGTCGGTCGCTACCAAGAGGCCAGTGGTTTATCCTCTAATACTTTACGATCGTTTCCTCAATATGTTTTTGTGAATCAAATTTACGGCGAATTATTGGCCGCAAGAAAACAATATGAGACGGCTAAGTACTATTTTAACCAAGCAAAGGTCCTTTGGAATAAAAAGCCACCGTGGCTCGGTCCTAAGGTACACGAAGCAAGAATGTACACAAAAATCAAGGGGCCTGATGAACAGCAATATATGTCCTATGCGTACCGACTGTATCGTGAAGTTCTGAAAGCGAACAATAACCACTCAGTAGCCAAGGTTGAATTAGGAAAAATCGAATTCGACTATTTCAAACATGTCGATAAAGGTTTGTCCCTGGTAAAAGATGGTCTCAATGGTGTCGAACGACTACCTAAATCAATTGAGGTTGATGCTTTTGTTACGCTCGCTAAAATTCACAAGCGCCGTAACGAGCGGCAAATTGCCCTTGAATATGCGCAGAGGGCCTTTTCGATTAACTCCAGTAACAGAGAGAGTAAAGACCTAATTGTCGAACTTGGAGGAATGGAGAAACTGCGAAACACTAAGATGAAAGACCGCGAACTTCTTTATGTCGGGGATCAGTTTGTAAAGGCAGGAGATTGTTTTGCGGCCCAAGCGGAATTTAAAGCGGCATTTGAAGTTGATTCTACGAATGGGATAGCGGCGATGAAGGCTGCGAAATGTTTATGGGAGCTCAATCAAAGTGAAGAGGCCATTGTATGGCTTAAAAAAGCGGTTCAAGCAGATCCGAAGCTGACCACAGCCTATGTTCTTTTGGCCGATTACTTTAGTCAGCGCTTTGATTACCTCAATGCGGTAAAAGTTTTAAAGAAAATTCGTCGGATTAACCCCCGTAGTTATGAAGTTTACAGAGGGTATGCTCTGGTCCAACTCAGGCGAAGAAATTATAAAGGGGCCGTCGTTTCGGGATCAAAAGCTCTTCAACTTTACGAAACTGATGTGGATACTCTTTTGATTTTGGCCCGAGCCTATATGGGTGTTGAAGAGTACAACGATGCTTTAAAAATGATAAGCCGAGCCATTGAGTTAGATAATAACAACGTGGACGCTCACTGTATTTATGCGAAGGTCATTGCGGGCCTGAGAGGTCCTAGTCGTGGTATTGATTATCTCCGCAACAAGATCAACGACTATCCTAAGATTTCAGCTTATCGCGAAGCCCTTGGTGATATTTATCGAACCGAAGAAAACTTCAGAATGGCCAGTGATTTATACAATCAAGTTGTCCAATTAGAACCGAATAATAAAAAGGCTTTTCTTAAGCTGGGAGAAATCATTCAGCAAGAAAGTCAGTCTCGATCGTCGATCAACCGAGCACTGGAGATATACTTGCGAGCTGCGGCCCTCGATCCATCCGATGCTAATCCCATCTTTCTAACAGGAAAGCTCTATTTAGATATTCGCAAATATGGATTGGCCTTAAAGCAATTTAGAAGAGTGATCGAGATTAACCCTCGGTTTCCTCTTGCGCATTTTTATGCTGGTCAGGCAGCACTGGAATTACAACAGTATCCAGAGGCCTTGGAATACTCCAAGGCCGAGAGAAATATCAATCCAGGCTTAGCCGAATCTTACTTACTAGCAGCCGATGCCTATTTTCGACTTAAACAGTTTCAAAACTGTGCTGAAGAATATCAAAAGGCCACTTCGCGAAGTCAGCTTGGATCCATGGTCTACGTCAAACTAGGGCGCTGTTATCGCCTGGCCGGCGCTCTTGATTCGGCTGTATCCTCACTTAAATTAGCTTCGGTGCAAGAGTCGGGAAATCCCCTAATCTACCTAGAGTTCGGAAAGGTTTATGAGATGCAGGGAAGTAACGATGCAGCTATAGAAGCTTTCGAAAAGTACCTTGCATTAGCTCCCAACGCCCCGGACAAGAGTCGTGTTACAGCAAAAATTCGCGCACTCGCTAATTGATTTTCCAATGCCTTGATTCGTGTTAGAGTCGTGAAGAGAGGTGCTTAATGAGCGGTTTATCTTCAAAAATTCAAATCCATTTTAAAAATTCATCCGGTTCATTGCTTCTATTTGGCTTTAGGGTCATCACTGGAGGGATGTTGGGGCTCAGTTTTGCCCTGATCGGCGATGAGCTGGTTAATTACGGCCTTTTCATGTTTCTTTTCGTGATCACCGCTATCGCGCTCAGTTTTTTGCGAATTTCTCGCCATTGGAGCGCGGTTTCCGTATTTGTCTTTAATCTTATTTGCGTTCTTTTAGGCATGCTGCTAAGGCTTTATATCGTAGTCGCCCCAGGGGCCTGAACCGAGCAAAAGGTATCCTAAATGATAGATATTCGTCTTTTAGAAAATGATTCTGATTATCGTGAAACTGGTAAATCTCCTGCTGAGTTTTACCGTGAAGTATTAAAAAACCGCAAAGATGATTCATCGAAAGTCGATCGCCTCCTTGGTCTGAATAAAGAACGAAAAGAAGCGATTACTGAAGTTGAAGGCTTGAAGGCTGAACAAAAAAAAGCCAGCCAAGAAATCGGAAAGCTAAAAAAATCTGGTGAAGATGCCAGTGGTGCTATGGAAGCCGTGGCGAAGCTTAAAGAACAGATAAAGTCTCTCGAAGAAAAAAGCGAGACAAAACAAAACGAAGTGAACCAGTTGTTGGCGGAACTTCCCAATTTCTGTCATCCGAGTGTGCCTGTTGGTCAAGACGAAGAAAGTAATGAGATCGTAAAAACGGTAGGAGAGCCCAACTCTTTTTCTTTTAAAGCAAAAGAACATCATGAAATTGGTGAAAATCTTGGAATCCTTGATTTTGAACGGGCCGGCAAAGTGACCGGGGCCCGTTTTGCCTATCTTAAAGGGCCATTGGCTCGCCTTGAACGGGCCTTGATGCAATTCATGCTCGACACTCACAGCGAGAAAAATGGTTACACCGAAATGTTGCCACCATTTTTAGTGAACGATTCGAGCATGTTTGGGACCGGACAGCTTCCGAAGTTTGGTGAAGACTCTTTTAAAACTGAAAAGTTTCCCTATTATTTGGTTCCGACCGCAGAGGTTCCAGTTACTAATTACTACCGGGATGAAATCCTTTCAGAAGAAGAGCTGCCACAGAGATTTGTGGCTTACACCCCCTGTTTTAGATCCGAGGCGGGGAGCCATGGAAAAGACACTAAGGGTTTGATCAGACAACATCAATTCAACAAAGTAGAGTTGATGGTCTTTGCTCACCCAGAGAAGTCCTATGAAGAGCATGAACGCTTAACTTCCAATGCAGAAATGATTTTGGAAGCCCTTGAGCTTCCCTATCGCCGCATGAGCTTATGCACCGGTGATATTGGTTTTGGCGCAGCTAAATGTTTTGATCTTGAGGTTCATTTGCCGGGGCAGGGTAAATATCGAGAAATTTCATCCTGTTCAAATTTTGAGGACTTTCAGGCCCGTCGAGCTAATATTCGATTTAAATCGGGCAAGAATAAACCTCAATTTGTTCACACATTGAATGGTTCTGGATTGGCAATCGGAAGAACATCACTGGCGATTTTAGAGAACTATCAAAATGAAGATGGCTCGGTGAAGGTCCCCAAAGTTCTGCAAAGCTATATGGGTGGACTTGATATAATCAAGTAATAATAGCTATTTATGGGCTTTTCTCCACAGATTATGTGGAGTCTCAGCCCAATCTCTAGGCATCAGTTCGTTTTTCAAAAGCAAAATAAATGATTGAATTGTGGTTCAGTTTTCTATAGGGTCGTCCGCGGAGAGCTGGCAGAGCGGTTGAATGCACCGGTCTTGAAAACCGGCAGGCGTGATGAGCGTCTCGGGGGTTCGAATCCCCCGCTCTCCGCCATCTTACTTCGAATAAGCTTCCGATTTTAAAAACTATTCTCATTTCGGCTTCGGTCATGTGGCTTATCCACACTCCCTTCAGCTCTCAATTCGAATATTTTTAAACTCGTTGCTTCTTCTTGTAAGAGGACTGAGTCTTTGCTTCGTGAGATTTTTGATATTCTTGCAACTCTTTGTCAGATCATTGGGGAGTGAAATTGAAGAGAACAACTGTCATCATTATTTTACTGTTCATGCAACTTGGCTGCTCGATAGGGTTTGCAATGAGTTGTCGATCTTCGGAACTGACACTTGAAGAGTCTCAAGTCCATTTAGGTGCAGAAAAATACTCGCCATTTTCAACCATGAAAGCTACGAGCTTTATTGGAGGTATTGCCGGAGTCATTGCTCTCGGCAGTGAAGAAGCGAATCGGGGAGAGAGTCAAATACCTGATTGGGTGACTGGAACTGCAGTTTTGTGGTGGTCGGCATCGGCCCTCATAATGATGTCTGACACCTGTCCTGTAAAACTTCATCCCGACGCCTCCGCTGCCAAAGTCACCAGGTCTGAAGCGGTCACTGAACGACTTAAAGGCTTAAGACAGTCCTTCTACGCCCTTCACCTGTTTAACTCCATTCCACTGCTTTTGGCGACACCCTATTCAAACAGAAGCGATAGGGCCCCTATTTTACTAGGTGGAATTCTTTTGCCTGCAGTTGTTGATGTTATTTATCGAAACCTGTTCGCTAGAGACCAAGTTTCTCCTTGGACCTTTCAGCCGGGCATTGTCATGAATGACAGAGGGCCGACAGGAGTTTTAGCCCTTTCATACACTTGGTAAAGTGTTTAAGAGATTTTACCAAACAATGCCTTTTAAGTGCTTTTCAACTTGGTCAATTGTTGAAAGACCATTCAGTGAAATTTGGTAGCCATTGATCCGCATATTACTGAAACCTTCTTTTAAAAGAATTTCGTGAATCTCAGCGCTTGGTGTATTTTTCATCAGAGCTTCTCTAAGGAGTGGAGTTTTCTTCCAATACTCGAGAAGGGGTACGCGCCCTTTGTAGCCAGTTTGCGAGCAATCATGACACGTTCGTGCTTCCCAAAGTACACTACTCTTAAGTTCTTCAATCACTCCGGAAACCACGCGCTTTTGCGAAGCAGTCATGGCTCGTGTTCTTCGGCAAGAGTTACACAGCCTGGGGATTAGTCTTTGTGCCATAACACCTAAGAGCTGACTTGCTACCAAGCTATCACTGACACCCCAATTTCGAAGGTTATCAATTAGATCTAGTGAATGGGCAGAAAACGTAGTCGCAATTACGAGTGAGCCCTTTTGTGCGAGATTAAAGACTTCTTTGGCCACGTCCTCAGAATCAACATCCTCAATAAAGATAACATCTGACTCTTGAAGGGCCGCCATTTTAAGAGCTTCTTTTTGACTCGGCCCTTTATCCCCTCGAAGTGAGACCTGGTTAATTCCGCTGACCTCTAGACTGACAGGATTTTCGATAGTGGAAATATTGAGTTTTAGAGAATTGATTTCTTCTAAACAAGAGTAGACAGTTCCTTTTCGGCCACTCCGCTCGGGGCCCGTTATAAAAAAGACACCTTGTTTACTGCGCAAAATTTCTTTTAAAAATTTGATAGTATTAGTGTCAGGAATTAACATATTCAGAGGAATCAGACTCGTCGTTGCCGAGGCCCAATTAATCACAACCTTCTCACCATGCACAGTTGGAAGCACTTTAACCTCTCCTAGGCGAGGTTCAGAGCCAACAGTTTTATCAATACGTCCCTGCTGTATTTGCTGGGTGTTTTGTACGTCGAGTTTAGCGGACACCTTAATTCGATTAATCAAACGAGAGCCGATTTCTGGATAGATTTGATCATATTCCCACATTTCACCATCAATTCTAAATCGAATCATATAACGATCTTCAAGTGGTTCAATGTGTACGGACGCCGCCTTTCTCGCCAAACTTTGACTGAGTATTTCGTCAAGCAGGTGTCTATTATATCTTCTTTGGCCGGCACCATCCGAAGACTCTTCTGTCTTCTTATTTTTGAGTTCTTCTAAAATTTCAAGAAAGCGAGCTCTGGGTATTGCAAATACATCAGAATTAAAATCTGGAAGGTATCGACCCACGATCTCGTTAATGTCTTTATTATTCAATGGATTAACGACACCTACCCATAAATTTTGACCTTCCTTTTGAAAAGGTAAAACTTGGTATTTTTCGATAGCACTAAGGGGCATGAGGGTCGATGTCACAACTAAGTGTTGCGATATATCTATGTTCTTATATCTGATAGATTGGTTTTCACTGAGATACTGTAAGCGTCTCGCAATGGATTGAGCTAAGGAAATAGAAAATTGTGGGAACTTTAATAAGCCATTGACGACGTCAGCAGGGACAGCGATGACCCGAGAGTCTTCCGTAGCCCTTGCAACATGAATATGGGCTCTATCTGTGAGTAAGGTGACTTCACCGAGAGTATCTCCGGGTTCAGCAAAATAGATAGTCGATAGAACATCAGACTCGATGGTTCGCGACACATCGACTCGACCCGATTCAACGATATAGAGCATTTCGACTTTAGTGTTTGGAACAAAAAGGGTTTCACCGGCATTAAGTACAATTTCGGATGAATGCTTTTTGATCATATTCATTTGTTTGTCGTTAAGATTTTCAAGAATAGTGCATCGATTTTTGAAATCAGCGAGATCAAGCTTCTCATCGAGCGGTCGAACTTTAGGACCAGACTCTTCGTCATCAACGATGAAACCATCTTTAGCAAGGATTTCGTTTATAACGGCACTTCTGATTGAGAATATATTTACCGTACTATTCGGGTGCGCTTGTTTCACAATGTCAATCACGGTTTGGTCAAAGGGATCTTCCATGCCGACAATGACGGTTCGATCACTCGAAGGCAGGGCTACAAAAGCCTTTTCAGCCATAATATCTTTGTGGATTTTATCTGATAAAGGGTAATTCTTCTTAAGCATGTCGCTCAACTGATGAATACAACCGTGGTCCTTTATGAATTTAAAAGAACGGTGGGACATATTCTTGAGAAGTGTATTCGCTATAGCCTGAGATGACGTCAGAAGCCTTAGAAAGTCTTCGCTACTCAATTCAAGTAAAGTTGAATCCTGAAGAGCAAAACAGGATGTTGTATGAGCTGAACCGACAAGGGAGCTGAGTTCAGAAAAGTGTTCACCTGAATTGTAAACCGCAACTCTTTGAGGACGATTGATGATTTTACTAGTTTTTATAACCTCTACCGAACCAGATGACAGAAAGAATACAGAGTCCCCAGGTTCATTCTCAACAAAGAGGGGCTCTCCTTTTTTGACGGAAACCTCTTTAACACATTTAGTGATTTCATCGACTATCTCATCATCTACTTCATTGAGGAGATTGCTGTTAGCCAGTAAAATCTTCTTGTACTCGAAATCATTGTTTAATTCTTCAGCTGCCATGTATCACTTTTCGGCAAATGAAAGCAGCTTGTGTAGCGGATCAGAGTCTAAATTCTAAAATGAGATAAAATTATTGGGAGGCTTTACCTTGGTAGGGCGTGCAACCTATAGAATAGGTCGTTGCACCCCTTGTAACTGCCAGTAAAACAAGACCTTTGTCGCTACCTTTTGAAATTGTATTTGTCTGAGTCTTTTTGTCAGCAGCCATTAGAGTTAAGAGGCCATGATTATTCTGAGGCACTTCGCGGAGTAAGCTGATTTTTAGTGAATCAAATTGGTAAAGATCAGCTGATGCAATATCTAATTTTTGCTTGAAGCGAATGAATCTTTTTTCGAGCTTCTTTTGAACAGAACTTCGATTGACGAGGCCCGAGCAAACAAATTCGTTGTTAGACGCTAATACAGTCTGTGAAACAAATAGAGTTAATAATGTGAGTACAATTACTTTCATATCGCTCTCCTCAAGCACTCTTCAGACTTAGTCGGTGCCTCAAATAGGTGCAAGGGATCAAATTAAAAATGTAGAGTGGTTAAAATTGAGACAAAATTTGTCACAAAAACTTTCCTCAATATAGGCCTAAGTAGCTGATTATATTAGTAAAAATAATTTCTTAAAAAGGCGAAACTTTTCGGTCACCCAAGTGTTTTGGATATGAATGAATAATCCAACCGGAGAGGTAACGATGGAAAAACTAATTAAATCACTACTTTTAAGTGCATTGATTTTGGGCCTAGCTGCCTGTGATAAGAGAGTTGAAGAAGCGAGTACAGTCAACAATATTGAAGCCGCGGTCGAAAGTGGTGTATCCGCAATGTCGGGAATTATGGACGATCAAAATGGCAGTACCTATGCCATGAAGCAAACGCCGATTCACGATCCATTAAGAAATTTAAACGAATTGTTGTTTCCAAAAGCTTACGCCGCCAATTGCGCAAGAGCCGTTGCTCAGGCCTGTAACCTTGGTGTTAAACAGGCCACATACGATGACTGTAGCGGATCTGCCGGTCTACTTAGTCTAGATGGACAGGTGACCCTTACATATTCGAACATGGCTTGTACCATGGCAAACGTCGGAGATAACGTCGTAAGAACCTACAATTATACGATATCAGGTCCTCGAGGTGGAGTTGTCACTAATTCAAGTGACATTAAAGCCACTTACGATGGCACGCAACTCTCTGGTGGTGCAAAACTTGAGAAGACTGCGACAGGACACGAAGTTACTATTTTTGGAAAGCACAAATCATTCGTGCGAAATGAGCGAGAACTTTACGACGTTTCGATTGAAACAGGTTCACCCTTGCAGATTACAGGTGGCCTTGCCCGAGGAAATCGTCAGGTGACAAATGGAAGCCTCAAGGTTTATCACAATATTGCTGAGTTCACGGCTGAGTTCACTGCTAATAATCTTGGTTGGTCGAGTAGTTGTTGTCACCCGGTTTCTGGATCATTGTCTGTATCATACGAGGGATCCATTACTGGTACTGCTTCCATCACTTTTAACTCTTGTGGCGAAGCAACTCACGAAAAAGACGGCTTGAGTCAGGAACTGACTTTGTCTTATTGTGAATAGGGTATGGATAAAAATGATGATCGCTGCATGGAAAAAATCGCGGAAGGTTCGCAAACAGCATTCCGCGAATTATTTGAAAAGTACTCTGGTAGTTTATTGGGATATTGCCAGCGATTATTATCCAACCAAAGCTTGGCCGAAGAAATAACCCAGGAGATTTGGATGAAAGTTATTAAATTAGCTCCAAATTATAAACCTGAAGGACATTTTAAAGCTTGGCTTTTCACAATGGCGCGCAACTCTTGTTTTAACCAGCTGAGAGCGCAAAAGAATTTTAATAAATATACTGAAAGTGTTAAAGCTGAATCAATATCAGCTACAGAAGAAGAAACATTAGAACAATTTTTTGAAAGTAAAGAAACAATGGAATCCCTGAAGAAGGCGGTAGATCAATTACCAGACAGTCAAAGAGCGGCAATCGTATTGTGGCTCGGTGATGAAATGGACTATCAGCAGATCTCCGAGGAGCTCGATTTATCGCTCGCGGCCACAAAATCTTTACTTTTCAGAGCAAAGAAATCAATTGAAGCGATAGTGGGGACTGGAGGCTCAAATGGATAAAAAGCCTTGGTTCCATGAAGAACCATCAAAAGAATACAAAGATGCGGTTTTTGCAAAAGCCTTTAAAGAATTAGAAAAAAATAAAGAGCTAGCGCCATCTAAAGCAAGTATCCTTTATAGCCGTCTCTTTATATTTCAGTCTTTAGCAGTTGTTATTGGAGGCTTCTTTGTTTGGAGATTTTTTCAGTCGCCTCAACAAAGAGTCACCCAAGAAGAAGTTGCCGAGCTGAATCGAGCGGTCGAGTTATCAGAAGAAATTCTTATCTCTGAAGCAGGCGTTGAAAGCTTTGAAGACTTAGAAATGATTGGCGAACTGGATTTACTGACTGATCTCGATGTCATCGAGGAGTGGGAATCATGAGTGATAAAGATAGAGACAATAAGAAAGCTTTTGTTCCCTCGAAAGCAATGCTGAAGAACCTGGATTTGTTGATGAATTTAGACGTGGTTGAGGATGCTGAAAATTGGGATCTCTATGATAACGTCGATTCAAATGAATTGATCTCTGCAGATGTAGAGTTAGGTGGTGAAGATGAATAAATCAATGAATAGGAGAGACTTCTTTAAATCAAGTTTAGCTCTATCCTTATTGAGTTTAAGCGGCTTAAAAGAGTCTAATGCCCAGTCGTCCAACGATGCTCTAGAGCGATTTAAATCACTGTCACCTGAGCAACAAAGGGTTCTTCAAGAGCGCTGGGAGAAATTGAAGTCAATGGATCCTGAGAAGCGCAAAAAATTAATGAAGAATTACAAGCGTTTTAAATCACTTCCTGCCGAACAAAGAAACCGCATTAAAAGAGGATTAAAGCGTTGGAAATCTCTATCACCAGAGAGAAGAAATAATATTCGTCAGCGCTTTCAAAGATGGAGGAGTATGTCTCCAGAAAGGCGGCAAGTGATTCGCCAGCGCTTTCAAAGGTGGCGTACTCTGACGCCCGCTCAAAGAGCGCGAATTAGAAGGAGAATAAGGCAACGTCGCGGTGAATAGTCGGTTCTCTCTAGCACTACTCCTTTTACTATTACTCATCGGTCCGCCATCAAGGGCTGATGATCTTGATTATTTTAGTTTTAAGATTCCAAGTAGCGTTTATTTTGGTTTGCAAGGAGATAGTCAGAAAACCCGCTCACTGAATCTCGGGTTAGCCCTTAATGTGTACAAAAACAATTTTCTAGAGCTTTCGGTATCAAAGGCTCGGCAAAAAATTGATGATGAAGAAAGTTACCAAGTTCAAACTCTTCTGATGGGGTATCGTTCAGATCCTTTAAACAAGTTTAGCTATGAAGCTGAGTACTTTGAAACCTCTGTTGAGGAGCTTACAAAATTGATCCAGGGCCGAATAGGGGCGGCTTACAATGGGGCTGATTATACGCTCGGCCTTTACCTTGGCTTGTTGAGTAACCAGTTTTCGACTACAGAAATTGAAAGTTTAAATATTTTGAGTCACAAAAAAACTTATACGGGGATTCTCTTCGGGTTTAAAGGCGAGTACTTCTATAAAAGCTGGGGCTTTTTCCTTCAGGCGATCAGCTTTTCTTACAACGAAGACTTAAGCATTTTTGAGGATGAACTCATTAGCTTTTTCGTTCCTATTGAATCAATCAACTTAATAACAGGACAGAGTCAGTTAAATGTTAACACTCGCTTTTCTTACTCATTTAAAAATGCGAGCTTAGCTTTGTTAATTAATTATACAAAAGGTGAAAGCAGTGGTGTTGCTTCCCTTGGGACCGGTTTTGACGTCTCCTATAGCCTTACTAAAGACTGGATGTTCTCGGCACAGTTTGGGCGGCTACAGTCACTTGAAGACGAACTTTCAGATTCTCCTTTAAGAACCTTTGGACTATCATCTAGTTATAGCTTCTAAACAATTACACTTTAAACTTTCATTTACTTTTAATTGTCTTACTAGAGTGGCAAGATGAAAGACCTTAGTATTGAAGCTTTGAAAACTGCTAATAAGGATAGTTAGCGGAAACATTTTGTATTTATAATGGATTATATGCCTAAGAAAAGAACCTCTAAAAAGAACAAGTTCGTAAAGAAACAAATTAGAAAACGATGGAAAACAGCGAGTGTTATTACTGTAGTCATCCTTCTTTTACTCCTAAATGTCATGTATCAGGTTTTTATGAAGCCGACGGAAATCGTGAGGTTTCTAGGATTTGGAACACCTAGAACGGTCACCGATACCTGGGACAGTTACGGGAGTCTCTTTAAAAAGCATGAAACGGAGTTGATGACTTCTGATTTCTTGGCCGCCTTGGCCCAAGCTGAGTCTGGTGGAAACCCAATCGCTGGACCAGGTTGGAAGCTTAAGCTAACAGCTGACTTCAGCCGAATTTATGCACCCCAATCCTCTTCTCTGGGGCTTTACCAAATAACAGATGGCTTTTACAAACGAGCAAAGAATTACTGTATCAAGGAAGGTAAAGTCGTAAGAAAAAACCCTTGGTTCAAATTTAAAAACTGTTGGACGAGATTATTCTATAGTCGGCTTGTTCCTTCCCATGCCATCGAAATGACATCGGCATATTTAACTCTTACAACTGATAAAATACTTAAAAAATACAAGAAGAAGGGAGTTCGTCGAGCTGTTCGTCAGACGGTTGCGGCGATCACCCATCTATGCGGATCAGCCGTTGCGAAATCCTATGTTCGTAGAAGCTTTAGAGCTCGCAAGGGAAGAAAGTGCGGCTCCCATAATCTGTCTCGATACATAAAGCGGATCAAAGCTTACCAAAAAGCCTTCATCAGAGCTCGAAACATGAGTCGCGGCTAGAAAACCTTAGGTAAATATTTTTTAAAAGCGGTCAGTGCGCTCGTGCGAATAAATGAGCTGTAGCGTTTTGCAGTTTTTCGCGGATGTCGAATTGATTGCCAAGGAAGGCTCTTTAACTCGTCGATAAGTTCACTCGTATAGTTTTCCGGGTAAACTTCCATGCCCTCGTATAGACTGTCATCTAGAGATGAGGAAATCTCGGCATTATTTTTTAATGCAACCTTTTCAGCTCCCTTAAGATTCTTACTTTGCCAAGGTTGGATTTTTTTAACTTTCTTTTTTCTGGTTTTTTTACTCGAAGCCTTTGATTGAGTTGTCGGCTTCTTTTTATTCTTATTTTGTGCTTGGTTCAGACTCAGTGCCATCTATAAACCTCTATCTATTGTTTTTGATTCTTGCTCGATTCTTTTCTCGGAGTTCTTTTCTAACCTTCTGATTAAGGAAGAAAGTTCAAGAGTCAAGGTTCGGATCTCTTGGCCAGCAGCAGAGGTCGGACTGTATTCAGGAACGGAAAGACTCATAGCAACGGCTTCCTCTCCTTGGGTGCTTTCTCGTATACTTGTCTTTAAAAAATGGGAGAGAGAATCGGCGTAGAACTCTTTTATTTCATTCGAAAGCTTTCTATTCGGAGAAAGTCGTGTGCCGACAAATATTTGTTCAAAGTTCAAGTTCATATCCTTCTTAAATTCTTGAACAAAGGCTCTGAAAACTTTGAGATTTCTAAAATTTGAAATTTTACATTCAAGTGGTGAGATAAGGTAATCGCTCGCAGTGAGTGCGTTTGTAATAAGTCGGTTCCAGTTCGGCGAACAGTCAATGAGAATAATATCGAATTTTTCTTTTAAAGGCTTAATTACATTATCTTTGAGCCAATACTCGCGACGATTTTTATTAATAATACTCTGGTCGAGAGCAACTAACTCTGGAGTTTCTGGAATGATGGATAAACAGGGGAGATCAGTTGCCAAGGTAATGTCTTCGAGATTAACACGTCCTTCGAAGAAATCAGCTAAGCCTTGTGTTGCTTCGATCCGTGCCAAGGCATCTTCTAAACTTTCTTCGTCACTTTGTTGATTTTCTGGTAAGAGGCAAGAAGTAATATCTCCTTGCATATCCAATCCAACAACACAGGTTTTTATGTTGTGAAGGGCAAAGCTCCTGGCCAAGTTTAAGGTGAGGCTCGACTTTAAAACCCCTCCCTTTGTTACAAAAATCGAAAAGGCCAGAGGTCGACCGAAAGACTTCAGGTAACCAATTTGTTCCCCAACAAGAGAGATTTGTTCACTATCCCAACTTTTTTTCTTTATAACTCCGCTCTTCGTTCTCGGAAACTGGGGAAGAATCCCCTTTTTTTCTGCCTCTAATACCTGCTTTTTATCGAGTTGTGAGCCGAATAGGTTGATCGCTTTTTGAATGGAGTAGTTCATAGATGCCCCCGAAATTATTCGCGTTTTAGTTCATCAAGAAAAAGCCGGTGAAGCAACTTAAGATTAACCCCCTCACCGAGATCTAAAAAAGTGCAATTTATTGTCGCTCGCTAATATCTGCCCTGTAATTTTTGGAAAAATAAGTGAAATCAGGAGTTTATTTTTCACACTGAGTTGAGGAAATTTGACGGTTTTTGGGTGGAAATGTAAACCCGGGCTCTATGTTATTCGGGGAGTACTTAAGGGGCGTCCGCAAGCTGAAGGGCTTAAAGACATCCAAAGAACATTTCGAATCTCTAGGGGGGAAAACTAAACTGGGCATTTCGCTTCGCCACTTTCAACAAATTGAAAGTGACAAGTATCCTCCTTCAGAGAAGTTATTAGCAACGCTCACGAGCTTAATGCCAAAGACGGAGCGTCGCGGTTTACTTTTGTCCTACTTCAAGTCGATCTATTCGACTCAGGTGGAGGGACAAGAGGTGGTCAACTATTTGGATCAGCATTTAATGCCTGACCAAGAAGCTATGAGCCAAGCACCTTCGAGCCAATCCTTAGAAAAAACAGTAGTTTACTCTCAAAGGCAGCTTGATTACCTGAGCTCAAACCCAAAGGTTTTTGATTTCCATCGTCAATTACTCAACAAAGAAGAGATTTCATACGAAGAATCTGGCTTAAGTCGCCATGAAATTGAGATGCTCTTCGAGTTAAAGTTAATTCACTTTGACCAGGGTATGATTCGCCTGCCTTATCGTTTAGTTCGATCTAACGACTTTACTCCTGAGGCCGCCAGTGAAATTCCACAGTTCTACGTTTCATTCGTTAAAAGAATAGATAATTCAGAACTTTCGTAGATTATTTTTCGCCAAAAACAACGAGGCGCACAATAAAGCGAACAAGTTTTTAATGGTGCCTTCGGTCAAGTGTATAAAAACCCACAAACTTCCCATACAGTGAGCCCGTTTCATTAATCAAATGGAGGAATCTATGGGACGAATTTTAAGTCTAATTGCAATGATTGTTGTCCTTTCTACTCAGTGGACGATCGCTCAAGCTGGGAGCTTATCTGAAGAGCAACTGAGAAAAGAAATAAGCCGTCAAATCGACAGAAATAATTTGAAAGTATCTGAAGAAGAAGTTTCCAGTATCATCGATGCCCTTTTTGAAGGCTTCAATGTTGATCGTACTGACCGACTACCAATTAATGGTGTCCTTTCTACTTCTGGTGTGAGTGCTGCGCTTCTCGTTGATCGCGATGTGTGGAAGCTCGATGGCGGAATCGTGAGTGAGCACGGTGAGCTTATCAATATCGATAACCTTTTTGAAATTTACTACAACAACAGTGGTCTTAAGGCTGAACTTGCTTATAAGTACATGTTCATCTTTATTCCTGATGAAGTGAGCACGGCAGAAGCTCTTGATGGTGCTATCTACGGTGGCTTCATGAACGGTCTTGGTCTTGATTTCGAACTCGGAATTGGTGTTGAAATCGGTTGGTTAAATGCTGTGAATCGTCCTGGCCAAGTTTTCGTTATTGGTGGAAAAGTTGGTGTTGGTGGAGGAATCTCCTTCCCTAGAATGGAATTCCGCCTAAGAACTCGTCCAGAAGTTCGCGGCTTCCCATGGCACGCCATCATTCCATAAGGTAGAAGCGTCCTTTTGGTAGCAACATAGCGTTAATTAAAAACCCTCTTTCATAGAGGGTTTTTTTTGGACTTATTTTTGTATCTAACGATGACTTAAGGGCAGCCAACGAGGTTAGCCCCCAGTGGATCATAATAAGGGTGAGATGAATCCAGTTGATCTCTCTGACTCCACTTACAGGCTAAATAACCTTCGATATTCTCAATATCGGTCGATGACTTGATTCCATCGTAAAAAACGACCTCTTTAATTATTCCGTGAAAGCGCCTGGCGGCGTTGTTGACTTCACCACCTATGCTCATAGCTGTTGAAGTATATGTTGCTGGAATCGTGTGGTTAACGACTCGATCAAGTCCACCGGTTCGGGCAGACCACTGTGAAAGACTTCCGTTATGTGTGGCTCCAGAAATATAAACGTCCCCCGGTGCTGTTGGAATGTAACCGAGACCAACATTACCACCGCCGGTATCAAAACCATGAATCAGGTTGTTGCCTGGAGTAAAAGTGTTTCTTGTTAATCCAAGCCAAGGGTACAGACCACTGGCCGATGTGAGCCAACTCACGAAGGGTCTACAGCAAGAAGCAGAATTGTCTGATTGAGTATCTGTTTCTACAACAACAAAGAAAGTCATGTCGTCGCCAGCCCCGTAGTTTAATGCGGCCTGGGTGAGAACATCATCAGAACCATCGAAATCAACTCCATCTGCGACTCGAAGGGGTCGAGCTGCTGGGGAACTTTGCGTAAAGTGATTTGCGCCTGTGGCCTTATTGAACCAACAGGCCACTTCACCGCTTAAAACTGAGTTAGTAGTACAAGAGGTGTCGAGGAATAAGGTCGAAGGGTCACTCGAGTCTAACCAGAATGCAAGATTATTTAGGCTTGCGGGATCAAAGCTTTTCCAGGCTGCACTCGAAAATACAGAGGATTCATTTCCGGCTAAATCGACGGCTCGAATACTGATATAATGATTGGTATCGAAGAGAGCAGAAAAACTAAATCCATCAACTCCATCTTGTATTTGATAGTTGCTTGCACTTTGGCCGCCTGGAATCTGGCTAAACGAAATGATATTTTCTACATCTCCCGAATCAAAGCCATCGGCTTCGTTGTCGTAGCCAATGGCAACTTCGTAGTAGGCGATTCCAGAGTCGGCATCGCTCGCGCCCGACCAAGAGAAGCTGGGGCTTTCGGATGAATTTGCTGCTGGGCTATCTAAACTCAAAGTTGTAATCGGTGATGGGGGGAATGCATCTTCGGTGGTTGTGAAATTCCAATCGCTGGGAGTGTTAAATCCACTATAAAATCCTCCCGAAGCATTAAAAAAGGCATTGGACTGAATTTCGACATAGTATTGTGTAGAAATACTTAAGAGCGAAGCTGGGGTGATGGTTATAGTTTCGGTTCCGTTGCCACTCACTTGTGCGCTCACAGCGGGAATGGATTCAATGATTGAGCCGTCACTAACAAGTCTCAAGCTAATAAGGCCTGGGCCGAAGTAAACGGGTTCAGAAAATGTAATTTGTAAACTAGGACTTACGCTGATGTCAGTGGTTCCGGAAATGGGTAGCAGTCCGGAGAGAAGAGGGCCGCCATTATTTGGGTTCGGGCCAATATCTTCAGCATCCTCCCCAGAGGGAGGGCCGGCACAGGCCACCGCAAACGCTAGTAGCGATCCCAATAAGATTACTTTCAGCCAACTTAACATCACATTAATAATCGGCTCAATTTAACATTATCTAAAGATTCTAGTGTCTTAGACTGGGTAATGTGAGTAAATCCTCACAATTCGATCGGTCCAACTTGGTCAATGATCTCGGTCAATGCGGTCATTAAAGTTGTTGTCGATAAATAGAGATTCGAGAGTGTCATAAAGAGAGAATTCATTAGCTTTATGGCCCTGTTGAACCCTCTTTCGCTCTAATTCTGCGCTTGAGAGGTCAGCCAAAGTTTCAATGGGGGTACGCTTTAAACGATCCGGAACTTGAGGTCCGTTCTTCTTTCGCTTTCTATTTTTAAATACCACACCCTTTGAAAAAAAGAGTGTCATCAGGAGGATAAAGGCTATCACACCTCCAACGACTAAACCTGTTGTATAGAAATACTCAAGTATCAAACTCTTCATGTTTTCATTGTATCAAATTTAAAAGAATGACTCCCCTGGAACCGGTATATGCGACCGGGACGAGAAGAGTGTATCAATTTGAGACAATTATCAGCGATCCAATAGTGTAATTTTTGAACGTTTAGAGGAGTGAGACGTCTCCCCTAAAATTCTAAACGACCTTATCGAATTGTTGGCGAGTCAACTTCGGCGGAGGAACCGTTGGTTTCAGCACGAAAGTTTCCTCGATGCTTTCTGTCTCTTCGAGCGACCGATAGTATTTCAACTTAAAGGCCAGACTGATGAGTTCGACTGTTTGAATTAAAGTAAAGTACATTAGAGCGATAAAGAGCCAATTGCCCTCTATCCATTGAACAAAGCTATCCATAACACCTCTCTCACTCCCTGCGCGATTAGTGTATCACATAGGTCCAGTTAATATCCTAATCTGGACCGCAAAAACTACTGTTTTGTATCAGCTTGAAACGAATTAAAAAGCGAGCGAATCGAATCTCTCCGGGCCGGTTTGTTCCAGAGGGGATAGTAGCGAGTGACCCAATGGTCTTCGACTTTTTTTCTAAAAAAGTCTTCATGATCCCATTCGACTTCTGCAAACACTAAAAGCTCTTCGATTAATTCTTCTCTACCGGCGAGGAGAGCGAGTCTGGCGGCCACTTCATACTCACCAATATTCGTGCTTTCTAATTGGCCGGCACCATACATGGGAATAAACCAAGTGCCGATTATACTAAGAATCGCAATACTAGCTCCAACACACCACATTCCGATCTCTCTAATGAGGCGTGGTTTAGAATCAAGTGATTGCAAAAAATCAAAGAGTCTTCTTCGATGGTGTAGTTCGTCTTCGTAAATTTTAATGATTTGCTTCCGCTCTTCTTTATTCCAAATAAAAAGAGAGCGAGCATGGCCCCAATAGGCATTAGCAGCGGCCTTTTCACCAGCATGGGCATTTTGCAAAAGTCGAACTAAGGCTTGTTTGGCCTTAGTTGAATTTTTAAATTTAGAGAAATCGTAGTCTTCGACCTTCACAACAACTCTTCACTTTAGCTATAGTATTCAAGTGGAAGATGCACCAAAAGACAAAAGAGTGCAAGGAAGTTGCAGTAATGAAATATTTATTAATTATTTTTTCTTTTCTTAATTCAGGGTGTTCGCTTTTTGGAATTCGCAATTACGAAATGCCAGAATATGAGGTTTTAATAGAGGATGAAGATAAAGAAATTCGCACCTATAAGCCCTATATTGTTGCAAAAACAGTTGTCGAGGGGGAATACGATGAAGCTCAAACCAAGGCCTTCCGAATACTAGCTGATTATATTTTTGGAAATAACGTGAGCCAAAAAGAAATAGCTATGACGTCACCAGTGAGTCAGTCCGAGGAAAGTAAAAAAATATCAATGACGGCCCCGGTTGTGCAAAAAGAAGAGAGTGAATCGATCGCGATGACGGCTCCTGTTACGCAAAAACAAGGTAATAAGAAGTGGATTATGACGTTCATGATGCCCTCTGAATATACGATGGCATCTCTGCCCAAGCCCAAAAACGATAAGGTGATTCTAGAAAAAGTTGAGGCGAAAACGATTGCGGCGATTCGGTTTTCTTGGTTTCAAAATATTGAGAAAAATCAAAAGAAGGGTAAAAAGTTGCTGGCCTGGCTTGCCGAAAAAAATAAGTACAAACCGATTTCTGAACCTTACTTTGCGGGCTATGACCCTCCATGGACCCTACCATTCTTTAGGAGACATGAAATGATGATTGAGGTTGATAAGATTGCTGTTCATGAGAAGTAATTGAGGCTGAATAGAATCCGCATCGAGAAAACAATTTTTGCACCTTAATTGAAATATTTATTAGAGGGCTTAGCAAGCTCACAGGAGTGGTTTATATAGGACTTCAGGGGAAAAGTTGGAGTTGGTGTATGAAGAAAAGTGGTTTGTTCCTGTCTTGTCTATTTTTAGTTTTCAATTTACTATTTATAGTTGTATCCCCTTCATTTGCCCAAGAGAATTCCGTACAAAATGGTGGTTTTTTAAATATCGAACAGGGAAATATTGTAGAGGGTTCGTCGCGCTTTGGGGGGATACAGCCCGATTACTATGTCGATGTCGACCATCCTCATTTCAAAAAATTTTTGAAAAAAGCCAGAAAGATCGGAAAGAGCTCTGCAAAGTTTTGGCATAAAATTGACCAACTAAATGATTTAGTCGGCGAGAAAACTTTTAAATTCTTCGATTATGATGACCCAAGGTATCTTAGACTATTAGAGCAGGCAAGAGACTCTGATAGGCCTGTAAAGTTAAGTGAGTATTTTAAATGTCAGGCGGGTGTTTGTAGGGAATATGGTCTCTTTACCCACATCGCCTTAAAAGAAGCAGGAATTGCAAATAAATTTGTATACGCGGAAATTCATCGGGCCAGCAATTACGATGATTATAATATTGTTGAGGACCATGCCTTTGTCGTTGTTAAGCACAAAGGGGTTGAATGGGTTGTTGATCCCTACTATTGGGGTTTTAATGGTTTTAGACTTGAGGACTTGTTGAGCAAAGAAGGAATCACGATCGATAGCAAAACAGCGCCGATTGCCGAACCAGCTCCAGGCTTTCGAAGAATCATTAAAATTAATGATTTTCCAAAGGTTTGGACACCATCAACAGAAAAACCAGGCCGTTGTGAATACCACTTCGCATTTGCTATCTAAATTCGATTTTTGCTTCCAGGTGTTTTTTACACCAGGGTAAAACCTTGTGGCACCAAGGGAGGGCTGATTCATCAAATACTCCGGCCCTCATGCTCGCTTTGACCCAATGGTAAACAGTTGTCATACGGAAGAGTAAAAAGAGATCGACGCGATCAATCCATTTATTTTGAATCGAGTTGCTCTCAAGGTAACCTGCGAGCATGGTTTCTTTAATTTCTTTGAAAGATTGATTAAAAAAACCTTCTTCAGACTTTAGTAGCAAATTAAAAAGTGGTACGGCCAGATCAAAAGAAAACCAATGGTATACGCTATCGTCAAAGTCAAAAGCGGTAATTTTTCTTTCATCGACGAAGAAATTCCCATGGTGGACATCGGCGTGAATGAGGCCAAAGGAGTCTTCGTCTTTTTCTAACCCTCCAAGCCACTCCATTATCTCATGGAATCTTTGGTAGGGGAGTTTATCATCTTTTTCGAGACCCGATTTTGTGACTTCAAACCCAGAGTCTTCGGACCAAAGCGATCTTTTACCAAAAGTACTATTGGCTTCATATTTTTTTGTTAGAGAGTGCATTTGCCCAATATAGCGCCCCCAGGTTTTAAAAATATCTGAGGTGAACTCTTCTTTTTTTAAGAGAGGGCCGCCGGGAGCTTTTTCAAACAAACACGCATGAAAGACTTCGTCTCCCGCGAGGCTCTCTACTAGGTTCCCTGAACGAGAGCGAATAGGTGCGGCAACTCGCATTCCTGAAGTTGCTAGATAGTGAATCCAATCCAACTCCTCTGATATCTCAATTCGATTTACAATATTAAAATGTTTATTTGATGGTTTCCTTATCCCCATTATTATCTCATTGAAAGAACAGATGACCCCGACCAAAGGTTTACTATGTTTGCAAAGCAAGAGCTACAGAGTCAATAGCTTTGCATAAACAATTGATCAATCTATAATAGTGTCATGCAGTTTTTGCGATCACTTTTGTCGAGAATTTTCATGGTTGTATTGAGTACTATTTTAGTACTTTTTCTTTTTGAAGTGGGATTTAGACTCTCTGCAAGTAAAGACTACAGAAAGGGTTTTGAGAAAAACGAAATTCTCTCCTACAAGAGTAATTTAGATTATTTAAAATCGATCGGTAAAGAGCCTAAAGGTTGTGGGCTTAAAGGTTTATTGAGGCATAACTATATGGCCTTTATGACGATGCACCCATTTATAGGTTATCATTTTAATCCGTTGGCGGCCTGTAATGAGGGGTATATCAATCGCCATGGATTTCACGCCCCGGATCCAGAGAAAGATTATAATGGCCTAAAAAAATTAATGTTCATCGGTTCTTCAGCCTTAGCTTATTGTGAAGGTCATAAAACAAAAGATCCTAATTTTACTAGAGCCTTTAGACATTATGTCGAAAAGAAAGAGATCCCAGCAGAATACAAGCTTTTTAATTACGGAATGCCGTCATACCGTCTCCCGTCTGTCGTAAATCAACTCGGTATTTATGGATCATACTTTGATAGAGCGGTAGCTATAATCGGATACAATGAATGGCGGGCGATGAGGTATGGCGCAAACCTTTATGGTATCAGCAATTTTTATAACTCAATGAATTATCATTCTATAAATGACAAAAGTTACTTCTATAAATTTCATAGAATCTATTGGTTTCAAAAACTAGTATGGTCTACATTTTTATCAAACTCAGCACTTCTATCTTACCTTGCAAGCCGAGCAAAGAAAATATTTCTCACTCCTGCCGAGTGGGATGAATTTTATGCCTATAATAAAGTGATGTACAATGCAGAATATGAACTTCCAAGTGGCGATTATGATCAGTTTATGAAGTCAATGAGGTTTGAGTTAAAAATTCTTAAATTAAATGCGGAAAAGCACCAGATTTCTATTTTGGTTGTTATTCAGCCCTTCTTGCCCCTTAAGAAGACTTTTGTAGGTGGTGAGGGTAAAGATCAACCAGGTATCCCTCACTTTACTGATGAGAAGTCGGTTCAATCGGCAGAGCGATACATTGCTGACCTCAATTCAATATTGGATGAACTCGAGATTGAAAAACTCGATTTGTCTAGAATGTTTACAGGGTCAGAAAAGCAATGGTTCGCAGACGACGTTCATTTTTTTGAGAATAATCCCGATAAATCCAATGGCTGCTATCAAATGGGAAAAATGCTCGCCCGAAAAATACACTCTCAAGAAAGCGGAGATGAGACTAGTATTAAAAAATAGAGGAAGTGGCGGGACTCGACCCCGCAGCTTTAAGCAAGTTACTGTAATAGTCCCTTTTTATCTAGACTTCTTGTATACAGAAAAATCGCAAAAGTGATAACAATGCCAACTATGATTCCAATAATGCTGGAGCCATTAAGCGCTTCCATTTTTTGTGGGCTGATTACTAGATGAAATTCTGCAGAACTCCAAAAATAAGAGAAATTGTAATTAGCTTTAATGCCATTTTTTTCATTAAAAAAAGAGAAACCATGAAGCCAAAAGTCAAACTCATCGAAAAAATAGAGATAACAAACTCAATATTTGAAAATTCAAATTTTACTTTTTCTGTCTCACTCAGTGGAATTAAGCCGGAATAAACCGCATATGTTGAATATATAAGAAATATGAAAGTCAGGAGGTGAGAAAAAATGGCGGAAGAGGCGGGATTCGAACCCGCGGTACCAGTTACCCAGCACGTCTGTTTAGCAAACAGGTGGTTTCAGCCACTCACCCACTCTTCCGCAAGCAAAGATATATCTGCTGAATGGCATTAACTTGCCATAGACTCTAATTCGAATCAATAGGTTTTAAAGGCCAAGAATCATTGATAATTTTCGGGAAAGAGCTCCCGTTCGACCGACTCAATTACCGTGTGGATCAACTTAATGTGGATCTCTTGCACGCGATCGGAGGTTTGGGCTGGAACCACAATAGCTAAGTCCGCTAAGTCCTTTAATTTTCCACCGCTCTTGCCAAGAAGGGCCACTGTGAAAATGGATTTCTGCTTGGCGATCTCGAAAGCATTGATCACATTTTGTGAATTTCCACTGGTAGAGAGCCCAATCAGCATATCGCCCTTTCGACCCAATCCATCCAGTTGGCGCGAGAAGATCTGGTCAAAGCCATAGTCGTTAGAAACACAGGTCACGTGACTGGGGTCTCCAAGGGCTAGAGCACCAAGGGCCTTTCGGTCCTTGCGATAGCGGCCGGTCATTTCTTCGGCAAAGTGCATGGCATCGCAGTGGCTTCCACCGTTTCCACAAGAAAAAACATTCCCACCAGAGCGGTAGGTTTCGATCATTTTCTTTGAAAATTCTTCACAAGCGGTCAAGAGACCACCGTCTTCTCTGAAAGTGTTAAGGACTTGTTCGGCTTCTTTGAGGGACTGATCCCATACGCTTTTGATATCCATAAGGAAGGTATAACCCAGCTTGAAGCCTCAGGAAAATCAATTTATAGCCTTTCTTTCTAAAAAAAGCCTGAGAGGCCTTGATTTTAACGTCCTGCTCTATTAAAAAGTCTCTTCATGCGCGCGGGTAGCTCAGCTGGATAGAGTACTTGGCTACGAACCAAGGGGTCGGGAGTTCGAATCTTCCCTCGCGCGCCATTTATCAAAAATCTTCGGCTTAACACCGGAGATTTTTTTTGCTCTAAAATAGATATTAGGGCGGTGAGTTTTGCGAATTTTTCCATCACAAATTCCATTCGATTTTATATTAGTGGATGGCGATCTTATTAATAATCGTCAGCATGAAGAAGGTATGTATTACTTTTGTACCACCTTTCAAGACGGATCATTGGACACCTTTGGCTGGGTTGTTGGTAAGGAGCTTCACAAAATTCTTTTTATATCTGGAGACCCCAAAGACACTCTCTATTTCGAATGGGAAGGGCAATGGGGCTACCTTTGTAATGGAATTGCTCAATATTATGTTCATGGTCATGAAGAGGGGAATGGAACTAATAAGCCCATGGAGCTCGACGAGGTTCTTCAGGAAACCTTTTCTTACGCTAAAAATTCCTTTGATAGAAAGTGCAAAGATTATTTTGAAGATCAAATGCAGTTGGCGGCACTCGAAGAGATTGAAAGAAAAAAACAGTTACGACGAAGACTAGCAGTTTATATCTCTGGGGCGATCTTTATAGCTTCGATTATCTATACATTCTTTAACTAAGGTTTCGGTTTCCTCAGGAGTTTTTAGATGAATGAATTTGAGGGGACCTCCTTTTAACTCCCCTTTCATTTCAAGATATTTGTCGCGATTTTTGTGATAGGTCTGAATCATCCACAGCAAAATAGAATCTCGACTTAGAAAACAACGAGTAAAAGTCTCTTGGCAGTTGGTGCCCCAGAGTTTTTCTGGATAGACCATTCTTTTTAATGACCGTTTTAAAACCTGGGAGAAGTTTCGCGCAAAAGAGTAATCGAGCCATATCACCGTGTCGGCTCGGCCCAGGGTCAAATCCTGAATTCGGCTATAGTTGCCGCAAATAATCCAGGAATCTTCAGCGGTAGTCTGATCGACGAGCTTTCGAAACTCCTCAGGCCCTCGGTTGTCCCAATCATCAAGCCAATGGAGTTCGTCCAACTGCGTGTGCCTTATGCCTAAAATGCCGCTAAGCCGCCCGCCCAGGGTGGATTTTCCAGAACCAGATGTGCCAACGATTAAAATTCTTTGCATGGACCCCCCCAGGATCTTTGTGGTAAAGAGTTTCTATGAAATCAGTAGTTATCAGGACACTCATTTTGTCGGTGGGTTTAACCGCTACAATCTATGGAATAATCGCTTTGAAGTCTGACTATGGTTCGACGATTTTTGAGGCCTTTGGCTTTGGGCTCCATTCTAAGAACTATGTGGCCTGGTGCCAACAAAGAGTTGCAAAAATTGAGATTCTCACCGATGAACCCCTGCAAATTTCTGAAAAAGATCGCAAATGGATCGCAAAGCGTTCAGATGATTCGAGTTTTGAAATCAATTATTTGAACATGGAACGCTGGTTGGGCCGTTATTGCCAAATTACGGTTGATGAAAGTAGCGAACAAGTTCCCCTTGATGCTGATTTGAGGCCGATCTTGCGGGTTCAGCTCCTGGATGGGACAAAGAAATCCTTCTTTGTTTTAGGCGATGGGCGCTACTTTTTAAAGGGCAGAGCCTTTCGCTCACAGGAGTTCGATGAGGGCCTAAAAGCCTTGGGTGGCTTCTTCGGAGCGCCGGACTGGCTACAGGCTAAATTATCGAAATAATTTGAAAAATAAAAATTGGATGCGGGCCTTTTCAGGCGTTGACAAGGCGCCCTTAAATTAGGTACCTTGCTTCTCACGTTCAGGAGTAGCTCAGCGGTAGAGCAAGCGGCTGTTAACCGCTTGGTCGGGGGTTCGAATCCCTCCTCCTGAGCCATTTCTTTTTTTCTACTGAATCCCAAAAACAAGTCACAGAATTCAAATTGCAAGTGCCAATCCTAGTGACGATATCAATTATCGAAGTCCAATTGAGGGCCCCCACATTGGATCATTAAGAATAGATCTTCCGACTGCGGCTAGAGAAAACCTTTTCTTACAAAGAGAATCGTTAATGTATTGTGCTGATTTGATTCCGCCGACACCGATGACGGGTAACTGAGTTTCTCTTTGAATTCTTTCAGCGTCGTCGACCAGGTAGCCTTCACCTTTTCGGTCACGGGGTCGCCTCCAACCCCCCAGGCCTGAAGAAACATTGATGATATTGACTCCCGAAGTCTCTAGCATCCTAACCACAGAGATCATTTCGGCTGAAGTAAGACCACCTTCAAAGTGATCCATTCCCGGGATGCGAACAGAGAGAAGAACTTCTGGTAGTTGAGATTTAATCTCTTTAACAATTTCTATAAGCAATCGCGCGCGGTTTTCAGTAGACCCTCCGTAAAGATCACTCCGCTGATTAGTGATCGGAGAAAGCCACTGGTTAAGACCATATCCGTGGGCCGAGTGGAGCTCAATAATTTCAAAGCCCGCCTGGTGGGCGCGGTGGGCGGCCAGAACAAAGGAGTCTTTTATGGTTTGAATATCTGAATGGCTGGCTTGGTCGGGAGTTTCTAACTCTGCGCCTTTGACTGGCACGGCAATTCCACTGGGAGAAATCAAGGGACCGCCGGTTTGTTCGCGGCTCGATTTAGCGCCGGAGTGGGTGAGTTGAAGGGCCGGAATAGAGCCGGCCGTCTTGATTCGCCTGGCGATTTGCCCGAGGCCTTCGGTGTGCAGATCGGATTGGATGCCGAGCTGATTGGGCTCACTCTTACCGAAGGGGTGAACATAGGTGTATTCGACCATTACCAAGCCGGTCTTGGCGGAGGCGAGTCTTTCATAGTGATTCAAGGTTTTTGCTGTGACAAACCCCTGAGAGTTTGCGGTTTGAGAGGCCATGGGCGGCACTAAGATTCTGTTTTTGAGAACGATTCTCTTGTTCAGTACGAGGGGGCTATTTAAGTTAAGCATCGGGGACTCCTTTTCTGCTGGCAAATCTAGCGAAATAATTGTTTGCAAAAAAGAACTAATTTTGAAATATATGTTTCGAATATGGAAATAAATGAAATCCGCTACTTTCTCGCTGTAGCCAAACAAGAGAATATGCACAGGGCCTCTGAAGAAATCGGCGTTTCAACGAGTTCGTTGAGTAAGGCTATTCGCAAGCTTGAAGACGAACTGCAAGTGAAGCTCTTTCGCCGGGAGGGGCGCAATATTCGCCTGACCGAGCACGGTCGGTTTTTGAAACAAAAGGGGAATGAGCTCCTCAACTTCGAAGGCTCCATTCGCGAAGGGATCATTGGTAAGGACAATAGATTTCGCGTTCGAATTGCTGGTAGTGAAATTCTCCTTTCCCACTTTGGCTTAGAGATTTCTGATAAGCTCTTAAGTACTTACCCCAAGGTTTCTATGGAGTTTGAAGACATAGAAAGGGCAGAGTTGGTTTCTCGAGTCAGAGATGGAGAGGTTGATCTAGGCATTACTACCTATCATCTTCCCGAAGAATTTGATCGAAAAACAATCGCCACCATTAATTTTAGCACCTACATTTCGCGAAAGCATCCTGTCTACTCTCGATATAAAAAAGCACAATCAATTCATGTCGATGAACTTTTACAACATGGATTTGTCGTTCCTAAAAACAACATATTAGGGAAAATTAGTAGGAGTGACTCAACGGATGGTTGGCGCGACGATAAATTTCCTAGAAAAATCAAATACACCTCTTCTAGCCTCAAGACTCTTGAGAACCTGGTGCGCTCGGGCAGAGCGGTAGCCTATTTGCCCGAGTATCATGGAGATAGCTCGGGCTTTGAAAAACTTAATATCGAAGGGTGTCCCTATCACTGCAAGCAAAAGGTCGTTTTATTTACGAAAAACAAATTACGATCTGGATGGTTAAATACTCTATTTTGAATTGTCGATGTGCAAAAACTTAGGACTTTGATTTTGGAGGCCAATTTAGTAAGGTCAGAGTGAATCACTTAAACAAGGATTTAATAATGCTCAACTACAATGTAGACCCCGAAAACCACGTCATTGAAGTGACCATCAGCGGAAAAATTACCAAAGAAGAACTTACTAAGATGATTAGCGAGATTGAAACTCCGCTCAAAGAGTGGGAAGAAATACGAATTCTTAAGCGCTTTGATAGTTTTGGTGGGATGGAAATCGCAGCTCTATCTGATGACCTAAAGTTTGCCTATAATAATTTCGCTCACTATAAGAAGATAAAAAAAGTCGCTGTTGTCACCGACACCGATTGGATTGAAAAATTGAGTGGCTTCTTTTCGAACTTCTTTTCTGGAGAGGTTCAGATCTTCGAACAAGAAGACATCGAAAAAGCCCGCGCCTGGGTTCGGTAAGAGCTTTCATTTGATAGCATATACACATCCTACTTAGTGAAAGTGAAGGTCCTTTGGCTTTTCAGTCGAATCACTCTTTGGTCTTCGAATTCCATAAAGCCTTCTTTTTTTTCGCGGAGCTGTCGGGGCAGAGGTTCTCAGCTCGCGAGGCAACATATACCAAAAAAAGTAGTGATAAATACTTCTTGGTAGAAACCGTCGCACAAAACTAAACAGCATTGCGTCCCAAGTTCCAGAAACTCTCAGTGCGGGGTTTCTCCTGTTTATAGTTTTGACCACGACCCGCGCAACGCTTTCGGGAGTTGCGATAGTATTTTTCATGAGCTTTTCAATAAACTGACCCATGGCTTGGTATTGGAAGTAGTAATCGGTATAGGGCTGGTTGAGAGATCTTTGGTAGTCCCTAGTTCGAACGACTTTTGAAAAACCATCGGAATTGACAAACCCGGGTTGGACGAGTGTGACTTTAATGTTCCAAGGTTTTACTTCGTACCAAAGAGCTTCCGTAGCTCCCTCTAGTGCAAACTTCGAGGCACTGTAAATAGACATGGTAGGCATAGCCATCATTCCGCCAACCGAAGAAATATTAATAATCTGCCCACTTCGGCTTTCACGCATTTTTGGTAGAACTCTTCGGATAAGACTCAAGGGGGCCCTGAAGTTTGTGTCCATTTGTTTGAGTCGTTCCTCTTCACCCACATGTTCGACCACGGCGGCGAGCATGTAGCCAGCGTTATTTACCAGTACATCGACTTGGCCATATACGGCCTCGATTTCATCGACCAGGAAGTCCCGTTGTTTTTTCGAAAGTACATCTAGGGGTCTGAGCCAAACTCGATCGGATTCCTTAATTCCTTCTTTTTCGAAACGAGCCATGCTTTCGGCGCGAGCTGTAAGAACCAAATGATGATGAGTGGTTTTGAGGAGAAGTCTTGCGATGGCAAGACCGATTCCCGTGGAAGCTCCTGTGATTAAGACTAGCTTCTTCTTTTGAAGCGAGCCCATTTTATCTCCTCGGCCCCAGCCTTGATCGGCTTGATAGGGCAGTTAGTTGGTCAGCCTGATCTTACTCTCTTTTTTAAATTGCAAAAGTAAAATCTCTGGCCCAGGACTATTTTGAGATTGAATCTTGGTTCTCGTTTTTCTAATAAACCCTTATACCAGGCAGATCTCAAATGTCTTCCTGGGGACCTGCTCCGCCTGAAACAACACCTTGTAATTTGGGATCATTCTCTGGAGTACTGTCACCGGTGTAGGCATCAGTCGCTAATCGAGTTAAGGGGTGTCCTGGGAAATCCCCAGTCGCAATAATATTCATGCATTGAATATCCCCAGCTGACATTATTCCCCCTGGAGGAAATACTTCATTGGGGCGATCGGCTGAGGCTCTAACCATAGCTGAATCGGAATCATAGTTGCCATGGGCCCAAACATTTCCATCGCCATAGTGATCGGGGTGAACCATTGAAACGTTGTCTCTCTCACAGTCGTGTTGAAATCCAAACATATGAAGGACTTCGTGGACAGTCTGGCCCATGATGTAGCTATCAGAAAACTGTTCTCCTTCGGCGGTTAGTCCTGCCGGAATGCTGACGTTAAAGTCTTGTCCTTCAGGGATGCCTTCATAAAAGGCTTGTCCCATAGTTTGTTGTTCGTAGAGGAAAAGGCGAAGTTCTCTCCGGTTCGGATCATGGGGTCCACACTCGCCAAACCCCTGAAGCTCAAATGGAGTTCTCGCATTGATCTCAGTTTCAAGCGCTCTTTGAGCCAGCTGGGCTATTCGTTGAGTTTGCTCGTTGTCGCCAGCATTAGTGAAACAAACTGGAATCTCTCTTGGCCAGTAAGGAGGATCATTTTGCCTCCAAATACAAGCGTCGGCAGATACAAATCCAAAAATTATTGCAAGTAAAAAGCTAATATTATTTGAAGAGAACATTATAATCCCTGTGCTATAATTGGATAAAAACAAAGTGGGGGCTTAAAAAGCTCGATAGGTACGGACTAGGAAAACAGGATATTGATCTACAAGAGATACGATCAATTTTAATAACAATACATTTACCACCACTAACACTCATGTTTATAAAGTGCATAATCTGAACCAAGATGAGCGCACTCCAAATCGAAATAATACGGCCAGGTTTATTACCGCATACTTTTGGGTGACATTTTTGAATAGTCGCCTGTCAAAATCTTATACAGAGTAGTCGCCCTAAATCTCCCAAAAGGTAAGGTGAGCGCGCTGGTTAGATGGAGCTTCTACCCTTAGGCGAATTCTTTTTCGTGGAGCCAGGCGGCTTGCCGGGGTGGAGTTTTGGTGCGAGACCATTCTTCGAGCATCTGGGGGGCTATTTCTTTTAGCCCTTTCATTTGCTCTTGATTGCCTGTCACACAGGTGAGTTCTACTCTGTGGCCATTGGGATCAAAAAAGTAAATGGAGCGAATGATTCCGTGCTCTGTGACGCCAACAACATCAAGGCCCTTTTCTTCTAATTCTTTTTTGGCGGCCACGAGTGCCTTTTCGTCTTCGAGCTGAAAAGCGATATGCTGAACCCACAGGGGTGTGTTGAGATCGCGACTCATTTCTTTTTCTCCGGTGATTTCAAAAAAAGCTAAGATATTGCCCATGCCTGCATCTAAAAACACGTGCATATAGGGGTTGGGCTCTTTTGTCGAAGGCACCTTGTCTTCGGCAATACACACAAGAAGGTCCATATTCAGATATTTCTGATACCATTCAACAGTCTCTTTAGCGTCCTTACAGCGGTAGGCAACGTGGTGAATTTGTTTAATATCAATCATTGGGAGTCTCCTTGAAAAGGAATGGGGATTATTAAGTTCTCGGTGTTTCTATTGCGATCGAGTTCAACTCTTCGTGCGAGTTCATCAAGGCAACCATAAAGCTGTCCTTCGTTTTCTAGAACAAAGAGCCTTTTTTGCATTTGATCGATGCGAAATTCTTGATAACGAATATTATCGATATCAAAAGGCAAGACTTCTGGCTCTCCGCTCAGGGCGTAATCACATTCACCAGTTGATGAAGCGATCCCCGCTCCGAATACGCGAAGGCCTTCAGGGGTTTTGATGAGGCCAAATTCAATAGTAAACCAGAAAAAACGTTCAAATTGCCTCAATAAGTCTTCGCGATCCATAAACTGGCAGGTGGTGTGACCAAAGCGGTAACAAAAGTCGGCGTAGTCTTTATTGGCAAAGAATGGCAGGTGCCCATAGAGATCGTGAACGATGTCTGGTTCTGGTGTATAACTGAGATCTTCTGGTGCCCTAATGAAGTTTCCCACCGGGAATTGCTTTTGTGAGAGCATTTTATAAAAAGCATGGGCGTCCTCTAAACCATCAACAAAAACTCCGCGCCAGCCAGTGAGCTCCATTAGCTTCTCGTTGATTTTATTAATGTTGGGGATTTCAAGGGGATTAATTTTTAAAGCCTCTATTCCCTCACGAAAAAGCTTATAGACTTGTTGATCGCGAGTTTGGCTATGGTTCTCTAGAATCTGCTGCCAAGAGGTTAAACCCTCTTGGCCCAAATCCTTTTGTTTTTGCCCAAGCTTTAAAGCTTCCATTAAAGAACTCCACGCTTCATTTGATCCCGTTCAATAGAATCGAAGAGAGCTTGAAAATTACCCTCACCAAAAGAGAGATGATTTTCTCTTTGAATCATTTCGATAAAAATGGGTCCTACAATGTTTTTAGTAAAAATTTGCAGGAGATAACCATCTTCATCTCCATCGACGAGAACTTGAAGGTCCTCAATCTTAGCCTTGTCCTCTTTAACGTTAGGCACGCGATCAAAAACGGTTTGGTAGTATTCGGGATTGATATCGAGAGTACTAATTGTTGTCTCTTTAAGAGCGTCCAAAGACTTTAAAATGTCGTTTGTTAAAAATGCTAAGTGTTGAACGCCGGGTCCATTGTATTCGTTGAGGTATTCATTGATTTGCGACTTTGCTTCATCGGCCTCATTAATAGGAATACAAAACTTTCCGCAAGGAGATTTAAGGGCATAGGATGTAAGTCCTGTCTTTTGCCCTTTAATATCAAAGTAGCGAACCTCCTCAAAACCAAAAACATTCTTATAAAAGTTGGCCCACGTGTCCATGGTTCCCTTAAAAACATTGTTCGTAAGGTGATCAATAACTAAAAAGCCCTTGTCTTCAACTATGATGGGATCTTGAAGCATTTCGAAGTTGAACCTCGAGTAGGTGAATTTTCCTTCAGCATCGGGCTCGATAAAATAAATGAGACTATCTCCGATTCCAAATATTGCGGGAACTCGCTTTCCATCACGATAGGTGTAGTCACCTTCGTTACATTCTTTAGCACCTCGCCTTTTGGCTTCAGCGAGTGCTTGCTCCGCATTTTCTACTCGCCAACCCATGGCAGAAATAGATGGGCCATGGGCCTTTTGAAAACGATCACCGAAAGAGTCCTTATGATAATTCGCCAAAAATGTGATTTCATTTTGTCGGTAGAGATCAATATTGAGATCTCTTTGCTTAGCGATCTTAGAAAACCCAAAGTCAGTGAAGAGTTTGTGGAAGTGCTCGGGTGTTTCAGCACTAAATTCGACGAAATCAATACCATTGAGATTTAATGGGTTGCTGCTCATATTTTCCTCCTAAGATCACAGTCACCTAATTAGATTCAGTTTACTCAGGAAAAATGTTGAAAAAAAGATCAATTATTTTATAATAATAGTCAAAAATACTGACAATAATGGTCTCAGAATGAATTTAAGCGTAGAACAGATAGAAGCCCTAGATGCGATAGCTCGGCTGGGAACCTTCCAGAAGGCGGCTGAGTCCTTGGGTAAAGGTCACTCAGCCGTGATCTATCTTTTAAAGACTCTGGAAGAAGAGCTCGAAATCAAACTTCTCGATCGAAGTGGATACCGGACCCAGCTCACCGATGAAGCTAAATTAATCCACGACTATTTCAAAAGAATACTCAAAAACAAAGAAGACATTGAAACCCTCTGCAAAAAACTTAGGAACTCCTGGGAGCCTAAAATTGGGCTCGTGTACGACGGGGTGATTGATTTCGAGATAATTAGTGAAGTTCTACTTAAGCTCCAGCAGTCTGAAATCCCTACGGAGATAAAAGCATCGGCAGCCTTTCTGGATGAAGTTGAGAAACGATTCCAATCGGAAAATGCCGATCTCATGTTGACGATTCTTCCCCACCAACAACTAATGGGCCCTTCGATTAATTTAAAACCCATCAAAATGTACTTGGTTTGTCACAAAAACCATCCGCTCAACAAAGAGGAAGGATCTCTCTCGGTTGAGGATTTGAACCGCCATATCTATATTAGTGTTCGAGGCTCGATCGCAGGTCTTGGTTTAAGCACCGAGCAGCTAGAATTTTCCTCTTCTATCATCGTGAATGATTTTTATTCGAAGAAAAAAGCTATTATGAAGGGACTTGGATATGGCTGGATGCCCCACTATCTGATTCAAGATGAAATGACCGCCGGCAGCTTGATTAGGGTAAAAACTGAAATTTCTAGTGAGCATAGTTTATTGCCGCGCCTCTACCATAGAGATCGAAAGCTTCTTGGCAAAGGTGCATTAGAAATTTTAGATGCATTTGCGAGCTATACTTAAATTTTAGCGGACTCTTGCTCTTATCTTTGATAATAATTTGGGCCGCCCAACAGGCACCAACAAATTGTAGGAGTCGAGTCGTGAGAGAACTCTTAATTTTATTTTTATTCATACACATTCCCTCTTTAGCTTGGTCTAAGGATTGCGATGATAGTAACAAGGTTTACAAGGTCTGTTCTGACCAAAGCAAGGCTTACAAAGATTCTCTGAATTTAGCTAAAAGTTCAAAGAAGCTCGTGTTAGTGAAGTTTGGTGCCGATTGGTGTCCGTGGTGCCAATCCCTTCATCGTATGTTTAATGATAAGAAATTTTGGTCTGGACTCGATAAGGACTTGGTTCTTAGTGAGGTCGGAATCTACAAGTACAATTCACGGGATAAGATCTCTTCTGGCGAAGACATTTTGTCAAAAATCCTAAAAACAAATGGTAAGGCACGAAAAGAAGTAAAAGGCGTACCATTTCTCGCTGTAGTACGCCCTTCGGATAATAAAGCTGTTTTTATCGAAACAGGCTCTCTCGAGGATAATAGTTCGGGAAAAGGTCATGATCCCGAAAAAGTTAAGGCAGCTTTAGACAAAGCTATCACTTCTCTTAGGTAGGTCTCTTCAAACGGGTTCCTCTTAAGAGCCTGATTAAAACTAAAGTGTTTCAGAAGCTTTTTTTACAGGCTTCTTAAGATTTTTCTTTGCCTGCTTTTTAGACTTCTTATTGATTGCGCCACTTTCTGGAGCGGGCTCTTCTTCCTCTTCTTCAAGAGAAACTGGCTCTTCATCACTCACTGAACTTTCATCGTAAGTTGTATCCGTGCTTTCATCAGCCCACGTATCATCGTCAGCATGAGCAACAGGGTTAACTAGACCAAAAAGTAAAAGTACGGCTAATAGGGCGATAATTTTTCTCATTTAGTTTTCTCCTGGGGAGGGGTTAATTTTTTTGAGGTTAAGTCGTGCCTCTCACGAGACTCCCCTGACTATCTATTAGCAAGGTAGATGCCGAGTTTAGGGGTGCCTTGTCTCTTTAAATAGGAATAGAAACCATTGATTTCACATTGGATTTCCGAATCGGAAGTGAGGCTTCCGATTTCTATTGCGATAAAAGAGCAAACTCAACTACACTATTTTTCTGGAGTTAGAATGACAATATTGTTGGGTTCAGAAAAAGAAGATTTATTAATCAAGGGCAAAGAAATACTGAGCGAATCCAACCGTGTTATCGAGTCTAGATCCTATTCTGATTGCATTAAGACGATCCAGGAAACGCCAGTAGATATTATTGTAATCGAGTATGACTTTCTTAAAAACGAACAGTCTGGTTCCGGCCAATCTTTTGAACGATTGAAGAACATTCGCCCGGGGGCAAGGTTAGTCCTTATGACCTCTCCTAATGAAATCCGCGAAACAATTGGTCTGATTAAACAAGGAGTGGACGACTATTTAAGCCACCCAGTAGATCCCCTCGAAATTAAAGCACTATCAGAAAAACTGTGGAATCAAGAGTTGAAGTCTCAAGAACTAAAGGACTTACGTGATCAATTTTGGGGTGCTGACTCTCAAGAGATGACATTAACCTCCAGTTCAAAAATGCAGGAAGTCTATTCCAATGTAAAAGATGTGGCTCCGACCGAGTCTAGTGTTCTGATTTTAGGTGAAACTGGGGTCGGGAAGGGACTCCTTGCAAAGCTAATTCATAGTCATAGCCTTCGAAAGAAAAAGGCGTTTATTCATGTACACTGCGGGGCAATTACAGATAGCCTCCTTGAAAGTGAACTATTTGGTCACGAAAAAGGGGCGTTTACTGGGGCTGAAAAGAGAAAAATCGGAAAATTTGAATTAGCAGATGGTGGTACGATATTTCTCGATGAAGTCTCAACTTTGAGTCCATCGGCACAGATTAAATTACTTCAGGTTTTGCAAGATGGAATGTTTCAGCGGGTTGGTGGAGAGTCTGATGTTAAAGTTGATGTCAGAGTTATTTCGGCGACAAACGAAGATCTGGCTATTAAATGCGATAAAGGTGAATTTAGGCGGGACCTCTTTTATCGTCTCAACGTATTTCCAATTGAGATCCCACCCCTAAGGGATCGCGTAAATGATATTGAACAAATCATTGAAATTATCTTGAAACGTCTCAATAAGGTGAATCTAAAAAATGTTGAAGGTATTGAGGCGAATTTATTAAACAGTCTAAAAGCTTACCAATGGCCCGGTAATATTAGAGAGCTAGAAAACGTCATTGAAAGAGCTTTTATTATCGAAAAATCCAACAGACTTACTGAGAAAAGTTTTCCTCAAGAAATGATTCATAAAAACAGAGACAAAGCTTTTGGTAATATCAATTTGTCGGTCTCTTTGGCCGAAGCTAGAAATGAGCTCGTTAACAATTTTGAGAAGAATTATATAGAAAGTCTGTTAAGTTCGACCCACGGTAGGATCGCTGAGGCAGCCCGTCTAGCGGACATCAGCGAGCGTCAACTTAACAATCTTATGAATAAGCACCATATTTATAAAGATGACTTTAAAAAGCTAAAAAAATCGCAGCTAGACTAGGAATTTTTGCGAAGATTTGCTCAAATAATTGAGAAGCACGAGGAGATTCCATGAAAAAACTAATTTTTGGTTTAATATTTCTGTTTTCGCAAAACCTTTTGGCGAGTAATAAAATTGGTATTTCCCAAGGGGTTTCCTCTCCTTCAAGTACATCTACAATTAATTTCTCCAATGGCTTCACCATAGAAAATCCCGTGGGTGTACTCTATCAAGAAGGAATACGCTTAACCGGACAATTTACTAATGGAAACTCGACAACAATTGGTGGCGAAGCGGGAATTGCCAACAAAAGATTTGGTGCAGCAGTAGGGGTGACGACCTATGATTGCGATGGTTGTGATTCGAGAGCTTCACTTGCGGTGGGTGGTGAATTTCGTGGAATTGGTTTTGGTTTAAGATTTGGAGAGAGCCTTTATGGCTTGGGTGTTCTTGTTAATCCCCATGGCCAACATCGAATTGGATTTGTTGCCGATGTAAACAACGGTGATGACGTAACGATTTCTAGTTTTGCCGCTGGATATTCTTATGTGAGTCAAAGTTTTACGTTTTCAGTAGATGCTTCAAATGCCACATTTGACGACGACAATATCGAAGATACATTAATTCTTTTGACTCCTGGTCTCGCTTTTAACATCGAATTCATAACAATTTCTGTTTCTTACGATATACGACTTAATGATGATAATAATACCTCAAGTGATAACGATTTGTGGTTTGGTGTTGGAATCGCACCAAGCGATTCGTGGAATGTAATGGTCTACTCGGAATATGCTAACGACATAGCCGTTGCGGCTAGCTTCTACTTTTAAGCGACTATGTACTTTATATGGTTGAGAAGAGATCTCCGTCTCATAGACAATCTTTGTTTTGAATACTTATCTAATAAACGAGCCGCTAACGTTCTTATTTATCACCAAATCGAAAGTGATTTATCAGACTGGGGAGTCCATAGAAAAAAGTTTTATCTGGAATCCCTTGAGGTTCTTAATAAGCACCTAGAACCCCATGGAAATAAAGTTAATATTGGATATGAGGCACCTGAAAAAGTCTTAAACCATCTTGGGTTGAGTAGAAAAGTCTCTGAGATCCTTTATACGAAATCTTTCAATTCTATAGATATAGAGAAAGAAAAATCTTTAAAAGATTATTGTAGAAGGGAAGACCTAGTCATTCGAGATTTCGATCAAATGACGTTGCTTTCTTTAGATGATTTGCCCTTTCCCTTAGAAGAATTACCAAAAACCTTTACCCCGTTTAGAAAAAAAGTAGAACCTATTTTTGAGGAACTAGAATTTAATAGTTATTTTCCAAAAGAAATTCCTCGAATGCCTGACATCCACTCAGCCCACTTCTTGAACATTAAAGAGTTGAAGAATCAAATTAAAGAAGTCGATGATTCTTATTTTTTAGGGGGGGAGTCCGAAGGAATCAAGCGATTGAAACACTATTTTTGGGTTAGCCACTCTGTAAAAAGCTATAAGGAAACTAGAAATGGTTTATTAAACTTTGACGACTCAACAAAGTTCTCGCCATGGCTGGCGCTGGGTAGTTTGTCTCCGAGAACAATTTACAATGAGCTTAAGCACTACGAAGAGGTTAATGGTGCCAATGAATCAACATACTGGGTGTTTTTTGAACTGCTTTGGAGGGATTATTTTAAGTTCCTAGCCCTTAAGTACGGGCCTAAGTTTTTTCAAAAAAATGGGATCAAAACACCAAATATGGAGCACCCAGAAAATCAAAACGAACTTTTTGAAGATTGGTGCCAGGGAAGAACTGGTTCAAATTTTGTTGATGCCAATATGACTGAGTTGAAAACAAGGGGTTGGATGTCAAATCGAGGGCGTCAAAATGTAGCAAGCTACTTGGCAAAACATATTCACTTAGACTGGACCCTTGGGGCTAAGTGGTTTGAAAAGAATCTCGTTGATTTCGATCCAGAGTCCAATTGGGGAAATTGGGCTTACAATTCTGGTGCCGGAGTTGACCCTAGAGATAGAAAGTTTGATATCGTAAAGCAGGCCAATACTTACGACCCTGAAAGTGAGTATCAGAAGAAGTTTTTAAGTGAGCGCTTCTAAGAGTATCGATTATATAATAGGTGTCGACCAGACAGGCGCCATTAAATCTTCTGGTAAGCCCAAGGCTCTTCCGGCCTGTATTCTTAAGGTTGAAAAGAGGAATAATAAATTTATTGAAAATAAGTCCAAGGGTTTAGGTTTCAACTTACAAAGCCTCGAGCGGGATAAGTTGATCTCCTTTTTGAAAGAAATTGGAGTTGATTTTCAGGCTTCAAAAATACTTGTGGCCGTCGACTCAGTTCTGGGGCTTCCGAAAAGTTTTTCTAAGACAAAAAACCCTAAGAAGTATCTTTACGAAAAATTTCAAGATGCAGGAAGCACTGCATTTTATGGTTTTAAAGAGGCTGAAAAATATTTCAACACTTTACTAAAGAAAAAATATGAAAGTTTAGATGAGCATCCGCGAAGAAAAGTAGAGACCCAGTTAAATGCGAATTCAGTTTTTAGATCGAGGCCCTTTCAGAAAAATATTCAAACAGGAACTTTTCGAATTTGGAAAGATCTCTCTTCTTATGCTTTTAATGAGTTTTTGCTTTGGCCCCATGATTTAATAGTGTTCGAAAAAGGAATCCCCGTTTTCGTGGAGGCCTATCCGAGTCTAGCTTGGAAAATTCTTAACAAAAGTAATAGAAAGTCGGAGAACTTCAAGCATCTTTTTAAAAAAATGAATGATGTTTCAAATATAAAAAAGGTTCAATTTCTAGGTGGAGACCACAAAGACGCTGCATTGTCTTGTCTACTGGCTCTGTACCTGGTGAGGGATTATCCGAAGTGGTTATCAAAAAAGAGCTCAAATATTGAAGGCGATATTATGGGAAGTTTTTTAATTAACGGGTAACTCTCTTTTTGAGTTCGTCAGCCGCGGTAAAAATACGTTTTTTCTTCTCTGAATCCATTTTATCAAAACTTGATACCATCATTTTCATTCGAGGGTTTTTGGCAAAGAACTCTCGTTTCTTATCAATGAACTGCCAGTAAAGTCCATCTACAGAATCGCACCAATCTCCTTTTTTATGGTCGCTCATTTTTAAGAGGTAGTTGGAGCCGCAGATATAGGGTTTTGTGGCAAAAATGCCACCATCGCTAAACTGACCCATGCCGTAAACGTTGGGCCCCATGACCCAATCAGAGGTATCAACATACATTTCCATAAACCAATCGTGAACTTGCTTTGGGTGAATTTCACATAGAAGCATCAGTGAGCTTAAAACCATCAAGCGTTCGATATGATGATTATACCCGTACTTAATAGCTCTTTTAATCGCGGCGTCGACGGGAGGAACTCCGGTTTCTCCCGTATACCAAACGTCGGTCATTTTTCTTTTGTGTTTAAAGAAATTAGTGGTTTCCTGTTTTTTTGAATAGACTTGGTAAATCCCGCGAACAAACTCTCTCCAGCCGATGACTTGTCTGATGAATCCTTCGATTGAACTTAAGGGTACTTCGCTTGCGTTTTCGAAATAATATTGAGTTGCCTTCGCAACGACCTCATCGGGAGTGATTAACCCCATGTTTATGCCCGGAGAAAGGAGGGAGTGAAAAAGAAAGGGAGATTTATCACTGATCGCATCCTGGTATTTACCAAAATCCTTTAAATTATTTTTTAAAAAATAATTGAGAGCTTTTAAGTTGCCTTTTCTCGTCGTCGGGAACCAATTTTCACCCAGTTCGCCGGGGTGTTTTTTAAAATGTTTATCAACGAGTTTTTCCACGGTTTTGACATGAGGATTTTTATCAAATGTAGGAGGCTCATTGGGGGTAACGTCTTTTGGCATTTTCTTGCGGTTTTCAGTATCGTAGCTCCATTTTCCGCCAATGGGGCCACCGCCTTCTTCAAGAAGTATATTTTGTCTTTTTCTGCTTTCCTCGTAGAACGTTTTCATAAAGGGTTTTTTGGATCCAACGATATCTCTAAACTCTTTCCTGCCGGTTACAAACATAGGAGACTTTATTATTGTCCATTCGATGTTTTTCTCCTGGCAGAGTTCCTGAATTCTTTTTTCGAAGAACTTATCTTCGATCTCGAAAGTTATAAGTTCTTTGACTTTGTTGAGAGATTTATTGAGATGATCCTCAAAGCTAAGTTCTTTACTGTTCTCGTCAAGCTCCTTGTAATTTACCGAATAACCATTTTTTTTAAGTTCATCGCGATAGGCTCGCATCGCCGATAAGAATAGAACAATCTTGAGCTTGTGATGTTTTTGGTATGTGCATAGGTCCCAAGATTCGGCCATAAAGATGGGGATATCTTTTAAAGCCTTTAGGAATTTATGGGGAAAAAGTTGGTTACCAAGAATAAGAACAAGTTTATCCACAGTATGGCCTTAGTTAATTAGTGGTAAGAGTAAAGGGATTTTCAATGTCCAAAGTATTGTCCTTAACCAATTTGATTTTACCAACAAGATCACCTGATCTTTTTTGTATCCATAGGATAAACTTTGATGAATTCGAGCGCTTACAAAAAATGTATATAGCCACAGACATAGAACAATGCCCATGTTGATGTAAAGAATCTGGCTCAGCGCTCGGGTGTTTGTGACCAGCAAAAGGAAGGCACTGATGAGCTCGATGACCATAACTGGAACTACTATAAGAGAAATTCTCTTGGCATGAAAGCTTTCGAATTTTGAAAATCTTCCTTCATTAATAAAATGAAAGCTAGGGTAGTGAACTAACTGAATGACCCAAATGAGCCCCACCATAATTAAGCTCGAAACAAGTTGAAGACTCAAGGCTAATTCGAAAATCACTTAAACCCTTTCACAGAGGTCTTCAGTACAGGATTCATTTTTTCTAAAAATAGGACGAACTTTTGCGAAGATATCGTAGCCGAGATTAAAAAGGGGTCTACCGACTGAACTTTGTGCCGCTCTTACGAGAGGTTTAAAAATGTTGAGGTGTTCCCATATGGCGACGAAGCCGTCGACTCCCTTTAAAATTTCTCCCCTTGGAGTTTTCACATGAAAGGTTTTGTGAATGGCTCGGGGATCCAGACCCTCATTAGCTGCATCAAATCCGCGGGAAGCAATATCCACGAAACGAATGCGATGGCTTTCGGGGTGCTTTCGATAGTGATTGATCTCTTTGGTGCAAATGGGGCACAGACCATCATAGAATATTTCGAGTTTGTTTTCGGCGTTTTCCATAGTCTTATACTAACCGAAACTACTAAATTGTTCAAGACATCTTGAACAATTATAGATATTAGTAAAGCTTAGTATTTTCAATTATTTATGTATATTTAGAAAGAAGTGTTCAAAAGTGATAAGTCGGTAGCTGTAAGCTTCAATTAAGGTATCTCAAGGCGACACTAGGTCGCCCTAAGCACATTTGCACCTTAGAGATTCAATAGGAAACCTAAGTAGGTAGCCACACTTTCATGCCATACCCTTTCGTCAGAAAAGGTGGCTGGCAAATTAGTGTATTGAACTTCCATGGCTAGGTAGGCTCTAAAGCTGCTGCCGGATGAATTAAGATGGAGTCCAGCGAAGGGACCATAGCCGGTAAAGGCTCGGTCACCCGAATAAAGAGTTCCGGTGGAACTTCCTTCACGATAGTCGTACTTTAAGCTCCCTTGAATGTATTGTCCGCCGATGTAGGCACCGAAGAAGTCAGCAAGTAGATAACCAAAAGAGTTAGAAACAATAAGTCCGCTTCCCTCTAACTTTTCGGTAAATATTCCGCTAAAAATGTTGTCCGAACTAGAGTCAGTGGCATCATCTTCGTAACCCGAAGCTACAAAATATTTTATGCGAACTGAAGAATTCATGCTGCCAGCTTTACCAGAAAAAATATTGCTTCCTAACCATTGATATTTGATACCGCCAGAGGCAATGGACCCACTCCCAAAATTGGCAATGGCTTCGAGTTCAATATCTAAAGATTCTGTTATTCCAAGGCCGAAGGCAGCACCCATATTGGGAACCGCTTCTGCAAGTGAATCGACAGTGTTGTTGTCGAGGCTAGAGCCGTCTTCGTAATCGGGCCCAATGGATGGAGCAGTATTGCTCATAGCTCCGAATTCAAAATTTAAACTGCCCCTAGACTGTGGCGTGTGTAACTGATGAACGGGAAGGGCTACGGCACATCCAGCTAAGTAAATGGCGGCAATTCCTAGAAAGAGTAGTCCCCAAAGTCGTTTTGAAATTCTTTGTCTTAAATTTAAAACTTCCTGTTTCTTCATTTTGAATTCCTTTTTTAAAATCGGTATCCGTAAAACAACTGCACTAGAACTGTTGACGTTGTAATGCGAATTGATTCGAGCGGAAGATCCGTCTCGTCAAAAACAATTTTTAGTCCTGAATAGTGATCGTTTCCGTTATAGCCGAGCACGAGGTCGGTACCAGATTTAAAAGCTTGTTTCGTGGTCGATTTTTTTACGCCATCAACGGTGTAGTCAAAAAACTGGGATCCCGTACCTAGGTTGACGGCTATGAACGCGAACCAATTGCCCCAAATAAATGCGTGGCCGTAGCCGAGAGTAATGCTGGCGGTATTAAACTCTCCCGCTTCGATCGCTCCGTCACTGCCAAATTGGCTGCGAATTGTGGTGGGTATAAACGGGCCACTGGATTTTATTTTAAGCCCATCATAAGACAGGCGAATAAACCATGAGCCGTCACTGGAGGTCTGTTGAGCAGACTGCCCGAGATGGGCTGAGAGAGATAAATCGTCTGGAGAAAATAAGTAGTAAAGTGTTCCGCCAAGACGAAAATTCTCTAGATTAGATATTTGAATTCGAGGGTCAGTTGTTGAAATACTCGGATCGACCTCTTCGGAGTTCTGAATAAAAAACCCTTTAAATCGGCTGTAGTATCCCGATAAATAGAATTGATCTTTGGAACCAAGAAATAAGCTACCACTTAAATCCTCGTATTGAGTTTTTCCGTAGTTCACCACATCCTCTTGCGTAAACTCAGTAGAATTGTAGACGGCACCACCAAGGCCAAACGCAGATACTCCTATTCCAACTTGCTCATGGGTGTTTGGCTCAAAAATAACTTTGTCTTCGCTGGTTTTACTTTCGATGGCAAATTCATAGGTTTGACTTTGAATAAGCAAAGCTAAAGAAAAACGATCAGAATGATCTTTGATTCCGGCGTGGGCCGTTTGACTGCAAACCAAGAGGAAAAAAGCGAAAATTAATTGCACATGGCTAGAAAGGGCCGCTGAGTCTCTGTCGGGTTTTACTGGCTGACAACCAATCGCAAATTTGTCTTTTGCCATACTATTAATATCCTTAGGCTTTTCAATTTACTGCAAGGTGCATAAGGGAGTTGGTATCGACTTTAATTTTAAAGCGTGATAGCTCATTTATCATGCTTTATTTAATTTCTAGTCTTACATTTTTATTGGGTTTGAGTTTTTCACTGGGCTTTAGTTTTTGGTACTTTCGTAAAGCTAAAAACAAAGAATCTTCAGAATTGGCTGACCTTCAGTCGCAGATCCTTTTAAAGGATCAAGAAATTGGAATTCTTAATAATACAAAGCAAGAGTTGATAGCCAAAGTCACTGAATTGGAGACTCTTTATTCTGAACAAAAAGATGCAAAAACTCGATTTGAACAAAAAACCATTCACTTGCAAGAGAACCTCGATAAACAACAAAAGCTGATTGAAGAGTTGGAAAAACGAATGCTCGAGTCCTTTAGCTTTGCTGCGCAAAAAGCCATCGAAGGAAACAGCCAAAGGTTCCTCGATATGGCTAAAAATGTCCTTAACAAAGAGTCCGAAGAAATTAAGGGCAATATGAATATTAAACAAAAAGAATTTGAGGGCTTAGTGGGGCCACTCAAGGACTCTCTGGAGCGCTATCAAAAGCTCGCTCTCGATATGGAAAAAGAGCGTCAGCGTAGCTATTCCCAAGTAGAAAATGAACTCAAGCAGGTCGCCGAAGCGGGAACGCGCCTAACGGCCGAGACCCAGGCCCTTAAAAATGCCCTTAAAAAACCCCATGTGCGTGGGCGTTGGGGTGAGGTCCAATTGATGAATTGTATCGAGCTTGCGGGCATGTCTGAGTACTCGGACGTGAGTTTTCAGGATAGTAGTGAAGTCGATGGCAAGGTCCTTCGCCCGGATATGATCGTTCGAATGCCGGGGGGGAGAGTCGTCGTCGTCGATGCGAAAACTCCGATTGATGCCTTTTTGGAGGCCATGGATGCTTCAACCGAAGAAGAGCGCAATACTCACTTGGCTCGGCACGGAGCCCACGTTAAGGACCATGTAAAGAAGCTTGCACAAAAAGCCTACCAAGAACATGTCGCGGATTCTGCTGACTTCACCGTCATGTTTTTACCCAATGAATCCTTTCTTTACGCGGCCCTAGAAACACAAAGAGATTTAGTCGAATACGCATTAGAGAAAAAGATTCTGATCGCGACTCCACCGACATTGATAGGTCTTTTGAAAGTTATTCGTTATGGGTGGCACGAAGATAAACTCACTCGAAATGCCCAGCTCATATCAGATGCGGGTAAAGAGCTTCATAAAAGACTTGTCGATTTTGTCGAAGCCTACGCCAATGTGGGTAAGTTTTTAGACAAGGCAAAAAGTGAATACGAGACGGGCTTTAAAAGGCTCAACTCTCGAGTTCTCGTCCAAGCTCGAAAGATGGAAAGTCTAGGGGCAAAGGGAACAAAAGAACTCCCACCAGACATGGGCTATACTTCGGTCCAGGAGCAAATTACCCCGGGGCCCGAAGAATCTTTGTAAAATGAATGTTTTCCAGGGGCATGACGCACATTGTAGATACTTAATAATTCTGCCATTTTTAGTCGGCTCTTGCGAAAAGAGTAACTAGCTGAGCTGATCTTTTGCAATGCTTACTCAGTTTAAGCTGGCACAAAGATTGATAGATTTAAGGTGAGGGTGCTCAATACACTTGAGCCTTAGGAGGATATCTTGAAAATAATGGTGGGGATTTTACTCACATTATTAATGACTCAGGCAGCCAATGCCGAAATCTTAGGATTTCGCACTTGGAAGTCGAAGCAGATTGAAGAGGCTAAAATTTCTCTCGATGTTGCTAAGATTGACCTCAGAGTTAAAAACGCTGGTGGAAAGAGCCAGCATTCGAGATACATTCCCGTTGCATCGCCAAGGCTCTTGGCGGCCAAAAAGAACCTTCCAGACAGTAAGCGCGCCCAGTCTTGGGAAGAGCGTTTGAATCAAGCAAAACTCAACCTCGAGATTGCCCAAGAGCTCACGGTAAACGACTATTTCGTTCTGTATTTGAGCCGTGCTGACAATCCCGATGCCTTCGAAGAGGCCGCTAAAAAGATGACGGCCGAAGAAATGGCTGAGCTCATGCGAGCCTACCGCAATTACATCGACCGCGCCAAAGACGGCGATGAAGTGGCCGTAGACCAACCTTTCGTTGGACGCCTAAATAATTAGGCGCATCAAGACCTCGATAATTCTGCATTTTTTTATCGAAGAAGACTTCCTTATAAAAAATAAAATATTTTTTTAGAGGCCACCTTGACTCTCCGCCAATGAAATCCATACTTCCCATGTTCAAAGCAATTCGGGCCACTAGCGCCCAAAGCTATTTCATTCACAGGAGGTAAGGAGAATGGAATTAAACGTGCGTCCGCTACACGATCGGATTTTAGTTAAGCGTTTACAAGAAGATGAGACAACTGCGGGTGGCATCATCATCCCTGATACAGCAAAAGAAAAGCCACAAAGAGGAGAAATTGTTGCTACTGGTAATGGTCGCATTACTGACGAGGGCAAGACTCTTCCACTCGAAGTTAAAACTGGTGACAAAGTATTATTCAGTAAATATGCCGGAACTGAACTCAAGCTTGGTGGCGAAGAGTTTCTTATGATGAACGAAGGCGATGTTTTAGGAATTTTTAATTAAGGAGAAATATAATGAGTAAAGAATTGCGTTTTGCAGAAGATGCAAGATCTCAAATTTTAAGAGGAGTTAACACTCTCGCTAATGCTGTGAAAGTAACTCTCGGACCTAAAGGTCGCAACGTAGTCATCGAAAAGTCTTTTGGTGCTCCATTGATCACTAAAGATGGTGTGACTGTTGCTAAAGAAATCGAGCTAGAGAACAAGTTCGAAAACATGGGCGCGCAAATGGTTAAAGAAGTTGCTTCTAAAACTAATGACGACGCTGGTGACGGTACTACTACTGCTACTGTTCTTGCCCAAGCTATTTATCGTGAAGGCGCTAAAATCGTAAGTGCTGGTCACAATCCAATGTCTGTTAAGCGTGGAATTGATAAGGCCGTAAACACTCTTCGTGAAGAGCTCACTAAGCTTGGTAAGCCAATCAAAAATTCTGATGAAATCGCTCAGGTTGGAACGATCTCTGCGAACAACGATCCTGAAATCGGTAAAATGATTGCCGAAGCCATGGATAAAGTGGGCCGTGAAGGTGTTATCACTATCGAAGACAGCAAAACTGCTGAAACTGAGCTCGACGTTGTTGAAGGTATGCAGTTTGACCGTGGTTACCTTTCTCCTTACTTCGTAAGCAACCCTGAAAGAATGGAAGCTGTTCTTGAAGACGCTTACGTTCTCGTTTTCGACAAAAAAATCTCTAACCTTAACGACATGGTTCCTCTTCTTGAGGCCGTTGTTCAGTCTAATAAGCCAATGCTTATCATCGCTGAAGACGTTGAGGGCGAAGCTCTTGCAACTCTCGTTGTTAACAAACTTCGTGGCCGCTTGAATGTTGCCGCTGTTAAAGCTCCTGGTTTTGGTGATCGTCGTAAAGCCATGCTTGAAGACATCGCTATCCTAACAGGTGCCCAAGTTATTTCTGAAGACCTCGGACGTAAACTTGAGCAAGCGACTGTTGAAGACCTTGGTACTGCTGCTCGCATCGTTATCGATAAAGACAACACAACTATTATCGATGGTGCTGGTAACAAAAAAGACATCGAAGCTCGCGTAGGTACAATTAAAGCGCAAATCGCTGAAACTACTTCTGAGTATGACAAAGAAAAACTTCAAGAGCGTCTTGCTAAGCTTGCAGGTGGAGTTGCAGTTATTCACGTTGGGGCTCCTTCTGAAGTAGAAATGAAAGAAAAGAAAGCTCGTGTTGAGGATGCTCTTAACGCTACTCGTGCAGCTGTTGAAGAAGGTATCGTCGCTGGTGGTGGTACTGCCCTTCTTCGTGCTTCTTCTAAAATCGATCTTGATGAGTTCGAAAATGAAGAGCGCTGGGGTGCTCAAATTGTTAAGCGTGCTTGTGAAGAGCCTATCCGTCAAATCGCTACTAACGCTGGTCTTGACGGTGCGATCGTTGTTGATCGTGTTCTTTCAAACAAAACTGCTTCATACGGTTTCAACGCTTACAGCGAAGAGTACACTGACCTTCTAAAAGCTGGTGTCATTGATCCTGTAAAAGTTGTTCGTTGTGGAATTGAAAACGCTTCTTCTGTTGCTTCACTCATGCTCACTACTGAGACTATGATCGCTGATGCTCCTAAGAAGGACGCACCATCTCCAGACGACATGGCTGCTGCCGGAATGGGCGGCGCAATGCCCGGTATGATGTAATAGGTAGAAGCTTCCTTTTGGTAGCAATACCGCATCAATTCGAAAGCCACATCCCTTATGGGTTGTGGCTTTTTTTGTGCCCATTTTGGTCGTTCAGTTTCTCATTTATAAGGTTGGCGTGAGTTTGGATATTGACGCGAAGTCGCTACCAAAAGGAAGCTTCTACCTAAAAGAGGTACTTGATGCCAGCGTTGAAGGAAGTGTCACTTTGGCTGATGTTGTTGGCATCGTCGCTTCGTGTGCCGCCTCCAGTGAAGCTCGATGTGTAAAGCGAAATATCGACTGAGCCAATAAGGTGGAGGCGCTCCATCCACTTATAACTAGTGAACAATGAAAATTCAGTCATGGTGTCGTTGGAGTCTCTTCCTGAACTCACGGGCTCTTCTTTAAGGTGTGGGAAGAGGTAAAAATTAATTCTCGCTCCGGCTTTCCATTTCGGCACAAAACCCAAGGGTGTGCTGCCGGCAATACTCAACATAGCGCCAGAGTAAGTTGTCGTTGTCAGACCACGCGGATTTGTGTCGTCAACGAAAACTCGAGACTGGGCAAAGCCCAATAGAGCTTGAATTTTAGGTCCGAAGTAATCTCCCGTAAAATTATGAGTGTATCCAAACTGCAAGGAGTATTTAGTCATTGATTGTGAGAGGCTTTCGGGTTCTGAACCACTGAGTGGGTTATCGCTTTCAATAATTCCTTGAGTGAGATCGACCCTCATTATGTATTCTGGAGTGAGCCAAAACTCACCAAACAAGTTGATTCGTGGGTAAATTCCCGACTTAGCATCGACACTTCCGGCGCTCGCTAATTGCGTTTTGTTGCTAAAAGAACCAAAGCCAAACTTTGCTCCAACTTCGCCAAATGTAGGAGGAGGTTGAGGCTTCCACTCTTCAGGATCTTCACCAAATGCAATTTTAGCATCTTTACGATCAGACAAAGGTTTTTGCCCGACTTTAACAAATCCTTTTTGGCCTCCGCCAATTTTGTCGTAGGTAACACTTCTCTGTGCCACGATTTTATTGTCTTTTTTAATTATCCCATTTTCTTTTTCTGAAATAATTTGCCCAAAACTCAGTTTTTTATCAACCTTTGTAATTTGAATTTGGCCGATAATCTCTTTATCCGTGCCAACGATGAATTTAAATTTTGGATGGCGGTTCAGTTTAATTATTTGGATTACAGGAATAACATCGCCGCTTTTAATTCCATCGCTCTGGCCAAGATCGACCGTAACTCTCGTCAGTTGACGAGAGAGGATTTTTCCATCGTAGGGTAATGAACTAATTAATTGCCGGTAGAGCCCTTCAACTTCACCCTCTAGTTTTTTAATTTCAAAACCTTTGATTTCTCTCTTTTCATTTTGCAAAAGCAGGCTGCCATCTCTTGTAGAGAAGAGTGCAATTTTTAATTGAAAACCTTTTGGGCTTTTAAAAATTCCAAGTGAAAGAGCTGCTTGAGCCTTACTTCCTTTGGATAGATCAAGAACGAGCTGGGGGTTTTGGCTTAACGAGTCCGTTGAATTAATATTTCCCGCGGCTCGAAGGGGTTCTAAAGAAAACCGATGACTTTCGTCTATAAGCTTTTTTAGATGGGACTCTAAAGGCCTAGAGTAAAGTCCATTGACGTTATCAAGGCTCGGTAATACGAGGAGACTATCTATTGATAGTTGATCATCGACTGGAGATACATAGTTAACCTTAGATGCTTGTCCATAAAGGTTTTTGGAGAAACTGAGCAAGACTAAGATTATAACGAAGTACTTCATAAATAATAGTTTGCCCTCCATCTATATAATGGTCAATTTGCTATAAAGCTATCATCGTCTCAATCCGATCAGAAACTATGAAGTGGGTTTTAGTTTTAATCATGATGATTAGCTTTAGTTGGATAGATGGAGTTTCCGCCCAGCTCGATCCTAGCTCGACATTACTCCTGGACTCTGGTCGAGACAACCCCGATAACACTGGCCTCGATACCGGCAGATACAAAGTTCGAAAAAGAAAAGAAGAGTTTAAGGACCCTTTAAGTATCCAAACAGAAAAGAAATCGCCCAAAGAGGAAAATGTCAAAAAAATCGATCCCCCGGTGACTGAAAAGATCGAGGTCCCGAAGGTTGAGGAAAAACCCGCACCAAAAACTGTTGAGACCTCAATAGAGCCTGAATCAGACGCAGAAGTTAGCAAGCTAGAAATTATGAGAATCGGAATCAGCCCGTTCTTTTTTTACAAGGACTCTTCAAGTCTTTCACTTTATCGATCCTATAACTTGAGTGCTCCTGGTATAAGGGGCTTTGTTGATATATGGCTGACCCCTCAGTTTGGGGTTTATACCGATATTTCAATGTCCTTGGGCGCGAGTGTCACTGGTGCATTGAATTCGAGCCGACAAAGCTATCTTGAGCACCAATGGTTTGATACTGGATTCATGTATCGACAAAACTTTTCATTGGGTCGTAGAATTGAGTTTCGCTTGAGTTATCTTGAGGCCGAGGAAAAGGTTTCATCAGCGGATACTTTCAGAGCGGGTCTGCGAACTTCAGGAGTTAAACTCGGTGCGCGGTTTTTCTTACAAAAAGAAAAGGGGAGTCAGTGGTTTGTTGAAACCTGGCTCTCGCCATCGCAAAGTCATAAAGAAAAAGAGACGGGAATCAATATTAAATCAGGCGATAAAGGCGAGACTAATACACTCGGTTTATCAATTGGTAAGCTCTATGAACTGGATTCGAGTAATGAGTTTTATTGGGGCTTGCGATCTGTTTTTGAAAAGAATCGCTTTAAAAATGATTCTAGTCCTGCGGATCCCCTGAGATCCTCGACCTTTGAGAACCTCGAAGTTAATCAATCTTCGATCTTTGTCGAGTTCGGCTATAATTGGAGTCGATAATAGCCTCCTTCGATCCTATAATAGAACAATGAAAATAATGATCGTCGACGACGCCCCATTTATGCTGGAAATCCAAAGAACAATCCTCGAGTCCGCTGGCTATAAGGTTATTGCCGAGGCCGTAAATGGAAAAGATGCGGTTGGGTTAGCTCTTCGTACAAGGCCTGATGTCATATTAATGGACATCGTAATGCCTGAAAAGTCGGGAGTAGACGCAGCTAGAGAAATTCTCGAGAAGTTGCCAAAGACCAAAATTATTGCGATTTCTACTTTGGACCAAGAGTCTATGGTGCTAAAAGCTTTAGACGCCGGATGTAAGAGTTATGTGGTAAAGCCATTTGAGAAAGCTGAGCTACTCAGTGCAATCGATCAGCTTTTGGATAAGAACCAACCAGTGGAGACAGCATATGAGTGATATTTTATTTTTTATTAAAATAATTATATTAACCTCGGTCTTTACCATCCTCATGCAAATTAAAATCGGTGAAACGACACTCGAGCAAAAAACTGAAGTGATGATTAAAGAAAGTTACTTTGGCCAAACCATGGTTGAAGTGGCCCAGGGGGCAATTCATGCCCTGAGAGACATCTATAAGTCGGTTCTCGATAATGTTGATTCACAAGTCACAAAAGAATTCGATCAAAAAAATATTCCTGGTCACCGAAGTTTTGGTGTGGAAATCAAAAGAAGTAAGGAGTTTTTGCAAGATCAATTGAAGCGCGGAAAGGAAGTCGCAGAAGAAAAAGCGAAAGCCGCGATCAAAAAGGTCAAAGAAAACCCAGAGATCGTAAAAGAAAAAGCTCAAGCCGTTAAGTCTAAGGCTACTGAGATTTATGAAAGCCTAGAAGAGTAAGTTAAGAGAACGTACTTAAAACGATCAATATCTCTTATTCACTCTAATATTATATATCTGTGATAGTTGTTCTAGTGCTTCCAGTTTCTAAGGTAGCCGCGGCAGTTTGGATGCGCTCAAGTTTGTGGTTACAATTAATCGCTCCAGCATCATGCCATTCACGTCTATCGCTCATTGAGATGCCCGCTCTTTTCATGATTCGATCACAAGCAGGGCTCATCACCATAGATGGATCTGAACATCGCGTGAGGTTACTATTTGGTACAGCAGAAGCTACTGAGCTAAGGCCGCAAGAAGCTATGAACCCTAGTGCTAGGGCAAGTTTAGTTGCTTTCATGTAAGTCCTCCTATGTATTCGTCTTACACCAAGTACTTTTGCGATGAATATGCCAAGTGACTCACATTGAGACAGTTTGAATAGGTCAATTATTTTAGATACTTAAGAGAGAGGGTGTCTGGAGGAGTGACAGAGAAAAGTGTCTCAAAACGGAACATAGTCAGTCACTGTATAAAGTCTAAACAAGTGTTAGATATTGAATGGGCTCACCGGAACTTACCCTTTAATAAATGAAATCAATTTCACGGAGTAATTTTAGGTAGTTATCAGACTCTTTTCGGTAAACTTTGGTGAAAATACTGAAAATCTCGGCGACAATTTAGGCCGCCGATTAGGTCTCCGTATCGACATCACCCGTGGTCGTTGCATTTCCATCTGGAGTGATTGGAGCGCTGTCATATAGACTTCCACCAGCGGCGTGATTTGAGCACACATCGCCATCGCAGATACAATTGGGATCATCTGCTGCGTTATCAGGAGAACATGAGTTAAGGGGTGCGGAGCTTAATCCTATGGTGCCGGCATCGGGATCGGCAAAATACCCATCCGATTGAACCATAGCTGGGTCTTCAAGGTTTATTTCTCCCTGTTCGAACGGATCTTCTTCTGCAAATGCAGAGTGAGTGAAACCAAGGCTGAATAAAAAACTGAGTAAGAAAATCCACCTAATTTTATTTTTCATCACATCTCCCATAAAGCTAGAGGCTCAATTCATTGGTTGCCGGTGAAATAACATCGAGCAAGTTGTTAAATGTCGATGCCACCTGTACCGCTACGGTGGTGCCTTCTTTGCTTTCTACCTTCTTTATCTCTCCATTGGGTTTATAAGAAACCCTAATGCTTCCTAAATTCGGTCGTGTGATAATGGAGGGTTTACCAAATCGTTCTTCGTATTTAATTCTAACCTCTTTTTTCGCCTGATCAATGATGGCGGCAATTCGCCCACGAATATCATATTTCAGACGCACCTTTTGGCCTTCAGTATTTTCGGCGAGAATAAGATTGGCCTTTTTGTCGTACTTAAATTTAGTGACCATCTTTTTTGAGACCTTACCTTTATTGTTGTAAACCTCAGTGGTGACCTCAGAGACTTTCTTATATTTATTTCGGTACTTAAAATAAAGTGCTGAGAAGCGAGTTGCCTTGGTCTTTACGAGGCCGTTGGCATAGTAACTAAAGGTTGTCGTCTGTCCATTTTTTCTGATAGAGACTGGCTTACCAAAGACTTCGTGGTAAACAACATCGAGAGATTCTTTTTTGTTTTTAGTAGCTACGCGAGCGAGATACTTACGACCATCTTTTCGCTTTTTATGCCAGAATTCATGCTCGGCTTGGTTGACGACCTTCCCCTTACACTTTTTAACGGCCTTTGATGTGTAGTGGTTCTTAGGGTCATCCGAGGACGGCAGATAGCTGTAGCTTTCTGTACATCCATTTCGATCTTTAAAGCTCATAACCCAATCTCTTTTTTGATCATAGGTGAGGGCTTTAAAGGTTTTGTCTGGATAGGCAATCTTAGTGAGATTGTGTACAGAATCATAATCGTAGCCGTAGACGTTGCCCCAGGCATTGCGCACCTTGATCAAATCTTCTGATTTAAAGCGGTATTGGACTTTCAAATTATTCGGACCGCTAATAGATTTAACTTTTTTATTGGGGAAGAACTCGAAGCTTAAGCGTCGACCCTTGTCGTCTACAACCTGAGTGATCACTCCGCCGGCGTAGTTGATCTGAATAAAATTACGATTCTTATCGTAAATAGCAATTAAGCGGCCTTTAGTATCAAAGCGCTGCATAGTATTGTCGGGTAAATATCGATCGTAGTGCTTTCCTTTGAAATCAATTCTTTCTACTTCGCGTCCGTTGGCGTAGTAAACCGCACCCGTCGTATTTTTCTTTAGAGAGATGCCTACATCTTTGGCCCAAATTGATCTCAATTCTGTGTCTTCGATGAGTTGTCCCCGCAGCGTGCTGAGGTATTTAGAGGATGCACTGGGGTTTTTCTTTTTAACTCTAGAAATAATATCATCAACTGTTTTACTCACGGTATCCGTATCGAAGCTCTGTGGATAGTAGATGATTTTCATACCACCACCACACTCGGTAAGTTCTAAGTTTCCTTCGGCAGTGGTTTCGAGCTCCGTTTCGAAGTCAGAACACCAACCGAAGCCAAAAATACCGTTAAACAAAGACCTACTATTATAGGTTCTTTGAATTCTTAAATCAAAGCCAGAGCCCGGAACGATTAAATCCAGCCAGGTATCTGCATAGTTGGCATTTTTCATATCAACAACTGCGGAAGCAGTAGATGAGATGATAAAAATGATAAAAACTAAAAAACGCCGCATTGACTCTCCTCTAAAGAGCTTAAACCTGTATCTTTATAATTTTACGCATTAATAGGCCTCCAGTCACCTGAAGACCAAGCATTATCATTAAAGCTAGCCATCCTAAGGGCTTTGTAAAAAGTGGAAGAACAAAGTTAGGGTCCACTACATAAAATACAATTAATAATAGAAACGGGACTAAAGTAATAATCACAGCTTGAGTAACACCCTGGGCAGTGAGTGCCTCAATCTTTTTCTCGATCTTTTGTCGTTCTCTAACGGTGTATTGAATGGTCTGAAAGGTTTCAGCCATATTACCACCAGTTTCTTTTAAAATATTTACAGAGGTAACGAACATTTGAACATCGGCTCGTGGAATGCGCTCGCCCAAATCCGACAGGGCTTCTTCGACGGTGCGTCCAAGCTGGACCTCAGAGAGTACTAGGCGAAACTCCTGTGAAATGGGAGCAGACATATTAGCTACGACCCTCTCCATACTCTGTGTGATACTAAGCCCAGACCGAATTCCGTTTGCCATAATAGTCATGGCATCGACCATCTGATTAGTAAAGGCATCACAGCGTTTTTCGTAAAGACCGTTAACAATGTGTTTGGGTATGGTCCAACCGAGGACCGTAATTACGCAAAAAACCGGAATGCTAAACCAAAGATTTGGCCAAAATAAAAAGAAGAAGAGCGCGCCAAAACCAAAACTAGTTAAGAGTAAGGCCCAAGTAATTTTTTTGCGCTCAATCTTTACGAACATGAGATCGAGCTTATTAATAATTTCCTCTCGAGATCCCAAGCTTTTTTCTGAAAGCCAATGAATCAAACGATCTGCATTTAAATAAGCAATCGTAAATATGGCGATTCCTAGAAGTGGAAAGACGACAAACTCACTTGAAAACACTATTGACCTCCCGCTTTCTTAACCGACTGTTGAGGTTTTTGCGCGTTAGGAGCGGCATTTGGCTTCTGTCCTGTGGCGGGTCTTCTCGGCACTCCGGGGCCAGGTCGTTTTTTAACCTGTTGCTGAGGAGCTTGTTTTTCATTTGAAAAAAGAGTTTTGGGAATAATAATCCCTTTGGCCTCAAATTTTTCAATGAACTTGGGAATAAGACCCGTGGCCTGAAACTCTCCAATAATTTTTCTATTTTTATCAAAGCCTTTTTCAACAAAGCGAAAGACTTCTTGTAGGGTGACTGTCTCGCCCTGCATGCCTTGAACTTCGGTAATACTTAAAAGGCGTCGACTACCGTCTGAGAGCCGTGAAATCTGCACAATGAGATCCACAGCACTCGCAATTTGTTCTTTAATAGCATATTCGGGAAGACTGACACCTGCTTGCATACATAGGTTAATGAGTCGACCAATACACTCCCTCGGATTGTTAGAGTGAACTGTCGTCATGGATCCGTCATGACCCGTGTTCATAGCCGCCAACATATCAAGGGCAGCCCCATCTCGACACTCTCCAACAACAATTCGATCAGGTCGCATACGAAGGCTGTTTTTAATTAAGTCCCTAATAGACACCGCACCAGTTCCCTCCATGTTGGCAGGTCTGGTTTCGAGCCGAACGACGTGTTCCTGTCGCAACTGTAATTCTGCCGCATCCTCGACGGTAATAACCCGTTCGGAAGAGGGAATAAATGAGCTTAAACAGTTAAGAAGAGTCGTTTTACCAGAGCCTGTACCACCGGAGATAACGACATTGAGTCCGTTTTCGCAACAGATTCTCATGAAGTCCATCATCGATTTAGAGGCCGAGTTATATTGAAGATATTGTTCGACTCCGAACTCATCTTTTCTAAATTTACGAATAGTCAGTGCGGGCCCATCGATTGAAAGGGGCTCAATAATAGCATTCACCCTTGATCCATCAACAAGACGAGCATCCACATAGGGTGTTTTCTCATCGATTCGTCGACCAAGAGGCGTCACAATCCGTTCAATGACGTTTCTGAGTTGAACGTTTGAAGTAAATTTAATCTTACTTAAATTAATGCGACCACTTTTTTCATAAAATATTTTTTCGTGACCGTTGACCATGATTTCCGAAACGGCATCATCAGCTAAAAGGTCTTCGAGGGGTCCAAGACCGAGGGCCTCGTCCAAAATTTCTTGGATAACCTGTCGCCTTTCAGAGGCTTGCATTCCGGGCGATTCTGAATCCACGATTTTTGATATCTGCATTCGAACGTCATTTCGAAGCTTTTCTTCCATAGAGGGATCGTTTTTAGCTTTGGTTATATCGTCATTTTTAAGGTTCATGGCCTTAATGAGTTGCTTATGTGTCACTAACTTCAACTGAGTTCGCGCATCGATTTCTTTAACAGCGCCGAAGATATTATTACCTGAATTATTACTAGGCGTTGCGCTAGAACTGCTCTCATCTTTTTTAAGTTTCTTTGGTTTTTTAAGTTGCTTTGATCTTTGGAGAATTCCACCGGAGAGCTTTCGCACGACCTCGTGATGACCTGCAGCTATCGGTGTTTTTTGTGCGGCAATAACCAGGGGTATAGAGCGCTGCAAACAGGCGCCAGCGGTATTGTCATCCTGAGGGATCACTCCAACCACTTCTTTTTTCATGTTTTGGCCGATAGCCTGAGGCGAGAGACCTTGGTTGTTCGCTCGATTAACAACAACCTTAATCATTTCCCCGGGAATAAGTGCACCCATTAGCTTGTTAGTCATTTTCACCGATTGTGTGACGGCTAGTACCTCAGGGGTGGTGACCATCAATACAATGTCGGCTTTTTCGAGAAATTCCATTTGTATATCGCCGGCCTTACAGCCGAGATCGATGACAATGTATTTATAGATATTCGACAGGGCATCGAGTGTTTTACTCAGTAGTCCAGTGTTCAATGTGAATTTTTCTACAGGGCTCTTAACAGCCGCTAAAAAGTGAAGCGGAATTTGTTGATGTTTAGAAACTACAGAATTAATCGTTTGGGCGTTGATTGTGCCTGTGAATTTTGTCGCTTCATCCAAAGTTTTTGGATTCTTAAAGCCTGTAATGATATTTTGATCACCACAACTATCAGAGTCACCGTCAATGAGTAGGGTGGGTGACCTTAGTTCAATAGCAGTAGCGAAGGCGAGGTTCGCCGCAAAAACGGATTTTCCGACTCCGCCCTTACCACCTATTACGCAGATTATTGAACAATTTGGATTTAATGCCACACTCTCGCCCTGTTAAATTCCCTAGTCTCTTAACCTAAACTTCCTCTTAATTTTTTCAGATCCAGCACTCGCTGAAGACTTAATTATTGGAGTAATAAAAACCACAAATTGAGTCTGATTTCTCTGAAATGCTTTCGAGGCGTATAGAGAGATCAAGGGGTTTGAACTTACATTTTTAGGCAATCTATTGAAATCAGTCGTCGAAGTATTCGATACCAATCCACCAATAGCTGCGCTTTGTCCACTTCTCACAGTAATTACTGTGTTCACTTTGTTTTCTGACACCAATGGACCGGCGTTAGAAATACCTAATAAGCTTTTTACTGAAAAATCAGTCGTTAACTGAATACTATCTGAACGCGGGTTAACTATTTGTGGAGTCACGGTAGAAGTAATACCAGTGGTCTCGAAGTTAGTACCCGCCTGTCCATTCGAACCAATAATCGAATAAGGGACCTTAACTGTTGATCGGATGTCTCCTTTTTGCCCATCTTGTACAATCATACTTGAAGACTGAAGCACGCGGGCATGCCCATGGGATTTAGCCCAATTCAACTTTGGCAAAAGATTCGAAACGATACCAGTGATTGTTGAAATAACTCCACCAGGTGATCTCGAGTCATTAGAAAATTGAATTTCGGTATTATCCTGAATGTCAGGTGTCCATTGAAACCGAAAAGCACGTTCATAATCTTTTTTGAGCTCAACATAATGCACTACCAATTGAATCGTCTTACCTGGTGGTGCTGCAGGGGCCGGCTTAATCGTAATAAGATTAATTACGGCATCGACCTTACGCTTTTTGAGAACGCCCTCTGCTTCGGCGCTCTCAACGACAATGTCTGGAACATAGGTTTTAGCGATGATTTCAGCTCGATCCCGAGCGTTCTTATCAGACACTGATCCTTCTAGGATAAACTTGTCGTTAACAGCGCGTACGTTGACCTCAGGGTTATTGATATCTCTTTCAATAAATTCGGCTATTTTCTTTTGAGCGAGTGGGCTCAGTTCGACAAGAGTATCAGCTAAGTCACCAAATTGTTTTATAACCGCGTATATCCGGTTCATATCTTTAGGAAGCAATACTTTACCGTCGACGACAACTTTGTTGTTTACGATCTTAATTGTAATCCCGTCGATATCACTCAGGAGAGCTCGCATCTCGCGAACAACTTTTGTTAGATTAGACTTCTTAACGTCAAGTCGTATTTCGTAGATTTTTTGTTGGTTTTTATCTTTTACTATTAGTGTTGCGACACCGACTTTTCGTGGAGTGATACGCAAGACATTCATTTTTTTTGCAACGGATAGCCTAATTACATTTCTAAAGTCGCCACCAAAATTAACTCCTGGAGGAATGTACTCCAACTTCTCATCGTGGGAGATACCGATGTATAAAGGTATGAAGCGTTTTGCCTTTACCACGCGACTACGATCTGTTTCTCCCTGAGCCAATGCCGACTCAAAAGGAAAAAGAGCTAATAATAGGCAAAGTCCAATGCTTAAATTAATTAACTTCTTCAAAAGGACCCCTTCTCCTCGGTTTTCTAACCTTAGGTTTGGCTACCGGCTGCTTCGGCCTCACTATAGGCCTTGGAGCTACAGCTGGCTTTCGTCGCATACGTCCTAGAACATCGTTAATTGAAGCTGTCTTTAGTGGTTTGATAATTCGATCACTTGAATTTCTTAGAGTAATAAACAAACCACCTGGTGTTGTGGATAATATATAAACTAATTCCTGAACCTCTTCGGGCTCGGCTTCTATGGTTAGATCGTTATAATTGACATCCATGCGCAAATTCTTAATGTTGATCTGCCCATCTTCTTCTTCGTCGTAGACAACGGGTATTTGGTTAGCGATTCGCTGTCCCGTAGCTAAAACAACAACATCTTGCATGAGAGTTCTTACTTCGCGCTTCTTGTTGGCGCCGGCACCAACATCGAGAGCAGCAACAATGTCTATGCGATCGCCTGGTTTGATGAGCTTAGAAACCCCTCTTACTGAATCAACCGGTATAGTGACCGCTCTTTTTCCGGGCGTCACCTCCATTGAAAGTCCAGTCAGGTTTCCAGGCTTAAGAAGCTTTGTTCCCAAAATTTGTTCACCTTCTTCGATCGGTGCCGCTGCAAGCTTGCCAATAACTTCTTCTGGGTTCTGAATGGCTTTGGGCTCGATGAAATCAACGGGTCTTTCGATGACATCGATATCAGAGTCCAAAATTGGCGCCATTTCTTTAATCGGCCTTTTAGCAACCACAACTTGTTCAGAAGATCCGTACTTTTTGTGTAGTTCGGCTCTTTGTTCCTGTGACCAGCTATAGAGTAAGAACACAGCAAAAATTCCTGTGATCAGTGATATCCATAATGTTCTAGATTCGTTTCCGTTCATACCTTAATCCCCACACTCTGCACTTAAGCAAATGCCATAGCTCACCATGATCCAGGCAGGACTCGTCGATGTTGTTCCGTTACGAGCACCCTCGCTGATATTGTAAATTTGATTGTTGTGAATGGTGGCATTGGTACGACCCTCATCCGCGACGGTCATCCCTATAGCAAGTTGGCGTTCAGTAGCAACCGATCCCTGTGCGTTTGATCCTGCTGCATTTATTCCATGAATTCTATTGTTCGAAGTAAAGTAATGGGTTGATCTACGAAATCGATTTTCTCTAAAAAAATGGAGATTGGATCTGTGTCTGAAGGTTTCGAAGGCGTAGGTTCGAGCGGCGATAGAATTTAGTATGCCGGTTTGGATAATTCCATAGAAACCAAACGCATGAGAGATAAGAACAAGAAAGCAAATAAGGAGAGGTATAGCTTCAAGAGTAGCCATTCCTTCTTCATTTTTATCAATGTTCAAATTTCTATTCTCATTCATACTTTAACAACCATTATCAAAAATTATTACTGCATTTTGGACCTGCCCCTGATTGTAGACACTGTCCAAATTTTTAATTGCATTAAATCTATTGTTATAAAACTCTTGGCGACACTCTTCTCGTGTCGGCTCACGCGCCAAGTAAGAAGCTAATGTCGCAGTAAAACTATCTTCTTCATCTGTCGTGACTCCAAAGAAGGGGATGCGCAATTCTAATATTTTCGCCGTGAAGTCGATTCGTGTTCCCCAAAAAGTGGCTGAGTCACCGTAGTTTTGTCGGGGATCAGTTGATTGTGGATAGAGATCATTGTGGTCTCCGATTTGAGGATCACCAATCTCGTACCATTCATTTTCAAAAAGCGGAGCAATAGCTGGGTTAGCAATCAGTTCACTATGTTTTGTTTGAGCCTCTTGAGTCTGTGAGTCCTGGGAGATGTGCCCGGCAAAGTAGTTCCTTGCAGAGGCATAACTGATGTATTGAACGACGTAGGAAACAGAAAGAGTGAGGCAAATTGTAAATAAGACCGCGATAAAGCCAAACACGAGCACAGAAGAGAATATGAAATCCAAGGTCAGGATTCCTGATTCATCTTCGTTTAAATGTTTCACAGCTTTTAAGGTTTTAATTACAAACTCCTTTAAGCTTCACAAACTTTCACCAATGGGCGAACCATGGCGGTTAATTAAATTAGGGTGTTTGGTCTTAGAATCGTTGGGTGGCTCCCAAACACCATTCTCCATCATTCCGGCAATGTGATCCCATGGTCCCGAAACAATCTTTGCCACAAGTTTTTCGTCTTGGAAGTAATCAGAAACGATGATGGTCGCGCCAAAGAAGAGAACTAGAAACAAGACTGCTTCTAAAGTCATTTGCCCCTTCTCATTTCGAACCGATTGCATCATGCAACTACTCCAAACGAAACATAAGTAAACCAACCGAGAAGAAGGGCCACTGTATAAGGAATTTTGAGCACTCCTTCTCTATCTATCTTTTCGACATTTTTGCCGCGTAACTTTCTAAAAATATTAAAAAAATTCCCCGAAATTACAGATTTTACAATTCCGAAGGCTGCTCCCCAAAATATCGACAGTACAAAGACCTGAAAGGCTGTATTCCAATCTGTAGCTAGACCAAAAGCCATATAAAGCTTCATGTCTCCAGCGCCAAAAAATCCAATGAGGACAAATGGAAGAAAACAAGCAAGAGCACAGAGCATTCCTAAAAGTGAATAGGGAAGAGCTGAAAAGCCCTTTACGACTAGTACAAAGACCAGGGCTACACTGAGGCAGGTTAGGAATAGCCAGTTGTGGACCTTCTGTGTACGAAGGTCATCGATCATTCCGGCTACTAAAATGAAGCTTGGTATAAAGTAGGCTAAGCCAATGGCCCAGGAACTCATAATGTCCCTGTAGGGGCTCCTCCGCTCGGTCGAATCCATCGCACTTTTTGCTGGCTAATCGGTTCGACAAAACCTCGACCAGTAACGATGTGAGCTTCAACTCTTGCCCCCAATCTTGGGGCGGAATTAAAGAAAATCTGCTGAGGCCCTCGCTCGCCTAGGAAGGCTCCAATCATTAAGTATGCAAAGATGCCGAGAAGTAGAGTTACTTCAACTGTCATAACAACCCTCTAAATTTAACTATATCGAAACTTTGTCTCTACTATCGATTGCACAGTAGAGACCCCGTGCTTGATTAGTTTCCGAAACCGCCGACTTTACTTGATAAGTCACTGATCTTGTCACTAATAACTTTTTCGAATTGTTCGCGGAAAAGCATCGCCACGCCAACGATAACAACAAGGATTAAAATGTACTCAGTTGCACCTTGAGCTGACTCGTCTTTCCAAAGTTTTTTAAAAGTTTCTTTCATTGTATACCCCCATAAATAGTATTCGGTAAATGCCACAAAAAGCATGAGGTTTGAGGTTTCCCTCGGTTAAACAAACAATAACTATACTTTTTAAGAACTAGAACAGACGTCAGCGAGATGTGTTCTTTGATACTTTAATAATATCACTTGGAACGGCTTATTCAAAAATTAAAAGGATTTTGTGCCTTTTTTTGACAGCATTTCTATCTCAGATCGAGATAGTGTCAAAAAACTTTACAGATGCCCATTGAAAAGCTACATATTTAGAGTACTTGGGAGCGATCAAATGTCTGACTTAAATCATCTCATTGTGATTTATTTAACTAAAGAAAAAATAAATCTTGTGTCAGATCGAAAAATGGTCGGGTTATTGGAAGACCAAAAAATAGGGTCGCAAATGGTATTTTCCAGAGTTGATCAACAGTCCAATAGTACACTCGTATTTTTGAGCGAAAGCTCGCCAGACTTTTCTGCTCTAGGCCTGTCGCCGACAGAGCATTTTCACGCCTATGATCCAGAAAAAGTGTTCATAGCTCCGATTTGCCATTTGGGGAGTAAGAATTCATATAAGAATTTTTATCTCATCAAAAATTTGGGGGTGTTAAAGACCTTAAACATCCTCTCAGAGCTAAAAAGTCGTCATAAATTGAATCTCATTGATATTCGATTGATCGGTGATGAAGTAACACCTCCCTTCGCTTTTTTTCAAACGGAATCCGAAGTGAATCTAAATGACTTTTCCGAAATTTCAAAAGTGAAAGAGGATGTGCAAGTTAGGCTCAATTAAAAGAGTCTGTTAGTTCCTCATTCGGCTACATGAAGATGCAATGTTGAGGTAGCGCCGATGAAGTGAGGGGTTTATGCTAATCAATTTTCCCGTAGAAATTCGAAACTCTTCTGAAACCATTTTTACTAGCCAGCAGTGGGCTTGAAAGTGATCTAGGGCTTCCTCGTACTTCTCTTGCTTAAAAAGTACCATGGCTAACATTTCGTGACTTCTAATCGACTTGGGATCGGCCTTCAGAGCCTTTTTTAAGGCGAATTCCGCTCCTAAAAGATTATTATTGTCGTGTTCCCATTTAGCAGTGGCCCACTGGGCGAGTTCTGATGCGGGAAAACGTTTCCCCACCTTTTTGAGAACTTTTTCTGCCTTGTCCTCTTGTCCAGAGTTTTTGTAAGCCAGGCCAAGATAAACATGATTACTGGGATCTTTTTTATTTCGAGAAATTCCTAACTGACAAAACTTCTCCGCCTGTTGAATGAACCCGTCTTTGTAAAAGAGGTAACAAAGTTTACTAATGAATTCTTCTTGGGGCCCAAATTTTTTGATCATATCATCGAGAACGATTCTAGCTTCATATTCTCGCCCGTCCATTTCTAAGAGGGCATTGAGCCAAGCATCCCAAAGGGGTCTAAAGTTACTATTGGCCTGGGCACCAGCTTTATAAGAAAGAACCGCTTCATCTTTGCGATCTAAAAAGTAGAGAAGGTCGGCTTTTTTCTTATGAACAATAAAGTCGTTTTCCCGCATCCCAAGAAGGTAGTCATAAACTCTTAGTTCATCGAGGTGGTTTTCTGTTGTGTTATAAGCCTTTGCAAGAACCAAGTTCCCCTTGCGATTCAAGGTCCCTTGGACCTGTTCGAGTAATTTAATACTTCGTTTTGGCTTATTGATTGCGAGATAGTGTTCAGCGAGTTGTATTCGATTTTTAAGATTAGAAGGTTGAGTTCTGAGCAACATTTCTGACCGAGTCAGATCACGAATGCCCATGATGTCTCGTTTTGAGGCGGTTTTAGCCAATAATGGCGCGCTCAAGGAAGTTATTAGTAGAATAAGGACAAAACTGCAGCTCAACTTCATAATAATACTTAATATTCCGATAATTGTTTTATATCGATATCTTATCGGAAGAAACCCATGAAGCTTTTAGGTAGAATGTCTCAATTAAAATCATTAGGTGAAGAATCAGGACAGGCGATTCTCGAATACATTCTAATGGCCTTCATTTCTTTCTTAATTATTAGTGGACTCCTATACAATTTCAACGAGGGAATGAGAGATTATGTCGACTCATTCTTTTCGGGTTATTTGGTTTGTCTTTTAGAAACCGGTGAATTGCCATCCCTCGGGAATGAAGGTGGCAGCGCCGTTTGCCAAGGGGGCCAGTTCGATATGGCCCGAACAAATCCAGGCGCAGGAGATGGTCTTGACGGAAGTGGCGATGGCAGTGGAGCTGGAGGTGATTCGGCGAGTGATGGATCAGATAGTTCAAGTAGTTCCAGTCGGCGCCGGCGAAGTCGACGTTCTTCAAGAAATGCCGATTCAGGTGGAGGAAACACAGCAAGTGGTGTGAACGGAAGTTCCCGGCCTGGAACACAGCGGGTGCAGACATCGGGTCTAGATACCAAAGTGGGTGGCGAAGAAAGTTCCAGTTATACAGGAAGCTCTGCTGCTTCGAGTTCAACAAGTTCAAGGCGAGTTGCCGGTAGAAATGGTCGCGGTGGTAGAGTCGCAAATTTTGGTTTTGCCTATATTGAAGAGGATAAAAAAGAAAAGGAACAGAACCGGGCTCCAGCATCGAGAAAAGTAAAAGACGGAAAAAAGGCCGCAGATGCCGCAGGTAGAGCTAAAAAGATCGGATTTACTCCGCCGCCACCACAGCCAAAGAAGGGGCCGGAGACCAACGATGAAGGTATGGACTTCTCCAAATATCTCAAGTGGATAATTATTGCAGGTTTGATCGTTGCCATCGTTGTCTTTGTCGGTGGGCAGGGTTTAAATATTACAAAAGGCTGGAACACCAAATAGCCAATAAGCGTAAGTATCTTGCGTTATTTCTGAGCTTATTCTTTTCTTCACAACAAATTCGAAAGCTTTACATAAAGCCCCCTGAGTTTTCCACAATTTACACTGAAGCCTTTGTAGGCTTTTCTCCCGCTCGAATTTTCTCTGGCCCAAGTCAGTCTGCTTGTGTAATTTCTCTTCATTCAAAAGACCTTATGGGGAGGGGTTTATGCACCAAGTCGTACCTTTCGGGGAACGGCAAGTATTCACAACTGAGAACGCGAGATTCTTAAGTCGCGTAGTGTACCGCTTTACTCAGAGATATGCCAAAAAAGTAGATCAACTTATTGAGAAGATTGAATCCCAAAAAAACCTAACCGATGAGCAAATTCTTCACCTTGAAGAAGAGATAAATTCATTGATTTCTGAGTGGCAGAAGAAAGTCGAAAAACTCGGAGCCATTCCGAAAGGCTTGTGGCTCGTGGACTTTGACGCTGGTGATGGCTATTTCTGCTGGAAATATCCTGAGGCAGAAGTGAGTCATTGGCATCGTTACAATGACGGTTTCACTAAAAGGGTGCATCTTTCAAAGAGAAGAGTTACACTCCCATTTCAAGAGAGGATCAAAAAGAGGATTTTTGAAATCACTCGATCCACATAATTCTTTAGGGAGTTTCGATTGAAGATTGCCCTTGCACAGATAAATAGCTTTCTTGGCAATTTTGAAGAAAATAAGAAGAAAATTTTAGAGTGCGCCGAAAAAGCTGCCACTGAAAAAGTGGATCTAGTTATTTTTCCCGAATTAGCGCTCTTTGGCTATCCTCCGGGCGATTTGCTCGAAAGAAAGAGTATAGTTAAAAAGCAGTTAAAGTGTCTTTCTGAAATAGAAAAAAAACTGCCGAAGGGACCTGCTCTACTGATCGGGGCTGTGACTGAGTGTCCACGAAAGCAGGGTAAAGACTTCTATAATTCTGCTGTTTTCTTGCAAAAAAATAAGAAGCCAAAGTTTTTTCATAAAGAGCTACTTCCATCCTACGATGTCTTTGATGAAACCAGGCATATTGAGCCGGGGCGCTTAGAAAAAAATATTTTACGCTTTAAGGGTAAAAAGATTTTAATAGCGATCTGTGAAGATGCGTGGTCTTGGCCCATTAAGAACTTTACTCCCAAGCACGTAAAGAATCCGATGAAGGATTTAAAGAAATCCGATGTCGACCTCGTATTTTCATTAAACTCTTCACCATTTAGTTTGGGCAAATCAAAGCTTAGAAAGCGAATGTTGAGCCAAACCTCTTCTTACTTTAATTGCCCATTGGTTTACGTTAACCAAGTCGGTGGCCAAGATGAACTTATCTTTGATGGAGATTCATTTGTTCTCAATAAGGATAAGGTTGTTTTCGAAAGTAAACGTTTTGAAGAGGATTTTCAGGTAATAGATATTGAAAAACTGCCTTCTAAAAAGATAGGGCCCCAAAAATTGAGTGAGGCTCAAGAACTAAGAAGAGCTCTTGTTTTAGGTATACGTGATTTTTCAAAAAAGACTGGCTTAAAAAAAGTTCACCTTGGAGCGAGTGGCGGAATCGACTCCGCTTTGGTCGCAGCATTAGCTGTTGAGGCTATTGGCTCTGAAAATGTAACTCTCATCGCCATGCCAAGCGAATTTAATGCCGACGAATCCCTAGAATTAGCTAGAAAACTTTCGGAAAACTTGGGAACTCAGTTTTACGAAATACAAATTCACGATATATACGAAAACGTTTTAGAGTCCTTTCACAAGTCCTTTGGGGAGTTTGACTTTCACGTAACTAATGAAAATATGCAGTCGCGAATTCGAGGACTGCTCCTAATGGCCTATTCTAACAAAGAAGGTAGTTTGTTGCTAACCACCGGGAATAAGCCGGAGTATGCTACTGGTTATGCGACACTTTACGGAGATATGTGTGGCGGTCTTGCGCCAATAGCGGATCTATTAAAAAACCAGGTTTATAGTTTAAGTAGACATTACAATGATGTTTCAGAAGTGATCCCCCAAAGAATTATTGATCGTCCACCGAGTGCAGAGTTAGCGCCTAATCAAAAAGATGAGGATTCCTTGCCTCCCTATGATGATCTTGATAGGTCGGTTCAAAATTTAGTCGAAAAGACGCGACCACCTGGCAATGATATCGAGACTTGGTTGCTTGGAGCTCTAATGAAGACAGAGTTTAAAAGGTGGCAGGCTGCACCGATCTTGAGAATTTCAGATCATGCATTTGGACGCGGGCGAAGGCTTCCCATCGCCCATAAAGCGTGGGCTTAATTAAAAAAGCCCGTCTAATAAATCGAGTTGTTTATGAGAAACTTCAACTTGAGGAAATCGAGCTTCGGGCTTTCCAGTAAGCGCAATTAAATTTTCAATCGGTGGATTAGCATCTGAAGCCACTTTTGTGAGAATTTCAAAAAATAAATATCCACAATAAGAAGCATCTTCCTCTGCGCGGTGAAATTGCCCAGCCGGAATATTCAGATGTTGCACCAGAGTTCCCAGCTTGTAGTTCGCTAGCCCCGGAAAAACCTTACGCGCAATTGGAAGAGTATCGAGAATGACTCCCTGGGGGGCTGCCATTTCGTGTCTTTTAATATCGGCCGTTAAAAACTGAGCATCAAATGGTGCGTTGTGGGCAACGATGGGTAAGTCTTCGCAAAATTCTGCAAATGGCTTTAAGAGATCCTGGATAAGGGGTTTACCCTCGACCATATCATCAGTGATTCCATTCACCCGCGTCGCATCCTCGGGGATATGCTTTTTGGGATCGACCAAAGTTGAAAATGTAGCCATAGGTGTTTTTCCAGAAAACTTAACCGCCCCGATTTCGACGATGGCATCAACACCTGCAACTGTACCCGTTGTTTCTAAATCAAATGCAATAAAATCCATATATTTTTGATAGTTATGATTGTTAAATGTTTCAAGACTCAATAATAATGCGGATAGCCAATCCCTCCTAATATCAATAGTTTAAGATGGGCTATGTTTAAAAAAAGAAAAAAGCATTCTTTAGATATCATTGAATTTTCTGAAAAGCTGCCCTTTGCCGAGGGGTGCACGCTTCTCGAAGCTCTTGAGTCAGAAAACATTAAAATAGATCACTCATGTGGTGGAATGGGTACTTGTGGCACTTGCCGAGTTATTCTTCTGCAACCCGAGGGTCTGGATAGAAATTCGATCGAGCAAGAAATGGCCAATGAAAAGTCATTTGCAAAAAATGAGCGTCTTGCTTGTCAGTTAATGGCATCGGAAAATCTTAAAATTAGTCTTGAGCCCCAGAAACGATATGAAAGTGATTGGTATAAATCCAAGTAAACCACTGGCGCCCATCGGGTAACGGAAGAGTGGGTATAACTCTGACGATGACCCTATAGCTACCGATTTCTTTGATGGGATAACTCACCGAAGGTTTATTAAAAGTTGCAACGCGATTTCCGTTTTTAAAAATTACTATTTCGTAGGGAACGAGAATATCCATAGGGAGTTTAACAATTATTTCTGGATTGTCATTGAGGTTAACCTTTGCACCTAGGTTGTGAATATTGTCATCAGTGCGTATGTAAGATTCAAATCCCCTTGGGTTTCCTAGTATGTCGAAAGAAAAATAAAAACTTCCATCCTGAAGCGCACTAAATATCTTTTGTCGATCTTTCTTAGGGTCACCTGTAAGTTCTGATTTGAGGAATACATGGTTGCTTCCAACTGAAAAAATTAATTCTAAACTCGGAAAATTGATATTCGAGCTAAAAACATTGAAAACTTGTGAAGTCGCTTCATTAGAGAAGAAACCAGATTTCTCGCCGAACTTTTCAACTATTCCATCCCATTCTTGTAAATATCCCGGAATTTCATTTATTAAACGAAGAAGAGAAAGTTTTCCGTTAAATGGATAAGAAAAAAAACTATAAAATACTGAAGCCTTTGATTGGTTCCATGTCTTTTTCCATAAAGAACTTAAGTTGATAACTTCTATGCCATCGACTCCGGGACTAATCTTGTTGGTGTTTCCGAATTCCTTTCCAGACTCTTGTGTTAAGACTGTTAAAAACCGAGGGTCAGGTTCTTTTTGCGTCAGCTGATCGGTTAAAAAAATCTGGGCCTCACTCAGTGAATCAAACACCAGGGGGTTGCCCTTTTCAAAGAGTAAGATGTTCCAATCAAGGTAACTGAATTTTCTAACTTTTATTCCGAGAGTTCCAGAGTAATAAGAATCATTGAGACCGGCGGCCTTAAAATTATTGGTGTCAGAGAAAATTACGAAATCGAAATGTGATTTATTAGCTGCCTTCAAAATTTCGATATCATTTATATTTGTGTTTTTTCGCGATGGAACGTGAAAAGCTCCCTTGTAATCATAGAACTTTCCGGATCGACCTACTTGAATGTCGTCTCTTCGGACCTGACCCTCAAATTGAGAAATATATAGAAGGTAGATGAGTAAACAAAATGCGATTGAGATTGTTAAAATTAATCGTTTCATATCTGTTCTAATTTAACGAATCGATACTTTTCGTCAATTTTTCTGTCATCAATGACTTTATAAGTCTTTAAAACTTCTTTTGGTATTCTGTGGTTTGATTGGATATAAACTCCGAGTCGCTTCTGAGAAGGAACTGCTTGCTTTTGAAAATCAAAAAAATCGACACGATTAAGTCCCTTGAGTTTATAGACAATCCCTGGTCGTTTGAGGCTTAGAACACTTGCCATTTGATAACTAGACGCAAAGATTTCTAGATCTGAGTTTTTGTAGTCTTCAAAATCGTTGACTACTGAACTAAATTTATAGGCTTCAAAGATCTTTATATGTTCTTTTTTAATATTTAGGGGTTCGAAAACAATTTGCACAAGAAGTAAGACAAGAGCAGAGGCCCAAATTACGAGACCGATTTTGACTCTTTTAACCGAAGCCTTGGTTAGGCTGAGCAAGTAAATGGCTGGATAGGCTGTTAAAGGCCAGTTTCCCTCGACAAAGGCTTTAAATGAAGAGTAGAGAAAGAATAAGAGTGGAAAAATAGCAAAGCTGAATAATATCTTCTGATGTTCACTTTTGTGCTTAGTGAATAGATCGATGACAAAAATGGGTAAAATAAGTCCGAGCTGACCTCCAAGATACTCTAGGACAATTTTAAAACTCCAGTCATTTGACTTAAATCCATGCTTTAACTGGAACTCAAAAGAAATCCATTCATTCCAATAGTTCCAGAGTATCACCGGCAAGCAGGCAATAAGTCCGAAAAATACAGTAATCAATGTATAGGGCCAAACCACTTTTTTCCAGGTGCGGGAGTAGAGTAAGCAGAGAGCAATAGAGGGTACGAAAAGGACGACCATATATTTTGAGCAAAATCCCAGGCCGAGCGACAACCCCAGTAAGGCGTAAAAGCGCCAATCTCTCGTTGCTAAGGCCTTGATAAAGAACAGAAAAGAAAAACTCCAAAAAAACAAAAGTGGAACATCGGGAGTTACGGCTAGGGAGCCGATGCCCAGTAAAGGAGTAAGAAGGGCAATCATTAGCCACTCGAAATGTCTTCCGATTTTAAACTCACTAAGAACAAAAGCCCAAATCAAGTAGGTCATCTGTCCCATAATAAGTATCGGAATTCTTATAAGCCCTTCGACAGAACTCAAGGCCGAAAACGGACTAAGGAGCCAGGCTATCATGCCGGGGTGATCATAATAGGAGAGTTGTAATTTTTGCGACCAAACCCAGTAATAGGCTTCATCGGGTGCAAGAGGCACTAGGGCAGTGAGGAGCAACTTTAAGATTAAAGACGACCACCAAAGCAACCAGAAATTTTTGCCAAAATCAGTATTCAAGGCGAATCGGTTCATTCAAGTTACCCGGAATACCGAGGTCCCTACCATTTTTCGTAATATTAACGGCTCCGCCATCGTTAACATCGAGAATTACTTTTGTTTGCGAGCGGATTGTTCGAATTTCGTCGGGAGCCAAAGTAAAGCTACTCTTCTTTCCGTTGATGGTCATAGTCACGCGAACGGGGCCAAGGGCCTCAAGAATAATTTCACGACTACCTTGACTGACTTGTGAAACGGTCTTTGGCGTTGGCTTTGGAGTGGGAGTCGCCGTTGGTTTCGGTGTCGGCGTCGGAGTAGGCGTTGCCGTTGGTTTCGGTGTCGGTGTTGGGGTCGGAGTAGGCGTTGCCGTTGGTTTCGGTGTCGGTGTTGGGGTCGGAGTAGGCGTTGCCGTTGGTTTCGGTGTCGGTGTTGGGGTCGGAGTAGGAGTTGCCGTTGGTTTCGGTGTCGCCTTGGTCTCAGACTTTTCTTCAGGGGTTGGAGTAGGAGTTGCCTCACCTTTGGCGCCATCTTCTGGAGTGGGTTCAGGTTGGTTTCCTGAAATGGCCTTGAGATTAGTAGGCACTTCTTTAATTATTTGCTCTTCTTCGTATGAGTCCATTTTCTTTTTAATAAAAAAGATGGCTAAGAAAAGGACAAGTACCACCATGCCAATAACGCCAAAACGAAAAAGGGCAGAATTGTTTTCGAGTTTTACAAGATTGAGAGAGTCGGCGTCGACCTGTTCAACTTGTGCACCTTCCTCGTCAGCTTCTTTGATAATTGTTTGTGGTTTTGTCGTTCCCACCTCTTCGTAAAAGAGCTCCATGATGGCGTCGACATCTAACTCTAAATAAGAGGCATAGCTTTGAACAAATCCGCGTAAAAACGTTTTCGGTGGGAGCTTCTCTTCATCGGCTTCTTCAATGGCCATGAGAATACGTGTGTTGATTTTGGTCGCCAAAGCGATCTCACCCAGTGAAATGCCTTTTTCTTCGCGCGCTTTTTTGAGTGCTTCTCCAACGGACTTCATTCTTACCTTATTATTTTTATCATGGACCGAGCCTCGTTTGCTTGGTCACTGTAGGGATAAAGTTCTATCAATTCCTCAAATCGAGCCAGAGCTTGAGACTTCTGACCCATTTTATAATAATTTAACCCACTGTAAAAATGAGCATCGGGAAACTTTACAGTTTTACACAAACCAATTGCTCTCTCGAAGGCATCGCGAGCTGACGAAAATTTATTGAGTTCGTGTAGAGTCCTGCCGTAGTAAGTATAAGCGAAGCAGTTCTCTCTGTTGATTTTAATAGATTCAAATAGGTGTTTTCTGGCTTTTTCGTAGAGTCCCTTTTTGAAAAATGCCAACCCAAGATTACCGAGAACTTTATCGGGATCGGGGTATGTTAAATCGTTTTTTACAATTGTTAGTTCTTTGATCGCGTCATCGTATTGCCCAACATCGACAAGAATTCGCCCCAGATTATTTCGGCCCTCGCTAAAATCGGGATCAAGCTCTATGGACCTGCGAATATGAAATAGTGCTTTATCGAGCTTCTGTCTCATGTAGTAAGCTAAGCCTAAATTATTTTGTACAAATTTATTATTTGGGTCCAAGTCTTGGGCCACCAAAAGTTCTTTAATGGCTCGTGGACTGTCGCCTTTAGTTAGGTAACTAGAACCAAGGCGTAAATAAAGGTCGGCTTTTTCTGGATCCCGTGACGAAGTCAGAGCGCAAGAAACTAAAACTATACTGAGTAATGAAATGCTGAAAAAGCGGAGTCTTCGCATGGAAAAAGGCTAGCAGATATTTGAAATCAGTGCAAAATAGACGAGAATCCAGACCGGAAATGCAGCATGTCAATCACTCTCAATTTAAGTAGTTTTGAGTTTGAGGGAGCAAAATACCTCAAGGTGCCCAGTTTGGGGAAACATATCAAAAGCGGAGATTTCCTGGAGATCATATTGGTCTTTTAAAAGCTTAAGATCCCGGGCGAGAGTCGCTGGGTGACAAGATATGTAGTAGAGACATTGGGGGCGAATGGCCATTACGGAATCGACGACGGTTTGACTGAGTCCATCTCTTGGTGGATCGACCAACATGTGCTTTACACGGTCCCCGGGGTGCACCTCATTGATATCTTCGGCAGAACCCTTCATCACTTTGAAACCATTAAAAGGGTTCAGCTTTTCACGGGCCCGTTCGACATTCTTCTGGTTTAACTCAATCGAATATCCATGAAACGAAAATCGCTCTAGAAGTGGTAAAGTAAAGTTGGCGTCTCCGGAATAGAGTTCAACGAATATTCCCTCACTATCGCCGTGTTCAGATTCGTTGAACTCAATTGATTGGATTAATCGCTTGATAAGAATTTCATTGAGCTCAGGATTAACCTGAATAAAACTTCCTTCAGAGCCCCCGTAATCCGTAGGGGATACGTGGGTATTCTGGCCATCGAAGTAAATTTCGAAGCGTTTAAAATGGCTTTCTAACTGGGTGAGAGTTTTATTGATTTCTTCTCTAGCAATTAGACAATTTTCGATGGGAGTAAAACTCTTCCGACCTTTTTCGAAATAACCAAAGCGGCCTTGTCGTTGATTGAGTTGAATTCGATTTCGATAGTGAAATTCTTTTGGTGAACCAATGATTTCAATTTCTGGCAACTCTAATTTCAATTGTCGACCGAGTAAGCTTTCGAGGGCCTGTTTCTTAAATTCAAGTTGTGATGGATATTGAATGTGTTGTAAGTCGCAGCCTCCGCAATTGCCGAAATGCTTGCAGGGTGGTTCCTGGCGATGGGGACTTTCTTCTAAAACCTCTAGAATGCGAGCTTCGGCAAAAGACTTTTTCTTTTTAGTGAATTCGATGCTGACAAGATCACCCGGGCAGGCAAGGGGTACAAAAACAACAAGGCCTTCGTGGTTTCCGATTCCGGAGCCGCCGAAGGCCAAGCGATCAATTTTTATAATGGCGCGTTCGCCGCGAATTTCTGTCAATTGTTACTGATTAACAAATTCAGACTTTTCAAAGAAAAGTCCAAGTTCACGTTCAGCACTAGCTGGACTATCAGAACCGTGAACAGCATTTTCACCAACACTATCACCGAAAAGCTTGCGGATCGTTCCGTCAGCGGCTTCTGCTGGGTTAGTGGCTCCCATGATTTCTCTGTTCTTTGTAATCGCATTGTCACCAGACAAAGCCATAAGCATTACAGGACCAGAAGTCATGAAATCAACGAGCTCACCAAAGAAAGGACGCTCTTTGTGTTCAGCGTAGAATTCTTCACACTTTGGACGTGTGAGAACAGTCAATTTTGCAGCAGCAATTTTCAGTCCGTTTTCTTCGAACTTACCGATAATTGGACCAATAGCGTTTTTCTTTACTGCGTTTGGTTTAATAATACTAAAAGTCATTTCTTGAGCCATTTTTTCCTCCACTCAAACTATAAGGATTGTTTTAAAACCACACCCATGTCACCAGGACTTCGAGCAATCTTACAACCTGCTGATTCAAGGGCTTCAAATTTACTTTCGGCAGTACCTTTTCCTCCGGTGACAATGGCGCCTGCATGTCCCATGCGCTTACCTTTGGGAGCACTAGCTCCGGCAATAAATGCAGCAACGGGCTTTTTAAATTCTCTTTTAATATATTCGGCCGCCTCTTCCTCAGCAGACCCACCGATTTCACCAATGAGGATAACTCCATCAGTTTCTGAATCGGCGTTAAATAATTCTAAAATATCAATGAAGTTCGTGCCGTTCACAGGATCTCCACCAATACCGACACAAGTTGATTGGCCAAGGCCAACATCAGTGAGTTGTTTAACGGCTTCATAGGTGAGAGTTCCAGACTTTGAAACAACACCAATTCGACCTTTTTTGTGAATGTGACCAGGCATAATACCGATCTTACATTCATCGGGTGTGATCACTCCCGGACAGTTAGGGCCCACCAAACGCGTCTTCTTGCCGTTCATAAAGGCTTTTACTTTAACCATATCTTCGATGGGAATGCCTTCAGTAATGCAAATGGCAAGGTCCAATTCGGCGTCAACAGCCTCCATTATAGCATCAGCTGCAAATGGAGGTGGAACATAAATCACCGAAGCATTACAGCCCGTTTTTTCTTTGGCTTCATGAACTGAATCAAAAACGGGAAGGTCTAAGTGAGAACTTCCACCTTTTCCGGGAGTCACGCCGCCAACCATTTTTGTACCGTAGGCAATAGCTTGCTCAGAATGAAATGTCCCCTGAGAGCCCGTGATACCCTGACAAATAACTTTGGTTTCTTTATTAATCAAAATAGACACGATTAAGCTCCCTTCGTTGCATCGACGACTTTTTTAGCCGCATCGTTGAGATCGCCTGCTGAAATAATATTGAGATCGCTTTCATCAAGAATCTTTTTGCCAAGTTCTACGTTGGTTCCCTCAAGTCGAACCACCAAGGGCACGCTTAGACCAACCTCTTTGGCCGCCGCGATAACACCTTCAGCAATAATGTCACATCTCATGATTCCACCAAAAATATTAACTAAGATGGCTTTTACGTTGGGATCCTTAAGGATGATCTTAAAGGCAGCTGTGACTTTCTCTTTGTTAGCACCACCACCGACATCTAAGAAGTTTGCTGGGCTTGATCCATTCATTTTAATGATGTCGAGAGTTGCCATTGCTAATCCCGCACCATTAACCAAGCATCCAATATTTCCATCGAGCTTAATAAAGGCGAGATCAAATTTGCTGGCTTCAATTTCGGTGGGATCTTCTTCTGAAAGATCGCGGTATTCCATAATTTCTGGATGACGATAAAGGGCGTTAGAATCAAATCCCATTTTAGCATCGAGAGCGATGACATCGCCTTCTTTAGTAACGACGAGGGGGTTGATTTCAACAAGGGCACAATCTTTGTCATCGTAAATCTTATAAAGTTTTTCAAAAAAGCTTGCTGCTTTAACAGCTACTTTGCCTTTCATTCCCAATTTGAAAGCCAGTTGTCTAGCTTGAAAGGGAATGATCCCCGTATTGGGATCGACATCGAGATAGTGAATAAGCTCAGGAGTTTTTTCGGCCACTTCCTCAATATCCATTCCACCTTCGCTTGAGGCCATAATCATTACACGGCCTTTAGCGCGATCGAGTAGAGCTGAGACATAATATTCTTTTTCAATATTACAACCAGACTCAATATAAACGAGATTGACCTTTTTGCCCTCTGGTCCCGTTTGGGGAGTGACGAGATCCATACCGATAATGTTTGAAGCGTGTTCTTTTACTTCGTCCAAAGACTTAGCGAGTTTAACACCGCCCCCTTTACCGCGACCACCAGCGTGAATTTGTGCTTTTACAACCCAAATATCTCCGCCGATGGATTTGGCGGCGGCGACAGCTTCATCAGCTGTCGTTGCCGTTTTACCGGGAAGGATCTTTAATCCGTAACTTCTGAAAATTTCTTTAGCTTGATACTCGTGAATGTTCATCCTTGAGCCTCTTTCTTAGTAGTCAATTTTTTCTAGTGCGGCTGTTAATTCCTTTACAGCATTAACTGAGTTTTCGAGCATTCCTTTTTCTTCGTTGGTCAATTCAATTTCGATGACCTTTTCCAATCCCTTGCCACTGAGTTTACAGAGAACCCCGAGGAACATATCGTTCACACCGTACTCGCCAGTGAGGTAAGCAGCGCATGGAAGAATTCGATTTTGATCTTTAAGAATTCCCTCTGCCATTTCTACGGCTGATAAACTAGGAGCGTAGTAAGCGGAACCCGTTTTCAAAAGGCCAACGATCTCTGCGCCACCTTTGCGAGTTCTATCAACTAGGGCGTCGATTCTATCTTTAGACATCATTTCGGTTAAAGGAACTCCACCGACTGATACGTATCGTGGAAGGGGAACCATTGTGTCGCCATGACCACCGAGAACAAAGGCGTGAATGTCTTTAACAGAAACATTGAGCTCTTCAGCAATAAACGAGCGGAATCGAGCAGAGTCGAGAACCCCTGCCATACCGATGACTCGCTCTTTAGGGAAGCCAAGCGTGTCTTTGGCTACTTTGCACATGGCATCCAAAGGATTTGAAACCACAATAACAATTGAGTTCGGAGAAAATTCGCGAACGCCCTCACAAACGCTTTTCATAATTTTTGCGTTTGAAGCGAGAAGATCATCGCGACTCATTCCAGGCTTGCGCGGAAGACCGGCGGTTATAATTACGATATCCGACCCAGCAGTGTCCTTGTAATCTGCCGTTCCCGTAATTCTTGAATCAAAACCATCAACTGGTGATGCTTCAAAAAGGTCTAAGGCTTTTCCTTGTGCAGCTCCTTCATTAATATCGACGAGTACGACATCGCCGAGCTCTTTTAAGGCAGCCCAATGTGCTGCTGTAGAACCCACAAAACCTGCTCCAACAACCGTAATTTTTTTTCTCTTATGAGACATGAATTGCTCCTCAAATAGTTTTGAAAATTGATTTAGCGCAACATAAATCAAATCTATCTATATAATGTGATGTAAACTTCTCATTGATAGAACAGGTCCGCTTTAAGATCAACGAATCCTTTAGCATTTGCCCTTTTGTCGGTAATTCTTGTCACTTCGTAACATTTGGCACCACGCAGAATGTACATCACTTAGAAGAGGGAGTTTGTTTAGAGGCTTTGTTCGATGAGATTAAGCATCCCATTGATTAAAAAGACATCGGTTCCGGTGCTAGGAAAGCCCTGAGTTTCGGGATCAAGAGCGCTTTCCTTGCAGTTTTTCCCGAATTCATCGCAATAGTTATAGCGATCACAAGAGTTTTTACTGTCCCGATAGGTTGAAGTGTTGGGTTCTCCTGCGATGAGTACGCCAACGACCTCATTATGTGCATTAAAAACGGGGGATCCGCTATTTCCAGAAAAGGCATCGAGGTTTGTGATGGCGATTGGTTCGTCGATGGATAGGTCCATGACTCTGCCTTGATCAGTGATCTTCATGGGCATCCCCATCGGAAAGCCAATGAGACTCAATCGGTCTCGTTTGCGAAGGTTTCGTTTAGAAAGTTTCAAAGGTTTTCGGCTCTCAACAGGTCTATCAAGGCGAATTAAAGCAAAATCGCGGCCGGGAGTGTCTTCTTCGGCAACGGCGTAAATAATCTCTTTGCATTTATAGACTTTATTTTTGTCGACCTCCTGGAGTTCCCCTTCTTTCATCTCTGAAGAAAAGTAATCAAAGTACCAGGTGTAGGCTTCGCAATAGTCCTCGGTCATATTTCTAACTTCGCCATGATTAACGGCACAGTGACCCGCAGTTACGAGGAGGTCCTTTCCAACAAGAAATCCAGTACAGGCATAGGGAATGCTTGTCTGTTGGGAAAATGCTTCGTCCTTGCACATAAAATCGGAGAGTCTATCTACTTCTAAGGTTAGAATCTCTGAAGCCTTATCTTCCCAAAGGCTATTGATGACTCCAACGGCAACAGCTTGGGAGAGCTGTCTGTGGGGGCCCCTGGGGCGGAGTTCTCTCCGGTTGTCCCTGCCGAAGATGTCAGCGAAACTCGTAATTGATATTAATAATATGATGAGGCTAGAGAAGTACGTCACAGCACAGGGATAGCACGGTTTACGCTTAATCTTTAAACCTGCTTACCAACACAGAGTGTTACTTGAAAAACATACAAAAACTATAAGCACTGTTCATCACAAAGTTTAGAAGTTTTTCTGGGGATAAGTCCAAAATCTGTAACCTCGTATATATCAGAGCAACCTATGGTTTCAGCGATGAGAAAGTTTCTGTTCTTGTAGCTAAATAAGCCTCGGACGGCATTTATGGGGTTAAAGTTGGTTCCGAAGAGCTGCGGATATTTATTGACCATTTCAAGCAAGCGAACATCGGGCTTGTTACCCGAGATACTTTCAATGCTCGACTCTGCAATATAATCTCCTGCCACTGGCCCTTTAAATTTGATTCGCAATTGAGGGGGGGTAAATTGACAGCCGCCGGGAGGACTATGAAAATGCAAATCAATTTTTGTAATTGTTGCTTTGGAGTCTTTAATACCCTCTTGGCCAATGAACTTAAGGCGACCCAGTTTACAGTTGTTAATAATTTTATCTTTATACGACATGAGACTTAAAAAAGAAGATTCTTTTGGCAGTTCTTTTTGCTTTTCAATGAGTTGATCAATAAGAGAATTCCCAAGACAAGATACTTCATCTTTTTGCAGAATAATTTCAAAGCTATTGGTCTGCTTGAGATTTCTCTCGACTACAAAAATTTCTGGTAGCCCAATATCGGGGAGCTTTGCCCTTTCAGATTCAATTTTCTTTTGTAGTGCTAATTTCGCCTTAGCTGAGAGCGTCGGAGAGAATAGAAGAGAGCGGAAGCTAAGAGACTTCCCTTCCTCGATGAGTTTGAGAAATCCATTTTTGTAATCTTTTTTCTCATTATTGGCGTCACATAGGCCGAGTTTTCCTCCCCAAAAGGATTGCTGACAGACCTTTTCACAGGTTCGATCTGGTTTAAGGGCCGGTCCTTTGTCTAAGTTGAAGCCGATGAATTCCTGACATTTGGCGGGATCACTAAGACAGGCTTCGTATTTCGAGTCGAATTCGCTACAGGCCTCTTTGTAGTAAGGGCAACTTGCAAAGCACTCCTTAAAGATTTTTTTTCGGAGTTCTTTTTTGTTTTCTTCTCCCTGACTGAGTGGATTCATAATGTTTGGTTTTTGCTCTTTCTTTTTCGTGCAAGCACTAACAAAGAAACTGAGAAGACAGAGTAAGAAGATAAGTTTCATGGGTATTCCCTCAACTTTTCCAAGACTTAGATCAAGTCATTAGTTCATGTGGATCTTCAATAGCATTACTCGAAATAGTGAGTGTGTTAAGGAGAAAATTTTGGTGTAATTACTGAGTGTTAGTGCAGTACGGGGAGTTTCTTGGAGACCTTAGATATTTCAGCAGAAAATTTAAAAATACAGTTCGGCAATGAACTCGTTCTTGATCACGTGAACCTGCAAATAGAGAAAGGGGAGCGGCTTGTGATAGTTGGCCCTAGTGGTCACGGTAAGTCGGTGCTTATAAAAGCCTTGGCAGGACTCTTGGAACCAACCGCAGGAAATGTTCGGGTCAAAGATCAGGACCTTTACAACACTGACATGGGGGCGAGGCAAGATTTAATGAAACGCATGGGCATGTTGTTTCAAAAAAATGCTTTGTTCGACTCTATGACGGTTCTCGAAAACGTGACCTTTCCTTTGAAACAAGTAACAGACTTTTCTGAAGAAGAAATTACAAAAAGAGCGAAGGGGTTTATTGAGGCTGTGGGACTTGATCATGCATTTGATCTCTTTCCTGATGAACTGTCTGGTGGAATGCAAAAGCGCTTAGGAATAGCTCGAGCCATGGCACTGAAACCAGAGATACTCTTTTATGATGATCCCACTGCCGGGCTCGACCCCATTACGAGTAGAAAAATCGTAGAACTGATTATAGATCTCAATATAGAAAACAGCGGAACAGTTGTTATGATCACCAATGATATGAATAGGGCCTTTCAAATAGCAGATAGAATGGTCATGATTGTCGATCAAGAGCTCATCGTTACTGGCGATGAAATGCAAACTAAAGATCATTCTGACCCCAGAGTTAGACAATTTGTCATGGGTTTACTAGAGGGACCTTTGAGGGTGGTCGAATGATTCGCTTCGAAAATATAAAGAAGAGTTTTGGAGATCGAACGATTCTTAAAGGAATAAGTTTCGAAATTAGAGAAGGAGAGATCGTATTTATTCTCGGTATGTCTGGAACGGGTAAGTCCGTGAGTCTAAAGAATATCGTGGGTCTATTAAAGCCGGATTCGGGAAAAATTTATATCGATGGCGAGGAAATCTCCTCTTACACAGAGGAGCAAATGTTTCCGATTCGAAAGAAGTGCGGAATGGTTTTTCAACATCCCGCTCTTTTTGACTCCATGACAGTGTTTGAGAATATCGCATTTGGTTTGCGAAGACTCGAACAGCTCCCGGAAGAACAGGTTAAAGAACGGGTTCAAGAATGCTTACGTTTAGTAAATTTGGGTAATATCGGAGACAAACGCCCTGTTGAAATCAGTTATGGAATGCAAAAGCGAGTCAGTTTAGCGCGAACCTTGGCTTTGAATCCTCGCATATTACTTTTTGATGAGCCAACCACGGGTTTAGATCCGGTGACCACAAATGCAATTAACGATTTAATTCAGGATCTCTCCCGAAGATTGAAGACGACTTCGTTAGTTGTCTCCCACGATATGCATTGCGCACTTGATATCGCCGACCGAATCATCGTACTTGATCAAGGTTACATATTAGAGGAAGGAACTCCCGAAGAGTTGACGAAAAGCAGCGTTCCTCTGGTTAAGGATTTCTTAGAAGAAGCATTGGAGGCCAAATGGGGTCGTTCACTTATGTAATAAACGACATTGGTGGCTGCCTTATATTTTTGGGGCAAATGTTTAAGACGGCCTTGGTGAGCCGCGTTCGCCGGTCGGAGGTCTTTGAGCAAATATGGAAAGTCACGATCCAAAGTCTTTCTACGACGGCCCTTGCCGGTTTTTTTGTGGGTGCGATCATGACAGTTCAATTTACTCTTCAAGTTAAGCAATTTGGAGCTTTAGGGTTTTTAGGGGGACTGGCCACCAGTGGAACCGTTAGAGAGGTGGGCCCCCTCTTAATTGCATTTATGTTGAGTGGAAAAGTTGGCGCCTACACATCGGCAGAGCTTGGGACAATGAAGGTTACAGAGCAAATCGATGCAATTCGTTGTTTGGGGGCTAATCCGTTTCAAGAAATTATTTTTCCTCGATTTGTTGGTATAATTGTTTCTAGCTTCTTCCTTTTGGTTGCGGGTTTGGCAATGTCTATTTTTGGTGGCTTACTCATGGGGATCGTCTTTTCAGGGATCACGTCCCAAGAATATTTACGACATATTCCAACGATCGTTACAGGTTACTCCATTGTTTCGGGTCTGTTTAAGTGCCTTGTTTTTGCCTTTGTCTTAGCGGCTGTATGTACTTACAAAGGGTATACGGCCTCTGGTGGTGCAAAAGGGGTCGGTAACGCTGTCATCTCGACAGCTGTAACAACAATGGTTGGTTTAGTTATTTTTGACTGGTTAACAAGTTTGATTTCGGATTCATTTTTGAAGGTGTTTTACTAGTGGTTACATATATTGGAAGCTCCGTTATACAAGCCTATTACTTTGCTGTTGAGTTTATTAATCTCATAGTAAATACCGGCATTCAGGTTGTTAAGCCACCCTACAAAATTTCTGATATTTTTAAACAGATTTACCTCATTGGAAATAAGAGTGTCGTTATTATCGCATTCTGTGTCGCCTCAGCCGCGGTAGTAACGATCATTGAATCTTCGTTTCACATGAAGATAGTCATTCAAAATGATTCTTTGGTTCCAGGATTTGCTAGCTTACTTATCCTGAGGGAACTTGGGGTTGTGGTTATGGCTCTTCTTTTAACCTCCAAAATTGGCGCGGGAATGACCGCGGAAATCGGTTCAATGAAGATAACTGAGCAGATCGAAGCTCTTAAGATGTTGGGAATCGACCCCGTGAACTTCTTGGTAGTTCCTAGACTTATTGGCTGTACAATTGCTGGCGCTTTACTCAGTATCATCGCAAATATTGTCTGCCTCACTTCTGCTTACTTTGTTAGCCAATTATACCTTGGTTTTACTTCTGGGAGCTTTTTAACAGCGATGAGGACTTTCGTTGAGTTTAATGACTTAATTTTTGCGACTATAAAAGGGGCAGTATTTTGCTCGGTAATACCACTCATTAGTTGCTTTCATGGCTTTCGCTGTGAGGCTGGTGCCGAAGGTGTAGGTACCGCAACCACCCAAAGTGTTGTCCATTCTTCGATCGCGATTATTATACTAGACTTCATTCTTTCGTATATATTTACTTACTTTTATTAGCCTTTGATTCTTTAGTTGGTCTTATCAGGTTATCCTTATATTGAGGGACTTTATGAAACCAGAAACTAAAGTTGGATTTCTATTTATTACTGCGATTATTATGGTTGCTGGCTTTGCCTACTATCTAGGGGTTCTCAACCCTTTTAAAGATACCTATGAATTAAAATTACTATATAACTTTGCAGGTGGCATAGAAGTTGGTTCACCGGTCCGTGCTATGGGAATAAAAGTTGGTCAGGTTAAGAGTATAGACTTTACTCCAGGCGAAAAGTGGATGGATGAAGAAGTAAAGCTCACTATTCAGGTGCAAATTGAAAAGAAAGCTTGGAACTCAATAAAAAAGGACAGCAAATTTTATATAAATTTAGCCGGAGTCATTGGTGAGAAGTATATAGAAGTGACGCCTGGAACATCTGACGCCCTTGGTTTTCAAAGTGGTGAGAAGGCTCGAGGAATCGATCCTCCAAGAATCGATCAGCTTTTAAGTCAGGGTTACGCCTTAGCGGGAAAAATTTTGGAAATTGTTGAAAAGAATGAGGGTACATTTACAGATACCTTAGGAAAGATGAACAATCTGGTGCAAAACCTAAACAGGACCTTAGTACTAATTGAAAAACTCTCTAAAAAAGAAGATTTCAAGAAGATCAGCAAAAACCTTGCCTTGATGTCAGATGATTTATTGATTTTGACCTCTCGGTTAAGGGGGCCTGAGGCGGATGAAACTCTAAAACTCCTCAGAGAACTCCTGTTTCGCCTTAAAGATTTGGATGAAAAGTCCATTAGAAAATTCCTGCAAGACGAAGGAATCCGCGCAAAAATCTTTTGATTGAAGTTGTCGAAGTTATTGAATTCACTGAGGTCCTCAGTAGAATAGTCTTATGAAACGGCTTCTTTTAATTATTACTCTCACTTTTTTTTCTGCTATTTCCCTTGATGCAAAGTCTTTATCGCGGGCCCAAGAAACTTTTATTAAAAATATCAAATCTAAAATGGCAACACGATCTCGCGACAAGGTTCCGCAGATCGTTTTACGAAGAATCGCTTTTGAAAAAAAGAGGTCGAAGGGTCAGTCTTCAGCTTTTATTTTTGAACTCTATGCTCTCGCTATAAATTCTAGTTTTTCATCGAGATCAGAAAAAGAAAGCGGAAGAATTTTAAGTCAACTTAAGAAGGACCTTAAGTCTTTGCAGGGCATTCAATCAGTAGAACTTATGCCTTTGTTCGAGCTATTTTCTGACCATGAAAAAAACAAAGCTTTATTAGACCGTTTACTCAGTGATTTAATTAAAGATGCCGAAGTTCCCCTAACTCTGAAAAATCACCTTTATCCAACTTATATTAATCGGCTCGTAATTGTGCCCAGAGATAAGATCGTTGCGTTTGGAGAATGGCTGCGACTCGTTAGAGAGAATGAAAAGTCATCTTCTTATGAGGAAGCTTTGGCTCGTATTTACTTGTCTAATGAGTTTATTGAGCAATCTCGCCCTGAAGAAGCTCTTGATCAAAAAGAAGCGGCCATTTCAATTGTTGAAACTCAGCTCAATGAAAAAAAACAAATAGATACGCTGACCTTTATCGAGTTGTTGAGAATTCTCAATAAAGAACAACAGAATACGTTAGCGCAAAAGTTATTAGGATTTTTTAATGATCAAATTAAAGAGCGAAGTGAAGAAGAAAGACGTTTTATAAGAGAAAGCACGGCTCTTGTAGAGTTCGAAATATTCTATCCAGAGAAAAATTTCGAAAGTATATTGGCTCTAATTCCAACAATATCTGCAAAAATAACGAAATTAAATAAAGAGCGAGCGGGCAGTCTGTTTGCAAAGATCTTGGACATATATTCCGAAGCGCCAGAGCTAACCCACCTCAAGGAGATACTAGAGGCCTTTGTTTTGGTTTTTGGTAAGAAAGTGACTGGACTAAAAGCGGAGACAAGAGAGCTTTTATTGGATAATTTGGTGGCTTTGGCTTCATCAATCGATAGCAAACGATCTTATAATTACTTAGACCCACTTTACCCTCCGATACAGGCGCTCTTAAATCAACCAGGAGCGATCGAAAAACCAAACTATGCTCTTTTGTTAGGAGAAATCTTTCAAAGGGTTGGAAGGGAATCTCAGGCCCTTGAGATCTTTAGAAACTGCTACATCCGAAAGTTTGTTGGTTTCAAACTCAAAAAAGATCACGTTAAGTGCTTGCGCCTAGAAACCTATTTATTAATTCGTTCGGGAAAATCAGAGCGTTACGAGAATTTGGCTCCTAAAATTGAACAGCTCCTTAAGACCTACAATTTTGAAGACCCAGTAGAGAAGACACGCTTGCGAGTCAGTGTCGCCTTAAATCACCTTATAAACTCTCGGTTCAAAGAAACACTTGATGTCTTAGACAGTATTAAGTCGAGCCTTTCGGGCGGCGAAAATGTTTATTTTAAGAGTATCTATGACATTTATTCAGCGGCTGTTTTCAATGCCACAGGTAAAGAAGACGAGGCTTTAAAGCGGGCAGATGAAATAGAAAACCTCTTTGTTGCTCAATTTGGAAAAAATGTATCAACATTGAATATTCCATATAGAATTCGCACAGAGTCTTTCCTTCTAAAGAAAGATGTAAAGCAGGCCAATCAAGCCTATGTGGAAATGCAAAGGTTTTATCGACTGAACAAACCCTATATTCATTTTGATAGGGTGCTAGGGCTTTTACGGGGCCTATCCTTAGCTTACTTAATAAAGTCGGACTCGCTGGTTGATGAATTGGAAAATGATTTTGAGCAGTATTGTGGTCTTGGTGATCAATATGAATCCTATAAAGATCTCATCGAGCTATGGAAAGTCCTCTTTAACGAACAGAAGACGGGAAAAAAGGAGCCGGCAAAGACGACGGCCCTTATGCAAAAAATTGCGAAGAATTTTGGAGAGAACAATTTATTGGTTTTTATGAATAAAAAATTTGTTAAAGTACTTACAGAAAAGTGAGGAAACCAATGAAAACTCAAAAGCTAACGTTACTTCTAATAATCCTCTTCTTCTCAGTTCAAGCACAAACGGCGATACTTGTAGAAGATGGCGGAAAGCCCGTATCAAGAACTTCACAAAGTTATTCAAAAGAGGCGGTAGATGGAGATTCGTTTCGTTCTTTAAGGCGGGCCGGATTAGGTCTGAGCCTAAGCGGACCGGTTGGAAGTTTCGGAGCCCTTCTCGATCTCAATTTTTCTTCAAGATGGACAGGATCTTTGGCCTATGGAGGTTCATTGGATTTTCAATCCTTTGTTGTTCAGGCCAAGCATTACTTTACGTCGACTCGATTTGCTCCCTATTTTGGTTTTGGCTATACGCGATGGTTTAAGAAAAAATCGGGTGTGCCTTTAGAAGACACCACTCCCAGCTATCTTTTTACTGAATTTCTCTCTGACGAACAAAAAAGTGAGGGCGGCTTTGCCGAAAATCTTCTTTTTTCGAGTATCGGAGTACAGTTTTTTCAGACCAAAGGTGAGTGGGCGGGATATAGTTTCGGTCTCGAGGTCAATTTATTGATGGATCCGGTGGATTTAGTGGTAGCTCCCACTGGAGCGTTCAATATGTTCTATTATTTCTAGTTAATTCTCAGATTTAGACAAAAAAAAGCCCTTGGTTTCCCAAGGGCTTATGAGTTCTAAAGAAAGAAAGATTACTTCTTCTTACGAGCAGTTCTCTTCTTTGCGGCCTTTTTGCGAGTAGTCTTCTTCTTAGTAGACTTCTTCTTAGCAGCTTTTTTACGAGTTGCTTTCTTCTTTGTAGCCTTCTTCTTCTTCTTAGCAGCTTTTCTAGTAGTCTTCTTCTTAGCCGCCTTCTTACGAGTAGCCTTCTTCTTAGTAGACTTTTTCTTCGTAGTCTTTTTCTTAGCAGCTTTTCTAGTAGTCTTTTTCTTAGTTGCTTTCTTTCTTGTTGTTTTTTTCTTAGTTGCTTTTTTAGCGGCCTTTCTTTTCTTAGCCATGTTGTCTCCTCCTAGGATGAGTTCCTGTTGTTAAACTTAAGAAGTCTTCTCAGTTTTTAGTCTACAGTTGTGACTATGATCGTCAATAAAAAATTTATTCTTTAGTATTTTTTTTGCTTATTTGGTTTTTTGGAAAGTGAGAAATCAATATGTCTGAATACTTCTATCTAATGTTCGGGTTTTTGTTCGCATTACGAATTTTAAAAACACAAAGTCGAAAAGTTTTTCTCGGAAAAAGAGCAGTGACAATTATCGGCACGGGTGTTTTTTTCTGGATATTTTTATTTGTTTGGCGTGATTATACGATTGCATCACACGCTTTGTTTCCCGCTGTAGTACCTGCTTTCGTGGTATTTTTGGGTATCGAAATTTATAAAATTCACTACTTCAAAAATCTCGATGAAGAGATCTTAAGATACGTACAATTTTGTTGTTTGGAACTCAACATGGGTCATAGTTTTCAGCAATCAATGAAGAGTGCAAAGGCTCAAGTGGGTGCAAAATACCTTAAAATGTTCGAAGTATTCTTAGAAAATGTGTCTTTTTCACAACACAATAGTATTGAAATTGGTGTTTTTCCCCGGCAATTTTATGAGTTTATTTCTAATTTTAGTCGGATTTTTAATCATAAAGGGTCCCAAATTGTTGCAACAAAGTCCTACTTGGAGTGTTTAAAAACAAAACGTTTGATCCGACATAAGTCCGGACAATTGAGTTTCCAATCCAAATTACAAGCTATTGTTCTTGGTATTTTCTATGCAGTTTGCTTGGTTTATATGCTGCGATTTCATTATTCTGATGAACTTAAAACAACTTTTATAAGCTCCTTAGTTCTCTTTATATTGGGGCAACTATGGATTTGGAAAAAGGGAGACTCCTATAAATGGAAGGTGTAGCTCCTATTCTCATTCTTATGTACAAGTTACGTTCCTATCTTGAACTCAATCTAAGTATTCGCGCGGCGATTTCGGACTTCATTCGCGACCCAATGAACTGTAGTCAGTTGCGTAGAGATATTATTATTTGGACGCGATCATTCGATCAAGGGCAGGCGGAGCTAGGCCCTTACTTGCAAAAGTCCCCCTATAGAATGAACCTTGTGAGTCTTCTTGAGCGGGGCCTTGAGGGTGCTCCCATTCAAAGTGATTTGGATTTACTCATCGAAGAGGTCGGGCGAGCGAGTATTGCCGAAATTGAGTTTGAGACCGGAAAAATTCCATTTTTCTTGATGATTCCAACGTTCTTTTTGTTGGTACCGGCATTTTTTCTAATTTTATTTGTTCCACTGCTCAGAGAGTTTTCAAGGTTACTTGCGTGAATTTGTTTAGATTTTTTTTTGTGATAGTTCTTTTTCTTGGAATTTTTAAAGGCAGCCCGGGGTCTAGTAAAAACCTAAAGGGAGTCCCTTTGTCGAAAACTTCAATGGATCAACCGAACTATAGATTTTCGGTATGTAGAAGGAAGTTTCGATTAGGGTTTTATGAATTGAACTGTGCTCGGCGATTTCCAAGTCTAACAAAGAAGATTCTATGTCCTTCACTAGTTAATATCTGGAACATAAATACCCTCGAAAGTTTTAAGTCATTAAACCTAGACACTAATTGTCAAAACCTATTGAGAAGGCAGCTTAGCTATACGAATTATATGCGAAGAAATGCGGGTGTTTGGCCCAATAATTGAAAATCCCAGGTTCATGGTTAAGCTCAAGATACGGGGAAACTTCGAATATAATGCAAATAAGGTCTATGCCATAGGCAGCACCTGTAGTCTTTTTAGGGCATGGAGAACTGATGAGCGTTCGTCTGACCCAGGATATATTTTAAAACGTCTCAATTCTAAGACTCATTTCCAAGAATTCGTAAGGGAATGGACATTGATTTCACGACTTCAGTCCCCCTATGTCGTTAAACTCTACGACTTCTTTCAAAAAAATCTCAAAACTTACATTCTAATGGAGTTCATAGATGGGATGACCTTAGGTCAATTGCTATCACATAGGGATCTAGAAGACCTCGAAAAGAAATTTATCCTTTTCGAGCTGTGGAACGCCCTTCAGTATATTCACGGTGAAGACGTTTGCCACGGAGACTTAGCTCCGCAAAATGTAATGATAGATAAGAAGGGGCAGCTCAAGCTCATTGATTTTGGTGTGACAGAGAGTCTTCAGAGGGGAACCAGCGGATTTGTTGGCCCACTAAAGAAGAATTTTGGAGTTCTTTCTCGGGAATCCGATCAGGAGTCCTTTTTTTTACTCGCCTCTTGGGTATTGAACAGAAGCATAGGGCACGAACAGATGCAGAGAATTGTTCATGAGTTTTCAAAAAGGAAACATGAAGAAATTGTCTCCTATCGGCGCGATTTAGGACAAAAAATAGATCGTTTGAAAAGCGTTCCGCGAACAGAGGCATTGCCAGAAATAAGGGCTGATGGTCCTAAGGAGCGGGCTTTTGCCGGTCGATTCTTTGGCTTCAGAAAGATCGGCCCAGCGATCGTTCTCATTTTACTGCCACTATTTACAAAGTCTTTTGATAGGACCAATAATACTCTTAGTTTTGGCATGACTCATGTAAAAATCCGAACGAAGTCCTGGATACGAGTGGCTATAAATGGCAAAGATTATGGTTATAGCCCTCTCGACTTGAGGCTTCGACCCGGACGCCATCAGATGAAGTGGACGAGTCTTTATCAAAAAGGTGAGCTCATTTTGACAATAAGGGGGCAAAAAAATAGGATTATTAGAGATCAACACCTCTTCAGAGAAAAGAAATAAACTTTGTCAGAATTAGAAGCGATATTATTGGGACTTATTCAGGGATTAACAGAGTTTTTACCTGTTTCAAGCTCTGGCCATTTAGTTCTCTTACAATCTTTGTTTTCTTATGAAGAGCACAATATCGCCTTCGATGTAGCCGTTCACCTGGCAACGCTCCTGTCGGTTTTCACTGTTTACCGAAAAACCATCTTTGAATTGATAAAGAGTCCCTTTCAAGCGATGAATCAAAAAAAGGTGAATGCGGGGACAAAAGTAATTTTTCTAATGTTTGTAGCCTCACTTCCCACCGGGATCATCGGCATTGCTTTCAAAGATACTTTCGAGTCCCTATTTAATAGTCTTGGCTGGGTCGGTCTTTTTCTTATGGTCACCGGCACCATCCTCTTGTTAACGAGACTCTCAAAGAGTGATCATGATTTTACAGAAGGAGCCACTTTGGACCAAATAGTGGCTGATATCTCTATAAAAAAGGCTTTTCTTATCGGACTCGCCCAATCCTTAGCGATTGCACCCGGTGTGAGTCGTTCGGGTTCAACAATTGCCTGTGGCTTATTTCTTAATGTCTCTCGCAATTCGGCAGCACTTTTTAGTTTCTTAATTTCTATCCCGGCAATTTTAGGTGCAAGCCTCATTCAATTTAAAGACATGGATCCTGCAAATTTTCAGATTCTTCCTTTTATAATTGGGTTTGTCGTTTCTTATGTATCTGGTCTTGTTGGGCTGATACTAATTTTGAAAATGGTAAAGAAGGGAAAGCTCGAAGTCTTTACCCCTTATCTCTATCTCGTCGGTGCTAGCGCTATTTATTTTGGTTTCTTTACTTAGGGTCGTAACGGTCTTTTAGATCATTCTCGTAGGCGTGTTCGAGGAGCTGTCGTTCATTAATTGGAGCTCTAACGATTCCCATTCTTAATATATTTTCATGTCTTGGTTCGATAATTGAAACGTGAACAATTTCTCCAATGGGACCCTTGAGTTTTTTGAGATGGGAGAAAAAATTCCCCGATGAAACTGGTCGGTCATTTATTTTTATTATGACATCTTCAGGCTTGAGTCCGGCTTTACTCGCGGGGCTATTGGGAAGAACGCTGAGGACTTTTAACCCCTTTTCGTGGCTTTCAGCGAGGATTCCAAGGCCACCCAATTCTGCAACTGCAAAATGGGGGAACAAGAGCAATAGAAAAAACGCAAAAAAATGCCTGTAATCGGGCCTTTTAAACATAAATTCATTGAATACTAATTTGTCGGGGAGTTATAGTCCGGAAAGTTTAGAGGGGACGTTCGTTGCGCCGCAAAAAAGATCAACGCTTCAAAGAAATCAATGAATTAGTCGACTTGATGGGCGCTCAACCATTGAACGCACAAAAAGTCCAAACCAGGCTCAAAGACCTGGGGGTAGATCAGAGCGAAGACCCCATTGACCAAATTATTAAAGTGTTCGCAGAAGTCGAGAAACTAGAAAATGAAAAACGGGAGTTATCAGATGGCCCAGATTTATGACAATATTTTGGAGACGATTGGAAACACACCAATAATTCGTCTTCACAACATTGTACCCAAAGACACAATTCACGAATATTACGCAAAGGTTGAGTATTTCAATCCTGGTCTCAGCGTGAAGGATCGAATTGCGATGGCATTGATTGAAGCCGCTGAAAAGTCAGGCGAAATTAAGCCAGGTGGAACGATCATCGAAGCAACCTCTGGTAACACGGGTATGGGATTGGCCATAGTCTGCGCGGTAAAAGGTTATAAAGCGATTTTTGTCATGCCCGATAAAATTAGTGAAGAAAAGCGCGCCATTCTTCGAGCCTATGGAGCGAAGGTCGTTATTACGCCAACAGCCGTTGAGCCCGATGATCCTCGTTCTTATCTCTCAGTAGCGAATAAGCTGCGAGAAATGACTCCGAACTCTTTTATTACGAACCAGTATCACAATCCTGAAAACCCAAATCAGCACTATAAAACGACGGGCCCAGAAATTTGGGAACAAATGGACGGTCAAATTGATGCTTTCTTTGCAGGAGCAGGAACCGGTGGAACTATTTCTGGTGTCGGTAAATACTTGAAAGAGAAAAACCCGAACTGTCAGATTGTTTGTCCAGACCCAGTGGGAAGTATTCTTTACGATCTTTACTACCATAAGAAAGTGATGAGTCCGCCTAAGCCCTATAAGGTTGAAGGTGTCGGTGAGGATATGCTTCCGGATAATGTTCATATGGACGTCATCGATGGTTTCGTTCAAGTTTCTGATCAAGAGTCATTTGCAATGACCCGTGAAATCGTAGCTAAAGAAGCCATCTGTGTGGGGCCTTCATCGGCTATGTGCTTAAAAGGTGCGATTAAGTATTCTGAAGAAAACTTTAAAGAACCGAAGAAGATTCTCGTAATGATGCCCGATAGTGGAAGAGCTTACCTTAGTAAGGCTTTTAACGACGCTTGGTTAAAAGATAATGGCTTCTTGCCGTCTCCACTCAAAGAAATGCGCGTGAAAGATCTCTTGGGATCTTCAGTGGGTCCAAAATCAGTAATTACAACGACAGTCGATAAGACTGTTATCGAAGTTGTACAGCTTTTAAAAGACAAGGGTATTTCTCAGGTTCCTGTGTATTCTGATCAGCAAATTGTCGGAATTCTCGATGAATCAGATTTATTGCGACCGCTTGCCATGGGTACTTTGAAGCCTAATGAGCCAATTATTCACCTTGTGAAGGGGAATCTCATTTGGGCAGAACTCGACGATACTCTTCAACACTTGTCGGATCACTTTCAAAAAGGTTATGTCGCCCTGGTAAAAGATCCGCAAGGTGACATCAAAATTATTACTAAAATCGATCTACTCGAATACATCGGTGAGTTAGGGGTTTAATATGAATTGGTCAAAAGAAGAATTTGGTTTTAAAACACGAGCTATTCATGCAGGGCAGGAGCCAGACCCAACGACGGGTGCAATTATGACTCCGCTCTATCTAACATCCACTTTTGTTCAAGCCTCACCAGGTACACACAAAGGATACGAGTACAGTCGAACTTCAAACCCGACGCGAAAGGCCTATGAGGATTGCCTGGCAAACCTCGAGGGTGGTCGCCATGGTTTTGCTTTCGCGAGTGGTTGTGCCGCCTCTACAACGGTTATGCACTTCTTAAAGCAAGGTGACCACGTTGTTGCATCAGATGATATGTACGGTGGTTCGTTCCGACTCTTTGACAAAGTTATTAAAAATAATGGTATCGATTTCTCGTTCGTAGATTTGAGAGATCCTGCGACTTTTAAAGCGGCCTTGAAGCCTGAAACCAAAATGGTCTGGATTGAAACTCCGACGAATCCCATGCTTAAGCTCGTCGATATACAAGCCATCGCAGATATAGCTAAAAGCAAAGACATCTTAGTTGTCGTAGATAACACGTTTATGAGTCCCTATTTTCAAACTCCTCTTGAGTTGGGTGCCGACATAGTTGTTCATTCGACGACTAAATTTATCAACGGTCACAGTGATATCGTGGGTGGGGCTGCAATTTGTAATCGCGATGATTTAGCAGAAAAGATGGCCTTTCTTAGTAACTCCATGGGCGGAATTTCTGCTCCTTTTGATGCTTTTATATGTATGCGAAGCTTGAAAACCTTGGCATTGCGTATGGAGGCCCATCAATCGAATGCCATGGAGATTGCAAAATTTTTAGAATCTCATCCGAAAATCGAAAAGGTTATCTATCCGGGCCTAGAGTCTCATCCGCAGTACGCTTTAGCGCAAAAGCAGATGAAGGGGCCAGGGGGAATGATTACATTCTACCTTAAGGGTGGTCTTCCCGAAGCTCGCCAACTTCTCGAAAATGTAAAGGTTTTCGCCTTGGCAGAGAGTCTTGGTGGAGTTGAGAGTCTGATTGAGCATCCGGCAATTATGACACATGCCAGTGTTCCAGCAGAACAGCGCAAAGTCTTAGGAATAGAGGATAATTTAGTTCGTCTGAGTGTAGGAATCGAAGACCAAGCCGATTTAATTCGCGATCTCGAAGCCGCCCTTACTCAAGTGAAATAGTTTTGAGCTGTCGAAAACTCTTTGACAGCTCAGCATCAAAAGCTTACAAACGTGGATCTAAATTGAGATCCACGTTGATTTCTTTTCTTCCGGTCAGGTAGCTCAGTCGGTAGAGCAGAGGACTGAAAATCCTCGTGTCGGGGGTTCAATTCCCTCCCTGACCACCATTTCATTTTCAATATATGATTACATTTTTAATGGGGATAGCGCCATTGGTTCAGATTTCTTCTCGGAGTTCTGTTTTGATTCCGCCCTCTACCTCTATGACGGTTGGTCCTCGGTAACCAGCATTGCAGCGATGATTGAGTTCAGTTCGAGCCAACTCTATTCTTTGTTTCTCTGTTGCCGCTCTTCCCTCAGAAATACCAATGAAATTGTTATCGGAGTTAAAAGCTCCATTTTGGGCCTCTTGTCCGGTTTGGATCTGGACTTGGTAGTCTTGCGCTTCAGAAAGTTGGGCTTCAAGCGCTGAAAATAGATCAAGGAAGTCCTTTTGCCCAAAGGTTTGAGTGCCCTGGTCGTTTGTTTCTGATTCGCAGGGTGCTCGGTCGGAACTAGCAATAATGAAATTTATGGAATCCAGAGCAGCTTCCTGGGGGCTAATTTCATCGGAAAAAGGTGAGGCTAACAGACCGGCCGGAAAGTAAACTATCAAAACAATAATAAGTTTAAAACGATTCAAAACCATTGGTACTCCCCAAAGTTCATTTGTTCCTACACTTGTATAGTGTGCATCAATCGTTCCCAGCTGAATCGGACATTTTGAATCAAATTGAGACGAAATCTGTTTCATCTTGAGTCATTTATAAGGATTCAGCCCTTTTTGGGGCCTTTGTCAAAGAAGGTGACAAGCCTTCATTCTAGCTAAGTCGACAAAGTATTGATGAACACAACTTTTGAGATTAGCTTTAACCTATGTCTGAAGTTAACGAAGTCGGTATTCACAAGAAGAAGCTCTGGGCCCTCAACGAAACTAAGGGTTCCAATGAAGAGCGCGCTTACGTTCAGGGTGTTTTAAGTGCTTTAAAGTTTTCTTACCTTCACCCGCTATGCCTTAAGGTGTTGTCCACCTGGGGAACAAAAGAAGATAGTGAATTAATTCTCTCTTGGTTTGAAGAAACTTTGCCAAACACCGATATCAAAATTTCTCAGGTGCAATTAGTTGAGCCCCTTCGCATGCTCGCTCGTTATGGCCATGAAGACTGGTTGATCGATCAATACATTAATAATATTCGATTGCGAAAAAATCTCGGTTTTGTATTTAGAACTCTTCAGAATCAAAAGGAAATCGCTCTCAAGCTTATAGAGTCTAAGGACCCTTTTTTAAGAAAAAGTGCAATCGAAGAAATCATGTTCAGTTATAGTACCTTTAAGGACATTCTCGAAGATCGGGGAGAGCATGATGTTGAGTCCAGTGTTCGATTTGCAGCTCGATATCGTCTTAACTTTTTAAAAGAAAACCAAAAGCACTTTCCCTAGTCATCATAAAAATATTCATAGGATATTTCAGTAATCTCTGGACAATTTTACTTTGCTCGTAGTTGAGGGTGGCACCCCACTTGCTTTACTTGTCTGCAATCTTTTAATAACGAATATGGAGCTTAATCTATGAAATCTTTACTCTTTGCGGTCCTAATTGCGCTTCCCCTTCTCGCTCAAGCTCAAATGGCTCAAGCCAAGAACTCCTGTGAATTGAAAATTCAAGAATTGTGGGAGTCAAAATATGACGCCAATTTCATTAGAATGCAGAGCTTTTCAAAGTCTTTTGAAAGGGGCTCAGACGCCGATTCTGTGGCCAATCAATCGATCGCTCGAAATCACGGACTGGTAGTCATCGATGCTGAAGATACTGATTTAGAGAAAGTTCTTGGCGAGGATGCCTTTTATCAAGCCACGGCTTATATTGATTCTTATTCGAGTGGGATCAATGGTGAGTACATGAATTATCTTGTGACGAATCCGCAAACCCATGCCGTGGGACTTATTTTTCAAATGGTTGAGCTCTTTGGTCCTGGCCAGCCGGTAGCCTATAGTTACATGTTTTTCTCGGTTAGCTCAAAAGGGGCGCGCATTGCCTCGGTTAAAGGTCCCCTTCTCGTTGATCAAGTCGCTGAAATGACAAATATATCGGACGACCCTGATTCTGAAAAATTTGCCACACAACTGGCTAGAATCGGTGCCGAAGTTGAAGATGCGGAAGATTATGACCTTCAGAATACTTTGCCATGGGTCTATGAGCAGTACAGTAGCTTTGTTGCAGAAATTCAGGATACGGCAAACTCGAGCTTCGAAGCCATGAACTATTTTATCAGAGATGATAGTGGTCAAATCGTAGGTCTTATCTACCAACAAACTGAAAGCAATGGCTACCAGTTATCGGTGAAAAGAGCCTTCTATAGTCTTAACGGTACAATTCTTCGTCAGAGAAAATTTCTCAGCGCTAGTAATTAAGAAATTAAAGCAGTCGTCATCATTCGATGATTCTGAATAGAAAAAAGCCAGGCGACGACCTGGCTTTTTTTATTAGGTTTTGATGTGAAAATCTAGAAGCTAACGGTTAAAAAGCCGCCATCAATTTTTTCATAGTCACCTTGGACATAGGAGGCCACATCTGACGCCACCTCGTCTCCACAAAGTTCTCTTAAAAAAGACATGGCAAGGCTCAGTCTTTTGTAGGCGAGATCTTGAAAGTGAATCGGAAAGCGCTCTTTGTATTCTGTTCTCCACAACCAAAGCGTATTGTAGCGAAGTTTAGCAATTTTTAATTGGGCTTCGGCGAGTGACTTTGGCTCTTCGACACACTGGGTGTGGCCAACGGCCTCAATAATGTGATCGAGAGCTGGGTATTTTAGGTCGGGATCGAGCCAAGGTTTATCGTGGGCTTGGGATTGGATGGAAGCAAAACTTAGGCAAAGAAGAATAAGAAGGCTCATTTTTTTCATAAAAAAACTCCACAGTGTTGTGTCTGTGGAGTCATTCTATCGATCTCTGTTGTTCTTGAGTACTCAACCAAAGTCCGTTTTAGTTGAGTCGCTTTCTCGCTTAGTGCCCGGTTATGCCTCGGACCACTGGGGGGCAGTCCACTGTCGTCGTTCTTGGGGAATGGGGATGGGCATATTATACTCCTCTTGGGGATCGGGTATGTAATCAGGGTTAGGTAATTGATCTTCTTCGGCTCTTGGAGGAAATTGAAAGTCCTCGTCTCCAAGATCTGGTCCCAATGAATCTCCTCTTTCGGGAAAGATGGGACCTTCATCCTCTTCTTCAGCGATAAATCGATCGCCCGAAGGAAGGTCATAGTTTAAGTCAAATGTTTCGGGAGCCACAGCTTCAACGCCGGGGCATCTAGCTTGAAGAACTCTTTGTGCTCCTTCGAGCTCTCTATAGAATTGAACCCATCTATCAACGTCATTTCTTTGTGGACTACTTAAAAAATCTTTCTTTATATAATGTAGCTCTAAAAATATGGATTGCGCTCGGCTCATTGCTAGGCCACCGGCATTGTTGCGGCAGTTAATCGCATGTGCTGCACCAATCGGATTGGATCCCAATTCGCTTGATTCCGGCGAGGGGGCTGGATCTGGATACTCTTCATCCCAAAAAGGATCTTCATTATTTCCATAAAGAGGTGAGCCCTCTATATTAGGTTGGGGAAGTTCACTTTGCTCATAACCAAAGTAACCACAAGTACTGGCGCTCACATAGGCTTGCATGCAAGAATCCCAGTCGTGGACTTCAATATTGGGATTAACGGGTTCGAAGTTATTGCCGTAGGAAGTTTGACTCAAACCTATGATAAATAAGCTCAGCAATAGGATTCTATAAGTCATTGGTTTCATCGGTTTCACTCCCTCAATCCATCATTCGTAATTTAAGGTAATTGCATCCTCCGTTCCACGTCCTGCCAAAAGTCTTCGCTTTCCTGTAAAGTCAAAAAACTTAAGATTTATAGGTAATTAGCTAACTTCTTAAGGGGCTCTGTTTCGAGTTGAGGCGTATCAGAGAGAAACGAAATCTGTGTCAAAGTGATACATATTCAAGAAGTGTCAAATTTGGTCCTCTTTTGATACTCAAATGTCTACTTTCTGGTCATATCTCAAGGGCCTTTTTGCTGACTTAACGAGTGAAAATGGAGCTTCCAGAGAGGTTAAGTGTGTCCATTGTCGCAGCCCCTCTCATAAAACTCATGATGTCTGTGTAATATTATAAACTACTGTAATTACTTAATTTAATTACGACTATCCATTCAATTTTTATAGACTATTTTTTAAAAATCGAGTACAACCACAGGTTCATGTCTATCGATATCGTTGCTGCCATTCGAAAGAATCCCTTTGTCCTTGCCCCTATGGCAGGGATCACCGACTGCGCATTTCGCAGTTTTATGCGGGCTTTAGGTACTCCAGTTGTTGTTACAGAACTGGTTTCTGCAAATGGATTAAAGTATTCCAGTGAAAAGACAAAGAAGCTAATGCAATTCGAAGAAGAGCAAAGACCTGTCGGGATTCAGATCTTTGGTGAAACTCCTGAGGCAATGGGTGATGCCGCTCGATTTGTAGAAGAATACGGGGCTGACTTTGTAGACATTAATTTTGGTTGTCCCGTTAAGAAGGTCGTTAAAAAAGGAGCGGGCTCTGCTGCTTTAAAGGACCTTGTCTACCTTCGAGAAATCATTTCGGCCACAAAAGAGTCCCTGAACATTCCCTTAACCATTAAGATTCGGACTGGTTGGGATGCGGACACAAAAAATGCAGAGAAGGTTTGCGAGATTGCCCACGAAGAGGGGGTTTCCTGGGTCGCCATCCACGGAAGAACGAGAGCCCAGAGCTACTCTGGTGAAGCTGACTGGGAATACATCCGTTGGATTAAAGAAAATTCTCCTCTGCCCGTCATTGGTAACGGAGACATTACCAGCGCGCAGATCGCCAATCATCGTCTACGAGAATCGGGTTGCGATGCAGTTATGATTGGCCGGGGTTGCCTGAAAAACCCCTGGATCTTTCAAGAAAGTCTTAATCTCTACAATTTGCACCAACAAATTGATATAGAGCGAAATTATACAAAAGTTATTTTACGGTTAAGAAAGTCCCTAGAACGAACCCAAGAAGAGCGGGTTGTGGGCCTCCAGATCAAGAAGTTCGCTTCCTGGTACTCGGCTGGCTTTCCTGGCTCCTCAGAGTTCAGAAAATCGGTCTTTCAATCGAAAACACTTGATGAAACTCTCGATAGAACATTGACCTTTTTTCAGAATGTAAGTTATTACCAGAAGAAAGATACAAGTCACGAAGCTTTCCTAATGGGCGGTCATGGATAATTCAGTACAATCAGATAAAATTCGCAATATAGCCATTATTGCTCACGTCGATCATGGCAAAACCACACTCGTGGATCACCTTCTCAAACAAAGTGGTCTCTTTCGAGAAAACCAAAAAGTCGATGATCGCATGATGGATTCTATGGATCTTGAGCGTGAGCGTGGAATTACCATCGCTGCTAAAAACTGTGCTATTCACTATAAAGGTTTTTTAATCAACATCGTCGATACTCCCGGTCACTCGGATTTTGGTGGAGAGGTTGAGCGTATTCTTAATATGGTGGACGGAGCCATTCTTTTGGTGGATGCCTCAGAGGGCCCATTGCCACAAACTCGCTTTGTTTTGAAAAAGGCACTCGAGCAAGATCTGGCCATGATTGTTTGTGTAAACAAAATTGACCGTTCAGATGCTCGTATTGAAGAAGTCGAAGAGGAAGTGTTAAACCTTTTCTACGACCTCGCTGAAAACGATAATCAAACTGAATACCCAACATACTACGCAGTTGCGCGCGATGGTTGGGCGACAAAAGATAAAGATGTGCCAGGAACGTCTCTTGAAATTCTTTTCGAAGAAATTATTAACCGCGTGCCGCCTCCAAAGGTCGGCGAGGGTGAAACCACGCAGGTTTTAATTTCAAATCTTGATTACAATGATTACGTAGGTCGACTTTGCATCGGTCGCGTATTCAATGGTGAACTGAAAATTGGTCAAGAGATTGGTCTTTGTAAAGAGGATGAATCCATAAAGCGCGGTAAGGTTGCGGCTCTCTTTAAGTTTGAAGGAATGAAGCAAGTTCAAGCTGACCATGTTGGTGCCGGTGATATCGCCATTATTGGTGGTTTAGAAAACGGCCAAATTGGTGACACAATTACCAGCTATGATAATCCCAAACCTCTCAAAAGGCTTAAGGTTGATGAACCTACCGTGGGAGTTATGTTTGCTGTTAATGATGGGCCCTTTGCCGGGCTCGATGGAGATCACGTAACTTCTCGAAAAATTCTCGAGCGTCTAGAAAAAGAATTGCGCCATAATGTCGCCATTAAGCTTGAAGAAACCGAACGTCCTGAGGCCTGGATGCTTTATGGTCGAGGGGAACTTCAGTTGTCTGTTCTTGTGGAGCAGATGAGACGGGAAGGTTTTGAACTTCTCATTGGTAAGCCAAAAGTTATTTTTAAAGATTCACCCGAAGGTAAGCTTGAGCCTATTGAGCTGGCTGTTATTGATGTTCCCGAAGAGCATACAGGTGTGGTTACCGAGAAGCTCGGAATGCGAAAGGGTATTCTTGAGAATATGTATCCGGTCGGTGGCCGAATGCGTTTAGAATTTAAAATTCCCGCACGAGGGTTAATTGGATATCGCTCTGAGTTTTTAACAGATACTCGTGGAGCGGGACTTCTCAATACCGAATTCGCGGGATTTGAGGCTTATCGCGGGGATATTGAACAAAGAAACACCGGAGCCCTAATTTCTGATCGAAAAGGTAAAGCGACAGCCTATGCTCTCAATAATCTTGAAGCTCGTGGGAAAATGTTGATCACTCCCCAGACAGAGGTCTATGAGGGTATGATTATTGGTGAGCATGCTAAAGAAAATGATCTGATCGTTAATGTGGTCAGAGAGAAAAAGCTCACCAACGTAAGGGCGTCGGGAAGTGATGATGCCATCAAGCTCGCTCCTGTTCGACCAATGACGGTTGAACAAGCCCTTGAGTGGATTAAGGATGAAGAGTTGATTGAAGTAACTCCGAATCACATTCGACTTCGATGTCGTATTCTTGACCCACACAAACGTCCTAAAAAATAGAGCCTATTCTCGGTCACTGTCTTAATATTGATTATTTGCCTGATGCTTGATGAAATAAACAGATGGCACAGGCAACTCGTATAGTGATCGAAGCACGCGGTCTTAAAAAGCAGTTTGAAAATGTTCTAGCGGTTAAAGATCTCTCCTTTCATGTTTTAGAGGGTGAGTGTTTTGGTTTACTTGGTCCGAATGGTGCCGGTAAATCCACGACCATGCGAATGCTCAACTGTGTTTCTCAGCCCAATGAGGGTGATCTCTTTGTCTTAGGTCTCGATGCCAAGAACCAAACCCAGAGAATCCAACACCAGGTGGGTGTTGTTCCCCAAGAAGACGGACTCGATCCCGACTTTTCAGCTTTCGATAACCTCTACATATATGCGCGCTATTTTGGGATTGCTCGAAGGGAAGCTAAAAAAAGGGCCCAAGAGTTATTGCGATTAATGAATCTTGAGGACGAGCAAGACAAGGGTGTTTACGAAATGAGTGGCGGACAGAGACGAAGACTGACCCTAGCTCGAGGCCTCATTAATGAGCCGGCCCTTATTATGCTCGATGAACCGACCACGGGACTTGACCCTCAGATTAGACATTTTGTTTGGGAATACCTAGAAGGGTTAAAGTTAAAGGGGAAGACTTTAATTTTAACCACGCATTATATGGAAGAGGCCGAAAGGCTTTGTGATCGTGTTGCCATCATGGACTTAGGTGAAATTCTCGCAATCGGTACGCCGCGAGAAATGATCGAGACCTACGTTGGACAAGAGGTCGTAGAGTTTGTTTGTCGCCCTTCTGAAATTGACTATTACCTGTCGAAGTATCGCGAGACCTATGAGTATCAAGTTCTCAATAATAAAGTTCGTTTATTTATCAAAGAAGGCGATGATCCGAAGTCGATAATGGAGGGTATTGAAAGCGAAATGATTACCCTTCGCCGGGCAAGTCTTGAAGATGTTTTTCTAAAATTGGCTGGATATAAACTAAGTAACTAGGGTGTGTTTGCATGCTTGAGCTGATAAAGGACATGACAAGTTTTCCTAAATGGGGAGCGGGCGTCTTTACAGTCTGGACGAGAAATTACATGTATTTTAAGTACACCTTTCTAATCACGCTCTTTTGGGTCATTCTCGAACCAAGTCTTTATCTATTCGCCGTGGGAAAAGGCGTGGGGATGTTCGTCGGTAAAATAGACGGCGTTTCTTATATTGAATTCTTTTACCCAGCTTTGTTGTGTTCTGCGGGTATGCTCGTATCATTCTTTGAGTCGACTTATGCCTGTTTTACCAGACTTCAACATCAAAAAACCTTTCAGACGATCCTGTTTACACCGGTCCAAGCCGATGAAATTGGTTTAGCAGAAATTCTCTGGGCTAGTTGTAAAGGGTTTTTAGGGGTATTGGGCGTTTTGCTCGTTTCATCTCTTTTGGGTTTGGTGAATTCTATTTGGATTTTACCAGCTTTAATTATTCTTTTTATCAACTGCTGGGTATTTGCAGCTTTTGGCTTGTTAATAACTTCCTATGTGAAGCACTGGGATACATTTATTTACGCACAAAGTGGCTTTATTATTCCAATGTCCCTTTTTAGCGGCACCTATTTTCCGCTCTACTCTCTGCCAGATTGGGCTCAGAGTTTTGCTTACATGTTACCACTGACCCATAGTGTGATGGCGACTCGATTTCTCTTAGAAGGTCAGATCAATCCAATGCTTCTATTGAATGTGGGTATGCTTCTGTTTTTGGCTATCATTTTATCAAACTGGGCTGTTTCGCGATTAAAAAAGCGTTTAATTGTTTAAGGCTTGATTCTCTCCGACAAAGTAAGGCTCTTGAATACCTTTATCTGAATTTTCTGGTTCCAGATCATCAATTTCTAGTGGTTCTGGAGCAATGTGTTCTGGAAAGAATATTTTGTACTCAAGATTTTCTACAATTGTATCCACATAATCAGAGTCGAGCTTTTTAAAGCGTCTCATTCTCTTTGCTATTGTCGCAATTAGGTTTTTTTGTCGTTTATGGATTTCTTTTTCTTCGAGGGACTTTTGAAATCGAACGGGACTGGGCAGAAGGGAGGCTAAAAATATTCCCTCTAAAGCGTTCAATTGTTGAGGGGGCTTTTGAAAGTAGTGATGGGCAGCCTCTTTAATTCCATAAATATTATCACCAAACTCAATAACATTCAGATAGGCCTGAAAAATTTGTTCCTTGCTCCAAGTTTCCTCAAGCCTTTGCGCAATGACAACTTCTTTGATCTTACGCAGTAAGGATTTTTCTCGCGAGAGGAACATGTTTTTTGCCAGTTGCTGAGTGATCGTCGAGCCACCTCGAGCATACTTTCCTTCTTTAATATTTTTCTTAAAAGATTCTTTGATTTCAAACCAATCGAGTCCTTCATGCGAAAGGAAACTGGCATCTTCGGCAAGAATAAAGGCCCATTTTACTTCATAGGCGAGGTCTTTGGCGCGGACCATAGAGGCTTGTCCAGGGCAGTAGCTTTTGCCACTGACTTTTACTACTATGCACTTCTTTGGAGGAGCAATCTCAGGCAATGTGAAGTAGGCGACTCCTGCATAGGTCAAGCCTGCCAGGATCGTGCACAAAACTACTGAACTTAAAATTATAAGAAGTCCCCTTAAGGATTTAATAGGCCGTTCTCCTTACTCCATCGAATACTTTCTTCGAGTGCTTCATTAGCAGGTTTTGGAGTAAAGGAAAATGCCTTTTGTGCTTTTGATGAGTCAAACCAGTGATAAAGTGTAGATGTCCATGCATTCTCTGAAGTTATTGGACCTTTGAGCCCAATTTTGTTCATAAAGTCTCCCAAGTGACCAATTCCATGCACGAGAAAATTGGGCATTAAAGTTTTAGGAGGCTCAACTTTGGCAATATTTGCAATTCTTTCAAAGAGCTCTTTTATGAGAATGTTCTCGCTTCCTACAATATAGCGCTCTCCATTTTCGCCCATTTCATAAGCTTTTAAAATACAGTGAAGAACGTCGTCGACGTGAACTACATTAACTCCGCCCGAAGTATAAAACTTGAAGTTTCCCTTGGCGACTTTGAGTTGGGTTTTTCGACTTCCCTTTAGGGCATCTCCGGGTCCATATATAGTAGTTGGGTTGATCATAGAAGCGTGAAAATCACCTTTGAGAGCAGCCTCTCGAACGATATTTTCAGCCGCATGTTTGGTCTCGAAATAGCCAAGGTTGAGGTGAGACACATTGTAGGGGCTATTCTCATTGAGTGGTTTCTTATCGAAACTCGCCCCGATCGCTACCACTGAACTGAGATAAAGTAAGCGCTGAATACCATTTTCGCGACAAGCATCGACCACATTTTGAGTCCCGCCGACATTGACCTTTTCCATGAGGGCTCTTTGTCTCGGGTCATAGGCGATGAGCCCGGCTAAATGAAATACACCTTCACAATCTTTGCTGGCTTCGACCATAGAATTCTTGTCGGTAATGTCGCCAGTATATGTTTCGAACTTCTCATCCTCAATCAGGCTGAGGTCACTGCCCTTGCGATCCATGATACGGACATCAAAGCCTTGTTGATTTAATCTTTTGAGAAGATTGGAGCCGAGAAATCCAGTGGCTCCTGTTAACAAAACCTTCATTATTTGATCTTTCGAAAATTGAAGCTGGGAAAGAAGTTTGGTTTGGCAATCCACCTTCGAAAAAGCAAGAAAAGCAATCGTCCTATGGTGTAACCGATGAGTGCTCCGGCTAAAACATCAAAGGGATAATGAACCCCCACATAGACACGGCTGTAGGCAATAAGTGCCGCTATGATGTAAAAGAAGGCACGGAATTGTGGAGAAACCTGTGACAAAAAGGTCATAACCGCAAACATATTCACGGCGTGGTTACTAGGAAATGAGTGTCCAGAATGGGACTTCGTTCTCATCGTCACTTGCTCGAGAGTTTGTTCGGGTCGTGGACGCTCAATGAGTTCTTTGAACACCCTGTGGTTTAAGTTGTCGCCGATGGCAACACATAAAATAACGCCAATTAATACTTTTGCCGCCAGTTTTTTCTGATTGAGAATATAAATAATCAAAAAGATGGGTAGAAAACCAAAGCTAAAAAGCTGGTACTTATGGAGATCTGTAAAAATGGGCATAATTTTATCGAGGGCATAGAAGGACATAGTTTGATTGAGAAATAAGAATAATTCAGCATCAATACCTTGCAGAAATTCTAAAATACTATCCATTCCCGAGAGCCCTTTTTGAAGTGCTAATAGGTTAAAAACTCTCAGGTTTCTGGTCAATCAATAAGATTTTTCCCAATTGAGCTGGCGTTTAGTTGTCTTCTGGTGGCGGCAATTGATCTTCATCTGCACCTGATTGTTCAGCAGAGATCATCGTAAACATTTGAGCAATCGTGTCAGTGTCTGGATTAGCTGGATCAAAGCCAAGTTCTTCTAGAATATTGACCATGTGCTCATCGAGAGTGATGGTGAGGACACCTTGAACGTCTTCATCTGCACCGACGACGATTCCTAAGAATTGCTCCATAAAATCTTCGGGGCCCATCCCCTCTGGAATATCTTGTTCTGCCATGGCCTCAGCCAATTCGGGGTTATGGGCATATTCGACAGGAACTGTGTTCACTGTTTCGATTTCATCATCGAGGACGTCGTCGGGATCGTAAACAAGATTTACGACTTCGAGTAGATCGTTGATTGAACGCTTCAGAAGTATTTTAGAAACCCGAGCATTTTTCCAGAGAGCTACTATTTGATTATTGCCTTCGGTGACAAGTTGCATTCCTGTGCCATCATCGTTCAAAGTTAAAGGCAATTCAAATGCTCCATTCGCTTCATAGGGCTTGTAGGTGAGAATTGGATGTTTGAATCGTCCATCGTTAGATTCTCTTGAGTCTAGGAGTTCCTGTTTTTCGTCTCCGCGATAAGTTTGGAAGAGATACCAGAATTTTTCCCATGGACCGTTAAAGAAGTCCTCTCGAGCCCTTTCGGCAGCGGGTATAGAAAACTTCAGCCCTTCAGAGATGGCTCTTAAACCAGTTTTTAATTCGAGCTTTAAGTTATACCAATAATCATCCATGTACTGTTTGCGCTCGACATAGGTGGCGTTAGCCATCTCATCACTAATCGACGTGGGCACAAAATCAATTTGTGGCGCTTCTAGAATTCTATCGAAAACGACCTCAAAGAGAAACTCCATTTCTTCAACAGTGCTTTCAGTAAGATTGTTCTCTTCACCGACGGTTAAGAAGTTATGGAAAGGGTAATCGTCATTTAAAAGTTCAACAGACTTTTGAAAGAGAAAGTTATTAACGGCATAGGTTTTTGACTCAACTTGATTAGCGATCGGGTTGAGAGCGACTCGATCCCACCAGTCTTCAAAGTTATCTCCGAGAACCCCTGGGTGAGCTTCATGATAAAGAAGATCCATGAGGCCTTGATAGTACCTGCGGTCTCCATTGATTTCCTTTGAGGAGGGACTTGCATAGATTTTTTCCCAAATAGCCTTTGGATTATTAGCATTTCTAATTCTTCCACAATATTCATAGGAATCGTGTCTGAGCAAGCTTCCGATGAAACCGCGATCCACATCCGTCGTTAAGGGGATCTTTGGAGGCGAAAACCGAACATTACGACGTGGAAATATGAGAAGAAAATTATCTGAAGTGATAGAAACATCATTGTGTTCCATGGTGTCTCCGCCACAAAGCATATTGGTCATTAAATAGTGACCCATCGATCCCATCTCTGTGGCATTGGCTCCAACAGGGTACCAATTAAAATCGACACCGGCCGCCTGGAAGTTATTATCGTACTCCATAAGATAGCGATTACCCATTCCAAGGGGAAGGGGGCCGTGTTCAAGACCAAGATAGCCGTGACCACTCTCGCGATAGTTATTTGGATTGTGAACGTTGTAATAGCCACCGAACTCAGGCCGAACCCGGTATGAAAAAGGAAGTGAATCCTCAAGGGCAAGGATGGCTTCAGCGGCAGCACAATTATTCGAATCAAAACTGGTTAAACACGTGGCCAATGTTTCATGGGCGGTAAACTCAAAAAGTTCTATGAGTCGTTCGATCGCTTCATTGCGGTCTCGACTGATACTCGATTTTAAAAGTGTTGAAATCTGTGAAAGCTCCGCTCGATCCTCTTCTCTAACCCGACCTTCTTCGACTCGATTGTCGATCATAAGAGCTGCTGTATAGAGAGGAGATGATAGTTGTCTTTGTAATTCTCTAAAAATACACATGTCGGTGGATTCCATATCGGGGTCCTCACACATGTAGTGGTTTAATGAAAAGGTGCGGGTATGGTCCGATAGACGTGTGAGTCCGTTGGCCATTTCTGAAAGGTCATCAGATGAAATCAGTTCGTGAATTTCTCTTAATGCATGGTCAATACCGGGGGCCAAATTATTGGTAGTAGCCTCAATCACTTGAGCCACGTAATTTGCGATATGTCTGAGGTTCGCTTTTTGTGCGTTCAGTTGCCAAAGGGCATGACTATGCTCTTCTTCAAAAACTCCATTCCATTGGGGAACTGCCGGCCGGCCCCTTTCATCTTCCTGTACCGTTGTTTTTATTTTATCGTGGGGGCGAACGCCAAAAAGTGGATGGGTTCTAAATGCCGGGTACTTTTCTTCGGCGAAGAGACTAAGCATTGCGGCACGGTCCGAATCAAAATTACCTTGAGAGCGAAGAAGTGGAGCTCCTTCGCTTTCTTGCTTTTTAGCATTAATCTGTCCGAGTATATCGCCATAGAAGTGGTAAGAAGCTTTGTGCATGTTATTGGCGTTACTAAAGTATTCAAGCCAGTTGGTTAAGATTGTCGATACCGGAGATGTTAAAAACTGTCGGTGTTGGCTCAAGGCTGTTTGATAGCTTTGAAAGAGACTGTAAAACCACCTGTCATTTTCATTGGCGTTGTCATTACATTCATTAACGATGTAACCGTTGCCATAGGGATCTTGCATAACTTGCCCAATGGAGGTCTCAACGAGTCCATATTGGTCTCGGACTTGCTCTAAAACCTCTGGATCTTCAATTTCTTGGACATGTCTGATTTCACATTCTTGGGGAATTTCCATTCCGTCTTCATAGAATTTATCAAGAGCCGATCTCAGGTTGTTTCTCGCCTTTTGAATACTAAAGCCCTGTTTGAGGTGGCTCCAAGCATACCGACCGGCGGCCACTCCAATTTCAATAATAATTAAAAAAGCTCCGATTTGTATGGCTCCAACTCCGAAGGCAGTGAGTAGGCGCATCGCAGGCCTCACAACAGCTCGACCGATGAGTGCTTTAGGAACGCCTTTTCTCATAAGTGTGCGCATTGGCATTTGTCGGAACATTCTCCAATGGCGAACCATGTCTCGATTAGCACCGATTGAATTTGCGAGAGCCTGTGATTGACTTGCGCCAGCCCAGCTGATTCCGCGCATTCTCTTAAGGGCGTTAAAAGATGTGCCAGCAAAGAGCATAATGTGTTGAGCAGAAAAAATCACAGGAAGCATTATGAGAAGGCTTGGTAAAATCTGTTGTTTAAAAATTTCGCCAAAATTATCACACCAATTTGTAGCCTCATCTCTTTCGCGAGGACTCATTGGTCGGTCACTTGCGATTTTCATACACGAGCTGAGATACTTACCACCTGTGAATATAATTTGCGAAAATAGGAGGCCCATTCCAAGGCCCGCGACTGACATCCCTCGAATTTGGGTTCCGAGAGACTGTCGATAAAAGCGATCTCGGGTTCGCATATTAGTCGCAAATTTTCCACCTTCAATATAGGGCATCATCGCTTGGGCTAATTTGTGAACGTAATTATTCCAGCGAGCTGTGGCAGCACTACCGGCGCCAAAACCCATCATAGAAAAGAGCATCAACATGGAGCCATATTTTTGAACGACTTCGTCGAGGGCTGCAGGATTGGCCAAGTATTCATAGCGCATTTTAGTCGCTGAATAAGCGTACATGGTAAAAAAGATCATGGCTGTGGTCATAGTCATTTTAGCCGAACCACTAGCGAGATCGCGCATCAACGAAGACATTGAGGTATCAAGTCTTATGTGACTTGGAACTCGAGCCGTTGGTGTTCCTCCGACGCCAGGAAGAGTAATTTGACCTCGAGCAAGACTTGGAACATTTTGCAAAAGAAAACGAGGACCCGAAACTCTGTACTGACCAGCTTGTTGGGCCTGGTAGGCGGCTCGCGAGGCAGGATCCCGCCAAATTTCCCAAGCGCGACTACGAACATCTAAGATGTTGGCTTGGTACTCTGACAGAAGGGGTTGCATTCTTTCAAATAGAGCAACGTTTCTAATATGCATTCTTTCGGCATTTGTCGCGTTACTTGGAAATTCAGGAAGATTGCGAAGAGTTTCCTGCACGAGGCTCGGTCCACCTGAAGTTCTTATAATATGAGCAGCCGAACGAAGCTCTTGATAAAAGCGACTTCTTTCGGCAGCGCTATTGAGGTTATTTGGATTAAAGCTTTCACTGAGAATCGCCATGCGACCAGAGTTGTAGGCTCTTTCAGCCGTGGCCCGGGTGATATTTTCTCCCGGCGTTAGACCGAGGCTTTCGTGGATGGCAACGGGTGAACTTGTAACTGTAGGAGATGTGGGCGCAGAACTGACTCCACTGGGCGTACTCGTATCTGCGCGTAAGCTCAGGGGCACACTTAGAATCATGCTGGCGTTAATCGCAGCAACTAAAATGTGGAATGTCAGTGTTTGCAAAAATCTCATAATTCGTTTCTCTTAGTTAGCAGCAGCACCATCAACAGTAAGTCCAGCGGCATCGTCACTACCAATTCGCGAAGCATCAAGTGTTTCAGCCACCTCTCCAGCATCTGCCGCTTCATCAGCAATATTAGTAAGTTCATCAGATTCCGAAAGAGCTCTTAAGGCGTCATTAGATATGTTCGGGTCGAGAACATCGTATTGGATTAAATCTCCGATATTTTCTGCGGCCACATGCCAGTTGTATTCAGCCATGACGTCTTCGCGGAATAGAAAATCAGCGACATTCACTTCCCGCATCTCGGTGACGCCCTCATCATTTCTAAAAGGGAGGCTCACAACTGCGTCAGGATGGTAATCAATATATTTGGATCCATCTTCGGCTGTTTTTAGCAGCGGATGATTTGCATTAAAGTTAGCTGCCCCTCCAGTTAGGTAGTCGGGGTTTATTATTATTCTAATTCCCTCTTCGGGCATTTCACTCGCATTTTTTAGGCGAATGTTTACAATGTCTCCTTCTTGAAGATAACGAGCACTTCTCATTCCATCGATGGGTTCTTTTAAAAATTGTGAAATTCGATGAGGAACGTTTCGTGCTGATCGCATCACTTCTCCACCACCTGCTCGAGCGGCCTGACCACCGAGCAAGTCGTAAACTTCTTGTCGAACGACAACACCAATCAGTTGTTCGGCGTAGTCTCGAATGTGTTTACCTTTAAACATACGTCTAACAAGTTCAGACATTTCAGGATTGATAAACTCTTGAACTAAATAAATCCCATCAGCACGGTTTAATAACTCTGGTCTCAGGACCCTCTCTCCTGGTCTCTTGGCAACATTGGCTAGACCACTGTCGGCGGCAAGAAGCTGATCATTAATAATTGATCCTGACTCCTTAATTCGATTTGTATTTTGTAGATGTATGAGTCTCTCAAAGAGTTCAGGTTGTCTTTCTGCTACATCTCTAAGTAGGTTGGCAGAAACAATAACCGTCCAATTGACACCATACTCAACTCCAGAGGCCATATCCCTCCAAACTCCAGTTTCTAATACTGTAAGAAGGATATCTAGAATTTCGGGATCCATTTTTTCGATCTCATCAAGCATCAGGACACCGTTAGGACTTGATTGGGCGAACTTGGTCATGCGACCGCCGCCACCTTCTTTGTATCCGACATATCCCGGGGGGGCACCAATGAGAGCTGCTCGCGAGTGGGCATCGGCGTGTTGTCCACCCTCGACAAGCATCATTTGGTTACCACCAACAATTTTTTGAAGGGCGCGACCAATTTCTGTCTTACCAAGGCGAGACTCACCAAAGAGAAAGAAAATCCCTTTGAGCCCTTGACCAGTATCGGTCATTTTAACTTTTAGAATTCGCGCAATGTCTTTTAAGATTGGCGCTTGACCGACAATCCAGTTAGAAAGGTCCTGACTGATTCTCTCAAAGACTCGCATATCACCACGAATTTGTGCGCGGATTCGTCCAATCGCGATATCTGTGGCCTCTCCAAACTGAGCTTCCGCAGCCGTTTCTACGAGAAGATCAAAGTCTATTTCATTCAGAGCACCGATCGAACGAAGATTTGATGTATGGGCCGTTTCGGCTGTGTTATTTGATAATCGCAGTAGCTCCGCCGGATTCATTTCTTCAATTTCTGTAATAAGTGCTTCAGTTTTTTCAATTCGAAGCTGAAGAGATCGCATCATTCTGGTGTTTCCAGCCTCGCGAGCTTGTTCCATCACTCTCGTGACCTGTTCAATTTCGGATCGATAAATATTTGTAAAATAGTCGACAAGTCTTGGAGCATCAATGGCTTCCGCAACTGAATCAAAAATTCGCGCTTGCTCATCGATGTTATCACCAGCCATCCGAAGAGCTTCTTCAATTTCTTCCATGAATTGTCGCTTTTGCATTAATTGAGTCTCAGCTTGAGCAATTTCCTCAATTTGTTCTTCGATCTGCGCCCTTTCGGCCTGAAGTTTTTCAAACTGACTTTGAATTTCTAACCGCTCTTTTCTAAGAAACGGCATATCGTCGGGAAGAGCAGTTTCATCAAAGTTTTCTACATCAAGTCTATTGTAAGCATCTTGGTTAAATTCAATTCTCTCTGGATCAAAATCATCAGCTCTTCTAGCTAGCCTTTGATTGAGCTGTCGCCCTTTCTCAATAATATTGGTAATTTTATCTTCAACATCAATTAGGGCCTGGGGACGTCCAGCTGCTCGTTTTGTCTGTAGTTTATTAACCGCATCTTCTAATAATCTAATACCGGCACCTGGAGGGTGAATAACTCGATTTGTACCATTTGGAGTGTATCCGTTTTTCACTATTCGCGCGGCATCGTCTGCAAGGGATTGGGGAATATCAACACCGTACCTAGTTTGTAAGTGTTCAATATGCTGCATTAAAATCATAGGTGCAGAGTTCACATCAGGTACAGGAACGTCGACTTGTGCGACTCCATCCATTCTTTGTAACTCAATTTCATCTATAATTGACGCATCATCGGTTCGTGCAATGACTTGTGCATGATCAGTCATTCTTTGTAGTGCGCCAAGAAAGATAGCTCCAGGGGATTGCTCTCTATTAGAATTGGTTGATGAGGGTTTAAGCTTTTCGAATCCGTCTATATCTATAATAATCCTATGACCAGCTTCTTGAGCTATTCTGAGGTTTTCAATGAGACCATCTAAAAACATTTCTCTTTGGTCTCTGGGAATAGCAGAAGAAAGATAGTGATCGATATCAAATCTAAGAACAAGACTTTTTTCCAACCCGTTAGGCAAAACAAAGTCGTTACCCAAAGTTCTCAACTCTTCAAGATTCATCACAGTTGAATTTGTGAATATTTCCACGAGTGTTTTCTTACCAACTCCAGTCGGTCCAGTTATGAAAGTTATACGATTTGAGTCAGCATTAAGTATCTGTTTTAAACGACGAAAAGGAGTTGCTAAAGTTGGCCAATGGATATTTGTATATTGGTTAGCGGCTGCTCGCGCTGTAATATTGTCGAAGATTTCAGGGTTCCTGAGCATCCGCGTATCGCCACCTCTTAAAGTGGGGATATGAGACATCGAACGAACAAACCTTGGTTCAACGACACTTCTCTTAACCTGGGCGATGCGGGCTCCGCTAGTTCCTTCTGGGAGAAATCTTCGAAATATTGAGTTGATCACAGACCACCCTGTATTTCCAGGTTGGGGAATGAGCGTGATCGCCGAGCAAATTAATACGAGAGAAATTATACTCATATTTATTCTGTGAGCGAACTTTAACTGAGTCTGTTTTGCGAATCTATTCTTCATTGTACTTTCCAATTTAGCTATCGCCTGAGCGATTTAATACGTGCATATCTTTCTAATATTTCAAAAACTCGACCACGAGTTCTCGGATTTCTTATCAAACGAATTGTAGGGCCTAAGGCTCCACGCATGGCAATCACACCGGTTCCAACTGGCGCCATAATGTATTCCATAATTAAGTCTTTGGAGCGTTGATCGAGGCGTTCAATTGCCATCATCACGAAAATTCCGTCCTCAGGCCCAACTCCAGAGCTTGAGAAAAACCTTTGATACTCTTGTAAATAGCGATTGTTGGCTAAACTTACGAACTCTAAGTTAATTCCGAGACCGGTAACAAGGCCACACGAAAGCACCGCAGCCCAACGGGTAGTTAAAAGTCTGCCGAGCATAAATTTTGCGACCCACTTTATTCGACCAATGGGCAAAACCATTGATACACATGAAACGCCGAGGGCCACTGCCACTCCTGCTTCGCGCATGACCTGCCAAAACTCTGTGCTTTCAAGATCGGCTTTAAGTTCGTCAATATGAGTTTGAGTAATCCCTTCAAGCTCTCCATTTTCCGCAACGATATCTTCCCAGCTTTGATCCACCAAATTGGCATTGGCCATCAATGGGAGTAAATCATCGTAACTATCAAAAGTATTCATTTCTCCAAAAGCCTCGCGAGTCTTTTCACTCATAAAAAGATAAAGCTCGAAAGCCTCTTTGAGTTGCGGATAGAAGTGAGTAAATGGATATCCTGATTGCTCTTGGTAGGCGAGATCTCCTTCAGTGGGTCCTTCTTGTGGCAGACTCATTAAACCAATCACAGGAAACTGATTAAGCTTTAAAAAGTAATCTTCTTTAAAAGACTTCCAGACATCTTCACGACCACTGTGCATGTAGTTGTCGAGGCCGTAGTTATCCCAGCGAGTAAACATATCTTTTTCATGCTCAAGGCGTCTTTGAAATTCAGCCTCAATTTCGCGATTTCGAGTATCCCAGTGATTTTGATCTTCTTCGCTCAAGAAGTAGTCAATTCTTACGTCTCTTCCTTCTGATTGAGCGTCAAAAATAGATTGAGCCCAAGCATCGAGTTCATCGTAGAGAGGTTGTCTGAATTCATTGTGAATTTGTTCTTCAATATGTGGAAGGTGAAGAATTTCGGTAAAATTTAAACCGATATCTCTTCTATGGCCTTCAGTTGTACATTCATTTTCGACAAATCCCACTTGAATGCCGAGCTCACGTCGATCATAAAACTCCTGTTCTTTTTGATAGAGCTTAGTTAAGAATCTACGATCCGCTTCGCACTTCTCTTCAGGAGACAGGTGGGGTAATTCAGGTGGCTCAGGGACGCCCTCAAAATCTACAAGAAAATGGCTAAACTTGTGTCGCACTCGATTGTTAAAGCGATAGGATCTATATTCCGGTCGTTTTAAAACATAGTACTGATCAGTTCTTCGTCTCGGTCCCGATAGCGCGGCAAAGAGCCGCATTTCATTATAGGCTTCGATGATTCGGTCAACACCGTATTCGTAATCGTTAGTCTCGCCACTGTAGCGGCCACGAAGGAACTCTTCACAGATTTCAAAATTATCCATGCGATACTGATGCCCCTCATCTCCACTATCAAGACAGTGAATACGGTCTCGAACATATAGTTCATTGGCGAGGACATGGCCTTGATAGATCGTACGTAGAGCCGTGAGGAATTTGAGTTTGAGAGCCCGGTCAGCTTGAATTCTTTGATTCTCTTCGACGAGAGCACAAAAATCCTCTTGGGAGTAATAACTGAATTCGTCGACAGCCGCTTGGTCGAAACCACCGCATTGGGCAAAGGATGGGGCATAAAATAACAGCACGAGGACACTTGCTAAAAGTGCTTTTTTATTTAGTAATTTTGAGAAATTAGAAATAGTCCTCATGCATGAATTATTTGCAATGGTTGTACCAAAATGGGACTACCTTAGTGGGGCTGGCCTAAGGCATTTAGAGGCTCATCAATTTTTGCCAGACATATGATCAATGATTGATCGGGGTAATATTTTAAAGGCTGTGAGGATTTTAAAAGTTGATTGAGCTAAAAAAAAGCTCCCAAAAAGGGAGCTTTTATAATTTCATTTTAGATGTGTATCTCTAAATTAGAGAGATCCACCGGCAGCAGCAGCTTCACCGCAATCTTGGAACATTTGCTCAGCAGTGTTGCGAGCAGTTGCTTCGTCAACGTTTCTGATAGAAGCGATGGCACCGATAACAGCTTCACCAGCAGACTTACCACTGTTTACACCAGCTACAACTTCAGTGAAAAGTTGGTTAGCAGCGATAGAAGCGTTGTCACCGAAAAAGCTTTCAGCGTTGATGATACCGTTGTTTTGATCGTTAGTGATGAAAGCAAGAAGAGCTTTTTCACCAGCGTCAGAAGTATTAGGGTTGATGTCTTTAGCAGAAGCCATAAGCTTAACTAAGTTAAGAAGAAGACCCTTTTGCTCATTAGTAAGAGAATCTTTCATTTCTTCCATCTTAGAGTTAACTGCATCCAAACCAGAAGCGATTTTAGCATTGTTTTGGATTGCAGCAGTGATGTCAGTAATAACTGTAGAGTCACTAACACCAGCAGCTAAAGAAGCAGCAGAAGCACCAGCAGCATTAACTACCGCACCAACTGTTCCTTGAACAGCTTGAGCAATTGCTTGTTGGTTACCAGATTGAACAGCAGCTTGAAGAGCCGTATTAGCCATAGAAGGCACACTCAATAACGTAGCCGCTAGAACTGTAATAAAAAACTTTTTCATTTTTCCTCCGAATAATAATAATTATCTAGTGCCTGAATTTCTAAGGCCCATATTGTTTTAATTGGTTACGGGTACCTCTTTTACACTAATTATGCCACGCGTCAAGCCCTGGATTTGGGGCTCTACTGCCCGTGATTTGAATCTGAGAATATGTGTGGGCGCAATTTTGTAGGCAGGTGCCGTGTTTCGTTTTGAGACTGAGTGGTTGGTGAAACTGGAGTTTAATATCGGTCCCTTTCTTTCAAAATTGGCCTTTCTTGAGGCCGGCGTAATCACATTAAAAACTAAGTATTTTTGAATATTTAGCGCCTTTAATGGAATGATAGTTCTTTTTATATCAGGGATCTAAAATCTGTTCTCAGATTAGAGGGGACCATCTTCGCCCTGGGCTCCTGGGGGAAGATTAGATTCGTAGTAGGGATCGTTGGGGCCCGGTATTTTCAAAAAAAGTTGTGGGATTCGAGCTCTCTGCCAATTGGCAATAACACTGACTTGTCTTTCTTTGGCTTCACTGAGGACTTTACCGTAACTATAGAAAATCTGTTGCGCTTGAAAGAGTCGAATCACTTCTTCATCAAGAAAATCCAATTCGACAAGGCGAGTACTTCGGGTTCCTGCAACAGTAGCAATTTCACCGATATAATCGAGAGCATTATCATCCTCAGGGAGTGCCTCTTCCCATTCCATTAAGTTGAAACTATCAAAAACGATATCGCCATCTTGATTTCTTCTGGCATTCGTAAAAACGAGCCCCCTTTGTGCGAGGGGAGATTCAAGGGCAGTGTTTGCGGGATCCTCTGGTTGCAGAAGGTTTTCATGCAAATTAACTTCTGTAATACTATCCGGGTTTACACCAAGATCTTTTTTAATCTTAATGAGGCGAACACCTAAAAATTCTCCACTACCGGTTTCGAAAATAGGTAGTAAGGCCACCTCTTGTGGGTTGTAAGCTCGATAACGAGAACGTGTCCCCGGGTAAAGAACATCGAGCCCTGAAAAACTAATATTGATCTCAACGAGACCGTGTTCTAAATCAATTTCTCTTTGGCGAACTCGATCGAGTTCTTCTTTTAAGTCAGAGAGCTCTCGACTTGAACAACCACGACAAGTTGTTCCTACGAAGACTTCTTCTGTTTGATCACTTTGCCGATACCAAATTTCAATAAATCCGGTTTTTTCCTGAAGAAAACTAGTTAAACCACGTGGATTGGTATCAATGACTCTGAACTCTATTTGTTGGGGTAGAACTCTTAAAACAGCGATCTGCAGTGTATTTTTGACGTCGTTTTCTAATACCACCATCGAACGGTGATATCGTGCAAGGTCAATGGTAGAGCGAATTCCGGGTAATTCAGCTTCTCTAACAACAATTTCATTAACTTTTGCGAGTCGAAGATTTTGATCGAAGACTCGATACTGACCCGGTTCACTTTCAATGGCTTCGATAAGGATATCTTCAGGAAAGGATAATCCATCGAGACCATAGGTAATATTATCGAGTAGATCTGATTCTTCCGCCTTTAACGATAGACCAGCAAAGAGTAGGCAAATGCTTAACGCAATCACTATGAGGTATCGAGCTTGAGAAGAGTTAAAGGCAAAATTTGAAATCATTTTCATTAATCTACTTTGTTGAAATTGTATCAGCCTAGTTCTAAGGCAATCTCAATACCAACTCGAATTCATATCTATTGATGATAGGGGCGTTTAAATATTGATGGTTTAAACAATTTGGGGCACCGAAGCTTACTTGTCGACCTTATAGACTTCGACTTTTTCGATGATTATTGGTTTCATGGGTCGTTGAAGAGCATCCACATCAACATTGGCAATCTTATTGAGAACTTCTTGGCCTTCGATGACCTCTCCAAAAATCGTAAACCCATTGTTTAGGTCAGGTCGAGGCACGACATTAATAAAAAGCTGACTTCCATTGGTGTTCGGGCCGTAGTTGGCATAGGCGAGCATATAGGCTCTATCAAAACTGAGGCCGTTTTCGACTTCATCTTCAATTTGAAAACCAGGACCACCAGTCCCGTTTCCGAAAGGACAACCGAAGTGTATCGTACTTTTTCCTGTGACTTGATGAATGGTAAGGCCATCATAAAAAGGTCGTCTTACTTTTCTGCCAGATATTTCGGTAAACACTTTCGTACCCATGGCAAGCCCTATGAAGTTAGAAACAGCGATGGGAGCTTCGCGCCCCTTGAGTACAACCGAAAAGCGGCCTTTGTTAGTAACGAATTGGGCATGAATATTATTATCACTGAGAGACCCAAGAAATGGATTATCAGCATCACGGTAGGCAGTTTCTTTTTTAGGTTTAAAACCGTTAGAAGTGCCTGGTGAAGGCGATCCCGGGTTGGGCGGTGGAAGCTGAGAATTATCGACGTCTCCCGGCGGCGGAGGAACTTCTTCACCGGGTGGCGGTGGAAGTTGATCGCCACCATCTGCACCGTCGGGAATTAATTCGCTCGGAGGAGGAGGTAGATCGTTTTGCCCATAAGCGATACTTACACCCGTTAAACTAATGAGTATCATGAGACAAACGATATAACTGACTTTCTTATGAGCCTTTACCATCCCTAATAGTTTATATCAGAGCCGCTGAGGAAAGTATGAAGTTGGATAAGCTTGAGACAAAAGTCGTATCAAATTACGAAGCTTCAAAACCTTAGCTGAGTCTGGGTTCCATACTTTGGTACAAGAAGCTGTTAAACTCAGTCGGGATCTCAAACGATCTTCTTAGTAACCAACTAGTCCATATAAGGCGACCAACGAGGCGCAAAGTAATCGTGAGTATCGAATGTAATTCTTCGCTCGTTAGTTCCGTCAACGTTTACTAAATAGAGTTGGTAATATCCGCTACGGTTTGAGGTAAAAATAATGTGGCGACCATCGGGAGAAAAACTAGGACTTTCGTTGTCAGACCAAGTGCCGTCTTTTTTGCGCGCCGATGTTAGGCGAACCATATTAGTGCCGTTGGTATCCATCATGAATACGTCAAACTTACCCTTGTCATGGCCGGCAAAAGCGATCTTCTTGCCATCTGGTGAAAAGACAGGGGTGGAGTTATATCGTCCAGCATAGGTTCGTTTTTCCACATTTCGACCGTTAATATCCATGACATAAATCATAGGTTTAGAGCTTCGATCCGATGAAAAAACAATTTTCTGTCCATCGGGGCTAATAGAAGGTTCAACATTCATAGCTCCCCGAGGTCCGTTTGTGAGTGGTCGAATTTTTTTGCCGTCAACGGACATAGTAAAAAGGTCGGATACACCTTTATTTGAGATTCGAAGAAGGATTTGTGACATATCAGGAAAGAAAACGCCGCCCGAGTTAATTCCTTTGCGATAGGAAAGAACCCACCTGCGAGCATTGCTAAGGTCGTATCTCATCAAGTCGGCATTTCTCGATTTCTTGCGCTTGTGATAGTTAAAAGTCGAATAAAGAATCGACTTCCCATCGGGAGCCCAGCTCGGAGAAAAAGAAATACTTCGGTGATTGGTGATTTGAATTGGATTTTGACCGTCGTAATCGAGTACGAAGATCTCTTTTTGTTGGCGACCCGACGTTCTACCAACTACGAGTTTTGTCGTAAATATACCCTTTTTGCCAGTTAACTTATATACGATATCATTAGCAAATTTATGGGCGATGGCTCTAACATCCTTCGTACGGCCTTCGTAGGTCTTAGCTAATACAGTTTGGGCCTTTGGAATGTAGTAGAGGTAAGCTTCGAAAGACAATTTGCTGCCAACAACTTTATATCCCGCTCGAATAAGAAACTCGGCTCCCAAAGGGCGCCACTTACCAAAATCAAAACCATTTGGCGCTGAGCCTTTGGGTGTCAGCGCTGTTTTTGTAGCGTCCTCAAGAAAGGCATCTTGGGGGATGAAGCGAAAGTAAGAGCTTACAGATAAATCATTAAACAACGTAGTGAATAGCTTGTTTCCGAGTTTTAACTGGCTGTTGCCCGGCTTCGATCCCAAATACTGAAATGCTGGAAGGGCCATCAAACTTTTTTTAAGGTTTGCCGAGCCTACATTGATATAGAGTTTAGAGCCGGACTGGGCTTGAGACACAAAAGGGAGCGTCAATACAAATAGAAATACATAAACTAATCTTTTCATTCTTATCCCCTAGTCTGGAAATCTGAGTTCTAATCCATCAACTTCCAGTATATTTTCGAACTTATTTGGAGGTTGAGGAAAGGGTGAAGCCTGCTTTATTGATTCGAGAACTTTTTGGTCAAAAATTGTGTTATTGGACGACTGAGTTAATTTCGCCGACTTCACAAAGCCTCGTTTATCCAAATACACCACGATCTTAGCACTTAAATTGCTACTAGCTAACCATTCAGGTAAATTCCAATACTTTTTAACGTGATCATCAACTCGATCCAGATATTCGTCGTGTTGAAGCTTGTTTATTCCCGTTAATGAGGTACCCGCCGCCAATATATTGCCTTTGTATTGAATCGTCTCTATTTGCTTAACGGCCTTAAGATCACTACCAGCAACTGGTTCAGCCTCTGGCTTCTTGTTCTTTCTAAGATTCTTTAAGCGCTCAAATGCGGATTTTTGATTTTTTTTGAAATCAACCTTTGGTTTTGCCGGTTCGGGAGCTTTTGGTTTTGGTTCCGGTTTTTTGGGTTCGGGAGCTTTTGGTTTCTCAGGCTCCTTTGGCTGTTTTTTTGCTTTCTGCTCGACCTTCTTAAGCTCGCTAATCACTTTGTCCGGCAGATCCACGACATCGACTCGCACCGCTCTTTTGAACTCGATGGGTTCCGAGGGAAAAAGAACAATTTTTAAAGTTAGCACCAAAAACAGAATACCATGGACAGTAATCGAGATAAAAAACGAAGTCTTAAACTCGTCTGGTCTTTCAATTTCTTCTTCAAGAACTCTCGAATCCATAGACTCATTTACTTTGGTAAGGTGATTAAACTTATATTATAAATTCCTGCGGCTCTGATTTCGCCCATGGCCTCTGCGACGAAGCCATAATCCACAGTTTTATCGGCTTGAAGATAAACTTGTTTATTTTTTCTCATTTTAAAAATAGCTCTTAGCTTTTTTCGAAGGCCCTGCATGTTAACATTGGCTTCGCCGATATAGAGTCTTCTATTTTTCTTAATGTAGAGTACAAATGGTTCGTCGTTAGTCTCTACACCAGAGTTAGCAGTTTCAGGAAGCTCTACTTCGATCCCTTGTTGCATCATTGGGGCAGTCACCATGAAAATGATCAAGAGAACGAGCATCACGTCAACGAGTGGAGTTACATTGATTTCACTCATTGCCATTCGGCTTCGTGAATTAGAAGGTCCACCCATTCCCATAATTAATCCTCACGAAAAAAATTGCGCTTGGCGATGTTGAGAAAATCAGAAGAGAAATTGTTCATGAAAATCTCTCTCTTGCGCACGCGAGTTATAAAATGGTTGTAAGCGACAACGGCAGGGATTGCCGCAAAAAGACCGACGGCCGTTGCAAAAAGAGCTTCTGAAATACCGGGAGCCACGGTTGCAAGGCTTGCAGAGCCCGCGTTGTAAATATCTCTAAAGGAATTCATGATACCGATAACGGTACCGAGTAATCCAATGAAAGGTGAGGTACTACCTATTGTCGCCAGGAATCCCAACCGATTTTCAAGTTCACCGAGTTCTTTGTCGACAGATTTCCGCAAAGCTCTCTCAAGGTTATCTAATCCAAATAGTTTTGGCAGATCGTTACTCGTGTCTTTTACTTTTACAGATTCTGCAATTCTCTGAAGTTCCAAGTAACCAGATTTAAAAACTCGAGCAATCGCGGAATTAGGAAATTGATCAACGGATTCGAACACGCTTTGTAGGTTTTTAGCCTTCCAAAACTTATCCTCAAAAACAAGATCAGCTTCTTCGACATTTTTAACCTGAGTTCTTTTGGAAATCATGATTGCCCATGAAATCATTGATAAAAGAATCATCACTCCCAACAAAAATAAAACAACGGGGCCGGCACCGAGAATGTCCGAAATTAATGATGATTCAACTGCGACTTTTGCGTTTTGAGACTGAGCCCAAGCACTATCTATAAATGTAAACATAATACTTGAGGCTAAACCTATTAGATCAAAACAACAATAATTATCTAGGAAAGGGGCTTGATTTTTACTCTATAAATTAAATTCACAAATCTTTTACAAGGCTTGACCCAAAATTGTCACAAGCTCTTCAGCTGATTCGGTGATCACTCCGTCAACACCTTGATCAAAGAGTTTTTGAGCGACTTCTTTGTCGTTAATTCCCTCAACTATTAAGAACTTTTTTTGTCGATGAACTTCGACGATGGTCGATTCTTTGATTTTAATTTTTTCAGCAAATCGATTGTCGAGAAGTATAAAGTCGTTGCGCAATCTTGAAAGGGGTTCAAGAGAGTAGGTGTCCAGTAAAAGAAACTGCGTGAGTTTAGCTTGTCCAATGCTGAACAATAGATTTGGGTTTATTGCCCTTAGATCACGCAATAGTCCGTCATGGCGACTGATAATAAATAGCTTTTCGTCCCACTTATTTTTTTTGATCCAAGAGTTTAGGGAGCGATCCTGGTTTTCGGCGTATTCATCGACAATGAGAGCCAAGGGGCCGGCGAATCCGGCAGAGTGTAAATCATCAAGACTGGTGAGGTTGATTTCCTGTTCAATCGCGGTTTTTTTAATTTCGGGCCAGGTTAAATCCTTGATTCTCTGGTTTGGGTTGAGTTCATTTTTCTGGGCAACGACCCATGTTCCATCTTTAGCCTCAAAAACTCTTGTAGTTCCGATAACTTGTGGGTTTTGCTCCCTCAAGTTCAAAAAAGCTTGAACTGTATACTTGCTTGCTTTATTCTCTGAGAAACCTCCAAGGCTAAAAAGCAAGGGTTTTGGGATCTCTAAAAGCGGGTGTTTGATCTGGGTGAACTCTCTTTGGAGGCCATATCCTCTCAGCAGAAACCAGGTTATGAAAAGACCTGTTAATGTGATAATTATTATTTTGAGAAAATTCTTAGCGATATCTATCATTATCTAAGTGCCTGTAATATCATAAAAAAACAAAAACAAATAATAGTTTAAAAAAGCTTGAACCAAGTCCTTTTTAGACCTATTATATTGACGACCAGTTGGTTTTCGTTTAGTTTTCTCTAAACTTTCAACCGAGCTGGTGAAATTGATTCGCAATCTACAGCAGAGGTGATTTATGAACAAGATAAATAGAAAAGTAGAATATGCTCTAATCGCACTCAAGCATATGAGTGGAAAAAGGCCTGGTGAGCTAACTACAGTTAAAGAGATTTGCAACGCTTACTCTTGTCCTTTTGATGCGACGTCGAGAGTCATGCAGGTATTGGCCCACAAGAAATTCCTTAAATCCGAGCAAGGGGCCCATGGCGGTTATCAAATTCTCAAGGATCTCAGTAAAGTCACCCTTTATGATCTTATCGAATCCATTGTTGGCCCAGTCGGTATTGCGAAATGCTTACAATCTGATCAACAGAGTTGCGATATGAGTGAAAAATGCAATATTATCGCGCCCATTAACCATTTAAATGATCAGTTGATTAAATTTTATCAGGGGATCAATATCCACAGCTTACTCGAAGTGGATGAAGTCGTTTGTCACGATCCAGAAACTAAAACTGAGGAAACTCAATCTGGATTTGGTCAAAACAGTGCTTCAACCCACGCACCTAACTAGTTGCGAATGACCCCCGGAATGGAGAATGACTGAGTGGAGATCAAGTCAAATTCAGCTCCTAAAGAGTTGGATCGGGAATACAAATATGGATTCACCACTGATATTGAAGTGGACTCCATTGGTAAGGGCCTGAATGAGGAAATCATTAAAATCATCTCGGCCAAAAAAGAGGAGCCTGAGTGGCTTCTCGAGTATCGCTTGAAGGCATTTGCCCATTGGCAAACCTTAGAGGAGCCGAGCTGGGCGAATCTCAATTATCCGAAAATTGACTATCAAGACATCGTTTACTACTCAGCTCCAAAATCAAAAGATGAAAACGCCAAACCCCAAAGCCTTGATGAGCTCGATCCCGAGCTTATAAAGACTTTTGAAAAACTGGGTATCCCACTTTCTGAGCAGAAGCGAATTACCGGTGTAGCGGTCGACGCAGTATTTGATAGTGTTTCAATTGCTACAACTCACAAAGAACAATTAGAAGAAGTCGGAGTCATTTTTTGTTCAATCTCTGAGGCGGTAAAAGACCACCCGGAGTTGGTTAAAAAGTATTTCGGTTCAGTTGTTCCTTATAAAGATAATTTTTTTGCTGCACTTAATGCTGCGGTATTTACCGACGGCTCATTTGTTTACATTCCTAAAGGTGTAACCTGTCCTTTAGATCTTTCAACCTATTTCAGAATTAATGCCGAAGAAACTGGGCAATTTGAAAGAACTTTGATCGTTGCTGACGAGGGAAGTTTTGTTAACTACCTCGAGGGTTGTACGGCTCCCATGCGCGATGAAAATCAACTTCATGCCGCCATCGTTGAATTGGTCGCCCTCGATGATGCTGAAATCAAATATTCCACGGTTCAAAATTGGTATACTGGTGATAAAGATGGTAAAGGTGGTATTTATAACTTTGTCACGAAGCGTGGTAAGTGCCTTGGACGAAACTCTAAAATATCGTGGACACAGATTGAATCGGGTTCGGCGATAACCTGGAAGTATCCGAGCTGTATTCTTCAGGGTGAGAACTCCCAGGGAGCCTTTTACTCGGTGGCTTTGACCCATGATCATATGCAAGCCGATACGGGTACGAAGATGATTCATGTGGGTAAAAACACAAAGAGTACCATTATTTCTAAAGGAATTTCGACTGACTTTTCAAAAAATAGCTATCGTGGGCAGGTAAAGATTCTACCTTCAGCTGAAAATGCTCGAAATTATTCACAATGTGATTCCATGCTCGTTGGAGATAAGTGTTCTGCTAATACCTATCCCTATCTCGAGGTGAAAAATAAAACGGCTACTATTGAGCACGAAGCTTCGACTTCGAGAATTTCAGAAGATCAACTATTCTATCTTCAATCACGCGGGCTTGATTTAGAGTCGGCGATCTCGACACTCGTGAACGGCTTCTGTAAGGAAGTGTTTAAAGAGTTGCCTCTAGAGTTTTCTGTTGAAGCAGTGAAGCTCATCGAAATGAAATTAGAAAATAGCATCGGATAATTGAGGAGTTTGAAAGTGTTAGAGATTAAAGATCTCAAGGTGAATGTTGACGAGAAACCAGTTCTAAAAGGACTTAATTTGACAGTTAAGCCTGGAGAAGTTCACGCTATTATGGGCCCCAATGGTTCGGGGAAAAGTACTTTATCTAAAGTTATCGCCGGCCATCCCGCCTATGATGTCACTTCAGGAGAAGTTCTTTACGATATTAATTTCGAAATGAAAAACTTACTTGAAATGGAGCCCGATGAGAGAGCTAAAGAAGGTATTTTTCTTGCCTTTCAATATCCTGTAGAGGTTCCTGGTGTTTCGAATAGAACATTTTTGCGAACATCATTTAATTCAATCGTTAAGCACCAGGGAAGTTCAGAGCTTTCAGAGGAACAGTTTGACGAGATTTTAAAAAAGAAAATTGAAATTGTAGAAATGAATCCTAGCTTTCTCGACCGACCAGTGAACGTTGGCTTTTCTGGTGGAGAAAAAAAACGAAATGAAATTTTGCAGATGGCCGTTTTATCTCCTCGCGTGGCCTTTCTAGATGAAACAGATTCGGGCTTAGATATTGATGCTCTAAGAATTGTTGCTAATGGTGTTAACAAGCTGAAGAGTTCAGATAATGCCATTGTTTTAATTACTCACTATCAAAGACTTCTCGATTATATCGAGCCAGATTTTGTTCATGTTTTGGCAGACGGTAAGATTATAGAAACCGGTGATAAAAACCTAGCCCATAAGCTCGAAGAAAAAGGTTACGACTGGTTGGTGCACTAATGGCGATCTTTTCTAGAGAGAGTTTTGAAAATATCGAAAAACGACGAAAAGATTTGGGTTTTCCTGGATTTCTCTTAGAGGAAGCACAAAAGTCTTTCGACTATTTAGAGCAAAAAGGTCTGCCAACTAGAAAGAACGAGCGCTACAAGTATACGAACCTTGGTTTCCTAAAAGATGTAGACTTTGAGAATTCGACCATTAGTGGAGTGGGCCAATATCACAATCCATCGTCTAACACCATACAGTTTACAAATGGATCCATTGGTATCCACTTAACAGATTCGAATGGTATTTCTGTTTTTAAATTGTCTGAGTTTTCTAATTGGCCAGAAAAGACAAAAGATGCTTTTAAGGTACAATTTTCTAAATTTACAGAAACTGACGAGCCTTTGGAGGCCTTAAATTCTTTGCAATTTGAAGATGGTGTTTTTGTTCATATTAGTGGGAAGCAATCACAAAGCCTTCACCTAGTGCATAAAAATTCGGGTGATGACAAGCAGAATAGCTACACGACAGCTTCAATCAGAAACTATGTTTTGATGGAGGCCAATACAAGTTTAGATCTCCTTGAAGAGTTTTCGACATTGGGTCGAGTTTATAGAAATAATACGTTCTACGCCACCTTGGGTAAGGGGGCCCGTTTAAATCGAGCTAGCCTGCAAGATGATAATATGACGTCTTTAGGGTTTTTTAATTTACGTATTAAGTTAAATAGAGATTCTTATTTGCATAACCAAACTTTGGCGCTTGGGTCGAAGTTGAGTAGAAATAACGTTGAAGTCGATATATGTGGAGAAAATGCCGAGCTCGACCTGTTGGGAGCCTATGTGATCGAAGGTGATCAGCATAGTGATCACCATACGACAATTAACCACCATAAAGGACACAGTATCAGTCGAGAAAACTATAAAGGCCTTCTCAATGACCAGTCCGAAGCGGTTTTTAATGGACGTGTTTATATTGCTCAAGATGCTCAGAAAACAGATTCATCTCAACTCAATAAAAATTTAGTTTTAACAGAAAAAGCTGAGGTTAATACCAAGCCTGAGCTTGAAGTATTTGCCGACGACGTTAAGGCCGCGCACGGAGCGACCGTTGGTCAATTAGATCCAGAGGAGCTTTTTTATCTTGAAAGTCGGGCCATTCCCAAAGCCGAAGCGACAAAAATGATCGCTGAAGGTTTTATTAAAGAAATTCCCATGCAGTTTCCTAATAGAGAGTATCAAAATCTTCTTCTCGATGCGGCTACAAAGAAATTAGAAAACTTTAATTTGGAGGAGATCTAGTTGTGAGTCTGCTTGGTACGGCCCTTAGAAATGAATTTCCTCAGCTCAACATCAAGGTTCATGATAAACCTCTGGTTTACCTCGACAGCGCTGCATCTTCTCTTAAGGCGGCTAAGGTTGTCGATCGCGTTAACGAATACAATCGTTTTGAAACTTCAAATGTTCACAGGGGAATACACTGGCTGAGTCAAAAAGGCACAGAGAACTATGAAAAAGCGCGAGAAACAATTGCTCGTTTTCTAAACGCCAAATCGCCCAACGAAATCATTTTTACCCGGGGTACCACCGAGTCAGCAAACCTAGTGGCCTACTCCTACGCCCGCCATTTTTTACAAGCGGGTGATGAAATACTGTTAACTGAGTTAGAGCACCATTCGAATATTATTCCCTGGCAAGTTGTTGCCCAAGAAAAGTCTTTAAAAATTAACGTCGTTCCGATTACTGACGAGGGAAGTTTAGATTTAGTAAAACTCGAAGAATTGCTTACGGAAAAAACTAAGCTCGTCGCTCTACAGTCGAGTTCTAATGTTTTTGGTTCAGACAATGATATAAAGTTAATATCAGAAAAAGCCCACACTAAGGGTGCCAAAGTTTTTGTGGATGCGGCTCAAACGCCGTCCCATAAACCTATCGATGTTCAATCTTTGAATTGCGACTTTCTCGCGTTTTCTGGCCATAAAGTTTTTGGTCCCTATGGTATTGGGGTTCTTTACGCTAAAGAGAGTCTTCTCAACGAAATGCCTCCCTATCAAACCGGCGGGTCCATGATCTCTGAAGTTTATTTTGAGGAATCAAAATACCTTCAAGCCCCGCAGAGGTTCGAGGCAGGGACGCCAAACGTTTCTGGAGCTATAGGCCTGGCGACGGCGGTCCAATTTGTTCAAGATCTTGGTTATGATCAGATTCAATTTCATAACAAAGAGCTTATAAAGGCTCTTTTTGATGAGCTGAGCCAAATTGATGATATAGAGATTTATGGTCCCAAAAATCGTTCGGCAGCCATATTTTCTTTCAATTTTAAGGGAATTCACGCCTCTGACATTGGCAGCATCATTGACAATGAGGGAATTGCTATTAGAACAGGACATCATTGTTGCCAGCCTCTAATGAGAAGGCTTGGCGTTACTGCGAGCTGCAGGGCTTCTTTTTCGATTTATAATACCATCGAAGAGGTAGAGCTTTTAAAGAAGGTTTTAGTAAAAGCAAAAGGATTTTTTTAAATGTCAGAAGACGTTCTAGTTCGAACATTACCAACTCCAAACCCACAAGCTATTAAGTTTGTTGTCAACAAGGCCATCAAAGAGACTGGTAAGGCAACCTTTGAAGGCCCAAATGATACAAAGGGTTTGCGTTTGGCCGAAGACCTTTTCGCAGTATCAGGCGTAATTCAGCTTCATATGTTTGAAAATGTTGTGACAGTGACCTATGCAGAAGAGGCTGACCCACAGCAGTTAAAAGACAACGTCATTGCTGTTTTGAAAAGTCGTCTTCCTGTACACGATCCAAGCTTTGTCCTTGAAGAGGAGAAAAAGAAAGATCGTTCCCAATTGTCTCCAGAGCTTCAGCAGATTGAAGAAATCCTTGATCGGACCATTCGCCCAGCTCTTCAGGCCGATGGCGGAGACCTCGATGCACTCGACTATGATAACGAAGAGAAGATACTGGAAGTCAGGTATCAGGGGGCCTGTGGCTCCTGTCCAAGTTCAATGTTTGGAACCCTCGAAGCAATTCGCGGAATTCTCAAGGATGAATTCGATCCCGAAATCGAAATTATGATTGGTTAATTGCAAATACTAAAACTGAACTCGCTGTTTACTCATATCAATTTTGAAGTCATTCACTGATTGAGCGTGGACCTTGTTTAAGCTGCCCGCGTTGGGACGGCTGTTAAATTGATCGATGTATCCATAATTTTCGCCATTGATTTCTTCGAAGGCATGAAAAAAGACTCTTTGGTTGAGTTCCTGTTCTTCGAGCTCAATAACGAATTCATAGACTTTACCAGCTTTAACACCTGAGAGACTATGTTCCACTTCGCCCTCTAAAACATCAGCAGTTTCACCAAGTATCCACTTCACTTTGAGCTCTGGAATATCCTTTGTGGTTTTGACGATGCCTTTAAGTACAAGTTTGTCCTCATTACTACTTTCGAGTTTTTCTACCTTTGAACTTATGTGACCTAGGACTTTAGCTCTCGCATGAAGATGAATTTGTGCCTGGGCTTTGAGGACGTCCTGTTTACTCATTTTAGAAAATGCAGATTTCGAATCGACAGTATGGCTCGATACCAATGAATTCGTTGGTACTGAGGCGATATCCCTTTTGATTGCCCCTTGTGAAAATGCAAATAGGTGTGCCCCAACACCGATGAGTGCCGTAACAATCACTCCCAATGCAAAAACCATCCAATTTTGATTTTTCTCACTTTTTTGCGCCATAGGCAAAAAATCCTCCCTAAATCTATAGCGTTGAACAATAGTTGTCGCCATTCACCTTGAGCTGGTAAGTCGCCGGGCTAATGACTTTGTTTCTATTGCCAAAACTATCTTTCAAAGTAGAAGAACCAGTGTAGAGCATGACATTGATGATATAGGTTCCCTGAACTAAACAATTTAATGATATGGTTTCAGACCCCGTAGTCGCACCACTAGAAAGTTCATTCGCGCTTGAGGCCAAAGCCGTTCCGTAGCGGTAACTTTCTCGGTAAAGGTAGATATCGAGATCGGCTGGATTGGTTGAGCTTGTTGAATAGCTCAACTCAATATTTACAGCCCCACCGGGGTGGTCATAAACATAGAAGTCGTTTGATACTAACTGGTTTGATAGACTAAAGGGTCCGTTGTCTGAAAAATTATCAGAGTCATCAGTGACAGTGACTTGGCAACTATTAGTCGTCGCTGCCGCTGGCGTTGCGTATTCCGCTCGATTGGCGATGTGTTTCTCAGCAGTTCGAACCGTACTCCAATCTCCAGCACCACCGAGAGCACTCTGTAATTCATGGAGGTAGCCCATGTTCGAAAACTTATTAGAACTTTGATTAAAACCGCCAGTGAATACCGCCCAAAACTCTGCAAAGGGTTGAGTGATATCATCTTCTGCGGGAGCTTCATTATTTGTATCCGTTACATCCCAAAGAAGTCTTGAGATCGAGAATTCTCTGAAAATTCCTTCGCTGGCTCTAATGGGAACATCCGAATTGATTCGAGTTTGTCCTCCGGCGCTAGCGTCTTCTAAGTTTAAATTGAAAAGAAGGCCAGGGGTACCATCGGCAGTACCAGAGGTGTCTCTGTATTGAGGAGTTCCAGTAACAGCCGCTTGAAAGTAATTGGCAAAACCTTCACTCCAAGCGAGACGAGCATCAATGATGGCGTCCCCATTGTGAAAGCCCCCGGGACTTGATGATTTAGACATCACGTCTTCGATATAGTGACCGTATTCGTGAATGATTACGGAGTCATCAAAGTGATCAGTATCTGAGTTGTCGACGTCGCCACTATCTCCACCCAAAATAAAAAGCTGATTTTGTCCGGTGAGGTAATAGCTGACTGGTCCAGAATTAACGTAAGAACCTGGATTAAATCCCTTGGTCCAAAAGGTCTGAGCAATCGGAACACTTTGGGGATTAAAAGGGACACAGCCCGAGTAAGTGGCGTTGCAGTTGGTTGTTTCATCAACCAAAAACTTACTGGCACTTACAATTTTGTCGAAAATATTAAAAGCACCACCTTCAAGAGTACCCGTTGCAGACGCGGTGATTGTCCCCACTGATTTGTCAGCATCGGCCGTAAAGCTGACAGAAATCGAATAATGGTTTTCGTTTGTGGGATTATCGAGAACGTAAACCCGTGCCACTGAATTATCTGCCCGAGCATTCACATAGATCGTATAATCAGAACCTGTTTGCGGCACACTTAGGCTAAAAGTCCCGTCGGCTGCGGTTTCTCCACATTGAATGATATTGTCACTCGCATCTTTCACCATAATTTCGGCAAAGCGAATGGGGTTAGGGCCAGCAACGGCACCGTTACCATTTGAGCGATACTCATAATTCGCGGTACCAGTTATTGTGTGAGCTGGACTATAGCTAGTTTGGGTGCTGCAGTAAGTTTCAGCAGATAGGGTTTGCGGAGGGGCGCTTGATATAAAGGATGCAGCACCAGTGCACTGAACTTCATCAGACTTTGGTTCGTCACCACAAGCCGATAGTATTAATAAAGCTACTAAAGCGAAAACAGTATTATAAAAAGCCTTCATTACATCCACACTACTCTAAGCCCCACAATTATTTATCGGTTGAAGACAGCATTTCTTTGACAAAAAGCTTGGTTATTTCAATAATTTATCGGTCCATTTTGGGATCGATTTTGGTCTTGAAATTGGCCAAATTTTTGACAAAAATATTGTAATTTCGAGCTTCAAAAACGGAGCTTATTTTTGGGATAAAGGAAACTTTCAGTTGGAACAGGGATTTAACACTGACGTTGCGTACAATGGATTAAACTACCATGTTCAGACTGAAGACTGGGGTGTTGCTAATCCCTATATTGTAAGTCGGGTTTACAAAAATGGAGCAGTACTTAGATCCTTCAAGACTCCCTACACTCAGATCGATATCAACCCGCTCCTAGCCCATAGTGAAGTCATTCAAAGCGCTGTAAAATATCAGCATCAAAAAATTCTAGACCTGCTGGTTTCTGGCCAATTGCTCTAGGCCTCGATACAATCTAATAATGATACAGTTTTCCCACGTCTATAAGACTTATTTGGGGCCCGTTCATGCCCTTAGAAATATTGAATTTGAAATCGATAAAGGCGAATTTGTTTTTTTGACAGGGCCGAGCGGCGCAGGAAAGACAACGCTTTTTCGAATGATTTCTGCCTACGATAAACCAAGCTCCGGAGTGGTTAGAGTTTCGGGAAGTAGCATTGATGAATTGAATGCCAATACAGTTGCTTATTTTCGCAGAAAAATTGGTGTTGTCTTTCAAGATTTCAAACTTCTGAAGGACCGAACCTTGGCTGAAAATGTAGCCTTACCACTCACCGTAAAGGGGCATCCTCAAGAATTGATCGATCAAAAGGTGAATGAGCTTCTGGATCAATTGGGTCTTTCCCATAGAAAGTATCAATATCCAGCGCAAATTTCTGGTGGTGAGCAACAAAGGGTCGCAATAGCCCGAGCGCTAATTCACCAACCTGGGGTACTTATTGCCGATGAGCCCACTGGAAACTTAGATCCGCAATTGAGTGAAGAGATAATGGACCTTCTTGAGTCGGTAAATGCCCAGGGAACTACGGTCTTCGTGGCAACCCATGATCACGAGCTTGTAAGGCGAAGGGCTAAAAGAGTCATAGAGCTGGCGGGCGGTCAGATCGTAAGGGATTCAAGATAATGAAAAACCTCATGTCTTCATACGCTCGAACTTGGGCGCAGCATACAGGAATACAGTTCGCAACACTTTCGATTCTTAGTGCCACATTAACAGTCGTTGCTATCGTTTTTGTGACATCGTTTAACGTCAACCGTATTATGACCCAATGGGGAACGGATATAAAATTAACAGCCTATCTCGAGGATGATAAAGACCTCGACTTTGCACTTCTCGAAAAGAAGATTCAGGGAATGGATTCGGTAAAGGCTGTTGAATTCGTGGGTAAAGAAAGAGCTCTTCAGATTTTTAATAATCAGCTCAAGGACATTACCCCGGAATTTCTGAATGAAGATTTAGATGCCAACCCACTTCCTAATAGCTTCGAAATTACTCTAAAAGAGCAGATCAAGAATTCTGAAAGCTACGAAGTACTTACCAAGCAAGCGAGTTTGATTTCTGGATTCGAAGGAATCGAAGATGTCTCTTATGGCCAATCTTGGCTTAAAAACTATTCAGCCTTTGTGTCTGGTGTTACTACGAGTGGAGTCGTTGTCATTTTAATTCTTTTGGTGGGCTCTTTGTTTATCATAGGCAACTCAATTCGTTCGTCGATCTCCAGTAGAAAAGAAGAAATTGAAATCCTCGAGCTTGTGGGCGCAACCCGATTTAGTATTCGACTCCCCTTTGTTTTTGAGGGCTTCGTTACTGGGGCACTCACTTCAGCCATAGGATTGTTTATTTGCTTCTTTTTATTCAGCTGGGCCAAAGCAATCATTAGTCAATCGGCTGTTCTGGCGCGGTTGTCAGAAACAATGCAGTTTTTCGATTACAGCTTTATTTTCTTGTTTGTATTAGGCGGTGCTCTTATTGGTGGACTTGGTTCGTTTCTCACTGTTCGAGGAATTAACGATGGTTGGTCGGCTAGTCAGGGGGCCAATTAAATGAAACGTAGCTTCGTTTTTTTCATTTTCATACTTTTTTCTTTTGAGTGGGTCTGGTCTGCAAATGCAGTTAGGTCATTTGAAAAAAGAAATGAATTTGAAGACAACTTAGTGAAAGTTGAAGCCCAAGAGCTCGCTGAAGAAATAAGTCGCCAACAAGAGCTTATTTCTGCGGCCGAAAAGGAAAGGCGCAAAGTTCTTGGAAACGTTTACGAGATTCGTAAACGGCTAAAAAAAGTAGAAAAAGAAAAATCAATTTTAGTCGATAAAATGATTCACTACAAAGCCAATGTAAAAGAAGTCGCCAAGAGAGTTGTCGAGCTAGAGACTCTATTAAAAGAGCAAAATAAAATTCTACGTGAGCGACTTAAATCCCTTTACAAGGTCAGTGGTCGAGGGGTGATACAGATTTTGTTTTCGACACAAACGCCTTCTGAACTCGATAAGAACTTAAGGTTTTTTAAATTGATAACGGAACAAGACTATCAATTGGTAAGTAGCTATCGAAAAAATGTCCAACTATTGGTAAACAAAAAAGAAGCCTTACAAGATCAAGTTAAAAAGCTACTGACTTATGAAGAAAAAATTAAGAGTAAAGAGGGGCAGCTAGAAGTTGTCCATAGGCGGAAGCGTTCTTACTTAAAAGACATTGATAAAAAGCGAAATAAAGATATTGCTAAGCTAAAAGGAATTCGACTCAAGTCAAAAAAGTTATTCGAGGACCAAGACCAAGAAGATCTCATCCAAATATTAAAGACGAGCTTTTTCGAATCGAAGGGCAAGCTACCCGTACCCGTTGCCGGAGATCTGAAGCAAGATTACGGGTTAGTGACAGATGAAGAGCTCAGTACAAGAATTAGTCATAAAGGCTATTTTTATGAGAGCTTAGCCCCCATTCCTGTCTTTGCAATTGCCGACGGAGTAATAAAGTACAAGGGCGATATTCCTGGGTTTGGCCAGACAACGATTATTGATCACGGACATAATTATTATTCCGTATATTCAAATATGGGCGAAATTATTTTATCTATGGGAGATTCAGTAAAGGCCGGAAGCGAGATCGGCAGCACTGGCCCTGGAGGATCAAGGTTCGATCCTGGATTATATTTCGAAATTCGACACTTTTCTGAGCCACTTGATCCCGGTAAGTGGTTAAAGAAAAGAAAGCAGAGAATTGCTAAGACAAGTACTAAAGATGGAGACCAATTATGAAGAAGCCAATTTTATTTTTACTAGCTATCGCTTTTTCAGGGCTTGTATTGATCGGAGCTTCGAGTCCTGATCGCTACACGGAGCTACAGATTTTTGCAAAAGTTCTTAATATTGTGCAAAAGTACTACGTCGATGAGGTAGACACCAAGAAGCTGCTTCAGGGTGCCATCAAAGGAATGTTGTCGGAATTAGACCCTCATACGAACTACCTAGCGCCACAGATATACAAAGAATTCGAGTCGGAAACATCGGGTGAGTTTGGGGGGCTTGGAATCGAGATAACTATACAGAATGGCTATCTAACAGTGATTTCCCCAATTGAGGACACCCCTGCATGGAAGGCAGGGATAAAGGCGGGCGATCGCATCGTAGAAATAAATGGAGAAAGTACCAAGGGATTGAGCCTAGCTGAGGCGGCGAATCTCATGCGCGGTAAAAGGGGAAGCCCAGTGAAGCTCAAGGTACGAAGAGAGGGCGATGATGAGCCGAAATTGTTTGCTATTAAAAGAGGTCGGGTCAAAGTTAAGTCGGTCAAGTATACCGATCTTGATTCTGGATATGCTTATATTCGACTTACTAGTTTTATTGAAAACTCCGGCAAGGATTTCGGTAAGGCCATCAAGAAGCATATTGCTAAACATAAAAAAGTTTCCGGTTTAATTATCGACTTAAGAAGAAACCCTGGTGGACTACTCGATCAGGCAGTGCAAATTAGCGACTTGTTCTTAGATAAAGGTGTCATAGTCAGCACAATTGGTAGAAACAAAAAAGAAAAAGAAGTGATCTTTGCTAAAAAATCGGGGGCTTATTCAAATTTCCCGATTATCGTTCTTATTAACGAGTTTTCCGCCAGTGCTTCTGAAATTTTGGCAGGAGCTTTACAGGATAATAAAAGAGCATTGGTGATGGGTCGTAGAAGTTTTGGAAAGGGTTCTGTTCAATCTGTTGTAAAGCTTGGCGATGGCTCGGGACTGAAAATGACTGTTGCTCGGTATTATACCCCAAATGGCATATCAATTCAGGCCCAGGGAATTCAGCCAGACATTGTTGTTGAAGACATTGATCCAGAGGCATTAGAAAAAGCAGTTATCCACAAGCGGGTACGTCGTGAACAAGATATCAAGAACCATCTGGCTGCAGAAAATCAGGATGGTGCTGGGCACAGTGAAGACTATGCTCGCCCCTTTTTACAAATGCGCGCCTTGTTCAAAAATAAAAAGAAGTTATCAAAGAGCGAGAAGTTGTTATCTACAGATTATCAAGTTCTTCAGGCCTTTAACTACTTGAGAGCTGTAGCCGCAAATAGGCAGTAGGTATTTAAATTATGGCCACAGATATTGTATTAGTAGGTGTGCCTAAGCATATTACCAGTAATCCACCGATGGCCTTGGCCAGCTTAAAAGCTGTTTGTACTGAACACGGGTTCAGTTCAAAATGCCTGGATTTCAATATCGAATTCTACAGAGAATTTGCCAACGATCCGGATTTCATTCATGAGATGGAACTTTACTTTCAAATAAAACTAAGACATGAACTTAAGCCTGACTATAAAAAAAGGTGGACAAATGTAATCAATGAATGGGTCAAACGCATACTCTCGTTTAAACCAAAGTTTGTTGGCCTTTCGGTGTTTAGCTTTAATACCTGTGCTTGCGCTCGAGATTTAATTCTAGCTCTTAAAGAGAAATCACCCTCTACCGAAATTATAATTGGTGGAAATGGTCTTTATGACAATTACTTTAAAGAAAATGAGTTACTTGAGCAGGGATTAATTGATTTTTACGTCAAAGGCGAAGGTGAAAAAGCTCTAATAGATATTCTCACGGGCAAAATTGACGAACCTGGCATTAACGGTCGAAGTCCTGAGCAAATCGAGAATTTAGATGCTTTACCATTTTCAGACTTTTCCGATTTCGACTTAGACCTTTACGACAAAAAGCTTCTACTTATTACTGGCTCGAGGGGTTGTGTGCGCAACTGTAGTTTTTGCGACGTCGGTGTTATCTGGAAGAAATTTAGATATCGCTCTGGTAAAAATCTCGCTGAAGAAATGTTTTATCAATTTCAGAGACACGGAACAAAATCGTTTTTTTATACGGACAGCCTAATTAATGGGTCATTAAAGACCTTGCTCGATTTGTGTACCAATCTCGTTAGTTTTTACAAAGATAACAATATCGAAAAATTTGATTGGGGTGGTCAGTTTATAGTTCGTTCCCGTAAATCAATGAACGAAGAAAAGTTCAAACTTTGCGCTGAAGCTGGAATGAAGTTTGTATCAATTGGTGTGGAGTCTGGTAGTGATCGCGTAAAAGCCCATATGAAGAAAAAATTCACGAATGAGGATCTAGATTTCACGCTTGATCAGTGTGAAAAGTACGGAATTGACGTTAATTTACTATTTATTATCGGATATCCCACAGAAACTGAGGAAGATTTTCAAGAAACCTTGGATATGCTTACGCGCTATAAAAAATATGTAGATTCGGGCACCCTCAAAAACATCAATCTCGGAAACACGCTGTCAATCCTTCCCAATACACCCTTATATGAACAAATGGGTGATCTATTAATCGAAGCTGAGGATTTAAATAATTGGCATTCTCAATTGAATCCTGAATTAGATTTGAGACGAAGAATTGAAAGGCGAATTTTAGCCCAGGACCACGCGGAAAATCTGGGCTACATCCTGCCCGCTCGAGAGGAGCAAAGACGCTATTTAGAGGCCCGTCTAGCGCGAATAAAAGATTAAACATCCCATACTAATGTGTATAATAAATTATGGTCACAGATATTGTACTAATCTCAATTCCTCTGCAAAGAATCGATACGCCACCTCTCGCCCTTGCGAACTTGAAAGCCGTATGTACAAAACATGGATTTAGTTCACAATGTATCGATTTGAATTTCGAGTTGTACAATAGTCAAACTGAGATCGATGGTTTTCTCAATGAGTTGGAGCTCTACTTTCAGGTTAAATTGGAGCACCAGTTGTCTCCAGAACACGAGAGAATATGGAATGAGATTCTTGACTCCTGGATCACCAAGATACTTTCCCACAACCCAATACATGTAGGAATTTCGGTTTTTAGCTATAATTCGGTGGTTTGTGCGAGAGATATTATTTTTGCATTAAACAAAAGATCCCCTAAAACAAAAATTATTGTCGGCGGAAATGGCCTCTACGACACGTATATGAAAGAGGATGAGTTACTCAGAGATGGTATTATTGATTTCTATGTTAAAGGAGAGGGTGAGGAAGCTCTTGTTAATATTTTAAAAGGTAAGGTCGATCAAGCCGGCATCAATGGTAAGGAGCCGCAGCAAATTGACGACTTAAACGATCTTCCTTTTTCGGATTTCACAGATTTTTGTTTAGAAAAGTATAATCGCTCACAGCTTCTAATCACGGGTTCCCGAGGATGTGTGCGAAAATGTAGCTTCTGCGATGTTGGAGTGATTTGGAAAAAGTATAGATATCGGTCAGGAAAGAACATCGCCGATGAAATGGTATATCAATATAAGCAACACGGTATTCGATCTTTTGATTTTACAGACAGCTTAATTAACGGCTCACTAAAAGTTTTAGTAGATCTGTGTGAAAGTTTAGTCGAAAGCTACAAAACGATAGATGTTGGTCGGTTTGGATGGGGTGGTCAATTTATAGTCCGCTCTAGAAAGTCAATGAACGAAGAGAAGTTTCAACTGTGTGCAGATGCTGGTTTAAAATTTGTATCTATCGGCGTTGAATCTGGCAGCGATCGAGTAAAGTCCCATATGAAAAAAGAGTTTACCAATGAGGACCTTGATTTTACTCTAGAGCAATGTGAAATACACAACTTTGATGTGAACCTTCTGTTTATAATTGGCTATCCAACAGAAACCGAGGAAGACTTTCAAGACACCCTAAAGATGCTAAAAAAATACAAGAAGTATGTAGATTCAGGGACAATCAAACAAATTAACCTAGGCAATACATTATCCATTCTTCCTAATACTCCCTTATATGATCAACTAGAAGCTTTAGAGATCAAAAATGATGACCTGGAAAATTGGCATTCTAAACTTAACCCAGATTTAGACACCCTAAAGAGAATTGAACGAAGACTTTATGCTCAGGAGGTCGCTGAAGAGCTAGGGTACAACTTACCGCAGAAAGATGAGCAAAAACGCTTTTTTGAAGCAAAGATAAAGAAACTGAAACTCCTAAAGGGTGTTAGTTAATGGGCAATAGTAAGACCGTTTGTTATGCACCTTTAGTTTCTAGAGTTGTTTGGCAAGATGGCAAAATTGCACCCTGTTGCGTTTATGAAGGTGATATTGGGAGCTGTAAAAATGGAGAAGGAGTCGATCAGGAGAAAATCGATCAATTACTCCGAGGACTAGAGTCCCATGGTTCAGTCAACGCTTGCCACGTTTGTTGGGAGAGAGAAAAACTGGGCTCATTTTCAACTCGCAGTGTTTATTCGGAACCGGGGACTGAGGTCAGTTTTCTTGAGTTTAATTTTTCCAGTCTTTGTCATTTAAAGTGTAGAATGTGTGACCCATCGAATAGTTCCTCCTGGTTGGCTGATCATAAAAAAATGAGTGAGACTTTAGATTTCTTGATTCCTAGTCCTGGAAAGCTCATGAAGGCCTTCGAAAGTAGGGAAGATTTAATTTCTTATTTGGACTCAATTGATATTGAAAAAGTGAAGTTTCTTATTTTTAAAGGGGGGGAACCCTTATTACACGATGAGGTGCGAACGACTCTCGAATACTTTCGAGACAAAAAATGCACGGACGTCAACATTAGCTTAAATACTAGTGGTCAAGTCCCCCATGAAAAGCTTTTACCATTTAAATTCTTCCCCAATGTGAATTTCACTATAAGTATTGAGGGTACAGGGAATCTATATAGTTACATAAGAGGTGGAAAGAAGTTTTCAATCGAAAGCCTTAATAAGAGTCTTGATCATCTTAAGTCTTATTCGAATATAAATATTATTTCAAATTCTGCAATTACGCCCTACTCCTACTTTAATTTGGTAGAGTTATTCGACTGGATAGTAACTAATATTCCTGACAATAGTGAAAATGCAGGATTAGGAATTATATATCCTGTTACCGTTCCGGAGTATGTTAGCTACCGGGCTATTCCACAGAAATTGAGGAAAGAAGCCTATAATGTGAATTTAAAGAAACTTAGGGACTTAAATATAAGTCATACGACTGTAGAAGAAATACATCGCCTATTGGGAGTCCTTTTGGCTCCCAATGAAGAACATGACCCCATTCTGTTACAGAGGTTTATAAAGTACACACTTTCTTTAGATCAATTAAGAGGGGAGACTATGGCTTCAGTTATTCCTGAGTACTTACCAATGGTAAATCAGTGGGAAATAAAAAAGGCTGAGTAAAACTCAGCCTTTATCAAAATTTTTTTTAAAAAGAACTACTTAGATTCAGAATTCTCCGCCCCAGTATTCTCTTCGTCTGCAGGAGCTTCGAGTTTTTGAATTTCTTCAGAACTCATCTCAGAAACGGTTGCTTTTTCGATTAACAAATCGACAACTTTTTCTTCAGTAATTTGATGCTTGAGGCGGTTAACGCGTTCCGGATCTTTATAGAACTCTTTAACTCTTTCAAGATCGAGACCCGACTGGTTAGCAAAGTCTTCCATCTTAGTTTGAATATCACTAGGGCTCACATCGACATTAGTGTCCTTCGCGATTTTATCCATCAAGAAAGTAGATTGAATCATGTGCTTCGCGGTATCTTCAAAGTCTGAACCCCATTTGTCTTGATACTGCATGAAATCTTCTGGGCGCATTCCCTGTTGCATCATTCTCTGTTGGAAATCTTGAATAAGAGCTTTCTTTTGCTCTTCGAGGAGCGACTTAGGAACTTCAACTGGGTTGAGTTCAACAAGCTTCTTTACGATACGGTTTTTCAAGTCTTCTTTGATTCGATAAGACTCATTCTTTTCCATATCTTCTTTGATCTTAGTCTTAAGGTCGTCCATACCTTCGTAGTCGCCCATTCCTTTGGCGAATTCATCATTCATTTCGGGGAGCTTTTCGTATTTAAGTTCAGTGAGTTTTACTTTAAAATCTACGGGCTTACCGGCAACATCTGGAGCGTGGTATTCTTCTGGAAAGCTAAGATTAATGGTCTTTTCTTCGTCGATTTTCATACCAAGAACGCCATCTTCAAAGCCAGGGATGAATGAGTTGGACCCAAGGAGAAGCTCATGTCCTTCAGCTTTTCCATTTTCTAATGGAGCGCCATTGATAAAGCCTTCAAAGTTGATGATAGCCGTATCACCATTTTTTGCGCCACGATCTTCGAGAACCGGCAGTAGTTCAGCCTTAGATTTTTGCATTTGTTCAAGAGCTCTTGTGATCTGGTCTTCTTGAATTTCGAGTTTTTCTTTTACAACTTCAAGGCCTTCATAGGTTTTCACCTCAACGTCTGGGCGAACTTCAAATGAAGCAGAGAAATTAAATGGAGCTTCTTCGGCGACATCATCAAATTGAATATCAGGCATGCTGATCGGATCCACTTTATGTTCAGTCAGTGCTTCAACATAATGCTTCTGCACAAGATCTTGAATGACATTTTGCTTTACTCTGTCTTGGTAAAGACTACGGATGGCATCAATTGGTGCTTTTCCTTTTCTAAATCCCTTAATCTCGGCATTTTTGCGGATCTCACCATAGGCAGCGAGAAAGGCCTCATTGACTTTTTCGGTTGGAACTTCAATTGTAAGTCGACGCTCCAAGTTGGAAATACTCTCCAAATTCGATTTCATATGTGCTCCTTGAACTTAAAGCCTTGGAAATATAAGTAAAACCATAGAAAATCAAGAAAGCCCTGCATTTGCTAAGAACCTTGGAGGAATTACAAATGTCCGCTGCCACTGACATGGAAAAAATCGACCAAGCACTCCTATTTGTAACTGGAAAAGGGGGAGTGGGGAAGTCGGCAGCGGCGGCTCTATTGGCTTTGAAGCTTGCTGAGCGGGGAAAGAAGGTTCTTCTCGTAGAATTAGGGGATGAATCTTACTACGGGGACCTCTGGGGCATTAATGCAGTAGGTCAAGCGCCGATCAAGACTGATTTTGGATTCTATTTGTCCCAATGGACCGGCGAAAGTTGCTTACGCGAATATGTTCTTCACTACATAAAAATTGAGAGTGTCTATCGCCTCTTCTTTGAAAATCGAGTGATGTCTTCGTTTTTAGGGGTGGCGCCCGCAGTCAACGAACTATCTATTATTGGCAAACTCACTTCCAAGCTCAGAGGCGTGGGACCGGAGATGGAATTTGATCATATTGTGGTCGATGCCTTTGCGACGGGACACTCCCTAGCACTGCTTCAGGCACCCTATGGAATGGCTCACGCCGTTAGCATGGGTCCCATGGGCAACGAAAGTCGACAAATGCAAAAGGTACTAGAAGACCCAAAGCTGATACGGTTTTTCGTTGTGAGTCTGCTCGAAGAGTTGCCTGTTGCTGAAAGTCTCGAGCTCAGTTCAAAAATTCAGTCACTCGTGGGGCAAAAGCCCGATCTTATTATCAATAAACGGATAGAGCCTCCAGTCGAGGATCAAAGGCTCCTTGAAATTATTGAAAAGGCCCAAGCACCAGAGCTGGTAGAATTCACAAGATACATTATGGGTCTTAAAGAAAGGCAAGGGGCTTTCGAAAAGGATTTGTCTGGAAAGTTTGCCCAATCCTATGCGATCCCGATGATTTATGAATCCCACCCAAAAACCTTACTTAAAAAAATGGGAGATAAATTTCGATGTCTATAGATGAAATTATTCTCCGAAGAAAAGTCATTGTCTGTGCCGGTAGCGGTGGAGTTGGTAAAACAACTTTTTCCGCTTCGTTGGCCTATAAAGCCGCGCAGATGGGACAGACGGCATTGGTTTTAACGGTGGATCCTGCAAAAAGGTTAGCGACGACACTCAATCTTGATTTAACGGGTCGGTCTTTAACGGAAGTGGAAATCGAAGATAAGTATCCTGGTCGATTAGAAGCTGGAGTGATTGAGTCTAAAACTGTATTTGACGAATTTGTAAAGCGTCACTCTGCCAACCAAGATCAGGTTGAAAAATTGTTTAAAAATAAGCTCTATCAACAGCTTTCGACGACCTTAAGTGGTTCACAAGAGTTTACGGCCCTTGAAAGGCTCTACGAGTGTTTTGAGTCTAAGAAGTATGACTTGATCATTTTAGACACTCCTCCGACAAAGCATGCCCTTGACTTTTTAAACGCCCCACAAAAAATTAGTCGCCTCTTCGAGGATTCCATTACTAGATGGTTTATGAATCCCGAGGTTTTTAAGGGGCAATCTTTTATAGGAAAACTTTTTTCAAAGGGAACCAGAACAGTTTTAAAATCCCTTGAAGTTTTGACGGGTCCCGAATTTATAGACAATCTCATCGACTTTTTTGAAAGTATTCAGTCCCTCCAATCACAGTTAAGGGATCGCAGTAAGAACGCAGGTCAATTATTAAAAAGCAATGAAACGGGTTTCGTATTGGTGACAGGATTTGATGAGGCTAAATTATCAGAAGCTAATTACTTCAAAGATCAACTCGCAAAGCAGAAGTATAATTTAGAAGCTGTGGTTATCAACCGTGCTTACCCCGAACTTCTGAAGTCGAAAGATGATCAGGTTCTCGCCTATGAGGGTCCCTATAAAGAAGTTTACAGTTACTTTAAAGAGTTCTCCCAATATTATTCGGATCGCTATAAAATTTATGAACAGTATAAAAACAATTGGCAGGGAGAAACTCCTATTTTTCGAATCCCCGATTTTAATCAAGACGTCAGTAGCCTTAAGGGTCTAGGTGGTTTAATTGAAGAAATCGTTGAATTTAAATAGTTTAAAAGTTTTTTCATTTCTTTTGATAAGCTGTCTTTTTATGGGCGCTTGTTCGACTCTGAATCAGACTGTAGAACCTTTTGTTAAGATGATATTGCCCTACTCACAGCCCAAAGAAAAACCAGGGCATGTTAAGGGTCCCCTCTGGGAGCAAGCGACGCGGTTTTATGCTCAAGGTGATTGGGATCGGGCGATGCGAAGCTTCGAGTCCAATGCTTTATCTCTCGGAAGCGGCAGAGCTTATCTCGAATCACTTTATTACTCAGCCGAATGTTCAATGCAATTGGGAGAATATGTTAAGGCGAGAGATAACTTTAGAATTGTCCATCTTGGTGCGAGAAAAATTGACGATCAACTTGAGGTCATGGCCCTTTATCGAAAGAGTTATGCCCTTGAAGAGCTAGGTATGGATGATGAGGCTCTCGCGAGTTTGCTTGATGTTTATAGTCGAAAGATAAAACTTCCCTTTGAAGTTCAGGTCGCTGAACTTCCTGCGCGAATCGCCGGTGTTTATGCGCGCTCCGGAAGTTTAAAACGTGCCAACAAATATTATGAGATTGCTGAAAATGGAATTAAACTTCTGAAAAGCCGAATTGGAAAAGAGTATCCACCTTGGTACGCAAAGACTCTTTATTACATGGGGGCAACGAGCCTAGGTTCGCTTGATCCCAATGAATTTGATGAGCAGTTAAAGCCAATGCGATCTTCACAGAAGTACTTACTCATGGCTGTGGAAACAGGTGGAATATCGTGGTCTCGACAAGCTGTAGAGCAAATAATTCAGTCTTATAAAAATTTACTGAAATTGATTAATAATTTGCCGCAAAAAAACTTAAAAGATACGGGGCTTGCAAAGAAAATAAAGGTCGATCGACAAATCGATATGTCTATAAAAGCTAAAACCCTTTTAGATGAGCTTCAGTCGATGAAGTTGGTAGAAAATGAACTAACAGGAGTTTTATTTTCGCGTCTCGAAAAAATCGAAACAGAATTTGATTCTTTTATTTATTCTCGTGGTATGGAAACTGAACTGACCGATGAAGCCAAAAGGAATCGACGTAAAGTGAGGACGATTGATCCGAATCCCATACTCGAAGAAGAGTCTGAAGATCCAAACCTATAGAGGTTAGAAATGACAGCATATATCAAGAGAGTTCAGAGGGGCTTTAAGGTTCCAATTAATGGTTTAAATCTCATTAAAAGAGATCCCAAGCTAATAAAGTTCATAGCAATCCCCTTGTTTATCAATTTCTTTTTATTCATAGGTGGGCTTTTTTATATCACTAGCGAAGTGGGTGAACTCATCAATAGTTTTATGACGGGGCTCAAAGAATATAGTGAAACTCTATATTCAGTTTCTTATTACTTTGTAGTCGTTTTAGCTTGGATTGCCTTGACAGGTATTTTAGTTCTCGTTGTTTATTTGATTGCCTCAATACTTGCCGCTCCATTTTACTCTCTTCTGGCAGAACGAACCTGGGTTAATATTAATCCGCGGATCGATAAAAAATTTAACTTTGCTCAATTTCTAAAAACCGCACTAAGAATGATGATGATTTCACTGGGAAAGGCCGCTGTATTACTCATTGTTTCAGTAGCCGTTTTCGTAATTAGTTTTATCCCTGGACTCAATTTTATAGCCATCTATGTCGCCTATATAATAATCGCCTTTGATTGCTCTGATTATGTATTAGAGGTTAAGGAGCTCGGACTGGGTGAAAGGTTTTCATATCTGCGAAAGTATTTGCCAGAATACTCCGGTGCTGCCTTAATACTCGGAGCCTTTAGCTTTATACCTGGGCTCATCTTTTTAGCTATTCCTTTTACAATAGCTGGGATGGCCCAAATGATATATGAGCTAGAAGAAAGTGAGAGCTAATTTTGTTTCAAGAAGAATTTCACAAGACACTTGTAAGTAAGTTAGATCAAATTGGACCATGGTTTCAAGAACGTAGAGAGGGTTTGTATTTACCCTTTTATGCCAGCTTTGATATGCGTGATTCTGGAGCTAAAATTTCTAATGTTGATGCCAATATTTACCCAGCGGGTTTTAATAATATTTGCCAAGTCGATAAGGAAAGCGCTGCTGAACTAGCAAAGATGTACATTTCCGAACGCTATTCGGATCGGGAAATAAAAAACATTATAATTCTCACCGAAGAACACACTAACAACCCCTATTATTGGGAAAATGTACATGCCATCGGTAGTATCCTGACGGAAGCGGGTTTTGAAGTCCGATTTTCTATGCCCAAAGTTTTAGAACCGAACCCGTTATCAGTTCAGACGTCATCTGGGATGGATCTTGATGTTTATTCGGCAGAGCTAACTGGAGATGACTTAAACGTTAAAGGGTTTAAGGCTGACTTAGTCATAAGCAACAACGATTTTTCCAACTCCTATGAAGAATTTTTCTCAGGTCACAATATTGCGATTAATCCGTCTAGGGAGCTTGGCTGGTATCAGCGTAAGAAATCAAATTACTTTTTAGAGTACAATAAGTTGGCAACTGAATTTGCCGAATTTCTTGGTATCGATCCGTGGCAGATCACAATTGAAACTCAGTTGTTTTCTGATTTCGATGTCAATTCTGAAGAGAGTCGAGCAGCATTGGCTGACAAAGTAGAAACCCAGCTCAACCTGATGCGAGAAGAGTATAAAAAAAGAAGCATTAGCGAAGACCCGGTTGTTTTCATCAAAAATAACGCTGGAACCTATGGGCTTGGTGTGATTCAGGCGAGCTCTGGCGAAGAAGTTCTGAAGTGGAATTATAAATCAAAGAAAAAAATGAAAGCGGCCAAGGGTGGTCGAAATATTGAAGAGCTGATTATTCAGGAGGGGATTCCCACTTCGTTAATTACAGGTGATGAATCTGCCGAACCGGCACTTTACATGATCGGGTGTCAGCTAGCGGGTGGATTTCTACGAACCCATAACAAGAAGGGACCTAACGAGAGCTTGAATAGTCCAGGTGCTGTTTATAAGAGACTTTGCGTTTCGGATCTTGAAATTGACGTCGAGGGAAAGCCTCTTGAGAATGTATACGGCTGGATCGCGAAACTTGGAATGCTGGCCATTGGTAGGGAAACCCAAGGAATGAAGGCTACTTACAGGGATTACCAGCCCTACTAAGGTCTTTTTATGGTTTTGGAAGACAGAGTCTCAACTTGAATCAATAATTTTCCGATATAATGTGTGAAGGCAAGAAGGAGCTTTATTTGCGCACGTCTCACATCTTTCCCATAGCACTATTTTTTGGATTCTTTGTACTAGGGTTCTCTACAATTGGAGACCTTTTCTCTCAACCCTACGAAGTCGTCAAGGTCAGTGTTGATGATCGGTTCCCGGCAGCTTTTCGCAGTGGTTTAGATCTTAATAAGGCGACTAAAGAGCCCCTTAAATTGGCGCTAAAAGATCAATTTCTTGAAAAAGCAGCCATCAATAACACGATGGATTTTGCTAAAATCCAGTTTAGCCAGTTCGCAGAAGTCGACACAAAAGGAAAGAAAAACCTTTCTTGTTTGGTATACGATAAAGTTGTGGTTACATTCGAGGCCGAAGGAGTCGCCTCGGGTGGAATTAAACCACAATTAGAAATTGAGTCTCTGTGCAGTTTTAAGGGTAATGACATTACTCAAATGAATGAAATCAAAGTGCCGGTGGCCGCTTTATTGGGGCAGGATTCTAAGAGCCAAGAGTACACCTTTGCTGAATCTCCAGGTGTGGTTTTTAGAATGAAGTACGCCCTGGGGGATTGGCCCAAATCTTGGTTTCTCAAGAAGGTTGAATTCAAGTCTCCTCAGAAAACTCACACTTTTTCTACTGACGAATACATGTCGGCAAAAGGCCCCGAAAAGGCTCGTCACCTATTCATGCGCTGGTAGTTGTTAAGAATTTTATTGCCTAATGAGAAGAGCGCCTTGTATCAATTTATATTGAAACTTCTATGATAAAGCTGAAAACAGGAGAGTCTTTTGAGGATTTATTTTTTGACCCTCGTTTTTTGGGGTGCGGTTTGTACAATTTCTTGTACGAAAAGGGAGAAGTTGAATCATCCCAACCCAAAGGAATTTGCTGAGCTTTATCCCGAGGCCCTTGAGTCGGGCTTTGCATGGCCCCAGGTAGTCAGTCCCAATGACAAAATTGATTTTTTCATTAGCACTCAGAACGAGAGCCCTCAATTATTGATTTCAAGATTCAAGACAGAGAATCTCGATAACAATAAAATTATTAAAAAAATAAAGTTTAATCCTATTCCAGAAAACAGTATTCACTCCTGTTCCGTTGCTAAAGGCTGTCTGTGGAAGAGTAATTTGAATTTAATGATTGGTGAAGACTGGGAGCCAGGTCTTTATATTGCTCGTTTTTTAGATTCTAAAAATCAGAAGAAGAACATTTATTTTTTTGTGAAGAATGAAAAAAGGGGGACAGAGTTTTTATTTCTTTTTGATTGGACGACTCTAAATGCCTATAATTTTTATGGTGGGCAAAATTTCTATGTTCGCCTTCAAGGAGGCAAGCTCTACCAGACTGCAGCCTTTAAAGAAAATATTTCAGGCACCTATTCCTTAAAACGTCCTATGTTTCCTAAAAACCACACCTATTTTCTAGACAGCGAGGAACATTTAGCAGAGTTAGATGACGAACTGAAACTTAAGTTTTTAGGAACGGATCCTTTGGAGGTTCTATACGAACTCGGCAAAAGGGGGCAGGTGCTTCCCAATGAATTCAGCTTTTTAAAAAACGACATTGATCTCAGTAAATACGAGGTCATTATTTTGTCGGCGTTTCAGGAGTATTTGAGCTTGGAGTTTTTAAACAGGCTATGGGGTTATGTCAAAAATGGTGGTCGCTTAATAATAATGGCTAATGAATTCGCCTTCAGAAGAATTCGATCTACACAGGATGCAATAAGCTACTATCCAAGTCCAAGTTTTGACCCCCTTTTTCAGACAGATAAGACAAAGATAGCTTCAGACTTTCCGAGCCAAATAGTCATTCGTGATTATTTTGGACACGCTCTCGAACATGGGATTAGCTTCGGTTTTAAGAGTAAAGGCAGAGAGTTTCAACTTTTTGAAAGTGACCATCCGCTCTCTCAGAGTTTCAAAGACGATATGTCAAAACTCCGCACGGGCTGGATGCCTGGAGTAAAGATGAAGAAGGGGCCAAACGGAAAGCACTGTGTGGAGACCAAAGCCTTTTCTTGCGATGACCAAATCGTTTTGGGCAGTTATGTTTACAAAAACAAAAACAAAAACAAAAAAACGTGCTGTAGGAATCAACTCGCATTTGATGAACTCTTAGATGGAAGGCAAGACAAGGTCTCAAAATCTGTTTCTGAAACCCTCTATATGCCCGTGTACTATGCCAAATATGGAAAAGGCCATTTGTTTGTGGCCCCCGAAGCCTATTTCTTTAGGCCTGATGCCTTTGCCAAATTCTACACGGAATTTATAAAGTTCGATTTGAAGAGAGTTAAGGCTATTGAGCCTAGCATTTAGAAAAAAAAGAGCATCTCGGTTTCAGAGATGCTCTTGGTAATTAGACATTTAATCGATAAAAACTAGGCTTTGTGATCCATCGCCATTTGAATGAATGTGCGCACGATACTTCCAGTGGCCCCTTTTTTGGGGTTGTAGCTGAGGCGATTTCCAGCATTCCAAGCAGTTCCCGCTACATCAAAGTGAGCGTAAGGAACCTCTTCTGGCACAAAGTTTTTAAGAAAGGCAGCGGCTGTCGCACTTCCAGCGCCTCGGCTACTAGCGAGATTTGAAAGGTCGGCATAGGTTCCCTTCATATCATCTTGGTGGTCTTGAACGACTGGCATACGCCAAACTCTTTCGCCAGACTCCTCGGCTGCTTTTTCAACCTTTTTAGCTACGGCATCGTCAGATGTGTAAAAACCTGTGTGGATATTTCCTAGGGCGACAACCATGGCACCAGTCAAAGTGGCAGCATCACAGATCCAAACCGGCTTTTTCTCAGCGGCATAGGTCAGAGCATCGGCTAGAATCAGTCGGCCTTCAGCATCGGTATTATTAACTTCGATGGTTTTTCCATTTCTCGCTTGAACAACATCACCTGGTTTATTGGCTGATGGGCCGGGCATGTTTTCGGTAGCTGGAACAAAAGCAATAACATTCACTTTAAGTCCAAGCTTAGCAATCCCAATCATGGTCCCGATGACAGAAGCTCCCCCGCACATGTCGTACTTCATTTCTTCCATACCAGCAGAAGGCTTCAAGCTTATTCCACCCGCATCGAAGGTAAGGCCTTTACCGACATAGCAAATTGGTTTTTTAGAAGCGGCTGCACCTTTGTATTCCATCATAATAAAACGAGGTTCGGCATCACTTCCAAGGCTCACACTGAGGAAGGATCCCATGTTTTCTTTTTTAATTCGTGCTTTATCCCAAACGGTGACTTTCAGTTTAGTGCCTTTTGCTGCTTTCACAGTTTCTTCAGCAAGAATCTTTGGATTCATTCGGTTGCCGGGCATGTCTCCGAGCCAGCGAGTGAAATTTGTGGCTTCACCAATAATGGTCCCCTGTTCGAAGGCCTTTTTGGTGCCGGCAGAAGAGTCGCCCATTCCCAACTCGATATTTAGTTCTTTTGCCTTGGACGTTTTCTTTTTAGATTTCTTTTCGCCCATGTTCTTAAGCGTATCAAAATTGTAACTGGCAAGGGTAACACCCTCGGCTGCAGCCCGGGCAATGTCTGCATTTTTATTTTTGTTGATCACGAGGCCATCGGCAAAGATAACAGCGGACTGAGTTTTTAGGGCAGAAAGATACTTATATGCATTGGCAGAAGCCTGTCTCGCCTTTTCAGCCGTGAATTCTTTTTCAGGACCTAGACCAATGAAGGTTATATTTTTTCCACCTTGAGACTCCATTCCCCGAAAAGAGAGAGTACTAGACCATTCCCCTTTGAAGACTTCGTCTTTTTCCGCATCTTTTACAATTTTTTGCAGGTCTTTGGGGATGTTGTTAAGCTTCATCCCTTGATCACCAGTACCCTTTTGAGAGACAAAATAGACTAGGCTCTGAGCCTTGGAATTCGTCTTATTGAGATTTTGAATTTGAAATTGCACAAGTCCCCCTTTTTATTGCAACGCGCAAAGATCGGTTTTGAGATATTGTTACTGGACTAAGGACTTAACACAGAGATTTAACTCTTGGAAGCTTTTTAGTAGGTAAAGTCAGCTCTGTAATATCCGAAAAGTAACTTGTCAGCTAAGATTTCAGTCTCATATTGGCAGTAAGATGAAACAGCGATGAAGGAGATAACAGTGGCATTAGTACCGATAGTTGTAGAGCAAACCCCGCGAGGCGAACGAAGTTACGATATATACTCAAGACTTCTTAAGGATCGAATCATATTCCTCGGTACACCCGTAACTGATGATGTTGCCAACGCTATTGTTGCTCAAATGTTGTTTCTAGAGGCGGATAATCCTGACAAAGATATTCAGCTTTATATTAATTCTCCCGGGGGAAGTGTTTCTGCCGGATTAGGAATTTACGATGTTATGCAATTTGTGAAATGCGATGTTGCTACAACCTGTATTGGATTGGCAGCAAGTATGGGATCTTTACTTTTAGCGGGTGGTGCCAAAGGAAAGCGTCACTGTCTACCTCATGCACAGGTAATGATTCACCAGCCCCATATCATGGGCGGCGGTATTTCAGGTCAAGTCACAGACATTGAAATACACGCCAAAGAGCTCGTCAGAACGAAAGAGGAGCTCACTAAGATTTATGTCAGACACACTGGCAAGGAATTTGAATTTCTACGAGATAGTATGGAGCGCGATTATTATATGCGCGCTGCTGAAGCAAAGGAAATGGGGCTCGTCGACGGAATCGTTGAAACTCGCAAATTGAGTAAGAAGGACTAAACATGAGTAAAAAAGATGGAAACGGACTCCTCCGTTGTAGTTTTTGTGGAAAAAGTCAAAACGAAGTCAAAAAGCTAATTGCTGGCCCTGGTGTCTACATTTGCGATGAGTGTATTGAGCTTTGTAACGATATTATCGAAGAGGAAAGAGAAAGGGATGATACAACAAAAACAGCCCTTAAAGTTCCGAAGCCCATCGATATTAAGAATTTCTTAGATGATTATGTTATTGGCCAACAGCAGGCAAAGAAGGCCCTTTCTGTTGCTGTTCACAATCATTACAAAAGAATTAATGCCACTGGTGGAAAGAAAAAAGAAGATGTTGAGCTTTCTAAGTCGAACATTCTTCTGATCGGGCCAACTGGATCGGGTAAAACTCTTCTCGCCCAAACAATTGCAAAGATTCTTAACGTTCCCTTTGCAATGGCCGATGCGACGACTCTTACTGAGGCTGGCTATGTTGGTGAGGACGTTGAAAACGTCGTACTCAATCTCTTGCAGGCTGCTGATTACGATGTAGATCGTGCCCAGCGCGGTGTTATTTACATCGATGAAATTGATAAAATTACGAGAAAGTCTGAAAACCCATCAATTACTAGAGATGTCTCTGGTGAGGGTGTGCAACAGGCCCTTCTTAAAATTCTAGAAGGTACCGTCGCTAATCTACCGCCGAAGGGTGGTCGAAAGCATCCCCAGCAGGAATTTATTCAAGTGGATACTTCCAATATTCTATTTATTGCCGGTGGAGCTTTTGTTGGTCTAGACAAAATGGTCGAGTCCAGAGTTTCAAATAAAACACTGGGAATTACGGCTGATATCAAAGCACAATCCGAGATCGAAGAAGAAGGTGTCAGTATTTTAGACAAACTCGAGCCGGATGATTTAGCTCGCTATGGTTTAATTCCTGAATTTATTGGTCGACTTCCGGTCATAGCTGTTCTTAAGCCGCTTGAAATTGATGCACTTATTGAAATTTTAATAAAACCAAAGAATGCCTTAACAAAGCAGTATCAGAAGCTGTTTAGCTACGAAAATGTGGATTTAAAGTTCACTGACGAGGCGCTTCGTGCGATTGCACAACAAGCCCTAGACCGAAAAACCGGGGCTCGAGGACTTCGTGGGGTGATAGAATCTTCAATGCTAGACATTATGTTTGAAATTCCTAGCATGGATAACGTGAAGGAATGTATAATTGATGCAGATTGCATCACTGAAGGTGCAAAACCCAAGGTTATCTTCGGGCAAGCTGACAGTTCTTCAGAAGAGAAAAAGCCGAAGGATGGCTCAGCAGAAAGTGCTTAAGATTTAGTCATCGCCCAATGATAACCTCTGTCTAGATGGATTGGAGATTGAGTTGGGCGATATGAAAACTAAAGGCGAAAAGTACGAATTACCTCTTCTACCTCTTAGAGATCTCATAATTTTTCCACATATGATGATGCCTCTCTTCGTCGGAAGAGAGAAGAGCATCAATGCTCTTGAAGAAGCCATGACTAATAAAACGAGTATTGTCTTGGCTGCACAAAAAGATGCAAAAACAAACAACCCTGAAGCTGATGAAGTTTACTCGGTGGGAACTGTTGGATCCATCATTCAATTGCTTCGCCTCCCCGACGGTACAGTAAAAGTTCTCGTTGAAGGTCAGCGCCGAGTATTTATCGAGGGCTTCAAGCAGACCGACAGCTTTTTTGTCGTCGAAGTCAAAGACATCGAAGAAAATGAAACCACTGTAGTCGAAGCCCAAGCGCTGATGCGATCAGTGAAATCGACTTTCGAGCAATATGTAAAACTTAATAAGCGCATCCCACCAGAAATTCTGATGCGAGTTTCAAGTATCGAAAAGCCTGGAGAGCTTGCTGATATTATCGTTGCCCAGCTCAATCTCAAACTTGAGAAAAAGCAACTGATCCTAGAAATCGGTGATCCGGGCAAGAGACTCGAAGAGCTATTGAGTTTAATGACTGGCGAAATCCAGATCCTCGAAGTCGAAAAGAAAATTCGCTCACGAGTCAAAAAACAAATGGAACGCTCGCAAAAAGAGTACTATCTCAATGAGCAAATGCAGGCCATTCAAAAAGAACTTGGCGAAAAAGATGATTATCAAACTGAACTCATGGAGCTTGAAGAGCAAATTAAGAAAAAGCCCATGACAAAAGAAGCGCAGAAGCGTTCTTTGAAAGAGCTTAAAAAATTAAAAATGATGTCTCCGATGAGTGCGGAGGCCACTGTTGTAAGAAATTATATCGACTGGATGCTTGGTCTGCCATGGGAGAACTATTCCGAAGAGCGAGTTGATATCGATTATGCTCAAGAGGTTCTCGATGACGATCATTGGGGACTTGAAAAAGTAAAAGAGAGAATTATCGAGCACATTGCTGTTAAAGCACTGAGCGACGAACTCAACGGTCCCATTCTTTGTTTGGTAGGTCCTCCGGGCGTTGGTAAGACTTCACTCGCTCGATCTGTTGCCAAAGCGCTCAACCGTGGGTTTGCGAGAATTTCTCTCGGTGGTGTTCGCGATGAAGCTGAAATTCGTGGACACAGAAAAACCTATGTCGGAGCTATGCCCGGCAAAATTATTCAGGCCTTGAGAAAAACTGAATACGGCAATCCATTAGTTCTTCTCGATGAGATCGATAAAATGAGTAATGATTTTAGGGGAGATCCCTCATCAGCATTACTTGAGGTTCTCGATCCTGAACAAAATGCAACATTCAATGATCACTATCTCGAAGTAGATTATGACCTTTCAAAGGTTCTCTTCTTTACGACGGCGAACTCTCTTTACCCAATTCCGAGACCACTGCTCGATCGTATGGAAGTAATTTCGCTCGAGGGTTACATTGAAAGTGAAAAATTAAATATTGCGAAAAAGTATCTGATCCCCAAGCAAGTGAAGCGTCACGGTCTCCAAGATTACAAAGTGACCTTTACCGACGGAGGTATCAAAGAGATCATTCGCTTCTATACCAAAGAGGCCGGCGTTAGAAATCTCGAAAGAACGATTGCGACTGTTTGTCGTAAGGTAGCTCGAGAGATCGTAAAAGCAGAGGCCGTTAGCAGTATGAAAAAGAAAAAGACGGCTAGCAAAGTAAAGGCCTTTTCGATCACTCCTAAGAAAGTGCAAGAGCTGCTCGGTCCTCAAAAATTTAAGCACGGTAAAGTTGAGGCTGATAACGAAGTGGGTCTTACTAATGGTATGGCATATACCGAAGTTGGTGGTGACTTGCTTGCCGTCGAAGCGACTGTTGTTCCTGGCCGTGGTAAGTTTACGGTTACGGGCCAGTTAGGTGACGTCATGAAAGAGTCTTGTTCCGCAGCCATGAGTTATGTGCGATCCAGAGGACCTCTTTTTGGCCTCGATAAAGACTTTTTTGCGAATATCGACATTCACATACACGTGCCAGAGGGGGCGATTCCTAAAGATGGTCCATCGGCAGGGTGTGCAATTACCACGAGTATCGTTTCGGCAATCACAAAAACTCCCGTAAAACGGATTGTGGCTATGACCGGAGAGATTACACTTCGTGGTCGAGTCTTACCCATTGGTGGTTTGAAAGAGAAAATTATCTCAGCCCATCGTGGTGGGATCAAAGAGATCATTTGTCCGAAAGAAAATGAAAAAGACCTAAGGGATATTCCAAAAGAAGTCCTTCAGGATCTCAAAATTGTTTTGGTTGATCATGTCGATCAAGTACTCGTGAATGCCCTTGATATTAAAAATGCCAAGGAGCTATTCAAGGCGCGAAGGGATGCTACTTTAGGATTAAAAGCTCAGTATACTGGGCATTCTTATCAGCAACTACAGTAGGCTGCCAAAGCATCTGGGCTGAATAAGGCCCTTGAAATAAATACCTACACTGACCCAATTTTCGTTTCTTGAAAATTGGGTCTTTTTTATGAACCCCCTTTAAACTCGAATTTGTTGTTAATAGGCAATAGGTTGAATTTGAGAGGGCGGTTGTGACTCTGCTTCAGGTCTAACTAGTAAAAAATACTTGGTTTATCGGTATGGGGAATGCTTAAGGATTTCATATGCTGAGATTATCTCGAGTTCTATCAGTCACTCTATTTCTGTGGACGCTCTCGATTGTGGCAATTGCCCAGGGAGCGAAGTCGACCAACAGTCGATGTGAATTCCTATTGGCAGCCAAAGATCAGCAATACATGCAGATGATAAATCAACTCGTCGAAGATCCCAATTACAACCCCATGAAGCCATTTAGCGACGATCAAAGTCGCCTCATCCTTGAATCAGAACTTTCGGTTAGAGAGTTGCTATTTGGATCGAGTATTGAGTATTTACGACTTCACGTTACGCCGGATGCATTAGGGGATGAGGGTAAGTTTGTACATAAGCTGACTCGCCGAACGAACGAGAAAATTTACTTTATGGTAAGAAAAAGCCGTTACATGAAATTGGCCCAAGAAGTGAATGGTGCTAGCTTTTCTCGACAGATTCAAGCGGTCGACAGTTTCTATCGGAGCCTGCGAAAGGACTTGGGTTTATCCACAATCGAATATAGCGCCCTTGAAGTGGCGAATGCATTTAGTGAAATTTATGAGAGCTTCACCGATGAGCTTGGGTTTTCTGGCGACGTTGAACTTGTCTTCTTTGGCAGTGTACCCAACGGAAAGGCTCGCTTGGGTCACTCGGACTGGGACTATGTCTTCGGCCAAGAACTGGAATTCAATTACTTGAGGTTGCAAGGTAACGAAGAATTGAAAAGAACCATCGAAAAGGACATGCACCGGTTTTCAAATTCTGCCGAAGCAAAAATATCAAATCTCTTTGCCCTTGATGGTGAGCCCCGGGATTGGGTGAATTCACGGCCTGACTCAGAATATTCAGCTCTCAAGTACCTGACCCATTACAATCCCCTGGTATTTCGAATCGGTCCTGACGGACATGGGTTTGAGGTTCAGTTGCAAGATGAAGGACACCACTGAAGAGAAAGCTGCAAGGCGTTACAAGGGGTAAAAATACTCATTTTTGACCGCGAAATTGCTACATTTATCGGATGCCAAAGTGGGCTAAAAAGGCTTGAAAGATAACATGTAGACTCATTTTCACAATCCTGTTGACCACCTATGGGCCATTTGCAAAAACTAGTCATTGGTATAACAGATTTTTTAAGATCTGAGGGCCTTGTGGATAAAACTGTTGAACATAATGAATCACTTTTTGAACTCGGAAAGCTTTACTGCGACCGAGGGGATTTGTTGATAGCCATTAATAAATTAGAAATGGCTCGTGATTTATTTTTCAAGAATCAAAATTTTGATCGTTATCTTGATTGCCACAATATGCTTCTCCGAAATTATGCCGAAACCAAACAGTTCGAAAAAATTACCGAAGCAAAAGAGAGCTTACAAAAACTCGTGGTCGAAGAAGGCTTTGAGCTTAATGCCAAGACCTATTACACCTTAGGGATTTGTTCATCCTACAACCAGGATTACGACGTCGCTCTCGAGTACTTTCAAAAGTCTTTAGCGATTGCACTTTCAGAAGACGATAAGAAAGATATCTGTTTTGCTATTAACGGAATTGCAATTACCTACTACAATCTCGATAAGCTTCAAGAAGCCCTAAAAGAGATTTATAATTTACAAGTTTTCTTCCAGGTTCTTCCATTACAAGAGCTTCGACTTTCGAGTCAGATATTGAATGCCAATATTTTGCGAAAGATGAAGAAGTTTGATCAGGCTCTCGATATTTTGTGGGAATGCTATGACACCTTAAGAGTAAATAAAAATATGTATCAATATTTCTTTTTGCTCTTCTGCTTAGGAAAGCTCTACAAAGAATCAGGTGAAGTGAATCTCGCGACCATGTATCTAGAGCTCGCTAAAAAATCTATCGATCCAGAAAATTTAATTTGGTTGTCAGAGCAAGTAGACACCCAGCTCAAAGAGTTAGGCGTAACTGAAAAAGATAACTATGACATTGTTTTCGATTCTTCTACCAACTCAATCGTTGAGAAGAAAAAAGGTAAGGTCGATTTCAAAAATCAATTTATCCTTATGGATATGTTGAGACTATTTATAAGACATCCCGGACAGGTTTATTCGAAAGAAGAGCTCGTTCGTGAAGTTTGGCGGCAAGAATACAATCCGGCCGTCCATGACAATAAAATATATGTAACCATTAAACGCTTGCGCAAATTAATTGAGCCTGAATATGACAAACCAAAATACATATTTAGAGCCAAAAATGGTTATTATTTGAATAAGAACACATCTATCTTATTGCAAAACGAAACATCATCAATAGAGAGGGGAATTTGATGAGTCGAGTTTTAAAGATTTTAAGTTTATTTCTAGTTGTATTTTTTATGAGCGGAACGACTCATGCCCAGCAGTTTAATAATCTAACTGGTGGTGACGTACCATTTCCTTGGGGAACAGAAATTCCTTTTCCATGGGATTCAATTGATGGTGTCTGGGTTGCTCAAGATGGACTCAACGAATTCTACTATAACATCAAAGTTGTGGATGCTAACGAAACGGGAAGCCACCATGTTCAGATGTCACAATTCAACCCTGTGAATATGGACCTAATGGCATCTGGTGGAGGATTTTTCTCATCCCATGATCGTGTCCTTCGGGTCATCATGAATATGAAAGACTCAGAAGCCAATTACCTTTCAATTGTTCGTGCTTACGAGTATGAGCGACATGGAGTTACAGACGTCGCAACGGTTATTACCATCAAGTTCTTCGGCGATAACGCCAACGAAGATCTTCACTTCATTCTAAAGAAGGTTTCAGATATTCCTCTGGCCTTCCCCGAAGAACAATAAAGATCTTCTGAGTAATAAAGAGCCTCGCCGCAAGCGAGGCTTTTTTTATGCCTAAATTCAGGTACTTAGAGTATTTAAAAAGCTCTCGACAAAGGTCCTATACTTGTGTATAAAACTGATCTTTCCGTAGGGAATTAGCTCAGTTGGTAGAGCGCCACCCTTACAAGGTGGATGTCGTCGGTTCGAATCCGGCATTCCCTACCAATCTTTCTCTTCGCTTCGTCCTTTGAAAACTAGACTCACTCGGCTTCGGTCACCTATTGTTCATAGGCTCCCTTCAGCTCTCGTTCGTCTATTTCCAAATGACTCGCGCTTAGAAAGCTTGGTTGATGGCTCCATTGGGCTTTCGATCTCTCTATTTTCAACTGACTCGGGTCTAAAAGAATTGGATATGGTGGGTTTGTGAAATACCTTGTGACGCTATTATTTCTATTTTCAATTAATGCCCAATCCATGGAGGTTCCTCGTCTCAAGCTCGAGTATTCCTACGCGATTGATATGTATTGTCCGCTCAGGGTAGAGCCTGAGGCTCTTGAGCCCTGGCAGCTGGCCCTGATCCCAAAAATTTCGATTTACCAAGTTGAGCTCATTCAGAAACTGGACTGGTTTCAATTTCAGTGGGACACCCAGGGCGTACCTCTTTTAATGGCCGCAATGAATGAGGTAGGAGCTCCCTTTCCGGTGAGTGCTCTTCAGGCGGCGGTCTTTTTATGCCCGCGATATCCTTTTATGGGAACGCCCTTGGCCTTTAATGCGATTTCTTACTTAGAGTCTTCAGCGGATGATATTCCGAGTCTTGGCGGGCAGCCACTTCCAGTTTTCTTTTTTATATCAACAGCCTTTCACGAGGTTTTACACAAATATATTACGAGCTTGTTAAAATTAAGACCTTCGAGAATCTTACAAAAGATTCCGAATGAAACACCTCTCTATCGGGCCCACCTTCATCTCTTTGCCCTGCAAAGAAAGAGTTTTGAATCACTCGGTCTGTCACATCTACTTCCCCATATCAAAAAGTTAGAATCCCTTCATGGCTTGGATTATAAAAGAGCATGGGAGTCTGTTTACTCGAATAACGAGCTTTATAGGGAATTGCTTGGAGAACTCAAGTGGCGATAATTGGAGTTCCCCAAGTTTGAATTTGTTGTCCCTTAGATTTTCCAAACGTAACCGAAATTAATTGGACAGTCTCTGAATTTCTCCCACTTTGGTTTCAGTTGCACCCAATCTTCATCAATGACCCCTTCCACAAATTCGATCAGTTTCCATCCGCTGGACGTCGCAGAGGTAAAGTGGTGACTTGGCAAGTGGATGTAGGTTTCAATTGCCTTAGGGTTTCCATCTTTATCGTCATAATGAGTCGGCATACCATTCATTAAGAAAAATGGATGAATGCCAACAACAATAAAAATTGCCCCTTCCTGCGAAAGTCTCGCAGCCTCTTGATAGACTTTCATGAGGTTAGGTAAATGTTCGTCAACGAGACTCATAGTAATAAGATCGTATTCATTGGCCGGTAAATTTGTTTCCTCGACGCTTCCAAGGTTAAGCTCTTCGTATAAATTTTTTGTCCTGGCCAAATCTAACATCTCAGGAGTGAGATCAAGACCATCGATATTCTGTAGACCTTTATTTTGCAAGAATTGTCCGATTCGTCCTGTGCCACAGGCTAAATCAAGACATTTTTGTGATTCGCTCCAATTCACTGATTCTAGTGAATCAAAAATTTTTATATCTAATAAATCAGGTACCGTTGATTCGTAGGTATCGGCCCACTCTCCATAACCAGTTTTTGGATTAACAGTCGGGTATCCTCTTTTGTCGAAATTCTTAAATTTCATATTTCTATCCTAAAATTAGAATTAATGTTTTTAAAAAAGAATAATATAGATTAGTGACATGAAATTACATAAATACTCCTTTCCCTGAGGAAATTGGGAGACAGCCTTCTCCCAAGGAGTATTTATTTGTGAGGAAAGAAATCCTTAAGCTTCACCAAAGCTCTGAGCAAAATTATTTAAAAAGAAAGTTGATGTCAAATATCATTTTATTTTAGTTCTTAGAGCACTGAACATCGAGGAGAAGTTGCGGGACATCAGCTTTATTGGCTTCATCTTTATTTCGTGCCGAGATTGAAGCGTTGAAGCTACCTCCATATTCTGGAGACAACTGGTGATTTTCGTACTTATAAACAATCTTATCGGCAAAGCCTTGGCCAACTTTTGAATTCACATTAAGGACCAGGGGGGCATTTTCTTGGCTGTAGTCTTGAGTCAGGTTAAAGCGAAGCTCAATTTGTGGTGTTTCCAATTTTAAATCTTCTTCCACTTCAAGTTGCGGATGCTCAAGGTCAGCGTAAAGACCAAAATAGGCAATTTTCTGGTAGCCAATATTTTCGAAATTAAATTCTTTTTTACTTTCACTGACTTCGAATGTGTACAGACGATAGAGTCGGTAATCGTAGTCTTCACAGTTTTCACAGACTTTTCCACTTCTTCGGATTTGATCCTGAAGAAAAGCTGAACATTCGTAGGTCCCAGAAATTTCAATAGGTTCTGGAGGCATTACAGGATCACCAAAAGAGTCCCAATCGCCCATGGTAGCGGCATCAACTGGGCGGCCCACTAAAACAGAAGGACCCTGCTTGCCAGCCACTTCTGGATTGGTTTCAGTGGAGGTTGGACTTGTGGGTGTAATTGGAGCTAGAGGAGCTTCGGGCTTAGAGCTAGTATTTGGTGAACAAGAAACGAGAAAGAAACCCGCTAAAATAATAAGTACCGCATTTAGTTTCAAAAGACGTCTCCTCTTTATCGTGCTCGAGGCATAGCATAGGTGGGCTTTAGGGGTTAAGTAGTATTTAAAACCTTGTAGGGAGTTTAAAAGAGTGCCGTTGAGGGTACAAAAAAAGGGTTCACTTTCGCAAACCCCATAATCTACTCAATTTCTCTGTAAATATTACTCACAGTGGCTCTGCCAGCTCGTGCTTTCTTCACAAATGAAGAATTTGGCTTGAGTCCCCACGACTTCCTTAACTCGGTCGCTGGCATTTTTGGGTAGATTCAACTTTGCTTTAATTACGTATGTTCGAGATGCCGATCCCCAGCTTGAATTGATTTCTTTATCACACTGACCTTGGTTCGACGTACTTTCTAAATCTCCGAGGGTCTCAATGATTTCTAGTTCGGCTTCTGGAAGATCAGCGACATATCTCTTTCCTGTTTTCCAATCCTTGTAGCGCACTTGGGTTTCCCAGGCATGCCCTGTGAGATTAGTGATGCTGCCATCTGCGGTTGTACATTCAATGTAGTAGCTAGATGCGCCAGCTGTTTGAGCGAATACCATCATGATTGTAGCGAGGATTATTTTTTTCATTTTGTTCTCCTAAGTTATCTGGGCCGTGGGGCCGAAGTTTGTGTTTCAAGTTGAGACTGTTGTACCCAGCACCTCGACCAAGATCCATTACTACTTAATTAAAAATTAAAGATTAAATTATAAATAAATTAATATTTGGCGTGAGATCTGTTATATTGGCTCTATGAACCTCTTTGAGCAAGAAGACTATCGTGTGGCCCTGAAATGGGCCGCAGAGCTTTGGAAAAAAGCCCGTCCTGGCAGAACCTACCTCAAGCTTTCGCAAGCTGGGGGGGTTCATGCTCCTTATTTTTCCAATGTCCTTAAAGAAAAAGCTCACCTGAGTTCAGATCAGCTCTTCGCAATTTTGCAATACATGGGTCACGCCCATGACGAAATGGAGTACATGCTTCTTCTATTGGAACAGGATAAGTGTGTTCTTGATGGCAGAAAGAAGGCTTTGAGACTCCAGCTGCAAAAGCTCAAAGAAAAACAAGAGAAGACCGAAAGCAGCCTCAAAGTTGAAGTCATAGCACCTACCGATGATTATCTCAGTCGTTACTATCTAGATAACACCATTCGCCTAGTTTACGCCTTCATGGGGATACCTGACTTTGCCAACAATCCCCAAAAGATTGCCGAGTCCCTTAACTTTAGTGAAAAGACGGTTCAAGAGGCCATCGTTTACTTACTCGACGTGAAACTCATTGAAAAAGACGAAAAGGGTCGCTTGCAAAAAACAAAAACTCAAATGCACTTACCTCGTCAGAGTCATCTCTTCGAGGCCCAGCGAAAACTGTTCTTGTACCGCTGTCTCGAGCACCAAGATCGAACCAGAAACTCAACGGATTATAATTTTGGTGTTACCTTTTCAGCCACTTCTGACACCAAAGAGAAAATCAAAAAGAAATTCTTAGAGTTTCTCAACGACATCCAGCCCCTAGTAAACGATGCGGAGGCTGAAGAAGTGTTTCAAATGAATTTCGATTTATTTAACTGGTCTTCTTAAAGTTACTTTTCCCTTTGCAAAACCGAGAGCCTTTGACACTATTGGCAAATATGAAAACTCTTCTTAGCAAAATTAGATCTCAATTAAAAAGGCAAGCGAGTGCGAAAAAGGCCCTTGAGATGCAGGCTTATATGAAGTCTGAAATGCCTTATCATGGGGTGCAGGCGCCAGAGGTTAAGAAAATCGCAAGAGAGGCCTTTAAAGACTTTGAATATACCGAGGAGAATTGGCGTGAATCAGTTCTGTATTTATGGCGAAACGCCAAATTTCGAGAAGAGCGCTATCTCGCCTTGAATCTTTGTCGACAAACAAAGGCTCGAGAATTCCAAACTTCAAAGAATCTAAAAATGTACGAAGAAATGATAGTCGACGGTGCTTGGTGGGACTATGTCGATGATATTTCGAGCCGAGTTGGTGAAATTCTAAAAAATGAACCTGAAAAAATGAAAAAGAAGATGCTCCAATGGGGTCGATCTAAGAACATGTGGAAGCGACGGGTTTCAATAATTTGTCAGCTTAAATTTAAAGCAGAGACCGACACAGACCTTCTCTATCGAAGTATCGAAGAGTCGATGGGTTCCGATGAATTTTTCTTAAGAAAAGCCATTGGTTGGGCTCTTCGCGAATACGCTAAAACCGACTCAAAAGAAGTTAAGAGATTCGTTAAGGCCAATCGAGATCGATTAAGTCCCCTAAGCCAGCGTGAAGCTTTAAAAAACCTCAAGTAATTAAACGAGTTATAAAAATATAAATAATTTTTTTAATAAAACCCTGTCAAAATCGTCTTAATAGGAGAGCGTTTATTATCAAGGTGAAGGACGATTGGAGAAACCTATGAAATATATCTATATTCAGATATTTTGCTTACTTATTCCATTGAGTTTATGGGCGACTAAGTTCCGTCCATTGTCTATAGAAGATAGAGTGAAGCGCTCATCGATTATTGCGGAGGGAGAAATAGTTAGTCTTCAGTGTATCGACCCCAAAGGACAAAGAGTTGGCGTTGGTAAGCGATGCACGGGCCCCGGTAATCCCAACCAATTAAGCTATGTTTTTACAATTAAGAATGTTCTCAAAGACTCGACGAACTTTTTCAAAAACAAAAACTTGCCCTTGAATGTCAGTTTCAAATTTACATCTATGGCTCACTTACGTGTACCGGAAGACAATTATGACTCGGCAAAAGGAAAGAAGAGGCTCGTCTTCTTGCAATGGTTTAAAGATGAGTTAAAGCCCGCTCATCAAGCTTTTTATTTCATGAATGTAGAGGATTTACCCAAGGTTGAAGAAGCCATAAAAAAAGGGCCCGAATAGAGCCCTTTTAGATTTGATTCTTTGAAAGAATACACATTCAAAATTGAAAATCCACACCCCATCCCTGACCTTTATCCTGCTCCTAGACCTTTGGACTCGATAGATGTCGTATTTATTTTCAGGACCTGTTCAGTCATTTGTCAGTATGACACTATTAATAGAGGTTTATAGACATTCTAAAATACTGATTTGGAGAACTTGTGAAGAACTTGATTTTACTATTCACTGTCTTTTCTATGGTGGCTTGTACAAGCACATCGCACTATCGCCGAGGCCCATCTAATGTTGATGTAAAACATACGGATCGCCAGGATTATTCAAGAATTTATACGGATACATCAAGTGACGCTTATAAAGAAATCATGGGAATACAACTTCCCGAGGGCCAACGTATGCGACGAGATATACTTGATCGCTACGAGCAGCTTAAGGCCGAAGATAACTTAGTGGCCGTCGGATATATCCTTGAGCAAGTTCGAGTGCAGCCGATAGAACTTTTTAAGCAACTTAGAACCTATATGCCAGTTCTTGAGTTGGAACTGCCGGGTGGATCGAACATGTTTCTCGTTTCTCGAGATGAATCTGTTCGAGAAGCGCTCTTACAACCAAAAGTATTTAGTGTTGCCGATTATAGAGATCGAATGCAGCCCTCAGTCGGTGAGTACATGCTCAACCGTGATGTGACACAAGGGCAACTTGAGATTGCCGAGCAAATAATGCGTGGAGAACTTCAAGGTGAAGCTTTACAAAATGCTATTGCGGCTCTGGATTACTATAATCTAAGAGAAAAAATGTGGATGCGCCGGCTTCTATCAGCTGATGATTATCCGAGGATTCGTCAAGTTGTTCGAGAAAAAATGCAGGCTGCTATCAGCGAGCGCACGAGTTGGAATGGCGAGCTTGAGTTGACGAGCCAGATATCACGGGTCGTTCCAGTTCAATTGATTCAAGACTACATGGGATTTGGTGCTCCTCTCCACAAGATGCAAGAATGGTCCTTTAAAACCCAAGATAGCTTTTTCCACAATGTGGGCTACTTTAGAGGCTATCGAGGATCTATTGCTGATAATTTTCTACCAAACTTCATCGGTACAACCCTATTTCTTAAAGAATTTGCCGCCGGCGATAGATCGGGTCGACAAAGATTAGCATCGCGTGTTCACGCCGATGGAATTGGTGCCGGCCAAGAAATGCATGAGTTTTTAAAAAAATATATAAGAGATAACAAAGGTCAACTGACCCAAGGCAATTTTGAAGACTTAACGATTCTTGGTAGAATGTTGAGGCTCCAAGAAGAAGAGGGGATTGATCTCCGAAAAGGAGCGGGCCGTCTTGCAATCAATGGCCGGCGTATTGACCAGGCTCCAAGAACGGCAATGAAGGTTGCTGAAGATGGTCGTATACGCACGAGCATTATCGGCGGCCTCGTTGGCGCGATCGAAACATCGAATGCTGCCATCGTACAATCAATCAATTATTTACTAAAAAAACCTGAACATCTCAGGGCCACTATCGCTGCAGCCAATGAACTCAGTGATAGTGATAGTATTCATGATTCAGACTTTGCCAATCATGTCTGGGAGGCACTGAGGTTTCATCCCATTAATCCATTTGTCGTAAGAACTGTTGAGAAAAATCATTACGTCCACTATACAGCGAGAAACGAAATCGGTTCTACTAATCAAGTAAGAGTTGAAATTCCTGAAGGGGCTAGAGTCCTTCTTGCGACTCACTCTGCAATGCACGATCCACGAACTGTGTTTAACCCTGATGAGTTCAATGCCGATAGAAATCCACAAGACCGAAGAATGAATTTAGGTTTTGGACTTCACCGCTGCCTTGGAGACTATGTTTCCGAAGTTATGATCCCTGAGATTGTCAGGCAAATCGTCGTTCTTCCTGGTCTAGAGCGGGTTGATGAGGATGAGGTTAAACCGGCCGAGGGGCAAACGATGGCAAGAAACCAAGGAATAGATTTCGGTCGAAGAGATTCGTTTCCTGAAAGTTTCAAAATTAAATACGATAAAGAGCAGTTGGAAAACCAGAATGGAGGTGAGTAATGAAAAGACTGGTACTTGTTTTCACATTGACCTTAAGTTTCAGCCTCCAATCGAATGCATCCAGAGAATGGCTTGAAAATTCCTGGCTCGGCGACACTGTCGATAGCATTCGCAATATGACAAAAAAGCCAGTTCAAATTGGTGACCTTATTGTTCACGAAATTAACTATCTCAAGCAATCTGGAATTGGTGACAAGATCGTCGAATTCCTTAAAGCAGACGTAGCGGTCGATAACCTGATTCGAGCGGAATATGGCTTTCGAGTAAAGAAGGGTGAAATAGCTAAATTCAAATTGTGTGTGCTAGCTCTATCTATTGCGTCTCTCGATGTCGACTTTGCCTATAGAGAAGTCGCTTACACCTATTGCTCTAAAGTCGCCCTCGAAAGACCAATAGTTCTCGAACCTCGGGATATCGAAGCCATTCATCAGTTAATTCCAGTTAACTATATTGTGGATGTACTAAAGGGGCTTCGCGACGAACAGGATCAGATGAATCACACTGAAACTCTATTTGAACTCTGCAAAAAGAACCCCCTGGGATCGACGGCTTTCTCGAGCTCTTCGGAAAACGAGTACTATTGTACTCTCAACCTCGGTTTTAGGGCGTGTAATTTGCTGATTACTTTTAGTTATCCTGAAGATATGTCAGTGGCCGAGAAGAGGCTCAAGGCATTTAACTTTTGTAAAGACAACAAAAGACTTCCGTTGACCGAGCAACAAAAGAGCGACTACACAGAACGGCTTTCAAATTACATGGCAGGCGCCTAATAAAATAAGGCACAATTTAAATAAAAAAAGAGTCGGTATAATACCGACTCTTTTTTTTGTGCTCTGTCAAAAATTCTATTCAGAAACAGCTGAACAACTGGCATTTGCTGGAGAAAGTGCCTGCAGTGGATCAATCTTATTGATTTGGTAGTAGTTTCCAGGATTCTCCCAAGCATATTCTGGCTCGGGTTGTAGGACCTTTAAGAATTCAATTAAATTTCGCTTATCCGCAAAAGTCATATCATCAAAATGATCAAAGTAATGACCTCTATTACTATTACCACTTCCAAGTTGATCGAGTTGCGAGTAAACGGCCTCAATCGCTTGCCTTGCCAAAACGGGATCGGGTTGCTTGTTGCCGTACCTATCAAGAATAAAATTGCCGTCCTCGTCTTTCAATGAGCCAGCGTCCATCAAGTTGTAAAACCAATCAACGGATTCATTATCAACGATGAAGCACTTTTCAGAATCGTCTTTGCAGATTTTTCTCAGAAGACCTTGATTAGGTTGGAAGTATCCGAGCTTCACACCGTCGTAGGCTCGACCGGGTAATAAAACTTCTCCGGTTTCGACATCGGTAATAGGTTGGCTTGCTGCATAGAATTGAGTCATACGATTTTCAGGTGGCGTTAGAAGTTCCATTATATTGGCAACAGAACCGTTGTGTAGGTAAGGTGCTGTGGCCCAAACTCCAGAAAGGTGACGGGCTACATAGCCAGTTAACATTGGAGTGTTGAGGTAGCCAAGGTCGAATTGTGCGTTGGCTTCAGTCTCTCCTCTAAATGAATCTCTAAAAACCTCTGGCCCTCTAATTTCTTTGACGTATGAAAAGTCGTTAAGGAAGCCTTCAGCATCGACTGAACCAGGACTATCAGAAGCAAACTGATCCCGAACTGCTTGGGTGAAACCAAATAAAACTTCTTTAAGTGGTTTTCCATCGATAAACTTTGCTTGCATAACAGACTGATTGGGGTCTGTACCAATGGTCGTTAACGGAAAGGAATGATAGTTGATAAGTTCTCCAGAAGGCCCTACTCGAGTCTCAGCTCCTGTGTGACATCCCATACAATTTTTAACATAGACTTCACAACCGGGAACAACTTTTTCGCGATCAATGTCGTCGCCCATAAGTTCTGTCCATTGTGGAATTTTAATATCGTAGATCTTCTTTTCTAAGTAACCGAGATTTGGAATATTTGTCGTGGCTCTGAAGCGCCCTTTTTCGATGAGATAATTCCTCTGTTCGTCTTCAGACATCTCAGCCATTTCTTGGGCTTCAGCTTGTGCCTCTTCGGGAGTTGCCTTGTTACTAAGAACAGCGCCTAGGCCGAAACTTTGACCAATATTTCTCATTAAAACTGAGTTTGTATTAGCATTCCAATGAAACATAGATCGATATTTGATTCCCCACATATGAGGAAACGACACATTGGCCTTTAAAGGAACAGGATCATCGTATCGTGCAACTGTGTTGCCGATTCTTCCAAAGGCGTCGGTTGTTCCATACCCCGAAGGTGTTTGGTCAGTGTCTGGGTAACCAGAAATTGTGTTAGCTAACCATTCCATTCGAGCCTGTAGTTCTTTTGTGAGTAAATTTTGTGCCTTGAACCACTCATGCTCTTCGTCAGTAGGCATTTTATTTTGATTGGCCTCTTCCCTAAGATCTTTAAAGACTGTAATGATTAGAAGCTTCTCTAAATATTCTTTTACTGTCGTTCTATATTCGAGAATATGTGATCGCGCTCTATTTTTAAACCAACTTCTGAGAGCTTGTATCGTGATTAAGCGCGATTCTCCAGATGTTTCTTCTTCTTCCTCACAGGGGATTTCTCCTGCTTCGTATTGTGGTGTTTCTGTGCGTTCAATCCAGTTTCCAAACAAAAACCTTTTTGTGGAGTTTCTTGTAACATTGAATTCAATATCATTTTTAAACTGACATACAAATTGACTTGCCATCGGTAAAGCCTGGTCGACTGGATAACCAAATCCGAGAATGTTCTGGGTTCCAGACAAAAACTCTCTCAGTTTTTTAACATTGAGAAACATCAATACCGTAGACCCAGCCATGTCGCGAAAGAAACCTCGAACATTCATAATGTTTCCGGCTCCTTCGACAAACACATGTTTAAAATTTTCGGAAATATTAGATCGATAAGTCATCGAGTTTGAATGGCAGAACGTACAATTTGTTCCGATCATCGCTATACTTGGTGTTCCATCAATGATTCTAAATGCTCTTTTAAGTTGGGCCCAGCTAGCAACATCCTCATCGAGATTTCCTACCGGCTTGTAAACATCGGCTTGATCGTGGGGAGCATTGCTCCAACTCGCCGATACCCCGATATAGGGAAGTAAGTAAGGGCTTTTATAATAGTCAGCAACATCTTCGGCAGCGTAAGGGTTTGGTATTATCCCATACTTTTCATCCAAATTATCGAGGTACATACTGCCATCACCTGCGTGGTTTCTTAGACTAACGGCCCAAGCATAGGGATAAACGTCAGCCCCTTCAGTGACGTGCCAGAACTTATTGAGATCTTGTGGATTATTAATCCCTGGCGGTATTTCTGGTTTTGCCCACAAAGCTAAGGACGAACCAAGGGTGATTAAAATAATAAAGAGATTTCGAATTTGTTTCACTTTTGCCTTCTTTTCACTAAAGGATTCTTCTATTTACAGAGCTTTTCTAAAACGACGTTTAATAAAGCAAAAAAATTGCCGAAAATTAAGAATACTAATATATGCAAGTGTTGATTGAACTACTGGTAATGATTCAGAAATTTACTGAATAGTGAGATTATGGCCAATTTTGAAAGAGTTCAATTAAACGACACTCAACAAAAATTGTCGGCTTGATGGGCCCGCTCCCAATATTGAGTAACAATAGCCCTTAAAGAGTCAATATGCCTCTATTATTTTCGTCTCGAGCAATCTCTTTGTTTTAGTTTTGGCATGATTTGAGTATAATGTGCGGGTATGAAAAACTTAAAAATATATATTATTGTTTTGTTCGCAATTTGTTTTGGATTAGTTTCGTGTACATCATCTGATACTGAAAATGGACAGAAGGCCGATCTCAAGTCATCGATGCATCGTTTTGCTGCCACGATTTCAAACCTTATTCCGTATATGGGTCAACTCTATAAGTTTGAAGACCAAAAAAACCAGAAGATTATTTTGGCCAACTTACAAGAACTTAAAGCGACCAATGCATTAATAAGTCACCAGCTTGAGAAAAGCTATAGTGACCCAGCGATGTTGACGGTGATCGAGCAATTTAATGATGATATCAATGCTATTACCGATGATTATCAAATGGAGAAATATCTTCGCGCCAACTGGCGACTGCGACATATTATTTCGAATTGTAATACCTGTCATAGCAGATCGTCGGAGGACTTTAAGTTAAAACCGATCCGGTGGGATGTAAAAACAGAGGGTTTGAGGCCTGAAGAAAGTATAGAAATACTTCTGGCTCTTAAAATGTACAGAGAAGCTATCGATAAACTGTTTCGAGCTATGGATTTAAATCAAATTACTGGTTATCCGCTGAAGCAAACCTTAAAAAAGTCATTAGCTGTATCTGTACGAGTTTTACGTAACTATGACTTAAGTTCAAATATTGTTAATCATGCGATGAAGACCGGAAACCAGACGCTCTTTCAAAGGGGCATGCTTAAGTTTTGGAAGCAGAGTTTAGCAAATATTAAAAACAATCCTGCGACCGCTCAGACGTTTTATGAAAAAGGCTTGAAGGCCGAAAAGCGTGGTAAAGATTATGGGTTTGTTTTCTTTCTTGAGGGGTCTGCTCGAGTTAATAAAGACTTAAATAAGTACTCGAGTGATTATCGATATTCAAAGAATCTTTTGCTTGCGGGTCAGCTATCTACAAAATTAGTTTCAATTTCTGAGGGTGAGCAGGACATAGCTTTTTTTGAATCCTGCATTCTGCATCGACCCCATTCGAGTTTTGCACGAAAATGCTATAAGTATTTGAAGAGTAGTTACCAACGGCGTGGTTTTCTAAAGAAGTCTGCCTATAAAAAAAGACTAGATCGCTTCTGGGTTGAGGCCTCTGATAGAGAAGAACCACTTCACGAAAAGATGCGTGATAAGAAAGAATTAGATGACGAATTTATCTTTCTTAGACGCATTTATCTCGACGATCTTTCTCTCTAGTCAAAGTTTAGACAGTGGGCTGCCCTAATTGGTCAGCCCTGTCATGATTCTATCAGTTGAGTGAAATAGGTGGCTTTACACGTGAGCCTCAGTTTTGCAGTTACTTTGCTGTGAAAGCGAGGTCCCTTGTGAAATTCTTTATCAGTCTCTTAGCAGTTCAGCTTATATGTTCAGTGAGCCTTGCCAGTCTATTCAATTGGCAGATTTCGAGTCCCGGAGAAAAAGTCGCAGATAGTGATGTTCTCGAGGGTCAGAGGGATAGCCTTAGTTCAGCAAACAATTTGGTAGCGATTCGGTGGAAGGAGCCAATAGTCATTCCTTTGGCCCATGATAACTCAAATGCACCCTCGGTATTTTTAGTGACCCAGAAAGGGCAATCAGTTACTGGATCCTCCTATCACGTTAGTGCTCTTGTTCGATATGAAAATGGCCAAGTCGCCTCCCATATTCCCGTGGCGATCGAGCAAGTCCTACAATACCTTCCAGAAGACAAGAAAAAGGGCATAGACCCCCCTCAAACCTAATTAATGGCTCTCTAACGGTTGACATCGGCTTTTGCCATGCTAATTCAAGGGTCATGAATACAGAGAAATTAAACGAGTTATTGAAGCTTCATCCCTCTGCTAGAGATGCCAGTTGGGAACAAGATTTTTTAGTCCTCTTACCCGAGCTCAAATTTAAGTTATTGAAGGATCAGCCTCAAATGGGTCCGGATAGTTGGCCCTATATGATGGTTGAGATCAGCGAAACCGAAGGCGAACCGTGTCTCAATTTAGTACGATGGGCGAGCGAGCGTGGAATCGGTATTGCCATTAACCCTCATAAAGAATATCCAGATTATGTTCTGACCTATGGAATGATATGGAACTATATGCAGAGAGGGCAGTTTGTAACTCCTGTTCAGCAAGAGGAACTCAATTCTCAATTTGAATTAAAAGAGGGACAACAGCTCTATGTGGGAGATCCTTCAGAGGAGTATTTTCCACAATATGCTCGCAAGGTATTTCGTAACTTCTTAAATAATCAAAATCTAGTACAGCCGAAGATTTTGATGGTCAGTACGGACCAAAAAAATTATGACATGGCATTTTCTCTAGAGTCTTTAGGCAATCCTCCGCAAGAAGAATGGCGTGGAATATTAGAAGCCTTTAGTTGGTTCATGCCCGCTCACTATCGACTGAGTCTTATGAGTGAACAGGCGATTGAGGGGTTTTCTCCCCTTTAATGGGTTTTATTTTCGGATTGTTAAAAAGAATTTAGGCCCGCAAAGGCCTAAAATTACTTATAATTCCCCAGATTTAGGGAGTAGGTCTAAAAGGCATTCGCGCCAGTATTGTGGAGCATCCTCTGAATAGTCTATAGCAAGTTCAAAAATACTTGTTCCGATTCGGCGAGTTCGAATCACTTGGCCGATCACGTCTAATTTCATGTTTTCAATTTCAACGCTTAGAGTTTTACCAATGATCGCATCTAGAGAAAGAGACTCTCTGTAATTTTGATTTACCAAATCTCTTCGATCAATATGAATAAGGAAACCACTAGAAGAGGCATCGATCAAAACACCCTTGGAAGCAACTGTATCTGTAGAGTCGAGATCGACAATCTCAATCACTTCAACTGTATCAATATTTAACCTTGGGGCATAACGCCTTTCCGCACCCATAATAACTCCATTAGAACTCATTTGTTCACCATCATTCACTGTTCTTATATAAGCTATCGGCATGGCCGGACTAATGTTGAGTAAAATTACAATAATCGACTACTTTTTAACATTTCAGATAATCCACCGTATATCTTTTGATCACTTGCCTGACGATTTACGACGCTAAAAATGTGGTAAAAAAACTAAAGATATTTTAAAAACAGCCTTAGAAAAATGAGGTTATATAGATAGTGCACAAGGAATTTAGTTCGAAAATTGCTGTGGCCATTCCACTTTTTTGTCGTTCGAAATGTCCATCATTCTTTGTAAACTGAGTGCAGCCTTTTTTCGAATGTTTTCATCGACGCTGACCTGTGGCTCCAGATCTCGCAAGGCATTTCTGATTTTCTCGAGATTATTAAGCTTCATGTAAGGGCAATCATTGCAGGCACAATGGTTAGTTACGGGTGCTTGAATCAACTCAGCATCGGGCCGTAGTTTTTTCATTTGGTGGAAAATACCTGTCTCTGTAGCAACGATGAATTTCTTATACTTCTTATTGTTTTCAACTTCGCTTAAAAGCTTGGATGTGGAACCAATAACGTCTGCATGTTCAAGCACGGCTTCGCTACATTCTGGATGAGCGATAACAAGTGCATCGGGGTGTTCTTGTTTAGCTTCAAACAATTTCTTATGGGAGAACAGGACATGTACTTCACAGGTTCCATCCCAAAAATCCATCTCCCGCTTCAATTTGAGTGCGAGATATCTCCCTAGGTTTTTATCAGGTCCAAACAGAATTTTTCGATCAGCAGGGATTGAATTAACAATTTTCTCAGCATTGCTCGAGGTACAGATAACGTCTGAAATCGACTTAACATCCGCACTACTATTAATATAGGTCATTGCTATCGCTTCGGGGTTGTCTTTTCGCCACTGGAGATACTTCTCATAGGGTGACTCAAAAACCAAAGAACAGCCCGCTTTCATGTCAGGAACCAGAACAGTTTTATTTGGAGAGAGGATTTTCACAGACTCAGCCATAAAGGTGACACCGGCCAATAAAATGACATCAGCGTCGCTCTCTTGACCTTTCTTAGCGAGGAAGTAGCTGTCTCCACAGAAGTCGGCAATATCTTGGATATCACCTTCTTGATAATAGTGAGCGAGTACGAGGGCGTTTCGTTCTTTCTTGAGCTGATTGATTTCTTCAATAATGCTCATATTTCTCCACCCTTTAACTTTTTGATGAGTTCTTTTGAGAGCGCCTTAAAGCTTTCCATAACGCCTTCACCGTTTTGCGCCGTCGCTTCAAAATCTGGGGCGTTGTACTTGTTAAGTGCGGCTCGTAGTTCGGCGACCGAGGCAATGTTTTCGAGATCTCTCTTGTTGTATTGGAGAACCAGGGGCACCTTCTTGATATCGTAGCCCTGTTGCTCAAGATTCTTTTCGAGATTTTTCATAGATTGTATATTCTCATCCATGCGATCCGTTTGGGAATCCGCTACAAAAATAACACCATCAGTGTTTGTTAAGAGCATTTTTCTTCGGTGATCAAAAACTTCTTGTCCGGGAACCGAATAGAGGTGAAATCTAACTTTCAAGCCTCGCCACTCTCCGGCCATAACAGGTAAAAAATCAAACTTTAAAGTTCTCTCAGGGTCGGCAGTGAATTCAGTCAATTTTGATTTAGAAACTCCACTTATTTGATCGTAGACCCATTTAACGTTTGTGGTTTTACCACCCAGAGAAGGGCCGTAATAAACAATTTTACAATTGAGGTCTTTAGTTTCGTGACTAATTAAGGCCATTTATAATTCCACCCTATATTCCATGGCTCTTCCCATAGTTCGTTCGTCAATATAGTCAATGTCTCCACCAATGGGTACACCCTGGGCGATACGGCTTACTTTAAAACCCATCTCTCTGAGACTTTTTGAAAGATAGAGAACCGTTGTGTCTCCTTCAAGGTCAGCATCGAGCGCAAGGATGATTTCCTTGGTCAGTGGTTCCCCCATATCGTCTTTCTTTTCTAAGCGATGTACGAGCTCTTTAATTTTGAGATCCTCTACGCCAATTCCATCCAATGGAGAGAGAGCTCCCCGGAGAACATGGTATCGGCCTTTGAAAACCCCGGAAGAATCAATTCGTTCGATGTTAGCCGGGTCTTCGACAACACAAATTACGTCATCACTCCGCATAGGATCTAGGCAATAGTCACACTCAGCTTCATTATCCGTAAATGAAAAACAAACAGGGCAATCATGAACTTCATTTTCGACTTGAACAAGGGCTTCGCGAAGGTTTTTAGAGTAGTCCTTGTTCTTGAGAATAAAGTAAGCCAGGCGGCCCGCAGTTTTTGGGCCGATGCCAGGAAGTTGGCTGAGTTCATGAATGAGTTTTTTGAGTGCAGAAATCTTTAACATTTAATTCTCTAGAAGCCAGGAATGTTCATCCCACCAGTCAGTTGAGACATTTGTTCTTCGTTGTCTTTTTTCGCTTCTGCAAGAGCCTCATTGGTTGCCGTTAAAAGTAGGTCTTGCAGCATTTCAGTGTCACCAGAAGACATAACATCTTCACTAATTACTAAACCCACAACTTTATTGTCACCATTGACAGTTACTTTCACGGCGTCCCCACCAGAAGTTGCAGAGTATTCCTTTGCTGATAACTCTTCTTGGAGTTTCTTCATCTTAAGCTGCATTTGATTGGCTTGTCTCATTAGGGCTTGCATGCTGCCGCCGCCTTTACCTCGACCTCTCATGGTTTCTCCTTAATAGATACAATTTGTGATTTAAATTGCTTTTGTGCTGATTGAATCAGCGGATGGCTTTCAACTTGTTCTTTATCAGAAACTTTCTTCTTTTGAATAAGCTCTTCTTTTTTTTGTTTTGGAGTTTGAACACTGCCCTCGTTCCCATCAGAAAGTGAGATTTCAACATCGAGGTCTTCGTTCCAAAATGTTTTCAAGAAAGTTTTGATGCGTTTTAAATTGTCAGGCTCTTTAATCTTTTCAGAAAAAAAAGCCATTTTTTTAGGAATCACCAAGTATACGATTCCATCTTTCTTTTCTAAAAGGCTCGTGTTCTCAAGCATAGCACCGAGAAGTCCGTTGGCCCCCTTCACCTTATCAACAAACTCGACCCACGGCCCTTTGGCGGCTGGAGCTGTCTGAGGTGAACTATTCTGTGGTTCTATGGGGCTATGACTTTTTGCTGTGCTGCTAGGTTCTGTAATTTCTTGGGTAGCCCCTGAGCCCTGATCGTGTTCAGAAGCTTTTTGTACCGAGGGTTTGGCTTCTGCTGAAGGAGTTGGTTGATGTGTATTTACAGAAGCTTGTTGGGCTGGCTGAGTTCTTGTTTCAACTTTTTTTTTAAGGGCTTGCCCTTGACCGGAGAAGCCAGCCTGAATTTGCGCCAATGGAACAATTCGCGGAGCATTCACCATGCGTAGTAAGAGCATTTCTAAAACAATTCGAGAGTCCTGGCTGCGATGAATATCTGTTGAGCCTTTTAGGGTCATATCGAAAAGAAGGTGGATATCGTGATCCCCTAGCTTTTCTGAAACTGTCCTTAAAAAATCGATTTCAGAGTCGGGGAGGTCGACGAGCTCGGCTCCCTTTTCTCCGACTTTGACATAGAGAAGGTTACGAATCTCTTCGAGAAGTTCTTGTACAAAAACTTTTGGATCTAGGCCCGATTTAAAAATACTCTGGGCAATTTCAATAACCCCTTGTTCGTCTCGGTCGACTAGGGATTGCAGGGTTTTTGTAAGAAGGGAGCGATCAGTGAGGCCGAGAACACTAACGACGGCATCGAGGCTGACTTCTCCTTGGCAGAATGTAATAACTTGGTCGAGCAAACTTTGACTATCGCGCATTGATCCGCCAGCTTGACGAGCCAGGGTCCAAAGAGCTTCCATTTCGGCTTGAACGCCATCTTTATCGCATATCTGTTTGAGGTGCTCGGCGATTTTTCGCGTGGCAATTGTTCTAAAGTCAAAGCGCTGGCAACGAGAGAGAATCGTATTTGGTATCTTTTGCAGCTCAGTCGTGGCTAAAACAAACGTGACGTGAGAGGGCGGTTCTTCGAGTGTTTTCAACAAAGCATTGAAGGCACTGGTCGATAGCATGTGAACTTCATCGACAATATAAACTTTATTTTTGCCAGAAGAAGGCATGTAACCCACAGTTTCGCGAAGCTCGCGAATGGCATCGACACCATTGTTACTAGCACCATCGATCTCGACGACATCGAGACTTCGACCTTGTGAAATATCATTGCACTCGGAGCACTCATTACAGGGAACAAAATCTTTAGCATTCGGACAACGAAGGCTTTTTGCCAAAATGCGAGCGCTTGAAGTTTTACCCGTACCACGGGGCCCTGTAAAAAGAAGAGCATGGGGGAGTCGACCACTTCGAAGGGCATTAATCAGGGTTTGAGCAATGTGATCTTGCCCGACAAGCTGTTCGAATGATTGAGGTCGCCATTTTCTGGCAATCACTTGGTAGGACAAAGTTTTCGCCTCTTCTTTTTACCAGTTAAGTTTTTTACCAGTTAAGGAAACCCACAATTCCCTAAAGAAAAAAGTGGCCAGGCGGCCCATATCACAAAGTGTGCAAGTTGCCGCTGCTTCCTTCCGGACCTGACGGGGTTCACAAGACGCTTTTGTATGGGACCTGGCCTTGTGTAACTTAGCGGTGTGCTTGAAATAGGGCAAGAGTTCCAACACTTAATGCAGGGCACTATGTCAGTTTGTTTACGCAGGCTTTCAAGGATGCGAGTTCGTCGGCCCAGTAGTTGTAGGTCGTAAATTGGGGGAAGGTTTGCTTAAAAAATGGATCATGCCACCGGGCGGCAATCCAGCCGGCATACATGATTATGCGCAAGCCTCTGAGCCCGGGAATTAAATCAAGTTGGCTGCGATCAAAATCTCTCAATTCTTCGTAACCTTCTAGTATTAAATCAAACTCTCGCTGGTCATTGGGATCGGCAACAAGCATCCAAAGATCTTGAACTTCGGGACCATTACAAAAATCATCAAAATCAATAAAGTAGAATTCATTTTCGAGCTGCAGGAGGTTTCCTCGGTGACAGTCGCCGTGAATACGTATGTAGGGGTATTCTGCGAGCCCATCATCAACCCATTCGAGAATTTCTTTGGCCACTTCTTTGTAATCGTGGAGGAGAGAGGGCTCAATCCACTGGGTTATTCGCTCTAATGACTGCCATCCGTAATCTTCAGTGTCAAAATCGGGGCGATTCTCCGCTACCTTTTGCGCACCGACATTGTGAAGAAGTGCGAGTCGTCGTCCGATTTGCAGTAAATCATCATCAAGGAACTCTTGGGGCATTCTCCCGCGGAACTTCGGGAAAAGACTCGTAAAAAAACCATGGTGTTCTAGTATCGTCTCTCCCTCGAACAAACGAAATGCGCCAATTGCAGGCATACCCTCGGCTGCAAGATTTTCGATAAATTCGTGTTCCTCTCGAATGGATTCTTTTGACCATCGATGGGGACGATAAAACTTGGCGATAATTGATTTATCTTGGATCGGAGACAGGGGTGTCGGTTCCAAAATAATTTCGTAAACGCGATTTTCATAGGAATTGAGCTGCCTGACTTCTCCAGTCGGAAACATCTTTGCTTTTTCTACCGCGGTAAGAATGGTCTCCGGAACGAGACTTTTAAAATCTCCAGTCATAAAAATTCCTATCCACTGCACAATAGACTTGATTGATTCAATTCTCAAGTTGTGCATAATAAATTTATGTTTGAGCAGTTGCGACTTTTTTCATTTAAATCTCGATCCTCAGCAAAGAGGATCAACGAGCCCGAGGAGAGAGAAGTTATCTCCTATAAAGATCTTAACTTTGTCGTTGAAAGAGCTCCGAGAAAGCGTCTTTCTGTTCAATCAAAGACTAACGGACACATCAAGGTTTCGGCTTCGAAATCCCTGTCTCGATCTATAATTCTTGAATTCATTGCAGAGAATTATCCCTGGATTGCCGATCATCAAAAGGAAATGGATAAGATTAGGCAAAAGTATCCACCGAAGCGTTTTATTCACGGAGAGCATTTTCCTTTTTTGGGCAAAGAATATCCCGTTCAATTTCAGGTCGTGGCGGGTGGCAAAAAATTTGAAATGGGATTCGTCGGAAATCAGTTGGTTCTAGATGTTCCGCAAAAGTATTTACAAGGGCCAGAAATCAAAAGGGAACACCACGATATGGCCCTAGAAAAGGTCAAAGACTTTTATAAAAACGCGGCTCGGGTTTTTATCTTGCCGCGAATCGATCAGCTGGGCGATCAAATGCAGCTCAAGCCACAAAAAGTGAGTTTGAGAAATCAAAAAACGATGTGGGGCTCCTGTTCATCGGCGGGAGCGATCAGTATCAATTGGAAGCTTATGGTCGCTCCCAAAGAAGTTATTGATTATGTTTTAATTCATGAGTTAGCTCACTTGCGCCACCAGAACCACTCAAAAGCCTTTTGGAGCCTGGTCTCTAGGTACTCGCCCGATTTTGATTCCCATCGAAAGTGGCTCCGCGGTAACCAATTTACCTGTGATTTCTTGGCTAAAAAATCTGAACTTTATCATCCAGAGACTTGAGATCTAAAATCTCTGACAAACTAGGGCTAGGCTTTGAAAAAAGGTAAGCTCAAATCCCTGCAAAGAGAGTTAGAAATGGTGTTGGCCTTGCTAGGTAATAGGCTCAGGAGAGTTTATTACTATGGTTTCGCGTTTATTTAGATCTGAAATAATTTGGCGCAAAATTGTCACTTTTGCCCTCGTTGCACTTGTTTCAAGTGTGCTTATCTCTTGTGGAAAGAAAGACGGGAAACCGCAAATAGATACCTCCACTCCCCAAGATACTTCAACTCAAGAGCCTGAAGTGAATGCGGACCGAGAGGTCGAAGAAGAGAGCGAAGGGTCAGGTCGAGAGATCGATGAAGGTGGCTTGCTTCGTGAAAGGTCCCCTTCAGACTTGGTGGGAGATTTCGTTCGAGGTCGCGGTCATGGCTATGATGGCAATCTCGAAGTCGACCACGCCGGCTTAACGCCAGATATACTTCACCCGCGAGATATCCACCCTTTGGATTTATATCGTCATACGGTACCAAGTTATACTGGTGCCCATTATTCAGGAAACTACTTCTACTCTGGTGCAGGCCAAGACAATATTTTATCTTTACTTTTAAGTACTATGGATTCCCGTGAATCTGGTTCTGGCACTGCGGCTGACAAAGCACTTGCACAAAAAATTCACCGCTTTCGCGTCGAGGTGAAATCAGGTGGTCGAATAAAATCGAGTTTTATCTTCTGGGAAGATCTCAATGGTAATGATCGCCTTCACTACCATTACGAAGGTCGCTTGAATGAAAATAGAGTCGCGCAAATGACGATGACAAGTGACTGTCCTGATCGTTTTGATCTAAAGATCACTTGCATGGATGCTGGCTCTACTTGTCAGATTAAAGTCGCAAGAATTCTTGAGAAACAACCAGAGAATCCAGCTCGAGCTTTTGTTGTCGAAAGAAATACCAATGCCCATGTATATATGGAAGTCGACTCTAATAAAGTAGACACTAACCCCCTTTACGCAACTTGGTTTGCGTTCACTAAAAATACTGAAAGGTATTTAGAGGGTGGTGGCACGAGACTTCCTCTTATGCACTATATGAGTCTTCAGAGCTCAGCGGTGGTCAATGGTGAAGCGTCTTACCTTGTTACCATGGGGATTGAGCAGGCGAATCAGGCAAGAGAGTACATTAACTTTTCTGGCCCTCTTGTTAAGAATAGATCCAATTGGGAAACAAATATCCCTGTTGATCTCAACCCCAGTGTCCAGGGCTGGTACCAGGGTAACCAAACCCAATTAAGTGAGTCGTACCGAGACTTGGTGCAGCGTGCTCAACTGATAGGCAATGACGGTCGTGGTAACTTGAGATTCCAGATTTCACTCTCAGATAGAAATAGCGGCCTTAGTACGCCGGTCTTTTATTCATTTTTGAGAGATCACGTTGAAATTGATTACTCTCGTCTAAGCTCAGCTGTTCGAAATTAATCTAAGAGCCCGATTTCCTAGGGCTAAGTGTTCAAAACTATTTGCCAAAATTATAAACTTCAGCAAGCATTATCTGAGAACTTCAGGGGGCAATAGTGATCGACACCCATGTGAATAAATATCGCGCTGAAAAACCACCCTTGCTTTCAACCTATACGGATTTTCGAAAGTATTTGAGTGACTTCTACAAGTTCAAAAAAAGAACCGAATCGGGTGGAATTAGAGCCTATACCTATTCTAACTTTTCGGCCGCTGCGGATATCAAGTCACCCAATTATCTAAAATTGATTATCGAGGGAAAGAGAAACCTTTCTGACGATATGATGAAGAAGTTTTCGAAGGCCTTGAAGTTAAATAAGGCTGATACGGAAGAGTTTATTGCCCTCGTCAAATATGGACAGGCAACGGACCCTTTGCAGAAGAATTCGTTTTTAAAAGAACTTTCAGAAATTCGCTCTAAGCGAGCGCTCCAGGCAGGAGAAATCGATCAAGAAACCTGGGATCAGGTCCCCGATTGGATTGCTTGGGTTATCTACGCGATGATTGATCAAAAAGATGTTGGATTTGCGCCCAAAGATCTAAAAAAACTATTTAGAAGTCACGTTACTGAGGACCAAATTAAGGCCTCAATCGACCGCCTTCTTCAATCTAATCAAATTAGCAAAGAAGAGAGCGGAGAGTTTGTTCAGAATCGATCAATGGTCGAAGGTCAGAGTAATATTCCCGTAGAACTGGTTAGAAAACTTCAAGCGGAACTCATCTATTTGGGATTGGAGTCATTGTATCGTGATAATCCCAAGGACAGAGAATTTGGAGCCTTCACATTGGCCCTCAATAAAGAAGAATTTGAGGAAATTCGTTTTGAATTGCGCAAGCTTCGCAAGAAATTTCAAAAAGATATAATGATGAATAGAGAAAAAGATAAGGGCGAGAGAGTCTACCAATTTAACGTTCAGCTCTTTCCTGTGACTAACGAAAACAAAGACCTCTAGGTTTTAGAGAGTCTTACTATCCATCTTTTTTAATAAATTGGGCCACCAGTTCTAGGTGGTTCGTATATGGAAATTGATCGACAAAAGCCATATTGGCTATTTCGTACCCTTGATTCATAAGCACCTTTACGTCTCGAGAAAAACTTTCTGGAAAGCAAGATACATAAATAACTTGAGTCGGAGGATTTGGCGTTACGATCAATTGACCAATTTCTTTTATTCCGGAGCGCGGAGGATCTAAAAAGAGAAGCCACTCCTTAACCGGACTTTGAAAATCATTGAGTCTATTAAAATCAAAGTTAATGACCTCGGCATTACTGCCCTGGGCACTAAGGTTCTTCTCTAGGGATTTTAGGGCCCACTTATCATTTTCTAGGCAAATCAACGAGTCTGTTAAAGAACTCAAGGGTATCGAGAAATTTCCAATTCCCGACCCTACCTCGACAATGGCTCCCTCTCGGGGCCAGGATTTCAGGCAAGTCTCTATGTATGAAATCATCTTCTTGTTGGCCTCGATACTTGGTTGAGTGAAAGAGGCGATTTGCGAAAGAATGGGCACTTCCTTTTCTTGGGTAAAGCTACTAAACCAATAATCCAATGACTCTTTTTTCAATTTAAACTCGTCACCAATTTTATCTAAGGCTTTTCGCCGTTGTCCCACTTCAATTTTTGCGATCTGAGAAATATGGCTGAGCCAACTTTTTTCTTCGAATAAGTATTGAATGTCTTTATTTGAAAAATCGAGCCAAAGTCCGCGATTATTTTTGGGGCCAATGCGAATCCTTAGACTCCCTTTTTTAATTGGAGGTAGGGACTTTCTCAAATCTTTGAGAAAAAGGTTGAGCTCAGGGGTTAGGGCCTCACAGGATTCTATATCGACTAACCCGCCATGATCCTTAGCATAGAGTCCTAAATTCGACTGAGTGCCCTCTCGAATAATAGTAAGGTCCATTCGGTTTCTGATCTGCGGGTTTTTAAATGTGATGTCAGTAAAATGAGTTCTAGCGGTCAGCCCATTTGGAAGAGATGCAAGTATGGTCTCTTTCTTAAGGAGGTAACTTTTTTCATAGTCTTCATTTATTGAAGAGCAACCCGAACAAATTTCACCGTAATTGCACAACATAGCTACTAGTGGCCTATCTTCTTTTTAATATTTTTGTAGTTAACTTTGAGCTACAGAGAAGCTTATCGGCTTCATTATAGATTTTGATTTCCCAGACGTGAATTTGCTGACCGAGGTGAAGAGGGGTGCATATTCCGGTCACAAGCCCACTTGATTCTGAGCGCAAGTGATTGGCGTCGATGTGTATGCCCACCGCCATTTGTCCGTTTTCATAAACAAGGACGTTCGAAGCAACGCTTCCCATAGTTTCAGCAAGAACAACCGAAGCGCCACCATGGAGCATACCATAGGGTTGCTGCGTTCGATGGTCGACTGGCATGGTCGCTTTCAAGGCTCCATCTTGAATTTCGCTAAACTGGATGTCCAAATTTTTGGTCATATTAATGTTGAGTTGATCTCCATTGAGAACTTCAAGACTGAGGTGAGAGGGCCAAATACGCTTCATCTTCGAGAATTTCCTATAGGTAGGTGCAGCATAATAGGCTGCAATTATTAACTCTTGCGTCGCAATTCATTTGGACTTTAAAATAGCCTTATGTGGCGTTTTTTATCAATAGTTTATATTTTAGTTTTTCTGAGCTCTTGCTCATCAATTGATAAGTCTAAACGGGTCTATTCAGACTCTGAGGCAAAAGTGACTCTTGAGAAGATTGAAACGCTTTTTGAGGATCTCGCTGAAAATAATTTAAGTCTCGCCAAGCTAGAGAAGGTTCTCGGCATGACCTTTAAGAAGTCAGAAGAGGATTTCTTATATTTTACGTCAGGCGATCGTTTTGATGCTGTCGCTCGTTTAAGTAGCGACGAAGGAAAAGAAAAATCTTTTCTCTATCAATTGAAGTTTAAGTTCATCGGTAAGCAGGGAATATCTCTGAAAGATACTGAAATGGTTTTTGGACCCACCTCTGTTCGAAGAGAGGGCGGAAGTTTTCTTCTCGATGTGAAAGGCAATCGAAAGGCCTTTAAAGAGAGTGTTCAGCTCATTATCCACACGCAAAATGCGCCGAATGAAAAGGATTCCCCCATTCTATCAATACTGGCTCGTCAAAGAGATTAGACGTGAGCAATGGAATCATCAGTGTTGACCAAGCTGTATCTCAGCTTGAAGACTCAAAAGTCGTAGCGATTCCAACTGAAACGGTTTATGGCTTGGCCGGTAGAATTGACTCTGAAGACGCTTTGAACCTTATTTTCTCAACGAAGCAGCGTCCTTTTTTTGATCCACTGATTGTGCACGTTTCTTCAGTCGAGCAGGCTAAAACTTTGGTTTCCTGGTGGCCCAAAGAAGCTGACCTACTTGCAAATGGATTTTGGCCCGGCCCTTTAACTATAGTGCTGCCCAAAAATAGGGACTCAGTCTCAGATCTAATTACTTCGGGCTTAGATTCGGTGGCGTTACGATTTCCGGGGCACCCGATTGCTCAAGAAATTGTGAAAAAATTAGGAGTTCCCCTAGCGGCTCCCTCGGCTAATATGTTTGGAAAAACGAGTCCTACAAGTGCTGAACATGTTCTCGAAGAATTTAGTTCAACTGTCGCTGTCGTAGATGGTGGGCCGGCGGACCACGGAATTGAATCAACAGTGTTAGAGCTTGTGGGATCTGAAAAGGGCAGTGTGACGAGCATTCAAATTTATCGTCCGGGTACAATCACCAAATCACAAATAGAGTCCTGCCTCGGGCCTACAATTTCGGTAAATTATAGTCAGTCTAAGGTTTCCCCGGGCCATGTTGAAAATCACTATCAACCCAATAAACCGCTTTATAGTTTTCTTGGTCCCTATACTAAAAATGAAATTCAATCTGAATTAAGTGATGTTCTCGAAGGCGAGTCGGAGATTCATGTCATAGAACTGGAAGAGCCTAGTGCAATTGTCGCAAGAAAGCTCTATTCTGAAATCAGAAAAGCCGACAAGCAGGCGGGCTCGAAAAAAACTCTCGTTATGGAAATTAGAAAATTCGACTCAAGTGATGACTGGGCGGCAATTGAAGATCGATTGAATAGAGCGAGTCGAAAACTCTTCAAAAAATCTTAGGCTATTTTTTGCCCTTTCTACTTAATTCATAGAGAAAACCATTTTGCCTTCTTAGCTGAATGTCGGCTCCCTTTTTTGTGATCCTCATAGTTTCGCGCAAGGTGCCGGTGTAGGCATCAACCATGTAAACTCCAGGACCCGTATTGTCTGCCTTGTAAACATATCGACGTGTTTTTTCATCTCCTGTGTTCATTTCGAAGTTTTTCTCATCAACCTTCAATTCAATTAAAGCTTCGGAGGCATCCGCAAATCCACTAGCATCGATTCTCTTACCTTCCCAATGTCCGTGGAAAAATCGTTTAAAACGACTTTTTCCAAAACGAGTTTTATCCAATTGAACTCTGTCGACATACTGGGCGGATTGCAATTGATTGCCATCAATATCGACAAAACCATCTTGTGTAAAATCGACATTTTCTTCGACGACAAATCGTTTTGCCTTGTAATTCCATTCACCTTTCGGAACCTCAGGGCCGGGCCCATTTAAATAGCCAATTCTCTGTTTCTTGTTTTGTGCTTTATACTCTCGCCAAATTTCACCGATATAGCTGGTTGTTCTCATAATCTTGTGAATTTCTTCACTCGCTTCGATATTTCCAGAAATTTTTGCCCGAGTTGCTATAAAGTTATTTCCAAATCTAAGATGTGGGCGAATGTCGATCACTGTTTTCTGCGGAGCTGAACCGTATTGTCTGTGGTGTATCAGCGTACCATTGACGTAGACGCCGACTTCGTAGGGATCAACTGCTTTGAATTCGAGATATACTTTGTCACCGAGAGCCGATGCCGTTGCTACCGTAAACCCTCTTCCAGCATCAGGTGGAGCATCGGAATTATCATCAACGATAATTTCTTCGACATCGAGATCTACGAATTTACTAATATATAAAAGAGCAGTCGCTTTGATCGATGACAAATCCCTAAGGTTTCGTACTTCTTTAACTGCCAGTCTTAATTCACCTTCGGTCTTTTCGTAGACGTAGTATCCATACACACCAATACCCAGGGCAACGGTTACGGCAATGAGCTTGCTGATCACTCCTGTTCGGTACTTTATCACCCGAGTCTTAGATAGCATATCCACAATTGAAGTGTGTTGATTAGTAAAAAAGATAGGAAGGTACATGGCCGCCGTGAACAGAACAAAACCAATCATAAATTGGTAATTAACTTTAAAAAAGAAACTGGTGATAATCGGTCCGAAGGCCAATAACCATATCCCTCTCCTGATAAATGATTGGAGGATGAATAGGTCTTCTCCATTTTTTGCTTGGACCCTCAAGCCGACAATTTTCTTTCCTGGAGTGGCTTGCCATTTGTTTGATTCAAAAATGGCGCAAATTGATGCAAAACAAAGGGTAAAATGAACGGGAAAGGGGACGTTTTCGTCCGCCAGGTAATAGGCAAAGGTAATTGAAACTCCTCCGACGAGTATGAAGTCTAAGAGGAGGGCAGCGATTCTCAGGCAGGCGTAAAGCAGAATGTTATATATTCTATTTAAGATTTCCACCGTAGCTCCATTATACACTACTTTTGTGAAAGCTATGTAAAATCAAGAGTCTCGCCTATGGCATCTTCATCCGCAATGACAGTGAGGCGTACGTGGCCTTTCAAGTAAGTCGCCGGAAAGGTTTTTTCTTCTTCGAGAAATCTTTTAAAAATTTCTTGCTTAGACTTTCCAGAAACAATTAGCAAAATCGATTGTGAAGAAAGAAAACTTGCTAGGCCATAGGTAAGGCCCCAGGAGTTGTTTTCGATATTTAAGCCCTCACAGGTCGCTTTGCAGAGTTGAACACATCCCCCAAAAAACTCGGGTGGAATTCCGGGTTCGTGAAACGCCACATGGCCATTCGAACCCAATCCAAGGACGGCAAGGTCAGCTATAGGTAGGTCGTCTTCGATTCCTTGCAGATTTGTTTTAAATTGAGATAGATGTTCTTCAAAAAAATTTTTGAACATGCCTCGGGACGAGCCCGTGATCACGTCATCAACTTGTAATAGTTTCATAGAGGAGAGGAATTCGGGTTTACTCTGATTCCAGTATTCATAGAGGGGAATCGGAGTTTGGCCCGCCGGTAAAAATATGGATTGAGCTTTCCTACTCGTTGAATGTCTTTGAATCCATTCAGAGGCCTTGTGAGCTAAGGATTCTTGGCTAGAAACACTAACAATTTCCATAGTTTATTATCTCTCCTGGGATCTCCAAAAACCAAGTCCTAAGGAAAAATTGGACCTATTAGATAATTAGTTATATAATTAGTTATGTAAATTGTATATTTCCACAGAGAAGGCAAAACCTTGTTATTTCAGACACTTACACCTTTAGAGATCGTTTACCTCCTAGAGGAGGTTAAAAAGAAGATAGAGAATTCGCTTTTAAACCATTCTTCTATGAAGAGTAACAAGCTGGACCTAAGGCAATATCTTTTCCTCTACCATCTCTACCAAAAGGAACCTCTGAGTGTCTCAGATCTCTCTCGCAGCTTGAGTTGTAGTCAGCCCCATATTAGTCAGCTCTTCAAAAAGCTCGAAAAAAAAGCTCTGGTTTATAAGGTGAAGGATGAGGAGGATCAAAGATCCAACTTACTTCGATTGAGTAACCAAGGCCGTGATCTTGTACGAGATCTACAAACCCAACATATCAAAGTTGAAGAGCAGATAGAGTCTTCAATGAAAGCCATTGATATTGATTTATTTAGGGTCCTTCGTTTTTTCAGTTCGAATTTTGGTGTCGACGATAAGACAGTTCCTACGGTCTTGCCTCCTAAAACTGAAACTCCGAGTGAGCCCGAAAAACCAGACAGAAAGATACGTGTTCTCTCTTTTGATCAAAGTGAACCTGTTCGCTCAGCTCAATTAAAAAACCTGGTGTCAATTAGGGGATATATAGAGAGATGTTTTGATTCATGGGGTATTGAAATGTCAGTAGAAGACTTTTTAAGTCTCCATGTTGATCAGCTATGGCTCGATAACTGTAGCGTATTTGGTGTTGATGATGAGGTAAAAGCTGTTATCTCCTGGATGCACGATGAAAGGAATATGTTCGAGCTTTATATTCTTTGGGATGAAAGTATTCCGTTAAAAGCAGCTGTGATCGTTGAAGAGGTGGAGAGAATTAAATCTATAGCAAAAAAACTGGAGTTAAATACCGTCTATTTAACGATCTCGGATAAGCAGCAAGAGTTATCGACTCTTCTACAAAGAAATGGATTCGAAATTATTACTGCCAAAGAGAACAATAACCATTACGGTCGTCTATTTTTTAAGTCATTTTTAACCTAATCAAAAATTTGACGAAATTTCTCTAGTTGAAAACTGGTGATAACTAAATAATCACTTCATTTCAGATTGTCGAAACTCAATTCAACGCTTTGTGATGCCTTTACTTGAAACTGTCGAATGAGTTTCCAAAGGAAATTATTTTTCGTTGTAGAAAAAAATGTCAAACAAAGTGATTACGAGTATTTAAGCTGCCTCGTTATGGATCGAAGGGCAAAAACACTGAGGTGTTTCGCCTCTTTACAGCCAATTTGGTGCCTAGACCTTGTACCTGTAAACTAATTGCATACAAGGGGAAGAATATGCGCCTTCTTTTGACGTTGATGGTTTTTGGCGCCTTACTAACTAGCTGCACCGAGAATAGCTCATTTAAGTTGGAAGGTGAGACTAACGTTTTTAAGCAAAACGAACCAGAGTTTGCATCGAAAATTGATATCCTATGGGTTATCGATAATTCGGGTTCTATGGCAAGTTCTCAACAGAACTTGGCAAAAAACTTCGACTCCTTTATTAATGAATTTACTGATAGAGGCCTTGATTTTCAAATGGCTGTAGCAACAACTGAGGCCTACAAAGATTATTTCTTAGACAACGGAGACCCTCAACGCACGTTTAGTCTATTAAGGGACGGTAACCCCACGGATGGGAAAAACGGATTCTCTATTGTCCATAGAAAGACACCTGATTTACGACCAGTGTTTCTTGAAAACATACTCCAGGGAACTGCTGGCTCAGGAGACGAAAGACCCTTTCAAAGTATTGTTGCAACTCTAGAAAATATTAACAATGAAGACTTTCTTCGTCCCAATAGCTTTCTTGCAGTAGTTATCGTTAGTGATGAGGATGACTTTTCGCACGAAGAAGAGGCATCGATTGGTGGGCAGTATAGTAACCCGAACCTCATCGATGTCGAAGCCTATTATAACTACCTCGATAGTTTGACGAGAGGGGACGCAACACTTCCGCGCTTCAGTGTTTCATCTATTTTGGTGCCCGATCAAGCCTGTCTCGATGAATTGATGGTAGAGTCTAGTGGGCAAAAGATTGGTTTTAGGCTGATTGATTTAGTCGAAATGACAGACGGAATTATCGGGAATATTTGTGATGATTTCGCAGGTGCTCTTACAAGTATCTCTGGAAAAATTTTAGAATTAGCGACGCAATTTCCTTTAAATAGAGATCCAGATATAAGAACTATTCGGGTGTATGTTGCTGATCAGGAGATCGAGCAGAGTAAGTCAAACGGTTGGAGTTACGACTCTTTGTCGAATGCGATTCGATTTCACGGGTCAGCCATTCCTTCACAAGGTGCTACGATTAAAGTGGATTATACTCCAAGAACCGCGAAGCCTTAAATTTTCTCATACAAACAAATCTCTTTTCCACTCTTGAAGTTTCGAATGGATCGGAGCTTCTTTTTTGCTTTTTTAATTGAACCGGCTCCAGCGCCTGACCATGTTTTAGGCTGATTGAGGTTCCAACCCAGCCACCTGATACTTATAAGAAGTTGAGTTGATTCTTCAGACCACCGAAGATTATATGAATTAACCTCCTTGTATTGGTTTCCATCTTTATCGGTACTGTTTTTGACTTCAATCGTTGGTTTACCTATGTAGTAGTTCTGTCCATTGATTTCGATTTCAGTGCAGCTATCCTGTTTGATCAACGTCTCAGACTCGTAGGTCTTCTCTTTGAGTTTACAACTCCCTATCCATTCACCAGAATAATTGGGACAGGATTCAGTAGCCATAAGTGCTTGGCTAAAAATCAAAACTAAGAATAGGCTGATTTTAGACATACCTAACTATAATGAGGTTAGGGCGACATGAGGATCAGCCAACTATTGCATTTTACTTTTCTTACAAAAGCAAAGGCGAATTTTACAGGTTATTGGGGAGTCTTCCCGCCAATAGTTCAGAAATGGCATGGGTTGATTCGATCTTACTAAGAACGATTTTAATAATAGCAGTTATAGGTACAGCTAGAAACATTCCTGGTACTCCCCAAACAAGCCCCCAAAAGGTTAAAAATGCCATCACTACCACAGGGTGAAGGTCCATACTTTCTCCCATGAGTTTAGGTTCGATGATATTACCTATGGTGATTTGAGTCGATGCAGTGATGATCAGAACTCCGAAGAAGGTGCCGCCAATTCCGTGCTCCAAAAGTAAAATCGGTAGGGGGAGAAGAACCGCGAAAATAGAGCCGATAGAGGGTATAAAGTTTAGTAGTATTGTTAATACGGCAAACATGAACGCAAGGTCTACACCAAAAAAGTACAGAGTTAGGCCAGTGATAATACCTGTCGCTAATGACATCAAGAATTTAGTCGCGACATACTTTGAGATTTTTTCTGCGATGCTGTTGATGAGTGGGCTTTGAATGGTTCCGGAGCTTCCAAATATTAAAAACATTACATAAATAATAATAAGAGTCGAATTCCCGATAATGAGTAAAGAGAAGTTACCGACTACGGATACAAAATTAGAAGATCCCTTTAGAACTGATTCTAATGGAACCTTTTTTAAATCGTTCTGTATATTCCGCAAATCAAAATTAACCTCCCAGCTCTCAAGGAGTCCGTTTACGAAGGAAATGGCCTGTATCACCCGCTCCTTGTAGATTGTTGTGGCCTTAACAAAGCTCTCAATGGAAGAGGTCACCATTACAATTAAGAGTGTCGAGAAGAACAAGAAAATTAGAATCGTCAAAACTATAGAAACAACCCGAGGGACTTTCAGTTTGGTTTGTAGGAAATTTATAAATGGTGAAGTTATTGCGAATATAAATAGCGAGATGACAAGGGGTACTAAGACAGGCCTTGTAAAGATTAGAGCTGAAGTCAGACCAATTGCCGCTAGTATCATTAAGCAATAGCTATTAATTCGTTGCTGAGTATCAGACATTTTCACCTCATTTCATTCATAGAAATCATAGACAAATCTTGCGTAATTAAGCAAACTTAAAGGCGATTAAGGACAAAAAACTATGACTGAAAAAAAGCTACCCAAAGAATTAACCAACCTTGTGCATCAATGTTTAGATATATTGGGTCAGTGTATTAAGGACCAGTATGGAAGCCAGCTGTACAAATTAACAGAAAAAATGCGGCAGCAGAGTAAATCTCTTAGGTATTCTGGATTAGAAAAGCGTATAAATGGTTTGAATTCTATAGATCGATCTCTAGAGAAGCTTACAAAACCCGAAGATCGTTTTAAGCTGGCCCATAGCTTTGGTCTTTATCTAGAGGTAGTTAATCAATGCGAACTGGCATACCGAAGCTTTAGGAATTCAAAAAAGAAGGCCAGCGAAGATGGTAATTCTTTATCAGAGAGAATTACATTTGTTATAACAGCCCATCCTACTGAGTCTCGTTCAAGGGAGTGTGTCGAGTTTCTAAAGAGAATTAGAAGGTTATTGATCGATTATCTTTTCGGGAAAAATAAAAACTTCGAAGAGCAGCTCAAATACTTACTAAAACTTTTGCTTAAAATTCCTTTGAGCAAGCAGACAAAGCCGACAGTGCAAGACGAAGCCGATTACCTCTATTCGACTCTATTAGAAAATCGAGAAGTCATTGATGAGTTAATTGCCGCCAATGAATCGAAACACCAAGTTTATATTAGGAGCTGGGTCGGTGGTGATAAAGATGGTCACCCTGGGGTTGATGAAGATGTTATGCTGGACTCCTTAACGACATCGAGAAAGTACGTATTAAAAATAGCCCTCGACAAAATTGTCGCGTTCAAAGAAGACTCGATGAGGGTGATTCAAGACGAAGGGATTCGACTTAAAATTGATAAATATATTGAGTCAATTCTTCTCATCTCTGAACGTCTTAAGGTTGTAAAAGAAGAGGATGGTCGATTTATTAATGATTTTATGCAAAAAGTAGACGGACTTTTGCAAACTATCGAGCAGGGGATCTCCTATAAGCTTCCGCAAGATCATCAGTTAAGAATCTTCTTTAAAATATTTCCCGGTCTATGCATTCCCTTAGAAATGCGTGAGGATGCAGAGGTTGTTTCTGAGGCGGTAAATAGCGATGGTAATCAGTTTGCGATTTACAGAATGCTCAAGACTCTTAAAACCTTGTCGAAAGATTCAGATCCCCGAAATTACTGTCGTGCCCTTATTCTAAGTATGACTGAATCGTCACAAGATATTCTAAATGGAATAAAGGCAGTGAAATCAATTTTTGAGAGTTATGACTTACCTGTAGTTCCACTATTAGAAAATAAGAAAGCACTCGATTCTGGCGAAGAAATATTAGAGGGTATATTGTCGGATGAAGAAATTAGAAATACCCATTTGAAAAATTTTGGCGGTCGTTACGAAGTAATGCTCGGTTATTCGGATAGTTCAAAAGAGTCGGGAAGTTTGGCGAGCCGTGTACTCATAGCTAATTCACTTGTGCGTCTTTGCAAAAAAATAGAGTCCTATAAAATGAAGCCCGTGTTTTTTCACGGTTCGGGAGGAAGTATTTCTCGCGGAGGAGGGAATCTAAGTGACCAAATTTCATGGTGGCCAGATTCTGCGGTTAAAAACTATAAGGCAACAATTCAAGGAGAAATGGTTCAACGAACATTTTCAACGGACTTTATTCTCAGAAGAAAAATAGACAAAATAAAGAGTTTGAAAAAGAAAAGAAATGTCAGTTCGAAAGAACTACTTCCTTCTGAGGATCTAATGAACTTCTCTGAAAAAGTAGCCTCTTTCTACCGCGAATTAGTGGCACAGCCCAAATTTTTAGAATTCGTCGAGACCATTACACCTTACTCTTACTTAGATCGATTAAGAATTGGTTCGCGTCCTTCAAAAAGAAAAAAGGAACTCAATGTAAACAATCTTCGGGCTATCCCATGGATTCTGTGTTGGACACAGACACGAATTTTATTGGTCGTCTGGTGGGGGATTGGCTCTGCTTGGGCGTCTTTAGATGAAAAGAGCAAAAAGCGAATAAAGACTCTTTATAAAAAGGAAAAGGTTTTTCAATCTTATATTAAGATGTGTTCCTTTAGTCTTGCCAAAGTTGATTTGAGTATTGTGAATTACCTGTTACAAAAATCTGAGTACTCTAAAAATGAGCAACTAGAGTTTTCGGAACAACTTTCTAAAGAATTCAAATTAGCCATGAAGGCCGTTAAGGAAATATCTGGGGAATCAAATATCCTATGGCATACTCCTTGGCTCAAAGGATCAATTGAACTAAGGACGACGGCTATTTATCCCTTGAATGTACTTCAACGAATCGCGATCGAGCAGGGTGATGATCTGCTTCTCAGGGAAACAGTAACGGGCATCGCCTCAGGTATGTTAACGACGGGCTAGCTGTCTATAAACTCGGCGACGAATTCAGTTTTTGGACTTTCTCTGACCTCTTTTGGTGAGCCAACCTGCTCAACCAAACCTTGATTCATGATGACCATTCGGTCGCTCATTTCGAAGGCTTCTATTTGGTCGTGGGTGACGTAGACAACGGTAATGCCAAATTTCTGTTGTATCTCCCTAATATCCTTACGCATTTTTGCCCTTAATTTCGCGTCGAGATTAGAGAGCGGTTCGTCCAAGCATAAAACTTTTGGCTCCATAACTAGGCCGCGTGCAAGAGCAACCCTCTGCTGTTGGCCACCGCTCAGCTGGTTGGGCATACGTTTTTCGAGGCCTTCGAGCTCGACTGTATGAAGAACTTTAGAAACAGCGTCTTCAATTTCATCTTTTTTTAGGTTTCTAATTTTTAGGGGATAGGCAACGTTGTCGTAGACATTCATGTGGGGCCAAACGGCATAGCTTTGAAAGACCATTCCCACCGAACGCTTTTCTGGCGGAATATTTAAACTTTCGGAAGAGTCATAGACGGTGTCATCATCAATTTGAATGAGTCCTGAAGTGGGCTCCTCAAGTCCGGCGATCATTCTTAAGCACGTCGTTTTACCACAACCAGATGGGCCCAGAAGGGCGAGGAACTCGCCATCCTTCACAGTAATATTAAAATTGTTTACAACCTGAAGTTGACCATAAAACTTATTTAAATCTTTAATTCGAATTTCACTCATAAGCCATAGGCTCCATTACTCATTTTTTTAATTAAGAAGTTTAAGCTAATGACGAAGCCCACAACGACCAAGCTTAAAACTGCAGATCCTCCTCCGGAAGCGTCGGAATATTCTTGCAATTGAAATAGGAGGGTACCAACGGTTTCAGTTCCGGGACCGGCTAAAAGAATTGTCATCGTAAGTTCACTAAAACATGGCATTAAAATTAAAAACCAGCTCGCAAAAATAGAATTTCTTAGTAAAGGAAACCAAATTGTTCTTAAGGTGGTAAACCAGTTGGCACCACTGACTCGTGCCGCCTCTGCAAGCGAGTTGTCGATTTGCTCGAGTCCGTCAGCATTTACATTAATAGCAAGACTGAGATATTTAACGACATATACGATGATAAGCAAAATACTGGTATTATAGAGCGAAAAGGGAAATCCAAAAAAAGACTGGCTAAACGCTAATATAAATGCGAGAGCGACAACGGTTCCTGGAGTTGTGAAAGGAAGGTTAGCCGCAGTCGTTAAGAACTTTCGACCCTTCATTTGCGTCTTTGTCGAGATAAACGCAATCATAAATCCCAGGATACAACCAATAAAGGCGGCGCTAACTGCCAGTATACTTGAGTTCGTCAGTGCTCTCGATGTTTCACTCATTTCAAAAAAGACCTTTTTGAAATTCGCAAATCCCATCAAGTTGATGTCAACCTTGCCAGGTACCTCACTGAGAGCAGTGACTAGGATGCTTAATATTGGCAGGCCAAAGAGAATAAACAGACAAAGATAAAGTCCAACGAAAATGGGCCACTTTAACCTTTTTAGGGGAACGAGCGATGGCCTCGGACTTTTTCCACTAATTGTTTTATAGGAAAGGTTTTGTTGAATCCATAGATTCCCGTAAACAATCATTATTGAAAAGAGAAGTAAGCTTACAGAGAGAGCTCCTGCCTGGTATATTCCCGAGAACGAGCCCATTTTTTGTAGCGTGTATATTTTAGTAGTTAGCAAGAAAATGTCACCCGGAGTGCCAATCAAAGCCGGAACTCCAAAACTCGCCATAGAAGCTAAGAATACAAGTAAGAAACCACTAGTTAATGAGGGAAGGATGAGGGGAAGTGTTATTTGCATAAACACTTTCCTGGGGCCAGCACCAGAAATTCGTGCCGCTTCTTCCAAGCTTGGGTCTAGGCGGTCAAATGCGTTAAGGAGGTTGAGTAGAACTAGAGTATAAAAGAAACAGGACATTACAAATATGAGTCCTAAGTGAGAATAAATATTTAAAAATCCTGTTCCAAATATGAGTTCATTTAGAAATCCATTTGTAGGATTAGCTAAACTAATCCACGCAATAGCTCCAATATATGGGGGAACCGCGTATGGCAAACAGCAAATGGTCTTACTGAACTTTGCATAGGGGAGGTCAGTTCTTTTTAGAAGCCATGAAATCGGCAAGGCAAAAATACAACTGAGAAGAGCGGTTCCAAAAGATACTATGATTGTATTAAAAAAAGCGGATTGAGTCGAACTCGACTTAAATACCTTTTCAAAGTACTGACCGCTCAATCCCCCATCAATCCAGCTGACTTTAAAAAGGAGTATCAGGAGTGGATAAATACAAAAAGCCCCTATCAAAATCATCAATAGGGACTTGAGAATATTTTCTTGTTGAAAGTATTGGCTAACTTTTTGAGTCACTTTTATTCAAATAATATCTGCGAGAACTTTTCTTTTATCTGCTCTCTGTCTTTGACAACCTTATTAATAAACTCTGGAGTCCACTTAAATGCATTCTGTTTGATAGTTCTCAATGGCGGAGCGCCAGCTGGTGGGTCATACTTATCCAGTGGAGAGTACATGAAAGAGCGTATCATGGCTTCTTGACCTTGCTTTCCGAAGAGCCAATTAGAAACCTTTTCGGCGAGTTCACGCTGACCTTCTTTTTTCGTAATAGCCAATACATTAGACTGAATAACGACGCCATCTTTTGGATATATAACTTTAAGTCTATCATCCTTATCTTTAAACCTCAGGACGTTCTCAAGAAGGACCCAACCTACGGGGCGTTCCTTTGATTGGATTCTTCTGAGTACAGCACTGTTCCCACCTTGCGAAATCGTTTTATTCTTTCTCAAAGCTTCAAAAAACTCCCAGCCATAATTATGCTGAAGCATCGCCACAGTTGTAAAATTTGTACCCGAGGCAAGGGGGCTTCCGGTTGTGAACTTTTGCATCCACTTGTCTTCGACGAGTTCTTTAAATGTTTTAGGGGCTTCGCTGTCCTCGATGACGTCATTGTTATAGCAAATAACCATTACGGGTAGACTGAGTGTCGTATAATAGTTTTTCGTACTCCGCATGGACTCAGGAACCCCTACAGAATTAGGGGGGCGATATGTGTGAAGTTTTCCAGCATTTCCCATTTCTTCATACCAGAAGCGGTCCGAAGAAATTAGAATATCGGCTTGAGTGCCACCAGCAAGTATCTCTGTATTTACTTTCGCCGCGATCTCTTCGGATCCAGCTTGATAGAAGTTAAACTTCACACCGGGAAAGTCTTTTTCTAAGCGAGGCTTTAGATCATTTATTGTGTCCTTATAGAGTGATGTATATATCCAAAGCGTCTTGTCGTCAGATGCACCCTTCTTTGTGCAAGCTCCGAGCATTAGCAGTAGTAAAATGCTTAATAAGATCCTCATTGGGCCCCCTGATATTTTTTTGGCAATCTAGTCTTAATTGGCTCATCATTCAAAATAGTCAGGCATATAATGTACCGCATCATGAAGCTTTTGGATGGGAAATGTGAAATGTTAGTTCTAATTTTTACAAATGCCGACATTTCTTGTCTGTAAAGGGCTTTGCAGATATCCATAGGTCGATTGGGGAGCCTATGGCTAAGTTGTTTCTAATTTATGTTGTTTTGTTTGTTCTCGCTCTGAGTCCTATTTGCGCCCAAGCTGCCGAGAAGTTTAGTGCCGGAGCCATTGATTTTGAAGTCTCTGATCGTATTACTGACTTTCAACTCGATAGGAACGGTCGCCCCCAAAGGAAAGAAGGGCGAGTACCAGATCGAAGTTTGTTTAGTTGGATTCCTTCTGGTGAAAACCATAATCATACAGAGTCTCATTGTGCGAGCGATGAAATTAAAAGGATTTTTCAATCCCACCCTGGAAATGTCGATCGTCAAGCCGATCTCTTACAGAGATGGTTTAATCGGTGTAATTCGCAGATTGGAAATGGCCAAGATGGAATTCAACCCCTCTACAAAGCACTGACTCTTTACTACCCAATGGTCGCTAATAAGGCCATCAAGTCACTTAAACTGGAAATGCCAAGGGGAGATATTCTGAGGGGCTTTATTGCCATGAAGAGAAGTAGTAAGCCGCGACCTTTGGTCATCGTTAAGTGCGGTATCTATTGTAACGCCGACCCCATACGCAGCCAGTTTTTATTTTTTATGCATCTCTTTGATGAAAGCCCGTTCCACGTAATTACCTTGGCCAATGTGTCTGGTTCTGAGTATGAGTTCGAAAATGCTTCGGTGGCCTTGGGTGGCTTCCATGAAGGTCGTCAGCTTTATGAGCTTGCGGCGGCAGTTCAACATCCCAATTCACCCTATAAATCGAGAATTTCAAGTGTCCATGTTATGGGAATCAGCCTTGGGGGCCACGGAGCTCTTTTCTCAGCTCTTTACGCCTCAAAGAACAAGGTAAACTTTTTGAATAAGAGGGTAATCGATAGTGTTTTAGCTTACTGTCCGGTGGTTAATCTTGAGAGAAGCATGGATCGCCTTTTCTCTGAGGGGGCAATTGCAAATCTGGTTGAGAACTACACACGTCGAACCTTAATTAGACTCTCCATGAACATTCCAATATTGGGTGAGTTTTTTCGCCATGATTACGAACACCGCTCCGAACTTAAGAACGCAATTTCTAGGGGAGCAACCCATTTTTATTCGGAATGGACTCGTGATGAATCGTGGCCCCTGTCTCCCTTAAAAAATAAGAAAATTAATTCCGTCGACGAGTTTTTTGAACTCAATAACTTTAATCGGTATTACCAGCAGGTTCGTGTACCTACATTGGTGCTCGCCGCCCAAAATGATCGATTTGTGAAAACTAACGAAAATACCGGATTGCTCGCTGCCCAAATGAAAAGATCAAAAAATCCCCAAATAAAGTCTCTAGTAATGGCTTATGGAGATCACTGCGCTTTTTCTGAAGCCAATGGTTGGCGCAATATGAGTATTTTGAAGCGTGAATTTATTTTATCACATAGTCCAAGATTTAGGAGTCGTCGAAAAGTCTATAGAGTACCCATCGAATCTGAATTTAAAAATTTAAATTGGCTCAACCGTTTGAGACTCTCTCCATCGGAGCCCATTATGTCCTACAGCTTTAAGTTTAAAGTCAATCGGCCTAGCTTAAGGGTGGAGCTAGCTGTTTACGACCAATATCGACATATCGATCGCGATGAGGACAAGCCCCGATGCTCTCAATTTAAACCTCATTTGGCCGATCAAAGGGATTGCTTTCGTCGATACTCGGCAGATATTCCAATTGCCAAATTTGAGAAGTTTGGCTTTAGGATGCCCAAAAGTCGTCTGGAGGCGAGTATTTTCACCAGATTCGCTAACACCCGGTTTTCGGTCCTCAATAAAGAGGCGAAGGACGTGAAGCATACTAGCGATTTTCCGGCTTACCTCGAATTTGAGGGCTTTTAGTCAGTTCCATTTTGGAATCTATTTAAAATCTCTTCAGACTCTCTTTTAGGTCTTAGACCTAAAATGGCAAATCGACTATGTTCGTCCGATGTCTGTTTGGGTCTTTGTACTTATCTATTTGTTCATACAACTCGGAATTGGTTTCTGGGTCTCCCGTTTTCAAAAAAACGAGGAGGACTACTTTTTAGCGGGACGGAGCCTTGGACCGATGCTCGCGACTTTTTCTATTTTTGCGACCTGGTTTGGCGCTGAAACCTGTATTGGATCAAGTGCCGCAGTCTTTGGTGGTGGACTCTCTGACACGAGGGCAGATCCCTTTGGATATACAATTTGTCTATTCGTGATGGGATTCTTTTTTGCACAAAAGCTTTGGTCAAAAGGTCTGACGACTATTGCTGATCTCTACCGTCAGGAATATGGTAACTTAACCGAAAAATTAGCCGTACTGGTTTTGGTCCCCTCTTCGATTATTTGGGCGGCAGCGCAAATTAGAGCTTTTGGTCAGATTCTTTCGGTGATTGCGCCCATCGATCCTATGGTTGCAGTAACTGTTGCCGCGGCCTTCGTAATTTTTTACACCTTTTTTGGTGGTCTTATGGGAGATGTAATTACCGATATTGTTCAAGGAAGTATCCTGATCTTTGGCTTGTTTACTCTTTTCTTTTTTACAGTGTCCGAACTGGGAGGGGTCACCGAAGCCTTTGCGAGAGTTGAACCATCGCGGTGGAGTCTTTTAGGTAAAGGGGAGTCCTTATTAACCCGGGTGGACTCCTGGATGGTGCCGATATTGGGTAGTTTGTTTTCTCAAGAACTTATTAGTCGAGTCTTTGCGAGCCGATCGGGATCAATTGCCAAAGGGTCCTCTTTTTCTGCGGCTGGAATATATCTCATCATTGGTATGATCCCCGTTTCGTTGGGATTGATTGGTGTAGACCTCATTGTTACACCAGAAGAAACCGATCAATTTTTGCCCCTATTGGCCCGCAAGGTTCTGCCAACATTTGTCTTTGTAATTTTCTCTGGAGCACTCGTATCAGCGATTTTGTCGACAGTAGATAGTACACTTCTCAGTGTATCCGCCTATGTTAGTCACAATGCCCTAGGCAGTTTCTTCAATAAGCTTGAAGAGAAGGCGCAGTTGAGATTTGCTCGAATGACAATATTAGTGAGCGGAGTTATTGCCTACTTAATGGCAATTGGTTCAGAGAGTATATATGACCTTGTGGTGGCGGCCTCTGCCTTTGGTGCCGCGGGTACAATTACTATCACTCTCGCCGCACTTTGGTTTCCTGGAAAGGGAAGGAAATCTGCGAGTGTTGCGACTTTAATTTTTGGTGTTATCGCTCACCCAATCTTTGAATACGTATTAGAGGTGGAAGCACCATTTTTGTTTAGTATTCTCGGAGCGATACTAACTTTTGTTTTATTTGCTAGATTTAGTCGAGAGAAGCAATTAGCATAGTTTCATGTCGCGCGTTTTCTTTGGTTTACAGTTTTCGGACACCTTCAATAATTCAATTCAAGATTCTCTTGGCAAAGTTCAAAAAGATATAAAGAAGAAGAATATGGAGTTTCAGTGGGTCAAGACTCCTAACTATCATTTGACGACAAACTTCATAGGTGAAGTCACCGAAGAACAATTAGAGCGCTTGAAAGAAATAGCAAGAGAATTGAGTGGTAGATTACCTCGTTTTAAACTAGAGCCCAAAGAGTTGTCTTGCTTTCCGAGTGAAATGGCGGCGCGGGTTTTATTTTTAAAATTTAAATCTAACAAGGGACTCGTCAATTTACAAAATGAGTTAGAAGAGGCATTAGTTGCAGCAAGTATCTACTGTGATCAAAAAGAATTTGTGCCGCATTTAACCCTTGCACGCACGAGAAAACAACGAAATATGAAAGACACTTTGTCATTGATGCCGAAACTAAAGCAGACTTTATTGATTGATAGATTCAGTCTTTTAAAAAGCCCAGAGGGATCGGACTCACCCTTCTATCAAGTTGTAGAGAGTTTCGATCTTTTGAGAGAAGCCCCTAATCCTGATAGTTAACTCTAGCTTCTGCCTGCATAAATGAATAGAAGAATACCGAATTGGGGTCTTTAGTAACAGACTTGAGTTCACTTTTTACAGCTTTTACCGTTGCCTCATCAACTCGCTCCGCTTTAAGAAGGCTATCTGCTGCCGAAAGCATCAGTTCGGACCAAAAATCAATGATTTCTTTTCTCTTTTTTGGGTTTCTATTGTCTAGGTGCCATGTTTTCACTCGTGTTCTAATTTGCGAGTAACCGAGTGCCGTTAAAAAATTCCCCAGTTTTGCTCCTACGAAGGGGTCGCCCGCGTTCTTGAATTGATAGTCATTAAACGCCATCCAGTACTTCCAAACATTTGGTGAGTAGGGCTCTAGAAAAAAGCTTGAATTCATAACTTCTGTGATAAAAATTTTTCCATTTGGTTTTACGACCCTTCTCACTTCTGAAAGTACTCTTAAAGGGTCGGGTACGTGCTCAAGTACCCAACAAAGGAATGCCCCATCATAACTGTTGCTTTCGTATTCGAGGTTAGCGGCATCCATTTTTTCGATAGTCCATCGGTCTGCGTAATAGGTTTTTTCTCGCAAACTATTTTTAGCAGCTTCGAGTTGAGCTTCGTTTAAATCAATACTTGTTAAATTGAGATTGGGGAATCTTCGTAAAAGAATTTCGGATTGGGCGCCAACACCGCATCCGACTTCGAGGACCTTTTCGGTGCTAGAGAAATTAATATCTTGAAAGACTGTATACTCTGCAAATTCAGCTTGTTTTCGGAGTCGTTCTTGTTCAATTTCAGAGAATCCATGTATGTATGGAAAAAGTTTATTACTTTTGGACTTGCTCACTGCTCAATTCTCCACTGCTAAAAGGAACTGTAATCGTAAATTCTGTATGACCTTTTCTAGATTGTACATTGAGCGTGCCAAAATGTTTATCAATTATAGATTTCGATATGGACAATCCCAGACCCGTACCTTCACCCGGGGGTTTGGTTGTAAAGAAGGGCTCGGTAATCTTTTCTTTGATTCCAATGGGGATCCCATTACCATTGTCTATAACCTTCAATATTAGATTTTTGCCTTTGGATTCTACTTTCAGCAGGACCTTTGGAGACCTAATATTTCTAACAGCATCGAAAGAGTTATTGAGTAAATTTATCAGAACTTGAGAAATTTCTGTCGGTCGGCAATCCACATGAAGATCGACATCTGTAATATCGATCGACAATTCAATATTGCTCAACTTAAACCTCTCACTAGTTAAACTAAGAGTGTCGTTAACAATATTTAAGACGGGAGTTTTAACTTTTGGGTCACTACTTGAATTTCTAGATACGTTTCTCAAGCTACTTATAATCGTCGCAATTCGCTTTGTCGTTTTCTCGATTCGATCGGCATACTTTTTAACTAACCCGGGGTTAATGGAGCTGTCTAAAGAAAGTCGAGACAACTGATTTGAGAGGCCTTGAATAATAGAGAGCGGATTGTTGATTTCGTGTGCAATGTTTCCAGAGATTTCACCTAATGAAGCTAATTTGCTACTTTGTAAGAGTTGAATTGTAATCTCATCTTGTCGAGATCTTAAGTTGTATTCTTCGCTGACATCCTGAATGGTTCCCGATAGGTATCGGCGTCGATCCCCCTCGAACTGTGGATATCCTTGTATTCTCATTCTAAAAGTCTCTCCGTTACTTTTGATTGCGAATACCTCTTCGTCGAAGGTAGAAGATTCTGATAGAGACTTATTAAACTGATATTTGATACGTTGTTGGTCATTTGGCTGAATGAAAAGTAGGCTTTCTTTGATTTCAATAATCGATTTATCGATACCTAAAAGATTTTGCGCCCCCGAGGAGAGGGAAAAAATCTTATTTTTTGTGTCGAGTTGCCAAGCTCCTATTTTAGCAATGTCCTGCATTTCGAGTAAAATATTCTCTTTGGCGACTTCATCGGTGATATCTCGAGCGCTCGCATATATTTTTTGAAGATCGTAATCAGTTACCGATGTCCAGCTGAGTACGCGATATTCGCCATTTTTATGTCGATAGCGATTTATAAAAAAATGAGAACCCTGGTTGGTTAATACGTCTTCGAACTCATGGTCAGTTTTATTGATGTCTTCTGGGTGAATAAATTCGAAAAAAGGCTTCTCGGTGAGTTCCTTTGCGGACCAACCCAAGCGATCGGTCCATCGATTGTTAACCAATTCGAAATATCCATCGAAATTTGCAATGCAAAACATATCTGATGTCAGATTGAAGAAGGATTTATAAATATCGTTGGAAGAGCCACCAGCCTTTGACATAGTGACTTTATAGTCGAGATTTTCATCAGGAACCTACTGAAAATATTGCAATATTAACGCGAGGCAAAAACTCTCTAAAGTTTGATGTCTTTTAAGAAGTAAGTCAGGGCTTCTTGAGGAAGATCGATCGGCTGAGTCACCTGGGCGCCAAAGCGACCTCCAAAGCCACCCCATTGGCCTTTCTTGATAGCTTGATTTTGCTTACCGTCAAAGCTACCAAAGTCGACTTCACCATCTATGCATATGATCTGTGACTCATCGATTTCTTTAATATAAGAAACCATGAAATCTGTACCCCTTACGCCGGCCACGGCTGTTTTGGTCAGCACTTTAAAGCTCGAATCCTTAGTTTTTTCTTTTTTATTTACAAGGGCTCTCACTTTTCCGTAGAGCAGGTTGATCGTGGAGGGCTCTTTAGGGGTGGGGGCTTCTTTGAGATCGAGTTCTGCTTTAAAGCGCCCCTTTAGAGCTATGCGAACCCCATCTTTAGAGGTCAATAAATAAGATATGGGGCTCGTGCCTCTTAGAGTTTCATTTCCGGTGAGGACCTGTCCCTTCTTAATTTTCTTGTTCTTGATAAGAACTTTTCTGGCTTTTAGAACCTTGTATTCTGCCTTGGCTTGATCGACGTTGGCGAAGGCACAAACTAAAACAAGAATTAGACTGGTATAGAAAACTTTCATAAATCCCCCAGATCTAATTCTTGTATAGCTCACTAATAATGACAACTAGTTTTATTCAGCAGGAGCTTCTTCGGCAGGAGCCTCTTCGGCTGCGGGCTCTTCTTTTTTCTTAGGTGGGTCGAGTTTAATAAGGCTATTTTCAAATAGAATCTTTGCCTTTTCTTCGCCGTTCACGTATTTGCCATCTTTATTTTTGATGCAAAATCTTCCTGAACGTTTTTTGAAAATCTTGAAATCACCGCTTTCTTTTACTTGTTCCATACTCACTCTCCTTTTGAGTTTTCGTTTGCCCATGCTTTTACTTCAATCTCGTCAATGGTCAAGTGGGACGAGAAAAATGTTTCGTATTGAGAAATATTTCTCAAAAGACTTCAATGACTAAATTTCTCCCCGTATCTATCGATAAGTTCTATGGAGGATTGATGGCCAAAGTACTGATAGTAGATGACGAACCGGAAATAGTTGAAATTCTAGAGTCATTTATAGAGGATTCTCACAGTATTAAAACGGTAACGTCCTTTGAAGAGGCCGAAAAACTTCTTAAATCGGGTCAATTCGATCTCGTTCTATCTGATCTCAATATGCCTGGGGTTGTATTTTCTGATTTGATTCAAAATTACTTAGAGGCCGACTCCAATGTCTTGATAATGATTATGTCTGGCTACGGCTCAGGCTCTCCCCAGATCGAGAACGCATTAAAAAGTGGGGCCCACGCCTTTCTTGAGAAGCCCTTTTTTGACCCAGGGAGTATTGTAGAGTCCATCGATGAGGTACTTGCATCTCATAAACCTGCGCTCGCAGGCTAATATTTACCCCAAAAGCAGTTTCGCTAAACGGTGCCCCGCAAAAACGAGAATTAAGCCCAAAATGAGGTTCGTCAAAAGGTGAGCTATTAACTGTTGCCACTGCCGACCATCGTAAAACTGCAGCAGCTCCACTGAGAACGTCGAAAATGTCGTTAGAGAGCCAAGAAAGCCAATTCCAAGGAAGTAGATCAAAAGGTGGTCCTCTTTTAGTTTATTACTAAAATAAAAGAGACAGCAGCCCGCTATAAAGCAGCCTATTAAATTCGCTAAGAGCGTACCGTGGTGGCGACCTAAGACTTTGAACTGCAGTACGATGAGTCCGATTGAATATCGACTAATTGCCCCAAAAAAACCGCCAACACCAATGGCAAGTACTTGATTAAACGACATGGATCCATTGTATATGAGCTTTCTATAAAATAAAGTCCTTTGTAAGAACTCTTAGAGTTAGAGGTGACAGTGAAATTTTTGTTTGTAATGGACCCCATCGAGAAAATTAAGGTTTCGAAAGATACGAGTTATTGTCTTATGGAAGGTGCGAGTCAGCTAGGTCATGATGTCTTCTATTGTCTTCCCGAGGAGATCTCCTATGAAAGAGGCAGAATTTCAGGTGAGGTCACTAAGCTCAATATACTTGGAAGCCAGAATGAGCCTTATTTTGAAAAGGGAGAAAAAGAAGAGTTAGAGTTATCAACTTTCGACACGATTTTTATTCGTAAAGACCCTCCATTTGATCAGAACTATTTGTATCTTACGCAATTGCTAGATCTTCTACCGAAGAGTGTTCGAGTTCTCAATGCCCCTCAAGCTTTGAGGGACTATAATGAAAAACTCTTTACCTTAGAATTTTCGCAATTTATGGCTCCCACTGTGGTTACTTCACGCTTTGATCTCGTCAAAAGCTTTCTCGAAGAGCACGGTCGAATCGTAGTTAAGCCAATCGATGGTTTTGCCGGCAAGGGAATTCGTTTTTTCGAGGGTTCTGATCTGAAAGAATTGGAAAAGCATTTTTCGGGGCTACAACAATTTATGGTGCAAAAATTTGTTGAGGAAGCGGACCAAGGAGATAAGAGAATTTTATTGGTTAATGGAGAGCCCATTGGTGCGATTTTACGTAAAGCTGAAAGCCCGGGTAAGCTGAACAATTTGGATCAAGGGGGAAAGGCTTTTGCCTCTGATTTGAATGAGAGAGACTTAGAAGTATGCAAAGCTCTTAAAAACCGACTTATCGAGCGGGATTTATTCTTTGTAGGAATAGACATGCTTGGTCCATTCCTTACAGAAATAAACATAACGAGTCCGACGGGACTTAGAGAGATGAGCCAGTTCATGAATCGCGATCTCAATAAAGAAATAATAGAAATTTTAGCAAAACTGCATTAAGGATGGAGATTCTATTTGTTGTAGGAAGTCCATTGGGGAGGTGAATATGGAAAAGAAATACGAAAAAGATGACAGAGCTATTCAGTCCCTGAGTGAAATTCAATATAAAGTCACTCAAAAAGATGGAACTGAACCGCCTTTTAAAAATGAGTTTTGGGACAACAAAGAAGAAGGACTCTACGTAGATGTGGTGAGTGGCGAACCACTTTTTTCTTCTAAACAAAAGTACGACTCCGGTACGGGCTGGCCTAGCTTTTACGATGTGATCGATAAGGATTTTATTGTTGAGAAAGTTGATCGAAAATTATTCAGAAAGAGAACGGAGATTCGATCTAAGCACGGTGACTCCCATTTGGGTCATGTTTTTAATGATGGACCGAATCCCACCGGTCTTCGTTATTGCATAAATTCGGCGGCATTGCGCTTCATAGCAAAATCGGAATTAGAAACAGAAGGTTATGGGGAATATCTTAGTTTATTTTCTGGGGAGGCTGAGTGAAGAAATCCATCGTTCTTGCCGGAGGTTGTTTTTGGGGGGTCGAAGAATTGTTCCGAAACCTAGAAGGTGTGCTGAATACCGAAGTCGGGTACACCGGTGGAACTACTGAGAATCCAAGCTACGAGACTGTTAAGAATGGGGATACAGGGCATGCGGAGTCTATTCTAATCGAATTCGATCCACAGAAAATTAACCTGGCTGAAATATTAGATTTCTTTTTTAAGATTCACGATCCAACAACACTCAACCAGCAGGGAAATGATCGGGGCTCACAGTATCGTTCAGCCATATTTTTTAGTGAGCCAGAGGAAGAAGAAGAGGCGAAGAGTGCGATCGCTCGAGCTCAAGAGTCCGGGAGATGGTCTAAACCCATAGTTACTCAAGTTGAAAGTCTAAAGAAGTTTTATTCAGCAGAAGAGTATCACCAGGATTATCTTAAAAAAAATCCCCAAGGTTATACATGTCATTGGATTAGAGATTAAATGGCAGAGTAATTCTCGTACTCGTTACAAATTTGGGGAAAGTGTTTAAGCTTTTCGTTGGGCAGGCAAAGATCATCGTCGGTACAGGAAAAACCATCGATAATTTCTGCCTCATTAGCTGTTTTGATATCAAAATTTAGAAACCACTTACAGATTTTTTTTCTAAACTTTTTCGCTTTTGCTAGGTCCTTACTTCCCAACTCCTCTAAATAATCAAAACAGGCAGAAGAGTCCCCGGCCTCACATTGGTATCTAGTCGTAGTCAAAAAGTTTTCAAAGTCTTTATTGTTTCTATAATAATTCGCCAACTGGCTACAGGCTTCAATATTTTTTTGAGTGAGGCAGTAGTTACTTAGATTTTTTTCAGCCACTTCTCTGATTTCAGGAATAATCTTTTTACCATTGATGACTTCTAGACAGCCATTTGGATTTCCAAGAAGGCAGCTTTTATCGTAAAGGAGCTGAGCATCTTCTTCTTTGCCGATGAATCGAAGTTGATGAGCTCCGTCTAGGCAACTGTGAAATTCTCCAGCGAGGCACCCCTGTTCAAACAGTTGAATGGCATCATTCTCTTGAATTTCACCGTTTTTTAATTTGAGGTGAGCTAGAGCGCTACATCCTCTTGAGTTAGTTTTGCAGGCTTTGCTTAGATTTGACTTTGTCTCGGCCAGACTATGGTCACCAATATCTATGATCAAATCACTACAAACAGTTGGTAGTTTTTGACTGCCATGAGTACAAAGAGCAACTTGAATTTCATTGAGGGCAGAGAGTGCTAAAGAGGGAGAGCGACTTAAAGAGGATTCGCTAGAATCTACAAGGTCTTTGAGTTCAATATAGATTCCCTCAAAACATGTAATAGGTGAATCTGGATAGAGCTTACAATTTGGATCTTGTTTAACTAGATTTTTTATTTCAGAAAAATTTGAGAACAAGAGCGCAAAATTTTCAAAGCTATAAATTTTTTTAACCTCGTTGTCACTCGGGTTCTGATCTTCCATTCTATGAGCTGCTTGATTCGGTTTCATACCATTTTGTTCGTCGTCGATTCTTTCGGACTTCGTTTGAACATTTTCTTGGTCAGAATCAAATTCAACGAGGGGCTTGCCCTTGTCTCCAAATGAGAAAAAAAGAATCAAGATGAAGAAAACAAGAAAGAGGGTGATCTTAGGTAGCGTAAACATTTGACTCTTCATGGTCATTTAATCGGAACTTATTGAGGGTATATGCAGAAGGAGTCGAGAAAAAGAGACTATCTTAACATTTTGTAAAGAGACGAGCTATTCTCTCTTTCCATATTTTAGAACCGGGACAATGAGTATGATGCTGAGTAGGACGAGTGCGCAGGATATCTCAGAGACTGTTTCATATTGGTTTCCAGAATTCTCAAATTGATTAAGGACGAAGAAGCCAAGAAATGGCCCGAAGACCCCTCTGACTCCAGTGGCGGCAACGTTCACCGCCATATAGTCATTTGTCTTTGTCTTGGGAGCCATTTTTGTTACCCATAGGCCCCAGGCAAGCCGGCCCCCCGAAAAACCAACACCGTGTAAGAAAGCTCCTAAGGCAATTCCCCAGAAGTCAGCGTTGTGGAAGTAAAACCACATTCCTAAAAGTAAAAAGAGGTTGAGCCACATTCTAAGGGCAAAGAAGTTAATCCGATCAAATAAATAGGCCCACATAGGTAAAAAAACAAACCGCGTTGTTTCAGGAATGACGGAGGCGAGAATAGAAACAGTGAAGGGATCAAAATTGAGATGTGATGAGAGGTAAGTGACCCGTAGGGGAAAGATCCATAAATTGGCGAAACCAAAAATAAACCAAACAAAAATGAGATAAACAAAGAGTCGATCTTCTCGTAAGACGGAGAGGGATCCCCAAAAGTTTTTGTTCTTTCTCGGTTTAACTCTTAGACTCGGAAGTTTAGCAACCAAAAAACAGGTCGAGAAAAGGGCTATCGATTGGACGACTAAAATAGCTCTCCAGTATTCGGGACTATTTTTTAATAGATACCCACCAGAGTAGGTCACTAATACGGTAGATATTTGCGCGGAAATGAGTGCCCAGCTATGGTAGGTACCCCTTTTTGAGCTTGGGTAGTTGTCTCTGTAAATTTCAGTCATGTAGGGAATGCGCAATGGAAAACACAAAAAAGAAAGAGAACAAAAACCTACAAATATCCAGGTATCTTGGGCAATAGATGCAATTAACAAAAAGCTTCCAGCGAAAATGGTAGGGATATTAACAAGCTGAGTTTTCTTGAGTCGGAAGCGAGATATGTAATTTCCGTAAAATAACGAGAGAACCATTCCAAGAAATGAGCTTCCGAAAAGGACAGCTTGTTCAGTCTCCCCAGTGAGGCCCTGTGGCTTTAGAAATACCTCAATAAGTATCAATTGGGCCAAGGCCTGATAGGCGGCCTGCATAAAGCCCTCTAAAAATCCTTTTGATACATCAATCTGCAGAGTTTTTTTAATTCGATTCAAATATACATCCGATTTACAGAATTGACTCTAGCTGAAAGTCATTGGAACTGCTACTATAGGGCATGAAAAGAATAGAATCAAAAGAAGCTTTGGTTAAGTTATTTAGAGAGCTCGATCAGTCGAGTTTATTTATTCCTCCTGACTTTGAATTTCCTCTGGGATTTACTCACTCATTTTCATGGACAGAGCCCGGCGGGAAGAGATCTTTTTTAGTGTTTGAAGACTTTTCTACTGATCAAATTTTTGCTGTGAAATTTGAGAGATCCTATGTAACCGGAGACGCAAAAGTGTCGATGTGTGATTGGTGTCATCGAGTAGGAAGTACTTCGGATGTTCATTTGTACACCGCAAGAGTGAATAAGAGCAGAACTGTTGGCTCCTATGTGTGCGAGGGCTTGGATTGTATCGATCGATTGGACTCGATGCCGAGTAAGAACAGTATGCCTGAAACATTGAAGGCCCAAGAAAAGGCCCACAGAATTAGTGAAAAAATAAGCCGATTTTTAAAAAGTAATTTATTTTGATTATTATGTGAATGAGTCGCTCGAGAAGTGAAGGCAGTTGGACATTAGAAAAATTAAAGACCAAAACAAAAACATCGAAGACCTAAAAGAATTAGCTCGGGTTTTAGACGAGCAATTTAAACTTCCATTTGGTATCAAATTTGGTTGGGATTTTATTCTTGGTATTATTCCCGGAATTGGTGACTTCGTACCCCACGTCATAGGTTCTTACATCGTGATTAGAGCCGTACAGATTAATGTCTCCGTCAGTATTATCATCCGCATGATCTTAAACCTCGGAATTGATTACTTAGTAGGGTCAATTCCATTTTTGGGAGATGCGTTCGATGTTTTTTGGAAAGCCAATGACAAGAATTATAAGCTCGTTGAGGCTTATGTGAACTCCCCCGAATCTACGACAAGGCGTTCTAGTATTTTGAACGGGTCGCTCCTTATTGGTGTGGCCTTCGTTCTTCTATCCCTTCTCGGATTTTCTCTGTACCTTGTCATGAGTATTTGGAGCTGGGTGGGTGCCCTTTTTTCTTAGTAAAATTATATGTTTAGATAGGGCCCACCGATCCCTTTTCAAGTGGAGATGGCTTTGCTATAGGTAACAAATACTCGCTCTTATATTTGCAAGCTCGCTAATTTCCCATAAGATATGGCTCTTAGAACTGAAAGAGGAAACAGTGATTCGACAACTCTGCTACATTAGTAAGGCCAATGGCCAATTTGAAAAGTCTGACCTTATGGAGTTGTTGGCAAAGGCGCGAGCGGCCAACAGCGTAAAGGATGTCACCGGTTTTCTGGTTTTCGACGGAGACCATTTTTTTCAACTTCTCGAAGGAGAAGACTCAGCGGTAGAGTTTATTTTTAAAAAAATTAAAAATGACCCACGTCACTCGAATATAACACTTCTTATGGATAGCGAGGCCCAGGATCGTTTACTGGCCGATTGGTCAATGCAGTTCTTTTTGCCAGCCGACTTTGAGTTGGAAGACCGCCTCAGTATCTTAGATGTTCTTGCTGTAAAGCACGAAAGGGATTCCCTTTCGGGTATTTTACAAGGTTTGAGATTCCCCAAGGTCGGCGCTCTTTAGGATCCATCATATTTATTGATTACTTGCTGCATTAAGACTTTCAACGAGGTCTAGTTAACGGCGATAGTTAAGTAACAGGGACGTCAATCACGGGGGAATTATGAAGATTCTTATCAGTTTACTCTGCCTTACTTTAGGTTTGAGTATTTTAAGTAAGCCAGCCAAAGCGCAGTTTGTTCAAGAAAACAAAAATACAGTTGTTAGATATCAACTCGATTTAAGGGGTTATGACTACTATTCAATTATGAATATTTTCAACTACCTCAACAATGCAGGTTATGATCTTTCTGGAATTAATTGGGAAAATCCATCTGCAGAACTAATTTTGTCAAGTTCCGACCTGGCTTATATTGTTTCTACAGGTTTAAAAGGAAATATTTTAGAGTACCATGAGCCAGCTTCTGAAAATGCGGTTCGGGTTGATGAAAGATACTTGGATCCTACAGAGGTAGAGTCCATCTTAAAGAAAATTAATGAAGCAGCCCCCGAGGTCACTCGCTTAGAGGTCATCGGTCAATCTTTAGCTGGCGAGCCGATTTATGGACTGTTGCTTTCGACAACACCTAATATTCAAAACCCGAAGTACTATTCTAAACCTTCAATGATCGTAGATGGTCTTCACCATGCCCGCGAAATCGTGACTCCTGAAGTGTCTATCGAATTTGCGATGAAGGTTCTTGAAGCAGCTTATGCGCAAAATGAGAGAGCTATTGATATTCTAGAGACTTGGAATATCTGGATTGTACCCATGCTCAATGTAGATGGAAGCCGCATAGTTTGGTCTGAGGATTCATACTGGCGAAAAAATGCTCGCGGAAGTGGCGGAAATGTCTTCGGTGTCGATATCAATAGAAACTATGGGTATAGATTCAATGAATGTAATGGTTCCTCGGGACGTAAAGGTTCTCAAACCTACCGTGGAGAACACGCTCAAAGTGAACCGGAAACCATAGCCCTTATTAATTTAGCGGATCGAATTTTACCGGCGGCCTATATTTCATACCACTCATTTAGTGAACTGATTCTCTTCCCTTACGGATGTAATAAATCATTAACTGGTGAAGATGGGCTCCACCGATCGGTTTCCCAAGAAATGTCCCAGCACTTGCCTACGGATAGTGGTCGAGGTCAGTACAAGCCAGGTGCTCCGTGGGAGATTTTGTACGGAGTTGATGGAGATTCCATGAGTCATATGCATGCAAGTTACGGTGCATTTGCGATCACCTTAGAAATAGGTACGGCATTCCAGCCTCCATATTCTAAACGCGATGAAATCGTAAACAAGAATGTAAATAGTCTCATTTGGTTAACTGAGAAACTATCCCAGTCGCTCTTTAGCCTTCAAGTTGTTTCGGGTAACTCTTTTGCTGCCGTTCAGTACGGAGTAGAAATTCTTCCGATCAGAAGGGATCAAGGGGAGGCTCCGCTGCGAACCAATTCGGCGGGTTACTTTCATAAAGTCCTCTCGCCAGGGGATTATGTTATTCGTGTAACTTCGCCCGACGGTAGAGTCGTAGAACGAAAATTATCTATGACAAACGTTCCAAAATCTATGACAATAAGCCTATAATTTATAGGGAAACAGATGACTCGAGAAGAAGTAGAAAACTATTTAAAGAAAAACTCTTATTCAGAAGAAGAAAGAAAAATGTTTTTCGCTCTTCTCGAGCAGGTTCAACAGAAGTTTCACCCAGCAGAAAAATATTCAGAAGAAGCATTTAAGGAAACCTGTGAAAGGTTTCCTTCATATCTTGCAGTTCACACAGGCCCAATGGCAAGAGTTCCCAAAGACGATCATATTGGGCAAAAGTTTTTTATGCGTCTGGGACTGGTTTTGTTTTTGGCGTGTCTGGCATTTGTGAGTTGGTACTTTTTTCGTACCGAATTAAACAGTCCTCAAGTTGTTAAAGATTACAGAAAAGGACTTTACATTCCCGAGCGTTCAAAGGGAGATTTGTTTACCTACGAAGTGACCTATGGCCCCGTTGAACCGGAAGGTGCAGAATCACAAGAAGTGAAATATGAAGAACAGCACCGTGTGACCTTCATCAATCGGTCAGAGGTGGAATGGTTGGTTACTCGGGTCGATTCGCAGATGCAAGCGAGAGTTTGGACCTATAGAAATCCGTTTATGATTCCTTTAAAAACTGAAAACTATCCGGAAGGGGATAATCAACTGGCTCGTTACACAGGTGATGTTGATACTATTTTCCCATTGGGAGTAGGAAAACTTTACAAGGCAAAAGTGGATCGCGAGTCAGAAGTTTTCGGGCCAAGTTCTTTCGAGGTTCAGTGTGCCGTGGCAGGAGAAGAACCGACGACTCTTGCTGGCCTTAACGAAAAGGCATTGAGAATTAACTGCAAGAGACTTGATAAGGAACGGGTTTTTAGGTCGTACCTTTATTCCACAAAAATGGGTCATTTTGTCGAAATCGAGGAGCTAGAGGACACAGGTGAGACTTGGGTTTCTAAGCGGCTCGTTCTTAAAAGCTTCGATCTGATCAAAAAGATCTCAAATTGACAGACAGTATAAATGGTGGTTTTTTTGAAGCCTCACACAATGGGGGGTTCATGAAATTCTTGGGTTTAATATCTGTATTATTATTTTCGCAATTTGCATTTGCGAATATGGTTTATCTTCATCAAAACGGTGATGAAAGACGAGTGGTTCTTGCCGGCGATCAAGGTCAGTTTTTAAAATACCTTACACCAAAAGGATTAGATGTTTACCATCCAGAGATTAGTACTGATGGTCGCTATGTCGCCTACTCTGCAGGAAGAATTGAACCAGGCAATACGAGCTTAAGAATCGAAATCATTGATTTGGTTTCTGAAGAAATCGAAATGTGGACACCACAAGCCAACCAATATATTCATGCAGAATTCTCTGGTGATGGACGATATTTATTTTACTCGGGCCCTGTTCAAACATCGAACAAAGAAATTCGTCAGCAAATTCATCGTATCGATTTACGAACTGAAAGAAAAAAACCGTTTAAGATGGTGAAGTCTGACCTAGGAAGATCCCTTAAGCTTTATACCCCACAAATACAAACCGTAGAAACTGACCTTCATTCCTACTTTCCTGCGGTTTCTTCAGACGGAAGCTTTGTTGTATTTCACCAGACTAAAGATCCTAGCTCTAAAAAAACTAAAAAGTCTCTTTGGGCATACAGTTTCGATTTTGGAAAGTTAGAGAGACTAACCCAAGAAGGAGTTCATGCTCTTGTTCCCTCTCTGTCATGGGATGATCGCAATGTCGTATATGTTGGTCTGCAAAACGATCAGTGGGATATATTTAGACTAACTCTTTCAGATAAATCAGTTCATCAGGTAACTAATACACCTGAGAGAGAATTTACTCCCGTCTATGCCGCCAATGGAAATGTCTACTTTACCTATTTTGCAGGTAAGAGTCAGATGGATCTTGATATATACAGCTTAACGGCGGCAGAAGTTGAAGGAGAAACCTTTGTGGTAGACCCTAAACCATTCGTTGCAAAGCCAGGAACACTTGAGTACGTGCCGGCCTTTTCTGGAAATGAAGATATTGAACTTGGAAGAGAAGCTTCTTTTCCTGCTCCTGCGCGATCTTCATTTGCTTCAGTAACACACAATAATCGAATCTATGTTATCGGTGGTCACCAGGGGCCTGAGCATACCTATCCCAAAGAGTCCTTTTTGAATATTCTGGACATCTATGATTACCAGACCAATCAGTGGTACCGGGGAGCCCCGATGCCGAGTTCGAAACATGGGTTTGAGGCGATTGTTCACAATGATTATATTTATGTTTTCGGAGGATTTACATTTTCTGAAAATCATAATCCCCAGTGGAAATCTATAGCGACCGTTGAGCGCTACGATATTCTAAATAATACATGGGAAAGCCTTCCGACTCAGTTGAAACTGCCAAGGTCATCTAATGTGGCGGTTAAAGTGGGTGAAGAGGTCTACTTAATGGGAGGGTGGGATTCTACTCCCCAATCAGATGGCGATAAAGAGGGACGCTTTCACAATAAGATTGAGGTCTTTAACCTAAGAACTCTTAAATCTTCTATTCTTGAGGTGGAGTTAAAGAAACCACTGCGAAGAGCTTTTACTGCGGTTCAAAAAGGAAATGAAATTATTCTGCTTGGCGGGATTTCAGAAGGCTCCAGTCATTTTAATTGGCTAGATAATGTGACAGTCTTTAATACTCAAACGAAATCATTTACAGAGCGTACTCCGCTTCCTTTTAAAACCTTTGCTCCGGGTGCAGAGTTTTTCGATGATGAGATCTACCTATTTGGTGGCATGACTCCAAATTTTAGATATGTAAATTATGTTTATAAGTATTCTTATAGCGATGTGAATGCAGAATGGAAAAATACGGGTCGATTCATGTCAGAAAATAAAGGGTTTCCGATCGCCACGAGTCACCCTTTAAAGGGGATTGCGGTCCTAGGTGGACATAATTACAAGTATGACGGCAAGGGTAACATTGAAGATTCTCCAGTGAGTACCTTTGAGTGGCTTAGGTAATCGTCCGAGTTACCATGTAATAGTTGTATTATCCCAATTTTTGAAAAGTCCGGTGCCTTCTTTGCTGGACTTTTCAATCGTATCTAAAATATTTTGCGCACTTTCATTGGCCGTCCAAACTTTGTGTTTTACGTTCTTAAGAAAGTCCTTTGAAAGTTCAGTCTTAGTAGTTCCAGGATGAACCGCAAGTACGCTACATCGAAGATTGTATCTTTTGAATTCTATTGAAATGGTTTTTATAAACATATTTAGGGCCGCTTTTGAAGCTCGATAGGAATACCATCCTCCAATTTTATTATCACCGATACTTCCTACCATCGCCGATAAAGTGCAGAAAACGGAACTGCTTTCTTTTGAAAAATATTTTTTTGATTGCTTCGCGATGAGTGGGGTTACAAAACTATTTACTTTAAATACATTTGTTAGAGTCTCGATGTTTATGTCTCGAAGAGACTTTTCGGGTCCTTTGTTTTCAAAAACAAGGGTTCCCACGGCATTGATCAATAAATCAATTTTCTGTCCCTTAAGAGACTCAAAGAAACTCTCTATTTGTTTCTCACTAATTGGATCTACATTAAAAGTTGTGACTTCTTCGAGTGTTGAGGAATAGTCTAAGAGTTCTCCAGCCCTAGAACTATCTCTATAGGTCGCGTAGATTCGACATTTGGAATTAATGGCCCTTAATTCTTGAACCAGACCGAGTCCAATTCCATGACCTGCACCTACTATCACAGCTACTTTAATGTTTCTTAGGTTGATTCCCTGGCTCATATTATCTAAGGGGTAGATAGCTAACCCATGTTTTAATTTTCATCTGATTCTCTTCATCGTTAACTTCGATCTTTGTTTCATAGTCATCTTGTTTGAGTAAAGAGAGTGCATACATGCCAGCACCGAGACCTGGACCGTATATCTCGATCCAATTTTGTTCAGCCTCAGAAGCTAGTTCATGGGATTTAGATTCAGGGTTTTTGTTCAGAACAGGAACGAGAGGCAGATGGAAGAGTTGTTTTAGGTCAGCGACGTAATTTTCAGGTTCCGAAACTAATTCAAAATCAAAAATCAGACTAGGTGCATCTTGTTCAAAGACATTTCCGGTAGCTCTCATTGCATTGTGATTTGTGATTTCAACTCTTAATGTCAGTTCCTTTGATTGCTCAATGCTCAGAGTGGCATCGAAATCGAAAACGTAGTCCATGACCTGTCCACTGGTAATCGCCATCGTTAGGCGGCCTTGATTCATTTGTTGACCAGCATAACTTTGAGAGAGAGCGCCAAGCCCCTGAAAGAATAGTTTTAGGCATGCAGCCTGCCGATATTGCGAAAAACCGGGCCACTCATCCTTCTTGAGTTGTTCAAAAAAACTTTTTTCCTGAGAAGTCAGCAATTTAGACCTTTCTGCAAAGTAAATATTATGGCACTAGATCATTACAATTGCCTTAAAAAAGCAGTTAAGCTGTGTTTAAAATGAAGTACTAATTAACTTAAGTCCAGTTTCATTGGGTATTAAATGACACGTTATCTCTTACTGTTAATCCCGCCTACCGTTCTATTGCTAGAAATGTCCTTTGGACTTATACAAGGCCTTGGCTTTACTTTGCACCAGAGTTTAAGTCTTGTACTACTTTTTTGGATGGTATTTTGGTGGGTCATTGAAATCATTCCCCTTGGAATCACAGCCTTGCTTCCAATTGTTTATCTTCCTTGTTTGAATTTAATAGATCTTAAAGCAGTTACGGCTTCGTACTCTAATCCGGTTATTTATCTCTTTCTTGGAGGCTTTATAATAGCTCGAGCCCTAGAAAAAACGGGGTTGAGTGAACGAATCGCCCTTTGGATACTGAGTCGAACGGGTCATTCAGATCGGGGAGTGATTCTCGGATTTATAATTTCCACATCACTCCTGAGTATGTGGATCAGCAATACTGCAACGACTGTTATGATGACTCCGATTGCAATTAGTGTCGTCGCATTTTTATCGCAAAATTTAGAGAATACTAATTTGAAGCAGTTCAAGCAGTTCAAAACGGCATTGTTTTTAGCCATAGCTTATTCTGCAAACATCGGAGGAGTAATGACACCCGTCGGAACCCCTCCCAACGTTGTCTTACTTGGCTACTTAGACGATCTGTATAGTCGTGGCTTTGATTTTTGGCGATGGCTCATTATTGGAGTTCCAGTTGGAGTCGGTGTTTTAATTTCGATGTTCTTTCTACTTCTCAAAGTTTTTCCATTTTCGATTCCTATTGATAAGAAATTCAAAGATTTCGTAAAAGAGAGATATCTCAAGCTCGGTAAACTCGACACCAGACAAAAAATAACGATTGGAATATTTTCAACCGTTTGTTTCTTTTGGATATTTAAAGGACTCATTCACTATCTCATGAATACCCAATTTCTCAACGATACCTCGATTGCTATAGCTGGTGGAGTTCTTTTGTTTTTATTTCCACCAGGAAAATCAGAGGGAAAGCCAATTTTAGATATAAAAGATGTTTCGCATTTACCATGGAACATTGTTCTTTTGTTTGGAGGGGGAATGGCTGTAGCGGGGGCCTTAAATGAAGCGGGCCTTATTCAGTTAGCGACCTCAATGATCGGTGGTATTAAGGGAATTCCTGATTGGCTTATGATTTCATTAGTCTGCTTTCTCGCATTGTTTTTAACTGAAATAATGAGTAACGTTGCTCTTTGCGTAGTCGCTTTGCCTGTACTCATGGATTTGAGTGTAAAGATGGGTTACGACCCATTGCTTATCGGAATCCCCGTAGCACTTTGTACTAGCTTTGCATTTAGCTTACCAATATCGACCCCACCGAATGCCATAGTTTTTGGAACCAACGAGGTTAAGGTTAAGGATATGATTAAAGTTGGAGTTATCCTTAACGTGATCGGACTTATAGTTGTACTGGCGCTCGGCTACAATATTACGCATTGGTTGGTTGAGGGCCCGTGAGGGCCTTCATTAAATGTGTTTCTTCAATTCGTTTTCGATAGCCTCTGTTGGTTGATTTCCAACGAGTTGTCCAGTGACCTGACCCTTTTTTAGAAAGAACAGAGCTGGGATACCTCGAACTCCGAATTGAGCCGCAATTTCTTGATGTTGGTCAACGTTGACCTTAACAATTTCGGCCTTCCCGTCATATCGTGTCGCTAAATCTTCAAGCTTTGGTGCTAGGGCTACGCAAGGGCCGCACCAATCTGCATAAAAGTCTACAAGTAGGGCTTTTTCGCTAGAATTGACTAGTTTAACAAATTCGTCTGGATGATTAATTACTGTTGCCATAGTAGCCTCCTTAAATGTTACTTTAATAGTAACATATAGATCTTAAATGTCAATGGCTAGTTTCATTAGGACTTGTTTTTAAATTACAGTCTATGTACTGTAATTTTTTTAAGCATTTAAGTAGTTTAAGGATGAGGTGGGCTGTGTTTTCGATACCCTTTAATATTGAGAAATCTATTGAAATCAATAAATCTAAGACTGAGGTTTTTCAGTTTCTCAGTAACTTCATCAATTGGCCCAATTGGTCCCCGTGGCTCAGTCAGGAGCCAGATTGTGATTTTAGTGTCGAAGGTAATCCAGGAGCGATCTCCCATAAACAATCTTGGAGTGGAGCTTATATCGGTGCCGGTAATATGGTGATTAACGAAGTTAAAGAGAATCAGTTTATTGGCTATGACTTAGAGTTTTTAAAACCGTGGAAGAGTAAGAGTAAGGTTGAGTTTGTTCTTACGGAGGGGAAGGGTCCTGAGTCGACTCTCGTTACCTGGAAAATGATCGGAAGCCTACCTTTCTTTATGTTCTTTTTTAAGAAGATGATGCATGCACTTGTAGGAAATGATTATGATCGCGGTTTATCTATGCTTAAAGAGCATTTAGAAACCGGTCAGGTTAACAGTAAAGTTATTAAAGTCGGCTTGGTTGATCAGAAACCAGTTGAATATTTCTTTTCAAGAGCGACCGTACCTATTAAAGAAATTGGGCAAAGAATGGCAGATGATTTCAAGCTTCTTGAGGCGTGGAGAAAACAGAAAAACCTAAGTGACCCCGATCACATTTTCGCAATTTACCACAACTATGACTTTGTAAATGGTCGATGTGATTACTCATCGGCATTTGGTTACAGTAGAACAGTCGAAGCCGGTGGAGAGGGGCCAATTCAAAAGGCAAGTTTTCCATCTCATAGAGCCCTTCAGTATAATCACATTGGTCCCTACCGCCACCTTGGTAATGCTTGGTCGGCGATTATGGGTTGTCAGCGTAGCGATAAGCTGAAACCAAGAAAAGATATTTCACCTTACGAATTTTATGTTAATGATCCTCAACAGGTAGAGGAACGAGAGATCAAGACAGAAATCTACCTGCCTCTCAAGGGATAGGACTTTGACAGTCTTGTCCCATAGTGTTACTATTAAAGTCACACTATGACTAAAAGTAAGAAGTTTGCAACAGCAATTCATATTATGACCCTTTTGGCTTTCAATGAACGCTTAAAGCTGAAGCCCAGTCTTTCGAGTGAACATATTGCTGACAGCCTTCAGGCCAACCCGACACTAGTACGTAGAGTTCTCTCTGTTCTATCTAAATCCCAATTGGTAAGTTCTCAAAAGGGTAAGTCAGGAGGTGCTCGTCTTGGTAAGAAGAGGGAAAAAATAAATCTGAGAGAAATTTACGAATCTGTTGAGCCGGGTGAAATCCTTAAATTATCAGATCGAGAGCAGCGAAAAGATTGTCCAGTATCTTGTCAAATCAATGAAGTACTCGAAGATATTTTTGATGATGCTGAGATCAGTCTTTTAGAGTACTTAGAAAAAGTAAAACTTAAAGAACTTGTTGATCAAATAATCGATCGATACGAGTCCTAGGAACACATCTATAAAGTCATTACATGCAAAGATGTTTTTCTTTAATCGAAGTCTTGAATTTAAATTGTGAAACCGAAAAGTTTAAGAACGCGGACATAAAGAAAATAACCGGCAATGGTGGCAAAACTTGAAACGGGGAGAGCGACCCAAAAGTGAATTCCTTTTTTGAGTAAAAAAGGGAGGCAAATAAAGAGTATTAAAGATGGAATGATGATCCAAAAAATTCCATAGGAAAGGTTAATAACCTTATCGACATCTTTAGTATCTCTAAAAAGCCAAATAAAGGCGAGAACGGAGGTAATCGGTAGAGAGGCTAGTATGCTTCCCCAAAAATGGGAGCTCTTTGCCAATTCAGTGACTCCGATAACGATGGCTGTTGTAATAAGAATTTTAGTAATATACTCTGCCATGGATTAAACCTATCGAGATAAAATAACTATGTCCATTATAAGAATTTTAATCATAGTATTTATTATATTCGTATTTATTCGAAGCTTCCGGAAGATATACGAGGTACTCCGAGGGGATGATTCTCTCAGTCCCGAGAAAGAGTCTAAAAATAGTAAGAGTGACCCCTATGAAATTCTTGAAATTGCTAGAGGGGCCACCTCCGATGAAATACGTAGAGCCTATTTGGCCAAGTTGGCTCAATATCATCCAGATAAAGTGAATCACTTGGGCGACGATTTACAAAAACTTGCTCGTGAAAAAACTCTTGAAATCCAAGAGGCCTATCAGGCCATCTCTAAATAATTAAAATTATTAGAGTTTCATGGTTTCTTAAGCGACAAAAGATGATCTAAATTTAGAACAACCTCCTCTAATTCTTGTTCTTTTATTTTAACAAAATTCAGCGCATCCTAAATCAGTTGAAAGTTAAACAAGGAGTTATCAATGAATTATAAAGTTTTAGTTGGTTTTATCGCAGCCCTTTTTATGAGTGCAGGCGCTTTTGCAAAAAGTGTAGACCTCTCTAAGAGTAAAGTGACTTGGATGGGATCAAAAGTCATAGGATCGAGTCACACGGGTCATATTAAAATCAAATCTGCTGACATTAAGTACAAAGACAATCAGCCAGCGTCGGCGACTGTAGTTATCGATATGGCTTCGATTACGAATACCGATTTGAAAGATAAAAAGTACAATCAAAAGCTCGTTGGTCACCTTAAGAGTGAAGATTTCTTTAATGTTTCTAAGTTTAAAACATCAACTTTAAAGATAGACGAAATTCAAAAGGCATCTGATAAGTTTTACTTTTTAACAGGTAAGTTGACTATTATGGGTGTGACTAAGGACGTGAAATTGAAGGCCGAGGTTGCTAAAGAAAATGCAAACATGCAGGTTGTAAATGTCGATTTCGATTTCGACCGCACCGATTTTGGAATTAAATATGGCTCGGGTTCTTTCTTCAAAGGGCTTGGAGACAAAATGATTTCTGATGAAGTGAAAATGCAGGTCCAACTCCATATCGACAGATCTAAAAACCTAGCGGCAAAGTAATGGGTTAAGAGCTTTATCGTTGCATAGGGGCTCTTGGCTGGAGCCCCTACCCCCCTTGGTGATTGATCCGGCTCATGCTCTGAAAGCCAAGATTCTCAACCCCTCTAGCCCTTTGTTTTAAATGTAAACTAAAAATTTCCTTTTAAATTCAGGCACTTATAATATTTCAAACGTTTGTTTAAAAAATCCCTAGAATTAGAGTTAAACCTATGTCATATTCAAACAAACGTTTGAATCACCCATTGGAGTGCCCTTAATGAAAAGAGAAGTTCCTTCGACCGAGTTGAGTAAGGAATCAGCTTGTAAGAGTGAGATGTTAGTTAATTCCTTCTATTTAATTGTACTATTTGTCGCCATCTTGATGTCGGTATCTGCTGCTCACGCGGTAGAAAAATTCCAGCTGTCTGAAAAGACATTAGAAGAGGCCGCAAAACAATCGAGTTACCAGATTTTAGAAATACAGGCGGCAAAGGACTCTGTACTTTTTCAAGATAGTTCACTCAATGAGCGCTACCAATGGAAATGGAATAATCAAGTTTCTCATACTAACTCTAACGAAAAATCAATTGCTTCTTTTGCACCGACATTTGGTCCCACATATCATTTTCAGACTGGTTTGCAGAAAAAGCTAAAGAAAGGTATCGATTTTCAAGTTGATCTATTCGTTGATCAACAATCGACAACCAATCAGTTTATAGATCAAGCAACAAGAACTGGGTATATTTTTGGATTTTCAATAGATCTCTGGAAAAATCTTTTTGGGAGACTTGATGAGGCAGAGACTAAAGATAGTTTACTTAATAAGCAAAAAATGAATATCGAGAGTGAAATTAATAAGGATCTCGTATTGATCGAGTTAAAGAAGCTTTACTGGTCTCTAGTTGCTAATGAAAGAAAGCTTCAGATCTCAAGACAGTTGCTACTGACATCGCAAAAACAGTTGAGTGATGCGCAAAAAAGAGGATCCCAATACATCGCAGATAAAGCAGAAATTGCTCGATATCGGGCACAGGTAAGTTCTCGCAAGTCTTCAATTAAGACCTTAGAGTACCAACGAGATCTTTTCATCCAGAGCCTAAAAACTGCTATTCCTGCTATGGCCGATAAGGACATTGAGTTGTCACCCATCAATTTCGATAAAACCTACGCCAAGGTATATCAGTGTGCTGAAAGAATTGGCCGCAATCCAAAGGTCCCCTGGGAAAGTACAAAAATCGATGAAATGATTGATCTGATTGAAAAGAGCTATAGCCAGAAGAAATTAATGAATTCACGTTACTCGGATCTAGATATTAAGCTCGAGTCAAAGATCCAAAACTCGGGAGTGGATAAGGGTTATGAAAATTCCTTTGATGACTTTTCGAATAATGGACAGTTTGGATATCAAGTCGGTTTATCTATTTCTATGCCGCTTGGCTCAACTGCCGACCAATCTAAAGCCAAAAAGGAAAGTGCCGACTTTAATCGCTTTCAGTCGGAGAAAGCTCGTCTTATGGGGCAGGTTCAAGCCAAGCACTATCAGGTTATAAAAATGGTTAAGCTTTTAGAGGAGGCGGTAAAGAGTATTAGGAATAATAGTGACAACTTGGCTATCAGTATTAAATCCAGTCGCAACAAGTTAAGACAGGCCCGTATATCAATAAATGATTTACTTTCTGAGCAAGACGCATTTTTTAATAGTAAGTTGAGCGAGATCGATACCATTTTACAGGTTATTCACACGTTACTCGACTACCACCAAACATTTACAGAAGATCAGTGTAATACAATTATGATTGGAGCCAGATAATGCTAAGTATAGCTGAATTTTTTCTAAATAATAAGAAGTTCACCCTTGTACTAATGCTTTTCGTTTCTCTATTTGGTCTTGGTGGCCTTATTCAATTAAATGCGGAATCCTTTCCAGCAGTTGACTTTGCAATGGCTCAGGTCACAACTGTTTATGATGGTGCTTCTGCCAAGGTTGTTGAAAGTAAAATTACAAAACCTATCGAAGACGAATTGAGAGGTGTGAGCGGAATAAAAGATGTTCGTTCTGTTTCGCAGTCTGGATTGAGTACGATCTTTATTCGAGGTGATATCGATAATGTCGATGTTTCTAAATTGATGAACGATCTGCAGAGGGCAGTCGACAAGGCGAAACTACCAACTGATCTCGACGATCCGCCGACCTTTTTGGAGATCAAGTCAGAAGAATTTCCGGTGGCAGAAATTGCGATTGTCGGTGAGAATAATGAACGGTCTCGAGACATCGTTGCTAACTTACTTAAAGAAGAAATTGAAGATGACAAGAATATTCTCAATGTAAGAGAGGTTGGATACAGAGAGCGAACCTTTGAAATATTACTTGATTCAAAGAAGATGGAGTTAGCTCACGTTGGAGTTAATGAGGTAGTCGCTGCCATTGAAGCGCGAAATGTTAATATTCCAGGTGGTCATCTCGAGCAAGACACCAGTCAAAAGCTTCTGAGAATAGAAGGTAAAGTTCACTCTGCTGAAGAGCTTAAAAATATTCTCATACGCTCCAATGCTTCGGGGCAGGCTATATATTTAAAAGATGTTGCTGATGTTTCTGATGGCCAAGAGGTGGCTCGCGTTTTTACGAGTTACAATGGGAAAAAGGCAACCCTTCTTATTGCCACAAAAAAAGGCGGAGCAGACACGATTGATCTTGTGAAAGGAATCGATGAAAAAATCAGTCGATTTCGTAGCAAGTACGCTGAAAACTACGACTTTGTCGTCTACAATAATGAGGCCCTCAAGGTTAAGAATCGCGTCGCTGTATTGGCAAGTAATGCAGTACAGGGACTAGCGCTAGTTATCGCATTTCTTCTAATTTTCCTTCCGGGAAAAATCGGAATTATGGCGAGTCTATCCCTTCCACTGGCTGTCATAGGCACGGTGGGGTTTATGCCGACTTTCGGTATGAATTTGGATGCCATAACAATTCTGGCCCTAGTCATAGCAATTGGGATGCTTGTGGATAACTCTGTGGTCATCTCGGAAAACTACTCGAGACTTCTTGGAGACGGTGAGGATCCGAGAAGCGCTATGATGAATTCGATAAAAACTTTGTGGCTACCTATTTCGATCACGGCTTTCACTACCATTGCAGCCTTTTTACCCATGTTAGTCACCAAGGGTATAATGGGACAATTTATTAAGTTCATTCCAATAATCGTTTCAATTTCTCTACTACTGAGTTTAGCCGAATCCTTTTTCTTTTTGCCGACTCGACTGGAAGGAATTACTTCAAAGGCCAAGAAAAGAGAGAAAAAGGCAGACTGGTTCCAAAGAAAATTTATCCCAGCTTTTGAAAGCCTAATGTTAAAGGTTGTTAAGCATAGATATATAACCTTTGGTGCGTTTACCATCGTTTTGTTTGTATCTATTTTCATGATGACAGTTGGAAATAAGTTTATTCTTTTTCCTCCTGATCAAACTGAAATATACGCGGCGAGGGTAACAATGCCCAAAAGCAGTCGACTGACCGCTACGGAAGCTGAAATAGAGCGTTTATCCGACGAAATAGCTCGGGTTTTAAAAGGTAAAGTCAGTCATATTGTCGGTAGAGCTGGTGTTTCAAATATGGGCCCCAGTGACCCCAAAGCAAAAGAAAGCGATGATGTAGGAATTATTCTTATATACGTTAATGAGGACACAAAAGTAAATGTTCCTCATACTGAGGTATTGGCCTTACTCGAGACAGTAGATACTCAAAGCACCGAAGTTGAGTTCGAAGGAATGATTAATGGTCCTCCAGTAGGAGAGGCCGTCAATGCAACTTTTCGCTCTAATGATGCCGATCAACTTGATCAAGTCATTCAAAAGATTACGCAAAAGCTCAAGGATACGGACGGACTAAAAAACGTTCAGGTTCAAGATGTTATCGGCGACCGGGAAGTCTATGTAAATATCGACTACCAGAAAGCTGATCGGCTCGGATTGAATGTTAATAATGTGGGTAACGCTATTCGCACGGCAATTTCCGGAAAGATCGTGTCCGATGTTAATTTGAACAATAAAGAAGTAGACTTGTTTGTTCGATTTAAAGATGAGTATAGAACGGATATCGAGCGGCTCAAGAATTTGAAAGTGGTGGGCCGAAGTGGTTACCTAGTACCCCTTGCGGCTTTCGCCGACTTTAAAGAGCAAGAGGGAACTCCCCAAATTAAGCGGTACGATTACAAACGGTCTAGAACCGTTACAGCGGGAATTGATGATAAGGTCATTACATCCTTTGCTGCTAATCAGATACTATCTAACGAGTTCGAAAAATTACAAAGAGAGTACAAGGGCGTTTCTTTAGTTTTTGGAGGCGAGGCGGAAAGCACAAATGAATCAATGGAGAGTTTGTTTAATGCTTTAGTTCTTTCGTTAATCGGAATATTTGCCCTATTAGTCTTTCTATTGAATTCGTTCCTTCGTCCAGCAATTATTATGTCGACCATTCCACTTGGGTTATTAGGTTTTTCCATAGCATTTGCGCTTCATCAAAGGCCAATTAGTTTCTTAGCGCTCATTGGAGTTATTGGATTGGGCGGTATCATAGTGAACTCGGGAATTATTCTGATAACTTTCATTGAGGAACTGAAAGAAGAAACAAATTTGTCTCTCAATGAGGTATTAGCGAAAGCTTCGGGATTGCGCCTTCGTGCAGTTGTCGTAAGTTCCTTAACCACAATTAGTGGGCTCTTACCAACAGCCTACGGGATTGGTGGATCCGATCCTATTCTTGTGCCAATGACTCTAGCCATGGCTTGGGGGTTAACAAGCGGAACTATTTTAACTTTGATTTGGGTGCCAGCTGCCTACGGTATTCTCGAGGATTTATCAAACTTGATGAAGAGGCTTTTAGGTAAAGGCGATAAAAGCGAATTTAAATCGGGTAATGGTCTCAGTAGTGATCCTGGGAGAGAGATTAAACCAGCTGAAACGACTATGTAAGGGAGTGGCCATGAATGCGATTGATACGAAATCAAAAATTTTGATGGTTGCACAAGAGCTTTTTGGTGAAAAAGGTTTCGATGGAGCATCGGTTCGGGACATCGCTCAAAAAGCAGGAGTTAATATTGCTGCTATTAATTATCATTTTCAAAATAAAGAAAATCTCTATTTCAGTGTCATGCAAAGTGCCCATATCTGGTTGGCAGAAGAAATGAAAGCGATGTCTAGTCAACAAAGCAGTACCTCAGAATATATTTGGAACTGCTTTTTGTTTCTTCATAAGAATTCTCGTGCCTTGCGTTCGGCTTTCATGATGATGCTCTCTGATTCATTTCCAAAGATCGATGAAGAGCGCCACAAGGAGATGTTTGGTAACAAAGAAATGGGTCCTCCCGGTGGCGAATACTTATTTGAAGTTATCACAAAAGAGGTTGGTGAAGGGGTGTCAGTCGATTTGCGAAAATGGGCGGTCAAAACCTTGTTTTCAGACGTAATTCACTTTGCCCTAATTATGAGTGGAGAATATTGCAAGATTTGCTATTCTAATCACCCGGACTTTTCTTTAGAGAATCGAAAAAAGTCATTTGAAATGCACACAGAAGCTATTTTGAACTACCTCAAAGGAATGAAATGAAGAAACCTAAGACCATTATAATTACCGGCGCTAATAGAGGAATAGGATTGCAAGCGGCAAAGGATTTAGCGGGTGATGGTCATATGATAATAATGACCTCTAGAGACTTAGGAAAAGGGGTAGAAGCTTCAAAAGAAGTTCCGGGTGAACCTATTGTTCACCAACTTGATGTCACAGACCCTAAGAGCATTAAGGATTTTGCCAAGTTTGTTGAAGAGGACGTGAATCGAATTGATGTCCTAATAAACAATGCAGGCTCTGTTTTTGATGATATGGCAGCGACAACAAATCGACCACTCGATACCTCAATGGAGGTACTGAGAAAATCTTTTGATCTTAACTTTTTTGGTGTCTATGAACTAACGCAAAGCTTGTTACCGTTCTTTGACCCTGAGGGGCGTACTGATGTTATTAATATTTCATCTGGCATGGGTTCGTTAACTGATATGGGCGGTGGGGCACCTGCCTATCGTTTCTCAAAAGCAGCTCTTAATGCCTTCACTGTCTACCTTGGCAATAACATGAATTCAAAAAATCTATTTGTGAATTCAGTTTGTCCGGGATGGGTTCGCACTGATTTAGGGGGACCAAATGCGAGTCGAGATGTCAAAGATAGTACTCAGGCACTTCGGTACATAATTAATGAGGAGCCCGACCACAACAGTCAATTCTTGAGAGATAAAGAGATTATTGATTTCTAGCTGACAAATTGCATTAAGACCTGGCCCTATAAGCTGTCTTGACAATATAGGAACAGATTTACAGACTTTAAAAAAACGGAGTTTGCGATGAAGTTCTTATTATTATCTATTTTTTCCCTAACCTTAATTTCTGCTTGTGCGAGTAAACCTACTTATGATGAGGCCATGCTTGAGAAGTATCCTCAGTGCTACCACATCAATATGAAAATTTATAACAAGTGTATTCGAGACAACGAAGCGGGGAAGAAAACCTCAGCTATGGAAATTGAAAATAGAGGCATTCCTATTCAATAAAGTTTAGCCCACTATTATCTGAATAGTGGGCATTAACTTCTAATCTACAATCGAATTTAGAGTCTGGCTTGGTCGCATAGCTGCAGAGACTTTTGCTTTATTGGGGAAGTAATAACCTTCAATATCGACCTTAACACCTTGAACGTTGTTGAGTTCTTCAACAATTTTACTTTCATTACTTCTTAATTTTTCCGCAATAGGTGAGAAATAATCCTTGAGCTCTTGGTTTTCTTTTTGAGCAGCGAGTGCCTCAGCCCAGAATAGAGCCAAGTAGAAGTGACTTCCTCGATTATCGAGTTCATTAACCTTCCTCGACGGAGACTTATTCTCTTTCAAAAAGCGACTATTAGCAGCTTCTAAACAACTGGCAATAGTTTTTGCTTTTTCATTTTTAGTTTTCTCAGCCCAGTCCTCTATTGAGACCGATAGTGCTAAAAATTCCCCAAGAGAATCCCAGCGCAAGTGGTTCTCTCCAACGAATTGATCAACGTGCTTCGGAGCTGAACCGCCGGCCCCTGTTTCATAAAGTCCGCCACCAGCCAGGAGTGGCACTATCGATAACATTTTTGCACTTGTTCCAAGTTCAAGAATGGGAAAGAGATCAGTGAGGTAGTCGCGCAAAACATTACCTGTTACAGAAATTGTATCCTCTCCCTTTTTAAGTCTTTCCAATGAAAATTTAACGGCTTCTACGGGTGAGAGAATTTTTATATCAAGACCTGAGGTGTCATGGTCTTTCAAATAGAGTTCGACTTTTTGAATAAGGTTAGCATCATGAGCACGATTCTTATCGAGCCAAAAAACGGCTGGACTTCCAGTAGCACGCGAGCGATTGACCCCGAGCTTAACCCAGTCTTTCACCGCAACGTCTTTTGTTTGGCACATTCTAAAAATGTCTCCAGGTTCAACCGTTTGCTCCATCAATACAGTGTTAGAACTATCTAAAACCTGAACAGTACCAGCTTCTTCAATCCAAAACGTTTTATCGTGGGAACCATATTCTTCCGCCTTTTTCGCCATGAGCCCGACATTTGATACGTTGCCCATGGTTGCGGGATCAAATGCACCATTTTCTTTACAGAACTGAATGGTCTCTTGATAAACACCTGCGTAAGAACGATCTGGGATGAGGGCTTTTGTATCTTGAAGTTTTCCTTCTTTATTCCACATTTGACCCGAACTTCTAATGGCCGCTGGCATAGACGCATCGATGATAACGTCATTTGGAACGTGAAGGTTCGTGATTCCCTTATCCGAATTGACCATCGCCAGGTCAGGACCGGTAGTATAACAGTCTTCAAGTGCCTTCTTTATTTCTTCTTGCTTGGTTGCATCGAGTTTAGAAATTTTATTGTAAACATCCTGAATTCCATTTCGGGCGTCCACTCCGATTTCTTCAAACTCTGCAGAATATTTTTCGAATACTGGAGCGTAGTATTGTTTTACGCATTCGCCGAAAATAATGGGATCAGAGACCTTCATCATAGTAGCTTTCATGTGAAGTGAGAGCAGAAGGTCTTTGGATTTGGCATCTTCAATTTCTTTTTTAAAAAAAGCGTTTAGCTTTTTAGAATTCATTACAGAGCTATCGATGAGTTCATCTTTTAGAAGGGCAAGGCCGTCTTTGAGAATTTGGGTGCCGTTAGCGGTCTTAAGAACGATGCTGACCGTATCTTCTTTTTGCATAAAAACTGATTTTTCAGACCCGTAGAAATCTCCCGATTCCATCGAAGCAACGTGGGTCCCTGAGTTCTTAGACCACTCACCCATCGAGTGAGGGTTTGCTTTAGCATATTCTTTCACAGGTCCTGCAACTCGACGATCTGAATTCCCTTCTCGAAGAACCGGGTTAACGGCACTTCCCAAAACTTTACCGTATCGCTTTTTAATTTCCTCTTCTTCTGAGGTCTTTGGATCCTCAGGATATTCTGGAAGTTTAAAGCCTTTGGCCTGCAATTCTTTAATGGCTGCTTTCAACTGGGGAATTGAGGCTGAAATATTTGGTAGCTTGATAATATTGGCTTCGGGCTTTTTCGCTAGTTCACCGAGCTCGCTAAGGGCATCTGGGATTTTTTGATCATCCGTAAGGTTCTCCGGAAAGTTAGCAATAATTCTTCCCGCAAGTGAGATGTCCTTTGTGAGAACTTCAACGCCTGCCGGGCGAGTAAAAAACTTAACTATTGGTAAAAATGAGAACGTTGCTAAAAATGGTGCTTCGTCAGTTATCGTGTAGATAATCTTCGGATCAGATGCCATGGTACCCCCAGAAAATTTATGTAATTTAAAGGCTATACCCTAAATGGCGGCGAAAATAAAGCTTTTATATGAAAGAGCTAGCTCATAAGTACCTGTAAATGCTAGCATTACTCAGAACATGGGAGGAAAATTTGCGCGTTCGACAAATTGCCTGGTTTGTAATTGCAGCTTTAATCCTAGTTTACGCTATTGGTTATCGGTCCGTCGATATTAAGAATAAGGTTGAGAAAGAGCCCTTAGAGTCCAACTGCGAGGCTACTGCAAGGGAGCTAGCCTCAGAAGTGCTTAAAAGACTATTGGAAGAGTTCGCTATTCAGCCTGAGGCCCAAAAGTTGTACCTTGATGGTTATTCTGAGTATTTTTGTGCCTGCCTTAAAGATAAAAGTAAAGAAGGGGAATCTGAGTCTTTAGAAGAAAACCAGTCAGCAGAGTTAATAAGAGTGTGTTCCAGTGAGGCTGGAAAGCGAGCGGGCGAAATTGTGAGTGCGAACGCTCCTAAAACAGAAGGTTCATCGGATCAATCTAAATAGCACTTGAGAAAATATAACTGCGGTGAAGATCTCACCCGAAGCTTTAGAAGCCAGACTGAAGCTCATCAAGAACTTCTTTTTCCAGTTCCCACCAAGTTTTTAACTCGCGACAAGGAGATTGTTCAATAGCCGGAACGTCTGGAAGGTCTTTGCAAGTCCCATTTCGAAAATGAGGAAACAATGCCGCCGCAAAGAGAGGGGCCGCATAAAAAGTCTCCTTTTCGAGAGCGAGATATTGTTTTGCTTTTTCATATCTCTCTTGGTCGTTCCCCTTAAAGTATTGCGGAGCTTTTAAGAAGAATGAAAGTGCACCAGAAAGAATAGAATCTCGCCAATACTTTTGCCGTCCATGACATTTTTGACAACGCTGTTCGAGTTGTGGTGCGACTTCTTTGGTAAAATACTCTTGCGGATAATCAAAATCTATTTGCGGCGGTCTTGGTTTTGGGTCTTCACCGGTATCGTCATTGTCAGTGGGCTGTTCTTCTCGACAAAGAATGATTTCATCGACAAGAGCGACTGTTGAGTCGAGGACTTCTGGCTTTTCACCACGACACTCTTCAGAGTTACAATGACCATTACTCGCTTGTTTGATTAACAGAGATGATTTTGGATCTCTGAAATTTATTATGGGTAAAACCCGACTTAGAGAAATTTTAGGGTCCTTCACTGCAAACATTGGTGTGCGGTCTCTACCATGGCAACGAAAGCAACTGTCGATTAACGCTGGGTGGATTTCTTTATTAAAAATATCTTTAGCACTTGTGCAGTCGGAATTCTTTAGATCAATATCAGGGGGAAGGTTTGAGAATGGATCCTCAGGAATGGTTTGAGTGTGGTTCGGGTCCTGTGAATGAAAATTGGACCCGCAACCAACAAACAAGAATATGATTAAAAAGTATAAGTAAATTCTCAACTAGTCCTCTAAAAGCACTCTCAACATCCACGCTGTTTTTTCGTGGATTTCCATGCGGTCTGTAAGCAGGCCAGCAGTAACTTCGTCGTTAGCCTTTTCCACGAGTGGGAAGCAAGATCGAGCTGTTTTTATAACTGTCTCGTGGGCAGTTACGAGATTTTGTATCATTTCTCTTGCTGTAGGAGTAGTTTCCTCTTCGATAACAGATGTTAACTTTGAAAATTCTCTATAGCTGCCGGGAGCTTTCTGTCCAAGTGATCGAATTCTCTCAGCAATTACATCAACAGCTTGGGCAAGTTCAGTATACTGAGTTTCGAACATAGTATGTAAAGTTTGGAACATTGGACCTGTCACGTTCCAATGGTAATTATGAGTTTTCAAATACAGCGTATAACTATCGGCGAGGAGCTTAGATAAACCCTCCGTAATGGCCACACGATCATTTTCTGGGATACCAATATCGATCTTCATAAGAGACTCCTTTTAAGTAAATTAAAGTGCACTTTCTTATATCAATGCTGAGTGATTATGCCATTAAATCTTCTCAAGTTTAGACAGCTGTCAAAATTCAGTTCAAATTAATGAATCTCTCGCTACTGTTTGAACAGATTTCCCAGGGTTCTGTCTGATCATTGAGTATGGCGCTCTATGTCTAACTGATACCCTATGAGTGGAGGTAATGATGGCTGCTTTTGTATTGAGAAAGGTCGCAAATCGAATGCCGAGTTGGCTCATTAAAGAACTGGGAAACCTTTGGTCTCCCTATTTAGGAGCGGGAATCAAGGTTGATCGGGTTTCAGAAAACTACCGTTATCTCAAAGTGAGTTTAAAAAAACGCTGGTACAATTTGAATTATGTTGGGACTCACTTTGGTGGTTCTATTTATGCGATGGTAGATCCGTTTTATATGCTGATGCTTATGCAAAATCTTGGGCGCGAGTATATAGTTTGGGATCGAGCTGCGGTCATTAATTTTATAAAACCAGGCCGAAGTGACCTTTATGCCGAGTTCGTAATTGACGACGACCTCATTGAAGAAATTAGGTCCGAGACGGCCCTGGGTGATAAATTTGTTTTTGATCTTCCCGTTCAAGTTTTCGACGAAGAGGGACAGCTCATCGCCGATATTGAAAAAACTCTATACGTGCGTAAGAAAACCTAAATTTATTTCAGTGAAATGCCCTGTAAGGACCTGAATCCAAAGGAGAAATTGCTTTTATTTGCCCATGAACCTGGACTGATCTAGAATGATTTTGTCTGAGAGGTAACTATGAAATTTTTGGGTTTAATGTTCCTTATTTTTTCTTTTAGCTTGAGTGCCTATGGCACCAATGCAGAAGTTGTTGAAACCTGTAGTCGATCCTTTGCAGAAGGTTCGTCTAGTTTGAAAGCCTGTTTTAATGCTTCCAATAAATCAGTAGTCGACGCTTGTCGCCGATCTTTTTCGGTGGGTTCATCGTCTTTAAAAGAATGTTTTGGCTCTTCTGAGGGAGCAGTCGTCGATGCTTGCCGCCGTTCCTACACCCCAGGTTCATCATCTCTCAAGTCATGCTTTGATGCGAAGACTGCCGCTGTTGTTGAGGCATGTCGCCGTTCCTTTCCACCGGGATCGAGTTCAGTTAAGGCCTGCTTTTTTGCGGCGAGTGCCGATGTTGTAACGACATGCCGGAGGTCTTTTTCGGTGGGCTCAAGTTCATTGAAGGCGTGTTTGAGTGCTGATAAGAAAAACAGGTCCCACTATCACAACCAAGAGGGAGAGCCAGTCTACCTAAATCAATAGTCCCTCATCGTCACGAGATTCGAGACTAAGCATTCTAAGGGGCCGGATTTAGGCCCTTTTAGGTAGAAATTTCAGAGGCTCTGTCCTTTTCAGTAAATGATTGATGCAGCGCATTAATTTCAGTATAAAGCAGTCATGAGACTGCCATTCGATTCTATAAATAGCTTAAATTACAAGAGAATTTTAATCACCTTGGCACTGGGATGGATCCTTTCCCAAGGTGCTTTGGCCAATGTCTGTGAAGAGGGATTTATCGCTCGGACCAGCGTCTATGGAGGCCTCGAAAGGCAATACCGAGAGGATGCCGACATCAACTCAAGCTCCTTGGCTTACATGGCACCCAGTGAAATTACCGGTCAGTGGGTGATCGAAAAATCTAAAGAACTCATGGTTAAACTCTACTGGATGACACCTGACGATCGCGAGGTTTTCTACGACTTACTCATTTCACAACGACGAATCGACAAGGCTTATAATGAAGGTAAACATCTCTCGGAAGTATTTGGAGTCGATACTTTAAAAGACCTCAAGGTGATGTCGCGCTATCTGGATCAGATCCCTATTGGTGCTGATTTTAAACTAACACCAGAAATGTTGAGTGAGGCCCATAGGCTTGGGAATTACACTCAGAAGCGATTTCAGCAAAAACTTGTTCGCACGAGTTTCAATCTCCTAAGTGGGTTTTTGTTTAAACCCGGTGTCTATAAAAAAAGAAGGAATACTCTCCATTTCACAGATGGAATTCCTAAGGATGCCTACAATAATATTTTGGGGAAATTAGACGAGTTAGTTGAGCTCGGTGTTTTTAAACACGTAACTCCGCAAAACCGTAAGCACTACGAAATGAAGCCGAATATTTGGCCTTTTGGACCCAAAGAAAAAAACGGCATGATGTATGGAACTTTACTTTACCCTTCACCAAAAATTGTTGAGCAGGCTGTAGTCGATATCACCGATTGGATTAATGATCAGGTGCAAAAGTTTGCCAATGGTGATCCGGATGCCCTTGATCCTATTAAAGTCGCACTTGTAGCCAAACAAGCGATTGTATACATCCACCCCTGGGTTGACGGAAATGGGCGAATTTCGAGAGCCATTCGTGACAAAGTCTTTGAGGCCTATGGCATCGTTCCCCCTAAAAGAAGAGGCTTTTATCACGATTTAGATCTCACCCTAGATGAAGATACAAATATTACTAAACTTGCACTCGCACGTAGAATTAGACAGCTTAAAAAAATTAAAACCTCTGACCCAATATCTGCCCTGCAAAACTATGGGCTGCGAATGGATCGAGATTTGGCGAAAACTTATTTTCAGATCGATGGACAAGAGGTTGAGTTTACCTATGGCACTCGCCCCGAAGTAGATGGAAAGGGTATTACATTAATCGGTAACCAGCGGCAGAAAGAGTTTATATTTACTTCCTCTGGCTTTTTTCAGGATTATACGGGAGTTGCATATACTCTAGTACCAGGAAGTCTAGAAGACGGAATGCCTCGTCTAGTTCCTTTAGCAGATAAGAATTTACAAATATACGGCATCAATGGTCAATCAGCATGGACCGATGGAATTTTTAGTCGCGACTTTAATAACCATCATTGGATGCGCACCATGGATAACCTTAAGCTGATGGCAGAGATAAAAAAGAATCCAGAACTTGCTAGAAGAGTTGAAATTGAATCCTACGAAGTCATAGAAAGAGCAAATAATAAGGGTGAGTATTTTTTCCACGATTTTGAATTAAATCTTGTGCGAGATTCGTTGAGAATAAAAGAAGATCCAGAGGAAAACCCTCTCGCAGTACTAATGCCTTTTAGAACGGACAAGGCCGACCGAAACAACCTGACTCCTTTCGAAAAAAAGGCGCGCAAGGTACAAGCCGAAGGGTCGTCAGGATTCATTCCCTATGATGATATAGTTGGTCAGGCCCATCGTGTAGATATTTTCTATCGCAAACTCTATCGACATTTTCAAAAAAATCCCATTGGCTCCCAGACTCCATTGATCCTCGAATCGATTATGGAATCTCGTAAGAAGATTCACAGAGCAGTAAGAGTTTTAGTGGGTGGCTATATGCTGGAGCTTGAAAATTTATTTGAAAGAGAATTCTCTGAGCAAAGTCATTTCTATAATGAAGAAGTTTGGTCGATTCTAAGGCAGAAACGACGAAATATCGGTAACTATCATCTTCTTAAAAATACTCACTTTTGGTATGAGGACTTTGAGCAAGGTCTTAGTATGACCGATGATGATACCGTAGCTCTCGTCAGAGTTTCATCGAATTTGAGGATGAATAATTTGGGTCTCGTATCAGAGGCAAAAATGAATCAGTTCCTATCGTTGCTTCCAGGTTTTTCAGGGGCTGTAAAGAAAGTTGTTGCTGAAATAAGAAGAAACCCAAAGCCTGAAGATTTTGACATGACCCAAATGTCTACGTTTCTTGAAAAATACCTTTCTAAAAGACTCCTCGCGAGTGAGGATTTTAAAAAGCAACTTTCTAAGCTCGTAGAGCAAGTCTTGGCGAGTCCCTACGAGGCAAGAGGTCTTGAAAAAGAGTTTGAGAGACAATTTATCCTATTGATCCAGCACTGGGCGAACGTTGCGCCAAAGGCAGGGGTGTCGATGTCGACTTCTCCAGGTAGAATCTTTAATGATCGCCCGGTTCAATTTACAAGCCCACTTGATGACTCTGCTGTTTATGTTTTTAATGCACCGATTGATAGTTTAAGTGATGGTTTCGCCAGTCCATTTGAAGGTGAGTATGAAGTCACGATTATGGAACCGATTTACAACATTTTGAATACTCGTCCTAATTTCATTCTCTATCAATCGCCCATTTCAGTTGATCAGCAGGTGACAGCGACAAAGGTCATAAGCCATGCAGAGGCCCATGAGAAGGGCATTCCTCTGGGGGATTTCAATTATATTATTACTCAAGGATCGAGAAATATTTCTGACCAAGCCTACTATGAACTTGGCTTTTATTTAAAGCGCCAAGGACTCTATATGAATGGTGTACCAGAAAATCTCGATGAAATGCCTTTCGAAATTAAAGGCCTTTTTACTCCAGGGAGTAGCAGTAGCAGTTTTTAAAAGTACTAGTAGCTCGCTTATTTTGGGGATAAGTTGAATCCCTCACTCATCGAGCGAGCAAACTTCCATCCCTTTTTTTACGAGAGGTCTTTCGACAAATCGTCTGAGCCAGGAGTTTACATTTTCAAAACTTCTCAAACCAAGGTGTTCTTCTGCTTCATAGAATTTTTCTAGGCAATGAACCCATGGGGCAATGGCAATATCAGCAATCGTAAAGTGACTTCCCATGATAAATTCTCTTCCAGCTAACCTTTGATCGAGGACATTTAAAAGTCTCTTTGTTTCTTTTGTATACCGATCAGTTGGATAAGGGTGGTCACATTGATCTTTTGCATACTTATAAAAGTGTCCGAACTGACCGAACATCGGGCCAATGTGTCCAACTTGAAAGAAGAGCCATTGCAGGGTCCGATTTCTTTCGATGGGATCTTTCGAGAGCAGTTTTCCAGATTTATCCGCAAGGTAGATGAGAATTGCGCCGGACTCCATAATTGTAAAAGGTTTTCCATTGTCGCCCTCTGGGTCAATGATTGCGGGGATTTTAGAGTTTGGATTAATTTTAATGAACTCAGGGTTGAATTGATCACCCTTAAGGATATTTATTGTGTGTGCTTCATAGGCTAAGCCGGTTTCTTCAAGCGCGATACTTGCTTTTTGCCCGTTGGGCGTCGCTAAAGAGTAAAGTTGTATGACAGACATGAGGCCTCCTTTTTAGACTTTAGATTCTCCTACGAGTGTTCATGCATATGCAAACTCGCCTTTGAACCTATTGCAAATCGTCAATTGATCTAGTTTTGATTCATTGAGAAATACAATAAGCGATTCCTAATCTCTAGGAGTGTTCTCCGAGGAATTTACGATTTCGGTACTCGACTTTAAGGAATTGTGTTGCTAGCGTTAAGATAGCGTTTTGAATATGACCTATTCCGGTAGGTTCCCATAGAATAGAGGTTTCCAAAATTTCACTTCTCTGGCTCCGGGTAAGGACAAGTCAATTGCAGTTTTTTTAATGGAGAAATTTTAAGTATGAAAATTTATGTAGGAAACCTAGATTTTAAAGTCGCAGAAGAAGAACTAAACACTCTTTGTGCTCAATATGGAGCCATTGATTCTGTTAACATCATTAAAGATAGAAGCACAGGGGAGTCAAAGGGATTTGGTTTTGTTACCTTTTCAGAAACCGATTCTGGTGACAAAGCGATTTCTGATTTGGACGGGAAAGACTTTCAAGGACGTCCCCTTCGTGTGAGTGAAGCACGTGATAAGCCCCGGGGTGGTGGACGACCTGGAGGAAACCGTGGTGGCGGCGGTGGTGGACGTCGATTCAACAGTAATCGCGGCGGCGGTGGCGGTGGAAACCGTTACTAGTTATTCTGAATAGTTGACTTCATTCCTCAAAGAAAATTTATCAAAAATATGAGTCAGATTTTTATCGAACCAGTAGAAATAGAATTGTCGGAGCTCTTCGGGGGCTCCGATTTAATCGTTTTGGCTTCGCCTGAATTTCAAAGAGAAGTCATTTATAAAAAAACATTTCCCAAAGAAACTCACCATTCTAAGTCAGAGGAAAACGAATTTACTCGACAGGCACACCTCTTAAAGATTGATAAAGTTATTAAAGGCGATCGGTCTTTAATTGGTAAAACGGTCAAGGTCCTTGAGTTTAAGGCATATTCCGAAGAGGATATTAAGGACTATCACGAAAAGGGAGTCGAAGAGAGCCCTTCGGTAAGGGCCTATAAAAAGCGATACCCTTATGAACTCTTTAAAGACTCCTATGTCGCGTTCTTGCAAGAGATTGATAACCCCTATGATCCGTCCTCGAAGATCTTTCAATTTTACGAAGACCTTGAGACGACTGATGGGGTAGCTGTGCTGAAAGATTTATTGCGTTCGTTTGCAGGGAAATAGATTTTCAAAAATTTGTTCTAAAGTAGATTTAGTCAAATGTGATTTCGGAAAGCTGACTTTCGAGATTCTCTTTTTGCGCGGCAAGATCCATCCATTGATCCTCGAGATCGTGAATGGTTTTATTAATTTCATCGCACTCAATAGATAAATCAGAGGCCTCTTTGCCCGTAGTGCTGTTGAGTTGAGTCACTATGTTCACTAAAACCTCTTGTTTTTTGGATTGCTGATCCTCATTGATGGAAATGAGTTTGCTAACTTCCTGAATCTCTTGTTTTAGTCTTTTGCGCTCTTTTTTAATGTCAACCTTAGGTTTCTCTGAGTCAGCCTTAACTTCTGAATCCTGAGGTTTTTCACTCTTTGACTCATCAGAAGCCAATACCCCTTTTTGAACACTCCACAGATATTCTTGATAATTACCGGGGTAAAGTTCAACTCTACCATCTTTGATCTGCAAAATTTTTGTGGCTACACGATCTATAAATGCCCTGTCGTGACTGACAATGATTACTGAGCCCTCATATTTTGATAAGGCTTGGGCAAGGGCCTCGACTGTTGCAAAATCGAGGTGGTTCGTTGGTTCATCAAGTATAAGAAAAGGTGATTTCTTAAGTAAAATCTTTCCCAAGGCAACGCGAGTTTTTTCTCCCCCTGAAAGGTAGCGAATTTCTTTTTCGGTATCATCTTTTTTAAAAAGAAGAGCGCCTGCTAGAGCCAGAACATCCTCGGGAAGAATGTCGGGATGGGCCTCGCTAATCAGTGCATCGTAAATTCGATCGCTACTCTCCAGCTGATCTGCTGTGTGTTGAGCGAAATATGAAATTTTAACTCCATATCCCCAGGAAATGTCTCCGTTTTGTGGCTCTAAAAGTCCAGCGAGACCTTTGAGTAATGTAGATTTACCAGCTCCGTTGATACCAACAATGCCTAAGTGATCCCCTCGATTGAGTTGAAGAGAGACGTCTTGCAAAATGGTTTTATCTCCATAGCCTAGGCTAATACCTTTCATATCTAAAACTTGCTTGCCAGTGTGCACTGGCTTAGGTATTTGAATCTTGGCAGATATAGGTAAGGGCTTAATATCAACCGTCTTTATTTTTTCTAGTGACTTTAATTTTGATTGGGCTTGTTTCGCTTTGGTGTTTTTAGCACAGAAGCGATTCACAAAATCCATGATTTGCGTTCGCTTAGCCTGAGCTGTCAGGTTTTGTTTATAAATCTGCTCGCGAATCATTTCTTTTTGTTCAAAATAGTCATCAATACCCCCAGAAAACTTGGTTATATCGGGACTCTCAACCTCTAGAGTGTTGTCTGTAACACGTCTTAAAAATTCTCGATCGTGAGAAATTAAAAGGAATGCCTGTTGATAATTAATTAAAAAATTCTCTAATACGAGTAGGGACTCAAGGTCGAGGTAGTTAGTTGGCTCATCCAGGAGCATGAGATTGGGCTCACATCCGATGACGTAGAGAAGTTGAGAACGCATTCGGTAACCACCACTCAGAGTGCTAATTTTTGCATCGAAGTGTTCATCGAGAAGTCCCAGGCCAAGACCCAACTTTTTGACTTCCCAAAGTGGCAGGCTACAGTTTTTTTCGAGATACTCTTCAAGAGTTTCATCGAGTGACCATTCGTCCTCTTGCGCTAAATAACCAAGTCTTAGTGAATTCGATTTTATATAATTACCTGAGTCGAGATCCTCTTTGCCAACAAGAATTTTAAAAAGAGTGGTTTTCCCAGCTCCATTTGGACCTACAACGCCGACATGTTCGAATTCGTTGATGGCAAAGCTAACATCCTGGAATAATAATTTATCACCATAAGCTTTTGACCCATTTTGAATTTGAATTAGATTTTGGCCAGACATGAAATCCCTTAAAACTTTGGATCTGTGAGTCCATCGTTGCCATAATAAACTAAGCGCTTTTCAGACTCATCTGAAATTTCAAGAATTGCAGATTGAACATCTTTTATAGCCTCACTGAGCCTTTGGCAAATAAGTTCTCTGTTATCGGTGAAGGGCAAATGTTTAATAAGATGCTCTAGCTTTCTCTGCGAAAGAAATGCCTTGTGACGAGCCCATTCTGTAAAAAGAATTTCATGGGGATCAATGGGCGAGCAATCTGATAACTGAGAAATGTCTTTTGCACTCAAATTCTCAGGTAAAAAGCTATGAACTAAAGTCGTTCTTTCGTCACCTTTTGTAACCTGAAGGGCTCTATGTACGACCATGTTTCCTTGTTGAAGAATGGCATAGCCCGCATCTGGAATTTGCATACTAATGGGTTGGATGGATTTCTTGCCTGTGCCGTTGAGAGAGGAAATGGCTTCGTCCTTATGGCAAGGGTAAAATTGAAAATGACCGCCCTCAAACTCTTTTGGGTCGGTAAGTAATAGAACGTAGTCGAGGCATACCGTATCGAGATGCCAACGGTCGACATCACGATTCGTCTCTTTGGGTAGCAAATTAATATGCCCTTGGTAGAGCGGCATAGTATGTGGAATGACTCCGGTGCCGACGAGCTCTTCAATGAAACTTGTAATTTCTGGCGAATTACAAAAGTCTCTAAGGAACTTCGAGCGGTAAACTCCACCACGAACAAAGTTTCCAATACGGTCACTTGTCGAGCTAAAGTCGATGAGCTGCTGTGTGACCTCTCTCATGGCTTCTAGCCCTTCATGGGAAAGCATACGAAAGGCTGTTGTTATGGCGATCGGAAATGGGTGTTGGTTTATTTCATCCGAAGTGTAGCCAAATTCTTTGAGAGTCCAAATCTTCTCAGGCGTCTCGAGGGCTAAATGTTTTCCAGGGTCGAATTCAGGCTCACTTTTTAACCACTGGTATCTTGCAGGCTGACGGATTGGGAGTTGATTCTTTTTGTTCATAGAAAAAGGTTATCAGATTGAATATTGGGAATCTAGTGATTATTAGCCTTGAAGCTTTTCTTCGATTTTGCCCCAAATTTCGTAAAGTTCCTCGACAACCTTTTTTCTTTCTTCAATTGATTTCATGGCTTCTTCGAGTTTTTCATGATTTGAGGTCACTTCTTCGTCTTCGAGGAGCGCTTGTGCCTCTTCGAGCTTGGCCTCAGCATTCATGACATCCTCCTCAATTGTTTCGAGCTGTCTCTTTTCTTTGTAGGTCAGTTTTGGCTTCTTGGTTCCTTTTTTTGTTGGCTCCGGATGCTCCTTAGCTTTCGGCGCGGCGGGCTTCTTCTTGGCTTTTAAATAGTGTTTAATCCATTGTTCGAGATCGGCGTAAATGTTCCATTGAGCCTCCGATTCAATTGCCAAATAACTGGTGCAAATAGACCTCAAGAAATATCGATCGTGGGAGACAAGTAGTATTAGGCCTGGAAAGTCTTGGAGCGCGGCTTCGAGAATTTCAATAGTTTCAATATCAAGATCATTAGTGGGTTCATCTAAGAGTAATACATCTGCGGGCTGAAGTAACAACTTGGCTATTTGTAGGCGTGCTCGCTCTCCACCTGATAACTTATTAATAGGAAGATTCATTTTTTCTGAAGTAAAGAGAAAGTGACTTGCATAGGAGGCGACATGTATTGACCGCTCCTGAAAAACTACATGGTCAGAGTCATCACCTAAAAACTGGAGAGGGTTCTTGTCCAGAGGTAAATCGACCCTGTTTTGATCAAAATAAAGAATCTTAAAATCTTCTTCGATCTCTACGGTTCCGCTATAGCTAGTATTCGATTTATTGATTGTCTTTAGAAGGCTTGTCTTTCCACTTCCATTGAGACCGAGAATCCCAAGGCAAGTTTTAGGGCCTAAAGTTAAATTCAGGTTTTCGACGAGAACATTTTCGTCATAGGCAATTGTAAGGTCTATAAATTCTAAAAATTTTTTGGATCTTTTGCCGGCAGAATCAATGTTAAGGTTGACCTTTTTTCGGATGGATAGATTTCGTTGTTTGACCTGTTCAAGATTTTCAAAAAGTTTGTGAGCTTCATTTATTCTAGATCGACTTTTGGTCGTTCTTGCTTTTACGCCGGCTCTTAGCCACTCTAATTCTCTTCGCGCTTTGTTGGCCATGCTGGCCTGTAGATGCATTTGCGCTTCAATATAACTTTGTTTTTCTACGAGAAAATTATCATAGTCAGTGTTAAGGCTCAGGTACCCATCTTTGTAGACTTTGTTTATTTCAATAAATCGGGTGCATTGGCCCTTGAGGAATTCTCTGTCATGGCTAACAATTAGGAAGCTACCTGAAAAATTGTGTAGACTGTTCTCGAGCCACAATATTGACTCCCAATCCATGTGGTTGGTGGGCTCGTCTAACAGAAGAACTTGAGGTTTAGTAGCTAAGCCCAGAGAAATAGCGAGGCGTTTTCTCCATCCACCCGAAAGTTCTCCGACCTTCTTATTGAAATCGGTAAATTCAGCTTTCCCCAGAGAAACACCACTTTCAATGTCAGCATCTGATGGCTCGAGACCCATTTTAATGAGCCGATCTCGAAAGAGATCAAAGAGACTCAAACTGTTACCGAAATCATCTTCTTGCTTTACGAAAGAGACGAAAGCCCCTTTTTTAAGTGAAACTTGCCCGTGATCAACTGGTTCTTCTTGAGCAAGGAGTTTCAATAGTGTTGATTTACCCGCCCCATTGGGTCCTAGTAGCCCTACTTTCTCGTTTTCGTGGATTCCGAGGCTCAAATTATCAAAAATCTGATTATTGCCCAGGGTTTTAGACACTTGTGATAAAGAGAGTAGAACTGACATAAACAATTCATACAAAAACTCTGCTATTGAGGCAACGACTCTTCCTTGACGGCCTTCTAAAATAGGTATTTTATGGGCCCTTGGGGGGTTTATGGTTATACGACTACTAATTGCTTTGTTCGCTTTTCAATTTGCTGTAGAAACTTCTTTTGCAGCAAAAAAGGCTTTGCCCACAAAAGTAGTTAAAGAAGCTCAACTATTACAAAAAATTGGTGAAAGTAGTGACTTGGCCTATCAGATTGTTGAGAGTCTCACTACCGAGGTCGGACCTCGATTGGCGGGAAGTCCCGCAGAAAAGAGAGCTCGAACGTGGGCCCTAAAAAAACTCAAAGGTTTTGGTTTAAAAAATGTTCGTATTGAACCGTTTAAGGTGAAGTATTGGAAGCGTGGTTTTCAAGAAGCAAGTATTGAGAGTCCCTACCCACAAAAGCTTCAAGTAACGGCTCTTGGGGGAAGCGTCGGCACCGGCAAGAAGGGGTTAACAGGTCAGGTCGTTCGGTTCAAAACATTAGAAGATCTAAAGAGTGCTGGTAAAAATTCATTACGTGGAAAAATTGCTTTTGTAGATGAAGTGATGACTCGAACTCAAGACGGATCGGGATATGGCCAGGCGGTCAAAAAGAGATCCGGAGCTGCTGTCGAAGCTGGAAAGCGAGGGGCAATTGCGGCACTTATCAGGTCGGTCGGAACGAGTAGCCATCGTTTTCCACATACGGGTCAGATGAATTATGAAAAAGATGTTCCGCAGATTCCCATTGCCGCCTTATCTGCGCCAGATGCGGATCAGCTTCAGAGAGCTTTAAAGAAGGCAAAGAAGGTAAAGGTTAAACTCGCTTTGGGAGCAGAGAGTCTTGGAGAAGCTGATTCGGGTAATGTCATTGCTGAGATCCCAGGTCAAACGGATGAAATTGTTTTGATTGGTGCGCACCTTGATTCATGGGATCTGGGAACTGGGGCGATCGATGACGGAGCGGGTGTTGGTATTACATCAGCAACAGCTAAACTCATTTTAGATCGAGGAAAGAAGCCAAAAAGAACGATTCGACTCGTACTTTTTGGTTCCGAAGAGGTTGGGTTAATTGGTGCAAAGGCCTACGCAAAAAAGCACGAATCGCAACTAGGAAAACATTTTGTTGCTACCGAGAGTGACTTCGGTGCGGCTCGAATATGGCGGTTTGATAGTCGGTTTGATGAGAAGTATCTTTATAAAGCAGAAGAATTGTTTGAAGTGATTAGGCCTTTGGGGATTACTCGAGGAACCAATCGAGCCTATGGGGGGCCGGATATTACTCCTCTGCGCGAGAAAGGCGTGGCCACCATAACTCTCATGCAGAATGGATGGGATTATTTCGACTTACATCACACATCCAATGATACAGTAGACAAAATTAATAAAGAGGATATGCGGCAAAATTTAGCGACATGGGCCTCTATGGTGTGGATGTTAGCCAATATTGACGGGCCATTAAAAGAAGAAGAGAAAGTAATTACCCCTAAATAGAACTAAGGTAAATCACCAACACAAGTAATTAGGTTCTCATTGCCTTCAACTAGCGTTGAGCCAAAAAAGAAGACAACTCCCTCTAGTGAAGATGCGGAAGGTTTTACTCCAACAATTTCAATGAGTACTTTGGTACCTTCGTCACTAACCGCTTGGTACTGACCAAAAGGGAGGCCTGAGTTTAAATTTGTGACTTCGAGAAGTTCGCTTTCGGGTATAAATTGTGGGTCATCTAGAAAGAGACTCGCATCCTCAATGAAGGCGCGTTCGTTTTTGAAATTAATTTTCCAAGAGTTAACGTCAGCCATATAGTCTTCAGAACAGTAAATCGTATAATCTTCCGTTCTTTGAATGAAAACATCGGATTGCTCGGAATCAAAGCGCTGGTCACAGCCGAGTAGACTGAAAATTGAAATGATGACTAACAGATAAGTTCGCACAGTTAATTATAAGTGATGTAAAAAAGACTCATTGTAAAAACAAGAAATGCGTACCGTTTTGAGACTATCCGCCAGTTTTGATCCACTTGATTGACCTTGAATCCAAATGGTTTTGTACTTGGTCCATTTTTTCTCCGTGAACCTCTATAAAGTCTTTTTTATAGGCGCCCCCGACCCCAAGTTTTTTCTTCAGCTCTTTTGCGAGGGTTTTGCACCAAGTTTTATTATTTGGAAGATTTGTTATTTCTATTACCGTGCGCCCCTTGCCGGAAGTAAGGCGGCGAAGATGGAGCTTCAAGTTCGACTCATCGACACCTTCATTGGAACTACTTTTATCACTCTTCTTTCTGACGTCGCCCTCTTCATCGGACCACACTAATTTATTATCTGACATGGTAATTTCCAGTTACTGAATGACGCACTCAAGGTTTAATAGATATTTTTTCTTGTCGAGACCGCCTGCATATCCTGTCAAAGTCCCATTGGAACCGATGACTCGGTGACAAGGTACTATAATCGAAATTGGATTTTTGCCATTGGCCATTCCTACGGCTCTGGAGCTTTTAGGGCTTTTAATTCTGTGAGCAATATCGCCGTAACTGCAGGTCGATCCAAAAGGGATTTTCTTTAATTGTTTCCATACTTTTAATTGGAAGTCTGAGCCCTGCATGTCGAGAGGTATATCAAAATCAGTTCGTTCCCCTCTAAAGTACTCGCTGAGTTGCAACTCAGTTTTTGCAAACAGACTGAGTTTATCATTTCTTTCATAGTCATCGAAATTAATAGAAGCCTTCTGGTGTGCATCGTAGAGAATTGCAGACAGGCCCTTAGAGCTTCCAATGAGAGTTAGGGGACCTAAGGGAGAATCTATAACTGTATAGTATTGCGTAATGGACATGCCCTTTTTTATTTCTGACTAAGCAGCTCGTCAATTGATTATTGATGTGAGTTTACGCGTTCTTCGATTTCTTTCGTTTATAGATCAAAATTCCAATGTATACGAGTAGTAAGGGCCCGACAGCCACTACAGAGGTGAGGGTGAGCATTACTAGGATGTCATAAGCATCGTTGGCTGGGGTTTCCATTCTCAGGCCACCCATGATTCTGAAAACTGCCCGTTCAAGATTTAACATCGTAAGGCCTGCTACGATCAATGTCAGGGGAAGAAAGGACACGACTAAGGTTTCTAACCAGTTCAGTCCCCATTTCCAGAGGAACTTTATATAAAGAGCAACTCTCCACGCCGCGACCGCCGCTAAAAATTGAGCGTTCAGGCGCGAGGCTTCGGGAATACTCATAAATCGTTCTACGGGAATAGCATAGAGTATAGCTGGAAGTGAAGTGAGGGTTATGAAGGTTAGGACTTTTTTATAATTTAGATTAGGAATTTTTAAAGGCCAAAGAAATGCGAATATGAATAAGGCCAAAACAAAAACATAAACAACTGATCCGAGTCCAAGGTGTTGACCGAGATGGGCACCGGGGTCGTCCCAATAGCGACCCATCCCCACGATCCAGGTAACTATTAAGCCTAATCGAAGATCTTTATCATTGAGTTCGAGTAGATCTTTTTTTTGAAATCGGAAAAAGATGAATTTAAAAATTTTTCTAAATGAATTCATAGTGAGAGTAAATCATGAAATAAAATACTAATAAAATTAAAAAATATAAATTCCCTAGATTTCACTCAACCCAAGTATAAAGGTCTTTGTTCTCATCTAAATAGGTTTCATCAAAATAAAATTCCTCTATTTTTTCAATTTCACTTTCGGATAGATTGAGTTTTTCTTTAATAGTACTGTTAAACACTAACAGGAGAGAGGCCATGAGTGTGATAGCTGAAATCAAAGAAACAAGCCATTCACTGGGACGCTCTTTACTTCTATGTGACATTTTATCTTGAATCGCTGCCCATTCAGTTCTGTTGGCTTCAGCGGCAAAACTATTCATATCTTTCTTTAATAATTGTTTAATTTCTTTATCTTCCATTATTTACTCCAAGACTTTTCATTTGTTCTGAAAAAGCCTTTTTAGCATAGTGTAGTCTAGACTTAACCGTACCCTCAGATAAATTTAAGATTCCTGAGATCTCTTGAATTGAGTACTCCATTTGGTAGAACAAAAGAAAAACTTCTAAATGCTTTGCCTTCATTTTTAAAAAACTTTTTTTAAGTAAATCACTAAGCAAGATTTTTTGTCCGGGACCCAGCTCCTCAGAGGCAATGAGGTTGATCTCATTTGTTTGGCTACTTAATTGTTTAAGGTTTTTGCTATTTTTTCTAACAAACTCTAGGGCTGTATTGATTGCTATTCTGTAGATCCAACTCGAGAATTTGGAGTCGCCCCTGAAAGACTTAAACTTCTCCCAAGCCTTGGCATAGGTCTCCTGAACGAGATCATCACTGTTGGTATCTCTCGTTATTGAAAAAATCGCCTTAGCTACCAGCGGCCGAGTTTCATAGTAATAATGTTCAAACTCTTCGAGGGGAGTCTGGCTGACTTCCCCCGAAACCGATTGAACTGAGCTTGCAAAGAGCCAAAGACTTTTCACTCTTAATGACCTCTCGGTCCACGGTGTCCGCGACCGCGTCGCCCTTTCCGTCCTCTCTTTTCCATAAATTTCTTTCTTTGTTCTTCAGTAAGTGTGTTTTTAAGGAAAATCATTTTTTCGATTCGTTTATCGGCTTGTTTTTTATGATGTGCGGAAATCTCTTCATGGATACTTTTGATTTCACTGTCCGAGGCTCCCTTTATGAAGGCATCCTTCATTTTTTCATGGAGTTCTTTTCTGCCTTTCCATGCTTCTTTGAAGTCACCTTTATTCGATTGTCTAAATTCTTTGAGTTTTGCTTTTTGTTCATCCGTTAAATCGAGCTCTTCAAAAAATCTTCCCTTGCGGTCCATATCCATCATATCGTCTTCATGGTGTTTGGCTTGGGCTTCCAGTTGGAAAAGAGAAACAAGTGTTATCGCAAAAAGAAATCTGCCTAAAATATTCATATATATATCCTTTACTTCTATTAAGATTATCAGTCTTTAATTAAGGAACATAGATCCTGTATACACATTAGATGGAATAGCCCCACAAAAGGTTCATTCTTTTTTATCTTATTTTTGTGTCATAAATATCAAGTAATTACATATATTTATATTATTGTGCTGATCCATTGAGTTTTAATCTTTGGCAGTGAAATGTCACTGATGTATTAATTTGTGATTAGGATTCAGTCTTTTATTTTAGAAAATACAAAAAGAAAAACAGAGTATTTTTTGACTGTTCTGTAATTCTCGTTATGACACTTTTGTCTTTAAAGTGTTTAAGCTTTTTTAGTAATTCCACTTGTCAGTCGTTGCCACCTATTTAGAAATCGAGTCTAATTAATTTCTAACTAGACCATTGGCTTAAGACTTAAGTTAATGAAATTAGGGCAGGGACAGTCCTAATAATCTAAAAAATTCACGGAGGAACTCACACATGATTAGTCAGATGAAATCTATTATTTTTACTTTGATTGCTATTTTCGGCTTTCAAATAAGTGCATGGGCTGCACCGCAAATTGATCCAAGGCTTGAGCCGTTAATGAATGGATCCGTTGAAAGCGCAGAAATGGTAACGGTTATCGCGACCTTTAAGGATCCGCAATTTTTACCTTATCTTTCTAACTCGATCTATACCTATCAAGATGTCCGTTGGGCTCTTCAACAAAACGCTTATAACGCGCAAAAAGACCTTTATGACATTTTAAAAAATGGTGCGGAATCAAATAACATTCCCATGAAAATGACATCTATATGGTTGGCTAATGCGATGATCATCGAAATGCCGGCATATCTTGTTCGCTACTTAGCTGAATACGACCAAATTGATACTCTCATTGCCGATTATGAAATGAGCATCATTATGCCTTGGGATGGTGGTGAAACACAGCCCTGGGCGTCGCTTGAGGCAAATGACTATACATATGGCCTTAAAAAGCTTCAACTTCCTGAGTTAAGAGAGGCTGCTCCAAATATCAACGGTGAAGGTGTTAATGTTGGTATCATCGACACAGGTATTGAGGCGAGCCACCCTGATCTTCAAGGTAAGACAATTGGTTTCAAAGATTTCGTTTCTAACAATTCCGATCCATATGATGATCAAGGTCATGGTACCCATGTTGCGGGAACCATCGCCGGAGGATTTGCCTCGGGGACGGCAATTGGTGTTGCTCCAAACGTTAAACTGACGATCGCAAAAGTTTTTGATCGTCGAGGTGGAGCTACTTTTGCTCGTATTTTAAAAGCTATGGAGTGGATTGCAGATCCCGATGGAGATCCAAACACTAACGATGCACCGGCGCTCGTTTCTAACTCTTGGGGTGGAGGCTCTTCGAGCTCTCGCAAAGACCCTTCAAGTGAAGCTCTTTGTAAAGCTGTAACTAACTGGGTAAAATTAGGAATCTTTCCAGTTTTCGCAGCGGGGAACTCAGGGAGTCGTGCTTCAAGTGTCGGTTTACCAGCAGCTTGTCCAGATGCCTTTTCGGTTGGTGCGACTGACAAGAATGATCGCATTGCTTCATTCAGTTCTCGCGGTCCTGCTCAATGGTCTACAGGAAACATCATTAAGCCTGAAGTTTCTGCTCCTGGTGTAAACGTGACTTCCTCGTTCTTGCGCTCTTCTTACCGACAACTTTCTGGTACATCGATGGCAACTCCCCATGTTGCGGGGATGGCGGCTCTTCTCTATCAAGTCGCTCCAGATGCTGATGTTTCTAGTATGGCCCAAGCAATCATTCGAGGAGTTAACGACCTCGGACCTGATGGGCAAGATAATGATTTCGGTTGGGGACGTATTAATGCCCTCCAATCGATTCGCCCTCAGCAGTAATTCAAATTTTTATTCGTCTATAGTAAAAAGCCCAGATTTAATCTGGGCTTTTTTTATTGGAGTTTCTCTGACAATTTATTGAGTAGATCCTGAGGAAATGCTCCGTTTTCGCGGGCCCTCTCTAAGTGTTCACCAGTCCAGGTTTTTTTATTTAAGTGCAGGTTATAAACTTCGGTTATGCTGAAAAAACCATGACTCTTTTCAACTCGGAGAAATTGATCATCCAAGGTGATTTTCCCTGGCTCTAGAACGCGAAAATAAACACCACTTCTGCCAAGATCAATCATCGCCTTTTGTCCCTCTGGATGTTTCATTCGAATGTTAACCTTACTGCAGGGGATTCGCGGATAGGTGGCCTGCAATTTAGTAGTTCCAACTTGAAAGATGTCCCCAACGGAGACTTCTTCTTCATTTAATGTATTGAGACTTAAGTTTTCACCAAGAGCACCAAAGGTATAATCTCCGCCTCCGAGAGCCCCCATGTACTGGTTGGCAGCATCCATTCCAAAGGCATAAACGACACTGTCTGGAGTCCCGTGGGCCTTGGCGTTAGCAAAGCGATCCCCGTCAATGTTTTCAGAGTTTACGATAAGAGGCCCCGCAATAGGAGTTTTCTCCATGGAAGATAGAGCTTCCTTTCCATTCCACTGCATTTTCTGCGGTAGACCGATATTGAGAGATACTATTGTTGCTTCCACGAGCCCTCCTGTTTTTTATTTCTTCATACCCTATTTGGATAAAAAAATAAAAGAGAATTAAAGTTCCTCCTGATTTCTTAGGAGTAATCGTCCTCCTCTAAAAAACTCAGAAAGATCAAAAGAGGAAGGAGACGCTAGATAAGGAAACTCATTAGACAGTGCGCGAGAGGGTGAAAAATCCTGGTAGGGCCTGTTAATACCAGTCAAAAATTGATCAGTGACACTTTGAGGTCCAGCAATATAGAAAGAGTAAATCTTTTTAAAGATGTCATCGGAAAAGTCTCGTCCTCCGCATGTTCCACTCAATGGAATGTTATTGAATATCGCCCTTTCGATTTCTAGAAAATTTGAAGCCTTTTGATAGCAGGATTCATTTAAATTAATGAGTAAAGAATCATTTGAAAAAATTCCGGAAACATTGATGAGATCCTTTTCATTCCAGTGGCGTCTGCCATCAAGATCGTCATAGGCCTTGATGTTTTCATATATTCTGACTTGAAAGGGATAGAGTTGGTTAACATCTTCGGTGAACGGATCTAATGTATTAAAACTTTTCTTTAATGGATTATCACCGGCTCCTAAGAAGTTTTTCTTCGTAGAATCGTGAAGACCTACATTGACGATTTCGGGGCGGCCCGTACGGTCAGCCTTGTGAAAGTGCCCTCTTGGCCTATTTTTCCAGAGGCTTTGTCCGGCGACCCCGTAAAGGCCGCTTTTAAGTCCGAGAGCTTGCAGGTTGACTTCAAAAGAAAGACTGAGAACATTGACGTTCCGAATTCCATTAGTCACTTCTAAGGGGTTCACCTCGATAAAATTCTGTCTGAATACCACTCCATCAAAGCTCGGTAGAGAGATAAAGAAAGGGTCTGCTTTCGCGCCTAAGAAGCTATGGGCAATATCACCATGGCTCGTTGTTTGATTAAACTCACCTTGTAGTGGGTAGCCATCCGGAAACTTTGGGCTTGTTAAATGGCAGCTATATTTTTGTGGACCTCGAAAAGATTTTCTAGAAAACTGGCAATCTATCATAAGTTGATCACCAACGGAGTTAAGCCAAAGTCGATTGCCTTGGGTGTGTAACTCTTGTTTTCGCATCATTATTTTAAAGCGAGATTGAGTAGAAAATTTCCCTATGGCGGGAAGGCCCGATTGAGTATTTAGAGTAATATTTAGAAAACCGGGTCTCTGTGGTGAGTGAAATACATAGATTCCAGCGAGATCCACTCTTGGATTCACGGGTCCATCGATATGATCGTCAGCAAGAGAAAAGACTGTAAAACAGAGAACAGAAAGAAAAATAAGAGAGCGAGCCATGAATAAAACCTCTTTGCCCCCTTGATTCAGGGGTGCTAATTACCATAGACTTTTTCTCTTGAGAAGAATTCTTATAAACTTTTTCGAACTTACGCCGTATAAAGCATCATAGGTAATTTTCTCCTAAAAGAGTCATATTTTAATCCTGTTTGTTTCGGGATTTTGTTTTGACCTCTATTTTTTCTTGTTGAAGAATTAAATGGTTTCAAGGGGTAGTGAGTGGAGATCGATAACTCGAGAATTTCCGAGGACTTACGAAAAGTCACATATTCAGATACTTATAATAATCCTCTGCAAAATAAGCTGATTAAGTTAATCGAAAAAGCATTAGTCAGACAAAAGTTTTATCAAAGGTTTTTGGATTTATACTACCGTGTTGATCAAGGTGAGGCTGTAAACACTGCAGTTTTAGAAGCCTTCGGTTTAAAGGTCGAACTTAAGAAGGGTTCACTGGAAAACATACCCAAAAGAGGACCTGTTATTGTTGTGGGCAACCATCCATTTGGAATAGTTGATGGGATCGTTGTCGCCAGTATGATTAAAAGCGTTCGGCCTGATCTTAAAGTCATGGCCCATCAGGGAGTTTCTGACATCCCTTTGTTCTCGAAATATTTTTTACCCATTAATTTTTCGGGAACAGAAGATGCGAAAAAGATAAATAAAAAAACAATCCATGATTTTAAAAGCCATGTTTCAAATGGGGGAGTTGGGGTCATTTTTCCTGCGGGAGCTGTTTCGACCAAGCGCCCTATTTGGAAGAAAAACACAGATCCACCTTGGTTTCCGTCAGCAGCTAAATGGGCTCGAGATTTCAATGCTCAAGTAGTGCCCGTTTTTATTGATGGACATTGTGGACCACTCTTTCAATTGGTGAGCCAATTCAGCATGACACTTCGTTTGGCTTCTTTACTCTATGAAAATACGCGTCTGATAGACAGCGAAATAGGTATGAGAGTCGGGGAGCCAATTGATGTGCGAGCTCTTTCATGCAAAATGGAACCTGTCGAGATGACCGAATACTTCCGCAAAGAAACCTATGGTTTGGCGGGTCTTGACGAAAGAGGCCGTTGTCTAAAGACTAGTGTTATTGCGAATGCATAAAATCTCTAAATTAGAAAAGGACTCCTGAATGGCACGTCTTTTGGTATACTACGCTCATCCAGGTCACCAGTATTCAAGAGTGAATTCGGCAATGGCCAAAGTGGCCCAATCAGTTTCGGGAATTACTTTTGTTGATCTGTATGCGAAATATCCACGATTCGATATCGATATTGATGAAGAGCAGGCTCTACTTAAGGAGCACGAAGTGATTCTCTTTCAACATCCATTGTTTTGGTATTCAGTGCCACCAATCGTTAAAGAGTGGTTTGATCTCGTACTCGAGCACGGCTTTGCCTATGGATCTGGAGGCGATAAGCTACAAAACAAAATAATGATGAACGCAATCTCTGCTGCGGGCCCACAGGATGCCTACTCAAAGGAGGGGTATCAGAGGTATCCCTTGCGAACATTTTTAACTCCAATTGAGCAGACCGCCCATTTATGCAATATGAAGTATTCCGCACCTTATATTTTATTTTCAGCTATTAAAGCAAGAGAAGACAATGAGATAAAATTTCATGTGGAGTCTTATCTTCAGATTTTAGAAGCTATTCGCGATGATTTATACGACTTTGAAACAGCAACTTCTTTGGAGTTTATCAAGGCCGAAAAAATTCCACTAAAGGTGCTAAACTGATGACCGATGTATTGTTACTCGCTTGCCTCTTTTTGTTCGCTGGAACCATAGCCGTTCCCATTGCATCCAAGTTAAAGCTGGGTTCCGTTCTCGGTTATATAATTGCGGGAATATTGATTAGTCCGCTACTTACTTCTTTAAAAGTTGACGTAGTAACGCTTCAGCACTTTGCAGAGTTTGGTGTTGTAATGATGCTATTCCTTGTAGGACTTGAACTTGAACCAAAGAGATTGTGGGAGATGCGAAGTAAACTTCTCGGTCTTGGCGGATTACAAGTCCTAATCACAGCAGGCCTTGTTGCTGCAGTTGCTCAATTCTTTGGCTTACCTTTAGGAACGTCAATTGCCATTGGATTTGTATTCTCGCTTTCGTCGACGGCGATTGTTCTTCAGACGTTGAATGAGCGCGGTCTCATGAAGAGTGAAGGGGGGCAGAATAGCTTCTCTGTTTTATTGTTTCAAGATATCGCAGTGATTGCGATGCTTGCCATGATTCCCCTGCTCGCACCAAAGGACCCAGCGGCTTTTGCCCAATTAATTCAGCCAGCAATTGAAGCGGGAATTCAACTCGTGGGAGGATCGACTTCAAGTGAAGGAACTCATCATTCTATAAGCTTAGTAAAGGGACTACCGAGCTGGCAGCAAGCACTTGTTACATTTGCCGCCATTGCTTCAATTATTTTCGGTGGTATTCGGCTTTCAAGGCCGTTTTTTAGATTTGCCGCTTCGGCGCGACTCAGAGAAATTTTGGTGGCTGCAGCTCTTTTATGGGTGGCAGCGATTGCACTCGTGATGTCGATGGTAGAATTGTCTCCGGCATTGGGTACGTTTTTGGCTGGGGTCGTTCTCGCCAACAGCGAGTATAAACATGAACTCGAAGGAAACATCGATCCCTTTAAAGGATTACTTCTCGGACTCTTTTTTATGACAGTCGGAGCGAGTATTAATTTTACACTCTTGTTTAATAATTTGGGGATGGTCCTGGGATTAGCTTTTGGGGTCATCGTTCTTAAGGCAAGTGTACTCTATGGATTAGCTCGCATGTTTAAAATGCATGGAGGTGATAAATGGTTATTTACACTAGGCCTTGCCCAGGCAGGGGAGTTCGCCTTTGTTTTGTTAGCATTTATAGTTGCCAATAAGGTTATGCCGAGTTCTCTTTCGGATTTGTTGCTGTTAGTTGTTGCCCTAACAATGCTTCTTACGCCCGCACTTTTTATTATTCAACAGAGATTCTTTAGCAAAGGGCCCGCCGCTAAAGAGCGACCTGCCGATGAAGAGAAAGAAAAGGAACCAATTATAATTGCCGGACATGGCCGTTTTGGTGGCGTCGTAAATAGAATGTTGAGAGGATTTGGGTATGAAACAACGGTCCTCGATTTCAACTATGATCAACTAGAAATGCTTCGTAAGTTTGATTTTGAAGCCTATTTTGGGGATGCGACTCGGCCTGAACTACTTCATGCTGCCGGTATCGAAGAGGCTAAGATTTTAATTATCGCCATTGATGATCAGAAAACAATAACTCAGCTCACCAAATACTGTACCGAAAACTTTCCAAACTTGCACGTCATCGCTCGAGCAGTGAATAGACATCACGTTTATGAGCTCTATGCAGCTGGCTGTAGAGATATTATTCGCGAGACATTTGATAGTAGTCTTCGCTGTGGAAGGTCTGCACTCGAAGCCCTAGGTCACCACCCATTTGATGCGGAAAGAAAGACAAAGCAATTCGAAATTATGGACAAAAGGGCTTTAAGAATTCTTGCACCACTTTTTAATCCGGATATTCCGGCCCAAGAAAACCCCGAATATGTTAAAAAAATACTTGAAGTTCGCAAGGAGCAAGAGGCTTTATTGCAGGGGAAAGATCGAGTTTACGGTAAGCATATAGATCGAGGTTGGTTCCCACCCACAATGAAAGATGTAAGGGCCGAAGAGGCTGAACATCACTCCTAGATAGACCCATTTTGAAACAGAATGCGGCATTTCTGTAACAAAACTCCATGAAAAAATACTAGTCAGATTTTTAAGTTATAGCTTATAGACACTCCTGTTATCGAACTCTTAGCCTTTGAGTCGGTATAGCCTTTGCAATTTTTTAGAGTGGGTTTCTTAAAAAATACACTGTTCTCATTCAATGTATTTTTTAGGTTGATATTTGGTACGGGCTATTGGAGGAAAAATGTTGTCCAGGTTTTCGTTCACTTTTTTTTGTACACTCATGTTCATTTTCAGTACTCTACTCTTTCAAAACTGCGGCGAATCTAAGGATTTGTCTCTAAAGTCGGGCAGTAATCAGGGCACGAATGGTGATCCCGATAAAAATGACCCAGTAGAAGAGCCACTAGAGGAGGAGCCCGTAGCGACTCCTACTCCGGAGCTTCCAGTTTTTTCGGCACTTAATAAAATTTCGGCGGGAATCTCCGAAACGACATACAGTCTAAAACATACCTCAGATGGTGGTTATGTGACTGCTGGTCGCATCGCAACTGACCACGCAACTCCTGATACCAATAATATATTTTTCGCCAAGTGGAATTCGGTTGGAGTATTGGAGTACTCGAGATCGATCGGTGGAAACTTAAATGATCAAGCCTTTGATATCATCGAGTTAAATGACTCCTATATGTTAGTTGGTCTGTTAAAGAGTTTTCAACCGGCCTTTCGCGCTGATGATGCCTTTATCATGAAGCTTAATAAGGCGACAGGGGCAGTCATGATGTCCAAGGTGATTTTCGGAGATGGCGACGAGCAACTTCGTGATATCGAGTTCTATACAGATAGTAATGCTATGCAAGCTCTAGTAGGTGCTGGCTATACCTCGGTCGTTAATGACGGGTTAGAAGATGGACTGGTTATGAAATTCGATCTCAATGGAAATGTTATTTGGCAGGTCGCTCTTAGTGATGGGACTAATAATATTCGGTTTAATGATGCCGTTCATGTGCCCAACCAGGGAATTTATGCTGTTGGATACCTCAATGATGGGACCCAGGATGATGCGATCATAGTTAGACTGAGTGAAGCGGGTGCTCTACTAGGAGCTAAAGTGATGGGGCAAGCTGGCTCTGATCGTTTTAACGAAGTCGAGTATGCTAATAATCAACTTGTTATTGGTTCAAAAATCGGAAACCTCGGCTTCGGGGCCAGTGATGGTGCACTTGTCCGTATGGATGCCAGCCTCAATGTTCTATCAACCACATTAGTTGGTGGGTCGATGTTTGATGAATTTACGGCCGTGAAAGTGACGAGTGGAGGTATCGTGCTTCTTGGCAATACGGCTTCTACTGGCAATGGTCTCAATGATGTTATGGTTGTAAAACTTGATGATGATAATAAGCTGAGCTTTGCCACAGTATATGGTGGTGGTGGCGATGATGGAAGCTTCTTTGGATCTCTTGATATGCGTGCAGATGGCGGAATTGCTGTGACGGCTAGGGTTATGGAGTCAGCTGTAGCTGGAGATAGCGACATGGCCAGCTTAGACGCCGCATTACTGTTACTTGATCAATTCGGAAATATTGATGGAAGTTGCACTGGAGTCATCGAGAATCAGGTCTTTGGAGTTACAAATATAAATTTGGCGGCCACAGACAAAACTCTTACGACTTCCAATGCTGCACATTTAAGTATAGAGGATTTTACTGTTGCGGCACTTAACGCCAACGCTGTGAACACAAATCAGTGTAACTAAAATAGATTCTTTGTTAATATTTCCACATGGAATTTAAGATCATTGAATGGGTAGGAGAAGAACTCCTGCCCTTTGTCGACAAAGTCGCAGAACTACGAATCAAAGTCTTTCGGGAATTTCCCTATCTCTATGAAGGGGACTTGGCCTACGAAAAAAAATACTTAGATGTCTATTTAAAATCAAAGAAAAGCTTGGTTATTGGCGTTTTGCACGAAGACCGTCTCATCGGTGCTTCAACGGCTCTTCCTCTATTTGATGAGTCCGAAGAATTTAAAACTCCTTTTGTAACTGCCGGTTACGATATCTCAAAGATTTTCTACTTTGGAGAATCAATTATATTACCTGAATACCGCGGAAATAAGTTAGGTCATGAGTTTTTTACGCGTAGAGAGGCTTTTGCGCGAAAAACCTTAAACCATTTACAGTATACTTGTTTTTGCGCCGTTATACGCCCAGATGATCATCCTTTAAAACCGCCTAAGTACAAACCTCTTGATTCATTCTGGGGCCGCTTAGGATATGAAAAATCAAGTCGGCTTAATGTTCAATATAAGTGGCAAGACATCGATAAATCTGCGGAAGACTTCAAGAGTATGAATGTATGGCTTAAAAGGTTTTAAGCACTCAAGAGACTCGTTTGGGTGAGTCTTCGATATTTAGTGTTCTTACCACTTCCGAAGCGTTCTAAAAACTTTTCTTCGAGACACCATGATAGGAAGCGATTTGATGAGGTAAGGCTAAGACCAAGTATCTCCATAATTTCAGCTCGAGACCATTCGCTTTGTTCATTAGAAAGTAGTTTCTTCCACATCAGACTTTCTTGGCTTGGTATTTTTTTATTGAGGTCTAAGGAAATGGAGCAATTGCGTGAGAATTGAACCTTGTATCCTTCATGGGACTCATCGATATGACAGGGGAGCTTTTCTTTGGCTATTAGTTTTCTTGCTCGGTTAACGAGCTGATGAATTTTATTAGGAGTCGAGAAAATATTAAAATACTCATCTGGAAAGAGGCTCGAAAAAATCGTTCCGATTCGAAGAGGCTTATAAAGGTCACTTGTCAGGCAGTAAAAGAGTTTGTGAATGTTTTGCCCGGGCTTACTTAATTCAGCCCCTTCAAACTTAAATTGACTCAAATCAAAATTTGCAGTCCCGCCGAAGTCGATTTGGCACCTCTCAGGTAGTGGCTTATTATAACGGAGGGTGTTTATAATTCGACTTTGGTAGGCCTCATAAGGTGTCCCATAGAGTAACTTGAAAAATCGGTTTTGATCAAAATCAATGGGGAGTGAGTAGAGATCAATTTCTCTTAGAGTTTCCCAATGATTTTTTTCGAGTGCGAGTTTTCTAAGTTTCTCTAAGGGCTTGGTGCTATGGGATTCATTGGCCGTGATAATTGCCTGCCACTTTTTCGTAAAAAGCAAATAGGATCCACTTTCATTTTCTAATGCCTTCTCAGATCTTTTCAGTAGCTTTTGCGCTTCACGATTATTAGATTTTAACATTTCGATTTGTGCAGACATCTCGAGAAAACTTCCCAAAAGTCTTTTGTGGGCTTCAATATCAAGGCGGATGATTTCTTCTTTTACTTTCTCTGCTTCACTAATATTTTCTAAGCACAAGTGGGCAGAGAGTAGATTCATAAAACCGACGAGGATCTGATAGTCATTAACTGCTGAGTGGCTTACGTATTCATTAAGGTGTTTTAGACTCTCTTTGTAAGACCAGTTCGAAAAGAGGCAGAAACTTTTGTACAGCAATACCTGGGGAAATCGACTTGTATCGATAGTTTCTAGTCGGTCTAAGGCCTCTTTGGTTGACCCTAATTTTTGCAGTAACATCGAATACTCAATAAGCTCTAGGGGGGAGCTATCTTTTCTAAGTAGTGCTTTTTCGCTGTACACAACCGGGTGAAGAATACGCATGCCTTGCTTCACACCACCAGATCGCCAGGCTTTATTGGCGAGTTGTTGGCGAAATCTCCGTGGAATTTTTTCGAAGTTAAGGGATTTCACTTTCTCGAGCACTTGTTTCGTATTGCCCTCTCGAATTCCACCTTCTAATTTTTCAATGAGTTCTTTGTAGTCCAAGTTCTATCCCAAAATATAAGTAGCATTAATTTCATCGGAACATTTCGCGGCCTACTGTATGTAAATGAGTTTAGACGTCTCGTTTTGCAACACTGATCCTTATACTCTGCAACAGATTGTTCTGAGGCTTGCTTGGATTAAATTACCTGTGTTTAGATAGTGGCATTAATTTTTAGGAGGATCGCGTGAAAAGGATTTCTTTAATTGTTTGTTTCTTAGTTTTTTCTCTAAATGGATGGTCGCAGGGTCAGCAAGATTTCAATCTAATAAAGAAGGAAATTCTAGATCTTGCTAGAGCGAATACACTTTCGACGAAAAACCGGGTTGAAATTCGGTCTGAGCTCAATCAATTAACGGCAGAGCTCATTAAGGACCGGCCACTTGTCTCGGAGAAGCAATGGGTTCTATTTGCCCCTGGACCCTGGAAGCAAATATGGTCTGATGAGCGAAATAATGACCCGCAAAATGTTAAGCAAAACCTGAATCGAGTTTATCAATTTGTGACCCCGGATGGTCGAGCGGTTAATTTAGGAGAGCGTATTATGCTCGACGGTGGGATCGTTACATTTGCATTGAGAGCAAAGGGGACGGTAAAGGGTCCGATTCAAACAACAGAAATTCTTTCTGGTTTTTTTATGCCATCGGAGATGACTTCGGGCACGAGTATCGAAGAACTTTCCATGGATATTTTGGATGAAACTTTTACTTATTTTACACCCGTTCAGGTGGGACAATTCCCCAACGGGCCAGTGGGAGCCAAGAGTGACCTTAACATCCTTTATTTAGATGATGACCTGAAGATTGGTACCGCTCCCAATGTCTTTACTGGAGAGTCAGAGATGTTCGTTCTAGAGAGAGCGGAGTACATTCAGTAGTCTCTAATTTTTCAACTTATATTGTGCGTTTTAATTTATATCTAGCCTCCTTACACCGGCTTCAATACAATGGGAGCCGGGGGAATGTAATTGAGAAAGCTCGTTGAATATTTTGCGCAAAGAAAATTTACGGCCAACGTCATCATGTTTGGCCTCATTCTCATTTCATTTTCAATGTGGGATATTATAGGCAAAGAGGAACGACCTGAGTTTGCGATGAACTGGGTAAGGGTAGCAGTACCCTATCCTGGTGCCTCTGCAAAAGATGTTGAGCTTTTTGTCATCAAGCCGATCGAAGAACAGCTTAAAGGTGTCTCAGGGCTTTATGAAATATATGGTACTGCTCGGTTTGCTCGTGCTAGTTTTAGAATCACTACTGATCCCGATATAACTCGCGAAGAATTCAAAGAAAAAGTTCAAGAAATAAAAGACGCGGTTGAACGGGCCGACTTACCAAGCGAAATTGAAGACCCTGTTTACGATCAATTTAATAGCTCCGAAAAAGCAATTATCGATATTGCTCTATACCTGGATGGTCTGGAGTTACTCGATGTAGAAAGTCGCAAGAAACTCCAAGAATTTGCCTTGACCTTTAAAAATAGGATTCTCTCTTTACCAGAGGTTAGTGGAGTAGAAGCTAGGGCATACCTAAAGCCTGAAATCCAAATTGAAGTCGACCCTGAAAAGCTTCTCAATTACGAAATTTCGATGTCCGAGGTTGCCGAGCAAATTCAGAAGCAGCACTTAAGAACTCCTCTCGGTGCCATGGAGGATAAAGCGGAATCAGAGGTGGCTCTCCGTTCCTATATGGATAATGTTGACTCCCTAAAGAAGGCGATCATCTCAAGTAACTTTCAAAATACCCATATCAAATTGTCCGAAATCGCTGATGTAAAATGGGGTTTCGAAAAAACAACATCGATTCGAAAAATCCAAGGCCATGAGGCTGTTGTTTTTAATATTCAAAAAAGTAGGGGCTACGGAATACTTAAAGCCCGAGAAGCTGTTTTCAAGCTGGTAGAGCGCTTCGAAAAAGACTTCGAGGGCTCTAATGTCAAAGTAAAACTCTTAGACGATGAATCCTACGACATTAGAAATCGGCTTGCGATTATTTCGACAAATGGGTTAGCGGGATTTCTTATCATCCTCTTAGTTTTATTTGTCTTTCTCGATTCACGATCTGGTTTTTGGGTGGCGATGGGTCTTCCATTTTCGCTGGCCTTTACCCTGATTGGTTGTTTACTAGCTGGATACACGGTCAACAATATAACACTCGCGGCTATTATTATAGTATTGGGGATTGTGGTCGATGACGCCATTATTGTGGCTGATAATATTTCAAAACATCGCAGGCGCGGTGATAGTCCATTAAAAAGTGCGATCGACGGCACCATGGAGGTCATTCAACCAGTTTTGGCTGGTGTTCTCACAACATGTGTAGCATTTATTCCGCTCTTATTTTTTGAGGGGCGATTTGGATTATTTGTGAAATTCATTCCTTTAGTCGTCATTCTCATGCTTGGTGCGAGCCTATTGGAGTCCTTTTTCATTTTACCAGCCCACATGGTTGAACCAAAGGTTTCAAAAACAAAAGCTGTACTCGCTCCTATCCACAATTACCGAAAAAAGATGATGGACGGTCTAGAGAACGTTTATCGAAAAATTTTGAACTTTACCTTAAAATATAGATCTGTATGCATTCTATTTTTTGCGGCGTTTTTGGGTTTTGGATATTGGATTTTTAGCAGCCAGTTGAAGTTCGTCATGTTTCCAAGAGAGCAAACAAAAGAATTTGCAGTGAAAATTATTGGACCAGAAAATGCCACCCGCTCGGAAATGGCTAAGCATGTTCGAAAATTCGAAAATCTTTTGATCAACGATAAGTTTTCAGCGGTTGTCGGCTTTCGAACTGTAATTGGAGAGAGTCGCAGGGGAGGAGAAGTTCGAGAGAATGAAGCAAGCTTAAGGGTCGAGCTCCTTCCTCCCGATGAACAGCCAGTCGATATGCAGGTGATGCTCGATTTTTGGGAGTCAGAAGCTAAGAAAATAAAAGAGTTCCAAGACGTAAGAATACTCAAAAGTTGGTGGAGTTCCAGTAGCGGTAGTCCGATCGCAATTGAGGTCTTGGAGAATAACGATAAAAGAAGAAAGCTCGTGACGGAGAAGTTGGCGGCGTCCCTAGGTAAACTATCAGACCTCAAAAATGTTGAAATTGAAAAGCCGAGAGTTAAGAAGGAATATGGATTGGATCTGAATCTCGAAGAGACGATGAGGTTGGGGATTGATCCTGCTCAGATGGCTAGAACCATGAGATCGTTTATACAAGGACGAATACTTTATCGTCTTTATGAGGATGAAGAAATCGATGTGAGACTCACAAGTAAAGCGGCATCGAAAGACAAAATTGAACAGGTCCTTGATCTTCGCGCCTCTAACTCGCAAGGATATTTGGTTCCGATGAAGCAACTTGTCCATCTACAAGAACAAAGAAAACCCTCTAATATTCAAAGAGTTAATTTTAAAAGGGCAGACTATGTCTATGCCGATTTAAATGAAAACCCCAAGATGACGCCCTTAGAAATTGCTAGCTACTTAGAGGAACAGGTATTTCCAGAAATTCTAAAGGAAAGTCCCTCGACATTGTTTAATTTTAGGGGAGAAATTGAAGACTCAAGAGACTCAGGATCAGATTTCTTCTACGCAATACTTCTTACGATATTTTTCATCTACATAATTCTTGTCTTCATGTTTAGCTCGTTAAGTATGCCTACAATAATTATTGCGGCCATTCCCTTTGGTGCTGCTGGAGTTGCTATGGCTTTTTGGGGACATGGAATGGATCGATATGGTTTCTTTGCGGTAATTGGTGCTATTGGCATGTTGGGTGTTGTTATCAATGACTCCATTGTCATGCTTGATCGATTTGAAGAGGGCTTAAAGAATTTAGGGCCGACTGACGATTGGCTTGAGAAAGTCAAAGAACTGGCAATTACCCGTTTGAGGCCCGTGATATTAACGACGCTTACAACTGTAGCAGGTGTCTTTCCGACGGCCTATGGAATTGGCGGTTACGATGCTACGCTGGCCGACATGATGTTGGCTATGGGGTGGGGGTTGATTTTTGGTACGTTTATTACTCTAGTCTTTATGCCCATTGTCTATTCCTTTCTGTTTAGTATTCGATCCAAAGTGAGAGAGGTCAGTTAATGAGACTATTTTTGTTACCGATCGCCGGGCTTCTATTGGGTCATTTAGCCCTAGCTAACGTCATTCCCATGGATGTTTATTTAAATTCTGTCAAAAATAATGATTTGTTTCTAAAGTCGATTCAAGCCAATCGAAGCCGACTAAAGTTCAATAAAGACCTCAAGTCTCCAGACTCGGCCTGGATTCTTAGTATCACCGATCAATACGGAATCTCTTCTGACAATGATAGTGATACCCATCGATTTACAGGCCAACTATCTAAGGCTATCCCCAGTACAGGAACAGAGCTGACTTTGCAGTATAATGATAGCAAGCTCGCTGACCGGGAAGAGCAAGTTAAAACAGTCCAATTGGAGCAATCACTTCTCAAAAATGCTTTTGGATATCAAGGTCGTCTTGTTTACGAGGATCTTAATGAAGAAGACCGAAGAATCTACCTTCAATTGGTTGAAGATTATGAAGACTATCTAGCAGAGAGAATTAAAAATTACTTGGCCTACCTATCCTCATTCGAAGACTTGAAATTAGCTAAAAAACAACTCAGCGAGGCGAGATCGCTTTTTAAGGAGATAACTGAGAGAAAGAAAAAATCAATTGCGCGGAAAGTTGACGTGGATCGTTCGTTGGCTGAAGTGCTTGATTTTCAAAACTCTGTAATTGAGGCAGAAATGAATTTCTCATCAGCAGAAATAAAACTCTCCGAGGGATTAGGGGAAATTCAGTTAGCTAAGGTAAAGACCTTTGAGGTTCCTTTTTACTCGAGACCTATCCAGGAGATCAAGGACTCTTCAAGCCTTGTTAATTCTTCTCGTGTCGTACGATTAAAAGAGTCTGAATTAAAATCGAGTCAAATTGCCATTGATTTGAATGAAAATGACCTATGGCCCGAGTTAAAGTTTCTCGTAGGGCTCAGTGAGGATGAGTCGAGCCGTTTCGGAACAGCAGTGAATCGAAGAGAAAGCTTTTTTGGTCTTAGTTTTGAATACAAATTTGACGACTCCATAAAACGGGCAGAACTCACTCAGTCTGAATTTTTCAATCGAAAGAGAAGCCTAGAGTTAAAAGCTTTAAGAGATCAAATTCAAAAGCAAATTAGGGATAGTCGAGGCCGAGTCGAAAAACAAAAAGAACGATTAGAAATATATAAAAAACAAGTTGAGGTATTATCGCGCCTTTATAGTGAAGAACAAAGACGATTTCGGCGTGGTCGTGTTGATTTAGAAACCTTAATTGAAGTCAAAAATCGTCTTTCCCGCGCCAGAACACATTTGATTTCTCAAAAAGTCGAAGTTGCCAAAGTTATTGTCGACTATAAAGCTTTAACAGACTCCTTAGTGGAGAAGCTTTAATCTGTCGTATCTAAATCGAATTCCGACTCTTCGTAATCATCCCATATAAAACCGAGGTGCATGACTCGTGAGCCAACTTCGCACACGGGATTGGTCGCTTTTGCAACAACTACGGCGTCGTTCGGGCAGACTATGGTTTCTATTTTGTTACCGTAAATATCAGATATGGTCGCGATGGTTTCGCCTTTTTTAATTTCATCCGTAAGGCCTGGAAATACTCGCAATATTCCACCGTTCTTTGCGTAGATCCACCTCGAGCTTTTACAAATAATCGCATCGTGTTCGATCTGATCCGAGGCCTCTTTAATCATTCCCAGCTCTAGAAGAACATTGTTCAATCCAAAAATTGATGTACGAACATGTTTTTTCTGAAAAATATGAGGGTCTCCAGCTTCAACCGTAATGGAGTGTATTCCCATCTGCGCGGCTTCGTATCGCAAAGTTCCCTTAGCACCCGGCTTGTTTACGATAATTTGGGGCTCTTGAAGTTCGGCCATTTTTGCCGTGACCTCATTATTCATATCAGCTCTGACATAGAGGGAATTAATTCGTCCAAAGCTCGCAGTATGAAGGTCTATTAGATATTCAAAGTGTTTTACGATTTTTGTGAGTATTTGATGGGCGTAAACTTCGCTAGTGGAGCCTGATGATTTACCAGGCATTATTCGATTGAGGTCTTGTCCGTCCGTAAATTCCCGTTTTCCATTTAGATACCCTGGTACATTGAGCACAGGAACTAGAATTAAGGTGCCAGTAAGATTATTAGCATCAATTTTTTCCCAAAGTTTGTGGACAATTGAAATTCCATTGAGTTCGTTTCCGTGCAAAGCGGCAGTTATCCCAACAACGGGTCCATCATCACCTTTAGCTATCATCAAGGGGATTTGCCAAAAATCTCCAAGGGCGTTTTTAACTGTGTTGAGCTTAAAGGTGCCCTTACTATGATTCTTTATTTTCTTTAAATCAATTTCATCAATAATCATCTAACTAAAATCTCATCAACGAGTGAGTGGTCATTGTCGAGCGACTTAAACAGTTTCAATCGAAAGTTACCCTTTTTATTTAAAAGGTATTCTGCCATTTTATCAATTGCAATTATCGACAATACCGACTGAATAAATGCTTCAATTAAATCGTCAGTACCAATGCCTAGAGAGTTAAAATCCTTGCGATCCATAAGCATAAGGCGACTCGTATCGGATTCCCATTGGTTTGGTCCCGTTTTAATAGATAAGTTTGTACCAAGAACTTCCCAGCTAGACTCAGATACCTCAGCTTGAAGAGGCTTGAGAGCCTTTCTTGAATAAATAGCACAGGGGATGAATCCTTGGGGTGAAGAATAGAGCATCATTCTTAAGTCAGAGATATAACTGTTTCCCTTTTTGTTTGGAACAGTACCAATGTGATAAAACTTACCTTCAGAACCATGGGAGCTCCAATTGTAGTGACCGATCAAGCTTTGCACAATAAACTGATCGTACTCGTGCTCTTCTTCCATAAAGTCATTAAGTTCTTTTTCACTCGTGATTGTGTAAACACCCTGTCCGGCGTTGGAGTATGGATTCTTAATAACTGCATTTCCCCCATACCGTTGCACCCAAAGAGGGATCTCAACCTTACTAACGTCTCTTATAGTTTCAGGTGTGTTAATTTTTAACCCAGTATCCATAATTTCGGAGTTATAAAACTCATAGGCTTTATCCGCGAGGAGTTTGTTTCGTCCACCCGCCAAACAAACTAGTGTAGAGTTATAGATGAATGTTTTGGTTTCTACAGGAATTCGATTCCATGGCTTTTGCGTGACATAGCGAAAGGCCGCTCGAATGGGGAATTTTTCACCCTCATGATCAATATAAAGGACTCCGTCTTCAAAGTGATAAAATTTGTCCTCGCCATTCATGCATGGAACCAGGTAGACAGTTTCTCCAGTTAAATCAGCAATGGTATTGGCGTATCCACTATTTTCCATATAGTTTTTGTCATAAATGACAGCTAAGGCTCCCTTCGGGAGTCTCTTCTTTTTAATTTTTGGTAAGAAGGAGTTTTCGATAAGAAAGCGATACCCTCTGTACTCATCGACATCTGTTCTCAGGGGCATCGATTTTTGTCCGGAAGGGCAGGAGTTTGTCTCTAGGATGACCATTTTCCGATTTCCGTATTCTGTTGTTACATAGAATAGGTCGGCCCCTCCCCAATGAAAGTGCTTGGACTGATAGCCGAGAATTTCTTTTAGTACAGACTGGTCAACTTGTGGGTTGAGATGACAGTATCTTTTAATAATTCGCTCGTGGTCGAGGTTAAAGAAGAAGCCTACCATGGCGTGCAATTGCGAATTAAGAGCCTTTGGATAGAAGTGAGATTCTTGTTCGAAGTTGTTAGGAGTGATTATTTCAACTGAGCTCGCCATCACAAGTCCTTCCCAGGATTGACCTTCTGGAGTTAACTGAGAATATAATATACCAAGAAAAGTCAGCTGCAAGACCGATTGTATAATTCAGGTGAAATGTGAATCTACTTTTTGTTATATTGATCCCATTTGCTCTTACGAGAATAAGAGCGGCTTTGCCTACGACCGGTCTTCTTTAAGCTCTGTGCTTTGGCGTCAACAGCTCTTTTATACCCTTCCTTTTTTTCGCTCTGACCTGTACGGAGGAAAGCATAGATAACACCAAAAAGCCCTCCACCGACATGAGCCCAAAGAGCAACTCCTTGATAGGCCGCTGAATCTGTCTTCGCCAAAAAGAATTCCCAGGCAAATTTCCAAAGAAATGCTAAAAAGGCCGGGATGTGAATCCAAATAAAAAAGAAAAAGACCATATAAGAGATCTGTCTCTTTGGAAATCGAATCATATAGTAGCCGAGGAGTGCAGAAATTCCCGCGCTTGCACCGATAAGAGGCACGTCAGCGCGTCCGGCTAAGAATCCATGGAGAATAATTGCAAAAATATGCCCACCCATTAAGAGGCTGAGAAATGAAAACAAATCCATATCATCTTCAACATCATCTCCAAAAACATAAAAGTAGTATGCATTACCAATGAGGTGGAACCAGCTTCCATGAAGAAAAAATGAGGTTATAAAAGTTAGAAAAAAGCTTCGTTCAAAATCCTTAGCGACAAACCCCCATGTTTCTACAAATGCTAAATGGTTGGTCGATGTCCCTAGAAAGTGAATGACAATGAAAAGGATAATAAAAGAGTAAATTGTTAGTGGGTGTTTGATTTTTCTCGAATTTCTCTCGATGGGTAAACCGAGAGCTCCGGCAATAAAATGAGATGGCTTCTTAGGCCAGCCCTGAGTTATAAAGGCCGTCCTTTCCCGCTCTTGTTTAGGGTCTTTGTAACTAAAGGCTTCTATGTAAGCCTTTTTTTCATCTGAAGATAGTTTGTCGAAATCAAAGCGTTTTTTCATATTTCTCAACTTAATTCTAAAAGGCATTTTAGTTTAAGTTGAGAGATAATCAAATAATTAGTCTTAGTTAACTTTCTTTTTCGAGTTGATTTCTGTTGGTTCATTGTCACTTGATTTATGTTCTGAATGAATGAAGGTATTTGATATGGGATAGTAGGCCAAATCCTTGACTCGCAAAATTTGTTTAATTTCGTAGGTCAGTCTTTCTACTTGCCTTTGATGGGCCTTAATGTAGACGTTGGTAATTTTAGCGCCCTTCTTTCTATTTTCAAACTCCTCATCGATGTCCTCTAGAACAATCTCGTGAGAGTCGAGAATTCCGAGTACGGTATTAGATATCGATCCATGGGATAGGATTTCTAAGTGAAAGTAAGAGTAGTTCTTTTCTCGTTCGAGAAGGCCATAAATAGGAGAAATCAAAGTGAGTACCGAGAGAACCGTAACTGTAAAAATAAATGCAGTAAGGGGGTAGCCCGCACCGATGGTAAATCCAATGGCAGCTACGACCCAAATTGTTGCAGCCGTAGTCATTCCGATAACGTTGCCCTTGCTTTGAATTATAGCTCCAGCACCTAAAAAACCAATTCCGCTAACGATCTGTGCGGCCATTCGAGCTGGGTCGGCCGTGTTTGAGGTTTCAGAAGCTAAGATAAGTCCTATTGATGTGTAAAGAGTAGCGCCAAGGCAAATGAGAATATTGGTTTTAATCCCTGCACTCTTTAATTTTCTTTCTCTATCGAGGCCAACAAGACCTCCTAATATGAGTGCTGTAACAACCTGAATTCCTACACCAAGGTAAATAGAAACTTCACCTAGGTATTCTATGGGCATCGTGACCATTTTTTCCATCGAGCCTCCTACTCTTCTTCTTCATCATACCAAGGCATTGCAGCCTATCTTGACCCAAACCTAATAAAAGGCGACCAATACTGGACCATGGTCTCGGGTTTGAATAAAAAATGCCCTAAAAGAATAGGGCACATTTGGAAATCTTACTTCTATAGAACTTTTATGGGTAGGCTTTTTCAGCCCCTTCCTTATCAAAATCAGAGAGTCGACCCGTTCGATTTTTGCCGCCACACTGCATGTAATGCATGATCGAAAATTGGTCGTAATCAGTTAAGGGTTCAAAATCAGGAATTTTCTCGTCGCAAACTTCTGGGTTATCTTCGTGAATATGTTCATGTCTAAACCCTAGAACGTGGCCGAGTTCATGAAGCATAAGGCGTTCCATATCTCTCGGATGATCTTCTATATGTTTTTTCTTTAAATAGATTCGTCTCTTTTCTTGAACTTCTCCTGGAAAAAAAGCTCGCCCTCTATATTTGGTTCTACGATTCTTTTTAATTTGTACTCTGAAAAGAACATTGGTGTTTTTGTGATTACAATTCCCATCTTCATCAGTTTTGTAGATAAAGCGCACGTTGGCGTGTCTCATCCACTCTTGAGTTGCAAAATCCGTAGCTTCAACAATACGTTCTTTTAAATCCTTGAATTCATCTGAGATACAATAGGTTAAATCAAACCTTTGGCTATCATCCCAAACTTTTAAAACCCTTTCGTCTGTCATTGCGAGTATGAGGTTTGGTTCAATTAGATTTTTATAATTTATACTATTGGTCTCAGTTGGCTCTATGGTTCCACAATCTATTTCAGAAGCAAAAGCTTGTGAAGCCACGAGTGTTGCAAAAAGAATAAGAAATAAAATTAACTTCATTTGTCCCCCTTAAAAACCTATCAAATAAAGTCGAGTCTAGTCTTGCAAGGAGAAGATATAAAATAGTGAAAATCGTTCTGTAATTTTAGCTTAGTTACTTAATACCAGGACTTAAGAAGAGCACCTAGTTTTGCGGACGACAGCTTCTTCTAAAGTTAAGGCTACAGTGAATACCGCCTCGAAATTGATGGACGAAACGTCCGTCAACATAGTTGGTTTTGTAATTAAATTTTTCTAACTTCTTCTTAGTAAATTGATGAAAAATATCCAGATTTTGTTTTGGTAAAAACAGATGATTGTTGATCACTACATTATTAACGGGGTTTGGATCAATAGTTATAGCTTCATCATTTTCAGTGCCATAGCTCTTTCTAAATGCTTTTGGCGAAAACAGAATTGGAATGGGAATGAAGTTTACTTGCGCACAATTTCCCTGTTCGGCATCGAGAGAGTCGCGAATTTTTTTCATATTGTTTTGAATGATTTTTGAATAGGTCTTATTAGCTCGAAAAACCTCTTTACAAATGGGGTTGATATCGCCTTTTTCAAAACACTCGTCGAGATTGAAATTTTTCTTATCTTTTCTGGATCCGATACCAAGATTGATGTTTAAGTCTTTACCCTTTGCTTTTTCCTCTTTCAGTAATTGGTAAGCGGTGTCGGGTGAAGCATAGAGAATGTCAAATGGGCAGTTACCGCCGCGGTTGGAATCTGGAATAAGACTTATGAGTTCATCGACATGGCCTACAAGCAGCCACTTGACATCAATTTCTACGATTTTTTGATTGATCTCTTTACCTAGAACTTCTTTTTGGGACTCGTGCATGTTGTCCCCAATTACTAATAGATTGTCGGTAAGGGCCTCAATGTTTCCGCCGTAGTTACCTGAAGTATAAGTAAGGCGATCGGCATTGATTTCACTTTGTCCAATCAAATTACTATTACAGGCAAGCGCGAGAAAGGATGGAATATTCTCTCCCACATCTGACTCGTAGGGGAGATCGATGATTGAAAATTCGCCTGTACTTCTATTTAAACTCGTTTCGAAATAGTCTTGCGCCCAGATAGTAAAATCAGATGGTGTTGCCACAACCTCAACTTGCTCTTTTGTGGCATCATTTAATAGGGGGTCGAGTTCTTCTAGAGCGGATTTCATAATTCCCTTGGGAACCATGATGAATACTTTTAGTTTTGGTTTAGACTTAAAGACGACATTGAGAATTGATTGAAATAGCCCGCTGCTCGTAATGTTTTTTTCATAACCCATGTAAACAGAGTGGATGGGGTAGAAGGCGGGAGGGATAAATTCGCCACTTCCTTCAGGGCAGGCGGGAGCGGTCTGCTCAACTTCGATATTTTCACAACTGATCTTCTTATTGAGGCTTATGTATCTTGGAGCCCCCTGTTTAACTTTTTGTAGTTCGACAATTTGTGCGCTTAAAGTGGAGACTTCCTCCTTGAGGTAAAAAATATTGAAAGTAAGCGCGGCGATGACTATCAAGCTGGCAAATAAACCAAAGGTAAAGACCTTCAGCTGTTTATTTTTTTGTTTAAGAAGTTGATTACTATTCAACTTTTTCTTGGAAGCCATATATCAAAGTTAATGTATATGGTCGAAATCGGGCACAAAAAAGTGAAGGCTGAGGGGCTAGTTTAACAGAGTCTTTACACCTTCTATTGTCGCGTTAAGACCAATTTCAAATTCCCGGTCAAAAGAATAGCCGGGCTGTAGGACATAATTAAGTGTGAAGGTTCTAAATGCGTTCAAGTGACCCTCAGGAAAGGTTTCTACGATCTTTGTTGCAAGTGCCTCGATTTCGTTATCATTTTCAAATGGTAGGTTTTGATCTTGGATCGCAAACCCAAAAATATAGGCATCGAGCAATGAGTAGGCGTGTCCAACTTGTTCTAAGCTAAACCCCGAGTTGAGGAGGCAGCTGATGACTTGATCGTGATGATTGAGGGACGCAAATCCTGGATTCTCACGGGAGTTGAGAAGACTTAGGGCCCACCTGTGACTTTTTAGAAGGCCTCTAATTGAGTGAGCCCGTTCTTTCATGCTCGCGACCCAGTCCTTCGAGGTGTGATCAAATTGGATTTTTGAGTAGAATAAATCTGCCATCTTATCGAGAAGATCATCTTTGTTTTCGACGTGGTTATATAAAGACATGGCTTCAATGCCCAGGGCCTTAGCAAGCTTCCGCATGCTGAGCTTTTCTAAGCCTTCTCGATCTGCAAGTTGAACTGCCTTTTTGAGTACTTTTTCGGTGTTTAAATTCCTAGTTTTGCTCATAAATACCTGTAATTACTATTAAAATAAATTTTATAAAATTCCTCTTTACTTACTTACACTGTAAGTCTATACTTACAGTGTAAGTTACGCAAGAAAAAAGGAGAATGAAAATGACAGAACTTCCCAAGACTATGAAATCTGCCGCCAGCTACGACTATGGAAATTATGAAAGTATTAAGATTATTGAGCGTGAAGTTCCCACTCCAGGGCCCGAGCAAATTCTTGTGAAGATTAAGGCATCCGGAGTAACGAGTGCCGACTCTATGATGAGAAGGGGAGTTCCTCGCTTTGCAAGACTCTTTATGGGGCTAACTAAACCTAAGAATAAATATATTGGAACTATATTCTCCGGAGAGGTTATCGGATTTGGCGAAAAAGTAAACTCGGTGTCCATTGGTGATAAGATTTTTGGTGAAACTGGCTTTCACTTTGGAGCTAACGCTGAATACGCCGTTCTCGACGAAAAAGGGGTTTATGTAAAAAAGCCGGATTATTTGAACCACAAAGAAGCCAGTTGTTTGTGCGATGGTCACCTCACTTCGTATAACTTTTTGATTAAATTGGGCGAATTGCAAAAGGGACAATCCATACTTATAAATGGAGGGGCTGGTAGTTTGGGGTCTGCAGCAATCCAACTAGCGAAAATCAAAGGAGCTCGGGTGGTAGCAACAGCTTCGCCAAAGAATTTTGAATATGTAAAAAGCCTAGGTGCCGATCATGCCGTTGATTATAAGAGGCTGGACGAGGTTAATGAGCAATTTGATGTGATTTTCGATAGTGTCGGAAAACTGGGGTCTCACCAATACAAAAGAATGATGAAAGAGTCTTCAAAGTACTTAACACCAGTTCTTACTCTTTCTGTATTATTAAAAATGATGATGTCATCCCTTTTAAAAACCAAAAAACGAGTCATTTTTAGTGCCACAGGACTCTTAAAACCTGAGGTTCTAAAAGAGTATCTTGCTGAAATTCTCCTATTGTTTAAAGATGACAAGATAAAAGCACCCATTGAGAAGTGTTTTGATTTAAATGAAATTAAGTATGCCCATAAGGATATTGAATCTGGACACAAGAGAGCCAACTATGTTTTAGTATTCTCATAAGCGAACAAGGAGCGCTTTTGACAGAAAAATTCCCAGCATCCTTTCAGCATTCTCATGATCGAGCCTCGATTCTTAGACGATTGAGGTCTAATAAAAAGCAGAGTTATATTAAAGATGCGGTCTTTGGTGGAATCGATGGAACGGTAACCACCTTTGCTGTTGTCGCCGGGGTCGTAGGCGCCGGCTTATCCAATAACACGATAATTATTCTGGGTATCGCTAATTTGCTCGCAGACGGTTTTTCGATGGCTGTTGGTAATTATATGGGTACAAAAACCGAAAACCAGGAAGTTCAATTACTCGAAGAGTTTGAAACGCAGCAAGTTCGTAATGACCCCGACTCTGAAAAAGAAGAAGTTCGATTGATATTAAAAGAAGAGGGTTTTACGGGTGACCTTCTAGAAAAAAACTTAGAGTTTTATACAAAAGATGAGAAATCTTGGGTTGAATATATGGTCCTCCATGAATACGGAAAAACTCTTGAATTTCGCTCGGGTATTAAGGCTGGAGTTATAACATTCCTTTCTTTTGCCCTTTGTGGAAGTTTGCCCCTTTTGAGCTATTTTTTCACATTTGAACGACCTTTTCTGTGGTCTTCTCTGCTGGCAGGCGTATCGTTCATTATTGTTGGTTCCTTAAAGAGTTATTGGACGGTAGAAAAGTACTGGGTTTCAGCCGCGAAAACCCTGTTGGCGGGGATTCTTGCCTCGGTGATCGCCTATTATGCTGGATACCTGATCGACACATACCTTTTGTAAAGCATGATTGATTTACTGGATTTTTCAGACTAATTTTCTTTTATGTCTATATTGATGAAAGCAAAAGGCCTTACGAAAACCTATCAAATGGGTGAAGTTCCAGTCTACGCATTGAGGGACGTTGACATAGAAATTAAAAAGGGAGAGTTTCTCGTTTTTCTAGGTCATTCCGGTAGTGGAAAGACGACTCTTCTAAATATTCTCGGTGGATTAGATAGCGCAACAGAAGGCTCCCTACTTTTTGAAGAAACAGATATGTCTGAATTGAGTGATAGACAGCTCACGCAATTCAGGCGAAAGAACATTGGTTTCATTTTTCAGATGTACAATTTAATTCCACGGTTGACCGCTAGAGAAAATGTAAACCTGGTCACTGAAATTTCAGACGACCCAATGGATTCATTAGAAGCTCTAAGACAAGTGGGTCTCTATGAAAGAGCCAATCACTTTCCCTCTCAAATGTCAGGAGGGGAGCAGCAAAGAGTGGCTATAGCCAGAGCTATTGCCAAACAACCAAGGATGCTTTTTTGTGATGAGCCGACGGGAGCCTTAGATGTTAAAACTGGAATTCTAGTTTTAGATGCTATTCAAAAGGTTAACAAAACTCTTGGAACAACAACAATCGTGATTTCTCATAATGTATCCATTGCCGAAATGGCAGATCGAGTTGTTCATTTAAAAGATGGAAGAATTGAAAGAATTGACGTCAATGAACGGCAAAAAACGGCTCAGGAACTTGAGTGGTAATGAAGAAGTTTAGCCTTTTAAATTTGAAATTGATCCGCGAGCTATCTCACCTTAAGTTGCAAGTGTTTTCCATAGCGATGGTCGTGGGTATAGGTGTCGCAGTTCTTTTTGGCTTTACTTCGACCGAAGAATCTTTACGTAAAAGCCGAGATGATTTCTATAAGTCGGCCCAGTTTTCAGATTTGTTTTTACGAATAAAAAAAGCACCCTTGCACGCGGTGCACGGACTGGAATCGATCGAGGGAGTCACCGGAGTTGAAACTCGTCTCGAATACGATGCACTTCTATCTGTGCCAGATTATATCGAGCCTGCCGTTGGTCATATCATAAGTATTCCTGATGGCAAGCAACCAACTATGAATCAAATTTTTTTAAAAAAGGGACGTCTGCCGTCAGCCCTCTCTGAAGAAGAAATCATCATAACCGAAGGTTTTTTCAAAGCCCATAAATTTGAACTCGGCGACATTTTTCATGCGTCCCTTAACGGGCGAAAACGGCAACTAAAAATAGTGGGTGTTGGAGTATCTCCTGAACATATATTTTCTCTCCAGCCCGGATCTCCTCTTCCAGATGATTTTCATTATACAGTGATTTGGATGAATGAATCGGCACTAGCGGCTAGCTTCGATATGCGTTCCTCTTTTAATAGTGCGGTCCTAAAGATTAAACCCGATTTACTGGTAGAAGGATTAATTGCAAAAATCAATCAACAGATGGATCGATTTGGAGGTGTTGGAGCACTTGGTAGAGATAAACAAACATCTCATGTTTATGTTAGAGAGGAGTTAAAACAACTTCGTGTTCAGGCTTTTTCGATTCCTATTGTATTCTTTTTGGTGGCAGCATTTATCTTAAATGTTGTGATTTCGCGAATGGTTCGGTCGCAACGAGGAGAGATAGCCACGCTTAAAGCATTGGGGTTCTTTAATGCTGAAATTTCGGCTTTTTACTACAAGGTAGCATTTGTAATTATAGGACTAGGGTCTCTCTTTGGTCTTATGCTTGGGGCCTGGATTGGAAGTTCTATGATTGAGTTATACGGCGACTTCTATCATTTTCCGACTTTGTCCTACAGCTTTTCTATAAAACACTTTTTCATCGCCATGGGTGTTTCTTTTTTAACGGCATCAATTGGAGTCTATTCTTCACTTCGCGGTATTTTTAAACTTTCTCCTGCTGAGGCGATGAGACCGCCAGTACCACATATGTTTCATAAGGGATTGCTAGAGGGAAGTGGATGGGTGTCTGCTCTTTCGACGCGTTCAAAGATGATTTTTCGAGGAGTAACAAATTTTCCACTAAAGGCACTAATGACGGGTTTAGGTCTTTGTTTTTCCATTGTGATTCTAGTCAGTGGTTTATTCTGGCAAGACTGTATGGACTTCTTGCTCCTAGCTCAATACTCGTTTGTGCAAAAAGAAACCGGGACTATTCGTATGACCCATGCGCTGAGTCCAAACTCTGTCCATGAAGTTCGTCGACTACCAGGAGTCATTGAGGCTGAAGCCTATAGAAATGCGGGCGTGAAGGTTCGCCATCTCAACCAAGAAAAACATAGTGTTATAAAAGGTCTGCCTCAGAATCCTCGGCTCACAGGATTTGTAAATAGGGACCTTGTTGAATTAGCTCCTCCAACTCAAGGAATTTTTGTTAGTGAAATATTAGCGAATCAGCTTAAGGTTGGTGAAGGAGATATCTTAGAGGTAGAGTTCCTCGAGGGGAGAAAGCCAGTAATATCTCTCAAAGTCGAAAGAATACTAGAGGGCTTAATGAATGTCGAAATTCTGACATCTCGAAAAATTCTCGCACAGATACTGAAAACCGATGATTTGGTTGATCAAATTCTCTTTCGATCATTTTCTGATTCAACTCTTCTTTATACTCGGTTAAAGCAGATGCCAAACGTACTGAGCGTTTCTTACCGCGACAGTGCTTTAAAGTTCTTTCAAGAAAACTCTGCTCGTTTTATCCTCGTATTTGCGGCAATACTTTCTATATTCGCGGGAGCGATCGGCTTTGGAGTAGCATTTAACAGTATGAGAGTTACTCTTTCGGAACGCGATTGGGAGTTGGCCACTTTGCAAATTCTCGGGTTCACTGTACCTGAAGTTTTTAGAATTCTTCTTGGTGAAGTCATTTTTCTATTAATATTATTCATTCCTTTTGGCTGGGTTTTAGGTTACTTAAATGCGAAATGGTTACTTTCAATTATGAGTATGGATAGTTTCCAGATCCCTTTCATAATAGATGTAGGCACATATTTTTGGGCCAGCGTCATTTTAGTAATTTCGACGGCGATTAGTGCATGGGTTATCTATCGCTTGATCGCTCAGTCGGATCTTGTTGCTACTTTGAAATCGAGAGGGTAAAAACAGTTATGATTAAAAAAGCGGTCGAATACATAAAGATTCCAAAGAAGCTATTTTACGGCATTGTAATCACAGTGGTCCTTCTTCTTGCTCTTTGGTCACTTAAACCAGAGTTCACTCCAGTCGACTTGGGAGAAGTTAAAACTGGTGTTTTTCACAGACTGGTCGTTGATGAGGGCATGACCTATTTTTTAGATAGACAGACGGTTTCCGCTCCGGCGGATGGAATTACTCCTAAACTGAGTCTCGAAGTTGGAGATGTGGTAAAAAAGGGGCAAGTTCTTTTTAGCTTTTTATGGGATAACGATTTTAAAATGAAATCTGATCTCGACGGATATATTCTTAAAATTTATGAAAAAGATCGCCGTCATGTTCCGCGCGGAACCCCTATTTTAGAAATCGGAAACCCGGATAGTATCGAAATTCAGAGTAAACTACTATCCGAAGAGGTTGTGGATGTTAAGGTCGGTCAAAAGGTAATTGTTAAGAATTGGGGGAAGCCTCAGGATCTTGAAGCCGAGGTAACTCGAATAGAGCCGACGGCTGTAGAAGAGGTATCTGCATTGGGCGTAAAAGAACAGAGAGTAAAAGTTCATATGAAAATTACCTCAGATGAAAAGCTCTGGAAAGGTTTAGGTGATGGCTTTCGAGTTGAGGTTTCTATAGTGGTCAATGAAATTGAAAATGCAAAGTTACTCCCTGTGGGTGCTCTCATGTCTGCTGATGGCAAACCAGCCATATTTGTATTCAGAGATAAAAAGCTGCACTTAACACCAGTAGAAATAGGCTTTCAAAATCGTAACTATGCTCAGTTAAAAACTGATTTACCCGAAGGCACGAAAATCGTTCTTTATCCAGGCAGTAACCTTAGTGAGTCCACCAAAGTTAAACCCCGTTAGGTAGAAAAAGGCTATGTTTAGTTTGCTATCGCTCCTCGATGAGGTTGCAACAACTCTTGATGATGTCGCGGTGATGAGCAAGGTCGCCATTAAAAAGACCAGTGCGATTATGTCTGATGACCTGGCGGTCAATGCTGGTGTCGTCGTGGATGTTAAGCCAGATCGCGAATTACCCATTGTTAAGAGTATATTCTGGGGATCTCTCCTTAATAAAGTCTACTGTATAGTTGGTGTCCTTCTCTTGGGGGCAATTTATCCTCCTTTAATTAAAATTGTACTTGTCATTGGCGGCTTGTATCTCTGCTTTGAAGGAGTCCATAAAGTTGTTGAAAAACTTCTACATGGAAATGAGCAGACCAAAGAAAGAGCTGTCAAAGTCTCTGAAAAAGATAAGATCAAGGGAGCAATTAGAACTGACCTCATTCTTTCTATTGAAATAATTGTCATCGCTAAAAGTACATTATCGGGAAGCTTTGTCACGCAATTGGTTAGCCTTATTGTAGTGGGGATTCTCGCGTCGATTCTTATTTATGGCTTGGTTGCCCTAATTGTGAAAATTGACGATTTTGGACTCATTTTAATTGCTAAAAAGTATAAAAGAATAGGCTCACTTTTTGTCCGATCAATGCCCTATATTATGAAAGGATTGGGAATTGTAGGTACCTTGGCGATGCTTCTCGTTGGTGGAGGGATTATTTCTCATACATTTCATTTTCCACACTGGCTCAATGAGTATTTGCAGAATATGATTGTCGGTGTAGTGGCTGGATTTGTTTGCCTAGGAGTTTTCGAATTAATGCAAAAATTACGAAATAAGCCGACTCACTAATGCATTTCAATCTAAATCGCCATTTTCGATGAGAGTGATCACCTCTTTAATATCCTCCTCACTAATATGAACTTGTTTAAGAATAGACTTCACCTTGCCCAGGTTGTCAGAGTCGACAGCTTCATAGAAATCTTCGAGAAGATTATTTTGGTTAAGTATCTCGAGTATAAGGCTACCTGCAAATTCTGCCATGATCACTACCCATTATTTTTATCTGCATTAAGTTGGTTCCAAGTCTTTTTACTGAGTTCCCAGATTTCGTGCTCGGTAAACTGGGGATCCACAAATTGTGCAGGTTCTACACCGATCAGCCTTGCGCCCGTTTTTTCTTTGATTCGCCTTGATCTTTTATTGCCAACGGCATTTGCAAAAACTAATTTCTCAAAATTGAGTGTTTCGAATGCAAACTGGCTTACGGGTTCTACTGCTTCAGTCATCAAGCCCTTTCCCCAGTGTTTTTTTGCTAGCCAAAATCCTCTATGTTCTGGACAGCCCTTCTTCCAAAGGTCAACCACTCCTATAACTTCGTCAGGATAGCCCTTTTCGAAGATGGCCCATGTCCATCTCTCTTTTCCTTGGGGAGGAAGAATGACATTTTTTAGGAACTCGTAAACTCCATTTTCTGGATAGGGCCAAGGGACGAGATGAGACAAATAGCGAATCACCTCGTAGTCTGCAAAGTTCTTTTGGTAGCTCTTTGAATCACTGAGCTTAGGCATTCGAAGCAGGAGCCGTTCGGTTTCAATGGTTGGTACAGGAATCAAGCTATTTTTCATAGATTAACCCTTCCACCAGCTTAGTGAATAATTGACTTCTTTTCTTTTGAAACCAACGGACTCATATATTCTCGCTGCATGGTATTCTGGGTCGGCCTCCATTACCAAGTATTGAACGCCGTACTCCTGCAATGCTCTGCGACCAGCTTCAGCAACTAAGGTACCGCAAATTCCTTGTCTACGATACTTCGGATGGGTCCCAACATTTTGATACCTAGCGATGCCGCCTTTGTAGAAAATTCCAAGGTCACCAACAAGTTCCTTGTCTAGAAACGCACCAAACCAGTTCCCTCTATTGGCCTCTGTCATTTTTCTATACTGACTGATTTGTTCCCTCTTAAAAGGCTCGTAGTATTCATTGAGATACTTGGGGTCAGAACAAAGTGTTTGTAGATGAACAACAGATTCCCATTCATCATCAGATTCAATTTTTCTAACCTCAATATCTTGATTGATATGAGGGGGTGCTTTTATGGTCTCTGTAGTCAATACAACAGCCGAATCAAATTCAAAACCGGCGTCTAAAAACTCTTGGATATCTCCCTTATCATCTCTTTCAGTATCCCACGTAAAAACATAGTGGTGGGGATTCGAGTACCAATTAAACTCTTTGTCGAAAAGAGCTTTCCATTTATCGAGGTCTCCCACTTTTGGGGCGTGGTCGAAGATGATGTAGTTGCCCCAGTGGTAGCCTGGGTTTGAAGGCGTTTTTATTAAGGTGTAGTTATCTCGAGTATCTATTGTTCCTGAAAATTCAGAAAATATAAGATCAGTCTGACGACCTAGAGATTTGATTTTCATTATTTCTTCACAATTCCATTGCCGGCTACGACCTTACCAGATTGAGCCTCATGATAAGTCATAAAAATATTATCTCCGATTGAAAGGGCCTCAGAGAGGGTAGAGGAAGCAACTTTTAACAGTTCTTCAATATCTTTATCAGACGAACCTTCAAAACAAGTAAGTTGTGCAATTGGCGGATGGGTACTTTGAGGTTGCAGTTCAGCTCCTTGCTCTCCTTCAACATAAAAGCCGGGCTTGATCTCCTCCCAAGTGGCCCAGACTTGACTGGGATCACAATTGTAAAAGCTGGCGATAGCTTTACATGTTTTTTCTAATGCGGGTCCGATTTTGCTTTCATCGTGTTGAGGAAGTGCGCGCACATGTAATATCGGCATAATTATCTCCTTAAAGGCTATCTAGGGAGTTATCACATAGTTGTCTGAGGAGAAAGGAATTCGCTTCGAATTCAGGTTTTTCCAATGTAAGCGTCGACTTCGATTTCAATAAGCATCTGTGGGTCAATGAGCTGTTTGACTTCGACCATAGTCGTCGCTGGTGGAAACTCTGAAAAAGCCTCGTGGTGGGCCTTTCCAAAGGCTTCCCACTTGGAAATGTCAGTAACAAACATTCTCGTACGAACCACTTTAGAAAGGGGAACCAATAGCTCGGCCAAGGTACTTTCTATTATTTCGAAGCATTTCTTTGCCTGCGAATAGGCATCACCAGGAGCAAAAGTGTTCCCATCTTCACCGACTGGAGCCGTTCCAGTGATGTAGATGTGATCTCCTGCTTTTAGGGCCCTGCAGTAGCCTACTTTTTTCTCCCAGGGAGCATTCGTAAACGTTCTTTTAAAAGACATAAATTTCCTCTAAATAGTTCCTCTAAGAAAAAAACTGTTCATAAAAAGCTGTGTGCATGTGATCAGCGACCTCAAAACTATACTCTTTAAGCTCACTCGGCTTAAATGGTTCAATAGTTTCGCCATCGGTAATTTTTTTCATGAGACCATGGATTCCTAAACTTGCCAATCCGTGGACTCCTGACCAAATACAGTAAGAGAGTTTTAAAGGATCCTGGTTTTTATTGGAAGAATGGTTTACCAACTCAGTCACTAAATCTAATAAGTAATTAAATGAGCCACTTGAGGCGCTGATGAGTCCTTCATACTTATCAGGGTCAGGAATCCTTTCTCCCATCATAATCAAATAGTGCTGGGGATGAGCCAACGCAAAATTCAAATAGGCTCGGCCCATTTGCAAAAAACTCTTTTTCAAATCTCCGTCGACGAGGGACTCACCAAGGACCTTACCAAAAATTTGAAACCCTTCTTCAGCAATAGCAGCGAGGAGTGCTTCTTTTGAGCTAAAATGTCGAGAGGGTGCGCCATGGGAAACGCCGAGCTCTCGCGCCATATCCCGCAAAGAAAAGTCATTTTTTCCTTGGGCAAGAAACTTTAATCCCTGGTCAATACAGGCTCTCTTTAGGTCACCGTGGTGATAAGTATTTGATTTTACTGTTTTTTTAATAGACATAGAAGTTCCCTGCTAAAAAATGTATACACCGACTACTTTTTTGTAGACAGTGACAACATAAAAAGTATACAGTGACTACATGGAAATCGCAATACCTTCAATAAAACGACGTAGTATTTTGTATTGGTTATCAGGGATTTTAGTCCTTGTATCAGGATTTGCAATCATTACCCATTGGTTGCAATTAGCACCACCACCAGGTTCTGGAGCTCATGCTCCAGGGGAGGAATGGTTTAGCGTGCAGCGATTAGCCTATGGAAAATGGCCAATACTGACCCAAATTCATTTGGTGAGTTCTTTTCTCTTTGTACTGATTATACCTTTCCAATTTTCCAGTTCATTGAGGAATAGGTTTACTGCGCTTCATCGAGCTATGGGAAAAGTCTTCATCGGCCTAACTCCGTTTGTGGCGGGTTCAGGTTTAGTATTAGGAGTGGTTATTCCCTTTGGTGGAGTACTCGAGACAGCTTACTCCATCTTTTTGTTCTCTGCAGTTATGTATTTTTCTTATAGAGGAGTATCAAGCATAAGAGAGAAAAAAGTAAAAGAACACCAAGTTTGGATGACTCGCCTTTTTGCCTGGTCGATGTCGATAGCTAGCATGAGAATTGTTATGACTGCCTTCTACGGTGTTCAACCGTTCTCAGATCGTCAATGGTTCGCAATTAGTTTGTTATTAGGACTAATTATTAATATTGCCGTTTCTGAATGGTGGATATATCAAAAAAGGAGAGCTAAATGAACCACGAGTTAGTATTTACCATAGCCAATAACATTGCGCTATTTTCTTGGGTGCTCCTAATTTTTTTTCCAGCTCAAAAGGTAAGTCGCTTTATAGTCCATAATGGTATTGCTGCAGTTTTGCTCAGTCTTCTCTATTTGGTATTTGCAGTCATTGGGATTGTATCGGGTGCTCCAGGAGGGTTTTCAAGTTTAGCTTCAGTGGAACAGCTCCTTTCAAGTAAAGACTGGTTGCTTGCTGGATGGATTCATTATTTAGCATTTGATCTTTTGATCGGCTCTTGGATCGTTTCGGACGCTATTAACCGGAAGTTAAATCGATTCGTTGTCGCTCCTTTTCTTGTTGCAACTTTTATGCTTGGTCCAATTGGATTCTTAGCTTACTGGATTTTTAGAAAAAATAAGTTCAAAACAATTCTGTGGGAGAACGAGTCACGCCAGTAGTTACCTTATCATGTTAGTGGCCGACACTGTTTTACCGATTCTTAGTATCTATGGTAGATTTACTTCGATATGGTTTTCTCTATAGAGGAGTTCACAGTGGATTTATTGGATCTGGGCTGGTCAGATTTTTGGGCATCGGATGAAATAGAAGAGTCGGATTTAGCTCGAGTACTCGCAGTCCACAGGTCTCACTTGAGAGCAGCAAAAAAAGACAAAGAAATAAATCTACATCTTTCGGGTCAGGTTACCAGTCCACCTGTTGTTGGGGACTGGGTTCTTACAACGCCTGAATTTGAAGATGAGCAGGGTGAGCCAGCTGCAATAATTAGAGAAGTCTTGCCTCGAAAATCTTACCTGGCCCGCTCTGGTAAAAAGGGTGAAGAACCATTAGTCGCCAATATTGACACTGTCTTTATTGTTACTTCGGCCAATCAGGACTTTAATATCAATAGGCTGCAAAGGTTCCTAGTTCTAGTTAATGAGGGTGGAGCGCAACCGCTAATTGTTCTTACAAAAATTGATTTAATCGATAATTCACAAGAGCTGATCGATCGTCTCAAAGAAAGCTTAAATGTTGACTGTCTTGGAACCAGTATTGTCGATGGATCTGGTCTAGATGAGCTTATAAGCAGGATGCCCAGCCAGACGACATCAGTATTTGTGGGGTCTTCAGGAGTTGGAAAATCGAGTCTCGTAAATAAAATAATGGGTGAGGATATTCAGCAAACGAGCGAGATTCGCCAAGACGATGATAAAGGGCGCCATGCGACTCGAGCACGACAAATGTTTTTTGTACCTCAGGGGGGAATGATCATTGATACTCCTGGAATTAGAGAAGTATCAATTTTTGCCTCACAGGACTCGATTGATGAGACATTCCCAATCATTCGAGAGCTCGCCGAAGCTTGTCGCTTCAAAAACTGCCAGCATACGAATGAACCTGGTTGCGCAATAAATGAGGCTCTAGAGTCTGGAGAACTTGAGTCAAAAATTTGGGAAAATTATCAGAAAATTCAGAAGGAGGCGGCATTTGCTGCTCGTAAATCTGATAAAGCAGAGATGGCTAATTCAAAAAAGCGATGGAAAGAAATCAATCAAATGATGCGGCAACGACGAAAAATAGAAGAATCCGATTAATTTTTTCTGGTTAAAAAATGTTTCTCCGCGCCATTTTTAAAAGCCGTGGCACATAGAGCCTAAATCAGGCACAATCATCCAATGGACACAGTTCTTTCGGTAGAATCAGTTAATAAGATTTATAGTGGTGGTTTTCAGGCCCTTGAAAACATTAACCTTTCAATAAACAAAGGTGAAATATTCGCTTTGCTAGGGCCCAATGGCGCGGGAAAGACAACTCTTATTGGAGCCATCTGCGGCCTGGTCAAATTAACCTCAGGCAAGATAACTATAGATGGTTTCGATCATCAAAGAGATTTTAGGAGTGCCCGTTCTAAAATTGGTCTAGTTCCCCAGGAGCTTACAACTGACGCTTTTGAAAGAGTGATCGATACGGTTGCGTTTAGTCAGGGGTTATTTGGCCTAAAGAAAGACATCGAGTATGTGGATAAACTCCTTAAGGACTTCAGCCTTTTCGATAAACGAAATAATAAACTAATGACCCTTTCTGGGGGCATGAAAAGAAGGGTCATGATTGCCAAGGCACTGGCCCATAAGCCGGAAATCCTCTTTTTAGATGAGCCAACGGCGGGTGTCGATGTTCAATTGCGAGAATCCATGTGGGAGCAAATTCATTGCTTAAAAGAGCGTGGTGTTACAATTATTCTAACGACCCACTATATTGAAGAAGCCGAGAAAATGGCAGACCGAATTGGAATTATCAATAAGGGTAAGATTGTTCAGGTCGATGAAAAGAAGAGCTTAATAAAACGTCTTGGTCAAAAAACCATTCAGATTGCCTATGATGGCTCTTTAGAGGGTCAGGCGTTGCAAGATCTACAATCGATTCCGAACTTGAAGTTGGATGGGCAATTAATTAATTACGAATATCAAAGTACATCCGCCGTCGAAGAAGTGCCAAAGCTTTTTAAAGTTCTGGTTGACCACAAAATTCCTTTTTCTGAAGTAGAGAGTAAAGAGAAGAGCCTTCAGGACATTTTTGTAGATTTGGTGAGGGAGTAATGAATTACCGCGGGATTATTGCAATCTATCGTTTTGAAATGGCTCGAATGTGGAGAACTCTAGGGCAAAGTATTGCCTCTCCGGTCATATCAACTTGTTTGTATTTTGTGGTCTTTGGTTCAGCTCTAGGATCACGAATTGATAAAGTAGAAGGGATTGAATACGGCACTTTTATCGTGCCAGGTTTGGTAATGTTAACAGTTCTCACTCAGTGCATTTCTAACGCTTCTTTTGGAATTTATTTTCCTAAGTTTACGGGAACAATCTATGAAGTTCTATCGGCCCCAATTTCGGCCTTCGAAATTGTTTTAGGCTATGTTGGAGCTGCTGCATCTAAAGCTATTATTATTGGTAGTATAATTCTAGCAACTGCTAGTTTTTTCGTAGAACTAAAAATTGCCCATCCATTTTATATGATGGCGTTTTTGGTCTTAACAACCTTTACCTTTAGTATGTTTGGCTTTCTGATTGGAATTTGGGCTGATGGATTTGAGAAGCTTCAAATTGTACCCCTTCTAGTTATAACGCCTCTTACTTTTTTAGGTGGAGCATTCTATTCCATAAAAATGTTGCCACCTTTTTGGTACAAAGTGTCTCTAGTTAATCCCATGGTTTATTTAATAAGTGGGTTTCGATGGAGTTTCTACGAAACCGCTGATGTTCCTGTTGGTATAAGTCTGATTGGGATTACTTTGGTACTTACTATCACCTTAAGTATCATTTACTGGATCTTTAAAACGGGATACAAGCTTAAACCTTAGACGTGCTGGTCAAATAAAATTGTATTTCCATCGGGGTCGCTAATAACAAAGCTGCCTGGTCCGGAGGATCCTTCCTCTACCTTCTTCGAAAACTCGATTCCTTGACTCATAAGGTCAGACTGAATCTCTCTAACGTCTTTAAAATTTTCAATTTTGTTGCAGTTTTGATCCCAACCTGGATTGAAGGTCATTATGTTTTGCTCAAACATGCCCTGAAAAAGTCCTATGGTGGAATTTTCAGACCTCATGATTAACCAGTTTTGAGATTCGTCACCCGCAAAAACCTGAAACCCCAAGGTCTCATAAAAATTTTTGGATTTTTGTAGATCTTTAACATTGAGACTCACTGAAAATGCTCCAATATTCATTTGTTCTCCTATTCTGGTACTTTTCTAAAAAGAGCGGCGTCAGTTATTTTAGGTGATAAGTTAGTGCCATTTTTATACACTCTTTGAGTTCCTTCTTTGGCAGTTTATCATCTAGTGAAAAGACGATGGCACGTTTCCCTTCATATTTAAATTTATTTTTATGGGCCTTTTTGATCTTAGCTATCATATTTGTATTACAACTAAAATACATTGCGTATTGATCGGCCTGCCTCTCTTTCCAGTGAATTCGTATGGTTGTTCCCACCCTTTTCAGAAAGGGGAGGTAGCTAGGTTCTCCCCATTTGAGTGTTTCTTCAAGGCGTCCGATTTCTGGGAGTTGATCAGCGACTTCCAAAATAAGACTGCGAAGTTCCTTGAGTCTTTTTCTGTAGGCAGGGGGATAGGATTTAAAAACCTCGGCAACGTCTTTGTTCATTGGAGTAGTATTTCAAATTTAGCGCGTTAATCCAAGGTGAATTGAATTACAGACGAATTTATAACCAATGTTTTGATAGATTTTATTCGAAGTGGGGTTATCGAGATCAGTAAACAAATTAGTCTCTTTCTTGCCCCTATTAAGCATCTCTTGAGTGACCTGAGCGGTCACCATACTCGCATAACCATTCTTTCGAAGTTCTTTTGGCGTATAAACGAGATTTACTGAACACGATGTGCCGATATCCCGACTCCATCCCGCCATCGATATTGGGCCACCTTCGTTTTCAAGAAGGTACACCATTTTTTGATTAATTTTTGCTTCTGCAGCATCTTTACCTGTAATCGGAGGGTCATGGGGGACAGCCTCTCTATGAAATCCTTCAATCCACTCTCCGACCGTTTCGATGTCTCTTTTTTCGGCGAGTCGAAAATAAAGGCCCTTTGGGAGGCTCTTATGAGTAACATTGTTACATTGGTAAATTCCTTGTCGCATATGAATTTTAATTCCAAGACCGAGTTCTTTAAAAAGCTTCTGGTAAATTTCAGAGCTAGACTTTTCAGCGATGAGTCCATTGTAGCTCTGACCGCTTTTCTCTAGATCTTCAATCAGTACTCGCGCAACCTCTTCGGTTTCCACCGGTGTTGCCACAATGTTGCAGTTGCCTCGAAATCGACTTATCAAGAGCGCAGACCTAAATTGCCCATTTTCAAAAACAGCACTCTGATACATACAGTCCGTATCGCCAGACCTAAAATTATTTAGGAGCCCTAGGAAAAGGCAATTCTTGGCCTCCTCATCAATCAAAATGGGGGAGACTACGTTCCAGAACTGATTGGTATTGTTATAAACTTTTATTTCTAACATTACGATCCTCTACGAGCGACTTACGCGTATAGTGTTTAGCATACCTCGCGAGAGTTCTCCGTACAGAATTAATTGATTTAGCACATAAGTTAAATTTATCTAGAATTTTTAGACAAAGCTAAAGCCTTTAGCTTCTAAACTTTCAATCGTCTGAGGAAGTTTTTCTTTTTTGACAAGCAGATAGTCAGTATCGAATGTCGAAATGGCAAAAACACTAATTTTCTTTTCCGCTAGGGGCTCTGTGAGAGAACTCAGTACTCCAGTTAAGCTAAAGTCCAAAGGGCCAATGACTTTGAAGAGCACGAAATTGGCTTCTTCCTTTAGGTAATCCGAAATAAGACTACTTTCACAAACAAGAGAAAGTTCTTCAGGAGTCTTGGTTATTGAATAAAAGGACTTGCTGTAAACAGTCTCGGGAATACTACTTTTATTTTTCAGTTTGAATACGGAGTATTCGCCGGAGCATAGTTCAAGGTTCATTAATCCCCCGAAGATAGCATTTCAGGCAACCAAGTTTCAATTTCTTCACCAATGAGGCCCAAGTCTTTTAGACGATCACAACTCATATACCAATCCTCTGAAATTCCGTAAGGAGAGTGATTTGTTTCGTTGGCTTCGGTTGCATAAACACAACTTTTGTCAAAATGGTTTTCTATGATTTCGACAAATCGAGAGAGCTTTATGGGGTTGGGACTAGCTACATTCAGAGGGCCTGTAAAATCCGAACTTGCTAGTTTGAATAAAACCTCGCCAGCAAAGTCGGAAGTAACAAAAGAGATGCTCGCCTCTTTGTTTGGAAAGTAAATGGGTTCACCGCTCTTTATTCGATCCCTATGAAATGAAAATCTCTTTGTATAGTCGTCATGCCCTATGACAATCGGAAAGCGAATAGAGCAGACGTCAAAGGGGGCGAATTTTTCAAATCCAACTTCAGCTTGTCTTTTTGCCTCAGCATAGTTGGTTTCAGCCGTCTCCTCTTTATCAAACTGATGAGTTTTAGGGTTGAAGGCCGATTCCTTTATGGCCTGTCCTGGTTCGTAGACTGATTGAGAGGAGGTAAAGATAAACCGATCCGTCTTACTTTCAAAAACTTCACAGGCCTGTTTGGCAGTACTATAGTCAAAGCAAATTTGATCATAAACGACGTCATACTTTTTACCTTCGAGCGCCGCGCTCAATTTTTTGGCATCACTTCGGTCACAAGTAATTCGCCGTACAGAATCGCCGAGGGTGTCATCAGTATTACCCCGATTGAGGAGAGTCACATCATCTCCGTTTGCAACAAGTCGCTGGGCGAGCTTCTTTCCGAAAAAACGATTACCACCAAGTATTAGAATGTTCATGCTAGCCCCCTCCGGAATAACTTATTGAATACCCTGATTGGTTTTTTATAACTCAGTGTAGATTTCGTCAATGAAACCCGTATAAGTACTGTAAAACTTGTCTAATTCCCTGCTGGTAGTTCTGGAAGTTTTTCGAAATGAGGAATACCAGTATTGAGCTGAGTATGCTTTTGCTTTTGCCCAACATAGCATTCTCCAATAGGTGTGAACTCGCTTCTTTCGGTAATTACCCCAAGAGAAACGCTCAAATAGGACTCTTTATCGGGGCTGTAATTCATCAATCGAGAACCACAGTTTCTGCAAAAAGCTCTTACCGCTGTAGGAGCCCTAAATTCTTTGAGTTGTTCCTTCCCTTTTTGTAGCTGCAAGCTTCCAGGACTACATAGTACCTGTGTTGAATAAGCAGCACCATGGGATTTCTGGCAACGATGGCAATGGCAGTTGAATACCATCCCTGGCAATTCCTCCGCCATAAGCTCAATTTCGCCACATAAACACTGACCTTTAATCATTAGATAACCTCCTTAGAATCAATATGAAGACGGTGTAACCGTTCAATTCCTTGGCTATACCTTTTTGCAGAGAAGCTCTTTATGTAGGAGAAACTTTTAATTTCTTTAATGATCTCCCCGTGTTCTTTTTCTAGGAGTAGAATTTTCTCTTGCAAGTTTTTACCCTTACAAAATGATAGGAGTTCATTTGTTTGATCTCCTTCAGCGATCTCACGCTCGTAGGTGCTAAGCACGTTCGAAATGCGTCCGGCTCTTTGGCCTAGAAGAAAAATATTTCGCGCCGGTCCGATCTCTTCAATATTGAGACGAGATAGACTCATTAAATCGATCATCCCCGCCATGACCATCCCCATGTTGTGATGAAGGTAGATGCGGTTTTCAAGGGGATTGGTAATAAAGTGAAATTTTCCGAGGAGTTCGCTATAGTAATTGGCATTGTAAAACTGAGATAAGTCATAGAAAAAGAGCTCTTTGAGTCTGTTGTAATTCGGCAATTTTCTAAGACCCCCTAGTAACTTCTCAAAGAGACTGATCGCCAAATTTATACTGTCACTTTCTACCTTGTTGAAAAGGCTAGAATGACTTTCTATGGGTTCAAAAGGTAATTTATATAGGACCCTTAATAGCTTTGAGTTTTGATGGCCTGGCCTGTCTGCAAAGTCATCATAGAGAGTTATAATTGCGCCCAGTATCACTTTTAATTGAATGACCTCATCAATATTTTCAAGAGAATCGATACTTGTAATTCGATACCCTTTTGGCAGGAACTCTTGAAAAAGTCTCTGATCTCTAAATGGCGTAATACTCCTAAATGAATTTAGATCGATGGCATTTAGCATGATGACCTCCGTTTCAACCGTAAATATAGGGGTGACTTGGTGTGGGCAGTTATAAGTCCCTCAATTTCTGGTGGAGATTCTTTTGCTGCCTCGAATTCGTAGCGTTCGCAGATTTTTTGTAAGACTACAGTGGCTTCCATCATTGCGAGTGGTGCGCCAATACAGATTCGAGCTCCGCCGCCAAAAGGAATGAAACCATGACTGTGATTCAGTTTTTCAAGAAACCGTTCAGGAATGAATTGATCTGGTTTTTCAAAAACTTCGGGGCAGCGTTGAACGTGACGAATACTTATAAAAAGTTGGCTGCCTGCCATTATCTTTTGGTCTCCGATTATATCATCTTCAATCGACTGTCTCGGTAAAAAATAGGCCGATGGATAAAGACGGAGGGACTCTTTGTAGGCAGCTTGAGTAAACTCAGCCTCTCTATAACCGAGTTTTTTTTCTGAAAAGATACCGTTTTGGCTTCTCTTGCAGCGAGCAACTGAGTCAACAGCGAAGATAAGTGAAGATGCCGTCGTGTCATAGCCGGCAAACATAAATGCCTTCACTTGATCACGAATGAAGCTTCTTGGATAATTTTTTTTGCTGAGTTCATGCAGAAGTGACGTATCTTTACTTTGTAGTTGTTCATCGATAATTTTATCCAGTTCCCGGTGAATCACTTTAAGGTATTTGTTTCTCTTAGGGGAGTAGGGAAAGGTGAAGAGACTTCGCAGAGACTCTCCAGCCATTCGATTCAGTTCCACGAAAGCCTCATTAAGGTCGTCGGCTTGACCCTGAACGTCCTTGTTCAGAATAAATATACCTGCCGTTCGTAATACAAGCTGGGTAAGAAAATCTTTTAGATCAACTACCGCTCCGATTCGAGCAGCCTGGTCGAGTCGATCAAACTCCTCTTCGACAAAGGAACTAACGTACTCACTGAGTCTTTTGGCTCGATCAGGATGCATAAGGTGGCCTGACGATTGCCTTACGGGTTTAGCTTTTTTGTCTTTTAGTTGTATCAAGCCAGTCGGACCAGATAGAGGTAGAATTTTTTTAAGAACCAAATCTGACTTCGGGTAATTGTCTTTGTTGTCCTGTAAGATGTATTTTGCGTGATCTGGATGGTAGCAGAAATAAAAGTTCTTAAAGCCCATATTCAAGTACTTGATATGGGATAGGTCGTTTGGCTTTACCTGATCAAAAAAGAGGTAAGGGTTTTTTTGAAAATCAATAAGGGTCTTTATTGAATCAGTTGAATTTTTTATAAGCGCCAGCATAAGTGCCTCCTGGCGCTAATCTCGCAAAATATAAACTTGAATAAAAGTGAATAATAGTTATATATAGTTAACTTATGGATATCGATCGACTCAGGTATTTTACCGTGCTTTACAATTCAGAGACCATGCGAGAGGCCGCAGAGCACTTGTATATCTCCCAACCGGCCCTGTCTAAGGCCATGAAATTACTAGAGGAAGAACTTGGAGTTCAGCTTTTTGTGCACTCGGGACGACGGCTCCTTTTTACAGATCGAGCAAAAGTAATTGCCGAAAAAGCAAAAAAGTTAATTCGAGACCTTGAAGAGATTACAAATGAGCAGAGTTCCTATGAGGAGCAGTCCATTAGAATTGGATCATTTGAAGTATTCACGACCTACTTTATGGGACGTCTTGTTTCTGAATCTTTAAAAGACTATCAAATACAAATTAGAGAATTAACCCCAGGACACCTCGAAGAACAGATTTCACTCGGAAAAATAGACATAGGAATCACTTACCTTCCCATACCCAATAAGGATCTCGAATTTATTAAAGTAGGAACTATTGGAATGGGTATCTTCGGAAAAGATAGAATCCATGGGAATAATAGTTTTTCAGACTTGCCATTCGTCGTGCCCGTGACTCCCATAGAGGGTGTGCCCCATAAAGTAAAGGGTCTCGATGGTTGGCCGGATGACAAGATTCCCCGAAATATAAAGTACCAGGTTGAGTTGATGGAAACGGCAATGGAGTTTTGTCGAAAAGGAATGGCAGTCGCTTATTTGCCTCGATTTGTCGTAGACCTACATAACGAACAAGTAAAGTCCCAATTTCGCTTGTCGGACATTAAAAGTCCCAGGGGAGTCAAAGGCGACAAGCAATCGGTATATATTATGAAAAGAAAGTCAGATATCGAGCACCCAGTGTTTAGAAAAATTGCGAATACCTTGAGGCATCTCAATTAAGTTAATGAATAACTTTTCCATTTTGATCAAATCTATGGTTTTTGTCCCTCCAAATTTTTTCAGAAGAGTGAGAATGCAATCCAAATTTCGGAGGAATCCTTTTAAAAGTCTTGGCATCAGCTTGTTTTATCCATTGGCCATTGACGTAAACTTTTTGGGCATCTTTAGCAAAACCATAGCCAATAACTCTAAAGGTTTTCGCATTCACCTTAGACACTATTTTTTTTCCGTAATAAAAAAAGTTTTTATTATCCTTTGCGTAACCTTCCTCAATCACCTTGTAAGTCTCGGGATCGGCCTCTTTTACTTGAATTGCTGTCCCCGGATAGAACACGGCCCTCCTCAGGTCGGGCAGCTTTTCTAAGACATACTTCATATTGGGATCAAGCGGTTTGATCGAATACTTCTTAGGACCGTAGAAATAGTTCTTAGTATCCCTGGCCAAGTGAATACAACCAATTCCATGTTTACAGTAGTTTCTAAGTATTTTGAAAGATATGGTGTTAACTCCGGCAAACTCTTCGATTTTTGCATGACCTAGATAAAATACTGAGTCTTTGTGAATCCCCCAGACCTCTTCGAGGACTTTAAGGGAATTCGCCTTAATAGTTTGGCTTCCTTTGTATTTAAGTGGCACTCTTTGTCCCGCCTTAAAGAGAGAGATGCCATCTGAAAGAAAAGCATCATTTATGTATTTAAGGTGTTTGATTACTGTCTTTTTAACTTGGACATGGGTCATTTTGTTAAAGTAGTGAAGTTGTTTTCCAATAACGAGGTAAACGCCAAAGGCAGGATTCCTCTTTATAATTCTTATTCTACTTTTAGGGTCGATTTTAAGGACAGCTTTTCCGCCAAGATAGATATTATTATTGTCTCTGCTAATGATCGTGCCTGGGTCATCAATGGGGCGGTCCTCTTCGAATAGAACTTTAAAATACTTAGTTTTTGCGCCTTTAACTCTCTGAAGAACTGTTCTCGTCATCGGACCATTGCTTACGTCTTTTACACGCAAAAAGTAGATATTACTGTCGTCCTTGAAGTAATGACGAGAAATTTTTTGAAATGCCTTTTTGGACATTTTCTCGAAAGGGGGATTTTTAGTGGAATTGAGTAGGACGAGATGTACCCCATCACTCCCTAGATAATTTGAATAGGCTTTAAATCGTTTCGAATCGAGACCAGTTAAAATATGGCCTTTAAAGTATAAATTGCTTTTGTCTTTCGCAAAGTCATCAGAAGGGAGTAGGGTTTTAAAGCTTTCGTAATCAGCATTTGCAAGAGCTAAATTATCATAATGGATCTGCTTAGATCCCTTGGTTTTTATGTGATAGTAGTTCATTGGCACCAGGTCCAATGCGGACGCCAATTGAAAAACAAATAGTATGAAAGCACTCAATAATATGTTTTTTCGCATCATTGAAACATTTTAGTTATTTTGAACACGAATGGCATCAACAAATTTTCTCTTTTCAGGAGAGTCAACGGGAATATTGACTTGGCTTCCATCTCTGTGAGCAGAGAAATGAGGGGACATAATTTCTACTCCGGCTTCCTTGAACTGTTCCTGTATATTCCTATGTATTTCAGAGTACATAATGGCCATTCGATGGGGGCGATCTGTGTAGGCATTTATTTCGTACGAAACATAAAAATCGTCGAGACTGGTTTGCAGAACAAATGGAGCGGGTGAATCAAGTATTCCATCAACTTTTAATGCTGAATTGATAAGAAGTTCATGAACCTGCCGCCAATCAACATCGTAGCCAATGGTTACAGTCGAATGGAGGATGAGCCCAGTATCGGCCGCCGAAGAGCTAAAATTAATGAGGTGGCTTGAAAGAACCATGGCATTGGGTACCGTAATATTAACATTCTTTGGTGTGCGAACTCGGGTTACTAGAAGTGATTTTTCGATAACGTCACCAGTAGTCTCACCAATTTTAACACGATCCCCCACTTTAAAAGGTCTCATATAAGTTAGTACAACTCCGCCTATGATATTTGAAATAGCGGAAGATGATCCAAAAGAGAGTAAAACTCCTAAGAATACAGAGATGCCTTGAAAAGCAGGTGAGCCAGAGCCGGGTAGGTAGGGGAATACTACTACGAGGGCAAATGCGAAAACTAGAAAGCGAACTAACTTATAAGTTGGAGACGCCCACTCAGGGTAGAAGCCCTTAAACTTTAATGAACCTCTTTCGATTTCCATAAATATAAAATTTAAAAACTTAAGTAAATAGCTGGTTAAAATATAAACCACAGCTATGAAAAATAAATTAGGAATATATTCGATGACAACAGCGGCAATATTTTTGAGAGGGTTCGCGACATAGCCGAAGATTTTATCGGCCCACCCAGAGGTGTATGGAAAGAAGCTAAATACGATGGGAACATACAAGTAGAGTAAGGTTATGATAAAGACGATTCTTAAAAATTTAATTGCGACAAGTGCAATTGATACGATTCGAGATGATGGAAAGAGCTCATAGGAACTAATTTTGATTGATGGAATATTTTTTATGGACCAGTTTTGTGTGATTTTTAAAGCTTTCGGAAAAAGCTTAGAAATAAAGCTCAAGAGAAACAGAAGAATAATTGTCGACAGGATAACATAGGCAACAGAGAGGGCATATTGTCGCCATGAATTAATGGCCCGATATTCCTTAACCCCTGAAATGATATTTGATTTTATAGTATTGGCCAGGGACTGTCGGGTCACCGAGAGGGACTTTGCATCGCGATCTGTGAGTGTCACTATGACTCGGTCACCACTCATTACATTGCTTGAATTCTCAAACTCTTCAATAGTGAGTTTTTCTATATCGACTGTTCGATCTTTGGCTATGCTGTTAATTCGCGCTTCAATGGCTGATGCACGCTCCTTAAGAGAAAAAGCACCCATTCCATGTTGAAGTTCAAAGAGTGTTTCACTTCCTATTTTTACGGCCTGGGTCGCCAGGGCAAAATTAAATATCGAGAATACAAAAGTGAAAATTAACAGGTTTCTTAATTTCATTGATCTGACCTAATTTTTTAGTTACTTTTTTAACGTCATACACATTAAAGGTGCCAGTTGCTAAAGCTACGGCTTTTTCTTTTTGGTCGGCTTTGTAGACCTCAGCAACGACTGAACAGAGAGTTTTCCCACGATTAACGAGTCGGGCCTCGGCGATAATTTCATCCCCTTCTCTTAATGGCTTGAAGTATTTAACATTGAGCTCAACTGTTGAACAAAGTTCGTTTCTCTGTAGGCTTGTAATTACAGCACAGCCACAACTAAAATCGAGAAAGCCGGAAATCACTCCACCGTGAACAGCTCCACTAGGAGAAAGGTGATCTTCGCGGACTTTGAGGCGTGTCGTTGTCGTTCCTTTGTCTTTATCAAAAGCATCGATTTCATAGCCGAGCCAATCCCCGTAACGATCAGAAAGCTTGGGCTTAACACCGTAGTGATTTTCTAGAAATTCGCCAAAATTCATAAATTAAGCCTTTGGATGAGTTTCAAAGACCATTAAAACCGGTGTTGATGTGAAAAGAAAGGATTTCTTTGTAAGAAGTAAACAAGGTGAGCCAGAGAAATTGGCTCACCGATTCGTATCGAGAGGGCTTATTTACAAGCCTTCTTCTTTGTATTGATGCACGGCTTGCATGGCTTCGATGCCGTAGACAACAGAGGGGCCGCCACCCATGAGGATTGCTACTCCAATAGTCTCAGCAATTTCATTTTCAGTAGCACCAGATTTCATCGCATCGTGAACGTGGTAGGCGATACAACCATCACAGCGAACAGTAATTGCGATAGCCATGGCAACCAATTCTTTTGTTTTTGTGTCGAGAGCACCATCAGCGATTGTGTTTTCGTGAAGCTGACCGAAGCCACCCATTGTCCCTGGGATCGCGGCGCCGAGTTTTTCCATCCAAGTGTTAAGTTCTTTGTACTGAGCTGGAAAGTTCTTCATATATTCCTCCATTGTATGGATTAGTTGCTAGTATTTGCTGAGGTAGTTTTTAAGCTCTTCATTTCCATTGAGAGTGCAATTTCTGATTGCTACGTCAGTTATATTAAACTCAGATAAATCAATATTGTTAAGTGTGCAATTCTCAAATTTGCATTTATGAACTTTTCCTTCTTTCCACGTCACATTGTTTAGTTGAGCCTTGTTAAAGCTTGTTCCGTGGAATTGTAGTTCCGAAAACTTGCAGTTCTCAAAGTGACTATGGGTCAAATTGACTCCATGAAACTGCACTTCTGACACATTAGATTTTACAAATTCAGTATGCTTGGTCGAAGTCCCGTGAAATTCACATTCACTCAGTTCGCTATTGTTTGAAACACTAAGGCTATTCACCTTTGAGCCGTGAAACTGACATTCACTAATCGTACTCTCTTCGATTTTGAGATCATCGATTGAGCTTCCGTGAATTTGGCTTTCGGTCATTTGGCCGTGGCTTATAAAGAGGTTTTTAAGTGAAGAGGCATGAACTTGATTTTCATTAAAAACCGCAGAATGTTCAAAGTGAAGATTTTTAACTGAAGACATTTGGATAGAGTTATCTTCGTATTCGTAGTCTGATCCAGTAATACCGCTGACCCTTGAGACTTTAATATCGTTGTCGCCTCCGGAGTCACCAAGGTCGATCTTTATTTCATGATTTCCTAATTTACTATTGAGCTTGCCAAACTTTCCGGCTAACGCACTATTGATCGCGCCACTAATAAAGTCACCCAAGCTATCGAATTCAGGGGTGGAGTCTGTGCTCTTGCTTGTGTTGTTATCTTCCTTTTTAAGAGCGGCAATCAATTCAGCGGCTTGTTCAGTAGTGATTTCGCCCCGCTGAGACATTTCGATGATTTCAGTGATTTCTCTTTCCATGTTTCCCCCTAATTAGATTGGATCGACTTTAATTGTTTGAGGGCAGCCTGATAGTCAATCTCGCCCTCCTTGAGTTTTGTTAATACGGCCATGGCATCATTGGATTCTGATGGCTGAGGCTCTCCCTTTTTCTTTTTCTCGCTCTCCTGAAGTTGAGGTGATTCGCCGGGGGAGAGTTTTTTTTTGACGGCGCTTATCTTCGCCTTAACGGTCGGGTAGCTCACGCCGAGTGCTTTTTCTAGATCCCGAATTCGTCCCTCGCAATGGATAAAGAGTCTTACAAAGTGAAGGTCTTCACTATCGAGTTGGAGGGATTCCAGGGGACTGAAGTGGGCTTTCACTTCGAGTTCGCAGGGATCGCAGCGCATTATTTTAGGAGCCATAAGCTCCTGGCAACTAGGACATTTAATATTCGACTTAATATTTTTCATTGATAAGGGGTTTATCATTAAAAAAATTAAGTAGTAAATTAAAAAAGTTAATTTATTGAAACTCTATGATTGCGTCGCGACATAAGCTTTAAGCCGGCTTAACCATCTAAAACCACAGATCCCTCACACATTGGTAGGACCGTCAATTTTGATTATGACTATTGTCTTCGACCTTACATAAGTATTTAAATTCGCTCAACTTTTTTGCTGGAAGTTCACTTGAATATTCAGTTATAGGTATCACCTATGATTAGTATGGAGGCTATTGATTATATTAAAGAGGGGACTTGTTTTAACTATTCAGTAAGGCAACGACATAGTGTTGGAGCCGACCTCAGCCAAAAGGGGATAAGAATGAAAGTATTAGAGCAAGCTCACGCCGCCAATTTGAATAACCAAGTTGATGTCCATTCTCAGTCCAATCGGGAGCTCGGCGCATTCGATCTTAGAATATTGAAAACTCCAGCAACGGAGATTCTAAAAAAATTGATGCCTTTTCGACGAGTGGTTCGAGGTCACGAATCCTGCCGAAACTCTGCTTGCCCGACATGCATGGCTCCACATATCAAAAAGGTCCAATCTGCAGTAGCGCAAAACCAAGCCATTCAATTCGTATTACCGGCTTTTCCGGGAAAGTCTCCCAATCTCGCGAAAGTTTTAGGAGCAAACCCTGATATGGCTGAACGCCTGTCCCTTCAATTTTTACACGATCTTTGTGAGCAAATTAAAGATGTGTATGAACCAGGAGCCCACATTATTCTTTGTTCCGATGGAAGGGTGTTTAGTGATGTCGTGCAAATTCCAGAAGAAGATATCACTCAATATCAAATTGAACTCGATAAGATAATCGAAGAATTGAATCTAACCAATTTGTCGACCTTCAACCTCGATCAGATTTGTGAGATTAAGAGTTTTGATGAATTGCGAATCGACCTTATGGAGGAGTACGGTCAATCGCTCGAAATCTTAAGAAGCAAAGTAAAGGCCGGTTCACAAGAAAATTCAACAGATGAAGAGAGTGAACTAAACCGTCTCTACTGTGGAATGACTCGTTTTCTAGTAGAGGATTCATCCTTTCCGGGGCAATCTAAAAGTCGGACAGCGATTCAAAAGGATTGTCGTAAAAGAGCCTACGAAGTGATTCGTCGAAGTAATGCGTGGAGTGCTTTGCTTGCAGAGGTTTTCCCCCAGGCCGTACGTTTATCAATTCATCCCCAGTCTTGTGGATCACAAAAATTTGGAATTCAATTAATCGGTATCGAGAATTGGATGACCCCTTGGCATGGAGTCGCGGTTAAGACCGAAGAAGGTTTTACATTGATGAAGCGATTTGAAGTAGAAAAGCTACAATCCAGTCTTGTAAAAGATTCTGAAGGTCGGCCCAGTCATTTCGAGCTTGTGCAACATAATGATTCCATTTATAGAGATCAAAGTAATGAACTTTAAGACGACTTCTTTACAGCCTTTTGGACTATTGATTGAGCCACTCACGGAGGGTCAAGATATACGTGGTCTTCGAATCGAAGATTTACGCCCTCTTTTTGCTCAATATCACTTGGTTGTTCTACGTGGTTTTTCTTCTTTTTCAAGTTCTGATGATTTTTCTGACTACTGTGAAAGTTGGGGGGAGATTAGTCTCTGGCCATTTGGAAAAGTCCTTGAGTTAGTTGAACAGAAAAACCCCGAAGATCATATATTTGATCACAACTATGTGCCCATGCACTGGGATGGTATGTATCGTCCCCAGGTTCCTGAACTGCAGGTTTTCTCTTGTGTGAGTGCGCCCAGGAATGAACAGGGCGGGAGAACAACCTTTTCACTGACACCTCGAGTGATTGAAAATGCCTCGCCAAAGCTTCGAGAGTTATGGCAAAAAGTAACTGGCGTTTATCAAAGGAAAATGGAGTTTTACGACAGTAAGACCGAAGCTCCCATTATCTGTAAGCATCCTAATCGAGAATTTTCTGTAATTCGATATTGTGAACTTCCGAAGTCAGAGGATGAAAGTTTTGTGAATCATCCTAATTGTGAATTTAAAGGATTACCCGAATCAATGCTTGCGGAATTTCACCAAAGTTTAACGGAAGCCCTTTATCACCCAGATAACTTTTATGCCCATCAATGGCAAACTGGTGATGTGGTGCTTTCAGATAACTATACTCTCTTGCACGGCAGGGAGGCTTTTACCAGTGGCTCGTCGAGACATCTGCGAAGAGTCCATGTACTAGGTCGTCCAAAACTTGATAACCCTCACTTGGTGTACCACTCATGAATGAAATAGAAACTGATGTTCTCATAGTCGGATCTGGACCCGTAGGTCTAATGTGCTCCTACCTTGGTCAGCTTTGTGGATTAAAAACAATGGCTATTGATAAATCCGATGGACCTTTGCAGGTCGGTCGAGCGGATGCTTTAAATGCTCGAACTTTGCAGCTGATGGAGATCGCTGGATTGTTTGATGAGTTGTATCCTCTGGGTAAGCCTTGTAACACCAGTTCGATTTGGGCGGAGGGGAAATTCCAGTCACGACAATCTCAGTGGTGGGATCAGTTAGAGGGTTGTCTTCACAAGCACTTTCTTATGCTGGGTCAATCTTTTGTGGAAAACCTTGTCGATAAGAAATTAAAAGAAATGAAACAGCCAGTTCGCAGGCAAACAACTGTGGAAAACATGGAAGTTCATGGGGATTTCTGCCTAACGACTCTTTCTAGCGGAGAGGTTGTAAGGTCAAAGTACATCATAGGTTCCGATGGGGCTCGATCTTTTGTGAGAAAGTTCTTCGATGTTGAGTTTGAAGTAACTATGCCGCAAATTATCTGGGCTGTGATAGATGGAGTCATTGAATCTGACTTTCCCAAAGTTCCAGAAATTATTGTTTTCCAAGCGGAGACTTCGGATGTTGCTTGGATCCCAAGAGAAGGAACGATTGACCGATTTTATGTGAGAATGGATCGAGAGGATTTCACTATGGATGAGGCGATTGCAAAGATAAATAATGCAATGGCTCCTCATACATTAAGTTTTAAAGAAATCACATGGTCTTCTAAGTTTGCAGTTAAAGAGTCTGTTGCGGAAAAATTTATAGTTGAGGATCGAGTATTTTTAGCGGGTGACTCATGCCACATACACTCAGTCAACGGGGGGCAGGGTTTAAATACCGGCTTGGCCGATTCATTTAATTTAATGTGGAAATTGGGTCGTGTGATCAATTACGGAGCTGATGCTCGCTTACTCAGAACCTATGAAGAAGAACGAAAGCCAGTTGCTCTTGGAGTTGTTGAGACTTCAGCTGAACTTGTTCGATCGACGAAGTACTCTAAAAGTGGCGAGCATGCGAAGGACTATGTTAAAATTGTAGAGAAACGTGCGGGTAATGTCACCGGTATGGGGATCCGGTACGGCAATGACGGACTTGTTGGTTCGAGACTTTTTGACTTTGAGCTTGAAAGCTCAACAGGATTAAAAAGGCTCTATAACGAACTCGACTACAGTAAATTTACTCTCCTAGTCTTCGGTGATGAAAATCTTGAGGTTAATGTCCCCGATTCTGTCAATCTGATCCAGTTTTCTGAAGACGCTATTAAGACTAAAAGTGACTTTAAAAAAAGCTCCTATGAGGGTAAGGCGATATTAGTGCGCCCCGATGGTTATATAAAAGCGGTTTCAGCGGTTGATGATTTGAGCACACTTTTTTTGAAAGTCGATTAATTTACGAATAGTTCCTTTATTTCATTGTTTTGATCAAGGAGAGATCTCAATGTTCTATAAAGATATTGCCCGTTCCTACTTTGGCGCCGTTAACAACTGTGAAATTCCGCTAGTGAATCGTCTCGTTCACGAAGACTATATTCAACACAATCCTTATTTAGAGACCGGAAGAAATCCCTTCACTGCCGTGCTACCGATCTTAAAAAAGCACCAATCAAAGATCATTAATAGACTCATACTCCAGGACGGCTCTTTTATAATTATGCACCATCAGTGGGAAAATGCTATTCCATTTGGTGCGCAAGATATCCAAGCCTTTCACATTATTCGTTTTGATGAAAACAATAAAATTGCGGAGCACTGGAGTGCAATGATGGAAATTCCTTCCGGGACCAACCCCATGGCTGGTGAAACCGAGATTGGGGATTTCGAAAGAGAGATAGAATACAGGTCGCTAATAAGTCGCCTTCATAATGAACTAAATACAGGAGAGATAGATTCTATTGATAAATTCTATGAAGACAGTTTTACTTGTCACCAACCTCTTTTGGGCTCGGACTTGAGGTCCGTTAAAAGCTCCCTAAGATGTGACTTTGAATATCTCAAGCAACATCGGATTTTCGCTGAAGGCAATTTTGTTTTATCCATTAGTGAGGGGTATTTTAAATCAAAACATTCAGCGATTTATGATCTCTATTGTTTAAAGAATGGACTGATTTCGGAACAATGGACTGTATTGCAAGACATCCCTAAAGAAAACCTAGCTAATTCAAATGGTATGTTCGGCTTCTAAGCCTCGTCTTTCTGCAAGTTATTCATAACAACAGAGGCGGTTAGGTCACCAGTGACGTTAAGGACCGTCCTGCACATATCCAATATTCGATCGACACCAATAATGAGCATCACTCCAGAGGCTGGAATTCCTACTGATGTTAAGATTGAAGCGAGAACGGCAATACCGACTCCTGGTGTACCTGGTGCACCAATCGAAGAAAGGGTCGCAGTTGCTGCAACGAGGACAATCTGGGCAAAACTCAGGTCTACCTTAAAAACTTGGGCGAGAAAGACGGTTGCAACTCCTTGATAAAGAGCCGTTCCATCCATGTTTACTGTTGTTCCGAGAGGGATAATAAACTGCGAAACTGAGGACCTGACATTGAGCTTCTTTTCTGCAGTTTCAATAGTGAGGGGCATAACACTTGCGGAGCTTGAAGTTGAAAAGGCGAGAAGTTGAACTTCTTTTATACTTTTCAAAAACCCAATAATGGACTGCCCTCCTAGTGTCTTTACTAGAACTAAATAGAAGACCATCAGAAGTGCTAAGCCGGCGATAACGGTTAATACATACACTCCGAGTCCAAATAGAGCCTTATACCCAAGTTGAGAAATAATTTTAGCTGTTAGCCCGAATACCGCGATAGGTGCTAGGCGCATGGCCCAACTAATAACGACCATTGAAATTTTTTGAAATGTATTGAGTAAAGCTACGAGAGGTGAGGCCTCTTCATTTTTTAAGCTCATAAGAGCAATACCTAGGAAAATTGCGAGAAGAACCACTTGAAGCATTTCACCATGTACAAGTACGTTAAAGGGGTTTGACGGAATAAGCCCAACAATAACTTCGCTAGCGGCAGTTTTAGGGCCTGAGGCCATTTGCTGGGATATCTCTTCGGAAGCTTTGAGTTTACTGAGCATAGAAGTGTCAATAAAGTTACCCGGTTGAATAAGATAGGCTACAAAAAAACCGAAGCTAACTGCACACACAGTAGTTAGAACGTAGTAAATTCCAATTTTTAAACCGAGGGCTTTTAACTTGTCGATACTATCGCTACCAATGATTCCAAGAACAACAGATGCAAAGACAAGGGGAATCACTACAAGTTTTATCATTCCTAAAAAGATCTGCCCGGGAACTTCAATCCATGTAGTTATAGATAGAGAAAGTTTTGTGGAAACTAAATTGAGCTCCGGTCCTAGAAGAACTCCAGCTCCAACCCCTAAAAATAGGGCAATCAGAATTTTTAGCCAGAGCTTTCCGTGAACATAGCGATCGAGACCCGCGCCGAGATCTCTAATGGCTTTGGCTCCCAGTCTGGCAAAACTAAATGGACTTAACTCTTCAATTTTCATGGAAATTCTCCGTTTCACGAGAAAATATGGTTTAAACTATACTGAGATTGACTTGGAGTCTAAGTCTTTATTTTCCCATAGGAGCAAGTATGTCCCAAATTGGTGGGAAGGTTTAACGCGGGCTCGCTACCAAAAGGAAGCTTCTACCTATTAAATAGGGGGGAATTGAGGTGAGCTTATGTCAAAACTAAAAACCACAGTCGAAGAGTTTACAACCCCTTCTCCGATAACAGCATCTCCGAAGGATAGTCTTGATAGTATTAAGACAATTATGGAGTCCAATGGAATCAGGCACGTGCCAATTGTTGATAATAATGTGCTTGTTGGGATGATTAGTGATCGCGATCTCAAATTGGGTTTAGCACTTGATGTTTCTTCGAGCTTGAAGGCCGAAGAAATTATGGTTCAAGAAGTTTGCACGGTTTCTTGCAATACCTCATTAGAAGAGGCTGCTTTTAAAATGTCTCAAGAAAAAATAGGAAGTCTCCTTATTGAAGATAATGAGGGGAATATATACGGCATTTTCACTTCGACCGATGCACTCAATGCCCTTATTGAAATTGCTCGCGGAGAACTTAAGTGATGAAAAAATCTCACAATAGTGGATGTGGCGGTATTTACGGTTTAGGTATGATTGGTGCCGCTGTCTATTATATTTCGACGGCCACATCATTTTGGATGGGGGTCCTTGGTTTTTTAAAAGCCCTGGTTTGGCCAGCTTTTCTTGTCTATGGTCTTATGGAGTTTATCGGTCTTTAGGGGCTCGGTAAATTTGGATGTTATATTAAACCGAATCATATCTTATTTCAGTCGCATTACCAGTTGCCCCAAGGTGGGTATAAAACTACAGAGTAAAACAGTGAGCCATTCCTGGGGCGATAGAGCGACCAGGCCAAGGGCTTTCTGTAAAACAGGTAGAAGAACACTCACAACAAATAATCCTAAACAAAATACGATGGCACCCCATACGTGAATATTTTTAGTTATTTCATTAAAAAATAGGCTCGATCCAGATTTTCTTAAGTTAAAGACATGAAAGACCTGGGAGATACCTAGAGTTAGAAATGAAAGTGTTACGACCTTTTCAAAAGGAGCTTCCTGTACGACATTGAAATAGTAGAAGACTCCAAGAACGGTTGCTGTCATTAGGCTTCCGTAAAAAAAGATAAAGTGCCAATGTGGCTTCTCGAGTATCTTTTCATCGGACCCCCTAGGAGGTTTTGTTAAATAAGAATTGTCGCCAGCACCCATGCCGAGGGCGAGAGCAGGAAAAACATCGGTAACTAAATTTAGAAACAAAATCTGCAGGGGAGTGATGGGAAGTTGGCTGCTAAAAATCGATGCAAGACCAACTACAAACACTTCACTGATATTACATGAGAGTAAGTAGATGACGAACTTGCGGATGTTCGAAAAAATAATTCGGCCCTGTTCGATGGCATAAACAATCGATTCAAAACGATCGTCTTTCAAAATCATATCGGCAGCCTCTTTTGCCACTTGAGTCCCCCGAAGACCCATAGCAACGCCTATATCTGCTTTTTTCAGAGCTGGGGCATCGTTGACTCCGTCACCTGTCATAGCAACTACGGCCTGTTTCTTTTGATAATATTCAACGAGTCTTAACTTCTGTTCTGGGCTAACTCGGCTAAAGATAGAAGTTCTTTCTAAGTTCTTAATAATTGTTTCATTCCACTCGCCTTCAAGGTCTTTGCCTAAAATAGGTTCGAGGCTGTCCCCCGGGAGCCCGATATCTTTAGCAATCTTGGCAGCCGTGCCTCCTTGGTCACCGGTTGCCATAATCACTCGAATACCCGCTCTATGACAGAGACTAATGGACTGAGGAACATCTTGTCTGGCCGGGTCGATTAAGCCAATGAGTCCTAAGAATTGAAGCTCACCGTAGACTTCTTCGTCTTTTTTTGGATTTACTTTATAGGCGGCTGCTAGGACCCGGTGGCCTTGTTCGGCGAGCTCTTTATTTCTCTGTAGCCAAAGTTCTCGTTCGGAAGAATCCATTTTACATTTTTCGAAAACGGCTTCGGGAGCCCCTTTTACGCCAATAAAAATACCACCCTGAAAACCGTGGAGGCTTGCCATCATTTTAGTTTCGGTATCAAAAGGAACTTCAGACTGCCGGGGGTACATTGATTTTATATCCACCGAGCCGTCTATCAGATCATATGAGAATCGAGCCAGAGCAATTTCCATGGGATCACCGATAGCTTCACGACCGGGTTCATATTGGGCGTCATTGCAAAGCCCCGCAACCTGAACGAGGTTTTTAATATTATCACTAGCGCCATTAAAGGAAACTAGGGTTTTATTTGTATCAATTAAGTTAAGTTTCTTCGAGTCACTATTAAATTCAACAGAAAAGAATCCTTCTTTGGTAACGATCTCAGATACGGTCATTTTGTTTTCGGTCAGAGTGCCAGTTTTATCAGTGACGATAATACTTGTTGCACCAAGAGTTTCGACGGCTGAGAGTTTATTGATAAGAGCATTCCTCGAGGCCATAGTCCAAAGGCCTCGAGCTAGGGCGATGGTCGCTACGATGGGCAAACCCTCTGGAACAGTCGCTACAGCCAATGCAATCGCTGTTTGAATCATCAAAACGAGATCTTTTCCCGAAAGAAGCCCACTTACAAAAATAAACATCGAAATGAAAAGAGTTAACCAGAGTAGTTTTCGCCCCAATCGATCCAGTCTTTTTTCGAGGGGAGTTATTTCTTCTTTTGCACTCGAGGTCAAGGATGCAATCTGACCCAGTTCCGTATTCATGCCTGTGCTAGTGACTAATGCTTTACAAGCTCCACGAGTAATATGGGTCCCTTTCATTAACATATTAACTCGATCAGAAACGGAGGTATTTCCCTCTAGTTCGATATTGGATTTTTTATCAACCGGAACTGACTCTCCGGTGAGAGCTGATTCGTCAATCGTTAAATTATGGCTTTCCAGGATTCGGCAGTCGGCGGTGACAATATCTCCAGCCTCAAGAATAAGAATATCGCCCGGGACAAGGTCTTCTGAAGGAATAAGAATTTGCTTTTCTTCTCGCAGGGCTCTTGTAAGGGTTTGTCCCATTTTCCTTAGGGACTCCATAGATTTGACTGCCCTTAATTCAGTGACAAACCCAATAATAGAGTTAACGAGTAGTACTAATATTATGGCTATGGCATCGAGACTATCGCCAGTTAAGAAAGCAACTACGGCGGCCAGGGCAAGTAGTCCTACAAGAAGACTTTTAAACTGGCGAATGAAAATTTCTATCCAGCTAGGTGGTTTCTGCGTACTTATAGAATTTCTGCCATAGAGTTTTACTAATTCAGGTACCATTTTTTCAGTTAAACCCTTTTCAGGGTTTACTTGAAATTTCTGAAGGACTTGAACGGTAGAAATAGCCCAGGGTTTCAAATCTGACATATCCAATTACTCAAGAGTATATTTTTGTTCAAAATTCGGAATCAAGGTGTGTAGGCCCAATTCATTTTCGAATCGGTACCTCAAGGTATTGAGTGCACTTTCTTCACCGTGATTTAAAAATACAGTTTTTGGCTTCTTATCAATCATTCGCACCCAGTTTAAAATGTCTTCGGAATCTCCGTGGGCTGAAAGGCTGTCGGCTGTCTGAATTTCTGCTTCTACGTCCACTTCCTGATGGTGAATTCGAATTTTAGGAAGTCCCTGTTGCAAGAGACGGCCCTTAGTTTCTTCGGCCTGCCAACCTACAAAGAGAACGATGTTATCTGGATTTGGGAGTCTTGCCTTTAAGTGGTGTAGAACCCGGCCACCCGTGAGCATTCCCGCTGCCGATACAACGACCATTGGTCCATCTTGCATACAGAGTAGCATTGAATCATCGGCCGATTTGACCGTTTCGAAACAGTGGGAACAAAGTGGCTCGATAAAGCCTTTTTCATCCGAATCAAGTTTTAGTTCTTCTTTATGTCGCATGTAAATCCGTGTCGCCTCAACAGCCATTGGACTATCGAGATAGACGGGGATTTCAGGGATTTTATTTTCGGCCTCTAGCTTTCTAAGCAAATATAAAATCTCTTGAGACCGACCAACGGCAAAGGAAGGAATAACGAGAACACTTCCTTTTTTAGCAACTTTATTCACGCACTCAGCGATGATATCTGAAGGGTCTGTTTTAGCTTGGACTCGATCGCCGTAGGTTCCTTCCATAACAAGGTAGTCAGTTTCAAGGATGGGAACAGGGCCTTTGATCACATTTTGGCGATTATTTCCAATATCACCGCTAAACGTTATTGTGATTGGCTTATAATCATCTTGAATAGCGATTTGAACAAAGGACGAGCCCAAAATATGTCCCGAACGCAAGAGTTGAACAGAAATATTTGGAAAGAGTTCGAGCCATTGGTTTTTCGGTAGTGGTTTGAAAAGTGTTAAGGCCTTTTCGGCGTCTGCGGTCGTATAAAGTGGAAGCGCAGGATTGTGTTTTGAGTGTTTAGTTTTATTGGCAAACTTAGCGTCTTCTTCTTGAAGGTGGGCAGAGTCCATAAGCATAATTTCGCAAAGGTCAAATGTGCCTTGGGAACAGTATATGGGACCATCAAAGCCCTCTTTAACGAGTTTTGGCAGATAACCTGAGTGATCAATATGAGCATGAGTTAAGATTACGGCATCGAACATACTGGCATCGGTAAACTCCATCCAGTTGAGTTCACGAATTGCCTTCGGGCCCTGAAAGAGACCACAGTCTACTAGAATCTTTTTTCCGTGTGCGGAGACCATGGTTTTGCTTCCGGTCACTGTTTTTGCAGCCCCTAAAAATTGAATACTTGGTTTTTGACTCATCTGAGCCCCTTAGTAAATAGTTTCGTCGTAGATTTCAATCGCTTTTCTTACGCGATTGTGGTTCTTAAAAGCAGCGATATGAAACATAGCATCGCCCTTATTAACGAGGGGAATAGTGCTCATCCCGATAATGATTCCTTCGTAGTCTGATTTCACCTCATAGGGTTCACAACCAAAGAGATCAGAGATGACAGCTAACTTTTCGTCAGCTTTGACCCAGTCACCTACTTTTTTAATTCCGCGAAAAGAACCACTGTGACTCGCTCGAACCCAAAAAGTTTGATCGGCAACAAAAACTTTCGGCGATCGAGTCGGTGCTTTCATGCTTTTTAGTTTCGGCAACATTCCGATATTTCTCATGACAGAAAGACACCCTTTTAAACCAGCCTTGATCACATCCTCGTCGAATCGAAGGGCTTCCCCTCCTTCGAATAAAAGGGTTCGGACCTTCTTTTGACGAGCGGCTTCTCTGAGTGAGCCATCTCGCAATTTTGAATTAATAACCACGGGAACACCAAACCCTTTGGCTAATTCGTCGGTTTCGGGGTCATCTAAAAAAGCGCGAATTTGTGGCAAGTTCGTCCGATGAAGAGCGCCTGTATGAAGGTCAATTCCGTGGGTGCACTTACTGACGATCTCTTTCATAAAAATGTGGGCAAGTCGACTCGCCAGAGAACCTTTAGCATTACCGGGAAAAGACCGGTTTAAATCTCTTCGATCAGGTAGGTATCGAGACTTATGGTTGAATCCAAAAATATTGACGACGGGGATTGCTATAAGAGTGCCCTTAATTTTATTCAGAACCGGCTTTTGCAAAAGTCTTTTTAGAATTTCGACACCATTAATTTCGTCACCGTGAATAGCCGCACTGATGAACATTACGGGTCCATCCTCTTTTCCACGAATGACTTCAATCGGAATATTTAAGGCTGTATAATCATAGAGTGCAGCAACTTCTAGCTGAAACTTTTTACGTTCCCCGCGTGCGATTCTCTCGCGACCTATTTTAAATGTACGAGTTGTTTTCCTTTTCATCATAGTTCTTTACTCGAGAGCTGCCTCGATATCTTCTTTTTTGAGTTTCTTAAGCTTAGATGCTCTTCTCTTTCTCGTCTTTTCAGATAAGAGGTGTTTCATGGACTCCAGTTTGCCAAAACACAAAAGACGATCTTCTTTTTGCAATACTCGATCTGGTTTCGGGTTCGGGTAGGCCATTCCCTCTCGGTAAAGAGTTAAAGCGTTAACGTCTTTTTCTCTGAGGCCCGAGTCTATTATCGTTTTTCCGATGTATTCGGAACCCTCTGGAATATAGATTTCTGTAACACCGTAGCCGCGACTGACCGTCAAGCGTTGGCGAATATCAATTTCTGGAAAATCAACCTGAGCAGCTATGTAATCGATAATAGAACCAGCAACATCAAGTTGAGAACAGGTTTCTATCCCCTCAAGTCCTGGAGAGGAGTTAATTTCCATGATTTGTGGACCATCCTTGCCCTCGAGCATATCGACACCGGCGATTCCTAAACCCATAATTCGCGTCGCTCGAATTGCGGTCTCTTTGTAAACATCATCGAGTTCCACGGCTTCGGTTTTACCACCCCGGTGTACATTACTTCGAAATTCTTGCCCCTGGGCAACTCGTCTCATAGCAGCCACAACGCGATCACCGACCACTATGGCGCGAATGTCTTTTCCTTTGCTCTCTGCTACAAATTTTTGAATCAACACATTTTGTTTTTGGCTTTGCAGAAGTTCAATAATAGAAGTGGCTACTTCTAGTGTATGGGCGAGCATGACCCCAATACCTTGTGTCCCTTCGATGAGTTTAATGACGACGGGAGCTCCACCGACCCTTTCAATTGCCGGTAATACATCCCTCTTATCTTTTACAAAAGTGGTGGCGGGTATTCCGATATTGTGGCGACTGAGGATTTGTAGGCTGCGCAACTTGTCTCTGGAATTGAGAATAGCATCAGCTGAATTAGCGCAAAAAATATCCATGGCCTGAAACTGTCTGACGACTGCGGTTCCAAAGTAAGTTATAGAGGCACCAATTCGCGGAAGAACGGCGTCGTAGTGAGCGAGTCGTTTTTGTCTGAAGTAAAGATCAGGATCTCCTTCCTCGAGATCGATAGCAAATTTTAAGGTATTTAAGACCTTCACTTTATGATCTCTTTTTTTACAGGCTTCGATCAGTCTTTTGGTGCTGTAGGTGTTTGGTTCTCGCGAAAGAATTGCTAGTTTCATAGTTTCTTCTTTGTTTTAGATTTCGTGGTTTTCTTCTTTGTCGTTTTTATTTTCTTCATTTTTTTTAATCGTTTAATTCCGTAGTAAGAGTTGCCGGCATCGACGTAAAACTTTTTACGAAAACTCTCTCTTCCTAGAAGCATGCGAAATCCCATTTCGTCACGATTTGTGAGTGTTATTTCTATGGGCCAAACTTCTCCGAGGAGTTCTAGGTTGGTTAGTATGACTGGTCGGAGTTCGCTCTGGCCGTTTGAGCTTTTTACACGACGGTATTCCAGGATTTTGGCGTGACAGCTGATTTCTTTTTTATTGTTTTTTTGCTCAGGATGGACCTTGAACTTTACGAACTCCTTGCCAGAGCGACTATAAATTTCGACATCGTAAGCGTGAATCGATGAAGACCGAGCTCCGGTATCTACTTTTGCCTTAATTTTAGGAACCTTTAGGTCGGGTAAATTGACCCATTCCCGCCAACCTATGAGCTGTTTTTCTTTTTTCGCCTTAGCCAAAATGCTTCCTTTACTCGTATCGCTGTGGTCGACACTTATTCTCTCAGAAATATACCTAGAGTGAAGCCTGATTTTGCCTATTTACGCCCTGTCTCAGAGAAATCTAGGAGAGATTTGCGTTGATTTTTCACGGGTTAAGAGGAGCTTTGACATAGGTCGACTATGAGTTTAGGTTCTGCCCATGTCAGATCAAAGCCCGAATTGCCCTAAATGTAATTCTAGTTACTCCTACCAGGATGGGTCCCTGTGGATTTGCCCAGAGTGTTTTCACGAGTGGACTCCCGCAGAAGCCTCATCCGCAGAAAGTTCTCCCGAGAAACCTCGGTTTTTGGATGCCAATGGTGTTCAGTTGCAAACTGGCGATACTGTCATTGTCGCCAAGGATCTTAAAGTGGGTAGTGGAACTTTAAAGTCGGGAACCAAAGTTAAGAATATTCGCCTTTTGGACGAGCCTGAAGATGATCACGATATTTCCTGTAAGATTCCAGGATTTGGTTCGATGTACCTAAAGTGTTCTGTAGTTAAAAAGGCAAAATAGTCGTGGAAACCTTTGTCTCTTTAGAAGCACAACCAGTCACCAGTGATCTCGCAACTTCGATTCGGAAGCAGATGACTAAAGCAATTGTCGATTTCAATTTAATCGAAGAGGGAGACCGGGTTTTATGTGCCGTATCTGGAGGAAAAGACTCATCGATTATGTTGGCTCTTCTTGATCAGATTCGCCAAAAAGCCCCTTTTCAGTTTGAATTAGAGGCGGCAATACTTGATCAAAAGCAACCCGGATTCGAGGTTGAAGCTTTTAAAAACTGGATCGAATCCCTCGGAATTAAACTAACAGTCTTAGAGGAAGATACTTACAGTATTGTTAAAGAAAAAGTCGAAGAAGGGCAGACCTATTGTTCCCTTTGTTCGAGATTGCGGAGAGGAATTCTCTATAACTACGCTCACGATAAGAAGTTTAACAAACTCGCTTTAGGCCACCATAGAGACGATCTCATTGAAACTCTTTTGTTGAATATGTTTTACTCCGGAAAAACGGCAACTATGCCGCCAAAGCTTTATTCGAAAGATGCGCGAAATATTGTGATTCGCCCATTATCCTACGTTAAAGAACAATCACTTTTAGATCTTCAGGTTCGATGGGGTTTTCCAGTGATACCCTGTAATCTTTGTGGCTCACAGGACGGTCTCAAAAGAGTGGAAATGAAAAAGCTACTGAGAACTCTCCGTAAAACCATCCCCGATATCGATAACTCTCTACTCGGTGCCATGAGCAATGTTCTCCCCAGCCACATGCTCGACCCCACCCTTCGGTAGAAGGTTTCTTAAGTGGCGTAAACTTCGACTGCAAATTGGTTGGGGTCTTCAAAACAAAGGTATTTGCCATCTCTTTTAAGTATCTGAATCCCTTTGGATTTTAGGCTATTTTCGAGCTGATCTAGAAAGCCCAGGTCGCCGCCATTAAAAGCGATGTGATTGAGTCCTTGGGCTTGCCGGTTGTTCTCCACAGAACGGTAAGAGTCCAGAACTTGAACGAAGCAGAGATAAGTGCCATTAGGATGCTCCCAGGATACTCCGTCACCCCACTCCGAAACTTTCTTGTATTCCAGAAGAGGCATGAACCAATTCCAAAATTCATTGGATCTAGAGAGATCATTTACGTAATACTCAATGTGATGAACCTGACCAAACTGCATACTAAAATCCCATTGTGAAGAGCAAATTAAAGCCAAAAAAGCTTGGAAGACGAGCTCCTAGGCGGTAAAACAGATATATTCTATTTTTTAAGGGTATTCAATTGACACAGTACGATTCAAAATTTTGGTCGCAGAAGCTTCTGCCTTATACAAAAAAATCTAATCTTATTGCCACTCGCCAGGTATTGTCGACGCTCGTTCCTTTTGCCTTACTTTGGTTTTCCTATGCCTACCTCGTCAAAATTTCTTTGTGGTTTTTCTTGCCGTTCTCGGTCGTGATTAGTTTTTTCATTTTGCGAACTTTCGTTTTAATGCACGATTGTGGGCACAACTCACTTTTTTCGTCACGTCGGTTGAACCGTCTTGTCGGCTTTTTTCTGGGAGTTATTACGGGGATGCCCCAATATGTCTGGTCTAAGAACCACGATTATCATCATAAGACCAACGGGGATTGGGTCAGTTATGGAGGAGTTTTCAATATCATTAATACCGATGACTATGCGAAGCTGACAGATAAGCAGAGAAAGAGTTACTGGCGATTTCGCCAACCTCTGATCTTAATACCTGCCGGATTCTTTTATGTATTGGCCTTTCCGCGCATTAATTGGATTTTGGGTCATTTTGTAATAGCCTATGGAATTCTTGGGTCTTTAATTCGATTTCGATTTAAAGAAGCTGTCGATTTCGCAAAAAAGTGGGATACAAAATATTGGAAGTCAAAAAGAGACTACCTGCACATGACATACAATAATATTGTCTTGATCTCTATCTGGATTCTCATGTCCTCTGCCATAGGAACAACAGAATTTTTTCTGCTTTATGTGGTTTCTACATCTCTTTCAGGGTCAATGGGAATTCTTGCATTTACGATTCAGCACAATTTTGAAAACTCCTACGCGACGGATTCAGAGCGTGTGAATTATTACCAAGCGGCTTTAGAGGGTACCAGCATGTTAGTGCTGCCAAAAGTCCTCAATTGGTTCACGGCGGATATTGCATTTCATCACCTTCACCACCTTTCGGTTGCTATTCCTAATTATCGACTCGAAGATTGCCATAACAAGTATAGTGATTTGTTTCAGAATGTGAGAAGGGTTCGAATTGGAAAACTTATATCGACATTTGATTACCAGCTTTGGGACCCAAAGTTAGAAAAGGTCGTCAGTAGAGAATACGCAGATCAGTTGTTATCTTAGGTTAGATAGTAATTAAATTGCCCCCTGTTTGAACCTGTTTTCAAAAAAGCTCCATTACTATATTTTTTGCCAAAAGGAGTCCCTCGCAATGGATTCAAATTTAATTCTGTTAGCCGAATTTGATCCCCCTTGGTGGGCAGTTGTAATTGTCGTGATTTTTTTAATGGCTATTTTTGGCAAAAAGAAGGAGTTTGAATATGAAGCCAAGCTTTTTCAAGAAGGGTCCGAAGATATAAAGGGCGAAATCGAAATAGAGAAATACAAAAAAAATGATCCTCAAGCCAAGTTGGAACTTTGGGATAAGAGTCTTCCTTTGACGGGAGAATTTTTAATTAGGATCAATGATCAAACTCTCTCGCAATTTAGTATCAATGAAGCAGACCCGAGGACCATTAATATTCTATTCCCTTTGATTAAAAATAAAAGTGGGGAATTGCAAAAGACAATTAGACGACATAGAAATTCAGTAAAATTTGGCAATTTTCCGTTTCTGGTAACCCAAGATGTCCAACCTAAAAATCAAGATTCAGTAGTTGTTTCTATTAATGGAGAGGAAGTTCTCAAGGGACAATTTTACCGCGACTAAGTCTCGAAGCAACTTGAGTTGTAATAGCAGATCACTTATAAAGTCCTGCAGGATCCTGTTGATAAAAATCTACAAATAGGCTGTAAAGTCGCGGGTGATATTCTTTCATTCTTTTTGGTTTCGTAAAAAAGTATTCAGTGATTACGGCAAAAAACTCCGCTTCGTTCGTAGATCCATAGGGGTCAAAAAAACTGTCTCTGTTTTCTTCAACATCATCTCGAAGGTTTTCAAACTCTTTTGTACAAACTTCGGCCCATTCCTTGTACTTTTTTTGGCTTTCGAGAAGAGGAGTGCCATCGGCGTAGCCATCCATCATATCAAGTTTATGAGCAAACTCATGAAAGATAACATTGTGGCCCTTTTCGGGATGACGAACCTCTCGTTTAATTGAATCCCATACTAATATAAGCGGACCATTGTAATGGGCAGCCCCCAAAATGGGTACTGGGCCGAGTACGGGTTCGAGTGGCCCGCCAAAAAAGTTCATTGCAGGTTTAGGAGTTAATACTGTACTCGGATAAACAAATATGGAAATCACATTATTATAATAGTCGTGGGGAATTTTTAAAATGAGAAGGCAGGCATGGGCAGCGATAGTCACTTTAATTTCATCGTTAATATCAAAGCCTTCGCCTCCTTGCCAATCTTTTTCGGCTACAAATATTTGTACAAGATCTTTTAGGTTCTTTTGATCTTTTTCAGGAAGCAAGGAATAGTAAGGAAGATTATTATCTAGGTGATAATTCCACTGAGCTGGAAATGGGTTTTCCAATAGTTTTTTTCGTCTTCGGTTTTTCCACCAACTAAACATCACTCAAATAAATACAATGAGTAGGCCTAGCGTTCAAGCTCCGAGTAGGGGCGATGAGTAGCGCTTACAATCGGCCGCGGTCTAGGATGAATAGATTGTTCGGGAGGAGCATTATTGTAGGCCTCATTAATTCGTGCTTGGTCTCTAAGAACTCGACGATCGTTTTCGCATTCACGGTAGTAATGGGCTTGCAATTCTCCCATTGCAAACTGATAGGCTTCATTTGAATACTTGTCGCCTTGATACCGATTGGCCCATTCTTCTTCGGTAAATCGGAAGTAGTAGGCATCATCGCGGCCCTCAGCCCTTAATTTTTGAAAAATACACTGATAAACTTCGGCTCTTAAAAGGCAATTCCTCGTACGTTGCCTTTCGGCGTTCGCATCTGAGTTTATTATTCTGACCGTAGTTTGATTTCGACCCTCAGTTTGAATTAATTGAAAAAGCGCATCAGAATCACTTCGCATCATACGTATGCATGCACCAGATGCCCTTCGTCCGATTCTTTCTTCGAGATGCTCATCTACGCCATGAATGAAGATTCCGCGACCAGTAACGGGTAGTCCCACATTGTCAGTACCCTGTAACTCAAGGGCATTGTACATGATAGGCGCTGAACCACCAGGTCGAGTCCATTGTTGCGAAGTGCGCTCTGGATTCATTTCTCCTATTGAGAGTGACATGCTAGTTGGAGTTGTCGAACAATAGGGAGTTATGTAGTCTCTTCTTTGCGCGAAATCATAGCCTTCGATGTTTTCTCTTCCGGTCGAGACCAAATACTCATTTTGTAAAGTACCTCGGTTAAAAACACACATTTTTTGAACGCTCGAGGATTTGTCAACGAGAACAAAAACTGGGCGCGCGGCCTCTTCGGGAGTTAAATCATAATCAATATTACAAGCAAAGAGGGCGTGACCAGATAGGCCCATCGCCATAAAAACCAAGATTTGAATCACTCTCATAGCCCTTTAAGCAGCAATGACTATTCCGTCTTTAAAGACTGAGAAGCAATTTGGAGCGTGTAGAGACCGATCGCCTGTCTAAAAATGATACAGTTTTGCGTGGAAGGTCAGTTTAATGGTGTGGCTTCTAACATATGATTTTTTCAATTAATCACAGCAGGTATTTTCGCTCTTTACTTCGTAAGAAATGACCTTACCTCGAAAGTCAAACGTGTAGGCGCAACATTCCTCGAGTTTGTTTCGTAAGCGTCTTTTTGCTCTTTGATGTCTTGCCTTGGCTGCCTCTAGTGAAATATTCAAATGGAGAGCTGCCTCTTTTTGTGTAAGACCTTTTATTTCGGTGAGCTTGAGGATTTCCTGATCGGGCTCACTGAGGATATCTATAAAATACTCGAGCCAAGAGGAGACTTCTCTAAAAATGTCATCGTCAGTGGGAGTGATATCCTCACTGGGAAGTTCGGGCACAGGCTTTCCATTTTTTCGATAAAAATCGATGATTTGGTTTCTAGCCACTCGATACAGCCAAGCTACCAAATTTTCCAAATCATCAATTTTACCTTCGTTTTTGTGCAACTTTAAAAATATCTCTTGAACAAGATCCGAAACATCTTCATCGTTTTGGACTCTCTTTTTTACAAAGGATTTAATTGCTTGGTACAGCTTTTCAGACACAACATTTTGAGTCTTTTCCACTTCGACTTTTCCCCCCTGCTAAAACGACAAACACTTCCCAGGCATTGCCATCTGGATCTTTGACCCAAACCTTGTCTTGAATAGCATAACAGCAATCTGTGCCTTCTTCGAGTCGCGTATCTAGTCCAAGTTTCTCAAGACGAGATTTTTCGAGAGTTACATCTCTACTGGCGCGGACTTGCAGTCCGAGGTGATTTAATCTATTGCCTTGGACTGAGTCTGTTTTGTTGATCGTAAAGTTTAGAGCTGGTTCTTCGAGGTCAAATTTAATATAGGTTTCTTTCGATTTTGCGGGCTCTACTCCAAATAAAGCAGTGTAGAATTCTAAGCTTTTTTTCATATCAACGGCATTTATAGATAGATGGACCTTTTTGTTCATAGGAAGCTCCTTATTTACCCTTTATGACGTAAAGGATGAGAAAAGGAGACAGCTTCCAGGTCATTTATTTAAAAAAAGACTCCTCTTCAAGTGAGGAGTCTTTCATTGAAATAACGCAAAGGCGCTACCAAAAGTAAGCTTCTACCTAGTAGCGGTCGCCGGCGACACCACTTTCGATGAGGGCTTCCAGTTGGTCTATTTGCTCCTGTTTTAGTGTGAACTCTTGAGACGTCCAGTTCTCTTCGAGACGGTGAATCTTTCGAGTTCCTGGAATTACCGCGACCCCTTTTGATAGTAACCAAGCGAGAGCAGCTTGAGCTGGAGTTGCATTTATGCCCTTTGCAATTTCGGCAACTAGATCGGCGATTTCTGCATTTTTCGCTATTGCTTCATCCGTAAATCGTGGGTTATCGAGTCGCCAATCACCTGGTTCTAAATCTTTTCGTGAGCGAATCGCTCCCGATAAGAAACCTCTGCCAAGGGGGCTGTAGGCGACAAAACCGATTCCAAGTTCTTTAAGGCAAGGGAGGATTTCTGTCTCCACATCTCTCGACCACAACGAGTACTCAGTTTGAAGTGCTGTAATGGGGTGAACCTTGTGGGCTCGGCTTATTGTTTCTGGAGCCGCTTCGCAGAGACCAATGTAACGAATTTTCCCTTCTTTAACGAGATCGGCTAAAGCACCATAGGTTTCTTCTATGGGAACATTTTTGTCCACCCGGTGTTGATAGTACAAATCAATATAATCTGTACCTAGGCGCTTGAGAGAAGCATCACAAGCGGCGCGCACGTATTCTGGGCTTCCGTTAAGTCCTTTGAAGTTCCCCTCTTCATCGCGAACCACACCAAACTTTGTAGCCAGAGTAATCTGATCTCTTCGCCCCTTAAGAGCTTTTGACAAAAGAATTTCGTTCGTAAAAGGTCCATAAATATCTGAGGTGTCCCAAAAAGTACAACCCAGTTCTAAAGCTCGATCGAGAACTTTTAAATTCTGTTCTTCATCCGAAGATCCGTAGAAATCAGACATACCCATGCAACCTAAACCAATGGGGGGAATACTGAGGCCTTGAGATCCGAGGTTAATTTTTTTCATGGTTCGCTGTCCTTTCTAATAAGGTATGGATCAATCCTACGTCTTTACTTCGGTGGCTCTCAAGTGATTAATTGAATTTGACAGTCCCGGTAATAGATTCTTCGGATTACCTGACAAGCTTTTCGAGGATATTAAAGAGATCAGTGCCGGAGTAGGGTTTATGAAGAAGTTCAATTCCTAATGACTTAGCTTCTTCGTACTCAGGAACACCTCCTCTATGACCAGTTACCAAAACTATCGGAGTTTGGTTGCCTGTAGCACGTAATTTTTTATAAAAATCGAGGCCTGTCATTTCGGGCATCGTGATATCTGAAATGAGTAAGTCAAAGGATTCTTTCTCGATGCATGCGAGTGCTTCAGTCGGACTCGTAAAGGTCACAACCTCATCTTCATCGAGGAGCTCAGATACGAAGAAGCCAGCGTCAGGTTCGTCATCTAAAAAGAGAATTCTGTGTCTAGGCAACATTCTTCTCCTGGTTTACAAGAGGTGGAAACCTTAAAACAATTTCAGATCCTTTACCAAGTTCAGTGTTGAACTCCATTGTGCCATTGTGATCAGCAATGAGGCCGTGAATAATGGATAAGCCCAATCCTGTACCCTTGCCAGGAGGTTTGGTCGTAAAGAATGGGTCGAATATTTTTTGCTTCGTCTTTTCGTCAACACCCGTACCGTTGTCTCTAACAGTTAACTTAACTTCGTCCTCGTCTCCACATAGAGCGATCGAGAGGCGCCCTCCAAAGCGGCCATGCCTCGCAACTATGGCATCTCTAGCATTTGAAATCAAATTGACTAGAATTTGCTCCATTTGCGTTTCGTTTGCCTCAACAAAAACTTCAAATTGGGGAGGGGTCCATTCCAGTTCGATGCCGCTGATTTTTAACTGTTGATTAAAGAAAGTTAACGCTCTCTCGGCAACTTGGTTAACAGAGACGGCGGCTTTACTTGCGTGATTCACCCGTGAAAAGTTTCGAAAATGCTCAACAATGTCTACCACTCTCTGGCAGTTCTCGTGAATTCTCTGTGAATAATCACGTACTTTCTTGAGGTCGACTTTATCTGGATCGATAGTTTTTCGCTCAATCAGTTCGTTGAAGCCCCGAATCGACTGTATGGGATTGTGAATTTCGTGGGCAAGTCCTGCAGCCATTTCTCCGAGTGAGGCAAGTTTTGAAGATTGAACCACTTGGGCTTGAGCATCTTCTAGCTGTTGCTCAGTTTTTCGTCGTTCTGTAAAGTCGGTGCCGAGAAGAATATAGTCAGAATCGTTTCCATCAGTTTGAATTATGGTGAATTCATAATTTCGGACTTCGCCAAATGTGTCTCGTGTATATTCAAAGGAACCATTTCGATCTAGATTCCTATTCTTATCGATCAAAGCGATTAAATCATCGTCAAAAAAGTCGTCCAATTTAGAAAATGGGTCTTCTGGAATTTTTGAGGCAAATTTTCTAAAAGCTGTGTTTGCAAACAAAATCTGCCCTTTCGCATCTATTTTAGCGATAACGACAGGTAGAGCATTGGCGATCACTTCAACTCGTTCTTCAGATTCTTGAATTTGTTTTTGCGATTTATCGAGCTCCTGAAAAACGAGTTTAACTTCTGATTGAACTTTATTGAGAGTCCGACAAATGAGATCGAGATCGGTATCCCTTAAGCCGTCATCAGCTTGAACATTGAAATTAAAACGGGAAATACTTTCGAGGGCAGATAGGATACTATGGGTTTGTCTGAAATCGGAAGGAGAAAATACTTTTTCCTTTCTAGAGTGGTAATACAAGAAACCGCCAGATGTCAAAAAGGCTAATAGTGGCAAGACTGTATGGAAGAGAGTTTGCATGTTAAGGGTATGACCCTTTGACCCCAGAAATATTTGAAAAGCCTCAAGTGAGAGCATCCCTAAGGAGGCTCCCATCCAGAACAATAGCTCAGAAGTTAAAAACACATTCGAGCTGAGGAAAATTGTTACTATTGCAGGGACAGCTATATAGTAGAGTGAATAGTCGGCGGTGGGGTCTTGCATATAAGTGTAAGTGCCATAAATAAGAGGTAAACCGACTAAGGATCTCACAAGGAGTTTAAAAATATGTCGACCCAGATATCTTTCATTACCGTATTGCTGTTCTTGTCCTTTAAATTTTTCGTAGTCGAAGTCCTCTAACCAGCTTTTGGCCTCGTTTCGCCGGTGAAAGGTTTTGAATTCAAATCCACTGATTTGAAGGCGACTAAATAGTGCGGCGATTCCGTAGAGGAGACTGGATTTTTTCGCAACGATGGTCGCTCTACTCAGCATATTCGGAAACTTAATTCCCACTGCAAAAATAAAGGCGCTTGGCGTTACCATAAGGATGTTTCTAGCGTCAATTAAGAGGGGTTTTCGAATATCGATTCTTGATAGGTTAAACTGGCGGAGTAAATTAATAAGAACTCTTCTAGTAAGAAGTGTTCCAGGGGCAAATGTGATCTCATTTTGGTTTTCACTAATTCGTTTGAGGTGAAATTTTTGACCAGGACCAATGTGTTCATTGAAACGTGAGTGAGGGTCTCGTAACCAATCTAAAGCGAGATCTTTGGAGTAAAAGGTTCGAATCGGAAGCTGATGATCTGAAACCTTCATCATCAGAGATGATATGACGGCAACAATCCGCGAATTAACAAGTACCGATATTTGTAGTAAGCCGTCTTGTTCAGATAGATTTAGAATTCGTTTTCTAGCGGCGGTGGTCATGTAAAGCATTTTTCTAGCATCGACAAATAATTTAAAACCGCTTCCGAGATGCTCTTTCATTTTACTGATGCAAAAATCAATATCGCCGTCATTGACTATACTTTTTTCCCTTTGGATGATTTTTGCTACCTTATCATCATAAATTTCTAGATTGCCCGACCCATGTTCATAGCGAGCCAGGAGCTTTGCCTTTGATGGTTCAGCAGCCTCGGGTTCTTCTTTTAAAAATTGAATTTCTTTTTCTAGCCAGGCTCTTGCATGTTCTTCTTTATGGAAGACTCGAGCGGGGATCGATGGTTTTGAAAATTTCAGATAGAGGTTAGCGAGACTCGCAGCAACTGGTTTTCTAGCAATAATTGCCATTATAGAAAAGTTTGAAAGAAATTTGTCTTGGGCGGATTTATCTCGAGCTGCAGATGAGGCCATCCCTATTTCAGAAATATCGGCTAAATAGGGAAGTCGTTTTCCCTTGTGGATTTTTCGATAGGCTTCAGATAAAATTTCAATATTTTCGACTGTTGGGTTTTGACCTTTTTTAATTTTGACTTCGCAAATACCATCGACGATTTTGGCTTCAACCCAAGGAGAGTCGAAGCCATCTTCTGTGTATGAAATATCTGAATGGGAAGGTTTTGAATGACCCATGAATCCTCGAAGTTGTTGCAGCAAATACAAGAATTTATCGGTATATTGGGTAAGCATTATTACGTATCAAAGTGGGATTAATTGGATCTTTAAGGTAGCTTCTAGCTACAGTTCTTCAGCGAAGATTTTTTCAGTAATACGCCAAAATTTGCCCTGTTTACGAGCTATCAAAAAGGCTGGCATTCGGTACAGGGGTTGGCATCTGATGGCATCGGACACCGATTCAATGGGAAGTTCAAATTCGGGTCTTCGCATGTGCGACCTCAAAAAATTAACATTGAATTTTTTGATATCGGACTCGGTTTCAAAGTAATGGTTTTCCGCCAAGTATTTGGCATCAAAGTCGTAATATCGAACCTGCAGATAGGTTTTTCCGCGTTTGTCGATTCGTTCTTCGAGTTCTATTGAATCGGGTTTTAAAATATGAGCGCCTTTAGAAAGTCGGGCTTGTTTCAGTTTTGTGTCGGCATCGACCAAGACTTCTTTGCATTTTTGACATTCTCGGGCTGATAGATCGTTTTGAGTTTGGCAACTCGGGCAGGTTTTAAAGCGAAAGCGATACCCACAGGGCTTAAAGAGCATGGTTTCTGGATCTTGGATACCACCGCGGCAGGTTCTTCCGTAGTGTTCGATGATATTTCCGTCGTCATCGACCTTTCCCCAAAAATTATTTTCGAATCCACATTGGGGACATGGGATCGGTACGTTTACTGAATTCGGAGTTGGTTTTTTATCGCCAATTTCGGGAGCGTAAATGTCGTGTGGTATACCGGCATAATCAAGAACCAGGCAGTCCTTTTTTCCTTCGGACAAACGAAGTCCGCGCCCAATGATTTGCTGATAAAGACTGACCGAATCAGTTGGTCTTAAAATGGCAATGACATCCACGTGAGGGGCATCGAAACCCGTTGTCAGTACGCTGACATTTACGAGATATTTAATCTTTTTGTCTTTAAATTCATTGATGATTTGATCGCGGCTTGTTTCATCCGTATCGCCGAGAATAATTTGCGCTTCACCTTCAGGTAGATATTCAAGGATTTCCTTAGCATGGTTAACCGTACTACTAAAAATCATAATACCTTTGCGGTCGTACTTTTCTGCGATATCGACAATATTCTTAACGATCAATGGAGTCAGTCTTCGTTGTGACTGAAGAACCTCTTCAACTTCGGCATTTGTGAACTTTGAACCCTTTTCCATAAGCTCTGAAAAATCGTAACTCGTTACCGGAATTTCAATCTTTACAGGAGGAGTAAGGTACTTGTGCTTGATCATGTAATCAAGAGGCAGTTCATAGACACAGTTTTTAAAAAAACGAGATTCTTTAGTTCTTTCGACCCCGCGGTGACTGTAATTAAAAATCCAGCCCAGTCCCATTCGGTAGGGAGTGGCTGTTAGTCCTAAAACACAAATATCTTCGTTGTCGGCCTGAAGTTTTTTGATCACCTGGGAGTACTGGGTTTCTTGTTCTAAGCCAACGCGGTGACACTCGTCGATTACGACCAATGTAAAGTCTTTAAAAAAATCGTCACTGGCTCGAGCTACCGATTGAATACTGCCAAAGATCACCTTTTGGTGGGATTCTTTTTTGCTGAGACCCGCTGAATAGATTCCGGCTTCGAGTCCATAACTTTCGTATTTTTGATGGTTCTGTTCGACCAGCTCTTTGACATGGGCAAGAACTAGAACACGCCCTTTAGCGATTCGCGCAAGCTCTGCAATCACTAAACTTTTTCCAGCTCCTGTCGGCAGAACAATGACCGCCGGAGCATTGGTTTTTCTGAAGTAATTCAGAGTATTATTGACTGCTGTTTTTTGATAATCTCTTAACTCGTACATTCCACTCAGTTGCTAGCAATCCCCATTCCTGGTGATGGGCTGCCATGAACTATAAACCAGGAGCCCTTTTAAGAGAACCCTTGATGGTTAATGCCCTGAGTTAATCACTGAGCGACATTCCAAGTCAGTGACTTTATTTGCATAGGTCATATTATGGTGCAGTTCAAAAAGTCTCTTTCTGGAGCAATCTATATGAAGAATAGCAAAATGAAATGGTTACTACTAATTGGAGTTCTCTCGGTTTTGTTGGTGGCGGTTATTGCCTTTAGCAAACGAAGGAACGTGTATTACCTTCAAGCCAAAAAAGGGGATGTCCTTGAGGCCATATACGGTTTGGGAAAAGTTGAAACCGATGAGGTTTTTGAGTTAAAAATAGGGGTAATGGGTAACGTTAAGAGCCTTTTTGTGAACGAGGGAGATTTCGTTAAAAAGGGTCAGAGAATGATTAACTTTGAAAACATAGGTGCCTTTTTTGCTCCATTTTCTGGCACGATTACATCGGCCGAATACAAAGATGGAGAGCTCGTTTCCCCTCAAGTTCCGGTTTTACGATTAGAAAATCTCGATAAAAAGTATATTCAAGTTTCTCTGGAGCAGGAAGCAGCTTTAAGGGTGCGTCCCGGACAGCAAGCGAAAATTGTTTTTCAAAGCCTTTCTGGAGGAACCATTTTAGGTAGGGTAGAGCGAGTCTACCCAAAAAATGGAGAGTTCATTGCTCGCATTAATGTCGACACTATTGATTCACATGTTTTGCCGGGAATGACGGCAGACGTAGTTATTGAAGTTGGAAGTAAAAAAGATGTTGTTTTGATTCCGATTAAAGCGATTTCGTCGGGACAGGTAATTCGTAGACGAAATGGTAAAAAAGAAAAAATCGATGTTGTTACAGGACATACAGATGGTCTTTGGTCAGAACTTGTTGAAGGGGATATTCTTTTGACAGATGAACTTTTGGTGAAGGGCAAGAAATAGATGCTTTTTTTGGCTATGAAGCAACTCTTTTCTAAGAAAACTCAAACCTTCCTAATTCTTATGGGTGTGAGTTTCGGAACAATGCTTTTTGTATCTATTTCTGGCGTTCAGTTGGGGCTCAGAGAATATATGATTAAAGCTCTACTTAATAATACGGCACATATAATTATTTCCGGTGCCGAAAATGAGATTACAGAAAAAGAAGTTAGATCGCAAATATACCCTGAGGGTCGGTTTATCAATTGGATCACTCCTCCGGGGGGGAAAAGAGATGAGTCCAAGCTAGAGAGTTACTTAGGGTGGGTCGAAATATTAAGGGCTAATCCCGACGTCTATGATTTTTCACCACGATTTTCGACAAATGTGATTATCAAGAGCAAAAAAATAAAAACCAATGTGAATTTAGTGGGTTCACTCCCCAAAAAGCAGATTCGAATTAGTGAGATTTCTGATTACATAATAGAGGGGGATTTTGAGAGCTTGTCCTCGGGAGGGAACAAAATTGTTCTTGGAGTAGGAGTCGCCGAGGATTTAGGGGTGAGTCTTGGCCAGTTTGTCGATGTCCTTAACGCTTTTGGAAAAATAACACCATTCAAAATCGTAGGACTCTCAAAATTTGGCGATACTCGGACAGACTCTGCCCTAGCCTTTGCCCATCTCTCTGATGTTCAGAAAGTAAATCGTACTCCCGGTAGATTGAGCGAAATTGCAGTTTCTTTGACTGATATTGATAAATCCGAGGAGCTTGCTGAACTGTGGTCTTCTTTCAGTAAAGATAAGGTACAGGATTGGCGTTCTGCCAATGCTATGTTCATGGAAATGATAAAGATGCAAGATATTGTACGCTACTTTATAATGTTCTCCGTTCTTATAGTCGCCGCATTTGGAATTTATAATGTGTTATCAATTATGATTAATCAGAAGAAAAAGGAAATTGCCATTCTCAGATCAATTGGTTTTCCTCCCAAAAAGATTCTCATTCTCATTCTTTATCAGGGATTTTTCTTAGGAATTTGCGGGGGAGTAGTTGGCCTTGCGATGGGATCATTGGTGACCTATGGTGTTGGTTCTATCGATATCGGCGTAGAATTGGGCGGGAGTAATCATATATTTGTTAGTTATGACTATTCTATTTACCTTTCGGCATTTATTGCCGCACTTTTCGCCTCCCTTGTAGCGAGCCTAATTCCTGCCTATATGGCAAGCCGCATGACACCGATTGACATTATTCGAGGCCAGGCATGATTATCGGGAAGAATATTGTAAAGGAGTTTGGAGATCCACCCCATCGAATTTTGCACGATCTAAGTTTTGTAATTCAGGACGGAGAGTTTGTTTCCATTTCGGGTCGCTCGGGTAGTGGTAAGAGCACTCTATTGTATATTATTAGTTCTCTTGATTTCCCTAGTTCGGGGCAAGTCTTGTTCGATGATGAAGATACGTCTTTAATGTCTGTCGAACACATACATGAATTTAGGACAAATCATGTAGGATTTATTTTTCAGTTTCATTATTTGTTACCCGAGTTGACGGGATTAGAAAATGTCCTTCTTCCGCCCCGTAATATCGATCGAGTTGATGAGTTTAGAGATCGAGCTTTAGAGCTTTTGAAGACGATGGATGTTTCGAAAGTTGCCGACAAATTGCCTTCGCAAATGTCTGGAGGCGAGCAACAACGAGTAGCCATCGCCAGAGCCCTAATTATGAAACCAAAATACCTTTTTGCCGACGAACCCACTGGAAATTTAGACAGTGCAAATGGTGAAGTCGTGATGAATATTCTTAAGTCAATTAATAAAGAGCGAGGAACAACTCTTTGTTTGGTCACTCACGAAGAAGAGTACGCAGCAATGGCCCAAAGAGAAATTTATTTAATAGATGGTAGAATGAGTGAGCGAGGTTAGTTGAATGGGCTCTAATTGAAATAGGTTTGCTAGTACTTTTGTTTAACTAGATAGAGCACGTGCCAGCTGAGGGGATGTCCCTTTTCTACATTTGGATGTTCAAAATCTCCACCCTCAACTCGATGCATACCTATGCGCTCCATCACAGACATGGAGGGAGTGTTTAGTTTTGAAGTGAAAGAAACGATTTCGTCGAGCTTAAGTTCATCGAAAGCATAGTTGAGAACAGCTTTAGCACCCTCGGTTGCGTATCCTCTCTTCCAGAACTTATTATCGAGTCGCCAGCCGATTTCGGTACAAGGAGTGAAGTGAGTTGTGTACTCCGGGCAATTGAGGCCAATGGTACCAACAAAGAGACCGCTCTCCTTTTCTTCAACCGCATAAAAGCCAAATCCATTTTGATCGATCTTTGCCTTCATCCGATCTGCAAGAAGGTCTGACTCCTCACGACTAAGCGGCTTCGGGAAAAACTTCATAACCTCAGGATTTGAATTCATATGAAAGTTTGGGGTCTTATCACTTTCTTTCCATTGCCTAAGGATAAGTCTTTTGGTTTCTATCACAGGTTCACCATAATTAGGGAACTGGTCGCGAGCATGACTAGTATGAGAGGTAGCCATAGAATTCGCTCCCATTTACTGGGGGTGATGATGTGGAGGACCACTCCAATAATGTTGTAGCCGATGACAAACCATAGTGCGATTCGAGCTACAGAGTTGAGCTCAATTAAAAATGTTCCGGCACTGATTTCGACGATTAGAAGAAACAAGAAAAGAATTAATATCGAAACCGCTGATACCACTTTCATTTTGGTTGGGAGTACTCCCTTGAACTTCCCACCCATTGTGAGGTGTCCCCAGGGCTTTCCAAGTATAAGTAGGCTGTGAAAAACAATAATGACGATACAGCAAAGACTGTGGATATGAGCTACTAAACTTAAATAATTACCTTGCATGGTTACACTCTACTAAAAAGGTTGAGCTTTGTCGAAAATTTTAGAGCCGACTATTTATCAACGAGATTTTTAAGCTTTACTGTCGTATTCCAGTTTCGCACAGTTACTAGCTTGTACTCTGGTTTAGAAACGATTTTAGAAAGGTGACTCTTAGAAGCCTGACTTTTTAAGCGCGAAAAATAAATGGCATCTTTGCCAACATGAACATTATCAACGCCTTCTTTACAGGAAATTACTTTTGAGAAGGCTTTTGCTGTGATGTCTTTGACAATGTAAATTACATCGCAACGGTAATTTTCGAGATTCGTACCAAATCCCTTTGGAGCTGATTGAATGATGGATTCGAGTTTTTTCTCTGTGAGTACCAAGACTGGTTCTTTGTATTTAAACTTTTTGAGTAGAGTTTTTTCAATAAGGCTCGTTAGCAGACCTGGGGCTTTGCTTGATTCAAAAACAACGTTCCCACTTTGTATATAGGTTTGCACACTCTCAAAGCCCATTTTTTCAAAGCAGGCTTTGAGATCAGCCATTTTAATGATGTTTTTTCCACCAACATTAATGCCCCTGAGAAGGCAGATGCGTTTTGCCATTACTTCACTCTTCCCAGGCCATAGTGGCGTAGCGAAGGACTTTGAGAACTTGCTCGTGATTTTCCATTTCAGCAGTGGGCCCAAAATCTTGATTTTCCATATAATTATCCAAGCTCATTGAAATTATTGAGTCAATTAGACTTTCTCTTAGCTTTACGAATTTGAGTCAATTTAGCCTTCTCGGTTTTGCTTAGTTTTTCGGTAGCGGCTGTCCATCCTCCAGGGGGAATGCGGTGGGCCCTTTGTTCTAGATATTTATAGGTCTTTTCAGGGTAGACATTCCAGCATTCGCGAAGAGTCCAACCGATGGCTTTTTGCACATAGTAGTGCTGATCTTCGAGGTGGGGGTCGATGAAACCAATCGCCAATTTGTACGAAGGGTAGCTTTTGCGCATTCGTGAGTAATAGAAAAGTCCCACCATAGAGTTTCTTCGTTCCCAGGGATTTTTTGATCGGTTCCATTTCTCGAGAGTCGGTTTAAGGTCTTTTGGCTTAAATTCATAGAGTTTCGCAACGATGTTACTAAATTCATCCGACAGGGCCCAGTTGTCGATTCGCTTGATCCATTTTAAAAGTAACGTTCTCTTTTGATAAAGTTCCTCAGGAGAGCGCTTATTGGCAAAATGAAGGGCTATAAGAGCCTGTTCGTAGATCTTCGAATGGTGCCAAATATAATCCCAAGTCGTCCATTGTTCATCTATTGAATCGTTTGAGAAGGAAAACCCCTTTTTTAAAAGGGCTCTAATTTTAGGAACTCTAATATTGTAAAATTTAAAATTACCGTACTCACTACCAACGTAGCTATCGGGCAAGTAAATCGAAGGTTGCTTGCCACCTTGCAGATTTCTTAACTCTGAGTCTACCTCAGTTAGGTATTTTTTCACTTAGAATCCTTTTGCACTCCAAATGTCTCTTGCGACCTCACCGAACGGAGCATTCTTGTTAGCCATTAGATAGATATCTAAAACAATTTTTTGATGATGTCTCGACTTTATTGCAGACAATTGACTCGATAAGGCTTTGACTCTGAATCGACTCATTCTTCCCCAGCCATGTCCCCCGAGTATTAGCTCTTCCTTGCGCGAGTGGCTCGAGACAAACCAAGTCGGTATTGCTGGGATTTTTGCTTTTTCTGATTCGAGATCGTTACTAACTACAATATTTGGAATTTTTTTAAAGTCGATATTCTTTTTTACGACGGGTATGAGCTCAATTTGACAGATTTTCTTTTTAAGAACCTCTGAATGTCGTTGTGACGGACAGTGACCCACCCCAAACTGGACAGTGTTGTTGATTACAGCATTGAGAGGGCCCTCTAAGACCTCTTCTACTAAAATGAGTTGAGTCGTATTCATTCGTGATTTTAAAATTTCGAGGGGTTTCTCGATTCGACTGAGTAAAACGATTGGATCAATTGCGATCTTTATTTTTGATTCTATTTCACCCGCAAGTTCCGTGGCGACCTTGTGTAGATTGCGATGGGCTAAAAGAACTTGTCGGGCATTTTGATAGAATACCTCTCCCTCATTGGTGAGTTGGGGGCGATACGACTCTCTTGAGAAAAGCTTAATGCCATAGAATTCTTCAATTTTTTTAATTCCGACACTGAGGCTTGGCTGACTTTTGTGGATCTTTTTTGCAGCCTTCTGCATACTACCCTCTTCAATAATTGCCTCAAGCATTTCAAGTTGGTCTAGGGTCATTTCTCACCTCATAATGATAGGTAAAAACTATTAAGTATATAGTAATATAATAATATCAATATATTAAGAGATTTTGTAAGATAAGTCATGAAGTCAACGAGAAGACGTGTGCTCATTCAATCATTATCAGCTTTTATTGGGGGCTTATTATTTCGCCCTTGGTGGGCGAAAGGAGGAAATATGAAGACAGTCGTGCATAAGGCAGACTCCAGAGGAGTTGCTGACCATGGGTGGCTAAAGTCCTACCACACTTTTAGTTTTGCCTCATATCATAACCCCGAACGCATGGGTTTTGGTCTACTGAGAGTCATTAATGATGATCGAGTTGCACCGGGCATGGGTTTCGGAACTCACCCCCATCGAGATATGGAAATTGTGTCAATTCCCCTGAGTGGGGCGCTGGAACACAAAGATAGTCAGGGTAATGAAACTGTTATTCGAAACGGTGAAGTTCAGTTGATGTCTGCGGGAACCGGAGTCACCCATTCGGAGTACAACCACTCCAAAGAAGAAGAAGTTAACTTTTTGCAGATCTGGGTCATGCCTGAAAAGCTGGGAATAAGCCCCAGATACGATCAAAAAAGTTTTGATATTGATAAACGAAAGAATCAGTTTCAAACAGTGGTGTCTCCGCTTGATAAGAACGAAGAGGGTGTAAAGATTAATCAGCAAGCCTATTTCTCACTCGCAGATTTGGATGGGGATAAGTCTGTAGAATATCCCTTGCGTGAGAATGGTCATGGCGCATACATTTTTGTTTTGGATGGAGAAGTTGAGGTAGGAGGTACTGTGCTTCAACGCAGAGATGCTCTCACTCTCGAGGATACCAACAAATTTTCCGTTTCGGCAAAAAATGCGTCTAAGGTTTTAGTAATTGAAGTTCCAATGGCTTAAAGTAGGGGAGATAAAGTGAAAAAAATTGTAGGTATTATTGGTAGTTTAAGAAAGGATTCGATTCACCGAGTTCTGTTTAATGAATATAAAGAGATTTCAAAAGATCAATTCGAATTGATTGAAGGAGAAATTAAAGATTTACCTTTATATAATCAAGATATTGAGGTTCAACCAGATTCGGTAGCGGCTTTGGCAAAAAAAGTCTCAAGTGCAGACGGGATTCTTTTTTTCTCTCCAGAGTATAACTATTCGATCCCTGGAGGCTTAAAAAATGCTCTCGATTGGATTTCAAGGGATGATGATAAACCTTTTGATCGAAAGCCTGCGGCAATTATTGGAGCGAGTCCCGGAGCTATTGGTACAGCGAGAATGCAGTATCATTTGCGACAAGTCGGCGTTTTTCTAAATATAAACTTTTTAAATAAGCCTGAGGTGATGGTTGGAAAAGCCTATGACAAAATCAAAGACGGTCGACTCACTGACGATGGGACCTCTGAGTTCTTAAAGAAACATGTAGAGGCTTTTTCCGCTCATATTGAAAGATAAGGTTTTCTTTTAGTTTCCGCTTTCGTTAAGTACCTTTACCGGTACACCCTCGCTGTCACTGGGTGGCTCGAAGATACCCTCCATAAAATCGAAGAGCGAGTCATCAACCTCCATGACATAGGTGTCACCCTTTTCTCGATTGCGAGATTCTACACGACGCTTTCGCTCGCCTTTATCAATATCGAGGAAGTGTATTGTTACGGGGACGTTTTCTTTAGAAAAAAAGTTAATGAAGTCTTTTCTATGATCTTTAGTAGAGAAACCGAGATCTAAAATACTTTGCTGGGCGATTAGAGCCCTATTTTTGCTAAGATCTTTTATCTGGGCCTCGCAGCGTTTGATTCGCGCCACATACCATTCGTGATTTTCGTGAAACCATTCTGGTTTCGGGTCTTCGGGCATATCGGCACCAAACAGGGACTTCATCCAATTATCAATGGAATAAACGACGGCTGGAAGTTCTTTAGCCAATTTACGAGAATAAGTTGTTTTACCCGCTCCGGTGGATCCAACGATGAGTGTGATCATAAACTCTCCCAACTAAATTTGCTTTTGTACCAACTGATAATAAGGTCCCGTTGTGTCGGCCACGAGCTCTTCGTGGGTTCCTTGCTGTTTAATTTCACCTTGGTCTAATAAGATGACGCGATTTGCTTCTCGAACGGTGGACAGTCGGTGAGCAATAATAATAACAGTTCGCCCTTGCATGAGTATCTGCAGTGCTTCTTGCACTAAATGTTCGCTCTCTGCATCTAAAGCGCTAGTCGCTTCATCAAGAATTAAAATACGCGGATCCTTTAAAGTAGCTCGAGCAATTGCAATCCGTTGTTTCTGTCCTCCAGAGAGCTGAACTCCGCGCTCCCCAACTTTAGTTTCGAAGGATTCAGGAAATTTTTCTATAAAACTTAGTGCATTGGCCGAAGCGGCGGCTTGTCTAATTTGTTCGTCCGTAGCTTCCGGATTGCCATAAGCAATATTTTCCTTAATCGAAGTCGACATTAATACCGGCTCTTGCGAAACAGTTCCGATTTGTCCGCGGAGCCAACTGGGATCAAGCTCGTGTAAATCCCTGCCATCGAGAGATACCTTCCCTTTAGTTGGGTCGTAGAAACGTTGAATGAGGGCGGCGATTGTCGATTTACCACTTCCAGAGGGACCAACCAAAGCGACGACCTCACCAGCCTTAATAGAAAGGTTGAGGTTTTTAAAAACTTCAACATCGGGTCGTGTGGGGTATGAAAACTGAATGTTTTCTAGATCGATGTCGCCTTTTAAATTTTGAAGTGTATCTCCGCCGGTATTCTTTATACTTGGTTCATTGTCTATAATTTGAAAGATACGACTGGCAGCGCCGATGGCCGACATAAAATCGGTCCATAGACCACCAAGGGTAGCTACTGATACAGCCACTGTCATTGTATAGAGAATATATGCCGAAAGAGTTCCCATGGTGAGTTCACCGCTGATGACCAAGTGAGCTCCGTACCAGAGAATGGCGGCAATTGCCGTAAGACCGAGGACCGAAAGAGTCCCAGAAAACTCGGCAATGGTGCGGATCTTTTGTCGGGCTTTTTCGAGTGCTGCATCGAGGGCTTTTTGAAATCGGTGGTATTCAGTCGTTTCGGCGGCAAAAGCTCTCACTGTGCGAATATTCGAAATCGACTCGTCGGCAACGGCGCTGGAATTACCCAGGGCCTCTTGCACGGCTTGAGACTGACTTCGAACTTTCTTGCCAAAACGAGCCGCCATGAATGCTGCTGGCGGAAGAGCTGCCAGCATCGCAATAGTCAGCGATGGAGAAGTATAGAAAAGTAAAATAAAACCACCCGTCGCCGCTGTAAAATTGCGAAGGGCCATTGAGATATTAACACTTAATGTATTTTGCAAAAGTGCTGCATCCGTGTTGAGTCGGCTCAAGAGGTCTCCAGTCATTTGACCATCAAAGAAACCAATTTCTTGGGCGAGCATACGTTCAAAAAGTGACTTTCTAATGTGTCTGACGATACGTTCGCCGGCGAGAGTAAAAAGGTAATAGCGAAGAGCAACGGCTATGGACGAGACAACTAAGATGGCCACCATATAGAGACCAAGACGGTTCACCAGTTCAGCCGATTTGTTTTCGACAGCTTCGTCCACCATGATGCGTACCATTTGTGGGAAAATCAGTGATGCTGCGGATCCAAGCCCCAAAAAAAGAGTTCCCCAGATGAGGAGCTTCTTTTCGGGCTTAACAAACTGTAGAAGCCTACTTACAATTTTCTTAGTTTCGCTGTATTTCATCAGAGCAGTAAAGTTTATCTAGTTTTTCGTTGAGAGTTTATTGGCAAATTCAAATGCCTTGTCCATGTCCGGGAGTTCAGATAACTCAGAAACAATCTGCATGTAAGAAACTTTGCCTTTTTCATCGACGACGATAACTCCACGGGCGAGAAGGGCACTTTTTTCAACGAGGAGTCCCGTGGTCTTTCCGAAGGAGGCTGTTTTATAATCTGAATCATAAGAGAGGTTTTCGAGCTTTGCTTCTTTGGCAAATCGCTTTTGAGCCATTGGTAGGTCACGACTGAGAACGATGCGGTCAATCCCTGGCTTGAGTTTCTTTGTTTCTCCAAGGATGTGTGTTTGTTCCTCACAGACCGCGGTATCTATTGAAGGTACAATGCTGATGACCGTGACCTTATTATTGAAAGGGAACTTAACGTCGGTCTTTTGTGCCAATGCATTGAGGTCATCTCCTATAGCTATTTTGCCTTGATGGAGCTTAAGAGGTTTACCTCCCCAATTGACAGTAGTTCCAGGAGTTGTTTCGCTGGTATTAACCTTCATTTCCTTTTTATGGGCACAAGCCGCTCCGATAAATAGAATAGAAATAAGTGAAATCAAGAGTTTCATAGTTTCTCCCTTTTTTTGATTTCATAGCATACTTTGCAGTCTCGAAGTACCGAATTGGTGGTCAAAAGCAGCAAATTTTAGGGGAAGCTCGCAAATTCAATGGAGCTCGCAAAGTGATCACCCTTCACCAGGGAAATCATTAAGTGGGCAATATCACTCACTTTTGAGCCGCCATACTTTTTAAGGGGACCAATAAAGAGGGGGCTGAGGAGTTTCGCTGCCACTATACCGATCGCTTCACCGGGGCGACTTTCTTTTCGCTCTCCAACAATAATAGATGGGCGAATAATAAATAGATTTTTCAGTCCCAGTTGAATCAGGTCTCGCTCGAGTTCGCCCTTTACTTTGTTATAAAATATTTTTGAATCGGCGTTGGAGCCAAGCGCCGTAATAACGGCAAACTTTTCAACCCCCTTTTCTTTAGCGATTTGAGCCGCTTGCAAGGGGAATTCGTAGTCGACGAGTTTAAACTTTTCTTGGCTCCCAGCTTTTTTAATAGTCGTACCTAGGCAACAAAGAACGGCATCAACGGCAAAGGCTTGAGGTGAATTGTCCATTTCGTGAAGAGAACCAATAAACTCTTCGAGCTTCGGATCTACATTGCCGGTAGGTCTTCTTGATAGAACATTGACCTTACTCACTTGTGGATCCGCCAAAAGTAAATCTAAAACTTTGTTTCCGACAAGGCCGGTAGCTCCGAGCAAAAGAATTTTCATAGAGAGAGTCTATTTGAGAGTCTTTATAAAGTAAACAACCCATGCAGCTTGTTTGTAGCTATTTTTACGGAACGGTTTCCTTGAAATTATTAAAGGACCAGGTGAAGATACCCTATGGTTGATAAAATTCAAAAGTTCCTAGATGACGAGTTTCCCCAAAATAACCTAGTCGTTGAACACACAGGAGGGGAGAGTTCTATTGTTCGCAAAAAAGTCAAATCAAGCGACCATCGCCCCGGAAACACGGTATCGGGTCCCACGATGATGACCCTAGCCGATGCTGCAATCTATGTAGCTATTTTGGGCGAAACTGGTAACTACGGAGCCGTGACAATTCAGCTCACGATCAATTTTCTCAGAAAGCCAGAGGGAGATAAGGATTTAATTGCTCGTTGTAAACTTCTAAAGACCGGCAAGACATTGGTGGTAGGCCAAGTTGAACTCTATTCAGAGGGCAAAGAAGAGATGGTGGCCCAGGCAACTGCATCTTATACTTTGCCTGGTAGTTAGTTAATCGACTAATTCTAGAAATTCTGGGTACCAGTGGTAAAATAGATCGCCCTTGAAGAATTTGGAATAGGGTGCGACAACGAGATTTCCTTTACCATAGCGGGCCCAATAAAAAGCCATCGTGATTTCTTCGTTAACCTGATTTAAAGTTTTGTCGACGACTCCATCCATAAAAAGATCGAAGTCCTTTTGTTCAAGGCAACAAGTTTGCTTTTTTAAATTCTTTTCTGTAAAAACTCCGAGAACCACTTGGTCAGAACACTTAATCGTTTTGGATTGAACGCAAAGCTTCCCAGTAGGGCCTTCCTTTAACAAGACACCTGGTGACCAATATCTATTAATGTGGACTTCCTTTTTTAAGAGAGGTTTAACAAGTGGATGTTCGTTCTCAATAAATGAGAAGCTACGGTTGTCACTGATATAGCCAAAACTCATACCGTAACCTACGGTAAAACCAAAGTATTCAGTGAGATCGATTTGACCAGCTAGATGTGTTGCAATTTTTTCTGGAAACTTCGGGTACATGGGATCGTGTTTATAGTTGAAATAAAATTCGTACTGCTCTTCGTTGGATCGAATTCTACGAAAAGCAAATTCTTCAGATGCGATGATTAAGTTGCCACCGGACTGGACATAATCCCGAAGGTCATCTAGAAACTCTTTAGATAAATACTCTTGTAATCCTGTAATAACTATTGTTTTGAAAGTCTTTAAATCGATTTGGTTATTAGTCATTTGAAAGTTATTGGGTAAAACCTGCCCTTTTAAATTCAAACGATAGAGGCTTTCAAGAGGGGAAAAGCCAAAATAGATGTCTTTTAAGCCGGGTAGCAACCCGTCAGGACTTCCTCTTTTTCCGTAGGAGGGAGTCCTCGGGTAGAGCGGTCTTTTTAAAGAGTAAACGCTGTTTATCTCGTGTTCTAACTTAGAATTGGGGAGAATCTTATCACTCTTGAGGTGCACATAAATATTCTGTCCAGCATAGAAATTATAGGCCTGAAAGGTCATCCAGTCTTGGAGAAATAGAAAGTCCGAATATCCCTGTTTAGTTTTTACGAAGAAATAAATCTTTTTTATGTGATTATTAGAGTCCATAAAGGAAGCGATGTAGTAGCCGGGTTCCCATTCTGCTGGAACCTTTAGGTTGTAATTGCTTTTCCAATCGCAACCATTATTTGATGTGCATTTAGTAGGAAGATTTGAAGAAATCGAATTCACCGAGATTGATTGAATGGGCGCTCTTTCCTCAGACTTAAAGTCCGTAAGTCTTCTGAATTCGAGTTCTATTTCTGCCTTGCGAGAGTGTATGAAAAAACCGATCTCTTCACCACGAGACACCACTGTAGGCCATGCGAAGCCATTTTCGGTGGCTTCAGGAAAGTGCTTACTAAAGTCACTCATAGGCTCTTCGAGTAGGTCATTATCGAATTGGTTGCTGTATTTAAAAATTATAAATATACAACTTATAGAGATGAGACCGAACAAGGCCCAATTAATATTGGATTTTCGATTAACATTTGCTCTGAATTTATTGTCTGAATTATTTCTACCCATTAGCTACAACGTTAACCTAGCCTTTAAGATTTTTAAAGTAGAAGCTTATTCTCAATTTTAGAGTGATCGCTGGATTGTCCAGAGAGTCTGTCTTTAAGTAACGCAGCTTCAAGTTGAGTTGCCGGATCTTTTGAACGTGCTTTCTTGGCTACTGTTGTATTAATTTTTCCTTCGACTTTTGCAAAAAAGGCTTCTAAATCTTTTTTGTATTTTTTATTTATACGTTCAGCTCTGTTTTCAACACGACTCGCTTGAGATGCGGTACTGCAATTTCCAAGGGGTTTATCTCTTCGAGTTGCGGTATTTTTAATGACCTCGCAATTGCGTCGAAATGAGTTGTCAATTGCTGGAAGAGAATAAGTTTTTTTACTCCCTTTAAAAATAGTTTCAAAGGAGCCAAACATCGTCTCGCCGTAGTCGACATGATATTTCACGTGCATTTCATAGCCTTTAAGCACGTACTCTGTTCCACCTTGAACTATTTTCGCCTGAGCCTTTTGTGCCTCTCTAACCGCTGATTGATAATTTAGATTGGGTTTTGGTTTGTAGGTTTTATTGTTGAGGACGAGGTAGGTTCCAGAAGAGCGAGTTTCGATGCGATTTCTATTTTCATGACGAAATTTTGCTTGAGATGTCATATTATTAACGAGAGCCTCAGTCTTAGCCATTGCCGCCTTCCATTGAGCTTCCTTTGCCACTCTTCTGGCTCTTGCAGCCTCTGCTTCTCTCATTTTTGAAGCTGCCGATTCTTCGTATATAGGCTTGGAACTGATTAGCACTTCTTTACTCTTATCGTATTTCAATAGGTCCTTTTGCAGATAAGCAGTTATTTTGCAGTTCTCTGCCAAATTAGATGTAAATTGATCGATGGACTTCATTGAGTCTTGAGCCACTTTTTTTAGTGCTAGTTGTGTTTCAAATGTGTTGCCTGTAAACTTCGTGCTTACGCCATTGGCCTTTTCCGCTCTTATTTTACAAGAATATTCTTTGTGAAATTGTGTGTCGTAACTTTTAAGGAGGCCACTTAATTTTTTGTCCTCTCGATTGAAATTAACAATTTGTGCCTGCTTAATATAAAATTGAGCAGTGAGAAAGTTTCCCTTTTTTGCTTGATCTCCGGCGAGAGCTACATATTTGTCAATTTTCTTCTGGTCGACGGGTTTAGCTCCAAACACGAATTTTCCGTGACCATCAACAGGGCCAGGCATATAAGCTCTGTTGCTTTCGGCGGTCAGGTTCTGGAGATTCAACGGGGGTAGGTTTTTTCGTCTATCGACAAACTGACGTGTTACCGGATATTTAACAAACTCACTTCCTTTTCGAAGGCGGCTATCTTTTATTATAATCGGAAATGTATCGCCTTCACGATAGGGTTGTTTTTCTAGTTTTTGAATTTCGTGAAAGTCAGAAAGATAGAAAGTAAAGTTTCTTTTAATCGACTTTTGTTCTTTGTCATCGCGAACCGTATTTCCTTTTTCGACTTCGGTGTCTAGCTGACCGATGACCTCTACATTATAAAAGTGAAGTTTAGGGCCATGACTCTTGAGATGAAGTTTTACATTGTCTAATGTTAAATTCATAAAGTGAAGATCGCGAATTTCTTCTACGGAGATGGTTCCTTTGATGATTGTCTTTCCTGGTCCTCTTCCCACGATTCTTTGGCCTGAACTCGTTTTACTTCGCGGAGTGTGTAGTGGGGGTAACTCAAAGGTTCCTTCCTTCATGGCGATTCCATCGACCTCGTAGTAACTATTGCGATCAGCTCCATAAACCCAGTATTTGCCATCATTTCCAGTTTTCTTTTGGTGAGCAATGACGCCGTTGTCATAGAGCGCATAGAGTGGAATTGGCCGTTTACCGCCTCCTCCAGAAGCACACCCTATAAGAAATACGAATGATAAAAGACCAAAGAAGACTTTCATTTTAACTCCAAAAAATTAAAGAAATTTTGATGACTTAAATCATAGCAATTACAGAATAAATAGTAATCAGTATTCTATTGAAAATTGGCAACATGTGGGTGACCTGCCTAATTATATTGCATAATTTCAATATGAAAGTATAGGAATTGAAATAAGCTCTGAATGGCAATCCCTAATCCCATACTTACTACCTACTGTTTTCCCGAGTCTTTTTTACACTTATTTCATAAAGGGTAGGAAGCGTAATTCATAGTTTCGCTTGAAAGGAGTTACTTACCAATTAATATCCAAAGGCCGATGCCAATGAATAGGGTTCCGCTGACCCATTTAATATATTGTGGGTTCAGAAATTCGCCAAGGTACTTTCCGGCAACGACTCCTAGAATGCCAGCAATGGACAAGGCTAATACGACAGCGAGTAGAACCGAGATTGTCGATTTAGAACCTGCCGACGCTGCTAGAGCCGCAAACTGAGTTTTATCGCCCATTTCGGCTATAAAAATCATGGTGAATGTCGTCGTAAAAACCTGCCAATCCATGGTGCTCCTCAAAAAGTACAATACCTATGATTTTAAATAAAATTTTGAATTTTAAAAGGATTTTAATTGCTATTAGCTCTCACATTTTCGCTAGCTAAAAGCGCCGTTTCAATAATTCGATTTTCGCGGGTCTCTGGTTTTCTAGCCGATTTTATCCAATAGAGTATGCCTCGTTTAATGCTTTTAGGAAATTCTTCGAAGTAGCCAAGGGCATTGGGATAGAGTTTGAGTTCAGACATTAAGTCGTTTGGAATAATCAATTGGTCAATTTCATCCAAGAAGTTCCAGCTGCCATCTTTTTTTGCCCGCTCAATAACTTCTAATCCAGCAGAAGTCATCTGACCTTCTTTGATAAGTTGAGAGACCTTGTTTTTATTAACTAGTGACCAAATGCTCCCCTTTTTTCTCTTCGAAATCAGGCGCATCGTTCGATGTTCATCAACTTTGTTTATCACACTATCAATCCAGCCGAAGCATAAAAGTTGATCGACTAAGTCGCCCCAGCTCACATGATAGTCAGTATGAGATTTCTTATACGAAATCAGCCAGTAGCTTTTATGAGAGGTGTGATTTATTGCAAGCCACTCCCGCAGCTGACTTTTTGATTTAATTTCAATTCTATCCAGGTTTTTACCTATTCTATTTGCCTTCACGGATATTGAACTCAAAGAAGAAAGAGGCCAAAGTAGATAAGTGCACCGCTGACACCGGTTGCAATTGTTATTTTGCGAAATTGAGGAGAACTCCATCCCAACCATAGACCGCTAAGAACTGCGCCAATAACAATTAAACCAAGTATGCCCAGTATGGGGCGAGAGGTCCGTGGTCCGTGACCCTTATGGAGTTCCATAAGGCTCAATCGAATTGATGGTATATGTTTTTCTATGAGAGCTTGGTTTTCTTGAACTTTAATTGTGTAGTAGGTTCGCGAAGTCGGACGAGCCGTAAGAGATTTATGACTTCCTTTTATATAGTCGAAACTATAGTTCTCATCGATGCCTTTTAACTCTTTTTCGAAGAGTGAAGTCAGTTGCTCTTTATCCAATTCTGAATCTAGGGTTATGGTCTTCATACTTTGCGTCTCTACATCTTCGTCGCCAGCTAAAAGGTGAAGGGCCCCGGACGTAGCCATTAAGCCCATAAATACGATGGCGACACCAGAGAGGTAGAGGTGGATTTTGATAAAGGTAATTCTTTTCAAGAGCTCTCCTTTGATTTGTCTGGATTGTAGTTGGGAAGGAACAAAATGATCAAGTAAATTGAGGCCTTCAGCTCTGAGCGCGCTCAATTAGCTTTCATTGGGCCTTAGTAAAGGAGTGATTTTCTTGGTTTTGACAAGCAATTTCGATGTCGATATGAATACCATATTAAATTTTGATTCAGAAGGGGGCATTGTGAACGTTGCAGAGAGTGAGATTAAAGGCTTAATGGAACAGTATAAACAGTACACGGTCTATGGATTGAGTCCCGATGAAAATAAGGCCAGTCATTACGTTCCGGCTTACATGCGCGATCATTCTTGGGGGATGGTGGGAGTCTACCCGAAACCTCACAGTGAAAATGGCTTTCAAATTTATAAGAGCTTAAAAGAAGTGCCAGAAGTCTATCGAAAATTTGTGAATGTTTTTAGGGCTTCCAATAATATTCCAGATCTTGTCGATGAGATCTTAGAAGTGGGCGGAGTTGAAGTGATGTGGCTTCAATTGGGTATCGAAAACGAAGAGGCCGAAAAGAGGGCTGAAGCCGCCGGAATTAAAGTCGTATCCAATCACTGTATGATCATTGAACACAAGAAATGGTTTACTTGAAAAGTTGCAAATATTTAAAAGTAACTAAAGCAAGATACAATCTAAATCCGCAAAAATTGTCGAACCTGAAGAGGCATCGGTCAATGTGAGATCATAAACGCACTTAACATCCCAAGCAGCTTCATTGGGTTCATATGAGATACTGTCATAAAGGGGAGCCGAATATGCCGCATCATAGTCATCCACTAAAAATGCTTCGATGACATACTCGCCTTCTTCAATACTATCGCCATTATCATTACCCATGTTTGGTAGCACGGTCCAAGTTTTGGTGTAAGGAAAGGTTCCAGAGACAATTTCGTTACTTCTCAGTGTGCAACCCGTAGTATCACAAATGGGACCAGCAATAGTTGTATCGGAAGGATCAGAACTTGCAGCTCGTCCCCAGGCGTAGGCATAAAGCAAGTCATCCTGAGCCCCGCGAATTGTAAGGTAGTATTGACTTCCTTGTTCGATCGCGCCAGCGACATTAGTTGTAAGTCCGTAGGACCCAGTACCATTCCAATAGTATCCATTTCCTCCCCAATACACTACAAAGTCAGTACCATTGTTTCGTAGAGCTTGCTGGCACATCGAAATTTGCGATTGAAGACAAGTAAATTCATAGGAATTTGGAAGAGTGGCGTAGTTTACTGAGTCGCCGCCGCCATCATTGTTGTCTTCTTTTTTACATGAAATGGTAATGCTTAAACACAGTAAAAGAAGAAAACTTAGTAAAAATCTCATTGCCGGCTGCCTTTCAAAATAAATTTTGGAACTCTCATTTTTATCGGTTGATTCTAGCAAGGATTTAAGATTAAGAGTCTAATAAAATTAGGCACCTAAATTGTAACGGATCATTTTGCGAATGGCTCTTTGTACGACAACAGAACATTCTTAAATAAAAAATGAGTTGCTAGGAGAACATTTTTTTAAAACTCTAGATTTATTTCTCCAAACCGGTTTGCTGCTGTAACGCCACCATCGATTAAAAAATCACTTCCTGTAACAAACTGTGCCTCTGGTCCCAGTAAATAAGCACCTAGTTGAGCAATTTCAGCAGGACTCCCTGGACGTTTGCAAACAGTAGCCTCCATCATTTTTTGATAGTGAACGGCATTGGGCCCCGATTTTTCAGCGTCAGATAAAGAAGTACTTACAAATCCCGGACTGATCGTATTAAGACGTGCTCCATTTTTTGCCCACAGAACGGACTCGTATTGAACTCTTAGTGAAGAGCCTCGTTTGGCTACCTGATAAGCGTATAGTGGTTCAGCCATTAGGGGAGAATTTAAAATGTTAACTTTTAGGAGTTCGGCAGCGGGCGTGCTCGCTAATTCTTTTTCCACACTAGAATCGAGCCTTGATAGTCGGTGGCCTGCTTGCGAGCCAACGACAAGGCCCGCAGCTCCCTCCATCATATGTTGACGAAAAATTTCAAGGGCCAAAGCAACTCCATAGAGATCGACTTTGAGGATTAATTGACTGGAGGCACGGCTTGGCGAGAGCCCAGTTGCCAATACGAAACGAGAGATACTTCCAATACTTTGTGCTTTCCTAGCGAGATCTTCTAAAGAGGACTTCGAAGTTACATCAACAGTCTCAGCTGTCGACGAAATACCAGCGTGAGTTAATTTTTCTTTTGTGGTTTTTGCATTCTCTAAATTTAGGTCAGCACAGAGTACATGGTGGTTCCTACCTGCTTTTTCAGCTATTGCAGAGCCAATTCCTCCAGATCCAATTAACACTAGAACGTCTTTTTTTGCCATGACCTAGAAATCTAACATAGATAGGGGGCTTTATCAAAACTGTGTTTGATTGAGCAAAATTAAAGTCGCAGCCAATCCCTGTATGATCATTGAACACAAGAAGTGATATACTTGAATCTATTATTGAGATGTGTCAGTAAACACCCCGTTTAGTATTTTAATCTCAATCCAACTGAGAGTGACTATAACTACAACTTCACCCAAAAAGTAAAGAAGACCATAAAGATTCATGGATTCAAAATTATAAAATACCAAGGCTAAAGTGAAAAAACAGTAGGTTAAGTTTGCGATGATTATAGTTTTTAGATAATTAGACATGACATTGAGCTTAAGTAGGTAACAAGAAATAGAATAGACGCCATAACACAAAGCCACTCCCGCAAGGGTATAGAGAATTCGGTTACTGAGTCCGATGTCAAATAGAGGTAAAATAAGACCAATCATAAGAGCCGTTACGAAAGCTCCCATTCCATCGATTAAGAAAATATTTCGATTAATCCATTCTTTCATAGGTGTTAATCTACCAGCTCGAATTTTCTTTGGTCAAAAACAAGGTGCCATTGATTTTGGAGTCTATTGTCAGAGCTTCTGCCTTTCGAACAGAAGTTTTTATAGGTAGGAGATAGCTTTCTGCCTTAGAGTCGAACCAAATTGCGGTTGTCCACTCGGTCTTATTGATGACCGCAGTCGCTTTTAGCCTTCCCCAGCCCTCTTCATCACGACCGTGACTTTTGCGAATCTTTACGGATACGGACTTCGGTAAAGTGACAAAATGCCATCCACCAGGCCCTCTGCTTTTCCAGATCGTTCCTCGAAAATTGTATTTTTCTATACTTGCATACTTTTTTCGGTTCATTTTTATAAGAGGCTTTTAATATTTTCCGGTGGGCGTCCTAATACCGCTTGGTCGCCCTTGACGACTACGGGGCGTTCCATGAGCTTAGGGTGCTTTGCAATAACTTTTGCAATGGCCTCTGCCGAGTCGATATCGAAGTTATTTTCTTTAAAAACATCTTCTTTTGTTCGAACTAAGGACTGGGGGTTAGAGTTGAGCTTCCCTAGAAGTGCTAAAACTTCCGATTCGCTGAGAGGATTTTTCAGGTATTCGATGACTTCCGGTTCAATTCCATTGGACTCGAGAAGTTCTAAAGTTTGACGGCTCTTACTGCATCTTGGGTTGTGGTAAATTTGATATTTAGACATGCTAGGTACCCTATATCGGGTCCCTTGCAATTGTCTATAAAATTTCTATTTTACTCCCATACAATTGTGATTGGCTCAGAGATCGCCTTACCGAGTGATTCCGATACAGAAACAGCCTGGATGATCAAAGGTACGTTCTGCTCAGGAAAAATTCGAACAAAGTGGACTTTTCTTAGGACGTTGTCCGAATCAGTAATAGTTTCTTCACCAGTATTCTGATTTACAATTCGTACCTGTGAGGTGGCGTAGATATTTGTTTCCCAAGAGACATTAATTCCGTAGTCGAGATCTTCTTCGACCTTAAAGTTACTGATGATCGGCGCAATACCCTGATTACAAGGGTTGTGGCTATCATCATCTTTGATGGCAAAGTTTCCAGACTCTAATGGTTTCCATCCGCGAGCTTGCAGGTCTAGATAGCCTTGCTTGGGGTCTGAATTGTTATCGGGATCAAAGTATTTGTGATTTCCTTGCACACCACAAAGAGGGTCGTCACCAGCGCTATGGCCTTCATCGACCTTTCTCCACAAGAGCATATTCGAAATGTGATTACGCGGTCCCTGGTAGTAGTCGAGTACAAAAGGGATTTTTTGGCCCTGGCTTAAATTAATAAGAGCCTCATCTCCACAACCAAAGCGGGTAGGGTGGTCACCGTTGTTATCGATTACAGTTTGTAATCCGAGTTCTTGATCGAGATTGAGTTTTAAGATCGTTCCATCGTCCGAAAGGATGCCTAGCTCATACCAACCTTCTTCGTCTTCAGAAGAAAGCTGAATCTCTCCATCAAAGCGCAGAGCGAAGTATTCAATAAGGTCCTCACCAAGGTCATTTTGAATGAGATCGCCAGTTTCTTTTGGAAAGCCAATTTCAAAGCGACGTGTTGGCACATTAACACTCGAAAAGAAAAGATCCTCTTCGGCTTCGATTCCAAATTCAATATATTCATTCACATCGTAGTAGCGGTCTCCGGCAGCTAACCAGAAGAGTTGCGCACGAACTCCTAATTTCGGGTCCTCGTTTTCGTTGTGTTCAGACATGGGGTCACAAACGATCTGGTTAATTTTGTACTGATTCATATTGAAGGGGGCAGCGATTTCATCTTTAATTTTGTCGGTGTCGGGACTTACTGAGCTAGTGGACTGTTCTTGTGAACCATTACAGGCGGCTAAAAGGAGGCCAGTTAGACTTGCAATAATTAAGCGAATAAATTTGGATTGATTCCTTTGAATCATATTTTTTCTCCCAACAACGTACCGAATTTTGAGTTTTAGAATTTTTGTTTCTCTATAGACTTAAGCCTAGGCAATTTTCTATGAATTTTGGGAAAAATTTTTTCGTTAGCCAAGCTTGGATAGCAAAGAGTTTTACACTTTCTTTTAACTTCCAGGAAAAATCATCAACACTGAAAGGCGATTCATCTAAAGATATAGAATAGCTACAGAATTCCTACTTTTTGAAAGTGAGAGAAACTGTTAAATTCCTGGTCAAAAAGGACCTTGTATCAAGAAAATACATTTGAATGGGTCGAAATTGTCCATATTTTCCTCACGGCAGAGGCAAAAAGTTCGACTTAAAAGTGGTAGATGCACTCAACGAATCTATTTTTTCTATGAATAGTAGGCGTCGACATACTTACTCAGTTTTTCTTTGGCATTTCCAATTATGGGTGCGCCATGGGCCGGAACGAAATTCTCGAATTCAAAATTCAGTGGTGCTCGCATTGAAGACTCAGGTGGTTTGGCGACCTTAACCCAATTTGGTCCTATGTAAGTAGGATCAGGCAAAAACTTACTAAGAGTTGCCGTCAGCCAATTGTGATTTGCATCGATCCCCATATTAACAAATGCATCACAGGAATGGAGGCAGCCCTTGTCGGAGTTTGTAATCAAAACCGACTCTTTAATTTTAGAACCTTCAATGACCTTTACTCGAGCATCTAGAAAGGGAAGGGTTTTGGAGTCGTCAAAATAACCAGTAATACTATGGCCTTTAATTGAAGGGTCGCCCTTATTCGCCCAGAGTTGAGGAGAAAACTGATCCATATAAAATGAAACGTCTACGTTGTGAAGTTGTCCTATTTTCAAAAGGTATTTAATTTTACCAAGTTTACTGACTTCGTTGAGGAGGCTTTCATCCACTCTTACCGGATGAAGAAGTGCAAGGTCGCTCCCATTTTTTATAATCGTCATAACGCGAGAGTATTGGAATAGACCAAATAATTTCATTGTTCCGGTTACTGTGAAAATATTTGGTAGGACTTCATTTAGAGACCCGTGGGGTAAAAGGGGGAAGTATTTTTTTTTGTTTTGCATGCGCTCATCTATGAAAGGGTGAGAAAGTTTTGTTTCGAGAATTTTATCCAATTTACTTTTTAAGTGGAGGTGCTTCTTCCATAGGGTTGAGTCCATTTGCTGCCCAAGCAATCGGTTGATTTTGATTGAGCTTATTAAGATGAATCATATCTTCATTTGAGAGCTCAAAATCAAATAAATTCAGATTCTCTTTGATTCGTTCAGGTTTACTACTTTTTGTAAGTACAGCATATCCTTGTTGCAATCCCCACCGTAAGAGTAATTTTGCCTCCGAAACGCCAAGGCGCTTTGAGATTTCTCTAGTTACAGATTGACAGTCTTTTTTAACCTCAAAAAGAACATTCCCACCCTGGCCCTCTTCTGTGCGCCATGTTGATAAAGGGGCGAGAGAGCTATAGGCAATTGGGTTAATAGCATTATCAATCATAAATTGAGTTAACTCGGTCCGATTACAAAGGGGGTGGAATTCGATTTGGTTAGCTTCGGGTTTTGTTAGGTCAGCATCAAATATTTCATTAAGTGCCTCTATATTATAATTGGAAACGCCAATATGCTTGGTTAACCCCATTTTCTTGAGTTCAATTAGAGCCTCCCACTGTTCTAGTCTCAATTCTGATAGTGGAGCGTGAATCAAGTATAAATCAACATGGTCGAGTTGAAGTTGAATCAATTGTTTTTTTAAGGTTTCGATGGTGGTTTTAAAATCTTTGTCGGGTGCGCCCCATTGCTTAAACCCAGGAAATACTTTAGTTGTAACGAAAAGTTCATCGCGGTTAATACCAGATGCCTTGATACCTTTACCAGTACCTTCTTCATTATTGTAGCCTTCTGCCGAATCGATGTGTCTAAATCCTGCTTTTAGAGCTTCATTAACACAAGATTCTGCCTGTTCGACCGAAAGTTGATAGGTGCCGAAGCCAACGAGAGGCATGCCGATTTTGTTTTGCGACTTTTCAGATAACTTCAAAATTCCCCCTAAAATGATTACAAGAAATTATAAGAGGGAGTATATTGAAATGACAAGGCTAATTCATGATTTTAAATATTTAGACTTATTAAAACCTCTAATAAATCAATCGCATGGCGACGTTACATCGGTCGTAGCTTGCGCCGTAGCTCTTTTTTATTATTTCATCGTGAACGAAGCCGTTTTTCTCATAAAGGTGAATGGCAGCTTTGCAATCAGCGTTGGTTAGTAAATAACATTCAAATTTATGGCTTCGAACAAACTCGATAACATGTTTTAAGAGTTCTTCACCAATTTTTAGGCCTCGAGCCTTTTCAAGGACACCCATCTTAGTTAGTTCATACATGCTATCGCCTTTTTTCATAAGTGCGCAGGTACCTACGACGCCTGCCTCTTTATGTCGGGCAAACCAAATATATCCACCAGGATCTATGATTTCTTGCTGGGGGTTTAGGAGGGCTCGCTCATCAGCGGGCTCCATGACAAACATGGAGTTAATCCACTCTTGGTTTATATGATAGAAGTCCTCTTTTAATTCGGGGGAGTACTCTACAATTTCTATTTTATTACCCATAGAGAATCTTATACGACATTCTAGACGGATTTCCAATTCACAGGTTTGCGCAGCGAGTTTTTAGATGGAATGAGACCGTCAAACATCCTTACCATGGTTCGCACAAATCGTTTCTGATCTTTTAACGATTTACTAGGGTCGTATAAATTGAACCATTCATTGGGATCTTGCTGGGTGTGGTAGAGTTCTCGGTCCCCATTGTAATAACGGATATAGCGATGGGTTCTAGTGCGTAATGCAAAAGCGGGTTCGAAGTTAACGCCTCCGTCTTTGGGCTGAATCGTCCAATTTTGCAGGGCGGTTGGTCTCCAGTTGGCATTGCGATCGATGAGTAGGGGGCGAAGGGATCTACCATCGAGCTCCGGAAGCTTCTGCCCAAGAACAAGGTCTGTTAGGGTTGGGTACAGGTCGATAAGACTAATTGGCTGTTGAACATTTGTCGGTTGAATCCCGGGCCCTGAAATCATGACCGGTACTCGCGTGGCTCGCTCCCAAAGTGTTTTCTTTTTCCAGGCCAGCTTTTCACCAAGCTGCCAGCCGTGATCACTCCATAGAACAATTAAAGTGTTGTCATTATTCGGTCCCGCCTCTAGAGCGTCGAGAACAATGCCGAGGCAATAGTCAGCGAATGTTATGGAGGCCAAATAAGCTTGAATGGCTTCTCTACGCAAATTTTGATTATTCAATCTGTTGTGGACGATGCTGTACTGCTCAATGAATTTAATCGCCGCAGGAGGAAGGTCACTGTGATCAGGGTGGCCACCAATATTGTATATCCCGTTTTCAAGATTCAAGGGGAGGTGTACGTTTTCTATGGGATACATATCAAAGTAGCGCTGAGGAACTATTAGAGGTGTGTGTGGTCTAAATATTCCATAGGCTAAAAAAAGTTGTTGGTTGTGGGAGTTACTGAGGCGCGTAGCAACTTTACGAGCGCGTTGAACATCTCCCATTTCGTCATCTGTAAACGAGGCACCAAAGTTAACACCCCTACCAACACTCTCGATGCCATCTTCTGGTTCTTTGTTTCCACTTTTATCGGCGTTGAGATAATCGTTCCAGTCTACGGGCCCTTTTTCTGAACCGTGAAAAATCTTACCAGATCCGATAGTTTTAAATCCGGCTTCTTTAAAGACCTGGGGCAATGCCTTCTTATCTTTTATAAAGCGACTGTCATCAAACATATGATCGTTTGTGTATACACCAGTGCGGTGAGGATAGTATCCAAACAATGCAGCTGTCCGTGATGGAGAACAGGCCGGGACGACGGCGTGAGCATTTTGAAAGACGGCCGAGCGTTGGGCTAGGCGTTCAAAGTTAGGGGTGATCACACCAGGATAACCACCAAGGGGAGCGATCCAGTCATTAAGATCGTCGACGGCAATAAATAAAACATTTCGATATGGACCCAATGTTGGATTTTCTTGAGCGCCTAAAAGAGAAGTAAACCCCGTCATCAGGGCCGAAGAAGCTAAAGCCTGCCCTGAAGCCTTCATAAATTTTCGTCGATTGAACTTTTTGTTTTTACTCATCGCTAGTTCTCTCTTTCGCAACTGTCGTAATTCATAGTAGGTACCGTATCGCCCTGAAAGGTGACTGAGCCGACGCCCCAGTCGAGGCGAATGCCATCATCAACTGTTTGGACTTTGACTCGAAAGTTCAGACAGATAATAGTGTTCTGACCGGCTCGGTCTCGAATGATGTGGTGACCACCTCTGCGTTGAAAAACATAGGTATCATTACCGCCACGCCCGATTAATATTTGGTCGCGGTAAGCCTTCGGGTAAATGAGATTGTTTTCGGGTCCTCCCCCGACATGCCATTCTTGGTGATTAGCGGCCGTAAGACCAGGGTAGAGTTCCTCGATGGTACTACAGCTTGTTTGAATGCAATCCGAAATATCAGTCTGATTGCGAAAACTTTGTTGAATACTTAGGGTCGAGCCCGAAGGAAAAAGTAGAATTCGCTGTCCACTATTATCAATGCATTGGCTGGCTTTTTCGTTTTGGCAGAGAACTTGATCGCCATCGACTCCCTGAAAAAGAATATCAAAATCCTTAGGATCATCGGCAGTTCTTTCTATGATGATTTGATCTTGTCCCTCTCCTGGATAAATATTGTCATCACCCAAACCAGGGTAAATCGTGTCATTGCCTTCTTTTCCTGAGATATCGTCGTCACCACCAAAAGCAAATATTTGATCAGCCTCACTCGTACCTCTCAAGACTTCATCTCGATTGGTTCCCTGACCTGGGGTACCGTTGTTTTCCATACTAACGTTTTCTTTTTCTGAGAATATGGCAGATCCCGAACTGGAATCTTGAGTGCCAGAAACGAGGTTTGGATCAACAACTTCATTGGCGTCGCTTGGATCGATGGAAATGCTTGCAATTATTTTTTTAGATTCAAGGTCCACAATCTCGAACTCTTTAATACCTTCGCTCTTTTGTTCGTCGGTGAGCTCAATTCGACAACCGCTATTACTTCCACTGGTTTGAAAAAGCTCTGAGACATAGTTATTGTTTTGATCACAAACAATTTCTTGAAGATCTAAGGCTCCAGCTAAGCGAAATCCCAAACGAACACTCTTAGAGAGGTCCTTTTCATCAAAAGCCCAGCCCAATAGGTTTCCAGATTCATCGACTCCTAAAATTCCAGTTCGTATCGTACCGGTGTAACCGGCAATTTCTTCGAGGGGTTCCTCAATAGGCACGTTCGACTCGTTAAGTTGTGAGGTATTGTTAAGAGGGGACGAGGTGAATTCACCACAATTCTGATATAAAAATAAAATTGAAATGATCAGCAATGCCGCTGCTCTCACTTTGAAGCGAGCGCTTTTGAACATGATACCCCCCACACCCATTTTTTATGATAACTTATTTCGATTTATAAGGGGGAAACAGATCTCGACGAGGTTTCAAATTGTGACAATATAGATCGTGCCAATTTGAGAAAATCAATCAACAAGTATTCTTAAGCTCCATAGTTTAGGAATTTATGTCAGCCAGTAAATCTTCGAGCCGGTCGTCGCCCCAATACTTTTCACCATCGCAAAAAAACATGGGAGCACCGAAGACATTGAGCTGATTTGATTGATCTGTGGCCTTTTTGAGTCTTTCTTTCATTTCTGGCGAATGAATGGCCTCAGATAGGTGGCCCATCCCATTGCTTTCTAGACACTGACTGAGGAGATCTTTATTTCCGATATCTTTATTTTCTTGAAAATAGAGCTTGTATAAGAAGAGTGTGGTTTTTACTGCCAATTCTTCAGATTCTTGAGCTGCTGCTAGTATAACCCTTGCGGCATAAACGCTATTGACAGGAAACACGTCTGGACGACTGAAGGGAATATTGAACTTTTTGCATCTTCGAGCAACATCGACCCACATATAATCACCTTTTTCTTTTTGGATATTAAAAGGTGTTGTATTCCAGCCCTGAGTTTTAAAAAAGGGACCTAAGAGAAAAGGGTGCCAAGAGAATTTCACACCATGCTTTTTTTCTAGTGAGGGTATTCTCATCGCGCTGATGTAGCTGTAGGGGCTCGATAATTCGAACCAAAAATCAATTGTCATATTTCAACTCTCAAAATGAAATGCCGTATTTGAAGTACCATTTATGGCTCCTGTCCAACTCACTTTGGCGGCGTCATCTTCAGCAGCTCCCATAACAACCATCAATGGAATAAGGTGCTCTTCTCTCGGGTGACATTCCCTAGCTCCAGGCGCATTTTCCCAGTTAAGAACCGCTTTTTTGCGATCATCTGCATTTAACTTCAATGTCTCCTTCAGCCACTCGTCAAATTCCTTAGAATCACTGATCGCTTTTGGGCTAGGTTTGAACATACTTCGCACGTTGTGATAGGAATTTCCACTACCAATAATGAATATGCCTTTTTCCCTTAAGGGTGCCAGGGCTGCCCCGAAATTGAAGTGTTCCGCTGGGCTCAGGTTAGTATTTAACGAAACTTGTATAACAGGTATTGCGGCGTCCGGATATGCCGGCATTAAAGGAATAAAAATCCCGTGGTCATAGTCTCGTTGATCGTCTTCATTAAACTCGATACCAGCGGTACTAAGAGCATTTTTAACTTCGTTAGCGATTGAAAGATCATTTTTTACCGGCCAGTCAAAGTCATAAGCCGCCGGCGGAAACCCATAGTAGTCGTACATTAATTCCGGATTGGGATTTGTGTTAATAGTAAATTTTGACTCTTCCCAGTGGGCTGAAACGACGAGCAGTGCCTTAGGTTGTGCCTTAGGAATTTGGCTAATGCTATTCATATAATTATATAAACTTTGTCTCTCCGGTTCGTTAAAACCATCAAGTGAAAGTATTGGCCATGGTCCACCCCCATGGGAAACAAAGGCGACCGGTAGTTTATTTTCTGACATAGAATTTACGTCCTTCTTGCTTATCAAAGTATAATATGATTTTTTTACCGATCACTGATTCCTTTTCCTGAAAGGATTTTATCGGTACATTTTTCGATTCGTGACTGCCGAGTTGCCGATTGTTTAGCGCTTGAGACGTGAAGGATGTAACCACGCTGGCGGCCCGGAGTAAGGGCCTCGAATGCTTTTTTTACTTTAGGCTTCTTTTTAAAATAGTCCTTCATCTCTTTTGGCATTGGCTCGGGCTTTTTCTTGAATTTAACCTTTTCACCTGATTTTGCGATGGCTATGGCTTCTTTTACATAAGCTCTGAGTATGGGGCCTTGTTTGTTGATTTCAGAAAGGGACCTAAATTCGAGTCGTTTGGCCGCTTGAGAGTTGGGTCCATTATCAACGAATAACTTCTTAGGGTCCTTCAGTAATGACCCTTTAAAAAACATGAAGCCCAAACAAGACTTAAAAGGTTGAATTATGGCAATGTTACTTCCGTCAAAGCAGTAACAAGGTTTTGACCATTTAAATTCCTCCGCTAATTTTGTCTTCAGCAAAATATTCCTGAGGGCCTTTATTTCTTCTTTCCAGCGTTTGGCAGACTTTATATATTTTTCTACTTCAGGATTCATTTCGATGGTTCTCTTTTATTGCTTGGATTCAACATGCTTTTTGAAATTATCAAGGATATTTTGCCAGCCTTGTCTCTGCATTTCTGCAGAATTTTCGTTTTCTGCATCGAAGGTCTCGACGACTAGAGTGCCATCATTTGATTTTTCAAACGTGATTCTTACCTTGCGATCATCATCGATTTTATATTCGATAAGCTGGTGCACAGTAATTGACGTGTAGGTACCTTCAAAATCAAATCCCATGGATCCGTCCTTAGCTTCCATGCGATAGTTGAATCTCTCTCCCACGGCAAAATTGTTATGCGCTTTGGGGCAAGCCCAGTCATCGGAGGCAAAATTCCAATTTTGAACATCTTCTGGGGTGATCCAAGCAGACCAAACTGTTTCAATGGGTGCGTTTACTTTTGTTTGAATTGAAATTTCCATTATTCCTCCTGACCAAAAGGCCTCTTAATACATGGTGTTTCCATTGAGGGTTTTTTCGGGAATTTGTTGTATCGCATCCCAATGTTCTACAATTTTGCCATTACTATCAAAGCGAAAGAAATCCATCGTTACATACTCATCTCCGCCGGGCCAAACTTGATGGGTATGAAGCGCAACTAAATCACCCTCTTCGATCGCTCTTACAAATTCTATTTTTTTATTCGGGTATTCCGCATGCATTCGCTCAAAATATTCGACAAAAGGTTCCTTACCGTCTCCGACGTCAGGATTGTGTTGAATGTATTGATCACCTACATAGAGCTCAATGGCCCTAGAGGGGTTACCCTCGTAGGCCATTCTATAAAATGAGATGGCATTTTCTTTATTGGTGCCAGACATGGTGTTTCCGTTTTTGTTTTAATTCATGGAATGAAGGCCGATCATATTGCCCGCAGGATCTTGGCACATCGAGATATGACCGAACTCTCCAATAGAAAACTTGGACTTCATTACCTTACCGCCAGCATCGGCCACTCTGGCCTCTTCTACGGAACAATCCTCGCAAGAAAAATAAACTGTAGTACCCATGCCACCTGGATTGACGCCATCCATTTTACAGATCGCACCTGAAGCTCCGTAACTTTCAAAATTCTGCGGAAAACTCCACATTGCTAATCCTGATTCTTCGGCACCAGGAGGAGAAACCTGTGATAATTCAATTTGAAAAACATCTTGATAAAACCGCTTAGCTTTCTCAATATCGTCGACATAAATTTCAAACCAACCGATCATGTTTCTATTATTCATTACTGCCATATTTTCCTCCTTGGATCTAAAGAATTAACTCTACCTGAATTAAAGAGGCTGGCAAACTATTACCTATGCTGTCCTAATTTGAAGCTGGGCATTACATATTGAAATGATTTCTCATTCTTTTTGATTTGAAAAGGTACAGCGTAATTGCAATATACTCGACGAGCTCAATTGCATATAGGATATATCTACTTTCCTTAGTCATAAAATCAAAAGTTTCAATAAAACAAAGAGTGCTGAGACAGCAATAGAGAATAGCCATTACATAAGGTGTATGTTTCCACTTTTCTAGATAGCCAATAAGAAAGGTGAAGCCAGCAGTTGTTGCTAAAACCCAGTGTAAGAATTGAGTGCCAGACGGGAAGTTTGGATTTTGTAGTGAAACTATAAGTACGTGGCCTGTTAAATACTCGATAAAACCAAGAAGGCCCCAGATACCGAGTGCAAAATGCACAGTTAAAATAAGGTATGAAAAAGCTAGAGAAATAGTTTTCATTGAGGCCTTTCCGAGATGATTTTTCGAACAAGTATCCGTTTGGTGGACTTTCTCGCAAAACTATAGAACTTGTGTGACTCTTCCTGACTAATCTTTATGCCAACTTACTTCGATTTTGTAACCATCAGGGTCGAGAGCGTAAAAGGCTACCGCGTCCTCACCATACTCTTGATATTTTTTAGCAAACTTAATTCCAGCAGTTTCCATTCGATCATAAATCGTCTTTACGGCTACCTTATCTTTTAGACAAAAACCGAGATGAAACCAACTTGGGAGTTCAGGTACCGAGTCTACGGGGTCAATGGCAATCAAGAAACCTGAATCATCTTCAAGAAAAACTCCATCACCGTGATCAAATTTTTTGCGAAAGCCAAAGAAGGATTCGTAAAACTCTTTGGACTGACTTAGGTTTTTTGTTCCTATGTGAATATGATTCATTGTCATGCTGGTCCGCTCCTTTGTTTAAAATTAGCTCATAGTCGCTTGCTAAAATTCACGACTCGCCGGCAATCGTCCAACCGACAAATTAGTCATTGTGTATCTGCTACTAAATAACTTCATTATCTTTATGGCCCGGATAAACAGTGTTTCTAGGTAATCCATCACTCAGATCGTAGTAGTCACCCTTATCTTTAACGAAGATATGTTCTTGTATTTTCACGTTTGTTTCACCATCAAAAGCCCCCATTGATACGCCGATCCATGGGATCTTTTCTTTATCAATAGGGTCAAAAAACAGGTTGGCTCCACAGTGTTTGCAAAAGCCTCTGCGAGCCCAACCAGAACTTTTGTACCAAGTGATATTTTCTTCACCAGATATGCTTAGGTTTTCTCGTGGCACGTCAGTTCCGGCTCCTATGTGACCAGAGCCTTTTCTACAGATGGAACAATGGCAGGCATGGAGGGGTTTTAGATCACCTTGGACTTCAATTTTTATTTTGCCGCATATACATGAACCTTTGTGCATTAGGCCTCCAGGAGTTTAGAAAGTGGCGTAGGATTCTTTGGTACTCCACCAGAATTGATTTCTATTCAGACAGATCTTTTCATCATAATCAAGTGAGGATACTTCTTTCTGTTCTCTTTAATTCTTGCCTGCAGGTGAATAGGGGCAAGACCATCTTCGATTTTCTTAAAACCAATTTGCCCATAAAACCCTTCGAGCCAGGCATGTGGGATACAAAAGCAATCCCGTTCCCCTATGGATTGCTCCAACCTTTTGATCATCATGGTGCCAATCCCTTTTCTTTGATGTGATTCCGCAATCATCATTCCTCGAAGGACAAGAGTTCCCTCCTCAGGTGCAATCCTCACAATACCAATTATTTTGTCGTCATCCTTGGCACTGAAAACGATATCGTCTGGTTGTATTTCAGAGTAATAGCCAACAGAAGAGTAAAACTCTTGAGCCTTAGGGAGGTCTTCTGTTGGTGCTCGTTCTATTTTCAAATCTTACTCCTAAATTATTGATCCACTTGGTGCCTATAGTAATTTGTCTTTTCTGCTGGCAAAGGAGTGTTTCCTAAAATTAAATCACTGGCTTTTTCTGCGAGCATTGTAACCGGTGCATGAATATTTCCGTTCGTGATTGACGGCATTGATGAAGCGTCGACAACTCTTAATCCTTCGATCCCGTGTACTTTCATAGAGTTTGGATCGAGTACCGAAAGTGAGTCACTCCCGATACGACAGGTACTACAAGGGTGGAGTGCTGTTTCAGCATCCTTTGCCACCCAATCCAAAATCTCTTGATCGGACTGAACTGAAGGACCAGGAGATATTTCGCCGCCATTAAATTCATCGAGAGCCGACTGTTTTAAAATGTCTCTAGCGACATTTATTGCTTCAATCCACTCCTTACGATCATTCTCTGTGGACAGATAATTAAATTGAATTTTTGGATATTGCCTTGGGTCTTTTGACTGAATTCTTACCCAGCCACGAACATCGGAGTACATAGGACCTACGTGGACTTGGTAACCATGCCCACTCTCTGGAGAGGAGCCATCGTAGCGGATGGCGAGAGGTAAAAAGTGAAACATAAGATTTGGATATTTGACCGATTCATTGCCTCTCACAAAGCCTCCAGCTTCGAAGTGATTTGTCGCCGCTGCTCCCTGACGCATAAACAGCCACCGAAAGCCAAGCCATGGTTTTCGGTACCATTTTAATTGCGGATTCATAGAAATAGGTTTTTTACAGGTATGTTGAATATAAACTTCTAGGTGATCTTCCATGTTCTCGCCGACTCCAGGGAGGTCATGCCTAACTGAGATATCGAGCGATTCAAGGTGAGTGGCTGGGCCGATTCCAGATAGTTGTAGTAGTTGTGGAGAGTTAAAAGCGCCGGCACTTATTATGACTTCGTTAGCGTAGATCTTTTCTCCATTACAAATAACTCCGATTGCTTTTTTCCCTTCAAATAAAATTTCAGAAACAAAGGCATTTGTCTTTAAAGTGAAGTTATCTCTATTCATAATAGGGTGGACATAGGCCCGCGCAGAACTTAATCTTCGACCTCTCCTAACGTTTCTATCAAAAAGTGCAAATCCCTCTTGTTTGAATCCATTCACATCATCTGTTCGCGGGTAACCGGCCTCTTCAGTTGCATTCAAAAACGCTTTAAAGAGTGGATTTACTCCTGGTCCGCGTTCTAATTCAAGGGGGCCACTACCACCGCGAAAATCTGTTTCTCCTGTAGCAAGACAATTTTCCATTCTTTTAAAGTAGGGGAGGCAGTGGGCGTAGTCCCAATTTAAAAGTCCCTCTCCTTTAGCCCATCTTTCGTAATCCATCGGATTACCTCGTTGCCAAATCATCCCATTGATACTACTACACCCGCCAAGAACTTTTCCCCTGGCGTGATAAATACGTCGACCATTCATGTGGGGTTCAGGTTCTGATTCATACATCCAGTCATAGCGATTATTACCAATGGGGATTGTCAGTGCCGCAGGCATATGGATGAAAATATCCCAAAGAGAATCCTTTCGACCTGCTTCTAGGAGTAAAACTTTATTGCTCGGGTCTTTACTTAGTCTATTAGCTAAAACACAGCCCGCAGAACCCGAGCCGACGATAAGGAAATCATATATTTTTTTTGCCATTCGCTGAAGCTAACACAAAACGGGTTGTTATGAAAAGTGATTTGAACTGTCTCATTTACAGCTTCTTCCGATAGTAGACGACACGTTCAGTCTCTTGAAAGCCCCATTTAATATGAGCCTTTTGAGACTTTAGGTTTTCTAGTTCTGTATCTGAGCCAATTTCTTTATACCCATTTTCAGTCGCCCATTTTTCGAGATTTAAGAGTAAGGAGTGGCCAACCCCTTTATCTTGGTGCATTAGATGAACCCATATACCTTCTAGAAAAACGACGGGGCGATGGTCACATCCATTGGCAAAAGGTCTAACTGAGGATTCAATGAATCCAATATCCTGATCTTCGTATGAGGCAATCCAGCCTTTATAATATTCACCTTCAAGATCTATTAGTTCTTGTAAATGCTCGTCCTTTGAAAGGGAGGGCCACAATTGATTCCTTAGGATGGCCCAGCTCTCGTAATCACTTCGATGTGCTTCACGAACGCTAACTCTTATTTGTTCTCTCGACATAGTTTGATAACCTTTCTAAATCGCACATCGGGTTGCAGCCTTAAAGTTCTGCAGTTAGAATTTCTTTATCCTGAATTTCTCAGAAAGTGAATTTCTATGACTAAAATTTATATCGATGCTGATGCGTGTCCTGTTAAAAAAGAAGTTTACCGTGTGGCTGAACGTTACAACTTGTCTGTCATTCTAGTATCGAATCAATATATGAATCTACCACTGAACCCTTTATTGGAGTTAATTGTTGTAGATGGAGGATTTGATGCCGCCGACGACTGGATTGTAGAAAATTCTGAAGAGGGTGACATAGTAATAACGAGCGACATTTTATTAGCTGATCGATGTGTTAAAAAATCAGTAAGAGTTCTTGGGCCCAAAGGTAACGAATTTACAGAAGACAATATTGGTATAGCGGTTTCAAATAGGGAACTTATGGAGACACTGAGGCAAACTGGAGAAGCAAAAGGGGGGCCGGCTCCTATGGACAAAAAAGCAAGATCTCAGTTTCTTGGTTCACTCGATCGAATCATTCAGTCACTTAAAAAAGAAGGCAAGCTAGATTCTTGAGACTTATATTACAAGGAGAAGCACAGTTTCTTTACAACGGCTTAGGGGTCATTAAGAGAGTGTCAGACCATCTTTGAACTTGTTGGTATTGAAAACCAAAAAGTAAACGACAAGGCCGATGTTCTTGGTGCCAGTCTCTACAAACTCGTTAATTCAAAAATTAAAAATTCGCCAAACTGGCGAAAAGCTCACAACTGATATCCGATATCCGAATGATTCTGGTGGAGGCGGCCCTATGCCGCTCAACTAATTGAAATCCTTGATATTAGTACCGCAGGGTCATCGGAATGTCATCGAAACTCTTAGATTCTCTGGGGATTGTGTGAAGAAATAGATAGAGCAAAAAGTAAAATTAGTTCAGTAATTGCAAAAGTTCATCTGCGTTCGGTAATTTCAAAGAGCAACCACCGCCTGAAGCCAAAGAACCAAAAATGATTTTGCTGCCCTTTAGCAATGTGGGTGATGAATAATTCTTCAATGGATTATCTTCCTCAAGCATATCCTGATTAACAGACTCAAACTTAACATTGAGAGGTTCTAATAACTCGACTGCGGGCAAATAATTTGGGCAACCTTCAAAATAGATTAGCGTCAGTTTTTCCATGAAATAAAAGGTACCATACAGAACTGTATAGTACCAAATAGAAGTGGTGGAGACGGTGATTTACTCGTAAGTCATCAAAATCATAAACTAAAAACTATACTGTCACTACAAATAACTACTTAAGCCACTAAATTTGACGCCAGATAAATCACTCATCTCTCTTTTCCAGGTTGTGAGATCTGAACTAGCAAACTCATTGAGGTGTTTGTGGCCGCACGCTCGAGCTAGAATTTTCATTAATTCTGTTGAAGAGTTGAAAAACCTAGTAAGCCTTGCCGAAGCGTCTTCAATGTTTAACTTTTTTCTGAGTTCTGGTTTTTGAGTGGCAATTCCAGCAGGACAATTGTTGGTATTACACATTCTTGCACCAACGCAGCCTATGGCTTGCATTGCAGAGTTTGATAGAGCAATTCCATCCGCACCCAATGCTAGTGCTTTAGCAAAATCAGCAGGAGTTCTTAAGCCTCCAGTGATGATTAACGTGACGTGATCGTACCCCTTTTTGTCGAGGTAATGTCTCGCTCTTGCCAAAGCGGGAATTGTTGGAACAGAAATATTATCCCTAAAAATCAATGGCGCAGCTCCCGTTCCACCGCCTCTACCATCTAGGATGATGTAGTCAGCGCTAGCTTCGACGGCGAACTCTATATCTTCCTCGATGTGTTGGGCAGAAAGCTTGAATCCTATGGGTATTCCGCCTGTCACTTCTCTCACTCGGTCGGAAAACCTTTTGAAATCTTCAACTGTATTGAGATCGGAGAATGTCGAAGGAGATATAGCATCAGTGCCTTCGGGGATTTGTCTTACCTCAGAGATTTTTCCTTTCACCTTATTTCCAGGGAGATGTCCTCCGGTACCAGTTTTAGCTCCCTGGCCCCCTTTAAAGTGAAAGGCTTGTACATTCTTGAGTTTATCTTCAGAGTATCCGAATTTGGCGGATGCCAATTCATAGAAATACCGTGAGTTGGCTTGTTGTTCTTCGGGTAGCATTCCGCCTTCACCCGAGCAAATGCCAGTACCTGCGCCCTCGGCACCTTTTGCGAGTGAGACTTTTGCTTCTTCGGAGAGAGCGCCGTAACTCATATCTGATACAAAGAGAGGGATTTTCAATTTTAATGGTTTTTTTGCTTTTTTGCCGATGACCAATTCAGTTCCCACTTCAGCATCATCAAACAGGGGCTTTCTTGCCATTTGCCCAGTAATAAATTGTATATCACTCCACTTGGGTAAATCTTTACCGGGTACGCCCATGGCTCCCATCTCACCGTGGTGACCAACTTTTGAAAGGCCATTTTTAGCAAGTTCATGAATATATTCGACGTATGGCTCTTCTGGGGTTGCAGTAGCCTCAGGATTGGAGCTGCTAGAAGGTTTAGTAATTTTATCAGCTGAAATACTTTTATGCGTTCCATCGCAAAAGGGAGGATTATTAGTTTGCTTACACATGCAAAGATAGGCCTCGGAGCTTTCTTCAGGAGTGAATTTTTTAGGCGTGATCCCGGTGCCTTTATGGCTACCATCACAAAAGGGTTGATTGCCAGATCGACCACATGCGCACCAAAAGTAGTCCTCACCTTTTTTAAGTTCTGTTTTCTTTGGCTTGTTATCTGCAACAAGTGACTTATCCACCACTACTGACTCCTTAAATTTAAAACTTATCTTTTTCTATGTAGTTGACATAGTCAACTAATATTTCTAGGGTCTGCCTATGAAGAAACATGCCACCAAAGACAGTCTGGGTTATTGGCTTTGTCGATCTGCACGTAAGCTCGATAAATTCTTTCAAAACTATTTGAGTGACCTCAACATAACTTCTAATGAGTACGCCATTTTAAATAGTGTCTACACTGCTGAATCAACAACGCCATCAGAAATAGTCAATTTCCTGAATATGGATAAAGGTTACGTCACTCGACAAATAGTTAATCTTGAAAGAAAAGATCTAATCAAAAGAATCGAAAATGAAAGTGACCGGCGCTCTTATTGTCTAGAGCTTACGGCGAAAGGAGAAGCAGTTCTGCCTGACCTTGTTGAGTGTTCTTTTCAAACTAACAAACAATTAAAAGCTCTTCTGACTGAAAAAGAACAAGCTTCTTTGTTGAGAATTTTAACTAAAGTTGGAAATTCAGATATATAAAAACAAAACCCTGGAAATGAACCAGGGTTCAAATTTGGTGGAGGCGGGAACTCGGGCGAGCCTCGCCCCGAACTGCGTTCGAGGCTCTCGCCCTCGCGAACCCCGTCGAAGCTGCCGCTTCACTTGCAAATTCAATTGCCTCACTTCACGAGAAAAAGTGATTAAACGAGAACTTTCGTTTCACTCAAGTCCTCATTTAATCACTTTGATTCTGGTGGAGGCGGGGGGAATCGAACCCCCGTCCGCGAACGATCCATGCAAAGGCGGGCTACATGCTTAGTCTATGTTTGATAATCTTTCGAACTTCCACAGACAAACTTCCAAAAGATTTGTCCTAGGTTTATTTAAATCAAAACCCCCTGAGACACCAAGTTTTGATCGAGACCACTAAAGTGACACATTCCCAACCGCGCGGTCGCCGGAAGGTTCAGTGGGCAGCCTAATTAGGCAGCCATAGCATAGTTAGCTTCGCCAACTAAAAAGATTGCTCGTTTTTGACGAGGACCTCGAGCGCCCCGGCATGCTCCTCAGACTTCAACACCCACGTCGAAACCATTACGCCCCCAATTGATTCTTCACCTACGTACCGCTGATTGGGAGTTGCTGATCAAAATTCTGATCAACATAGGAAGGGTTGAGTATGGCTTCAATGGTTTTTAATGTCAATATGAGACTTCATTAGTTTAGAATTAATCCTTTAATTTCAATACTTTGAGGTATTAGTGAGCTTGAAATTGTCGACTGTCCTGCGATTATATCTGGTAGAACTGTAGCAGGCGAAACTTTCATGGAGTTCGAGTGTTTCTAGGTTGGTAGGTAATGTGGATTGTGGTGGTCCACCTATGGTTAAAAAGGGGATAGTGGTAATGAAAATAATTGTAATTGGTTTAGTGATACAAGCACTAGTGATGTTCTCAATTGACGCCCTTCTAATGGCTGCAAATTTTTGATGAGCCAAATTAATATTGGCGGTGATTTCAGTAGGTTGGGTCGAAATTAGCAATATTGAAAAAATTAGATAAAAAAATATTTAAAAAATTTTGCATCGGGCGAAACTTTTTCAGTAATCAAGTGTTCTACCTAAAGTTGGGAAAAATAGATTAATGCCTCCGGGGTTGGTTAAAAGGAGGTAATCATGTTACATCAGTTTTATTTAGCGGTTCTTACGGCACTATTAATTTTATTTGGCCACAGTTTATGGGCTCGACAATCTACCATTTTTAACTTGAATGGAGATCGTTCAGTTCTCCATATTGGTGAAGATGCAGACTTTGTAAAAGGTCTATTTGATGCACTACCAAATTCTTTGACTGTTCAGCTTCTCTGTAAAGAAAGAAATGATGGAGACTGGAAAGGTGGCCCATATGAACCTGTAGCTTGTGGGAGCAATGATCTTTTTGGTGATCAATCTTATGATGATTCGAGAACAGGCGACCCTTTCTTTTTGTTGCGTAATTTTGGTATTTCCTCAGAAGAATACTATGCATTTCGCTCAGGGAATTACTCGAGTCTCGGGTATACACAGGGGAGTGCTGCGTCCCAAGTATTTCAGGCGATTACACAGTTAGGAACTAATAGTGGACTCTATAAGTGGAGAATAAAGTATCACGAACTACCTGAAAGAGTAACTTACAAATTACCGGGCACTGGACCACACCTTCACTTGGGTCAGGCCTTTCCCAAAGGTGAGGAGATGCCGATTTTTTCCAGTGATAATGTTATCTCACTCGACATTCATACGGCGCTTTCTGTGCCAAGATATGTGAAGAGTTATAGTGATCCAGATTGGGAGCCTCACTCTTCAGTAACTCTAGTTGCGAAGTTTGTAACTGAAATGCAGAACCAAGATAAAAACCAATCGTTTACTCTCAACATTTCTGCATTTTACGATGAATTTGATAAAGATGACATAAAGGAGACCGTCGCAACTGATGGGACAAATACTTATTTGAGAACAAAATTTAGTCCCGACGCTACATTTGGAATCAACGTAGGTACTCAAACAAAAAATAGTGCTTTTACGAACATCTCTAACTTTAGAATGTCTCTGAATAGGGAGAGCTTTTCTAACATGATTCAGGCCTATAACCTGGCTGTACCTACGGAAGATCATTTAGCTACCAATGTGAATAAAATTAAGTTTACAGGTATTAGCTTACATAATGAGGCAACAAATCTTTACGGAAACGAAATAGAGATTCAGGTATTTGTAAATTCATTGAGAGCTTTACTGATGACTGAGTAATATTAAATTAAGAGATTTTTTATGATTTGGAAGGAGTGTATCTGGTTTAACGCTCATAGGAGTCCAAAATGAGAAAAAATCTAAGCTTCAATCTTTGTCCGTTTTTTGCATTTATCGGATTAATTATTACCTTTTCGAACTTAGCGTTCGCAGGCATGCCAAATTTGGATAGTTTTTGCGTTGATAAAATTAAAGGAAACAACGTAAATGCGACAAATGGTCTTTATATGATCAATGGGGATCTATGTGCCATCAATCCCAATGAAACTGGTGACCAAAATTCCAACTATGGTTTTCATTCAATCGGAGTTCCCCACAATTATTATGACGGAAATGGCAATGTGAGAACCTCAGGTAGTTACGCAATAAGAGGTGTTTGGGTACATCTAGGAGGATCAGCTGGCAAACCCTATGACCCAAATGGATCGAATCCAGAAAAATTTAAATCTCAGTTGTTTATGGATGAAATAATGCAACGTAGATATTTAGTCATCAAACTAGCTTACCCGAATGCTGCAGAAGAAACGACTGCCTACTTGTGTCCAGAAAATCAAGGAGGAAACGATTGTGCCGGTAAAGTAAGGAGAGAAAAACTTACGGGAATAAATTATTCAAATAAAATAAATATTGGATCGGCTCAGAGTATTGAACGAAGGCTCGATAAATTAATGGACTATTTGGTAAGTAATAATTTTATTAAAATGCCTTTAGGAAGTTACGTCAATGGATCTCCTGTCTATCCAGAAATTATTTTTAGCGGTCACTCAGAAGGTGCTAGTCAGGCAGCCTATATTGCGAAACATAGAGCTGGTGGTGTAAAGGCGTCATGCTACATCGCCGGAGCTTTTGACCCTCCGGATTCATCGAATAGTGACGCCGCTGATTGGATTGAATCATCTGTTCAAGAGTCTAATATTTGGAAGCAAGGAGCTTTACGCGTCGGTAATGATGATAAAAATACTTTTTGGGAACTTGGTCACGATTTGTTGGGAGTCGCGCCTCAAAGAGAAGCTCCATCTTTAGTTTATCATGATAAGTGGGGAAACGAAATTAAGATCAACGGAGCTTACAGTGATGGCCATTTGGCTGCCATGGGTGCAAAGAATTTAGATTACTATCGCGAAAAAGCGTGTTTTAGCGATGGTGCTGGAATCGAGTGAAAAAAGTCAGGTTGACTTCAAAATTCACTTGATTGCCTTAAGCCTCAAAAAAATCGATGAGGAGGCAGTGAACCTCCTCTTCATTTGAGTCCTTCACTGTGGCACTGACATTTTGAATCGCGGCCTTCAATGAATCCAAAACCTCTGGGATATCTTTTTTGGCAATACTTAAAGGGGCTGTGAAGTGGAGATGTCTTTCGTCAGAGGTACTAAAGTTTTCGATGGCCTTAATATGCCAGTTTGAATGGTGCTGTCTAAAAAATGGCGAGTCTTTGCTCACGTGGGTGCTCTTTGCTCCCATTTCAAATTGGTTTTGCTTTTTCACACAAAGGCCAGCCGACACTAAAAAATCCAGAACATCTTTTATTTCTGCAAGTGGTTTTTGCAGATGCTCAGAAATGGCTTTGGCACTTTGATATTTTTTAATTCCGGTCAAGAGTCGTACCTGGGAGTAAATGGGGTCCGAGTAAAAAATAGCCTGGTCAATGCTATCGAGAACCTGGTGATCGGAAACATAGTTTGATAGCTTTTTGGCTTCTTTTTGTAGGTTCTTTAATCGACTCGCGAAAAAATCTTTAGTTTCATAGGATGCACTTCGCTCTTTTTGCACCAAGTTCATAAAGTACTCAGTTTGCAAGTTATTAAATTTTAAGAGCTTTGCGATCTGAAGGGCATGATCAATCGACAGGTGTTTATCGCCCTTAAAGACCTGGCTGATAAATGTACTGTTCACATTTAAATGTTCGGCCAGGCGTGCGTAGGGACCACGACCCAGAAGCTTCGTTTGAGACACTAAATCGAGAACAAATTCTTTGTAGTCTGCGTACTCGAAGAGATTCACGTTTTGCTCCTATTAGGTGAGGGGGGGGGGATCTGGCAGCCTCGTTTGCCCCTAAATATTTACTATTTAGTAAATAAACAGCCCCTGTTTTTCAGCAAAAAAGCCTATTAAGGGCAATAAGTATTTACTAATAAGTAAAAACAACAGGGGTGATCTCTAATCAGGATCGCCTAAAACCAAGGGGCCGATTCATTGGCTCTCAAAGAGGAGGAAGAATGATTAATAAAATACTCGCTTCACTTGTGTTGTCAGTCGGATTCATCACAGGATCTTTAGCTCAAGCTGGCCAAGCGGACTCGGGTCAGACAAGAGTTCACTCGTTTAAATTAGCCGGAAAAGCAGCCCAGCAAATTATGGCTCTTGGGTCTTTAAAAACAATCGAATGTGTCGACCATAGTTTTCGCAATCCCGACACGGATCAAATGATGGATGCTCCCTATTGCAAACTCAAAGGGGTCGTTTTCGATGTTCAGCCTGTTTATTGGTTTCCTCGGGAGCATGTCGGGAAAATTCAGGTCGAATTTGACGGTCCTTCGGCCAATGAGTTGGTCCAAAGGGGGCTTCACATTCTTGGAGAGGGTGGCACCCATATCTCCTGCTCTCAATATGCATGGGCGCCTGGAACGGGCCACTGCACAGCCATTATCGAAATGGTGGATGAAATTCACACCCAAGAAGATTAGTTTGCGGGATGAATCTATTTAATATATCTAAACGAAGTGCACGGATTGGGGAGAGTATGAAATTTTTACTGAATCTTTTAGCTCTAGTCGCGACAGTTTCATTGGTGTTTTCCGCCAAAGCTCAAGAGCTTCAACCCAGTGATGTTGAAATTCTCCCTCTTCCCTCCCGTGGGGGAATGGATAGTGGCGGTGGAGATCCCTATGTTATGGATTTTCAAAATAAAGCTCTGCAGTTTTCAAGACTCCTCCGTCAGTTTCCAGTGAGTGGGCTCGATGCCAATGAACTCGCCGAAGATATCATCGCCGAGAAAACTCAGATTACTTCAAAAGACCAAGTCATGGTCGATGGAGTACAAAAGTGTGCAAAGTTTGATCGAGTTCATAGAGCGATTGAGATTGCCCGAAGCTGTTGGCTGAGAATGGATACCTATTATAAAGTCATCACCATTTGTCATGAGTTTCGCGGTATTTATGGGCACAGCGATTACAACGAAAATTCCGAGTGTCGAAAACTTCCGCGCTTGAATGTGATGCGTGCTCTTGAGCCCGAGTACAAACTCTATAAACTTCGCATTAGTGGTTTAGCGGCTGAGGAGTTGGCAAACATCCAGGAGCCTGAAAGCCCCTTTTCTTGCACCCGAAATAAAATCAACAACCCAACTTCTGATAAAGAGGTCTTTACCTACTTTTGCGATCTCGAGGCGAAAGTGGATAAGGCGGGCCCGGTCGAGTGGTTTCCAAAGTACCTGCTCTACCATTCACAAATTGATATTACTGGACCAACCGCAGACTATCTTGTGCAAAAAGGTTTGAGTCGAACGCCCTTGATGAATCAGTTTCACTTTGTCTCTTGTTCGACCTACGCTTGGGATCAAGATTCTGGTCATTGCAGTATTACGATGCGCTCCCACGCTTGGTAGCTTCTAGTCATAAGTCACGTACTCTATTGATAAAATTCCCCATAGAATTGAACTAATCGATATCAGGGGGGCCCTATTGAAGACTGTTTTGTTAATTGCTGGCATTTTGTTTTTTAGTTCGACCCTAATGGCACGATCAGCACCGGCAGATAAAGAACTTTTCGCGGCGGCAAAAGCTATCGAAAAAAAGATTCCTAAGGTGCGTATCCTGCGAACGGTTAAATGTGAAATTTCCAGCATGAAATTGAAAGCTATTGGCCTGATTACCCTTGATTTGAGTAAAAAAGAAGCCAAAGAGGGGCTTGCGGCCCACATATTCTACGGTACAGGAGATAAGGCTAAGGTTGTCGAACTGAAAGAATATCGAGAGGGTTCTGATATGCCATCGACCCTTGCAATCTTTTGGGATCAAGAATCAAAAAATTTAAAGGACTTTGAGATGGTTTGTGATACCCCAGGCCGCAAGGGCGGCAATATTTTTGATGGATATGAGGTCGGAAGCTTCAAGAAATCAAAAGAGTACAAAACTCCACAAATTTGTATTCAAACAGATAATATGTATACCAACTTCAGCTGTTTTAATTTCAATCTAAAAAGCAAAAAGATCGAGTTGAGTCATGTTCAAGAATTTGCAGATTAATATGTTTTACCCAAAACACTTCATTTCATTTTCGTTTCTCATACTTTTTATAGTTCCGAGCATTTCTTGGGCCGACCAATGTGCATGGAATAGCGAAAAGGTGGCCAAAGAAGCATTAAAAGTACTTGGTCCCCATAAACATTACTTAGATTATTGTGAGCCTTGCGGGCAAAAAGAACCCAAAAAGATTTATATAAAGTCGGTCAATATGGGGCCAGCTAAAATGGGCGATGAGATTCAAGATGGATACTTCGAGGTTTCCATTAACGGAGCGGCTAAAGACATCGCTTATGTTTTTGTGCGCAAAAAAGGGACTGAAAATGAGTGGCAAAATCTAGGGGATCTCGCCAAATGCAGAGATCAATCAATTTCGGGAACTATTGAAGAAGTCGCCTATCCGGCTAAAAAGAGCCCCGTCGAACAAAAACAAGAAAAAACCAAGAATTACGTTGGCACCTTTGAGAATAAGAAAAACCAAGTAAAGATCGTTTTAAAGCGACAAAAACTACACGGCCCAGACTGGCTAAAAATTAATATCGGAATTATTTCGTCTGAGTGGGGAGATAGTCGTGGAGGAATGGTTGGATATCTGCAATTCAATCATAAGAAACCCACCTACTTTTCGGCCTTCGATAAGTGCGCCTTCTTTATGGAATATGAACCGGCTAAAAATGGTATCGGAGTTCGCGCAAATAAAGAATGCGGATCTTCTTTAAAAGATAAATTGACCGGATTTTATAAAAAGAAATAAGGTCAGGCTCACTGACCTTAATCTTTTAGATATTGACCTGAGTAAAGCCAAAGATGCCATTGACTTGGCCCTGTGATTCGGAGGCATCTTGGCCATTGACAGTAAAACTTATTGAGCTTTCACTTCCGGTAGTCGTCCAATCCATGGCGAAGTTCATGACCTGACCACCTTTTGTAACAGCGCCATTGAGAGAAACCGAAAAGGATTCACCTTGGGTTCCGGTCATGACTGAGACGACCTTGAGATTAAAGCTTTCTCCGCTTTGGGTAACAATATCGCAACTCATATTAATTTGAATTCTGAAAGTCGAGCCTTGATTGGCTACAAAATCTCCAGAACATAGGCTTGATTTTACGGAACTCAATGATTCGAGACTAGGGTCATCAATGGAAAAACTAGAGCTTACAGTACCGGTGATAACATTGTTGCTGTAGTTTACAGTCGTTAACTTTGAATATGTGATTCCACAATCTTCTCCCGGACTATCAACAATTTCGATTTGTTCGGATGTATCCGTATCTGTTAATTGAACTATGCAGTTTTCTAGAAGTTGATTGAGACTGGCTTCTCCGGTATCTGAAATCGATCCTTCGAAGTCAGTTTCTTGCTCAATTTTACTTAAAGTTGATAGACCATCACTGTACTCTACGAGAAGATTCTGTCCTTCTTCAAAACTAGTGTTTGCGACCGGGAGATTGAGGCCAAATCCCAGGCTATTGTTATCAGAGTCACTACCACAAGCAGTTAGAGCCATAAGAGGTATAGAGATAAGAATTCTAAAAATAGTACGTTCCACAGAGATCCTCCTGAGCATTAGTTACACATATATGCAGCGAATTTTATGCCGGATGAGGGGAGCCAGGGAGCCCTTCGGACGTCTAATTTATTAAACTGCTAAAAATCTACACAAAACAAAGTGAATTCACTCTCATTTTGATATTCACAAATCATTACTCAGTACATTGAAGTGAATTTGATATATGCCACTTCGATTTGGATAATGCCAAGAAATCATAACATAATATTTCGAACCAAATGTTCATTCGTTTCGTCTAACTAAAAACAGAGGAGAGGATAATGAGTGCACGTTTGCTAATGGCATCGCTATGCCTAGTATTACTAGCCGCCTGTGAAGAGGCTTCCGAATCTACCATTGGTTCTACCGATTCTAAGGTACAAGAAGTCTGTGGAACTGAAGAAACCTATTCGAATCCCGCAACTTTTTGCCAAATACAGCAGGCTTTACTCATACCTAAATGTTTGCGTTGCCATGATGGTGGTCAACGCTCCATTGGTGATGCCGAATACGATGAATTTATGGATAGTGATTGGGTCGTACCTGGAGATTCTGATTCGAGTATTATGTTTATTCGAATGGTGAATGGTAATATCACAGATACTGTCATCACGGACGAAGAAATCGATGCAGTGGAGTCATGGATTCTCGATGGTGCTCAGGATAACTAAAAAACTTAGTATTTTCGCTAAAAGCCGGAAAACTATTTGTTTTGCGGCTTATTCTTTAGATAATCAACCCTATGAAGAATATTTTTATATTTACATTGAGTGTGCTTTCCTCGCTGGTTGCTTTCGCCGATGATGGGGTGACCGAAGAACCTCTGTTGAAAGAAAAGGTGCAAGAAACCGAAACGATCTATGCCAACCAGCCTGATGAAGAAATAACGGGTGTGAGTATTTGCCTGAATAGGGTGATTAACAAAACCCTTCTCGATGAAAACTGGAAGACTCAGCAAAAAATTCAAATCGATGGCGGACCTAAAATTGACTTTACCGGAATGCCAAAGATCGTCGCGAAAGATTTAGATCCCAAAAAAAGAGTAAGAATTAAAATTACCAACGGTCCAGAGCTTGTCACAGCATGGTGGCAAAGGTTCGAAGTTGGAGTCGCAATGATTAAAATTCAATTTAAACCGGGAACTTGGCAGGCAAAACCTTACGGCCCAGGGGCGAAGTGTGATGGAGAAATGCCCTAGCTGTTTTCTTTATAAATCAGTGAGATTTTTTTGGGGATACCAAATAAAAAAAGGCCAGTCAGAAACTGGCCATATCGTCTTAACCTTTTAGAAAAATACGTCTTAACCTCTTAAAAATATTTTTCTCAAATAATTAGTTTTATTTACCTCTACATGCCGCCGTCCAAGGAGTGCTTTCGCAGCGAGCCTCTGAGCCTTCACACTCAGAGATCCAAGGTGTCCGCTGGCAGTTGGCTTCAGAGCTTTTACACTCGGCAATCCAAGGAGTTCGTTGGCAATTGGCCTCTGAACCTTTACATTCGGCGATCCAAGGAGTTCGTTCGCAGTTGGCCTCGGAGCTTTTACACTCGGCAATCCAAGGAGTTCGTTGGCAATTGGCCTCTGAACCTTTACATTCGGCGATCCAAGGAGTTCGTTCGCAGTTTGCTTCGGAACCTTTGCATTCAGCCACCCATGAGTTGTTCTTACAATAAGCTTCAGAACCTTTGCACTCAGAAGTCCATGCGTGATCTTTACAGTAGGCTTCACTCGCCTCGGCTCGTCTCTTTAAAAAACTCACCTCAACATGACTCATAGATAGAGCCGTTTTTAGAGCGCTCGCTTGAGAGGCATTTAACGGACGAAACCTACTTTCTTCAGCAAAAGAATTTTGCACAAAAGAAAATACTAATAACAATGAAACAAAGAAAACCCTCATAGAACCCCTCAATTTGTCTTTTCGAGAGACTGAGATAGCAGTATTGATGCCAGTGATATCAGTGTCACTTTGGCTTTGGTTATGTGATTAAATCTGCACGTTCTTTTGCAAAAGTTTACAGATTTGCAAGAAAATGTGGATAAGGCTGTGCGAATTGTGAATTACTCATTCCCTCTACAGCTTTTAAGAGGTGGCAAATTTCCCCCATTTTAAAAACTGGTGTCATTTTGATCGTATCGAAACGAGCGTTTTTTTATAGACAAAATTGTTACCCATTGGGGCTCCAGGGGGCCTTATTCTAATAAAAAGAACGAAACCCACCCAGGGCTCCTGGGAATCAGCCCAGGAGCCCAACCCTTTACTTAAGTACAGGGACTAATCGTTCGATAACATTATTGACGATAAAGATGGGATTAAAACCATGAAAAAAGAGAAACTCGAAGAAATTGAGGAGCTTATCAGTGCTGGCCAGTCGGCTCGAGCGCGAAAACTCCTTGAAGGGCTTCGAGTTTCTAAAATTCCTCGCAATCGGATGTCGACCGTAGCAAACCTTTGTCGTCGCGTTGGACTGGCGGAGCTGGCCCTAAAAATTCTCAAATCAGTGGTCCGTTCAAGTAACTCCCAAGTGAAGGCAAAAGCCAATGAAGTGGTTGTTTACGCCCAAGCCCTCTCATCAATCGGTGGCAGTGAAGAGGCCATTCGACTTCTTAATAATGATTATATTTTGCAGGAAGAGCCCAAAGCCTCTCTTTATCTCGCCTTTGCCTATTTTGCCCAATGGGATTATCAGACGGCACTTGTTCATCTCGAAAACTTTTTGAATCGAATTGAGAAGGGCACATACATCTACTATATCGGGCAAGTTAATTGTGTGGCAGCTCTTGTTACCCTTGCCCGTTATAAAGAAGCCAAGGAATTTTTAGAACCACTCATACAGGATTTAGATTCGAGAAAGCATACGGTTTTGGCGGGCAACTGTCGCGAGCTCTTGGCTCAAGTTTTTTTTAATCAAAACAAGTTAGAAAAGGCGAGTATCCTTCTTGATCAGGCTTTAGAACTTCTAGGAGACCAGAAGTATCCAGATGCTCTTTTCGTAAAGAAATGGCAGGCTCTCATTGATTTAAAAAAGGACCGCACCAGTAAAGAGGCTCGAAAGAAAATTGAATGGATTCGCAATAAAGCGCGAGAAATAGATCATTTTGAAACCCTTCGCGATGTTGACTACCATACGAGTCTTATTGATGGCGATCGTGAACTCTTTAATCGAGTTTATTTTGGGTCACCCTTTGCGGCCTACAGACAAAAAATGAAGAAAAGTAGTAAGATGCCTGTGGATCTAAGCTTTCGCCGAAACTTTTCAAATCTTCAGGCAAAAAAATATATCGAGATCAATAGTTTGATTGAGGGACCCGAAGCTTTATTTGCCAAAGGCTCTCTCTATCACCGACTACTTTATCAACTCTCCTTAGACTTCTATCGACCGATTCGAATTCCTACTTTGTTTTCAAAGCTTTATAGCGATGAATTTTTCGAACCAGAATCCTCTTCTCAAAAAATGAAGATGCTGATTTCAAGACTCCGTAAAATCATTGCTCCTCTAGGGTTAAAAATCGAAGAGAAGAGTGGGAAGGGGTACCTCTTAACAGCCGACTCTAAAGTTGGCCTTATTTACAGAGCTATAGAAAAGAAACCACCCTCAAGTCGCCTTCACTCGCGTTTTAAAGAAATCTGTGAGCATTTTTCAGATCAAGATTTTAGTTGTGAAGATGTTTCTCAGTTCTTTGATGTGAGTCCGAGGACGGCGGTTCGCTGGCTCAACGAATACTGTGAACAGGGGATGATGGAAAAGATCGGTGTTAAAAAAGGGGTCCGTTACCAGGTGGCGATTGCTTGAAAAGCGGTTATATCATTGAGTAATTTCTAGATTGTCTCAGAATGGGAAAATGAATAAGTGTTAGACATAAAATTTTGAGGAATGTCTTATAGACATCATTGTTACTCATATCTGTACTAGTTTTCGTATATTCTATAGATGTATCGGGTTAGAGTCCGTCTGGGGAGATGGACTCGATAGTAAAATGGTGGGGAATTTCAAATGAACATTCAAAGAGTCACAAAATATAGTCTTATATTTTTCACAGCTCTCCTGGTACTTCTTTTTCAAAACTGTGGTCAACTCAATCTTGATGGTCAGTTCGGTCAATTTGGAATTGATCTGACTAATCAACAATCTGGTAATGGTGATGGTTATGCTGGAGTTCAGTTTCTCTATCCACCAGAGACCGAAAGTGGGTCGATTTTTTCGGTGGAACCTACGGGTCTCATTCTTGAAGGCTTTTCTTTTGAGCTTTTAGTTGGTGATGCTCGAATTGAAACTTTAGATAAGGGTATAGGTGCCGTTGTTTATGTTGATCCGAGCTACATAGGTAACCTTATTATTCGTGTAACGGCTCTAACGGGCGAAGTTAAAGATCTCGAAATTCAGGTGGTCGAACCCCTTGCTGTCAATTCAAACTTTCAGAATCAAACGTTTGGTAGTGAGCTGAGAGTTTCTGGTAAACGAATTGCCGTGGCATCTCCTAAGAAAAATATTGATGGCTATGTCAACGCAGGAAAAGTAACTATTTATGGTATTAATCCAGAAACGAAGAATGTTTTTCGAGTTCAAAATATCGTGTCTCCAGTTCTTACCGATCAATTCGAAACTAAATTCGGTCAATCAATGGCTTCAACCAAAGAAGAGCTATTTATTTCTTCGCCAACTTTGAATCAAATTTATCATTATCGCATCGAAAGAAGGCCTGGAAAGGTCAACAGGTACAATTTAGTTCAATCTATTAGCGAGCCTCAGTCAGTTAGCTTTGGCGCAAGTATGGATGCTACTCCGAAATTTCTAATTGTTGCCGATAGGGGATTTGATGATTCTAAGGGCAAGGTTATAGTGTTCTCTCGCGACGGCATAGAGAGTGATAACTTTTCAAAGCAATTAGAAATTGTATGTCCTTCAGGATATGTCAACTGTGGACGGAATGTTCGAAAAAATGGTCCCGAGCTTTTTGTGAGTGCTCGAAGACAGCAAACGGGTCGAAATGAAGGAGTGTTGCTACGTCTGGATATGCAGGGAAATTTAATTCAAGCGATTGAAGCTCCATCTGCTCGATATAATTTCGCTGAAGAAAGCAAACACGTTGGTGATTTCCTCCTTGTTTCACAGCCGAATCGCGGGACTACAGAACTAAAGGAATTCCTTGGCGTGTTCAGGCTCAATTCTTCAAATAACATGTATGAACTCGTTCAGGAAATTAACCATCCTTTTCTTGAAAAGAGTAAGGATTCATTCGGAATTTCAATGGCTGGAAATTCAAAATTTCTCTTTGTCGGTGCTCCGAGAGCCAACTCGTTTAGACAGGAGCGTAGTGGCAAGGTTTTTATGTACGAGTTTAATCTAGTGAGTAATCAATTCGAGTTTAAGGGAAATATAACTCCTAACTTTGCTGACGGGTCGGAATTTCGAGGTTTCGGTCGGTCCTTGAAGGCCAATAAGGGTGTCCTCTTTGTCTCCTGTTCTGTTCAAGAAGAGGATCTGGATCACCGAACAGGGACTCTGTATCACTTGATTTTTTCAGCTCCCGAATAGTCAGTTCTAGCTACATACCTTATTTTTTTGAAATAAAGGCTTGCATATCTTTCCCCTGCATAATGTCATGTATGGCGTATCAGACCTTTGTCCTATAGATTTTACTCTTGGTAGGGGTCTAAAGAGGGGACTGTATGTTTAAGTATCTTATTGCAATCGCACTAATCTTTTCTAGTTTTACTGCAGGAGCGCAAGAATCTTCAACTGAAGATACGAATGCTTCACAGGGAACAACGTCGGCAGAAACAACCAACCAAGTTGGCTCTGCAAAAAGTGATGTTGAAAAAATTGAAGTAACTGGTTCATTGATTCGAAGAATCGATATGGAGGGCCCGTCGCAAATCATAATCATCGACCGAGAACAAATCGAGAACTCTGGATTTAACGAGGTCGGATCACTTTTGAGGAGTTCTACGGTTTCGCCTTTTGGTTCGAGCGCCGATCGAGCTAACTTAAAAGGACTTGGTTCGGCTCGGACACTCGTTCTTGTTAACGGACAAAGACTTCCGGCTGGTGGAGATAGTTATTCTTCGGGAACCGATATCAACGTGATCCCATTGGCTGGTGTTGAGCGCATCGAAATTTTAAAGGAAGGTGCTTCATCGACCTATGGTTCAGATGCCCTTGCCGGTGTTGTTAATATCATCACTAGAGAAAATATTGATGAAATCATATTTGCCTCTAAGTTGTCGGTTCCATCCCAGCCAGGTGGCGGAAGCTTAAGAACGAGTATTGCCTACGGCGATACTTGGGGAAAAAGCTCTATCATGACGAGTTTTCAAATTATTGCCTCCGATACCTTTAAGGCTTCTAATCGAAATTACCTCGAGGGAATCAACAAAGACTCTCGATTTTCTAATAACTATATTGATTTAACGGCAGATGCGAATACGACGTTCCCTTTTCCGTCTTGTACTGAACTCAATGCCGATGGCCTGTGTGAAGAAGAGTTGGCGAGTGAATCGGTTTCTGAGCCTGGTCTAGATTTTTCAAGTTTCACTTCTTATAAGTACAAGATGAGTTCAGAGCTTGAGTTCTTCTCTGATTTACTTTTGAGATATGGGCGATCAAACTCAAGAAACTTTGAAGCTGTGTTTACAGGTGAGCGATTTACAGGTGCTGATGCTCCTCCGGCTAATTGGGGGACGGCTCTTCCCAATTATACAGCGGGGAACGACATCCAGGTTTTCTATAGATTCAAAGACCTACCAAAAAGAAAGACACAGTTTGACCAACTTTCTGCTGGTTACGTTTTTGGTTTTAAAGGTTTGTGGGGAGATAGTGATTGGGAGTGGAAAGCTTCGAATAACACCCACTATTTTTTAACTGACGAAAAGAACTCTAACTACGGTCTTAGAGCTCCCATGAGAGCTGCCATTATTAATGATACCTACAATCCTTTTGATAACACCAAAAGAGACACGACTGGGTTTTTGACCGATCCATTTTCGCGAGCTTACTACATTATCAATTCAGCCCAAGCCACTGCAAATGGAGAGCTTGGAGAATACCTGGGTGCCGTTTGGTCAGCTGGATTTGGTACATTCTTTCAATTTTCAGAGTACAAAGATGAAAGGGATGATGAAACTCTCAATGGAGAAATCTTAGGTCTTGGCGGTGTTACTGGTGGTGGTAACCGTTTTGTTGGAGCCTTGTTTGGAGAACTCAGTGGTCTCTTTGGAAACTCAGTAGAGCTGCAACTTTCACTTCGACATGACCAGTACAATGATTTTGGTGGAACGACGAACCCACGAATCGCTTCCCGTTGGAAAATAAATAATACGTTTATGGTTAGAGGCTCCGCTGGAACGGGCTTTCAAGCGCCAACGCTTCAAGATTCCTACGGTCCAAAGTTGACGGGCTTTTTGTTTGTCCGCGATTACCTTCTTTGTAATGCGGATCCAAACTCACCAGGATGTAATAATCAGTTTTACCCTGCAGAGCAAGGAGCTAACCCTGACCTTAAAGAGGAGACCTCGTTTGCATACAGCATAGGTACGGTCATTCAGCCCATGCGGGGTTTTTCGATGTCCTTTGATTACTGGCGAACTAAAGTTGAGGACGTTGTTTCTTCAGACGCTCAAGGGCTTCTTGAAGCAGAAGCGGCTGGTGCTGATCCAGCCAAGTACGGAGCTGTAGTTGAGAGAAATGGTCCTGGTAACTCGATTTCTTTTATTTCTGCTCCACTTAGAAACTTTGCCAAAGACGATGTTGATGGTCTTGATATCAATCTCACCTATGACCATAAAGTTTCATTTGGTAATTTGAGATACTCAATTGATCATACGGTCATGTTCCACGCATTCTCTGAATCCTATGAAGAGCTTGGTAAAAGAGACTTGTTGGGTGAAGATGGTTTTCCTTACTGGAAAAACGTAGTCACTATAAATTGGCAGTCTAAAGACAATGTTTGGGGTTCTGCTCTTACAGCACGAACTATTTCCGTAGTCGAAAAGTTTGATCCTAATAAAGGTTTAACTCCGGTTTATACAGAAGCTGACTTTCAAATTAATTATAAATCGCCCTATGGTAAATTTCAGTTGGGTTTCTTGAACCTCCTAGATACGCAACCTGAGTTTGATGACGATCTTCAGACTAAGTTTGATAGTAGCTTGTATTCGAGATTGCGAACGAGCTATCTTCAGTACGAAACCACTTTCTAGGATTTAATGTGGACCTGATTGAACCGATCAAAAAGGTGGGGCTCATTGGTGGAATGAGCTCCCAGGCCACGGGCCGCTATTACGAACTCATCAATCAGGTTTACAATCAAATTGCTGGCGATCACAATTATCCAGAGATCATTTCTTATTCTGTAAATTTTCAAAACATAGAGAACTTACTCAAAGAAGACGCATGGGAAGCGGGTTCTAAATATCTTTCTGAAAAGGCAAAACTCCTTGAGCAATCCGGAGCTGACTTTGTATTAATGGTTTCAAATACCATGCATCGAGTGGCGGATAGCATTCAAAAGAATATATCTATTCCATTTATTCATATCGCTGATGCCGTTAGCGAAAAACTCAGTGATGAGTTTGTAAAATCCATCGGTGTTCTCGGAACTCTTCCGGTTATGAAAGAGGAATACTATAAAGAGTTTTATCGTTCTCGTGGGTTTGAGGTCCATGTCCCCGATGAACTCGACCAGATCGAAGTGGATCGCATTATATTTGATGAACTTTGCAAGGGTAAGGTTCTCAATTCTTCTAAGAAAAAGCTTCAAGAAATATGTCTTAAATTTGTCCAACAAAATACAGATGGTATTTTACTCGCTTGTACAGAACTTGAAATGGCCATACAACAAGAAGATCTCAAGCAAATCAGTTTGTTTGATACCATGGAAATCCATGCCAGCAAGGCGGCTATGCTCGCCCTCGGTCGAGACTGAGTTTAAGGCGACTGCTCGCATCAACTCCTAATCTTGTCAAAAAATTTACAGCCCCTAGAATTCCCTTGTGGCCCTCCTTTGCCTTAGATAAGGTCCTCTTAGAAAAATCAAACATCTATTATGTGAGGTTTAAATGAAAAATTTAATTATTCTAGCGTTGATGGCGACACTTATGTTCGGTTGCACTTCGACGACCAAGAAAAATCACTTAGGGCAAAAGCTCATACCCCTAACTGACTTTTTTAAGAACGCACAGGTAAGGTCATATTCAATTTCGCCGGATGGAAAATTCCTTGCATATCTAAAACCCTATCAAAAGCGGATGAATGTTTTTGTTCAAGATGTAGAGGGGAAGACTCCCGAAAAAAGACTGACCAATCAAACTGATCGAGATATTTCAGGTTTCTTTTGGAAAGAAAACGATACCATTCTCTTTCTTCGAGATTTTGGTGGAGATGAAAACTATCACCTTTTTAGAGTTTCTGTAGATGGGACCGACGAAAGAGACCTTACTCCGTTTAAAGAAACGCGAGTTGGCGTCATTGATGATTTAGAGAACATTGACGATGAGCACATCATTATCTCCATGAATAAAAGAGATAAAAAGGTCTTCGATGCCCATCGACTCAATGTTAAAACCGGCAAGACAGAAATGATTGCCAAAAACCCTGGAAATTTCTCTGGCTGGATGACTGACCATAAAGGGAAGCTTCGAGTTGCATCTGCCACTGATGGCGTTAATACCTCGGTGTTTTACCGCGACAATGAAAAGCAAAAATTTAGAAAGATTATAACTACGAATTTCAAAACGAGTGTCTCTCCGCTCTTTTTTACATTCGATAACAAGAATCTTTATGTAAACTCGAATTTAAATCGCGATAAATCTGCGATCGCTATTTTCAACCCCAAGACAAAAAAAGAAACCAAAGTACTTTTTAGTCATGATGAGGTTGATGTCGGAGGATTGAGTTATTCGAAAAAACGGAAAGTCTTAACAAGTGCTTCTTACACCACATGGAAACATCAGTATAAGTTTTTTGATAAACAAGCTGAGACCACGCACAAGGATTTACTGAGCAAGTTGCCAGGCTATGAAGTTTACCTCACTTCAACAAACAAGAATGAGGATACTTTTGTAGTTCGTACTTATAGTGATCGAAGCTTAGGAGCCTACTATCTTTACACTCCCGCCGATAAAAAGCTGACTAAGCTAAAAGACGTTAGCCCGTGGATAAAAGAAGCTGAGATGGCAGAAATGAAGCCGATCATCTATAAAAGTCGCGATGGACTTACGATCCATGGATATTTAACTCTTCCCAAAGGTGCTGAAGCTAAGAATTTGCCGACGATAGTGATGCCGCACGGGGGCCCCTGGGCTCGTGATCGTTGGGGCTATCGCCCGGATGTACAATTTCTTGCAAATCGTGGTTATGCGGTTTTACAGATGAATTTTCGTGGTTCAACGGGTTACGGTAAGAAGTTTTGGTCAGCCTCGTTCAAAAAATGGGGTAAAGAGATGCAGGACGATATCACAGACGGGGTCAATTATCTGATCAAAGAGGGGATTGCTGACAAAGAAAAGATTGGTATTTACGGAGGATCTTACGGCGGATATGCGGTTCTTGCCGGCTTGACATTCACACCTGACGTCTATGCGGTAGGGGTTGATTACGTTGGTGTTTCTAATTTATTTACCTTTATGAAAACAATTCCACCTTACTGGAAGCCTTACTTGACTATGCTTTATGAAATGGTGGGGAACCCGGAAAAAGATAAGGATCTGTTGAGATCTGCGTCTCCAGTTTTTCATGTTGATAAAATCAAAGCGCCATTGATGGTCGTTCAAGGAGCTAAAGATCCGCGTGTTAATATTGAGGAATCCAATCAAATTGTCGATGCCCTCAAAAAGAAGGGAATTGATGTACCTTATATTGTTAAAGAAAACGAAGGTCATGGGTTCCGCAATGAAGAAAATAAAATGGAAATGTACGGAAAGATGGAGAAATTTTTAGAAAAGCATTTATTGCTCTGATAAAAAGGCTCATTTTTTTAGTTTAGAAAGCACTCTCTTTAGAGGGTGCTTTTTTTATGTGGTAACCAATCACTACATAATCACCAAAAATGACTGCACGCCTGGCTGTTTCACAGGGTCGTAATGTGGCTTCTAAATTGTTCTGGATTTTCAACCGTACTTCCATGAAAAACGAGGACTCGATTGAATTTTAACTTTAAGACTTTCTGAATTGATTCGCGAAATGCCTTTTTATTTTTGATATTGAGTTTAACAAGTCGGCTTGTTCCCAACTCTTCTTTGATTCCCATTAAAAAGAGTGATGCCTTAAGGGCCTTACTCGTGAAAACCTGAAAGTTGAAGACGAGATCCGTAACGATCAGAGCTTTTTCTTTTTTGACTAAGTAGAGTGACTCTTGGATATTCGGACAGCCATTGAGGGAGATGACATCAAAATCACTTTTATACTTTTCTGCAAAATCCTCTGGAGTATCAATATGGCTTTGAAATCGCGTGTTTTTTCGTAAGATTTCAAGAGGACCATAATACTTTGCCTTGAGGTCGCTATATTCGTGGAGATACATGTGGTGAAACATGTTGGGCGCAACAATGACAATTTCTTTTTTGGTCTTTAAGAGTCGATCTAGGGCTGGAAATCGTGGGCCGGGAGAAAAAATAAATGCAGTTTCACCCGAGGTGACTATGAAAGTACGGGTTGGTAGCATCACTTTTGGCAATACGGAGACTTCGAAATCGTAATACTGAATCATGTCTGATTCTTTAATGAGCTGTAGTTCCATGGCTCGGAATACAAACATAAAAAATGCAAAAAGGGAATAACTCCCTTTTTGCAAATTAGGATTCTGAAGGTTTTTTATTGGTTAATAAATTTCGTCACTTTTGGTGGCTCTGGAACCAGTTCGGAAAAACACGGGTTAGATGTTTATAATCTCCGAAAAAAATTCCAAAGTGACACCTCAACTGACAACATAGGTATATTTTTCAAGACCTGTGCCAATCAAAATCAGTGTTGAAATGACCCCATGGCTCTGTCGCGTCAAGTGTCTCCGGCCTTTCATTGAGTTTAGAGAATGGTGTCATCCTTTCCGTTGATCAATTGAGTAGAAGGGGTCAGCATTATTTTATGGAACAAAATTATTGGAAAAAGTGTAGCGCCTGTAAGAAAGAGATCCCATTTTCCCACAAATACTATCAGTGTAGTGTTTCTACCTGTCAGGGTAAGCGAACAGGCCTCCAGTTTTGTTCAGTCTCCTGTTGGGAGCGACATCTGCCGGGTGCTAGGCATAAGAACGCTGGTGCCATCGAAAAGCACTCCCCAAGTAAGGCTGAGTTTGAGAAGGAGCAGGGGGGCTCAGAAGCGAGTCAGCCCCAACGTCGAATCATTCGCAGTCAACCCGCTTCGGCCCAGGGGAATCCTGGTGATAAAGCCAAAGTTGATAACCACGAAGTCCTGATAGTGGCTTCAAAGCTCAAGCAATACATTAAAGATGTGTCGGGTATGAATACTTCTCAATCTGTACTCAATGTACTCTCGGATATGGTTCGTCGAGCGAGCCAAGATGCAATCGATCGCGCTAGAGAGGATGGTCGAAAAACCGTCCTCGACCGGGATTTTAAGTAGTCGATTACTGGGCTAAATAATTACTGATTTTTTCGAGTTCCTCAGTACTCAGAATTTCTCCGTAGGAGTTTGGCATAACTCCGCTCGGGCAGTCTCCAGATGGACAATGTTGGGAAATGCTTGCTTCAGGGTTGAGTATGGCTTCTTTGATTTCATTGGAAGTCATTCTTAGCCCAAGATTATTGAAGCTCGGCCCGACGACACCACCATCATTACCGAGCCTGTGGCAGCCCGTACAGCCGTATTCCACGAGAAGTTGATAGGATTCGTCAGACTGCTCTAAGCCCTCTGTAATGAGGTCAGACCAATCGGCCCAGCCAGTAGGAGGTGCTAATAATAAACTTCCTTCGGGGTTCATTATTCTAGAAAAGTAGTAGTGGGGAATCGTTCCAGCTTCGCGCGAATTTCTGAGAATTTTCTCGGCAGTGACTTGATTCAAGTTAAATTTCTCGTTGGTATTTCGAGTGTCTATTGAAAAGCGAACTTGAAATAAGGCCCAAGATTTATTGATTAAGTCGTATGTTCCTAAAGGGTCAATAACAAAAAAGCGGCCAGCGAGAATGCGATGTTGCCGATGGATATTATCATAGTAAGCCTGGGCATGGACTTGTTCGTAGGCGATGAGTAGAATGCTAAACTGATAGGAGTAGTACCTTTTCTCTATGATATTGTCAGCCTGCGAGGCTAGGAAGAGACGATAAAAGGCTTCTTTTAGCAAATCATTGTGATCATCTTCGAAGTCAACGACACCATTAAAGTTGGTACCCTTCTCTTTGGCCTGACTAAAAAATTGCTCGATAGCTGTATTCGGTGAGGTCATGTATGAAAATATGTGCATGTTCATGGCTGACATGTTTCTGTGGAGAGCATCGAGTTCTTCGATGATTTGGTCTAAGTTTCTCCAGCTCCACTCCCAGGGGGCCTGGCTCATAAATGGAGATAAGCCATAGAGGATCGAAGTAATTTGAGTTCCTCTCTCCAATTTGAAGAACTCTTTGATGACCTGTCCGGGGTTGGAGCCTTGTCCCTTAAAATTCTGGAGCGCCTTCGCCTGAGATAAACCTTTTTCAAGTTCTAATAGATTATTGGCTACGTCTTTTACAACGTGGCTTTCAAAAGCGAGGGAGCTGATGACCTGATCACTTTCTAGATAGGGGTGAAAACTTTCTGAAATCTTTTGATAGTGCTTTGAGAACTCAACCGCTCGCAAGGAGTAGGGGCTAATTCCGAAGATAGCGGGATCAACTTCCGGTGCTTGGTATTTCGATAAAAAATCGGAGCGATCTTTGATGGTATAGAACTTTTTGATTTCTACGACTCTGTTTGCGCGACATTTTCCCCATACGTGAAGATCCTGTCCAGAGTGATTCTTCAGAGAAAGCAAGGTGGGAAGTTCGTAGGTTTGCGCAGAAGTCCTCAGTTGAACACCACTCACTGAAACGGTGAGCAAGCCGGTCAATCGGCACTCCTTATTGGACTGGGCCAATAAGAGGTTGGGGGCTATTAGTAGAAAGAATATCCAGTATAATTTGAGCAACATAGGCACCTCACATAGGTACATACCAAAGCCTAGAATAGGTATTCAACGAGGATTAGCAATTCTGTAAAAAGCTCATTGGCCCTACAAATTTAGTTGAGTTGGCAATTGTAAAAACCCACCAAAATTGCGTATCAGTTTGAGAAAAATTGCATCCTTTACAGTTTTAATGGGTTATTATTATAGGGTTGGTTAGGTCGGAAAGGCTTTGTATCTATGACGGATCAAATTCAGGGGAAAAAGCGGTCAAAGTTGATGGCTATGGACCCAGACTCATATTTAACTCCCGAAATGCGCGAGAAACTGCGCAGGAATGAACTATACTTCGTCGACCTCGTTCGCCAGAGAAAGAGAGCTAAAGAGCTCGTAGAAGAGCTTGAGTGCCTTCTATTGACCCTTGACCTAGGTTGAGACACCCACCTAAATCGTTGAATTTTAAAGTCTTTTTGCATTGTCAGTGATGTAAAAAAAAACTACTATTCTGTTACAAATGGCAACCTTTGGGCGAAGTATGTAATGAAAGTAGCTGACTTTGAAGAGCAATGGCAGAGTTTAATGATTCAAAGTCTGGCAGGGGATGAAAAGGCTTATAGGGAACTTCTAGAAGCTATCTACCCCGTGCTTGTTCGCTTTTATATTAAGAAGGTCGCTTCACAGGGTGTTGCCGAAGATCTTACCCAAGAGTGTTTAATCGCCATTCACAAGAATAAGGCGAGTTGGGACCCCAAGAGAAGTTTTCAGGCCTGGTTATTCGCCATCGCTCGCTACAAAATGATCGACTATTTTCGAGCCCGAGAGCGCTCCATTAAAACTTCAGCCATCGATGAAGAGCGCGATCAGGTTGATCAGATGAGTGACTCTACTGGTAATGAGGCGGTTAAGGAATTAGTTCACGAAGGACTTTCGCAGTTACCAGAAGAAATGAAAAGAGCCATTGTGTTGACCAAATTAGATGGGTTAAGCACAGAAGAGGCAGCAGAACAGGAAAATGTGTCGCCGGGTGCGATGCGCGTGCGAATTTCAAGAGCCTATAAGAGGCTACGCGAAATTGTAGAAAGTGAAATATGAGTAAACCGTCGAAGAACGAACTTTTAGACCAACTTGTAGGGGACTTGAAGCCAGAAGCAAGTCACCTTGGGGCAGAAGTGCGTTTTATTTTTTGGGCGGTCTTCTCTTTTTGTTTAGTGGCTTTAGCAATGGAGCTCAATAGACCTCTAAATATTGAGGGGTATCACCAGGTTGAAACAACACACTACTTTTTAGAGGCAGTTATTGCGTTCTTACCGTTTTTCAGTTTGGGGTATTTAGCTTTCTTATACAGTGTCCCGGGTCGTAGTCCGAGCAGAAAATGGCTCATTGTTGCTTTAGTGCCACTGGCCCTCTATGTGCTTTCAACAGTATTTGGAGTTTTGTTCGATCGGTCCCTTCCTGAAGGAGCGATGATTAAGGGACGTTTCCTTTGCAATGTCGAAACTCTTTTTGTTTCGTTAATACCTATTGTCGGCCTTTCTTATTTGGTTGTTCGCAGTTATGCCTATAAAAAGAAACTAGTCGCTTTATTAATTGGCTTAGCGGGAGGATCATTACCCGTCGCTCTCATGCATGTCTACTGCGCAAATGCTCCACTACACATACTGATGCACCATATCGGCCCAATGCTATTAGTTTCAACAATAGGTTTGTTTGTAATTCCATTTGTGATTTCAAAATACTCGAAGAATTAATTAAGGGTTTGGCGCCGAAAAGCATTCGACATCGAACTGCGTTCCACCAACATCGTTAACCCACATGGTCCCCTGAAAGGTTCCGATTTTGAATTGGTTGGCGTCACCTGGCGTTGCTAGAATTCGCAAATCAAACACTCCGGTGGCGTTATTAAAAGACCACGTCGTTACCTGACCTGTCCCACCAGGGTTGGTAATGATGATGTCTTTATCGGTATTGTTCCCGGTTGAAGAGGTAGATATCGCTCCCCCTTTATTTTCAATTCGAGTAGCGATGAGTCTTCTCGTACCCAAAGGTGGGTTTAGTGAGATACCTTCTCGACGAACTTCTAATTTGTATCGAACTTCAGACTCACCGATTGTTCGAACTGTACTAGAACAATGAAAAACGAGTTGAGAGTCAGGATCAGGAGGCGTTTGGCTTCCATCTTTATTCCCTTCAAAAACAGTATCGAGGTAAAATAAAATAAATGGGTTACTGTCATCAAACTTCAGGTCACCATCGGCAATCTTCTTAGCTTGTGCTAATTCGACACAGTCTTCTTTTTCTAGGTAATAACTATCATCGCTCCCAAGAACAATGCGATCTGTGACCTGTGGATTAGGATCACTTGGGTCAGAGCATGGCTCTGAATAATTTAAAACAAAGAACGCACTGACCGGGTCTTTTCCACCGTAACCTTCACCGTTTCCGGCACCGGGAGTTTTATCGTCGGCTGGATTTGATGAAGGGGATTCTGGACCAGGATTAATGGAACCGTCTGTTTTGTCATTAAAGCCAACTTCGATACAGTTTTGATAAGCTATTAGTATAAATAGCGATAGAAAAAACAGAAATGGTTTCTTTAAAATCAAATTCATCATGTCCTACCCAACCTTTATTGTATCTCAAAATAGAAAAAAATGACGAATTATCGGCCAGAACAAAGGGTCCCTGATAAAATTAGATAGATGGATCAACAAAAATGTATTGAACTGAGACAGCAAATAGACCAGCTCATAAAGGCTGGTGACGGAGATCAGGCAAAGAAAGAACTGGTGCGGATATCGATCCCTGATATCCCAAGATCAGAGCGCTTTCATTTTGCGCAACTCTGTCGAAGGACAGGTCTCATCAACAGTGGTCTAAAAATGCTTTCTAAAATTATACGCGAAGATCAAGAGGGCATGATCGAAGCTCGTCTTGAAGAAAAAGCTGAATATGGAGTCCTTCTGCAAAGGCTTGGCGCGGTCGACGAAGCCAAAAAACTTTTAAATGAAATTGTTAATGACAAAATTCCATCAGCATATCTTTATTTGGCATTTTGTAATTTCAATCAATGGAACTATCGTGAAGCCATTGATCCGCTCAAGAAATACCTCGAACTCATTGATGACAATTCCTACGCATACTTAGTGGGGCAAGTTAACTTGGCTGCGGCTTTGGTTAATATTGAAAAAAATGACGAAGCGGGGGCCCTGCTCGACCGAATAATAGCTATTAACGAAAAATTGGGAAACAAACTCCTTTTGGGTAATTGTTACGAGATAAAGTCCCAACTGCAAATTCAGTTGGGGCGATATGGCGAAGCAAAAAAGCTACTTGATAAATCTGAGAAGAGCCTACAAAACAACCAGTTGCTTGAGAAATTCTTTATTTATAAATGGCGAACCATTGCTGAAGCCTTTGAGTCGCCAAAAAAAATTGATTGGAACGAATTGAGGAAGAAGGCTCGCCATTTTAATCATTCTGAGTCCATTAGAGAGATTGATTATCATGAAGCTATTATTGGCCATGATTTGGATTTGGCTTTGAAAGTCCTTTTTGGAACGCCCTTCTATGACTATCGTAAAAAATTACTTAATAAATTGCCAATGGATGTTCCGTCCTTTTATAGAATGGGCGCACCAAGTCCGTTAGAAAAGGATTTTGACCTTTTGCTTGGGTCCTATATAGGTGCCAGAGAAGTTTTTAAACTCGGCTCTATTTTACACAGACTATTCTGCACGCTGGTTAATGATTTTTATCGTCCCAAGCGAATCGGTGCGCTATTTTCTCACCTTTACCCTGACGAATATTTTGATCCTCACAGTTCGCCAGATCGAGTGCATCAGATCCTAAAGAGATTTCGTTCGAGTATTCAAAAAGATATTAATACAATTGAACTAAGACATACTAATAACACCTATCATGTTGAATTTTCGCAACAGTTTTCTGTTTGGCTCCCTTTTAGTTACCCCGAACTTTCTAAGAATGGACTTATCAAAACTCGAATTGAAAGGGAGTGGACGGATAGAAGGTTTACGAGAAGGCAGTTTCAAAACTTATTCAGTTTAGAATATACAGCGGCAAATACTAAACTAAACGAGCTCGTTTCTGATGGATTTATCGAACGAATGGGATCGGGACGCTCAACAGTTTATTGCATAAAAAAAGACCCTCGCGGGTACGAGGGTCAAGTTAGTTAGGGATTAATGTCTTAAGGGTTGTCATATGTTTATAACAATTTTGGAAGTTATGCGGAGTAACCTCCAAAAATTAAAAATTTATTAAGTAAGTTGCGAATGAAAACAGTGTTATTGAGAAAACTATCATTTGAATCATCTTGTATCCTCCGTGTTTCATTGCCCCTATACACTTAGTCTAGCCCAGTACACATTCTTTAGTACTGACAAAAAGAGATAGTAAGAAAATTTTTAGACCCCTGAAATTACAAAGAAATTTAAGATCTGTTTCACTTTGGAACAACTAAAGTCCATAAACCTTAGTTCGGTCATTTATCGAACAGGTCGACGGACTGGTACGGACTAGGCTAATCTAATAGGCAAAGTGATCCCAGGAGGGGACTTGGTTCGATCAAGGAATGATCTAGTTATTACTATTTTAGCAGCGATTTTTTTCGTATCTGGCTATGCTCATGCAAATTATCCCGTTGGCAATGCAGCTAATTATTCGGTAGAAAACTCCCATTGTGAAGTTCCTTACGCGGTTTCCGGATGGAAAATGGCATTTTGCATGACACTTTACGAGTCTTACGATTCAGGGGATTATGAAGTACAAAAGTGCCTCAATGACGCAATCGAAATTAATTCTCTGGGCGATGATGTATGTAATATAACAAAGTTTTGGAAGACTAAATGGTGTCAGGTTTCGACTGAACGAGGTTATGTTCAAAGTGCAGAATCTTGTTTAGCCAATCCAAATTTGTTTCCGACCTCTTTAGAGCACGGTTTATAGGTCTCAAATTGAGAAACTAGACCTCAGAATTATTTGTAAAAAGGCCTACAAGACCTTAAGTACGACCTTCAAAAAATCCGATAAACTAGTTATGAAGTCTCGTTTTCTGATTATTAGTTCTTTGGTAGTGACCAGCCTGGCCGTTGTGTCATTCGTGGTTTTTGGATACATGGCACTCTACACCTCCTATGGAATTAATAGCCTCGTTAATAACTTAAACCAATCAGACCACTTTACACTTGAAAATGTTAACGGCACTCTCGGTGAAGGGTTTAGCTTTGGAAAGATTACTTTTGAATCGCAAAATCACAAGTTCGAATTCATTAGTGGTGAAGTTAAATACGATAACTTGTTTAATTTAATGGATTCGGATGACTGGTCACTGGAAAGCCTCGTCGTTGAGAAAGCGAACTTTCACTTTAAAAAATCATCTTTTTCTGAAGTCAGTTATTCTGACATCGATATGAACTCTGTTAATAAAGCTTTTAAAAATTTCGACACTATATCTTCGTACATTCCCGCCAATCTTAGTGTCAGAAAACTTTTAATCAAAACAGCAGACATTTACGACTCTGAAAAGCTAGCTGCGAGAACTGCAGAGCTTTTATTTGAGGGGTTGCAGTTTGTCGAGAGATCGATATACGTAAAGAATTTCAGTATTGTTTCTTCGCATATCGATGCCTATGGCTTAGATATGTATGTGAATGAAGATTTAGGGATATTGGCGGGTCCGAAGGGAATCGATGGATATTTTAAAAAGCCACTTTTAGGAATGCTAAAAAGAGAAATCAAGTTTCGGGTTTATGGCGGTCTACCTATAACCGACAAAGACTTTACGCAAATCAGCCTTGATGATGGCCGCATGACTTTTAAAATGAGAGACTCTAGTTTAAGTCTAACTTTTAGCGAATTTAGACCCTATCTCTATATTGAAACCCTACCTTCAATCGAACAAATCACGGGAGAATTCGAAGTAGGAAACTTAAAGGAATGGGAGAATATCAAATCTCGCCTCCTCGTAAGGTTCTACAGCCGTGATTTTATGTTTGGTTTAGGCGATAAGATGGGGGTTAGTGAAAGGCCTCCGCTGGAAAATATGCGGCCAAGAGAGGTTGATAATTTCGCGGCTCAGGGAATTCCGTTGTATTATCGAAATGGTAACGACATTTTTGAGCTTCGCTTTCTCTATAAACATCTTATTAAATATAATAGTTTATCAAGAGCAATGCTGATCAGAGCGAATAAAGACTTCGAAAATGTAGAGGCGGTGCTGGCTAATTTACTCTATGGATTAGAGCTAGATCGACTCCCAATTGCCCAAAAGCAAGAGGTTTTGTCAGAGGCGAGTCGTTTTATTCCAACGATCAAGTTAGAAAATGCCATTGCTATGCTTGAAGAGGAGTCCACTGACTCTGAGGCCGGTCGTTCGACGGCTTCGACCGAGGATTAATAGTTTAAAAAATTTTTGAAATTAGTGCTTTAAAATACGAAGGGCTCCTGGGGTAACCAGGAGCCCTGGGTTTTTTAGCCGAAGGCAGGAAGATTCGTGGCGTTCGGGCCCTTGAATCTCGCTTAGGGTACTAGCATCCTTGCTAGCAACTGGGGCGGGAAAGTTGATAGGTTAAAAAGGTTGGCACTGGGACGGCTTTATTATTTATATTCTTCCTTGAGGCCACAGATTTCACCGAAGTGAACCGAACCATCTTTTGTTCCCCGAACGAGACGAACAGCTTTTGGCCGTCAGTAGTCTCAAGGTTTCTTCCAATTTTAAAAGTCGAAAGAGTTCTTAAAATATCTTCGATTTCCTTTTGAAGAATATTCCTAAGAACTCTTTCTAAGAAATTCACTTTTAGCTCCTTTCTTCGGGAGAATTATTTCTCCCTGGGTTGATGAAAGTCATATCAACCCCCCCAAGCTTATGGAAATCGAATGATTTTATCTGGACCATAGCTATTTCTTATGGACAAAAATTGCTCGTAAAAATTCGATTACATTTACGCAGGCCTCCACGCCATCTCTCGATAAAATCGATTTGAAGCTCTTAGCATAAGAAACTCTTATACATAAAGGTAAACTTTTGTAATCGCTGTTCCCGAAATTGGCTCGAAAAAAAATTTAGCTAAACAGTGTCAAAAGGCCTTTTTTACACAATTAACGGAGAAATTATCTTTGATTTTAGACGCAAAAAGACAAGTTCACAGTCCAAATGGATGATTTTAAAACCAAATAAAATCTTATGGGCCTAAGGGATGACAGTTCTGATCTACGTATTAAAATTAGGTCATAGGAGTTTGCATGTTATTAGCGGGTATTGATATCGGAGGCACGAAGGTAGAGGTCGTTCTTATCGAAATGATCTCTGGAGGTAGTGAAAAGTTGAAGTTGCCGACGGGCGAGTTAAGGAAGTACCAAATCCTAGAGCGTGAAAGAATAGAGACCCATCGAGATCAAGGCTATGAATCTATCTTAGAGAGAACCTGTAACTTCCTAAAGAGTTTATTGAGTAAAAATTCAAAGAGTATGGAGTCACTCGAGTCTTTAGGAATCGGCTTACCTGGCACCGTTAATCCACAGACCAATGAATTTTTGTTGGGAAACACCAATAGTTTTGCGGGACAAAACATTATCAAAGACTTTAAGGCCCAGCTTGGTTCGAGTGTAAAAGTCTATATAGAGAATGATGCAAATTGTTTTGCTCTGGCTGAACACTACTCTGGGGCCGGGCTCTCTTATGCCGATGAATGCCAGGTTCCGCTGAGCTCATTGTCCACTTTAGGGGTGATCCTTGGGACCGGTTGTGGGGGAGGGTATATTTGCCAAGGAAACCTTTTGAGGGGTGCCCATGGTGGTGGAAGTGAAATTGGTCATATGGTCCTAGTGAATAGCGGACGAAGTTGCTACTGCGGAAAAAAAGGCTGCGCTGAAAACTATGTTTCCGGAACCGGTTTTGAGAAAACTTACCAGGAAATTGCGGTTAGCTCTGAGACCCTTGATGGACCTGAAATATTTGAGCAGGCAAAAAAAGGAAATGTCAGCGCTAAAAAAACGATTGAAGTTTATAAGAGCCATCTTGCTGAGTTTTTGGGGAATGTAGCTACGGTTTTAGATCCACATCTGATTGTTCTGGGTGGTGGTTTGAGTGAGGAAGATGAAGTATATGTTGGACTCAAGGAAGCTGTTCAAGATAATACCTTTTTGAAGCTCGATAGTTTTGCGATTAAAAAGGCAGAGAAGGGTGGCTCAGCAGGAGTTCTCGGGGCTGCCTTTTTAGGTTTATCAAACTAATCGCGATCAAAACGACAAAGAAACTCAGTATCTAGATTTTCTGCGAAGAGGGAGTCTCTTTCTAATAGCCGTTTTGTTATAGTCTGAGTAACTGGTTTACAAATATTATCGACTCGAGATCGATCTAAATTAAGGTCCCAAGCTGCAGTATTAATCCCAGCGGGATCAAAATTAAGGAAGAGCGCAGAAAAGTACCCAAACTTACACAATTGGAATATCGCCAGTTCACTTTTTAAGTCTGTATTACTGTTTCCGAGTTCTTTAAATAGTACATAAGGGTTTTCAAATATCCCATTGATAGAACGAACTGAGTTTCCGGGAACTCTATTTGAGAGATCGAGCTGACGGTCGTAAATCAGGGGATCTGCGCAGTATTCAACTCTAGCCTGACTTCCATAATATCTCATATATGCGCTGAGGTGCTCGATATTAATCGATTTTCGATATTCGCCTTTTAAATAGAGATAGTGATTAACAATTTCAACAGGTCGACTAAATAATTCTACGAGTGAGCCTGGTTCATCTTCGGTTCCGATGTATTCAGCTAGAAACTGCTCTCTTGATAGAGTATTTTCACTGTCCTGAGCTTTTACAGTTTGCCATAAAAAGGACAGAGAAAGGCTAAGAAATAACACTTTTTTGATCATATTTTTCATTTTTAACTCTCAATCTCCAGTCTCTTTTTATGATGCAAGAGAAGTACCCATTTTGAGTACAAAAGAAATAGGGTATCTTAAAATTGAATATTTCTATATTGTTTTGGCCATTGACTCTCTAAATAGTCCTTGCCTTCTCTCCTTCTTAAAAGGGCTGAGCCAATGATTTTTTCTTTGAATTCAATTAATATAAAACCCGTTTTAAAATCTTGAGTGTGTGGATTGGGAATTTCTTGACCTAAAACGTATTTTTTAACCTGCTCTTCGTTGATTTTTAAAACGTGATTATTTACATATCCTGAAAAATAGGAAGCAGCATTGGTCATTATTTTTGGTTCGCTTTGTCTCGCTTTAAAAAGGGGGACCCCCGCAGTATGAACAATTATTTTTTGATCAAAGTAAATTTTTTTAGGAATTAAATGCAGGTAGGTAGAATTAAAACGAGCAACTAAAAATTGATCAAAAAACCTTGAGTCAATTTCATAACGATCTATGATTTTTAAAATTCGTTCATTTGCCAAATGATCAATGATTTCCATGTGCCCTCTTTTGAATGAGGGCTATAAAAAAGCCGCCTGAATTGTTTTGATGGGGCCAAACTCGAATGGTCTTTTCTACCTCCTTATTGAACTCATGAGAATTAAAGTTATGGATTCCGCAGGAGTAACTGAGGCCATCTATATTTACGGGGATTAATTCGCCATCGCTGCCCATCTCTGAATTTAAAAAATCACTAATTATCGATTCATTTTCTAAAGGATTGTAAGTACAAGTCGAATATATAATATGACCGCCGGGTTTGAGGTTTTCAAATCCTCTTTTGAGTATTGCTTTTTGGGTCATAGTTAGTTTGTTTAATTCTTTTTGATTTAGTTTCTTAATTTTGTTTTTACGGCTGGTCCCTTCGCAGCTACAAGGAACATCTGCGTAGACCAAATCAACTTTGTCTTTGAGAACTGGAAATGAAGCTCCATCATACTTTGTGTAAATGACGTTGGGTATTTTCATACGCAATAAATTTGATTTGAGTTGGCTATGGCGAGGAAGTTTTGGCTCATTGGCGATTATGTAAGAATTATCTCCCTTGAGCTCAATTCCAATCTGTGCCGCTTTATTTCCGGGAGAAGAGCACATATCCAAAACTGTTTGTGGTTTCAATCCTTTAGCGATGTAGCCCGGAATCATAGAGACTTCTTCTTGGATGTGAATTTGTCCGAGCGCATAGGGTAAAGAAACTCCCAAAGAGACCTTGCTTTTATAAGAAAAAGCCTCATTGTTCCAATCAAGGAAGCGGTACTCCGATTTGAAGTGTTTTAGAAAGAGTTCGAGATGATCTCTAGAAACCTGATCGGGATTGAACCACGCAGTTGTGGGAAGCCTCTCATTTAAAATCGAAAGAAACTGGGAATAGTCCGGAATAAAAGATTTATAGTCTTGAAACATAATTCTTGTCTGTTCTAGCGAAATACTCTGGAGAATTCAATTATGAGTGATAAGAAAGAAGAAAAGATTCCATCTCCTGATGAAATTAAGAACGATATTGAAAATTTGATCAAGGGGAAATATGGCTCTGGTATTAAATTCATGGGATTTGGACCAGGCCTTGGCGGGAATCCTCAGGAGGAGGCCACTGTCGAAGAGCCGGTAGAGCCTGCTAAAAAGTTTGACCCTAACTTCGACCTAAAGCCTAAAGATATTAAGTCCTATTTGGATCGCTATGTGATTAAGCAAGATGAAGCGAAAAAGGCTTTGGCTATTGCTGTTTGTGATCACTACAATCATGTTAAAGAGTGTATGGATCATCCAGAGCTTCGCGAAGAGGATTATTCAAAACAAAATGTTTTATTAATGGGTCCAACGGGCGTGGGTAAAACTTATTTAGTGAAGCTCATCGCGCAGATGCTGGGAGTTCCTTTTGTAAAAGCCGACGCCACTCGGTTTACTGAAACTGGGTACGTCGGAGCCAATGTCGAAGACCTTGTTAAAGATTTAGTTCGCCAGTCGGGTGGTGATATTGAAGCGGCACAATTTGGAATCGTCTATATCGATGAGGCTGATAAATTGGCAGCTCCTCCTAACCTTGGTGGGCGAGATGTGAGTGGCAGAGGTGTGCAGTTTGGTCTTTTGAAACTCATGGAAGAAACTGAAGTCGATTTAAAATCTGCACACGACATTGGTTCGCAAATTCAGAGTTTCATGGAGTTCCAGCAAAAAGGAAAAGTCGAGGACAAAGTCATTAACACTCGTCATATACTTTTTATTGTGAGTGGAGCTTTTACCGGAATCTTGGACATTATCAAAGATCGTAGAGATCATAAAAAGATTGGTATCAATTCTGAAGTCAAAGGTGAAGGGGAGTTAGAGGCTGACCAGCTTCTCCATTCCGCAGCGACTGAGGATTTTATAAAGTTTGGTTTTGAGCCAGAGTTTATTGGTCGTCTACCAGTGCGAGTTTCATGTGAACATCTAACAAATAAGGATCTTTTCAAAGTTTTAACGGAATCAGAAGGGTCTATTATTAAGCAGTATAGAAGGTCATTTAAATCCTATGGAATTACATTGAGATTTGAAGATGAAGCTCTGCAAGAGATTGCCGACCAAGCCGCCAAAGAAAAGACAGGAGCGAGAGCATTAATGACTGTGGCTGAACGAGCTCTTCGCGACTATAAATTTGAGCTTCCATCTTTGGACCTCAAAAAATTCATAGTAAGTAAAGAAGTGATTGCAGATCCGGGTAAAGAGCTCGATCGGCTTCTCAATGATAAGGACTATCTGGATAAGCTGACTAAGTACGAACAGATCAGAGGATTTGGTATCGAATTTAAATCCAAACACGGTATTAGGATCGACTTTACAGAAGAGGCCGTTGAAAAACTTATCGCTGAGTCAAAAGTTCAAGGAAAAGAAATTGGTGATTTCTTACGAGAGTGTTTTACGGGGTACGAGCACGGTCTCAGTCTTATTAAGCAAAATTCTGGTCAAAGCGAATTTACGTTTGATGAAGCTCTTGTCGATCAGCCAAAAAAGCTGATCGAAGAGATGATTCGGGACTCTTATAGTCAGTCGAAGTAGTTGGTTCAAAAACTACTGGTCGTGTTTAAGGTCTCTTAAGAAAAAAACGGGAATATTCACGGAGATCTTTTCGCCATTTTCATTGAGCATATCATAGCTTCCACGCATGTTCCCTGTAGGAGTTGGTAGAGGGCAGAAGCTTGAGTATTCAAAACTATCACCTGGCTTTATTGTTGGTTGTACACCAACAACCCCTTCTCCTCGAACCTCTTGAACCCGCCTTTTTCCGTCTACAATGATCCAGTGGCGATGGGTCAATTGCATCGGAGATTGACCGTGGTTCACGATCGTCACTTTATAGGCGAAAAAATAGTAGTCACTCTCTGGAGACGATTGCTCGGGGACGTAAAAGGGCTCGACTTTGATTTCGATATTATCGGTTCTTTCAGCGTATTCGGCCATTGAGACTCCTGCCCCAATTAGTATCAGAGATTTCTGAGAGGCAAAAGGCTTTTTTAAAGATAGCTATCGATACACCTTTGAGATGAAGTCGCATAGGTTTGGCCAAACATATTCCAGTGATTCATCAAGTGGTAGAGCTGGTATATACCCATTCTATTTTGCCAACCAGGGGGCAATGGAAAGGCCTCCATGTAGGATTCATAAAACTCTATAGGAAAACTGCCAAAGAGCTGAGTCATGGCGATATCGGACTCTCTGTGACCGTAGTAAACCGCAGGATCTACTAGAAAAGGTGTACTCGAGGGCCCACATAGAATATTCCCATTCCAGAGATCTCCATGTAGAAGTGAAGGTGGCTCCTCTGAGTGTGCAAGAATTTTGTCGACGGACTTTTCAAGTTTAGAAAAGGATTTTTTAAATTCCTGATTGAGGAGCCCATTCTTTTCGAGTTCTTTGTATTGAAATAGGAGTCGAAAGGTCCAAAAAAAATCGATCCAATCGGAACTCGAATCATTAAAAGGTACGAGAGGCTGATTGACCTGCCGACTCGTTCCGATGAAATTGTTTTCTAGGTAGCCGAAGCTACTTGAAGTCGTCTTATGCATTTCGGCAAGCTCTTTGCCAAGTCTTAGCCAGAAAATGGACTGCGAAGCACTTTCACCGATATATTCGAGAATCAAAAATTGATCGCCCTCCGCAACAATTTGAGGAGTGGCAATAGTTTGCGATTTTTGAATTTCAAAGAGTCCCATTGCTTCTGCCTTAAGGAGTTCAGTGGGAGCAATTTTTAGAAAATAAGAGGCACCGGATTCGCACTCGATACAATAGGTTTCAGAAATACTTCCACCGGAAACTTCTGAGTAGTTGGTAACTTTTTCTCTCAGAATGTCTTGAATTTCAGTGTTTACTTTTTTCTTTATCATTGCATCAATCCACTGTGGCCAATTTCTTTAAAAACCTAGATTTCTTCTGCTTCAATTTTTTTGAAGACTTCCCTACAAGCATCTTCAAGCATATCGATGACTAATTCAAATCCCTGAGCGCCACCATAATAAGGGTCTGGTACTTCATTTTCCTCGAATTTTTGTGAAAATTCCATAATTCTGAAAACTCTATTTTCAAAATCTCCATTTAGATCGAGTTTCAGGATATTTTCGTAATTGCTCTGATCCATCGCAAAAATATAGTCGAAATTGTCGAAATCCTTCCTAACAAAAGGTCGAGAAAGAGTCTCAAACCTATAGCCACGAAGTTCGCCATGGCGAATCATTCGCGGGTCGGCAGGTTCCCCGGCATGGTGGGCCGAAGTCCCCGCGGAATCTACGATATATTCTTGAGATTTGTTCTCAGAACTCAAAATATGATTAAAAACGGATTCAGCCGTGGGAGAACGACAGATGTTTCCCAGGCAAACAAATAATACTTTTTTCAATGAACTTCCTTTTAGAGTTTTACTTTTTTCCTCATATCCCAGAGAAGCTGGCTGATCAAGGGCCTACGACTTTCACCTGTGGCAACGATAAGAAGTTTGGTGATCTTTAAGTAAGTGGGGTCAGTGTAGAGAAGAATAAGCATTTCCCGAATGAAGTTTGTTCTAAGCGTAATGTAATTATCTGTACCTACACCAAGCTTCATTCCTTTTTTCTCCCACCAAGAAAAAGGATGATCTTTATAGTCTTCAAACTGACCGGTGAGCTCTTTGTTTGAAGAGGGAAGTGCGATGAGTTGTAGTTGTTTATCAATCACTCGATTCAAAATATCGTGTTGGTACCCCTCAACCTCTCGGGCCAAGTGAAATTTTGTTTTAGTGAAGATAGTTAATTCCTCTTCATTAAGTTTTTCACCTGCCAGAATTTTTTCTAACACATCGACTCGGCCCAACCAGTCCATATCGTGGAGTTCATTATACTCGGGCGTACCGACTTGAATCCCTTCTCCTCTTTGATTGTGGAGAATAATTCTTTGAAAGAGGCTGTGAAAATAAAAGTTGGGATTAATACCGAGACTGAGTCCATGTTCGAGGGCATCGATATGCCAAATGTTCATGGCATTATCTACAGCCTGAATACCCTTTTTTAAAGTGTGCCAGGTTTCGCCGTGGTGACTTCGAACTGCGAAGCCACGGGATTGGAGTTTTCTCAAACCGATCTTCATTTCATTGAAGTGTTGTTTTCTAAAAAGATCTTTTTCACTTCCTACTGTATCAATTTCAACCAGGTGTTTAGAGAGTTCAGGGAACTTCTCTAAAACTTCGAGCATGGATTGGACTTGATAGTTAAAATGCTCACCTTTACTTTTAAAAGCTTTCGAGTCAAAGAAGCTGGGTTCTTTGCGAAAACATGGTGAAAGAATAAAATCAAACTCGGGATGCTCTAATTTAAACTTCTGGAAGCCCGAGTACAAACCCATAATAACGTCTTCGGGGGAAAGCTCTTCGGCACCAGGAACTTTCTCGGTTTGATCGCTTGTCGCCCGTGAAAGGGTAAACTTAAGTCGGATCGATCCAACATTATATTTATGCCAGAGTTCGCTGGCTAAATGGTAAGTAGCCTCTTCATGAGCTTGCCTGTCGATGAGAATCAGTTTTGGCAATAGGAGAATTTTCAAATACTGGTCAAATCCGTCCTCGGGTCTTAAGCGAATTAGTTTGTCGATGTCTTCGGGGGTATTTATTGGTATCGCATCATGTCCGTAAACGTCGGTGATTCGTTTTTGATAAATTTCTTTATGAGGTCCATCGAGTAATTTCTTAATTCTCGGAAAGATAAATTCAGCGTTGAGAGAGCCTGTAAGGTGAATATGTTCTTCGTTATATTTTAAAGGAAAATTCTTGAAAAAAAGAAATAAAGATTCAGAAACGGGATGATTAAGAAGTGACTCGATATCTGTTTGGTCGATCTGGAAGTGGGAAAGAAGGGCCATAAACTCATCGACAGTCTCTTGAACTTCTTTGTCCTGTTCAGAAAGTGGCGATTGAAGAAGAAGTTCAATCGTATTTTCTAAACTCAGGCCGTTTGTTTCACTAATGAGTTGTGTGAGGTAATAATATGTTCGTTCGACTACTGAGCTTTTTGCCATGATCAACCTTTTCTCTATATGTAGCATATAAAGGGGACTTATTCATTCAAATAAATCTCTGGTCCGACTAGCTAGTCATGGCCAAATAAATAATTGAGCCAGACCGGTGGTGACTCCTGATCACAGAAACTGATCTCTTTTTGGGGTAACCATTCCGGCTCGAGAGCGGGCTTTTTTAAAGGCATTCTTGCCTGCTCGGGAGTTCGATTTCCCTTCTTCTGATTACATTTACGACAGGCTGTAACTACGTTAGTCCATGATTTGCCGCCGCCCTTAGAGGCTGGAAAAATATGATCAAGAGTCAGTTCTTTTCGTTCAAACTCGTTGCCGCAGTATTGGCAAGAATAGTCATCACGTAGATAGACGTTTTCTCTACAAAACCTAATTTTATTGTTGTGAGTACTGCGAATGTAGCGTTTGAGTCGAAGAACGCTGGGAAGTCTGAAAGTTTCACTCGGGCTTCGAGCAAAAACCGTATGAAATTCTAAAATCTCTACTTTATCTTGGAACCAAAGAATCAATGCCTTCCGCCAGTCGACGACCTTCATAGGTTCATAACTAGCGTTTAATAACAAGGCGCGTGCAGAAACTGGATTGAAATCTCACCTCCTAGTCCTTAGCTACCTTCTATTATCTAACCCTTTTAAGTATTTCCAAAACAAGATTATGAAAAGACGCTATAAGCACGACTAAAGTCCTATATTGAGACAAAAACCCGCAAATCCAGTGCTGCTGCGCCTTCTACCTAGGGCCATGAATCCTGTGATTTGAGAAACTCAATTTCATCTGGAGTAGACTCTCTGCCGAGTACTTCGTTCCGGTAAGGGAAGCGACCAAATCGCTCAATGGGCTCTTTATGATAGTGGGCAGCCTTTAAAAACCCGCTTAAATGGCCTTTTAACTCCTCCGAAGCCCCTTCGATTAAAGCCTCAAAAAGTGCGATGCACTTTTCTTGGTGCTGCAAATTCTCTGAGTGCATCAATGGCATGTAGCAGAAGGCCGCTTGGTGGGGGCTTAGCTGTGAGTCCTTTTTTTGTTCAATGTAGCTCTGAGCGAACTGAAGATTCTGGCTATCATTAGCAAATGCCTGAGGTGACCCTCTAAAAATATTTCTTGAGAACTGATCAAAAAGAATAATCTGAGCGAGCCCACCAAGTGGGCTTTCGTCAAATTCTCTCGCCGCCTCGTTATATCCTCTTTCGATGAGAACTTTAAATCTCTCAGTAAGAAAATTATCAAAATCTCGATTTTTTGCGAACCACCTCTTGCGATGGGCCTCAGGGGGGATGAGTGATTCGGTGTCGCCAAACCAAATTTCTAACACTTCATTCTGTATCATTGAAAAAGCCTTGTTAATTTCAGTCAAAATACTATGCTATGGAGTATTTCCGATAATAAATGAGGTTTTAGAGTGAAACAAATAATTATAGCAATATTATCTTTGATGGTTTTTTCGGGCTGTGTCTCTTCAAGTAAGTACGAAGAATTAGAGAAAAAGTATAAGTCCACGGATGCACAAAAAGGTGGCCTGCAAAAGCAGCTAGAACAGTCTAACTCTAAGATCGAAGAAATGAGACTTCTTATAACCGAGTTGCAGAATCAACTAGGTAATACCTCTAGAGATAAATCGAAACTTCAGGCTTCGGTCAAAGAAATGCAAGAGGCCATTGCTGATCTAACTAAGAGAAAGCAAGAAACCGAAAAGAGAATTAAAGAGTTTCGTGATCTCACTAGTAAATTTAAAAAGTTTATTGATACCGGTCGCCTTTCGGTAAAAATCATGGATGGAAGAATGGTCGTCGCACTGAATAGTGATGTTCTATTTTCTTCAGGGTCAGCTCGCCTTTCAAAAGATGGCTCTGCAGCTATTGAAGAAGTTGCTCTCCTATTGGCCTCCATTCCAGAAAAGAAATACCAGGTAGAAGGGCACACGGATAACGTGCCAATTAGAACGAAAGTTTTTCCTTCGAATTGGGATTTGGCTTCGGCTCGATCCTTGCGGGTACTTAAAAAAATGATCGAGGCGGGCCTTTCAGCCGATCGAATTTCGGCAGCGAGTTTTGGTGAATACAATCCTGTGGCTTCCAATGATACCAAAGAGGGACGCCAGCAGAACCGAAGAATCGAGATTATTATAGTACCTGACCTTTCGAATTTGCCTGGTTTTGAAGAACTTAAGCAAATGTCGGGTGAGCAAAACCCAGTCGACAAGGTAAAAGCCCTATAAAATGCTAAAATTAGTTTAATGTTTGACTCATTATGAGCATTTGCTTACAAAGCCTCCTGATGAGCCGATAAGGTTAATAGGAGGTTTCGTGAGTAGCAAAGAAGAAAGTCAGATTCATGCTCTTGAACGCTCCATTGAGCGTGTGCCTTGGAAGTTACTACAACCTCAAGCATTGAAAGATATGTATATTCTTGTCGCGTCTGATTTAGATCTCGTGCAGACAGCTTACGAAGTCGTTTCGGACAATGCCGAACTCATTAAATCTTGGATTGAAACGCGTAAACTCTCAAAACCCACTCGGGAACAGATCTATGATTGGAGCCAAAGTCCGGATAAGACTTTCCGAACTTTGATTGCGCATCCTTACGTGCTCATCCAAGAATCCCTAGACCATTAAGTAATGATTAAAATTCATATTTTCTTTGTTGCTTCGTCGTCGCGGTATGAGGAATACAGCTTCCTCCTCGCGCCTCGAAAATATGAATTTTAATCATTACAACAAGAAAATTTTTTATTGCTTCGTCGTCGTAGTATTAATTGATTTCGACGATAGGTGCGCCGAGGATCAGGCCACAATTTGCTACAGATTCGTAAGCATAAAATGGATCTTCACCAAAATTTTCGCCCCATTGTCCATTAACGTCCTGATTGGTCGATAAAATAACAGTTCCAATTGAGAGAATATTTCTTATATCAAATGTGAACTCACTATAGTTAGTTACACCAAAGAAAGGCTCCGTGAGGCGCACGCCCATGCGATATTCCCACTCACTCTTATAGCCCTTGTAAGCTCCTAAATTAACAATAAGTGGAGCAGCGATCCCGGGGCCTTCGCCAAAAAGGTCTTTTGCATAGGTAACAGAAGTCCCTAAGTCGGTCTTTAAGTAGTCGTTGAAATCGATATCAGGGAGTGCGCCTTTATCGACGTCATGACTTATGTAAAGACGACTTGCGTAAGCTTGGCAACTGGCACCTTTAACCGTAGGGCGCGCTTTCTCAGTGATAAGCTTTTTGAACTCTTCCTCACTGACCAATACTTCTTCAGAAAAATTCATTGAAATTTTTCCCTCAGAATTAATCTTTAGAGAAGTGTCAGCACAACCGTAGAGAGAATACTTTCCATCTTTGTCTTGAGTAAAGATCGCAATCCACGAACCGACCGATGGAGGCAGGATCGGGCCAGAACAGTTGGCACCATCTTGGCCTAATATTGAGATATTCTGTTCCTGCAAATCACCTTTGTGGACTTTTTCGATATTGAGAAGGCCCATTCCTCTTTGGCTAACGGCGGAAGTGCTGACTTGAGCAACTATTGCTTCATCGGCTAGAGCAGTTTGCTGAGCGTTAGCCCATGACATACATGAGCAAGCAAGGCTCTGAGAACCTAGGGTTGAGATACAAAGTAATAATGTAATTGCGATGATTGATTTCATTTTTCCTCGATTCCTTTTTAGCTCAGTGCTTTTGAAGCGATTTCGAAAACATTATTTGAAAGGCCATCCTGTTTTACAATGTTTTCGAGCTGAGTTTTTATGAGGTCCCTGCGTTTTGGTTCATATCTCTTCCATAAATTAAATACACCTGTCAAGCGCGAAGCCACCTGTGGGTTTAACTGATCAATCTTTAATATTTGGTCCTTATAAAATTCGTAAGACGCGCCGTTTGGATCGTGGAAGTTCTTAGTATTCAAGCGACCAAATCGATAGAGAAGAGAGTAAACCTTATTTGGAGTTTTAATATCAAAGGTCGGATCATTCATCACATTTTTAATTCTTTCTAATCCACCCGGCAATTCACTGGTAGCGTGCAGTGTAAACCACTTATCCATTGTAAGTGTGTCATTCGAGAACTGTTGGTAAAAATCAGCCATGGCATTTTCGCGCAACTCTCCAGAGACATTGTTAAGGTAGGCGAGCGCTGAAAGGCGATCGGTCATATTTTTTGCGTTTTTGTACTGATCGTTTGCAATTCCATGAATGCTGGAGTCCTCAAGAGATGATAGTAGGCCCAAGATGGAGTTCTTCAGTTTTCGATTTGAAATAGCCTGTGGATCAATCGTATTTGGAGTTTCCTTTAAAAGCTGGTTGTACAATTCCAGAAGTTGATCTTTGTACTGGCCTGCGATTTTTTTGCGGAGATATTCTCTGGCTTCGAAAATCACAAAAGGATCAATTTCATCAACAAATTGATTGATGTAGGTATCGTCCGGAATGATTAAGAGTTGAGACTTGAAGGATGGATCGATCGTCTTATCATCAAGAATCGATTGAAAAGAATTTAAATAGAAGTCAGGTACTTCTTGATCCTTCGAAGAATTCAAATTTTTTATATTGTTTAAAATATATTTAAGCGAGAGCTTTTGGCCACTATCCCATCGATTGAATTGATCAGTATCCTTTGCGAACAAGAAGCAGAGTTCCTCTTCGGAATGGCAGGTATTTAAATTCACCGGAGCCGAGAAGTTTCTAAGGATTGATGGAGTAGCCCCTTTTTTCAAGCCATTGATTTTAAAGGTTTGTTCCTCTTGGTTCAGGTGAAAAACTTTCTCTTTATACTTGCTACCCGAAACTTCAAACTCGAGTTGAGATCCAGTTTCGTCAAAAAATGCCGTTTTAACGGGGATGTGATAGTGTTCCTTTTTTGCTTGGTTCGGAGATGGTTTAGAACTTTGCTTCATGGTTAAGGCACAGGACTGGGAGGCCTCGTCGAAATGCCAAGAAACATTAACTTCAGGAGTCCCGGCCTGGGAGTACCAATTCTTAAATTGTTTCAGGTCGACGCCTGAGACTTCTTCCATCACTAAAACAAAGTCGTCTGTTGTCACTGCCTGTCCATCGAATCGATTAAAGTACTCGGTGAGTCCTTTCTTAAAATTTTCGTCTCCGATAATTGTGTGAATCATACGTACAACTTCTGAACCTTTTTCGTAAACCGTCAAAGTATAGAAGTTATTCACTGAAATATATGAAGCAGGTCTTACCGGATGGGCCATGGGACCTGAATCTTCTGCAAACTGATTTGTTCTTAGCATGTTGACGTCATTAATTCGCTTCACGGGTCGTGAGGTCATGTCGGACGTAAACTCTTGATCACGATAAACGGTGAGTCCTTCTTTTAGAGATAATTGAAACCAATCTCGACAAGTCACGCGGTTACCCGACCAATTGTGAAAGTATTCGTGACCGATAACTCCTTGAATCGCCTCGTATTCGTCATCAGTTGCAGTATTGGGGTTGGCTAAAACATATTTTGAGTTAAATATATTTAGACCTTTATTTTCCATAGCGCCAGCATTGAAGCTGTGAACTGAAACAATCATGTAAATGTCTAAGTCGTATTCGAGTCCATAGGTTTCTTCATCCCACTTCATGGACTTTTTCAAAGATTCCATGGCGTGATGGGCCCTGTCTTCGTCGCCTTTATCAACAAAGAGTTGCAGCTTCACATTGCGACCGGACTGGGTCGTAAAGTGATCTTCGATGAGCCCGAGATCTCCGGCCACGAGAGCGTAGAGGTAGCACGGCTTTTTATGTGGGTCGTGCCATTTACAGAGTTTTTTATTGTCGGCGAGTTCTTTTTCTTCAACGAGGTTCCCATTAGACAATAAAAATGGGAAACGATCTTTATCGGCAATAATGCTTGTAGTGTAACTGGTCATGACATCGGGGCGATCTTGAAAATAGGTAATACGGCGAAACCCTTCGGCCTCGTTTTGGGTACAAAGAATTTCACCGGATTTATAAAGTCCTTCAAGAGCCGTATTTTTTTCTGGCTGTAGAATACTAACGACTTCAAGAGTGAATTCGTCGGGGAGATTTTCGAGGTGGAGAACTTCGTCTTTAATTTTCAGTTGGTCCGTTGCCAATTCTACTTCGTTGATGTGGATACTCTCTAGTTGAAAGAAGCTCCCATTGAGTTCCATTGTATTGCTAAAGTGGCCATGACCATTTTTCTTGTAGACTGTAGTTGCAGTAACCCGTGTGGTCGGTAAGTCAATTTCGAAAGTGAGATCGATTTTTTCTGGCAAGTAGTTAGGTTGCTTGTAATCCTTGAGATAAATCGGTTTTGGATCGCTATGTTTCATATTTTTCCCCGTGGAATTTCTCTGATTGGCGACTAGGATCGACCAATATTAAAAATTGAATCATTTGAGTTTATTGCGGCATATAATTCATTGAGTCAATCAGTGATGGCCATCATTCTCATTGTGCATGAACCAATTAGAACACTTTTTTACTTGTCCTTACTGCTGGAGTCAAATTTCAATGCTTTTGGATCCCTCCGTGGAGGGGCAGAGTTTTATTGAGGATTGCGAGGTTTGTTGTCGCCCTATTCAGGTAACGTATAGTATAGAGGATCTGGAGCTTATTTCATTCAACGCCGGAGCCCTCAATGAGTAGAACCCAGTCAAAAATTGGTCCCTTGGACTGCCTAGTAAAGAACCCTAAAGATTTCGAGTATACGGTGGTCTTGCTCCATGGATATGGTGCAGATGCAGCAGATCTATTTCCTCTTCATCAGCTCATCGATAACGAGGATGTGCGCTGGGTTTTTCCCAACGGGCCTCTAGAGGTCCCACTTGGGGGGCATTGGATGGGAAGGGCCTGGTTTCCGATCGATACTCAAGCGCTTGATTTGGCCATGAGCCAAGGCAAATTTAGAGAGATGGCCGATACCCGGCCCCCGGGTCTTGATCAGGCCGAATCCATGGTGAGTGAGATGCTCTTTGAATTAAATGTTCCCCAAGAGAAGTTGATTCTTGGAGGGTTCTCGCAGGGGGCCATGCTTTCCACAGATGTCATCATGAATATGTCCGAAAACTGCCTCGGTGCGGTTTTGCTTTCAGGAACAGTTCTCGACCAAAAGAATTGGCAAGAAAAAGCCATTCAGCGTAAAGGTCAGGCTTTCTTTCAGAGCCACGGAGAGTCGGATCCATTACTCTCGATTCAAATGGCCAATTTACTGTGCGACATTCTTCGAGCTGGCGGATGGCAGGGGAACCTATTGCCCTTCGCTGGGGCCCATGAAATTCCACCGATGGTGCTCGACCGCATGAAGCTTTTTTTGCGCAATCAAATGAATATGTGAATTTTCAAGGAAGTTCGGCTTTAGGCGACCGAAGCACTTAATTTAGATTCCACGTCCCTGAGGAAAGCTTCGATTCTTTGAGCGTTCACTCCAAGGTCCCCTTTTCCTGTTCGCGATTTAGATCGCATTTCGAGTCGGGAGAGGCCATCACCTGTATCAAAAACTTGGATGACGACATCATCTTTGAATTTCATGAGATTAGTAGTGACCACCGCTTCAATTCTCAATTGGGATTCGTTGAAGTTAATAATCTCCCATTGTCTTTGTTTGATGAGGGCAAGACAGACGTCAATGACTCGAAGGGGGTCGTTATCTAACTTTAGGGGCTTTAAGCCTGGGTAAAACTTTCTTTGAATCTCATTAAACGACTCGGGGTAGGATAGGTCTTTGTTTAAATTCGCTTGGAGTTCCTTTATTTTGAAAAACTCCAAGGGTTGATCTGGATTAGTAGTAACGTCGTTAATGAGTGGCTTTGAAACGGCTGATGTCATCGGATTCCTTTTTTAAGGGCAAAAGTAGGCTACACCTTGTACTGAAGTACCCATGGCGGAAGTCTGGCCGATCTTTACAAAATTCGCTCCTTTGCGGGCGGCATCGAGTTTAAGATCTTCGAGGGCATCCTCGAAAGTTCCCTTCACGCTTGAAACAGAGCCTTGGACTTTTCCTATTTTTTTGCAGTCTTCATCGGCATCATCCCTTGAGGTCTCTACGTTTTTAGCTTCGGGTTTAATAGGATGAGAGGAGCATCCGGCCAACAAACTTAAAATAACTAAACTACCTAATACTAGCTTCACAACAAACTCCTTGATGATTTTTAATGGTAAATCGAAACTGCCTAATGTCCAATCAAACAGAGGTCCAGATCCCGTGTATTCGATCCAAATATGGTCCAAATCCTTTTGTCGCTTTACAATTTAGCAAATATGTCAGACATTTCATTAAGATGGCAAAAACGATTTCTCTGGTATTTAAGCTCCTGCGCCAGTCCCTTATTGATATTTACAGGGTTGCAAAAGACTCTAATATGCAGCTCTTAACTTCAAGTTTATCTTTTACAACGATTTTTAGTCTAGTTCCCCTATTAGCAATTAGCTTAAGTGTGTTTAAGACTTTAGGTGGGCTCGAAGAGCTTAGAGGGAAATTGGAAATGTTCATTACAGATAATTTGGCTCCGGGAACTGGTGAAGTTGTACATCAGTTGGTTTGGGACTCAGTGGGTCGGGTGCATTCTGGTGCGCTCGGGGTTTCGGGTTTAGTCTTCTTGGTTTTTGCTGCCACAAAAATTTTTTTAGACATAGAGAAATCTTTTGAAAAAATATGGCGAGTTAAAAAAGGAAGAAAGTTTACCCTGAAGCTCATCATGTATTGGTCGATGCTCTTGCTGGGATCAATAGGAATTGCTGTCTTTTTGGGTGTCGCGAGTACTGAGTTTGTTCAACAACAAAGAATTATTACTCCTGGGATCTCCGGGACCTTCCTTTTGATTTTAGTTTTCTGGGGACTTTATATTATTTTACCGCCAACCAAGGTTTACGCGCGCTGGGCCTTTTTTGGGTCCTTAATTTCAGTACTCTCTCTTAAAATAATTGGCAGCTTTTATACTTATATCACGACAGAAATATTAAATTATAACAAAGTGTATGGTGGTTTAGCTGCAATCCCTATCTTCTTGCTTTGGATTTTGTTATTTTGGTGGATCTTCCTCGGTGGAGGGGTTGTTGCCGCAGGTTTACAAAATCGAACCATGGGGTCACAAAATAAGAGTTAAATAAATGGAGCAATCGTAACATGAAAATTCTTGTTCGCTATTTAGGAATGACAATTGAGAAAGTGGAGCTTTCTCCTGGGTCCTATGTTTTAGGTCGTTCGCAAGAATGTGATATTGTTCTGACTCAAGAGTTTATTTCTAGAAAACATGGGAAGATATGGTTCGAAAATGATAAGTGGTATTTTCAAGATCTACGAGAAGACCACCCCAATTTTGACGGTAAGCCGATTGAACTCAATCAAGATACTTCGATAGATCTCGGACACGATGTCGATTTAATAACCGAAGATTATCTTGAACACGCCGAAACAAATATTACAAATCTCCACAATTTAAAAGATGTCGTAGGGCAATCTAAAGCCAATCGAAGAGTCATTTGGGGATTGTCTTTAGCTTTGATATTTTTGCTCGGTAGTGGAATCACATTCTATGCCTACCAACGCTTTACTAAACCCATGGATCCAAATTCTTTATTGACCTTCGTTCGCTCTAAGATCGTAGAGTTCGAAAGGGTTCGAAACGAAGATGCTGTTAAAGACTATAAAAAATATGGCGGTCTTGAAGATAAGGACTTTAAAGATAAATCCGGTTTCTGCACGGGCTTTATAATTGCCCCAGATGTCGTGTTAACGGCAAGTCACTGTTTGTTTGGCCAATTGATCATTGATATGGACGCCAACTTCAAGATTAAAACAAGCGACGATAAAAAGCATGAGGTAAAGCGAATACTAGGTTTCGATATTAAAAAAGACTTTCTCTTTCTTGAAGTCCCGGGACTCAAAGAATATGGCTTTTTAAATATCTCGAGTGATTATCAGGTTGGGCAAAAAGTTTTTACCGTGGGGAATGTACACGGTGAGGGGATTGCAATTCGCGACGGTATAATGGCCAGCGAAACTTCTGATCCCAATGATCCTGAAATTAAATTTGTACGATATTCGGCGGCTGCCAGCCCAGGGAATAGTGGTGGACCATTAGTAGACGAATATGGAAATGTTGTGGCGCTTGTATTTGCCGGCACCTGGACTGAAAACTACAACCTAGGAACCTCTGCCGACTATCTTCTGCAAGGAAAACGAAAGTTTGTTACGAATCGAAAAGAGAAGGACGTAAAAATAGAGTTTAGAAAACTCCTGAATTATTCGCCTCGATGGCTCCTTGAAAGATTATCATTTCCTCATAATTCTAACTTCGATGAAAATCCGGAGACCTTGCGAGCGATGGAAAACGTTATTGTCGATGTAAAAGTTCCGACAGAGCTCGAGCCGTTTCCTGAAATTGTTCTGAATAAGATTAATGAAGTTGTAAGAATTAAATTCGAGCAAATCACGAAATCTTTAGATGACCAAGGAATTGTCTCTCTTGGCTGGAATTCCTTTGTTACAGCTGAAACTCCGATTATCATTCCCTCTCAGTTTGATAAAAGTCAGTCGAAGTTCAAACTTCTTGAAGATGGTCAGATGATACCAAAGCAAGCAGCTCTTTTAGACACCCCTTCGCCAAAGGATTTTAATCAATATAAGAAAAAGCTTGATGAGCAAAAGAAGTTTGATTTTCAGTCCTATGGTTACATGATGGATCATTTGGAAAACACAAAAGGTGACTTAGGGCCGAAAGAAATTATTTATGCGACAGGGCCTTTTGATAGTAAAAAGCGAATTTGGTCCTACGTTTTTGGTGTTCCCTATTCTCAAGTTAAATTCGACTATTCGTCTTCTGAATGGCAAAAAGTGAGGAGCTTCCCATTTGATCTGTTCCTGAAGAATTTCATCGGAGAAAAGGGTATAATTGCAAACTCATTTTCGCCATTGGTTCGTCCTAAGTCGTCTCGAGAATTTACGATTAAGGAAATTGACAAAGAAATTTCTACTACTGAAATCGAGGATCTCCACGGTCGGCAGTGGGTTCGGCACTCGTTTTCAATGTTTGATCGTCTGACTTTTGATGTGTACTGCATTAATTTACCCCAAGGGGCGATGTGCTTGAGTAAGATGTTTCCCACTCTAGATAAAACGCTACTCAGTATTTCCCGATCCAATTACGTTAAATATTGGTTGCCAAACTACCTGATTAACCCTTTCTTTTGGTCCGTCGATTCTTTGATCGATTACCAGGAGCGTGATGAATCTAAAGGGCCCATTTTTATTCGAGACTTTAAAGTTAAAAAGTCTAGTAAAAATCAGGTGGCCGTTTCGCTTGAGAGTATGGGACTTGAGTTTTCTCTACCGTCTGACATGACTCTCTTAAGTATTCGTCCTAATACGGGTCTTCTTGGAGATGATCAAAAACAATCATGGGTTTCCCTAGGAGTTGAGGCCCTTTATCAGGATGAAAAGAAGCAGTTCAAAGTTTGTGGGATGGGTGTGGAAATTGATGGTACTTTTTCGAATTATATTTTGAGCCTTTATCGTGAGGGAAAGAAGAAGCAAAAGTCTAAGCAGAGCCAAAATTCCGGAGACGGTGAAAAGGGAAAAAAAGATGAATCAAATGAATATCCTGAGGTCTTTATAAAAGCAGATACGGCGAAAAAGGCTGGCAGGCAGATCAATGTTTACGGCTACTGCGCTCCTTTGCAAAAAGACCCGTTAATTGAAGGAACCTATGAAGCCAAGCTTTCGAAGGCGAAGAAGCTAGAAGTCAGCTATCGTCAGATCGTGCAATGACACATTAGGGCATCTCCCCTTTTCTATTGGTCTAAAGAGCTTCGACGCGCAAGAATATGTGAGTTAGCATAAGTCACTTGTCGTGAGGGGATCTATGAATTCATCTATAAAAAACCTAATTGTGATCTTTCTTGGAGTGCTAATCGGCCAAATTGCTTTGGCTGCGGGCTTCGAAAAAGTTATTGGGTGGGGAGCTAAAGAGCAAGGTATGGCCGGTGCTGTCGTGTCACGAGCATCGGGACCAGATGCGCTTTTTTTTAATCCTGCGGGTCTTATTAATCAAGACGACCTTCAAATATTAACGGTTAACTTTTCGCCGACCTTTTCAGAGTTTAAGGCACCTTTTCAGACTGCCAACCAGCAAGAATCGAGTGAGAGTGGATTTTCGCCGCTGTTTGGAGTGAATTACTCCTATAAAGTTCAAGACAACCTTGTCGTGTCCATGGGTGGCTATGTGGCCGGCGGCGTAAATGCAGAATTCAAAGACCTCGCTATCACTGGAATTCCAACAACAACATACGATGTAGACATAAAATCAAATCTCCAGCTGACGGAACTCGCATTAGGGGCGGGTTACGAGATTATGGAAGGCCTGAGTGTTGGAATGTCGTGGAGAATTGCTTTTGTTTCTGCAGAACTGCAATCAGTCGATAGTATCGCAGATGACGATGCTGGCGGCCCCAATGGAACCATAATCCTCAATCCAAAATATGAAAACCTGAGTTCTACTGAGTATTCAGGATTGCGTTTGGGTGCTCAATACTCTCCGGAAGAAGATTGGGGAGTTGGTTTCAGCTATCGCAGTAACATTGACTTTAATGCCGAGGGAGATCTCGCAGGAAGCTATTTTAACACAGGAGCCGCTCGTCCGCTCTTAGGCTTTTCAGCCGGTGTTGGGAGTTTTGAGGGGCAATCAAAACTTAGCTCGAGCTTGCCCCAACAATTGAATATTGGTGGTCACTATAAATTAATGTCAGAGTTATTGGTGGCTTTAGAGTACTCGTGGACGGACTACTCGGCGATCGACAAAATAGAAATTGAAACGACTCGATCTGGCGTGACCACAAAGTCAGAGCTCGAAACGAATTGGAAAGATCAGAATGTGTTTCGGATTGGGCTTGAGTACACAGGTTTTGGTTTTCCTCTGCGATTTGGTTATGCCCAAACCTCTCAGGTCGTTAGCGAAAATGAAGCAAGTCCTACTTTTTCGAGCCCAGGCACAGGAACTGATATTACTTTAGGGGCTGGTTATGAGTTATTGGATGGTCTGAAAATTGACTTGGCTTTTGACTATGCTTTTGCCGCCGGGGATGTCGCTGCCGGAAAGAGTGCGACCGAGGGTAAGTATGAAAGCTCTGCAACTCAGTTGCATATGAGTGCTGCTTACTCCTTTTAATTATTGAGTTTTTTGAAAACAATTTATTGGAACTACTTCGAACGTATCAGTGGGTAGGAATCTATGATTCGATTAATGAAGTTAATTTTACTTACTTTGGTTTGCCTTGGAGCTACTTCGTGTATCGAGGATTCTAATTCCTCACAAGCCATTCCCGAATTTCGTATTCTTTGCGAGAGCGAGAAGTGTAGGAGCCGAGAATCAAACGGGATCCATAGAGCCTATGGTTTTTTAACAACATCAAATTGTTCCAATCCAATCTCTGGACTGATTCTTGAGTCAGAAACCGAAGTCTTCTGTAATGGTCGAGGTTGTACGGGAGTATTCGATGATTGGTACGACGGTGAGGTTATAAAAACCGATACTAAGGTGAGCTCGCTGCAGGCCTGCTTTTCGATTGATTTTAAAGGTAAAAACAAAGCACTTCGAAGTTATTCGACTGATGGAAATCTTCGCTCACGATTTATCAATTTCAAGGTGAAGGAAAGTTCTGAAGTTGTTTACATCTACGAATGGACCGAAGTCTAGTTTGCATCCCTCAGTCTTAAATATTCAAAATAGCTTGTTTTTCTCCTGTATTTAGCTATCGTTAAAAGAGTAAACATCATAGTAATTCAAGGGGGCAGTAATGCTTAGATTGTTAGCGGCATTAGCAACAGCGATAATTCTTTCTGGATGTGCAACTGCAATGAGTCCATCTCCGGGCGGATTGTTCATGGATAGTAAAGGTCCAATTATGGGTACTCGAGGTAAAATTGGTACTAGAGTTGGTAAGGCATGTATTTCAAATATAATTGGTATATCAACTGGTGATGCAAGTATCGAAGCTGCGATCAAGCAAGGTGACATAAGAAGAATCAGTTATATCGATTCTACTGCCTTCGGTATCTTCGGACTTTATGCTGAGTTTTGCACAGTCGTTCACGGTCGCTAACTAAAAATAATTGATAGTTAATAGGTCACCCTTGGGTGGCCTTTTTTTTTGTCCTGTAGGAAAGTTATGAAGCTCTTTTTTTTATTTTGTAGTTTATTTATTAGCTCAGTCGCCTTTTCTTCGAATCTAGATTATGCAGCAAAGCTCTTTAAAGAAGGGTCTTACAAAGAGGCGACGAGCGTTTATCAAAACCTTGAAAAAAGTCTTGATGGTGAAGATCGGCAAATTGCTACCTACAGAGTCATTGAGTCTTTGGCCTTACAAGGAAAAGTTGAGGATGCCTACAAAAGAGTTCTTACTTACAAGGGAGCAAAAACAGATAAATGGAAAAGTCTATTCCTTTTGTTGCGAGCCGATTTAGCGGGCTTTTATTACAATCGAACACGTTATAACAATAGCGCCCCCATTAAGAGCAAACGAATTAGCTTTACTCAGTACAATAACGACCAGTGGAAGCTTGAGACCCTTGGAATATACCTTCAGATCTGGAAGCGGTCCAAAGCAATTGCCAAGGTAAATATTAAAAAGACAGAGCCGGTCGTTAATACTAAAGACAGAGACCTAACAAAAATTACATCACTCTTTGACTATTACATTCATAAATTTTCTAGGTTTTTAAAAGTCTTAGGAGCCAATGATTATAATCTGAGGCAAAAACTAAAGAGTCTCGATTCATTAAAGAAGGCCTTGGCAAAAAATAAACAGCCAGGAATCAAAGACGAAGCTAATAATTCCTTGCTCAATGTCCTTAGTCATGGGCAAAACTTTCGAGCTAACAGAAAGGTGGCATCTCAGCTTTGGGGAATCGACATTGTTGAGCTCGCTGTTAATGGAGTTGCTGATTATGGCGGAAAAAGTGAACTAAAGAAATTAGAAACCTTCATCCGTAGATCTAACCTCTTTAAAGGTTCTCAGGACTTAAGCGACATGGGTGTCGCTTTAAGAGCTAATATTTTTAAAAGACTGGCCGACTCTTATGAGCAAAAAGGAGCCTTAGATAAAGTCGTTAGTCTCTGCGAGAAGGTTGTTAAGAGTAAGAGAAAGAACAAAGGAAGAGATATTTGTTTTGCCCTTTATTCGGAAGTAACCTTCCCGGAGTTAGAATTAAGTAGTGTTTTTACCAATGACAGTCTAAGAGAACCAATTTCATTGCGAGTTAGAAATGTTGATTCTGTTCATTTTAGAGTTTATGAAATTCCCACAAATGACATTTTAAACTCTTACAACGACAAGAAAGATGAAATATTTGATAGTATCCGTCGTTCTCGTTCGGGTAAGGACTTCTATAAGAAGTACGAAATTGTCGACCAATTTACATATTCCCCTAAATACAAAGAAAAATATAAAAGAGAAAACTTCAATGTTTCTACAAGTAAGAAGTTAAAGCCAGGACTATACTATATAGTCGCCTCAAGAGATAAAAAATTTGAAGAAGAAAACTCATCTTTATTAACTGGGACCTATCTTTCAATTAGCGACATTGTCGTCGTCGGATCAGCAGGTCTTCAGCAGGCAGAAAGCGTCTTTTACTCGAATTTTTATAAGGATGGGCGAGTGAATGGTCCTGTCGTAAATTCATTTGTATTTGACGGCCTTAGTGGAAATGCGGTTTCTGGCGCTGAGGTTTTTGGTCTAATTCGAAAAGAGCGATCAAATGATGTTCAAACCTATGTGCGTACAACTAATGAAATTGGATTAACTCAATATGCGACTGGAATTTTGAGGCCTAAAGATGATTACGTATATTACGATCTTGTAGCAAGAAAGGGAGTGTCTCTTTCTTACCTTAGATATGAAGACTACTTTGCTTCGCGCGTAAAGCCTCGCGTTGTTCTTTTTTCAGAAATTGATCGGCCCATTTATCGTCCGAGTCAAAAGTTGATTCTCAAGGTCTACGGTTTTGAGCACGCACCGAATACTTACGTTCCCCTAAATGCTAAAAATTCTATAACCGTTAACTTTTCAGATGCTAATGGTGAAAAGATTGAAGAGAAAAAATTGAAGCTCAATTCGTTTGGAACGACCACAGCTGAGTTTTCAATACCAACGGGCCGAGCTCTGGGAAGCTACTCATTGCGAATTTCAACTTCGGCTTTTGGCGAGGATTTTTCAACCTATCGAACGGTTCCAGTTGAGGAGTATAAGCGGCCGGAGTTCGAAGTTAAAATTGATGAAGGAAAAGGCGAGTGGAAGTCGGGGCAAAAGGTGACGATTACTGGTGCTGCAAAGTATTACTTTGGAGGTAATGTTCCTGGGGCCAAAATCAATTATACGGTGTATGAACAAACCTATAGACCCTATTGGGGCTACTACTTTGGTGGTTACAACCGAACTGAAGTTCTTAATGGGCAAGTTCAAACGAATCAGTCGGGTACTTTTGAGATTCCCTTTAAGCCCAAAAAATCTAAAGAATCGAAGCAATATACTGTGGAAATTGAGGCTAGAGATTCTGGGGGCAGAACCATTAAAGCCTCTAAAAACTTTCTAGTAGGAACACAAGATTTCTTTATTGGCTTTAATTCGAAGCAGGGATTTTTTACGACTGAGGACGATGTTCAGGTAGAGATGAAACTTTCTAATATTAACGGTCAGCCTGTTTCTGCCCTTGGGGAGATGAAACTAGAAAAGTTAATAGAAGACAATAAACCAATGGAGGGAAATTGGCAGCAGTTGCTAATGGATTGGAAAAAGGTTGTCTTTGTTAAAAAGGAAAATGTCAAAGTCGGAGCTAAGGGTGTAAGAAACATCCATTTCGGAAACCTTTCTCCAGGGGCTTATAGGATCAGTGCGACATTCAAATCGAAGGGTTCCAAAAATATTGAAGCGAGATTTCCATTTATAGTGTCATCAAAAAATGGGGACCTTGGAGGTTGGCATTTTCAAAGTATCGTTCTAACGCAGAGGACATCTTATAAGCCTGGTGAGCGATTGAGAGTGTTGTATGGGGACAACAGACTGAAATCTGGAAAATGGTATCAACTCTGGTATGGAGATTTTCTTGTTCAGCAGGGTTTCGAGAAAAAGGGAAAAACGTCACTCTACGAATTTGATATTAAGGAAATCCATCAGGGTGGTTTGAATTTCAGATACTTTGGTGTAAATAATTTTGAAATTCACCAGGGGGCAACCTCAATTCCTGTGGACTGGTCGACGAAAGAGCTAAAAGTCGTCTTGAAACATGATAAAAAATTTGAACCTGGTAAGAAGGCTGTTTTCAAAGTTGAAATTAAAGATCAAGATGGAAAACTTATACAGTCCGAATTTAGTATAAATTCGTTTGATAAGTCGCTCGAATATTATCAAAAGTATGGATCGCCTTGGACAAGCCGATTCTACAGTAATACTCAATACTCTCGCGACATTAGACAGGCGGCGCTCAGTGCGAGCGGTCATGACTTAGTTAGAAAATTACGTCTTTACGAGATTTTACGACGATCAAAAAACCGATTCATTCCGAAGGCATTTCCGAGCTCCTATTTTTCTGAGCTATCAAATCCGAGACGATCTAGAAGCCGAAGAGGAGGCTATTTTGCGGACGCAGATGAATCCGACCTAGTCGCCAGTGAAGGTGTTGCAATGGAAGCGCAAGCCAATTTCGCACCTCAAGCGGACAAAGAACTGTCTGAAAGTAAAATAGGAGCAAGTAAGAAAGCTCGACCCAAAAAGAAAGAAGCTCCCTCTGATGATGTGGTTGGAGATGACGGAACTGGTACCGGCAATGTGAGTCCTCGCTCGGATTTTAGAGAAACGGCTTTCTTTCATACACAAGGTCTGGCTAAAAAAGGCCAGGGCCAATATAGCACCCAGCTTCCCGAACGACTCACGACTTGGAAGAATAGAGCAATAGCTCATACCCGCGATTTGAAGTTGGGATTCGTTGAGACAGAGTACTTTACACAAAAAGATGTAATGATTCGAGTTGAACTTCCACGTTTTGTTAGGGAGTTCGATCGTATGAGAGTGAGCCTCATCATTGATAAATTGACAACAGCTAAAGTGAGTGGGGATGCAAAAATTAAAGTGGAGATCAACGGTAAGTCGGTGGTTAAAAGGTTAAATCAACCAGCATCGAAAGAATTTAATCTCGACAAAAATCAGCAAATTACCCTCAATTGGGAGCTTGAGATCCCTCCCGAATTAGGCGAGATGAAGGTGACAGCGAGTTTCAATGCTGGAAAATACAAGGATGCCGAGGTTAAAACCATTCCTATTTTACCTGCGCGTGAGAGAGTTGTTGATAGTATCATGGCTTTCTTTTCGGGTGATGAATCCAAGAGCCTCAAACTTAATGCCCTTAAAAGCGCAAAGGGTAACACGGTTGAAAGTCTGCATTTAAGTATTGAGCCTCAACTCGCAACAAATCTTTTAGAGGCGATTCCCTCTTTGATTAATTATCCTTACGAGTGTACAGAACAACTTCTTAATAAGTTCGTTCCTCTAAGTGCTGTTAAGTCTTTGTTTGATGGCAACCCCGAGCTATCAAAAGTAATGGAGACCAAAGAGGATCGGAATTCAATACTTCCTCCTTGGGAGCAAAATGACCCGAGAAGACTTATCGAAATGATGGAGACCCCGTGGGTTCACGCTTCTAAAGGGCACCCGACGAGTTCTGTTGTTGGGTTGTTTAAGCCGAGTCGAGTAAAAAAGAATTTTGATCGCGTCCGTTCAGAGTTGAAAAGTCGACAGCTTTCTAATGGTGCGTTTGTGTGGTTTCCAGGGGGGCGTGAGGATCTCTACATAACATTGTATGTACTCGATAGTCTGTCTATGGCTCAGTTGTACGGTTATCAAGTGGATCGAAGAATGGTGCAGCGAGCCTTTCGCTTTGTCTTTTCGGAACTCGATAAAATGAATGACTGGGCTAAGAAAAACGATTTACGAAAACAGTCTCTCAGTTTGTATTCGGCATATATCGTCAGTGCATTTCCGAAGTCTTGGACTGAATCATTCAAAGGATGGAAGCGTGCACTTAAAGTTTTAAAGCAAGCTAAGAAAAAATATGTCGCGCTTACAAAATACTCAAGAGCAATGGGTGCTTTAGCTTTATATAGGTTAGGTGAGAAAGAGACCGGCGAGCAATGGTTACGTACGTTATTAAAAAATTCCGAATACGACGCACTATCGGGTCGGCATTGGGCGCCAGATCCCCAAGCGTGGTTGTGGTATGCAGATACGATCGAGATGCACTCATTTATACTGCGAGCACTCAGTGAGATGAAAATCGATCAAAAATCTGCTGGTGAACTCGTTCAATGGCTTTTATTTAATAAAAAAGGGAATGAGTGGAAGTCGACAAAGACTTCAGCCGCGGCGATTACCGCAATGATATATTATCTTAAGTCGATCAATGCTCTGTCGGGTAAGCAAGTCTACAAGGTCAATTGGGCCGGTAAAAAGAAAACCTTTGAAATCCCGAATTTAAGCGCTTCCACAGAAAAGCGTTATGGTTGGTCCGTGGAGGGGAAGGAAGCGGATGCGATAGAGCCTGAGATAAAAATAGAAAAAACTGGTTCGGGATTGGCTTTTGCCAGTTTAACTCGAATTTCCAGTGTGGTGGATATTGATGAGGGTTCAAGCCAGGGTCCTTTGCAGATGAAGAGAACTTTTTACAAGAAAGTGAAAAAGAAAAAAGGTCACGAGTTAGTTCCCTTGAAAAAAGGTTCCACTGTCAATGTCGGCGACGTCATAGTCTCGGAACTAAAAATCAAAGCTGGGTCAGAGTTAGAGTATGTTCATCTGCGAGACCCAAGGGGTGCTGGTTTTGAATCTGAAGTTCTAAGGAGTGGTTGGACCTGGTCGAGAATGGGCGGCAGAGGATGGTCAGGAGTCAGCCGATATCAAGAGCCCAGGGATAGTTTGATGAACTTTTTCATGAGTTACATTCCGAAAGGGAGATATCGCATCCGTCATGAATTAAGAGCCGTAACGCCGGGCGTCTACAGTCTTGGGCCTGCGAGAATCCAATCTATGTACTCACCTGACTTCGGAGCATTTACTTCAAGTTATAAAATCGAGATAAAGCCATAGATTGGGCTCTAATAGCGCTAAAACAGTTGCTTCATTGCTGGAATGAGTCTATCAATCCAGAATAGAGCCTAATTTTTTAGGGAGATTAGATTGTTAAAGCCCATTGAGCAGCTAAAAGATCGCCTCAAAACGATTGAGTCATGGATAAAACTCAATCGTCATCGAATTAAGAAATTTAGACCGAAGGTTTCATTTCGAATCGAGAAGGGTGATTACCTTGTTAAAACCGCTGAGAGTCCGGCGGAACTAGAGAGTTGTCTGCGCCTAAGATACCAGGTTTTCATGTCTGAGTTGCTCAAGAAATCCAGCGAAGAGGGTGTCGATGTCGACAAAATGGATCTTCGCTGTGATCACATCATGATTATTCACAAAGAATCAAATGAGGTTGTTGGTACATACAGAGTGGCTTCAAGTATTCACACCGATGTTTTCTACTCACAAGGCGAATTTGATCTTAGTGAATTATTGTCTCGTCCGGGAAATAAGCTAGAGCTGGGTCGTGCTTGTATTGGTAAAGATCACCGAAATGGCCAAGTGATGCAGCTTCTTTGGCGAGGAGTTTCTGCCTACTTTAAAGCGACCAGTGCTCAATATTTGTTTGGTTGTACAAGTGTAAAAACAATGGACCCAAGTATTACGGCCCAAATGTGTGCCTACTTCAAAGAAAAAGCCTGGGTTGCCGACAATTATACGATTCTTCCCACCAAAAAATTTAGGTTTAAAGAGCTGTCGCCACTTTTAGATTCAGAAATAGAAGTGACAAAGGAAGCTAAGGATTTAATTCCTCCTTTATTCATTTCATATATCAGAGCTGGAGCTAAAGCTTGTATTCCTCCTGCGATCGACAAAGATTTTCGTTGTGTGGATTTTTTAACCATATTAAATTTAGAAGAACTGAGTCCTGCACACGCACGAAAGTTTATCGGTGATGCTTGAAATTGGAAAACCTCAAAATGTTCTTAATGTCACAGGTATTGTTGGTAAATTTCTAGCATCGAGCTTTTTTGCCAGCAAAAAATTATCGGATGATATTCAAAAAAGACGCTACTACGTCAACAATACTTCACAGGCGAGCTCAAAAATAATTGATCAGTTGAATTTCGATGTGAAGATCACAAAAAGTAGAGAAGACCTTTTTAAGGATCAAACCTATTTTGTGGTTAGCAACCACATGTCCTATCTCGATATTCTCGTTATGGCGCGAGTGATTCCATCTGTTTTTGTGACTTCAAACGAAATCAAAGAAACCTTTTTATTAGGCGATATTTGTGAGGCCGGCGGGAGTCTTTTTATCGAGCGCAGAAATAAAAAGCGTTTGGCAGAAGACGTGAAGATGATCGGCAGTGTGATGAATGAGGGGTTTAACCTCGTCGTATACCCAGAAGGGACGACCGGGGATGGGAACACGGTTCTTCCCTTTAAACGGGGACTATTTGCAACGGCTATTAATATTGGGAAGCCCGTTTTACCAGCCTGTATTAAGTATAAGAAGATTAACGGTGTTGAGCTTAATGACTCTAACCGAGATCTAATTTGTTGGTACGGGGAGATGACATTCTTGCCCCACTTTTTGGGCCTTAGAAGGCTTGAGAGTGTAGAGGTGGAAATCGATTTTCTCGATCCCATTGATCCGAAAGAAGTAAACGACCGCGGTCAACTCTGTGAGCGTTCGAGAAATCAGATTCTCGAGTGCTACCATGCAAATGGATTTGGTGACCCTAATGCCGAAATTAAGCCTGAGATAATGGCTAGAGTTCCGAGTTCTTTTCAGCAAGCTGCTGCAAATCGAGTTAAATAAAAAAGGAAAGCTAAATCTAGCTTTCCTTTTTTGTTTTGTTCTATTTTTTAGTGTCACTTAGAAGCCAACTCCGACCATAGCCTTAAAATAAAGACCATCAGTTTTGAACTTTGCGCCACCATCGCCTTCGAGTTCACCCATTTGGTAACCAAGTTCTGCACCAACTGAGAAAAGGCCAAGTCCTGCACCGGCTTCGGCACCAACTGTAAAAGTCATACCATCATCGTATTTACCCGTACCTGCACTTGCTCCATTTAAGCTGACTTTTGCTTCGGCAGACTCAGAAACACCAATCGTAGCAATGGGACCCGCATAGATAAGCATATCAATGAGACGCTTATTGATGACTAAAGAAATTCGATCATAAGTAATATCAATTTCTGTATTGATGGCACCGATATTTGCGTCATTTTTCATGCCGATCGTTTCATAACGAACTCCGAAACCAATCGGAACGAGCGGAAGCGACACAAGTACATCAGCTGTTATACCGCCGAGGCCTTTGACTTCAACTCCACTTACATCATCAGAGTCTGTTGTTAATAAGCCGTAACCAGCACGAACTTCTAGAAGAGCTTGAGACTCTAGGCTAAAAATACTGATCGCAAAAACACTGAGTAGAATGAGACTAAACTTCTTCATGGTTCACTCCTTTTTACGTTTAAACCATATATAGTTTAAAGATGAATTAGCTATTAGAGTAACGAAAGATTGCGATTCTTAAGGACTTCTTTTTCAAAGTCTAGCTAGACTTTGATCCAAACTCGGAACCTTAGTTGGAATGGGCGATTAAATTGTTTAACTTGTCTTCAATTTGACTCACTTCGATTCTATCCATGCAATTGAATTGATCACAGTCCTCTCTAAGGCAGGAGAGTGTTCCAGGGCATTTGATAACTTTTGGCTCAATATGATCTGCCCTTAATCCCTTCGGCCCCCATCTTTTATAACTTTGAACCTGCACAGGGCTGAAGATTCCAAGTGTGGGAATACCTGTTGATGCCGCCACATGAAGCACTCCTGTTGATGGAGCCACGATGGCTTTAGCTTTTGCAATGACATCTATTAATTCGAGTCCATTTAGTTTTTCATTGAGCCATACAATGGATCGTGAGGAATTTCCGAGTGCCTTCTTTATTGGTTCTATATATGGGCGATCGGTTTTAGTGCCCGTGATAATAACTTTATTGTTTTCAGAGAGCTTTTGTATGAGACGAGTATATTTTGTTGTCGACCAATTAAGGGCGGAACCTCCCATTCCTGGGTGGATAATTATGTAATTATTGGCAATTAAATCCCAAGAAGAAAGGAGCTCTGGGTTTTCTTTGGCCTTTAAGCTTAAACCATGTCCGAGGCTAACTCCGATTTGGTTCAGTTCTTTTTCGAGAAGGTTTTTGTCGCCAGAAATATAGCTGGGTCGATCGAATAGGTACCTTAATTCGTAGTTGTATTCTAGTTCGTGGAGTTTTGCCTGACTCCTCTTTTGTCGAAGTCCAAAATTATAAAATAGATAAGAATGCCACTGGCTTTTACGCGTCACCCTTTTTTTAACCCCGGCTAAAAGAAGTAAAAGGCCAATCCACCAGGGAGCGTGAAAGACAATAGCCTCATCAAATTTTTCACTTTTAAGCCATTTTCGAAGACTCGAAAATTGGCGCCAGCTAAAGTCCTTTTCGACTTCTATAAACTTTCTTGAGGGTTCAGATCTTTGCACAGCCCAAGCCAAGCCTTTAGGAATCATCCATTGAGACTCCTTATCTTTATAGTCGACAGGAAGACTTAAAATAAGATCTCCCAGTCGATCCAAGCGAATGTAGAGACGTTTACTCGTATCTTGATTCATTGGTATTAGACTTAACCCGAAGCTGTTCCGGGTCAAGACTCTCTCCTTGGCATTTAGATCTCTTCATCTAGACCCATTTAGGACCGGAATCCTAGTGAAAAACATTTATAAGTACCTGAAAATACATGAATGTTAAGAAAAGATAAAGGTTTTAGAGTTTAGTTTTGCTGATTTTGGAGGCATATTATAGATATGCAGAACGTTTTCGATATCAAATTGAACCAATCATTAATTCGTCCATTAGCTTTGGCGGGAGTCCTTTTGCTCATGGCTGCTTGTTCTGGCCAGCCAGCTGAAGACATTGAAGACGTGCTTGATACTCCAATTCCAACTCCCAGTCCAACGGCAACTCCGACACCAATTTCAGGAACTTCAGTGGGAAAGACATGGGACAGTAGCGGTGATTTTTCAGAATTTAGTTTAACTCAAGCCCAAGTTTTAGGAAGCGGTTCAATTCAAGAGTCAGTTGCTGTTATCGGAGAGAGTGGTCGAATTGATATTACGGATACGATTGATAACGGATCTTTTGTTACGGTCAATTTTAGAAATACTTATGTGGACCCAGTGATTATTTGTTTTGTCGCTACTAACAACGAGGGTGAACCTGTCGAGGTTCGCGCGCGTAATGTCGGATCGACCTCAGCAGAGCTCTTTTTAGAAGAAGACTCTGGTGGAGCTCATGCTACGGAAACGGTGGTTTACTTTGTCGTAGAAAAGGGCCGCCACGAGTTTTCTGACGGTACGATTATCGAAGCTGGGTCACATGTGACAGCTTCTTATCACAATGGTGTCAGCGGGTCATACGGTGGCGATGCTATTTCCTTTTCTGTTGCTTTTCCCGCAAGTCCGGCAGTTTTCAGCTCTTTAAATTCCTATAATAATGGGGACTTTATGTCTTCGATTGCGTATCAGGCTAACACTTCTGGTTTTACACTTCAGCAAGAAGCAGCGGAGACCGGTAATGTTGCGGTTTCTGAGTCAGTTGCCTGGATGGCTGTTTCAAAAGGGAGTTCGAGTCTGCCTCTTGCGACCTTTGAGGTCGATGCGTCCTTGGATGGAAGTAATGACGGGCCCGATAATGGAACTCCCCATATTATTTCGTTTTCAAGTTTCTCTGCCAATCCTGATGTTATTGTCAAGCAATCGTCGGGTAACGGAAACAATGGTGGATGGGCCCGGGGAGAGGGCACTTGGAACACGACAGCTTTTAATGTTTATTCTGAAGAAGATCAGGTCAACGATGCAGAGCGATCTCATATCGACGAAGAATTTAGTTCATTTGCGCTTTCGCCAAATTCAGATGTCGGTGGTTACTTTTCTTCTGCCGAGGCATTGTCGCCAGAGATGGACTTGTCTGGAGTTATAGAGGTGCAATCGACATCAGTGTCTTGGACAGAGTCGATTATGGCTGGTACGAGTCTTGTGGTTGAGTCGAGAATTTCGTTGGATGGGGGATCTAACTGGTCTTCATGGCTAACAGTCACTCAAGGTGGAAGTATTAACGGTCTCAGCCTGGGTACGGATGTCAGCAATGGTCTCTTACAGTTACGGGTTAGCTTTTCGACAAGTGACGATGGTGTAACGGCTCGTCTCGATAGTTTGAATTTAAGTGTTATGACCAATATTCCCTAAGTCTTAAGAAGCCTTCTCATAGGCCTCTTCATCCCTTGAAGGGTTGAGTTCAATGAGACTTTTCTCTTCAATCAAATGATTTCTAAGATTGGGAGCTGCTTTCGAATCTGATAATACCGAATCCGCGACCCTAATGCCTTTCCATTTATGGAAAGGAACGATCACACATAAGAGTCCAAGTGAGCTTAAGCCAATACTGGCAATGACCTGGAGGTTAATTGCTTCATCAAATAAGAAGTCAGCAGTAATAGCCGCTAGGGGAGAGTGAATTAGTATTCCACAGCTAATATAGTTGAGATTCTCCTTTTTAAGGAGAAAGGTGAAAAGAGCATGGCCAAGTAGGGTCGGAAAGATCGCAAGGGCGAGAAAGGCCCACCACGATTGGGCGCTGTTCTCGATGATGATATCGCCATTAAATAGAATGACAACGAACGAAATTAGAGCAGCTGTTGCATAGACTAAACTCACAAAAATTGAATTTGAAATGCTTCTTCGAGCGACTTTGCTGGCTCCCAAATAGATTGAAAAGCTGAGAGCTGCAAGAAGGGCATAGGCTGACCCAAGTAGTTGTTCTGATGACAGGTTGATATTACCTTCGAACAATACAAGCACACCGGCGAGGCCGAGGCCTATGGCTAAAATATGATTGAGTCTCAATCGTTCTTTTAAAAATACAAGTCCACCAGTTGCAGTTATTATTGGGTGAATCGAAAAGAGAATGGTCGCTTGAGCAACGGTTGTCATTTGAATGGCATGTATAAAAAGGTCAAATGCGATAAATAAGCTGGTACCAGCCAGGAGTATACTCGGCCATTGTTTTTTTGTTATTTTCGAAAAGGCTCTGTAGGATCTGCCGTGGAGCAGAACTGGGACGAGTAGGAGAATGGTAAAGATGAGTCGCCAGAAGGTCGTAACGGTAGCAGTAGCCTCTGAAAAGCGGATAATATTACCCAGCTGCGAAAAAATAAATATGGCGATTAAAAATAAAAATACGTTCAACCTAAGCCTCACCAAAGAAAACAGGATCTAGAATAGTTGGTTTTGATCATTTTCTCTAGGAAACGGATTAAACTTCTCTATTTTAAACGACTCTCTTTTTATTATGTTTTAATGCTTTCTTAATTATTTTTGAAATAGAAAATGAGAGCCTTTTGCAAAATCTACCTCGTCTCTAATTGGGAAAATAGAAATTATATTCTTTGAACTCTAACGCCAGCTTCGAGGTTTGGGATTGATTGCTCCTGGCCGGATTTCGATGCCGCTTGATATATGGGACATAATTTTTTGAATGGGGAGCTTACCCATTTCTTTAACGATAATATTATAAACTCCCTGGTGAACCTCGAGAGTTCCATTGACCCATAAAAAAGGAGTTTCAGTAATTAGAATTCGGTGTTGATAGTAGGTCTGTGGGTGGAGAACCAGGTTATAGGATCCCGTTTCATCTTCGAGAGTAATAAAACACATTCCTTTTGCAGTGGGAGGTCTTTGCAGAATACTCACCATACCGCTGACTCGCAAAACTGTTTGGTCACTGAGTGATTTAATTTGTTTTGCTGTGTAAAAAGGACTTTGGGATTTTGTCACGAGCTTTTGATTGAGAAAGTCAATATAAGGGCGAATGACAGAAAGGGGATGATCAGTGATTGAGTACCCTTTAGTTTGATATTCTCGATTGAGGCGATCCCAAGTTCCTTCGCGGGGAATGAGCGGGCTCACATTACTGGTGCTCTCAAGTTTTCTTTCGGGTTTTCCAAAAAAGAGGCTATTGGGGTCAAGGTTTAGACTAGGAATGAGCCACAGAGCCTGTCTAGCATTGAGACCAAGGGATTCAAGACCTCCAGAGGTTGCTAGATAAATAAGTGAATTTTTTTGTAAGTTGGTTCTCTGTATGAGGTCTTCAATGTTTTTAAAAGCCCCTTGTTCGTGACGACTCTTTAAGATCTTCTGAATTTCGTGATCCCGTAAACCATAGATCGCGTTAAGGCCAACACGAATTCCTAATAGGCCGTTGCGATCCTTTTCTAAAGTGTATTCATCAGAAGACTGATTGATATCCAGTGGAAAAAACTCGACGCCGTGCCTTTGTGCATCGGCAATCAGTGCTCTCGGTGAATAGAACCCCATGGGTTGGCTGTTGAGGAGAGCACAGGTAAAACTTTCTGGGTGATGGCGCTTAAGGTAACAACTCGCATAGCATATTAGGGCAAAGCTTGCTGAGTGACTTTCTGGAAAGCCATAGGCTGAAAAACCTTTTATAGTTTTATAAATTTGTTCGGCATAGCTTTGCTGAATCCCATTTTTCATCATGCCCGTTAAAATACGCTTTCTTAAACCATCCATGAGAGTCTTTCTCTTCCAGGCACTGGACATGATTCGTCTGAGTTCATCGGCTTCCCCGGGCGTGAAGCCAGCGACTTCGACAGCAATTTGCATAATTTGCTCCTGAAAAATGGGAACGCCAAAAGTTTTTTCAAGAACTCTTTTGAGGGCGGGGTGAGCATAAGTGACTTTCTCGAGGCCTTGTCTCCTTCGAACATAGGGGTGAACCATTCCCCCTTGAATGGGGCCGGGACGGACAATAGCGATTTCAACAACCAAGTCGTAATAGTTGGCCGGTTTCAGTCGGGGGAGAAGAGACATTTGTGCTCGAGATTCAATTTGAAAAACGCCGACGGTGTCAGCTTCTTGAATCATCCTATAGGTTTCAGGGTCTTCTTTGGGAATTTGTGCTAAATTCCATTCAATGCCTTTATGCTCTTTAAGAAGATCCAAACATTTTTTAAGGGCGAAGAGCATGCCGAGGCCGAGTACATCAATTTTCATAAGTTTTAGGGCCTCAACATCATCTTTATTCCATTGAATGACATAGCGATCCTGCATACTGGCTTTTTCAACGGGAACAATTTCGACAACGGGGTTTTGTGAAATGACAAAGCCACCGGTGTGAATTCCTAAATGTCTTGGAAAGCCCTGAAGCTCCATGCTGAGACGTAAGACATGCTGAAACTGTTGGGGGGAGAGGTTGAATTCAGCCACCTTCTCTGGGTTTTCAACGAGGCGAGAAAGTCCCTCTCGACCCATAAATTTAACCATGGCATTTATTTTATTATTGGGAACACCCATAACCTTTGAAGTTTCGCGCAAAGCCATGCGCGAGCGGTAGCAAATCACCGTACAAACCATGGCGGCATGATCCGCTCCGTACTTTTTATAGATGTACTGAATGACTTCTTCTCTGCGGTTGTGTTCAAAGTCGATATCAATATCGGGAGGCTCCCCTCGTTCTTTCGAAATAAAACGTTCAAATAGTAAATCGACTTGGGTGGGATCGACATTCGTTAAACCGAGGGCATAGCAGACAACTGAATTGGCTGCAGAGCCGCGGCCTTGATAGAGAATATCTTGTTTTTTTGCAAATTCACAAATATCCCAGAGAGTTAAAAAATAATCTTCGTAGTTGAGTTCATTAATTAATTTCAACTCATGTTCGATGAGTTGAATGACCTTTTGAGGAATTCCTTTTGGATAGCGCCATTTTAGTCCCTCTGCGACTTTTTGTCGTAGAAACTTTGGAGCTGAACTCCCTGGTGGCAAATAATCTTGAGGATAGATGTACTTGAGTTCAGTGAGTTTAAATTGCACGCGATCGGCAATTTGCAGAGTCTTTTCTAAAAGATCTTTTCGATCTTTCCACAAGAAAGCCAGCTGATCGAGGGGTCGTAAAAAACGTTCTCGATTAGCGGTGAGGCGGGTCTTTGCCTCTTTGAGTTGGCATTTGTGAAAGATACAAGTTAAGACATCGAGCAGGGGCTTCCGATCCGGATGATGCATGAGTGGTCTTTGTGTCGCAAAGAGTTCAAAGCCCCCTTGCTTTTCAAGTTGTAAAGCTTGTTGATAAAGCTGAATAGACTCCCAGGAAAAGTCTTTCCAAACTGGAATATAAAGTCTGTCACCAAAGATATCCCGAATTTGCACAAGTTTATCCACATCCCAAGGAGGAAGGGCAAAGATTATTAGGTTTTCGTTATGATCGAGTACTTCCTTTAAAGAGAGGCCAGAAAAGCCCTTATCCACATGGCGTTTGGCCTGAGTAATAAGACGACAAAGGTTTGAATAGCCGTTCTTATTTATAGGAACAAGCACGATATTAGAACTATCGGTGAGGGTAAGTTCACTACCAATGATATATTTAAAATTCTCAAAACTCGAGCTATAGGAATGTTCTTCGAAAGATGATTTGTTGTAGGCGGCCTTAAAGCCTCGAACCACACCGTACATGCCATTAAGATCAGAAAGGCAAAAACCAGCATAATTGAGTTCTTGGGCCTTCTCGACCATTTCTTCTGGGTGGGAGGCCGCTTGTAGGAAAGAAAAATTAGAACGACCCAGAAGTTCTACAAAACGAGTGGTCCCGGAGTAAGTCAGATAGTGATCGGGACTCACTAGGGAAAGATCATTTTTGGAACCTTTCTGGGATTTCTTTGATTTTATTTTCGATAGCATAGTTGCAGTAAATCATTCATGGCCCTGGTGTCGTACAAAGAAGAGTATCTGGGGAAAGTATTTAGTGGGACGTTTTCAATAGAAGGTAAGCAAAGTTTTTTAGGCCACTACTTTTCTTTGTCGATAATTGATTTCCATTTTTATTCTTTTTCATATCAACTCCTTTTAGTTCACATGCATAAACCCAGTATCAATTCCTCTAATATAAAATGAGAGACAGTCCTCAAAGCTTGCAGCTTCTGAGGAGCTCTCATTTTATATGAGGAATAGTTACTGGGTGCATACATATAAACCTAAATCCTTTCTTATAAAAATAGCGAAGAGAGGAGAATCAAGGTGGTGAAAGAAACGAGGCAAACGGTGCAAGTAAGCGAAGAGGCGTACTCTAGTACGTCGATTGAGCGAACGGACCGTTAACGAAGTTAATTTCACCATATTGTTTCTCCTTAGTCGAAGTAGCCGTGTAGGAAGTAGTCCTGACTACTAGTATCCTGAAATATCCACAAACATTGCCCGGCCGGAGAGAGGGCAAAATAATAATCTCTTTCTTGGTGCACGTCCCACCATTCATCCTCCAATCTTTCAATAGGTGTTGTTGTTAAAAACTTCATTCCACGAACCTCGAAAGGACTGAGTCTCTCTGGGTCCGATAAAATTCTTGAGGGGCGAGGAGCTTCAACAAGTCCTTCGCTATAGGCTGGAACCACTCTTAAGGCACCACCTTCTTCTTCGTAGGTGGTCTCCATGGGAGTAAAGTCGGACTTTTCAGCGCGAACGCTCCAAGAGTCTTCCGGTAGAATTGAATCCTGCATATTAAAGAAGCCCGCTTGAAAAGAGCTTTGTTGTAAGACGCTAACTAAAACCTGTAAGCGATCTTCGTCACGAACTTGGGGCTCAAAGAAGTTCAACTGGTGCTCTTTTTCTGGGATACTCTTCACTTCAATTTCGTATTCACGAATGGGGTTTTCTAAATTGAGCCCATTGAGTTTATTCTCCATCAGGGTCGTGAATAGCTCCAGGTTTCTATTGGGAGTGGAGGGCTCTAGATCAAGGCAATGATGAGCATTAGAGTACTCACAATAGAGTCGGAGCTGAATCTTGTAGGCAAAGAGGGCTCTGGCTTGGAGTCGGGCAAAGAGGTGTTTGAGGGAGACTTCCACTTGGCGCATAAGGAGAGGGAGCATGGAAACCGGGAAATCCATATAGCGGTAGTCGAGAATATGCTCGCTCGGTCGAAGTGGAGATATGACTTGCTCCTCAAGCCCGTGAATTTTGCGGTAAAGGAGCCTGCCCAGGTTTCCCCAGCGTTCCTCGAAATCCGTTTGATCAAAACGCCAGAGGTCCCCCAGCTTATTAAGGCCCAGTAAATAAAGTTGCGAAATAACTTGTTCAACATTTCTTTCTTTCTCCCAATATTTTAATCCTTCAAAATATTTTAGACAGTTAATGGCTAAAGCTTTTATTTGTTCCACTTCATCGGCGGGACTCGAGATAAACTCTTCGTACATTGTGGCAAAGGTCTGGGCCGTATAGGTGGTATTGGCAATGGCTCCATTGGCTGGCCCGATAAGTTCTTCTGCCGTTTCAATGGCCTGTTTCAGGATATTTTCTTCGCTCTCAAAAAGAGGAACACTCTTAGTAATGTCGATGAAAATAAGGTTGGGGCTACGATACTGTACGCAAGGGCTGAACTTGAGAAAAACCTCTGCTAGAGATGCCTTGCATTCCTTGTGTAAGTTGAGACATAAAATTCGCATACTCGATCCTCCTGATAAAGTGGGGGGTGGGTCTGTATAGGGCCCGGTTGATAGTTATTTTTTTGCTTTCTAATTTAAGAATCATTGAGAACAGTTGCGGGCTATAGCGGTGCCCTTGGGAGTTGTGTAAGATCAAAGCCGTCTTATGTTTGCGACTGAGTCTTTGTAGGCGTTCTAATTGATAGCGCTTCAGTTGTACGGTGCTAAGGTCACAGCCGATCAAGTCAAAGAGCTCACAACTCATTACTTCTTGCAGAGAAAAAAACACCTTCTTGCTGTCTAGGGGAGATTGCACAACAAGAAGGCGGGACAAATCGATTTGTTGCTGCCACAACGGCAAAGGATTCAAGAGAAGAGAAGAAGCTTTTGGCTTGATTTCTTTGTTGCTGCGGCCTTGGAGTACCTTTTGTACACCTTCGGCCTTGCGCCGCGAACTCAAGCCAAAATCATCTTCTCTATTGTGTACAGCTTTCTCTTCACTAATGTTGATCCAGGCAGACCAGCGCGCACTATGACTGACCTCTCTAGCTGCGCGCAACCAGAAGGAGGTAGCTCCTAAGCCAGGAGCAGCATTGATCAGGGAAATTCCATTTTTAGGAAAGCCCTGCCAAAACAGGAACTCATCCAACTGCTGAATGCCAGTGGGGACGCCCTGGGGAGCGGCCACATACTGATCATTCAGCAGCTGGGATGAGAGTTGGCTCTTGAGTTGTTGTAGTTTTTGTTCTTTTGTTTCCACAATAAACCTTATATAAACTAATTCTGTTTAGTCTTAAGCTACAAAAAGACCAATCAGTGAAAAATTCAAAATGTAAGTATAGCTCTCACTTGAGAGAGTAAGAGTTATCCAAGAGGAATCTCTGACAACTCGATTGGAGTTTTAATCCAAGTTTAAAACTGGCGGATCAGTCCCACGACAATTCCGCGAATTTCTACTTCATCCCAGCGGTACCAAAAAGACTTCATTCTTTTATTGGCGGGGCGAAGTTCAATATTACAATGGGGATCTTGCCCCTGTTCTTCTAGTTTTTTCGGGCTATGCAGATAGAAGTGTTTTACGGTTGCTTCATTATCTACCACGGCCACAATAATCTCTCCATCTCTTGCTTCTTGTTGTTCTTGTACAAGAAGAAGGTCATCCTCTAGAATTCCGTCTTCAATCATGGAATCCCCTTCAACCCGAAGAGCATAGGTTCGCTCAGGGTTGCGAATCATACTGGCCGGAATATCCACAAACTCATCGTGCTCCATGCGTTCAATGGGAATTCCAGCAGCCACACGACCGAGTAAAGGAAGGCTCAATGCTTCAGGCGCTAATTGAGGAGCCTCAACGTCTCTTTCACCGTCGTCGATCTGTGTTTGTAGAGCTCCAGAACTTTGCAAAAGGGTAATGGCTCTTTTGCGATTTCCACCGGGCATGTGGATGTAGCCCTTGGACTCTAGCTGTTTAAAATATCTTTGTACGGAGTTAATGGATTTAAATCCAAAATGCTGCTGCACCTCTTTGTAGGAGGGAGCAATGCCCCGTTCTTTCATGTAAACTTCTAAAAACTCAAGAACTCGCTTTTCTTTGACAGTGAGTGATTGAATGGGGGTTTCATCGCCAAAGCCCTGGCTGAAATCCTCATCATTCATACTATTAGTTAAGTCATCTCTGTGTTCTGCCATTTTGAGTCCTTGATGGGGTTAAAAGTCGTTCCGTCGACTTTGCTCACACTTACTTACTGAGTCTTTTGTTATCCTTCTTTCTCTTGGCTGTTTCAATCTCTGTGTACAAGTTTTTTGTAAGTAATGTATAAGTTATATGTAAGTTATGTGTAACAAATGTGTAAGTCAAAGCACTTTTTGAGTTCTGGACGTTTTTTTATAAGTAGCTGAAATGGCTCAAAAATAGAGGCCTAGCCCTGAGTCATGTCATAGGCAATAGCTCCCGATACCAGAGCGCTACCAAAAGGAAGCTTCTACCTAACAGGTGTCAAAAGAGTAGACGAGGAGGCGCAAATGAGCGCCTTTTCGCATGGAAAGATGTTTGCAATTTCTATCTTGTACAAGAGAGAGTGGGCATCTGAAAGTCATTTCAAATTCCCAAAAAATACATAGTTAAATAAGAATCGGCAAGCTTAGGAGAGTGTGCATGTCTCGGAAACTATTAGTCGTAGTTTTCATGGGCCTTTTGTGCTCAGATTCTGCATTAGCTGTTGGTCATTATGATGAAGAAAATCAAGCCCAATCCATTGAACCCGGAAGACAGGCGATTCCTCATAATAATGTCAGGAGCTGTGAGCAGATATCTAGAAATAGAAGTCAATATTCACAAGGTAGAGTGGGCTACGAATGCCAAGGGCAGGCGAGTTGTACTCCGCGATCGAGTTCGGATCGGTATAATAAAGGAGTCACCCAATACTTTGCTCCCAGATTTTCTGATCTCAATGGGAGAAGACGTAGAGACTGTTACGATATCGAAGGTACCTGCATTGTAGATGACATTTTACATAACGTGGGTATGGCACCCAGAGATTTGAGTACCACTAATTGCAAATATGGATTTGGGACTGGAGTGAACGATTTCAATCCGACCAATTGTCTGGATCCCTGTCGAACAGTAGCAGCTGACCCAGGCGAATATCCTATTGGTACCGTTTTATTTTTTCCGAGTATGGCTGGCAAAATATGTCCACAAACAGGGCAACCTGTTGATGGGTGTTTTGTAGTCGGTGATGGCGGTGGATGGATTCGCGGTGAAGGACGTTTTGATTTTTTCACTGGGGATTGCCTCAATTACGATCGAGGAGTTTGTCGCGATCGTCACAACTTGAATTTTTCAGTGGACATGGGTGAACATTTTTATGTCGTTCCTCGAAACGACTCAATTGCCACTGCTTTGAGAGGAGAACAAACTAACTATTTAAATAGTCTTTGGAATGGAGGGACTCTTTATACGGAGAGGAGCACTGCAATTACAAGGAGTCTTTTTCCTCGAATGAGACCTATAGACCGATAAAAATTTTGGGAACCCCTAATTCCTGAATGACCTATACATTTAATTACCCCAATTTGGTGCGACCGCATTAGTCGGAAGACCCATCCCGTGGCCCCTAAGCAATTAGGGGTCTTTTTTTGGTTAAACCTTAAAGTGCGTGAATATTGTGCGTGCCGTAGACGTTGACCCATCAATTAATGAATCAAATACTATAATGGTTTCGGGAACACCAAGGAGGGTCCGTGAAAACAACTCGTCGTCAATTTATTCAAGTAGGTGCGCTTTCAAGTCTCTCACTCTTATCAAGTCAGGGGCAGGCCCGCCGGAGAATCGACTCGTCAGATTATAGCTTAATCAGTTACAAGGCCCATCACTTCTCTGAACAGAAAAATATTAAACCTGTACAAACTGAAGGGGTAATTCCTCAGGAGATAAAGGGTGAGCTGTTTAGGATCGCACCCGGCAATAAGCTCAAATTTGGTGAGGAGCTCGATCACTTTTTTGATGGTGATGCTTATTTAACAAAAATTAAAATTGCAGAGTCCCAAGTCGAAATCCAATCTTCATTTCTAGAGACTGAGAAGTTTCTTCGCGAACAGTCCTCACAAAAACGAATTTATTCTGACTTCGGCACCTCGGTACCGGGTCTCTATCGACCCAAAAAAGATGCGCCTAGTATTAATGTTATTCCATACGACAATAAACTGCTCGCCCTTTCGGATACCTCATTGCCAAGTTTAATTGATCCACAAACCTTTGAAGTGGAAGATCTCTATGATTTTTCTGGTGCACTACCCAGCGATATGACATTTAGTGCTCATCCCAAATATGACTTCGCTACGAAAAAGTACTACGCCATGGGCTTAAAAAAGTCGCTGGCAAAAACGTTAGTGTTATTTACTTTGGATGACCAAAACAATGATGTGCAAATTTTAAATGAAATTTCTTTAGATATATTTCCTTTAATTCACGATTTTATGCTGACAAAAAACTACATTGTTTTGATAGTCCCACCCATAGAATTTTCTATTTGGAATATGGTTTTCAATCAAAAATCCTATGGGGATTCAATTAGAGAAGCTACGGATTTTACGACTCAGATGATTGTTTGCGATAAACAAACTGGGGCCTTTGTTTCAGAATTTAAAATGCCACATTTTTTCTCTTTTCACCATGTTAATGCGTACGAAGAAAATAGCAAAATTTGTTTTGATAGTATCGTCGCCGAAGATAGTCGCATATTTGATTATCTAAATGTGTGGAATAAGAAGTCTCGTCCAAAAAGCACAACTCAAACAATGCTGCGACATTTCGAGGTAGACCTCGAATCGAGTGAAGTTGAGTTCGATAATTATGATGGGCTAACAAATATTGAGTTTCCGAGCATGAAGCTCGACGCAATAGGCACAAAAATGAACTATTGTTATCTTATTCAAAGTTCTCGTCCCGACGAGCCACTCGCATTCAATAAACTGGTCAAGACAGATTTACGATCTTCAAAATCAAAGCTTTTTGAATTTGAAGAGCATCAAGTTTGTGGAGAAGCTCTTTTTGTGCCGAGGGGGCCTTCTGTAATAGAAGATGATGGGTACTTACTTTCACTAGGCTATGATCGCCATCGTGATGAAAGTTTTTTGCAGATTGTAGAGGCGCAAAGAATGGTTCATCAAGCAAGAGTTTGGTTAGGAAGAAGAGTTCCATTAGGTTTTCACGGTTGTTTTATCAATCGAAACTAATGTAATGATCTGAAACATTATTACTTTTCTTTTATCTCTGTTGATCGGTCCGATTCTCATTTTGATGACATTGGTGCGCTACCAAAAGGAAGCTTCTACCTGAAGGAAAATTTGTCGGGTGTAAAAAGCATGGGCAGATGACTCGATGCTATTTGTTCTTCATGGGTCATGGGATTGCAACTAGTTAAGTTGGTTATTGGGTTGTGAGTTTAATTCCTGGGGGGAAGCAAAATGAGTCTTAATTTGAGACACCTATTATCTTCGTTTCTTTTAATTACACTAATTTTTAGCTTTCAGAATTGTGGTGAAGCCGGTGGCCCACTCAATTTGAAAAGTGATGATAATTCCAGTGGCGGTCAAGAACAGCAAAATGGAGAAGAGCTTCCTGAAGAAGAGGATGGAACTCCAACTGCAACTCCTACGCCCGCGCCTCCTGCCTTTTCAGCTTCTTATCAAGCGGCGGCAACAGCGGATCAAATTAGTTATGGATTGATTCAAACAGCTGATGGTGGCTTTTTATCGGGCGGAACCATGACCGACGATCCAGCAGCAATGCCAGTCGGTGAGCTTCGAGATATCCAGGTTGTAAAATGGAATATGAATGGAACTCTTGCTTATGCTCGCAGAATTGCCACCGATCGAAATGATCAGGTCTGGTCTGTTAATGAAACCAATACCCATTACATGCTCAGTGGATTTTCTTGGGTTCGACCAAATAATGTTTACAGAGCCGGTGGAGGGCTTATCGTTCGTATTAATAAAAATGACGGTAGTGTTTTTCAAACAGATCTCTATCACTCAGCGGGTGAGGCCTGGGATCAATTTCACGATTTAACACCATTTACGGATGCTCAAGGGAATCAAAGTTATATCGCTACCGGAAAGTGGCAGCTCGATGAAAACGATGTAGAGTCGACCCTATTGGTGAAACTCGATGCAAATCTTGATGTTGTTTGGGCTCGAAGCTATGGAATTGCTGGTGAATCCCATGTTGGGCGCGATGTGATCCATGTACCTAACCAAGGATTCTTTGTAGTGGGTCGAAGAAAGATCGAACCAAACGTGAGAGACGATATTACCATCCTTAAGGTTTCTGAAACTGGAACTCTATTGGCGGCTAAAAGTTATGTTAATACCGCAGGGTTTGATGTCGCTGAATCGGCCGTTTGGAATAACGGTGAACTTATCGTCAGTGGTGTTGTTAGAAACATGGGATTTGGCGGTGGAGATGGATCTATCATTCGCCTTGATGCCAATCTCAATCTTGTATCTAGTTATGTTGTCGGAGGAAGTGCTTACGAGTCACTGACCAACGTTAGAGTGAGCCAATCGGGAGATATCCTTCTGGCTGGTCATACGGAGTCCGTAGGGAATGGATTCTTAGACAGCTGGGTTATGAGCCTTGATTCGAGCTTTCAGTTCAAGTGGAGCACGGTCATGGGAAAAGCTGGTGATGACAATATTTATGAAAATTCTCTCGTTGAAAGAGTCGACGGTGGAATAGCTGTAATGGCCTCTGAAAATGCCAATGTCGTAAAAAATGGAGACATGTCTTCTAGAAACTCTCGTCTCATTCTACTCAGTCAGTACGGAAAGATCGAAACGGGATGTGTTGGTGTGTATCCTAACCAAGTATTTGGTATGCAAACGGTAGCAGGGGCCTCAGTTGAAGACCTATCGATGGTAACGGCGACTCGAACCTTTACGAGAACTCAGCTCACATTAGCTGCTCTCAATGCCAATGCAACAGCCAGCAATACCTGTCAGTAGAACCTATAAATCATTTGAATTTGACCAAGGGTCTCTTCGGAGACCCTTTTTATTTGCCTAAAAACTTTCTTTTTCGACAAAAATGTTACCAAAATGAAGTCATAATACCCCTAAACTAAATCTATCGGGACGTTAATGTGAATGTTGATAAATGTGAATTCTAATTTTGGGGGAATTATGAAAAAGGTAATTATTTTATTTGTAGCTTTATTAGGTCTTACTGCTTGTGGTGAGGGTGGTCTTGAACAAGCTGGTCTGTCACTTGAACAAATCGATCCAGACAATAATGTTTATGGGATCGAGGCTGCCGAGCAAAACGGTGAACCTGTAGAAGTTGGGGCTGCCGCAAGCGCTGCTGATGTTAAAAAATGTCTTTCTACAAAGAAATGTAGTGGAATGAATCTTCGCTATGCCAATCTAAGAGGCAAAGACCTTCGTGGGGCTGATCTTCGTTATGCAGACCTCCGCTATGCGAATCTGCAGTATGCTAAATTGGATCAAGCTCGAATGAATTATGCGAATCTTAAGTACGCAAGTCTTGAGTACGCTGATATGAACGGTGTGATCGCTCGCTACGCCACTCTTCAATACTCCGATATGGACTATGTAGACGCCATTGCAGCTGATTTAAGCTATGCTAACGTAAATTATGCAGACCTTCAGTATGCAGATCTGCGCTGGGCTAAAATGAACTACATCGATGCTAACTATGCTTCTCTTCGATATGCAGAAATCGCTCAAGCTCAAGTTATGTACGCTGATATTAATTACTCTAACCTCAGATATGTTGAAGGTCAGAATGCACAAATGCAGTACTCAGATATCGAGCACTCTCGCCTTGGGTACGCTGATCTGAGAAACGCGAACCTTAGTCATGTATCTCTTAACAATAGTGGTGTTTCTCACACTGACTTGAGAACAAATCAAAAAACGGGTCTCACAATGTCGGGAACTAAGTACTTGAATACGGCGATTCGCTAGTCGATAATACAAGTGACCGAAAAAAGCCACTCTTCACGGGTGGCTTTTTTATTTTTGATTCGAATTTCATCTCTCATTCTTTCATTTAATTTGTAAAATCCTTCCGTCCCTGTGCAGACCTTAAACAGTTTAGATCTCTCATACTAATACTGTTTCGTTTTGTGGCGGCATAGGCCTTGTAATAATGAGCCGTGGGTAGAAGATTTCTTAAGGAAGTCATTGGTTAAATAGTTAAATGGGGGGATTTCATGAAGAAAATCTTGTTGTGTTCTATTGTCTTGCTCGGACTTACAGCCTGTGGAGAAGGCGGTCTCGAAGACAAATCATCAAATGGTCTAAATACCGACGCAAATTACTATGGCTATGAGGCGGCTGAAGCGAATAACGATCTCGTAGAAGCGGGAACTGCTGCTAATAGTAGTCACGTAAGTCGTTGTTTGAGGACTAAAAATTGCCAAGGTATGAATCTTAGATATGCTAACTTAAGATCGAAAGATCTGCGCGGCGCCAATTTAAAATACGCCGACCTAAGATATGCCGATTTAAGGTATGCTAAACTTGATTTAGCAGACTTGAGGTACGCAAAGCTTCAATACGCTCGCTTAGATTATGCGGATATGAATTTGGTCAATGCAGACTATGCGAAGCTTCAATACGCTGATCTCGATTATGCAGAAATGAGATCTGCCACTTTGCAGTACGCCAATCTATCATATTCAGACCTTCAGTATGCCGATATGCCAGGGGTCGATGCTCAGTATGCTAACTTAAACTATTCTCGAATGCGCTATGCTGATCTCCGCAGTGCAAAACTCGATTATGCAGATATCAATTATGCAAACTTTAGATATGTTGAAGCTCGAAATATTAGCATGCAGTATGTTGATATAAAATATTCAATGCTTGGTTACACTGATTTGATCGGCGCCGATCTCGACTACACAAGTTTCAACTATAGTGGGGTCTATGCCACTGACTTTAGAAGGTCCTCTCGTCGAAACACAAAGTGGAGCAATACAAAGTATATGAATAGTGCGAAATTCAAATAAATAGTAAAGGGGGAGTTCTTAATTGCGCTCCCTCTCTTTAATCACCGCCGGCGAAGTCCGCCTGGAGAATTTTTAAATCTGATTTGTCTTTTTTAAACTTCAAAGATTTACTGCCATCCATCTCTTCAATTGAAATAACTGAGTAAATAGAAAGGTGGAGTATCTTCACGGTTTCGAAGCGAAGTTGCAGTGCCTCTTCTTGGGGATTAACTACGATGGACTCGGTATCAAAAACGAAATCAGAGATAGCAATAAAGCTAAGACCCAGGCTTGAGTCTGTAATTTTCTTGGCCTTAAGAGCATGGATATTACCGTCTTTTGGGTCGCGATAGCTGATTTGATAATAGGAACTTTTCTTTTTTGGAGCCATGGGGAGGATTTAAGAAATTTTAAATCCTCCGTCAAGAATCAATTATTTTTTGTTGAGCTTCCAATCGTAATCCAGGTGCCGGATGCTGATTTCTTCGGAAGCGATCTTCTTCTGTAAGTCCTTGTCATCAGTCAGGTATTTAGAAACAAACTGGGCGACACTGCCGCAGGTTTTATCTTTTGAAAAGTCATCCTCATACCAATCAAATATCTTTGATATTTCCACTCGGTTTTTCTCTTTATTATAGCGATTTCTCGAGCGGTCACTGAGGAAGTTCTTCGTTGAATCCTCAAACTGCTCGTCGAGCTTATCGGCCAACCATGCTTCGGTGCGAAGAGCGGGGCAACCAATAGAGGCGCAATTAAAAGCAAAGTGAACTCGACAATTGTTAAATTGTTTACGAGCCATTTCGTGTTCGAGCTTATCGAGGTAGGCTTCCTTGCCAAAAATTTTAAAGAACTTTTTCTTCCAAGGACTACTGAAGAACCCACCTTTGTCTTTAATACTCTCTGGAATTTCATCTTTGATAATGAATTTTAGAGTAAATGCGTTGTAGGCATTTATTAAGAAGGCAAGCTTCTGATTGCCAGACCAGCCGTCGTACTCCGATTTTTTAACCGCGGAGACTTTAGAGAGGTAAGAGTCTAGGACGGTACTCTCTTTTTTGAGGGCTTTGTAATCAACCTGTGTTGATCCTGGAACTGTGCTTACATACTTTTTTAGAACTTGATCCCACTCAGAATGGCTGTGATCAAATTCAGCAAAAGCGACCAATGAAAAAAGTGAGCTAATAAAAAAGAAAAATGATGCTAATTTCAAATGTTTCATACCTTATTCACCTTAGTTGGGTTCAGTTATATTTTATGTTCTTCTCCACGAATTAAATCGCATAGCGAGATTCAATGTTTTTTCACTGACATGATTTTTCTTCCATGCACCAGCCGCATATTTGTTTGCTTCAGCCAGAGTCGGGTAGATGTGAATGGTTCCGAGGATCTTATTCATTCCGAGTCCGTACTTCATGGCTGTAACAAACTCTGCGATATAGTCACCGGCGTGCATACCTACGATTGTAACACCTATAATTTTATCTTTTCCCGGTACAGTGAGGACTTTAACGAGACCGTGAGCCGCTTCTTCTGTGATGGCTCTATCGAGTTCTTCGAGGTCATAAGTACTGACCTCGTATGGGATGTCTTGTTCTTTTGCTTCGGTTTCATTCAATCCGCAACGGGCTATCTCAGGATCGGTGTAGGTACACCAAGGAACAATACTGTAGTCGACGTCGAAACTATAAAAAGGTGAGGCCATGGCATTGACTGCACAGAACCAAGCTTGATGGGCTGCCATATGAGTAAATTGATAGGGGCCCACGACATCACCGCAGGCATAGATGTTGGGGTAATTGGTTTGCATCCAGTCATTCACTTGAATAGTTCCTCGGTCGGTGAGTTCAATTCCGAGTTCTTCGAGGCCAAAGCCAGTGACCCGAGCTTTTCTGCCGAGAGCGACAATGACTTTATCAAATTCAATAATCTTTTCTTCACCTTTGTGGTCAGCAACGCAATAGCGTTTTCCACCTTCTTCATAAAAGCGTACTGCCTTATGTTCGGTGAGTAGATTGATTCCCTCATCTTTAAAGTCTTTCATGACAATATCTGAAACTTCTTTATCTTCTCGAACTAGAATTCGATCAGCGAGTTCTAGCTGAGTGACATTGCAACCGACTCGATGAAATGCTTGGGCGAGTTCTGAGCCAATGGGGCCTCCACCGAGAACGAGTAATTTCTTTGGTTGTTCTCGCATATTCCATAGATTCTCTGAGGTCATGGGATCCATTTTATCGAGGCCTTCGATGTTCGGTACGAATGGTCCCGCGCCAGAAGCGATAACGATGTTCTTAGTTGTTAAAATCTCTCCATTGATTTCAACCTCCCAAGGGGATTTTATTTTGGCGTAGCCCGTATAACAACTGACGCCTAGGCCAGTGTATCGTTCTACAGAATCGTGGGGCTCGATGGTTTTCACAACTCGTTGGACTCGTTCCATGACATCGGCGAAATCATATTCCACGTTTACATTTTTAATTCCTAGGGATTGAGCTTTTTTTGCATCGGACATAAATTTTGCTGTGCGGATGATGGCTTTACTAGGGACGCAACCATAGTTGAGGCAGTCGCCGCCCATTTTATCGGCTTCGATGAGGGCGACTTTAGCTTTAGCGGCAGCTCCTATGTATGACGTGACTAATCCGGCTGCACCACCACCGATGGCAATCACGTTGTAATCAAATTTCATAGGTTTCTTGTATTTGCTATAAACCTTTCGCGAAGACCACCAGCTTACCAATTTTCCGACATACAGCTTTATAAACTTTTTAGCGATGAGAGGGAAGAGTCCGAGTATGACGAAGCTGATAAGTATGTTAGGAGAAAGGATTCCTGCTGGAGAATCGAGTTGGCCTATTTGTGTTCCCGCATTAACGTAAACAAAGGTTCCCGCGAGCATTCCGACTTGCGAGATAATAAAAAATCGAATGACTCCCATATTGGTTAGGCCCATCACCATATTAATCACGAAAAATGGTACCGCAGGAATAAGACGAAGTGTGAAGAGGTAAAAACCACCCTCTTTTTCGATTCCTTTATTAATGGTTTTAAGTCGGCTCTTAAATTTCTCCTGAACGTAATCGCGCAATATATATCGGGAAGCCAAAAATGCACAGGTCGCGCCAATAGTACTGGCAAAGGAAACGACAATGACACCGACCATATTTCCAAAGAGCGCGCCTCCGGCGAGTGTGAGAATTGCAGCGCCCGGGAGAGAAAGTGCGGTAGAAACCACGTAGATCAGAAAGTAAATAGCGAGGGTTAGGGCTTGGTTTTTAGCGTAATAGTCCTGAAAGTTTGATTGTTGGGACTTCAGGTAATCGAAGCTCAGGTATTGCCCCAAATCGAACACAAAAAAGCTGACAAAGGCACTTATTAAAAGCAGCAGGAGAATGATCTTAGGTGCTTTAGATTTCATATGAAGTTGCTCCTCAGTGGAGAGAATTACCGATCTCTAATATTTAATAAAAACACAGCTAAAGCCTTACGATAACTAATTTTTTTAAAAATTGGCCCTCTTGCTTGGGGCTTTGAATCTTGTGCTTTTTACAAAACTTCGTAAAAAAAGCCGCAAAAGTTACGGAGGAAAATTGACTCTTTGCAATAGCATTGGATAGATTGGGACGGTTTTAGGGGTACTTAGGTCTATGAAAAAAGTCATCGTGGCTATTTTAATGTTCAATTTACTATCGCTGACGGCGGTGGCAGACATTTGTCGTTTGGATAAAAAGGCGTGGGTTGAAACCTCGAAAGACCTGACCCCGAGTCTCAATAATAAAATTTCTCTCTTTGAAAACTTTAAACTGAGATATCAATCAAAAGGTGCCCGTAGAATTTCGCGAGCTATGACTGCCTCAGGTCCTGGCTATTGTGTTTATCAATTGCGACAAAAAACCAAGGCGACCTATCGAGATGAATTTACGGCCCCAGTATACCTCCTCAAATCGGGGCCCAAGTTAACTTTAGTCGCCGCTAATGATTTTGAGTCGTTTGGTCCAAGAGGTATTACCTGTAGCGAGAGAATCAACAGCATTCGCACCCAGGCCCGTCTTAGGCATGGCGATAATAATGTTATTCATCGCATGGAAGAGCGCCTTCACTTAAGCTCTTCGACCATCGAGCAATGGTCCATGAAAAATGAAGTTAAAATCATGGGTAAGTACTTTTTGATTAAAGGTGAAGCCAAGAACCCCCAGTGGACCTCTGATTTTTACTGCCAGATTCAGGCCGAGTAATCTTACTTTGGGTTTCCCGAAGGAACTTTTGAGACCCAAGGATTGTCTTTTATAAAAAATCGAAGTTTCCAAAAACAAGCATCGTGCTTGCTGCCGATTCCTATCCGTGGTGAGCTGACAATATACTTTGAGTCAATCTCGTCGCCCGAAAGTACTTGAATGGGTTTCTTTTCTATATTGAGGCCATCATGCTTCTTATCTATATTGAGGGCCAGACAAAGTTTACCTGGGCCATTTGTCCATTCAATTTCTTTTTTACTCTTACGGCGCTTTTTGATGAGGTCTTGACCCGATAAAGGTTCAAGAGCCCTTATGAGTACCGCTTCTGGTTCACTCTCAGAGCGAGTCACAAAGTTGAGGCAATGGTACATTCCATAAATAAAGTAAACATAACTCGTTCCAGCTTTTTGCCACATAGATTCATTGCGCGGGGATCTTTTGCCGCCAAAGGTATGACAGGCGGGGTCTTTAAGGCCTAAGTATGCTTCTGTTTCAACAATTTTGCAGAGAACCTCTGGTTCTCTTGGGTGCTGAACCCTTAGAATCTTCCCCAGGAGATCTTTTGCGACTTTTTTAGTATCTCGATCGAAGAACTCAGCTTTTATTAGGTCAAAATTCGAAGGTTTCATGGCCTCCTATTCTAGACAATCACTGTGGACTTTGATAGCTCAAAGGTATCGAGGGGGAAAAATTGCAGAATAATATCGATTTAGAGCCAAGCTGGAAGCACCGTTTAGAGGATGAGTTTGCAAAAGATTATATGCAAGAGCTCAAGTCTTTTTTAAAAGAGCGCTACGATTCGGGGGCGACGATTTACCCGCGGGGGAAAGATTATTTTGCAGCCCTTAATAAAACTCCTTTCGACAAAGTAAAAGTCGTAATTATTGGTCAAGATCCCTATCATGGGCCTAACCAAGCCCACGGACTTTGCTTTTCTGTTCAACCGGGGATTCAGTCACCTCCTTCTTTGAAAAATATCTTTAAAGAGCTACAGGCAGATGTATCTACTGAAACTCCCAATCACGGTTGTTTAAACCACTGGGCAGAGCAAGGGGTGCTTCTCCTAAACAGTGTCCTGACCGTCGAAAAGGGCCAAGCGGGAGCCCATCAAAAGAAGGGGTGGGAGCGCTTTACCGATCGAGTCGTTGAAGAGCTCAATAAATCTGAAAACCCCATCGCTTTTATTCTGTGGGGAAGCTATGCCCAGAAAAAGGCAGCTTCAGTCGATCGCAACAAACACTTAGTTCTGGAAAGTGTTCACCCATCTCCATTATCGGCCCATCGGGGTTTCTTTGGTTCGAAACCCTTTTCAAAGGTTAATAACTTCCTTCGAGAAAGAAAATTAGAAACCATTGATTGGCAACTTCCCAATATTAGCCCCGAGGTATCACAAAACGCGGAGACAGCTCAATAGGGCTGAGAATGTCCGGTAAAAACATAGTAATATAAGGCACTTATAAATCTGCATTCAGGTCGGCCATGGTACACATAGTGCACCTGTGAAGGGCTACTAAGATTCTGAACTGTGGAGAATATAATGAACCCAAGTTGTCGGTTTTATTTGTTAAAACTTTTGATTCTTTTAACCGTGGCTCCCTTGATGTGGGGAACTGAAGTCAGTGCCCAAGGTGTTGGGGCTTGCGAAGAAAGAGTGGTTGAGGTTTTTGCCCAGTCTCAATCAGCAGGTAGAGACGTCGTTCCTGTTAGTGGACAGAACGTCGATGTTTTAAATCCGATGGCGCGCGATCGTAGAGAGTTCGAAGCGAAGAAAGCGGCTTTTGAAAAGTATGTTGAAGAAGAAGGCTTAATGTTTGCCGATCCAGTCTTTGCCATGATTGTTTGGGAAGTTACGAAAGATGCCAATCACAAGGACATTGTCAGTAACTTTAATTTTCGTAACACCTACGCCGAAAGAATCTTAGAAAAGTTAAGAGATGAATACCTCTACTACGCCTTAAAAAATAGGGATGGAGACGACACGCTCATTCTTGATCATCTCGGTGAAAACGCGAAGCCAATGGATTTAGAGGAACTCAACGATAAAATCGAGGCTATGACCTTTTATTTGAGTGATGGCGAGCTCTATGGCTTAACTCTCGATAAAATTAAATACCAAGCACAATTGATCAACGACGCTTATAATGACCCTGAAAAAAAGAGAGCTCTCATTGGTTTAATCAACGAAGCACTTGAGCAAAACTACTCAGGTAAGATCGCAAAAACGACGGCCATTGTTCGTACCACTCGTGCTTACAATAGAGCCATGAGTATTTTTGGTCAGAGAAGTACAGGAAAATCTTTAGCTGTTCACCTTGGAGCGACGGCTGTGGTTAGTATTGGCTTAACAGCTCTAGGCTTTGCAAACCCAGGACTTGTTTCACAATTTACCGCTTGGTTGACCGGTCCGATGGTAGTTCGCCCTGATCTTTTTGCAGCCATGGGTGGGTCCACATTCTTGTTTTTATCGAGTGTGCCGAGTTGGCTTCCGGCAGTAGTTCGCAGATCCTGGAGAAGAAGGATTCAGGGTGCTATTAAGGCCGAAGAAAACCTCATTGCGGGTGACCCTAATGAGGTCAGATCACTGAGTGACTTTCAAAGGCAAATTGATTTCGCAACGGACTTAAAGTTATTTAATCAAAGCATCGATAGCTTGCTTTCATACAAACCAGAGGACCTTCAAAGTGGGCAATCATCTTTGAACTTTATGAAAGCTCTTAACGAATTTCAGACGGCCTCTTATGAAGTGAGTAATGATATTCGATTTTCTCACCTCTTTCACGTCAACCAGGACATCAGTGATGGTCAATCCGTTGTCAGTAGAGTGATCGCCGCAGGAAGTGTGGACCGTGAATCCCGAGAAAAACTCAATGGCTTCATTAGTCGCTTCACCTATCGCCTGAACTTAATGGTCAGTGGTGCCGCCGAGTCCACTCCTGATACCCAAGTTATTAGTGAGTTAAAATTGAAATTAGAAGGTCTCCTTTCGCATGTAGAGGGTTTGAAGCAAGAAAATCCTTACAACATCAGTTTGACGTCTTTATCCGAGCAAGTTCAAAAAATGGTCGAATCTCTTGACGAGTATCACGAGATCTACGCCAATGTATTTAACTTGGGAACCCAGCTCCTTGGCCGAATCAAAGGCCTTTTAGAGGGCGATATGAGTAATGGGCGCGATATTCTCGAGCAATCAGATGCGATTTCTGAAGAGGCGAATCGACTCGATAACGCCAATTAACTGGTAAATCACTGCTTGGAACCCAAGCCTCCTTCTGCTAGCTTCAGACTATGGTTCCAAGTATTGAAAATTGCCGATTTTCCACCCGTCTGCCGAGTCGTAAGACTTTCAGGCCTGGGGCTATTCTCATTTATGACCGTCGTTTAGAAGGTATCAGCCCGTCTTTGCGCCACTTCATAAGGCAGTTTAAAAACCGTTACGGGGTCAAGGCTGGCGAATCCTTAAAGTCGCTTGATCACTTCCCAAAACACTTTTCTAAAATATCAAAAATTATTGGTGGAGTAAAAAAGCAAGAGGCTCAGGTTATAGCTCTTGGTGGTGGTTCGGTCGGAGACTTTGCTGGATTCGTTGCCAGTGTCTACCACCGAGGTGTTGATTTTCAGCAAATTCCAACAACTTGGCTTGCTGCCATCGATTCGGCCCATGGAGGAAAAACAGCTCTCAATTCAGGAGAAGTAAAGAACCAACTAGGAACATTTCACTTTGCTTCAAAAATATATCTCGTCAAAACTATTCTCAAACAGCAAGATCAGCGCTTAGAGCGTCAAGCCTTTGCTGAGCACATAAAACATGCCCTTTTATGTAGAAGACCTTGGGCTCAGATAGAGATTATGGGAAACTCTTTAGAAAAGTCGGACCTATGGGCTCAGTTGCGAGAAAGCATTGAGGTTAAGTACTCAATTTTAAAAAAGGACCCAAAAGAAACAAAAGGGATTCGATCCCACTTAAATTTAGGTCATAGCATGGGACATGTATTCGAGGTTCTATTAAATCTCTCCCATGGTGAGGCAGTGGCATTGGGATTGATATTCGCATTAAGGTTCTCACAAAAGAAATTCGGATTGAGTGAAAAAACCTGTGAACAGTGGTGTCAGCTCATTGTTAAAACGAGTGCTCCTCGATTTAAAGCCTTGCAGCTCAGATCGCAAAAGGAATTGAAGTTGAATCAGGTGAAAGCTCTTCTTTTTAAAGACAAGAAGGAGTCGAGTAGAGATGGGGTCGGGTTTGTATTTTTGCAGGCCAAAGGGCGTCCTAAGAAGGTTAATCTGAATGTGCAAAGTCTGTTGTCTGAATTGAAGCGCCAAGGTTTTATTCGATGAAAACTCTCTGGCAAGGACGAGTTGGGCCTTCAAAGTCGATTGCGAATCGAGCTCTTATTATTTCATCCTTTTCTAGGAGTCAGCTGAAAGTTGAAGAAAACCTCAGTGAGGATATCCAATATTTAAAAAATGCCCTTGCGGAACTTAAAGAGGGAAAAAGCGATTTCTACCTGGGTGAGGGCGGGACATCGTTTCGATTTTTTGCTCTTCGCGCGAGTCGTGAAAGTTTCGAGATCACTATAAAAGGCTCAGAATCTCTTTTTAGAAGACCGATGGACGAGCTGATTGATTTACTCGAGCAGCTCGGAGTGAAAATTTCCAGTGGTAAGAACCAAATCAAAGTAAAAGGCCCATGGAGGCCTAAAGACAAAGTTATAATTGATTGCCAAAAATCCAGTCAATTTGCCAGCGCTTTTGTACTTTCAAGCATTGGACTCAGTTATGAGTTTGATGTTTTCTTAGAGTCATTATCGTCATCAAAGAGTTATTTCTCCATGAGTCTTAATTTGATGAATGAGCTCACGAATTCAAATGTTCATTTAAATGGAGATCAATTGAGTTGGCGATCAACCAGTGAGATCAATACAAAATCTCTTGAGGGATTCAAAATTGAAGATGATTGGAGTAGTGCTGCTTCAGTCGGATGTCTTGCTGCCTTGAGTGAAGGTGAAGTAAGAATAGAAAATTTATTTGCTGAAAGTGTCCAATCGGATTCGAAGATTAGAGAAATTTTCTCACAAATGGGTATCTCCAATGATATGCAAAACAATGTGTGGTCAGTTCGGGGTTCTTCTGATTATCGCGGTGTAAGTATAGACCTTGAACAAAGTCCGGACCTTTTTCCGGTACTGTCAGTTTTATGTGCTTTTGCTCAAAGTGGCTCAATATTTACGGGTCTTAAAAACCTTCGATACAAAGAGTCAAATCGCCTCAAAAATATAGAGCTTCTAATGGATGCATTAGGCGTTGGTTTTGAGTCGAACGATGATTCTTTAAAAATATTAAAACCTGTGGATCGAAAGGATCTGTCGTCCCTTAAACCGATAGATTTAAGTCCTGATTCTGACCATCGAATAGCCATGGCCGGAGCAGTTGCCATACAGGCCGGTGCTCGGGTTACAATAAGAGATAAGGGTGTTGTCAAAAAAAGTTTCGCACACTTCTGGGAAATCCAACGGAGCCTTTAGTGAAAATATTGTTAATTGGTCATAGAGGTACAGGAAAAACCTCATTGATGAAACGTCTTATGCGCCAGGCTCAAAAGCAGGGTGTCGGGCTCCTTGGTATTGATCTTGATGACGAAATTGAGAATCGAACTGAAAAACCTATCAATTATTTTTTCGAAAATAATAAAGAAGCCGAGTTCCGTGAAATTGAACAAAGAATCTTTTACTCACTGTTAGAAGAGTGGAAGAGTTCGCCAGTTCCAATTGTTATATCCGTCGGAGCGGGTTGTATGGCAGAAATGCCAAATGACTGGGAGGTGGTTTGGGTTCGAAGAGAGCTTGATGATGAGGGCCGGGTATTCTTAGATCGCCCGCTTCTTGATAACTCCAAGGCACCCCTTGAAGATTACATGACTCGCTATCAAGAGCGAACCGCTTTTTATAAAAAGAATTGTCATTGGGCTTTCACAATCAGTGAAGGTGCGGACAATAATAAAGCCAATGAGTGGCGCTATTTTCAATCTTTTAATTTATTATCCCGAACCGTCTTCACTCTGCGCTCTGAACATTTCGAGTCTCGAGAGCGTCTTGCTAAGACGATTGAGGTTCTGACTCGCCTTGGAGTTTCTACACTTGAGTATCGAGATGACCTTATCACCGAAGAGCAAATAGATTCTCTTAAGCTACTTGCTGCGGACTTTTATACAATTCGAAGTTTTAGAAAATCGAAAGAAAATGTGAGCCTCAATGGACAGTTTGATTATGTGGATTGGCCAGGGGAGTGGGGTGGACCTGCTATTCACTGCGATATCGTTTCTTTTCACGAGCGAGGTGAATCTGAAAGCATCGAAGATGTTCTCAAGCGAGTTGATAAATTCGATGACGGAAAAGTAAACCTTAAGCTCGCTGTTCCCATTAAGAGCTTTAGGGAATTAATGCTTGCCCATGAGTGGACAGAGACGGGAAAGAACCGTTGTTTTTATCCAGTGAGCGATAGGGGGCGATGGCAATGGTATCGCTTAGCCTTCACGCAAGGAAAAGGGCTCAACTATATTCGCCTCGATGATGAGGTTGTTCTCGATCAGCCGACGGCGATGGAATGGGTTAACAATAAATTTACAGGCAATAACTTTTTTGCAGTGATTGGGCATCCGGTTAAGCATTCGCGCTCGCCAATGGAACACCTTGATTTCGCCCTCAAAAATAAGGTGAACTTTTATCGCATCGATATGGAGCCTGAAGAGTGGAATGACGAAACGATTTCGTGGTTGCAAAAAATTGGACTGATCGGCGCTGCGATCACTTCTCCCTTTAAAGAAAAGGCTTTCGAATTGTGTAAAGACCCCGATGAAGCTATCGCGAGTCTTAACACTATTATTTGGAATGCAAAAGACCAAGTTTGGAGGGGCACAAATACTGATGTATTGGGGCTTCGAAGTTTTTTAGAGAATCTACAGGATTTGGATACAGTGGTTTGGGGTGGAGGAGGAATGCTTCATCCTATTCAGTATTTACTTCCGGAAGCTGTTTGTGTTTCGAGTCGTAATCTAACAGTGAAGGCTGGGCCAGATAACCTCATCGGTAAACCGGCCAAGGATCTTCAGCCCAAAAGTATCATTTGGGCTCTTGGCAGAAATTATCAAGCGGAAATATGGCCTCCCGAAAACTGGGATCCCAGGGTCGTATTTGATTTAAACTATACGGAGGACTCTCCGGGCAGAGAATATGCCAAAAAGAAGGTTTGCATCTACCATTCGGGATTAGAATTGTTTAAAGTGCAAGCGGAAGCACAAATGAACTACTGGGAAAATCATGTCAGCCAATCTTTGGGGTAAACACATAAAGGTTATGAGTTTTGGCGAGAGCCATGGCGAAGCCATGGGTGTCGTTATCGATGGATTGCCGGCGGGAGTTCAATTTAGCCAAGAAACTCTCGATAACTTTTTAAAGAGACGGCGACCGGGACAATCTGAGGTGACGACTTCTCGTAATGAATCCGACCAGGCTGAAATTCTAAGTGGAATTTACGAAGGTAAAACCCTCGGCTCGCCGGTGGCAGTTGTCGTAAAAAACCGAGATGGAAATTCAAAAGCCTACCAAGATATAAAGAGTAACCCCAGAGTTGGCCACGCTGACGATATTTATCTAAAAAAATTCGGAATTCATGACTATCGAGGGGGTGGTCGTAGTTCGGGTCGCGAAACTCTCTCGAGAGTTGTGGCCGGTGCATTTTGCAAAATGTTGCTTGATGAAAAACTACCAAATTTAGAAGTGATTTCTTTTACCTCACAAATGGGCCCGCTCAAGTTTGATGAAAAGAAGATAGCGGAGATTGTTAGTGATTCGGATCTCATGAGTAAAACCCATTCAAGTCTTGTTCGTTGTCCGGATAGAGATTTGAGTCAAAAAATGGAATCTCTTTTAAAACAAGCAAAAGAGCAAGGCGAGAGCTATGGAGGAATAGCTCAACTTTTGATTCGTAATATTTGCTTCGGTCTCGGACAGCCTGTCTTTAATAAGTTCAAGTCGGATCTCGCTAGTAGCATGATGAGCCTTGGGGCTGTCGTGGGCTTTGATTTTGGCGGTGGCTTTCTCGACCTAGAAATGCCGGGAACTGAGTTTCACGGTAGTTCAAGTTCCTCTCGGTATGGAGGAATGCGTGGAGGGGTGACCACGGGAGAGCCCATTCTAGGGCGGGTGGCCTTTAAACCAACGTCTTCGGTAATGGATGTGGCAAAAAAAGGACGCCACGACCCTTGTATTATACCTCGGGCTTGCAGTGTAATAGAGGCAATGGCCTATATGTGTATCGCCGATCATTTGTTGTGGAAACAATCAGATAAAGTGGGGTCAATTAATGTCGAATGAGAGTGGAGAGCGATCAATCCCTTTAAATGAGGATTTACGGAGACAGTATTTGTTTTCGTTTCTCGGTGAAATGATGGGGGCTATTGCCCATGATTTAAATAACCCCTTAATGATTATTTTAGGAAAAGGGGACATGATTCATCGAGGGGTTGAAAGCAAAAAGTGGGATGACTTTAAGGTCATGGATTCGGCAGAAAAAATAGTAGAAACGAGCAAGAAGATGGCAGCGATCATCGAGTCGTTTCGGTCTCTCAGTGTTTCTCGAGGTCGCGAAGAATTTCGCGAGATGGCTCTCCAGCAAATGTTGGATGATCTTGATAGCTTTTTTAAGAAAAAGCTGAGCTATGTATCAGCTAAACTCAATAAGCAGGTAGAAGGTGATAGTGCTGGAATGTATCGAGTTAATTACCTTAAACTGGGTTTGAGTATGATCCCATGGGTAAACATCATCCTAGAAGGCCTAAAAGGTAGAGATGACGAGCTTTTGCTCGACTTCATAGCCTCCCATAAAGATGGAAAAATTCAGCTCAGTCTCGCTGCGCCTTTTAACGTTGAGGACACAAGTAATTACAAAGACCCATCAGCTTCCCATGAGAAGTTTAAAGATTGGGGTCTCAATCTATTGGTCGCAGAAGAATCAGCCCAAGAATGGGGCGCTGATTTTCAAATTGAGTGGGCTCCATTTAAGATCACTTATACTTGGAGTGACTCACTTTAAACGAGGCCGAGTAACCTATTTAACTTTTCCCTCATAGATATAGGCAATGCCTGCAGAGAGACTGTGAAACTTACAGCTGTGATACTTTCCAGTCGACTCCATGAGACTGATAAAGTCGTTTCGACAAGGGAATTGAGCTGAAGATTTTTGTAAGTATTCGTAGGCTTCTTGTTTACCAGTCACCCACCCCCCGACAACTGGGAGTATGTGATTAGAGTAGAAATTGTAGACTTCTCGAACCCCAGGAATCGCAATTTGTCCAAACTCTAGAACTAGGACTTTTCCACCAGGCTTGGTGACTCTGGCCAATTCTTCGAGGGCCTTTTTAGGGTTGTTCACATTGCGAATTCCAAACGATATCGAAGCAATATCAAATTGCTGATCTTCAAAAGGAAGTTGCGTAACATCGGCAACGCTAAACTTGATATCGCCGAAGCCAGCCTTTTGAGCCTTTTCTGGAGCGGGTATTAACATTTCCGCACAAAAATCCGTACCTGTAACTTGAGACTCGGGACCCAATGTTTTCTTAAATTGAATAGCGAGATCACCCGTGCCAGTCGCACAATCCAGAACCTTACTCTTTGGTCCACCACCACTGAGGCGTACTAATTTTTTCCGCCAGAGGTGATGAATTCCCGCCGAAAGAACATCGTTAGCTCGGTCGTAACTGGGGGCTATTTCTGCAAACATACTTCTAATTTTCGCAGCTTCAGGGCCTGTGTGATTTTCAGTATTCGTTTTCATATTAAACTCGCGTTAGCTTCGAAGAGCTTGGGTGAGAGTATTAATTCGCTTCATTAAGTGATCGAACATTTCAGGGGTGAGGGCCTGAAATCCGTCGGATTGGGCTTTTTCTGGATTGTTGTGAACTTCGACCATAATTCCATCGGCTCCAGCCGCAGCAGAAGCTAATGCCATTGGAGTGACAAGATTTCTGACGCCCGTTCCGTGGGAAGGGTCAACAATAATGGGAAGATCTGTATTTTCTTTGATATATGCAACAGAATTGAGGTCGAGCGTGTTTCGCGTCGCCGACTCAAATGTTCTGATTCCGCGTTCACAGAGAACGACCTGGGCATTTCCCTGGCTAGTGACATAGGAAGCCGCTTTGATCCACTCATCGTAGAGAGCCGAAAAACCTCTCTTTAAAAGAACCGGCTTATCAAAGTTCGCTAGTTCTTTAAGAAGTGAGTAGTTATACATATTTCTTGAACCCACCTGAAACATATCAACGAGTTCGTAGAGTTCTTCAATCTGTCTTGGATCGGTAACTTCAGAGACAAAGGGCATTTGATGTTTGTCTTTGATCGCTTTGACGATATTAAATGCCTCGTGCTCTAGCCCTTGAAAGGCATCGGGTGAAGTCCTCATTTTATAGATTCCACCACGAAGAATTTTAGCCTGGGAGTTTTTCACACATTCAGAAATGAGATCGAGTTGTGATTGAGATTCGATTGAGCAAGGCCCGGCGATCGCAACAAACTGGCCACCACCAATTTCGATATCTTTAACTTTCACTACTTGTGTTTTACTCATCGCTATTGCCTTTTAACTCAATAATAGCATAAGTTCAAAAAAATTTGAACAAAAAAGCCCCCCATATAATCGGGTGCCTCTTACTGGTGTTCTCACTTAAACGTGTTAAAATGTTAGGGTTTTTAACATTAAGCATTAATAATCACAAGCCTAATAGTGGAAAAATGTCTGTAGAAAACACTGAGTTATTTACTGGATTAAGAAATGATGAATTTAGAGCCCTAATTACCAGCTCAAATAGGGTTTATTTGCTTTCTGGCTACCGGGGTGTTTCTTCGCATTTAGAGGATGGTTGCTGGAATATTATCAGTCCGGACTTTGAAGATTTAGCAGGTGAATCGTGGCATGTCTTCACAGAAGCCCGGGCCCTGAGTGTAAAAACTACGCTCCCTCAGCATAAATTCCAATGGCAAGAGCCAGACTTTGAATCCTTCAAAGAAAAGTTCGAAGAGTTACAAAAGGCATTTGTCGATACGGAATTAGAGAAAGCAGTACCTATTATTTTTGCTAAATCTTCCTTCGATAAACCGGGAGTAAATGCCCTCGTTTCGACAGTCGTAAAATTACAAACTCCGGTGCCGGGGACCTACTCCTACGGTTTGTGGTCAAAAAATGGGGGGATTCTCGGAAGAACACCCGAAATTTTGTTCTCCTATGATGGTTCTGAGCTGCAAACAATGGCTCTTGCCGGAACTGCTGATATTGATCGCGATGATCAAGATTTTATGGGGGACTCTAAAGAGCTCGATGAGCATGAATGGGTCAAAAAAGATATCCAGTCGCGATTAGAAGCCTTCGGCGAAGTTAAGAGTTCAAACCTTGGAATAAAGAAGCTCAGTAAAATCAAGCATTTAAAAACAGAGTTATGCCTATCTCCCAAAGCTCCTCTGAAATTTTCAGAAGTTGTCAAAGCCTTGCATCCCACACCTGCCCTTGGCGTGGCTCCGCGATCTGAATTGCAAACGTGGTTAAAAAACTTGTCAGTGGGTGAGGATCGCAAAAAATATGGAGCTCCATTTGGTTGGGTTGATCCCCAGGGAAATATGACGTGCCTAGTAGCAATTAGAAATATCCAATGGAGTGGAGACATCCTATTATTGGGATCGGGTTGTGGCATCATTCGCCAGTCGCAATTAGATAATGAATGGAAAGAACTTTCTCTTAAAAGAGAGCAAGTAAAGGAAGATTTGGGTCTGTGAATATTCAATGTGCAAAAAAGGTATTAGAGTGTGTTATCTCTCGAGGTTGTACTGATTTTGTCGTTTGTCCTGGAGCCCGTAATAGTCCCTACGTCGAACTTGTCGATCGATTAAAAGGTATCAATAAATATTCTCACTTTGATGAACGTGGCGCTAGCTTCTTTGCTCTTGGCAAACTCAGGGCTCATAAAAAACCAGTTGCCGTTATTGTTACTTCTGGTACAGCCGTCGCCGAATGTTTACCAGCGGTCATCGAAGCCTATTACCAAGAAGTTCCCTTAATTATCATTAGTGCAGATCGACCAAAGAAGTTGAGGGGGTCGGGAGCCCCCCAAAGTATCGAGCAAGCAAAACTACTCAGTGATCATTGCGAACTTTGCTTGGATTTAAACCCCAACGAAGAGCTAACGATTGAAAATTGGAGTGGTAGAGCTCCGCTCCACATTAATACTTGTTTTGATGAACCCCTTTTAGATGAAGAGTTGTCGGAACATGAAATTGAACTAGAAAAAGGACTTTTTCAGGTAGAGGCAACTCCTTTATCCCCCGGGGACAGTGAGTGGCTGAAGCAAACTTACAGGAGTTTAAAAGACCCCCTCGTAATCGTTGGCGGTTTAAACTCTGAAAGGGAGCGCTCCTCCGTCTATGCGTTTTTGAAGGAACAGAAACTTCCTATTTATGCCGAAGCAACTTCTGGCCTAAGGGATCCCAGGTTTCGTCTGGAGAACTATATCATCTCAGGGGAGAAGAGACTGGAACAGTTGATTGATAGTAGGCAATGTCAGTCAGTTATTCGCATTGGTTCAGTTCCTACGGTCAAAGTCTGGCGAATACTTGAGTACTTAGATGTTCCCGTTCTCTCACTTTCGGAGTCACCCTTTTCGGGAATGAGTCACGGCAATCATATTTTTGCGAGAATTGACCAGGCCCTTTCAGTCATTAGTAAAATTCCAATTCCTCCGGCTTCGAACCTCAAGTTTCTAGTAACAGAAGTTCGACTTACTGAAGAAATTGAAGGTCTTTATAAGAAGTATCCAGAGTCAGAGCAAAGTCTTGTTCGTAAGATGGCGAGCAAACAAATGCGTGATTCTCTTGTATATCTAGGAAACTCTCTGCCTATTCGCGTTTGGGACCTAGTCACTTCAGATATAGGGTCTCCTCTAGTCTACGCCAATAGGGGGGCGAACGGTATTGATGGGCAAATCGCGAGTTTCTTGGGGTTACTCAATCCAGAAAAGAGTAACTATTGTATATTGGGAGACCTTACGGCCTTGTACGACATTAATTCACTGGCTTTGATCAAACAAGCTCAAGTATCAGCCTCAGTTGTTGTAATAAACAATAAAGGCGGACGAATTTTCGAACGGCTATTTACCAGTAAGAGTTATCTTAATGAACATAATATTGAGTTTTCAAAATTTGCAGAGGCTTTCGGACTCGAATATAGAACTATAAAAAAGCAAGACGATATTCAGTCTTCACCACCCTCGGTATCTTGTATTGTCGAGGTTTTACCAGATAATCAGCAAAGCCGAAATTTTTGGAACGAATATAAGGAGCTGTTTAGTTGAAACTCTGGTTGTTTCACGGCTTTCTAGGAAGCCCAAAAGATTTTTCAGAAATTATTGGCCAGCTCCCCCTTGAACTCGAAGTGAAGTCTTGGGACCTTCATAAATTGTACGACGAACTGAAATTTCAATCGAAGCCTGATTTCTTACAGTTTTTTAAAGAACAAGCTGGTCACGACCCGGTGGTGCTGTGTGGGTATTCAATGGGAGGAAGAATTGCCCTCGAATTGAGTGCCCAGTTAAAGGAGCAAGTTAAGGGCCTTTTGATGTACTCGAGTCATATGGGATTAGCAAAGCCTGAAGAGCGGCTCCAACGGATCGATAGAGATAAAGCCTGGATTCAAACGTTCAGCGAAAAGAGCTGGCAAGAAGCTATGGAGCTTTGGAATGATCAGCCGGTTTTTTTGCACGATTTTAATGAAATTTCAGGGGAAGGGCAGGTCAGTACGGAGTCCATTGAATACTTTTTAAGTCGGTTTTCACTCGGTAAACAACCAGACTTTCGCAGTCACCTCTTGGAGGCTCAATTTCCGTGGCAAATCGTCTGTGGTGAAAAAGATGAAAAGTTCTTGAAATTGTGGACGGATTTTTGTGAAACGAATAATAAAGAAACTAATTTAAAACTAGAAAATGGGGTTGGACACCGCAACCTTCGAGCGGGTGGACATTTTCTGGTAGAGTTTATAAATAATTTGTAACTTCCCCCAAATACTTCAGAGGTAAGGGATTATGGCATCAATCACATTTCAGTCGCTACTTTTAGCATCAAGACCAAAAACACTCACCGCTGCACTTATTCCAGTATTTGTGGGAACGGGTTTAGCATGGGGACTTGCGGGCAAGGTCGATTGGCTGATCTTTGCGTGTACATTGCTCAGTGCCCTAGGCATTCAGATCGGAACAAATTTTTTTAACGATGCACTCGATTTCGAAAAAGGAGCCGATACTTCCGAACGTGTTGGGCCAAAACGGGTGACCCAATCCGGGCAAATGACGGCCAAACAGGTTAAGCTCTATGCTATTATCAGTTTTGCATTAGCGATTCTTTTGGCCATCCCTCTCGTAGTTAAGGGCGGATGGATCATCGTAGCAATCGGTCTGTTGTCGCTGCTCTTTGGTTATCTATACACAGGGGGGCCCTTTCCTTTAGCCTATGTGGGGTTAGGAGATATTTTTGTTATTATCTTTTTTGGATTGGTTGCGGTTGCTGGTACGTTTTACTTGCACACCGGAGTGTACCTGCCAGAAACACTCGTGGCTGGTTTGCAAGTAGGCCTGTTATCGACCTCGCTGATAGCTATCAATAATGCCCGGGATATTGAGCAAGATAAAAAGGCGAATAAAAAAACTTTAGCCGTACGATTTGGATTTGGTTTTGCACGCTGGGAAATTGTCTTAACTCAAATTATTCCATTAGCATTATGTTTTTACTGGTGGCGGCAAGATCATCATTTAGCTGCATTTTTGCCAATGGTGAGTCTCATTTGGAGTTGGACTCTTGTACTAGATACTCTGACGGCAAAACCCGACCAGAGGATGAACGATCTTCTGGCTCAAGCCGCAAAAATTCATCTAGTTTTTGGAATTTGTTTAGCATTTGGTTTTGTCTATTAGGTGGAGATGGGTTCTTTCTTCGATCGCGATCAAATATCGCTTTTTCCATATGTTTTGAAGGCTAAGGAAGAGTTAAACCGCGGCGGAAGCTCTGAGGTCGAAGGCTACCTATTGCGACTGAGTGTCGACGCGTCCCAAGGTTTTTCGGTCTTACAAACCTGGCCCTCCCTTGGTGACCCTAAGCTCGAAGAGATTTGTAAGGATCCCGAGAGTTTTTTAGCGACCGATTATTTACAACGTCCCCTTTATTTTGCGAACCTGGATCGACAAGCGCGATCTAAAAAACAATCACTGTTGGCCGAGACTAAGGGGCCTTCTAATCACACCATTTTGCATGACTATCTTCATGTACAAAAAGGAGAATTGTTTAAAGTTAAAATGGGTTTTGGCTTAGACAAGGACTTAGAGAAGTTTGAATCTATCAGGAATTGGCTGCCTTTGGGGGCTCAGCTTCGATTGGATTTTAATTCGGTGAATGCCCGCCCGTTTTTAGAAAAATTAAAAGAGGATGATTTTCGCGTTATCGATTTTATTGAGGACCCAGGTGAAGAGGATTTTACTTTTTTTGGAAAATTAAAGAAAGATTTTCCGGTCAAGATTGCACTCGATCGAAAAAAAGACGATCTCGGGCAGTACAATGGAATTGATGCCGAGACCCTAGACGTTATTGTCGTAAAACCACTTAAAGAAAATTATAGATTATTAGATTCTGCAAACTCACAGAAGCTTTGCTTCACTTCTAACATGGATCATTTCCTCGGGGTTATTCAGGCGAATTATGAGGCCAATCAAGCAATCGCTGAATCTTATGCGTTAACTGATTGTGGACTATTGAGTTTTCTTATTTTTGATAACTCGTCGTTTTCTAATCAAGTGACGATCGATGGAACATCACTTTGCTTTAGCAAAAGTTTTGGCTGTGGATTTGGTCTGACAGACTACCTTACAGGGATTTCTGACTGGAAGGCCCTATGAATCCAGAATCCACTGAATTTTGGTCCCAAGACACAGAAGGACTCATCTTACTTAATCCTAAACTCGATCGTGCCATTAAGGAGGGGGTTTGCAAAGAACTTGGGGGTCATGTCCGCGAAAATCATATTTACTTAATGACTTCTGGAAGCACTGAAACAAATAAAAGTCGATTCAAAGTCGTTGAATTGGCGAAGGATTCAATTCTCCTGTCGGCCGGAGAAGTAAACAGCCATATTGCATCTGACTCCTCTGATAAATGGCTACTGAGCTTACCCACTTATCATGTCGGAGGCCTATCGATATTAGCTCGTTGTTATTTGTCCCGTGCAAACTATTTTCAGAGTGCTGAAAAGTGGGATCCAAGGGATTTTGCCGATCAAGTTGAATCTCAAAAGTTAACCCTTTGCTCGCTCGTTCCCACTCAACTCTTTGATTTAGTAGAAGCTAAAATCGAGGCTCCGGACTCCTTGAGAGCAGTCTTTCTTGGTGGAGGTAGGGCCTCTGAGGGTGTTAGAAAGCGAGCTGTTGCTTTAAACTGGCCAATCCTTGAAACCTATGGAATGACCGAGCTGGGTTCCCAAGTCGCCACGGCTCCGATTCTCCAGGCAGGTAGCCTCAGTCAAGGATTAGCGGTATTACCACATGTCGATTTAAAGTTTTCTAAAGATCAAAAAATTGTTCTCAGATCGAAAAGTTTAATGTCGAGAATTTTTCACATTGAAATAGGTTCTGATTTGCGAATCGAGGATTATGGAAGTGGAACATGGTATGAAACTGAAGATAGAGGCTTTTTGACGAAGGACTCATATTTGAAGATAATAGGAAGGGATCATCGTCAGGTAAAAATTTTAGGAGAGTTAGTCAATCTCGATCAGGTGGAGAGTCATTTTAGCTCAATTGTTTCGACTGAAAAGACTGCGGTACTGGCCCTTGATGACGAGCGGCGTGGCTCAGTTCTTATATTAGTGACTGAAGTTGACCTAAAAAAAGAAGATCTTTTAACAGAGAACAAGAAGCTTGCCGGCTTTCAGCGCCTTGCCGGGCTTCTTAGGCTTCAAGTTCTTCCACGCACTGCTTTAGGTAAAATAAAAAAGGCAGAGCTAGAGGATATTGCTAAAGACCAAGTCGGTCATATTGAATTTTTCTAAAGTATATAGGGGATTACCTTCGGATGAAGATAGTTCTAATCGTTTTGAATTTCTGAAGCGAGATCGATTTGTTCAATATCAGCCTCATTTTTTTTAAGGTGAAGATTATCTGTTGAGGTGATGTGGCTTTTACTGGCTAAGCTCTCATCGACTTTTTCGACCTCGGGCATATTAGGATCTTGCTCCTTTGAAAATTGGGGTAGGTTTGATTTTGAGTTTTCAAATTCACCTTTTGTTTCTTCGACCTCTTCAAACTCAAAGGCGGTTAAACCAACCAATCCCATGGACCTATTTTTGAAGTCTTTATTCAATGAAACTTTCTTCGGAATAACGTCGAAGATATCTTCGAGTAAGACTTCCTGGTACCGAGAGTAACTTTTGTACTTGGCACAAGTCTGAACAAATTTATTACGTACATTACTATTGAGCCGCAGGCCAAAGCGATTGATGTAACGTCTTTCGATGTAGGGAACGAGCTCATCAGAATTAGCTGGGTGGTCTAAGTTGAGTCCTGAATTATGGAGCCCCCGATTGACCAAGTGGGCTCGGTACTCGGTACAGAACAAACTCTGTAATACGTAATTTACTTCTTTTTCGAAGCGAGGCAATAGGAGGCTTAAACTCTTGCCTTGGTACATATCAAAAGCAACCTGATCTAAACTACCTTTAAGTTCATCGAAGTCCTGAAGGACTCGAACCCGTTCTTTTTCGTCTTCGATATGTTTTACTTCGTGGGCAATGATGTGAGCGATTTGCACTGAGCTCAAAGATTTATTCACGAATATTTCAAGCTGATCATTATTGCCAAGTGCGATGGCTCCACCAGAAGAGCCGTTGATCTGACTAATTTCATCCCCGCTCCAGGCATTAATTTTGACGGGATTAGAGTAGATTCCATAGGAGCCAAGTTGATGGAGTGCCCTCAATCCAACCGGGCTTTTTGACAAAAGGATTTTCGCCTCTTCGAGCTTTACCGCAAAATCTTTACGCTCAGTTCGATCATTGTGGAATTTTAGTCCCACAACGAGAAAGGTAAAAATTATAAGTACAATAAAGCGCGATCTCATTTTCCAATACTCCTACCTGTTAGTAGAGCAATACTTAAGCCATTGATGAGTCCTCAGCTTTATTCTGTTGCTTGCCAGTTCTACTAAGGGCTCGCGGCTGTCAATTAGGTAGTCAGCTGAAGACTATTAAGACACCTTGGGAAAAAGGCTAAATTGTTGTTATTATTGGCAAAATATGAGACTTTCCGCAATATTTAAGGGTCTGAGGAGGGGGATTGCTATTTACCAATTTTCTTTTAAACTAGGCCCTCTCAAAACCAGGAATTTGAAGTGACTGCAGAAAACGAAGAGTTTGAACTTGAGCGCGAAAAGCTTGCCGATGCCATCGGTGAGTTTGTTAAGTACTGGGGTTTTAAGTCGATCCACGGACGAGTCTGGCTCTATCTTTTTACGGCTGAAGAACCGATGACGGCCAGTCAGCTTGTCAAAAAGCTCGGTGTTACTAAGAGTTTAGTGAGTATGGTTTTAGCCGAACTCCTTGAGTATAAGGTTATTGAAAAAGTCGATATCGGTAGCATTAAATCACCGGGTTATGTGAGTGTTTTGGATCTAGAGCAGGCCATTTTCGGTGTACTTCGCAAGCGTGAACGTCCGCTTCTCGCCAAAATATTAAAACAAATTGAGTCATTTAGATCCCAGCCAGAGCTTTCCAAAACTCTAGAGACTCGAATTAAGCATCTTGAGAAAATGACAAGCTATGCAATCGATGCTATGAACCGCCTTTTAAATGCGAAGGCTATTACCACCTCAAAATTAAAGCTGCTACTGAAGCTGAGTCGATAATGGATTTAAGTAAATTAAAAATATATGATTCAAAGGACTTTCCTTCTTACCTACCGAAGCTGAACCAGCTCTATGATGATCTTTTTTCGGGAGGAAAGGGATTTCGTTCAAAATTAATTAAGAAAGTCGGGGAAGCTATTTCTCTGGATTCAAAGTCGATCCATTTATTGGGACAAACTATTGAGTTCATTCATAATGCCTCGTTACTGCATGATGATCTTATCGATCGGTCTCATTTGCGTAGGGGAAAGACCACCGCTTGGTTGCGGTTTACCCCCGAGTACGCGGTTTTAGCTGGTGACTATTTACTAGCGCGAGTTATGGTTAACCTTTCAAAGTATGGGAATATCAATCTCATTCAGTATACGGCTGAAATGATTTCGGACCTCCTAGAAGGGGAGTGGATTCAAGACTCACTCGTCGGGGATTTTGAAATTGGAAAAGATCAATTAGATCGCGTTCATGAATTGAAAACGGCTTCACTTTTTAAGTGGTGCCTTCGCGCACCTCATATCGCCAAAGAAGACTACCGAAAGGAACTTCACAACCCCCTTGAACAAATGGGGAGTATACTTGGAATTCTTTTTCAAAGAAGTGATGACTTACTGGATTTCGATATTCGAAACGGTGAAAACAAGGCCGTTCTAGGGGATCTAAAGTCGGGTTACTTGAATTCTTTTGGTGTTTACCTTTTTAAAGGATTGGACGCAGAAACTCGTGCCAAAGCCATTAAATCTGAGAGTCTTGGCCAGTTGATAAATACAATTGGGCAAGATCACTTTGACACACGGGTCGCTTCTTTTGATGAAAAGAATGAAGAGTTAATTCAGTTTTATGAGCATCAATTGAGTTTGGTGGAGTCGGCTCTGGATGCCGAATCCCAATCCTTGGTTGGAGAGTTAAAGCCTCTTTCGGACCTTCTCTATTGGAGAAATCAAAAGCCTTGAAACCCGAGTTCGTTAGTTTAAAAAGAAATACCCTGGAGCTGAATTCCTACCTTTCTGGCCGCTTTTCGAAAGAAAAAAGAGCGATACCTGTTCGAAGTTCTTTTAATTCATCGAGCGATCACATGTCTTTTAAAGTCGTCGGGCGAAATGAAATAGAAAAACCAAGGGGATTATTTGTATTCCTTAGCCTGGTTAAGCCCCTTCACCTTTCGCTTTCTTTAATGAGCATTTCTTCAGCACTCTATTACGTTGGATTGGATCAAATCAATTTGCCTTTAATAGGCTCTTGTATCACGGTCGTTTTACTTCATATGGCAATGAACTTATTAAATGATTACAACGACCATATGAGTGGACTGGATATCGCCCATCAATACAAGGGAAGCCGGGCCATCCAAAAGGGTTGGATGAGAGCCATTGATGTCAGAAATTTGAGTCTTTTACTCTTTTCTCTGGCGGTTGCCATCGGACTCTTTGTCTTATTGACTGGTGAGAGGACTCTCCTTTTCTATGCCCTAGCGGGATTATTTAGCTTATTTGTTTTTTCAAAATCGACGACAAACCGGCCCGTGGTTGGCTTAGAAGAGATTGTGTCGTTTATGTTAATGGGCCCGATACTTTTTCACGCCCTTTTAACTACGGCAGGATTTGGATGGAACTATTCGAGTCTCAGTCTATCTGTGTTTATTGGTATGAATGCCAGTATTTATTTTCATCTATCAAAGTGGTCGAGCCTATTTGATGACAATAAGTCCAATAGAAAATCTACGGCATTGAAGCTTGGGGTTGATTTTTCGAAGTTGGCAAGCCAGGTATCGATTTTATTAAGTATAGTCCCTCTAGCTCTGTTTATCTATTTTTCTGATAGTCAGGTCAGTCACTACGTTATCATAGCCGTCTACGGGATCTTCTCTGTGAAGTGTCTCTTCTTGATCGCTAAGGTGCAATCCTCTTTTTCGTCGAAGCTACGAGAAGTGAAGACCCAGTACCTTATTCACTCCCATTTAGTGGCGTTACTTTTTCTAGTAGGACTTTTGACTCAAGTTCTTAGTTGATAGAACGACTGAGTTCTCTGTGTAGAGTTTCTTCGCTCGCACGTATTGCTTGAATCATTTCTTCGAAACGCGAGCGATCCTCAAGGGTAGAGAGAGTATCTTGATTGGCAGAGTAGGTTTCTTGGGAAAGAGTATTGGATTGGGCAATAATGTTGGCCATTGCTCTTTTAAGGTCTTCTCTTTTTTCAGCGATGTCGGTTTCAGCAGCTTGTCTTGCAAGACGAGCATGATGACCACTGAGACGATTTTGTCTATCTTCGAGTTCAGTCAATCGAGCCTGAATGGTCATTAACCCGGTAATCTTTCTCGTGGCGTCTAATATAAGGTCAAAACTTAGGTTGAAAAAGTGACCAGAGATTTCGGCTTGATGAGCTTTATAGGCGCGGTAGATTCCATAATAATCGACTAGAAACTGCCGAAAATCTAAATGACCGGCTTTTAGATTGAGTGTCGAGGAGTAACCCCTTTGATACCATTCGATGATCTCTTTGAGTCTACCGATTCTTTGCTGATTCCAAGGTGAATCTTCGTAAGATTCAAGTGTTTCTAAAATATAACTGACACCATCTTTTGGCCTGAGATCTCTTAATTTTTTTCGATCAATATTCAAGTTGGGTACTTCTCTAAGGATCATACGACCAACTTGCAGAAATATAATATTGTATATTCTCAAACCTTGATCGATCTTGGCAATTTGGCGATCCACATCATCCATGGTTTCGGTGAGTATGCGCATGGACGAATCTATTAAGGTGTATGATTTGGAAAGGTCTTCGTTAATTCGTTTTATTGCTTCGCCTAGAGTAGCGAGTTGAGCGTGGATTTCCATCATCGGAGCCTTTTCCTCTTCAGCGCCACGAAATCGAGCCCATCTTTGGCGAATTTGATCCCGAGTTGATTCCCCTTCGCTCATTCTGCGAAATTGTCTTTCTAGAGAGAGTTCCCCGATAGCCTCCATCGCCTTGTCTTTGGCGTCTTTGATGCTCATTGATAGCTTACGAATTCCTTCTAGGTCGAGGTCTAAAGCTCTGCGAGTCATTCCACCATTCGTCAAGGTGTAGACACTGATAATTTCTCGGCTGCTATCCCTTTGAAATTCGAGGGACTCAACTCTGAAGCTTGAAACAAAGGGACTCATGTCTCGCAATATTTTAGAGGCCATCTGATGGGCGGGATCGAGGCCAGCCTCACAACGACCCACCAAAAGTCCTCTCATACTTGCGTCTTCAGCAAACACCAAGGGTGAGATACACATAGTAAAAATAAATGTTAACAATATACTTTGTTTCACAAATTCATACCTTATTGCGCAAGTGTCCCAATGATGTCTTCACAAGTCATGGGCACGTATGCAGCACTTTCATAACGTGGTGTTCTCGCTTCAAGTGACCCAAAGGATTCACTTTCGATGCGATTTAAATCCTTATCCAATTTAAAGAGTCTGAATTCATCATTTTCGAAGTCGAAATCGATAATGTCATTTCTGGTAATACTTCCTTGAGAAAGTAGATTCCTGATGGGGCCAACTACAGAATTTCTTAATACTGAAGCCACATTGGCAGCATCTCTGGTGCGGTTAATACTTAATTTTGCAAGATGCTCAATCGCTGAATCAGAGAGTCGAACATCAACTCTCAGATATTCGCGCAAGGCTTTCCCAAGGTCGTGAACAAAAATAGCACGTACTAAGTCTTTGTAGTCCTGATCGTTAAAGTTATTAGCATAACCAATGTAATTAAGACGACGTAAAAAGGCTTGGGCGTATTGTCCACTGTCGAGTTCTTCTAGCATTTGTCTTAAAGAATCAGTTTGCTCCTGACTATTTTCAGAGTGAAGGGCTCTAAACATAAGGGCACGATACCGTTCTCGACCCTCGAGGCTGTCTGGATCAGCTTCGCTATTAAGGATTGCCGTAGCACTTTCTGCGAGATCTGGAAACATTTGCAGCAATTGCTCGAGTGAATTGGCCGACATAAAAATTCTAAAGTTTCTAAAATCGAGTCTTTTTCCTCTTTTATTTCGCGTAATTCCTTCTCTTAAAAGCGGGTAAAAGAATGATTGAAGTATCGCTGGATCAACTTTATCGATCTCGTCGAAGTTAATCACACCTTCACTACACTTCTCTTGAGCCTCGTAGAGTTCGCCCTCTCCATCTTTGTAACCATTGGGTGAACCTAAGTAAGTATTGATATCGGCTTCAGACTTCGCTTGGCCAATGGGAAAGTCGAAGAAGCAATCGGGATCAAGGGTATCACCAATGATTTTAGGAAGTTCTGATTTACCTTTAGTTGAGCCACCGAGGAAAAAGGCTGAATAGACGGGGCCTTTATCTGACATTCGACCATTTCTCTCCATTTCCATGATTGCCGAAACAAAGTGACGTTGACCAACATATCTTTCGCTAATGGCCTCTTCAATTCTTCTGAGTCGATCTTCAGGTGTTTCGAAAACCGAGATAAGGCTTTCATAACTTTTATTGGTCGCGCGAGCCAAAGTCTCAATCAACTCTTGTCGCCCGAGAGTAGGACCCATGTCTTCGGGCCAGTTCTCTCCCAGAGCCTCTTGAAGTTGGCCGAAGACATCTTGTGAATGTCCACGTGCTTCAGCAATTCTAGAATCAGCCTCTTGAATAGTTTGTGTTAATCCGAGGTAAGAAACATTGTATCCGCCCTTGAAGGCTTCGGTAAAAATCGCATTGAGCATTCCCATAATCTGCTGATAAATCGTATCGAGAACATCAGCGGGATAGGTCTCATTTGATAGATATTCTTGCATGAGTAAAGTAACATTTGTTTCGGCATTCTCGATAGGTTGAGATCCTGTATCACCCATGCCTAATTCGTAGGACTTTTCAAAAAGCTTCTCGATAAATTCAAGGCCTTTTGCATCGTTAAATTGAGAGATCCTCATGTGCAGACCTAGTCGCAGTTGCGTCCAGTAGGGTGCCAAACGAATTTCTAGTTGGGTTCGAGTTCTTTGGGCCTGAGATCGAGCGTTTTGTGTATTTGAAATATAGTCGTCATTTTGCTGGAGAAAATCAAAGGCTTCTTCGTATCCTTCGAGCCATTTTTCGACGGCTGCCATTTCTTCGCGAATTTGTGAGATATTTGCGTTGATTTTATCTCTCTCGCGATCGGCAAGGGGGCCCTGTTCGTTGTCGAGCCCAGCAAGTTCAAGTTGAAGCTTTGCGATCTCTCTTTCTAAAAATTGGACGCGTTCAGATTTTCCGCTAATTCTATTTTCGTAGCGACGGTGAATGGCTCTTTCAACAATCTCGATCGCTTGCCCTGGAAAGTTTTCTGCACCAATTCTTAGTTCCATCACATTAACAAGGTCGCGAATGGCCTCTCTGCTGACACTAATTCCGTATTCTTCTTCGAGAGGGGCTACTCTTCTAAAGATAATATCGACCACTTCATCTTTACTGAGGTGGGGTTGCTCGCGACTTTCAAGAGTCAGCTGGACACCGTCTTTGACAAATATATTATCAGTTTCCTGTCCTATTAAAAGAATTGGTATATTTCTGTTTTTTGATATTTGCGTGAGAACCTTATCAAGGTGGGTTCTTTGTAGGGCTGGGTTACTAATGTCTACTGCGATGATAACATCGTTTTGGTATTCCTCGAGTTCATCCGTCAGTGCAATAAGTCTATTATTAACATCACCTTTTTGCAGGTGTTTAGGCAATTTGTGATTATCGCGTGATAACTCTTCGAGATCGAGCCTGATGACCCTTCTGCCTCTAAGACGAGAAGGGATATTCCCTTCTATAATCCGGTTTGCAATTTCGTAGGGGATTAAAGTCTTTCCCTGTCCAGCATCACCGTGAACGAGGAAGTAGGGGTTTTGTCGTGAACTGAGAGTTGTGGCGACAGAACCAATATACTCATCTCGATAAAATGGGCGATCTGTGAATTGCTCAAAGTAAACTTGTTCCGTGAGATCATCAAAAAATGTTTCGATAAGAACACCTTTGAGTTGCTCTTTTAGTTTATCGAGAGTTCTTTTTCCCTGTTCTTCTACTTGCTCGCTGGCTTGGCCATTGGCGCGGGCTGTTTCTAATTGTTGATTGACCTTCTCAATTTTAATAAGAATAGGCAGATTAGCTATTCTCCAGGGGGCCGAAGAAAAATCTCTGAACTCTGGGGCCCGTTGGGGAAGAGTAATTCCATTAACTGTACTCGTTCCTTGTTGGCGAACTGCCTGTGGAGCTACAGGTGGAATCACGGGAGCATCAACTAAATCAACTTCTGGAGAAAGTTCCCTGATCAAATCGGACTCTTCGGGGCCAGTCTGGGTTGATACCGATGGACCCGGAGCAGTTTCTTCCTCATCTGTTTCTACGGTGGCATCTATTTCGATGGGCGCAGTTTCTGCTTCGTCACCAGAAGCTGCCGGCTCAGCTGCGGACTCGCCACCAAAGGTTTCGGTATTAATTCCTAGGTTACCGAGTAAGTCAGAAAGACTATCACCGTCCTCTTGGGCTATTGCAGTTTGCGAAAAACTGAGCATTGCTATGACATATATATAGACAAGACTCTGAGCGATGAGTTTCACATCAAAGATCCTAATCAGTTTTTTAAATAGAAAATTCGCAATCATTTCATATCCTAATATTCATTCTTATTCCTGAATCCTCGCTTCAATTGCAGCCCTTGTGCCGCTACTTAAAAAACGAAATCTAATATCTCGAAGATGGCTGTAAATTTTATGAAAGGAGTGACATTGATTGGCGCAGAACTGCGCAAATAGCGGATTGCACTATGGTTTTGGTTGCAAATTGGAACCAAAAATCGTCATCAAATGAAGTTTCTTTAATTTGAGAGCCTCATTGAATGGCATGTTCTGTGTAAATACTAGACACATTCGAAAATAAAAAGAGATCTACGGTTATTTCGTGACCTCTATTAAGGAGATTAAAAAATGAAACTTACTCGACGAAATTTACGAGGCTTGCTTGCTCTAAAAATCGCAGTTGCAAGTATTAGTATGGTAGCAAGTCATGCTGCCCACGCAGATACCCTTTCTTGTGAAGAAAGTGTTTCTGGAATTAGAAATTCTGTAATTGCAGAAATGACTGCAGAAGCTCCAGCTGGATCTGGTTCAGCTCTCGATGCTTTGATCGCAGATGCTGGTAATGATGGTGATCTTATGGCGGGCTTAGCCGGTGAAGATGGTGGAATGTGGGAAACAAATATTAATTTTGGAGATAGCACTGATACTTCAGAACTCGCTGCTGGTATGGAAGCACGGTATAGTTCTTCTCTTTTCTTACAAATTGATCAGGAATTGAGAAGATCTCGTGAGGAAGAAATTGCTGATCTAAGAAAAAAGTTAGCTGGTTTCAATGTCGCTGATCTCAGTACAATTGCTAAGATTGGTAAAGATACTTTAAGAAATTCTCAGGCCCATAGTTTTAACTCAGGAACATTAAATGAGGCACGAGAAGCGGATTTAGCTAATGCCAAGGCCATTAAAAGAGCTTTTGCTGAAATCAGTATTGTCTTAGAAAATGATATCGATACTTCAAACAGAGAAGCCATGCAGGAGGCGATCGATGCGCAATTGAATCCAACTCGGGTTCAGGCAGCTAGAAATGGTCTTACATCTTTTATTCAAGGCGGCCAGGATGCTCTATCTAATATTATGGATTCTGCCAGCAAGATCAGAGTCACGATTCCTGGTACAGGAATGTTTAGGCGCACACAAGAAGTTGAGTTAACTGATGACGAAGCTGAAGCGATGTACAACGATCCAAATACTTCTGAAGAAGTTAAAGAAGAGATCTTCAATAAATTAAAAGTTAAGCGTGGCTCCCTTCTCGATTTCGTAAAAAATATTACAGTAAAAATTGGTGAAATGATTGATAAAGTTGACGAGGCTGCGGATCGATCAAAAGAAGAATATCGAAGAAGTATTATTCTTGAGCATCAACTCAATGATGATGTAAATGCCATTCGATTTGCCATTCACCAAGTCAATGAGGCAAAAACTAAAGTTGATGCGGCATTAGCAGCTCAGCCCCAGGGCGAGCAAGACCCAAGGCTTCTTGAAGTTGCAGGTCAGTATGGGCAAGCCCTTGAGCTTCTCAACCGTAGACTTCAAAGTCGAAGACTTCATATTCAACAAGAGCGATTGCGCAGAGAAGGTATGAAACAAGATTATGAAATGTATGTTTCTCTTTCTATGGCCGCTCAAGAAGACCTCGAAGCCATTGAATTCCAAGTTGCTGCAAGTACGGCAAGAGCCCTTGGTGGAAGTATTGCTCGCGAATTGGCTGAGACATCTGATCATATGTCTGGTCTCGCCCATAGAATGACTGAAGATGTGGCGCAGTTTAACCACGAAACAAATATGCGAGTTCGCACCATGGTATTTGACCGATCTGATGCCATTGAGAGAGTGGAAGAACAGATCGCTAGCCACCAAAGACGTCTTACTGAACTTGCCCAGAATGATGACGTCATTGCTGAGCGCATGTCTACATTTGATGCTAGGCAAGCCGGTGTCGATGAAGCAATTCACCAGATCGCTCAAGTTGGCGTGACTGCTGATGTTAGTGACTTCAACTTTTCAGCTGAAGAGAATGCAGCGGGAGTTGGACCTGAAGAAGATGCAATGTTCGCCGATGTTGAAGAGGGTCTTGAGGCCGTTGAAGCTGATACGTCTGAAAGATCTGGAAGCCTCTAAATCGAGTCCTAGTTAATCTCTTTATATGTATTTCGAAGAAAACCCACCTTACGAGGTGGGTTTTTTTTATTTATTTGGTATTCTCAGTGGATGAATCGTTTTTTTATAGTGGGGGACGGTCTCAATGATGAGGTCCTCATTAAAAATTCAATCAATAGAGGTTTGCTCGTAGATACAGAAGCTGAAGCCGACTTTGTGATTAAAAACTACGATGATCAACTCGAACTCATTGATAAGAGTTTAAATATGAGCCTTAGCCATCCACTATTCTCTAAGGGCTTTAGTCATCGTTTGAAAACCCTCAATAAAACAGAGCCACTTATTAAAGCCATTTCCAAATTGGAAAGTGGAAGTCGAATTGGAGACTTCACCTTTGGTCTAGGTGCTGACAGTTTGGCAATGGCCGCAAAGGGATTTAATGTTCTTGCTTTTGAGCGCTCTCCCATTCTCTTTGTCTTTAACTCGATCGCCCTGCAAAGGGGACCTGAGAAGGGCTTTCCATTCAGTGCTAAAATCAATTACTTCTTTGCAGACGCCAAAGAAGCCTGTCAGACCTGGAAAAACCAGGGAGTTTTTGAGGGCTTTGAAGCCCCAGAAATCATTTATTTGGACCCGATGTTTGTAGAAAAGAAGAAATCAGCCCTTCCGGGTAAAGAAATGCAAATTCTAAAAAATCTGGTGGGCGGAGATCTTGATAAAGATGAACTCTTCACTATGGCACTGGATGTGTGCAAAAATAGAGTTTTATATAAAAGACCCCTTCATGCTCCGCAAATTAATGATGGACCTCAGCACATTTTTAAAGGAAAATCACACAAGATAGAGATGTATTTGAGGAACTAGAGTTTACTTTGGATTATTACTACAACTCGCTCATACCAATCGTTTTACTAGGGACTTTTTGGCTTAATCGCGCCCTTTTAACCTCTCACTTTCAACAAAGTCTTTCTTCGTTTGTTCGATGGCTCGTACAGCATATTTCCGATAGCGCTTTGGGCTCTCTCTTTGTGGGAATGGCCATGAGTTTGTGCGCTTTTTCGCGAAGTCAGACCAAACTTATGATTTTTGGTTTTATTAATTCCGGTGTGGTTTCAGCTAAGCAAGCCATGAGCCTTTTGCTCGGTGCTACTTTTGGTGGTGTACTCATTCTTTGGCTCTATCAACTCTACGGAATTTCCATGGGCCTTGTTTTTTGTACTCTGGGATTAGTGGGCCTGATTTCTATGAGTGGTCGCCGCTTTAAAGCCCTTTTTCTTAGCTTTTTTCACTTTGGTTTCGTTTTAATCGTCTTGTACTATCTTTTAGAGCCTGGGATTTTTGCAGAGTTTTTTAACGAGCTTTACTTTTTACCTCTCGTGGTTTTTATAGCCCTCATACTTTCAGGTTTTTCAAAGTCAGAACAGGTGGGAATAGTTTTTACTCTCACGGCCCTGTCTTCTGGAGTCGTCAGCGAGCTAGCCATTATTTTAGCTCTTTTCGCCTCGCACCTAGGACCAATGATTCCCCAGTTTTTCAAGTTGAGGCAGGGGAGAAGAATTACAAAGAGAATCTTTCTTTTTAACTTCATGATTCTGGTTTTTGGTTTCAGTTTCTTTTCAGTTCTTTATTTCACGGGAATCAGTCACAGTCTTTATAAGTATGTTAGCTATTATTTTTACGAACAGGTTTCGATTTCCACCCAAGCGATCTTCTACATCGCTTTTGTCGAGACCCTGGCCTATCTGATTCCGAGTCTAATTCTTCTCTTGCTGAGACCCGTGTTCGAAAATATTTTTGATAAAATCATTCCTGACTTAAAAAAGAAGCAGGTGCAAAAGTTAGAAGATTTTGGCAATCCAAGTGATCTTCCTCCCTCCCTCGCCACAGAACTGGTTAATCAAGAAGTCATTAAAATGGCGGCTATGATTCATCGCTTGATTGAACTCTCCCAAGAGTGTTTGGTTTCTCCTAATTTTCAGCAGGATCTTTTTGATAAAGTAGAAAAATACGAAAAGATCACTGACAATGTGAAGCGTGAAATCACTAGTTTTTCTCAAGGGGTTTTAGAGCAGAGTCTCCATTCTTCACAAAGTGTTTCTTTGACCAGAAATATGCGCATTGCCGATATGTTAGAAGGATTGGCCGATTCCTGTAGAAACCTCTGTCGCTCAAAAAAAATTATCTGTGAACAAGATCTCCATTTTGATTCTGAATGGAATGGAGAGGTCAGTAAGACTTTAGAGAGAATTCTTCAGACCTACGAATCTATCTTCACCAGCATGACCGAAAAAACTGAAGTTGACCTCAAAGAGTATAAAGTCACCTTTGAAGAGTTAGGTAAAATAACCGAGGACTTGCGCACGGATTGGCAGGAGCGTTTTCGAGGGAGCGAAAAGTCAGAAGGTGAAAATCTAGTTCTGTGGCGCTTGAGCTATAGTTTTCGCGATATGATCGGACAATTAGAAAACCTCATTGAAGCTTGGATCGGGCAAAAGCTCAATTACTGAAGTTCTTTAGAGTTGAGGTGTTCGTAAAGTAGGGCGAGTCGTGAGGGGGCTTGTTGATAATCCACAAAAGAAAAATAGCGTTTGAGATCTAAAAGGGCTTCTTTGTGGAGTCCCATTTCGTAATGAACCAGGGCCCGTTCGGCAATGAGTCCTAGGGACTCAGGTTTTAAGGTCATTCGAATATTCTGCAGGCTTCGCCAAGAATCAAAACGCGAATTCGCTTTTAATCGCGATTGAATTTGCGCTATGTAGTGATCTAGAAATTCTGCGGACGACATCCCTGCCATAAGGTGGGAGTCATTGATGTCTAATTCACTGTAGTACTTATTTATAATTTGCAGCATATCTTCGGTTTCAAGCTCTCGGCCCATTTGACTGAGATCTACGTAGAAAGTGTGACCGTCCTCATAAAACTTGAGGTAACAGGGAGGGTAGAGATTAAGAAATTCTGCTTTAATATTTAATGCCTCACAGAGAATAAAATAAAGGCCGCAAGTAATATCGAGAGTTCCTGTCTTTTTAGTTAGACAGTTATCCAATAAATGTGTCGAAACACTAAAATTTTCGTTGAGTGGTTCGTTCGTTATCTTGTAATTCTTGTCCAAGAAAAAGAGTCGAGAGAGCTTGTGAACTTTTTCACTCAAAGATTCGTCCAAAGAAATTTGTGAACGGATATCAAAAATCAAAAACTGAACTCTGCGCTTCAATTGCGAGAGGTCGCAATCACTATTGAGGTGAGCTGCGATTTCGCAAAGGCTTTGTGCAAAGATAGAAATCTCAAATCTTTGATTTTCTTGGTTAATTTCTGGACTTAAGCCGTTCATAGTCATTCAGCATTATCAGCTCCAGGGCCTGTTTCAAGACAAAAAAAGATAGTTTTCAGTAAGCGTTGACAGGAAATAACAGATTTCCGCAGAATAGATTGTGGCCGAGCACAATGACACCGAAATTTTGAAGCAAAAGATACGCGATTTAGAGGCGGAACTCGCCGATCGAAATCGTGATATCGAGCTCTTTCGAAAAGAGCTTTCCGATGCCAATGTAAAAATAGAAAAGTTTTTGCGTCAGGTTGAAAAAGAAGTGGAGAAGGCGGCCCAAATTCAGAAGTACATGGTGCCCAAAGAAATCCCTAATATTCCCGGTTTTGAATTCTCAACAAAGTTTTTACCGAGTGCCATATCTGGTGGGGATTACTACGATATTTTTGAACACGATGAAAAGTTTCGCTTTGGTATAGTGATGGCCAGTGCCTCTGGCTACAGTATGAGTGCCTTGTTTTTATCAGTACTTTTAAAAATGACAGGGCAACTTGCTGCGCGGCGGGGGCAAGAGCCCGATGAGTTGATCCGAGCTTTAGTGGACGATTTAAGGCCGCAAATGAATCCCAATGACTCAGCACACCTATTTTATGGAGTCGTCGATCGAAGGCATTTTCATATTGAGGTGTGTCAGGCTGGGGGCCTAGCCCTTGTTCACCATGACATTACGAGTAATCAAGTGAGCCAAATTCTGAAGCCAACTCCCGTTCTGACCAAGGACTCCAAATTAGAAACAGAAACCAAAAAGGTGACCTTGAATCCAAGGGATCGACTTTTGTTTGCTTCCATAGGTGTTATTGAAGCACAAAATCAGGCGGGTGAGTCGTTTGGGATCGAGCGGCTCTTTCAAATATTGCTTTCTAAACCTAAGGCGGACGTCCACGATATCCGCAATGAGGTTTTCTTTCAGCTTTCCCAGTTCACAGGTCAAAAAGACCAGATTAAGAGGGATCAAACTCTCGTGGTTATGGAAGTGAAGGATAGAGTGATAAAATTGGCCACAAGTAGAAATTAGTTGGTTAAGCAAAGCGTTATCACATCACAAGATCATTAGTATCTGATAGAAATCGCAAACGAAGTAAGCAGTGAGAAAGGATGTAGAAATGGCCGAAGTCTATGAAGGCGCATTGGATAGAGGACTTGAAGGTGTTGTTGCCTGTACGACAGGGATCTCTTCGATAGTGGATGCAACTCTTTGTTATAGAGGTTACACCATTGAAGATTTAGCAGCGAACTCAACTTATGAAGAAGTTGTATTTCTACTGTGGAATAACAGATTTCCAAAAAAAGATGAGTTTACTCAATTCGTAAAAGATCTCAGACAAGAATGTGTTCTTCCTGCTGAATTTATGTCTTTGCTTAAATCTCTTCCCTATCAAGGTGTCCATCCAATGACTTGGATGGAAACTGCGACTTCTTTGTTGAGTCATTTCGACAAAGAAAGCCAGGATAGTTCGGATGAAGCTAATATGCGTAAAGCGATTCGCCTCACTGCTAAGATGCCACTTCTCGTTTCTGCTCTCGAATGTATTCGCAATGGAAAAGATCCAAAAGCTGTAAACCCAGAGAAGAGTATTGCTTGGAATTTTCTTTATACCTTAACTGGCCAAGAACCTGATCCTGAAGCGGTTAAAGTATTTGATACGTGTTTGATTCTTCACGCCGATCACGAACTCAACTGTTCAGCCTTTTCGGCTCGTGTCGTTGCGTCCTCATTAAGTGATGTTTATTCGGCAGTCGTAAGTGGAATCGCGGCTCTTAAAGGCCCTCTTCACGGTGGCGCTAACGAGCAGGTGATGAGAATGCTAACCAATATCGGTACTGTTGAAAAAGCGACCGAGTGGGTAAAGGAAGCTCTCGCTAATAAAGAAAAGATCATGGGCTTTGGTCATCGTGTTTATAAAAACGGTGACCCTCGTGCAAAAATTCTCAGAAGCATGAGCGAAAGCCTTACGAAAAAAGCGGGTCACCCTGAGTGGTATGACATGTCTAAGGTTATCGATGATACTGTTCAAAGCGAAAAGGGACTTCTACCAAACGTGGATTTCTATTCGGCGACGACTTACTACAGTCTTGGAATTCCAATCGATTTATTTACTCCGATTTTTGCTGCCGCTAGAGTATCTGGCTGGCTTGCCCATATTCTTGAGCAGTGGCAAAACAATCGAATTTACCGTCCACGTGGTAAGTGGAATGGAAACGAAGGCCTCAAGTATACTCCGATTGAAAGTCGTTAGTATTCCAGCGCAATTTTATCAGTAATTCCATAAAGGCAGAGCTAGACTCTGCCTTTGTTTTTTTCTGAGACACCGAGAAGTTTGTAGAAACTGTCAAACTCCTGATTAACATAATATTTCGATATCGAGTTTTACCCGAAACTGTCGAACTAAAAATCAGTAAAAATAAAAAAAGATAAAAAATATTAGGTACTTATAAAAACTCCTCAAAGAACTCCGATAACAAATTAGGTAGTTAAGGGTCACCATCTGGGGGTATTTATGCAGAAGATACTGATATCGAGTATTACTGAGGAGGAGAACTCACTCTTAAAGGGTAAGTTAACCAGCCTAGCGTCTGAGTTTCACGGTATGCACTACCAAACTTGTCGACCCAGTAATTTATCTCATTCCCTATCCAGTGATCTTGCTGTTTTAATCATTAACCTCCATTACTTTAATTCGAGTCAAAGAAGTATCATTACCCAGGTTCGGGGCATGGGCTATTCGGGGCCCATCGTATTAACGGCGCGACCCGAGAGCGCGGCGATTATTAAAGAGTTTAAATCAATGGATAACCTCACTTTTCTTGAAAAGCCCTATGACACCAAAGATCTAGTTGGGATCGTCAGAAAATATATTGTGGCCCATCAGGTTAAGCAGAGAATCTTTAGAAGATACCGAACGAATCAAAAAACGCGAATTGAGCGCTATACTCAAGATGGTGTTAAAGAGGGAACGGTTCTTAATCTTTCAAAGGGTGGAGCTTATGTTGTTGGTTCTTTCCATGGTCTCAATGTCGGCGAACTTTTAAGGTTACAAATTAACCTGAGTGAAGTGGATCGCGAATATACGATGCCTGCCCGAATAATTTGGAAATCAAAAGACCAACAAAACAATGATGCCATTGGAGTTGAATTTGTTCGATCGGACGAAGTCTATAAGTATCTTATGAACGCTGTTTAATCGGGAGATATTGTACTTCTTTTGGAGAAGGCTTCAAATCGTTCGACCCCAAGATTAATAATGTCCGTGATCAAATCGGTAAAGCTTATACCTGACTCTTGCCATAGTTTTGGAAACATAGAGATCGGAGTCATTCCAGGGAGAGTGTTAATCTCATTGAGAAGGAGTTCGCCGGTGGGGGTGACGAATAAATCGACCCGTGCAAATCCCTCGCAACCAAGGGCTTTGTAGGCCTCTAGGGCAAACTCTTGAATTTTCTTGTTAAGGCTATCGTCGTTCGTGGCAGGAATTTGAAATCGAGTTTCTCCTTGATCTAAGTACTTTGCTCCATAGCTATAAAAGTTATCTGAAGTTTTAAAGCTTCCCGGTGTCGAAGCCTTAGGGTAGGCATTGCCAGTTACGGCAACTTCCACCTCTACGCCCTCGACGGCAGATTCTATGAGTATTTTATCATCGTATTTAAATGCGATTTCTATGGCTGATTCAAACTCCTCTTTATTGCTGGCACGACTGACTCCCACAGAAGATCCCATATTGCAGGGTTTTATATAAAGGGTCTTTCCAAGCTTTTTAGAGACAATATCGTATTGCACTTTTTGATGACGTCTAAGGCTAATAAAAGGACTGACGTTGATTTCATGGTTCTGTAAAATTCTTTTGGCGAGATCTTTATCCATGCAAATCGATGACGAAGTGACATCACAGCCGGCAAAGGGAATTTTTAATAATCGAAAAAGAGCTTGAAGAGTTCCATCTTCACCTAGAGGTCCGTGAACAATGGGGAAAGCAAAGTCAATATTGACTGGATTCTTTTGTCCGTAGACTTCCATCAATCGTGCGCCTTTTTGCCCTGGATTTAGAAATACTTCTTCACCATTTTCGCGAAAGTCGATTGGCTTATTGAATTGCGTTTGCTTAAGCAACTCCTCATTGACCTGGTACCAGTCACCATCTTTCGAAATTCCAACAAGAATAGGAGTAAATAGCTCAGTGTTTAGAGCCTCCAAGAGGCACTTGGCAGATACCAATGAAACATTGTGTTCAGCACTTTGACCGCCAAATAAAATAGCGACTGTCTTTTTCACTCAAATCTCCTAAGCCATCTCAATGACTTCTTTTATCATTTTTCGTATGCCAGTGAATACTTCAAATGGCAGGGCGTTTCCATACATATAGGCGGGGGTCGTTAGAAGCTTGTTTTCTCGGTCGGTGATATAGTCTGTCACTTCACAATTTTCGTGGTGGGCTCCGGTTTTTTCAATTTCTTGGGCGGTTTCTTTGTCATCACCGATCGTTATTGTGGCCGTCTCACTTCCTAAAACCTTTGCCAAAAGGGTGGGAGCGATACACATAGCCCCAATGGGTTTAGAAGCTTGATGAAACTCTTTGATGAGCTTTTCTAAATGGGGTTCGACCTGAGCTTGAGATCCTTCTTTGGCCCATGAGGAAAGGTGCAGGGCTGCACCAAATCCACCGGGAATGACTAGGGCATCAAAGTCGGATTCGTTGAGTTCGCTGAGGTTTTTTATGTTTCCGCGACAAATTCGAGCGGATTCTTCGTAAGTATTTCGAGGCGAGAGTTTACCTGGAGAATCTGAGTGGGCTGTAGTTTCAAATTCGACCTGAGGAGCGAAGCACTGGTATTGCGCTCCAAACTCAGTAATGGCAATCAGACTTGAAATGGATTCAGTAATTTCTGTCCCATCTTTAAAACCACAACCAGAAAGAACAACTGCAATTTTTTTCATAGTTCGAGCCTCCAACTTAGTAGCTCAAGAATAAGCCCAAACCGAGGGGGAGTCACTCTTCGTTGCAAAGCATTTTACAGAGACTTAACCCATTTTATTGAGTGATGGGAGGAGAGTCCCTATTCGGGGACTCCATGGCGAAAATCGACGACGGAAGTACACTGTTTAACCAAGAGTCGGCTCGTACCTATTTTTCCGATGCCAGTGAGACATTGCTTCAGTAAGTTGAGCTCTCCATCAAATGGAGAAAATGGAATGTCGTTGGAAAAGTAATATTCGTTTCGGTATCGCTCGGCGGACTCGTCGTTTCTCAGGATTTCGTCGTATGTAATATAAAGTACATTGAGCTTGCAGGAGGGAACGCCGCCACACTGATCTCTCTCCAAGACTCTTGCCGGGACATCGATCTCAATTTCTTTCGATTTGAGATTGTGATAGGTGACCTGAATTTCGCTTTCACTCATTGTCTTCAATGGGTTCCGACCCTTAGAAGATTCTATGAACTGGTTTTTCGCTTTTCGGGTGTGCTCTAAAAGCAAATTCTCTGCCCGAGAGTGAACATCCGTTGAAATGAGTTTTAAATAAGAACTTTCGACAAATTCGCTGAGATCGAATTCAATTTCGCTTTCGAATGTGTTTTTTTGGACTTCGTCGCCGGTGTAGTCAATGATTTCACGGACAAGTGTGTATCGTCTGATGTTATCGATTGTTTGCATGTCGAGAACATTGTAACCCAGTTCGGCGGAGATCAGCTCCTGTTGGCCATCAGCCGTTGTAAATTCTGAAGTTTCCAGGCGATGAATAAAGTCTCCTACTTCCATGCTCAAAACATTGACCCCCGAAAGGCCCTTTGTGAGTTCGTCATTAACTTCATCAGAGCTAGCCTGTGGCCCAAACTCTTCGAGTTCTTCGCTCTGAGGGGCACACGAAAGAATGAGAAAAATAGAGATTAGTGAAATTATCGAGGAAATTGATCTCAACTTCATATTGAGTCCCACCCCCATATCCACATTGGTAGAGGAAAGAGTTTTTCGAAAACTTCTTCGGTCTCTTTATCGAAAGTATGAATTTCTTTAGCCTTTTGAGGACCGAAAATAAGTCGGCAGATATCGGCAGAAGAATCTGTAGCGAAGATTTCGGCTTCGGTGCCAAAGTAAAACTTGCCACTTTCGAATTCAAAGACGAGGTCGTGGTAGCCGAGAGCTCTTGCGTAGCGCTTAATTTTACTGGCTAAGAATTTTGGATTAAGAATTTTAATCATTCCTAGGTAGCCATCGACCCTGAAAAGTCCATGTTTTTCTAGCTCGGCAATTAAATTGCTGGAATGACTCGGAACAATGAGTTGAATATTTCTGCCTTGTTGTCTCTGGATTTCAGAGAATAATGGCAAGAGGTGAGAAACTTTGCCGCCCCATTCGTGAATATAGCCGTTGAGATCAGCCCCTTTGCCTTCTACGGCGTAGGCTAGAAGTTCGTTATTCCCACTCCAAAGGGTGTAAACTCTTGAATTAGGAATTTCTAATCCCTTTTGAATGTCTTCTCGTGTTCGTAAAGTTTGTACAGTGTGTTGGCTGTAGACGCGTAATAGTGCGTCGGCAGAAACCTTATTAGTTTCTTTGACGGTCGTTCCCGGTGGCAGATCTGCAATTGGTTTCGTAAGCTCAAATGAAATTTCCGAACCGACCAACTCAAATCCAAGCTTTCGATAGAAATCAAAAAGGTCAGTCCAAAGGATAGCGAAGTCGCAGCCGTGGTTTTCAGCGGCTTCTAGGCAAGAGTTGAGATTCTTTGTACTCAACCCCTTACCCCGATGTTGACTTGATGTGACGACTGAGCCAATCCCTGCCGCCTTAAACAGCCCCGCTGGTGACTTAATAATCATTGGTTTCATGACAGCGTGGGAGAGAACTTTGTCTCCCTCTGTTATGATTCTAATGTTTCCCGAGTTTCGGTTGTCAAAAACGGTGGGATACTCAGATACAATCGACCATTCATTTTGGGGTCGAAGTTCGTCATTGAGAAATTGAAATAGCTCACCGAGCTCTTTATCTATTGGTGGTCGTGGTCCTTCCATGGTTCACTCCTAAGCCTTATTTTATAATTTGTTGGCGAATTTCTCAGGTCTTGAACTTTAAAACAGGACCCTTAGTCTAAGGACCAGATAGTTTTGCTATTTGACAGTAATCTCATAAATTTCAACAATGATTCATGGTCCTAGCGTTTGTAGAAAGCTTCAAATATGTCGGGCATTTATGGCCCCTTGCTCTATTTAGAATCTTTATCGGATATCAGTATATCAATGTAGCCATCCAGCGCTATAAGGATGGGTACTTCTCTAATGCCTATATTAATGAAAGCATACGTCTAGGCATGCCGACCAGTAATTCTCCCGACTGGTATAAGAGTTTCTTGGAGGGAATAGTCCAGGAGAACTGGCAGTTTTTTACCTATTTACTTATTTCGTCAGAGTTTTTGATAGGTGTTAGTTTTCTATTGGGTTACTTAGTTCGTCCTTTTTCGTTGTTTGCAAGCTTTCTGGCAATCAATCTTATGTGGGCCTTAGGTTCAACGGCTACGGACTATTACTTCAATCTATTTATTATCAACTTAGTTCTTTTTGCTGTCGGTGCTGGTCGGTGTTTAGGTTTTGACTACTATTTCTATAGAAGTCGAAGAGGCATTTGGTGGTAATGGAAAAGCAGCAGACAAGTACCTTCGCAATTCTTTTTGCCCTGTTACCGATTAGTTTGGGTTTACTCATCTATTGGACTTCCGAATCTGGTTCTGAAAACTCAAATGCGGACTTAACTATTATATCTTATGGTTCTTTTGTAAGCAGCTGGGGCCCGGGACCGGCGGTCGGAAAAATTTTTGAAAAAGAGTACGGCGTTAAATTACAGTGGATCAACGCTGGAGACGCGGGTCTCATCATTGAGAGACTACGGTTTCAAAATGCCAATCAGTCCGTTGATGTCGTATTAGGGCTCGACCAACTGACCATTGATGGTGCCCGAGAGGTTCTCGAGTGGAGAAATTTTTCATACCCAGAAATTCTCTGGCACAAAAGACTGCCTAAGGACGCCTTGCAAAGAGATTTTGTACCCTTTGATTGGGGGCCACTAGCCTTTGTTTATAAGAAGGGACAGCTTGAACCTCCAAAGAGTTTGGAGGAGTTATTGTCAAAAAAATACCAAGGGACAATTTCTCTTCAAGATCCAAGAACGAGTACACCGGGCCTTCAATTTTTGTACTGGATCCTATCAGAAAAGGGTATTGATGCTGGCTTTAGTTTCTTGGGGAACCTGAGTGAGTCCATTCATTCGGTGTCGACTTCGTGGTCTACTTCCTATGGACTTTTTAAACGAGGGCAGGCGAAGCTGACCTTTTCGTATTTAACTTCACCGATCTATCATATGATCGAAGAAGAAAGTGGTGATTATAAGGCGGCCATTTTTGCCGATGGTCACCCCTATCAAGTAGAGTACGTTGGAATTCCTGAGAAATGCAAAAATTGTGATTTAGCGGAGGCCTTCGTCAATTTTTTATTGAGACCTGAAATTCAAAAAATAATTATGGCGAAAAACTATATGCTTCCGGTGGTCGACCAGATCGAGCAGGGGACTGAATTTGCCAACATTCCTAAAGTCCGCTTAATACCATTTAGCGCCCAATCTTTGACGAGAGATCGACGCTCGCTCCTTGAGAGATGGAAGAAGCTGGGTCTTTAGATGAGACGTGCCCTTGGCCTCTTAGTCATCGTCGTCTTATTTTCACCCTACGTTCTTAGTTTTTTTCACGGTCAGGGACTCAGTTTCGATTTATCCAGTAGTGATATCAATGTTTTTGCCTTTACTTTATTGCAGGCCTTTCTGAGCTCGCTCGCAAGCTTGGTATTTGGTTTTTTTGCCGCTTTAGGCTTAATCTACTCAGCGAATCGATACCCCGTTTTTTATAAATGGATTTTAAGACCTTCTTGTCTTCTGCCAAATGTAGTACCCGTGATAATGGTGATACTCGCGTCTTTAAAGGTGATCGACCCATTTCCGTTCGGCTTTGTGGGAATTCTACTTCTGCATACTCTAATGAACCTAGGTATTGTCGCTTTGAGTATTCAGAAAATTATTTCAAATAAACTATCAGGTCTTTCTGAAGTTTCAGCCCTTTTTGGAGCGAGTCGCGCACAGTTTTTATTTCGAGGGGGCCTGCAAACCATATTTGGTGATTTGGCCATGGTTGGTCTTTTTGTTTTTGCGATTTGTTATTCGAGTTTCGCCATTCCATTGGTCGTGGGTGGAAGCCAGTTTACGACCATTGAAGTTTTAATTTTTGAACAGATTCGACTAGAAGGGGACTGGGCCAAGGCGAGTTTCTTAGCACTTTTACAAGCCATAAGTATTTTTGTCCTATGTTATTTTATTCCGCAGAAAATAGAGGCAAGCAAAGAAAGCTTTAGAAGAAATCAATACCTTTCGAGTCGCATTGGGATTCCCATTGCTTTGATTCCGACTTTGATTATTATTATCGGTTTATTTGGTTCATTTAGTATGGGAATAAAGCAGTTCTTGCGTTTGGACCTTCTTAGGGCAGAGCTTCCGGGGCAAATTCTAAACTCGCTTGTTGTAGCGATCGGGACGGGACTGATTTCATTTCTTTTGTTTAATCTCATTGCTTTTGTTTTCTATAGGGGCACCCTTAAAAAAATAATCCTTAGTTATGCCGCCCCGAGCACTGTAATTTGTGGCTTTGCCTTTTTAATCTTTGGTCCCCAAGGGGAATTGAGTTCTCTCATTCGAATGATTCTGGGTATTAGTCTCATATCAGTACCAGCCCTCATTCGGCTCCAATTCGCTAATACGATTTATTCGTTGGAGAGGCAGAGAGAAGTGGCTGTTCTCTTAGGAGCGAGTGAAGCTGAAGTCTTCAAGCAAGTTATTTTTCCACAGAGCTTTTTTTCGGCTTGTTTTCTCTCGGGAATTGCATCGTTTTGGGCCTGGGGAGATTTCGCTTTGTCGAGTATTGTTGCTGACAGACCCCATACCGTTGCGCTGGTCATACAAGCTTTAATGACTTCCTATCGTTTAGAGTTAGCAGTTTTATTGCTATGGCTTTTATTGATTTGTGGAATTCTGACTTTCGCGTTATTTTCTGGAATAGGTTATGTCTACCATAAAAAACTTATTTCTTAAATTCGAAGACTTTAGCATCGACATTGGCGAGCTAGAATTGCTGGATCAAGGGGTCACAGCCCTTTGGGGAGCATCGGGCTCAGGTAAAACTACGGTTTTTAGAACTCTCTGTGGATTGATTAATTGCCCGAGTCTCGAATGGGAGTTTCAGGGTGAACGTCTCGATCAGTTGAGTCCGGGAGAGAGAAGGCTTGGAGTGGTTTTTCAAACTCTCGACCTCTTTCCTCATATGACGGCGAAAGATAATATTATGTTTGCGGCCAAAGCGAGAGGTATCGGTCAAGAGGTGGCAAATAAAGATCTTGAACATCTTTCGGAAGTTTTAGAAATGAATCGTTTTTTAAAGAGAAAGGCTCACCTGCTATCAGGGGGCGAAAGTCAGAGGGTCGCTTTGGCACGTGCCTTGATTTCTCAACCGAGAATTTTGTTACTTGATGAGCCCTTTTCTGCTTTAGATCGCGATTTGCGCTTGGAAGCTCGTAGACTTCTGAATAATCTTTTGCAAGAGAAACCGATTCCCGTTTTTATGATCAGCCATGATTCTGAAGACATTGACGAATTAGCTACAAGAGTATGCCGTATTGAGATGGGTCAGATAACTTCCGTGAATGACCAGGTTTAGTTTTCTTTAGTTTGGAAGTGATGAGAATACTGAATGGGGGCCGGTATTTGTAAGCTCTTCAATACAACTCGAACGAGTTCTATTTCTTCTTCTTTAACTTCTTCATCAGCGTAGACACAGCTCATGAGTCCTTCGAGAAGCTTTTCTTTTCCTTGAGGATCGAGTTTAGCGAGTCTTTGAAATGCATCGAAGAGATAATCGAAAATTAAGAGGCCTTCACCGGGGTGATTAATAACTTCGCCGTAGATTTCCTGACTGGCTTTCTCAAAGGCGAGTTTCGGGTTTTCTGACTCTAGAGATAGAAAATGCAATACGAGTGCAATACTCGATTTACTACCCTTTAAAGATTTTTGTCCTTTATTAAATTGATCATCGCTGGGTCGAAACGAGTTGTGAACGAGAACGTAAATACAAAGCTCTAAGCTTCTAATTTTTTGATCCCGCATAATAAGTGCTTTAATCACTTTTATAATTTTAGTTTTGCGAGAGTCCTCTGCCATTCTTAAGTCTCTAAGGCAGACTTCGACGAGGGTGAGCATTTCTGCGATTGATTCTAGAGGTTCAATTTGCTTTTTACACTGGTTTACGAGTTCTTCAGAAAAATCTTTAAAAGCAAAATCGATATTATTAGAGTTTTCGTCGAATTTATCCAAAATAAGGTAGAGTCTTATCTCGGCCAGTTCTAACAGGGAATCCAGGTCTAGAGTTTCTGATTGAGGCTCATCCTTTGCTTCAGGGGCTTCAACTCCCATAGCGGTTAGAATAGTTTGAGCCACCATTAGATCCTTGGGGTCAATAGAGCCTATCTTTTTGTTAATGGGATGATCGGCCTCTTCCGAGATTTCGGTTTTCTTTTTTTGAGGTTTGGAATTATTGACTTCAGGAAGTTTCATTTTGAAGAGATTGGGGTCAATATTGGCAATTCTCTTTTCGAGGCTGGGGTGGGTAGCTAGCATCCCAGAGAAAAAATTAAATTTTACGGCTGAATCGAAGAACATGTGCGACATTTCTTCAGCTTTATTGTTATCGAGAATTCCATGTTCGGTGTTACCGCGTATTCGCAATAGGGCACCACCGATTCCGTGGGGGTTTCGTGTGAACTGAACTGCCGATGCATCGGCAAGAAATTCCCTTTGTCGACTGACGGCCGCTTTGATCAGACGGCCGACAAAAAATCCAAGGTAACCAATAATGAGTAGTGTGAGGCCAATGGCAAGTATTACGAGTTTACCCTGGCCACTATCTTTACTAGAACTTCTAGAACGTCCCATCGAGCGAAGCATTAGCTCGCCAAGAAGTGAAATAATAAGTATGCCGTGGAGAACTCCAATCAATTTAATATTAATTCTCATGTCGCCATTGAGGATATGACTGAATTCATGGGCGACGACCCCCTGGAGTTCATCACGGGTTAGTTTTTCGAGGCACCCTCGGGTGACCGCAACGACGGCGTGATCAAGATCGTAACCGGCGGCAAAGGCATTAATCCCGGATTCATTTTCAATGACATAGGCATCTGGAATTGGTGTGCCCGATGCAATGGCCATTTCTTCAACGACATTGAGATAGCGTTTAACGAGGGGATCTTTTCTGAGGAGGAGGGCATTGACGGCTCCCATGGACTCCGCCACCGCAGGTCCCCCTTGTCGCAGTTGCGACGTCTTGTACAGTGATCCACCGATAATCACGATTAATGTGACTATGTTGGCTCCCAAGATGAACTCAAGTGGAGTTTGAATGGGATCTATATTGCCTTCTGAATTGAGCATGTACTGGAACAAAAGGTGAACAACGAGGCTAATGGTAATGCACATACCGATGATGGCCATAATAAAATAGGCCACCAACTTTTTGGTATTAACCTTTGCTTTTCGTTGTTCTTCAAAAAACTGCATAGCGAATTAAAAGGAAACCTTAACTGCTTGACGTTCTTCGGGAGAATCAACTTCGAAAAGCTGTGCCGCTTGAAAGTTAAACATTCCTGCAAAAATAATAGTTGGGAACGTTTCTCTTTGCGTATTGTATGTCATAACGCTGTCGTTATAAGCCTGACGGGCAAAAGAAATCTTATTCTCAGTAGATGTCAGCTCTTCCATAAGATTATTCATGCTCGAATCAGACTTAAGATCGGGATAACTTTCAAAAAGAGCAAAGAGCTTACCCATAGAAGATCCAAGTTGTGCCTCTGCATTCATGAGTTGCTTCACATCGGCTGGATTCGAAGGGTCACCCGCCATTTTTTGCTGAGCACTAACAGCTCCATTTCGTGCTTGTATTACCGCCTCGAGTGTCTCTCGTTCGTGAGCCATAAAGGCTTTGGCCGTTTCTACCAAGTTAGGGATGAGATCGTATCTTCTTTTGAGTTGCACATCAATTTGCGCAAACGCATTTTTAAATTGGTTTTTCAGTCTAACAAGTTTGTTGTAAATTCCGATAACGATCATCGCAAGAACACCGATGATGACCACTACCACAATCAATCCGATTAAGGCTGTCATTTATTTCTCCTTTAAAAGACCCCTATAGCATCCAGAATTTATGGGGAATTGTCTAGGCAGATCGCCGAAAATTTGGTGGCTCAAATCTTGGTTACAGGTGGGTGGGCCCAAGTTTTACGATCTAAAGTCCAAAGGGTTATCGTCTTGGTTTTTAGGTCATCCAGGTTATCGGGAACTGGGCTTAGATGGAGGTCGGCATAGGCAATTTCAGAAAGGTCTGAGGGTAGGTGAAAAAAGACTCGGGTGGTTGTTTTACCCTTCACCGTGTAAGAAAAGGCATTTTCGATGGGAACCTTATAGGACCTCCCTTTTTTGAGAATCTGTGAAGCCTTCAACCAGAGATTGAGCTGAATACCTAGAATAGCAAAAGTCATTACGAAGATGGGAATAACAAACAGAAGGACGATCCAGTTTCGAACAAAGTGATTTGGGAGAACTTTTTTTGGGGCCAATTCGGACCAAAAAAACTGGTCCTTGTCACCGACACGGAATAACTCGGGAGTGTAGAAAAAGGCGATCGCTCCATTTTCTAACTCAACGGTGTAGCCATTCACCTTTCCCTTTCCCCGGGAGTATTTTTTGTGTTTAACAATTTGCCCTTCGATTTGTTCACCATGAATTATGGGTACGAGTTCTTTGTAGCCGTTAAATAATAGATAAGCGAAGATCGCAGCTAATAAGAGAATCATTGCGCTGAAGAAAATCAGAATAAGAGGTTTTACTTGCCCAAGACATTGCTTGCTCTTGGTTGTTGAATACCAGTCTTTTAAATGCTTTTTATTAATTCTTTGTCCATAAAAATGAATAAGCCACTTTACGAAGCCGAGGGCGCCAAGGGTCGCACCGAATGACAGTAAGGATGCTAAGATGAGTTGATCCACGGCTTTAGCTTATTCGAAATAAAGAGTCGAATCAAAGCTCACCGAGCGTAGGGTCTAGGGCCTAATCAAAGTGCTTAGAAAAGTAATTTTTTTCGCTTGCGGGCAAGAAGCTCGCGGCAAAGGCTAATTGATTCATGTGTTTAAATTCATCAGCGGTGAAGCCAAAGTACTTTTGACAAATTTGGTACTCTTTTAAAATGTCAGTGTCAAAAACTGCAGGGTCATCGGTATTGATCGAAAGTGAAATACCGGCATCATAAAGCTGTCGAATGGGGTGGTTTTTCAATTCATCTACACCTTGAGTAATCCAGTTACTGGTGGGACAAACCTCAAGGTGAATATTTTCTCTCTTGAGAAGATCAATAGTGGCTTGATCCTTAATAGCCTGAATACCGTGGCCAATTCTCTGGGCGCCGAGGAGTTCAATTGAGTCTCCGATATTTTTAATGGAAGCTTGAGAGTTCACTTCGCCCGAGTGAATGGTTACTGGAAGGCCCAAATCTCTGACTTTCTTGAAAAGACCGGTAAAAAGGTGACTATCGTAATTATCCTCATCATCGGCAAGGTCGACGCCTATAAATGCTTCTTTATTTGCTTCAATAAACTCCCAAACCTTTTCTAGGTCTTTGATGGGCTTCGTTCTTTGAAATATAGCAATCAAGCCCACAGAGATATTTGAGGAGTCCTTGGGAAGACCACCAATAATGCCCTTAAGAATGGACTCCATTTCCATGTCGTTGAGGTCGGCTAAAAAGGTGGGGGCAAATCGAAGTTCGAGGAGTTTGATTCCCTGGTCGATGGCTTCATCGCAGGTCTCTCTGATGATCTGGCTGATTCTTTCAGGAGTATTGAGGATCCTTGATGGGTCTAAAAACTTGTGGAGAACTTCGGCTAGATTTTGCGAAGGGCTGTCCAAAACCAGGTTCTTTTTAAAGGAGGCGAAATCTTGCTTTTCTCCGTCCTCCTGCGCCATTTTATAGAGGCTATTCCAGTCAAAACTCATTTCCAGATGACGGTGAAGTTCAACTTTTGGCATCGACGCGATTTCTTGCACGGATCTCCTCCTTTAGAGCCTTTAAGTCCCTTGAAAACCTTGACGCAAAATTACAAAAAAGGCAGAGTTCATCAAGATGATTTTGCAATAAAGGACATTCTTATGGATCGATTGAAAATTCCTCAAAGACTCGCCGGAAACCCTGAAAATCAACCCAAGTACGCTCAGGTGATCAAGAGCAAAAAAGGGGAGCAGATTACTCTTGCTGACCCCAATGCCACTCGGGCCCTCGTCGCTCTAATGGATATGGCCGCCGTGATCGGTGGAGCTGCCAGTCACTTCGGTGGACCAGCTGCCTTTGCAGAAATCATGTCGGCTCTTCACGGTTTTGCCTTCAAAACCTCAAAAGAAAAGGGCGGTCAGTGGTACGATCATTTTCATTTGGTCAACGATGCCGGACATTGCGAAAATGGAATATATGCTCTCAAAGCGAATTACAATTTTGGGGGATTGAGTATCGATCAGCTTATGGAGTTTCGATCGATTAAGAGCCCTCTTACAGGGCATGGTGAAGTCGATGCCTATCCAGAAGGGGTTTATGTTTCTAATGGGCCCTTAGGTTCGGGTCTACCCCAAGCCCAGGGACTCGCTTTTGCAGACGCCCTATCGAAAAATCCAAGAGTTACAGTGACAGCTATTTCTGATGGTGGATGTATGGAAGGCGAAGCCAAGGAAGCATTTGCCGCAATTCCAGGTCTTGCTGCTGCCGGTAAGTTGGCGCCATTTATTTGTATCATTAGCGACAACAATACAAAACTGAGTGGTCGAATCGACCAAGAGGCGTTTTCAATGTCTGGAAGTTTCACTTCGCTCGGGGATTTGGGTTGGGAAGTGATAATAGTAAATGAAGGTCATAATTTAGAAAAGTGTTATCAAAGTATTGAAGAGGCCTACGAAAAAGTATTGGCTAATCCTAAGAAACCAATTGCACTTCACGTAAAGACGATTAAAGGCAAGGGAACGAAAGCCACAGAAGAATCCGCTTCGGGAGCCCATGGCTTTCCGTTAAAGAAGGCCGATGAGCTGACCCAGTTTCTTGCTGAAATTTATTCCGGCCAAGCTGTGCCAGAGGAGATGAGTCATTGGATTGGCAAAATCAAAGAGCGGGAATCCGCAAAGCCTAAATCCTCGTCGACTTCCGATATTCCGAAAGAAAAGATTCAAGTGGGAATCACTCAAGCCATGGTAGATATGCGCAAAAAAGGTTTTCCCGTGGTCTCTATTTCTTCTGACTTAGCTGGTTCGACTGGTACGGCCGGATTTAGAAAAGAGTTTCCTGAATTTTCTCAAGATGTGGGTGTGGCTGAAGCCAATATGGTCAGCATGGGAATTGGCTTATCAAAGGCGGGATATATTCCCGTCGTCGATACTTTCAGTCAGTTCGGTGTTACTAAAGGGAGCTTACCAATCATTATGAGTAACCTATCAGAGGGACCGGTTATCGCAGTTTTCTCCCACACAGGCTTTCAAGATGCAGCCGACGGTGCTTCTCACCAAGCACTCAGTTACTTTGCAATGCTTTCGGCAATTCCGAAGGTGGATGTTTATTGTTTAACCTCTTCTTCAGAAGCTTATGCTTTGATGGCTCAAGCCATTGAAAAGTTCGCTGAAGATAGAAGGCAAGGTGAAGTTCCCCATAGCCAGATTTTCTTTTTAGGTAGAGAGAACTTTCAAAGAACTTATCTCGATGAAAACTATAGTTATGAGCTCGGAAAAGCTCAGGTACTTGTCGATCGGGCAGATCAATTTGATCGCTCGGTAACCATTGCCGCTGCTGGTTCGCTACTGCCCCAGGCGATAAGTGCGTCTGAAATTTTGGCTGCAGAAGGTGTGGGCTCTATAGTAATAAACCCTTCAACCATTAATCGTCCCGATGTTTCGTGTTTTCAAGATGCCTTGAGAAAAACCGATGGCCGACTCGTTACTCTTGAGGATCATCGTTCAATTGCAGGCATGGGTTCGATGCTTATTCATCGATTGAATAACGAGGGAATTGCCACTCGTTCAAGAAGTTTAGGTGTGGGCGATCAGTTTGGTCAGAGTTCCTATACGGCGATTGAGCTTTATCAAAAACATGGCCTTGACGACCAATCGGTTGTTAGAGCTGCTAAAACTTTGATTGAGTAAAATAAGAAAAAAGAGAAAGTCTTAGGCTTTCTCTTTTGAATTTTCTTTAGCGGATGCTTGGGCGGCTTCTTCTTCACCCTTGTCGATTTTTTCTTTCTCTTCAGTAACATCGATCGAATCGTCTGTACTGATTCCCTTTTTAAATCCATTGATGGCTTCACCCAGTGATTTACCGAGTTCAGGGAGTCGTCTTGCTCCAAATAAAAGAACAACAACAAGTACGATAATTAAAATTTGCCATACAGATACGCCCATACGAGATGCCTCCGATACTTCTTATTATGACAATGACTGGGTCATTTCTCTAGGGGCATTTAAAAAATCCCCTAAATTCAGCCCTTTATCCTTATATTTAGGGCCTTGGTAAAGGATTTTTTCTTATTTTAAGACATTTGGACTCGACCTTGGACTCAAGACCAAGCAGTCGCCTTGACCTTTTCCTAACAAAATTACCAACTATTTATAGGGACATTCGGATATTTCTAGGGGGTCAAGGATGAGCTCATTTTTTAAGCGCATACTTTCTGCATTGTTTTTATGCACACTGATGCTTTCATGTGCAAAAGAATCAAAGGTTGCTGATGACTTGTACTTGGGTGTCGATCCTCCCCCAGCAGATATTCCTGTAGTTCCCGTGGGAGCATCCAATGAGATAGTTGATGATTGGAAAGGACTCAATCCGGTCGATCCCAATCAGCCTGATCGAAGTTATAAAAACATTTGGGTGAGAATGTTTCCTGTAATGACAGCGCCCTACCGAGATCCCTATCCCTTAACTGAGAATATTTATAGAGCTGAGCTTTATAATTCAAAAGGCATAGAAGTCCGCAATGAACAAAATGGAAATCTTATAGCAAGTGGTAAGAAGATCGTCTTCCAATTTGATCGCAATAATATTTTTGTCGATGGTCGACGTCTCGATCTTGATGTTTATTGGTTTGTTCCAAAGGACAAAGATGTATTTACGACAGTGCGTTGGGACCGAGGAAAAACAGATGAGATGCGTCTCGAATTGCGCGGTGAATTTGTAAACAAACAAACGACATACTCAAAGAACATAGTGCCTAAGCTCGTTCGCGAGAATGAAAGCCGGAGCTTTGTCGTTTCAAAAATGATTGAGGACCAAGCCAGAGAAAACGTATGGTCGATCATTAACGTTCTTCCTGTAAATGATTATCTCCTGGCGGTCGTTCCATCAGAAGTCATTCACTCGTGGCATGATCAGGCTTTGCGAGCCCAAGCGATCGCGGCCAGGACTTATGCTCTTTTTGAAATGATGGAATCGAGAAAAATCATTCAAAGAAAATGGGACGTGGACCCGACAACGTGGTTTCAAAGTTATCGCGGCCAGTCTTTTCAAAAAGGAAATGGTTCACTGAGGGTCATGGAGGTTGAACGCACAAGTCGAGCGGTTGAAGATACTGCCAACTTAGCTCTATTTCATGATAACGAAATTTTGAAAGCCTATTTTTCGAGTAACTCAGGTGGTATCACTTGTCGTGCGGATGAGTGTTTTAATGCTGATAGTAATCCCGACTATCTTGTCATCAAGCCAGATGTAGAAGGCATTCGTGATGAGACTGGAATCACCGGTACTTGGGGTAAAGACGCAAGACTCACTCGCACGAATCTCATTAGAAAGCTTCAAGAGAAGGGGATTCCCACCAGTGGATTTAAGCAAATTGAATCGGGTGTAAAGGGTCCCAGTGGCAGAACTTGGCAAATTAAGGTTGTCTACACGGATGGTCACGAAACTCTTCTTTCGAGGGAAGATAGCCGATCTTTTATGAGTTTGTTTGGTGGCGTTCGCTCCTATTTATACGAACTTTCCCCCATGAAGAACGGTTGGCAGACTGTTGTTGGTCACGGTTTTGGCCACGGGGTGGGGATGTCTCAATGGGGTGCCCAGCTTTTTGCCCTCAAAGGTAAAAGGGCCGAAGAGATCGTTACCTATTACTACGAGGACTCTGAGCTTCTCGATATGACTCGGTAATTAACTTCGAGATCTTTGGTATTTCTTTTTGCGTTTTTTCTTGCGGCGTTTAGCCTTTTCATCCTCGATAGAGGAAATTTGGTCGATATTTTCATTGTAAAGATTGTGCCAGGTATTGAGTTTTCTCGGGTGGATCAGGCAATCAGCCTCGGCAAATTGCAAGGCCAAACAAAACCCTTCATTTTTGAGGAGCGCCAGTTGTCGACTGGGGGTTCGTTGATTAAATGAGTCCAATCGATCGAGGACATTCAGCAATTGAATAGCGCGTGCAACAGATTGCTGTTCGTATTTAAACATTCCCAGTTCGTCGCGCATGATTTGCGAATAGAAATCATCCTCTAAAAAGTGATTGCTCGACGGAAATTTTTCAGGAATCTCGTCATTGAGAGTTCTGAATATGGCATAAAGGAAGAGTCCAAAAATTTGAATGTTGTCACTCAAATCGTCTCTAAACTTTAGATAATGTTTGAGATTATTAAAAAAGGCTTCTGCGACACCTTCTTGCATTAATACATCGTGAAGGCTTGGTATGACATACCTGAGAACGTCTAAGTCGAAAGCTTCGGCAAAGGCGAGTTCTGGATGTGCGAGTCTTAGAATTTTTAAAAGCTCCTCGCGCTTACGAGGTAAGACTGAAAACTTCAAAGTTTCTGCTTGGGACTGCATGGCCTCTCTGAGTTCGGGCTCAATGCTGAACTGAATTTTATGGGCTAAGCGTAGGGCTCGCAAAATTCGAATGGGATCTTCTTCGAGGCGCTGGTAGGGGTCGCCGATCATTCGAATCATCCGCAACTGAATGTCACGAAGACCTTCGTTGTAATCGATGAGATCCTCTTTAACGGGATCGTAAAACAAACCATTAATGGTAAAATCTCTTCGAGTCGCGTCTTCTTTGGGACTTCCAAAAAGATTGTCCTCTAAAATGGGACCCACATCGGGGATGTCCTCTTCGGGCGGCTGCTTGCGAAAGGTCGCAACTTCGTATTGGTGATCGTCTCGCTTAACTAGGACGAGGCGAAATCGTTTACCGATAATATACGATTGGTAAACCTGCTTTTTTACTTTTTGTGGCGGGGCTGACGTAGCGATGTCGAAATCTTTTGGCGTAATACCAATGAGTAAATCACGAACACATCCACCAACGAGATAAGTCGTATACCCGCCTTTTTGCAATGCCTTAACGATGCCTAGGGCGTGTGGATCAATCCATGCTTTATGAAGGGATGGCTTATTCACGGGGCTCGTGCTAGTAGATGAAGTAGCTTTACTATCTGTTTGAGATTCCTCTTGGAGTTGAGATGTCATACTTAGAAAATTTCCACTATCAACTTTACGGCTCCTCGGAGCTTCCTAAACTCGTATTCTTACACGGACTCATGGGCTTCTCTTCGAACTGGCGAAAAATCACCAAAGCCTTCGAACAGGAATATCAGATTTTGGTCTATGATCAAAGGGGTCATGGCCGATCTTTTCAGCCAAATTCCGGATATCGTCCAGAAGATTTCGCTGCAGACCTCGAAAAAATACTGGATGAGCTGAATTGGCCGGAAATCACCCTCGTTGGTCACTCATTGGGAGGAAGAAATGCCATCCAATTTACCTCGGATAATATGCGGCGCGTAAATAAGTTGGTGGTCGAAGATATTGGTCCCGAAGCCGATCGCTCAAATATCGACCGAATTCGAAGTCTGATCAATGGCGTTCCAGCTCCCTTTGCCAACCGAGATCAGGCTAAGGATTTCTTTGAAAAGGAGTTCCCGAAGAAATTTGCCGACCGGCAAAACCCCCAAGCCTTGGCCCAATATCTTTTTGCAAACCTCAAGAGTTTGGATAGCGGCAAGATGGACTGGCGTTTTTCGAAGAAGGGGATATTTGATAGTCTCGAGGCGGGGCGAGCCCAAGATCGTTGGAAGGAGTGGGAATCACTCGATTTGCCCATTTTGCTTCTTAGAGGAGAGAGGTCATTGGAACTCAGCCCTGAGATCTTCGAGGAGATGCTCAATAGAAATCCGAAGGCTAAGGGGCAAGTTATAAAAGAGGCTGGCCACTGGATTCACTCTGAGCAATCGGAGGCCTTTATTCGGGCACTTAGCGACTTTTTTAGTGAATAAATACGCCTTCAATCTGAGAATTTTTCAAGATCCCTGTATTAATTTGAGAAAACTAGCAAATATTTCGACATTTACTCAGACTTTGGTAGAGTCTGCCGATACTTTCTATGGAGCAAAAAAGAGGTACGTTTATGGAAAAGCTCGAATATCTAGGACGCTCGCTCGTGAGTGTCATTATGATTCTACTATTTGCTGGGTCTATCCAGGCTGCAGATCTTAGTGAATCTCAAGAGATTTCCAAAACAAAAGACGGCATTTTACTCGTTAAAGAAGTGAATCAAACACTCCTTCCGGGTGAATATTTGCCGATTGATACTCTTTTTGATCTCGAGAATATAGACGGCGTTCGTATTCTCAAAATTTTGGTAACTACAGAATCGGGCAAGAGAGGAATACTTTCACTGGGGGACAGCCCTGTGAAGGTGTTTAGCCTAGGAAATAGAGTGCAGAAAACCGGGGTTGATCTGGATTTGGTTTGGGGTCCGCAAAAAGATCGCCTCAACTTAAAGCCACGGGGAGCGGCTATGAGAGTGAAGAAAATCACCTTGCTGCTCGACTATGGGGATGGTCAGGCTTCGCGTAAGCAAGCCCAGTTTAAGCAATCGACGAGTAAAGAAGGTACTCGGGTCATTGGGGATGAGTAAAGCTTCAGGATCGGCCCAGCTCTAATTAGGTCAATGAGGGAGGAATAGTGCCTCCCTCTTTTTTTTTGTCTTTTTGACAAATCCTAGACTTGTTTATAGATTGTAGAATCATCTGACCAGTTGTGTTAATTTTGGAGATTTCGTGTCCACTGAAAACGACCCTATGATCGGCGAAGATCAAAATACCGAAGCTAATATCGCTTCCCAAATAGAGCCTGAAACACCTAGCGAAACTGAAGAGCCTGAGGGCATTCCGTTTGCTGACCTCAAATTAATCGATTCCCTGCAAAAAGCCGTCGACAAGATGGGCTTTGATAAGACCACTCCCATTCAGACCCAAGCCATTCCACTTGTTCTCAAAGGACAGGATGTGGCGGGGCTTGCACAAACGGGAACTGGCAAGACGGCAGCCTTTGTGTTGCCATTACTCGAAAGGGTTCTTCGCTCGCAAAAAGCCAGTGCTGAGGATAGCGATGAAATCAAAGAAAGATGTTATCCGGATTGGAATGCGCGAAACTTTGTTTTGATTCTCGTTCCCACTCGAGAGTTAGCGGAGCAAGTCGAGCAGAACATTCAGTCACTTCGTGGTGATTCTGGAATTCGCTCTGTACCGATTTATGGTGGAGTTTCATACGATAAACAAAAAAAGCCCTTGCGCGAAGGTGTCGAGTTTATCGTTGCGACACCAGGTCGCTTAATTGATCTCTATAAAGACCACCTTATTGATTTAAAAATGGTAAAGGCCATTGTCTTTGATGAAGCGGATCGCATGTTCGATATGGGCTTTAAAGACGATATGCGCTTTATCCTGCAAAGAATTCCCAAGGACAGACAGTTTCTTTTGTTTAGTGCTACTCTCAATTTAGAGGTAATGAGTACTGCATATAACTTTGGATCCAATCCGGTTGAAATTAATATTTCAAAGGATGAGGCCCGTGCTGAAAATGTGGAAGATGAAGTCTTCCACGTCGGACGCGATGATAAGCCTCAGCATTTAATTGGGATTTTAAAAAAGCACAAACCTAAACAAGCCATCATTTTTAGCAACTTTAAATTTAATGTCGCTAAAATCGCGCGATTTTTGGAGAGCAATGGAATTCCAGCTTTGGGTATTTCCAGTATGCTTTCGCAAAGTCAGCGCAATAAAGTGATTTCTCAGTTCAAGCAAGATGGCGAGCAAAACATTCTGGTGGCTACGGACGTGGCTGCTCGAGGCCTCGATATCAAGGGTGTCGATCTCGTTATTAATTACGAACTTCCCGATGATCCTGAAAATTATGTCCATCGAATTGGTCGAACGGGGCGTGCGGGGGAAAAGGGTCATGCCTATAGTATGGCTGGTGAATATGACGTAGACGCTCTTTCTCGTATCGAAGAGTTTCTCGGTAATAAATTACCGGTTGCATGGCTCGAAGACGAATTTTTGATAGATGACTTTAAGGCCTTTCCTACAGAGCACGATATGAGAGGTTCACGTCGTCACCAGCATTCAAAACGCAATCAAGGTGGCTCAAATAAAGGGCGCAAGAAGCCCCATCACAAAAAGCCGCGAAAAGATCAAGATGGTGAGCAGCGCTCAGCGGATTCAGATTCGAAGCACCGTAAGAGAAGAAGCAAGTCGTCTCAGTCGGGAGATGAAGAAAAGAGTGTCCACCGCGATCGCCGCTCCGGACGCCATAAGAATCGCAATAACGATAATAAAAAGTCAGCGGGCAAGGGCGGCCAAGGTCGGAAGAACACTAAAGGCCAACAAAATAAAAAGTCCAATAAGAAGAAGAGCAATAAGTCTATGAAGATGAAGTCGAGCCACAATACTAAGAAAGGTCTTGGGGCTAAGGTTAAAGGACTTATCTCAAGTCTCTTCGGCGGCAAAAAGTCCAAAGACAGCAAAAGCAAAAAAGGCAAAGACAAGAACTCAAAGAACTAACCCCATCCCTTTGAGTTCTTCTGTCATCCTCTCCATTTCTTATTATTTAGTAGACCCCATTTGCGACTAGGGCTGAGGCCCCCCTTTCTTCGAGTTCCGCAACCTCGCCACTACTCTCAAGATAACGAAAATTTGTTAGACAGTCCTCGGCGCTTAGAACAGTGCGAATCAAACACTAATTTTTTAAAAATTGAAAAATCCTAACAAAGCCTGCGGAGCTAAAAATTTCCATTATCTTGAGAGTAGTGGCGAGGTGAGGACTGTTCGAAGAAGAAAGGCGGAGGCCGCAGTCCTAGCCGCATTTGGGGTTTCTACTAAGATAGAAATGGAGAGGACGACAGATGAATTTAATGGGGTGTTAGTTCTTGGTGGGGGCTTTAGCTGAGGATGGCCATTGCAATCAAGCCGAGAAGGGCCCCGAGGGGAAGGGTCGTCACCCATGCCACTAGAATTTTCTTAATGGTATCCCACTTCGCCTTTTTGGTAACTGCTCCAATCCCAAAAATCGAACCACAAGATACATGAGTCGTCGAAACGGGCACACCAATCTTAGAAGCACCAAAGACCATAATACCTGTCACAAGATTTGCGGTGAAGGCTTGGCCCGGTTGCATTTCTGTAATCCGGTCTCCCATGGTTTCTGCAATCTTTCGCGAGTGAATGAGACCACCAATCACCATAGCGACACCCACTGCCGCAATCGAAACGTGAAGTGAAAAAGCGGAACCTATGAGTAGTAAGGCTGCAATTTTAGGTGTGTCGTTAAGACCCCTCGCAAAGCAGACGAGCCCCCCACTGGCGTAATGAAGCGTGTCCAGAAGGTTGCGTGCTGATACGCCAAGGACTGAGCCTGAGTAGCTTGAGCGACAATAGGCTTCGTCGGCGATGACAGCTTGGGGTAAGGCCACGGAATTCATTTCGAGCATTTTTGCAGCTTCATGGGGGGTGCTAATACCGGCCGGAACGGTAGCAACCACTTTGTTGCCAATACAGACACAGGTTTCTGGCTCGATGCTGGTCAGTTCTCTTATTTTTCGAAATAAGGGGTAAAGGACAAAAGCCAAGAGCATGGAGATAAGCGGTCCAGCGATCAAGGGCAGAAAAAACTTTTCGGCAAGCTTTGCGCCATTTATTCCTGAGGCACTTGCCATCCATCCTGCGCCAGCCAAAGCACCAATGAGAGCGTGGGTTGTGGAAACGGGAAGTCCTAGGATTGTAGCCAACATTACCGTTAATGCGGCTCCGAGGCCTACGGCCACCGGGAAGGCGCTCATTGATATAACTTCGCTTGGAACGAGCCCCTTGCCCTTAAAAACGATCACGAGTTCGCTAGCAATAAATAGAGCTGTGATTGCTCCGAGGAATGTTGTTATAGAAGTCCATATTAATGCCTTGTTATAAGTGGCAGTCTTACTTCCGAAGAGGGTTGCGACACCTTTAAAATTGTCATTGGCCCCATTGGAATAGGCGAGAAAGATTGAAAAAACGAAGGTTGCTACAAGCCATTCCATGGGGAATCCTTTTCTTTTGCCGAAAAAAAAAGCTCCCTTTCAGGAGCTTCTTACACAACAAATTATTTAATTAGTTTATTTGTTCCAGGCGAAAGATCTAATGATTCGATTACAAGCCTTGAGTGATTCTTTAAAGTTAAGAACGTGATCTCTACAAGTCAGAATCACTGCCGTATCATTCTTCTTGTAAACAACTTGTCTGATCTGTCTCTTCTTTTCTTGATTTACAAGATCAACGACATAGCCGAGATTTTTACCCAATTTAAAAGGTTTGTTTCTCTGAACATTATAGCCAAAGCGCGGATACTCTTTGCTCCAGCGAGACATGTATTGTTTGAGCGAAACTGGGTTTTTCAGTTTATCAACTCGAACGGTGAGAGTTCCACGCGTATCGTAAACCTTATTGGGAGACCGATAGAGTGTCTCAATGAATTTACTGGCATCTGGAACATTCGTCGGTAACCAATCTGTCTGCTGACTTGAAATTTCAAATCCAAGGGGAGATCGGTAGATACCGAGTTGTGGTTTTACCACTTCTGAACTTGTTGTTCCTGGAATGGGAGCAGCTAGAGCAGGAATGGAGAGTAATAAACTAAAGACGACTTTTATAATTAGGCTTGTGTATTTCATACTAAAACAATAACTAGGGCTAGCTCTCGCAGCAAGCATTTTGCACGAGGTCACACATTAAATTACATTTTTTTGGACTGAATCTGGGCTGGGGGAGGGCTAGCTCCGCAGAGTTCTTTAGAATTGATTTTATGAATGTAAAGCTGAGTTTCTAAACTGGTTTTATAGGTAAACAAGAGATCACCAGTAACAGGATTAAAGTCTGGTGCGTACTCGTGGCCCGTCAACTCTGTGATGGTATCAATACAATCTGTTTTTAGGTTGTAGGCAAATAGATTGAAGCCAGTAGTGCCCGGAGACTGGGAGCTAAAGATGAGTCTTTGCCCATCGGGAAAGAATTCAAGGGACCAATGTAAACCCTGGGGCAGTTTCAACTGTTTTACATTACTGAAGTTGGCTCGACTGACAAAAATATTAGAACTTTGAAAATCGGGGCTGTACTCAATCCAGGCCCAAGTTTTTTGTGATTTATTATAGCGAACATCAAAAACGTTATTTCTTCTAGGGAGCTTCCTTCGTAGAGCTCGTCCACTCATGCTCATAGAATAGAGTTGTAGTCGTTTATTTCGCTGGCTTGTGAAATAAAAGAGTCGATCGTTGGAATTCCAGAACAAACTACCATCGTAGCCGCGGGTTCGAGTGAGTCGTTTAATTGTACTACCATCAATTCGACTTGTATAAACCTCGTAGGGTCTTAGTGGGTGGAGGTAGAGTTCGTTTTCGGATTTGGTGCGAATGGACTTTCCCTCGAGGACCTCTTGAATCAGTCGAGGGTATTCTTTAATTTCATCGGTTGTAGATAAATATGCAATATTCTTGGAGTCGTACAAAAACTGCGCATTAGCCGTATCGCCATCGTGGTAGGTGATTCTTCGCTCTTTCTTGCTGCCAATATCCATAATGTATATTTGCGAATTCTCGTGGTTCTTTCGGTTGCTTGAGTGAAAAATAATTTTTTGTGCATCCGGAGAAAATCGACCGTATTTATTTTGGCCACTAAAGGTTATCTGTTTCGCCTGATCCCCTTTTCGTTGTATGGGCTTAGAGTCGGATTGCGACTTATCACCAGTTGTACATTGGGTGATAAAGAGACTAATTGCTAAATAAAATAGAGTCCTTAAATACATAACATATTAATGAAACACTTAAGTGGGTGAGTCAGCAAGGCTTAATATTTTTTTTACAACAGAGAGGGGGATTTCTTTACTCACAGCTTTTTTGTCGATCCAGCGGTAAGACTTCGCCTGTTTTCTACAGTTTTTAAACTCCACATCAATGAAGAGATCGTATTTGGTAACCTTATGGCGTAAGTCGAACTGGCGAGGAGCTTTTTTTAAGCGACGAACTTCTCCGGGTGGAAGGAGGTGATTTTTCAAAAAGGGAGCGTAGTCATTTTCTTGAAAGCCAAAACTTTTTTTGTTGAATCTCGGAACTTCCAGCTTCCAATGCCAAATCTCTGGTGGCGCCTTCTTCTTCTTAAGAGGAAGATTTAAATGATTATCTTGTTTTCTCGATTCACAAGTCGATGACCACGGGCAGATCAGGCAGGCAGGGGATTGCGGTGTGCAAATGGTCGCACCGAGTTCCATCAATGCTTGATTTATTTCTTCAGAGGGACCTTCCGAATTAATGCTATCACTGAGGCTTTGTAAAAAGCGCTTCTCTTTGGTCTTCCACCATTCCAAACTTAAATTAAAAGCCCTACTGAGCACGCGAATCACATTTCCGTCGACAACGCCAACACTTTCGCCAAAAGCGAGACTAGAAACAGCTCTCGATGTGTAATCTCCAAAACCCGGAAGTTCAATGAGATCTTCCCAGGATTGAGCAAATCCATTTTTTGAAATTTCTTGGGCCGCCTTGTGCAAATTTCTGGCTCTCGAGTAGTATCCCAACCCTGCCCAAGCTTCGTAGACTTCACTGATATCTGCAGAGGCGAGATCATCGATGCTAGGGAAGCGTTCTAAGAACCTCTCATAATAAGGGATCACGGCTTGAACTGTCGTTTGCTGAAGCATGACTTCAGAAATCCAGATCTTGTAGGGGTTTCTACTGCTTCTCCACGGTAAAGGTCTGCGGTTTTCACGGTACCAATCGAGAATAGAATCCCTTTTACGAGCGATCTTTTTTTTCGTCGGAAGTTTAAGCATGGAATTTCTTTAATCGAAAGAGCCCCTTTCCGGCAACATATCTCAGCGCGTCAAATTCGAGTAAAAATCATGCTTTAGCATGTCATAGGCGAAAGGCGAAAAACTCTAGAGACTTACCCTCGGTGACTGATTCGGCTCCTTTGCAAAAATTTTTCAGGGCTACTTGGCCCCTGCCTTGCTCTAAGGGGGGTAAGAGAAAATGCCCGCGGGATTGGGGCAACGGGGGAGGAACTATGGAAAGGCGTAAAGCACCATTTAGGTGGTTACTCATTTTTAGCGTACTAACGATACTGATCTGTCAGTCGGCTTTTGCCACTGATTATCGAAGTAATCGTTGTAAGAATCGAAAAGGCGGAGAGTTTGACTTTGGAGAAGGTGGGGTCGGTTGCGACGTCAGTGCCTACAAAGAAATTCCGGATGTCATGTTCAACTACGCAAGCTTTGTTTTTAACAGAGCCGAAGAAACTGAAGTTCAGCGTAAAGAGTACGTGACTTCAATGGTTGGTCTCATCGCCGACCTGGCTCGTTTCTATATCGATCAAAGAAAGCCAAATGCCAGTGAACAGGAGAAAAAAGCCTGGGTCCGCGCCATTCTGGCTAAGGGAAATCAAGAAACCTATTTGTCTCACTACCGAATAGAGAGAGATGGAAATATAAAACTAACTACAGGCGATAGTCTTTATAGTTATGGAATTATGCAAATTCACCGAAGATGGCATAAGATTCAAGGAACTGACATTGGCGTCGATCTCGTTGAAAACATTCTCTATGGTCTCGATCATTTTTATGACTATTGGGAAGGCTCAAAATCAAAGAGTTGTGTTCGAGGACGCGAAGGTAATTCTGATTACTTTAAAAGAAGAGCGCGTAGTGCTTATTCAGCCTACAACGGTGGTCCCGGTTCATACTGTCGATGGACGAACAGTGGTGCACGTTGGGCGCAGAACGACCGTGGTTATCATCAGAAGTGGAAAGATCAACTCTGGTTGAAGCTTGCCGAAAGTCATCAGGACGATTCGAAAAGTCCGGTTGATATTAATTGCCTTATGAATGACGAAGGTAACTGTGATAAGTCAGTAAATTATGACGCCTACTACGATGGAGATAAATACCTACTCGCATCAGGTGAAACTTGCTATCGAACTGGTGAGTCGGAACTTTCATGTTTTCAAGATTCAAGAATGCGTAGCTGTTTCAAGGCTTCCGAAGATTTACCTGAAGAGAAAAAGGGTTTTGTTGAGTTTGAAAAATCCGATGACATGATCATCAAAACCTTCACCAATAGAGATTTGATTTGCCACTATGCCTTTCCAAGTCTGATTAAACGCCACAGTTTTATTAAATTAAACAAATCTATAAATGTGCGAGCGACCCCAGGAGGGAATCTCGTCACTGGGACGACCGCTGGCGATATCTATCAGGTTCTCGATTTCGATTTTAAAAATGATGGGTCTGGTGGGCGCTATTACCTAATAAAGGTAAATGGAAAATACGGCTACATTTACGCTGGTGATGTTGAAGACCATTTAGAGTGGGCAGAGGAAATCGAAGCCGATGAAGACTCTAATTATGTGTTTCCATCAAAAGGACAAGTTGCCGAAGTTGTAAAAGAAGAAGGAACTAAGCTTCTTCGCAGTCCCCATGAGGATAGCGAAGTCGTTGCCACCGCTGAGGCGGGTGAAAAGTTTAAGGTGTATGCTGTAAGGGTAATGGGCGAAGAGTCACTTGTCTATTTACTCGTTCAACATGACGGGCGTATGTCTTACCTCTACGCAGGTCGTATGAATCCAAGTGTAACTACGGACTCTTGGGTCAAAATCTCTGAATAGGATAGTGTTGTGAAGGATCGGTTTTATTACAGTTTATTAGTTTTAATTGTTTTGGGTTTTGTTGCCCTGATAGTTTCAGATTCGAAGTTGTCAGCACTCGGTGATCGTTGGCCAAGTGAAAGTCAGCAACATATGAACGACCCTGTTTCTCAATCTAAAGAGATAAAAGAAAATTCTCAAGAATTGATGAAAGAACTTTTTGATGCCAGTGAGTCCGATGCTGAACGGAGTGATCTAGAGGCTCTTCGGGTTCAGTTGGAGAAGCTAGAAGAGAGTCAAAAATGTTGGTTCGACCCAAATTGTGAATTGGAGTTCGAAGCACAATCGCCTTTGGATGCTAATTCTCACTTTCGTAAACAAACTCTGGATGCTCTCATTGCTATTAAAGACTTTTTATTGAAGAACCCCGAGTACACGGGAAAGTTCGAATACCTTTTTTCTAGTTATGTCGCTCATCAAGATGATTTTGTTAAAGAACAGGCCCTTGAGTATTTTGCTTGGGTAGAGCCAAATCAGGAGAGGTTAGAAGCTATTATGGGTGGCTTATCCCAGTCCTCAAGTGTGCCTCTCTATGATTCAGCGACCTCATTACTCAAATCTTATCATCAGTTTGGATTTGGTCGCGAAGTTTCTAGCTTTATTTCGCACCAAATTCGTCATGGTGGGTTTTTCTTGTCCCGAGATCTGGCCAAGAAATCTCTTGAATTTATGACTCCTGAGACCTTCGATATTTTTCACCGTCTGCAAGAAGAATTGCCGGAAAACAGTAAAACTTCTAGAATTTTGCAGTTTTCAATCAATGAATACCTTCGTTCAAGGAAGCTTTCCGGCCAATAGCTTGCTTTTTACGGCTGAGATGTATAAAACTCCAAGTGATTCATTACTTGGAGTTTTTTGTGTCAGAATATAAGCCATTACCCGGTCGAGACTTTCCACGATTTTCAGCGATCAAGACCTTTTTTAGGTTACCCCATGTCGACATTGATGCTGATTACGAATTGGGAATCGTCGGAGTTCCTTTTGATGGAGGAGTTTCCTATCGTCCAGGGGCTCGCTTTGGTCCGACGCGGATTCGAGAAATCTCCTCTTTAGGTAGAGTTTATAACTGGGGACGCCACCAGAGTTTTGTCGAAAAGGTGAAAGTAGCCGATTTGGGTGATTGTCCGACTGTTCCGATTGATCTCAAACAAACATACGAAAAAATTGAAGCTTACTTTTCAAATCTACTATCCAAGAACAAAAAGTTTATTGCTGTTGGCGGGGACCATTCGACAACACTACCCCTACTTCGAGCAGTAAAGAAAAACCTGGGTCGCCCAGTTCAGTTGATTCACTTTGACGCCCATCTGGATACTTACCCTGCGGCATGGGGATGCGAATACCACCATGGAGCTTTTGTTCGCCATGCGGTTGAAGAAGGTTTAATTCTTCCAGAGAAGAGTCATCAGTTTGGGATACGCGGACCTTTAGCGGGTTCTGACGACCTAGACTTTGTGACGAAACACAAAATTAATGTTCATACTGTTGATGATATTCGTAGAAAAGGAATCTTTGATTTCGTAGATGCCCTGCCGGAATTTAATGACGATCCCGTTTATATTTCTTTTGATATCGATTGTTTAGATCCTGCCTATGCGCCAGGAACAGGGACTCCGGTGCCTGGTGGACTAACGACCTATGAGACCCAGCAGATTTTAAGATCTCTCAAAATAAAAAACCTCGTGGCTTGTGATTTGGTCGAAGTTTGCCCAGCCTACGATCAAAGTGAAATAACCTGTTTAGCCGCTCTAGACTCAATCTTTGAATTTATTGGCCTTTTTGCCCAGGCAAAGTAAAATGTGCCTAAGGGCATGGAATCAAATAGAAGTCTCGTTTTTATAGCATTATTACTCAGCGTTTTCTCTTTTGGGGTCATCGGATATGAGCTCATTGAGGACTGGGACTTTTTAGACTCTCTCTACATGACGGTCATCACTCTAACAACCACCGGTTACGGTGAAGTTCATAAGCTTAGTGATGAAGGCCGTGTTTTCACAATATTCCTTATGCTTTTCGGAATTGGTACCTTTGCCTACATCATACGTGAGTTTGTTTCATCTCAATTTGAAGAGATTGAGAAAAGAAGGAGAAAGAAGATGCTCAAAGAAGTCGCACGTCTCCGGGGTCATGCCATTATTTGTGGGTATGGCCGCATGGGAAAAGTCATTTGCGAAGAACTTTCTTTGAAGGGATTTCCCTTTGTGGTTATCGAGCAAAAACCAGAGTGTATCGAACAACTCAGGCAAACGAATTACTTGTGGGTTGAAGGGGATGCAGCTGAAGATGATATTCTAATTGAAGTCTGTGTTGAAAGAGCTAATGTTCTTGTTTCTGCGATCGATAGTGATGCCGATAGCCTTTATGTTCTTCTCGCTGCACGAAATATTAATCCAGAAATCTACACAGTGATTCGAGCGAGCTCGGAAACCGCACGAAATAGAATGGTGAGGATGGGGGCCAATCGAGTCGTACAGCCGCTTACGATGAGTGGAAAGAAAGTGGCCCAATCGGTAATTAATCCTGCCGTTGAAGAAATTATGGAAATTGGTGGTTTAACAGATGGTACGGAATCTGGTGTCCAAGTAGTCGACATCACGGTTAAGTCGGGCTCACCCTTAGAGGGCAAGGCACTGGTTAATAGTGGTCTTAAAAAAGGAGACCACGGTTTTGTGGTGATTGGGATTCGACGTGGCAATGATGAATTTATTTTTGCACCAAAGGGAGATGAGATATTTCGCGTTGATGATTGTGTCGTCGGGATCGTAAAGAGGGATGATTACAAGGAAACCTTGAAATTATTCGAAGCTTAGTTTTATTGATATAAATTTTAGAACTTAAGAAAAGGGAGCTGGTGGCTCCCTTTTTTGCTGAGTCTAATTGAGCCCGCCGATAAGGTCGGCTTTAGCCTTATCCAAGTTGCCACGATCTTGAATCGCTCCCTGGGCAAAATCCGGACGACCTCCGCCTTTACCGCCTGTAATCGCGGTTATCTTTTTAATGACATCTCCGGCCTTTATTGATCCCGACAGATCCTTGGTGACTGAAACAATCAGTGGCGAACTGTCTTCTCCTTGACCAATGACAACGACGATTCCGGACTGAACCTTGTCCTTAATTTTATCGGTCATTTCCGAGAGAATTTTTCGGTCGTCTAACTGAAGAGGTGCCCAGACGAGTCGTCCAGAAGTCCCCTGAATGTTAAAGTCATGGGCTTGGCTAATGAGAGAGTCAAAATCAGTTTGGCTGGATTGGACATCTTTAAAAGATTTTTCTAGATTTTTGATTTTAGCCTGAAGTTTTAAAATATCGTCTTCGATCGGTGAATCTGCAAACTGTTCGGGGTTAAGGGGCTCTGAAAGGGCCTTCCAATCAATTCGATGATTTCTCTCTTGCAAGAGTTTTTTATGTTGCTCAGTGAGCTGATTCAAATAATTAAAAGCCAGGTTCCCAGTTAAGGCTTCGATTCGTCGCACTCCCGAGCTGACACCAGTTTCGGTGACAATTTTGAAGACTCGAATATCATTGGTATTGCCAACATGGGTTCCTCCGCAAAGCTCCATAGAAAAAGGACCCATTTTAATGACTCGAACTTCGTCTTCGTACTTTTCGCCAAAAAGCGCGAGAGCTCCATCGGCAACGGCTTGATCGTAGGTCTTTACCGAACTCTGTACGCTATGACTGGCTCCGACCTGTTCATTGACGAGACTTTCTATCGCTAAAATTTCGTGCTGATTCAAGGGCTGGTTGTGGGTAAAATCAAATCTTAAGCGAGTCGCATCGACGAGAGAACCAGCTTGGGTTACGTGATCTCCGAGTACCTTTCTTAGGGCAGCGTGAAGCAAGTGTGTTGCCGAGTGATTAGACATTATCGCTCGACGGCGACTTTCATCAACAATTTGTAAGATTTCGGTTTGAGATTTCAATTCTCCTTCGAGAACTTCAATACTTAAAATGAAAATTCCATTCTTCTTTTGGCAATCTGTGACCTTTGCTAGGGCATCCGGGGCCCAAGAGAGGATAAAACCAGTATCTCCAACTTGCCCACCACTTTCAGCATAGAAACAAGTTTGATCACAAATGATATAACCTTTATCGCCCTTCTTAAGGGATTCGCTTCGATCGCCCCCTTTTAAGAGAGCGAGAACCTGCGCAGTCTCTGAGGTCTCGGTGTATCCAGTAAACTCAGTGTCGCCGGAACTTTTGTGTACTTCGTGAGTGATTGCGATTAAAGATTGCTCGTCAGAGTCAGGACCAGAACCCTTCCAGCTCGCCCGAGCCTGAGCTTTGGATTCTTCCATACGGGCTTCAAAAGCAGATTCATCAACTTTTATATTGCGCTCTTCAGCCATAACTCGGGTGAGATCGACGGGGAAGCCAAAGGTGTCGTAGAGTTTGAAAACCACTTCTGTATCGAGTTGGTCGCCAGGATTCAGTTTTTTAAGCTGATTATTTAAAATATCTGTTCCCTGATCAAGAGTACTGAGAAACCTCTTTGTTTCATCTTGTACGTTTCGCATGATAATTTTTTTGCGATCCAAAAGGTAGGGGTAGAAATCAGACATTTGTTCTATGACCGTACCAACGAGAATAGAAAAAAGATCTTGGGAGTCCGTTAGATTTCGACCGTAGCGAATTCCTCGGCGCATGATTCTTCTAAGTACATAGCCGCGTCCTTCGTTTGAAGGAAGAACACCGTCGGCGATAAGAAAACAAGTTGCTCTGGCATGGTCGGCAACGACACGCATGGCAGCGGTCGTCTTTCGAGCCTCCTCATCATCTTTTAGAATATGAGGATCAGAGACGTAATCTTTTTTTGATTGATTGGCCGCCGATCGAATGATCGGAGAAAAAATGTCTGTGTCGTAGTTATTAAATTGGTTTTGCATGACGGCCGCAACTCGTTCAAGACCCGAGCCGGTATCAACGGACGGAGATGGAAGGGGTTTTTGTCCGGTTCCATCTTCGTTAAACTGCATGAATACGAGATTCCAAATTTCGACAAAGCGATCACCACCGTCTTCCATTGTTTCTTTGTCTGCACCTGGGTAGCAATTGGGACCGTGATCAAAAAAGATTTCGGAGCAGGGACCGCAAGGCCCAGTGTCGCCCATCCTCCAGAAGTTGTCCTTCTCACCGAACCGATAAATTTTATCTTTTGGGACGCCAATCTTTTTTTGCCAGATTTCAGCAGCATCGTCGTCCGACTCAAATACGGTGACATAGAGTTTTTCTTTTGGAATGGCCAATTCTTGGGTGAGAAATTCCCAAGCAAAGGCTATTGCATCATCTTTGAAGTAATCTCCAAACGAAAAGTTACCGAGCATTTCAAAGAAAGTATGGTGTCGGGCTGTGTGTCCGACGTTTTCAAGATCATTGTGTTTACCGCCAGCACGTACGACTTTTTGTACCGTCACGGCCCGCTTTGATTCTGGTTTCTCAAGACCGAGAAATTTATTTTTAAACTGATTCATCCCGGCGTTAGCAAACAAAAGAGTCGGATCATCTTCAGGAATCAGAGATGAACTGGGCAAGTGCTGATGCCCTTGCTTTTCGAAATATTTAACAAAATGATCGCGAATCTTTTTACTCTCCATAAACTACCTTCCAAATCGTCTCGTCTTCAAAGCCTCGACTTTTCAACCAGCGACAGAGTTTATCAGTGTTTTCTTTCCAGGTCTTCTTATCTGGACCTAATTTAGCTTCTGCGAAATCGAGAGCCTTTGACATTTCTATTTCAGAATTTTTGGGAACTCGAGGCAGGCCTTTTTTTCGCAGGTAATTACAGATGTAAAGGTATCCTTTACCTCTTGCATCAAGCTGCCTGGCCACTTTCTTTGAGAGTTCGCCTTCCTCGGGGAGCCAGCCGGTTTCTTTAGCCTCTTCGATGGCTTCGGAAATTTCAGAATCTTCGTAGTTGGCTCTGAGTTTTTGCCGGAGCTCCATCTCGGAATGGTCGCGTCTGGCGAGATAATCCATGAGTTTTTCGCGTGCTGGTTTTTTAGGCATGATGAAGTCATAGGATGGAATGACCTATTTGTCCATAGAATCTAAGAAATCCAGTAAACAGGGGCTCATAGCCCCTTTCGTCTACTCTTTAAAATTTGCGTTAAAGAAACTAGTGATGGCCGCCTGATCGAGAACCACCTGATCGTTTATGGAGTAAAGTAGGCAGAAGCCAGGATTGGCCTGCTCGCATTGGTTCATAGCATCGGCTTCAGCTTCATCCGCCGTCGGAGCTCCAACTCTATAGCCGCCACCGCCGTCAATGGTCAGGGCCAAAGCTTTGTTCGTACCGCCATTGGTGTAACCGGGAAGCGTGTTTGTATAGATGGCCTCATTCACGAAAGGCACATTATCAGCAGAGTATGTAGATACTGAAAGATCGATAAACTTTTGGAAATTTTGGTTAAAGTCAGCCTCATCATATTTTACGGTGTTGCCCTCGGCAAAGAGAGAACACGCATTGTTGTCACTCGCAATTTGACAGGCTTCCATGGCTCGAACACTGGCAATGGTTTGATTCTCACTGGGAGCATCGGAATCCCCATACATAAGGTAACCATAACCGTTTTGCGCAATTGCAATTGCTTTAAAACCACTGGCAGCGAGGTAGTTGCTCAGATTGTTGAGCATATACGACTTATCAGTGGGAATATTTTGACTGGATACTGCATCACCCGCAGTGAATGAATTGTTAGTTGGATTGGGATTTGGAGTAGGTGTGGGATCACCGGTTCCACTTCCGTTGTTATTGCTCGGGGGAGCGGTCTTAGTGCTCGCTGGAGAGCAATTTTGAAATAAGACCATCAGCCCTAGTGAGAAAAGGATTATTGTTAGTTTTTTAAGTGAGTTAGTCATCTTCGTACCCCGTAACCTAATCGTTATACTTTTATATAGATCAAGAATAGTGCCAAAGACGAACGGGGATTCTGATCGATTTAAGCTTCAAAAGCTAAGCAGGTGTCTAACAATTTTCCACCTGCTTGAATCCACCTAGAACGAAGGTGGTGCTTCGTAAAAGTTAGCCATAAAGAATGCTTCAATAATTGCTGCATCTAAAACAATCTGTCCATTGACCGCGTAGATGATGCAATCGTCGGGAGCATTAGCATTCCGACATTCGGTAAGAGCAGTGTTTCTAGCAGCATTTTGGCTGGCTTCTCCGCGACCAAATCCGCCGCCGCCATCAAGAGCGAGGGCGAGAGCTTTTTGAGTTGCTCCATTGGTATAGGCGGGTAGATTATTAGCTCTAACATCGCTATCGATCCAAGGAACTTTAGCTGGAGCGTAGGCCGTGTCGGCGAGGTTAATTGGTAAAACAAAGTTGTTAGGAAAATCTGCTTCATCGTATTTTACGATATTTGCTTCGGCCCAGATCGCACAAGCATTGTTGTTACTGGCAATTTGACAGGCTTCAAGGGCCCGTTGGTTGGCTTCTGCTTGATCATTACTAACCGCGGTCTGTCCGCCATAGCTCATGTAACCATAGCCATTAGCTGCGATGGCAATGGCTTTAAAGCCACCTGAAACGATATAGGCATTGAGGCCATCTTTCATATAGGTCTTATCCGAAGGCATTTTATCAACTGATACCACATCACCGGCTCTGAATTTAGGTGGAGCGGGAGTTGGTGTTGGAGCCGGCTCTTCCACTTCTTCTTCAACTGGATCTTCGGTTTCACCAGTGGGATTGTTCTCGGCCTGATTGTTACCATTACCAATCGACTTCAAGCTAAGAGCACCTTCTTCAGCGCAATTCTGAAATGAGATGATGAATAAAGAAAGGATCGAAAAGAGCACTGCGTGCTGGATCTTGAAACGAAACATTTTTCCCCCAAATACCTGATACAAAAAATTTGTAATACCCTTATTGATTTATAGATACAAACTCGGGACCAACTCGAAGGTAATGAGTGGGATGTCGGCGTCTAGAAGACTGACAGCTGAAAAATTCGTACACACTGAAATGGATTTGTTTCGATTTGAGACTTTAAAAGGGGCTCATTTATAAAAATGAGTGGGTGAGCCTTTACAAAAGAGAGGGCTTAACTTGCATCCTCACTGTCATCATCCATACCGCCGTAATCTTGGTTTTTCTGGAGTTTTAAACTGGGGTCGATGTCTTTGCGATTTTTCTCTTTCGAAGAAGGGTCGATTTCGAGTTTTTCGAGGTTGTCCCAACTCTTTTGCATATCCATCTCGCCCACCTTATCGTGTTGTGAGAAGTGATCTCCACCGGAAGCAATACCTTGAAATCGAAGTTGAAAGTCTTCAGGGTTCGCAGCCTGTTTCATGCCCTCTTCAAAAGTGATTAACTTTTTACTCACAAGAACCATTAGGCTTTGATCAAATGACTGCATATTATTTCCGCGACCTTGTTCGATCGCAGACTTAATCTCTTTTGTGCGAGTTTCATCCTCGATAAGTTCTTTAATTCGAGGATTGTTTATCAAGACCTCTACGGCTGGAACAAACCCCTTTTTGTCGGCTTTGCGACAGAGACGTTGGGAAATTGTTGCCTTGAGGACAGAGGCCAGTTGTCGACGAATTTGTAATTGCTGATAGGGCTCATAGCACGAAAGAATTCGGTTAATCGATTCAGTGGCATCGAGAGTGTGTAGTGTGGAGAGCACGAGGTGACCGGTTTCGGCTGCTACGAGGGCGATATCAATGGTTTCTTTATCTCTCATTTCACCAATGAGAATGATATCAGGATCTTGTCTGAGGGCCGCTCGAAGAGCACCAGTAAAAGAATAGGTATCAACTCCGAGTTCCCTTTGTGAAACGAGACTCTTGCGATCCCTAATCAAGTATTCAATAGGATCTTCAATGGTCAGAATATGTTTATTTTTAGTTCTGTTAATATGATCGATCATGGCAGCAAGAGTGGTTGATTTTCCCGATCCAGTGACTCCAGTTACTAAAACGAGGCCTCGCTCAAGATCAGAGATTTTTTGCACAACACTCGGAAGTTGCAGTTCTTCTAGCTGGGGAACTTTAAAAGGAATGGTTCGAATGACCATTCGCATGGATCCACGTTGCATGAATATATTAACGCGAAAACGGCCAAGACCACGAACACCATAACCCAAGTCGACTTCGTTGAATTCACGAAAGTGTTTCTTGGCCTCATCGTCCATCATGGAGGCTGCCATTTGTTCGATATTTTCTGACGACAATTGAGGAAGACCAGCGGCAAGGGGACGAAGCATACCGTGCTTTCGAACAACGGGAACAATCCCTGCTTTGATGTGCACATCACTGGCTCCTTTTTTTACTGCCAGCGTGAGTATTTCGTCTATGGTCATTACTACTCCTCAGTAGTTCTTATCGGTCGAAGAGACTATTTCTGTGACAGGACCAATGTCGATATTGGTTAAATAGTTCAATTCCCTAAAAAAGACTCGATAGAGGCCTCTATTTGCGGTAGGAAGTAAATAACAGCCTTAGATGCGAATTAGGAACCAATGGAAAAGTACAAGTTCATCATAGAAATATTAGCGACCTGTGGTTTTTTTAAAAAAGTTAAGTTCATGCCCGGTACAGTGGGAACTCTCTGGGGATTACCACTGGCCTATGTTTTTAGCCTGGCTGGGATTCTCAATTACATGGTTCTCAGTTTCTTGTTTATTGGCTTTTCAATTTGGGTTTGCCATCTTTACGAACAATATTCGGGTGAGCATGACCAGAGTCATGTAACAATTGATGAGGTCGCTGGGTTTTTAGTGACCATGGTTTGGTTGCCGATGACGTGGCAGTCCCTTTTAGCTGGCTTTTTATTGTTTCGACTTTTCGATATTCTGAAACCCTATCCCATTAGTTATTTGGATAAAAAAGTTAAGGGCGGACTTGGTACCGTAGTTGATGATTTAGCAGCAGGCTTAGTCAGCAATATCATTTTACAGGTGATTTATACCCAAACGAATTGGCTTGGCAGTCAGTTGAGCTTTCCCAGTTGAACCGGGCTCGGGAGTCCTTCGGCCTCTAAAAATAAGCAAACACCCTTGTATTTCTGCTTAAAAAATAAGCATGTCTCCGGACTTTTCTCCAGAATTTGCCTGTAAACAAAAAGACGGCTGTGCTTCATGATGAACTGCGATATTTATGGGGCAGGTTCGTTCACTCCCTCGGCTTTAGGTTTGACAGTAAACCCCTTCCACACCATTGTGAGAGAGTTTATTGGAATACCGGTTGAGCAGGAACGAGTCCATGATTTCAAATTTAGTTGGAGAACTGGTAGAAGCTCTTTTGGCGAAAAGCCAAACTGTGTCTTTCGCAGAAAGTTGCACAGGTGGACTTCTCTCTTCTGAGCTCGCTAAACTCTCCGGTGTTTCAAAGATCTTTCAAGGATCGGTAGTAGCATATTCCAACCAGGTGAAAGCGGAAGTGTTGGGAGTAAGCTCAAAGGATCTAGAACAATTTGGAGCCGTCAGTGAGCAAGTTGCTTCGCAGATGGCAAAAGGTGTCGCCACTCGTCTTCACGCCCAATGGGCTGTGAGTATTACCGGGATCGCCGGTCCGACAGGGGGAACACCGGACAAGCCTGTAGGTCTTGTATGCTTTGGTTTATATGGTCCAAACATTGCCAAAACCAAGAGCGAGAATTTTACGGGTACTAGGGAAGAGATTCAGCAAAAGTCTGCTGAGTTTGCCCTAAAGTTTCTTTCTGAAGAAGTAAAAAGCTCTTAGAGCCTAGCGGATTTTGAAAGAAGCAAAGTGAGTGAGTAAAAAATTAAAAAATTGTATAGAGGGAGGAAAACCCATGGAAAAAATTAAAAAAGACGACAACAAAACAAAGGCACTAGATCTCGCACTTTCTGCCATTGAAAAACAATTTGGTAAAGGCTCCATCATGAAACTTGGTGAAGGAAAGACTCTTCATGATGATGTTGAAGTCATTCCCTCTGGTTCACCAAGCCTAGATATTGCTCTCGGAATTGGCGGTTACCCTAAAGGAAGAATTGTAGAAATCTACGGACCAGAAAGTTCCGGTAAAACGACTTTGGCTTTAACGGCCATCGCTGAAGCCCAGAAGATGGGTGGAGTCGCCGCCTTTGTTGATGCTGAGCACGCGCTTGATGTTGGTTATGCTAGAAAGCTTGGTGTGAACACTCAAGACCTTTTGATTTCGCAACCAGATACCGGTGAGCAGGCCCTCGAAATTACGGAGACTCTTGTTCGCTCTGGAGCCATAGATATTCTTGTGGTCGATTCTGTTGCGGCACTAACTCCGCGGGCAGAAATCGAAGGCGATATGGGTGATAGTCACGTGGGGCTCCAAGCTCGTTTGATGTCACAGGCTCTTCGTAAGTTAACGGGTGCGATCAACCGCAGTAACTGTACTGTCGTTTTCATTAACCAAATTCGTATGAAAATTGGTGTAATGTTCGGTAACCCAGAGACGACAACTGGTGGTAATGCCCTTAAGTTTTACTCTTCTGTTCGCTTGGATGTCCGTCGTATCGGAGCCATTAAAAATGGTGATGATATTGTTGGTAACCGAACAGCTGTTAAGGTTGTAAAGAATAAGATGGCACCTCCGTTTGCTAAAATTGAATTCGATATCATGTATGGTGAAGGAATTTCTCTTGAAGGAGATGTTCTCGATCTCGCTGTTAAGTACGAAATGGTAGAGAAGTCGGGTGCTTGGTATAGCATTAATGGTGAGCGCATGGGACAGGGTCGCGATGCTGCTAAGAATTACTTAAAAGAGAATAAAGAGCTTCGCGATGAACTTCGCGCCAAGATCCTTTCTAAAAAAGGAATTGGTGAGGATCTCATTGATATGGAGACGGCAACGGAAGAAGAAAAGAAAGAGGCCTTAGAGAAAGCTGCTGCACAAAAGGCATCAGTTGACGAAGTTAAGGCTGTTCCAAAGCCACCGTCAAAGAAGAAGAAAACTTCGGCCATTCCTAAGCGCAAGTAAGCGACTTTGTTTACAATTTGAATTTTAAAAAGGGACCCACGAGGTCCCTTTTTTTGGTTTAGGAATTGCAAAATCCAAGAACAATTAAGGCAATTGTTCACAGTGGAGTTTCATATGAAAGTTAATTTGCGGTTTCTAGTCTTGTTTATTGTTACATTAACAGCATCGGGTCATGCCTTGGGCATGAGTTGCGAAGAGCTCGTCTTAGACTTCCTAAAACCAAGCGTTCCTGAAGATTTTGTGAAGGAACAATCTGCGAGAGTTGAGGCAAAAATTGCTCCCGAAATTAAAGAGCGATTTGAAGAATTAGTCACAGTTTTACCAGATTCTTCACCGGAACAGTTTCTGCGCGGAGAAATGTATATCACCGCAGAAGGTCTCGTTTGGCGAGATAAGGGTGGTATTGAAACTCTTATGGTCAAACACTCTGACTTTGATGAGGGCTATCGAATCAGTGGATTTACAGTGAGTCCCGATGGATCAAAGGTCGCCTATCACGTAACCTTTCAGGGCCAAGATTTGAAGCACTGGAACGCCATTCAAATTAAAAAGGGTGCGAAACCCATTTTGGAAAATCCTGTCATCAATCGAATGCAGGGCTTTTCTTGGAACGCCACGAGTGATGGACTCTATTATTCATTCTGGCACCCAAAAGATGAGGTTAAGCGCGGAGAAAAACCGATTCTTGAAACTCGTTTTCGCAGTCTCCTAGATGGCAGTGATCATCTGACCTTCGGTCATAAGAAAGCTGAGAACTTTGAAATCGCTGACCTTGACGGAGGAAAGACTCTTGTTGCCTATCGGGTTCTCAATCCTGCGGTCGGAATAAAAACGACATTCTCGATGTACAAAGGTAGTCGGCAAGAAGACGGAAGCTATAAATGGGAAGTCGTTTACCCCCGCAATAAGTATGTCGGTGTCTTTCTTGGAATTTACCAAGGAAAGGTTCTCATTCAAACAGCCGGCGAGGGAAATAATTACGGCATTTCTTCGGTTGATGTTCGAGGTGATGGTGAGCCAGTTATTGAAACCTTAGTGCCAGCTCGAAGCGATCAAGTTTTACATACTGCAGAAGTGGCGAAGGATCGTCTCATCCTCCAATACCATACCATTCCCCATAAATATGTATCTGTTGACGTTATGGATTTGGCAAAAAAAGAAATCATTAAATCGACATCTCTTGAGTCTCTTGGAATCACTGCCTACGGAAATTTAACACGTTTTCTATTTTCTCCCGGTGCCGAAAAAGACCGAGCCGTTTTTTCGGATGTCTACCGGGGCGATCTTGCCATCGAAATGGACTTGGCCACTGGATCTCTTGAAGTTCTTGAAAATAAAAAAGACATTAATTTTGATGCGAACAAAGTCGAAGAGGAATTTTTTGAGTTTACGGCAGAGGATGGAAGAAAGCTCTCTGGAAGAATTTATAAGCGCAAGGGAGAGGATCCCGACTTTGCATTTATGCGCTACTATGGATGGATATCCATCAAAAACTCTCCCGAACCGAGAGAGATTCAAATGGCCCTCGAATTGGGAGGAGCTTATATCACCCTGGATATGCCAGGTGGTGGTGAAAGAGGAGAGGACTGGTTTATCGATGGATCGCGAAACCGTCTTAAGATGGTTAATTATTTAGACCAAGCCCGCGCATTTATTGAAGGCAAAATACCTAGTGTAAAAAATAAGATGGTTGCCATGGGACGATCTTGGGGTGGTTTGACATCCCTTGTTCTCGCAGCAAAACACGGGTGCAAGTACTGTATGATCAATCCCGTTGTGCCAGTGATAGATCTCATCGATATGTTTATGAATGGTTGGTTTGGTCGCATTGCCCATTCAGACTTGGCCCCTTTCATCGATGAGAATGGCGACTATGTTCTCGATAAAAAGTTTTGGGACTATGTTAAGAGTATCGATCCCATGCATTTGATCGACGATATCGAGGGTGACTTTATACTCAACCTACTTACGAATGGTCTTGATGATCGGGTCGATCAAGGTGGTAAGCAAGAGGCTGAGTTTGCCTATGAATTATTCTTACAGCTTGGGCAAGAAAACTTTAATTACCATCGATCGACAAAAGGTAATCACGGAAACCGTTTCTACCAAATATTGATGATGTCCATTATCAAAGAACATTTTGACTTAGAATATCGACCTTTGAGAAAGGCCGATTAAAGAGGTACTGAGAGAGCGACGGCGAAGACTTCGTCGTTGATCTTTTCGTCTAAGAGATCGACGCGGTTGGTGTTGTTATAGGTAAATTGAACTTTGGCGATCTCTGCCGAATAGCTCAGGCCCGCTTTGTAATCGAGATAGTTTTTAAAGCCAAAGCTAGCCTCTGTGTTGGGGATTGAGTAACCCACTTCAGAGATAAATCCTATTTTCGAAGTTATACTCGGTGACCACTTAATGTAGTAATAACTAAATTCATCGATTTTGAAAAAGTCGGGAAAGAGGCCAAGTCCAATTCTAAAAGACTTGTAGAAGAACGCAAAGTCGTGCTGAAGAGAACTAATCGATTCTTTAGGCACCGTATACAGTGCAGAGTAATAGCTGATACCGAGGGTCTTTCCAAAGATCAGCTGCATGTAAAAGTCATTGCGCGAATTTGAGTTATAGCCTCTATTGTAAATCTTAGTGCCAACCTTAAAAGATGATGCAGGCTGATAGTTAAGAGCGCCCACAACCAAGGGTTGACCACGACCGAGATCGAGACCGCGCCAGACATGGGTCGACATTAGTGTGACAACAGCCGACCAATTATCTCCCTCATCGATCTTCGTAATAAGTTCTTCGTTTGCTGGAGTTCGTTCTTTTGACTCTTCATTAGTTAGAGAAGAGTCTCCGTTTTGGGTATTGGTTTCGTCGCTTGCGACTGTTTCTTCTATCAGGGGTTCGAGGATCATTCCTACAGTGGCTTCTCCATTGAGAACGATAGCCTTGGCCTTATTCTTCTTAACCCTGGTAATTACAATTTCGGTGTCTTTAAAATTGAGGCGATCTCCAATATCGAGTGGCTCTTTATCTGAGAAAGTGAGCAATACGAGTTTGTCGCTGACTTTAACGACAACGGCGGATTGGGCCACAAGGGTGAAAAGAGAAATAAGAAGAAAAATGATTAGTTTCATACCAAAACTTAATTTTAAGGAGCTCTGGCGCTAAAGCAATAGAGGTGAAATCTTCATGTCTAAAGGCTATTTGAATCAGGTTCTAGGCCTGGTCTGGCTGGCTAGAGAGTCTGGGTGTAAAATGTATTTTGAAAACGAAAACTTGATTTTAATCTAAGTGTCACCTGATATTTTTTGCAGAGTCTTGTTTCTACGTTTATCAAGAATGACTTGTTTGATGCTGAACTGGTCGCCGACGGCAAGGCGAGTTCCGAAAAACCCAACGGCCGCACCAAAAATGAGGTCCGAAAAAAAGTGGTTAAAAACCATGGGTCGAGTCAGAGCGATTGTAAATGAAAAAATAAATACATAGGGTGCGTACTTACGATAATAAATCCAAGTGATGGCAAAAAGACAAAAGACGACTTGCGTATGGCCGCTTGGAAAAGATTGATAGACGTGAGAGCCATTGAAGGGAACGAACGTAAATGGATCAAAAGTATCGCTACCATAGGGGCGCATACGACCAAAGAGAAACTTCAGTAGAATGGTTAAAATTCCGCAGAAAAGGAGGGAGTAAAAGAGGTGAAGGCTCGCTCGTGAGAATTTTCGAAGCTTGCGCAACCATTTAAAATCTCCAGCCGCTACGTAGATCATAATGCCATAGCGCGTGATAATAAACGAGAAGAGTGATCCAAAAATCAGGTAACCGGCGTCGCCCAAATCCGTAATAAAATGAATGATCTCGTAATAAGGGGGGACTCGTGGTTTTAGGAAGAGGAGGAGCCTTTGGTCAATGAATGCCATTGAAAGTAAAATCAAAGTGATGAGCCAGAGTGCCTGACCCATAAAATTTTTTGCGAGAAAAACATTTTTAAGTGACACGGAGCTATGGTACTCGAAAACTGATAAAAAAAGAAGTTTTAAGGGTAAATATGAAATCACTAGCCATCGGTATTTTTAGCGCAGTGCTGTTAATTAAAGTCTTTCTCGCGGTAACCACGGGTCTAGGTGACGACGAGGCCTATTATTGGAATTGGGCCCAGTTTTTAGACTGGAGCTACTTTGACCACCCGGGAATGGTTGCCTGGCTCATTCATTTATCAGAGTCGATTTTTGGGCGGAATGAATTCGCAGTGCGCTTTCCTTCGATTTTGATTTATGCCCTATCGAGCTTTTTTATCTACCGTGTGGCGGATGAGCGCTATGGCAAAAAGGCTTCCTACCTATCAATCATATTTTACGCTCTGATTCCCGTCTTCTTTATTGGTAGCACGATGATGGTTCCAGATATGCCGCTTCTCTTTTTCTGGAGTCTCTGTATTTACCTCACCCATTTATTGATGAAAACTTCGGACAGCAAAAATTACTTTTGGCTCTTTGTAGCACTTGGTTTTACCCTTGGGTTTTCATTCTTGTCGAAATACCCAGGTGTTCTACTTTTTGGAAGTTTGGGAATCCTCTATCTTTTTGGCCACTGGAAAATTCGACCGAAGTGGTACCACATATTACTGACCCTAGTGGCTTTTATGGTCGCAAGTTCTCCTGTAATGATTTGGAATTTACTCAATGATTGGCCCAGTTTTGCCTTTCACCTTTCTGATCGCCATCAAGGAGGTCATTTTAGTGTCGGTCGTTGGTTTCAGTTTTTAGCGACGCAGTTAATTTTTCTATCGCCGTCATTCTTTGTTTTATTTGTCGTCGTTTTGATTAAACGAATGGATCTCAGTTATATTTGGAAGTTTAAGACTCCCCAAGACAAACAAAATGATCTCTTCTTTTCGAGTTTTGCTTTGCCCAGTCTTTTGCTCTTTGGCCTACAGCCTTTGATGTCTGACTTTAAGCCCCATTGGATCGCTCCGGCCTATTTGGCACTGATTCCACTGGCCTCTGATTATTTTTTAAAGCTCTTGTCTGGTGCAAAAAAGAAACGACTTTGGGCCTTTATAAGTTGGGGTAGCCTTGGCTTTGTGATTTTTTTCAATATGTTCTTTGTCTTTGCAACTCAATATCCAGTCATTGCAAAGCTCCACGTGGTTTTTAATCCCGATCAAAAGTGGCAAGCCCGCTTTGATATCACTAACGATCTCTACGGGTGGCCAGATTTAGCAAAAGAGCTGAATGAGTTAACAGCAAGCGAGGAGAGGGAGTTCGTTATTTCGAGCCATCGCTACCAGCTAGCGGCCCCTTTGAGCTTTTACTCGGGCCTACAGGCTTTATCAATTGGTGCTCATTCGAACCAGTACAACTATTTTCAGAAGGGTCTTGAGAAACACAAGGGCAAGGTTATCTACTTTGTTGAAGATAATCGGTATAAACGAAGTCCTCAGGACTCTATGCAGGCTAAAGAGTGTTCCGAGATTAAAAAGGTTCAAGCTCACCGCTATGGGGTTTTAGCCAGAGAATTCAAGATCTGGCGCTGTGAAGAGTTTTTGGGTCCCAAATAGTCGCTAACCCCCTGAAACCTGGTGAATAATTTTCAATTGCTGGGTTAATTTGCCATTTAAACGGGGTTTGATAGGGCTTTGAAAAAGCTCCCATTGAATCTGCGCTTTCCCTGTATTATCTAAGGCTTAGGAAACAAGCCAGGAATCGAAGATGATAAGACAAATTGTTCTCGACGGAATTGAATCCAAAAAATTCCAAGTCGAAATGAAACCCATAGACCAGGTCATGCTTGAACAGCGGGCCGCCATGTTTACTAAGCGTAGTATTAAAAAGCAGAGTAAGCTCAAAGCACTTTATGAAACTGTTCGAATGATCGATCTCACGACTCTTGAAGGAGCTGATACTCCAGAACGAGTCAGACAACTCTGCATTAAAGCAAAGTACCCAGTGACTGATCATTTTAGGGAGCTTCTCTCTAACCACGAAGAGTTTCTCGACATCCCTCAAGTTGCGGCTGTTTGTGTTTATCCATCGATGGTTCCCTATGCGGCCGAATATTTACAGGACACCGATATTAAAATTGCTTCTGTAGCTACAGGTTTTCCGGCCGGTCAATTACCTCTAGATATTCGCTTAGCCGATGTTAAAAGAGCTGTAGATTTTGGCGCCGATGAAATTGATATGGTGATCAACAGGGGTGCCTTTCTTTCGGGGCGCTATCAGGAAGTTTTTGATGAGATCATCGCAATTAAAGAGGCTTGTGGTGAAGCTCACCTCAAAGTCATTTTAGAAACAGGTGAACTCGGTACCTACGATAAAGTCCAATTTGCTTCTCGTTTAGCAATTCACGCAGGCGCTGATTTTATAAAAACCTCTACAGGTAAGGTGAGTCCTGCGGCCACTCTGCCGGTGACCTTAGTGATGCTTAATGTGATTGCTGATCATTACGATGAAACAGGTGAACTCATAGGAATGAAGCCCGCTGGTGGAATTCGAACAGCCAAGCAAGCTATTCACTATCTCTGCATGGTTAACGAGACACTCGGAAGCCAGTGGTTAACACCAGATTTGTTTCGCTTTGGTGCCAGTAGTTTACTCAATGATGTTCTTAAACAGATTTATAAATACTATACCGGCCGATATTACTACGATCGTGCCTATTCCATGGATTGAGGTGGTCAGTGAAAACAACTTCAGATCAAAACTTAGAAAAGAAAAGTCCTCTCGCCCATGAGTCAGCCCATCAGGCTGGTTTTCAATTTGACTACGATGATGCACCAGAGAGCACTTCTATCGTTCAACTCAAAGAGAAGTATGACTTGTTCGTGGACGGAAAATTTACCCCGTCAAAGTCAAAAGAAACTTTGGACAGCATTAATCCAGCTACCGGTGAAGTCTTAGCAAAGATTTCTGTAGCAGGTGATGAAGATGTGGATAAAGCTGTTGAAGCTGCTAATAAGGCTTATCAAAAAACGTGGAGTCAGATTTCTCCATCGGAACGTTCTCGATACCTCTTTCGAATTGCTCGAATGATTCAAGAGCGCGCTAGGGAATTTGCCGTTCTCGAAACTCTCGATAACGGAAAGCCCATAAAAGAAACTCGTGACGTAGATATCCCGCTCGTTGCAGCACACTTTTTTTACTATGCAGGCTGGGCTGATAAACTGGATTACCTTGTTCCCGGTCGAAAGGTAAAGCCAATCGGCGTTGCTGCTCAGGTTATTCCATGGAACTTTCCTCTTCTCATGGCGGCTTGGAAGATTGCTCCAGCTTTAGCTGCTGGAAATTCAGTTGTCATTAAACCTGCGGAGACGACTTCACTATCCTTACTTTTATTGGCTGAAGTGATTCAAGACTCAGGTCTTCCTCCCGGGGTTGTTAATATTGTGACCGGAGCGGGAGCTACCGGTGCCGCTCTCGTGAGCCATAAAAATGTACAAAAGGTGGCATTTACCGGTTCTACTGAAGTAGGAAAGAAGATTTCCCAGGCGGTTATTGGTCAAAATAAGAAGCTGACTCTTGAGCTCGGTGGAAAGTCTGCTCACTTGATTTTTGAAGACGCTGCAATCGATCAGGCCATCGAGGGAGTTGTTTCCGGGATTTACTTTAACCAGGGGCATGTTTGTTGCGCAGGTTCGAGACTTCTTGTCGAAGAGTCGATTTTGGATACCTTCGTCAATAAGCTTCAAAAGCGAATTGATCAAATCCGTGTTGGGAACCCTTTAGACAAGAATACCGACATGGGAGCCATCAACTCTGAAGCGGAATACAATAAAATTAAAAGTATCGTCGAGACTTCCCGTAAAGAAGGGCTCGAGTATTTTGAGTCCCATAAACAGGATATTCCTGAAAAAGGCTTTTTCTTAAAGCCCTGTTTCTTCAAAGGAGTATCGAACTCCCATTTGATTATGCGCAAAGAAATCTTTGGTCCTGTCTTGGGTATTTCAACTTTTAGAACACCCCAAGAGGCCATTCAAAAAGCGAACGACACCCACTACGGATTGGCAGCGGGCTTGTGGTCCGAAAAGGCCTCTAAGATTCAAAAAGTTTCCGGTGAGTTAAAGGCGGGTGTGATTTGGGCTAACACTTACAATAAATTTGATCCTGCCTCTCCTTTTGGTGGATATTTTGAGAGTGGAATGGGCCGCGAAGGCGGACTGCACGGCCTTCTTGCCTATGTGGAGGTGCAATAATGACTTTACCTGTAATGAAAACGGTTAAGCTTTTTATAGACGGTCAATTTCCACGAACTGAAAGTGGAAGAAGTTTTAAACTCAATAAAAAAGATGGCGAAATTTTTGCCAATTGCTGTTTGTCTTCTCGTAAGGACTTTAGAAACTCGGTCGTGGCGGCACAAAAGGCTCTGGCTGGCTGGTCTTCAAAAACAGCTTTCAATCGCGCGCAAATTCTTTATCGAATGGCGGAGATGACCCAATCGAAGGCCGAGTCCTTCGAAGAAAACATCTCTTTGGTTTATGGCTTGAGTGACAAAGAGGCCAAGGCTGAAGTGGAAAAGGCTATTGATCATTTGGTTTATTTTGCCGGTTTTGCCGATAAGTATCAGCACCTGGTAAGCACAGTAAACCCGGTGAGCGGCCCCTTTCACAACTTTTCAAAGGCTGAACCTGTAGGCGTTGTCGCCATGCTCTTTAGAGATCCTCTGAGTTTTTCTGACTTCGTAGAGCAGGTCGCTTCGTGTCTTTGTTCAGGAAATACAATTGTGGCTTTTCTTGGACACCAGGGCGCGAGTTTCTTGGCCGAATTTGCTGAGGTCATTGCGACCTCAGACGTACCCGGAGGCGTTATTAACCTTCTTTCTGGTGAGCAAAAGGAAGTCGCTGAGCATATGGCAGCTCACATGGAAGTTCAAAGCTTCTACTGTGATGATGAAGACCTTTTAAATGGCCTTCGCCCCCTTGCAATCGACAATATGAAACGCATTGTCGGTACTGCGCCAGAAGATCAATTACAGAAGATCCTAAAGTACACCGAGACTAAGACGGTTTGGCACCCTAACGGTTATTAATCGTTTATATTTGGTATTTCTAGAACGTAATCGATAACGTAGTGGGTGGGTAGGCTCACTATGTTGTAGGCATTTTTAGCTTGGTTATCTAGCACGAGTTGATGTGTTTTTGTGCTGATGATAGCCACGGCGTGTTTTTCGTTTTTCTTACGATCTTCAAGCAGAGCTAAATAGGTTTTAGCTTCGCTGGGACGGAAGAGTAACTGAACAATTTGAATCTTTGCCAGGGCTAAATCTTCACAATCACCACTTTGATCGAGAAGAGTTTCCATCGGAGATGCCCAGTAGTCACTAACGCCAAAATTTTTGATATCTGGTTTATAGGTAAACTTGTTAATGTGCTGGTTGACCCGCTCTAGTACTGAAGCTTGTGTAAAGCTCTGATTGAATCTTAAACTAGGAATAAAAGCTCTTACCGAAGTCGGAATACGATTTCCGCCGCCGAAACCTTGATTTTTAAATTTCTTTTGGAATAAAGGGCGTTCAACTCGCATTCGAGTCAGCATCCAGTCGAACTTTTCTTTGAGATCTTTCGGTACAGGTTGTTTTGCCAGAAGGTGAATGAATTGTCTGTTAAAGTCCGTTTTTTTGTCTTGTTTCGCAATCGCAGGCATCGTGCATGCGATGAGAAAAACTAAAATAAATTTCACTCTCATCTCTTTTTGAGGCTACCAGTTTTGCTTCAGCTTGTGACAATAAAGTTGTAAATCCCGCCGAGATCGAAATTAAAAGGATTTCGTCGTCTCAAATTGAATCAGAGCTTAAGAAAGGGGCTAGCCTAGTGCGAAACCTCCTGTCTTTTGTAAATCGGGTCGAGGAGCGGGCCGCGGTGGCCAAGACCCTCTAAGCGAAATACTTCTTTTACAGACCGTCGACCCTGGGGGCTGAGGTCCAGGACAACAATTATATCGAGTGAAAGACTTATTAATTGGTGAATTGTTTCGTTGGACCACTGGGGAGCTCCCATTTTAACTAACATTTCGAGTCGGATGAGGGCTTCTCGTGCGTTGGAGGAGTGAATGGTCGATACCGAACCAGAATGACCAGAAGATAGACTTAGAAGAAAGTCTTTGGCTTCTTCGGCTCGCATTTCTCCGAGTATGATTCGATCAGGCTTCATTCGAAGTACTTGTTTAAGCAGGTGACTTAGGTCAAATTCCTTGCCCGACCAATTGGCATTGGTCCATGTGTTCAGTGCTAGCGAGAGTGAATTGGGAATTCGAATTTCAGGGGTCTCCTCTAGGACCAAACACCTTTCGGTTTTCGGGAGGTGACTTAAAAGATAGCTAATAAAGCTTGTTTTACCGGACCCAGTAGGACCGACGACAAGCATACTTTCCCCCTGCAAAAAAAATTGAATGAGTTCGGCGAGTTTCTTAGAGTCGTAAAAATCTGGATCATAGGAAATGGCCCGCCGATTTGAATGCTGGGTTCTTCTTAAAGAGATTCTTTGCTGACTACTTAAGGGGGGACCTATTACGTGAAGTCGAAAGGAATTAAATTGAGCGTCTCTGTAGGGGCAATCGTGGTTCAACTGAATTTTCGCTGACTCCAGAATTTTCGAGTAACATAGGTCCTGACTAGCCTTTCCTAGGAAGTGCCTGTACTCGGGGATTTTGATTCCGTTCTTAATGACATGAACTTTGAGGTCACCGTTGAGTAAGATTTCTGTAATTGTCTCATCTTCAAATAGGTTTTTCAGGGGGCCAAAATTAAAGAAGGCATCGTGCAAGACCTCTTGGTTTTCTTCTTTACAGCCTTTTATTTGTTCTTCGAGTGCCCTAGAAAGGGGCTCAAGGTCATCGGGGTTGAGCCTTAGGCTCATAGAGTTTCGATAGCGGGACTGGTTCCTAATAAAATCGACCAGAGATTTATAGTCTTGTTCGATATCACTTGCCATAGTGGTTTACTTTCTTTAGCTGGGCTATAACCATAAGCTTCGTGTGACCACTCAAATAACTTTCGCTTCTTAAGAGAGTCCCTAAAATTGGAATTTGAGAAAGATAACGAAGACCCGATTCGTTATTTCCTTGCTGTTCCCGCAGTAACCCGCTGACCTCATATATTTGATTCAATTTCATTTTCAATTCGGTTTGACTCCGGTGGATACTAAAACCAGGTGCGTCTGCCGTTGAATAGTTGGGATCGACTTGAGATGTTTCTAGGTCGAGTTTGAGGGTAAAGTAGTGAGGTTTTCGCTCGAACTCAGTCTTTAAGATGAGTCCATACTTCTTGAAGCTAATTCTTTGATAGGAATAGGATTGAACTTTGATAGGTATTTCACCCCCGGAGTGAAATTCGGCGACTTTTCCTGGGAATAAATTGATTCGCGGGATCGCGTGGAGCTTTCCCTGTCCGTTGTTTTCTAAGAATTGAATTTGTGCCAGGAGCGGATCTTCTGTTTGGAGCAGGTTGAATTTATGAAATGGCTGTAGAGAAAGAGATTGTGGCCAAGAAATACCTTGGGTTTTGTTGAAGGTACTCTTTATTTCAAGAAAGGCTAAGCTCAATAAAAAATTTTCGTTCCGATCGTCCTCTTTTAATGGATACACGTTGAGTCCAAAGGGCTCAAGGAGCTTTTTTTCAGAAGCGCTTACTTTTTCGTTTTTCACGATAAAGTGGTATGGAGCATGATTCGACAGTTCAATATCGGCGAGGTTCAATGACTGGGCTCTCTGGTTGATGAACTTCATGAGTTCTTTTTTGAGAGTGGGTGGAATTTCGAACCTAAGATTTAATTTAATATTACCGGGTTTTTCATTGATGATCTTTATCCAATCGTTCAGCGAAAGAATGTGACCCTTGATTGTGACCTCGTTGTTATTGAGATAGTAGTCAATTCCGGGAAGATTCTTAAGAATCGATAGGAAGTCACTTTGGCCTCGAGATCGGACATGAACTAAAAGGGCATGTCGGTTTCCCATAAGCATGAGAGTCCCTTCTTTTTTTCCGGTAAATGTGATTTTGTTCTCATAGATCTGAGAGCTCAGTATTCCGTTTACCGAAAGTTTTATTTGCTCCTTTGGACCGATAGGCAGCGAGAAGGACTCGCCAAGGTAGATCGTTCTCTGTTCAAAAGATTGGACCAGTGGACTGTATAAGATAATTAATATCACCATGAATTTCATGGTCTTAGTAATATGCAAGTTGGGAACTTTTCTTTTTTGGCACTATTAGTAGGAGGATAGGAGTAAGTTCGGAATTCGAACAAAATACTCGTTCATTGGAATCCATGCGGTTTAGCTTTTGATGAGATGAGCCAAATGACTGAAAGCCGTGTCGGCTTGGGTGTTTGAGACTACAATTGATAGTCCCCATTCGCCATGAAACGATTTTTTAATATCCACACCCTTCGATTGAAGGTCAGAAAGTTGAGCCTTTATGTCCTCGCTTTTTACAGACCCCCAGCTCGTCAAACTGAGGACCGTGTACTCAGAGAAATCCGTAGGAGGTATGATTGAAGGATCTAGGGCGAGATCACAACGATTCAATAGGGCCGAGCTGAGTTCATGCTTGTTCAATGCTAAGAAAAGACCTTTTTTAATGTCGACAGATTTATCGGTGATCAGGCTTGAGTTACCACTTTGGTGTGCCCTTTGAATTCTGATAGGTATATTGAGGTTTTGAGCCAGTTCTACTGATTTATAGTGTAGAATTTTTGCGCCCTTTTTACACATATCAAGTGCGACATCAAAAGGTAGTTTCTCGTAATGAATAGCATTGTTGTAAATATTGGGATCGAGACTAAAAATGCCATCGACATCTTTATAGACTTGGCATTCATCGGCTTTAAAGTGAGCAGCCATGGCGACAGCGGTCGTGTCAGAGCCTCCACGGCCAAGGGTCATGACCTCTTTTGTTTTAGGGTTGACCCCTTGAAAGCCGGCCAAGACTATGACTTTGTTTTGACTGAGAGCCTCTTCGACACGGATGGGTTTAATTTCTGTGATATGGGCATCGTTATGGCTACCATCGGTCAAAATTCCAGCTTGTGAACCGGTAAAGCTGATGGCTGGTGTGTTCAAGTCAGACAAAGCCATACACATTAGAGACATTGAAATGCGTTCGCCCGCGGTGAGCAGCATATCCAATTCCCTAGGGTTGGGTTTAGAGCTGATTTTTTTTGCCAAATCTAAAAGTTCATTTGTCGTGCTTCCCATGGCACTAACAACTAAAATAATTTTGTGGCCTTTTTGATAGAGAGCTGAAACCTCTTTGGCGATAGACTTGAGTTTTTCAGGTGTAGACAGGCTGCTTCCACCATATTTGCGAACGATGAGATTTGAACTCACTTCAACCTACAATTTTTGTGCGATACGTTTTTGTTTAATAAACTGGCTCACCATACTCGCGCTCCCTCGAGGAATGCGAACTCGATGCTGCCGAATTCCCTTAGGGATATACGATTTAATAAGCTCGGGGTTAAGCTCTTTTAGGTATTTTGACCTAACGCCTATAAACCGGGCCAGCTCCTTAAGATTGGTTCCACCTGGAATGTACATGTACTCGTACTTTAGAGGAAGTTCATAATTGAGATTTCTAAAGCCATAGAGACCCGGGGACTTTGCAATGAGGGTGGCAGCTATGATTTTAGGCACGTAATTTTTTGTTTCGTCTGGAATGACTCCCATGTCTGCGAGCCTCCAAAAATCATTGGTTTTATATTTTTTGATAAGGCGCTTGATTCGATTCTCGCCGGTGTTGTAGCTGGCAGAGACCAGGTGCCAAGAACGAAACATTTTGTACAGGTCTTTTTTATAACGAATGGCCGCCCGTGTACTTTTTAAGAAGTCTTTTCTCTCATCGAGCCACCAATTGGTTCTAAGTCCATAGCGATTCCCAGTTCCTTTTATGAACTGCCACATTCCTACGGCTTGGGCGTGACTTTCTGCTCGATTGGAGAATCCACTTTCGACCATTGCGACGTAAGCGAGATCGAGTGGTAGGTTTTCGTCCCTTAGGAGTGTCTGGATCAATGGAATGTACTTTGTCGAACGTTCAAGCCAACGCTTAAACCACTTTCTGCCATTTGTTTGGAAGTATGTCACCCAATAGCGAACTCTTGCATTGTAGGCCACTGGAAAGTCAAAAATCGGTCTCTGTTGTCCAGCACGTTGTTTATATTTTTTAAGATTTCCTTTTTTAATATAAAACTTTTGTGCCTGTTTCTTTCGATATCTCTGAACGGCCTTTGATTCGACTTTATTTCTCTGAACTGTTTGTTTGGGTTTTACATTCTTTCGACGAAAAGGATCCCTTTGCTGCAATTCATTGAGGTTCGTATGGTTTTGTCGAGCGGCATGGGCCAAAGGAACGCAGAGTGCTCCAATGAGTGCAAATGTGATAAATAACTGAATTCGTTTTTTCGTCGACATATCTTCCATGAGTATCTAAAAAAAATCCTTCGCGGTCGAGGTTAGCGGGTCAAAAAGGCTTTCTAAGTTGATAGACTCTACCTAAGTCTATGCTAATTTCTTTCTTTATAACCCTTACTGATTCAAAATCGGACAACTTGGCGCAAAAGTTTACATTTAGTGAATGTAAAAAACTAAAACTCTACATGGGACGGGACAAATGTAAGAGCTTTGACGTCCGGTCAAATAAGTGACGCCATATCTTACAAAGGTCCTTTTGCTGGATTTGACTAGTGGCCCCAATCCAAAGGTATGTAAAAGGTCTTCTCGAGCAATGGAAATGAGCTGAGTACTATCGGTAGAGGCTTTCGCGAAGTTAAGTCTAGAAATGTTTAAATGGCATAGGCATTGCTCTTTAGTTCACTGAACCGGAAGGTCAGGAGGACCTTTAGATGTCTGATAAGGGAATCTATACTGCAGTCAGTGGTGCAATAGCCCAAGAGAAACGCTTGGATACCATTGCTAACAACATCGCTAATGTTAATACCCCCGCCTTTAAGCGAGATGAACAGGTATTCAAAGAGTATTTAACGGCTTATGAAAAAGCCGGTGATGTTATTGAGGTGCCAAGGGTACCAGCTAGTATAGAGAGCTTCTATGCCCTCAATGGCGGCGACAAGTCTTTTGTCGATGCCCAAGGGACAACTACAAGTTTTCGTCAGGGGTCTTTAAAGACGACTCACAAGCCATTAGATTTCGCGATCGAGGGCCAAGGTCTCTTTGAGGTCGAGACTCCAAACGGAGTTCAATACACCCGAAACGGCTCATTCATGATTGATAGCCAACGGAAGCTCGTTACTAAAGAGGGGTTTCCAGTCCTTTTACAAGCGGTTTCTCCGGATCAAGAAGCGTCTACTCGGCATATTCGACTCGATGGAAACAATGTCTCTGTGGGTGAATCGGGAAATATTATTGTCGACGGTCAGCCGGTCGGAAACCTGTCCGTTGTTAGAGTGAACAATGTGGATTCCCTGCGCAAGGCCGGTAATTCGAGGTTTGCCCTTAAAGACATTTATGGGGAAGCGCCGACTCCAGCTCAAGGTTTCAAGCTTCATCAAGGATTTTTAGAGAATTCAAACGTTAATATTATTAGAGAAATGACTGACATGATCATGGCGACAAGGGTTTTTGAAAGTACTCAAAAAGCCATTCAAGCCTATGATTCGATGAAAGATAAGGTCGTAAATGATTTACCTCGGTTTTAAGGGAGGTTTTAAATGATTAAGTCACTGAATACAGCGGCGACGGGAATGCAGGCACAGCAAACGAATATGGATGTTATTTCGAATAACATTGCAAACGTTTCGACCAGCGGTTTTAAAAAGTCGCGCGCAGAGTTCGAAGACCTAATGTACGAAACCGTGAAAGAACCAGGTGCGACGACTGGGCTCAACGCTGTATCTCCCACTGGCGTGCAAACAGGACTCGGTGTGAAAACAGCAGCCATTCAAAAAGATTTTGCTCTAGGCGCTCCCAAAATCACGCGAAATCCACTCGATGTTCAAATCGAAGGACGTGGTTTTTTTCCAGTACAAACTCCAGAAGGACAGATTGCTTACACCAGAAATGGTGCTTTCAAAAAAGATCCCCAAGGGCGACTCGTCGATCAAAATGGAAATCCCTTACAACCTGAAATAGTAGTGCCGCCAAATACTTCGGGAATTTCGATTGCCGAAAATGGAGAGGTTGCAATCATTTTAGGAGTGAATAGTGAACCCCAGACCATTGGGCAAATTCAACTTGTGAATTTTGTTAACCCTCCTGGCCTTAAATCACTCGGTAAAAACCTATTTATGCCTTCTCGAGCCAGTGGGGCGCCCATTCAGGGATTACCTGGGCAAGAGAACTTTGGAACTCTCGCCCAAGGCCAACTTGAGGGTAGTAATGTCAATATAGTTGATGAAATGGTGAATATGATTTCGGCACAGAGAGCTTACGAAACGAATTCGAAAGTGATTCAGGCCGCAGATCAAATGCTCCAATACGTGAATAGTTTGAGGTAATAGTGCAAATTTTTAAAATAGTTTTAGTTATTTTATTTCCGATATTATCATGGGCGCAAAACTCTAAAATTCAGATAATGCCAGAAGTGAGTCTATTCAATAAGACAGTGGTAAAACTCGGTGATATCGCCCGGTTTAAGGGTGTTGAGCCCGCACAAATTGAGAAGCTAAAGAGAATCAGCCTAGTTACGAGCAACAAGAAGGATGCTGAATTAGTTATTTCAGCCTCTGAGATGTCTAAAATTCTTCGAGCTTATCTTGTCCAGGCGGAACGTCAAACGGGAGCAAAGATCGATGTCGTTCTCCCGCCACAGATTAAAATTTCTATAAAAGATTTACGATATAGTTCTGAGTCTGTAACTCACCAGCTAAATGCAGAGCTTAAAAAAATATGCCAGGAATGCATTTATGAATTTAATGTAAGGGCTCCCAAAATTGATAGTGCGACCGTGAGTCGGTGGGAACTTGAAGTTTCTCAGATTCCACAAGGTAACTTTTCAATTCCTATGACAGTCTTTTACAAGAATCGTGCTTCAACTACCGAATGGATTAGTGGACGAATAAAGGTTTTTCGCTACTCGCCGGTGACCACGCGATTCATTAGAAGTGGCGACCAAATTCAAGAGGGTGATGTAAAGCTCGAATTGAGAGAGGGTAGCTATCAAAATATGCGGATGGCAAAAGTATCTGAGGTGATTGGGAAGATGGCTCTAAAAACGTTTCGCAGGGGCGAAGTTGTAGGAGCCAAGCAAATTGCTGAGCCTTATGTCATCGGCTTTGGTGATCCTGTAAAAATTGAGAGCGGTAGTTCGGCTTTAAAAATTACAATTGATGGAGTCGCTCAACAGCGTGCCCGAGTTGGTGAGGTTATTCGAGTTAAAATTCCTCGAACTCAAAAAACAGTAAATGCCCAGGTTATTTCTAAGAAAAAGGTAGAGTTGAGATGATACGTAATATCCTTTTACTTATTATGCTTATGTTCCTAACTACCTCTTGTACCTCGATTGGTATGAAGGTTAAGGAGTGGATTTCTGGAAAGCCAGCGGAGCAACAAGTGCAAGCTAAGGCTGGGCCGACGAGTTTTTCTCAAGCTAAGAAAGTAGGAAAGGTCGCCCCAAGAAACTACCAGCGAATGACAAAAGAGAAAATGCAGCAGCAAGCACAACTCAATGAACGATCTGGTTCGCTTTGGGTTATGGAGGGGCAAGGCGCCTATCTGTTTTCACAAAATACGGCCCGAATGGTCGGTGATCTTTTAAATATTAAAATTGATGGGCAGCCAGAACAGCAGCTGATTACGAAAGTGAATGTCATCAAAGATTTACTGGCCAAACTTGAAGCGCAGGCCGAAGCCAGGCGATTAGCTTCACTTCCAGCGAGTCAACAAGCGGGGGGAGGGGACGCGACTGCTCCTCAACCGCAAGCACCTGCCTCAGCTCCTTCTGGCGGCGGTGGTGAGCAAGAATTCGAAGTGAAAGCGGTTCCTACGCGTATTGTGGAATTACTTAAGGATGGAAATTATAGAGTAAAGGGTGACCAACCTTTTATGATTGGTAAGCGTGAATACAAAGTTATTGTGACTGGAATTATTAGGCCTACGGATTTTGACGATGCCGGTATCAGTGCTGAAAAACTTTTAGACCCTAAATTTGACATTGTTAGTTTAAGAAAGCCGGGAGCCGGTTGATGAAAAAGATAGTCTGTTTGCTAATCCTAGTGGTGAGTTTCGATGTTTTTGCTGCTCGTATCAAAGACATAGCCTCAATTCGCGGTGTCCGACATAACCAGTTAGTTGGTTATGGACTCGTTGTCGGATTAAAGGGAACTGGAGACGGTGGTCTTCAGTTTACGAATCAAAGTATGAAGCGAATGCTCGATAAACTGGGCGTGAAGCTCGGCGAAGATGCTGTTGAGTCTGCTAATATCGCTGCTGTTGTCGTAACAGCTAAACTCCCGCCTTTTGCGAAGTCGGGGAACCCACTGAGTGTTACGGTAAACTCAATCGGAGACGCATCGAGCTTGCAAGGCGGGACCCTTGTGCAAACTCCTTTGCGAGCGGCCGATAAACAAATCTATGCCGTTGCTCAGGGCCCAGTTTTAGTGGGGCCAAAAGGCGGGCAAGGGCACTCTACAGTAGCAGTGATTCCCGATGGGGCGATTATCGAAAGAGATATTGCGAGTGACATAACCAACAGAAAAATGTTTCGCCTTACACTCCATCGTCCGGATTTTACGACTGCCGCGCGAATCGCAAAGACCATAAACTTGGATCTAGCGGGGCAATATGCCAGAGCTACGGATTCGGCGACGATCGATGTCGTTGTCCCTTTTAACTATCAAGGTAAGGGCGTCGAGTTACTGGCATCCATTGAAAGTTTAGAGATTTTTACGGATTCTGTCGCAAAGGTCGTTATTAACGAAAAAACCGGAACTGTAATTATCGGAAATAAGGTGAGAGTTAAGCAAGTTGCCATTTCGCATGGTGATTTAACGGTTAAAGTAGAGAGTGATGAGCCACAAAGGGTCCTGGCTTCGGCAGGTGCTGGAGCTGAGGAGCAGAAAGAAAGAGTGGCCGTCCTTCCCAATAGCACCAATGTGGGTGATTTGGTTAGGACTTTAAACAAGCTCGGAGTTGCGCCCAAAGACCTGATTTCAATACTTCAGAACCTTAAGGCGTCTGGTGCACTCGAGGGAGAGCTTGAAATACTTTAACTTCGGTAGAGTTTTTATTAAAAGTGTTTTGTTATGAGACACTCGATTATAAAATAAAATTAGGGCCGTATAGACACACGGATGTGTCTGGCCGGGGGATGGTCGAGTTAGAGACCAAGCCAAGGATTGGCAGATTGTTTTTGCAGGAAACAGAGGCACTGGGTTCACACAAGCCATGGAATGGTAAGAACCAGCGCTGAGAAAGTACAGGATGTACGACTAACTCACCTCCCTTTTTCTTTTTTTAAGGCAAGCCATGTCCAAGGTTTTCAATCTCAATAGGCAAGCGATACCTCTGCAAAAACGTGAACTTCCAGCCAATCAAGATCAGAAGTTACGCGAGGTTTCTAAGAAGTATGAAAAGTACTTTTTAGGAGAGATGTATAAAGCCATGCGCAAAACCGCTTCACCCAATGGATATATGAAGCCGAGTATGGCGGAAAAGATTTACCAAGATAAACTTGATCAAGAGTATGTTGATGTATGGGGTAACAAAGGTGGCATTGGTCTCAATGAACTTATTTACAATGAGTTGAAAGAGAAAATTTTACCACAGATTTATGGTGCTCCTCAGAAGCTGAGACCCTCTGATTTAAAACCCCTCAATGCACAACCTGAAGTTTATCCCCTAAGTGATCCACCAGCCGAAAAAGTGCAAAAGTCTATCGATGGAAAAGAATTAAAATTTGAAATTCCAAAAGGTAAAAACGGACAAAGTGCGAAGATTCTTAACCCCATGGGTGGAACGATTGAGTCGATTAGTAAAGATTCTAATGGAGCAGTCATTGCAGTTATAAATCATGGAGAGCAGTTACAGAGTCAGCTTAAATTTAAAGGTGACCCTAGACTGTTCTCAGTAGGTGATTCGAGTAAAAAAGGTGACGTTATTGGTCACCTGGATCCCGCATCTCAGACCTTAATCTGGCAAATGAGAGGGCGGGTTTAAGGAATCCCTTGAGTTTTTAGAAACAATAGGTATTCTCACCACTTAGGAGCGCAAGACTAGACGTCAGTGAGTTTGCGACAGAGTGTTTCATTGTGATACAATTAAGTGGTGAACGTATGCGACCCTGGAGGGTTCAATGAAAGTAACAAAAGGCCAAAACCCATTAATGAAGTCAATCGATTCGGCGAAGGCGAATGATTCGACAAAAGATATCAAGAGCCTGGATAAAAATGCTAAGAACCCAGCAATGAATGCTAATAATGTAGGCACTACTTCAAAAGTTAACGTGTCGGAGCAGGCAAAACACATTCAGAAGGCCAAAGAAATTGCATCTGATCAAAGTATCGATCACGCTAAAGTCGCTCGTTTACAAAAGTTAATTGATGAAGGTAAATATAATATCGACGCTTCTGCAGTAGCAGATAGAATGGTCGACGAACACTTTATGATGAAATCATAAAGAACTAAGAAAGTAAGAGGACAAGGATGAGCCTCGATAGTAAGACTCTCAAAGAAAATTATTATAAGTCTCTCGTTAGCTGTCTTGAGCAGCTGGTAAAAGTTTATAGGCACCTACTAGAAGTGGTTCGCCAGGAAAAAGAAATTCTCATTGCTTCTGAGCTCGATGAACTGGCCGAAAACAACAAAGGTAAAGAGGCAACCCTCATAAAATTGAAGTCTCTTGAGACTCAGCGGATAAAACACGCTAAAGACCTCGCCGGTGTTTGTGGTGTTGATATTGAGCAGCCTCGGCTTCTCGAGATCGCGGCCCACTTTTCGGGGGCCCAGGCCAACAAGCTACATAACCTCCATTCGGTTTTAGACTTACTTGTTAGAAGAGTGAACGACCTTAATAAAGAGAATGAACAGCTCGTACAATCAGCGCTCCGATCCATTTCGGGAGCGATGGATTCTATTAAAGACGAGTACCAAGATAAGAATACGTATGGTGACAAAGGGGGCATGAAGGCTTCAAAAAATATTGGAGCTTCCATCTTGAGCAAAGATGTTTAAGAAGGTTCTAGGGAGGAGCCTTTTGTTTAGGGAATAGGATTTCCCAATGATCGAAACTAGGATGGTTTCGAGGATAGGTTAGGAATGCCGAAGATTAACTCTTTAATGGACATTGGAAAGCGCTCGATGATGAACAGTCAGACGGCGCTACAAACGGTGGGTCATAATATTTCCAATAAGACCACCGAGGGCTACTCCAGACAGCGAGTAGAAATCCAATCCAATCCGGCCGTCGGTGGTGGAAAAAAACGAGTGGGTACAGGTGCCCGCGTCGTCGGAGTGACTCGCACAAATAATCCCTTTTTAGAAAGACAAATTGGTAACGAACGATCGACTCAAGGTTTTCTCGATGGAAAATCAGATAGTCTGAATCGGGTTGAGCAAGTTTATAATGAACAGCTTGTCGATGGCTTAAACTCTTCGGTGAGTGATTTTTTTAATTCGTTTCGAGAACTTGCCAACAATCCAGAAAACCTTGCAACAAGACAATTGGTCGTAGAACGATCCGATGTGATGGCTTCGGACTTTAACCGGGTTAGAAGCCAACTTAGAGATATTCAGTCTGATTTAGATCAGCAAGTGGAGCTGGCTGTGACTGAGATCAATCAATACGCTAAAGAAATTGCAAACCTCAATGAGAAAATACAAACCGTTGAGTTAACAGGTGCCGATGCGAATGATGAAAGAGACCGAAGGGATCTTCTCATCAAGAAATTGGGTGAGCTTGGTAATATCAAATGGGCCGAGGGTAAAGATAGTCAGGTGGCAATCACCCTGGGTAATGTCGCGGTTCTCGTTGCCGGTAGGGAGCATAGACCTATTGATTTTGCGTCCACTCCGAGGGATGGAAACAAACTCGAGGGGAACTATGATGTCATTTATCACGGAGACAACAAGAGTAATCCGACGACCATTACCAACTTTATAAAGGGTGGTAAGGCGGGTGCCATTATTGAGGTGCGGGATCAAATCGTAACAGGTTTAATAGAAGATCTCGATGAAATGGCTTACACGATTGCTGATCAGGTGAATACTCTACACCGCGCCGGTTACGACGGTAACTTTCAAAAGGGACAAAATTATTTTGATCCGATTGCTAAAGAACAAGCTGCAGAGTTTTTAAAAATTAACGTCAATGTCCGTGAAGATGTTTCGAAAATTGCCGTCGCAGGACAGCCTGGCTCTCCTGGGGATAACCGTGTGGCCAACTTGATTTCGGACCTTCAATACAAAAAAGTAATGGCCGATGGGTCAGCGACTTTTGATGATTTTCACAATAAGACGGTGGCAAGCCTCGGTGTTATCACACAAAGAACCCATCGCGAGCAAGAAGCGCAGGAGAACATTGTAAATCAACTGAGTAATATCCGTGAAAGTATTAGCGGTGTCAGTATCGACGAGGAGACAACTCAGATGATTAAGTTTCAAAAGGCATTCGATGCCTCGGCTCGTCTCATTCGCGCAGCTGATGAAATGATGGATACAGTTATTAATTTGAAGAGATATTAGCCCAAGGGCATGAATAATTAAGCAAAGACAAAGTGATTGGATAAAGGGATTAAAAGGTAAAGTAAGGGATGAGAATCGCAGATAAGATGGCCTACTCTCAGGTCGAAACCAGTCTAAATAAAAATAGAGGCGAGATTCAGAAGCTTCAGAATCAGGCTGCGACTCAAAAGCGTATTACTAAGCCTTCGGACGACCCGGTTTCGTCCCACAGGGTACTCGTGCAGAAAACAGAGCTTAAAGGTATGGAGCAATATCTAAAAAATATTGCGTCGGCAAAAAACTTTCTTGAGTACTCAGAGCAAAGTTTAGGAGAGCTGACCGAAGCATTAACTCGGGCAAAAGAGCTGGCAATCGGTCAAGCTAACGATGCCAGTGGTAACTCCGAAACAAGAAGGGTTGTTGCGGCAGAAGTGGAACAACTTTTTCACCAAGCCGTTAGAATCGGTAATCGGAAATTAGGTGATCGGTTTCTTTTTGGTGGGTTTAAAACGACCCAGCCACCGTTTAAACTCGATGGAGATTTTCAGGGTGACAATGGGGAGATAAAAATCCCAATCAATAAAGAGGCAAAGGTTGCCATTAATTTGTCTGGAGCTGCAGTTTTTAAAGGCGCAGATCTTCGTTCGCCGATTCCCGACCCCGAAGTTCAAGAGGAGATGACGCCGACAGAATTGCAATTACAGGATCCAAACAACACCAAAGAGCTGCGCCAAGTTCGAGGGCCGGCGTCGATTTCTTCGGTGGCAGTAAAGGATGCTAATGATTTTGAAAGTGAAATGGCAGAAGAACCAAAAACCAAAGGAACATCCTATAGCTGGCAATCCGATGGTGTGGACATTTTCAAGGTGCTCAAGGACCTTGAAATCAGTTTGAAATCTAATGACAAATCTGGAGTGCAAGATTCACTAGAAGAAATTGATGAAGCCTTAGCCCAAGTTGTGTTGTCGAGGGCAAAGCTCGGTGCTCGTGTATCGACGATCGAAAAGACGTTTCAGACTCTTCAGCAGGCTGAAATTGATGCGAAACTGGTTCGCTCTCAGGCTGAAGACGTAGACACGTTTGAGTTGGTGAATAATATCAATAAGGCAGAAAATACGCTCCAGGCCTCGCTGCAAACTTCATCGAAGTTGATGCAGCCTTCGCTTCTCGATTTTCTACGCTAGAAATTACATGCAAAAAACTTTTGATTTCTCGATCGCTTGAATAGGGTGATGACCAAGAAAAATTGGTAATACCTTGAACCGGTTTTGCCCTATAAAACTTATCAAAAAATAGGCAGAACTAGCGTTTTACCTATAAAAATCGCTGTTTTCTGGGGTGACTCCCTGTATCGCTTGACTTTCATCCTGTTAAATAATAGCTAATGCCCCAGCCAAAAATAGCCGATTGAGCCAATAAGAAAGTGTTCGAAACGCTTTTGGAAACTTTGACTAGGACGTTGAAGGAGTCCCAGATGCTGGTGCTAACAAGAAAACTAGGCGAGAGTATCGCCATAGATGATCACATTAAGATAAGAGTCGTTCAGATTAAGGGGAAACAAGTCCGTCTTGGAATCGAGGCCCCACGAGATACGAAGATTCACAGAGAAGAAGTCTATCTCGCTATTCAAGATCAGAACCAAGAGTCAGTTAAAACCGATTCAGAGAAGACGCGCCAAGTCGCTAAGCTCTTGAAATCATAGGTTTTTCTTATAACTCCCTCTTTACTACCCCTTTTGTAGATGCTGGACGCGTCAATTTCCACTCTATTAAGGTCCAGTTTTTTCTTGATATCCTCCATAATTACTGAATACTTACATTAGATTTAGCCGTTAATGGTTGTTCGTGTGTCATAGGACTGTGAATAACCTCAATGGGAGGGGAACCCAATGGTGATACAAACCACGCGTTTTGGAGCGGTGACGATTACAAAGGAAGATCTGATCAACTTTCCTGAGGGCCTTCTCGGCTTCAACGATCTTAAGTCCTTTGTCTTGCTCGATGATCCAAATGACGAAATCTTTGCTTGGCTACAAAGCTGCGAAGAAAGCTCTATTGCCTTCCCCGTTCTAGAGCCCGAGTTATTCACGGATAAATACACCATTAAATTCAATAGACATGAGCTTGAAGCCCTTCAATCTGAAGACCAATCTCGTGTTCGAAGCTTTGCTATAATCACGATTCCGGAAGATCCAACGCAAATGACTGCCAACTTAAAAGCGCCCATCGTCATCAACGTCGAGAAGCGTATTGGCCGCCAGTGCGTTCTTCAGGATAACAGCCTAAATATTAGAGAGCCTATTTTCAGTAAACTCCAGCAGCGAGTTGTACAGAACCCGGGATCTCCTCTCAAGTCTCAGGTGCCTACAACTGGAATGGCGATTCGTCTTCCAGAAATGAATGGTTAACCAAAGACTGTCGTGCCCATCGAATATACTAAGTTCAAATGAAAACTGGTGGCCCTAGGCTTCCTAGGCTAAAGGTCCTGGTCCGTTGTCAATTCAGTGCAACTTGATATTGGCCTGTAAACACGGACAATAAGCACAATAACTTATTATTTTTTATGGGGAAAATGACATGAAGTTACTTTTAGTATTTATGATTGCATTCAGTGGAATTATTGCAGTTCAAGCTCAAGCAAAAGATGAACAGTTTAAACCTAAAATCTCATATGCAAATGATGGCGAGAAGCTGACGATTAAAGAGAGAAAGAAGCTTAAATCAAACGAAGGCTATATGGAGCGCGATCTCACTCGAGTTAATAAAGATTGCGGAAAAGTCATTCCAATTGTCTTTGATAAGAAATTTGTGAAACCTTTCATGAAGGCCAACCGAAGCCTCACCATGTGTACAACATTTGCTCAGGGGATTAGTCACTTCTGCAAAGATCCTGACGTTAAAGATACAGTTCTCAAGGCTGTAGAGAAGGTTCAGTGTATGTATGGAGAAACTGGGAAGGATCCTAAGTTTGAAGTTAAAAATAAAACGTTTCTTGTAACTTTTGGACCGAATATTTCAAATTCGTGGCAGAAGACAAAAGAGTGGCTCGAGAATAACCTATAAGAGTCTGTCAAATTTAGAACTCCAAGAGGCAAGCAGAATACTGCTTGCCTCTTTTTTTGCCACCGGACAATAGGCTTATTTGGTTGAATTCACTTGGAGATTGATTCGCTTATGGGAAAAATAGAGTCTAGTGTTTAAAACCTAATAAAGTGGAGCTCCATACTATGAAACGAATCCTATTAATCGTTCTATGTTCATTTATGTCTTTTGGAATTATGTCTTTTGGGACAACCTCTGAAGCTAAGGAAGTGAAGTTAAATATCAAGCAAAAGAAAAAGCTAAAATATTGGCAAAAGCAACTCACTAAGTTCGAAGGTCGTATTGAGAAGGCCTGTGGTACAAAGATTCCTATTACACTCGATAAATCGGGTGTCGCCGAGTTCTTAGAGAAAAATACAAGCTTAAGTTCCTACTGTGAGTCGATTGCTTATCCGGTAATGACGTTCTGTAAAGATCCCGACGTTAAGTCGACAATTGTAGAGAAAATTAAAAGTATCAAGTGCATGCGTGGTGAGCCTAAGGCACTTACCTTTAAAATGGAAGGGACGAGTTACATTGGAACTTTCGGTTTAGGGGCCTCTAATATCAATAGAAAAGCTAAAGAGTGGCTCGAAAATAATCTCTAATAATTTCAAAAATTCTACGATCCTCAAAGGCAAGCTCTCTATCGCTTGCCTTTTTTACGACTCGCTTTCTTTTCACTCGTCATGTTCGCAAACTTTACAATGCTAGATCCCAGTCAAAATCTCTGCTAGCCGCCCTTTTCAGGTCGTGGTACAAACCGCAGAAAAGAGGGTATTGGTTAGTAAGGGAGTGAATATGTTTTTAAGGCAGGTTCTTGCCGCAATAATGGCACTATTAGTTTTGTCTTCTCAAAATCTATTAGCTGAAGAAGAAATTCAGTTTTACCCAGGAATAGGCGAGTTACAGCATCCAGTTGTCGATGATCATCTAGAGCAGCTTTATCAGGTGAACAATAGTGATCTCAGTCAATCTGATCTCATGAATGTTTTGCCAACCATCACAGACGTTAAAGAACAAAAAGGTCGAAATCTGTGTACTGTTTTTGCTTTGACTGCCGTTTTGGAATCAACCTTCATTAAGGCTGGAGGAAGCGACCGCATCGATCTCTCTGAAGAGTGGTTGCAATACTTGGTTTCTGTCTACTCTCCGTCGGGAGGTGGCAATGGATCGATTGTTTCGAGAAATTTTAACCTGTCAAAGAAGCACGGTATTTCTCAAGAGAGATTTATGAAGTATACCCGTGGTGAGTGGTCTGAAAAGAGTCATTCACGGGAGATCAATCGATATTGTAGCGGTCTTGAGGGTATGCTGTTGACTCGATGTATGAATGGCAAGCGACCTTCAAGTTACCTCGGTATGAATGCAGGAGCCTTAGCACAGCTTCCTGGTGGAGATGATTTTGTTGAAGCACGAGAAAGCGCTACGAATGTTAGGGATGGATTCACAAAACACCTAAGCGGTGGAGTTGTCAGTAGATCCAGTTCGATAAAAGGTTTGTTGCGAGCCAATGAGACCCTAACCCTCGAAATCAATATCTACTATGGTTCGTGGAACATTACTTCTAAAGCGGGGCAAATGGGTATTGAGGCGGACGGCAACCTCTACAATCAGGGTGTCGTAACCTATCCTGAGAGAAACTCAATGGATCGTATTAAGTCTCGTACGGAACCAGCTCGTCATGCCGTACAAATTATTGGGTATGATGATAATGTTGTTCTTACTTATGAAAGACGCATGAAGGACGGGAGTTTGAAGTCGTTCAGCAGAAAAGGGGTTTATTACTTTAAAAACTCTTGGGGAACCAGTCGTTTTGGTAGAAATTTTCGTTATAAGGGTAAGAGAATTCCTGGCCTAGGGATGATTTCACAAGATTTTGCCCACGAATTTGGCCAATTTTATTCGGTTCGATACAACGGAACTCTGTAAATTTAGATTCTGATTATAAAACTAAGTAGAACTCTCTAAGAAATTAGAGAGTTTTTTTGTAACTTTCGGCAACAATCTTTCTATCAAATTTCTCAGAGTCTAGGTAAAGGCGGTGGGGATTATCGGAAGAACCATCGATATGAACATAAATGACAGGCCGTTCGGAGCCCTCTATCGTTCTCTTTTCGCCGTTAAAAATAATGGTCTCATAGTTGAGGCCAGAAATTTCTTGGGTGTACTTCCAGCGGTTGGCGAGACTCTTTTTGAATTTATGAAGAAGGCTCACTCCATCCCACTTGGCATCAAAGCCATCAAAGTAAATCAAATATTCGTTATTTATCTTTGGACCAATGCGAACAATTGATACCTGTTTTCCGTCGATAGACTTATACGTAACAACTTTTCTAGAAAGTTTTTTTAGTAAAGATTCCAGTGCTTTGCTTTCGACTTTTGGTTCGATCTTGTTTTTAGTCGAAGAGATCGTTCTTTCGACATCTGTCGTGGTATTCAAATTGTTGTTCGGCTGAGTCGTCGGAGGATTTGGATTGGCTTGAGCGGTGTTCGTATTGGTGCTGGTCGTGTTCGCCACGTTGCCGGTTTGACTTGGAGGAGGAGATTGAACAGTTTTGACTGAATTCGTCTCGGGTTTGTTGGCCGTTTTTTGGGCCTGTTTTTCGAGTCCAAGAATGACGATGATCATTACACAGACAATTGCGATTGCTCCGGCCATGGCCGTAATTGTTTTGGGTGTAAAAAAACTCGCTGACGATTTTTTGGCAATTTCTTTTAGTTTAGAGCGCGCCGCTCGAAATTCGCCAATAGCTTTTTTAAGTGCCTCTTTGGAAATCTTAAGTTTAGGCTTGGCATCCATTCTAATGGTCGCGTCAGTATCAAAGGTATTTACCTCTTCTTCGTGACAAGCTGCCATTGAGATAATAATTCCGATTTCTCTAGTTTTAAAGCCCTCCGAGAGGAGCTTAAGGCGAATCGATTCTTCGTTAACGATTTGAGCTTCGGGTCTTCTGTATTTTGAAAACTGCTCGAGTTCGTCGCTAAAGTTAACTTTTTCTAAGTCGCTGATAACTTCAGCTAAACTCTTGTAGCGATCATCCACAGATTTTTCGGTCATCTTAATGACAATGTCGACAAGGTCTCTCGGGAGAACCTCAAGGGACTCTTCATCAAATTCTAGGGCCTTGGACTCAATATTTCGCATAGTTTGATAGTGGTTGTCTTGATAGAAAGGGTGTTCTCCGGTCAACATGAGATAAAGCAATACTCCGAGGGAGAAAATATCTGACTGATATGAAACTGTTCCACCAACGACCACTTCAGGGGCACAGTAAGAAAAAGTGCCGACAAAATGACCGGTAAGGGTCAGTGTCTTTTTATCGGTCATAAAACTTTTAGCGATTCCAAAATCGAGAACCTTAGCGCGCCCGTCTTTGTCGAGGATAATATTCTGTGGCTTAATATCTCTGTGAACTATTCCTTTTTCGTGGGCCGCGAATAGTCCTTCCGCAATTTGCTTAAAAACTTTTACGGCTTCAAGAACACCGAACCCTCGACTTTTAATGATCTGATCTAGGGGCTTTCCATCAATGTATTCCATTACAATGTAATGAGTGCTGTCGGAAACTCCTAAGTTATATATGGATACGACATTGGGGTGATTGAGAGTCGCGAGGATTCGTCCTTCTTGATAAAAACGTTCTAACTGGGTTTTGTCTTCGAGGCGGTCTGGTAGGACCGTTTTTATGGCCACCTGTCTCTGCAGAGCATGGTCATACCCAAGGTAGACCTCTCCCATGCCACCTTCACCAATTTTAGATTTTACTTCATAGTTTTGGAGCTTTTGTCCGCCTCTAAATCCCATGAACGCCTCCATTTAACAGTGTAAACGATTCCTTTAATTAGCACTTGAGAGAAGACGTTCAGAATTAAAAAGCCTGGCCAAAGTCCAGTTATTTTGACTTGTTTTGAGCCTTACACTTCTTAGCTTTGAGCCCTTTGAGTTTTCCCTTTTCGATGAGCTGAGAACAACTGTTTTTAAACAAGTAACTGCCAATTGAAGCTTTTTCAGCGATTTTTTCGGTCATCTGGTCCGGGCACATTGTAAAAGCAATTTCTTTAGCTTGGTTAAGTGGGTCACCATAGCTCTCCGGGAGTCCCAAGCCAGAGATTACCGCTAAATGTAAGTCTTTATCGGTACAATCTGGCTTTGTCGTTTTAAAAGCTTTGTAAAAAAACTCGAGAGCACTCCAGTGAGTCATTCTTCTACGAGTCATTTTAGCGGCCTTGAGCATATCTCCTGGATTCTTTTCTACCCATTCCTTAAGGGCCTCATGGCAATATCGGCCTGAGCGATCTCTGGTGTGGCAGACGTCATAATCATCTAGTTTTTCAAGAATAAACTTTCCGTCCTTAAAAAGAAGAGCTGAAGCCTGGTGACTAAAACTTGTAATCGCAAAAGCGAGTAAGCAGATTTTAAGTGTATTAATTAGAATTTTCACGTTTTACCCCTCTTCTTAAAGGTTGTCAGCTAACCAAAGCTTTGCGGTGTCTATACTGTTAAACTGATTCATCGAAGTTTTGATCACAATACTGGTGCTTGAAGGTTTTGAGACTTTAATATCATCTCCCTTGGCTTGGCCAACACTGACTTTCTTATATTTTTTAATTTCGTCTTTGTAATCTTCATCTTCGCAAAGCTCTACTAGAGCATTGGCAGCCTTTACCCCTCGGAGCTTCAGTTTAGTGTTTTTAGTGGAGAATTCGACGTTAATTTTTCCACCACACTTTTGATTAAAGTCGCTTTGAAATTTTGCGACGTGAACTTTAACTTCTGATTCTGGAATCTTCTTTTCAGATAAAAATTCACTATCTAGAAACTCTTTTTTAAGAGGGTTCGACTGCATGGTCTTCATAGTTTCAGCATCTGCGATGAGTTTAATTGGGTCTCTCTGTCCAGCGATATAAAAGTCGTAGACTTTTGTTACCGTGCCCTTAACGAGTGTTTTAGAGCGTTTGCGATCATAAAGTCTAAATCCCTTAAATCCGTGGGGGGAGTAGTCGTAGTCACCACGTGAGGGTCGATTTTGCTTTGTCACCATGACCCGTTCCTGTATTCCATCGACGCCAATGATCTTTATAAGATAAAGTTGTTTGTCTTTGTTGAGCGGCGACAAAATTATCTGGGCATTTCCGTAGTCGGGCATTGCTTTCAAAGCTAATGTTTTACCTAGAGCCTTCTGAGCTCCCAATAGCAAGAGAGCGGCAAAGCTGACGACCGTTAAGCGAATCACTAATTTACTCATTTGAACTACTCCAATTTTTAAAGAGTCTATATTGTATTCATCTTACGTACCGGAAAGAAGAAGTTTTCTTATTTGTCTCATTGTACCGAAAGAGGGCGTCTTTCCTTGTCATGGACTTAGGTCCTACTTGTATTCATAAGTGATATCAATAGGTTAGGCGGTCATTTTTTCTGGACTCAAAGAAGGCTCTCAAATCCCGATCTAATACATAAGCCAGGATGGTTGAATAGGGTTCAAGGATAGAAATGCCCGCCAAGGAAGGGATTATTAATGAGCCATTTAGCACTCAACCTGGCGTTGGTTGCGGCCTTAATTTGGTTTACGACGGTTTGTAGAGCAGATTTAGGGCATCGAATATCAATCTTTCAGGTCAAAAAATCGATACCTCTAGCGGATGAAGCTCCTGTATACCGAGATTTCTATATCAATAGCGGAAGCGAATCCGAAATAAAAGTTGGAATGATCATCCCAGTGAAACGAAGAGTTCCAGTACACGACCCGGTACATAACAAGTTAGCCGGAGATCTCTACATTAAAGTTGGAGAACTCAAGGTGATTCACGTCGGAAACGGTCTTTCGGTGGGACGTTTGGTAAACACTCTCAATGAATCGAATCGTCCGATTTTAGAATTTGAGGGAGTTATGGTCGGAGACCGATTGGATGTTCATCGCGCTCGTTTCGAGGACGATGAGCTTGAGACGGAGACGCCCATGATGCTTCCAAGGGCCGAGGTTCAACCCGAGCCGCAAAAGCCAGAAGTCCCTAAGGATCCACAGATTGAAATGTCTTCAGAAATGCCACCTAAAGAACTCCCAAAACGTAAGGCTCAGGCACCGGGACCTTTACTTTTATAGACTTTCCTTTTAGGTTCAGGTCTCAAGTCAAAGGGAGCTTATGAAAGAGACCTACTGCCAAGTGGAAGTGAATAATTTGCTAAGTGAAGATGAAGATCGCCTGACTTCATTTGCCTTTGAATGGGGAGCATCAGGGCTCGCAGAAAACCTTGCCTATACCCAGAAGAATGTCGCCTACGACCCTAAGTTAATCGATCAAGAACGAATTTCTCTTTTTATATTTTTCGCAGACAAGCCTGCAGAAGACTTCTTCTTACAATTACAGAATCAGTTTAAGGGCAGCCAAGTTCGTTTTAAAGTTGAAGACCACAAGGATTGGCTCGAAGAGTGGAAAAAGGGTTTCGAGCCTTTCCAGTTCGCCGGCCCTTTTTGGATTGTACCGAGTTGGCGTCCGGTGCCGGCAGGTGTGAGCCAGCCTGTTTTTATTGATCCCGGTATGGCCTTCGGAACAGGAACTCACGAGACGACTCAGCTGGCCGCTGGTTTAATGCTCGATCATATGGGAAGCCCAGCGCCCGAAACATTGCTCGATGTGGGTACTGGTACGGGCCTATTAGCTATTCTCGCATCGAGGCTCGCCGTAAAAACCATACACGTTAATGATATCGATCCTGAATGCTTGAGAGTAGCGGGTGAAAACTTTGCCAAGAACCAAGTTGAAAACGTCAACATCCTTAAGAAGCCAGTTTCTGAAATCAAAAAACCTTACGACTGGGTCGTGGCGAACATTATTGATGGAGTTTTGATTCAGTTGAGTAAAGACCTGAGGCGTTTAATGAAGCCTAAAGGACGAATGCTCGTCTCGGGAATTCTCAGTGAAAATGAGGATTCATTTAAAAAACAATTTGTCGAAGCTAATGAACTACAAATTATCGAACGCAGACAACAAGGTGAGTGGATTGGCCTCATTCTTAAGGACATACTTGCATGAGACGTTACTGGCTAGAGCAAGAGTCTTTTTCGGAGCTGGATCAATCAAATGAAATTTTGATTTCAGGTGACTCCTTTAAACATATTGTCGGTGTTTGTCGGATGACTGAGGGAGCTCGCTTTGAAGTTTTGGGTTTAGGTGAAAGAGCTTTGCTCGTTGAATTAGTCGATGTAGCGAAAAAGCAGGCACGCGCTCGTCGTATCGAAGAGCGCGAGATTCCGCCTTTAAAAAAACCCTATGTCAATTTGGTGAGCAGCCTTCCTAAGTTTGACGTTTTAGAAAACACACTTGAAAAATCAGTTGAACTTGGGGTTAAGGAGTTTTTCGTAGTCGATAGCGACTACTCTTTTGTTAAATCAAAGAACCGAGATCTCGATAAGAAGATTTCGCGTTGGCAAAAAATAATAAAGTCGGCGACCCAGCAAAGTGGTCGAAGTCATTTAATGCCACTCCATACTGGCTTAGACTTAAAAGCCTTCGTTGAAGAAAAAACGAAACTCAATAACACTCTTCATATTTTTGCTTACGAAGGGGATTCCTCTTCGAGTTTAAAAGAGGGGTTGGCCGCTGAAAATCAATCCATCGATGAGGTCTTTATTTACGTGGGTCCCGAAGGCGGATTCTCTAAAAACGAGGTCGAGTTTTTTGCGCAAAAAGGGATCCAGACTCTGACCCTGGGGGACCAGGTTTTACGGGTGGAAACGGCTGCGATCAGCTTGATTGCCGCAGTAAAATTTCATTTTGGGCTTTTTTCATAAAAATTAACCTATTCCCTGATTTTCTGGGTCAAACACTTGGAGTTGCGCCGCATTACTTCTCGGCAATTGCCTTCAGATCCAGGCTAGACTTGCAAGCTGCCAGACTGCATTCTATAAAAGATATGAAGTGTATGATGCGTTCAATCATGGAAGGGAATCATGGGGACTGATCAATTTGACGACTTTGAATTTAGACCGCTGACCGAAGGCCTCGGTTTTAATAAAAAAGTTGAGTCCAATCGCGCTGAAGAAAAACGACGTCATCTCATCGATGAGCAAATCGATCGAGAACTGCCGACTCGTCCAGCAGACCCACTTCTTTCCCTTTCTCTTGAAACCAATCGGCCTGGAGCTCAATCTCTCGATGAAATGATGAGTGCTCTACCACCATCAATTGATTTTCTAGAAGATGATCAAATCGAAGAAAAATCTAAAGTTCACGAGCCCATGGCGCCTACTGCAGTCAGAGAAATGAGTATGAGTCAGAGTGCTGTTGAAGCACCTACTCCTCAAAGACAACTTAACGAAAATGTACGCCCGATGGCTGCTCAATCGGTTCCCACGGCTGACACCCGCACGAGTTTTGAATCTCCAGTTGAGTACGAAGAGAAGACTCGACCCATTCAGCCTGTGCAAAACCCTTCTTCTTATAAAAGAACTATCGATGAGAGCTTTGAGCGGGCTTTTCCTAAAGCGCCGGCACGTAGACATCATGCCGCGACTGAGGCTATTCCTCAGTATGAAGCTCCTGAACTCAATAAACTTAAGGAAATTCCATGGAGTTTTGTTTCTGGGATGTTAGACACTATGGTTGTAGCTGGCCTCAGTTTACTATTTCTTGTTAGTTTATTGGCGATCACCAATGTCGATCTTATCGCCTTACTTTTTAATGCTTCCACAGCCGTTTCAGCTTTTGTTCAATTGAGTTTGTTGTTTTGTTTTGTGACGACTCTTTATTACCTTACGGCCCGAGGAATTTTTGGAGCTACTCTTGGTGATTGGGCTTTTGATCAGCAATTGGGAACCGATGATGATCGGGCCTTTATAGCTTACCCAATTCTTGTCCTTTGGCGGTCTGTTCTTAACACCATTACTGGCTTTATCTTCTTTCCCGTTTTGTCGAAAATCTGGGGTAAGGATATTCTCGGTGTTCTTTCAGGGTTGAAGCTGCAGCAGAGATACTAATTCAATGATATTTACCACAGCTGAAGAGTGTTCCGAGTACATTGCAAAAAATTTCCCCAATAAAAAGTTAGTTTTTACTAACGGCTGTTTTGATCTTATTCATACTGGTCACCTTCGATATCTTAATGATGCCAAGGAATTAGGTGATTTATTGGTCATAGGACTTAATAGTGATTCGAGCGTGCGAACTCTCAAGGGGAGTAAGCGCCCCATTATTCCCGAAATGGACCGGGCTGAATTACTCGATAACCTTAAATCGGTAGATATGGTCGTTCTTTTTTCTGAGGAAACCCCCAAAAATCTCATAGAAACAATTAGTCCCCAAGTATTAGTTAAAGGGGGAGACTACGATTTGAAATCGATCGTGGGTGCTGAGCATGTTTTGGCTCGCGGTGGGGAAGTAAAAGCTCTGCAGTTTGTTGAAGGGTTATCTACCAGTCAAATCATAGATAAAATCAGTCAACTTTACTCTTAATTCTTCTAATAGAATGACGTGCCTAACCTTCAATGAGCTCTAATTATTCAACCTTAAAAATTGTATCCAAGTCGACCTGAGAAGTAGGTCGATGACATTCGATCAACTGAAATTCCGACAAAAAATGAATCTATGTCGAGACTAAGGCTAATGCTTGTTCTTGGGCCTGAAACACTCATGGTGTCTTCTATGAGCGAATCTGTAATGGCGCTAGAGAATTTACCAAAGGATTTAATGTAACCGGCGCCAAAGAGGATCGAGAAAACACTCATTTTAAATCCCAAATAAAGTGTCGACGAAAAATTCTGTAAACTGATTTGATTAATTACATTTGTGCTATCGACACTCATAACTAGGTTGAGGCTCGCCGGCATGAAGCTCGCTTGTAGAAATCCCCATCGCACTAAAGCTCCGTGGGAACTGACCTGACTGGCTTGGGAAAGAGGTGAGAAGTGTCCATAGATATCGAGGTTTTCAAAAAGTCCCTTTCCCACCATAAGGCGAGGAAAGTTGAGGTCCTCTTGAATGTTTGACGTGCTCCCAAGGACTCCTAGGTCAGCAGTATCGATGGTCTCAATACTCAAGCCCACTTCGAGACCATCGTATCCACCCAACGGGAAGGGGTTAGAAATAAACTTGGTGGACGTACCATAGCCAAGTGTTTCTAAAACCTGTTGCCGGTCACTTTGGGTCAGTTGAGTTGGGAGTCTCAGTCCAGCCATGGACTCGATTGAGATAAGCACGGCTAGAGATAGGAATAAGAAAAATCTCATACCACTAATATAGTGCCTGGACGGGTAAGGGTCATTTGAAATTTAGTTTGCGGCGACGGACAGGTTTTCAATTCGACTTAGAGCCTGATTGGCACCTTGTTGAATATTGGTGTTCTGGGCGTTTATGGAGAGATTCTCTAAGAGAATTGAAAGCGGCTCAAAGAATTCGGCCTGGACCTGTGCTCGATTGTCCTGTTGGTCGACGCCTCCAGCAGAGGGCTGCGAAAGATGAATGAGGGCAGCCTCTTCGATCAGACTCATGGCGAGCAAAGCACTTTCGATTTGCTCTTCAGATTGCAGCACTTGACCTAGTATTTGTAGATATTGAAGGTTTGTATAAACCGCAAACTTTCTGTCAGTTAATTCAATTAAAGGAGACTCCTCCGGGAGGCTCAATTGAAAGCTAACTAACTCAACAAAACTATTTAAACTCGGTGTCGCGCCAAGAGCATAAACTCCGAATTCTTTCAGTTGTTGGTTCTGATCTTCAAGCATGAGGCGAATAATTGGATAGAAGACCTCGGGGCCGACAATGTTCACCTGGTAGTATTGAATAAATTGAAGCACAACTTTGAAGTCAGGCTCTCCGATAAATATAAGGTCGGTCCACTCTTGAATGGTCTTAGGAACATCAGGATTTTCTTCTTCAGCTCTGAAGGGGTCTTCGATGCTTTCTGGGGGAAGGGCGCCGTTAACTGCAGTGTCTTGAGGGTCGGTTTGCTCATCGTCTTTGGCTATTTTGGGAGCCTCGATTTCTTCGACGGGCTCATCTGCAACTTCTTCTTCAGGTTTTTTCTTTTTCTTTTTTTTCTTTTTCTTCTTCTTTTTAGTTTTTTTAGATTTGTCCTTGGACTCGACACCCTCGAGACCAGCTTCGTTTTTGGCTACGACATCTCCATCGTCATCACCCGCTCCGGGCTCGTAGGGCTCGTAACTTTCATCTTCATAATCGCCATTGTCAGCGACCTGAGTTTGGTCAGAAGTTCGATTGAAAGGAAAATTCTTGGGTCGAATTCTCTCTTTTTCGGATCTTGTAAGAAGAGCTCTTCTGGGGTCAAAACTAAAGGAGAGATCATCTTCAAGAATCTTGAAAATATCATTCTTTGAAGGGGCCCAGTCGAATCCCTTCATGGCCTCAAAGCTCAGGCCGAGAGTTAAAATGATAGCAATTAAGCTCCAGTATGTTCTCGCTTGCACTATATCTCCTGCTTCTTTAATTGGCAGGAACTGTGCCGAGAGCCCTTTTATAAACTATTGATTATATTAGGTTTTTATCAGTAATATTTTACACCGTCTCATTATGAGTGCCTAAATATCATACAGGTTAAGGGGTGAAACTATTTTTCTCTTTAATATCAATAACTTAGATCCTAGAAATGAATTTCGCCTAAAAAGCCCTAATCGCCCTAATTTGTCTTTTTTTAATTGGAATTTCAGAGATTGAAGCCCCTCAACGAAGGTCTAGACCAAATGAATGCAACGCGTTAAAATGGCGTAACGAGGTGCTTTTTGAAAATTTCAAGTCTTGGGCCGTTTAGTGCCGGCGAAGTCTACACAGAGGGACAGGAGCTAGCAAAAGCGCGCAAAGAAATTCAAAAGAAACTAACCGGTGAAGTAAAGGCTTCACAGGCTTCTGCTGATTCAAAACAAGAGTTTGATCGGAAAGTGCATCCCATTGATCTTGATGAAGCAAGAAAGCGTCGCCAAAAGCAGAAGCGCAAGTTTGCAAAGGGAAGAGTAAAAGCAAAGAAGTTAAACGGCTTGAAGGCCTATCACAAAACTCTTTGTTTCGAACAAGATCGAAGACAGATCGGTAGTGTCGTTGACCGTCGCATTTAATATGGGCTAGAACATTATCAAGAGGGGAACTATGGCTTCTGAGAATTCACCACCGGGCTACGAAGTTGTCGATTCTGATAAAGAGTTAAATCATATCTTTGAAGTCTTTAAAGATAAGAAGCTCATCATCCATTGTTCTACTAAAACCAGTGGCCGTCATGTTTTTGAATCCCTCGCCTTTCAAACTCCATTTTTAGTTGTTAGACCGATCGATAATAGAATTCTACGCTTTGAAAATAGAGAAAAGGTAGTCGTCAATTTTGGTATTGATCAGGGTCTTTACTTTTTGCAAACGGACCTCAAGCTTCAAGGCAAGAACGAATACGCCATTAATTTTGATCAAAAAATTTATAAGATTCAAAGAAGAGATAACTTTCGATTAACTCTTCCCGAGGATTATTCCGTTGAAGTCGAATTTGAAAAGAGTTTTATTCCCGGTTCGAATCGTTTTAAATTATCGAATTTAAGTCAGGGAGGGATGGGCGTTTCCATTCCTCAGTCAAAATCAATGTCTGTCGAGAGAGGTCGTCGCGTCGATGCCACTCTTTACCTTCCAGACCGCGATGCCTTTGCAATCCACGCCGTTATTAGACATTACCGAGATGAAGCGGAGTTTGTTCAAGTGGGATTTGAATTTGAGGCCTTGGCCCCAGAGCTAGAACAGTTGCTCGGTAACATAATGATGGATCTCTATCGCCTCATGTTTTCTCGCTACCGCGATGCTTGAATGAGAATCCTCTGTTGAGACGAGCTCGGAGATTGTTCTCACGGCGCGACTCTGGATCGAAGCCCATCCGGTAAAATATCAAAATTACTTCACAATTTAAGAGACGCAGGACTAAAGTCTAAAGTTATAACGCGGCGCACCGATACCTATGGTGACTGTTAAAAGGATCTTTCTGTGGGCGGCACTCCTTTATTGGCTTAACTGGGAGGGCCTAGGTGTCTCTACGTATTAATTCAAATGTCGCGGCCTTGACGGCTGCCAGACAGCTTAATCAAGCACAGCGTAAGGCTGAGAATGCCATGGATTCTCTGGCTACTGGCTCCCGTTTTTCGCGGGCTTCAAACGATCCCGCAGGTCTTGCGGTAGCGCAAACTCTCAAAGCACAAATCCAGAGCAATAGGGCGGCTCAAAGAAATACAGATCAGGCGATCTCACTCATTCAAGTAGCAGAAGGCGGGCTTAACGAACAAAACAATATATTGATAAGAATGCGCGAGTTGGCAGTTCAATCTGCTAGTGACACTCTTTCTGATACGGAAAGAAACTTCCTCGACCTTGAGTTTCAAGAACTTCTCGAAGAAATGGATCGAATTGGTAAAACGACCTCATTTGGTAATAAGAAATTACTGGTGGGTTCTGGGGAATCTTTCGATTTTCAGGTAGGGGTTAACAAAGGCGATGAAAATGTTGTCAGGTACCAACTCAAATCTGATACGACCTCGGAAGGACTTGGTATTGATTCATTGGGGATAGCGGATCAGGATGATGCACTTGATTCTCTAGAAGAGTTGGATAGTGCCATTATTAGTACTGTAGAGGCGCGCGCCGATTTCGGGGCCATTCAAAGTCGTCTCGAATTTGCGCAAACCAATTCTGAGATTCAGGATGAAAACCTTTCGGCGGCTCGATCGCGAATTGAAGATACAGATATTGCACGAGCTACTGGAGAGTTAGTCCGGTCACAAATAGCGACTCAGGTTGCGACGGCTGTACTCGCTCAAGCCAATCAAACTCCAGAATCGGTGATTCGTTTGATCTAAAAATGAATCATCTGTTCTGTTAAGAAACTCTTTATCTATCAAAAAACTCAAATTTTTTTTGAATTGAGACTTGTGTTATTTCAGGCACAAGACGCGCAGTGTTATAAAAAACCTGGACCAAGGTATTAAGTTACCTGGACCAAAGCCGAGACGAAGTCTGAACACGTTGGAAGACTCCTCCCGGAATGGTCCTTTTAACAGTCATGGCCTTTCGGATGTGGGGAGATCAGTCAGTCACCTGATTTCCCTTCTTTGCTTCCAACACATTCGAATTTTTTTATTAACTTTTTTACGCGGTGAAAGCTTGAGGTGCTGGAGCGTAAAAACGGCGGACTTTTCCGTCTAGCTTTGGAGGCAAAAAATGGGCTTAAGAATTAACACGAATGTTGCGTCGATCAACGCGCAACGAAGACTCTCTTCTCAGCAAATGCGAGCTGAGAAAGCATTATCACAATTAGCATCGGGTAGTCGTATTACAAAAGCGGCAGACGATGCAGCAGGACTCGCCATTTCAGAGAACATCCGTGGGCAAACTCGAGGTCTTGCAATGGCTAGACAAAACGCATTTAATGCGATTTCTCTAGTGCAAGTGTCTGAAGGGGGATTGAACGAAATTTCTAATATCCTTATTCGACTCAGAGAACTTGGGGTACAAGCGGCCAGTGATAACATATCAGATACCGAGCGCGCGTTCCTCAACACAGAAGCAACCCAGTTAATTGCAGAATCAGATCGTATTGCCAGAACAACTCGATTTGGTGATCAAATTCTCCTCGATGGTAGTGGAGAGCAATTGGACTTTCATGTCGGTCCATTTGCCGGTGATGAAAACGTTATCTCATATAACGTTGATGCCGATGCGACTGCAGAGACTTTGGGGATCGATGATATCGATATCGCCGATAAAGATGGAGCGAAAGAAACATTGGGTGCGGTCGATGATGCACTCGTGATGCTCGGTGAGCTTCGTGCTGACTTCGGTGCGGTTCAAAGTCGATTGCAAACGACCACTGCGAATTTAGATATTCAATATGAAAACTTAAGTGCTGCGAAATCAAGAATTAAGGATGCCGACGTTGCCCTAGCAACTTCAGAGTTGGCCTCTGCGAATATTCTTCAGCAAGCAGCTGTTTCAGTGTTAGCACAAGCTAATAACTTCCCATCATCTTCTTTGAGACTTCTGGCTTAGGTCATCAAGAAGGCTTTGGGGTACTTATACAAAAAAAGATTTGAGTAGTCGCCCACAGAAACTACTCTTAAGCCCGCCTTGGGGAATCCGTTCCCCAAGGTATATTTTGGGCCTAATAGGGCATTCCATTTCAAAATTCAGGTTTCAGAAAGCGTTACTTCACTTTTAAGCCTGGTTCCAGCGGCCATTCGAGAACGTATAATAATTGGACATATCTAATATTTAGACGTTGAAACCGTTTTAATTTTCAATACAGCTCCATTTTTCTGGCGTCGACTTTGCTCGTATATAGAGTATGAATTGGTTTTTCGGATGGATTACCTTTATTTTAAGGCTCCTACATCGAAATGCTCCAGTGAAGAGAAGGTTAGAGTCGGATTTTGCTAGTATGGATGATACTCAAAGAGAGATGGCCGAAGGTGGGTCAGGCCTCTTGTTGTGGATCCTAGTTATAATCGGACCGCTCGGATGGGGTAGTTTTTTTCTCGGTGATAAAAATTTAAATCTCGATCGCAAAGCTGCAAAAGCTTTTCTGGAGATGTTTGTTCCCGAGAAGGAAGTCGCTTCGAACCGTCTAAAGATTTACGATATTTCTTCTAAAGCCCCAGAGGTCAAAACTCTCCCTACTTATTACTACGAAGGCAGTAGTAATTCTAAAAATCTGCTGGACCCAAAAGACAAAAAAAGCTCGACTCGACAATGAGTGGGGCAAACTATCTTTAGTCGGGTCTTGAAATCTGTAACTTGATACTTGTCTAGTCAATTAACCCTATCTTAGTAGTGTTTTCTTTACCAAAGTCTAGTTTCAACATGACGAAGGTCCAGTTTGCCTGGACGAGACTTCAGGCTGCCCAGACCTCGCCGAAAGGGGAGTTGTCAGTTGCAAAACACTAGACTGCTTATCCCAAAGTTCCTGGACCTTGAGTGACTGCTTGGTGCAGAAATTGAGCTTCGAAGTGATTTGTATTTGATACCAACGTGTTCAACCAAAGGGCGACAGTGATGTCGCCTCCTTGGCCCAAACTAAATAGGTCTAGTGGCTAAGGGTAAGAGGGATTTTGCAAATTAAAGGAGCAAACTCATGGGTTTGAGAATAGCAACTAATATTACTTCTCTAAACGCGCAAAATACTTTGGCGAGAAGTACAAGAAACATTGAAAAAAGTATGGCTCAGTTAGCCTCGGGAAGTCGTATCACAAAAGCGGCCGACGATGCAGCGGGCTTATCAATTTCAGAAAACTTTAAAAGCCAAATTCGTTCACTCAAGCAAGCAAATAGAAACGCTAGTGATGGTATTTCACTCGTTCAGGTTGCTGAAGGTGGTCTTAACGAAATTTCAAATATCGTAACTCGATTGAGAGAATTGGCTATTCAGGCATCTTCTGACACGATTTCGGATGTTGAGCGAGGCTTCGTAAACAAAGAAGTTCAACAACTCGTCAACGAATCAGAGAGAATTGCTTTATCTACTACTTTTGGAAAAACACAACTCCTCGATGGATCAGCTGGTACTTTTGACTTCCAAGTTGGTGCACTTAATGATGACTTCAACGATCGAATTTCATTTGACGCTGCCGAAAACGTAGCGACAACTTCTGAATTGGGGATCGATAGTCTCGACTTCAGCGAAAAGGGAAGTGCCCAAGAAGCACTTGAGACACTTGATAATGCTCAAACCACGGTTTCTAGCTACAGAGCGAACTTAGGTGCCCTTCAAAACAGGCTCATCTCTACAACTGATAACTTAGGTATTCAGGTAGAAAACCTTTCGGCTGCGAACTCTCGAATTAGAGATACGGATGTAGCAGATGCGACTTCGAATATGGTTAAATCAAATATTCTTCTTCAAGCATCTACTGCCACGTTATCGCAAGCGAATCAGATTCCACAAAACGCTCTTAGATTACTTGGCTAATCTGAGTGAAATATTTGAGGCAAAGCTCCTTTGCCTCTAGTACCCGACCTATCCAGAGAGACTTCTGTCTCTCTGGGCGGTACTAAGGGTCTAGAATAGGTCTGGTTTATTGAACATTGTATATAAATGAACCGATCTAAAAGTGAGATGGATATCAAGCTAGCAGTTCAAAATTTTATCTCACGGAGTATTTCACCGAGCCCGGCTAAGCAAAAGCAGGTTAAGTCTGAGTCGAGTTCCGATAGAGATGCTGACGGGAGAAGAGAGAAAGAGGATAAGCGCAGGGCTTTAACACCCGAGGAAGAAGCGCAGCTTATTGAATCCCTCAAGCAACTTTCAGGCGTTAAAAAGAATAATCTAAGTGTAGAAATCAGCCAAGAAAACTCAGCCAAAGTCTTGCTCATTAAAACCCCTGAAGGCAAGGTCGTTCGCAGGATTCCCCAGAGTGAGTTCTATCCTCTCTTCGAAAATCAAAACCAAGGTACTAAGAAAAAAACCGGTCAGATTCTCAATAAGGCCATGTAGAAGAAATTTCCCAGCACAGTGTCTAAATCCAAGGTCCAAGCCATATTATTGACTCACGCTTAGAGGGCAAAGTCTGAGAAACTAAGGTATGCGGAAGTGTGTCAGGAGGACCCTTTGCCAGCAATTACTTTTGGAGGAATGGCTTCTGGATTGCCCCCAAATATTGTGGAGACAATCTTAGATGCAGAACGAATTCCGATAAATACGATTAATGCCAGGAAGGCGAAAACTGAGAATAAGCTCAAGCTTGTTCAAGATCTCGAATCAAAAGTCTCCGGTATCAGAGGTTCACTCGGTGAGCTCGCGAGCACCCGTGGTTTCCAAGATATGAAACTCATATCTGGTGATCCGAATATCATCGATGGTGTTGTTGACCCAGAACTGTCGAAAGCAGGTAGCTGGAACGTAGAAGTTGTAAGTCTTGCGCAAAAGGCCGCGGCTCTAACCAATGGTTTTCCAGATAAAGATCGTACAGAAATTGGGATTGGTTACTTTAAATTTGATACTCCAGACGGCAGTAAAGACGTTTACATCGATGGCTCATCAAACACTTTGGAAGGGGCGGCCAACGCCATAAATAGAGCAAACCTTGGCGTGCGAGCTTCTATTATTCAAGATAGCGAAGATCCAGATAATCCCTACAAACTTCTTCTTTCGGGCGAGACTGTTGGTAATGACAGTAAAATCAATTATCCGACACTTTACTTCTTGGATGGCGATCAAGATATGTATTTTGATGGCGCTCGAGAGGCAAAAAATGGAATTGTTAAAGTTGATGGTTTTGAAATCGAAATTGACTCAAACAAACTGGAAGGATTGATCCCGGGAGTGACCTTGGACCTTAAGCAAGCGGCACCTGGCAGGCAAGTTAATGTCACGGTCAAAGAGGATTTGGAGCTCGTTGTTGGCAAGGTCGAAGAGTTTGTTAAGTCGATGAATGAGGTCCTAGGCTTTATTCAGCAACAAAACGCGATGGACCAAAATACAGATACCACATCGACTTTAGGTGGTGATTCTCTTTTAAGAACTGTAGAGAGTCGTATGCGATCTCTAATCCTTACCCCACAGTCCGGAATTTCAGGTCCTATAAAGAGACTTAACCAGATAGGTATAGAATTTAACCGCCAAGGTACATTACAATTTAATAAGGACAAATTTAATAAAACCGTAGCCTCGATGCCTCAAGAAGTCAGCCAATTGTTTGCTGGAGACGGTTTTACCAAGGGAGTTATTCCCTCTGTTAGAAGAGTCGTTGGTGATTTACTCAACTCTGCATTTGGCCCCATATCTAACAGGAAGCGCGGACTCGAGCAAAAGATTCGCAGAGCGGATCAGAGAATTGAAAGTAAAGAGCGTCAGCTCGTAAGAAAAGAGCAAAATTTGCGCATGAAGTTTGGGAGATTAGAAGAAACAATCTCGCGATTGAAATCACAGGGTGCTGCTCTTGGACAATTAGGTGGAGGCGGAGGTTTACTGTCCTCTCTCCAGGCTAGCAGTTAATGATGAGGTGAAATGAGTAATCCGTATCAGAAGTATAAAGCGACATCTGTACAAAGTGCTTCAAAGGAGAAGTTACTGCTGATGCTCTATGAGGGCGCTATTAAATTCTGTAAAAAAGCGGTTATCGCTATCGAAAAAGGTGATATTGCCGGACGCGGAGAAAATGTAAGTAGGGCCTACGATATCGTTTTGGAGTTGATGAATACTCTAGATCACAAAGTGGGCGGAGATATAGCGGCGAATTTAGAGCAGCTTTATATGTATATAACGGATGAGTTAACGCAGGCGAATATTAACAACGATGTAAATCGTTTGAATAACGCGATCAAAATTTTGACAACTCTTTATGATGGCTGGAAACAAGCAATTGAGCAGCTAAAAAAGAATGACGCAAAAAAGACTTCATCTTCGGGAGGGTGAAATGAATAGGATCATACAGCTATTTAAAGAGAGAAATCACTACTTAGATAAGTTCATTGATCTCAACGCCTGTGAATTACAGAAGTTTAATTCTGGCAACTTTGAAGATGTCGAAGTGTTCTACGAAACGAGGGATCGTCTCCTGAATCTCTTAAAGTGTCTTGAAGATCTCATCGAGCTTGAGTATGAAACAATAAAAAATAAAGCGATAGAAGTGAACGGCGCTCTAAAGCAAGACATTCGATATCTCTTAGGTCAGAAAGAGGAGAAGATTCAACTCATAGTAGAGCAGGACATAGAGCTTATTTCCCTTGTCGATCAAGAGAAAACAAAAATCTATCACACCATGAAGACAATCAAAAAGGGGCGTAAAGTGATAAGCGCCTATAAATCTAAAAATGAAGGTACTGTTCCTTAGTCGATATAGTCTGAGGTCTTAGCCAAAATAATGACGTTCCAAATTTGATAGCAGTCAAAAGCTCGACTTAATTATTCCTAAATAAAACATGTTCGAATAGGTTTGTGGCATCCACGTTGCTACTAAAAGTGTTAAGTGGAGGTCGCCTATGTCAGGACTCTTGTCGGTCGAAGGACAAAAGGAACATAATAAAGTTCAAGACATCAATTCAGAAAACGAATTTTTGTACAATGCTCTCATTTTAATTCAAAACCGAGAGTTTCAACTAGCTACCCAACTTTTGAAAAAATCTGTAGACATTTATCCAGAAAATCAGGATCTCAATTATTGGTTGGCTTTGAGCTTGAGAGAGTCTGGGCGCTCAGACGATTCCATCGAGCAGTTTCTGAGTTTTATCAGTGAGAACTCAAAGCCAGAAGCTTTGTTCCGGTTTGCAGAGACTCTCTATCAAAATCACAAAGATGCTATGGCTATTGAAGCTTTTCAGATCTTCTTTTCAACGGTCGAGCAAGGTAATCCATTTCTTTTTGATGCTTTTAAATTCTGTGGAATCTCTTACCTCAGACAAGGGGATCTTGATGGGGCTGAGGAATATTTCAATAAAGCCTTTACTCTCAATAACCAATCCTCTGAATTATTAGTTAACTACGGAACTCTCGAGATCCAGAGAAATAACTTTGCTGAGGCCCTTGTCCGATTTAGAGAAGCCCTGCACGTCAATAAAAATAATGACCGTGCCTGGGTTGGACTGGCAATGATTCACAATCAATTGGGTGATATCGAGCTAGCCTATGGCAACTTAAGAGAGGCCCATAGCATCGAGCCGTCAAATACTACGGCTATTGACCTTATGATTTCATGGCTCTTTAGGGATCAGAAGCTCACTGAGCTTGTCGACTTTATTGAGTCGCTCGAGAAAACAGGGCAATTGAATGACAACTACCGAGTCCTTTTAGCAAAAATATACTTTAAAAAAGCCCAGTACACCAAAGTGAGAGAGGTTTTGCAGAGTATTGAATCGTCAGGTAAGTCGTCTGAAGAGTATAGAGAAATTCTCCAATGTTTAGAGCAGATGGAGGAAGTTCAAAATGTTTGAGGTGGTGAGTGCTCGTTCTGGCGATGAGGTCGTAAAGCTAGACGGTCGTTTCTTGTCTTCCAAATATGATCCAAAGAAGGAAGCTTCTTCGTTTGTGGATTCAATTTCCGTTGATTTAGAAAAGTTCGAATATATTTTTTTGATTGGCGCGAGTTCCGGGTATGAGATTCGCTGCCTTTTAGATAGGCATAAATCTTTAAAAATCGTCATCTTCGAAGAAAACACTGCACTTGTCGAATGGGTAAAGAGTAAGATTCAATCCGATCGGGTTCAATATATAAGTGAGCCTCTTGGAGCATTTAAAACCCAGGCTCAAGTGCAAAAGCTTTTGAGAAAAGTATACTTCACTACAATTCTTCCAGCCTACCGTGTGAATCCCAGCGAGATTAAAATTCAGTTTTACGAATTGTTTCAAGCAAGAAAGCCAGAGCCCTTTAGACAGTGGCAAAAGCTTCTCAAGAGGGATAAGCACCTTAATTTAAATTCTGAAATTAAGGGCGATTTAATTTCAATTAAAGATGTAGAAAGTGACGAGCTAAGTCGACTCAGTTCTACTTACAGAGTTCTTAGGGAGCTTATCGCATGAAGATCTTAATCGTTCAAATGTTGAGAATGGGAGATATTGTTCTATCGACACCAGTCATTTCTGGATTAATGAAAAAGTACCCCAATGCGGAAATTCACTTTCTTGTAAATAGAGAGTGTCAGCGCATTTTTGAGCTAATTCCTGAGGTAGTGCAAATTCACCTCTTTGACCGAAACGAACTGCAAGAGTCCATTGCTCACTCAGACCGTTCATTTTTTGAAGCCTTCAATCGTTTAGACCATTTGATTGAAGATCTAAATGCTGAAAATTTTGATCTAATGATCAATTTGACCCATAACAAACTGAGTGGGTACCTTTGTGGCGAGGTCAATGCGAACGAAAAACTGGGGCTTAATATCAAAGGCGATGCCGTCGAGTTTGGTAGCGCATGGTTTCAGTTTCTAAATGAGTACGGAAGTGATGATGGAGAAGAGTGTTTTCACTACGCCGACATTTATTACAAGGGAAGTCTTCTCGAAGGTCGTACAGAAAAATTTCTTTTGAGTGAAAATGAAGAGGCGCAGAAAAATGTCCTATCCCGTTTTTCGGGTATTCAGGATCTCATCCTTGTCCAAGCCTTTACTTCTGATGTAAAGAAAAATTTTGGAGTTGAAAATTGGCTGCAATTCGCTCGTAGTCTTCATTCGGTATATTCCCATGGGACTCTTGTTTTTGTAGGAGCTCCCAATGAAGAGCCGGAGATTGAAAAAATTGTGCACACTCTTATTGCGGAAGGGATTTCGGCGGTTAAATATATTTGCAGCATTCCGGAACTCTATTCGTTGTTGAAGATCGGTAGGGTTTTAGTTTCTGGAGATACACTAACAAAACATATGGCTGTTGCGGCTGAGGTTCCGGTAATTGAATTGGCCCTTGGGTCTAGTAGGCCATCACAGACAGGGGCTTTTGATCAGTCTTCCATTATTGTCCAGCCCAATGTACTTTGCTCGCCTTGTGGTCATAGTGAACAATGCTTTAGAACATTTCACGCCTGCGCTAGTTCCATTGACCCTTATGCCGTCGCTCTATTAACTGTCTATAGAATGCTTGAGGATTGGGAGAACATCTTTCAATTAGCTTCTGAAACTCACGATAAAATGAAAATATCTACGAGCAACCTTCTCGATGGTCCCGTTTGGTATAAAGTTCCCGTGCAAGACGTTTTCAGTGAAAAGTCGGTGGCATTTTGGATTAGTAAAGTTTCATGGTCCCTGTTTTTGAATAGTAGAGATACGGCAGGTTTCTTTGAAATTGGTACGGAGACTTACAAATTGCACAGAGTGCTCTCTTATCGTTATTCAGATATCGATTCGACTGATTGGAAGTACATGTACGAACAGTTGAGAAGAATTTACGAGTCGTGTGAAGAGCAAATTAGTCTCTGCTTGTCTGAACTACGTTCGATCGCTCACAAGTATGAAGAAGAAAATATTGCCAGTGAGATGAGTATAAAACTAATGAAGATTCGAAGAGAGTTTCAGGGGTTTCCATTTATGGAAACTTACCTGCATAGTTTAGATGACATTCTCGAGGATAACATCTCTTCGTCATTTGTTCGGTTTCGCAGAATCATAGAAGTGCTCAAAGTTTTAAGAGAGCGCTTAATAATTGAATCAAAAGTAACAAAATCTCTTGTATCGCGTGTGGAGGAGTCTCATGGAAGAGAAATATAGTGCGAGCTTCTTTGTTGCACTGAAGCGTCTCAATTTAGAAATTAGAAAAGTCTGCGGAGAAGATAAGCAGTCGCAGAAAATCAAGAGAATGAAAACAATTGTTGAATTACTGAAAGAGCAGGTTCCCGGTGAAAATTCTAATCGTTCAGCTCGCTAGACTAGGTGATATCTATCAAACATGGCCCGTCCTTAGGCAACTAAAGAACAAGGGGCATGAAGTGCACTTTTTAGTCAGAGAAAAATTTAAGACTGCGGCTATTGGGTGTGATGCAATTGATAAGTTACATGTGCTCGACAGTAAGCAAATGCTGAGTGGAGTGCTTCATACTGATTTTCGCGTCGGTGAGAGTCTCTTTATTCTCGATCAGCTTATTCGAGACATGAAAAAAGAAAATTATGACCACCTCATTAATCTCAGTTTTTCTCCCTTTTCCAGTTATCTTTCTTCGGAGATCATTCACCATACAAAAACCAGCGGGTATACCTTATACGAGGATGAATTTCTTTGTATTCCGGATGACGCAAGTGCCTACTTTTTTGCCCAGGTAGGCCCTGGCAAACCCAATAGAATTCATGTGACTGATCTTTTTGCAGAGGTTGCGGGCGTTGAGTTGAGTGATCAATCGTGGCTGACTGATTTCGAAAAGGACGAAAGTAAATCAAGGCCCAGAATTTGTATTCACTTAGGGGCGAGTCAAAAAAAGAAGACCTTCTCTCCACGTCACATAGCCGAAGCTATTGTTAAATTGCGCGAAGAACGAGATTTCGAAGTTGTTTTGATTGGAAGTCCCCAAGAGGTAGGACTTGCAGAGCAGTTCAAAAATATTTTTGGAACTCAAGATCTCGATTGTTTAGTAGGGAAAACTCGTGTCCCCGACTTACTTGGCATTATTGGAAATAGTGATATCCTCCTTGGAGCCGATAGCGCTCCAATGCATATCGCGAGTCTTGTCGGTACGCCGGCGCTGAATTTAAGTTGCAAAGAGGTCTCATTTTACGAGACCGGGCCACGCTCCTGGGGGAGCCGAGTTCTGGTATTTGATCACCCCTTAGAAATCTCTAGTGATGAAATTCATTGTGAGTTGCGTTCCATGCTCGATGGGTCTGAGCCGATTTATTCTCCAGTTATAGTTGCTGGTGAAGGAAGAACTTTTGTTGAGGTCAATTCTGAGGAGTCAATTCCCTTTGAAGTTCAATTATTGGGAGCTCTCTACTTGAGCAAAGACTTTCCAAAGAACCTTAGTTCCGAAGATCAGATGGTTGTAGATCAAATGTATCAAGCTAATTTAGTCGCAATTCAAACTTTGCAAAAATTTGGCGATGAAAAAATAGATAGTCGTTCGAATCTGGTACTGAATCAAGTGGACCAGTTAATGAATCAAGTTGAGAGAAACTTTGTTCGCTGGGCTCCATTGGTTCGTTGGTATAACTGCGAAAAATTGCGAATTGGACCAATGGACTTAAATGAGCTCATTGTAGCGAATTTGCGCGTCCACCAGTGTTTCCAAGATATCCTAAATTATTATCATTCTATATGTAATTCAATTTCTAAGGAGAGGGTTGAAAATGAAGACCGAAGTGATTACAAAAAATCATATACAAAAGAAGTTTAAGACCTGTTCAACCTTCGGGGACCTAATTTCCTCACTCGAAGAGATTAAAGAGAAAGAAGGCAATGTCATTTGCGGGATGCGAATTAACGGTCAAGAAGTCAGTCTTGATGACGAGAAATCAATGGCTCTTTCTGGCGTTGATTTTATCGAAACCATCGAGCTTAAGTTTGAAAATTCTAGGGACCTGGTTTTCAATACTATGAACTCTCTAATTAGTTTTCTACAAGAGTTGAGAAAGCAGAGTAAGATCGTAGCTCTCTCCTTTAGAGAGGGGCATCACAAGGACGGTATTCAACAGTTTGCTCAATTTATAGACTCCTGTGAATGGGCTAATGACTCTCTGTTTGAGCTTCGGGCTGCCTTTCACAGTCAGGATATTAAGGTAAAGAGTGAAAGCCTCTGGATATCGACGAGCCAAACCTTCGCCGGGGTCCTAAAAGCCATGATTGGTACCTTTGAAGTCAGAGACTATGTACTTCTTGCTGACCTCCTGGAATACGAGCTCACCGAAGTCATCGACTATTGGGTAGAGCTTTTGCAGGGTGAGTTTGATCATAATAAAAGAAAAGGATTGATTTCAGATTCAAGCCTTGGTTGATTCTATATAGATGGATATAGAGTCTCGGACCGATCAATTCGAAAATTCGAAAGTATTGTGGGTGAGCCCGACGGAGCTCACCTCACACTTATTCGACCACATGCAGTCGAGTGGGTTTTCTGTTATTCATCACAAAAGTTTTTCTCAGCTCCAGGGTGAGTTGAAAAGTGGTACTTTTTCACTCCTTTTTCTAGATTGGAATCTCGGTGCGGATGTTATCGGTGAGGTTCTTAATTTTGTGAAGCAGGCATCTGTATCTGTGGGGGTGATCTTACTCATCGAAAAACTCGATCCGGAACAGTTACAACGGTTTGTGAATAATTACGCCCCATTTGATATAATCATCAAGCCCATTGATAAAGACCATCTGCTAAATGCTTCCAACAAGGCTTATCGTCGATATCTTGCAAATGAAAATCGCAAGTCTCTGATCCTCAAGTTTAGAGAGCAAAATGACAAACTCGAAGAATTAACATTTGGCCTAGAGCAAATAGTTCACGAAAGAACACTCAATGAGGAGAAGTCCAAGAAACAAGCCGAAGAGAAATTGAATCACGTCAGAAGTTTGGTGAGATTTATTAAAGAGCTCGCTTTTACCAATACGGTGGACGATTGGATTTTGTTGTTTAGAAAGAGCTTGAAGTCCTTTTCCTCCATTCGGCAGCCCATATTGTGCTACGCTACGCCCGATCGAAAGATGAACGTTGTCTATATGCAAAAGCAACAGGTGGTTGAGCGGCAGACAGAAGAGTTAATTAGACAGCGTTCTCGAATTATTACTGACTCCGAAGAAGACCGCCACTTTCTAGCAAATTTTTTCGGTCGACCTTTTGGGAAGATTATTTCGATCCCCATTTTTTTATCAAATATTTACTCTTCGAGTGAAGGATTTTCTTCTGTTCTTTTTATTGAACATGGAATGGACGATAAAGATGTTCAAGGGTTTCTTGATTACCTTTCTGATCGTCTACAACCCTTGCAGATTTCATTGGAGAGAATTCTTCTCGAGTATCAGCTCAGATATACATCCTATCAATGGGCCTCAACCTTCGACGGTTTGGCAGAGCCTATTGCAATCGTTGATTATGACTACAATTTGATTCGGTCTAATAAAAAGTTCGAACTGACAGACTCGGGTTCGAAGTGTTTCAAGCGTTTTAACGACTCCGATGAATCGTGTAGGGGCTGCCCCGTAAAAAGGGCATTGAAGACCGGTAGACCGCAAAAAGCTCAGATTAAAAGAGGGGATAGTTATTTTGAAGTTCAATCCTACCCCATTCGAGTCGGAGACAATACTAAACTGACGGCCGTCATTAATTATTACCTAGATATGACCCAGGCTTTGGCTTTAAGGGGGCGGGTGATACAAAATGAAAAAATGGCAGCGATCGGCCTTCTTGCCGGGAATATTGCACATGAACTTAATAACCCGCTGACGGGTATTCGTTCTCTCTCACAGGTTTTAATTAGCACTATTCAAGAGCAACAGGTAAAGGACGATCTGAAAGAAATCGAAGTGGCGGCTGAACGCTGTCAAAATATCATCGACAATTTGCTTTCTTTTTCGAATTCAGAAGAGACTCGAACAAAAACAAAAGTCGATATGAGTGATATTGTCAAAAAGACACTTCCTATTTTGAAGACAGCAATGCGTGATCACAATGTAGGAATTGAACTGAGTAGCGAAGAGATAATGATTGAGGTTGAAATTCAACTCTTCCAGCAAGTTATTTTTAATTTAATCAATAACGCCTGTCAGGCCATGGAGGATGGTGGCGAACTTATTGTAGAAACCTCAAAGCAAGGAAGTGAAGCGCAGTTCTTAGTGCGAGATACTGGGCCGGGTATTCCTCCTGAGATCTTATCCCAAATATTTGAACCTTTCTTTACAACAAAAGAAGAGGGAAAGGGTACTGGTTTGGGCTTGAGTATGAGTCGTTCGGTTATTGAATCTTTTGGTGGTAGGATTGAGGTTGATTCTCAGATTGGAACGGGAACGACTTTTAAAGTTTTGTTACCAATATATAGTGGAGATGTGAATTGAAAGTCCTAGTTGTTGATGATGAGCAGCTTGTCAGGCGTTCTCTTGCACGAGCCTTCCGCCTAAAAAAGTACGAAGTCATTGAGGCAGAAGATGGTAAAAAGGGCCTAGAGTTGTGGATAGAGCATAAACCTGAGATTGTAGTACTAGATGTCCTTATGCCTGGTTTAAGTGGTCCCCAGGTTGTATCAGAACGAGGCCCACAAAATGAGTCTAAGGTAATAATGATTTCTGCTTACTCTGGCGAGCACGATGTGACTACGATCACTGGAGAAGGAATCGATTTATTTATTCCTAAGCCTTTTGATGATATATTTAAAGTAGTTGAGCGTATTGAGGAGGTAGCGGGTGTCCGGTGACTCTGATTCAAATAGAAACGTTGTTGTCAAAAAGGTTAAACCCTATCCAATTAAGATCTTTCTCGAAGATCAGACGGGGCAGCGACTTGGTTTTACAGCCCTTGAGTTGAATCTCAAAGGAATGATTATCGACACGGGTGAAGAACTTTTAACGGCGGGGCAAAAGTTCCTAGTTAATTTTGATCTGCCGTCCATCAAGTATCGAGTTCAGGAATACATCACCGTCATTAAGACCTATGATCAAATGGTAGAGTCGAAGGGTGAGAGCGAGCACCAAAGACGTCGCCTTGCAGAAATTCAGTTCTCTTCTCTATCAGATTTAGGACGTAGAAAAATTGTAACTTTTCTTGTTGCTATTAAAGCGCCAGGGTTTAAGTAATAATGCATGAGAATAATTTCAGGAAAATTTCGTGGACAAAATCTAGTCCCGTTTAATGCCGATCATATCCGTCCAACCACCGACCGAGTCAAAGAATCCCTTTTTAATAGGTTGCAGTTTGATATTGAGGGTTCGCGAGTTCTAGATTTATTTAGTGGAACCGGCAATCTTAGTTTCGAGTCTATTTCTCGTGGCGCTAAAGAGGTTCAAGCCGTCGAGTTGAATAAGAAGTCAGTTGAGATCTTTGAAAAGAATCGTCAGAAGTTAAAGGTCGGTAGGGAAGAACTAAAGCTCCATAAAATAGATGTATTTAAGTTCGTACAAAACTATTCGGGCCCTGCTTTTGATATCGTCTTTATAGACCCCCCTTTTACCGAAAAGTGGGGAGACAAAGTCATGCACGTAGTCGCCGAGTCACTTGTCTATGGACCTTCGACTCGAATAGCAATAGAAACCGCAAAGAAGGAGCCCTTTGCTGACAGCTATGGTCCCTTGGTGCTAGAACATCAAAAGGACTACGGCGATAAAAAGCTCAGTTTTTTTTGCAAGGAAACCTCAGAAGAGTAAGTCTCTGAATAACTTGTCCTCAAAAAGGAGAAAGCATGCTCTCAAAATTAGTATCTCAATTACAGCCCTCTCCAACTCTTGCTCTAGCCGCCAAGGCAAAAGAGCTCAAAGCAAGCGGAAAAGATGTTATTTCACTCACCGTCGGAGAACCCGATTGGGAAACCTATGATGTAGCAAAAAAATCTGGGATCGAAGCTATTAACAAAGGGATCACTCGGTACACGCCAGCATCGGGGAGTGCAGAAATCAAAGATGCTGTTATTAAGCTCATAAACTCCCAGTTGGGTACCGCTTATAAGATAAATAATGTCACGGTGACAGCTGGAGCAAAGTTCATTTTATTTTCTGCTCTGAATTCCTTGTTAGACCCGGACGACGAAGTCATTTTGCCAGCACCTTTCTGGGTGAGTTACACGGCCATGGTCGACCTCTGCCGTGCAAAGCCTGTCATCTTAGAGACGGGACTTGAAGCCAACTTTAAAGTCACAGCGGAGCAAATAGAAAAGGCAATAACGAGTAAAACAAAATTGATCATGCTCAATTCACCTTCGAATCCGACCGGCATGGTTTACTCGAAAGATGAGTTGCGACAAATTGCTGACGTATTGATGAAACATCCAAATATTGCAATTGTTAGTGACGACATTTACAACCAGCTCTGTTTTAACGCCGATGGCTTTGCTCCCCATCTTTTGCAAGTTGAGCCAAGTTTAGGTGATCGCTGCGTTTGTGTGAACGGTGTTTCAAAAGCCTATGCAATGACGGGTTGGAGAATCGGTTGGGCGACAGGACCAGAGAACATAATCAAGGCAATGACAAACTTCCAAAGCCAAGCACTGGGAGCCGCATCGAGTATTTCCCAAATGGCTTCGGCGGCAGCTCTCAATGAAGCCCATAGCGATGTAAAAAATGCTCTGACTCAACTCAATCAAAGACGAGAATTTGGTTTTGAAAAGCTAAGTTCAGTCCCCGGTTTTAAATTGCTTAATCCTGAAGGGGCCTTTTATTTTTGGATTTCTATTTCTGACTTGATGTCTAAATCAAATTCAAAGTTTACTTTGAACGACTCAAGAGCCTATTCGAATGCCCTCTTAGAAGAAAAAAACGTTGTCGTAGTACCCGGGCAAGAGTTTGGTTGCGATGGTTATATCCGAGTCAGCTACGCTGTTGAAAATGAAGCAATGTCTAAGGCCGTTGAACGCTTCACGGAATTCAATAAGAGTTTCTTATAGCAGGACTCTCTATAGGTCTCGCTTTCACGACTTGGGTCAAGGAAATCGTCTAGACTTTGAGAGCGGGGACCTTAGTCAGCTTGTGTCTCCCTGTGCCTCCCACTAAACTCTTAGTGTCACATGGAGGCGACAGTGGAAATCATTCATATCATCCATTTCTTCATAGAAATAGTATTGGCAGGAAGCCTATTTGTAGTTGCATCGAAAGCCCTTAGAAAACAAAAAGATGATCCCCGTTTATCGAGTGGATTGCAGCTTCTGCAAAGTAAGATCGCTGTCCTTGAAGACTTATCGGATCGCACCGAAAGTCAGGTTTCTCAACTGATCAAGTTGTTAGAGGCCAAGGGTAAGGATGTTCAGAAAAAGATAAGTAAAGCCGAGCAGCAGATAGAGCTGATCAAACAGTCCATGGAAAAAAGTTTAGAAGTCGCCGAAATTTTTCAGGACAAGATTCCCCATGAAGAAATCATAGAACGTCAGAAGACCTATAATTATATGAAAGCGGCCCGTATGGCCCACCAAGGACACGATATTAATGAAATTGCCCGAGTCGTTAACATCCCTTTTGGGGAATTGGAGATTCTGGTAAAAATGAATCGTGAGCAGCTTCTTGTCGATGAAAATCAAATGCCTGAGTGGGCCAAAATGAGGATGCAAAAGGAGCAGGAACAAGAGCGAGAGCAAGGTGAAGAGTCGGTTGAGGAAAGTCGCTATAGTAGCAATCACTTTGAAAGTGCCTTTGAAGTTCCGCAGTACGACAATCAGAGTTTAGAAGCCCTGGGTGAAAATTTTCGCAAGGCCTGTCAGGACTTCGCTCAAGAGACAGTGCCCGAGCAAGCGCCGATTAGTGAAAGAGTTAAGGAGCTTGCAGGAGACATAACAGAGTCTCTGGGGCAATTTCTCCAGCACCCCGATCAAAAAGTGTTGAGTCGTCCGAGTTTCTTTGAGGAGCCTCGAGTGGATGATGCTCATGCAGCCCAGGACGATTCTAATAAAGAGCAGAGTCGGGTGTCGAAAGTTGAGCTGAGCTCCAATCAAGTCGATGAATTCGATTTAGATGCTCTAAAGAAAAGTGCGACCGAAAGTCTTCTCGGAAGCAAAGGCATTCAAGCGCCAGCGGGAAGTGCTTCGAAAGTTGAAAATGAAAGTGTGAAGGCATCAAGTGCTAAGCCACTCGTGCGAAAAGTTGAGTTCCCTCGCATCTAGGAGACTTCTTTAAATGTTTCAGAACTCCAAAAGTCTTCAGGTCGGTCAAAGAATTAGAGCTCGAGCCGTTGAGCTTCGGGGAGAAAACAGGCTCATCGTCAGCATCGATGGCGATCTCTACGGAGTCGTTAATTCCAGTCAGAAGAAAATCGACCAAGGACAGTTTATTCACTTGGTTGTGACCCAGGTAAATCCACTGCAATTCAGTCTCTACGAACCAGATTCAAAAAGTTTTAATCGAGTTATTTAGAGCTTTCTCTAATAAATCGCGAGAGGTAGTAGCGAACCAAGTAATCTAACTTGATGGCTTGTTCCTGATAGGTCCAAATGAGATCGCCAAAGGGGCCCCAGCGGGCATAGAGAAGATCTTCTTGGGCCATTTCCGACTTTTCTTCACCACTTTGCTGAGGCACGAAATTAGCTCCTGCATATTGGTAGCGAATACTAATAACTCCAGGCTCCTTCATGGAGAAAATTAACTTAAATCCATTTCTGAAAAGCATGAAGTCCGCGTGAGTATTGGAGATGCCGTAAATCTTGACCCGTCCAAGATTGGTGCCCTTCATTTGATTGAAGCTAGTGGCGGCCTGAACCATGGTTGATTTGACATCATCAAGATAGTGGATCGTTTCAGAGAAAAGGTGCTTATCCGGATCAAAGCCTAGGCTAAAGTCGACCATACCCGACTCTTCCATTTGTTGTTCTTCACGGACTAAATCTTTTATCCAAGTCAACTGATCCATATCCCTCCACTCCTTGCTCAATTAAATCAAAACTTCTAGGAAGTGGCCTGTCAAGAGTGGGAGGGCTTAGGATTGAGAAAAAGTGCTTATTTAACCGGCTTCTTTTTGTTGCGCGTTACTTCGGCTTAAAAAGTGAACCTGATGGGCCGTAATTCCGGTCCGCCAGAGGCTTTCTCCTGTGGCGCTCGTGGCCTGGTAATTATCAATCGTACCCTCAATGGCGACGGCTGAACCCGTCTGTAAATAGCTACAACAGGTTTCTGCTTTCTTGCCCCAGACAGTGATCGAGTGCCATTGGGTGATTTGAATAAACTCGTCGTTTTCGTTTTTCCGACTCTTTTGGGTTGCTACCTTGAGGTAGCAGAAAGGTTTTGAGTTTTTTGACCATTTGAGTTCGGGAGTGACACCGAGATGGCCTGCAATAAATACTTTGTTTAATCCGTTCATTAGAACCTCCTGTTCCCCATTTGTTTTCAAGTTTTGAGCCGAAGCCTTTTTAGTGCTCTTTGCTGCTGAAGATGAATTGTTCAGAAGTCGAACACCCCCTCAATTTCGTAAACTATATTTACTCCCCCTGTATCAAAATTAGAAAAACGCGCCTTTTTGAGGCGGATAACTCCGATTTTGTCTCGATTCCAGATAACCTGGGTACAAGGGTCGGTAGGAAAGGACTATAGGGGTTAAGTATGAAGTTTCGTTCTTTAGGAAGGGTTTTTACCCTTTTTGTTTCACTTTTGTTATTACAGGCCTGCGGAAATCAAGTTATTGATCAAAAACTATTGAATAAGAACTTGTCGGATCAGTCCTCATTGACTGATGATTCTGTTTCGATCTTATCTAATAATTATGAACAAGTGATTTTCCGATCGATTTCTGACTCTCGACGTAGGTATTTTTATAGAATTCCGTCCTTAGTCACAGTCAACTCTAATAGGTACATCTTGGCGTTTGCCGAAGAAAGAGTCGCCAATAATACTGATTCTGGAGATATCAATGTCGTTGTCAAAGTCAGTTACAACGACGGAGATGAGTGGACCAGAAAAATTAGAGTCTGCGAGCTCGGAGGTGATACCTGCGGAAACCCTACTGCCGTTGTCGATCAACGTAATGGTCACATTCATCTATTTATGATGTCGAATGATGGAGATCGAGAACAGTTTCACAAAAATCCAAGTATGCGATTTCGGGAGAGGGACCGGCGAATTCGATATCGAAAATTATGGTTTTCAGGGCGAACACTGAGAATGGGCCCACTCTATGATTTGACTGATCCCCACCCGAAGGCTCCACAAGGGTTATATCTAAGTGGTATGAAAATGGATCTTATTGGACCGGGAGTGGGAATTCAGTTAAGAAATAATCCTCATAAAAATAGACTCGTCATTCCTTCTGCACATAGAGTTTTTATTTCCGATGATGGAGGAAATTCGTGGCGTCTTGGCGATAACTCTTTATCTCGAAGGTCAAGTGAGTCGAGTATTGTAGAGCTAGATAATGGGACGATTTTCAGAAATGACAGGTCATCAGGGGTCAATAAGTGTCTCAAAGATTCTGAGGGAAATTACCTTCCAGGAAGTCCTCCGTGTCGAAGAAGTTTGTCTTGGAGCCAGAATAAAGGCGAAAGTTTTACAACTCCTTCGATCAGTAACAGGCTTTATGATCCGATTGCTCAAGGAAGTATGTTGTATTATTCATCAGGAAATATTTTCTTTGCCAACTGTGATTCCACAGTTAATCGAAGAAATATGACAATTCGAAAAACGACCACAGGCAATAACTGGTTTTCTTCAAATCGAATTGATGCTTCATGTGGTTATAGTTCAATGGCCAAAACACGCGATTACCATTTAGCAATAATATACGAGAGGAAATCGAGTAATTGGAATCTCAATCCAAGCCAGAAGCCTCAAGACATCGTGTTTAAAAAATTTAGACTCAATGAGCTCTAGAAGGTACTAAGTACTTTCTAGAAAGTAAAACTCACAAAAGGTGAGAATCCACCACCGGGTCGTTCATCGAGGCCGTAGTAAAGGCCAAGATTGATCCGTGCGGGTAATCCATAACCGAGTGTCAGGTCAAACCGGAGTTCCAGACCCGAACCATAAAACATATTTCCGTACTTGGTTGAGCGGAAGGTTCCGATATCTTGGTCAAAGAAGAGTCCATCCAATGTCACGACATCAAAAAACAAGGCGCCGTGTATCTTGCGCAAAAATGCGGGTAAGGTTCCAAAGCCATCGTAAACCCAGGTAATCGGAAAGCGATACTCGAGGTTGGCTGTCGAGAGGGTCTTTCCTAAAAAGACCCCGGATGGGTATCCGCGCATGAGGTTTCCACTGCCCACAAGAGTGGCTTGATAGTTACCGCCCGTAGTTGATGAACCGAGGGCCGGTATGTTGTTATTCGGCGCCCATATACTATTTGTAGTCAATGAGATTCCGTGGCGGCTCGGGAGAAAGCTCGATAGGTAAAGCGAAGTACTGAGTGATGTGGAGTCATAGGTGATGTTTCCCCATTCTTCGAGATAGCGAGTATAGCCGAGGCGAAATCCCTTTCCTTTCGATGGAGTGATGTCCTTCCCTTTCTGGGTGACTTTCGAATACGAAATGCTCACAGTGGGACCGCTTCGAGTCAGCTCAGCATTGCCAGTATTAAAACTGATCTTATTGTGAACAGCTCCAAGTCCCCAGCGCCAATTGTTAGAAAATGATGGGATGTATCCCGATGCAAAGTAAGAAGCCGTTTCATTTTCGCGAACTAAGTCACCGGTGTAGAGGTATTCGTAAAAGACACCACCGAGAATCGATTGCGAAATGGGAGTTTGATTGTTCGTGTAGTTAGCTGAGAACCCGACTTTTTCAGTCAGAGTGTCGTAACTGGCCTGAAGATTATAGCTATGGAGTCCCGCTGGATCAGACGCCCCGGTGATAGCCTGAAACAAATAGCCCTCATCAACAGCAAAAATAAAGGGAATCCAGTATCGAGGTAATAAATAACCCCAAGGGGAATAACTGTGTTCGGTGGTATCAACTTGTACGTTGGGACGCGTATAAGGAGCAAACTCGTAGTCGCTAATATTTTTAACCTCGGGAAGCCTTCGCGGTAGCACATTCCACTGAGCAAACTTTAAAGTGTGAATTAAATCTCCGCGCCCCGTACGTTGGCTGAAGTAAAGGTTTTTAGACAGAGGGTGAATATCGCCATTATTTACGGAGGTCACTGTATTGGTTATGGCTCGAGCTGATGTCAGTCGCGCATCGGCTAAGTAGAGATTGGGAACTCCGCTCTTTGTCGATTGAAAGACAATTCCCATGGCCGTTCTTCGTGGATAGGCGACGGGTGAATATTGTTCGAGAATTGTAATAGGTAGGGCATTCTCATCAGTATTTTTAAGATTGATGAGTTTGATGACTTCATTTTTTTCTGTATCTCTTTCGACAAAAAGGAGTCGGCTTTCGCTTAAAAATTCCGGATGAGAAACGCGGTGGGTTCGCGGTGGTTCGTAAAGAACTTTAAAGTTTTTCCCCTCAGAGTCGACCATGGAGATTCGTGTACCGAAGGTATAATTCTCTCTGAAGGCAATTATTTTACCATCTGTCGAAATACTGGCCTCAGAAGCCCGTTTACCCCGAGTGAGTCGTGTCACTTTTTCACTGAAGATATCTATCTTGTAGAGGTCAGAGAAATTGTAAGAGCGATCCCAGGTTCCGGTGTCATCGTAAAGAATGTGTTTATTATCAGGGAACCATTCAACTCTCGAAATTCGAGATCCTTCGAATACCGTTTTACCCATAGTTCGGCGAAATTCAGTTTTTTTCTTTTCTTTGAGAACGCGGATGAAGGAACCGATATTGTCAGTTTTACCGACATAGGCCAAATATTGGCCATTGGGGCTGAATCGCGGTGAGTGATTAGTGTATCCAGGCTGTCTGAGGCGTCCTCCTTTTTTTGTTCCCATTGCCGAAATAATTTTTGTCTGTTCAGCTGTAAGATCTTCAAATTTTGTAAAAACGCCGTTTAAAAGTTCTGAATAACTTTGCTCTACTTTATCTTCGATGGGAGTATTCAGCAGATAAGGAATTCGCCGCGAATATGATTGGTTGAGATCATAGAAGATTTCTGGAGTTCCTGCTTTTTTGAGAACATCATTGAGCAGAACGCCACCAAACATATAGGGGCGAAGTCCACCGGGCCAATCGGGTATGGCTTCATTAATGCGAGCCATGTTTTCTTCTCGAAGAGTATTGTCGAGAACCATTGCCCGAATATTTGCTAGGTAGTCCGGCGACCTGAGGCGACCTCCATTGGAGTAGATCGTCTCTAAGTTCACACAAAGTCCTTCGTGATACCAACGGGGGAGTAGAAAGTTTGGACGTGCAACCGAACCAAAAATATAGCGAAGTGGGGTGAAAACTCCATTAGTTGGTTCAAAAATGAAAATATGTCCGAGCTCATGGAGTACGAGTTCGTAAGCCCAGTTTCCATAGTCACTGACTGAATCGAGGTGCGATGGAAAGACGGGATAGATATTTATAAACGGAAATGGAAGTGACGTCGCAAAGGCATTCGCATTATCGGTATTGTCGTTAATGAGAATGGTGACTGTCTCTGGGGCTTCTTTAAATAGAGGTTCTAAAGCGAGCCAAGCTTGTTCCGCATAGACGGCGTAGAGCTTTGCCACTGGTTGTTGTGGTGCATCGTAAATGATGCGGAAATGCTCTGTGCGTATCTCTTTGAGATCGGCGGAATAAAAATGGGCTTGCCCTAAAACCGGAGCTAGGAAAGGCAAAACACCGAAAACTAAGTAAACTAAGCTTAAACGGAAAGTATAATTGAAGCTGCGTAACATAAGACGAACTCTCCCTTGGAATAGCCTCTATTATATCTGTTTGACTTTAGAAAACGAAATTTTAAAATAATTTCAGTCAATAAGGAGTGGACCAATGTTGCGAACTATTATGATTGCATTGCTAGCGATGGCATTTATTACTGCTTGCGGATCTAAAGATACCAAGCCAGACGGTGAAAACCCCGATACAATGGGTGCGATGGACGATCCCGGAATTGAGTCAAAAGCGATGGGCACTATCGATCCAGGTGGATCTGATAGCGGAAACATCCCTGGACTCTCTTCTATTAACTTTGCTTACGACCAAGCGACTTTAGACAGTACGGCTAGAAATCAACTAGCTGAAAATGCTGAGTGGATTAGAGGAAACTCTAATATGACGATTCAGGTAGAAGGTCATTGTGATGAGCGTGGTTCGATCGAATACAACCTTTCTCTTGGAGAAAGAAGAGCTAAAGCGGTAAAGAACTACCTCGTTAGCTTGGGAGTTGATCCCGCTCGATTGACTATTATTAGCTATGGTGAAGAAAAGCCCCTAGAAAGAGGTTCTAGTGAATCTGCTTGGGCTAGAAATCGCCGCGCTAATTTTGTTCCACTTCCTCAGTAATGTCTGAGCCAAAGGGGGAGCTTTGTTGAATTCAATTAAACTTGTGTTTTTAGGAAGTTTATTGGTTCTTTGCTCCTCCTGTGTTGGCCCAGTTCCCGTCGAAGAATACACCCTTGCACGAACAGCTATCATTGTTGCTAAAGAGAAGAGTGCAGATCGTTACGCTCCTGGACTTTGGTTTAAGGCGGAACAGTCGTATAAACGTGCTCAGAGATTGCTCAAAGAACGAGAAAATGACGAGGCTAAAGTCTATTTTGTGAGAGCAAAACAATTTGCTGAGCGGGCAGAAACAGCGGCCCGGGTTAAAAAGTTTCAAACGGGAGATACGTTTCCATGAAACACATGAGAATTATCTTTTTACTATCGATGAGTTTGATTTTGAGTGTTGCGTGCTTGCAGACTCGAGACAAAATTGAAAATGATAAAGAAAAAAAGGTTCTTAAGGAACAAATGAAAAGCCTTCAGGCATCGACGGCAAATTCAACGGCTCAGATGCAGGAAATCAACGACGAATTCCGACGGCTTTACGGTAAAATCGAAGCGGTCGAAGCTTATCAAAATCGACAAAGACAGGGACAGAGTAATCAGACAAAGTCTCTCCAAGAGCAGGTTCAAAGCATCAACGAAAAACAAAAGATTTTTCAAGAGGCGATTGGCAAGCTCGATGAACAAATGAAAACTCTCATCGATCAGATGAATAAGCTGACGAATCAAGTAAATATTATTGGTGCTCGAAAAGCTTCGGCAAAAAAAAAAGTAAATAATTCTAGTAAGGTTCCCAAGGGTAACTTTGCTGCGGGTCAATACCATTTCAAAAGAAAAAACTGGATCGAAGCGGCTCAGGCCTACGAAAAGTATCGCAGTATGAACCCAAGTGGTCGCCGATTTGCCCTGGCTACGCTCAATATTGGTATATCTTTTCAAAATGCTGGCGACCCAGAGGGTGCTAAGAGCTTCTATAATGAGCTCATTAAAAAGTTTCCTAAATCGGGTGAAGCCAAAACCGCACGAAACCTTCTTAAAAAGTTGAAGTAATGATTAAAAAAGTATTGGCCATCGAATCCAGCTGTGATGATACCTCAGTGGCCGTGGTTGATGATAAGGGTTTTGTACACTCCTGTCTTTCTCAGAGCCAGTACGAAGCCCACAAACCCTTTGGCGGCGTAGTTCCTGAGATAGCCAGTCGTAATCATACTCACCATATACTCCCACTAATTGACGCCGTATTAAAACAAGCTGTTTGCACATGGGATGATATCGATGGCCTCGTCGTGACCTCTAGACCCGGTTTAGTCGGTTCCTTGATTGTTGGTTTGGTCACCGTAAAGACTCTAGCTTTGGTTTTTAACAAACCCTTTATTGGTGTAAATCATCTCGAGGGACACCTTGTTGCTCCACTTCTTTCAGATAGTACCTATAAGCCTTCGGAGGATTTTACGTATCCTTTTGTGGGGCTCACGGTGAGTGGCGGCCATAGTAGTCTTTATTTTGTTCCTTCATTTGGTACCTACCAGGAGTTGGGATCGACTATTGATGATGCCGCCGGTGAGGCCTTTGACAAATTTGCAAAGATGGTAGGGCTTGGCTACCCAGGCGGAGTTCAAGTGGACCAGTGGTCGCAAAAAGGCGACAAGGCCCGCTATCAATTTCCGCGACCTCTTATTAAAGAGGACAATTTTCAATTTAGTTTTTCAGGTTTAAAAACTGCGGCTCTAAGAACTCTAGAGAAAATCCCAGAGGCAGAGAGAAAAGCAGAACTTCCACACCTTTGTGCCTCCTATCAAGAAGCCATTACCGATGTTCTCATTACGAAGTTAGGTCATGCTCTTAAGAAGCTGGGTTTAAAAAGAGCTGTAATCACGGGAGGAGTCAGTGCTAACTCTCGCCTCCGAGAAAAAGCTGACGAGCTCTCCCAAAGTGATGGTATCCAAATACAAATCCCACCGATTCGCTACTGCACAGACAATGCCGCCATGATTGGTTTTGCCGGGATTCAGCGTTTGAATCGCGGTGAGAGGTCGACCCAGAGTCTTGGCCCTAAACCTCGCGCGCCTCTTGACCAGGATCATTCGTGACCGCTCGAGAACGGCTAAAAAGTAAGCTAGCAGAACTGGGGCACACTCCCAATAAATCCTTTGGACAAAACTTTTTAGTGTCCGATTCCGCCATCGAAAAAATATTGAAGTCGGCAGAGAAGTTTTCGGCCAATCATATCTACGAGATTGGTCCGGGCTTGGGGGCCATTACCGATTTGTTATTGCAACTACCTGGGCACAAGACGCTGATTGAATTTGATAAGAACCTGGTCGGGTACTGGGAGCCACGGCTTTCTAGCGCTGATAAAATAATTCAGGTTGATGCTCTCAAGTATGATTGGAAAACAGTTTCTGATGATAACTGCATATTAGTGAGCAACCTTCCCTACCAAATTTCTGCTCCCTTGGTCATCGAGTTGACCGCTCAAGCTATTCCTTTTCGTGCCATGGTCCTAATGTTTCAAAAAGAAGTCGCACAAAGGATCACTGCCAGCATTTCGACAGAGGCCTTTGGAATTATTTCTGTTATAGCGCAAAACTTTTGGAAAATGAAAAAGCTGGTCGATTTAGGCCCTGGCGCTTTTTATCCACCTCCAAAGGTTGATAGTCAGGTACTCGAGTTTACACCCTTAGAAGACCCACCAGAAATTGATCGCAAAAAATTTTTAAACTTTGTTAAGTCTGCTTTTTCACAAAGAAGAAAGAAAATGATTAAAAACTTAGGGCTAAAAAAGGAACAAAAAGAGCTCTTTGAAAAGGCTCTTGAAGAGCTGGGCTACCCAGAAACCGTTCGAGCCGAAGCCATAAAAGCCCCTGATTTCGTCACTTTATTTAACAGCTTGCAAAAAATCCGGAAAATGGGTTAAACAAGGGCATGTCGATCAAGATTATTGCAGACAATAAAAAGGCTCGTTTTGATTACGAGCTTCTCGATAAGTTCGAGGCGGGACTTTCTTTACAAGGTTCAGAAGTGAAATCTCTGCGCAGTGGAAGTATACGCCTTAAGGATGCTTTTATCGCCATATATGGTGACGAGTTATTTCTGCAAAACTCCCATATATCGATCTACAAAGCTTCGAGTTATAACAACCATGAGCCAGAGCGAAGACGAAAGCTTCTTCTTCATAGAGAAGAAATCGACAAGATCCAGCGGGCTATGAACGAAAAAGGACTCACCTGTGTTCCAACTAAAATATACTGGAAGAAGGGGAGAGCAAAACTCGAAATTGCTTTAGCAAAAGGTAAGAAAAAGCACGATAAGCGAGAGTCGATTAAGACACGCGACGTGAATCGAGATCTGCGGAAGCAGATGAAAAAGTCTCGCTCGTGATTTCTGGAGTGGGCAGTCCCAGCTGCTTTGATTTCGTTTCTAGAAGCTGCTTCCAAATCAAATAAGTATCTCTTTGTTTTTCATCGAGTTTAAAATTGATCAGAGCTTCAAGTTCACTCAGTGTATTAGCCTTGAGGGACTTGTAGAGATAATTATAACTTTGAATGAGTTCGTGGAATTCATCACCTTCCCTAAGACGGAGTTCCGGTTGATCCATGCGACCTTTGATGAGTCGCTCTATGTGATTTTCAAGAACCATCAAGGGACGAATGATTCGAGCTGTGATCTTCAGACCAAATAATAAACTCATGGTGGCGATACCAATCAGAGTTGTAATCAGAAGACCATTAATCCATACCCGCTCTCGCTCGAGATTTTCGACTATTTCTGGCGAGGTTTTGTAAGCTAAAGAAATAAAAATATCGTAATTTTGATTGAGAAAATAATAAACCGGCCCGGTACCAATTATTGTTGAAACGACCACAGCCATCAGAAGGTAGGTGGAGTAGCGCCATTGGAATCCACTGCGAATGATCTGAATCTTTCGACTGCGGAAACGGTGGCCTGTTGGTCTTAATCGAGGCGGAGATATCATGAGATTAGAATAACTCAAATTGCGGGACGACTCGTGGACTTCTTTGTCTTGGAAGTGAACATGAACTTTTGACCCAGGAAATTTTAACCTAGACTTAGTTGGGGCTGGACTAGACGAGGCCTAGCCGAATTGTTCAGAAGAATATAGGATAGAACCAGAGGTAAAAGTGTTTATAAGAATTCTTCTCATGTTGAGCATCATTTTGTCTGTCGCCTGTGAAGGTCTAAACAAGAGACTTGAGCGCGAAGATAACAAAAAAGAGGCGGCGACTAATACTGAAGATTACGAAGTGAGCTTAGCCAAAGATCGTTCTCAGTACTCAGAGTTGAGACAGGATATTCCAGCGCAAAAGCAAAAAGAGAACGATGAATTGGCCTTTGTCCTCAATATGTTGCGCGAAGATAAACCCATTAACATTAACTCCGTTCGAAGCCGTTGGAATCGAGAAATTCGAAAGCGTCGCAAGAACTTTAATCGCGACACGAAAAAGGCTAGGGACGAATTCAATAAGAAACAAAAGAAAGCCAGAGAATCCTTTTTAGCGAAACAAAAATCCGAGAGAAATTCATTCAATCGCAGTTCAAAATCGAGGGAAAACTCTAAGGACTTCTATGCCGATCAAGATCAAATTAGGAGAAGCTTTTTTGCCGATCAAAGAGATCGTTCAAATGCCTTTCGCGACGAACAAAGAGAAAAGCGCCGCGCTTTTGATGAAGTGATCCGTGGAAGAGTGAAGGAATTTAATGATCTCTACCGCGAATATCAACGTCGTCAGCGAGACCGAAAGACTGCTTTGCGCCTTGAAAAAAGAATGCAGCAAAAACAAAAGAAGATCATTCGAAATAATCAGAGAATGGGACTGTCCCCAGAGGACCAAAAAGCCCTTAATGATTTCAACAAAATTCCACCCGGCCTAGGTACCTTACTCAGCCCCCAAACCGGAAAGTAACGTCTTTACTCTTACCAGAGGCGGACTTTGACGGCGACCGGGAAGTGGTCTGAAAAACCAGCTTCGACAGGATTCAAAGTTTTAAAGTTGTAACGCTTTGGCGCTTGGGTTTCGCCAGTATCATAAGTCATTGTCATAAACGTCGGAGCGACGACCCGATAGGACTCAGGTAGGACTTCCATTCTTGATCCGTCTCGAAGATTTTTAGAAACAAGAATTTTGTCAAAGCGATTCCAAGCGTCGTCGCGAGCGAAGTAATAACTTCCGACCGGCATGACACCATTCATGGGATTGTTTGATTGATCGGACATTTGATGAACATCGAGGAGAGCAAACTGCCACTGGGGACTTTGCAGAAAGTCGCGTACTGGGTGAGGTTGTTCGAGGGGAAGAACATTGTAGTCACCGATGGAAATGACGTGATAGTTATCATCACCAACGAAGATCATGCCTTCTTCAATGGCTTGTTGGGCAACTTGTGCGGCAACAATTCGATTCGCCGTCGGTCCACCTTGAGAAGGCCAGTGATTCACAAGAATCGTGAGAACATCAGCGGCTTCGATTCCTCGAAATTGAAAGTGAACTCTCAGAATGTCTCGAGTGTTACGGCCGAGTCTCTGGCTGACATCGATCGAGTCAAAGTGAAGGAGTTGCAAATTGCGTTCGCGGTACATGAGAGCGACATCAATTCCACGGTTGTCAGGTCCATCTACAAACACATATTTGTAACCGAGGGCATTGGATAAAAAGGCAACAACATCTTCGCTCTCTACCTCTTGGAGGCCAATAATATCGGGTAGGTCACCTTGAGCTTGAAGGGCCCGAGCAAATTGTTGGAGTTTTAGCATGAGGTGATTATCGGTCCAGTCCGTGGTTTCACAGGCTTCTCTGTAGAAAGGATTGGATATCTCAGAGCATCGGGCTTTTAGAGGGTGAGCAATTGGTAGCCAAGTCCAGTCTCTTTTTCCTTCGTTGGATACGGTGTTGAAGAGATTTTCAACGTTGTAGGACATGACTTTGATTTCATTTTCAGCGACGGGGACTTTGTATCCTTGATCCGAGTTAGCGAAAAACTGAGCTGATGCTTTTGATTGAAACTGTGTTGTTAAGAATAAACTGAATAATATCAAGACGATAATTCGGAATCCGAATTTCATTAGTACCCTCCCCTTACCTCTAAATTGTGGCCCTATATGAACTAAGCTTAGTCCTTTTGTCTAGGGCAAAAAAAAATTACGACGGAATCCTAACATTGTCAGGGAAGAAAAATATTTTTCTGAATATAGTATAGAAGGGAGAATTAATTAGGGAAAAAGCTAATCATCTATTGCGGTTGCGAGAAGGATTACGAGAGGTCTTCTTTTTTCGACCTAAAGCTGTTCTTTTCTTTTTGGCCGATTTTTTTCGATTTGAGCTGACCGATTTACTGAGCTTTCGATTGTCTTTTTCTTGATCTTTCGAGGTATCCTCGAAAACTTTTTTCAGGCTCGATGCTGCCAAAACACGGTGATCCCCACGTTGCAACGCGCCAAGAGTGAGCTTTCCAATGGCTGTTCTTTGCAGTTTCTCTACGTCGAAACCAATCTTTTCGAACATGCGACGAACCTGACGGTTTTTACCCTCAGTAATAACTATTTTTACCCAGGCCTTTTTGGAGTTCCCTTTTCCGCGAACGATATTGGCTGACTTAGCCGCCACTCGGCCACCAACGATCGATACGCCTCGGGTGAGCTTCTGTAGCTGTTCAGCGCTAGGAACACCATCGAGCTTGGCGAGATAGGTTTTTGTGACTTCTCCTTTTGGGTGGGTCACTTCTTGAGAGAAGTCTCCATCATTGGTCATTAACAGGAGTCCCTCGGTATCCCAATCCAGTCGTCCCACTGGAAATAGTCTCGTCGGGAAGTTTCGAAAATAATCAGCAACAGTCGGGCGCCCCTGAGGGTCACTCATCGAAGTTACAACGTTTCTCGGTTTGAAAAATAGAACGTAGACCTTTTGGCTTTCAACCTTTACGGCCTTACCTTTAACGGTCACTCGGTCATTTTCAGGGTCAATTTTGATGCCAAGCTCGTAAACGGTTTTACCGTTAACTTTAACCAAGCCTTCATCGATGAGCTCATCGGCTTTTCTACGACTGGCGATTCCGCAGTCGGCAATGAATTTATTTAAGCGCGTCCGTCCTGAAGTGTTTTGTAATTTTTTTGTGCTTGATTGAGCCATTGATCACTTGATTCGTTTATAAGGGGAGTTTTCTCCAACTGCCCTTGATTTTTTAATGCAATTTCTAAGCTGTGTATCAAGAGACGAACCAGATTGTCATCAGGAAAAATTTGCTCGAGTGCTAATCGGCCCCGTTCATAGGCGGCTTTGGCAAATTTATAGGCTTCTGGGTGTTGATTCCTTATAAGTTCAACAGCCTTTTCTAAAATTTGTACAAGTTCGATGTACATAGGGTCTGATTTTCGATTAATGAAAAATTGTTCGAGCCGCTTTACGGGGTAGAAAAGTGTCGGATAGCGATTGAGGCCACCACCATCAAATAGCCCCGCTTTCTGAAAGGTGTAACCGCGAATGAGTCGGCCCGTGCAACCTTTTGGTCCCATCGAGAACCGTGCCGTTAAAAAGGGATTGATTTGTAAGTGTTGAGGGCTTTCAGGGCGAAGCTGAAGATTGTTGTCGTAATTGAGTACGAGGTCTGTCGTGAGGGGTAAAAGTCGATTTCTTCGGATGTAAGCGAGTGAATTAAAGCATCGAACTTTTAAGGTTTCATCTCCCATGAGACTAATCACAACGAACAAGCCATCTTTGTCTTGAAAGACCTGGTGTTTGTTTTGGCCACTGAGTGAGCTTTGAATGATCTCTTCCATGGCCTTGCTATTTTCGATTCGGACGACCTGATAATCTTGTGGAAAAAGAATCTCCGAAAGATCGAGTTGAATTTGATGAGTGGTTAAAAAGTGTTCAAGGCTCTGGCGTAACTCCTGATCGAGTTCCTTGCGGTGGTTTTGCCAGTGCTCGAAACTAAGCGCTCTGGTAATGAAGTTTTTGATCAATTCAGCATCGACAACTTGGCTACTCTGGCAGTGATTGATGAGGTAATGATAGAGCGCTAAGCGGGCCGCATTTTGATCGGGTTTGAGATAAAGCAAATGTTTGGCAAAATTTTGAACCGTACTCATATAATAAAGATAGGAACATTTGAATTTTCAGTCCAGAGAAATTATGATTATTAGAGATTTTGTTTGAAAGGTTGAGTATGCAACGTGAATTAGACCCAAAACTTTTCGGAAACCCTGAAATTGCAGAAGATGAGCAAAAACTGTCACCACCGAGTTTAAATGCGAAGCCTTTTGACTCTTCATCGATTGGATTTCAATCCCTAGAAATCAAAGAACTGAAGCAACAACTTCAAATGAGCCAAAAAAGAGTGCAACTTTTAGAAGAAAAGCTCTCTCAAGTGATCTCAAAAATGAGTCAGGGGCTCGGAAGTCAGTCAACCTCCATCGAAAAGTTGCAAAAAAATGTAGAACGCAACAATAAGTTTATTGAGAGTCTCCACAAAGATCTTAATGAATCGAAGGCGGGTCTTTCATCAAAAATAAACGAGCGCAAAGTTCAAGAATCAAAGATTGAGGATCTTTTAGATCGGCAAAATATGGTTATTCGAAACTTCGAAAATCGATTAACGGCCATGCAGAAAATCATTAATGAGAAAGAAATCCAACTCATGAATTACGCTTCGGTTTTACAAGAAGCGCAGAGAAGATTAGGGATGAAATAGCCTGTTTTAAGGTCTGAGAGCGGTTTTCATTCGATCAATAAATTCTTTTGAACCTTCAAACTCCCTCAGTGTCAGTTCTTTTTTGACCTCGCCCTTGGGAGAAATAAAAATAAATGTGGGAAGACTGAGGACTCCAAAATCCTTCAGGGCTTGATCGGCAAGTGGATTAGGTTTGGTGTTATCAACCTTGATCATGACAAATGATCGACTGAGTTCTATGACCTTTGGATCCTTAAAAGTTGAGCCAAGCATTTGAACGCAAACGGCACACCAGTCGGCATAAAAATCGATCATGACTGGCTTTGCTTGACCTTTGGCTTGCTTGAGTAATTTATCAGAATAGACCTGCCAGTGAATTCCATTGGGATCGTAACCATTATCAGAAATATCACCAGGACTTTGGTTTGAAAACGACGAACCCCACAAGGGCTTGGTAGCGACTGCAATACCAAAGGCCAGAAGCGAAATCATAAATCCTTTACGCAGTTTGGGTATGAGTGACTTTCCTTTGATGGGGTCAAAGGCACCATAAACCGATGCGAATGCTATGGACGATAGTCCGGCTAAGACATACCAAAGTGTTTCAGGATATACGGGTTTTGTGAAATAAAAGGCCATGGCGAACATTATTCCACCGAAAAGAATTTTCACTGATTCCATCCACGCGCCAGAGCGTGGGAGTTTTGAAATAAGCCCACTAAATGTACCGAGGAGAATAAAGAGTGAGCCCAGGCCAAGGGCGAATGTAAAGAGTAGACTGCCCCCGAGGACTACATTTTGGGTTTGGGAAATGAAGGTGAGAATGCTGAGAAGAACTGGGCCAACACAGGGGCTGGCGACAATACCAGCAACCAAGCCACTAAAAAAGGCGACTAAAAAATTACCCTTCTTCTGTTGATTGAGTTTTTGGCTTAAGCGATCTGGGATTTTAATTTCAAAAAAGCCGAGCATACTAAAGCCCATAGCGATAAAGATTAGGGCGATCACTGAAACGGCCCAGATATTACCGAGAAGACCACCAAACATGGCACCGGTCAGGGCCGCAATTATTCCGAGAGCTGTATAGGTGAGAGCAATTCCTAGCACGTAAAAGATACTGAGTGTGAATCCCTTGAGGGGTGAAGGCTCAGAACTATTAGTGCCGAGAACGGCGAGGGTAATCGGTATCATTGGATAAATACAGGGAGTAAATGCCGTGAGTAAACCAAAAAGAAAGGCCAGAAAGAAGAGGGAGAGGTAGCCTTCTCCGAGCGCTTTGGCAAATCGACTATCGAGTTGGGTGGAATCAACTTTGTGGGCTTTGACAAGGCCCGAAGAGTTGGAATTAAAGAAGGTGTCGACGTTTGCGATCTCATATTTGAGGTCGAGTTCTATTGTTTTCGGAAACAAGCAAAATTTGACGGTGCAAGCCTGATAGCGAAGTAGAACCTTTCCACCTTCCCGGAGTTTGTTGTCCATCGAAGTTTCAAGAATGGTTTTAATTTGCCCTTTCCCTTTTAGGCCTTTCTTCATTTTTTTACTGACGACATCTTTAAATTCGACCAGGGGAGTAATATTTAGTGTTCCAGTGATTCCCTGAATTTCTTCGCTAAGCTTTACCTTGAACTGATCTTCGTAGGCGATAAATGGAGGGTCTAAATTGAGATCAATAATGAGTTCGGCGGTCCCTCCTGGAGCGAGTTTAGCAGGTATAATCCGTGCCTCTGCATTAAGAGGATTGGTATTCAGCTCGGCCTTGTCTTGGCTGAAAGCAGATTGAGAAAATAGTAATAAAAAGCAGCAAAGAGCTGTTCGAATCATGATTCAATCACCTTTATTTCATGATACTAGATAGATCCTTATCTTCAGAAGTCCTATCTGTGAAATTAGGCCTTTTACTTTGTTTTTACATAATATCGCGAATGCTGAGGTGGATTCGATCGAGAAGGCGGTTAAATTCCCTGCGAGCCGCGTTCTTATGCTCTTTCTTGGGCTGTAAGAAAAAGCCCATTGTACCAATGTGATCAAGAGCCAAATTAGCAATTTCTTGGCCCCACTTTTGGCTTTCTACATGGATCAGGCCGTCACTTGTGTCATGGTCTTTTGATTGCTTAGGCAAAACTCGATCAAGGACTCGAAAAGGTAAAGACCATTGGTCTTTGTCAGTATTGCAAATAAACGAACCGTAAGGGATACCGTAGAGATCGGGATAGCTGCTATTAAATTGTTGAAGGGACTCTTCGGTAAACTGTCGGATGATATCTTTCTTTAAGTTAAGGTTGTAATTAAAGAGTCTAAGCCCACCCACGAGAAGAGGCTTTGAGTCGGTCCAATCCAATATTTTCTCAGCTCCAAAAAAGCCCCTGTGGGGAGTTCCCATGGTGTAAACAGCTTTGATTCGAGGCTTTAAGTCTGAATTATGGGCAAGCATACGAGCAATGAGCCCGCCAGTACTCTGTCCCACCAAAACGAGAGAGTCTCGCGGAGGAAGCTTTTCTTTGATTTGGTAAACAGCCCTTTCGGTCATAGCTTCAAGGGACTCAAAGCCCATATTTCTAACACAAAAAATGGTGAGCCCTTTGGCTTCGAGTTCCTTGGATATGTGTTGGTAAAAATCGCCCAAGTTAAGGAGACCAAACCGGAGATTGTCATCTCCATAGGTATTGAGTCCTCTGAGCAATATAATTTGAGTCTTGCTTGCCATACTTCTTATGGTTATAAAATCTTCCAGAGGTACTGACAAATGGGGAGAGTAAATTGTCGAATTTAGATCTTGAAAAACCCTGGGGCGAACACACTTTTGTGGCTTTTGACACAGAGACTTCCGGTAAATACCCATTATCAGCCCAGATTTGCGAAATCGGTGCAGTGAAGTGGCAGGGAGGCAAAGAAGTTGAGAGATTTGAGCGACTGATTAAGCCTGATGAGCCAATGAATGAAACGGTTATAAAAATCCATGGAATCACCAACGAGATGGTTGCCGATGCGCCGAAAGTCCACGAAGTCATTGGAGAGTTCTCAGAGTTCATCAAGGGAGCGGTCACCATTGCCCATCATGCCCCCTTTGACCTGGGTTTTTTAGCTCCAGAGCTTGAGTATAAAAAAATTGAGCTCCCCGATGAACCGGTTATTTGTTCGAGCCTTCTATCGAGAAGAGTGATCCCAACAAGCCCTAACCATCGCCTGCAGACACTTGTAGAGTACTTGGGTTTAGAGCAGGGGACGGCTCACCGAGCGGGAGATGACGCCGCAGCTTGCTTACGAGTAACCATAGAGTGTATGAATCGACTTGGCCCTTTGACGAGTCTCAAGGATGTTTTGGATCGACAGGGGGGGGCCATTCAGTGGTCTCGCTTTTCGATTGACGAACTTATGCAAGAAGAAAAGTGGCGGAACCTTTTGACCGCTATCGAGAATAAGAAACGGGCTGAAATGATCTATAGTGGGGGCTCTAGGCCAGGGCGCTCAAGGATTGTATATCCTGAAGGTTTAGTCAGAAGTTTGAATGGTGATTTTCTGGTGGCTAAAGAAGAAGGGCAGATTCAAACTAAGCGCTACTATCTCGAAAAGGTAAAAGAGCTACTTATTGACTGAGGCTTGCTCCTTAGTCTCAATATCTGTTTCGTCTTCATCAGGACTGATCAAAGGGTCTGTTACAGGTTCATCGGACTGCTCAACTGTCTGCCCGTGTTCTTCTCGCAGTTGTTTTATTTTTTGTGAGAGTTCCTCTGCAACTTCTTCGAGGTGTTTGAATTCGTCTCCGGCCCGCAATTTAAGGGGTCTTATTTTTCCCTCCATAAGATCATCAAGGAATCTTTCGAAGGCATAGAGAGGTCCTGCCGTTCTGTGGGATAATATTCGTCCGAGTAGAAAAAGGATCGCGATAAAGAAAAAGCTAACAATAGTAAAAGTAATAATGAATGGAATGAGGAACTGATCGAGAAGCCGTATATTATTGCCAACGAGATCAATAATCGTGACGCGAAGAAATGTGTAGGAATAGACCGCTGAGATCACAGAGAATCCGGCTCCGACTCCCATAAGAGTCAGACAATAACGTATTTGAAACTTCGGATTGACCCAATAACGTTTTCTAACATTGTTTGCCGGCCATAGTATTTCACTTTCACGAATGAGAGCGAGGACAATCATCGCGTAGCCCACCCACTGGAGAGCATCGGCTAGGTTGAATGCAGGGCTTTTAAACTCTGGTGTTCCCAGGATTATAAAGTCGACGACATATCCCCAAATGATTCGATCGGTGACATTCCCGAGAATTCCTCCAAGAAGGATGGACATACCTGTCCTCAGCACGAGGGATTTTATGGGAAGTAGATATTGGATGATGCCAAAAGAAAAAAGTAAGAAGGCTCCACCCGTCGATAGAGAAACAATTCGCAGAACTGGCGGGAGATCCGAGAATAAACCGAGCATGGCTCCGTGATTATGATGGAGCACGAGACCCAGGGGACCGTAAAAGTTGATACCCGTGATGTCGACTGCTAAGTATTTTGTTATTCGATCGATTCCCCAGGTTGCAAAAAGTGGCAGGAGAACGATTAACCATTCGCGCTTTTTCACTAAGGAAAAGTTTATCAAAAACAGAGCCGAGGCGGAATCTTTTCCTTTCGGACTAGTTCAAGGCTTTGTATTAAAAGGATAAAAGATCAACTAAGGTCTTATTAATTAGTTTTTCTGAGACTTTTTATACTGGCCTTTGCGATTCCTGAATAGTCACCAGACAAAGGTGGGTCAAACTCTGCAATTTTGTCATTGATTATAAAGACTTGCTTATCGTACCAAAGGGGAATGGTAGCGAGCTCGTCATAAGCAATTTGTTGAACTTCATTATAAATTTGTTTTCGTTCATTAAATGGAATTGTCTTCAGACCCAACTCTGTCAATTCATCGAATCGCTTGTTATTAAAATGTCCTCGGTTTCTACCAGGAGGTGTTTCACTACTGTGTAAGGTCAGGCGGTAAATATCGGGATCGATCGCGCCAATCCACTTCATCAGCGCCATTTGGAATCGCCCTTTTTTTATATCCTCGTAGTAGATACCCCATTCGTATGATTTCAAATTGACCTTGATTCCAGCCTTCTTAAACAAAAAGCTGAGTACTTTGGCATTTTCGACGGTGGAGGGATTAGAAGAGGTTTTAAGCTCGACCTCTAGATTTTTGATGCCAGTACGATCAAGAAGTTCCCTGGCCTTCTCCGGTGAATAAACTTGGGGTGAGAGCTTGTCGTTGAAGAAGGGGTTGCCAGGATTGAGAATTGATGTCGCCTTTTGGCTTAAACTTCGATGTTTGTATTTAATAATCTCTTCGAGGTTCAGAGAGTGTTGAATAGCTTTTCGCACGGCTTTTTCTTTGAGGAGCGGGTCCCGATGATTGATCAAAAGATAGGTCATTGAAGGGCCAGTTCGGGTGAGCACTCTAAATTTCTCTTTGTGGTTTTGTCGGAGATAGTGAACCTTATCCGCAGGAAGGTCATTTTGTATGATATCGATTTCACCGCGAAGAATTTTTTGAAAACGAGTATTGTCATCTTTGATCAATTTGAATTGGATCGAGTTAAAGAGCTCAGGTTTTTTTGACTTCCTTGAAAGTACTAAGCTTTGTGGTGAAACACTTTTGTAATCAAAAGGGCCCGAGCCAAAGGGTTTCTTTAAAAAGCCCCCTTCATCGGCTTTAATTTCTTTAGCCGGTATGATTTTAATTGTGACCAAGTCCTGTAAAAACGGGGCAACCACCTGTTTGAGTTCCAGTTGAAGTTGCCAGTGGCTTTCTGTCTCTGAAACTTTGATGGATTTGATATTTTTCATGGTCGAGTAAAAGGGACTCTGCTGGGACTTGTGGTAGTTAAAACTGTAAAGAAGGTCTTCTTTGTCGACCCGGCGGTTGTTTGAGAATTGGATATTTTTAGGAATTGAGAACTGGAAGCGATTTTTATCAATTTGCTCCCAGGTCTCAGCAGCATCTCCGACAATTTTTAGTTCAGAGTCTAGTTTTACCAAGGATTGAAAAATGAGGTGGGAGAGTCGCTGTCCCATGGCATCGGTCGTTCTTCTTGGATCATAGGTTTGCGGGAAGGCACTGACCCCCACAATTAGCTCCTGGCATGCCTCTTCGCCAGCTTGGGAGCAGCCTTCAGGCCCTTGAGAACATCCCAGAAAGGCCAAAATCGAGATAATGTTAAAGAAAAGAAAAAGTCTAAAGCAATTTATGGGATTTCACCTAACGCAATATATAATCTTCCTGATTTCACCGAATAAAAGGTCTATACTTTAAATATGACTCATTTACTTTATATTGCAACAGCCAGCCTGATTCTCTTCACAACATTATTGCCAACGAGCGCCCAAGCCGATTCAAAAACATGGCATCGGTCCATGCGCCAAGCTCTGCAAAACGAAGTCACTTCTTCGGGACTGACAAAGAGCGGATTGGGAATTTGGGTGGGCGAAGTTAAGGGTGAAGAGCTATTACCGATTTACACTCTTAATAATAATAAACAGTTTGTGCCAGCTTCGTTGAGTAAGATACCAACGGCGGCAGCCGTATTGAAAAGTTTTGCGCCGGATATTGTTTTTAAGACCGAGGTTCTAGCGACGACCCCAGTGCAAAATGGTGTACTTAGAGGTGATATCTTTTTGCGAGGTGGTGGCGACCCGGCTTTCGTATCCGAAAAAATGTGGTTTTTGGTCAACGAATTGCGACGGGAAGGAATCACTGCCATCGCTGGTGATTTAATCGTCGACGATAATCGCTTTGATAAAAAGAGAAGTAGTCGTCGCACGACGGATCCAGTGGATCGGGCCTATGATGCGCCCATTGGAGCGCTCTCATTCAATTGGAATTCTGTTAATGTTTATGTCCGGCCCGGTGACAAGGTTGGCGAGCGAGCAAAGGTCATCATTGACCCTGTAAATGACTACATCCAAGTGAGAAATACGGCTAAAACAAAGTCTGCCGGAAGACGAACGATCCAAGTCAGTCGCAAGAGAATTAATTCCAGAGACGTTATAGAGGTCTCAGGAAAAATCGCACTCGGTGCCGATGAAATGGTTTCTTATAAAAACATTACCGAGCCCGATATTTGGACGGGCTACAACTTTAAAGAATTTCTCAGACAAAGAGGGATCGTCGTTCAAGGTCAGGTGAAGGCGGGAGTGACTCCTGCAGCAGCCCGAATTTTAGCAGTCAATGAGAGTAAGCCATTACGTCAGATCATTGCAGATATGTCGAAGTTTTCGAATAACTTTGTGGCTGAAATGCTGACTAAAAATCTAGCTGCTGAGGCCGGTGAGAGCCCAGCGACTCTTGGTCGAGGTGTTGAGCTTATTAATAATAAATTGGTATCGATGGGCTTGAGTCGCAATACTTTTGAATTTAACAACCCGTCAGGATTGAGCACGGATAATAAATTTACTCCGGGGCAAATATCAACACTTCTGTTTGCAGCCCATAAAGATTTTAGTTTCTATCCGGAGTTTCTGACGGCTTTGCCCATTGCTGGGGTAGACGGAACACTTAAAAAAAGGATGAGCAACTCAACAGCCGAGCGATGGGTTCGGGCCAAAACGGGGCTTCTCAATGGTGTTGCCGCTTTGGCTGGATATGCCGGTAGACCCGATGGAACTCTTATTATTTTTTCATTTATTTACAATGGGTCCCAATCACTGAGTCACGTGAGGAATACATTTGATCAAATGGCCGTTCAGTTAACTTCAGGAGCGACTCTCCAGTGAAACAGTGGAAGTATTTAAAGTGGGTCCTACTGGGCCTCTTTGTATTTATGAGTTCCTATTCAGTCGCTAACTGGCGAAGATTTCCAGTCGCTCACCAGAATATGGATCAAGAGTTTGAATCAGATGAAGTCCCTTGGAGTCCCCCTAATTATCTGGAAAAGTCTCGCGATAGTTTAGGTTGGGACGAAAATACCTTTGCCGCCCCGGAGGGCATGAAGAAACGGGTCGGTTTCTGGGTTAAAATTTATTCTGAATATACGACCCTTCAAGGAGTTATTCACGACTCCAATCATGTACACATCATCTATGGAAGCGTTGATTTCAATGAAATCATGAACAATGAAAAGTTAAGTGATCGGGCTAAAAAGAAACAAAAAACGAAACTAGTTAAAGAAAAAAAGCTGGAAGTTACCAAGATGCTGAAAAAGCTTCATAAGGTCAAAGACCCGAGCGAGCTTCAAGGTGAAGAGTTGCGAATTTGGAAAGAATTCGAGACAGTTACTGAAAAGAATAAATTTTTACGGGCCGCTCGTCGCAATCGAGTTCGTTTTCAGCTCGGACAGTCGGACCGTTTTATAAAAGGAATTTTTTATTCCGGAAGATATCTCAAGCAAATGGAAGAGACTTTCATGGAAGAGAAGCTTCCGATTGAATTAACGAGACTTCCATTTGTGGAGAGTTCATTCAATATTTTTGCTCGGTCCCGTGTCGGTGCCAGCGGTATTTGGCAAATCATGCCCGGTACGGGGCGGGAATACCGCCTTCGAGTCAATTCACGAGTCGACGAGAGGAATGACCCGTTTAAAGCGACCGAAGCAGCGGCTCGAATATTAAAAGATAACTACCGTATGCTAAAGTCATGGCCGCTGGCTTTGACCGCCTATAATCATGGAGCCTTTGGGCTGCGCCGAATTGTCCGTCGAAGGCAAACCACTGATTTAGTCGAAATTATTGAGAAGGCAACAGCTCGCCGTTTTGGTTTTGCATCGGAAAATTTTTATGCATCCTTTTTAGCGGCCCTCGAAGTTGAGCAAAGTGCAAAGGACTTTTTTGGAGAAGTTAAGTGGAGTAAGAAACTTAATAAGTCACTTGTCGACCTCGATCGTTATCTTTCTTGGTCTCAGTTGGTTAAATGGTTTGATGGCGACGAAGAAATGACTCGCATTTTTAACCCCCATATTCTTTATCGAGTTCGAAAAGGCTACCTCAAGATCCCTAAGGGTTCCTATATTCGAGTTCCCAGCAAGAACCTTGAGATTACGATGGAGTGGCTTAAGAAGAATCCAAAGGTTTTATCGGCAAAAGGTAGAACCTATCGCGTTCACCGGGGCGATACCTTAAGTCATATTGCCTCTAAATTTCGAATTCGCATTTCAGCCCTTAAGGATGCCAATAATATTTCGGATCCTCGCCGCCTTCGCGTCGGTCAAAAGCTCGTAATTCCTGATTAAGTCTCTGAAAAGTAAAGTGCCGCTCCGATTGGAGCGGCAACTTGTTAAGGGAGGGAAACAAATCTTATTGGTTCTGAGGTTCGTCCTTCAGGGGGTAAGAGGGAGTTACTCCCTGAAAACAAGATTAATCTACCAAAGAAATATTGATTTGTTTGTAAAAGGGATGGGCATTTTTGTAAAACAGAAGGGAAATTGCCTATTTAGATCATAAGCTTATCTTATTTTGGTAACAAAAATGAGCCCTTTGAAAACTTATTGCAAAAGCCTCTATCACTTTCTTTTATATCAAGCCAAGGTCGAGGATACTTATTAGTGTCAGCACGTTCTTAAAAGCTCGCTCAAACAAACTACTAATAGGGGAATTCAATGTCGTTCGTTGGTCAGACACCAATTGCGCTTTCTCGCGCGTCACTGAGTTTAAAAACGAAACTCATCTTGAGTCTTGGCTTCTTGCTTTTTACTGTTCAAGCGCTCAATATCTTTATTTTTAATCCTGAATTAGACTCACATAACTTAGTTCTCATTTCGTTAACTTCAATACTTGTTCTATTTTCAGTTTATCTATTGGTCAGCTACTTGGTCGCAAGACCCATCAGAAAGCTTCGACGTTTTACCGATCAAATTAAGAAGGGGGATTGGGACCAGAAGCTGGAGATTAATAGCCAGGACGAGTTTGAAAGCCTCGGTTTGAGTATCAAGAGTCTACTTAAAGATATGAAAACAGATGGCCTCACGGGCCTCTATAACCGCAAATACTTCGATTGTAGGCTGGAGAGTTCCTATCGCAAGGCGAGTAGAAAAGAAAGCCTCCTCGGGCTGATCTTGATCGACATCGATAACTTCAAAAGAATCAATGATAACTACGGACATATTCAAGGGGACCGTGTTTTAAAAAGAATGGGGCGAATCTTAAACGAAGAGTCTCGAAAAAAAGACATCGCTTTTCGCTACGGTGGAGAGGAGTTAGGTGTACTTGTTTATGATCTAGGGGCAGAAGATTTGCTGATGCTCGCAGAGCGAATTAGAAAGCGAATCGAGCAACAAGAATTTCAGTTTCAAGGACAGCTTATAAAAGTCACCAGTTCTCTAGGTTGCAGCCATCTTACTCCTCGATTTAAAAGTCCAGAAGCCTTCGTGCAGGCGGCAGACTTCGCTCTTTATCAAGCGAAGTCTCAAGGAAAAAACCGCAGTTTAATAGCTGAATTTAAAAAGCTAGGGGCCTAGAAGTCATCAACAACATCGACAAGATGTGGAAAGTCGATGAAAGGGTTTCTATTGCCTTGGATCTGAAAAATAAGCTGGTTTCGAAGAGCCTCGTCGTAATCAACAGGATCTTCTTCGTGCCATTTTCTTAAGTAAGCTTCCTCGGCTGGAGCAATTGGCATTTCGTATCGAACTGAAAAGTAGAACAGGGCGCGAGCGACATTTCCTTTATGGGCGCTTGGTGGCTCGTAGTATAGATTGCGATCACCTGCTGTCAGTTCTGGCATTCCTTCGATGGCCTTGATAGTTCCCTTGCGATTCATTTCACAGTCGAGACCACGTACAGTGACCTGACTAGAAGAAGTCACATCAACTTCAGCAAATTGCAAATTTCCGCGAGTTGAATTCATTCGGTTTGCGGTAGGGAAAAGGTGGTGAAGGTCACCCTTTTGAATGTCTTTTCCGTATTTTTCTTTGTTGAAACGTGATTGGGGCCACGTGTGCTCTGTATTTACGACCTCGTGCCATGGAATCTCATTGAGACCAGGAGTTTTGTCACCAGTATTAAAGTCTTGAGCTGTATAAGAGTGCCCACAGTAAACATCTAAAACTGAGAGTTCACCAGTTTCAGCCTGGTTAAGATGAAGGTGGCCAAAGAGCCACTTTCGAGCTGTTTTATAGGAGAGTGATTTATGTTCAAAGCACTCTTGTCCCGCTTGAGCTTCACGACAACTATCCACGAGTTGGTCGGCCTGACCAGGAACTTTGATATGAGCTTTAGAGATGTGATCTCTAATCATTTGTTTTTGATCGTTGTTGTGACTGGCACTACAGCTATAGAGTTCTGGGGAGTAGTAGTCGGTTGCTTCTTGGTAGTAAAGAGTTAACTCTGGGTTGAGTTCTTCGAGTCCCTCTGACCAATCGAACTCGGGAACCTCGAGGCGATCCGTATAAAGAGCATGGGCATTTAAACTAATGCCGATTATTCCTAGACACAAAAATCTAACGAAAAGTGATTTTAAACTTTGATTCATTTTGTTTACCTCGTTTCTTAACCCTGAACTTGCTATAGATCAGCATTAGGCAAAAGAAAACGAATATTTAGGTGTTTAGAAATAATTTCGAGAGAGGACAAATTAGACTGACAATCTACTGGAGAAACCGTCAGAAGAATTGAAAGCTTTATAGAAAAGGGCGCAATCTGCGCCCCATTACACTAGTTGAGGTTCTCAGCTTGGGCAATATACGGGAGATTTCTGTAATATCCCTCGTAGTCGAGGCCGTAACCAACAACAAATTGGTTCTTAATTTCAAATCCAACCATGTCGACATGGCACTCTTCTTTGAGAGCTTCAGGCTTGAGAAGGAGGCTACAGGTCGTGAGCGACTTGGGTTTTCGGCTTTCGATAGTTCTTTTGAGGTAATTCATAGTCAATCCAGTGTCGACAATATCTTCGATCAAAAGAACGTTCTTGCCCTCCATCGTATGATTGAGGTCTAGAGTCACTCTGACTTCACCAGACGAAGAGGTTCCTTCGTAGCTCGAAACACCAAAAAACTCGCAAGTCAGATCGAGGTCGACTTCGCGAATAAGGTCGGCAAAAAACATAAATGAACCTTTTAGAACACAAATAGCGATAAGGTCTTCACCTTGAAATTTATCGGTGATGTCTTTTCCCAGCTGTTTAATTCTTTCAGAAAGCTGCTGCTCATCGATCATTTTAGAAAGTTTCAATTCCATAGTTCCGCCTAAACGTAAGAGTTATTCAAAAGTTCGCCGATTCCACCAGCTCCGGGAACAATATACTGTTTATCGTTAAGTCCCTTTTCCTGATCCCAAAGAGCGCCAGGTACAGACTTTAATGCTTCTTCGCTCGATAGTCCACGGTCCAAACGAACTGAATAAATAATTACGTCTGGGTGGGCCTCGGTAATGCGCTTAAGGTATTCTGGGGTCACGATCAGGTGCAAGGCGATATATTTCTTGGCTGGCCCCTCAATGCAGTTTTTGTAGTAGTCCACAGCTTCAACAATGGTTCCGCCGGTGGCTCCCATGGGGTCGGGAAAAAGAACGATTCGGTCCTTCACATCGCCCCCAATTTTTGTAGCGCCAAGCTCGGTACCCGTTACAGCTTCTTCTTTATTAGTTTGACGTGAAGCAAGAATGTGATCCTGTCTCACGAAATCAGGGTTCAAGATATAGTTCAAAAGATTGTAACAAATTTGACTGGGATAGGTGCCGGCTCGAGCGAGATTGACCGTTACGGCCTGTTGTTCTTGAACAATGATACTGGCATTTAACTTTTGATCGGGATGAAACTCGGTCATTCTTGTATCCCAATGGACACTCTGCCGCGGAAATTCGCCATTTATAACCGTCTGAACGAGTCCTCTGTAAATATATTCAATGAAATTATTAATCTGTGGTTGTTTGCAATTAGGGTGCGAAAGTTGTGCTAACCAAGTCGTAAGAGAAGGGTTATCGAGAATATGAACCTGGGGTCCATACTGATGTTCCATTTCACTCAGTTTATACGACATGGTCCGCGACTCCTTGACTACCGCCATCTTGGGAAACCCGTTTTGCTGCGAGTTTCACCGAATGGGGGTTGTGATGTTTAAGGCATCGAGGTTCGTACTGCTCCTGTCCGCCCACTAAAATATCATCACTATTAGCAACAAGTCGTTGGGTTCGGCTAGCAGGACTTTGGCAAATGGCACAGTTTGCAAATTTTTTATCAACGCGATCAGCTTGGGCAAGAATTTGTGGCATCGGTCCGAAGCCCAAGCCCTGCCAATCCAGGTCTAAGCCCGATACGACGATATGGTATTCCTTGAGAACCCAGTGGTTGAGGATCTCAATAATTTCTTCGTCGAGAAATTGCACCTCATCAATGAGGATCAAGCGTGTTTCGGGTTTAATTCGGTGGCCGATTTCAGCGGCACGATCAACCGGGGTACAAACTATTTTTCCGCCATTGTGAGAAACAATTTCGGTGCGGCTGTAGCGATCGTCAATTCGCGGTTTAAAGGCCTGATAGGCCGTGGTACCGAGCTCTTCGGCGCGCTTTATAAGAGACTCCGTTTTGCCCGAAAACATACATCCGGTGATGACTTCTAAAATACCTTTAGTGGGTGCCTTATCATGAGTGTTCAAGTGTTCCCCCTCCCCGATATGATAGGACTATAGAGGAGGTCTCAAGTGGTCAAGTATTGCCGGCCGTCGGGCTCTAACGCGCGCCAGTAAGCGCTGAACGAATCATCAAAACGAACTCAGATTCTCCGGCTCGAAAATCGGGGGAATTAAAAATGTCGTCAAAAACCGGGTTTCCGATTTCTGGAATGGTGTCTTCACTTTCTAAGATTTCTCGAGGAATAACTCCCAACACATAGATAGCGCCTTTGTGGGGGAGTTGGGCCTCCCACTCGGCGACCACTTCAAATTCGGTTTCGGACTCGGGGTCTGATCCAAATCGAAAGCCCCTGACCAGTCTGATCTGCAGCAGACTCGAGCTTTCTCGAATGAGACTGGTCGTAATAACGAGTTGAACACCTTCTCTAAACTCTTCTTGCTGGGCGCGGGAACCGAGAAAAAATCGAATTTCTTTTCCGGCCGTGTTGTTTCTAAAGGGGGCCGATGATCTCAGTCGCAATTGTCCCGACGCGAGGATTTCGGATTGGGTCCCTAAAACTCCAATGATGGAATCTAAACCCTGGAATTCGTCTTTTCCCTGATTGCGAATGGAAGCAAGGGTATCTAGGCCTATTTCTCCAAACTGGTAGTAAAGATCAATTTGTCTTTGCGCATTCGCTGCAGGTGTTGCGCTGGGAGTGGGACTGGGGGTGGCTATCAAGTTTTCAGAAGGAACTTCGGTATCACTGCTGGTTTCTCTTTCGTCCTCAGGAAAAGAATCCGAAGGCTCTTCGTCGATGGTGTAGTTTTGTTTGGCAGTTCTCGGTACTTCCACATCAAAAGCGCGATCGCTTCGTTGGCTGCGGATGAATAGGGCAGCGATGGACACAAGAAATACAAGGGCGATCAGTTGAAAGATCCAACTCTTAACAAGCCGATTAAAAAAGGGTGCCTTCTTCGGTTGATAGCGTTCCATATCAACACCGCACGAAGCACAGTATTTATCTTCGGGTTGTTCAAAACCACATTTGGGGCAGTTCACCATCATGGCGCACCCTTTCAGTCCTTTATCTAAGTCTAACACAGCCAGACACTGGCCAAGAAACGATCTATGACGCTTGACGCAAAGAATCGATATCCTTAATGTGGGTAAAGGTGGTGAAAAGTGGAATAATGTGGAACTGACCAAAGGTCCATGGAAGGACCTGTTCCATCTTCCCCTTTATTAATTCTAGGACGGAGTTAAGGTGAAAGCAATTTTTCGCGGTCGATTTCATGCAAAGCTTGATGGTAAGGGGCGCTTATCCCTGCCGGCGGGATTGCGTGGTTGTTTTCAAGAAGACTCCATCCAGGCTGTTATTACGAATTCGATTTATAAAAAGTCCCCCTGTCTGGATATCTATTTACCGGATGAGTGGGAGAAGCTCGAGGCAAAGATCGACAAGCTCTCTAAATTGAAACCATCCGTTCAAGCTTATCAGCGATTTTATATCTCTGGTGGCCAGTCAATAGAAGCCGACTCACAGTCTCGAATTTTACTTCCCAAAAGTCTTCGATCCTATGCGGGTCTCAAAGGTGAAGTCGTACTCGTGGGTATGGGTAATAAACTTGAGCTTTGGGATGAGAGCCAGTGGAATAAAGTTCACAGCAATCTTGCGCAGAACTTTGAAGAAACTTTGGCAGAAATTGCAGAACTAGAATTACAGGGAGGCGAATAGTGGATCATGTTCCTGTTCTTCTCCAAGAAGTCATCGATGGCTTCAAAGATTCCCCGACTTCGAAATCGAGTTACTACGATGGTACCTTTGGGCGTGGAGGGCATTTTGCCGAAGTCCTCAAAGAGTTTAATCCGGAACTCTGCATTGGGAGTGACGGCGATCTCGCTGCCATTGAGTTCGGTCGAGAACTCTTTAAAGAGCGAATTGCTTCGGGCCAAGTTCATTTGATCCAGGGAAGCTATACACAATTTGAAGAATTGAAAGAAGAGAATGAATTATTGCGTGCTCCTTTTGATTTAATGCTTCTCGATCTAGGAGTCAGTTCTCCTCAATTAGATCAAGGCGATAGAGGTTTTAGCTTTTATCACGAAGGTCCTCTCGATATGAGGATGGATCAAAGACAAAGTCAGACAGCGGCGGGTATAATTAACGACTGGCATGCCGACGATTTAATTCGCCTCTTCCAGGATTACGGAGAGATTCGTAGGCCCTATCGCGTAGTGCGAGCGATTGTAAATGATCGAGAAACAAAACCATTTGAGACGACAAAGCAGTTGAGCTCGATGATAGAAAGAATCGAGGGTTGGAGAAAAAAGGGGAGCCACCCGGCGACTCGCTTCTTTCTCGCATTAAGAATGGCTGTAAATAATGAGTTGAAGGGTCTTGAAGAGGGGTTACCCCAGCTTATGAAGTCATTAAGTGATGGCGGTAGACTTGCCATTATTAGTTTTCACTCTCTCGAAGACCGCATCGTCAAAAATATATTTAGAGACGGGTTAGGTCTCGGCTTTGCCGTTAATAAAAAAGTAATCAAACCTTCCCAAGGGGAAGAGAAGAAAAATACAAGATCTCGCAGTTCAAAACTTAGGATTTTTCAACGAGGAGAAAAGCAATGAGTTTTAAGGAATCGGGGCAAATGAAACCCCTTCTCAGTATTTTTATTTTTATCATGTGTCTGTTTACAATTGTTTTTTTTAGAATGGAGTCTCGACGGCTGGGATACACTGTTTTAAAGATGACCCATTCAGCCAATCAAATGAAGAGTCAATACCAATCGGAATTGGTAAAGTTGGCGCGAATCAATGACCCGCAGAATTTACAACAGTATGCAATGTCTACGCTCACTCTAAAAAAGGCTAAGCAAGGTCAAATTATTCATATGACAGAAGAAGGCTTTGCGGTAAGCCAGTAGTGAAAAACAGGATACTCTTACTTTTCTTTGGATTTATCTTTTTGTGGATTCTTCTTATTGCGAGAGGCGCTCAGCTGCAATTATTCCCCAGTGAAAAGTTATTGAGTATTAAGCAGCGACAATTTAATAAAAAAATTACGCTCAGTTCAAAACGTGGCGATATCCTCGATCGAAATAATATTGAACTGGCAGTGTCGATAAATTCCTTTTCACTTTATGCAGACCCTTCATTAATAGATCAACCAAAGACGGTGGCTCGTAAGCTTTCGAAGGTGTTAAAAATTTCAAGAAAGCCGCTCTACAAAAAGCTCAAACAAAAGAAGAGTCGATTCAAATGGATCAAGCGCAAACTCGATCAAAAAACCTACGAAGAAATTAAATCGTGGAAGGTCCGAGGATTGGCCTTTAAAAAAGAGCCGAAGAGAATTTATCCCAATGGTCGTCTTCTCTCACAAGTTTTAGGACTGGTTGGTTATGAACAACAAGGATTAGAGGGCTTAGAATCTCGGTACGAAGACCACCTTTCTGGAAACAAAAAAGAAGTCAGGGTTCATAAAGATGCGAGGGGCCGCCCACTCCTTGAAAATGGTCACGTTTTTATTTCTAATCCTAACGGAGGCGACATTCAACTTACTATTGATCGGGATCTTCAATTCACATTACAAGAAGAGCTCAATCAAGCCGTTCATGAACATCAGGCAGACCGAGCTTACGGAGTCGTTCTTGATGCGCAAACATCAGAAGTGCTAGCTATAGCGAGTACTCCGACCTACGACAATAATAGGTCCCTTAAGGTACCATCGAGTCATCGCCGTATCCACAGTATATCCGATGCCTTTGAGCCAGGAAGTACGCTGAAGACTCTATTCGTTGCAGGAGCCCTGCAATCGGGTAAGTATAAGCCGAACACTGTCATAGATGCGGGTGATGGCTATATGCAAATTGGTCGTCGCCGTATTCACGAAGCCGATGATCATCATAAGTTTGGCAAGATCACGGTTTCAGAAGTACTAGCCCGTTCATCAAATGTCGGCGTATCTCGAATGGGGCTTGATTTGGGAAGTAAGAAGGTCCACGAAATTCTTTCAAGCTTTGGCTTTGGTCAAGAACTGGGAATTGAACTTCCAGGTGAAGCCAAGGGAATTCTCCATAAACCGCCTTACAATAAACATTTGCTGGCAAGTATATCGTTTGGTCACGGTGTGACGGCGACGCCTCTGCAAATGGCATCAGCCTATTCAGTAATTGCAAATGGCGGCCTCCTCTATCGACCGCGCATCGTAAAAGCCAATCGAAATCCTTTAACTGGAGAGTGGACCGAATCGAGTCCTGAGTTAATTCGCAGAGTAATTGATAAAAAAGTTGCCGCGCAAATGCGTTTAATGATGACATTCGTAACCGGACAGCTGGGCACAGGGCAAAATGCACGAGTCGAAGGGTTTCCTGTTTCTGGAAAGACCGGTACCGCACAAAAGGTGAATCCTGAAGGCGGTGGTTACTTGGATGGTGCCTACATATCGAGTTTCGCCGGTTTTTTACCCGCCAATGACCCGCGCTTTGTTATTTATATTGCCATCGATTACCCCAAAGAGGAGTATTACGGATCTCAAGTTGCGGCCCCGGTTTTTTCAAGAGTTGCCAAGTACGCCATTCGAAAATTTGGCCTCGCTCCCGTTCTTCTCTCTAAAAAGCAGGTCATCGAGAAGGACCCCTTTAAAAAAATCAAAAAGAAAGTTTCAGGTAAAGTTGGTACTGACGTGGAGCCCGATCAAATGGGTGATCTTATTGGGGAGAAATCTAAAATATATTCCAAAATGCCTAATCTCAATGGAAAGAGTCTACGGGAAGTTATTAGGAGTCTTCAAGGGTATCCCAATAAAGTACATATTTCTGGAAAAGGGGCGGTCGTCGTCGACACTCTACCGCGAAGTGGTAAGTCCATCGAAGGAAGGCCTATTACTCTAATATTCGGAGCACAGCCGAAGGTCCCCAAGAATAGTCAGAATTTCTAGGTAGAAATGAGAATCGAAATTTATCACTGGGTTTGTTTTTTTGGATCGTGAATCCGTCGTTCTCGAGAATAATCTCCATCTTGAATGGGATCGAGTGAAAGTTCATTGATCATCAGGTGCTTTGGTTGTTGGATTAACCAATCGATGAGCTCCGCAATATACTCTGTATTGATTTTATTTTTATTGGGATGTTTCTCTTGGGTTTTTCCAGTGTCGACGTAGCCGGGAGAGAGAAGTGTCACTCGGATTCCAGTTCCTGCCAGGGCGTTGAGAGAGAGCTGACGACACAATTGTTTGAGTGCTACTTTTTCGACGGGATACATACGACTTCCACCGCGAATTCCAATATCGGCGGTTGACCCCAAGCAAATAATTAAGCCTTCTTTTTTTTCTTCGAGCCAGCGCTCGTAGACTTTGTGAAGGAGGAGGCTTTGGTGCATTCTCCACAGGGCCGAGTTATTGATAAACACATCGTATTCAAGTGACATTTCTGCCACCTTATCCCAGTTCTTACCTTGAGTGAGGTCAATGCCAGAGCTTCGACTTATACAAGTCACATTCAGCCGATCATTGACAGCCTTGCAGATTCCATATTCCGGGTTACCGGTCATCAGTATTTTTGCCATGAACTAATTTCAACATTTGCCATTAAAAAGCTCAAGTTTAATTCCTCAAATACTCTCGAAGAGCAAGTTGCGGTGGACCCTGTATTTTCTACTCGAGTCCCAGGTCCCTTGTGCCTATCAGTTTAATTTCACTGTGGAATAGGAGTTGCTCATTCTGGGCTCCATCGAAGGAGTTTCCGGTGCTCAGGTATTTATTGTTAGCGATCGTTCCAATTGTTTTGTTTGCACAAAATGGTCTTGCTTTAAACGCGGGAGATTTTCTTCGTTACCCTGTGAAGGTTAAGCCTAAGTTTTACGACCGTTGGATTTCTGACCGCTTTGTTCTGTATACTCGTGAAGGTGTTCATGTCCCGGCCAACCTCTTGATGATGTTCTCTTTAAAAGTATGTGTCGACTTCAGCAAAGAATCCTGCACTACCACTTACGATAATTTTGAGGCTGTGCAAAAGGCAGTCAAGCTAAGGTATGCGACGGCAGTCCTTCCGCAAAATAGACAAGATGATAGAGACCCTCTTCTCAGTATCACTGAAATAATCGACCTCGGTATAAGAAACAGTATCGAAGACAAGACATTTACGACAACGAGTTCTTGGGTCATGATGTCGGATAGTTTGCGCCTTAATGTACGTATGAGAGAAACTGACAATCGCACGGGTCAGGTCAAGACGATGACCACGCACGTGGACTTCGTTATAGATGAGCGTTTCGGTGACCTTGAGATGGAGTTTGTCGACGTTGTAAGAGACCGTCCTTTTTTACAAAGACCAAGTCAGCTCTCTCAAGATCACCATAAAGATTACGCCGAGTCGGTCGTTCGAATCATTAGCAATTTCAATGACTCTAACGGAGTCGCGCGAGCCCAGAGTTCAACTGGATTCTTCTTTAAGAATAGAAATTATCTTGTGACGAATTGGCATGGTCTCGAGGATAATCCCGATTGTCGATTTAATCGTAGATGTTTATTGCAATTCACACATACGGATCGCAATTCACGCGTGCGAAGTTTTAATAGCAACGCCAATGTTTTGTATGTCAACGAAGAAGAGGATATTGCGTTCATAGAGGTTTCAACCCCTCAGAGTATCCCGGCCCGAATTTTGGGGCTCAATAAAAGTTCAGTCAGTTCTGGCCTCATTCTACTGGGGTATCCGGTAACCTCAATTGTCAGCAATGAATTGATTTTTTCATATGGTTTTCTTAATGGCAGTGTTGAAAAATGTCATTGTCTACTTGCCTCGACCTACTCGTCGGTGGGCTTCAGTGGAGGCCCAATAGTTGGACAGGGCGGGCAAATAGTAGGTCTTTTGGTAAAACAGACCTTTCCTCTCGGCTATGACAATGAGTTTGGAGCATCTCGATTTATCCCAATTGGGCATGTCGAGTCTCTTATTCGTAGCCGCCTTGGTACCAGCTTAGATAGACTTGCCCTTAACTAAAATTTACTTTACCTCCTTGAGTGCATGAGTAACACTGAAAGCCATGCAGTTATGTCAGCTTCTCTCTGTATTTTCGAGCTTTCATTTGGGCCCAGGTGGTTCCGAAGAAGTTGATTTCATTACATCGGATTCCCGTAAAATTAACTCTTCATCTATTTTTGTTGCTGTTAGAGGCAGCCGCCATGATGGCCACGATTTTTTGCCGGAGGTTCTTAAAAAGTCACCACTTGCCGTCGTTGTCGAGGATTCTGCAAATATTCCCGAGAATTACGATGGAGGGCTTCTGGTCGTAGAGGACTCGCGACAAGCTTATAATATATTATCGGCCCGCTTTTTTGGACGCCCGGGAGATAGTCTCTTTAGCGTAGGTATTACTGGCACCAATGGTAAGACGACGACGAGTTATATCGTTGAGAGTTTACTCAATGCTTTCTCTTGGCCAACCGGTGTTATCGGTACCATTAATCACCATCTTGGCGAAACGGTTTGGCAAAGTGAATTAACGACGCCCGACTGTTTTAGCTTTCAACAAAGACTGAGTGACTTTAAAAGTGCAGGGGCTGAAGCACTAGCCGTCGAGGTCTCGAGCCATGCTCTTGATCAAAAGCGAATCGGCGAAATCCCTTTTGACGTCGGAATTTTTCTCAATCTTTCTCGGGATCATCTCGATTATCACGATTCGATGGAGGATTACTTCGAGGCCAAAGAAAAGTTATTTAACGAACATTTTCAAAACTCTGAGAAGCCTATCGCCATATTAAATTACGATGACCCTTGGGTGAAAAAAACAAAAGTGGCTGAGCACGCAAAAAAATTGGCCTTCGGCTTTGGTGAGCATCCGTTTCGGATTCACTTCTTAGGACAAACTGTTAGTGGTATGAACTTTACAATAGAAAGTGCTCAGTTCACCGAAGAATTCTTTTTACCGATGATTGGGCCATTCAATGCCATGAATGCTACTGCGGCTGTTCTTACTGCATGGTCAGCCGGAGCAAGTTTCGAGACGATTCGATCGGCATTAAAAAGCTTTAAGGGCGTACCGGGACGCTTGCAAAGGGTTCAAAACGATAAGGCCTATAATATCTTTGTCGACTACGCTCACACGCCGGATGCTCTCAGTAATGTTTTAAATGGTCTCGTCGAACTAAAAAAGAAAGATAAAAATGTGAATCGTATTCTCTGCCTTTTTGGTTGTGGAGGGGATCGAGACAAGGGGAAGCGTCCTTTAATGATGGAAGCTGCGCTCAAATACTCAGATCAGATTTTTTTGACATCAGACAACCCCAGAACAGAAGATCCTAAAAAGATTATTGAGGATTGCCTCGAAAAATGTTCATCAAAAGAACGTCAATCAATTGTGAGTATTGAAAATAGAAGAGAAGCAATTCAAGCTTTAATCGAAAACTGCCAGCCAGGAGATGTTGCTTTGATCGCGGGTAAGGGGCATGAGGATTACCAGATTATCGGTACCAAGAAAATACATTTTAGCGACTATGAAACGGCAAAGGAAATCGTCAATGGCCTGTAAACTGACACTTTCTGAAATCCAAGAAGCGACCTCGGGAAAGATTCTTTCTGAAAAAAGTACCTCCTTTGAAGGGGTGGGCACAGATACAAGAAGAGATTTGAGTCACCAAGTATTCATAGCCCTCAAGGGCGAGAATTTTGATGCCCATAAATTTTTGGACTCCGCCGTCGAGAAAGGGGCTCAGTGCCTTCTTATTCACGATAATCAAGGAGCGAGCTCAGAACTTCTCGAAAAGGTCAGCGTCATTCTTGTCGATGATACTTTAAAGGCTTTGCAAGATTTAGGTCGCTTCGTAAGAAAAAGAGAAAACCCTCAAATTATTGCGATAACTGGGAGTAATGGGAAGACCTCTACCAAAGAGTTTGTCGCGCAGATTTTATCGACATGTAAAAAAACCCATTGGAGTAAGGGGAGTTTTAATAACCATTGGGGTGTTCCGTTAACTCTTCTCGATATGGATCAAGGTTGCGAAGTCGCTGTTGTCGAAATGGGCATGAATGACTATGGAGAAATTGAGCAACTCGTGGGAATAGCTGAGCCCAACTGTGTTTGTGTGACTAATGTGGGTTCAGCTCACATTGGATTTTTTAAATCCCTTGAAAATATCGCAAAAGCCAAAGAAGAAATATATCGCTTTAGTGCAGAGGGCACGACAGCTGTATTCAATCTCGATAATTACTACACCTCCCAGATGTTGCAGAACTGGATAAAGCTCAGAGGTAAAGAAAAGGTATTAAAGTTTTCTAGGGCTAAAGATGCCCATGCCGATGTCAATCTCGATATTACTAAGCAATCCAAGCAAGGGATTGGTGTAAAAGGGCAAATTGGTGGAATTTCGGGTGAAGCGCAGATCCCACTTTTTGGAAGTCACAATCTTGAAAACATTATGGCGGCTGCTTGCTTAGCATTGAGTGCGGAAATCCCAGCCGAAAAAATTTGGCGGAGTCTTCCGAAATTAAAAACTGCTTGGGGGCGAAGCCAATGGCTCGATCACGCGACAACCGGAGCGCGAATTTTATTTGATGGTTACAATGCGAATCCCGACTCGTTTAAGAGTTTAATGAGTAACTTAAAATCGCTCGAGGAACCAGGAAAACTCATTGGCTGTTTTGGTGAAATGCTCGAGTTGGGTGACCTCAGTCTTGAGGCCCACGAAAACCTTGGCACCGAGCTCGGGCGCTGTGGTTTTGAACGGCTTTGGTTTTTTGGCCCTTCAGCGGAGGCCTTTAGAAGGGGTTACCTGCGCGAGGGAAGTGAAAAGAGTCTTCTCACGAGTAAAAACTACGAAGAAGCCATAGCCCACAAACTTCATGGTGAAATTGGTGCCGACAGCTTAGTTGTTCTTAAAGGCTCGCGGGGGATGCGGGTAGAGCGACTGCTCCCAGAAAGCATCCCCGATAAGACTTCTTAGAATGTAAAAAGCTTTGTAAATTCAGTTATTTACAAACTTTCGCTTGCGATCTTGTCCCGCTTTGTGCTAGAAGATGACTCTATTATTAGTTTTCCATCTCCCGGGGGCACTGGCTTTGTTATATCAGTGGTTGTTTTCACTATCAGAAGACTTCAGTTTCTTTAACGTTTTTAGATATATAACTTTTAGAACCTTCATTGCTTTCTTTACGGCATTTCTAATGTGTTGGGCTTTTGGTCCCATGTTTATCCGCCGCTTAGTGAGAAAACAAATGGGTCAGTCCATTCGAGAGGATGGTCCTGAATCCCACAAGAAAAAGGCGGGGACACCGACCATGGGGGGAGGCTTAATCCTCGCATCAATTATGGCTCCATGTCTTTTGTGGATTGATCTAGGAAATGCCCTTGTCTGGGGTGCGATTATCGTGACTCTCAGTTTTGGAGCAATCGGATACATTGATGACTCTCTCAAGGTACTCAAGAAAAACCACAAGGGACTCTCTGGTAAAATTCGACTCCTTCTCGAGTTTTTAATTTCTGGAGTCACGATCTTCTTTTTGATGGAATATCACAATTTATCTTCTGTTTTAACAATACCCTTTTTTAAAAATGTCGCCTTCGATTTAGGGTGGGCTTACATCCCGTTTGGTTGCTTGGTAGTTGTCGGTGCGGCCAATGCCGTGAATCTAACAGATGGTTTAGATGGTTTAGCCATAGTTCCAGTCATCATATCGGCGGGTACATTTGCACTTTTTGCCTATGTCGCTGGTCACTTTGAAATTGCCGAATATTTACAGATTCCCTTTATTAAAGGATCAGGTGAGCTTGCGCCGCTGGCTGCCTGTGTGGTTGCCGCTGGTTTAGGGTTTTTATGGTATAACACCTATCCTGCCCAGGTTTTTATGGGAGATGTGGGAAGTCTCAGTCTTGGTGGCTTCCTCGGTGTCATGGCTGTGATCACAAAAAATGAATTGGTTTTATTAGTCCTCGGTGGCGTGTTTGTCGTCGAGGCACTTTCAGTAATAACTCAAGTAGCATCCTTCAAACTGACTGGAAAGCGAGTCTTCCGCATGGCTCCGATCCATCATCACTTTGAATTGAAGGGTCTTGATGAGACTAAAATCATCGTTCGATTTTGGATTATCTCGATTCTTTTGGCTGTATTGAGTTTAGCGACATTAAAGTTGAGGTAAGAGAATGTATTCTGAGGTGAGTGAATTACAGGGTAAAAAAATTATGGTTGTCGGTTTGGCAAAAACGGGAGTCTCTTTGGCTAAGTTTTTGTGTAAGCACGGCGCTAACGTCACGATCAGTGACCACAAATCAAAAGCTGAATTGGCTAACAATTTGGAACTCATTGAAGATCTGCAACTAGAGTACGACCTCGGTGGGCATACGCCCAAGAAGTTTCTTGAGCAAGATTTAATTATCTTGTCTCCGGGTGTCCCTCCGACACTCAAAATTTTCGACTATGCTCGTAGCCATGGAGTATTTGTTACGGGTGAGTTTGAGTTTGCGAATTGGTTTATCAAAGAACCAGTGATTGCGGTCACCGGGACCAATGGTAAAACGACGGTTGCCCGCCTCATCCACAAGATGCTCAAGTTGAGCAATGTCGATGTTTGGATCGGTGGAAATATTGGGACTCCGATGGTCGACTATTTGGCTCGCAGCCAACCGGCGCAAGTTTTGATTGCCGAAGTCTCTAGTTTTCAACTAGAGCACGTCCAGCGTTTTACACCACAAAATGTGGTCTTTACAAACCTGGCAGAGAATCACTTGGATCGATATAAGTCTATGGAAGATTATATCAACGCCAAGAGAAGAATTTTCTTAAACACGAATCAGGCGACCACATCAATTCTCGATGCCGATGATAATGCGGTAGTTGAACTCGCAAGAGATCCTTCTGTACAGAGAGGGCGAATTTTCTACTTCTCGAGAAAGCCATCTTTGGAACCACAAATTATGAATATCGGTGGTGCTGTTGCAATCAATGATGAGTTGCGAGTGAGAACGGGCCCCGAGATCGAGTACTTTACAACGAAGAATATGCGCATGCGCGGTTCTCACTCTATAGAGAATTTCATGGCAGCCATTCTTGCTGCCAGAGAGCACGGTGCAACCCATGAAGCCATCCAAGAAGTTATCAATGAGTTTCGTGGACTTGCCCACCGATTAGAGTATGTCCGTCGCGTTGGTGGAGTTGAGTTTTTCAACGATTCAAAGGCAACCAATGTCCATTCGGTGATAAGAGCACTTGAGTCTTTTGACGAAAACGTAATTCTTATCATGGGTGGTAAAGATACAAATCTTTGCTATGAACCTTTGCGCGATAAGATCAAAGCGAAAGTAAAGAACTTAATTCTTTGTGGTGAAGCCAAAGAACGAATCAATCGCGACATTGGTGATATGTCCGAAACATTCTTGATAGGAACCTTTGAAGAAGCCATCCTAATCGCCTATCAGAAATCGCGAATTGGCGACGTTGTACTATTGTCTCCGGGTTGTTCGAGTTTCGATATGTTCGATAGTTACGAAGAGCGTGGTGATTACTTTAAAGGAATGGTAAAAAACTTTAGATAAGTTTTAATTTTAAAGTTCATTTAAGAATTCAAAAACCTCAGCCAAGGCTGGGGTTTTTTTATTGTGGTGGAGGTTCTGAGTCAGAGACTTAAGGGGTCCAATTAAAGAGGTCAAAGTTGATTTGATAGACTGTTTTGGCGGGTGCAGAGCTAACGACTTCTTTCGCTTTTTTTAGAAACTTAATAAACTCGGCTTGAATTTGCGCCTTTGCTTCTGGTGAAGCAGAAAGTGTTGCCGAGAAAGAGTATTTCTCGTCTTCATCAAGTTCTGATAGTCGGTGAATACTTCGCATTCGAATCAAAGACTGGTGTGCCCAGGTCATCGGTGATTGATTGTCTAGGTGAAATCCTTTCTGAAGAACTCGGTAGCTTCCTTTTGTGAACTCGACGAGTTCAAGTTTTTCAAGGGTGGCCAGAATAGATTGAACCTTCTTGCCACTCAGTTGCAGGTCTTGACCAATCTTTTTGGGATCCTTTTGGTATTCGGGAATTCCCAAGAGGACGTGCACAATTTTATTTAATGGATCCGAGTAGTATTCCATTTGATAGGCGGGGCCAGAAGGTTTTTTTAGATCCAGGTTCTTTTCAGTACGTAAGTGGATTCGCCTAATACTTTCGATTTGGCTAAGTAGTTTCTCGCGGCGACTTTCTTTTGTGCAATGGTCTTTTTCCCGTAGAAGGATCAAGTAGTCCGTCTCGTTGTCATCGAGCTTCAAGGCTTCGGCCAGGGAGAAGCACTGATCACTACTCAAATTAGCCCTGGCTTTTAAGCAATTTGATAGGTAGGTCGGTTGAATTTCGGCTTCTTTTGCCAGCTTAGCCTGGGTAAATGAGGGGTATTTGAGCTTTCGTTCTTTGAGGGTATCCCTTAAAAAGTCTAAATGATTCAGGTACTTATAAATCATATCTACCTTAGTTTATAAAAAATAAATTATTTCGACCTAAAATATTATTAATTAATTTATCAATAATGCCCCGCGATGTACAGTCCGGATCCAAGATTAAACCTCATAAAGGAGAAATTATGAAATCCCCCATTTTATTAATCATTTTGTTGTTCACTTTTTCATTAAACTCACAAGCAGCACCTCCCTTTCCAGGGGGAGCCGATCCCTTACCTGACAATACGGTCGCAACTTGTGGCAATATCTATCTCATCAGTCATAAGGTTTCCGAACCCATCGGCCCTCGTCATCGAGTTTCTGGGATCGATACTAATGGTCGAAAGTTTTCGGTCCAAGTAGGCCAGGATGTCTTTGAAAATGTAGAACTCTACGCATCTCAGGATCCTTACTTTACCCTTAACGATTTCGTTGGTGGGAGCACACTACAAATTTTTTGGGGTGGCTATAAAAAGGCCTTTATTTCTTTTGAAAATGAACCCCGAATTGAAATTGATTGTGAACTTGTAAGTACCCAAGAAAGTGCACAATGTGAAAGTGTTGCGCCAAAGACAGGCATTTCTTTAGCAGAATACGATGATTTGCAGGCTCCATTATGTTGTGGTGGTGCTAATAAGCGCTATCTCGAAAGGGTGATGGAAGCGCAACGTGTAACAAGTATGGAGCGACTTAAATATGTAGAAGGGCGCAGAAGTAGTGGCTACGAACGACTCGTTGATAAATTAGGAGAAACGGCACCCGAAATGATGGTTTTTCTCGAAGAGAATCCCGACACTTTAATGGAAGCGGCATTGGTTAAAATTGCTGAATTACTCGGAGTAAACCCAATGTCGACTGTTGCGATCGGCTCTCTTGATTTAATGGCTTTGATTATCGCCAATCAGAAAGATAAGAAGTGTGATGCTGAAGTATCGTCGAATTAACATTGAATTAAAAAGCTCTTTTGGGCTTTTTTTTGCATAGAGATTGTGAAGTAAGAGTCATCATGAATATTAGAAATATTGTTTTATACAGCATATTTATCACTTTTTTCCTATCTGGTTGTCGGTCTTCAGAAGGAGGGGGTTCTGACATTAAAGGACCTGCTTTTTCGAGGAACCCGATGCTTCTCGGACAAGTGATTCCCGGAACTTCCGAAGAGACGCAAAATCAACACAACGGAATCCGACCGTCCTCTCCCCAAGCCATGGGTGATTGGGAGAGTAGCGGCGGCGACGGAGTCGTTTGTGGTTCTGGTAACTCCGAAGAGATAAAGATTCTCGACGAGTGGGAGTTTCTTTCAAATTCCACGGACTACGAAACGCAGTACGATTTTTCGAGTTATTTTAGTGGAGAAAAACTCACACCTTATGAATTTACGAGTGGGATGACTGGCAATGAAATCCTTGAGTTTGTTTTTACCCGGCTGTGGGAGCTGACGCCGCTTTTTGGACAACGTCTCGTGGATTTAAATCAGCGCTTCCCCTTAAAGGATTGGGTTGCCACCGAAGAAGACATCGAAGTCAACGATAGTCAGCCCATTGCAGAACTCCCAAGCGAATGTAAACTCGTGCAAATTGCCAATCGAAAAACGCTCTCTACTGAAGGGCAAGTCCCAGAAACTAAGATTTATTACAATAAATCCCTTTTTGACCGGCTCAATGAATTTCAAAAGGCGATGTTGATGACCCATGAGTTTATCTACCTTTTGGCCAAAGAAGGTGGGCACCCCACTTCGGATAGCATTAGGAGACTCATCGCCTTTGTCTTCTCCAAAGAGTTTCACGATGTCGATGTTCCCAGTGAAGGGAGTTTTTCGGGGCCCTACCGGGCCATGAGTTTTCGGCAAGTTCTCGACCCTCCCTTTGGCGATTACATGCGGTTTTTCTTACAAGATGATGTTTACGGAGTCGATTCATCGGACAATCCGATTTACAAAGCAACCATTGAGTTGATGAATTTCTTTCGCGCCAAAATGAAAACGTGTTTGGGTGAAGATTTTGATTCTCTTCCAGATTCCCAAGATAAAAGAAGAACGAGAGGGAGATGTCAAAGTGAGGTTTTTTCCGATCAGGGAGTTTATACGGACCTGTCCCCTGAAGCCAATTTCGTCTATGTGACTCGATTTGTTGATGATCGTGATTGGTTGCGACGGACCTGGAATTCCGAATGGATGTCCCTTCCTAAAAAATCAATGCTCGAAGAACGTGATAGCGATTGGCTCGGTCTTGTGGAGAAGTCCTGTGAACATCTTGATAATAATACGGACTTTCAATTTATGGAACATCAAGAAAAGGCAAAGTTGTTCTGTCGAAATCTCGACATTGAAGTCAGTCTTCTGAGTGAGCGAGATGTGACCAGGAATTACTCCTGTGTCACCGACCCTTTAATGTTTCACTCCGGACAAAGTGAATCCATGTTAGTTTATCACGTGTCAGATCCGATGAATGGTGTCTACGTTGTCCATGAATTTAGTAAGCCCTTTGAAATCGTCGAAGAAAGTATTAGAAGTGTTTGGAAAGAGCATGGCTACCGCAACCGAGAGTTTTACGCGGATTTTGTTTTCAAGTTCGCGGTGGATTCCGCTGACGATCTATTGAATTTGCAGTTCCTGGTGCAAAATAACCCAGATATTATTGAGCGTGTTACCGACCAAAATGGAGAGAAAATTGATTCGGGTCAATGGTCAATCATTGGTTCTACTTCTGAAGTCAGTCATTTGCAAATCAAAACCGATTGCTTTGTCAGGGAACTCACGGCCAATAAAGAGGCGGCCTATATTCGATAAAAAAAGCCTTAGTTGACCCTAAGGCTTTTTTGAATTCTCTCGCTATAAGAGTTTTCTTAAATACCAATTAAATTTTTGGCTCTGGAATTCGTTGGCAATTAGCAGAAAAAAGGTAGTTACCAAATTGCTGATGAAGAGATTGCCCGGGGCGAAGAATAATACGATCGAAAATATTTTCGGCATTACAATTCTTAAGAAGTGATTGTTGGCTGTTGTTACAAAGGTAGGCTTCGAAAACTGGGTTTTCGCCACCAGTAAAAGTGTAAGCAATTCCAACTTCAGCGCCAAACTCAGGAATATCAACAAGTTTTTGATACTCTCTAAGGTCTGCTCGGTTATCAAATGAGTAACCTAAGCTGATTAAAAAGTTCCAACCAAAGCCACGATCTGGGCTCTTCGCTTTTAATGCGGTTACTGAACAGAGTAAATCTGCCTGAGCCGATAAACTGGCCATTACAATTGCGCCAATAAGAATAAGTTTTTTCATAAAGCCTCCCTACTTGAGTGCCCAGAGGCTACTGGCCTATGGTCGGGTTGTCGAGAATTTAGGCCTATGACGCAAAGAAAACCGAGCCAGGAAACAATGCAAAAGCTTTGTACTAAATTCTAGTCCAGGATCGACGGAGCTTGTCTAAGGGCATAAAATAATTAGGTGAAATCTGACTTTAAATACGATCCCGTACTATTATTCTCCTGCCTTGCCCTTATGGGCCTCGGCTTAGTTCAGGTTTATTCATCGTCCTATATCTTTGCCATCGAGAAGTATAACGATGGTTTTTTCTTTATAAAGAAGCAGTTTCTCTTCAGCTTTTTGGGAATTTTGATGATTTTTCTCATTCCTCGGATTCCTTTTAAGCACATTAAGAACTATTCATTTCTTTTGTGGATCCTAGCGAGTTTTCTGATGGCTTTGACCTTTGTTCCCGGTATGGGCATTAAGGCGGGGGGAGCGACGCGTTGGTTGTCCCTGTTTGGAGGACTGCGTTTTGAGCCGGCTGAGCTTATGAAAATCGGGCTCGTCGCAATTCTAAGTACCTACATTATCCATAGGGACCATGTTTGGGGGCAGTGGAAATGGCCCATGCGAGTCATGGTTATTCTTTTCCCCATGGTCGGCCTATTGTTGCAGCCTGATTTTGGAAGTTTCGTTCTGTGTTTAGCGGTCGTGCTCGCCCTGAGCTTTGCTTTTGGTCTACCGTGGAAACATATTATTACCTCTGCTTTAATTGTCATACCGAGTATTACGGCGCTCATATTAATGGCTCCCTATCGTAGAAAGCGTATCTTTGCCTTTCTCGACCCATGGTCGAATCCCGATAGCTCTGGCTTTCAGTTGATTCAAAGTATGATGAGTTTTCACTCTGGTGGACTGACTGGAGAAGGTTTGGGAGAGGGGCAGGGAAAGCTTTTCTTTTTACCCGAGGCCCATACCGATTTTACTCTCGCCGTACTCGGTGAAGAAATGGGTTACATTGGATTCTTAGCACTATTAGCCCTCTATGCCTTGATCATTCTAAGGGGCTTTCAAATTTCATTTAATGCTAAGGATACTTTTTTAAAAGCCTTTTCCCTCGGGTTAACAATCGTTTTTGGATTATCCGTTTTTACAAATGTCGGCGTTGTATTAGGCCTTCTGCCAACTAAAGGATTAACTTTACCCTTTATGAGCTATGGTGGAAGCTCCCTGATATCGATGTGTTTTTTACTATCTCTTTTATTGAATGCCGAAGCCGAATATCGTAGAAACAATTCCTATGCAGGACGCTGAAATATTGAAAAAAGAAAAACGCGAAAGAGTAATCATAGCTGGTGGTGGTACGGGCGGACATATCTACCCAGGAATTGCCATTGCCAAGTCGATTCAAGAAAATCATCCAAATATTGAGGTTCATTTTGTTGGGGCCCACGGGGGACTTGAAGAGAAGATTATCCCCCAAGAAGGGTTTCCACTTCACTTGGTCCCCATTGGTAAACTTCACAGTAGTGTAGGGCGCCTGCAACAGCTTAAAACTCTCATTGGTTTACCCTTTGCGTTTCTTAAGAGTTTGTTTCTACTCATACGTCTACGACCAAAGGCCCTTTTAGGAGTCGGTGGTTTTGCTTCGGGTCCCATTATTTTTGTAGCTTCTCTTTTAAACTTTCGAACCGTTCTCTGGGAACCCAATGCCGTTCCCGGTCTTGCCAATAGACTCCTCGCCCGGTGGGTTGATCTATGTCTCGTGGTGTTTAAGGATGCCACCAAGCATCTGAAAAATCCAAAGGTTCTACAATCGGGATTGCCGGTTCGACCCAACATGCAGCCTCATCCGAAGAAAAGAGACAAGTCCTATGGACCCATTCGAATTTTAGTTTTTGGTGGCAGCCAAGGGGCCCACGCCATTAACGATGTTCTTTGTCGTCTATTGATCTCTAAACCGGCTTGGTTGGATCAAGTCGAAATCGTCCATCAAACAGGCCCCAAAGATTTTTCTGAAATCAATCAAGCCTACAAGGATTTGCCCAAGACAATATCAGTCTTTGAATATTTGCACGATATGGATGCCAGAATGGCTTGGGCTGATTTTGTGATTTGCAGAGCTGGGGCGAGTACGGTGGCCGAAATTTGTGCTTGTGAGAAAGCTGCCCTATTTATTCCGCTACCAACGGCAGCGGATAATCACCAACAAAAAAATGCAGAAGTTCTCGCTGTCCAAGGGGCAGCCCGAATTATTTTACAAAGAGATCTCAGCGAATCGAAACTCGAGGAAGTCATTAAGGACCTCATTGAAAATCCAGAGAGAATTAATGTCCTCGAAGAACGAGTTCGTGACTTTCAATATCCCAATGCTGCAGACCGGATTACGAGACAGCTCTTAGAGGAGGGTCTTAATGAGTAGATTAAGCCAATCGCGCTTTCATTTTATTGGTATCGGTGGAATCGGTATGTCGGGTCTGGCGGAGTTACTTAAAAACATGGGAGCTAAGGTCACGGGGAGTGATCTCAGTGAAAACGCTCAGGTCCAAAGGTTAAAAGCGCTCGGTATTCCGATCAAAAAGGGGCATGCGGCTGACAATTTAAGAGACCCTGATGTTGTTGTCTATTCGAGCGCCGTTAAATTGGATAACCCCGAAATACAAGCGGCCCGAGAAAATAAAATTCCTATTATCAGAAGAGCCGAGGCTTTGGCTGAAATCATGCGATTAAAGCGGGGTATCGCCGTAGGTGGAACCCATGGCAAAACGACAACGACAAGTCTTATGGCATCGGTGTTTATCGAAGCTCAATGGAGTCCGACGGTTGTTGTTGGTGGAAGGCTTGATCTTATTAAGTCCACATCCTTTTTAGGACAGGGTGAATGGTTGATTGCTGAGGCTGATGAAAGTGATGGAAGTTTTAATCTTCTGAGTCCAGAGATTGCCGTCATTACAAATATCGATAAGGATCACCTCGATCACTATAAGAACTTTGCGGCCGTTCAAGAAGCTTTTTACAATTTCGCCGAGAAGATTCCATTTTATGGATCTGTTATCGCTTGTGGTGATGACCCTATTGTTCGATCAGTCTTCAAAGATTTTTCGAAACGGATTGTATACTATGGTTTCAATGAGGATAACGACCTCATTCTTAAAAAGTCTCGAGGGCAGTATTCGATTTTTAAAGAGAGTATTGAGCTTGGTACCTTTCGTTTACAGGTACCAGGGGAGCACAATGCACTCAATGGCTTAGCAGCATTTGCCGCGGCGATGGAGGCTGGAATTTCCCCTGAAAGTGCTATCAAAGGTTTGTATTCCTTTGCCGGTGTTGACCGGCGCTTTCATCACAAGGGTCGTGAACAAGAAGTGGATTTTTACGATGATTATGGTCATCATCCCACCGAAGTGCGTGCGACCTTAAAAGGATTCCGCGAGCGTTTTCCGGATCGAAGACTCGTCGTATTGTTTCAACCCCATAGGTACTCAAGAACTGAAGCCTGTTGGGATGACTTTAGAGAGTGTTTTTCAGATTGCGATGAGCTTTTTATCACGGATATTTATGCCGCCGGAGAAAAGCCCTTGCCAGAAATTACCAGTGAAACCATGGTTTCCGTTAATAGTCACGGCAGGGCTCAATACATTCCGCGATCTGAAGCTACGGCCTCAGAGCTTAAGGCAATACTCAAAGAGGGAGATGTCTTTCTCACTCTCGGGGCAGGTGATGTCTGGAAAATTGGCGAAGAAGTAAAATCCTTAAAAGCACAAGGCTAAACGGATTGTTCCGACTGGGTTTAAGTTAAGAGAGAATTATGAGTGAATCCTTAGAGATAAAAGAAAATGTCACTTTAGCTCCATTCACTTCGTGGCAAGTGGGTGGATCGGCTGAATTCTTTTGCCTGCCGGAGACACTAGAGCAACTTAAGGACGCTTTGCGATTTGCAAAAGACAAAGGCCATAAGCTTACGATTTTAGGAAGTGGAAGTAATGTTCTTATTTCTGATCACGGGATTCAGGGACTCACCCTTTGTACGAAGAAGTTAAAGGCCAAAGAAATAAACAAAACTGAGACTCGCCTTGAAGTCATTTGCGAATCGGGCCTTTTGAAAACTGAACTGCTGAAAACGTTCTTAAAAGAGAAGTTGCCGCCAGCAGAATTTTTAGCGGGTGTGCCCGGTGATGTGGGCGGTGGCGTTGTTATGAATGCCGGCGTTGGAGAACAAATTCGCCCTCGAGAATTTGTTGAAATCACAGACTGGATCGAAGTTCTTTCGCTCGAAGAAGAAAGCTTCTTAGAATTAAAGCACTATAATCGAGATGACCTTTCTTGGTCCTATCGTCATTGCCGAGGTTGGGAGCCAGGGCTCATCTATAGAGCACAAATATCTTGGCCATTATCTGATGCCGACCCAGAAATCATTCAACGGGTCCGATCGGCCAATCAAATTCGTCTTAAAAAGCAGCCCTTGGATATGCCGAGTTGTGGGTCGGTTTTCGTAAATCCAGAGGGGCATAAATCCGGTCAGTTAATCGACCAGAGTGGTTTGCGGGGCTTTCAAGTGGGGCAGGCCCAAGTTTCAGAAAAGCATGCTAACTTTATCGTGAATTTGGGTGGAGCAACTGCCGAAAATATTGATGCGGTCATCAAGCACGTTCAAAAAACAGTCCTTGAAAAAAAAGGTGTGCAGTTGCGAACTGAAGTTGTTTATTTAGGAAGTTGGTAGGGGCCAACGAAGGGTCACCGGTGCCCAAGTGTCAGAACGAATAGAGTCATGGCCGTCCATCAATTCTTCATCTTTAAGCCCTACCTTAGCCTAAAATTCTTTTTATATATCTTCAGCCCATTTGATCTCCGATAAAATAGAGAGATGAAGGCGTCTCGAAGAATTTTTGTGCTCTTATTTTTAGTGGTGATGGTGGTCGCAGGTATTCAGTACTTTCGCGAGAATCACGACATATTCAAAGTGCGTACAATTCCAGTTTACGTTTCGGGGTTCCAGTCAGACTTACCAATATATAGAGACTTAAGATCCAGACTTTTAAATCGAGTTAAAGAGTTTCAAGAGATGTACATTTGGGAAATCAGCCTTTCTCAACTGGAAGAAACATTGGAGCAAGATGCTTGGGTACAAAAAACCGAGGTCTTTCGCGGTTTGCCCAATAAGTTGAGCGTTAAGATCTTTCCAAAAGAAGCGGTTGCCCTTTATGTGAGTCCCCACGGAAAGGTTTTTCCCATTGCAGTGGATGGAAGTCCCTTAGCTTCTGTGCAAATTACTCAAGCACCAGATGCACCGATTACTAGACAAAAGTCTTTATTTAAAGACGAAGACCTGCGCAAAAAAATGGCACTTCTCGTTTCTTTTTTGATAGAAGGGACAAGCATAAGTCGATCAAACATCAAAGAGATATCCTATAAAAAGGACAATGGCTTTGAGTTAGAGCTAATGAAACCACAATTAAAAGTGGTTTTAGGCCATGGCAATTTTCACAAACGAATCCAAAGAGTCCGTCGAGTCCTCGACTATATTGAGTTCCACAAATTGAATGGTCGCGTTATTGATTCAACTTTCTCAAAGAAAGTCCTTGTCAGACTGCGTAAGGAGTCCTAGCCTTTAATAGGAAGACTAAAGACCTAAGCCGTAAGAATTGTTAGCTTTTTTATCTTTGTCTTCACTATGATGGAGGGGAAACCCAGGGATTCTTAATGTCAACGCAACACCATCGCAGACAACGGATTGTCGCTGGTCTTGATCTTGGGACTAGCAAAATAGCGGTACTCATTGGCTCTATTCGTGAGAATGAAGAGGGCGTTGATGTTATTGGAGTGGGTGTCGCCCCAAGCACAGGCATTCGTCAAGGTGTCGTCGTCAATATCGAAGCAACAACAGAAGCGATTCGCAAAGCACGTCTTGAGGCAGAACTCATGGCCGGTGTTGAAATCGATAATGTTTGGTTAGGCGTTTCGGGTAATCACATTCAATCATTCGATAGTAAGGGAATGATTGCGATTAAGAATAAAGAAGTAAACCAAGACGATGTGGCACGTGTTTTAGAAACGGCCAAGAGCGTGAATGTTCCCAATGAGCGTGAAGTTCTTCACGTCTTGCCCCGCGAGTTTATAATTGATGAACAACAAGGTGTTGCGGATCCCATCGGTATGACAGGAGTTCGTTTAGAGGCCTCTGTCCATATTATTACTGGCAGTCAGACCGCTTTGCAGAACTCTATTAAATGTTGTGAAAAATCGGGATTAAAAATTAATGGGCTGGTTCTTCAGTCTTTAGCCTCTTCATTGGCAGTGCTAAGTCCTGACGAGAAAAACCTGGGTGTTGCTCTCGTCGATATTGGTGGTGGACACGTTGAGCTTCTTTGTTTTGACCAAGGCGCTGCAAGTTTCACTGGCATGGTTCCCGTCGGTGGCAATCATTTTACTCACGATGTGGCTGTTGGATTGCGAACGCCTCAGGTGAGTGCTGAAAAAATTAAACAACAATACGGATGCGCCATGAGTGAAATGGTCTCCGATGATGAAAGTATTGAAGTTGAAGGTGTTGGTGGCAGGAAGTCTCGATCCGTGCGCAGAAAGTATCTCTGCGAGGTGATTGAGCCAAGGGCCGAAGAAACATTAGCACTGATAAAGAATGCCCTTGAAAAAGAAGGATTAATTGATCGACTGGGTTCAGGTGTCGTTATCACCGGAGGAGCCAGTCAACTTGATGGACTTGTGGAGCTTGGAGAATTTGTTTTTGATATTCCAGTTCGTTTGGGAGCACCTGCTAATACCGGGGGCTTGAAAGATGCGGTTCGCTCTCCAGCTTTTGCAACTTCATTTGGATTATTATTATATGGATTAGAACAGGAGAGGGCTCGCCATAGCGAGAAGTCTGACGAGATGGGAATTTTCAAAGGTATTTCCCGTAGACTTAAGGGGCTTCTCGGTGGTGCACTCTAGTAAGAGGGGGTCGAATGTTTGAGCTCGAAGAAAATGTTAACATAGGCGCGAATATCAAGGTTGTTGGTATTGGTGGTGGCGGAAACAACGCCGTATCGACGATGATCGAAGGCGGTTTGTCTGGTGTCGAATTTATCGTAGCCAATACCGATAAACAGGCTTTAGAAAGTCATTCCGCTACAAAAAAGATTCAACTCGGATCAGAACTCACAAAGGGTCTTGGTGCTGGGGCGAATCCAGAAATTGGTAAGCGGGCCGCGATCGAGTCCTATAATGACATTGTCGAAGCGCTCGAGGGTGCAGACATGGTTTTTGTAACCGCTGGAATGGGCGGAGGAACCGGAACGGGTGGTGCTCCCATCGTCGCAAAAATTGCGAGAGAACTTGGTGCTCTAACAATTGGTGTGGTGACAAAGCCTTTTATGTTCGAAGGCCGCAAGCGTATGAAGCACGCCAATGGCGGGATTCACGAGCTTAAAGAGAATGTAGATACACTCATTGTTATTCCAAACCAAAAACTTCTTTCGATATCTAGTGAGAAGACTCCACTTTTAGAAACCTTTAAAAAGGCCGACGAAGTTCTTCTTCAGGCGGTAAAAGGGATTTCAGACCTCATTAATATTCGCGGTCTTATCAACCTGGATTTTGCTGATATTCGAACAGTTATGTCGGCTCAAGGTATGGCAATTATGGGTGCCGGTGTGGCTGAAGGTGATAACCGAGCCATCGAAGCAGCCACTGCGGCCATTTCTTCTCCACTTCTCGAAAACATTTCGATCGATGGTGCCACTGGTATCATCATCAATATTACGGGTGGTGAGGCCCTCAGCTTGCACGAAGTGAATGAGGCATCAACTCTCATTACTGAGGCGGCCCATGAAGAAGCTGAAATTATTTTTGGTGCAGTGATTGATAAAAACCTTGGTGATGAACAGGTTCAAGTCACAGTTATTGCAACTGGTTTTGGGCAAGAAGAAAATAATGCCGTATTGAATCCTTACCAACAGATGAGTCAGTTGAATCAGCAAATTCAACAGACGGCGCAAATGAATCAAGGACTTCAGCAAGGCGGTCAGCAGTTTTACCAGGACCCCAATCAGATGGGTCAGGGTCAGGGTCAGCCGCGAAATATGATCTCATCTAATGGTGAGCCGCAGTGGCAACATCAGCCCCAGCAGTCGGGTGGGGTACCAGTTTCGGCTCAACAAGAAGTACAAAAGATTCAGCCTCTTCCGCAAGAAGCTATTCAACAGGCTGTGGATCAAACAATTCACCAGCAATTGAGTCAGCAAGAGCAGGCCCAAGGGGATGATAAGAAATTGCCAAGAGATATCTTATTAGAGAAGGCAAAGCAATTTCGTGAAACCCAAGAGCGTGTCGCCAGCGAACCGGCTCCCGAGCAGCTTTCTATGAATGTTGAAAACTCAGAGTCGACTCTTGATAAAGCCAAGCAAATGGCTGAAGAAGTTCTTAAAGCTCCGTTTATCGACAGCGGAGATGCGGACCTCGATGTGCCAGCTTACTTGCGCAAGAAGCAAAACGAGAATTCTCCGGAATCTCCTTAAGTTTCAGGGGGCAGAGTCTCAATAAATATGAGTCATAAACTCATCTTTTTATCAGATATCCATTTAGAAACAGGGCACGAGTCAAAAGCACGTGCCCTGATTGCGTTTTTGGAGGAGTTGCCTTCGAAAAACGTGACCGATCTCTTTTTAGTCGGAGATATTTTTGACCTTTGGATTGCCCGCCACAAGTACTTTGAGGAGCGTTACTCTGACGTGGTAGCAGCCATTCGCAAGGTTTGTGATCAAGGAATAAAAGTTCACTACTTCGAAGGGAATCACGATCTTTATTTAAAGACCTATTGGACTCAGTTTAAAAACCTTAAAGTTTACCCTGGGCCAGAAAATTTCGAATATTCTGGTAAAAAAATTCGCGTTGAGCACGGCGATCAAGCTAATCCCAACGACAAAGGTTACTTGTTTCTTCGCTGGTTTTTGCGAACCTTTATTATGAAGCTCATTGCTCGATTCCTTCCGGGTGGGATCGTTTCGTGGATTGGTAATAAAGCGAGCCATTCATCGCGAAAGTACACCTCTACCGCTAAAAAAATTGAAGAAGATGATACTATTAATATGCTTCGCGATTATGCCAAGAACCGCTTTGATCAAGAGGCATTTGACCTATTGGTTACTGGCCATGTTCACGTTCAAGACGATTGGCAAATTATGGCTGATGGCTTCGAAGGTCGCTCTGTAAACCTCGGCACCTGGCTCAAAAAACCCATTGCCTTCGAATGGGTCCCAAATGGTGCTAGTCGGTGGATTGAAATCGACTCGGAGTAGGAGAAACTAGTGAAAACAGGATTGATCATTGGGTTTTTTGTAGGTGTTCTGTCTTTCTGGCTCGCCCAATCCCTTTTAGTGACTTCAAAAAATAGGATTGATTCAGAGCCAAACATGGCTGAACAAATGGAATCCCCTGCCGAATGCGGACTGGGAAATGGTGAAGTTAATGAAATTAATCAAAGCCGAGATCAGACGGATTTAAAGGATCCAATAAGTGAAAAACTCCAGTCTAAAAATACTCAAAAGGACAAAATTGAGGACAAGGAATCTTCGCAAAGTGATTTTAGCCAAAAAGTTAATAGCTCTCGACTCGATCGTCAAGCGTGCTTAGAAGTTTTAAAACCATCTGACCTTCCCGATCTTCATAAGCAGATTGAGCTGAAAATCACAGATTTTTTAACGACAAATGACAAAATTTTTGTCACAGATCTCACGCGGGGGGGACATTACACACGCGACGTGGGAATGCTCAATCGAATGCGCGGGAAGTACAAATTTAAAGCTTCTTATTTTAATGAGCCCGGTATCGAAACAACAGGAGAACTCGAAATCAAGAGTGCTACTGATGGTAGAGTCGACGGGGGAATGAGTTTAAAGACCTATGAGAAAAACAAAGGTGGAAAAGGTGGAGCAACTATGAGTTCGAGCGGAGGAATTGATTTTAATGTCCTCGGAACAGACTCCACCAATGAACATCTCAATTTTGTTTGGAATAATGGTTACACCAGCAAATGGCCTAAAATAATTCGTTTTGCCATTCAAATTCCTGCTGATATGAGTCGGAATGAACGAAGAGATATTCGTCTCTATTCTCTCAACGAAGAATTTATCTGGAACGAGATAGGTGAAGCCACCATCGAAAGAGTGGAATAAAGAAAGAGTCAGTTAAAACAGAATACTATGGATTAAGAAGCTCTCTTGCGTGGGCGCGGGACGTGTCGGTGATTTTTTCGCCTGAGATCAAGCGGGCGATTTCGTCCACACGTCTTTCTTTATCCAGTTCATTCACACTCATAATCGCTCGGCCCTTGAGGGTTTGCTTTTCGATATAAAAGTGGTGATCTCCAAAAGCCGCCACTTGTGGTAAGTGAGTCACGCAAATGACCTGCTGGCCCTTGGCGATGTTTTTTAATTTTATACCAACACGCTCGGCGGTCTCCCCAGAAACACCTGTGTCGACTTCGTCAAAAAGATAGGTGCGAGGAAACTGTGATTCGCTAGCTACTTGTTTAAGAGAAAGTAGGATTCGCGACAATTCCCCACCACTGGCAAATTTTGCCAGGGGACGAAAACTATCCTTTGCCGAAGTCTTAGTTTGAAACTCGATATCATCCATACCAGTGGGAGTGAACTGGTCAATCGGAAGAATTTTTACGGCAAACTTTAGCCCCTTCATGTTGAGTTCTAAAAGCTCGTCATTAACACCCGCTGAAAGGAGCTTAGCGCCTTCAATACGGCGTTTTCTCAGTCGTTTTGCAATAGCCATTAGGGTGTCGGTGAGTTCTTCTCTTTCGGTTTCGAGTTCTTTTATAAGTACGCTGCGATTTTCGATTCGATTAATTTCATCACAGATTTGCTCGTAATGGCTTTGGATAGAATCAAAATCACCGCCGAGTTTTTTCTGCAGACGTCTAATCCGTGACAGTCGATCTTCGAGAGAGTCTAAGTCTTCCTCGTCTTCTCCTAATTCGGATACATACTTTTGAAACTCGTAGTGAACATCCTCGATTTGCAGGCGGATCTCATGGAGAGGACCAAATACACCACCAAGTTTTGAGTCGTGTTTTTCAATATCAGTAGCTTCATGGCTCAATCGGTCGAGTCGAGACAGTACAGAACCCTCATCATCAGAAAGCCAGCTCTCTGCCATTTGGATAAAATCGCTTATTTTGCGGGAACCCTTAAGGCGTTTGATTTTTTCTGAGAGCTCTTGGTCTTCATTTTCTTTGAGGTCGAGAGTTTCTATCTCTTCTTTTTGAAATACTAAATAGTCGAGTTTCTGCTGGTTCTCTTGTTCCCCTTGGGTGAGTTCCTCAATTTCCTCTTCTATTTCTCTGAGGCGATTAAAACCCTCTTGATACTCTTTGCGAATTTTATAGGCTCCTGAATAGTTATCCAGAAGTTCTAAGTGGTAAGACTTAGTCATTAGATTTTTGTTTTCGTGCTGACCTGTCATTTCGATGAGCGGAATAGAACGACCAGTAACCTCAACCATCGGAGAAATAAGACTGCGTAAACTATTTAAAGTCGAAAGCGAGTTATTGAGGTAAATTCGACTCTTGCCCTGCTGGGTAATACTTCGACGAACAATTAATAGGTCGTCTTCGACGGGAATTCCCATTTCTTCCATTTGCTTTTTAATATCAGGGCGATCGGCAATATCAAAGCAACCTTCGATTGTCGCTTGCTCCGCTCCTGTTCGAACAGATTCAGAGCGAGCCTTCGCTCCCATGAGTAGCCCAAGGCTTTTTAGAAGAATAGACTTACCGGCTCCGGTCTCACCACTAATAATATTGAAGCCCGATTTAAAATGCAGGTGAACTTGGTCAATAATTGCAAAGTCAGAAACTTTTAATTCTAAAAGCACAGGGTCCCCTCCCGAATTTCTTAGGCTCGTTCGCCAAACTTAAGCTTCTCGCGAAGCAGACTAAAATAGTTGTGACCAGGTCTTCGAACCACCATATGATCCTTGGAGCTTCGTTTTATTAAAACTTCATCCGCATGATTTAAGTCCGCCCCTTTTTGCCCGTCGACAGTCATCAGAGCCTTCCGACCTTTGCCGAGAACTTTGAAACACAACTCTTCTTGATCTGGAAAAAGAAGCGGTCGATTCGTCAAACTATGGGGGCAGATCGGAGTCACAACAATCGCATTCACATTGGGATGAAGAATGGGGCCACCGGCTGCCAAATTGTAGGCCGTAGAACCCGTTGGACTAGCGATAACCATGCCATCGGCCTTAGTTTCAGTTACGATTTCTTTTCCACAAGATATGGAAAGGTTTATGAGTTGCGGGTTTGGTCCTCGCTCAATTACCACGTCATTCAGTGCTGACGTCTTAAAGCGAAGCTTTCCTTTGCGGCGAACACGGATCTCTAGAGTGGCTCGAGGCCGAAATTCCATTTTACCCTTAAGGGTGAGATCGACAACTTTGTACATTTCTTCAATTCGGTTTTCTGTTAAAAATCCGAGAGACCCAAGGTTGACTCCGAGAATCGGTGTCAGTCGCCCATCGAGCATGCGCACGGCGTGGAGGTAAGTCCCGTCCCCGCCGAGTACGACGACGAGGTCTAAGGCGTCGAGAGTCTTAGACCCACTTAACTTTTTAACACCTTTATGGAAACTGGCCCCATCTGGTGCGTAAACATTAATTTTCTTTTCGCAAAGCCAGGTACTTAACTCGCGGCCAATCTGTTTGGCCCGAGGGGTATCAGCCCTGCAAACAATTCCAATATTCTTGATTTTCTGTCGAACACTCGCTGCGTCTTTTGGCATTAGATTAAACCGTCCCTCCGGAGAAGTGCATCGGCATCGGGTTCGCGACCGCGAAACTTTTTGTAAAGCTCCATAGGATGTTCGGTACCACCGCGAGTAAGAATATTATCGTAAAGGCTTTGTGCCACCTTTTCGTTGTAAAGGCCCTGTTCTTTAAAGTACTCGAAGGCATCGGCATCGAGTACTTCAGCCCACTTGTAACTGTAGTATCCTGCCGAATATCCGCCCGCAAAAATATGTGCAAACGAAACGGACTGATTGGTTCCTTCAATCTTTGGAAGAACTTGAGTCTTGCGCGTCGCCTCGGCTTCAAACTCTGTGACATCTTTGATCGAACTTGGGTCTTGAGAGTGCCATGCCATATCGAGCATTGCAAAATTCACTTGTCTTAAGCTTCTATAACCGGCTTGAAAATGGCTGAGAGCTTTCAGCTTATCGATCCATTCAGAAGGGATGGTTTCACCGGTTTCGTAGTGTTTGGCAAAGAGCTCGAGAGTTTCTCTTTCGAGACACCAGTTCTCCATCAATTGCGAAGGAAGCTCTACGAAATCCCAATAGACGTTCGTGCCAGAAAGGGAGCGGTAGTTACACTGGGAAAGTAATCCGTGGAGTGAGTGCCCGAATTCGTGAAAGAGCGTGGTCACTTCTTCGAAAGTCAAAAGAGATGGCTTCTTCGGAGTGGGCTTCGTAAAATTACATACAATCGAAATAATGGGTCGAACGTTTTTGTTCTGGAAAATTCCCTGCTCCAGATAGGACGTCATCCAAGCTCCTCCGCGTTTACTCTTGCGCGGAAAGAAATCGGTAAAGAAAAGTCCGATGTATTCTTCAGAGCCTTCTTTGTAGACTTCGTAAACTGATACATCTTCGTGGTAAGTCGGATAATCATCAGTTTTTCTAAAATCGATTTTAAATAATTTCTTAGCGTGCTCAAAAGCCCCATTTATAACATTTTCAAGTTTAAAATAGGGGCGTAACTTTTCTTGATCGATGTCAAATTTCTTGGCCTTCAATTTTTCAGCGTAAAAATGGTAGTCCCAAGGCATAAAGTCATCGCCGTGGCCCATGCTTTTCTTAAGCTCCTTGAGCTCTTCAATGTCTCTTTCTGCCGCTGGTCGCGACTTTTCGAGGAGGCGATTGAGGAATGCCATAACCGTTTCAGGCTTTTGTGCCATTCGCTCTTCGAGTTTGAAGTGAGCGTGGCTTTTGAAACCAAGAATTTGTGCTCTCTTATGCCGAAGGTTGGCCATTTCGATACAAATTTCTCGGTTATTTTTGTCGCCCTTGAGAGCGCGACTGCCATAGGCTCGATACATTTTTTCACGGAGTTCGCGTTTTTCAGAAAAAGTCACAAAAGGAATAAAACTTGGTGCGTGAAGGGTAAAAAGGGCTTGCCCTTTTTTGCTGGCATCGGCCTCTTCGCCGGCGTGCTTTGCCGCTTCGACCACAGACTCAGGAAGTCCGGCAAGGTCCTCTTCGTTATCAATCCACATTTGAAAAGAATTGGTATCATTCAAAACATTTTCTGAAAACTCAGGACTAAGAACAGCCATGCGTTGATCGATACTCTTAATTTCTTCTTTTTGTTTTTCGTCGAGCAAAGCGCCGTTGCGAACAAAAGATTTATAGGTGTTGTCCAGAAGTTGCATTTGCTCTTGGTTCAGGCCCAATGAATCCTTTTTGTCGTAGAGAGCTTTAATTCGCTCAAAAAGCTCTGGATTCATTTGCACTTCACTTGAGAAGTGAGAAATGATTGGCGAGATTTCTTTCACCAGGGCTTGCTTTTCGTCGTCAGTATGGGCACTGAGCATATTGAAGAAGACACGAGAATTTGAATCTAGCATTTCTGAACTCTTTTCGAGAGCGAGAAGGCTGTTTTCAAAAGTGGGCTCTTCTTTATTTGTAGTGATGGCCTCGATGTTTTTTCTAGCGATATCAATCGCCGATTTAATGGCCGTCAGATAGTGCTCATTTTTGATTTTGTTAAACGGAACTGCGTAATTTTTTAACTGGGATACTTCTAGTAATGGATTTGAATTTGTCATGCTATGTTTAAATAACTGAGCTGGCTTTGATGCAAGCTAAAATCGTCTATTTCAAGGGATTTGCGAGGCAAAGCGAGGGTGATTCTGCTGCGCACAATAGAAAACACAAAAGGGCCCAAACAGGGGCCCTTTGAAGCTATGTTGCAGAGTTTAATCGATCCGTCAGTTCTTACTGAGTGCAGAGACCGTATTGGGTTCCTGGCACCAACTGACAAGTTCCACTCGCACACTGTGAGCCGGTTAAACAGGCTGATAAAGCGCCTTGCCAGCAGTTATTACCGCGGTAGGCATTATAGCCAAGTCCAGCGTAGGTCGAAAAGCTGTGAAAGCCTTGGCTTCCCCATTGCCAGTAACCGTAAGAGTAAGTGTTAGAGTAAATCGTGCCTTGGCTCACGCAAGCGAGACCAAACTGAGAATTGTAAACAGGTTGAGTTCCAAATGGGCAACCGCAAAAGCCGTTGTTGTAGTTGTTATTGTGGTCAATGTAGTGACCATTGGTTCCAATTGGATAACCAGACCATCCAGCGGGAAGTTGAGCCGGGTAATTACAGTTGCCTTCGTAAAGACAGCTTTGATCGGGTGTGGTGGCGATGACCCCGCCATTGCCGTCTTCTCCAGGTCCATTCCCTGAGCCACAGCCCGCGATGATTATTGTAGTGATTGCTAAAATGAAGCCGAATAACATTGAATTTTTCATTTACCCCTAAGCCTTTTCTAGACTCGTCCTAGAATTTCATCTTACCCCGCGAGTGAAAAATCAAATTCTATTAAGAGTTCTTTTGAATCTTAATTTCGTCTTCCTACTCCAAATTTCATGCCACCAATAATTATTGGGGAAGATTGGCCTTTTTGGGGTCGAGGACAAATTTTGTTTGAATTGAGAATTTTATGAAGCTTTTGCAAGTCTTGTGTTCTTTGAAAAAATGTGACTGAATTGTAAATAGGTATGAAAGCATTTCAAATTGCATGCGTAACGAAATTAATTATCTTGTGTTTGGCGTGGTCAACTTTAGGTCATGCTGTACCTCCCCAAAACCTCGGTGTAGAGCCCAATGCCATTTTAAAGAATAAGATTTATGTCGGCGGTAAAAGTGGAGATGGTTTTGCTCTTCACTCGGTGGGTCAAAGCCAAGGGATCAATACCGAAGATTGGATATTTAAATTTACCGATACTGTTGGCCGCCCTCTAACGAGTCAGCCACCATACTTTCAAGCCCTGCACAGGGATCGAGGAATTCAATTTGATATCTTTCAAATTGAGGCGAGTCTAATTGATCAAAACCTTCTCGACGAGTTGGTAGGCCAATCAACTCTAATTAAGTCAGCACAAATACTAATTGATAGTAGTGACAATTCTGTGCGTCTTTTTATACAACCGCGCAAATCAGCACAGTTTTCGATTCGTGAAGGCTCATCCGACTCTAGTATCCTTCTCAAAATTGTAGGGGAGAAACTCTGATGGCCATTAAACCCATTGTTCTTCTATTAATTATCCTAAGCTCGTTTTCAGTAGCACAGGCACGGGTGTTTAAGTTTCAAGATGAACACATAGCATCCTACCTTCGCGGAACCTTTGGGCTTTCAACGATTGGCGACAGTTCTTATAAATTAACTTCGGGTACCGATACCCAATACGATAAATCCATCGATTTCAATACTTCTGCAGAAATTGGTTTTCTCTATCATTTTAATAAGGTGGCCTTTAAAGTCGGTGTCCTTTACCTTTTTCCGGAGCGTCTTAGCGACATCAAAGGGTCTAATACATCGGGCACGGATTTGTTTAACCTAGAAGTCGATATTTCGGCCCTTGTACCAATGCTGGCAATTGAGTTTGATATGAGTCGAACGGACACCTTTCGAACTTTTCTCAGTTTAGGTGGAGGCTTTGGCTTTGTCTCAGCTAAAAACATATACACTATGACTGCAGCAGGGACTTCTGCTTTTGGAGTTACCGATTACGAAGAAAAATTTGATGATGAAGCTTATTTTTATACCGGGGCTGTAGGCATGGAGTATCTTCTTGCCGATACGGTCACCATGAACCTCGAAGCCGGCTATCGTTACCTTGTTGCTAACGAACTCGAACACAAAGCTAATGCCGATACCATAGCTGGTACTGTCGGTCAGGGTGAAAAAGTCGTTAATCCCGATGGGAGTGGACGGGTTTTGGATTTTTCCGGAGCTTACGTCGCTATCGGATTTCGTTTTTATATTGAGATTCCCCGATAAATTTAAGGGTGAGCTTGACCCGAATCGAGTCCATAAAGCTCATTGATCAAATCGTTGTACTTTTGATCAACAACCTTTCGCTTCACTTTTAGCGAAGGAGTCAGCTCGCCACTTTCGACGGTAAACTCTTCGGGTAAAATCGCGAAATTTTTAATACTCTCAAAGCTAGCAAGTTGTCGATTGACCTCGGCAATATTTCCGCGAATCAATTCTTTAATCTTCGGATTCTGGTGAAAATTTGTGCCATTCTCCATTTGATTTTGCTTCATATAATCCTTAACAGCATCGGCATTAAGGGTGAGTAGGGCGACCACGTATTTTTTCTTATCACCGTGAATATGAACTTGAGAAATAAATCGATTGAGCTTGAGGAGTCCTTCGAGCTTCTGCGGAGCTACGTACTTTCCTCCGGCGGTTTTAATAAGGTCTTTCTTGCGATCGGTTATTTTTAAGTAACCCTCATCATCGATTTCTCCGATATCACCCGTTCTAAAGTAACCGTCTTCGGTAAACGCTGCCTTGGTAGCTTCAGCATTATTATAGTATTCAGTCATTACTTTATCGCTTTTTACGAGAATCTCGCCATCACTGTCGATTCGTAACTTGACGTCACCGATAGGTTTCCCAACAGTCCCGAACTTGAAGTCAAAGGGAGTGTTAACGCAAATAGCAGCTGTCGTTTCTGTTAACCCGTAGCCTTCGAGAAGAAGGATTCCAATGGTGGCAAAAAACTCTCCGAGTTCTTTGCTCAAGGGGGCACCACCTGAAACGGCAAACCGTAGGTGTCCACCCATCTTCTCCTGTATGTTTTGAAAAACAAGTTTGTGAGCGAGGCGATATTGAAGGCCCAGGGGAATTGGCACGGTCTTTTTCTGACTTCGATATTCGAGGACTTGCTTTCCGATGGAGAAAGCCCAATCAAAAACCTTCTTTTTTGTTCGACTCATTTCGACCTGTGAAATGATACCTGCATAAATCTTTTCGAAAATCCTCGGTACGGCAATGATGACTGTTGGATGTTGTGATTGAATGTTGAATTTTATGCGTTCGATACTTTCTGCATAAACCATTTCATAGCCAATGAGGACATGACCCCAAATTTCAATCCTCCCGAGTATGTGTGCGAAGGGGAGAAAGGTGAGTGATCGATCCCTCACTCCCATACCCAATAATGGGAAGGCGTCGGAAACCTCAGACATGATTTGTCTGTGCGTGAGAACAACCCCTTTGGGGCGACCTGTTGTTCCGGAAGTATAAATAATCGTCGCCATGTCTGAGAGTTTTCGAGTTCTCGATTGGCTGTCAAAAAACTCCGGTTGTGATTCAACATAGTCTTCGCCGTCTTGAATGATGACCTCGAGAGGCGGAATGTCGTCCTCGGGATCGTTACTTTCGATGACTATAATATGTTTGAGGCTCGGACAGCGATCGAGGAGAGCTCTTCCTTTTCGGGCCAAGTTGTCATCTTCACAAATAATAACTTTGGCCTGTGAGTCATTAATAATGTATTCGAGGTCATCATCCAAAGTGCTTTGATATATGGGAACTGTTATCGCTCCGATTCCGAGAATTGCAAGGTCACAATAGGCCCATTCGACTCGTGTATTCGAAAACAAAGCGACTCGATCCCCTTGGCTGACTCCCAGGCTTGCTAGTCCGCCGGCAATGTTCTCAACGTTTTCGTAGTATTCTTTCCACGTTACTTCATACCACTGTCTATTACTGGCAGAGATGATAGCAGGCTTTTTACTCGATCGATCTTTCACTTCGAGAAACTTGTGGCAAATTGTTTGAGTCATAGCAAACCTCTTGGTCTAGACTTAATAAATTAACATAGAGAATTTGCTGTTGGAAAGAACATAAAGGCTTTTTAGAACGGAGTCAGATTGATCTTTTTGACTTTGTTTTCGCCGACGATCACGGTGGTTGCTTGCTCACCTTTTGTGATGCGGTTAACGGCCCTGATCTGTGTCGGTTTGCCAGCTCGGACAGGTATTTTGTCCAACTTGATAACCTTTTCGCCGTTCACATAAACGTCGACCTCAGAAACTCCAACGAGACGCACCGTCAAATAACCGGCTTTAGTCTTGATAAGTTCAGCGTTGATCGGATCTGAAGGAGCGACTTCGTAGTACTTCTGGAATGGGAAGTAACCATTCATCTTAACCGTTAGGGTAAATTTGTCCTTGGCGGCAATTTTTTTAGGTGTAATTCCCTTGATTTCGTCATCGACAATGATTTGCGCACCAGGTGGATTACTCGTTACTTCGAGAACTCCGATACTCGCTTCCATTGTAGAACCCTCTTCTCCTGACGGGAGTAGGTAGTTGCTACAAAAATTGCTGACCGATAGATCGATACAAATATTTGTAACCGTCGAATGAACCTTTTCGGGATTCGCTTTGTAGTAGACGTAAGACATGATACCGACGATAACCAATGATGTCGTTAGTACCAAACGAAGGAACATATTAGGACGGTTATGTTGATAAGCGGTATTGGTATAGCTTCCGTAGGTAATATTAGTAGCGGTTCCACCACTTTTTATCTGGATGCCGGTATTGGCATAAAAATTAGTATATTTGTCGGAATTGTTATTTCCGGGCTTTGAATTTTCGATCTGATCTTCTGGAACTTCTTCTAAGCCTTGAAGTTCAGAGTTTTGATCAGCCGTTGGCATATCAAAGACTTTATTTTGATTCATATTATTGATTTGCGCTAATTGTCTTTGATTCTCGAGGTCAGTGATTGTGCCCACTTTGTTTTCAGCATTTGGAACGTAGCTATTGGTATTGCTATCGTTGTTGGCATCGTAAGGAGCACTATTTTCTGTAGAAGTCTGATAGCTGCTTTCAGAGACATTGTAACTGTTTTCATTTTGGTTAGTTGCCGGCTTCGACTTTTCGTCAAACATATTATTAAATTCAGACCCAGACGACTGTTCATCTATAAAGTCATCAGACATAACATTGCGGTTATTGCGGCCACCGTTGTTTGGCGATTGATATTGACCATTCTGATCTCTATTTGGTGGCTGATACTGGGCGTACTGGACTAATTTTTTGCGAGTCTCAAGGATCTCATTTGCAAAGAGTGTTTTAATAAAAACCGAGAAATCGTGGGGTGAGAAATCAGGATCATGTCGGTTTAAAAATCGATTGAGATCTCTGTGAAATGCCGCTGCCGATTGATATCGAAGGTTGCGGTCTTTCGCTAAAGACTTACTACAAATCTTTTCGAGTTCCGGTGGAATATTCGGATTGATTTTTCTAAGAGAAGGGATATTACATTCTCTAATTTTTCTAAGGGTATTAATTTCATTATTGGCGACAAAGAGTCGGTCATTGGCGAGAAGCTCCCATAAAACAATACCAAGCGAAAAGATATCAGTTCTGAAATCAACGGGAAGTCCCTCAGCTTGTTCTGGACTCATATATCCAAACTTACCTTTTAGGGTGCCTGCTCGAGTGGTTTCGATTTGCGTAGAAGCTTTGGCAATACCAAAGTCGACGATCTTCGTTTCACCCTCAAAACTAATCATCACGTTTTGTGGACTCATATCCCTGTGAGTGATGTTGAGAGGTTTACCCGTTGATCCATCAAGACATCGGTGGGCGTGATCAAGGCCGGCGGCAACTTCTTTAACCATGTACACAATTTGACTGATTGAGAAGGTCAAATTACTTTTCTTCATTTTGTTGAGAATTTGCCTCAGATTTCGACCTTCACAGTATTCCATGACCAGAAAAAACTGATCCATCTCTACACCGAAATCATGAATTGAGATCACGTTACTGTGAGAGAGGTTCACTGCAATTTTAGCTTCGTCTTTGAACATCTGAACGAATTCTTCGGAGTCAGAAAACTGAGGTAGGATTCTTTTAACGGCGATAAACTTTTGAACACCGCTGGCACCCATTCTCTTGGCAAGGAATACTTCGGCCATACCGCCAGAGGCGAGCTTCTCGAGAAGCACATAATTTCCGAATTGTTCAAACTTTGCTTTTCCCACAAATATCCCTTGCTACTAGTGATTTTATCGGTTCTTTATAAATTTGAGTTAAGGATTGCCCTGAGTTATTATGGTCCAAATTGAGACCAATTCACTTTCTGGACCACTAGAGTGGGCCAGTTTAAAAAAGCAAAGTCTGGTTTCTGGGTAGAGGAGTCTAGTTCCATGAAATGGATCGGATTAACGGGAGGGATTGCAACGGGTAAATCCACGGTATCGCAACTTTTGCGAACCCGCGGTGTGCCCCTGATTGATGCTGATCAAGTGGTTCACGAGATTCAGGCCCCCGGAGCCGAAGCCTACCAAGCCATTGTGGATCATTTTGATAAGGGAATACTCAATAACGACGGAACGATCAATCGTAGGGCATTGGGTGGCATTGTATTTTCTGATCCCACCCAGCTAAAGGCCTTGGAGTCTATTTTACACCCTATAATTTACCAAAAAGTCGAAGAAAAACGTCGAGATCTAGAGGCTCTTGGCCACAAAATGGCAGTCTACGATGTGCCTCTCCTCTACGAAAAACACCTGGAACCTCGGTTTGACGACTGCGTCTTGGTCTACGCGCCAAAGGCTCTACAGGTTCAAAGAATGAAAAAAAGAGATCAGCTGAGCGATGAAGAAATTGAAAAGCGTTTGAGTCAGCAGCTTTCCATCGAAGAAAAAAAGAAACGTGCTGATTTTGTTATTGAAAATTCGGGCAGTCTTGAGGATCTAGAAAAGGCTGTAGATACATGGTTGAAGAATTACCAAGACCAACTATAGCCAAAAATAAAGTAACCTGTTACCTGTTCAAGGCCGACCCGTGCGCCCAATTCTACTTTAAAGCTGAGGGGAGGGTAGAGAATGTCTTCCATGCCCACAGCGAGATTAGCGCCGTAGTTGTCTAAATTCGAAAGTGTTGCCAACTTATCTTCAGCAATAAGAAACACACTTAAACCGGCCTTTCCATAGAGGCGTAAGTTTCTTTTTGCTAGATAATAGAGGTAAGAAACATCGAGAACACCCTTTGAGTTACTGAGTAAATCGACAGATATTTCGGTAGGGAATTTATCTAAAAATGGAAAGCGGTAGAAAAACCCAAAGAGTAAGGGAAAACTAAAGCCATCGTCTTCTTGATCCACTGAAACACCCAGTCGACCTCCTAGTGCGTATTCATAGAAAAAGGGAAATTCGTGTTGGGGAGTTAGATTTTCTTTTTTAACTACGGGTTGGCTTAGCTTTAAGCCTTTGTCATTCAGAAGTTTGCTCTCTTCTGACTCTTTTATCTCTACTTGCTTTTGCCCCGTGATAGCCTCGTTCTCGTCAAGAATTTTATCCACAGGTGTTTGACTGCCAAATAGGAAGGCAGGCATTAGGACTATAGTCAAAAAATAGAGAGTATTATGCCTAATCATGATCTTAATCATACCTTGATGCAGTGTTCATTCTATAAACTTTTCATACAAATAGTTAAGGAGAATTTTTTCATGAAGAAGTTGCTAGCATTAGTGTTCTTTCTTTCCGGATCTTTAGCAATGGCACAAGATGCCCTTAACTACAAGATTCATCAGCCCTATCAAAATATCCGTGCGCTTGGAATGGGGAACGCGTTTTCTGCGGTCGTTAACGACAACACGGCCATTTTTTACAACCCAGCAGCCCTAGCGCGACTTGAAGAGGGTCACGTTAACATTACTGGAATTAACGCCAGCTTAGATGGAGATATCCTGAATTTTATCGATGAAATCTCGAGTGCTTCGGACAATGCAGCTGGAGGTAATGAGGTTCAAGCGATTATCGATGTTATTGAGAAGAACTACGGTAAGGACTTTGGTCTTCGTTTGAATACGCTCGAGTGGCTATGGGCACGACCTGGATGGGGAGTCGCATTCGTACCTCTCGATTTAAGCCTCGATATTGGTCTTGATAGTGCCGTTGGCCCTTCACTGAATGTGGTCATGTATCAAGACACTCAAATTGCTTTTGGTTACGCAAGAAATGCAAAAGTCTTTGGTGATCATCAGCTTTCCTATGGAGCGACCCTTAAAGGTGTTTACCGCGCGAATGTCGATAAAAAGTTAACGGCCCTTGAGCTCGCCCTCGATTCGGAAATTGTTCGTGAGGATGATTTACGGGAAGGATTTACGGTCGATGTTGACCTTGGTGTCCTTTATACTCCGAAGTTTGGGACCACTAGTAAGTTTTGGCAGTGGGTCAGTCGCAGAGAGCCAACGGTTTCGGCCGTTGTGAGAAATGCCCTCGACTATGGTTTTGGGACGAACTTCAATCTACTCAATGATAATAGCGGTGAGCCTTCGAAGCTTGAGCGCCGAATTGATCTCGGAGCGAGTTTTAAGTTACCAGATTGGTGGATTTGGTCCTCAACGTTAGCTCTAGATTTCAGAGATATTGGACACAGCTACTATACATTCGAAAAAGGTTTTCATCTCGGAGCAGAGTTTAAGTGGAAAGTGGCCAGCTGGTTTCAGGGCGCTTGGCGCGTGGGTCTTCAGCAGGCTTTTGACTTAGCCTATTGGACGGCCGGTTTTACCGGGCAATTTGCCATATTTCGCCTCGATCTAGCTACCTATGCCGAAGAAATGGGGGCAAGTACGTCTCCGAGCGAATCGCGACGATATATGCTTAAGATGTCAGTGGATTGGTAATTTAGAATTAAATTTGAATTCAAACTTGCAGCAGAGAGACTAGTTGCAAGATCCAGGGGGGCTCGTTTTGATGTCTCCCTTTATTTTTATAAACTCATTGCGATCTGAGTCTGAGCAGAAATCGATATCAATCCCACAGCCATTAGTTCCCTCCACATTCAGAGCATAAATATTGGCGGCCTGAGGTTCTAATAAGTTAAATACGGCAACCCCATAGCGATACTCCATCGTACACATGATAGGGTCTGTTTCGTCTTGGATCAGAGTTTTCACGCAGAATTTTTTATTGGCTATAAAATCTTGAAGTTCCTCTAAGGCCAGGTCGGTCATACAGAGATCTGTTTTTTCACCAGAAGAGAAGACTGATACTTCACCGGTTTCAGGGTTCACGCGGTATTCCGTGATCATGCCGGCTTCGGGCGCACTTTGTTGGCTTCCAAAATTAAATTCGGTAAAGCTGACGTCAGAAAGATTGCCATCAATCGAAATCGAATCGAGAACATAGGTCTTGCCTTCGCCCTCGGCATTCGTTTCTTGCACGATCTCGCAGTTCTGGAACAGCAAAAGAATCATGCTTAGAATTGAGACAATAATAATCTTCACTGGTTCCTCCACCCCTATAAACAGCAAAGACTATGCCCTGTCGTAATTTGATAAAGGTCGTAATTACAGTGATTTAAAGCTGTGTTCCGCTTTGAAATTGTCTAAGAATTTTGAGTTGATTGAGAGTTAAACAGTGGGGCTCTGGGGGTGGGGTGAGGCTAGAGGCTAAGGGGCTGCCGGGTCAAAAGCTGAGACCACAAAAAAAGGAGCTTTTAAAAGCTCCTTTATCCCGTGGATGAAAATAATTTGTCTTTCAGTTTTGGTCGAGTTGATCACGTAGAGCATCGCCTATGGCTTGGGCGTCTCCACCACCAGTCGCTATTGCCGCGCCAATATTAGTACAGATATCAGTATCTGCGAAATCAGAATCTTCGTCGGCACAGAAAAGAGTATTGGCGGTTAGAGCAATATTTCCGATCTCCTCATCATCACTGGCATCAAACTCACCATCATTTGTTAGGTTGTTGAGAAGATCCGTAACATCATCTGGAGTGAGTCCTTCTTCAGTTACGGTACTCAAGTCGATACCCGTGATTGCTGAAGCAAGGGTGGTCGCTAAACTTGTTAATGCCGCCAATCGCGAAAGACCTTGAGAGCCAGAAAGAAGACATTCACTCAGTGTAGAGCTTGCGTTTTGCTTAGCATTGGCATTATCCGTTCCGGTAAAAACCATCACAGTCAGGGCCGTTGTCATGGCGTCTTGGCCACCACCACCGCCATCTTCATCATCGGCGAGGCTTTCAAAAGCATCGGCAAATCGTGAGCCGACAAAACCCTGACCGAGAAAGCGCGCTGAACATCGGATGTAGTATGACTCTTCGCTGGTGAGTCCATCGACTTTGGCAAGACAGACGTTGGCGCTAGCGAGTGTTGGAGAAGCATTATTCAAACAATCTTGTGCCTCTGCAATTTGTCTGTCTTCGTCGCTTTCACAAGCGGCGAGTATGAGTGAAAGTACGAGTGATAAAAAGATAAAGCCCCATTGGCGTAACCTAGACATTCCTGCCTCCATGATGTCTCAACGTTCAATAGTAATAGTATAGGAGAAGTTTCCCTTCGGTTCATGTGCAATCTGAGTTGTTTCTTTGTGTCATCTTTTGATTTTAGACTGAGGTCGTGTTGGCCCTTTTTAGTGACTCACTATGAGTTGATCCAAGTCTGGTAAAGACAATGTCAGAAACGTCCGGCCCCTCGAAACATAATACCGATAAGCTTTCTAGGAGAAAAAACTTCATGGACTTAAGAAGGGAAAGGACCGCAAAGGATCAAGGGCCTCCCTGAATTGTCCGAAAATGAGACTGTGATGAAGAAGTTAGTATTTACTTTGATAATTGTGTTTTGTTCGCTTGCGCCCGCGGAAGAGCGTCTGGAATTCTACCAAGGAATTCGACAACTCGGAATGGGGGGCGCTGGTATTGCCCTCGTTAACGATGAAACCTCACTTTTAACGAACCCCGCGGGTCTTGGTAAATTGCGCGATTATATTCTAACTGTCGTCGATCCAGAAGTGGGTGGAAGCGAAAAAGATGTGGGTATTATCCTTAATGGTCAGCCAGCGGAACTCATCAATGCACAAGGACTTCTTTCAAATTTAAGAAACCCAAAAAACATGGGAAAACACTTTCACCTTCGGGGTCAGGTCTTTCCTTCAGCTGTATTTCCAAACTTCGGAATTGGACTTCTTGCTAAGTATGAATATAACGCCGAAGTGGATGATACGGATACCGACTACAAGCTTCAATACACCAATGATATTGCGGCTGTTGTCGGTTACAACTTTCGGTTTTGGGATGGCAGACTCAAAATTGGTTTTAATGGCCGCCTTATCAATCGAGTGACCGTAAATGAAACATTTCCCACGACCTCTACAAATCTCGAATTTAAGAATATTGCCTCACAAGGAATCGGTTTGGCCAGCGATGTGGGAGTCATTCTCTCCGCACCGATTCGTTATCTACCATCTCTGGCGGCAGTGGTTCGCGATGTGGGAAACACCCAGTATAATGTCGCTGATGGTATTTTATCGGGAGAGGCTGGAGAGCCGCCTCAGACGGCGCAATCCATCGATGTTGCCTTTGCCTTTTTTCCGATTTTTGCCAATAAAGTGAGATCCAGTATATCGGTGGAGTACCGTGGTATTGACTCTCCAGATGAGGTGGATGCTCTGAATCGAATTCATGCTGGAATTGAACTGAACTTTTCAGATGTGATTTATGTACGCGGGGGAATGAATCAAATTTATTGGACTGGTGGCTTGGAATTTCAATCCTCTAAATTTCAGTTTCAGGCCGCTACATACGGAGAAGAGATTGGAACGAATCTTCATAAAAGAGAAGATCGTCGTTATGTAGGTAAATTTTCGTTTCGCTTTTAAGGATAAAGGATGAAGCAGAAAAATAGATTACTCATCTTAATAGCATTGGTACTGGCATTTTTTACGAGCGCCTGTACGAAGAATTTTTTTGACGAACTCGCTGACAAAGAAGATGAGGATGCCGTCTATTTTCAAGCACAGCGCGAATTGGATGATCTTAATTATGGTCAAGCGATCATTCTCATTCAATCACTCAGTGCCGATTATCAATCGCGAAGAGATGTGTCTTTTACCCTCGCATCGGCCTTCGCTGGGCGGTGCGGTCTCAACTTTATTGATTTAGCTAACGAATTGCAGAGTGCCTCAGCGACGGGACTATTTGGTTTATTAATGGACGCCTTTCCTGGTGGGACAGATACAAAGATTAGCGACTGTGTGGCAGCAGAAACAGTGATTCAAAACCTTCAATCCGACGCAACTCTGAGAACCGTCGATGAAAATCTCCTTATGGCCTTTGTCTCATTTGCAAAAATAGGAGTCGTCATTAATCGCTACGCTGATACAGACGATGATGGGTCTCCCGACGGTGGATTTGATCATTGCTCAAACACAGACCTACCAGAAACCAATGTGCGAGAAGTTGGTACTGGAGTGGCCAATGCCGTACTTAGCCTGGGTGCTGCGGGCAGTGATGTTGCTGGATCCAGTCTGACATCGCTGACTGATCTCTGTGCTGCAGATCCGGCCCTAGCTAACCTATGCACGATTACTGATAAGAGTTTATTTGATGCCAATGCTGTTAAAGGCATTCGCGCCGCTATTGCCAGTACTGACTTTGTCGGTATCGGCTCCTGTCCAAGTGACGTAGCGACTTGTTTTTTAGCCTGCCCGTAAGAGGAAGAAGTGAAGTATTTATTTTTGGTTTTCATTCTCATATTCTCCGCAAAGCTCCACGCTGGTGCTTTTCAGGAAATGTATACTTCAGTCCGCGCCTTGGGAATGGGAAATGCTTATACCGCCGTTGTTAACGACAGTGATTCTATGTTTTACAACCCAGCAGGCCTCTCGCGCGTCGAAGGAATTAACTGGAATTTCTTGGACCCACAGATTGGTCTCAATGGATTGACGGCGCTCGAAAAAGCCCAGGCCTTTGCCGACTCGGGCACTGATTTATCGGCGTTTCTCAATGAACTCTACGGAACCAATATTTGGGTCCACGCCGGAGTGAAATCGATTATCACACTCCCCAATGTGGGTTTTGGTGTTTTTGGTGCGGCTGATGTTGATCTCAATTTATCGAACCCAGCCTTTCCGAATCTGAATCTCAATTACGTCTACGACTATGGGATCACCGCGGGATTTGCCTTTCCTATTGTTCCCAAGTTTTTAAACATGGGTATTGCTGGTCGGCGAACAACTCGAACGGGAGCTCGTATTCCCCTCGGTGTTTCGACCATTGGTGAACTCGATCCAGAAACCATCCAAGATAGTCTTAATAATGTGGGTAATGCCTTTGCCCTGGATTTGGGTTTAAATCTCACATTACCCGGTCTTTTTGAGCCGACTCTCTCATTTGTTTGGCAGGATGTGGGTGTTACAAACTTTGTATTGGACAAGGGTAGCGAAGCCCCTCCATCGGATCGAGATGAAATGATCTTAGGTTTTGGAATGGTGATCGATCTTCCACTGTTAACGATCACTCCGGCAATTGATTATAAGTATATGAATCGCGAGGGAGTTCAGTTCGCTAAGAAGTTTCACCTAGGTGTCGAATTGGACTTTCCGATGTTCGACATCAGAGCGGGTTTTAATCAGGGGTACTATAGTTTGGGAGTCGGCGTAAATGCCCTTCTCTTTAGAGTCGACGCGGCAACTTATGGGGTCGAGCTTGGGGAGTACCCGGGTCAACTTGAAGACCGCCGCTATATCATCCAGATTACTTTTGAGTTTGGATTTAACCCTGATTTTTCACTTTCTGAGTCTGCGGGGCGCGGCAAACGTAGACGCGTGAAACAAAGACGATAAATTCCTTACATGCAAATTATTACTTCAACGGAGTCTTCCCTCAGGGGAGAACTTCTAAAGGACTTTGATTCGCAGACGAGCACTTGGGTGGTTTCGGACCTCCGATCAAAGTTTGACATCCAAAGTAAACTTCTCGAGAAGAACCAAGCCATCCATGCCGAATCGGTATTGCGAGCCAGTGAGCTTTGGTCACTGATATTGCGTCGATTGAACTTTTATTTAAAACCAGTCAGTCGAGACTTTTTAAAGGAAGTCATAAAATCTGAATTAGCAAAACGGGAAACCAGTTGGACCGAGTCCTCTGGAGCTTCTGAGAGTCTTTTTGAATATATCAACCTTCTGTTCCCCATATTTCTCAGCGAAAAAGGCGAGGAGGGAATGGTCGATTACTTTGAGAGAAACGAGAATGCGAGTCGCCGTTGGAAACACTGGTATGAACTCTCTTTTGATATATTTAATTCTCTCCTCGAAAGAGGTTTTGTATCGAGAGAATGGGCTGCGGGCCTTGTTTCTCATTATGGTGTGAGTAAGAAGCTCTTTAATCGCCGCTTAATTTTTGATCTTGGTTTTGAATTTTCGTACCTCGAGATGGACCTCATTGAACAAATGGACCAATGGTGCGACGTACAGGTTGTTGTACCTCTTCCGCCCTGGCGCGACCAGTTCTCTTCAATTTACCAAGCCTATGACTTTTTCTTAAGTAAGAATCAACCCGAAAAGTTAAAAGAAACGACCGTGAATCACATTGATGAAGCGATCGCTGGCAAGAGAATTCAAACCAATAAATTTGCTTCGAGCTTGGCAGAGATTAAAAACATAGTCTCTGAAGTCAGATCCTTAGCTGATCAATCTATCGATCTCGATAAAATAGCCCTGGCCTCTCCGAACATAGAAAACTATTGGCCCCTTTTACGAAAGCTCCTAAAAGAAGAGGGAATCCCAGTCAGTAAAGCTAAGGTGACAAGGCTTCATTCATTTCCGAGTATTTCGTCCTGGCTTTCGGAGATGCGAATTCGATCGGCCGAGCCGCTGACCTCTGACTTAGAAAGTAATCAATATCTCGATAATAAAAAGGCACTGCTCAAAGTCGATCGCTTTAAAGTGCTCTACAAAAACATATACTCAAAGAGTCATCTCTTTCGTTCAAAAGAAATTGGGAAAGCCTACTACACAAAGAATCTGCCCAATGAAAAGGATTTAAGTGGTTATGATTTTCTTGCCTGGTCCTTACAATACTGGCCCAAAGAAGGAGAGCTAGAGCACCTCGAATTGCTCCTTTCTAAACTTCAATCCCATGGCCAGCTCGATCTTCTTTTAGATTTTGAATCTTGGTTTCGATTGCTGGAGCTCAGCTGCTCGCAAATTGAAATTACGCAAGTGAGTGGGCAGAAAAAGGCTTTACAAGTTCTCGGTTTAAATTCGGTAGCGAGCAGTGAATTGGATTGGGTCTTCTATTTTGGACTCAGTGAGAGTGAGTTATCTTCTCGATCCTCTTCAGCGATTCTGTCTTCTGAGGTGGATCAGTTGGCGAGAGATTATGGCTTCTACCTACCCAGTCCCGACGAGTCTCCAGCTGAAATTGAAATTCGTTGGAACTTGGAGCATTCCTCTAGAAACTCATTCTTAAGTTGTTCTGAGAGTGACTTCAATGGTGACCCTTTAATTTCTTCTTGGCTCTGGATTGAAATGAACGAGCGGATTTCACATTTTATGGCGGAATCACTACCAGAAGAAGAGCGAATCGAATTCATCAAAGAAAAAAGGAAGGCTCTCTCGCCCAAGCTAACCAATTGGGATAGTCTTTGCTTTCAAGAACCAAAAGATCTTTTAACTTTAAAAAACAAAGAGCCCCTGGGGTCCGAGGAACTTTTAAAGCGAATGGCCGAAGATCGTGAGTTGACCGAAAAGAAACTTTTTTCTGGGCAATATTCTGGAAGAGTTTCTGCGAGTTCTATCGAAGACTACAGTGAATGCCCCTTTATATTTGCTGCCAAGAGAATCTTTCGCCTATCAGATCTGCCTTCTTTGGATATTGATGTCGATGCTTTGACCAAGGGGTCTTTTTCTCACAAACTCCTCGAATTGCTATTAAAGCGAGATGGGTGGCAAAGCCTCAATGATCAAGACTTAGAATCCTTGATAGAAGAAACGAGAATAGAGGCAAGAATTGACTTAGCCGATGAATCACTCTGGCCCTATTTTAAGAAGAAGAACTTTGAATTGGCTCGTCGCTTTATTGATTTCGAAAAGAGTTGGCGCGCGGATTATCCAGAAACTGAGAGTATTGGTTTTGAAACGGACATAAAGGGCTATATTCATTGTTTGACAGGGGAGCTCCTTAAAGAAGCTTCACCGGATGCATTAGAATTTTCTGGTCAGATTGATCGAATCGATCGCGATGAACAGGGACACCTCTTGATAATTGATTACAAGTCTTCATCGGCAAAATTGAATGCCTTTGCCTCCTGGTTGAAAAAGAATCAGTTTCAGCTCGGTCTTTACTCCTTGGCACTAAATTCAGGACTCAGTGCTGAAATAAACGGACGTGTATGCGCAGCCGTTTATTTCGATTTGAAAAAAATGAATCGAGACCTGGGTTTTCATAATACAGAGATTGATACAGGACTTTATCGAATCGATCCCAAGAGTAGAAAAAAGAACAAAGCTAGTAATTTAGATCTTGAAAACTTTTTTGAGGAATTAAAAAAGGCAGTAAGCACCTACCTTCAGGGAATCAAAGAAAATGAATTTTGGCCAAAGCCTTTAGATTCTAAAGAGTGTAAAAAATGTGAATGGAGACTTCAATGTCGAGCCCCTCATCTGAATTAAAGCCTTCGCAATTTGTTCGTGCTGGAGCGGGTGCTGGTAAGACCTACAGTCTAACCCACGAAGTTTTAGATTATGCGAAGACCTTTCGCCTTAAAGAAGATCGAGACCCTAAAGTTATCGTCACAACCTTTACTCGGAAGGCGACTCAGGAGCTAAAAGAAAGGCTCCTGATCTTAGCTCTAGAGGAGTACCCAGACCTCGTAAATTTTGTGAACTCAAAGTCAAAACTCCACGTTTCGACCATTCACGGAGTGACAGACCTATTTTTAAAACGCTATGGAATTATTCTCGGTCTGGATCCCAACTACAAGATAATGGGGGGGCTGGAGTCAGATCGTTTTATTAAGTCTTTGGTATCGCAAAAGTATATGGGCCGAGCGGAGTTACAAAGTCTTTTAGAAATCTATAACTTTTCAACACTGATCGATCTCTTTAAAAAATCGGCCGTTTATTTTCTAGAGGACCCTTCAGCTCGCTTTTGCACGCCAGAGGATTTCGAAAAATTGCTGAATCAGGATTTACTGCAATTTAAAACCTGTCTTTTGGAGTTTAGTAGAGATGTGCGTGAGTGTAGCCCGAACGAAAAGTGGATAGATTTTGTTGCCCAGCTCGAAGATTCCCTGCATCTCCTCGAAAATGGTCCACAGGGATTGCAGGAATTTTTACAGATTTTTGCTGACCTTAAAAAACCGCGTAAAGGTAAGTCAGATAGTCCGGAGTTACAGGTTCTATCTGATTTTTTCACAAAAGACTTAAAGGCCAAGCGGGTAAAAAAGTTATCTGAACCGGAATACACAAAGGAATTTTGGGATTATTCGGCAGAAGTTTATCGGGACTTTGAGAGCTTGAGTCGTGATGTCTGTCAGGATTTACTGGCGACCAAACTTAAGCAAGGAAAAATCGACATTCACGATTTGGAGCTTCTAACGGCGAAACTTCTCAATGAAGAGCCTTCGACAGGAAGAGCCTTTTCTCACGAGTGGGATTATTGGTTGGTCGACGAGTTTCAGGACACCTCTCCCTTCCAATTGAAAATTCTTGAGCAGCTGATCGGCGATCGTCCCAAGTATATGGTAGGCGATCCACAGCAGAGTATTTACTTGTTTCGTGGAGCGCGCTCTCGGGTCTTTTTCGAAACCCAAGAAGAAGTTAAGAGCCAAGGTGGTTCCCTCGATTTTAAAAAACTCAATCGTAGGTCCCATCCAGAAACTCTTCACTTTATTAATGATCTCTTTACTTCATTTGGTGATCAGTTTGCAGCGATGGACCCTCACCTAGAGGGAAAGTCAGTGGACTCGACAAAGAAAGTGGCGGAGATTTGGTGTATAAACGATAAAGACGAAGTTGATTTGGGTATCGACAAGGAAGCCCATAGTCTCGTGTATGCGATAGAGCAACTTCTAAAAAAAGAACCGAATATCGCTTTGGATCGGATTTGTGTACTAGCGCGAAAAAACTCGACCTTAACACGAATCGCACAGGTCTTGTCTGAATTTAATTATCCATTTCACATACATAGCTCATCGGCCTTTTTTGAACGCCGTGAAATTTTAGACTGTATTGCTTTATTGCGTTTTATTCTCAATCCCCATGACAATAAGAATTTTATTTCCCTTTGTCGAAGCCCTTGGTTTCGAATCGAAGATGATATCTTGGCGACTATTACGCGAGACTCTGGGTTCTCCCACTGGGAAAATCGAGCTCAGGCTGAAGACCACTCGGTCATTAAAACTTTAGAGATCTACTTAAAACGTTCCCGCGAATGTGGAATTGTTCAATGTTTTGAAGAGGCATTAACCGAATCTTTGATGTTGGATTTTCATTGGCATAGGGACCCCTCCGGTCGAGTTGAAGCTAACATTTGGAAGTTTATTTACCTTCTACAACTCGAAGAGCGAAATGCGGGCTTTAATCCCTTTAGTTTTATCGATCAACTCGGTAAAGAAATTCAGATCGAAGAAAGTGATGGCGAAGGAGACGCCGTTGCGATCTTAGAGCCAAACCGAATCAACTTAATGACAGTCCATGCCTCGAAAGGCCTGGAGTTTGACCATATATTTATTCCGGAGATTAATAAAAAGCCTCGAACAAAGACCAATCTGGATTTTACCTATAACGAAGATAATCATTTGATGTCTTTTCGAGTACCTTGGGGAGATGAAGGGGCCAATAAGGGAAATCTCAATGAAAAACTTTGGCTTCGACATCTTAACGAAGAAGAGCTTTTAGAGTCGCAACGAGTTTTTTACGTGGCCTGTAGTCGCGCTGTAAAATCCATTCATCTTTTTTGGGAAAAGGAGATCGAGGAGGGCTCGTGGGCCGATCAGCTCCCTTTTGATTTTTTAAAAGAGGGGCGCGTTCAAACGGAGCACTACAGTTATGATGTATTTAAGTGTCATGAATCACCGCAAGCCTATAGTTCTACGGATGGCGGTTTTGAAAAAAGGACTTACTTTCAGCCCGAGAGCCTTCAAGAGGAAGAAAAAAGCCTTTCAGTGTCGGAGCTCTTGCAGAGTAAAAAGTACTTCGCAAAAGACTCGGTTTTAAATTGGGTAGATCGTAGCGAAAAAGCCAATCGGGGAACTGAGATTCACCAGTACTTAGAGAGTTTAAAGTACCTTGAAGATTCAGATATTAAACATTGGCCCGAAGATGTGCAAAGAGCTGTGGAGTTTGTGCGAAACTTTAAAGAGCCTCCGTTGGCAGAAGTTATCGAGCGCGGTGAAGTCGAGTTTGGCTTTATTTTGAATTTGGATGCTTCGCGAATTGAAGGACAGATTGACCTTTGGGGACAGTTAGAAAATGGCGATTATTGGTTGATCGACTATAAGACGGGGCAGGCAAAGTACAAAGCAAAGGCTTTTGACCAAATGAATATTTACGCTCTCGCTCTTCGTCACTTAAAAGGCCTTAAGGAAGATCATCCGATCCATTTGGCGGCCGTTTTTCCACTTGAAGAAAAGGTTTTTTGCCAAAAAGCAAAGACAAACTCAGAAATAAAAGAACAATTTATCTCTGGTTGAAGGTGACTTCTTTAGAGCCCATGGGACCGGTTACCGTGAACTTACTGGGCTTATTCTCGATACGAGAAGTGGGAACATTAAACTTAATCATATAGGCGGAGTTCCACTTTGAGTGATAGGGGTAGAGTTTCTGCAACTCTGTGGGTCTTCTGCGATCCTTTACTACCTTGCCCTCATAGCGTTGGCCATTGGACTCGAGATAGACCTTCCAAATAGAATTTTTGTCGGTAAAGTTATCGTCTTTGCGATTTGGAGTGAAAAAGCTCATGAACACTTTAGTTTCTGAAGAAGAGTTTTGCTCTACTTTTTCTCTCTCGGATAAAAGTTTGGGAGTAGACCACTTATAGAAGCTCGCTTTTTGTCCGATGATTGACTCATAGGTCGGGGTATTAAGTAGTGTCGCTTTGAAAGCGAAGTGATTGTAAAATCCAGAGTTAATTTCATCCCCGCCACTAAATTGATTAATCAACTCTTTGTGCCGATTGTATTCGGGGCGGTCCTCGGGGACATCAGGGTTACTACAAGAAATGAGAGCAAAGCTAATTAATAAAATGAGTCGTTTCATGAGAACCTCTTTTTGAGAAAGTTCGTATAATCTTTGTAGACTTCATCACGATTAAGGTCGTTAAAGATTTCGTGATAACTCTCTTCATATATTTTTAGATTTTTATCTTGGAGACTCAATTTGTGAAAATATGCTTCTGAAGCACTTCGACTTACAATTTTGTCGACGCCAGCTAACTGAAAGTAACAAGGGCAGGTCACCCGTTTTTCGTGAACACGAACATACTCAATGTTTTGCAACATACCGATGTAAATCGGGGCGGAAATTTTTTCGTGTCGAAGGACATCTTTCGGGTATGAAGCAATAATCTCGGGGTCGCGACTGAGGTCAACGAAGTTCAACTCATTGTTCATTGTTAACTTAGGGAGATAGCGAGCCATAAATTGAGAGGCAAGATCTTTTATCTTCGGAACCTCAACGGAAATTCCCAAGAGGGGCGAACTAAAGGTGGCAAAATCAAAAGGATGGTCAGGAAAATCTATTAAGTATCGAAGAGCTATGAGCCCCCCCATGGAATGACTACCAAGAATTAATGGCTTTTTATCCAGTCCTTCTTTTTCGATATGTTTTACGAAGCAATGAAAGTCTTCGACGTAGTCAACAAAATCGCGAACATACCCGCGAGGACCAGGTGAACGCCCGTGACCTTGAAGGTCCAAGGCGTGGATGTGGAAGCCGAGATCCTTAATCCCCTCGGCAAAGCGGTCATAGCAGTCGCTGTGTTCGGCATAGCCGTGAATAAAAAGAATAGTACCTTTGTCCTGTTCGTTTTCCCAGCTTTGATAAAAGAGATTCTGGCCGAGACTGCCTTTGAAGTGGTTTTCGGAGCGTTTTAACATGTTTTTTATTTTCGGGTTTTCAGTTTTTGGGGTCAAGGATTGTTCCATACAAGAATGAATATATACTATAGAGACCATGGGTAAATCATTACTTGTATTTTTATTGCTTCTCTTCACCAGTTTAGGTCTCCACGCTAAGGAGGTACCCTGGAACTTGGAGTATGGCCTAATGATGGGGACATTTCTACCTGATCAAATAAAAGACGTCACTGAGATCCAACCTTTTTGGGGAGGACGTTTTGCTTGGCCTACGACGGGTCGAGCCTCATTAGAACTGCGCGCCACGAATTCAACGGCAAAGGGAGTGCAGTACAATGTGGCCTCAGTTTCTTTTCGATCAGAACTACCATCCCAACTTATGGATTTACTCGTCTATGGTGGCTTCGATGGTCACTATTTTTCGACTCCCAATAGAGAGAGTTTTGTCTTTGTCGGGGGTGTTCATGTTGGAGCGGGGCTAACAACTCTTGTTGGTGATATTCTATATTTCCGAACAGACATGAGATTTGCCTTTAATCCGGGGGCTTCGCTATATATCGGCTTTGGATTCGTTGTTCGGGAATTTTAAACTGAAATTTGAAACTTTTTGAATTCTATTAAAATCAAAAGTTCATATGAAAAGTGTCGTAATAGAGTCTCTCAATTTCTGTTCTTGATGACAGAAAGGTTTCTCGAGCTGATTCCGAATCTGTTTTTTGTTGGGGATAGTCTAAATTGTAGTGAGTACCCCTGGATTCGTGGCGCATTCGTGCGGCTTGAACAGTGAGGTCTGCAACCAGAGCCAAGTTCCTTAGTTCAACAAAGTCTTTGTCGAGATGAAAGGAGCGAAAATGGTATTCGACTTCTTGGCGAATATATTTGAGGCGAATTTGTGCTCGTGTGAGTCTTTCATTTGAACGAACAATTCCTACATAATTCCACATCAGGCGCCGAACCTCGTCCCAAAGGTGACCAATGAGCATTTTTTCGTCCTCATCAGTTGATTCAACTTCGCGCCATTTAGGAATATTTTTGATTTCGATTTTACTTGGCTCATCAGCCTTTGTTGCCAAGTATTGAGCCGACTCATGGGCGGTTACCAGACACTCCAAAAGAGAATTACTAGCAAGGCGATTGGCTCCATGAAGACCCGTGCACGCTGTTTCACCAACAGCAAAAAGACCTTCGATATCCGTTCGTCCATACTGATCCACTAAAATTCCGCCACACTGGTAATGAGCCGCGGGAACGACAGGAACCGCCTGTTTCGTCATATCGTAACCAAACTCAAGACACTTTTCGTAAATTTTTGGAAACTTACTGATGATCATGTTTTTATCTTTATGACTGATGTCCAAGTAAACACATTCGTCACCCGTTCTTTTCATTTCTGCATCGATCGCTCGAGCAACGATGTCTCGAGGAGCGAGTTCTCCTCGTTCATCATGTTTGAGAACGAACCGTTCTCCTTTTGAATTGAGAAGATGTCCACCTTCACCGCGAACGGCTTCGGAAATTAGAAAGTTTCTCGCAAGAGGATGATAAAGACAGGTCGGATGAAACTGGGTAAACTCTAAATTGGCAATTCGAGCACCCGCGCGGTAAGCCATGGCCATGCCATCACCGGTGGCTCCTCCCCAATTCGAGGTATAGAGGTAAACTTTTCCGGCACCACCTGTTGCTAACATAGTGAAGTTGGCAAAGAGAGTGCTCACTTCTTTAGTTTTCGAATTGTAAATATAGGCGCCTTGGCAGGTCCTTGGACCAGCGGACTCGGGCTTTGTTTCGTGATTGGTCACCAAATCGAGAGCAATGGTATTTTCTAAAATTTCAATATTGGGATTGGCCATTGCCGTTTTTAAAAGAGCCTGGTGAATAGCTCGGCCAGTTTGATCTTGTACGTGTAATATTCGGCGTTTAGAGTGTCCGCCCTCTTTGTTAAGATCGGGCTCAAGAGTATTACCATATGCGTCAAAATGAACACCCCAGGAAATCAAATCCTGGATGCGTTCCGGCCCAGATTCCACCATTCTTTGCACGACTTCCGGGCGACAGAGTCCAGCTCCGGCTTTGAGGGTATCTTGGATGTGTTGATCGAAGCTATCGACCTCAGAAATAACTGCGGCGATTCCCCCTTGGGCCATACTCGTATTTGTTTGATCAAGTTCGCTCTTAGAAACGATTAAAACCTTAAAATTTTCTGCTGATTTAAGGGCAAAAGCGAGGCCTGCGAGGCCAGATCCAATAACGAGCACTTCAGTTTGTTTCATGGGCTTAGTGTATATCCGTTTGCTGGTTGGATGTCACCCTTCAAACCTAGACCATTGCAGCCGGTCCTTGATCTCGTCTTGGTCCTAAAACATAATAATGACGTAGGTTTAGAGGAGAATCCCAGATCGTGAAATTACATTGGAAATTAGTTCTAATTCCTTGCCTCAGTTTGGCCGTTGTTCTGCTTACTTTGGCGTGGAGAACAGAGCAACTCATCCTCAATGATAAGACTCAATTTTCTTTGGATGCGGCAGAAAAACAATTAAACCCTTTAAAGCGAGTGATTTCTGATCGAGTTGCAACTGCCTTGATCACATTACAGCGAGCCGCACTTTCCAAAGAAGCGGCTGAGGGAACTGCTACTCTCCCTTTTTTTGGCGACTTTCAAGCGATCAGTCTCTTTGCTGTTGATGAAAGTAATCGATGGTCTCCACAGTGGACTCTTAAAGAAAAATCATCACGGGCACTCAAGTGGCCTGAAGGTTTGATTAAAAAGTTTGGCGACTCTTTGCCTTTTGCCAAAGTTAAGAAGAACGAGGTTTATTGGGAGAGAGTTGCAACCAGTCCCGCGGATTCCTATTTTATGCTGGCAACTCGATCAACAATCAAAGTTCAACGTCAATTGTCTCCCGGTCAGGGCGAGGATATGGAGGACCTTCCCGAGCAAGCCATGAGTGAGAGTCGTGAAGTCATCATGCTTGGAGTTTTTAAAAAGAACTGGATCCAAGACTTTGTTAATGATTATCGAGGAAGTTACGAGGAAGTTGTTGTTTTCAATGAAGTGGGAAGAGCCCAAGCTCACACGAGCATCAGTTTAATCGGCAAGGATTTAAGTGCCAGTAAAATTGTCAAAGACTCCATTGCCAACAAAAATCTTAATCAGCCGCGAGAATATTCTGACGAAAAGGGGGATCGATTCTTCGGAATCACCGATCGAATCCCTCTGACAAATTTGTATACATCCATTGCCTTGCCACGTGAGTTTATTTTTAGAGTAAACAACGCCTATCGTGAAACTTTGTTTGCCGTTGGCACAGGAGCTCTCATAATTGTTTTTATTTTTGTTTTTCTTATCGGGCAAAACTTCTCAATGCGCGCAAAGGCTTTAACTCGCTTTGTTGGCGAATTGGCTGAAGGGAATTATGACCTACAACTCATACCAAAATCAAAAGACGAGTTAGGTCTTCTCGGAGTGGCAATAGCTAAACTTCAGTCGGTTCTCGTTACTCAAAAAAACCGAGGACCTTCAACGGATGATTATCAGTCGGAGCGAATGGCGGCCTACTCTCAGTTGGGTAAGGGTATTGTAGGAACGATCAAAGAACCTCTCATGACAATACTGGGTCACGCTCAGATGGCTCGATCGAAAGCTCCTGACGAAACTAAAGATCACTACGTAGTGATTGAAAGAGAAGTGAGAAGGGCAAAATCGATTATTGAAAAATTGGGTCGTTTTGTCGGGCTCGACCAGGTGGAACATTCTGAGTTAAATCTAGGGCCAATACTCAATAGCACTTTGCAAAACCTCTCATCTGAGATGGAAGAGTATGGTGTGAGCCTTCTTAAGTCGATCAACGAAGTCGAAGCCATCGTTGGACATGAAAACCAGGTGCGAACAATTATCAATTCAGTTTGTGTGAATGCCGCCGAAGCGATGAAGGGTTCTGAGACGAAAGAGATTCGCGTGGGCTTGTCGCAAAGGGACTCTTATATTCGACTGTCCTTTGAAGACACCGGACCTGGAATGAGCGAAGAAGATAAGGCACGACTCTTTGAACCTTTTTACTCGAGAAAAGAAGAAGATGAGAATTTGGGTTTGGGAATGGCCTTGGTCTTGGGAATCGTCAATGAGCACGGAGCGAAAATCTCTGTGCATTCCGAGCAAGGGCAAGGAACTCAAATCTTTATCGATTTTCCTTCGGCGACAATGAAAAATAGTGTTGCGCCTTCTGTTTTAAATCACAATTTGGATATGCCGGCGAAAGATTCTCCTAAGGAGTTATCGGGAGCCCAGGCTTTAGATGGTCAGGATGCCGAGCAACTCCCTGTAGCGCCAGAGGTCGATGAAATTACCTTCGTCGGTGAAGAGCAGAGCTTTGTCGAAGCCCCTAGTGAGGAGGTGGATTCCCTTGAGAGTGAATCAGAGGCCGGTGAAGAAAGTGATTCTGCTGAACCCCAGGGGGAGTCAAATATTGTGCAGTTTGAAAACTACTCGAAGCCTGCCGCCGACATTGAAGGTGAAGAAAGGGGCGAGCTCGAACTCGAAGACGACGAACGGCCGACCAACCTCGAGTTAGAACCAAATGAAATCCCTGAAGAATCCATGGAGACCTTGGAGGCAGAGGAACCTCAGGAGGAAAACCTCGAGGAAAAACCTGATGAAGGCGAAGCTGTCAGTGAAGGTGAAGTCGTCGGAGAAGATGAAGATGAAGTGGAAGAGCTGGAGTCCATTAGTCTTGAGGATATTCCAACTGAGTCCGTTGATGAGAGTGAGGTCTTTACGGTCTCCGTCGAGCGAAGCGAAGAGGGGCCCGAGTCGTCACCCATTCATCAATTAGACCAAATGGATGAGGCGGTGGAAGGTGATTCAGAATTTGTGAGTCCGAGTTTAAAAAAGTTCGAAGATGAAATAGAAGAGGCTCTAGAGCGGGGCGGAACGGCTGAATTTGAAATTAATGAGAGCGAACCGACCTCCGATCAAGTCGAGACTGATATTTCAGACTTGGATGAATTAGAGAACCAGGAATCAAGCAGTACCATCGTTGCTTCCAGTAGTATTTTAGAGCAATTGAATCGTAAGGTTGCTGAACCTCCGCGAGTCGATGAGGTTTCCGATGAAGAAAGCGACCCTTTTTATCCGTCGAGCCCTAATATTTCATTAGATGAACTCAATGACATTGAAGATCGCTCTCACTTGCCCAAGAAACCTAGTTCTCCACCCAAAAGTTATTTGCAGGAGAATGAGAAAAAAGAAGAAGTCTCATCGTCGGAAGCTGACGGTGATCCTGTTGAAGACAAGGAAGAGTCGATAGAAACACCGGCTCAAGACGAGAAGTTAACTCGCTCGCAATTAAAGAGTCGTCGCAATTCAAAATTAAAGGTGCGCCGACCCAAGAGAAAATGAGGAAGAATGAAAGTTGCTGACTACAGGTCAGAAATTTTAATATACCTTCTGAACCCAGATTATACGCAAGCACAGGCGCAGACTGGGGTCATGACAAGTGTTGGGTACCAGGCTCGGTTCTATCCAACCGTCGATTTGTTTTTTCAGGCTTGTAATACTGAGCCTCCCCATCTTGTTCTTATTGATGCCGATGTGTTCAATGACGACATCGAGGACTTTTACCACCAGATTAAAAACGTTTCTGAAGAAATCCTTATTTGTCTTTTTACGAGCACTAAAAACATGCTTAATACCCTGCAGTTTATCAGTCAGGGATTTGCCTATGATTATATTATGACGCCGATGGTTTCGTCTTTGGACTTGATACAGAAACTTGATAGAGCGACTGAGCTTTTGTTAATTGGATACGAAAACGAAGAGCTTCTCGAAGAACTAGAAGGTAAGAACTTCAAAGAGGTCGTCGAATCCATAGCTTCTACTGAGATCGAACCCCAAGAGGCTTCAGCGGAAATCGAACCCGAGCAGGAATTAGACTACGATCCGGTTTTTGAATTTCTACAAGAGGTTAAGCTCATTAGAGATAAAGACATTATTATTCAGCGATATATGGAAAAGCTGAGTACCTCTTTGAATATGACTCCAATTATATTTTTAAAGTACCTACCGAATCAGCTCGCCCTGGGGTTAAAGCACAGTGTTTTTGTGCCCAATATTAATCTTCAGGGAATCGGTCTTCAGTTGCGAGGAGTTCCTCCTAATTTGATTCCTCGCCATTTAGAAAACCCTAATGAGCTTCCTCAGCTTCACGCCATGATGAAAAAAGTTTTTAACAAAGAGAGTTTTTTCTCGACCCCCTTTCGAATGGATGACAAAGTCCTGGGGATTTTCGTGATATTCGACCTAATGAAAGAGAAGTATCAGCGCTCAAAGATGTTTTATATGCTCGACATTTTGGAATTAGCCTACCGGTCTAGCGAGCTTGAGCTACGCAATCATCAACTTGAAATTTACGATATGAATACGAAACTGATCAATCGTAGACACTTTATGGATCGACTTGAAGAAGAAATGGATCGCGCCCGTCGGACGAGCCACCCGCTGGCCGTCATTATTATCGATTTGGATAATCAAAAAAGACTTTTTGAGCAACTTGGAGAAAAGTCCTTCGAGGTACTCATGGCTCAAGTTGGTAAGGTTCTGCGCAAGACCAATCGAGTCAACGATATCGTGAGCCGATTTCATTCGTCCCTTTTTGCTATTCTTTTACCACACACTCCTTCAATGGGGGCGGCGGTTAAGGCGGAAAAAATTAGAAGGATTCTTGAATCTCATCAGTTCTCAGTATTGCAAAATACTGAGTTCGAGAACCTGAGTTTTAGTTTTGGAGTTAATGAATTTCCGAGTTTAGCGAGTGACTCAGACGCCTTAATTCGTGGAGCCGATGAGGCTGTAGAGCAGGTTAAAGTCGCTGGTGGAAATAGAGTGTGTTTGGCGACTCCTCCTCCGGGATTTGAGCCAGAATACCAGCCGATCCAGGTAGAAGACCGATTTAAGGAGTAAGTTTGGATCATAAGATTCTCGATCGCGGTACCTACGCCGAAATCGATCGAAATGCATTAAAAGAAAACTGTAAGAATTTGCGAGCCCACTTGGGAGACGATCGGTTTTTTTGCCCAATGGTCAAAGCCAATGCCTACGGCCACGGGGATGTTTTAGTCGCAAAAGCTCTCGAAGAAGTCGGTGTCAGTCACATGGGTGTCGGCTTTTTAGAAGAAGCAATCCCACTGCGCGAGGCCGGCGTTCGGTGTGACATCCTTGTCTTTGGGATTTTCCAAGAATATTGCCTTCCACTCATTGAGAGCCTTCACTTAACTCCGGTTGTTTCGCAAATGAGACAGCTTGAGTTTTTAGAGAGAGATTTGAAGTCTCCCATCAAAATTCATTTGAAATTTAATACGGGGATGAATCGCCTGGGGTTTTCAGTAGAACAGGTAAAGGAAGTAAAAAGCTTTCTTGAAAAGAGCAAGAAGTTGCAAGTTGAAGGGGTTTGTAGTCACTTCAAATGTGGTGAAGATTTAGAGAATGCCAGCGGAGAAAGTCGCAAACAAATCGATGCCTACAAGCCTGTATTGGCAAAGTTTTCTGATCCGTCAATCCAACACCATTTTTATAACAGTTCCTCGTTGTTACTACACAAGCAATGTGAAGACTTAAAGAAGCTCAACTTTGGCGCTCGCCCTGGAATTGCCCTCTATGGTTATCCGCCAGTTCAGTGCGATATAGAATTGCAGCCGGTGATGAGTCTGCGTTCGAAAGTCGTTCACTTTCAAGACCTAGAAAGGGGTGAAAGTGTTTCTTATGGCGGCGTTTGGACCGCTGATAAAAAAACAAGACTGGCCGTAGTACCAATTGGCTATGCCGATGGGTACCTTCGTCTGCTCAGCAATCAAACTGAAGTTTTAATCGGGGGAGCTCGGGTTCCAATCATTGGTCGCGTTTGCATGGACTATATTATGATCGACGTGGGGGCTCTACCCTTTGAAGTAAAGCTCGGAGACCCAATAACTCTCTTTGGAAGAGATGGAGAAGCCCTTTTACTCGCCGAAGAACTAGCCGATCGTGCTCAAACAATCAGCTACGAGATACTTACTTCTGTTGGCGAGAGAGTTCCTCGCATCTTTTTAGATACCTAAACTCCTTCCCCTTCGCAAAAAGCTCCTTTAAACTAATAGAGGGAGTGATCATTGTCTGAGTTTTTAAAAGCGCGCGACAAATTAAATAAATTGATCGATCAAATCGTTCTTACAATCCTAGAGTTGGTTGCGGGTTTCGTGTCAGCTTCGGGCAGGTTGGTTCGTTTTACCAGTGAATGTATCGCTTTGTTTTTCACTCGGCCCTATCGCTGGCGAGAGCTCATCATTCATATGGAGTTTATTGGGAATAAATCAGTTTTTATTATATGTCTTACGGGAATTTTTACCGGAATGGCTCTTTCCTTCCAAGTCTACTTGGGTTTTGAAATTGTTAATGCCACATCACTCGTTGGCCCAACCGTTGGATTGGGAATCGCTCGAGAGTTGGGGCCAGTTTTAACTGGAATGATTGTGGCTGCTCGAGCTGGCGGCGCAATGGCTGCACGACTGGGAACAATGCGCGTAACGGAGCAGATTGATGCACTTGAGGTTATGGCAGTTCGACCGAAACAGTATCTGATTTCTCCGCGAATAATCGCTGCTAGCATCGCAATGCCTATTCTCACGGGTGTGTTCATATTCGTAGCGATGCTCGGCTCATACGTTCTTGTGGTGAAGGTTTTAAAACTCGACGAAGCTATTTTTTGGGACAAAACAGCATACTGGTTGAATCCCAACCACATTAACGAGGGACTTATTAAGGCGACTGTTTTTGGTTTTGTGTTTTCTGCGATTTGCTGTTTTGAAGGCTATTATACCAAAGGGGGCGCCCGAGGTGTGGGTGAGGCCACAAACCGAGGTGTTGTCCTCAGCATGGTTATGATTATTATTCTCGACTTCTTTTTAATGAATCTCATTGATGTCTACTACAAGGTGTTTCCATGACCGAAGTGAACACAAAAGATTGCGCCATAGAGGTCGATAATATTAGAAAAACCTTTGATGGGACTGAATTTGTTCTCAACGGAATTAATCTAAAAATTCCTAGGGGCAAAATAACAGTAATTATTGGTTTTTCGGGAACGGGTAAATCAGTATTACTCAAGCATATTTTGGGACTCCTCAATCCCACATCGGGTATCATTCGCATCGACGGCGAAGATATTAACGAGATGACAGAAGAGGAGCGGGCTCTGAACCGAACTAAGTTTGGAGTTCTCTTTCAATACGCCGCACTCTTTGACGACATGACTGTTATGGAAAATGTTTTGTTCCCTTTGCGAGAGCACCGAAGAGAGTTGAGTAAAAAAAGAATGGAGGCTATTGCCTCGGAAAAGCTCTCTCAATCGGGATTAGAGAAAAAGCACTTCCACAAGCTCCCTTCGGAATTAAGTGGGGGAATGAGAAAGCGGTGTGGTTTGGCCCGTGCCCTCGCTCTCGATCCACAACTTCTTGTATACGACGAACCGACAACGGGTCTTGATCCGGTTCTTACCGAAATGGTCGATGACTTGATCGTATCGACCCATAAGCGTATCGAAGGCGCCTCGACCTTAGTCGTATCCCACGACCTTTATGCGGCTTTTCGCATTGGAGATTATGTAGCAATGCTAGACAGTGGCCGCGTCTTACTGCATGGAACACCCAAAGATTTCTTAGAAACCGATATCGAATTGGTTAAACGATTCATTCAAAAGGGCTTTCACAAAGGGCCAGCCGAAAACTAGTCATTCGGGATAGGCAAGAGGCCTAGCAAAAATCCGAGAAAAGCTGGATTATTCGATACTTAGCGCCGATAATAAAGTAATGATGTGGAGCTCCTCATCGCGTAATTAGACACCAAAGGATATGAGCTCAAAATGAATATGCTCAATACTCCAGAATTTAAAGTGGGCCTCTTGGTTCTCGTTGTATCGGGAATCATTGCCACTATGTCTTTGAAAGTTTCTGAAGACCCTTCTTATCTTGGAACTTCAAAGCGTGCCTTCTTTCTTTTGGAGGATGCGACGGGACTCGTTAAGTCCTCGCCCGTTTATGTTGCGGGTATCCGCGTTGGTGTTATCAAAGAAATCGTTTTGCAGAATGATAAAGCAAAAGTTGAAATTATCCTAAAACAAGATGTTCCCCTGTATACGTCGTCGCGAGTGGAGATTCGTGCTGCCGGTATTCTTGGTGATAAGAATGTTGTTGTTATTCCCGGGGACCCGAGAGATCCCCCCCTTGAAGACGGCGGACAAATTATTGTTGTTGATGACAGGGCCTCGGTCGATCGCCTCATCTCGGAGGTTTCTAAAATCACAGACTCTCTAGCTCAAGTCGCCGACAATATTAAATCGGCAACTGAGGGGGACGATTCGAAGCCACTCGGGCAAATTATAAAGAATCTCGAAGAGATTACTCGTGATGTGGCACAAATGACGAATCAAAATAAAGACCAAGTGAATTTGATAGTAGAGCGAATTGCCAGCATTTCGGAAACCCTCGATAACTTGGTCAATGACGAATCTGATGAGGGTTTCAAAGCGGCATGGCGCGAGGCCGTTGCCAGTTTGAAAAACGTAGAGGGAACTCTTAATAATTTCGAAGAAATCTCTGACAAAATTAATCGCGGTGAGGGAACTCTAGGGCGTCTGATCAATGATGAGGCCACGGTCGAAGAACTCAATACGGCCATCTCTGGTGTGAACAACTTTATTGAGATGGGGAATCGAATTGAAACCTCCATTGATTTTCATTCCTATTACCTCTCATCGGATGAACAATTTAAGTCTTTCCTCGGCCTGAAGGTACAACCGGGGCGAGATCGCTATTACTTTGTTCAAGTTGTAGATGATGCCGATGGCGTTAGAGAGCGAATCGATACAACAACTGTTGTCGATGGTGGCGCTCCTTCAACAGAGCAGAAAACTGAACTTTTTCAAGATCGAGTCAAATTCACGGCTCTTTTTGCTAAAAACTTTCGCGATTTCACTTTGAAAGGTGGTGTCATAGAAAATACGGGCGGTATGGGCATTGAATATCGCATGTTCAAGGACAAGCTTGTATGGTCCGCCGAAGCATTTGATTTAACTAATTTACATTTTCGATCGAGTTTGAGATACGACCTACTGAAAGGTATTTATTTAGTGGGTGGTGTTGAAGACGCGTTTCCGCAGAACGGTCAAAACTCCAACCTCTTTATGGGTGCTGGTATTTTTCTTACCAATGATGATCTTAACATTCTTTTCTCGGGGTTTTCGTTCTAATGTTTAAAAATGCTTTAATCAGTTGTTCAGATAAGTCAGGTCTAAAAGAGTTCGTAGCAGGACTCCAATCCAAGGATATTCGTATCGTCTCTTCTGGAGGGACGGCTCGGTTTTTAAGAGACGCTTCGCTAGAAGTTCTCGATGTCAGTGAGCAAACGGGATTCCCTGAAGTCATGGATGGAAGAGTAAAAACCCTGCATCCGAATATTCACATGGGTTTACTCGCACGCCAGGGAAATAGTGAAGATCAAGAAACCTTGAAAAAATTTGGCGTGAGCGAGTTTGATCTTGTAGTAGTAAATCTCTACCCATTTCAAGCGGCCTTAGCAAAGGGTCTTCCCGAAGCCGAAATGATTGAAAATATCGACATCGGAGGACCTTCGATGTTGAGAGCCGCAGCCAAAAACTTTGAGCGTATCGCAGTCGTTTGTGATCCCGCTGACTACTCGTGGATCCTAGAAAAACAAGAGCTCACCCTTGAAGACCGTAAGTATCTAGCGGCAAAAGTTTTTGCCCACACTTCGCACTATGATTCTTTAATTACAAATTACCTGGGTGATATTCCGAATTACCATTCAATCGCCGCCAGCGACCCCAAAGAGCTTCGCTACGGTGAGAATCCCCATCAACAGGCTATATGGTACCGTGATTCAAGTAGTACCCATTCGTGGAAAGATGCTGAAATTTTACAGGGTAAAGAGCTATCATATAACAACCTTCTGGATCTCGAAGCCGCACTTCGAGCACTGAAAAGTTTTTCTGACCCCTGTGTGGTTTCAGTAAAACATAATAACCCCTGTGGCGTTGGTCTCGGAGCGAATATGGCCGAGGCACTTAAAAGGTCTTTAGCCGCTGACCCGGTTTCTGTTTTTGGCGGAATCATTGCCCTTAATCAAGAAGTGGATGAGGATTCAGCAGAGCAGCTTACAAAATTGTTTCTCGAGTGCATCGTTGCACCTTCTTTTAGTAGTGGGGCGATGGATATCCTCAAAAAGAAAAAGAACTTAAGATGTTTGCAATGGCCAGAAATGCTCAAAGGCAATTCTTATAAAGAACTCAAGCGCATTGAGGGGAGTTATCTTCTCCAAGACCAAGACTCTGTTGATCTCGAAGAAAACAATTGGGTTTATCACGGTGAAAAACCAAATGCGGAGCGAATGGACCATCTAAAATTCGCCTGGAAGGTTTGTGCTCACCTCAAGAGTAACGCGATTGCTATTACCACAAATAAAGAGAGTGTTGGCCTGGGAATGGGTCAAGTCAACCGAGTTGATGCTGTAGAGCAAGCTATAAAAAGAACAAAAGATCATCATGGCGATAAGTCAGATTTCGTCTTAGCCAGTGATGCGTTTTTCCCTTTTGCCGACTCAATAGAAAGAATCGCCGAAGCTGGTATTCAGTGGGTGATTCAACCGGGTGGGTCCATCAAAGATAATGAAGTCATTGAGATGGCTCAAAAAAAGGGAGTGAACCTCGTGTTTACCGGAAGACGACATTTTAGACATTAGCAACGGGTAAAGTGTTATGGGACAAGAAAAGTTAGATCGTAAGGAAAAATGCTGGTTAGTTAAGTCTAACGGTAAAATATTAGGGCCATTGAGTTTCGATGAAATGGTCGACAAAGTGCTTACGAGAGAAATCGTTGTCCTTGATGAGTGTATTAAAAACCTAGGTCGTTGGAAGTTCGTTCGAGATGAACAACAATTCGTAAAAGCCATCGAAGAGCTTCGATCTCATCCTCCTTTGGGTGAAGAGACAAAGACAGAAGGTCTGTCCTCCAATACGCAAACGATTACCGAAACTGCGGACATCGATCTCGATCGAACGAATATTGGCCGCTATGACCGAAAACCCACTTCGAATATTGTCGATGCTGATTTTAAGGAGTATTCGACGGCCACGGACGAGAAGATCTCCGATGAACCTATGAAACGCTACGGTTATGGTTCTGATAGTCAGCTCAAAAGTGATGTTCGCAAGTCATCCAAGAATCTATGGATCTTTCTCGCTCTTCTTTTGGTGGCCTTGGCTTACTTTGTTTTAGAACAGAAAAATAAGCAGAAAAAAGGTGTCGATAAGAATAGTTTTGAATATTTGAGCGACAGTGGATTGCGAGCCTATCGCTATGGTGAATACGACAAAGCCTTCAGCCTTCTAAGCCAAGGGGCCGAGAAGCGAACAACAGATGTTGATTTGAAACTTCAATTGGCACCTCTTTTTATCAGAAACAATGAGTTAACCCAGGCACAAAGACTTCTACAGGAAGTTTTGGCCGTTAGATATCAGGATGATTACTCAAAGCAGGTGAATGTTGGTTTAGGTCTCACTTACCTAATTGACCAAGATTACAGCAATGCCGAAAAGTATTTTAAGTCGAGTTTGAAAGTCGATGGCAACTATCTTCCAGCGAACTTCAATATGGGAATGGTTTCGTTCTTCAAAAACGATACGGATGCTGCCATCAATTTCTTCCAAAAGGCTCGAGACTTAGGATCCGCTGAGGCAGCTCTCATGCTCGCAAAAACATATATAAGAAAAGCCAAAGCGGGTAGTAATGAGAAGTTCTATCAAATGGCCGCTAATGAGATAGAAAAGCTGATTAATAAGTCATTTGATTATCGGCAAAAAGCCTTCTTAATGGCCTCGTACATCGCCTATTTGCAAAATAGAGAAATTGGTATCAAGTCTTTTGCCGATCGATTCCTATCCACGGATCCGCAAATGGATCAGGATCACGTTCATAGTTTACTACTCTATAGAGATGAGTTGTCATGGGATCGACTGTTTGACTGGTGCACACAAGTTTACAATTCCGATAGGACATCAAATCGCATGCTGGCCCTGTATGCTATTTGCCAGTATCAAGCTAAGAAACGAATAGAAGGATTAAAAAGTTTTGAATCGGCGACGACCGGTAGTAAAGACGATGGCCTTATTTTTGCCAACTTTTCTTATTTCTTAGAGCAGTTCAATGACCCGAATCGGTCGGGAGCGACGCTCAGTTTAGCAATGAAGTCTTCGGGCAGTGAGCCTTTGGTGCAACTCATTAAAGCGAGGAATTGTTATAAAGCGAAGGACCTTGAGTGTGCTAAACGCTATTTTGGACAAGTGAGTTCCCTACCGGCCTTCGTTCTACCGGCAAAAGTCGGACTCGCCCAGGTCGCTCTCCAAAGTGGAGAAGAGTCCAAAGCTAGTGGACTTATTAACGATGTTCGTAATATCTCGAGCAACTATGCTCCAGGTTTAAGGCTGAGTGATGAATTGGCACTTCGCTAAATTATTACTTCTAAGCCTACTTTCTCTTACATTTTTAAGTGCCTGTTGGTGGGAGTCTTCCGAAGAAAAAGAAATTTTTTTCCACGAAGTTGAACCGGGTAATGCCAGTATTGAAGTTGAATTGCCTACAATGCTCTGGGAAGAACTCGAAGAACTTGGTGCTATTGTCTATCAAACAGTCGAAGGTGAAACAGAAAAGTATTATGCCGATAAAACCTTTTTGCCTTTTACCTTGCAGTTGATTGAAAAAGACAGTGGTGTTCTCGGCGGAAAAAACTATGCAATTAAAATGGGTCAAGGGGGCGGGAGTCTCGATTACAAAGACTTTGCGACAGACTCCCAGGGTGAGTTTTACCTGCAGTTTCAATTTCCCGAGCAGTTTCTCCTGGAGAATATCCATGTGTTCTACCTCAGTAACGCGAGACGAAAAAGCATTAAAGAGGACATTGTAGGGAGTGGTTGTAAGGTTTTTCTTGATATCACAAGTCACTTTCGCAAGTCAGTGAAATCAGGAGGAATTCTTCTCAAGCTCAATCAAAGCCGCCACGCTTATATCACCACAGGCACGTTTTTTCTGGCGACACTTCTTGATCAAAGGTTGCACCTATCGCAACTGACTATTAGCGACTCTCGGTTTCCTGATATCTCATGCCGTCCATAAGTCTTTATTGTATGCTTCGCGTAATTGCGGTATACCGCCTGTATGGAAAAGATCTTCATTTCAAGTTTTAGCGATAAACAGACGGTCCACAGCCACTTTCTTACCAAAAGTAAATCGATCCAGGTTGGAAAAAACGGTCGCAGCTATATGAGTCTCGTACTCTCGGATAAGACTGGGCAAATTGATTGTCGAGTTTGGGACAACGTTGAAGATCTTGATGGTCAATTTCAAGAGGGCGACGTTGTTCTCGTTAAAGGCTCAACACAACTTTTTCAGAGTCGACTTCAATTGATTGTTCACAAATTGGAACGGGCAGGAGAAGGTGATTACGACATCGAAGATTTTATTTCAAAGAGTGATCGGGATGGCCAAGAGATGTACCAAGAACTATTAGAAGTTGTTCGGAGTATTCACGACCCCAATATTCGTCAAATAACTTTGGATACGGTTGAGGATCCAGAGATTAAACCTTTGCTGATGAAAGCTCCGGCGGCGAAAACGATTCATCACGCCAAAGAAGGTGGTCTTCTTGAGCACGTGCTTTCTATTTGTACTGTGATGAAGCTTCTATCGGGACACTATAAACACCTGAATCTCGATTTATTACTTTTTGGTGCCATTTTTCACGACATTGGAAAGATCTGGGAGCTCACTATTGATAAAGGAATCCAGTATACTGATGTTGGACGACTCGTCGGGCACCTCGTACTAGCCAGTGAACTTGTCGAAAAGAAAGCGTCTCGAATTATGGGCTTCCCGGAGCCTTTAAAGCACGTTTTAAAGCATATTATTTTAAGTCACCATGGAAAACTAGAGTATGGATCTCCGAAACGTCCTAAGTTTTTAGAGGCCTATGTGGTTGCGATGATTGACGATCTCGATAGTAAGATCGATACCATTACCAGCCTCCTTACAATGGATTCAAAAACGGGAGCGAGTTGGACTCGATATTCGCCGGTTTTTGATCGTTACTTTTTCTTGGATGCCGATGATTCTATCGAAAGTTCTCGTAGCGAAGACACGAAAGATGCCTAGTTGAACCTATGATTGATTTTTTGCGTGCCTATAAGAACTACGATCCAGCTGCAAAGAGCCTTTTTGAAGTCGCTTTGTTGTACCCTGGCCCTAGAGCTTTGTTCTTTCACCGAATTGCCCATTTTCTTTTTCAAATTAAACTTCAATTTATTGCCCGGCTCGTTTCTGAAGTATCTCGTTTTTTGAGTCTTATAGAAATTCATCCAGGGGCAAAGATTGGCAAACGCTTAGTGATCGATCATGGGTGTGGAGTTGTCATTGGAGAAACGGCTGTGATTGGTGATGACTGTATTATTTTTCACGGCGTGACTCTCGGAGGGACGAGTACAGAGTCGGTGAAACGCCACCCCAGTTTAGGTAATAAAGTAATGGTGGGAACTGGAGCAAAAGTCTTGGGACCTATTACCCTTGGGGATGGCAGTAAAGTGGGCGCTAATGCTGTCGTTACTAAAGACATTCCTCCGGGAAAGACTGCCGTAGGCATTCCTGCGAAAATCCTATAAACTGACCCATATTCCTGTGTTTATGGTACGAGGAGAATCAGGTTCTAGTTGTTCCAAGTATTCTGGGAGTCCATTTTTAGGGCCGGGCTCCTGCCCTTCTTGCCCAGGTCGCATCCGGCTGGCAAGAGCCCTAAAAATGAACCCCCATAACACTTTCCACAAAGAATGATTCTCCTCATCCCACAAACAAAGAATTAGGATTCAATTTATAAAGTGAACTAAGTGTAGGCTGCTTTCTTTCGGCTTTTCAATAGAAAGGTGTTGTGAAAATAGGTGTAGATATCAAGACGATCCTGAAGGTGGTGAATTGTTTTAGATGTGCACCAGGTCCTTCTGACCAGACAGCCTAAGTTATCTCGAATCATGGCACAGGTGTGATTGAGATAAAAAAGAGGGTCGAAGCCGCCTTCTTTGAGTTCACCCTGACCAACGACACATCCTCTTCGTCCTCGATACTGAATGTAGTCGGCTTCGGGGAAATGCCGAGTAACACTTTTAATGTAGTGGGGATTTTGGTCGGATTCGATCGTAACTTGAGACCCAACGGTGTTTTTAATGTCCTGGAAAAGTCGCTCTCTCGTATTGTGCCTTTGGTCCATTCTTCTGCCATATTTTTTTCGCGACCTTTTAGCAAGTAAGCCCTTGGCGGGCATAATAGAAGCTCTGACGCCCAAAATTCTTTGAGTGTACTTTTCAACGACAACCGTAATGCTAAGGGGTTTCATCTTACTATGTTCAAAGGTTTCCATATCATCGAAAAGAAATTCTTGAACTGACGAACGTTGCTTCAACATTTGTTGATTTTTCTCACGGGCGATCCGGGCTAGAAATTCAATTTTTGTAGCGACGGTATTTTTACTAATGCCTAGAAGAAGTGCGATTCGTCTTTGGGAGTTCTTGCTGGCAATGAGTTTGAGGATGATTGAATTTAGGTGTCTTTTGTTTTGATGGATACACTTTTGTGTTGAGGCTTTGGAAAAAGTGGTATTACAACGTATGCATTTAAATCGTTGGATAGATTTGTAGTCGGACTTTCGTTTGAAAAATCCGTGTTTTCGAATTTCGCTGTGTTGTTGGGGGCATTGAGGGCAGTATCTCTTCATTAACAAGAGATACTGCATTAGGAGTGCCAGGCGCATTGAATTTAGGTCCCAACATTAAACTGGGTCAGTTTAAAAATCCTATAGAAAATTTCAAAAGAGAAAATCCTTAATGTCGTTCTACAGAGGAATCGCTTTACGGAAGGACCGCACTAAGGAAGGACCGCTAGGACGAACTCGGCCTTATCAACTTTCAGTCGGTCTAAAACCTTTTTTGCGCTACCAGTAATGACTTGCTCGTTGTCCTTACTCAATTCGATTCCCAATATAATTTTTCGGTTTGGAACGACCGAGTTGAGTTCTTCAAGAACTCTCTTTAGGCGATAAGGAGTGTCCATGATAACAACCGCTCTCTTCTGCTTTTTTAACTCGTTAAAAGCCTCTTTTCGCTTTGGATCCTTGAGCGGTAAAAAACCTCGAAAGAGAAACTCATCCATGCGGTGCCCACAGATACTGAGGAAACTCATCAGAGAGGAGGGGCCGGGAACGGAATGGACGGGAATTTGCTGGTGCCGACAGAGTTTTACAAGGTCAGCTCCTGGATCGCAAAACCCAGGTGTTCCACAATCTGATACTAGGGCAACCTTGTGGTTCTTGCAAAGTTCCAGCAGGGCTTCCAAGTCCTTTTCGTCGGAGTGTTCATTGAGTAAATCAATCTTCTTAGGTGTGAGTTCGAGGGCTTTTAAAAGACGGGTCGTCTCCTTCTTTTCTTCTCCGATAACCCACTCGGCTTCGCGCAAGATTTGCAATGCGTTTTCGCTGATGTCCTTATAGTTTCCAATGGGGGTGGCTACGACATGAAGTCCCAAGTCCTAAAACTCCTTTTATTTTTAGATGTTATCACTCTTTTTTAGGCAGATTAAAAGGGATTTTGATCTTTTTTAGGAGTCTTGTTTAAATAGTCCTATGATCAAGAAGTGGAAGCAGCTGGCAAAAGAGTATCCCTATAAATCAGGTCTATTTGGACTCCGAGTGGACAAGTGTGAACTGCCTGATGGCAGGGTCATGCCCAAGTACTACACATTCGAATTTCCAGATTGGACGAATATTATACCCCTGACACCAGAGGGGGATATGATTTTAGTCAGGCAATACCGTCACGCCATCGGAGAAGTGCATTTGGAAATTCCCGGTGGGTCACTCACTCCAAAGTTAAAAGAGTCCCCCCAGGAGGCCGCTTTGCGTGAACTTCTCGAAGAGACGGGGTTTGAATCGCAAAAAGTGGAACTCGTCGCCAGTCACCAACCTAATCCGGCTATTCAAAATAATCACATTCACACCTACATTGCCTATGATTGTGAAAAAACATCAGAAGTTGCACTCGATCCTTTTGAGGACCTAGAAACAGTGATTATGCCGATTCCAGAAGTCGTCGATAAAATAATGTCTGGTGAGATGAAGCACACGATTGTCGTGGCCTCAGTACTGTTGGGACTTAAAAAGCTAGGTTACCAGCTGACTCGCTAGTTCTGCGAAGTCCTTTATGCGAAAGCACTTTTCTGGCGGATGTTCTTTTCCGCTATGGGTCGTGTCCATAAAAATGAGGTGCATGCCGGGGTAATCTTTAGCGGCTCGATTGAGATTGATGGGTTCATTTTCGAAAAAGAGAACGTCCTCACCATCTTGAATGATCTCTTTAAAAGCGTCCATTTTGTAAGCTTCATCAGAAATATCGGGACTCGGCTTCATATGAAGATTCGAATAATCCTTTTGCAGTGGAAAGCCGCAGTTTTCGAGACTTTTAATGGTTCCTTCAAGCATGTTAGGGCGATTGCGACCGGTGAGATAAGATAGTTGAAATCCCCGGTTTTGAATTTCATTGGCAAAATCCACGGCACCGTGAACGGGGATATCTTCGTGGAGAAACTCATTTGAAAAAAACTTCTCAAGCCAATGGTTCTTTAGTTCTGAAAAAAATTCGTTGTCCTCAAGTGTTAACCCATGGCGCTCAAGCGCATCCCCGAGGCCCCAGTCACTGATCTTAAATTCCGCATCGAAAAAGTTTTTCGTTTGCTCAGGAAAGCGTTTTTGGGTCTGAGGGATTTCGAGAAAATTCTTTAATATCGACTGGTTACGTTTGTGAAGGTGGACCAGGGTGGAGTCGATGTCGAAGACAAAATGAGTCGATGGTGAGGTTCTGTTAATCAGTTGGAGAAGGTCTCCTGGGTTTTGATGCAACATGTCCCCATACTGCCACCAATTGCCCTCAAATTGAAGGGATTTTTGGTGGTTCTTTAGGGCAAATTCTGCTAAAAATCCGGCCTCCAGTAGAAAGGTCATTCATGAAAAAAATTGTAGCCCTATTCGGATTACTCCTTGTTCTCGTTTTGATGACTTCCTGTACCTTTGAGAAGAAGGAATTGGGAACAGAAGACAACCCCGTAAAACTTTTCTTTGTTCCATCAGTTGAAGCAAAGACACTCGCCGACAAATCAAAAGTGGTTAAACGACTTCTCGAAGAACTAACGCCCTATAAATTCGAAGTGAGAATTCCGGAAAGTTACATTGCTGTTGTAGAAGCTTTTGGCGCAAAACGCGTTGATATCGCAGCACTGAACACATTTGGTTACATTTTAGCCCACGAAAAGTTTAAGGCTGAAGCCCTTCTAACGGTTGTTCGCTACGGTAGTTCTACCTATCGATCGACGATTCTGGCACGTTCGGATGGAAAAATTAAAAAGCTAGAAGACCTCGTCGGAAAAACCATTGCCTATGTCGATCCGGCCTCTACCTCTGGATATTTGCTTCCTCTAAAAGAGTTGCGCGAAAAGAAAATTGAAACGGGTAAGCACGTATTTGCCATGACCCACGATGCGGTTGTTTCTATGATCTACAAAGGGCGTGTGGATGCGGGCGCAGCGTTTTACTCTCCTCCTGCCGCCGGTGAAATTCAGGATGCTCGACGCCTCGTGAAGACTCAATATCCTGATGTGGAGGAAAAAATTAAAATCCTTCACCTCACTTCTGATATTCCCAATGAGCCAGTTGTTTTTCGCAAGGATATGCCAGAAAAAATGAAAAAAGACATTGTCGAGGCTTTTATGAAGCTGATCGAAATGCCTGAGGGTAAAGACGCAGTTTCTAAGCTTTTTGGAATTACTGAGCTTAAGAAATCAACGGATGCTGACTACGACAGTGTTCGAACTATGATTAAAACACTCGGCACATCAGCGGCCAATCTCATCGAAAATGCAAAGAAAAAGAAGTAAATCGAGAGTTGGTTATGGCTGGTGAAGACTATATTTTAAAAGTTAAAGACCTAGAAAAAACCTATCCCAACGGAGTAAAGGCCCTAAAGGGCGTGAGCTTCGATGTTAAACGAGGTGAGTTTTTAGTAATTATTGGTCTCAGTGGATCTGGAAAATCAACTCTTCTCAGGTGCCTGAATCGACTTCATGATCCCACGGCGGGTGAAGTTCTTTTTAATGAAAAAGATATTGCTCACGTTAAGGGCCAAGAAGTGAAAGAAGTTCGCCAAAGAATGGCCATGATCTTTCAACACTTTAATTTAATTGAACGGCATTCAGTGATTAAGAATGTTTTGACGGGAGCCCTTTCTAGAACCTCAACTCTCAAGTCTCTAATGGGCATGTTCGCTAAAACAGAAACAAAAAAGGCCAAAGAGTATTTGGATCTCGTTGGAATTGGCGATAAGGCCTACACGAGGGCCGATCAACTTTCTGGAGGCCAGCAGCAAAGAGTGGCCATCGCTAGAGCCCTCACTCAAGCGCCAGAGGTATTATTGGCGGATGAGCCGGTGGCGAGTCTTGATCCAGCGACTTGTCATACAGTGATGGATTATCTTCGCAAGGTGAATAGAGAGTTGGGACTAACAATTATCTGTAATCTTCACTTTTTAAGTCTTGTTAAAGAGTATGCCGATCGAGTGATTGCGCTTAAAGATGGAAAATTGGTTTACGAGGGTGATCCCAAAGAAATCGACGAAGCCTGGTTTGAGAGAATCTACGGTGAAGGCGCTAAAGAAGTCCATGTGAATTAGGGAACTAGGTAAGGCTTATGGGGACGCACTTAATAAAACGAGTTACATTTGACGGGATAAACTTTGGTTTTCTCTTTTTAGTTTTTCTCCTCGGAATATTTACACCGAATGAAGAAGAGCTTTTGAATTTATCGAAAAATTCACTGGTTGCTCTGGGCTGTGTTGTTCTCGGTGTTGTTTTTAGTCTTATCATTAACAAAATGGGAATTAAAACCCTCGGTGAATTGCTCTTCGCCCCTCCCCATAAAAAGACAGTCACTTCGACACCAGTCATTTGGTATAGAACTTTTTGGGGTATTCAGACGGCGGGAACAGTCCTACTAATGAGTGTCCTTGGTTACTTTGTGACCGAGGTCAACGTTCGAGAAGTACTCGACATTGAGAATATTAAAAACGTTTTGCGTTTGATTGAGCAGTTGGCGACTCCCAATTGGGAGGTTCTGCCCGATGTTGTTTGGAAGGCGATTCAATCGGTCTTTATAGCCTTTATGGCGACTCTTATCGCAGTTCCCATTGCTTTTTTATTGTCCTTTGTATCGGCCAAAAACATCATGGGAACGACACCTGTTGGATTTGTCATATATATGATGGCACGCACACTCTTTAATATCATGCGCTCCATTGAACCCATCATGTGGGCCATTATTTTTGCTATTTGGGTTCGTTTTGGACCCTTTGCCGGGATGTTGGCACTCCTTGTTCACTCAATTGCATCACTTTCTAAGCAATACTCAGAAATCGTTGAGTGTGTTGACGAGGGTCCCATTGAGGGGATTGAGTCAACGGGAGCAGGCTTTCTGCAAACTATTTGGTTTGCGGTCGTTCCACAGATCGTACTTCCGTATATTTCTTTTACCATATACCGCTGGGACATTAATGTTCGTATGGCAACGATCATCGGTTTTGTCGGTGGTGGTGGTGTTGGAGAGCTTCTTCTTCTCTACCAAAGACAATCACTGTGGAACGAAGTCGGCGTGGTGATTCTTGTTATCGCGATTATCGTATGGCTCATGGATAACTTCTCAGCCTACGTCCGCGAGGCCATTAAATAGCCCGTTCATTTCATAGCTTTATATCCCTGTCGTTTATGTCAGAGGCAGGGACTCGATCGCGGGGATTTTTTTAGCTCCGCAGCCCAAAGCCAATGACATTCAAGTCATCGATCGAAGTTACCCCGATAGAGAGCCTTTTTTCTCAAACAGTCCTCGGGTAGTTTTTCAAGAATTCGAATTGTCCTAAACTCGGCAGCCTCCTAATTCTATTAAGTGAGAAAGCCCTGCGGAACTCGAAAAAAGGTCCCTATCGGGGTAGCTTCTAACGACGATAAAAGTCATTGGCTTTGGGTGAGGACCTGTCTAAACAAAATCCCCATGCGATGGAGTTTCTGCCTCAGGTATAAACAGACGTTGGTGATAAAGCTATGAAATGGATGGGATATTTAAAAGCTCTGCCCAGGGTGGGCAGAGCTGTTTGGTATGAGATTCGTTTAGAAAGAAGTTTGGTAACCGACGTGGACAGAGTAGCTGGTCCCGTCGTAATCACCGGTTGCCGTAGAAGAATCGGCAGGAACATCAGAGGCTTCAACCTTAGCATTGTTTTGTGCGTAGTCTGCACCGAAATGGAGCATATGACTTTCGCTGAGTTCATAACTTGAACCGAGAGAAAATCCCATTCCGTCACCTGGTGGTTCAGAAACTGGAGTAGCATAACCTTTATTACTCACTTGCGTGGCATAAACAAATCCAGCTCTGATTGGCATTGAGAAACCGAGGTACTCGTAACCAACTCGGACAGCCGTAGAGTCTTTAGACTTTTGCGTAATGTTGCTCAGAACGTTACTTCCACCAAAAGTCATAGTCCCTTCGATTTCCAGTTCTTCATTCACTGAATAATTGTACCAGTCGAGTTGAAGATGGAATCTATTGTCTTGAACACCATCATAGTTAAAACCTAGTGAAATGAGCGTCGGAAGAGACGACTTCACTTTTAGATCGTCTTCTTTTGTAAGGGGTACGGTAGTGCCAGAACCAGGGGCCAAGGTATTTTCCGCTTTACCTTCAGCTTCTCCTTCAAGGGTAAACTTAACTGGAGTTCTGATGAGAAGGCCCATGCCCCAATCGTCTGTGCGATATTGAGCACCTAAGCGAGCGCCAGCGAAATCAAGTCCCGTAAGACTTTTTAGATCAATAGCGACTTGAGTTAAACTCGGTCCGGCAGAAGCGAAAGCAGCACCGTAACTATATTCAGCAGTGGCATAGGAAATTCGGTAACCAATACCCACTGAGAACTCATCGGTAATGTTGTAAGAACCACCCAAGGTGACTTCAAAAACCGCAAGACTTGTTGCAAATTTGGGGCTGAAAGCTGTGAGGGCTGGGTTCAATTGAATTTCACCGATATCCGCTTTGAGTCCACCTTGAACAGAGACACCGGCTCCCCAAGTAATTGTATCATCCATTTTTTGCGCATACCAAATCGCGAAGGGTGTCGCGAATTCATTCGATGATCTTTGCTCTCCGACAAGTGGTGATTCAGCACTCAAAGAGATTCCAGAAAGGTTTACGGAGAAGTCGTTATCTCCACTCATACGTCCTAAGCCAGCTGGGTTAAAGAAGAGTCCTTCGGCACCCTCAACCGCTGATGTTGCTGCATTTGATGTACCTGCGTGTTTACCTGAAAGCGATACCCCTTTTTCATATCCGACCGGAAAGGCTGGAAGGGCAATCAAACTGATGAGAGCTACTACTAAAGAAGCTCGTGCAAAAATTGTTGTCATTACTACCTCGATGTTAATCAATCTTTAAACTAAGGACTCTCTTAAGAAATCCATACCAAAATCGGTCTCATATATAGGAGACTTGTATCTTGATTATAGGAAAATCTCAGAAAGGGTCACTTTTTTTCTGAAAAATGAAACAAGCTTGTGAAAATATCCTTATATTTAGCCGAAAAGGAGAAGACGACTGAGGGAAAGTTCCCAAGGAAGGTATACTTAAATTGAGCGAAGTCCCCTTTTAAGTAGAAACTTTTTTGCCAAAGGATGTACGTGTATGGAGCAGGCAATGCCAAAACTAATGATAGTAGATGACGAAACGTCGAATCTAGACCTGTTTAGAGAGCTTTTTGTAGATGAAGAGGACATGACGATTGAGTGCTATGCCTCGGGTAACGATGCACTTGACGCATTCGACAATTCGAGTCCGGACGTTATGATTCTTGATGTCATGATGCCTGGAAAGACGGGTTTCGAAGTCTGCGAAGAAATTAAAGCAAAAGCTAAAGGCAGCAAGACTAAAGTCATAATCGTAACGGGTATGGCCGGTGACGAAGTCGAGCAAAAGGCGCGCGAAGTGGGCTGCGACAGTTTTTACCTTAAGCCAGTGGACATGATGGAACTTTACAATGAGGTCATGGAAGCTCAATGAGGAAACTCTTTAACCCCATATTGAATAGCATCATTTGGTTGGCAACTCGTGGGGTTAACGGTCAAGCGGGCTCTGCCCACGATCGCATTACTATTTTCGTAAACTCCCTGGGATTGTTTGGATTTTTAGCGGTCTTTCCGATTGCTGGAACTCTTTTACAAAAAGGCATTCCCATTGAAAACTCCCTCTACTTTATTTCTGTTCTCATTACAGCGCCCTTAGCTATTTTCTTTAATTCTAAAAATCAGCATTTTGTTGCGCGCTGTTTGATTCTCTTTGCTTCGGTCTATATCGGTTGGGGAGCTGGAATTTTCTTCGGCAAAAGTTTTAACGGTCACTACATTTTCTTTGTTTCCATTATCCTTTCCTTAACAGCCTTTGTGCGTGAACATTGGAGTATTCGCGTCGGCACCTTTGCCTTGTCCCTTTCTGGGCTTTTGGGGATGGATTACTTTTATCATAACGGAGTCTTCCCCATTACTGGATTTAACTCCATGGACTTTCCGTTTTCGACCCTTGTTTTTGATACCTTGGCCATTACTGGGTTTATATCGATTATTACCTTTATCGAAAAGTCCTTCTCAGAAAAATATGAAGCCCAATTAGAGGATCTAAATACGAATCTCGAAACTCGAGTTAGAGAGCGGACTGAGCAATTGGTCAAAGCCTCTGAAGAAGCCATTGCTGCTAATATGAGAAAGTCCCAGTTTGTTGCAAACACGTCCCATGAACTGAGAACCCCCCTGCAGGGGATACTTGGTTTCAGTCAATTGGCTGACCTCAAGTTGACCAAGCTCACCCCGGAAAATTTCAGTAAAGATAAAGTTGAAAAGATTCAAGAGCAAATTCGCAGGGCCCAAGGTAACGCCAATCGGTTGTTGAGTCTTATTGAAAGACTCCTTGAATTAACTCGGTTTGAATCTGATGAAGAGCGAGTCTTTCCATCGCAGTTTAATATGAAGGACCTGATCAAGAGTGTTATCGAAGAGACCTATGGCTCTGAGTACTATCAAAAGCAAAAAATTGAATTTGAGAGTCAACTCGACTTTGAAGATGTCTTTTCGGACCAAGTTCTCTATCGTCAGATCATTACAAACCTCATTGTAAACGCCGTTAAGTACTCCCATGAGGGCAGTACAATAAAGGTGAAACTCTTTCCCGAGGGCGAATTAATATCCTGTTCGGTCGTAAACCAAGGTTTTGGTATTCCAGATGATGAGGTGAAAGAGATTTTCGAGCCCTTTTATCAAAGTTCGGCGACAGACCGCAGAGTTGGCGGAACTGGACTGGGCCTTACCCTTTGCTCAAAGTATGCCCGTAACCTCGGTGGGAGCTTGGATTTGGTGAGTCCCGATCCAGAGGCTACAGAGTTTAAAGTTTCTATTAAACCACTTAATAAAGAAGAATACTCTCTACCAGAAGCGGCGTGATTTTTGTCATTAAGCTTGCAGCTGCTTGATGAGTTGATCGACATCGCTCGTACTGAGGCCCTCCATTGAATTGACTCTATAAAATCGAGGTTCATTAATACAGCCAATGTCATTGTCGTCTATGATGAGATAGGGGCGGTCCCCATGAATCTCCAGCCAGTCTTTGATTTCCTCATAACGCGATTGCCTTCCAGCTGTACTGTCATCAGTCTTATCGTAGATCAGTTCGGATCGGTCAAAACCGTCACGAGCGAGCATCTCCCGTAGACTCTCTATGCTCTTGCCGATTCTCCAGGTACTGGTGACCACAATAGAGTCAATAGAAAGGCTCTTACAGAGCCGTGAGAGCTCTTTAAGGTTGGCGCTATCAAATGTTTTTCCTATGTATTCCTTTGGATTCTCGCGCTGTTTTTCAGCAAAAATGCGATTGTTTAAAACACCATCGAAATCAAGAAAAAGCGTTAGGTTCTCATTCATAGACATTATTATATGCAAAAAATTTCAAAGCATCATTCACTTGTTTGGAACCTAAACAAAAGAAAAGTGTCGAACTACTCGGCAATTCTCAGTCTGAAACGGAACGCTTTGTCTTTTTATGATCCATACCTAGCATAAAGTCTCGAAATTTCCCGTAAAAAAGGCTTAACTAAGGATTAAGTGAATGAAGACTATCTCCGATTGCTTATACAACGAGACTGTAGTCTCGATTGGACTGAACAAAAGGTGAGGAAAAAATGCAGACTCATTTCTATGTAGCACAATCAGGCGAGACCAAGGGCCCATTTTCTGTGGAGCAAATCATTGAGCAGGTGAGAGCTAAGACTTTAGATCTTGTCGACTATTGTTATGACGAAAAGCAAGAGGATTGGATTGAGCTTGGTAAGCATCCGGTCATTGGTGAGCAAGTTCTAGAAGCGGTTAATAACACATTGTCCGGTGTAAAAACGACTAATCCAGAAGAGATGGAAAACACGGTCGTAGAAAAGACAATTGTTGAGCAGCAAAAAGCTGTTTCCGACCCTGCAGATTTTGAATGGTATGTTCTCAAGGGTGAAAGTAAGTTTGGTCCCTTTGCCTATAGAGATATCGTCCGCATGCTGCAAGAGAAGTCAATTTTTGAATTTGATTATGTTTGGAATCAGAATCTAACAACTTGGAAGCGAGTTGCCGAACTTTCTGAATTTAGTCCCGAGTCGATTAGAGATTTGAAGGACTCAGGGAGTGAAGAGATTTCTGAAATCTTTTTTAGAAGACGCCATGTCCGAGTGGGATTTTTGTCATCAATCATCGTGCATGACAATCGCCACGTTTGGAAAGGTAAGAGTATTGAAGTCAGCGCCGGTGGAGCAGGTCTCGTCATTGAGAATGCAATGTTGCAACCAGGGCAGACTCTATATCTCCACTTCAAACCCGCTGATGGGCTTCCACCTTTTAATGCTGTCTGTGAAGTTGTTTCTAAACAGTACATGAAAGGTGTTAAGGACAAGAAGACTCCGATTCGTTATGGGGTCAAGTTTACGAGTATTAATACTCAAGCGCAGAGAAATCTTCATGACTTTACGTCTAAGAGATCAGACGCGCAAAACGATGCGAAGGCCGCATAGATAAAATTAGAATCATTCGTCAATAGCATGTACTCTCCGGCGAAATAGAATATACAACTAAATATTGAAATCTAAGCTCAATCATTTGCATGTACACAGTCAGAGCTAAAAGACTTCGGAGAGTCGTCAATGAACTGGGTACGTTTGCTGTTGAGTTTGACATTCATATATTCCTTTGTAGGTTGCGGGAATGATGCGAGTTTTGATCTTGCACCCGAAACTGACAATGCTCGTTTATCCCTAAAAATAAATGATGAAGTCGATATCCTCTGGGTTATCGATAACTCGAGTTCGATGGAGAAGCATTCACAGGCTTTGGCGAGTCAGATGCAGCCTTTTGTTGAAGCTCTCAACGAAACAAAACTCGATTACCGCATGGGGATTACGACCACAGACATGAGAACACCGCCGACAGGGCAGCAGGGAATCTTTATTGGGCAGACCGATAATGTGCTTTCTAGCCGCACACCTGATTTGGTGAATGTTGTTACAAATCGCATGTACAATGTTGGACAAGGCGGATCACCTGTTGAACAAGGTCTTGCAGCTATGAAGGAAGCCCTTTCTGAGGATAAGCTGAATTTTCAAAATGCCGGTTTCTTTAGAGAAGACTCTCTTCTCGTTGTTGTCTTCTTAACCAACGAAGACGATCAAAGTGTTAACGAAGATTATGTACAATTTCTTGATGATCTAAAGCCACCTCTTCCTTCTGGAGAAAGATCTTGGGTCGCTCACTTTATCGGAGTTTTGCCAGATAATAACTCTTGTTCAACGTTTGGTAACGATTACCAGCCTGGTTATAAATACCTCGAGTTGGTGGACGCTTCTGGTGGAATTGCTGAAAATATTTGTACTGCCGACTTGAGGTCAGCACTGACTGCGGTAAAAGCGCGAGTGATTGACTTTATTTCTGAGTTCGCTCTTGAGAGAGAGCCGGTTGTAGAGACCATTCGGGTCTTTGTAAACGGTGTTGAGGTAGATAATGATCCAGATAATGGCTGGATCTATTTAGAAGATAAAAATGCAATTCGATTTAATGGTTCTTCGGTCCCTACGGCTGATGCAAGTATTAAAATCGATTACGATCCTGCAGGAATTAAAAAGTAATAAGGGGGATATCATGAAGGTGTTTCAAATGATCGCAGACGGTGGGATACCAGCCTTTGTCATTATAGGCATGGGTTTATTTGCACTAGCTGTAATTATTGAACGAGTAAAGGTTCTTTATAAAGACTATGCTATTAGTTCTGAGTCTTTTATGAAGCAAATTAGAGGAATGGTCATGAAAGATCAAATCGAAGATGCGATTACTTTCTGTGCCAATCAAGGCGATAAACCACTTCCTCACGTTGTAAAAGCTGTATTAGAGCGATCTGATCGCGATGATGAGTCTATCAACCAAGGTATGGATATCGCCATGGCCGAGGTTATTCCTAAGTTAGGAAAGCGACTTGGTTATCTTGCGATGATTGCAAACGTATCTACGTTGGTTGGACTTCTTGGAACAATTCAAGGTCTGATTCTTTCGTTTGAAGCTGTATCCTTTGCCGATCCATCACAGAAACAAGAGTTATTAGCTCAAGGTATTTCGATGGCGATGAATACAACGGCACTTGGTCTTTCAGTAGCGATTCCCGTGATGGTTGTTTATGCCTTCTTGCACGCTCGCCAGGGGAGACTCCTCGAAGAAGTTTCTGAGCATTCAGCAAAGGTTGTGGATATTCTTACAACTCGACATTACGCGCCTCTTTCTATGCAGGGAGTTGTGACGGCTAATAAGAAAGATAATCAGCCGCCAAAGGCCCCGCCAAGAGCATCGTAAACAATTATTAGGTGGTAGGATATTATGAGAAAGAAGACAATAGTTAAAATGCCAGAAGAGCCAAACTACGATTTAGACTTGGCTCCTATGCTTGCGATGATGGTCGCACTCATTCCTATTCTTTTACTGTCTACTGTATTTGTTAAAGTTAAAATTATTGAATCTCCACTCCCCCAGGTTATTCAAGAGGCGATCGCTGAAGATCAGAAAAATGGCGAGCGCAAGGTAGAGATTTCACTTGAGGCGAGTCTAAAGGGCTTCGTTCTCGTTGTGGATAATAACGGTAGAAAGCAAAGAAAGAGATTCTCCGCAACCAAAGGAGAAGAGCTTAACTTGGATGGTCTTAAAAAAGCTTTGATTGAAGTCAAAAAGAGACATCCACGTTCTTTCCAACTCATGCTCAAGCCAGGAAGTGAACTGAGCTATAAGCAGATTGTTCAGATCATGGATACAGCGAGAGATACCGGAAAGAACGGGCCAGAGTTTACTGTCAAGAGTTCTCAAACAGAGGAAGAAGCCTCGACAAATTTGATGTTCCCAAAAGTTGTTTTTGGGAATTTAATGGAGGGTTAAATGTCTCGAGTAACAGAGCGAATGAGACAAAATAATAAAAAATCAACTTTCGTACTCCAACTGACGGCGATGGTTGATATGTTCACTATATTACTGGTTTTCCTTTTAAAAAGTTACTCGACGAGCGCGGTAAATATCACTCCTTCTGAAGGACTTAACTTGCCGTTCTCAACTTCGCAAGAGGCACCTATTGAAGCACTTAAGTTAGTCGTTGCTCAGGACGGTGTTTTCGTTGGCGATCAAAGGGTGATCGATTTTAAAGACGGACAGGTACTCAATGAGGATATGAGTAAAGATGATCCGGACTTTTTAACGAAGCTCTATGCCTACCTAGAAAAAGAAGCGACGAAAACCCAAGAGATTGCAGCACGAAATCAGGCTATTCAGTTTACTGGCAGGATTCTGATGCAAGCTGATGAGAACCTGTCATATGTGACTTTGAAAAAGGTTATGTATACGGCCTCTTTGGCTGGGTACACCGATTTAAAGATGGCGACAATTGGAGAATAGAAACCAATGAAAAGTTTAATGATTCTCATTTTAGCATTTAATTTCAATGCCCTTGCTGATGAAGGTCAGAAGAATAGCAATGTTATTAAAGAGCTGAGAATGGTTGAAGGCCAAGAAAAACAAAATGAAATCAAAGCTCTTAAAACCGAGCTCCTTGTTGAGCAAAGCGAAAAAAGAGCTTTGGCGCAAATAAAGAAGCTTATTAAAAAGTACCGTGGCACTCCCATGGAGGCCGACATGTGGTTTCGGTTGGCGGAACTTCACATGCGTCGAGCAAAAACGGAACGCTTTTTTGAAATCCATCGTACCAGTGAAACTGTAACTAGTTTTCTCCCGAGGAGAATTAATAAAGCCTCCCAGTCTAAGGAGATACGCAAAGCTATTGAGGTGTACGAGCGAATTCGAAAGCGCTTTAAGAAATATTCTCGACTCGATCTAGTGCTATTTAATAACGCCTTTGCGAGACAGCAATTGGGTCACCAGAAAAAGGCTGAGCGCTTGTACTGGCAGATTGTGAAGCAGTTTAAGAATTCACTCTTAGTGCCGGACGCCCACCTTGCAATTGGTGAAATTAATTACGATCTCAGAAAATTTCAGTTGGCTCTCGAACATTTCATGATGATCGAGAAGTATCCCAATTCACGGGTTTATCCCTATGGTATTTACAAGGCAGCCTGGTGTGCCTACAACTTGAGAAATGCACTTGATGCGATGAAGAAGCTCGAAAAAGTTGTGGCCTACGGTAAGTATATCAATGAAAAGAAATTGGATTCGCGTTTGGATTTAAGAAAAGAAGCATTGAGAGATATGTCTCTTTTCTACGGTGAAGTCTATGAGGCGGCAGATGCGGTTTCTTATTTCAAGGATCAGGCTTCTGAGCTTGATATGTCACCTTATGTTCTACGTCTTGTAGGTCTTTATCGACGCCATTCTCGCTTTCAGGATGTGGAGCAAGTTTTAAAGGAGCTCATAAAGGCAGTACCAGATTCAGATCAAACTCCTGAAGCTTTTCACATGTTAGTAATGAATTACGAAGAAATGCGCAACCGCGAAAAGGCAATTGGCCAGTTGGCTGAGTTTTCAGGTTTTTGTACTGAGTTACCGGCGAAAAAAGATGATAAAGAAAATCTTTTAAAGAATATTTGTACGCAAAAAATCTCTCTTACTTCGAAGAACTTGGCTGCAAAGTGGCACCGCATGTGGAAGAAAAACGAGAGTTTCCCAGTATTCTCAAAGGGAGCTGAGGCAGCATACAAAACCTATATTAAGCATAATGATGCAAGCAAAAAGGAAATGGGGCCGATTCGCGGAAGTTATGCCGACCTACTTTACCAGATGAAGCGGTTTAGAGAGGCCAGTAAAGAATATGCCATGGTCCGTCTGGCCAAGCCTGATAAGGAACTCGATCACTCAAGTGCTTATTCAGCGATTGTCTCCCTCGAGAAGTCGGTTAAGGACAATTGGAATGATGATGATGAAAATATTTTTGTGAATCTTAGTAAATACTATTTAAAGCAGTTTCCAAAGGGAGAGTATTCTCTAGATATTCGTTTTAAGAAGTCGCTCATAGCCTATAAGAAAGAACGCTATGATGAAGCAGCGCCGGACTTTAAGCTTTTGGGAACTCAGTATCACAAAACCGAAAAAGGGCAATCGGCCCAAGATTTATATCTTGATATTTTAAATATCAAAAAGAACTTTGGACTTTTAAAGACCGAAGCAAAAGCGTTCTTGAAGCTGGCGAGTAATAAAGAGCGCCAAGTAAAGATAAAGCGAATCTATCAAGAGGCTTTTTTCTCAGAGGTCCAACAATTCGAAGATGGTGCTAAGAAGGAGCAAGCCATTGAGGGTTACATCTCTTTTGCGAAAGAAAACCAAAATTCTCCTTTAGCTCCCAAGGCTTGGTGGAATGCCAGTCAGCTTCTCTTTTCCACTGGAAAGATCGTTAAAGGATCCAACACCTGTATAGCTTTCTCGAAGCAGTTTCCTAAGGATAAGACGAGTCGAGATTGTTTAATTCAGGCGGCTGGCGAACTCGAGCAAATTGGTGAAATTAAGGATACCATCAAAGTAGTCTCCAAGCTCGAGACTCTTGATCCTGACCACGCGACCAAATGGCTAGAGATTAGGGCTGACTTTATGAGTTTACTCGGGCAAACAGCGGGAGCTTTGAAGCTTTATTCTAAGGCCCTCGATACCCTTAAGCCAGAAGAGAAAATCAAGAGACTTCTGAAGATGGCGAATATCCATAAAAGACAGGGCAACCAGGCTGAGCTCAAAGGGATTAAAACCGAACTGATGAACATGGGTGCTGAGCCCTATTCTTCGAGGTATTTAACAGATCGTGCTTATGATAAGTTCGAGGCAAAGGATTTCCCAGAGGCCTTTAAGTTGGCACGGAAGGTTGTCGGTACCGCAAAAGCTGATATTAGAGATAAGGCGCGCGCGCGATTTCTTCAGGCAGAAATCCTCAGAGGAGAGTTTGATCGTCAGAGTGTTAAAGCTCGAGTCGAAAGAATAGCCCTTGTTCTTGCAATCAAGACTGAAAAACTAGAGAAAGCGCAAAAAGCATTTCAGGCGACACTCAATTACGGCGACCCCGAGTTCTCAGTAAAATCTCTAGAGAACCTGTCGGCTATGTATTCAGAGTACGCTCGTTCGATCAGAACAATGACTTTGCCGGCAGATACGCCGGAGCAAGATGTGCAGATTTTTAGACAAGAGATAGAAGCTCTTGCAATACCTATGGAAGAAAAGGGAGTCGACACATTGCAATTGGCTCTACAGGCGGCGAAGGACGCTAAATTAATCGATGGAAGTGTAGTTCGGCTAGAAGGCAAGATTAACAAACTCAATATGAAAGAAACAGATGTCCCAGAGCTTCAGATCTCTCTACCTGCGTTTGCTGGGCCACGAATCAGGGAGGTGGGATCATGATACGATTCCTATTACTCTTTGGCGTTCTTTTGAGTCTTGGTTGCGCGACGACACCCGGACAAAAAGGTGATGCTGAAAAAAGAAAATCCACAAAAGCATACTTCAAAGGTTTAGAGGCGGAAGATCTCAAGCCTGATGAGAAAAGTCGAAAGCTTTGTAAAAAAGGACTCAAAAAGGCGAAAGAGGATGGTTGGAAAGCCATGATCGTTTCGGCCAATCATTGTTTGAAGGCCGAAAATCGCAGTGCCCTCAAATACCTTGCTAAGAGCCTCTCAAAGCGTTTTCCAGTCTCTCCGTGGGGTTCGTACTACCAATCTTTGGTTTCTGAGCTAGAAGGAAACCTCGAACTTTCAGAATGGTATATTGATCTGGCTGTTAAAAAGTCTGGTCAAACAGTAGGTCTCTTCGATTACCAAAGGGCTCGCCTGCAGTACCAAAAAGGCAATCTCGTAGAAAGTGTCGAACTTTTTGAACGTGCATTGAGTAAAGATAAAACACTGAAAAGTGCAAAACTACTGCTCGGTGAAATTTATTATCAGCAAAGAGACTATAAGAAATCGGCTAAGTTTTTTAATGAATCTTTCACTGCATTCGATGCAAGCCCGCAAAGATACTTAGCCTTTTCCTATGCACTTGTACAAACTAAGCAAGTCGAACGCTGTATTGAGGTGATAAGTCAGGGAATTCGTAGAAATCCTCTACACCTCAATTTGCGACTCTACCTTGCTAAAGTCTATGAGACCGTTAAAAATGACTATAAGAACGCTTTGTCAGAGTACGAGGAAGCTCATGATCTGGTTAAAAGTGGTCGAATTAAGACGAAACCGAACTTAGATCTGGCCAAAAAGATTCAATTTCTAGAAAAGAAAATTGAAGCGGATGCTGCTAAGGCCAAAAAAATTCGAATTTCGCAAAGAGGATATTAGGTGAACGTTATGAGGAGAATATTCTTAATCATTGCTATACTAGCTATTGGCATCCCTTGTTTTGCAAAAAAGGTTAAGTATAGGAAAGTTCAGGAAGTTGATTTCGAACAGACCGACATTGACGGTAAGGTGAGAAATCCCGATGGAGCCTATCTCGTGCAAAAACGAGGAGTGGACTTTCTTCCGATGTATAAAGTCAAATCAACCTTTGATGAAAATATCAAAGAATCATTTGAGTATTTGAGGTAGTCAGATGAGAAGGGTTGAGTTGCAAGTCGAACATTTTCATGGAAACCGATTTTTGAAGTCTCGTCGTTTTCGCAGAACGAATGACCTTATCATTATGGGGTCTTCGCCTTCGGCAGATATTCGTCTTGTCGGTGAAGACATTAATCCGATCCATTCGGCGATTGAATTCAATGGCAATGATTGGATCCTTTTTGATCTGGCGAGTCCAACTGGAACTCGCGTCAATGGTCAATTAGTAATCGAAGAAAAGATTACGCCTGAAACTGTCATATCAATTGGAAGTCATGAACTTCATCTCATGCCAAAGGAATTTAAAAACAACCTCTTTAGACGACAAAGTGATGTTACTGGTGGAAGAGCTGGAGAAGACCAAGAAAATGAAAGACGTCGAAGCGAAGAGATTGCTGATTTATTAAAGACTTATCACCAAGTCGTCATTCGACGAAATAACATGATTGTGGAGTCACAGCTTCTCCCTAAAGGACAGGCCTACGAGTTTTTATTTGGTAAAGAGAAGAAATTACTCGAATCTCCGCATACGACATCATGGCAGAGGCACGAATTTGGAACCTTTGAGATTCAGCAGCGCCTCGTTACAGCGAGAGACCTCCTGCTCGAGAAAAAGAAAGTTGAGCTCACTAAGAATGACAAATTAGGACTCATTATTGCCGGAACCTTGAGTTTATTGATTTTCATAGGTGTCATAATTACTGAGTTTTCTGGAACTGAAGAAGTTGCGAAGAAAGAATTCAAAGAGAATAAGTTCTCCAAAATGATTTACGACGCGAAACTAACTGAGGCAAAGAAGAAGTCCTCTTATAAAGTTGTTAAATCAATCAAGAAGAAGACGGACACTAAAAAAACAAACAAAATACAACCTAAGAAGATTGCCAAAGCTGCGTCTTCAAAGTCTGATCAGCCAAAGGCTAAAAAGCGCTTGGTAACTAATATTCGCAAAGCGGGACTCGGTAAGCTCATAGGTCGAATTTCGAAGCGCGCCAACCGCAGTCTTTCAATTGGAGCGAAGATTGGTCAGAGAAAAAGTCAGTCTGAGTTCAGGGGCTCTGGTCGAGCTGTCGCCTCAGTGGCTTCGGTTAACGCTAAGCTCGGAAATGGGAATGTTAAAGGAAGTCGCTATAAGTTAGCTGCAGTTGGCACAAAAGGAAAAGGTGGCGGAGTCTCTAGTTTTAAAGGACTCGGCGGCCTCAGTGCAGGTAATGTTGCTAGTGGCGATGTCGGTATTATCGAAGAAGAAACAGAGATCCAAGGTGGACTCGAGCGCGATGTCATTGCTCGGTATATTAAGTCCCAGCTTGGGCAGATTCGCTACTGTTATGAAAGACAGCTCAGTGCGAATCCCGATTTGTACGGAAAAGTACAGGTCAAATTTACAATTGGTTCTACGGGTCGTGTTACGACTCAGAATATAGGATTAACGACTTTAAAAAGCGCCATGGTTGAAGGATGTATTTTGAGGCGTGTAGCAAAGTGGCAGTTTCCGACGCCAAAAGGTGGTACTCAGGTGAAGGTGAAATATCCTTTCTTGTTTAAAAGTACCAACTAAAAATTTAAGGTTTAGGGATCTGCTCCTGCTACGCTGAACGTTTGTGAGGGAGCAAACATGTCTCAAAATATGTTTAATTGGATAGTAGTGTGTGTTTTTCTAACCGCTGGCCTGCCTCTTGTGGCTCAAAGCAAGAAGACTGATGCGAAAGCACCAGCGCAAGAAGCTAAAAAGGGTGGAGCGACCGAGGGCGATAAATTAGATATTTCTGATTTAGAGCAAAAGTACTGGGCTGCAAAAGATACCAACTTCAATGTTGTGCAGAACAGAACTTACGCCAAAGCAAAACGAGTCGCAGTCTCTGCCACGTATGGAAATCTTATCAACGATAGTTATTCTCGAGCCTCAAATCTGAGTATCTCTGGTTCTTATTACTTTACAGAGCGCTATGGTGTTGAGCTGAACTACACTAATGTAGATTCGCAAGACAATAAGTTGGTCGAGACCTTCGAAAGTGACTTTGGTACCACTCCAGATCACGGAAAGGTTAACTCGTACATCGGCGCCGGATTTCATTGGGTTCCTTTTTACGCAAAAATGAGTCTCCTGGGTAAGCGCATTTTGTATTTTGATATGGCTTTTACTCCGGGCCTTGGAATGACGACTTACGATCAGCAAACGGATGTTGGAACTCGTTCGAAGTCAGCTCCAACATTTAGTATCGATGTCACTCAGAGTATCTTCTTTTCTAAAAACTTTGCGGTGCGAGTTGATTTTAAAAACCGATTTTTCCAAGAAGAAGTTATTGAATATAGAAAGTCGCCAGCCACGCAGGCAGCGGGACAGGATAACCAAACTGTGAGAACTGATTTTACGACCAATTCTCTTTTGATGTTTGGTCTAACTTTCTTTTATTAATTATTGGAGGCAATAATGCTTCGGTTACCATTGATTATATGTATCATAATACTTTTCTCTGCAGTGAATGCCTTTGCTGGTTCGATCTCTGCAGAGGGAGGTTATGAAGAGGCTTTGGTGTACTCGCAAAAATTTGAAGGCACTAAGGGAAGTTCACCTGAAGTGGCCCAGTCAAATGAAGTTAAAAGGCCAAAGGGAATCGTCAATCAAGCTAAGGCCGCATGGACCAAGTTGAAATCTTGGGTGTTTTCAAAAGAAGAGGCTCAGCCGGTTGCCCAGCCACCTCAAAAGAAAGAAGTCAAACAAGTCGCACAGCCGGTTGTTAAAGAAAGAGAAAAAACCGAAGCCGAACTCTATCTTGAGGCACAGCCAAGAAACGCTAAAAAAGAAGTTCAAACGATTTCAGAGGCAAGCAAAGAATTTGCACAGAAGGGTGGTATTGTTGTTGTCGATGGCGGTAAGTCAGCGACTCCGAATAAGGGTCTTGTTTTAAAGAAGAATAAGGCTCCCACCTATGAGCCCATTGTGAAATTAAAGAAAGTTGAATCCATTCCAAGACTCGATATTGGTCAAGAGCCTAAAGTGAGTGCATCGGACTATTCGATTAATAATATTCAGGATGCCCTTGGATTTGGAAACCTCAATTACAAACTCAAATTGAAGCCAGCTCTCACGAAGAAAGATAAAAAGAAGTTGGCAGAATCTAAGAAATTTAAAGTCCGTAAGACGGCTATGAAAACCAAAGCCAAAACTTCTAAAATTCCTGTGCCAAAGATGGGGGTGGAAGATGTTTTAGCTCTGGACCTAGCAAAGCTAAAAGAATCTCTCGTTCAGGAGAGAGCCTATAATCCACTTTCGAAAAATGAAATGCTCATGCTTGGTGGTCTTCTCCTTTTTAGACAAAAAGGGGAGTGTGCATCGGCGGCCAGTCTTTTTCACCATTTATCAAGATTTAAAGACTTTAAAAATGAGGCCTACTTCCATCTCTCTATTTGTGGAAAGCGCTTAAAGCTCCTCGGGGACCACTACGAATATGCCATCAAGGTTCTCAATACACGAGATCCTTTCTATGCCAAAGAGATGGCACTTTACGTAAAAGAAGACGTGCCCTCTGAGTTTTTAGAGGCCTATGGGTCAGCTCTCTATGGAGCCCTTCGTGACAAAAACCTTAATTTGATGAGTAATGATGTCATTAAGAATTCCGCATCTCTTGTGGTTGCAAACTGGGCACTACAGACTAAAAAGTTTTCTCTGGCACTTAAGTACGCCGGACAGGTCGATAAAAACTACGATAAGTACTATCAAGCTCTATATTATAAGGCCATTGCAAACTATGCCTTAAATCGCGTTAAAGAGGGTATTGATGTGCAAAAGACTCTGTATCAAGCACTTAATACCAGTAAGAGCGATAAAAAGTTCGAAGCTTTGGCGGCATTGAATTTGGCACGAATGGAATTTCAATCGGGTCTTTATGTACGATCGCAAAAGAATTTTCTGAAAGTCTATAAAGATCACCCGCTTTGGTTGCCATCGCTTTTTGAGTTAGGTTGGGCCCAGCTGCAGTCGGGTGATTATTCGGGCGCCATCGGTAATATGTATTCACTTCATTCACCATTTTTTAAGCATATTTATAAGCCAGAAACCTATGTCATTCGCTCGATTGGTTATTTGAAGTTGTGCCAGTATGGGGATGCCTATCGATCGCTTACTCGACTCGAAAAAACTTATCGCCCGTTCATGGATGAAATTGGTGGTTACACTAAGAAAAACAAGAAGGCTCGTACTTACTATAGTACTGTAAAGAAATACCTTCGTTCTAATCGAAAAGTTAAGATTGATGGGCTTTCGCCGGAAGTTATTAGAGAGATGGCTCGCCACCGCGATTTCATTAATCTGCAAAAATCATTGAATCGCGGTATTGACGAGACGAAGGTATACAATGGATTAGCTAACAGTATCCACGCCAATATTAAGAAGTATAAGAAGTACATCGCTCGCTCCAAAGAGAGAGTTAAAATGTATAAAGTGTCTTTGAAGCCACCTAAAAAGGGTTCGAAGCGCAAACCCCTTTCGAAAATCGAGAAAGATACAATCAAGAGTCGCATAGGTCATGAGGCCAATAAAATTGAGACCTATAAATTTATCTTAGCCATTCACAAGGATACCTTGAAATATCAAAACAAGTTTAAGAAGAGAAGTCTGAAGGCACTAAAAAAGAGAAACTTCAAAACTAAAGCAGAAGTTGAACTCGTCTTAGCTGCTAGACTTTTTAAGATGAAAAAAGATTTAAAAATGTATCTCGATAATAACGAATTCCTTCGATACGAAGTCTTTTCTGGTAGTGGTGAAAACATCCGTTTTCAGGCAGCTGGAGGGCAGGTTGAAGGTAAGCGGATTCCCGCTAACGTTATTCCCGAGTCAAAAGAATTAAAATGGGATTTCGATGGAGAGTATTGGGCCGATGAAGTTGGGCATTACAAGAGTTCTCTTAAATCCAATTGTCCTGAAGCGAAGAATCGTGGTCAGGCTAGTGTCGGAGGTTTTTAATGAAAAGATATCTACTTGAAATTGGTATCATGGCGGTAATTATTATCCTTGCTTCTGCACTCCACGCTAAGACAGATGTGGAAGCGCAACTCAATCGACTTGAAGAAAATCGAGAGAATGCTGAGCACAACTATGAGCAGTATAAGGCGAATCTTGATATTGTCGATTCAAACCTCAAAGAGATTAATACGGCTCTTAAGAAGCTCGATATGCAAAAGAAAACCATCGATAAGTCCTATAAGGTTTTGAGTAAAAATAATAAAGTTGTCGATCAATCGATGCTGAAGTTGCAAAAACAAATTCAAGACGAAAGCAAAGCCATCGAAGCCGAAGAAAAGCAAATTGCAGAGATCGAAGCAATGATTCAAAAGCTGCGAGACAATCAATCTCGTCGTAAAAATCATATTTTGGCTTATAAGAAGAAGATTGTAGAATTAACCGATCTCAAGGCTACATGGTCAGAGCGGGCACAAGCAGTGACAGAGTTAAAGACAACAGTTGATACTAAACACAAAGAAGCTGTTGACCAAAAAAAGCAATGGACGGCTAAGAAGAAGTCCTACAAGAAAGAAGTAGGTAAGTGGAAGAAGCAGATGCATCTCGCTGAACGCTCTCATACCAATTTCAAGCAAATTGCTGACTAGATTTCTGTGTTAAATAGAAGGTTCAAGTTGGGGCGGTACCTGGGAAGGTGCCGCCTTTTTTCTGATTGACTCGCTTCAGTTAGGTTTTTCTTGTTGAATTCTATTTGCGAAAGCAGCTGAGTTTTAGCCCGAAACTATGTGGTACCTTTTTTAGCGAAATTTCTGTTTTGTCGGAATAGATCGTTCCAATTCCCTTTTGACCATAGCCTCGAGCGCATTTAACCATCTCTAAATCAATTTGTGTCTGTCCATATTTGCAAAACGTAAACGCACGTTCCTCATCCCTTGTGTACCCGGATTTACCTGAGGGTTCATACTTGATATGTTCCCTTTCTAATTTAATTTTACAGTGGACTTCGAGGTCCTTGTGTGAAATCCCTTTTTTGAGTCTTTGATCGATACCTTCTCCGGTGAATTCAGATTGATTGCCATTTTCGGTCAGTAAAAGTTTCCAGTAAAGTTTAGTTTCTTTGGCAAAGACTTCATTCGCAGAAGCACCATGGCTGGCAGTTGAGAAAATAATGAACGTGAGAATGAAAATAGAAAAAAGAGATTTCATGGTACTCCTTTTAGAGGACGACTAAATATGTAACTCTGTCTCCAGTCGGCTCTCGATTTCTTCGACATTGAATTGATTTTTACAAAGTTCAAAGTATTCCGAGCGATTCTCGAGAAGTTCTGAGTGATTGCCCACTTCAATGAGCTCACCATTTTTAAGAACTATAATTTTATCACTATTTACGATCGTAGACAGGCGGTGAGCAATAAATATACTTGTTCGGTCCTTACTAATAATCTCGGTGGCCTTTTGGATATAGTGTTCGCTCTGGGAGTCGATATTTGCGGTGGCTTCATCGAGAACAAGAATAGCTGGGTCGAAGGCAAGAATTCGAGCAAAAGAAATGAGCTGCCGTTCCCCCTGACTCAAGTTTTCTCCTCGCTCTTTGACCTCAGCATCAAGTCCACCGTGCTTCTTAACGATGCCATCCGAATAGCTATCTTTGAGGGCCTTGATGATGGCCTCTTCTGAAATTCGTTGATCACCGAGAGAGACATTATCTTTAATACTGCCCTTAAACATAAAAGGATCTTGCTGAACAACCCCAAGTTTTTGTCTGAGATCGGTTCGAGAAAGCTTGTTAATGTTCACTCCATCGATAAGGATCTCACCTTCTTCGATATCGTAAAAGCGCTGAAGAAGGCCAATAATGGTCGATTTACCGCTGCCCGTGCGTCCAACCAGAGCCACTTGCTCGCCGGGCTCGATTTCAAAGCTCATATTTTTGAGGACATAGGGGAGGTGGGCCCCATAGCGAAAACTGACGTTTTTAAATTCAATGTGGCCCTTGAGGTTTTCGAGCTGAAGTCCTTCATAGTCTTCGGTAGGCTCCCCAAGAATTTCAAAGATCCGCTCGGCTCCGGTCAAAGAATTCTGCAGTTGTTGATACTTCTCTAATATGAAACGAAGAGGATGGACGAAATCTTGAACGTGGATGATAAAAGCAATCAAAGCACCTATTTTAAGGGCTTCATTTTGATTGAGGTACCCGCCGTAGAAAACGGCGGTCACGATGGCCGCTGCATTAAAAAAGTTCATTGTCGGCCAGAGAAGGGCGTAAAGCCGAACGGCTTTTAATTGGGTTTGTCTATAGGTTTCAGAAAGACGGCTGAAATACTGTTTATTTTTGTCAATACGGTTGAAGACTTGAATGACCTTCATGCCATTGACGTTTTCAGCGATAAAGGCGTTGATTCGCGCGACCTTTCTTTTAGCGATCTTTAAAGTCGAACGAATTTTATTGCTCAAAGAAATCCCAATATAAATGAGAATCGGAGCGGTAATTAAGGTCACCACACTGAGCTTTACCGAAATCAATGACATGGCCACAAGAATGAAAACGATAGACAGAGCATTTGAGAAGATGCCCACAAGCCCCTGGGTAAAGAGGTCTCCAAGACTGACCACATCGTTAGTGACTCGTGTGACAATTTTACCAGATGGAATTTTGTCGAAGTACTTTGCCGGGAGCTTTTGCACGTGTTCGATAAGGTCATTTCTAAGGTCAAAGAGCACTTGATTGCCCAATTTGAAAAATAAAAACCGATGGGAAAACAAAAGAAGGGTTCTAATGATCTCGAGCACGCCATAGGCAATACATATTTTGACGATATAATTAAGATCGTCTTTGATGATCCCTTCATCGATGGCAAGGCCGATAAGGGCTGGCAAGATCCGTCCCACTAGAGCGAGTAGGATAATTGCAGCAACGGTAACTCTCAGAAGATTCTTCTGTCTTTTTATGTAGGGCCAGAGGCTTATTAGGAGCTGTTTAAAACCAAAAGACTTCATAGCGACGTCTCCGAGTTGCCCTGTCCACCGGGAAGTTCGCCAGACTGAAGTTGATCGAGGCGCTTATAGGTCTCAGACTTTTCTACAAGATCATCGTGACTGCCAATAGCATCAATCTTTCCGTCGTCAATAACTACGATTCGGTCGGCGTGCTTGAGTGTTGCCAATCGATGGGACACTATAATTATGGTCGGCTCATAACCTTCGGGGCCCTCGCTGACCTCTTTTATTTTTTCTACGATATTCTTCTCCGTGCGAGAATCCACGGCACTCAAGCTATCGTCGAGTATGATAATTGGTGATTCTTTAATAAGGGCTCGCGCGATGGTGAGACGCTGTTTTTGTCCACCTGATAGATTGACGCCTCTTTCCCCGAGCATGGCATGGTAGCCACCTGGAACCTTTTCGATTTCTTTGTGAATTCGAACCGAACGGGCCATTTCTTTAATACTCTCATCCGTAATATGATCTTTTAATGAAAAACGAATATTATCAGCAACCGTATTGCTAAAGAGAAAAGCATCCTGGGGGACGTAGGCAATGAGATCTCGTAGACTTTTTAAGCTAATATCATTTAATGGGATTCCATTGACTGAGACCATGTTCGAGGGAGTTTGCCAGAGTCGAGTCAGAACTTGAATCAAGGTCGATTTACCAGCGCCGACAGGTCCGACAAGACCGAGGGTCTCACCGCGATTTATTTTAAATGAAACATCTTTAAGTGCCTCTTGCTTGGCTCCCGGATAGGTGAAGCTCAGATTGTGAAATTCGAGACTTTCAAAATCTTTAATGACTGTTTCACCAGAATCGACAACTTCGGGTTCTTCGAGAAGGAGATCATCAATTCGTTTAAACGAAGCGCGGCCCTGTTGAATAAAAGTGATACCGGCACCGATGGCGGTCATGGGCCAGGCCATTCTTTGGATAAACTGCTGGAAGGCAACCATTGTTCCAATTGTGACTTCGGCCCGCATGACATCGGGAGAAGCAACATACAAGAGGATGACACTGCCAAAGGCGACGGTGAATTCCATGATGGGATGAAAGGCCGAATCGACAAAGGCCACGTCGTTACAAGCGTTTTCGTAAGTCTTACTCTTCTGATTAAAAAAGCCTAGTTGATTTTTTTCTTGGGCAAAGCCCTTGATGACACGAACCCCAGAGATAATCTCTTGGGCGCGCCCGGACATGTCGGCGTAGCGATCCTGTTGAATTTTAAAGCGTTCAAAGACGAGCTTTTCAACTCTTTGAATAACAAAGGGAACAAAAGGCAAGAGAATCAGAACCTGAAGGGTCCACTGCCAATTCATGTAGAACATGATCGGTAAAATCAGTGCCGATAGAATAATTCCATCCATGAGGATGAGTATTCCCGGGCCAATCGCCATGCGAAACGAATTTACGTCATTAGTAACAAGGCTCATGATCTGGCCCACGGTCTTTTTCTGAAAAAATGAGGGGCTGAGCTCGGTGAGTTTTTCGAAGATTTGATTACGCAGGTCATCAGCCACCGAGTGGTGGAAGCGCCCGAAGTAAATACGCCAAAAATAGCGGAAAAGTGCCACAAGAGCGAGGCAGACAAAAAACAGGAAGCAGGTTGTCGCAAGACTTTCTACTTCGGCTTTATCGCGAATTTGATCGATGGCCTGTTTGAGAAGGGCCGGCGTGATCACATCAAAAAAATTGGTCAAAAAGACAAAGGCCATCCCCCAGCCGAAAAAAGAGGCATATTTTCGAATGAAATATCGAAAAGGTTTCTTGTGTAGATTTAGGGATTTAGCCATGGAGGAGGAGTTTCACTCCAGGAGCGAAAAACATCAAGTTCTATTTCTGTCATAGTCGTTTTTACACTGATTTTTTGGGAGGAAGGTGCGCCAATAAATGGGTTAAAAAATGCTGTAATTCCCTGGGCCCTAGAATCCTTCTTGAGACTGAATTTCAGTGCCTCGGTTAATGCAAATTAATCGAGAAAATCATTGAATTTTCGGGTATCTAGCGTTTTATTATCACTCAATCTATACAAGCTCTTTGGGGGGCTAAATATTTGCTCAATTTAACTTGAGCACGGCTGTAGCTGAGTCTTCTTTTAGATTGGTAAGACTCTGAAATTAATAACTTTTGTAGAAATTAGAAGGCCAATATGAGCGAAGAAAATTCTTTAAAAATCAATGCGAGTATCGACCCAAAAGGGATGTTGCCCGAATCAAATAGTCTCTTGGAGTCTTCGGTTTTAACCACAAAACTCGACGACTTTATTGCCTGGGGAAGAAAGAACTCTCTTTGGCCACTACCATACGGTACAGCCTGTTGCGGAATTGAAATGATGTCCGTCATGGGGCCACGCTACGACTTGGCTCGATTTGGAGCTGAGGTTGTTCGGTTTTCACCGCGCCAGGCGGATTTACTTCTCGTGGCCGGAACAATTACTGAAAAGATGGCCCCTATTCTCGTTCACATTTACGAGCAAATGCTCGAACCCAAATATGTGATTTCAATGGGAGCTTGTGCCAGCTCGGGCGGCTTTTATCGTTCTTATCACGTACTGCAAGGTTGCGATAAGGTGATTCCTGTCGACGTTTATGTTCCAGGGTGTCCGCCAACACCAGAAGCGGTATTGGACGGAATCATGGCGCTACAAAAAATGATTCAAGAGGGAGCACCTCGTCCTTGGAAAGAGAACTGGAAAAATCCTTTTGAGCACACGCTTCCAGAAATTGAAGGGGCCTTTGACGAACCAAGAGGCTTTCACGGTTAACCAAATTTAAGCGATTCAATAATTTTTAGAGTGGATATCTATGAGTACAATTGACCATTTAAAAGACCATCTGAAGCAGGGGTTTAATCAAGACCTCGAAAAACTGAAGATTCATCAAAGTTTCGGCAACGATGTGATCGAAGCTCCAAAAGAGCTTGTTCACCCGCTGTTGAAGTTTTTGAAATCCCATGGACATTTCGATTTTTTAATGGATGTTTGTGGGGCCGACTACCCCGAGCGCGAGGGTGGACGTTTTGATGTTGTTTACCATCTCTTTAGTTCCAAAAATGCGCGACGACTTCGGGTAAAAGCTCGACTTCATCAGGGAGAAAAAATTCCGACGGTCACCGATATCTGGCGCGGGGCTGATTGGTTTGAACGGGAAGCCTACGACATGTTTGGGATTATCTTTGAAGGGCATAACAACCTGAGAAGACTTTTGACCCACCATCAGTTTAAGGGTCATCCCTTGAGAAAAGACTACGAAGCCGATCACCAACAACATTGTGATTCAGCTTTACCTATACACTTTGATTACGACCCGAATTACATTGAAGATCCGAATAAAGACTTAGTTCCACTTAATATCGGTCCCTCCCATCCTGCCACCCACGGTACCCTTCGGGTCATGGCTGAGCTCGATGGTGAAACTGTTCACCGGGCTAATGTTGAGCTGGGTTACCTTCACCGTTGTTTTGAAAAAATGGCCGAAACCCATGCCTACAATCAGGTCATTCCCTATACGGATCGATTGAACTATTGTTCAGCGCCGATCAATAATGTTGGATACTGTAAAACCGTTGAAAAACTTCTCGGGGTTGAGATTCCGCCCAAGGCTCAGGCCATGCGGATTATTCTATCGGAGCTTTCGCGAGTAATTGATCACATTGTTTGTATTGGAGCTAATGCTGTTGACCTTGGCGCTCTAACCGGCTTCTTTCACCTCTTTACCTACAGAGAAATGGTTTACACTCTTTTTGAAAAACTCTGTGGGGCCCGTTTAACGGTTTCACTGACTCGCGTTGGTGGAATGGCACAAGATGCGCCTCCTGGCTGGTTCGACGATGTCCTCGAAACCTGTAAAAAGATTCGTGAAGGTGTTGACCAGCTTGAGACTCTTTTGTCAGGTAACAAAATTTGGATTGAGAGAACTCGCGGTGTGGGAGCAATTAGTGCCGAAGAGGCTATTCAATGGGGATACACGGGCCCTCTACTTCGCGCAGCTGGAGTCTCTTTAGATTTACGAAAAGTAGATCCTTACTACGGTTATGAGACACTGGATTTTGATGTGCCCGTGGGCTCTAATGGCGATTGCTACGACCGTTACCTCGTGAGAGTTGAAGAAATGAAGAACTCTCTAAAAATAATTGAACAAGTTGCCAAGAATGTTCCAAGCGGTGACTACACAATTCGCGATAAATCTATTGTTCTTCCGGAGAAAAAAGATGTTTATGGAAACATCGAAGGTCTAATGAATCACTTTATGCTGGTGATCAAAGGGCTCCGTCCGCCAGCGGGCGAAATATATGACGCCACAGAAGGAGCGAACGGAGAGCTGGGCTTTTACTTAGTGAGTGACGGTTCGGCCCAACCCTATCGCTTAAAAGTGCGACCTCCATGTTTTGCCATCTATCAGTCTTTTCCGAAGCAAATTACGGGTGGACTTGTAGCTGATGTTATTACGGTTTTGGGAAGTATGAATCTTATTGCCGGTGAGCTGGACCGGTAGAGAGAGGATTGAGATGTTTAAATTATCTCCAGAGGGAGTCGAATTCGTAAAAAGTGAAGTGGCTCGCTATGAATCAAAAGAGTCGGCGATTATCCCAGCTCTTTATCGAGTGCAAAAAGAAAACGATAATTGGGTGCCCAATGAAGCCATCTCTGAACTCAGTCAGATTATGGATATTCCAGAAGCACGCATTAATGAGGTCTTTCACTTTTACACAATGTTCAACAAAGAGCCGGTTGGTAAATACCACGTTCAGGTTTGTACTAACGTAGCCTGTGCCATGGCTGGAACTCGAGAAATTTTAAAGGATCTATGCGATGAGCACGGAGTAAAAGTTGGTGAAGTGACGAGTGATGGTCGCTACTGCTTTCAAAATGTTGAATGCTTAGGTTCTTGCGGAACTGCACCCATGCTGCAGATCAATCAAGACAAGTATAACGAAAATCTCGATATCGAAAAAACTAAACAATTATTAAAGGATTTGCCCTAATGCCAGAATCCAAATTACTTACCGAACACTATCATAAAGACGAATATCGCGGTCTCCAAGGTTACAAGGCTAACGGTGGCTACCAAGTTATTGAAAAAGCCTTTAAGATGGATCCACAAAAGATCATCGAAGAAGTTTTGAACTCTGGCCTTCGCGGCCGTGGGGGAGCCGGTTTCCCGACGGGACGAAAGTGGTCGTTTCTTCCGGATAATGGTGAGCCTCGCTATCTTCTTTGTAATGCCGATGAAGGAGAGCCCTGTACATTTAAAGATCGCATGATGATGGAGCGAGCTCCCCATCAATTGATTGAAGGTATGGTTATTTCTGCATTCGCCATCAAGTCGCACAAGTCCTATATATACGTTCGTGGTGAGTACACTGAGAGTATTGAAATTTTGCGAGAAGCTATTAAAGAAGCTTACGATGCCGGTTACCTCGGTAAGAATATCCTCGGATCAGGTTTTGATCACGATATGGATGTTTACGCTGGTGCCGGTGCCTATATCTGTGGGGAGGAGACAGGAATGATCTCTTCTCTCGAAGGTAAAAAAGGCCAACCCAAATTAAAACCACCTTTTCCGGCGGTTAAAGGGTATTTGGGTAAACCGACAATCGTTAACAATGTCGAAACGCTAGCGGCTGTGGTTCCGATTATTAAAGATGGAGCCGATGCCTATAAAAAATTTGGTACCGAAAAATCGACGGGTACCAAACTCTTTTCGGTTTCAGGCGATGTGCAAAAGCCCGGTAACTATGAGGTTCCACTCGGTATGCCATTGCGCGAACTCATTGAGCTCGCCGGCGGCATGAAACCTGGTCGAACTTTGAAGGCTGTGATTCCGGGGGGAACTTCAGCTCCGGTACTTAATAAAGAAGAAGCTGAAAAAGCGACTATGGATTATGAGTGTTTAGCCGAAATGGGATCAATGCTTGGTTCTGGGGCTGTTACGATTATCGACGATACCCGTTGCATGGTGGATATGCTCCACGTAATCACTCATTTTTATCACCACGAATCTTGCGGTCAGTGCACTCCATGTCGCGAGGGCACGGGTTGGTTGAATAAAATTGTGAACTCAATTGTTGAAGGCCGTGGAAGGCTTCAAGATATCGATACACTTTGTAAGGTGGCCGATCACATGAAGGGTAAGACAATTTGCGCCCTTTCTGATGCTGCTGCACTACCTGTTTTAAGTTTTGTACCTAAGTTCAGAAGTGAATTTGAGTTTTATATCCGTGAAGGACGATCTAAGGTTAAGGGAACACGTTATGCCGAAATGCACGCTTAATGGTAAAGAAATAGAAGTTGCCGAAGGCACGACTATTATCGAAGCTTATAAAAAGTTAGAAGAAGACATAGCACACTATTGTTGGCACCCTGGCCTCAGTGTTGCTGGAGTTTGCCGTCTCTGCATGGTGAAAGTCGAAGGAAACCCTCGATTGCAAATCGCCTGTAATACGGTCGTTCAAGACGGCATGGTTATTTCCAACCAAGACGATGAAGTGAAAGAAGCAGTTCGATGGGGTCTTGATTTCCATCTGATTAACCATCCATTGGATTGTCCGGTCTGTGACCAAGCGGGTGAGTGTGGACTTCAAGATCAATATATGAAGTTCGGAAAATACGACCCAGAAATGGCCGAGCGCAAAGTAAAAAAGAGCAAGGTGGTCGACCTCGGCAAGAGAGTTGTTCTCGATAGTGAGCGCTGTATCCTTTGTTCTCGATGTGTTCGCTTTACCGAAGAAGTTTCTAAGACCAATGAGCTTGGAATATTTAATCGCGGTGATCACTCAGAGATCGGTACCTATAGTGGAAAGCCACTTGATAACAATTACTCGTTAAACACAGTTGATATCTGTCCAGTAGGGGCTCTGACGTCCAGAGATTTCCGATTTAAGCAAAGAGTTTGGTTCCTTAACAAAAAGCAGTCGGTATGTACTGGGTGCTCAACGGGATGTAATATCGATGTATACTTCAACAAAGAAGGGGTTTGGAGATTTAAGCCGGCCTTTAATGCTGAAGTCAATGGCTATTGGATGTGCGATAAAGGGCGTGATTACTATGCGAACCTCAACCCTTATGAAACCCATGTTGAAGGTGAGCGCAAGGACAAGAAGGTTAAGCGGATTCCCGTGCGTCTACTCAATGGTATGAAAGGATCTGAGATGATTAATTCCCAGGATCTAGCCACTGAAGTGGGGCAGAAGCTTAAGGAATTGGGCGGAGAAAAAGTAGCTCTAGTCATTACAGGTCAGCAAACGAGTGAGGAGCTTGAAGCTGTTACTGAGTTTTTTGCTAAAGACCTAAATTCTAAAAACGTATTCTATTGGGTTAATAATAAAGAGAACTTCGACGAATTTGACGGCATTCTAAAGCGTGGCGACGAAAACCCGAACACAAAAGGGGCTCTTAAGACCCTCGAAAAGTTTGGACTCAATCAAACGTGGAGCCAGCTAACCGATGGAATCGAAAAAGGCCACATTGAAATGGTACTCGTTCTTGGCCCCGAGAATCAGCAAGTTTACCCCGACTTTAAAACGCGAGTCGAAGAGTTAAGCAAAGCAAAAACCCTCGTTTGGACAACGGCTTGTTTGAACGAGTCTCTCGATAAATCAAATGTTTGGCAGATTCCTGCTAACACTTTTGTTGAGAAAGAAGGAACATTCATTAATCACGCGGGCCTCGAACAGAAGATTAGTTTTATTACTGACTTAGTTCACAATGCTTTTGACGGAGTTGAATTGGCACGCCTGATGAGAGGTGAGGACCTTCCTGAGGAAGAACGTTTTAAAAATAGTCCTTACAAGCGTGTAGATAATGAATTTACATCGATCAGAGGTGACCTATGAGTTTAGTTAAGCAACCGAGTTCGACGTCTTCGTGGTATTTGCCCGGTATTTTTAAAGGAATGCTTCTTACCTTTTTTGGAAAGATGTTAAAAAATCTTTTCAACAAAAAAGATATGATCACCTTGAATTATCCCGAAGAAAAATATCAGTACTCACCACGTTTCAAGGGGAATCACGTTCTTACGGTAAACAAAGAAGGGGATATTCGTTGTACGGCTTGTATGCTCTGTGCGACGGCCTGTCCGGCTGATTGTATATCTATTGTTGCTTCAGAAGATGAAGACCCCACGGTCGAAAAATATCCAATTTCATACGAAATCGATATTCTTCGCTGTGTATTTTGTGGGATGTGTGAAGAGGCTTGTCCTGTAGATGCCGTTCGCATGGGACCAGAGTGGCAAACACCTGGTGTTAATGGGTCACAGTTTGTTTATGATAAAGAACATCTTGCCTACCGACCACAACTCAATGGCGGAAAAGGTATTCAGTCTTTGTGTGAGGATACCGAACGCCATAACTTCGGAATCTAGTAGTGAACGATGGCGTCGGGGGGAGTTCCACCTGGATTCCCCTTTAGGAGATGCTGTCCGACGGCTCTTGCATCGGCTTCCCAGCCGTCTCCCAAATAAAGCTTAAAGCCAAAGTACTCATTTAATAATCCAATAATACTGGAAGCACAGGAGACCTCTTCGACATTGAGGACTCCTGAAGTAACTTCGTGCTCAACGGGCCAGGGGACACCGTTTGGAGCCATGGCAAATCGTCTTCCAAGAATTTCGAAGTAATTTAAGCCTTCGTCTGTACTTGAAATTCTCATGTCTTTCCAGTCGGGTTCCGTCGCAAAGGGAGGGAATGAGTGTTCGTTAAAACCGACTACAAATCGATCCATGAGGGCTTGCAGGGCTTTAATTTTTTCTGGCGACCTTACAAACAGAAAGCCAGTTCGATCACCGGGGCGAACTTCAAAGACATTGCCTTTTCCCACTTGTCCTCCAGAAAAATCGGGATTGAAGTCGTAGCGCTTATCGCCGATCCGAACCACGAGGTGATCATATTCGAGACTTCGTTGGTGACTGACAACAACTTCAAAACTTGAATCCCGTAACTCAAGGTAAGTGTCATCCGAATTACTTTCTCGATCGAGTTTTACGTGGGGGATGGGGTTCGACTCAGTTTGAGGTTCGGCACTCTGTTCGTTTTCTACGTCGACTTTTTGAAGTTTTGAGATCAAACTGTAAGCAGTTAATTCGACCTCAGAGTCGCCTCTGAGGGTATTTTTCCAGTGATTAGTAAACAACTCGCCGATGCCGAGTTCAAAAGCCCACTGACTGATGGCAATTTGCAGTCCGCGAATGGTGTCACCGTCTATTTGTGCGTTAGAACTTGAGTTTGAGAGTTCAATGTATTTTTCAACTCTTTTAATGTAATTAGATCGGGCCAATTCAATTCTTATATGCATAGACTCTTTTTGCCGTTTCGGAAGCTCGAGAATGAGTGGGTGTAATTCTAAGGCTCGCAAAGGAAGAAGAAAGCGCTGGCTAATGGGAGCACCACCGCCTTCAGGGAAATCGAACAAGTAGAAATCCGGGTCTTTGTCATAGAATTCTCTAACTTTTTCTACGAATTGCCCCCAAGGTCTCCGACCCAATCGGGAGGATTCATTGAAAGGAATTTCGGTAAAAATTTCGGTACTAATGAGTGGTGAGTTTTCAAATTTCTTAAACTGTCCTAGCCCAGCATCCGAAAGTAATAGGTTTCTAAGCTCGAAGACATGCTCGTCTATAGGTTTGCCTCTTTTGTGAAATTGTCTGAGTTCAAAGCCCACTCGCGATGGTCCGTAAATATCCCCTCTTAATATTGAGCCATAAACGATTCGAGAGGTTCCCAGTTTAAGTAGGTCTCGACGGCTGAGTGCTCGTTCTTCGTTATTGATATACATTTGTCGATCGCGGTCAGAAAGTGGACCGAGGGAGTAGTTACTCAGATTGAGTCCTGGCGTTCGCTTTAGGGGTTCCCCCAGATATTTTTGAAATCCGACCTCGAGAGATGTAAATTGCGCCATATCTGCAGAAAAAATACTGTATCCGGCAGACCCTTCGAGGGCGTCTAACCTTTTTCCTGCGAGGCTGACATGGGCTTGGAGAGAGGCGACGCCAATGGTGTTTTCTAGTAAAAGTCGAGCTATTCGATATTCGCTATAGTAGTTAAAAACGAAGCCATTGAGTTCGACATTACCATTTCCTTCTGACTCAAGAGTGTCTTGTAAAAACTCGGGGCTCGTACTGAGTTTCTTGTAAATGACTTTATGGTATGCATACCGCGCATTCGCTTCTGATTCTTTTGCAATCTGGAGCTTTTTTTCTCGGGAGTATGTACGCCAATCGGATTCAGATATCTCCACGGGACGGTAATAATTAATGATATTTGGGTTTTCGGTAATGTTTATTTCCGCCTCAAGGCCATAAGCTAATTCGCTAGGTGATTCAAAGTGGGCTTCGCAATAAAAGGCCTTTGTAGCGCCGCTATATAGACATAAAGTGACTATAATGAATAGAAAGTGCAGAGAGAAGGATTGCTTTGCAGAGTTAGAGGCTTTCATTATCTCTCCTCATTAATGTCAAAGACATATAGTTTTCAGCGCCCTTTAAGAGGAGGTCACCGTCTCTTGTGTTATTAGAAAATACGGGGGTTAATAGGGTAGTGAGTCTTTGTATAAGGCTGTCTTTTGTGCTCGTGCTGGGATTTTTAGACCATTCTTGCAGGTAGCGATCGCGAAAATATCTCGCTACTTCTGATCGAGACATTTGAGCAATATTTCTTTTAATCCAAAGATCTGTTTCTTCTTGGAGTGAAAGGAGGTAGGTCTTCTGGGCCTCTAATCCTTGGTCGAAAATACCTTCAAGCTTTTCAATCAGTGGGGTTTGTCGTCCTTGAAGATTCGATTTAATAAGGTTGGAACGAACCGGAAATATTTCTGGTAGAAGTGAGCCACTCGAAGCACCAAAGTTAAATTCGAGTATTACATATTGACCGCTAGCAAGTTGCGCGACATCGGCTCCGCCTGACAACATTTTTATTTCAGTGGGCGCTTGAGCAAAAAACTGATTTAATGCAGCCTTAGCCTCGTCGGCTTCCACCGGATAGAATTCGTGGCTGTAACGTAAATTCGAGGCGATCGCCTGGCCGTAGAGAAAGTCGACTCGAAACTCAAGTGGAAATCCAAGTTGGGTCGATGCCAATTGCACTCGCTCTTGAACTAAGATTTGATCGTGGTCCATCAAAAGCTGAACGATGAATTTAAGTCCAGAGGCGTAATGCTGGTTTTCAATGACACTCTTTAGGTCTAAGGTTTCTTCTAGATTTCGTCGTCCTGAAAGGTAGCGCTCCAAGTGATGAATGAATTCCCATACCAAGTAATCTTCATTTTGCGAGAAGCTAGTCACTTGATTTCCGAGGTCGCCAGTGGCCCATTCGTCGAAGTTTTTCAAAAAGGCACCGCGGGGAAACTGACCATTGATAGATGTGAAAAGATCTCGTACAAGTCCAGTCAGTAATGGCTTGAGTTCTTCGAAATTGCGACTGGATATTAAAGCTAGAGCGTGATTTCGAGCTCTTTCAAATCGGGTGAAGGGCTCCTCGTTTTCGTCGAAAAAACGTTTTAGGCTGGTACTTTTAGGCATCGCTCCCGGTAAGATGGCTTCGACGAGCTGTCTTTCGGCATCCTTATCATCCCTTAGAATATCTTGAAAGCTTAAGTACCCTAGATGAGGGTTGAAGCTCCCGCGGACGGCATTGAGATTTCGCACTTCTTTTCCGGCAAAAGAGGGATGTAGAACAACCCCCGGAACCTCTAGAGGAGTCCCGGTGTTTCTATAAATTACATTTTCACCATACATGAGGCGGTCAGAATCTTCCTCTTCGATGCTTTGTGGCGGGTTTTTGTGGACATAGGTATATTGACCATACCTGAGGGAGGCTTCTCGAAGCTCAGAGAGAGAAACCCAGTCATGGTTTTCGGGAAGTTGAATTCCACTTAAGCTGAGTCCCTGATTTTCTCCCTCAATTGTGAAGGACCCACGGGCCATAAGATCGGCGAGTAAGTCATCTCTTGGTGTACCGTCCGGTTTGAGAAGGGAAGTACTTGGTGACTCTAGTGTTACTGAGAAAAATTCGGCGACTTCGCGACTAAAAAGAAGGGGGCGGTGAAAGTTGAATTCCAAAACTCCATCGGAGTTACCCGATATCAGGCTAAGACTAGAAGCGTCGCCACTGTAGCCTCCAAACGGAAAGTTACCACTTTCTTCGACAAATACACTTTGATTCATAATTGTCGTATGAAAGTTATCTTCGAATGCTTTTCTTACGTGTACTAGAGCTGTATCTCCATGTTCCCCATAAATGGTGGCAAACATAGCACGTTTGCGAACACGAGAATCGTTGGCAGCGGTTAGAAGTTGGTCTTGGTCGTCGTAAATAAAGTGAATAAGAAAGGGTGCGTAGTGATCAACAAGGGGAACCTCGTTGAACATAGAAAAGGGAAAGACAAATACATGGGGATCGACCCTTCTCGATGCACGATCTATAACCGCATCGGGTGTCTTAAGGTATTTTGCATATTTTTCTCGGAAACCAACCAGGTCATCGAGTGATTCACTGAAGGTCAATGGGCTGTAATCGGCCCCTTCACTATTTGGTAAACCAAAATGAAGATTTGAAATTTTATTGAGTAAGAGTTCGAGATACCGATGACTCAAGGAAGAATCGAGCAGGTAAAACTTCGGAGCAATACAGTCTTGAGATGTGTTGATTTGAATTGATAAAGTCGTATCATTAATAATTTTATCGACTAAGGGTTCAGCTCGATCCGTTATGACGACAGGATTCAGTCCCGTCCCAAATTGTAGAAAGAGCTGTTTCCCGCGAAAACCAACTTGCTTCAGTTTTTCCAGGTTTCGCTCTCTGATATTGTTACCTGTTTCGGGCTTTCCCGTAAAAAGAACGACCTCGGCGGGTCCATCTTCGTCTAAGAAATTCCTTCTCTTTTTAGTGAGGCGAAGCACGTACTTTCTTCTAAAATCATCGTATTGGACATCTCTTTTTTCGTGAAGAATATTGATGTTAGAAAGATCCTTGGGGCTGTACTTTTCTATCAAAGAAAATAACTTGAGGTAAGTTTGCCGACTTCTCTCTGGAGTTCTGAACCATACTTGCGCGCCAGTACTTGCGGGAATGATGGCATGGAGAACGAGAGTGTAGAGGGGAATGTTTGTTGAGCCATAGATAGCAATATTTTTTAGCCCATTGATGCGCTTGAGGTAGTGGAGTTCGTGGTATTGAACACCTCGAAGTGTTTTTATGGCTTGTTCGACTTCGTACTCTGCCCCCTTGTAATTGTCGATTTCAACGAGAGCGTTTATGAATTCTTGTCTGTGAGTTTCGATGAGGTCGGCTAGAGAGTTAAAATATTCTGAATTGATCGATATTTTAGTTGATGATGGTAAGTCGAATCGAGATTCACATAGGTTGAGTTCAGCCCTCGCATGACTATGCATGAGCCATAGAATGAGACAAATCTGAGCTAGAGAGCGCATAATTGAAGTCATTAAAGTAATTATTCCCGGTACCAAACGTTGAGTGCGATCTGAGGAGTTTAAGTCCTCTCGGCGCACTACTAATTAAACAACTACTGAAGGGAATTGCAGGTTGGGTGCCAAGAAGAAGGCACCGATACTTTTAGTCATTAATTTCCGCGACTGAATAGATTGAAGAAGCGCTCCATGGCCCCTCGAGTTCGGTGCTTGAGAGCCATTTTCTCAGCATGGTCGATAATGAGTTTAATTTCACCTGTGCTAAACATCCGATCGCCTGCGAGATTAGCGTCGGTGATGGCATCAACGGCTTCGGCAACTCGAGGATTGTTGTCGGGCAGAAGCTCATCTCTAAGATTTCGCGCGGCCCGTTTAATAGATCGAGGACTGGCGTTTTTGTTAACATTGAGAATTTTGAAAGCTTTCGACCCCTGAAAGTTATTAACCACAGAGTTACTTCGCAGTCTTTGCTGGGCAATACGTATGTATCCTTTTTGGCTCTTATACCATTTTACTTTTCTAGCATTGGTGCCCATTCGACCGAATGCGCTCATTCTTCCCACACGCCCCATGCTGGATAAGCCATAAAAAGAAAAAGCGGCAAGCACAACTTCGACAGCGGCTCCCGTTCCTGACATTAGATTCTCAATAGAATAAAAGAGATCTTCGGCTTCACAAAGCATTGAGTCTTGCATTCCACCACTGGTACACCTTTGCAGGGTATTGTTAAATTGCCAAAGACTTGCAAAGTTGGCAGTAAAAAATCGCGCTCCTGCTTGTTGGTTCGCTCTTTCATCAGTCACATATTGAAAAGCCACACAGTAATCGCCACGAGTCTCTCGAGGTGCCGTTTCAATAATTTGTGCAGCCGTGGATTTAAAGTCTGAAAGGGCGTAGAGATTGCCGCCATTTTCGTTTTGCGACTGAAGTTCTTGGTTGAGCTCAAATATGGTTTCTTTTGCGATTCGAAGGCCTCGCTTCATGTCCTCTCGCAGAACCTGAATTTCGTCTCCGACCTGCGGGCGAGCGACTTCTTCGGGGCGATCCTCGACGGCAACTTCATCCTCTACCTCTTCGGCAGTTTCCTCAGCAGTTTCTTCGGGAAGTCCTTCGGCCACAGCTGGTGCAATATCACTACTGACAGGGCCGTTCATATAGCGTAAGACTGGATATCTGTAGAAGATACTCTTGTAGCCTTCTTTGGCCGCTAAAGTAACATCTTCGATGATATCCTCAATGACGTGATCGATTTCATTTTCAGATTCAAGGTCGAGACCGGCACAGTCTGTCTCTGCCACTCTTTGGGCCTCAAGGGCTTCGGCTGCTTCTGCCTGGGCCTCTTCGTCCATTTCGGCCCAACCTTCGATGGCTTCGAGATCTTCTTGAGTAATTTCAACTTGTATGGGTCTGCGAAATTGACAGGTTCCTTCGGTCAATGCGAGTTGTGCTTGTAATTTACTTAAAAAAGCTCTTACGGCTAGTGATTTCTCATCTTCACTCATCGCACCCATTTGACCAAATCGACCTCTCTCGCCTGCAATGGTTGGGGCGAGAGTTAAAGTGCCAGTGAAAACATCTAAGAAGCCATCCCCTTGATGAATGTCGTGGGAGAGTTCGTCGGGTAAAAGACAGCTCGGTTCTGCAATTAATCTTTCGGCAAAGCTATTTAGGGCGTCATCGGCCAGAGATTGATTTTCGATAAGGTGACTTAAAAAGTCAGAAACAGAATTACAACTCGTATTCATTTCAATTTGCGCCATCCCATTGAGAATTCGCATGGCTTTGTAAAAAGCGAGATAGGACTGTTCCTTGGGGCGAACACGTTCGCAAGACTGGGCGTCATTGTTTTCATAACAACTCACAAAATCCAAATGGGTTTGATCGGCGGCATTAGTAGCGCGCAAAGTGACTTCTAATAAGTAGTCATTGACGAGTGTGTAGAGTTCAAGACCCGCGTACATCATGGCACTAATGCGATCATTATGAGTCGGCATATTGGGATTATATCCGTCGAGGTCTTCTTCAGAAACGCCGTAATGTGCGAGCTCATCCGTCGTATAGCCATCCCACTGATGCCGTTCCCAGCTGGGGACAGTATGCATAGTTTCTAAGTCGACTCTCATTGCATGGGGAACTCGATCTTGGGGCTCGCGGAGAGACCAAAAAATTCGATCGAATGGAACGTGCTCGGTATTAATGAGGTCTCTCGAATCAAAGGTATAGGCATTGCCTAAGCGTTGGTCTTGGTAATAGGTCATTAGAGGTTCCGCATCAGTACTCTGGCAGACTGGAAATTGATCGGCGATTTCAAGTTCGTTGTACTGAAGGGGGCGCTTTTCTATATAATCATAGAGGTACTCAAAGTGAGTTTGCTTCTGCGTAAGGATGTGAACAAAGTCTTCTCGTGCAGTTGCATTGTAGGGGCCTGATCCACCGAGATAGCGTTGACTAATTTGACTCATAAGCCCTGGGCCCGCTTCGACAGGAGTGGCATCGGCGTTCGGTAGATATTGTCGGTAGAGTTCGTTGTAGTAATCGATATCTTGACCGAGCCTTGGCAGAGCAATTCCGTTTCCAGAAAAATGATATTCAGGCAAATAAGTCTCGCTGGCAATTTCTGGGTCGAGTTCCACCGTTTCCGGGTCAGCGCCATCAATTATTTGATCAACGATTTCAGGGGCGTCGGCAACTGTCGCATCTGGAGCAGCAACTTCCTCTTCGGCAGGAGCGTAGAGTTCGGGATGGGTATCCTCCACTTCCACTTCTTCTTCGGGACCCGCTGGTTCAGGCATTCGCTCAGACCGGCTCGGTTCCTCTTCTTCTTCGAGAGGATCTGTTTCGACAAGAGAAGCGTCGGGATCATATTCAACAACATCCTCTTCAATAACTTCTGGCTCAGGGGTGGGGTGAGTTTCAGCAGCTTCGCGAACTCGTCTTAAGCTATCGAGGTCTTCATCCACAGGAGTGATTCCAGCGGTGGCATCTACCGGAGAGTCGGAGAGGAATTCGCTTTCTTCTTGAGGGGCAATTTCTTCCTCTTCATTTTCCTCTGGTACCTCTTCGTCTTCTTCGACTTCTGAGGCCCTGAGATCTTCCACAGAGATGATTTCATCTGGATCGAGTAACAATCGTTTATGGGGACGCAATTTGCCCTCACAAGCTGTGAACAGGGGCAAAAAGGCCAATAAAATCAGGGTGTAAAACATTTTACTCGATCTCATGCCCAGTTTAATTGCAATCACCATTCCGAAATGTTTCAAAATGAGACTCTATGTAATGAGGCGTTCAGGCTGAGGCCTTTGTGAGGGTGGTTGACCAAGTGATAAATCTGGTGATCTTATCAATATATTAGAAAGGATTTCCAATGCTGATTAACTGGCTAGATTCCGAGCGATGGTACGACCTCAACGAAACATTGGGCAAAAAATTAAGTCGCCCAGAGACTGAAGAGGTTAAAGTATTCGCCGGCCTTTCTATTGGACTTCTTGAAGTCTTACTTGGCCTCATTCGCCTGTTTCCCCATCGAAAACTCATTGCTATTGATCGAAAGCAGTCCCCTTTTTTTGAAGCCATTGCTATCGAAGCGTCAAAGCAGGGTCTAAAAGTACAAGACCTCTCTGCACTTCAAGGCGAGGAGTTAAGCGGTTTTTTTAAAGACAATAAAAGAGACCTTTTACTCAGTCTCTGCTCTTCAGCGGATCCTTGCACGTCTGAAATTTTCGATACCTCAAGGGACTATCAGAAACTCAGTAACGACCATAGGATTTTCTTTGTTCAGACCCATCACTTTTGGGAAGAGCCATTGGACTCTGTAAAAATCGGGACCCGCGAAGTTCATATGTTTTCATACGGAACCGAAAGCTGTATTGGTCTCATGGGCAAGAAGTTACAGATAAAGGATGTATTGCACCCAGCTTTGGATTGGTCAAAGAGCCACTTAAGTGATTGGATTGCATTTTTGTCCGACTGCCAGCAAGATCGGCAAAAGGTAGAATCTTTTGAAGCTCAATTGCAGGATCATAAACTTCTCAAGGACGACTCCCTTCGTTTTTATGATCGGGCCCTTCTCAGTTTTGAAAGGGTGGATGGCTCATTTTTAATTTCTGAACTTCAAAAAAAGTACCCAGACACACAAATTGAGACGACGTCTTTATGTCAGTGGAAAACTCCAAGACTATGGGACTCTTTATTAAAGCGTGGATATAGTGAGACTCAGTTGCGGGGATTGTTAGTCATACCCCTTGCGGAAGTGAGCGATCAGCTCGCCAGTGAATTACAAGGGAGCTATCAAAACTGTCTCGGGCGACAGGGCCTTACTGACTCAGTTCAGCCTTGAAGTACTCATAGGTTTTTTCGAGCCCATCTTTGAGAGAATACTGGGGCTTCCAGCCCAATAGAGAAGTGGCCTTGGAAATATCTGGTTTTCTCAGCTTAGGATCATTTTCTGGAAGTTCTTGAAAGATGAGTTCATTTTTACTACCGCAGACTCTCTGAACCGAATCCGCAATATCTAAAATTGTGGTTTCAAAGGGATTTCCGATATTAACGGGTTCGGAGCAGTTACTTTGCATGAGCTTGAAGATTCCATCGACGAGGTCGGTGACGTAGCAGAGGCTTCGTGTTTGCTTACCATCACCATAAATAGTGAGGCTCTTTCCTTGGATGACTTGCGAAAAGAAATTGGGAATAACTCTGCCGTCATCCGGTCGCATGCGCGGGCCATAGGTATTAAATATTCGAACAATGCGAACATCAACTCCATGCTCTCTTTTGTAGGCCATGGATAGAGCTTCACCGAATCGTTTTGCTTCGTCGTAACAGCCCCGCTCTCCGGCACAATTGACGTTACCAAAGTAGTCTTCTTTTTGTGGGTGCTTTTCGGCATCGCCATAAACTTCAGAGGAGCTGGCAAAAAGGACTTTCGCTCCGGTTCTTTTGCCAAGTTCTAAGAGGTTTTTATGTCCTTGCCCAGAGGTTTCTAGAATATAGATGGGCATGGTTTTAAAATCCACGGGAGATGCTGGAGAGGCCATATTGTAAATTTCGTCGAACGGGCCCTTAAGAAAACTGAGGTCGTCGGCGATATTACCTTCGATAAACTGAACACCTTTTTCGATAAGGTGAGTGATATTTTTTTTACGGCCTGTCACCAGACTGTCTAGAATGACAACTTCATAGTTTTCGTCAATAAGCCGGTCACAAAGGTGACTGCCAACAAAACCTGAACCTCCGGCAACAAGAGCTCTTCTCATCAGTGATTTTCCTTTTGTGTGAGAACCTGACGGCCAATACAAAAATAATTAAATCCCATATCTTTCATCTTGTTGGGATTATAAACATTTCGCCCGTCAAAAACATTGGGTTCTTTGAGCAGTCTTTTCATTTTATCAAAGTCAGGACTTCTAAATTCATTCCACTCAGTAATCAGCATTAAAGCATCTGAGTTTTCAATGGCCTGGTCAGGGTGATCGCAGAGTTCAAAATTGTGAGGAATAGCTTGAGGAGCCGTTTCGTGGGCAACGGGGTCATAGGCTTTAACTTTGGCCCCTGCCTGTACAAGCTTTTCAATAATGTAGATCGAAGGGGCCTCACGCATGTCATCGGTTCTCGGTTTAAAACTGAGTCCCCAAATACCAATGGTCTTTCCTTTGATGTCACCAAAATGGGAAAGGAGCTTTTCGAATAAGAGTGTTTTTTGCAAATCGTTGACCTGGTCGGCGGCATCAACGACAGACATTGGAACTTGGTTTTCTTTTCCCGTGTAGACGAGTGCCTTTACATCTTTTGGAAAGCAGCTTCCACCGTAGCCAACTCCTGGGTAGAAAAAGGCGGGGTTAATTCGGTTGTCTGAAGTAAAGCCTTTTCTGACTTCATCGATATCGGCTCCAACTTGGTCGGCAAGTTTTGCCAATTCATTAACAAAACTAATTTTGACCGACAAAAAGGCATTGGCTGCATACTTGGTCATTTCCGCAGAAGCATTGCTCATAAATAAAATGGGGTTTCCGTTTTTTACAAAGGGTGCATAAAGCTCTCGCATACTCTCGCGAGCATCTTCGCTATCAGTTCCGATGACCACGCGATCGGGTTTAAGGAAGTCATCGATCGCCGCACCCTCTTTTAAAAACTCTGGGTTATTAATGATCGTCATTTCAAACTGACTGTGCTCTTTGCAGAACCCTTTAAAATATTTAGCTGTTCCAATGGGAACAGTGCTCTTTAGAACAATTTTTTTAGGACCATTTGCAAACTGACATATAGACTCTACAACCTTTTGCGTTGGTCCCATGTCGGCGCTTCCATCCTCTTTTTCAGGGGTTCCCACGGCAATAAAAATCACTTCAGTGTCTTCGATGGCCTTTTTTATGTCGGTCGAAAAGGTCAGACGTTTTTTCGCGGTTCTAAGGATATCCTCGAGGCCGGGCTCATAAATCGGAACGCCACCATCGTTGAGTTGCTTAATCTTGTTTTCATCTCGGTCCACACAATGAACTTTATGGCCCGCGTCAGCAAAACAGACGCCTGCGACGAGTCCAACATAACCGGTTCCGATGACTGAAATTTCCATGGATGCTTCCTTGGCAAGTGATTGATACAAAGGTACAAATGATTCTACACTTAAAGGCCGAATTATCATGGGAAAAATGCCAAAACAAGCACTTATCAATGCACTCAAAGTCTTTATTGCACTTGGCCTCATATATTGGCTAGTCACGGCAGGGATTCTCGACTTTGAAAGTTTCAAAAAAGTTATGCATCCCACGCCCATTATTGCTGGATTACTTCTAGAGATTTTCGCGATTTTCTCAAATAATTGGCGCTGGCTCATTCTCCTTCGCGCTCGGGGAATTAACAGCACCCACCGAGAAACCATGAGCCTCTCTCTGATCGGTATATTTTTTAATTTTGCCGTACCCGGTGGGGTGGGTGGAGATTTAGTTAAAGGCTTTTATATCGTTAAGGATTATCCAGAAAAGAAGCTTGATGCTGCCCTCACTGTTCTCGTCGATCGAATTGTGGGATTGTTTTCGATGCTCACATTGGCCCTCTTTGGTTCTCTCTTTATCTGGAGCACAATGTCACGAAGTAGCGCTCTGATGACGACCATGGGATTTATCCTTTTGATGTGGCTGGGGATTTCCGTCTTCTTTGCTTTAGCCCTTCACCCTCGAATTGGTAAAAGTGCAATGATCCCCAACTTACTGCAAAAACTTCCGGGCGGGGAGATTTTCAAAAAACTCTTCAGTGCCATTTGCGCCTACAGTGATCACAAAAAAGAACTGGGTTGGGCTTTTTTACTGAGTGCCCTTGGCCAGCAAGCCCATATTTTTATTGGGGTCATGGTTGGATACTATTTAGGTCTCGACCTTTCTATTTGGTTCTATATTTGTTTGGTTCCAATCGGTATTGTTTCCAGTATTTTGGCGATCGTGCCCGCTGGAATTGGTGTGGGGCAAGCTGCTTTTTACTTTTTGTTTAAGTTTCACTCCGAGGAAGCCGGGCAAATTGGCGCTATCATCGCAACAGCTTTACAGATTTTTCTTTTTGCATGGGGCCTCATTGGAGCGGTACTCTATTTACAGCGTAAAAAGCCGAAACAGTTGGAAGAGGTTAGTCTGTGATTGATGCTCGCACTAAAATGTTAACAGCGACGATTTCTAAACTCTACCGCCGTGGGGCCGAGGGGAATATTCGTCGAATTTTACAAAAGACCCATACGGCCGATATTGCGGCTTTGTTAGAGGCTTTAGATACCGAAGAACGTCTTTCTATCTTTCAGCTCGTTCATGATCTCGATCAAAAATCGCAAATCGTTGCCTATCTCAATGAAGATCGGCAAGAAGAGATTCTTTCTGTTCTGGATACTGCTGAAGTTGAAAAAATTGTTTCCAATATGGAAAGGGATGATGCCGCTGATTTACTAGGTCACCTTCCTGACGATGTTTCGAAGAGAATTCTCAATGCCATGGTTCAAGAGGACTCAGAGGAAGTCGAAGAACTCATGGGTTACCCAGAGGATTCCGCCGGCGGAATCATGAGTTCCGAAGTTTTAGCCATGAAAGAGGAGATGACGGTCTCTGATGTGGTCAAGGCGATACAAAAAGAGGAAGAAGACCTCATCGCTTTTTATATTTATGTGGTCAATGATTCTGAACAGCTCGTTGGAGTTCTTAGTTTAAAGCAACTCTTGTTATCCCGACCGAGTATGAAGCTCAAAGACATTATGTCGACGGACATCATCACCGTCGCTCTTTCGACGAACCAGGCAGAAGTGGCGCGAATCGTTGAACGCTATGACTTTTTGTCATTACCAGTTGTTGATGAGTCTAATAAACTGGTGGGTGTAATTACAGTCGATGACGTCATCGATGTCATTCGCGAAGAGGCTGAAGAAGACTTCTTGGCCATGGGACGAGCTGGCTGGACCGGAGATGCAGATATATTGGGGCTTATCAAAGCTCGTTGGCCTTGGCTCGTGTTATCTTTTATTGGTTCGAGCTTTTGTTTTTCTCTGATTTTCTTTATTACCTTTTTTGGGCAGACCCACCTTAAAGAAAACCTTTGGTGGTTAGTCGCTGCCTTCGTTCCTATTATTTTAGTTGTTGGGGCGACGGCCGGTCACCAATCGGCAACCTTTGCCGTCGGAATTTTGCGATCGCGAGCCGATAACAATTTATCTCCATCAAAACATATTCTTAAAGAAATGGCGGTGAGCGGCCTCTTTGCCCTGGTTTTTTGTAGCATCGTCGTACTGACTGGCTTTTTTGTTTTCGATCTCGTTTCTTTAGCCTGGATTCTTGGCTTATCCTTAAGCTTTCAGATCATCTTTTCAGTGGTTCTCGGAAGTTCAATTCCCTTTTTACTTAAACGCCTGGGCTTGGACCCTACGGTGGCCTCGATGCCTTTGTTGACGGCCATTGCCGACATCTCAGGAATTACTGTGTTGTTTGGCTCGAGCCAGATCTTTCTCGATACTTTGATTTAATGGAAAAAAGTAAAGTCATTATCCTTAAAAAAACGAAGCACGGTGAATCTGATTTGATTCTCCATGCATTAAAACCCGACGGCTCAAAGATCTCACTTTTTGCCGGGGGAGCCTTGCGCAGTAAAAAGCGTTTTGGTGGAGGAATACTTGAGCCCACCCATTACTTAGAAGTTCATTTTCAAAAGCCCACGCGCTCAAGGGACTCAACGCTCTACACATTGAAAGAAGCCAAGCTCATCAAGGACTTTGCAAGTCTTCGCAGTGATCTTGACCGCTTAGAAATAGGACTTTATTTTGTAAAAATTCTTTACCAACTCTCTGCAGAAGACACTCTCGATTCCCATGGTCTATTCAACCTTCTTGGAAATGCATTAAGTGCCGCCCAATCTTCGGAGTCTTTAAAGTTACTGCGCCTTCATTTTGATATTAAGTTACTCGCACAACTGGGTGAAATTGAGCCATTTGATGGAGCTGAGCAGTTTTTACATATTCCGGTCTCTGAACATCTAGAGATTGAAATCTCAGACGCCAAGAGACTCTATCTTCAGGATCAAATTAAATATCAAATTAAGCGAAGCCTCAGTGATCGCAATCTAGATATTGAACATTCGAATTAATGAGTCTTTAAAAGTTAAAGCTCCAACTATTGAGGATCGTCATTTTATTGTAGGTGTTGTCATCGATATTGGAATCATTGATGGTGTAGTTAATGTTGAGACCACCATTCCAATGCTCGCCGAACTTTTTGTTGAGTCCTGCTGTGATGGCGTAATTGAGGTCCCCTCTATTGTTAGCATTCTCTGTGTAGTTGAGGGTATAAAGTGAAGCCCGAGAATTAAACGTCGTCTCCCACTTCCACTTGAAGAGATAGGTCACGGCAAGATCAAGACGAATGTATCTTAGGTTTTTTCCCGTGGCTGCATTATGAGTCAAGCTCAGCTCGGGAATGAGAATGCGTCCCTTCTCTTTATTCATAACGACAATGTTGTTGTAAGTGACTTTTGTCTTCAACGCATCTCCATCATTATCGCCAGTCGAAGAATCTAACTTTGAAAGGTCATAACGAAATTTGATATTTAAAGAGGTAAACCAATCCTTAGACATCACGAGAGTATTATTGAGAGCAATGATGGGTGAACCGAGTATTTCTTTGTACTCGCTATCTTCGGCACTCATATAGATTGTTTCGTAGGCCGGGGCCACAGTCAATTTATAGCCCTTTTCCCAAAGCGTCGACTTGAGAGTGTAGGGGAGGCTGAGGTTGACGAGCGTAGGGTCTGTATCTCTAAGAGTTTGGTTGCTACTAAAATCGGGTTCGACCGTATAAAGGTTAAAGAGGCTGAGTTGGGTCGCAAACTCTTTTTTCTTATCTTTAATTGGTCTGTACTGAACTCCAAATTGAGTGAGAAGTCGAACCCCTTCAATGTTCGATGCAACCCCTTGGTCACGGGAAGAATCCGAAGAGAGAGTGATGTTAGAGTCATAGATAAATCCGACAGCTCCAGAGTACTTCCATCTTCGTGCTAATTCGGCCTCGTAGGCTCTTGCCCGAATAATTTGCTCAATAAACTTTTCAGCCCGCTCATCAAGTTTCGGATCTTTCGAGGTGTTGAGTACGGTTTGAAAGGCTTCGGTAGCAGGATCCCATTCCTTTTTTTGGATAAGAATTATTCCCTTATAAAAGGCCGCCGAAGGTGCGAGGGGTTGAAGTCCCGATTTAATGGTTTTATCAAGGGCTGTGATTGCTTTTGCATTGTCTTGAAGGCGATAGTAGTTAAGGCCTTCAAAGAAGGATTTTTCAGCCGGATTGACGGAGTCATCTTCGACCAGTCCGAGAGCCACAAGAGATCTGTTAAATTGATCAGTTCGATAGAGACTGACTCCGTATTGAAACATGTATGATTTGTTTTCGGGATCGAGTTCCAAACTCTTATCAAAGAGTTCAACGGCCTCTTTAAAGCGGCCATCCTTAAAGGCTGCCAGAGCTTGATCGGCAAAATTCTTCGCTTTGCGCTTTCTCTTTTCTCTTTCGGCTTTATCAAAAGCCCTCTGTCTTGCGAGGCGCTCAATTGCTTTGCGTCGTTCGACCTGTTCGAGTCGAATTCGCTCAGCTTCGGCCCGGGCGGCTGCTGCCATTTTTGCGAGTTCTTTTGCCTTTTCGGCGGCATCAATGGCTGCCTGGTCGATAACTTGTTTTTGTTCAAGGCCTTCATTATTTTGTTGTTGTTGAAGAGTAACGTTTTGTTTTTTTCTCAGTTCAATCTCTTGCTTGAAAAGTTTAAGGGCATCTTTGGCCTGGGCTCTCGTATCGTAGAGCTCGATCACCTGAAAGCCATCGGGCTCTCTACGCAAGATAAATGGGCGCCTTCTGAGTTTTTTAGAGGCAATTAGTTTCTGTAGTTTTTTAATCCCTTCTTTGGTGCGAAGGAGATTTTGTGGAGGGATGTAAAACTCAGCTTTGATATCATCGATTTGCGCCCAAGAAATGGAATAGACTCCGGCAAAGATAGAAGAGTCAGGTTCAGTTTCTTGAAGAGAAATTTGTACGATGCGCCCAGAAGCCCCATCTCTTAGAAGAACTGAGGCTGAATTGATTCGCGTACTATCTGTATTCCACTTTGGGTAGCCGTATTGGAGTCGGACGACATTGCTGGTATTGATCGAAACTCGTTTCTTATTTTTTGACGACTCAGTGTTTTCACTATCGTCATCACTGAGGCTTGATGTGGCCTCTTTGCTATCGGCATTCTTCTTAGCCGTTTTTCTTTGCTCGTCCGGCGTTTCTTTTGAGGCAGTCTCTTTGCTATCGGCACTCGCTTTGGACTCTTCTTGATTTGATTGATTTTCTTTTGGCTGATTGTTTTCTTGGGCATTGATATGCGTAGAGAAAATAAAAAGAAATAAAAGGCAGTAGAAGAATTTAAAGCGTGTCTTCACCGGTGAGCTCCAAGGCTGTGTAAACTAATGTTATCTCTATTATTTTGTATTATTTGCGCGTCTTCGGCTAGGCTCTCAGGACTAATTAGAAATAGAATCATCCTTTGTCTAGCTCTTCGAAAGTCTTAAATAGAAAAGCCCCTATTTGGGGGCTTTTTGTGTTTCATAATTTTTCAAGATAATTAGAATATGAAGTCCATTACTGCGGAATAGCAAGACTTTGATAGGTGTGACCAAGATCAGTCATGTCGTAATATCGGTAACCATCACTTTCACGAGTCAAGCTATCGAAATAAAGTCTAGAAGGACGGCAGTTTTCCTTTTGAAAATTTCCGGCACCAAACCAGGCGTACCCCTGAACATAAGGGCGGCTTTCAAGTTCAGGGATTAGATCTCTCATAAATGCATCTACATCGGAAGTACTCAGCATATTCTTGTTTACGTAACTGGTATCGGCTTCAGTGCCCGGGAAGTTCGGAATATCAGTTCCATGACCTCTTTGAAAGAACCATTCACAAACACCCATCTCAGTGATCCAGATGGGGAGTCGATACTTCTCCCAGAGTGCATCCAGCTGATCTGTTACACAGCTAACACCTCGATTAAAGTTAAATTTGTCATCTTTATTCAAATTATTATAGTTTGATCGACTCGCGTTATGGTCAACATCATTACAAACTTCTACTCCACTAGAGTTATGATGACACCTTTCAACCGTATCATTCCTTATGGCGTGACCATTTTGCCCCCAATTTTCGTTGTGATAATTGCAGTATAAGTGGGTAGCAATAAAATCGAGTTTTTTATCAACGCTTAGGATGCCGTTCATAAACGTCTTGAATTTATTTGTATGTGTTCTGTACCGTTCAACTCCGGAATCAATATCTTGTAGAATTTCCCCATCGATCCCTGCCATGGCGACACTGGATGCTTTACCTGTCGGATATCTCACGTACCAATTGTATTGGTACCAAAAGTCAAGAATGTCGTTTAAGGAGCCCTCGGCCCTGTGAATAGGTACATTTTCAGTATGTGGTTCATTGATAATCAATAGTCGTTCGATCGTACCAATTGGGTAGTTAGAGGTGATATCTGAAGGGGGTTGGAGGTTCCAGTGGTCTACTGTCAGCATTGGTACGAACTCGATACTGGCATCGACACCTGGAATGGGATTACCACTCCACGTATAGTACCAGTTGACATTCAGTTCGTTTATTTTCTTTGAAGCTCTTCTTGCCTTGATACCTGTAGGGTCTTCATCGGGGTCATAGAAGTGACCGACTCCTTTTTTTCGGTTGGGCTGGGTCCTCCAGTACCATTCAAAATGTTCCTTACAAGCTCGACTGAGATGCATAGACGATACTGCACAGTCTCTCGCGATCCATGGATTACTTTGAAAATTCCCGATGAGGTTAAAGTATAATGTGTTTGTTAATTTTTGCAATCCGTCCGTAGATTCAATTCCATAAAAGGGACAGCTAAGACTTGTAATCGCACTTGAATTTTCTAACTGGTTGGGACTTGCTACATAAATTTTAGGGACATTGAGGTGGTTGGCCACACAGCTCATTAAGTTTTCGTCTTTAAAAGCCTTAAAGATGTCCTGGTACCATGAAAAATGTCTCATACATCTATGGCGCCTATCCCCTTCGTTGGCATAATTAAACCAATACCTGCAGACACTCTGGAGAGAGTTGTTTCCTTTTAATCCGATGCTCCTTATGAACCTTAGAGATCCAGGAATTGAATTGTGAGTGAGTAGGTTATTTTGGAAGTTGAGATATGATGCCTTTCGCAAAAGAATAAGACCATTTAGGGATCGGATCTTACCTATACCATTCGTCGTATTATTTCCATCACATATTACTGGCCCCGTATGATTCAGAATATGGTTAACGTGAAGGTCATTCCACCTGTTAACATTGCCACGAATTGCCTTGGAAATGCACTTTTGTAAATTGACATCGGTAACCCAGTTTTTACTGTTCGCATGCGCTACGGAATTAACTGATAAAAGAAAAAGAAGGGCAATGCCCAAATTGAAACGTCTCATACATACCCCATCCACCAAAAGTTCAGTGCTCGTTATCGGATTAGAAAGACGTGCCTAAAGAAGGCGACGAAAGATTCTTAATTTAACCCAGGAGCACTTCATTAGATTGTGGCATTAGTACGTGGCAAAGACTGTCATGTTTATAAATGAGAAAAGGCCTTCTTAGAAGGCCTTTGACTTGTGTCTATAATAATTGACTGAGAAGTGAGTATACCGAAACGGCTAGTTCCCACATTCCCCCGCTGTGTTTTCAAAGCAGACATCGATCTGCAGGTTGGTAAAACCAGTGATGGTCCCAATGTCATTTTGGGTATCATCGATGACGCGAGTAGGGTCATCAGTTATTACTCCAGCCACATCGTCAATGCGGGTAAAGTCATCGCCAATTGGGATGTTATCCATATCACCCACTTCAAGTTCAGGCTCTTTAAAGTCACCACAGAACATACATCCACCGGCAGGATCACCACCAGGAATCGCTGCTGGTCCTCTCGGCGGTGGGTTGCCATCTATTGGCGGAGCATTGATTGGTTGTGGTCCCCTTGGACCACCAGCTACAGGAGCTGGCCCCTTTGATCCACCATTGGCAAGGCCCGGGTCTTTTCTTTCGCCATCAGTTGGCTCTCCAGAGCGATTGTCACCAACGGCACCATCATCGCCGGGCGCGCCTTCACCGGCGTCACCACCCTCGTCACCATCTGGGATACCATCATTGTTCCGATCGACGATGGCACCGGTGCCTCCACCGCCGCCGTTGTTTCCAACCCGTGGTCTTCGTCTTCGATCAGGACCTTGAGCATCTCTTCGGCCACGATCGTCGCCTTCCCGTGCATTGGGGCCCTTTTTATCTCCTTCATTTCGCGCGTTGCCGTCTTTCTTGTCGGGATCTTTTTTGCCGGCATCATCTTGGCTTTTACCATCGTCGGCAGGCTCTCTTTTATCAGGATCCTTTTTCTCAGGTCGTCTTCTTTGACCATCGTCGTTTCTCGCTGTGCCCTGATCCGCAGAGTCGGCTTGGGTTTCTTGATTGAGCTGTTGAAACTCGGCCTTTGGAACTTGAATAGGGGGAGCCGGTGGTTTGTTTAAAGCAATTCGAGTTTTTTGTCCGGCTCCGACCATGACTGGGTTTTTAAATTCAAAGCCATTTCCAGTAGGTTGTCCCACTTCGACCTGACCTCGAAAGGTGACGATCTCCGAAGGGGCTCCACCCTGAGGTTGTGATGTTAAAAACTGAGTTCCTCGAACCCCTGCCACTGCCGATTTGGTTTTTACTCGGAACTGATTCTTCTTAGAGTTGTCGTAGGAGTCTTTTTTCAGGTTGGCTCTGAGTTTTCCGTAGATGACATTGATCAAAACTCGTTTTTTATTCTTGTCTTCTTTGTCGGTCTTTAGATCTTCGATAACCAATTTAGAATTGGGCGATATATGGATTTCATCTTGCGTAGGCATTTTAATAAGAGCTCTTGAGTTTGCATCTGTGACAACCGTTCCTCCAGAACAAATTCGCGCTCTTTGCCGAGCTCGTTTCATTCTCTTTGCGCCTTTTCTTTCGAGATACTGAACTTTCCCTTTTACGACGTGGAAAGTTCCGCAGGAACTTTTAAAGGCTTCGGCGGTCTTTGGTAATAGAAACACAAAACTTAGGGCAATAAGGTATTTCATGGATACTCCTACAACGTACTTCTATTAGTATTTTCGGCTCTTTAAGGGGGGAGCTTGATCGTTAATAGGGGAGTTAGAGCAAATGTTTAGAAAACTTAAGAGTCCAGTTCAATGCTCTCGAAAATGATCGTTTCAGAGCGCGGAAGTGTTGGGAATTGAAACAGGAGAGCTCGAAAACTAGACTCGAGCCTCTGTATGGTTTTGAGAATTACAGTTATTGAGGATGAAGTCAGTGGCTTCAACCAGCCCCGGAACGAATGCTTCAGGAGCATCAAATTGAGAGTCCTGGGGTGTTTCCACTCCCTCAAGAAGTATACTTTTTAGTCCCGCACGGTGGCCTGCTTCGACATCAGTCATACGGTCACCAATCATCCAGCTGCCCTCTCGCTGTAGAGAAAAATCATTGATCCCTTGATCGATCATCCCTGGACTTGGCTTTCTGAAAGGGTGATTGCTTTCAACAAGATAAGGAGCGTAGTAAAACTGTAAAAACTCGATCCCTTCTTTGGCAAAGTCACGGGCAATGATTCTGTGGATTTCGTAGAGATTCTTTATGTCCACGATTCCCCGTGCGACTCCCGATTGGTTGGTGACGATAACAAATTGAAACCCCGCATCTCGCAAGCGCTTGAGAGATTCAAAGGCTCCCGGGAGATACTCAATTTGCGTGGGATCATTGAGGTAGATTTTATCGATGATTATTGTACCATCGCGATCGAGGAATATGGCTTTGTTACTACTCTCACCCATAATGATAGTCCTTCGTTGAATCTAAGCCCCAACTTAGTCGATCCCGATTGAAGGGGCAAGACAGGACTCTATTTGCTGGTTTTCTTGTTGTGGCTGCCAAGAGGGTGGTGGGTATCGAGAACCTGAGCCAGGTGATCCCGATCTAAATGGGTGTAGAGCTGGGTCGTTTGCAGGCTATCGTGACCAAGAATCTTCTGAAGAACCCGTAGATTAGTTCCGCTGGTCAGCATTTGGGTGGCAAAGGAATGTCTTAGGGCATGGGGGTGGAGCGGTCTGGTGAGGCCCGCTTGAGCTCCGCGGTCTCTCACGATTTGATAAGCCTTGCGGCTGTTGAGGGCACTTTCTCCGAAGAGATATTGAGTTTTACCGAGGGACTGTCGGAGATTTCTCAAGGGAGTGATGAGAATCTCAGGGAAATAAACCATGCGCTCTTTAGCTCCCTTGCCCTGTACCTTGAGCTGCCTGCGCTTGAGGTCGATATCCTTCCACTGGAGGGCTCCAGCCTCGCTGACTCGCAGCCCGCAGCCGTAGAGTAGGAGAATCAGGCTGAGATCAAACCACCTTCTTTTTTCATCGGAGTCGTCTTTAAAGCTATTGATCAGGGCCACGGATTCGTCCACTGAGAGGAAGTGGGGGAGTTTCCGGTTGGTTTTAGGCAGGGGGATTTTCTCGGCCAGGGGCTCGTTGATCAGCTCGTATTCGAAGCACCAGCTGAGAAAACTTTTCAGGCAGGCAGCCTTACGATTTCGTGAGGCCGAAGAGAGATCTCGCCAAGAATGGATGGCTTTCATTGAAATCTCTAATAGTGTACTTTCTGAAAAATTATGGGGTTTCACAATGGAACCAGTTTTTTTATCTATATAATGTACGAATTTTATAGGGCCAAATGAGTCTGAATTGGTACCTTCTTGGTCCCACTCAAATTTTCCTAGAACGCTTAGTGCAAAAACTTGCGATAAATCGCTCATATAAGCCCGAATGGTATGCTTGGAGGCAGCCCTCTGAGCCTGTAAATAATTCAGGAAGTTTGTAATAATTTCAGGTGTTTGAGGGGGTCGCGAAGACCGTCTTTTGCTGTCTTGGTCATGAAACATCTTCACACCCATAAAAAAACTGCTTGCACGATTTACAAGGCCTTGTTACAACGCAACGCATCAGCACGAGGCACCAAATTGGAACCAGTGCTGCGGGGTAACAATTAACTTGAACGGAGAGGCGGTACACATGTCACAGATAGATAATCCATCTATTCTGCCACCTAGTCAAAATCCAGTTGCGAACTTTTTTGACCAGGTCAGACCCTATGACACGAATACTATTGTTTACAAATCTGAGGTTATGAGACAGCTCATGAAAATGGTTGATCGCGTAGCCCCTTCAAACGCTACGGTATTGATCCTTGGTGAGAGTGGTACAGGTAAAGAACTTATTGCCCGTGCGATTCACGAGAGATCATCTCGACGTAACAAACCATTTGTTGCGATCAACTGTGGTGCTTTGCGGGAAACTCTTTTAGAGTCTGAGCTTTTCGGCCACGAAAAGGGCGCTTTTACTGGTGCTTACTCTAAAAAAATCGGTCTTGCAGAGGCTGCTAACGGCGGAACTCTTTTCTTAGACGAAATCGGTGAGTTGACTCCTGGAATCCAGGCTAAACTTTTACGATTTGTCCAAGAAGGTGAAATCTACAGAGTGGGTGGAAAAGATCCAATCAAAGTAGATATCCGATTGATTTCTGCAACAAACAGAGAACTTGATGTTGAAGTCGTAAAAGGAACTTTTAGAGAAGACCTTTACTACAGAATCAACACAATCAGTGTTCAATCTCCTCCATTGAGAAGAAGAAAAGAAGACATTCCTCTTTTAATTGAGCACTTTCTAGCTAGTGGAAACCACAGAATCCTCAATCGTGGTCGTCAGATGTCTGAAGACTCTATGAAGATTCTTATGAAGTACGACTGGCCAGGAAATATTCGTGAACTACAAAATGTTTGCGAACGATTACAAATCCTTGCTGATGGTCATACGATCATGCCTGGTGATTTACCAGAGAACATCATCAACCCTGAGCACAAAGTGGTTATCGATGATTATGATCCTACACTCACTCTTTACGAGCTAGAGAAGCGTTACATCCTTAAAGCTTTGAATTATTTCGATGGAAATAAAACTCAAGCAGCTAACGCTCTCGGAATTACTATCAAAACTCTTTACAATAAACTTCACGAATACGGTGAGTTTGAGAAGTACGCTGTACATTCTAAGACTCCTACGAAGTAACCAAAGGTAGAAGCTTCCTTTTGGTAGCGCGGGTGCAGCATGCACCCATTGAGTAAAGAATTTGATAGAACCCCCAATAAGTTAATTGTTTACCTTGTTGGAAGTGAAAGCTTGTAGCAAAAAAGCGACTCAATAGAGTCGCTTTTTTTTTGCCCTAATTACTTTTGAAGCACTCGAAGGCTATTTTCGAAATACCCTTAGAACTGGTCGGTAAATTGCTTTAAGTATCTGCAATAGAGGTGAGTTTCATAGTGAAAACTGTAAAAATGCGAAAGATCTTTCAATTACTATTTTTTCTGTGCCTAGCATTGATTACAACTGCATCGGTCAGTCTTTTTAAAAATTTGGAAGCGGCAATTGAAGGAACCTTTGCTGTAGATGCGCTAAATTCACAAATTAAAATAAACTTTGATCGGTTCGGTAAAACTGAAGATGGTCAAATTAGTATTTCTGAAGCACTCAACTTTAATTTCGAAAAGAGATCTAATTTAGAGATTCCAGTTCTCGAGGGTTCAGAGCTATTTCCTGTGGGAGTTATTGATTCCGGGCTAGAATATACCCACGATGACTTAAAAGACTTCCTCTATAAATTCAACGACACACCCCCCATTGAGGTATTCGGAGGTCTGCGAATTGAAGGCGATTATTATGGTTATGATTTTTCAAATCGAGACTTACTTCCTTACGATGACCATTACGTCGACGAAATCGAAGATTACGAAGAACTTGATTCATTAAATTTCTGGAACCCCCTCATGCGCAATGGTTTACGCTATCTCAATAAAATTCTGCGACAAGGGGCTCCTGGGCATGGCACCCATGTGTCTGGAATTGTCATAGAAATGTGTGATGAAAGGTGTTCGATTCTACCTATGAAGGTTTTCGGCTGGCAAAAAGCGAGTGCGATCGATCGAATCATTCAAGCCGTTGACTACGCTCAACAGCGGGGAATTCGCGTTGTGAATATGAGTCTTTGTATCACAGAGTCTTCGACTCGAACCTTGCGTGAGGAAAACCCTGAATTACTTGCCGAAAAAATCGAAACCCTTAAAGCTAAAATGTCGAGCGCGAAAGAGACCCTCTTTGTGGTTGCCGCTGGAAACAACTCCACTCATCTGTCTGAATCATCTGGATTTTTCTATCCCGCACAGTTCGATATTGAAAATATGATTGTTGTTGGAGCCGTCGATGAAGACGGGGTGTTGGCCTCGTTTTCAAATTATGATTTAGTTTCGGTAGATGTTTACGCTCCGGGAGTAAAAATCAATAGTACCTATCCCTTTAACACCTATATGGAAGCTTCAGGGACTTCGATGGCCGCTCCCTACATTGCGGGGCTTGTCAGCAAGTTTTGGCAGGATAACCCGAGCCTAACTGTTACCGAGTTAAAGAATGAATTTTTGAGTCGAGTTCCCGAAAGGCAGCTTGTTAATCTAGAAGGTGACATCTTAGAAGGCTTTGAAATTCCGATTCTTTTAAGAGGCGATCTTTGAATCTAGATCCACGAAAAGTCGCAAAATGTGTAAATTTTTTTGCAAAGTTTGGAGACTCGCTACGATTCATTTTTTCGATCAAGATAAAACTTCTGATCTCAATTTCAAAAATATCACAAGAATGATTAGATTTTGAATAGTTCTCTCAAAAAATAGTATTTTTATTTGTTGGTATATTCGGCGTCTCTGGAGACTCTTTTGCAAAGTATAAACAATAGAAAAGGGAAGAGGGTCTAAAAAAGGACTCGTTGTGAAAAATTTAACACTAACTTTACGACTTTCTATTTGGATATTTTTCGGCGTACTAACTTTCGCTTCAACCTCGAATGCCCAAATTTCAATCGAGCCAAGGACCGCCAATCCAATTATCTGTGAGGATCATTTTAAACCAGGTCGTTTGGCAACCCAAGCAGGTCCGATTAAGAGTTTTTCCCATATCCCCAATGTACGTCAATCAGCACTTCGACTCGAACTGAATGATGAAATCATTCTTCTCAATGTTTTGCCTTATCAAGCGTGGACCTATAGTCGGTCTAAGTATACGTCTTTGAAAACAGAAGACATGAATGTTTATTTTCGAGAGGCCGAGTCACGACTCGATTTTAAGCGTTTTTACATTAATGAGCGTTCCTTCCGTGGAATTAGAGCTGAAACTCTGGAACTTCAGCGAAGATATACTTCTGATCAAATTCTGGCTGGAGTCGAAGCTTCCCATGTTCTCAATTTTTTAGTTCACCCTCGCTTTGGTCTTATCGTGGTTGATAATAATGGGATTGTATATCGGCTACCTTCTGAGGTTGATGCTTTGGGCCCGCAAGAAATCGTAAGAATCAATCAATTAGAGGAAGGAGCTGAGGATAGTTTTCTTATTGAAACAACTTCCGGTAAACTCATCCGTCTATATCGTTCTCGAAACTCCTCATGGCCTGCTTTTGAGGCCCGTGTCGATGGAATAGTAGATGTTGATCCCACGGAAAATCCCAGTAGGCCCGATTACGAGATTGTTCATTATCAGGAATTTGGCTTAGATGTGAGGCCATTTGCCCAATTTAACAATGATTACGAAATAGGTCGGCAAAGGATTGAAGTCAGATATGACCAGCTATATGCTTCTGGTTTTATTCCCGGTGCAAGAACTGCCTTTGAAGGCCATGATAGAAATTATCAAATTATCGAACACGAGGGCCGTGAATATATTGTTGCCAGTTTTAATATGGGATTTATTGTTGTCGATCTCGAGACGGGAGAGTATTTTGAAAAATACTTAACATCTGACGTTACTCTGCCTGTAACTTTTCAGGTGACTAATCTAATTCATTTGCCAGAATTAGGAAGCCTTTTTCTGACGACTCTAAGCGGGCATAGTCGAATTGTTAATGTCGAAGAATTATTCAATAGAGATTCAAGTACTATAGCATTTAATAGAATGAGGCCAGGGGTCATCGAGTCGGGAGATTTTCCGATAAGTTGGTTCTATAATTATCAAGTCAACGGAAATCAAATAGTGGCGATCCAGAAAACTCGTGAAGGCTTTCAAAAAATTCGAATCACGGTGTCTCCTGATCAGCCTGAGGATCAAGTAGAACTCTTAGAGTCCATCACTTTTGAACAGCCTCAGACAAGAGTTATTCAAGACAGTTTGTGATTTGATTGAGTGTCAACTTCGACGAATCGGCGAGCCTCTGTTTCAAATGTTCTGGCTTTAAAATGAATGAGCAATCTTTTTTAGGGTCTCAGTTTTCGGCTTTGTAAAATAAAGGGTGTCGTAACCCCTCGTGCCAAAGCTATGGCCAACCCCTTTTAGATATGTGAATGAAAGGTTGCTTTTCTTCCAGGTCGTTTTGTTCACCAGTTCAATGGCTTGTGTGTAATAAGGCGGAGTCTGATTGTCGTTAAGAGCCGTCACAAATGTGATGGGAATTGTGCTCTCTTGAACGATCACAGAAGGCTTTCTAAACATGAGTTCATTTTTTAAATAGTCGCGATTAAGAAAACGATCGTTAAGAACTAAGTTTGAGTAGTTGCCAGCTAAAAACTCATTAATATCAATTTGGCCATCGCCATTGTTATCAATTGTCTTGAGTTGTGGACCAATAGCGGCCGCATACTTATTTTTAGTGTTGAGTTCTTTTTTGGATATTTTAAAGTCGTGATTAGTGTCGAGACTCGAAAAAAAAATTCTTTGAGCTCGGAATAGAGTTTGTTCGAGCATCAAAAAAGACTGGGGTTCATTACTAAAACCCGATAAAACCAGTTTGTCGACGGGAGCTTTTTGCGAAAGGGCAAATAGGGCCAGGTTAACTCCTTCGCTGTGTCCAAATAGTATGATTTTGTCATTAGGTCGATTGACCTTTGTCCACGCGATGACACTCATTAAATCTTTAACTAGGGTGTTCAGAGGAGATTTTTGAAACTCCATAAATTCGGGACGGGTTTGGTAACCGGGGTCTTTCTGTAGAATTTGAGAGACCACGTAGGAACGTTTGTGGTAGCGCAATGTATGGTGGCCTTGATCGCGAATAACTTGGGCTAAGTCTCGATAGACTTTGTTTTCTGTGCCGGTCGGTTGGGTGAGTCTTGTAAAGTCTCCATCGGCATCGGTTGGGCCGGACCCGTGTACGAAGATCACGGTGGTATCTGTAATATTCTTTTGCGCTTCTTCAAAAAAGTAGGGTAGTTCAAAATTGTCATAACTTGGGATGACTGAACCCGTTGCATAGGTTGCTCGTCCGACTAAAAGCAATACTAGACTCAAAGAAACTGTTAAGAAAAATCTCATAATCCCCCCAAATGCTAGGGGTGACTATTATCTATCCACTAGTAAATGGGAAGTAAAAAGTGCTTGTCGAGGTTGGGCCCTGCGCACGCAGCATAGATATGGAGATTCCAGAATCGGGCGGGATGGGCTCCCGCTTCGGAGCTTAATTCAGTATTTTCAGGGAGATCAACGGTAAATCGAGCGATTCCTCCACTGACCTTTTGAATTTGTTTTATTTCGTAGAGCGATTTCAATTGTACATTTTTCTGTCCACTGGATTTCGACTTATATGAGAAGACCTCTTGGTAGCAAACTAAGTTGATTTCGAGTTCTTTAATGGCAAAATCCTGAAGACCAATTAATTGCAAGTCGTAGGTGTTTCCCAAGTGTAATGGGAATGCTGGCAATGAGACATTAACTGGTTTTGCTCGACGGCCTCTTTGTCCAGACAGGTAAAATCCATAAACGATGAGCACATCAAAGAGGGCCATTCCCAGATAAACAAAAATTCCAGGCCATTCAAAGGGAACTATTTTAAACAAGATGACGTGAAATCCCGCGACAATCGAAATGCCTACAAAGTGACTTAGTAAGCTCGTTTTGTTGTCTCGGGCATAGGCCCATTGGCTACTCCATTCAAAATCATACTTCCAGGCCTGCCTCTTGTACTTTTTTTCTAAGGCCTTTCTCTTTTGGAGTTTTATAAAGTTTTGAATCCCCGAGACTGTGACTTTTAATCCAGCTAAAAAAAACATCCCGCTAATCATGAACAAATACTTAAGAGCGAGCTTGGATTTTTTTGGCGTCTCTTCGAGTTTCTCCCAATTGAAGTCAGAAAAAAACTGAACTTTAAAATCGACAAAAGCGAGGCTCATTAAAATCGAAACGGCGACAAAGGTGAGTCCAAATAGGATAAGGAAGATTCCCGATGTATTGGCCTGACTCAGGGGAGCGACCCCTAGTTTTACCGAAAAAGTTCCCTTATTCTTTGATTTCAACTTGATAGCGCCCATGCTGTCTTATCGGGTTTTCCGAGCTTGGACAGGAGCTAGGGAGCTCTCGTGGGTAGGGATGGTGTTTGTGCGACGTCACAAAACAGGGAGTTCTTTTCAAGTAGTTTCAATAGGTTAGAGGGGCTAGCGGACTCTTTTGACAGTAATAACAGATGTTCTCTGTGATACTTCTTGTTTAAGACCTTGGTTTAGGTGAAATATGGAGCCAGGTTTTTTTGAAGGGAAAGGGGAGAACCTATGAAACTTATTTTATCAGCTCTTATTTCACTATTCACAGCAACTGCCATGGCTTCTTTGGACTCAAATGGTCTCCAATTAAATTGCCAACTTGCGACGGCCTCGATCGGTGGGTCTTTTAATGGCTCAATTATGATTACTCCAGATTGGAGCGGTCATAATATCACATCTCAGTTTAGCAATTTTGATATGCAGACGGGTGACCGTACAACTGTAAAGTCGGAGCAACCGAGTTTCTCTTGTACTTTCGAAAACTCTCCACTCAGAATTTATCCACCTATTTTGGTTTCAGGTGAGTGTCACAGAGATATGGCCGGCACTAATATTAAGGTGATGATTGAACCATCGAGCACCAAAGATCTATTTACGATTGCTCTTGAAATGACTTCAGATCAAGCTTCTTCACAAACTCAAGACGGACTTGAGTACTCCTGTGTATGGCAAGAAATGGTCGTTACTCAGTAAGTTCGATAGTCTCATTGTTTAATGATTGAAAAAGGGAGTTTTTAGACTCCCTTTTTTTGTGAATGCTGAATAAAAAAAGGAGCCGAAGGGCTCCTTTTTTATGGGCTCTACTGGAAGAGTCGCTAATTAAAAATAGCCTCCCTCGTCGTCTCCCATGTCGTCGTCGTCGATGTCATCGAACGAGTCAGACTCTGGATCGTCGAAGAGATCATCTTCCATGTCATCATCACTTTGGTCTTCAAAGTCTGAAGAAGTTTCAACAACCACTGGAGCCACGTCCTCATCGTCTGAGTTGTCCGTGGACGCCATGACTTCTGTGTCTTCTGAGTCCTCTGCGATTGAGTCTCTGACGTCGTCTGCCTTAAAGGGATTGTTAATGACGGGCGTCTCGTTTGTGTCTTGCGCAATTTCCTCGAGTGAAGGGACGCTTGGTTTGGACTCTTTTGCTGGAGCTGGCTCTGCAGCAGCTGCTGCTCCTGCGGCGACGGTCTTTTCCTCAGCTGCTGGTTTTGGAGCTGATTTTTTTTTGGTTGCCGTCTTCTTAGTCGTCTTCTTTTTTGCCGTCTTTTTTGTGGTCGCCTTTTTAGCTGCCTTCTTTTTGGTGGCCTTTTTCTTAGTCACCTTCTTCTTCTTGGCTGCCTTTTTGGTCGTCTTTTTCTTAGCTTTTTTCTTAGTTGTTTTCTTTTTGGCGGCTTTTTTCTTAGTGGCCTTTTTCTTGGTCACTTTTTTCTTAGCTTTTTTCTTAGTAGCCTTCTTCTTCTTTTTAGCGGCTTTCTTTTTAGTCGTTTTCTTTTTCGTAGCCTTTTTTCGGGTGGCCTTCTTCTTAGTCACCTTCTTTTTCTTTTTAGTGGCTTTTTTCTTAGTTGTTTTCTTTTTCGCAGCTTTACGGGTTGCCTTCTTCTTGGTCGTTTTCTTTTTGGCTGCTTTTCTTGTGGTTTTTTTCTTCTTGGCCATTTTCCGCTCCTACTTGATCTAAAAATAAGACTCCCTCAATTTAACTCATTGAGGGAGTGATTCAAGTATTTTAATGGCTAGTCTGAGACGAAAGTTCCTAGAGATAGTCCTCTAGAATTCGGGCGAGTTCGTCTGGAATTTTCATGGAAGTAAAGAATCCACCGTCGAATCCATTTTTCTCAGGAACCACAGTGAAATAGCCCATTGTTTCAGTTTTATCCTTATTTCTGATCGGAAAGGTCAGGTAAATAAACGGATTAAACGGTGTGGTAACGAAGACTCCAAAATTGTTGGCACCTAAGTAGAGGTAAGCCTCGGTTTCGTCGTTTTCATGAATTTTTAAGCCTAGTTTCGGAAGCTCTCCGCCAGCGATTTGTGGAAGTGGATCTCCGTTCGGAAGGGTTCCTGGTTCAATCGTATCTAAACCATCTAAGAAGACGTCGAGGGGAAGGTGAACTGAGAAAACCAAAGATCCAGGATTGAGGCTATCTATAGTTACCATTGCACCCGGAATTTGAGGAATATCAATTTGGGCATAGGCGCTCAGCAGAACTGGATCGGCCGCGAGTGGAAGACGCAAGATAACCATCTTATTGTCTTTATCGAGCTCAATGACGCTGACCTTATCAAAAACACCACCATTGATTTCACCATCGATCACGATGTCATCTGGTATTTTATCGGGTTGCTGGTTGTTGTTGCCACCACCGTTGTTTCCACTGCTCCCATTATTAGGATCTGGGTTCACACAGTCGGTGCACGAGCCAAGTTTTGATTGAAGTCCATCTCCGCAGGCTGTTAAACCTAAAGATGCGATAAATAATAATGACCAAAAGAGCGCTTTCATTTTCTCCCCCTTAAAACACTTACATTTAGCCTTTCGGTCATGGTCGGGGGGACCTTTAGTCTAAGTTGTTGAAATTATTGATAAAAATATTAACACTTTTTACCGAAATTGCATTTTCAAGTTCTAATGCCTCTCATTTCACGCAAATTTCCGAGAAGTGGTAAAAAGCTTTGCAACACCAAAGTCTAGCGAAAAAAAATATCGGAATCGAATTGGATGATAGTGAACATATTAGTGACAGAACAAAAAAAAGACTCGGGGCAAGGCCCGAGTCTTTTAGTGTGTTGCTTCTAAGTTGTATTAACCAATTAGCTGTAAAGCTAATGCTGATTTTTGGTTCGCTTGCGCAAGAGTTGCTGTACTCGCTTGAAGCATGATGTTGTTTCGCGTGAGCTCAGCTGAAGCGTTCGCTACATCTGTGTCTCGGATTCGAGAGTTGGCAGCTGACATGTTTTCTTCAGCGATGGCCAAGTTGTTCACAGTTGAAGTGAGTCGGTTTTGAAGAGCACCAAAATTTGCTCTCATTTCGTTAACGCTTTCTTGTGCACTATCAAGAACTGCTAGGGCTTCTTGTCCACCTTCCTTAGTAGAGAAGTCGAGTCCTGCAAGTCCAAGAGCATCGAGCGTCGCTACGTTATCAGAGGCATCAAAAGTGATTCTATCTTCGAAAGAATCGTTGAAAACACCTACTTGATAATCAAACTGTGGAGTTGAACCATCAAGAAGCTTTGCTTTTCCCCAAGTCGTCACACCAGCAATACGATCAAGTTCGTTTTTAAGCTGTTGAACTTCTTTGTCTACGAAAGATCTTTCAGTATCACTGATAGTATCTGAAGCAGCCTGGATACCTAGTTCTCTCAATCTGATAATGATGTTACCAGTTTCGTTCAATCCACCTTCAGCAGTTTGAACCATTGAGATACCGTCGTTAGCATTTCTTCGTGCCTGGCGAGCTGATCTGATTTGTGCCTTGAAATTTTCTGAAATCGCAAGACCAGCAGCATCGTCACCGGCTTTGTTAATTCTAGAACCACTCGCTAATTTTGAAAGCGAGTTGTCGATGTTGTTCTGTGAATTTAAAAGATTACGTTGAGCATTCACAGACGCGATGTTAGTTGAAACTCTCATTCCCATTTTTTTATCCTCCAAAAAAATTCATTGTCATCCTCCTCCTTGTTTCATTCGTGAATAGATCTTTTTCCCGTTTTCTCTATTCAAGTGGCCTATCCGTGCCTTGGTGGTTGTACAAATTGATAATTCAATTCCATGTACTTATTTCATCCGTGATGCCCTCCTTTCTGCTCCAAAGTTTTTTGCGTCTGTGGAGCTCCCAAGTTAGTGGGACGACATTAACCCATTTAACAATTACTTTTTCGGGCTCGGTGGTGGATTCTTGACAGGACACCAGTCCTGTATTTGGCTAAGAGTCTGTAAAAGCGACGATTGGCTAGTCTGGAAATTGAGTTTAAAAGCGAAGAATTCAAGCCTATAGTTGTGAATTAAAGACGATGGTCCATAACAAAAAACAAACAGTGAGGTTTTTTTTTAGAGGTAAAAATTTTGGCGATGGACCTTATTGAGCGAGAAATCACTCATCCAAGAATTTATCTATGAAACCCCTTTAAACGCCGGTATCTAGGGGGTTTTAGGGGTTTTAAAGGACAAAGTTTTCATTGAAAAATTCAAGGCTCTTTTCGTAGACCCATTGGGGCTGATCCTCCATCGTATGATGGCCGGCCTCGGGATGGCACAGGAGGCGGCTTCCAGGGATGGTGTCGTTTAATTCGTTCATATATTTCTTGGCAACAACCTTATCTTCTTCTCCGTAGAGAATAAGAACTCGACTCCTTAAATCCTTGAGTTCTACTGGGAGGCGGGGATCCCTAATAAGCTCCGTGGCTTTTAAAAAAACCGGGATCGATTGCTTGTGCTTAAAAGGGTGAATGTAGCGATCGATAATTTTATCTGAAATATCGTGCTTATTGTGGATGACTCTATTGTATATGGTTCGCATCGTAAGGCGAGTTAAACTCCAGCCAAACAGTTTACCGGCCTTTGCAATTCGCGAGACCTCGACCGGCACCAGGTTTTTATTTGTTGCTGGCGAAAGGCAAACGATTTCAAAAAAGTCTTTGGGTCGTTTTCGGGCCAACCAAAGTCCAATGGCCGAGCCCATGGAACTCGAAATAATTCGAGCTTGGTGTATGCCGAGTTTTTCTAAAAATTGCTCGACCCTCTGGCATTGTTCATCGAGTCCATAGCTAAACCTGGCATCTTTATGACTCTGACCAAAGCCGGGTAGGTCGAGAACAGTCACTCGATAGTGTTTGGCAAAAAGGGGAATGACCTTGCGCCAGCTAAATGTCGATGCACCAATTCCGTGGAGCATGACTAAGTTTGGTTTTTTCTTAGGGCCTGCCTGAAGGTAGTGAATCTCAAAGTTGTCTATATGTATGAATTTATTTTCGAGACCGTCGTAATAATCTTCATAATCTGGAGTCTCGCCGAGGAGTCTAGTTTTTTTCGATCGGAACCAGAGATAGACCAAAAGAACGAGGCCGAGGAGAGTTCCAATTAAAATTGAGATCTGCCAAACTTCCATTAATCAATCTCTAGAAATCGACAAAAAGTCATATGTCCATTGATGTAGTAGCGCTTTAACTGCACAGCCCTGCGATGGAGATGGGCGGGAAAGCCAAGAGTGCACTTTTCTGCCTTGGGAGCGAAATGAGAGCATTGCTCACAGCTGTACATCATAAAGTCCTCATGGAAATCCTTAGGGTGGACTCGATCGGCTATGACGCTCTTTTTAGAGGAGGCAAACTCTCCTACTTTCTTCTTTTTTCCTGCCATTGACAAAGCTCCAAACCGACCCATGTTAAAGGAGTAGAAATCATCTGTAAAGATGAACTAAGCTTATGAAAACATCAATAATTAGAGGCTGTTATGCAAGATATTGAAAAAATGACTCAAAAAGCTCAAGAAGCCATGCAGTCAGCAGCAAAAAGTGCAGAGAACAAGGGGCACCCTTCGGTGGAACCTGAGCACTTAATGTTTGAGTTGATGGTACAAAAAGATGGAATGGTACCAAGACTCCTACAGAAAGCTGGAGTCAATACGGCGACTTGGCAGGCAGAGCTTGAAAATAAACTGAATAAATTACCCCAGGTTTCTGGTGGAAATAAGAAGACATATGCTAGTCAGAGACTAGTTAACCTTTTTGACCGTTCTGAAGAAACGGCTGCTCGGATGGGAGATCTTTACATTTCGACCGAGCACTTTGTTTTAGCTTTAAAGCCGGCAGGCGAAAAAGAGCTTTTGCAGCTCCTTGAAAGAGCTGGATACAAAGAGGCTGAATTTCAGAAGCAGGTTAAAGACTCACGAGGTGGTGAAGCCTTGGATAATAATAATCCTGAAACTCAATTTGATGCTTTAAAAAAATATGGACGAGATTTAACTGAGGCTGCTGCCGAAGGAAAGTTAGATCCTGTTATTGGTCGCGATGATGAAATTCGTCGCACCATTCAGGTTCTCAGTCGAAGAAAGAAAAATAACCCAGTTCTTATCGGTGAACCTGGAGTAGGTAAAACGGCGATTGCCGAAGGTATGGCCTTGAGAATCATTAACGGTGATGTTCCTGAGGTTTTACTCAATAAAAAAATCGTAAGCCTTGATATGGGAGCTCTTGTTGCAGGCGCTAAATATCGAGGGGAGTTCGAGGATCGTCTCAAAGGAGTGATTAAAGAAGTCACAAAAAGTGATGGCGAAATCATTCTCTTTATTGATGAACTGCATACTCTTGTGGGTGCGGGAAAAACAGATGGAGCCATGGATGCGGGTCAACTCTTAAAACCAGCCCTGGCCAGAGGAGAGTTGCGAGCTATTGGTGCGACCACTCTTGATGAGTACAGAGAATATATTGAGAAAGACAAGGCCCTAGAAAGACGTTTTCAAACGGTCTTTGTTGAAGAACCTTCTGTTCAGGACACGATTACCATCCTTCGGGGGCTCAAAGAAAAATATGAAGTTCATCACGGTGTTAGAATTAAAGATGCAGCCTTAATTTCGGCGGCGGAACTGTCGCACAGATATATCACTTCAAGGTTCCTACCGGACAAGGCCATTGATTTAGTCGATGAAGCGGCTGCAAAACTTTCAATTGAGATAAACAGTGTTCCAGTCGCTCTAGACCGCATACGCCGAAGAGTCATGGAGCTACAAATTGAAAGGGAAGCTCTTAAAAAAGAAAAGGACCCGGGCTCTGCGGAGCGACTTGAAACCCTCGAAAAGGATTTGGCTAATCTGCAAGAAGAAGAGCGAATCTTTGAATCGAAGTGGAAAGAAGAGCGCGCTGTTGTTCAGGGTTTAAAAGAAAACAAACAAAAGTTAGAAGCTCTGCGCTTAGAAGTCGAGCAAGCAGAAAGAACGGGTGACCTGGAGAGAGCTGCACAAATAAAATACGGTGATTTACCAGCCCTAGAAAAAGCCATTGAAGAGGCGGATCAAGCTGCTGAAACTCTCAAAGAATCTTCTGAGACCATGATTCGAGAAGATGTGGGGCCCGATGAGGTCGCCGAAGTCGTCGCACGATGGACGGGAATTCCGGTTAGTAAGATGTTGGAGAGTGAAACCCATAAACTTTTAAAGATAGAAGAGCGCCTCGGTGAGCGAGTTGTGGGCCAGGACAATGCTCTGTCGGCGGTGGCCAATGCCATACGTAGATCGCGAGCAGAAATCTCGGATCCCAATAGACCCATTGGATCGTTTTTGTTCCTCGGGCCAACGGGAGTCGGGAAAACCGAAACGGTTAAAGCTTTGGCTGAGTTTATGTTTGATTCTGAACAAGCCATTGTTCGCATCGATATGAGTGAATACATGGAAAAGCACTCGGTATCGAGACTCATAGGAGCGCCTCCGGGATACGTCGGTTATGATCAAGGTGGGCAGTTAACAGAGGCCGTCCGCAGAAGACCCTATAGCTTGGTTCTTCTCGATGAGATCGAAAAGGCTCACCCTGATGTTTTCAATGTTTTGTTGCAGCTCATGGATGATGGTCGTCTCACTGATGGACAGGGCAGAACTGTAGATTTTAAAAATACAATTGTAGTGATGACATCCAATGTGGGTTCGAGTGCGATTCTGGAGGCGGATCTCAGTGATGCGCAAAAAGAAGAGCGCGTCCTCGATGCCCTCAAGGACTATTTTAGACCCGAGTTTCTCAATAGAATTGACGAAACTGTGGTCTTTAAGAGCCTCAGTCAGGATCTCATAAACAATATAGTGAGAATTCAGCTCGGTGAAGTGGCTGAGAGAATGAAGCATAAGAAAATTGATCTTGAGTTTGATGATAGCGCCATAGAGTTTCTGGCCGCTCGGGGATTCGACCCTGCATACGGAGCCAGACCTCTTAAGCGAGTCATTCAAAACCAGCTCCTCAATAAGTTGGCTGAAAAGATTATTGCTAAAGAAATCGATGCTGGTGACAAGGTTAAGGTTGCCGCAAATGAACTCGGGCTCGAGTTTTCATGAAATTGAGAGTGCAAATATTAGAGTTATGTACGAAGGCGGCTCCGAAAAGAGTCGCCTTTGTTTTTTGCTACGGACTTCTGTCTTAAAACTTTAGTCTTAGGCTTAAAGTCCTGTTTGCAAAGGGCTTCGACACTTTTTTTCAATCTAAAAGTCTTAAACCATTAGTCTTGCAGCAAACTTCAGTTAAAGTGGCGACACTCTTTACAGGACCAAAAAAAATTTAAATTACTGTTTTTTTTGATTCTGAATTATTTCAATAGTTTATCTCGACTCAATCAGTAACATTCATAAAATTTCTAAGTTCATTCGCAAACTTAGGTCGCGTTTTTATTTTCCCAACATCGGTCCGATACTAGTCATAGAGCGGGTCTTGAGAGGTCACACCCACTCCAAAGGTATAGTGAAGGGGAGAACGTGAAAAACATAATCAAGCTTATCTCATTCTTGTGTTTAGGCCTAAGTCTTATGGGTAATGAAGGTTGCCAGAAGGAACCTGCTCCAGCCCCAGAGGGACGAGTCCTAAAGAAAACTGCCGACCTATCTAGACTAACTTCACCTAAGATGATTCTTCCCGACGGCAAACCATTTGATTTCGAATATCTTGTGAATGCCCAGATCTATGATGTGATCGGCAAGCACAATAAATTTATCGTACCATTTACACCGGCAACGAATACTTCATTTGAAGCAGCCTCTTTAGGAATTGCTGATAGTGATTACGATCGCCTCGAAGACTGGCAACTCGATACGCGGAATCGAGTCATGGCAGCAAACCAAGCTGGAGTTCCAGAGTGTCTTAAGCGTGGCCCTCAGGTAGAAATTGGTGGCGCTGTAGAGAGTTTTGAAATTCAAGGCGGCGGTGGCCTATTCTTTGGATTTGGCCCCAATGTTGGTGGTGTCACCGATGTCGGAGGATCAATCCGAGTTCAATTTGCTCAACTTGCAACCACGCTCATTGGATATCACCCGCTATCGAAAGTCGTATCCGGAACGGGACGAGCTCGATCGACCCAAACTCGAGTGGATCTTGATTTAACGATAAACTTCGGTCTCTTTCGACTTGGACCCCAGTTTTTCTTTCAAAGTCCACTTGCTAATGTGAGTCGTCGTGCTCTCGATCAAACTCTAGTAAATCTATCTAATGATATGGATCAAAAGGCCGAAGCCGATGGTCGTCCTGTTTGGGAGACTAAGGTTAGAAATGATTTAGATACTCACGTCATTGTCTATGGCGGACGCAGACACGGACTTAAGGTCGGTGATGAAATGGCCGTCTACAATATGCAGCACTACTGGGAAAACGATGGCACCCCATGTGCGGCAAGATACGAAGGAGCACTGAGAAAGTCAGACCTTCCTGCTGCCATCCTAAAAATCGAAACAAGTTCTGAACTCGGTGATGACATTACTCGGGCTCGAGTCATTCAACAGGGCAAAGATCAGCGTGAGCCAGGTGCTCAGGTGGTCATGTGGAAAATGGTTGAAGATGACGAAGGTGCCGACGGTGAAATGGCTGATCAGATGAACTAGGATTTCCCATTAATCCTCATTCCATTTAATTAAAGACTCCGATTTCCCGCGGAGTCTTTTTTTTATCTAGGCTTTAGTAAAAACATGAAGAGTCAATAGCATGCTCCATTGAATTCGATTTATTACGCTGTATCCTTATTAACAATTCGTTAATTTTTAAGTGAAATGGAATTCCTTATGAAGCGATGTCTCTTTGTTGTCCTGTTTGCGGCTCTTAGCTTTACGCTCTCTTGCCAAAGATCTCCAAAACAAGAAGTTGAAATGGTAAGGGTTAGTTTTAAGCCCCAATTTTTAAAAGAGGGAAAAGTTTCGACCCAGGCCCTACCTACGGGGTTTTTCTGTTACGCCATTGGGGTGGATTTGGAGTCCGAGCCTGTTACAGCCTTTACTCCCCACTGTAACCTGGGAAGTTCAATATTTCCAAAATTGAGTTCAATAATAGGGCCGTTCGAGAATGACGAGATTGCACAGTTCGAAATGCCGACCGGTAACCATGAATTTTATATTTTTGCTTCTACGAACTCGGCCAACTGTCAGCCGGGGGCTACATTAACCAGTCCCGACTTTTTAAGTTCGACTCCTCAAACCTTGATGGTTGAAGAGGAAGTTTCTATTTCTTCTGGTGAGAATAATATTCAACTAACCATCACACTCTCTTCGGGGTTAGATCTCCTGCAGTGTGCAAACGGCGTAGAGAATATTACTAACATCACTGACACCCCATTCAATACTCCAGACTAGGATACTTAATGCTTAAAAGTTTAAGAGTTACTTTATTAGTATTTATTGTTGGTTTTTCCGTGAATTCTTTTGCTGGCGATGGAGTGATATCCTCGGTTAAAGGTAAAGCCTTTTCTAAGAAACCAGAAAAAAAAGAGCGCAGGGCACGACGAGGCCAACGTTTACAGCCAGGCGATGCCATCAAGACCGAAGCAGGCGGATACGTAAAGGTCACCATGAGTGACAAAAATATTTTCCACGTCGGCCCAGATACCGAAGTCATACTTAAATCCTATCAGCTCGAAGGTGAGCAAGAAGAGGGGCAAAAGCCCCTAGCTCAACTGGAGGTTCTTTATGGAAAGGTAAGAACCGTCATTGACGAGGACTTTAAAGCTAAAGGCCATCGCTTCGAAGTAAATACTCGTGCCGCTGTCTTGGGCGTTCGGGGAACTGACTTTTTAACCGAGCACAGTGAGGTGGCTGAGCAAACGAGAGCTACTGCGTTTTCGGGTGTTGTCAATATCACGGGTGTTGATGAGCAAGGAAACTCGGTGGGTTCTATTGATTTAACCGCCGGCCAAATGACATTAATTAACTTTGGAGGAACTCCTCTCGAACCTCTTGATCTTCCCGATTCGATACTTGAGACCATTAACTCGGGTTCCTTGGGTGCGACCGGAAGTCGCTCCCTTAAACCAGAAGCCATAGCACGTCTAGAATCGGATGTGCCAGACATTAATGTGACGCTAGCGGAGCTTCCCGTGATTGAGCCTAAAGCTGAGCCTGAAGAGTTCGTCGATAGAAATGTAATCTCTTCTGGCGCATCGGGCGCAAATACGACCGTTAACCTTGAACTCTTAGATGGAACTTAAAATTATGAAGTTGATACTAATACTCCTGCTCCTTGCACCGACCGCTGTTTTCGCAGCACCTCAATCAAGTGCTGATAAGGCTAAAGACTTTGAAGAGGCTGCATACAATTATATGTATTTTGGAGACTTTAAAAATGCCCAGAAGATGTTCTCTGAGGCTATTCAATTGCGCCCCGATGATTCTCAACTCAAATTGAGTAGCGCGAAAGTTTTGATCGCCGCCAAGGATTTTGATGGGGTAGTTCGTCAATTGGAGTCTACCGATCTTACTGGAGACCAGAATGACGAAAAGAGTTTGTACTTGGGAATAGCCTTTCTCGGTAAAGGTGACTCAGATAAGGCCCAAAAGAACTTAATGGCGGCACAAACCAATCCAAAGTTTCAGATTCAAGCAGCCAACTATCTCAAGCAACTGTCCCAAGGAGGAAAGAAGTTAAAGCTCGGTTTTGATTTTGGGCTTAACTACGATTCTCGAATTATCGATGAAGAGCTACTATCAACAACGGATGGTTCTGGCGGCAGGCTCTTCATGCGAGGCGATGTCAGTTACCTTGCAAAACGCTTTTCAAATGCTCAGCTTTCACTTGGAGCAGAGTTCATTACACTTTATTCTTTCGACGACGATGTGTCCTTGGGAGACGCCACTGTAGCCCGTATTAAAGCGCCTTATCAAAGGGAGCTTTCGCTTTTTGGTAAAAACCACGACTTTGTTTTTGATACGCGAGTTGAGCAGGTGTGGTTGGACATTAATAATGATGGATCAAAAGAAGATCTCTTGCGCTCTTTTATTTTAAATTCAATTGCCATGCAGAAAACTGATAACCCAAGTCAGTTCGGTTATCGTCTTGAATTGCGATACGATGATGGAATTGAAGATAGTCTTAAAGAAGGAGTCAATGAAGTTACGGGACTTGGGCTCACTCTCGGGGGGATTTGGAATCAATTTAAAGGCTCTGGTGACGATCTTATGTGGACGGCATCGGCCTATTTGAAGATGAATATGGCGGGTGGAGAAAACATGAAATATCAACGACTTGGTATAAATTATGTTTACTACTTGGCAAAGCGAGGATTTCAGTTTGGTTTTACCGGAGCACTTCGCTACACTATGTTTCCAGACTATCTCGTGGATCGAAACGATTCTTACTTTTCGGTAGGAGCACTGGCCCGAAAGAAGCTGAGTGATTGGATCAAGGCCGACTGGGCTCAGTTTTTTGCCACTGAGTTTAATGCTTCATATACTCTCAACGAGTCAAGTTTCGACCCGAGAGATTACAACCGAATCATTATCTCAGCTATGCTCAAAGGGCAGTGGAAGTTTTAAAGTCCTATTTGGTTTTCATAATAAAAACTCCGTCCCAATCTTCAGGTGGCGGATTTTTGATAAACTCTTCGCAACGATTCATATACATCTTTGAAACACTGTCGTTAGAATACGCGTAAGCGCTTTCGAAGTTCTTAAGGGCTTCTGAAAACTTTTGCTGGCGATAAGCCTCGTACCCCTGGCGATAAAAATTTACTGATACCTGGAATTCGTCGTGTAGTTCACCTTCGCCCATGAGCTCAAATATTTTTACGGGTTCATTCTTTCCCTTGACCTGAACCCAGTCGATTTCTCGGCGGAGAAAATCACTGCCCAAGCTTTTTTCGGTAAATTCACTAATGATAATATGTGTTCCATAGTTTTTATTAATTCCCTCAAGACGGGAACCGAGATTCACTGCATCCCCCATAACTGTATAGTTTCGTACTGTTTGAGAACCCATATTTCCTACAGACATCTCTCCGGTATTGATGCCTATCCCTATATCGATCGTTGTTAGATTCTGTGCAGCTAATTCGGCATTGAGTTCATTCAGCTTCATCATCTGTTCGAGGGCACACCGGCAAGCATCTTCAGCGTGACTTTCGTTGTTCACTGGCGCACCAAAAAAAGCCATTATTGCGTCGCCCATGTATTTATCAAGTGTCCCTTTGTTTTCAAAAACAATTTGAGTCATGGGAGTGAGGTACATATTTAAAAGCTTAGAAAGATCAGTAGGGTCCAACGATTCAGAGATCGTCGTAAAACCTCGAATATCGCTGAAGAAAACACTCATAAATTCTTTTCGTCCACCGAGTTGCAAGTTTTCGGGGTGAGCAAGTACCTCCTGTACAATTGATGGAGATACGTATTTCTCAAAAGTTCCTTTTATAGCTTTCTTTTTTCTTTCTTCACCGAAATACCGATAGAGTGTGATCGTAGAATAAATGAGGACAATAAAAAGTCCTAAGATGCTAGCAGGAGTTAGTACATTACTTTTAAAGAACACAAAATAGTCGACGAGAACTAAAGTGAGAAGACTTGATAAGCTTGTAAAGAAACCCACCATGGAACCACTAATTGAAAGTACAACGGTTAAAATGAGGCCGAGTACGAGAATTATAAGAAGGGTGATGATCTCTGAAGAGTCCAAGGGATGGAAAAACTGGTCATTGACGATGTTTTCTAGGGCGGTGAGGTGTGCTTCCACTCCAGCATAGTTCTTATCAAAAGGAGTGACTCGTAAATCGTAGGTTCCGAGGGCCGTTGCCCCGATAATCAAAGTTTTACCCTTGAGGAAATCTTCTTTTTTAAAACGGACTTCTTTTAATCGACCTGCGACCAACTGTTTTACTATTATTTCATCTGCATCAGAATCTAGAAGGTCAGCGGCACTAATGTGGGGGAATTGGTAACCCGGGCCTAAAAAGTTGAGCTGAGCTTTACCTTGATCATTCAAATTTATTTTTTTGTGAATCTCACCCTCTTTAGTAATTTCACTAGAAGTGAGCGCAAATTCGTTTGGCTTCTTGTGGTTGATTCTTCTCGAATACTGGGCTCCGTCTCCGCCAGAGTAACGAATGGCAAGAGCGTAGGAAAGGGAAGGAAGTACGAAAGGTCCCGTTTTTACTAATAGGGGAATCTCACGAACGACGCCGTCAACATCGGCCTCGAAATTCATAAATCCAAGCCATGTCAGTTGATCATGGAGCTCTTGGATATTTAAGAGCCAATGGTCGACATGGCTGAGCGCACTAGTTCGCCCCCAGTTTCGAATTGAAGAAATCATTTCTTTTATGACTTCATCAGTAACTCTACTTTCTTTCGGTAGTAAAGAACCCGCCTCATCCAAAAAGGATTTTAAACTTTTAGTGTCCTCTTCGAGCCAGGTTGCGCAGTAGTTGTATTTTTCTTCGAGAGTTTCTAAGTTTTTCAATTCTTGTTTTAAATGATTAAAAGCGGCACTAAAGATTTTGTCTTTTTTGGAGTCATCGGGGCTACTTAAGCGAATGACATTGTAACCGACGGCTTCGAGTTTTTCGAACTCAGGGTCATTCTCATAAACCCATTCAAAGCAAGGGTATTGGTAGGGATAGTAATTGAATTTGGGAATTGAGTAGGCTGTGCCGGCCACGATTTTGTCGGAATATTTTTCAAATACCTTTCCCAGGTAGCCGTCGTGATCTTGCTCTTCTTTTTTAAGCGCCGCAAAAGACTTCACTCTCTTTTTTGATTGCGGGGATAGACCTTCAATTTTTTCAAGTTCTTCAATGACCTTATTAGCCTCAGTATTTGAGTGTTCGGGAAATATCACGTCCAGGCCAATAACTTTTGCACCAGAAGCAAAAGCGCTTTCGATCAGTTTCGCCAATTTCTTGCGACTCCAGGGCCATTCCCCTAATTTTTCAAGAGAGCGATCGTCGATGGCGATGATAGCCAAGTCGTCGGGAACCGCTCGAGGTCCTCGAAGTTTTAATTTGAGATCATTGGTTTTAGCCTCGTAGGTATCGAGAAGGTTCAGCACCAGGTGATCTCGTTTGGCGAGTGGAGTATTAAAACTCCAAAGCAAAAAGCCAAAGCACACCAGGCTCACGAAAGCTCCGAGGCTGACAGCTATGCTATGGTCTTTGATTTGTTGAAGAATTTGCTTTTTTCTCACCTCTATTTTTCGGCTTTTTTGCGCTTCGACCTGACCGATTGTAGACCTTTGAATAGTGCGCCGTGCAAATCGCTCTGGAGGAGGCTTCTCGAGCAGGCCTTAATTGACGATTTCGCCTCTAAAGTATAGGTTTCGCTCTAAGTTCTCAGATTTTGACCGGCAATTACCGCCAGAGTGTCTATCAGATTACGTCGGTCGAGCACAGTGTAGAGAGGAAATCTTGTGTTCTCAGGAATAATTGAAACTACTGCGAGTATTTTACAGGCCAAGACCGATGGCGCTAATGTGCAAATTTCTGTGGAAAAACCGAGTAATTTTAATGACATATCTGTCGGCGATTCGATTGCTCACGACGGGGTTTGCCTCACCGTTGAGTCTTTTGACGACCAACAAATCACTTATATCCTGGCGGCAGAAACCTTGCACATTACAGGGTGGAAGGCAGAAACCTTGAAAGGTCGAAATATGAATGTGGAGCGATCCCTAAAGCTCAACGACCGAATCCACGGCCACTTAGTTACGGGTCATGTCGATGGCCTGCTTCGATTGGCTGAACGAAAAGAACTTGAGGGCTCTTTAATTTTGAAGTTTCAAGTTCCCGAAGAATATCTGCCCATGGTTTGGCGCAAGGGAAGCATTTGTATTAACGGTGTTTCTCTGACCATTAACGATGTCGAAGGCGAGTGTTTTGAAGTTTGCTTAATACCAGAAACACTTCGACGAACGAACCTGGGTGCGATTCAAGTCGGCGACTCTGTGAATTTTGAAGCGGACCAATTGGCCCGAGGAATTTTGCGATTAATCGATACCGGCCATCTCAATCAACCAACGTGGATGATTGCAGGGCTGAACGAGGAGAAGAAGTGAATACGATCCCTGAACTGATAGAAGACATTCGAAACGGAAAAATGGTTATCCTTGTTGATGACGAAGACCGCGAGAATGAAGGTGACCTTGTACTCGCATCTGACTTTGTCACTCCTGAAGCTATTAATTTTATGGCCACTGAAGCGAAGGGACTCATCTGTCTTTCTTTAAAAGAGGAGCAGTGTAAGAGATTAAAACTTCCCATGATGGTTGTCGAAGATGCCAACCGTTCACCGAATAAAACGGCCTTTACCGTATCGATTGAAGCGGCAAGAGGTGTTTCGACGGGAATCTCTGCGGCCGATCGCGCTCACACCATTCGTGTAGCGGCGAATCCCAACGCTCAGCCGAGTGATATCATTATGCCAGGGCATATTTTTCCTATTAAAGCCCAAGAAGGTGGAGTTCTAAAACGTGCTGGTCATACTGAAGCCAGTGTTGACCTTTCTATTTTGGCAGGGCTGACTCCGAGTGCTGTTATCTGCGAAATTATGAAACCCGATGGTTCTATGGCTCGAGTCGGAGACCTTAAAGAGTTTTCCAAAAAACACGATATCAAAATTGGTACCATTGAAGACCTGATTAGTTATCGTCTTGAAACCGAAACCTTGGTACAAGAGACAGCCTACTGTCGTTTTCCAACGAAGATCAGTGAGGACTTTAAGTTGCGAGTCTTTAAATCTCTTCTCGACAATACAGAGAGTTTAGTTATTCAAAAAGGTCGGATCAATCCCGACGAGACAACTCTAGTCAGAGTCCATGTCGAGGATACTATTGGCGATATTTTTACTTCCCTTCGTCACGACTCTCACTGGAAGCTCGAAGAGTCTTTAAAGAGAATAGCCAGCGAAGAAGCTGGAGTCCTTGTTTACTTGAGAAACCCGCATCACGAGAGTTTTATTTCTGATGAAATTCGTAAGCTTTCTGAAGAAGACGACTCTTTACGAGTGCCGGCGTCACCGCCGAAGAGCCGCATGATGGATATCAAGGACTACGGGATTGGCGCGCAGATATTGCGAGCCATTGGCGTGACGAAAATAAATTTAATTTCAAATAGTTTATCAAAACGTGTGGGCTTAAAAGCTTACGGCCTCGAGATTGTAGATGAAACTCCTTTATTTGAAGGGGCCAGTGAGCCGGGTAAAACCCATGTTTCGATGGATAAGAACTTAAAAAAGCGAATTGAAGGCAAGGATCAGTAATGTACAAGGATAGTCTTAAAATTGGTGTTGTAACTGCTCTTTTTAATCGACCTGTTACTGAAAAACTTCAGCAGGGAGCTCTTTCGGAGCTTGAAAAGTTGGGTCTTAAAGCCCAACAAATCAAGTCTGTTGAAGTTCCTGGCGCTTTTGAAATACCGCTAGCCGTCCAAGCTCTATTTGACGATGGCTGCGATGGAGTTGTTGCTATTGGTGCTGTTATTCGCGGGGATACAGCCCACTTTGATTTTGTCTGTAATGCTGTGGAGCGCGGCTGTACCGAGCTTCAGTTACAGTACAAAAAACCTGTTGGATTCGGAGTTATTACCACTGAAAACGCGGAACAAGCTTATGACCGCGCTGGCGGTAAAAAGGGGAATAAAGGGGCTGAGGCCTCTGAGGTTGTTATGACCATGTTAAATCTATTAGATGAAATAAGAACCCCCTAAACTACATTGAAGGAGCCAAACAGTGGACCAAACTAATGACAATCAAGCGATTAACGTCCAATTATTTTATGACAGCCTGCGAGAGAAAGTGACATCAAACAATGCTCGTTTGATTCTAAACTCAGCTTTAATGCAGAGTGGATTAAAGGACCGAGATGATAGCCTCAACTCGGATGAAGCTAGGCAATTATGCTTAGAACTTATCAATATTGGCGGTCCGGCCTTTAAAATTGGCCAGACGATATATCGCCAGTACTTACAGTAAAGAGTATGCAAGAGAACGAACAAAAAGAGACCCGAGACGACGAAGTTTTAGTTGAGAGTAGAAAACGTAAGCGAGAGATTTTTCTTATCTTCGGTCTTGGTCTTCTTTTTGTCCTTCTCACGTTTTTCGAAATAAAATTGTTTTCGACCAGTGAACAGCTGCCTTTCGTCCATTCCATTTTCTTTTTTGGACTCGTCAATTTTAACATCATAATCCTTCTCCTGCTTCTCTTCTTTATTTTTAGAAATGTCGTAAAGGTATTTGCCGAGCGCCAAGGGAAGTGGATCGCTCAAACTCTCAAAGCGAAACTCATTGCTGCCTTCGTCGTTTTCTCTTTTGTTCCGACATTGCTGATGTTTTTGATTTCGGTTTTTTATATCAATTCAAGCTTTGATAAGTGGTTCTCAGTAAAAATGGGTAGCGTACTTAGAAACTCTCTAGAAGTAACCCATGAGTATTATTCCACGGAAAAAAGGCGAAATTATCACTTTGCCGAGGAGATTTTAAGTAATGTACCCCACTTTCGGTTTGGTAAAGACCGACTGGAAGGTGAGCTTTTGCTGCAGCAAAAAAAGTACTCCTTAGACGCCATTGAGTACTATCCCAGTGTTATCGGCAAAAGAACGATCGCCATTCGAGAGAGTGGAGTTCTACCTGAAATTCCTCCAGTTTCTCTAGAATTTTTAAGAAAGGGTCTCAAGTCCAAGCTCGATTCTTCGACCATACATCAGTTTGGTGAAGGGAACTTGGTGCGAGTTATTACTCCTGTTGATAAGTCAAAGGGGGGCGGAGCCTTAGTCGTTTCCACCTACATCCCTCTTTCATTGATCTCAAAAATGGAGAATGTAACCGCCGCTTATGAGGAGTTTAAAAACACCAACCCTCTCGAATATCCATTAAAGTCGATCTACCTCATTATTTTGGTTCTAATGACTTTGGTGATCCTCTTTGGAGCCACCTGGTTTGGTTTTTACCTGGCCAAGCAATTGACAAATTCTTTTGCCGCCTTGGGAAAGGCCACCAGAAGGGTTGCTCAAGGGGACTATCGCAAGGTGGTTCTCACCACAGGAAACCAAGAAGTTCAACAACTCGTAGAGAACTTTAACGGAATGGTGGTCAATCTCGATCGTTCAAAGCGTGAAGTTTTACAGGCGAATAAAGATTTACAAGAAACTCTTGAACGGCTCGATGAGCACAGTCGTTATATTCAAGAAGTATTAGAGAGTGTCAGCACGGGAGTGATCTCGGTCTCTCCCGAGGGAAGAGTTAACGTTATCAATCGTCATGCTGCTCAACTTTTAAAAATTAACCCCAAAGAATTTGAAGGGGAAATGCTGGCGAAGCTGATCGATCGCGCGCAATTCGGTTTGGTAAAAGACCTTTTTGATCATATGAGTAAACACGGTCTCAGCAGTTTACAAAAAAGTTTGAGAATTGAAGTCGACTCTGAAACATTGCCCATCCAAATGACAATTTCACTGATGCAAGACGAAAAGGGTGAAGACATTGGTAAGCTCCTTGTCTTTGATGATCTGACTCCAGTTGTAAAAGCTCAGAGAGCTGCAGCGTGGACGGAAGTGGCCAGAAGAATTGCTCATGAGATCAAGAACCCGCTGACGCCAATTAAGCTCTCAGCCCAACGATTGCAAAAGAAGTTCGCTGGCCAGGTCGCAGACCCTGCTTTTGAAGATTGTACGCGAATGATCATTCAGCAAACCGATGAAATTAAACAGCTCGTAAACGAGTTTTCAAATTTTGCCAGACTTCCACAAACGAATCCCCAGTTGGCTTCTCTGCACGAGGTTATTGAGGAGACTCTCACTCTGTATCGATCGGCCCATCCCAATATTCAGATTGAATTTGAAAAAGATGAGAGCTTGCCGAAATTTAAATTTGACCCCGAGCAAATTAAACGGGTTGTTATGAATTTGGTCGAAAACAGCTTAGCCGCTATGGACGGGCAGAATGAGGCTCAGCTCGTTTTGAGGACACAATTTGATAATCTTCTAAAAATCATTCGCTTGACCATTAGCGATAACGGTATGGGTGTTGAGCAATCTAAACTTGGACAGATCTTTGAACCTTATTATAGTACTAGAGAAAAGGGCACGGGCTTGGGCCTTTCCATTGTGAAGCGAATTATCGAAGATCATAATGGATTTATTCGGGCTCTAAAAAATGAACCCCGCGGTTTAAAGATGATTATCGAGTTACCTGTTGTGGATACTGAGTTAAGTATTTCCGAAGCAGGGCAAGGGGAAGGCCTGGAGGACGTGAGAAATGGCTGAAATTAAGGGAACAAAAGTATTAGTAGTCGACGATGAATCTCCGATTCGCGAAGTTCTAGCTGCGTCCCTTGAGGACGAGGCCTGTGTTGTAGAGCTGGCGCAAAACGGCGAAGAAGCCCTTGAAAAGCTTAAGAGCTTTAAACCACAGATCACGCTCCTCGATATTTGGATGCCGGGATCATTCGATGGAATCCAAGTCTTACAGAAAGCGAAGGAAGAAAACTACGATACTGAGTTTGTAATGATGTCTGGTCACGGAACCATTGAGACGGCAGTGAATGCAACGAAACTCGGAGCGTGGGACTTTATTGAGAAGCCCGTTTCTATGGAAAAGGTCACCATTGCGATCCAAAATATTATTAATTTCCACGAGGAGCGTTCGGAAAAAAACGCCCTTCTTTCGAAGCTTCGAAAGAACATTGCCATAATAGGGGATCACCCCGAAATCGTTAAAATTAAGCAGATGATTTCGCGGGTCGCTCCATCGACATCATGGGTTTTGATTTCTGGAGAAAATGGAACGGGCAAAGAGTTAGTGGCCCAGAACATTCACTTTTTAAGTGGTCGTGCTTCGGGACCTTTTATTGACATTAACTGTGCTGCAATCCCTGAAGATTTGATCGAAAGTGAGCTTTTCGGTTACGAAAAGGGTGCTTTTACCGGTGCGGACAAGGCTAAAAAAGGTAAATTTGATTACGCCGATGGAGGCAGTCTTTTTCTCGATGAAGTGGCTGATATGAGTCTCAATGCCCAAGCAAAGGTTTTGCGCTTTCTACAAGAAAAGACCTTTAGCCGCGTGGGTGGTAAAGACAATGTCGAAGTTGATGTTCGAGTGATCGCGGCGACTAACAAAGATCTCGAAACCGAAATCAAAGAAGGACGCTTTCGCGAGGACCTTTTTTATCGACTCAATGTCATCCCATTTAAAGTTCCGTCTTTAAAAGAGAGAAGCACTGACATCCCTTCACTGATCATGCACTTTAGCGAGCAGTTTTCTCGAGAAGGTGGCTATAAAAGAAAGTTTTTTTCTGATCAGGCCATGGAAAAATTGGTTCAGTATGAGTGGCCCGGAAACGTTCGGGAGCTTCGCAATTTTATCGAGCGGATCTACATCCTCACCCCTGGGGATTTTGTCGATGTTCACGATGTTCGTTTTGCTGGACTGCAGTCAAAATCGGAGCCTTCTGAGGACTTATCCGAAATTTCTAATTTTCGAGAAGCGCGCCAGAAATTCGAAAGAGAGTACCTGGTTAAAAAGATTGCCGAAAACAATGGCAATATCAGTCGTACGGCTGAAGAAATTGGCTTAGAACGCAGCTATCTCCACCGAAAAATTAAAGCCTATAATATTGAATTAAACGGGTGATTTTTCGCAAGAGTCTAAGTTCTGGCAATTGCAATCCGATAGACTACTTTCTTTAAGAAGCCGGTAGATAGGATCTGATTTTTATAAGAAAGAACGAACCGTTCGCACGAGTTTGGCGAAGAAGCTTTCATCGGACTTCACTCGAGGTTCGGCCTTTTGCCCATTAAGAATGAGCGCTGTGTTTTTTATGTCTTCTCTCAAGCTATTACTGAGCCGAAAGTCGTCGAAAATAAACAGATTAATGTCAGACTGGGTGGGCTGCCGATTTTGATTTTTGTAATTTCTAAAGGAGTGCTCTTCAATTATTATGCGAGCATCTTGCCGTAGATTATAGATCTTTCGATCAAACTCCCTAGGTATCATGTCCTGGGCCATTAAATTTCGGATACTCGATAAATACACGACTAAATGCAGAGTCAGGGCGTGACTTTTTGTCGAGTCGATAATTTTTGTCAGAAGAATTTTCTTGAATTTATGTTTCTGCTCCTCGGTCCCATAGGTCGAAACAAAATTAAGACCATTCGTAAAGAGGTAGGAGTATAAATTCATATCACAATGGTAGATCTGTGGAAGGTCTTCGGCCTTCATAATTCGCAGGGCCAGAGACTCTGGCAGTTTCCTCTTTTGAGCTAGGGACTTGATTTGTCCCAAGAATTTCTGGTCTGTCGGGGGGAGGTCGGCCGTGAGAGTAATAAACTCATCGATCAGTTTTTGACTCTTCAAGCTACTTTGCGGCGGAGATTTTTGTGCGGCGAGCTTCATCTGTCCGACTCGCGATTGTATTTGCTTACAGAGCCGGTTTTCAAGATAGCCCGGGTCCCAATCAAGTGCGAAGCCCTCGCTTGCAATTAGAAGCAGAAGGAGTAAGAGACTGACCGAAACAAGGCGTCGATTGGTATAGCTGGAATTTTGCAAAGACTCTTTAAAGCTGTCGTGTTTCATAGCCATCCTTTCTTGCACTCAGAATAGCAAATTCACGGAGAGGAGCTTGTAAAAGCCACGAAAAAAACGAGGCCCGATTGTAAGAGAAAACCCTCGGTCGGCCCGGTTCAAACCCAATTAATTGGGGTCACAGTTTCGAATGTAAATTTATTTTAAAAGACTCTTCTGTTTGCGCTTGAGGGCAGTGACGACCGAGCGCGGAACGTATTTGGTTATAGATTTTTCCCACTCTTCAGGGCCCACTAAACCCTTCACCATACTGGATGATATCTGAGAAATTTTAGCCGGAGGAATAAAATAAATCGTCTCTATTTCGGGGGCTAAATCATAATTGATCTGTCCCATGGACTTTTCATATTCGTAATCGCCCGTCGAGCGAATACCCCGGATGAGATAGGGAATTCCCTGTTGTGAGGCATACTTAGCCAAGTATTTATTGTCGATAACGGCAACCTTGGTGTTTTCGAGATCGCCAACGGCGGCTTCGAGCATGGTTTTCCGCTCTTCGAGGTTGAAAAGGTAGTTTTTATCGGGGTTGTGCCCGATGGCAACGCTCAGCTCATCAAAGAGGTGGGCCGCCTTCTTGATCACCCAAAGGTGGCCATTGGTGATCGGGTCAAAACTCCCTGCATAAATTGCTTTCTTCTTCTTTGGCACGAGCCACTCCTCAATTGCACCTAGACTGGCATATTACTTGGATTGGGGCCATTAAAAAATAAGATCTCATGAGTGACAATCAGCAATAGAGCGGTCTATAAATAGTTCAGAGGTGTCTATGAAAAAGCACGTTAAATGGTCTCAATCATTCGTATATACGCTCCGGGAAGCCCCTGCCGATGCTGAAATAACCAGTCATCAATTGTTGATTCGGGGTGGGTTTATCAAAAAAACAGCTCCGGGGATCTACACCTACGGCCATTTGGCCCTTAAAGCCTTGCGCAAATTTGAAGACATTATCCGCGATGAGCTCGATTCACGTGGCTGTGTTGAAATCCTAATGCCCATGGTTCACCCCCGAAGCCTTTGGGAAGAAACCGACCGTTGGGATAAAATGGGCGACGGCCTCCTCAAGTTTAAAAATCGAAATGACCACGAGTTCTGTTTGGGTGCGACCCACGAAGAAGTGATTACTGATTATGTCCGCAACGACATAAAAAGCTACAGAGACCTTCCGAAAACTCTTTATCAAATACAGGATAAGTATCGGGACGAAATTAGACCGCGCTTTGGACTCATGCGCGGGCGTGAATTCTTTATGAAAGATGCCTACACTTTTGATGCCGATAAAGACTCGGCCCTTGAAAGTTACGAGCGACTCTACGGTGCATACCAGGCGATCTTTGACCGCGTTGGTCTTAAGTACCGAATCGTTCAAGCGGATGCGGGACAAATCGGTGGCAGCCAAACCCATGAATTTCAGGTTTTAGCTGAAAGTGGGGAGGATCACCTTATGGTTTGTCCGAGCTGCGATTTTGCTGCCAACGTCGAGATTTCTCCAGCAATTTTACCAGATAATAAAAAGTTTAAAGCCGAAGCAGCCGCTCCCATGGAAGAGTTTGCGACTCCGGGCCTTCGAACGATTGCGGACTTGGCCAAGTCCCTTAAGACCGAAGAAAAGGATCTCGTAAAAACTTTATTCTTCGATTCGGGTAAGGACGAGAAAAATATTACTCCGATCGCTGTACTCCTGCGCGGAAGTGATGAGTTGAATCCTATCAAACTTAAAAATTACCTAGGTCTGAGCCAAGAGCCGGCACTGCTATCTGACGGTATGGTAGAAGAGTACACCGGAGCGAAACCAGGAAGCTGTGGTCCCGTGGGCTTGAAGATGCCTGTCATCATGGACAATGCTCTCGAAGGTAAAACTAATATGATTGTTGGTGCCAACAAAGACGATTTTCACCTTAAAAACGTAAACCCTGAAAGGGATTTCAAGGTTGAGGAAATGACTGATTTAAGACGAGCTGAGCCCGGCGATAGTTGTCCTAAGTGCCAGTCAGAAATTCAATCCATTCGCGGAATTGAAGTGGGCCATGTTTTTTATCTTGGACAAACCTATTCGAAACCCATGAAGGCCACCTACCTCGATAAAAATGGTAAGGAGCAGACTTTAGAGATGGGATGTTATGGAATTGGAGTGAGTCGAACGATTCAATCGGCTATTGAGCAATGCCACGATAAAGATGGCATGATTTGGCCCGTGTCGATTGCTCCATATCATCTTCACCTCTGCATGCTCGATCCTGAAGACGAAAAAGCACAAAAGGTGTTGAGTGAAATTGTCGAGCCCCTAGAAAAGGCCAATGTCGAAGTTTTCGTTGATGATCGCAAGGAGCGACCAGGGGTTAAGTTTAAAGACGCCGACCTCTTGGGCTTTCCTTTGCGCCTTGTAATAGGAAAAAGGGGACTTGATAACAATGAAATCGAGCTTGTCGAGAGAAACTCAAAACAAGCCCAAAAGATGCCCCCTTCAGAGGTGAGCTCTTTTATTCTTTCTTGGATGGAGAAAAATGGATTTAATGGCTGATAATCCAGTATTTGTCGCGCTCGATGTGGATGACCGCGAAAAAGCCCTAGCCCTAGCCGAATCGGTTGGCCCCCATGTTGGAGGCTTCAAGGTGGGCCCGCGCTTGTCCATTCGTTATGGCGAAAGTTTTCTCAAGGAGATTGCCGAAAGAGGCCCGCTTTTTGTCGATAATAAATATTTAGATATTCCCAATACCATGTACCACTCAGTCAAAGCGACCTTTGAGAGTGGAGCCAGTTTTTGTACGGTTCACGCTTGGGCGGGGACCGAAGCACTTCGCGAATTGGCAAAGCTCGAAGAAGAACTGAACCAGATACGGCCCTTTAAAATATTGGTGGTTACAATTCTCACCAGCTTTTCTCCGAGCACCATGCCCCGGGGCCTCGAAAAGAAAGAGCTATCGGATCATATCCTGGGGTTAGCACAAATGAGTTATGATTGTGGCTTGAAAAACTTCGTCTGTTCACCTCTCGAAGTGCGAATGCTTCGAGTGCGGTTTCCAGACTCCTTCCTAGTGACTCCAGGAATTCGCTTCCAAGCGGGGGGCGACGATCAAAAGCGAACGGCCAATCCGACCCAAGCTATGGAAGATGGGGCCAATGCTCTTGTTATCGGTCGACCCATTTATCAGGCTGAGGATCCAGTGGCCGCTGCAAAAATGATTGAAGACCACTTGAAGGCATCGCGCACATGAAAAAGTCATCGGGAGCTAAAGGAAAAAATAAATCGCCACGGGGACGAAGTGAAGGTTCCGGGCGAAGACCCTCTGGTCCAAACCGAGGGCCGAGACCGAATCACGACGGACGCAGTGGGGGCCGTGGTGGTGATAGCACACGTAGAAGATTTCGCGATGGCGATGGGGCTAAATCCCGCGGAGAAAGTCAGCTGCAGTTTAACAAAAAGCTTCGCTGGGTTGTTGGTATTCACTCGGTCGAAGAAGTTTTAAAGGTCCGACCTGGGGCTATAAAAGATTTTTACATCAAAGAGAGTTACGAGCGTTCAGAACAGTTTGCGCAAATTTCAAAACTTCTCAATCGCACGAACCTTGAGCCAAAGCTCATTCGCGAAAATCAATTGGATGAACTCTGCAGCACCCATCAAGGCATTGCCGTTTCTGTAAGTGAAAGCCCCGAAGTGGATTGGGATCATTTGAAAGGTGCACAGGAGTCCATTGTTGTATTTCTAGATGGCATCGAAGACCCCCATAATCTTGGGGCCATTCTGCGAACGGCTTGGCTCATGGGAGTCGATGCGGTTTTTATTCCTAAAGACCGATCCGTAGCTCTGGTTCCGACGGCCTGTAAAGTCGCAAGTGGTGGGGCTGAGCACGTTCCTGTGGAGCAAGTTTCTAATTTTACGAGTGAGTTGGAGCAACTTAAAGAGTACGGTTACTGGGTCTATGGCCTCGCCGAAGGGGGCGAGGACTCTGTGTACGACCTAGAAATTAATAAAAAATGTGTGTGGATTATCGGGGCTGAGGATAAGGGAATGCGCAAGGCCACCGAAAAAGCATGCGATATCATTACCCAGCTACCACAAGTTCACGGCGGATCCAGCTACAACGCATCGGTTGCCGCAGCCATTGCCCTCGGCGAAACCTACCGCCAACAAAAATAAAAAAGCTCCTGGTTTTGCCAAGAGCTCTATTTTCACTCAAAGAGTGACTCAGTTATTTTATTCTCGAAAATATTTTAGTTTTGCTGGCAGCTCTTCGGTTTTCCGCAAAGATCAAGAGCCTGTTCTGCAGAGTCGCTACTACCTGCTGAAGTATTACTATAGATCCAATTCTTAGCCGGTGTGAGGCAAGATACTTCTCCATGCTTACAAAAGTTAATTGCGGCTTCTGCAGAGTCACTACTGCCACGGGACGTATTGCTGTAAGCCCAATTTTTTGCACCAGTTAGGCACGTATAGTTTCCAACAACGGAGCAAAACTCGAGAGCCATTTGGGCAGAATCACTACTCCCACGAGATGTATTGCTGTAAACCCAACTTTTCGTATTGTTGAGGCAATCTTCCGTGAGGTTTGCCTGGGCCGTAGCCATAAACCCCAAAACTCCTAATATCAGTACCAAGATTTTCATTCAGATCCCTTCTTCCTTCAGTCTCCCTTTAGACCTGTGAAAAGAGGTATCAAGTCCTTACTTAGCCTTCAACAAGAGCGCAATAATTTGAGTTCTTTACACTATTTCACCGAAGCGACTTGGTCTCCTCCTTGCACAATGAGCTAGGTGTTTGAATTGAAAGAAGTAGTTAAATGAACTCTTTGTTCTAGATTAGCTTCTCTTTGATTTGATTTAAAATACGCAAGAGATGGAGATTGTTTTTGGCTCGATTGGTCGCCCTGTTCAAAATTTTGATAGTCTCGGGATTTCTTTTGTCTCAAGGGGCCTTTGCTGCCATTTGCGAGGGAAACTTCGATTCGCGAATAGCGGGATACGAGGCCTATCTAGAGGTCAATGAATTCCTACACGGAAGAGTTCTTGAAGGGATTCGCTACGCAAAACACCAGACCCTCGATGGCGCGATTTCGAATCCTGGTCTGATGCCCATGACACCAAGAAATGAAGTTGAAGAACAATTCGAAGGAGCAGGCCGAGTGCTTAGTTTTCGCTCGGGCTTCCGTATTTCTGGCCAACTTCACAAAGTGGTTCTCGATGTCAAAGAGCGCGAGGGCGGATTTGATATTACTCCATACTTGTTTCATTTTGTCGGTACGACCTATGTTGAAAACAAAGTGCCTGGAACGGGCTTTACCAACGCTCTCAGGTGGGAAATGAGCAAAGGATTTGCGGCCGATGGTTTTCAAAACTACCTCAACCCTGTAGGCCCCATTCGCGGATTCACCATGGCTCCCCATAAAATGACCCAAGAGGAATTGGCCGGCAAAGGGATCTCTGAAGGACAAAGCATAGAACTCGTTTATGAATCGGGTATTATCGTACGGGGCCAAGTTAAAGCCCTTGAAAGTCTGCGGGCAAATTCTCAGGGTGTTGATCTCATCCGGTTCGTACCTGGTAGCCTGAGTATTACTTTGGGTGAAACTGACTTTATAAATCAATACGGTATTGATCAGGATTCCCTGTTGATTGCCGCAGATGTTATTACCCACGCCGAAGATTTTCAGCGGGGTCCTTGGGTGCCCTTTGTACCCGATGGAGTAGAAGTTTTTGACGAGGGAGAGGACGAGACTCTCGATACTCCTGAAAATTAAATAATTAACGATGATGAATTTTATTAAAAAGAAAGTCCGTGGAATGTTTTTTGTTAGAAATTTTAAGTACCTCTTAGCGATTCTTTTAGTTGCGCTTATGGCAGGACCTGCCTTGGCGGTGCCATTTAGTCGATCTCCCTTTGCCTGTGAAATCACTATGGATCCCACTTCTGTGGCTCGCCACGGTGATAATTTCGCTCACTACTTTGTTTCAGAAGCAGCTCCGGGTGTGTCTTCACTCGGTATTCTTCGGGATTCCATTTGGTATAACGAATTTCTTCAAGAAGTTTATCTTGGAAATTTAGCTCCGACTCCTGAGACGAGGCGGCCGAACCGTTTGCGGGCTCCCAATTTTTTCACCAATGGCATGGGTGACTTCGTGCCTGGAAATTACGGTCGCTATGTATTTAATTCTGGTATGGCGGTGCAAGGGCAGTTAAGTCACGTGATGGTTCTCGAAAACCAATTGGCATTTGTGAAATTCCACGGCCCCACGCAACTCATGGATCGCGTCGGAGATTCATTCGAGGTTTTACCTCGTCAGAGTGAAGGCCAGCACCCCGGTGGATTTAGTTCTCCAGTAGGCCCACTCATCGGTTTTGAAAAACCTCTCTACGAGTATTCCCTCGAAGAACTCGCTGAGCGCAGGATCGAAGAGGGGCAGCAGGTCAGCCTACGCTACGAGTCAGGGATTCAAGTCACAGGTACAATTGAAGAAATTCAGACTTTTGCAGGTCGTCCTGTTGTCATCAGGTTTGTAAACAAGTCGGCGCGAATGAAGATCGGTTCTAAAACCCTTTTTGCTCCCAGTTGGGGAGTGTTTGATCTCCTTTTGGGCCTGGATGGACTGGCCGGTTTGGATCGAAATTACTGATGCTAATTTAAGCTCTTTAAAAGCCGAATTGGCCCATATTAAACCCAGTTAATATAGGGATTTGCCAGACTCTACCGCGCAGGGATAAATTATTTCTTCTGTCGAGCAAAATCCATTTGACTAGAGTGCGGCAATTCCTTTAGAAATGCAGCTTACTGATTTGGGAATCCAATGGACAGCTACGCTTTTCAGAGTTTTTCCAGAGCTTTGTGCTGATATAGCTCAATTGGTAGAGCAACTGATTTGTAATCAGTAGGTTCGCGGTTCAAGTCCGTGTATCAGCACCATTCAAATCTCCGGATTTGGATAGATTGTGGGTACGAGCTTGTTGCTAAGTATCCTTGATATGGAGGGATTCCCGAGCGGTCAAAGGGGGCAGACTGTAAATCTGCTGGCTTCGCCTTCGGAGGTTCGAATCCTCCTCCCTCCACCACTGAGCGGGAGTAGCTCAATTGGCTAGAGTATCAGCCTTCCAAGCTGAGGGTTGCGGGTTCGAGACCCGTCTCCCGCTCCATTTTTGCTGATGTGGCTCAGGGGTAGAGCACACCCTTGGTAAGGGTGGGGTCGCGAGTTCGATTCTCGCCATCAGCACCATCTTTTAAAAATGTGGGGGAAAACGTACTTTTCTCTGGATTTTTTGAATGATGGGATGACATTTAGTTCATATTAGGCGATTCTTGCGAGATCGCTTATTTGATAGGTTTTATAAACTAATTAAACGAAAAGATCCCCAATTGGGGTAAATTTCAGGAGGCAAATTCAAATGTCTAAAGAGAAATTTGATCGTAGTAAGCCCCACGTAAACATCGGTACGATCGGACACGTTGACCACGGAAAAACAACACTTACAGCTGCTATTACAACAGTATTAGGTAAAGCGGGTGGTGCGGAAGCCATGGCTTACGATCAGATCGATAAAGCTCCTGAAGAGCGTGAGCGTGGTATCACAATCTCAACTGCACACGTTGAGTACCAAACTGCTAACCGTCACTATGCGCACGTTGACTGTCCTGGTCACGCGGATTATGTGAAAAACATGATCACTGGTGCTGCACAGATGGATGGAGCCATTCTTGTGGTTTCTTCTGCTGATGGTCCAATGCCACAAACTCGTGAGCACATCCTTCTTGCCCGTCAAGTAGGTGTTCCTGCGATTGTTGTTTTCATGAACAAAGTGGATCAAGTTGACGATCCTGAACTTCTTGACCTTGTTGAGCTTGAAATTCGTGAACTTCTTTCTAAGTACGAATTCCCTGGCGACGATATTCCTATCGTTAAAGGTTCAGCTCTTAAAGCTCTAGAAGGTGACTCTTCTGAAATTGGTGAGCCAGCGATTCTTGCTCTCATGGAAGAAGTTGATAAGTATATTCCAGAACCTCCTCGTCCAATTGACAAAGACTTCTTGATGCCTATCGAGGACGTTTTCTCAATCTCTGGTCGTGGTACGGTTGTTACTGGTCGTGTTGAGCGTGGTATCGTAAAAGTTGGTGAAGAAGTTGAAATCGTTGGTATTCGCCCAACTACGAAAACCACTGTAACTGGTGTTGAAATGTTCCGTAAGCTTCTTGATGAAGGCCGTGCCGGTGATAACTGTGGTTGTCTCCTTCGTGGTACTAAGAAAGAAGACGTTGAGCGTGGACAAGTTCTTGCTAAGCCAGGTTCAATCACTCCTCACAAAAAGTTTAAAGCAGAGGCTTATATCCTAACTAAAGACGAAGGTGGACGTCACACTCCATTCTTTAACGGTTATCGTCCTCAGTTCTACTTCAGAACTACTGACATCACTGGTGTTTGTACTCTTAAAGAAGGTACTGAGATGGTTATGCCTGGTGACCGCGTCGAAATGGATATCGAGCTGATCGCTCCTGTTGCCATGGAAAAAGAGCTTCGCTTCGCAATTCGTGAAGGTGGCCGTACCGTTGGTGCCGGTGTTGTTGTAGACATCGTTGAGTAATTGATCCCAAAGTCTTAGGACTTTGAGATTGGGCGAATAAAGGGGCAGTGGAAACGCTGGCCCTTTTGCCTTAAAAGGGCCTTTTAAAGGCTAAATTTGAATAGAATTGTTTTAGAAAGAATTTTGAGTAGGGCGATAGTTCAGTTGGTAGAATAACTGACTCCAAATCAGTAGGCCGGGGGTTCGAGTCCCTCTCGCCCTGCCACTTTAAAGAGATTCACTTTCGGTTGAAAATGAATCAGATTATGTGAAGATAAGGTCAGTTTTTATTTGGACCACGAGAGGAAATTTTCATGCAAGGAATGGATAAAACACATCATAAAATAATGATGGTAAGCTTTGTAGGCTTTGCTTTTATTGCCGGTTATGTCATGCGAACCATGCTTGAAGTTCTCGCTTCGACTTTTGGTTTTTTCTCTCTTTATTACGACATGGATATCGTAAAGCACGGAATGCCAGCTCTGGCCGGTGTTCTTCTTTTTGCATATTTGGTCGCTAGTAAAAGTAAACGAACTTGGGCAGCCGAGGTCATAGGTGAAGTTGCAAAAGTTGTATGGCCATCTAAGAAAGACACAACGGCTCTAACAATCGTGGTAACGATTATCATACTAATTGCTGGTGCGATGTTAGGTGTATTTGATTTCTTCTCTAAGAATATTATTAATTTAATAATGGATATTACAATTTAGGATTGTGGGTTAAGCCATGGAAAAGCAATGGTATATCGTAAACTGCCAAACAAATTGTGAAAATACCGCAAAGGCAGCGATTGAAGAGCGAATTAAATCAAAAGGGATGGAAGATTTCTTTGGTGATATTGTTATCCCTTCGGAAAATGTTGTTGAATTGGTAAAAGGTCAAAAGACAACACGCTCGCGTAAATTCTTTCCCGGATATATTTTCGTAAATATGATCATGCAGGAAGATACTTGGCATTTGGTGCGAGGCTCTTCTAAAGTAACGGGTTTTATTGGTGGTCAAAAACCACAACCTGTTCCCGAGCACGAAGTCACTCGAGTTAACCAACAAATGGAAGAGGGTGCTGAGAAGCCAAGACCGAAAATCTCTTTTGAGCTTGGTGAAAGTGTTACGGTTATTGATGGACCTTTTTCTAATTTCAATGGAACTATTGAAGAGATCAATGAGGAAAAGGCGAAAGTAAAAGTGCTTGTAAGTATTTTTGGTCGACCAACTCCTGTAGAGCTTGATTATATTCAGGTGGAAAAGTCATAAGTATTTCTGCCATTTCAAGATTAAAAAAAACGAGCCGAGAGCTCGTTTTTTTTTGTCCCGGGCTCGGGGAATAAGATCTTCGTAAGTAGCCCCATTTATTAGCCAATTTCGATTTTAGCCGCAAAACTGTCTATTTCCCAAGATTGAGCCGCAATTCGAACCCAAATCATCAATTACCAGTTAAAGGGGTGAATTTAGGACCCTTTGACCCCCATTTTTGCGGCCAATTTTGGCTTCGATCGTGCATTATTTTCAGGCGTTATAACAAAGGTAATTGAGAAGTGGTGTTTCCCTTAATGAGGCTGAAAAGGCTGAGTATTTTAATCCTGGTGTTTTCACTTTTTATCCCCGTATCCTATGCGGGAGATGATGACATCAACCACCTGGAAGTTTTGTATCCCTTAGTGGATGAAGCCCCTTTAGTACGCCACGATCTTTTTATCGATTTCGTGTACACCAATGTTTACACGCAAAACCCCAGGGAAGTTTCTCGCACTACTTTTTATCGTCTTTCGATCGAATTATTGAGTAGCCTTTATACTGAGGTTCGCGGATTATCTGTCGATGAGTCGACCGAAGACCTTCAAGAGTACCTATTACAAATATATTCCCAACCATCCATGGCGGTAGCTCTCGTTGACATACTTGCAGGCCTATTGCAAGAGGTTCACGAAAATAAACCAACAGGTTTAATGGCTAGATTGGCGAGTCGCTCTCAAGGTGAATCCGCAATAAAAATCCTTGTGAAAGAAAAATTGAATCAACTCATTTCGAGAGCGCAGTCCTTCGAAGGTCGCCTAAGAGTCAGCCGTCCTCAATCCTATAGCTATGAAGAAATTTTTCAAAGCCTTGTGCCGATCTTTTCATCTTCGACTGGTCAAGCTGGGGTATCCGGTCTTGATTTTTACGATGGCTTCGAAGGTGTCGAGGCCGAACTCACAAGTTTAGAGAATCTTTTATCAGGTGATTTTGATGTCGCTCAGTTGCAGGCCTACCGAGGTTTATCTTTCCGAATTAACGATATGGCCCAGGTGATAAGCCAAGGCTTAGATAATCTACAAACAGTTGGCGCACTCTATGAGGTCGAAAGGCGAATACAATCTTTCGATGCCAGTCGTTACGAAACATCTCGCAGTTCTGAACACTGTCTTAAGCAGGCAAAAGGAGTCAGGGATTTTTTGAGTGCCTTGCGGTTAGATCGTATTCCGATGGTCCAACAGGTGACGGTTTACAGTGAAAAGCTAGAGCAAATTAATGAAAAGTTAAAACTCATTGAGAGGGTTCGCTCGCGAATCGTTGAGGTAGTTACAAATAGGAGCCTTCGCCCCGGCGAACTTGAAGAGATCAATTCTGTTCTTTACTACTTGATACGAAACTTAACTTCTTTAAAAGAAATATACCAAGACTCGATTCAAAGAATGGAAGATTTACTGCCAAAGGTTGCGGTCCTCGAGGCGGAGCTGGGAGCATTAGCTACGGAGCTCGAGCATCGGTCTCGAAATTTCGATCCAGTGGCCCATTCTCCTGAAAGTACCAGGTTCATTCAAAGATTAATTGAGTCTTTGCAAAGAGACGAAACTGAAGAGGTCGAAACCTTAACGGCAGATGAAATCAACCGTAGATGGCTTCTCGATATTTATTTCGCTCGAAAAAAGGACGCCAGACTCGATAGTCATGGGGCTCTTAGGATAATCGTTCTTAACAACTACAGAAGCGAAGAATTGCGCAGGGATCTCGTCGGAAAATTGCGCCATGTGATTACAGGAAACTCCTTAATTTATTTTCGATCCTACATTGAACTCTTCCCCGAGGACTACTCTTCTATTCTTGATATTATTAATCGGCGGATGCCGACCGAAAGTGATCAAAGGTTTAATATGGAGGGGCAGATTGTCCAGTCGCTCATGCAGTTTGTTGCAGCCCTTTACAATAAATATAGAACTGTTCCGCAGCACTTCGTTGGACTCCAAAGGGCTCGAGAACGCTTATCCGTAAGCCGCAGATTTAAAAAGTTTCCTGGAACGGCGGGGAATGCCTCGGGCTTTTATCTCGATGAACTATTGTTAAAACGATTTCAGTCAGAACCTCAGCCAAAGCTGACTTGCGAATATCATATCCTTCTTCTTTCAGGACAACCTTCCGGAGAAAATCCATGAGATTTACGTTTGTAAAATTATTAATTCTTTCACTCCTTGTTTGCTCAACGGCTTCATCCCAAGATCGATCAGATATTGGTAGTCTTGTTGGAAGTTTTGAGAATCTCCTCAGGGAGCAGAATGGCGAGGAAGCTCCCACTGGAACTGATAGTGAAGTCGATGCCCAAGGTGATGTTGCAGAAGGAGATCCCCTTGAGGTTGAAGAGGGTACCACGGGTGAAGTTGTTTCGAATGCAGAGATGACTCCCGATGAAGCCACCGGAGTATTATCGGGAGCCGTCGAAGATTTTCTAGAACCCTTAGCCGATGGAGCCGTCGCAATTAATGCTGTAACGCCGGCCATGACTCGAGAGGCACTCAAAGAGGCATCGGGTCTTTCAGTTGAGTCTGTTATAGATTCTCAGGTGGTTATAGATTCGCGAATTATTCCTTTACTTCTAATGTTTCGCTCAACAGAAGCTTTTAAACGAAAAACCCATGAAATCTTGCAGAAGGCCTATTCGGCGGGTGATTTACAAAAAATTGTTGTCCGATTTAATGGTTCACCTGTTCCAAAGGTTCAAGGTAAGCGCATTGATCAAAATGTAGTAAGAAAACAAAAAATCAAAGCTCTCGAAGAGGCAAGGCGTGGAAGTAGAAGCCCTGCTCCAGGGGCCGGTGAATCGGGTCTTGAGCGAAGCCAAAGGGAGCAAATCAAAGCTCTTAAAGAAGAGTTGAAGGCCTTTGAAATCGAAGGCGGTCACCAACCGGATTACCTTTATCAAGTAGACATCTCCGCGGGGATCATGGCCTTTATTGAAAAAGAAGACCAATATGCCGCAGTTCTTTATTTAGCTCTCGCTATGGAGAATCCGGCAACTTTTGGAGCCTTACGTGATGAGCGCATCAAATCGTTTTTGGATAATCTTCAGTCCTACAAAAGCAAAGGCCCTGAAGAGCAAGAGCAATTGCGAATCTCGATCAGTGTCATGGAAAGACTCGTGAATGCCGGCTACCAACCCATGGCTCTGGCCCGTATTGAAACTGATATTTACGATTGGATTCGCGACAACATCGTTCGCAAAAGAGGCTATGGTGCCGCAAGACGAATTCTTCCTAAGAGTATCGACAGTATTTTGGCGGATCCGACTCGTTCACTTCGTGTTGAAGTGATGAATGCCTTTAACAATCAGTACCTCAGAGTCGAGCGCGATATGTCGCAGATTACCAGTCGAGAGTTTGGGCCAGAGATGAAAGCCTTTGTTCGAGCTAACCAGGTCTATGTCAGACCGATTTACTCTAAATGGCTGACCTATTCATCTCCGGTGGTACTAACAAGTGGTGTTGGTGGTGCTGGAGCGACAGTATTTTTTGGTGCAGAAACTGTCATGGGAGGAATCGTCGCTGCAGTTTCCTCAGCAGCCTCTGGAGTTGGATCGGCTGGCTCAGCCGTTGGTGGTTTTTTAACGACGACTGCTGGGACCCTTGGTGAACTCGTCGTATCAACTGGAGTTCTAGAACTCGGTGGAACTGCCGTTGCTACTGGTGGCTACGTTTTAGCAGCGACTGCTGGTGCCGGTGTATTGGCCGTTATTTGGAAAAGTCGTGATGCAATTATTGATAGTTTAACTTCCGTTCGAATGCCGAGGTTGCGCTCACTCCGTTCAGAAAACCGTTCGCGAATTGAAGGGCCGAGAAGTAGTCCTGGGTCGGGAACGGAAAGTTATACTCCTCGTGAAGAATGGAATCGTCCTACAGAAGAGGGTGATCGATCTCAAAGTATGCCAGCAGTGATTACCGAAGAAGGACCTGGCTTTGGACAAAGAATGGGTCATGCTCTTGTGGCGACAGGTCGAGCAGGTACGGATATCACCTTTGATATAGCTCGAAAAATAAGGAGTGGAGCGAATATTACAATCCTTGGTATTGGTGCCCTTGGAGTGGGCGGATTTCAATTAGCTAATCGCGCTCAAAGAGGGGTTCGAGTAGGACTCTGGAGTTCGGCCGTCTGGGTTAAAGATATTAGTGTAGCTGGCTACAAAGTCGGTGAAGGTCTGGTGATCGGCACGGGGCGAGCCGGACAAAAATTCGGTATTGCCTTGGCCGATGCCGCCGAAAGGCGAAGAAATCGATTGCGCGATCGGGTCGAACGTTATCGACGTTCTAAGCTTGAAAGAAGATATATGAAAAACCTCATATCATCAGGTGAGGTCAACCCATTAGAGATCTCAAATCTTCTCTTTACTACCGGCGGACTGTTAACGAGTGACGATCCTGATAGTGCACCGGTTCTCGCCAATGAAACAGTCAGTGATGGTAATGGAACGGGAACGGCTCTTGTTCCAGTTTCGGAGCAAAATACAGATTTGGCCAGGCTTTCAAACAGTCGATTCTCATCTTCAAGTTTATTGAGTTTCTATAATCAACTTCTCGACAAACTTATTGATTCAATTGAGTCCTATGACGACCTTTCTAAAGAAGACCTAGTCGATATACTGACTCGAGCGAATCTGCACGGTAATTCCGACCACACTCTACTCGATAAAGAAATCTACCAGGAAAAGCTCTTGCGCCTACGTGATGTTGTCGCGGCTAAGCACCCGGAGTTAGTGAGCGAGGGAACAACTTCGCTTCCGATCCTTAGAGAAGGAAGTAAATTAAAAGAGATTTATGCAGCGGTTGAGTCTGAAAATATTGAAGCCTACTTAGATCTACGTCCGTATATGATTCATAAATCTATGGGAGCGACCAAGGAGCGATTTGATACGGCCCTTTATGAAAAGATCGTTCACGAGGCCTTAAAAGCAGACCTTGATGAGGCCTACAGAAGAAGAGTTGTGGAACTCGCTAAAGAGCTCATTAATTCGAGAGTGGGTGGCGGAAGACTGGCTGGAGTTAATTTTAGAAGACGATTAGCAAAATTTTTAAGTGAAGATGAGATGGTGACTTTCTTACTCAATGATAATCTCTTTGATAGATCAACGCTTTCTCACACGGTGAGTTTGCGCAATAACCTGGCAAATACCTTATTGCGACGAAGAGGGTCTTACTCGGCTGTACAAACCTATTTGAATGAGACTATTGCCCCAAGGGGAGTTCGGGTTTCAGGTCTTCTTACGGACGTAACTCGCGTCAACTCAACATCTCGCTTGCAAACATTGCAAGATCTAGAGACTTTTCTCAATTTGCGCGCCAACAATAGATATTCAAGTATTCCTCTATCGGTAAGAAAGCAAATTCTCCGAATTGTTATAGAAAATTCAAATGACATATCTGAGGAGCAAATTGCTCAGGTGAGTACGAGTCTGTCTATCGAGTTAGACAATCGAGACGATAATACAAAGATCGATTTAGAGTATAAGTCTTTGCTGCTCACTTATTACACTACCTTTAAAGATAGGTTTAACGATTCAGATAAAGCTCTAAGGCCTGAGGCTTCGTCTGTCGGCAGAGTCTCAGGTAATGAACTTGGTTTTTTAATGAATGCGATATTTTCGCCAGAGGCTGAAGTGGGTCGAGACATGATCGAGTACCTTGGAACTCTAGGCAATATGAATGCCGAGCCAATTATGATCGAAGCACTCAGTTCAAGAGGAGATGCCATTTTGGATTGGCTGACGACTCCTGGTCTTGAGATGGCGACTCGTAGGAAATATATGGGGTACTATATTTCTTGGTATGATACAAAAAAAGAAGGAGCCCTTAATCGAGGACACTTGATCAGTAGAAACGCATTGGCAAGAAGTTATGGCAAACTGAGTTTTCCCCAGCGCTTTAGCTTTTTTGCCATCTACAAGTCTATGTTAGCTCAAACTTCGAATGGCAGCGGCTCTCTTACAAATAGGTGGTTTGCTCCCTATAAAAATGAGACCACAATTGTGACTCGAATGATCACCTACCTTTTTGCCGAGCAAAGAGACCTTATTCAGGCTATTGAACTCTTTGAGCAAGAGTTTCATCCAAGGTCCGTTTATTTGGATGATTATGCCAACCCAATTGCAGTTTACCTGAGAAACCATCCCGGGCGATTGGCATCCAAAGAAAATCTAGATGCCTTTTACTCTCTGTTTGATCACGAACGCAGAATCGATCATAACCAGGCTGAAATCGCTCTATCTACGGTTCTCTTGGCTATGACCAATCCCAATAATTCTTGGATTCGCGATGAATTCCAAACCCAGGACGAAGAAAGAATTGGAAGCCTTTTAATGGATATCTCACGGCTTCTAATTGTTGCACGCAGGGAGCCTACGAGTTGGTATATCGATAAACCAGAAGGTCGCATTCAAATGAAGGCCCTATACGAAATACTCATTTATGAGGGGAATCGAACGGGTTTTGCTGATTTAGTCGAAAGTAGCACCGATAGAAACTTTGTTATTGTCCGAACAGCTGTAAAGATTCAGGAGCTCAAAACCCAATTTGACCCTGTTAAGTTTATCGAAGTTATGCTTCAGCTCAAAGATATGGAAAGAAAATCCCTAATGGCTGAATTGTTCACACTCTATGGGAGTCCATTTTCGCGACATATTTTTAGCGATGTGGCGACAAGTGAGCAGAGAACGCGATTTTTCGAAATTTTAGATAAATTAGTCAATGGAACTGAGTTAACCCACGCGAATGTAGAACAAATCGTCACGAAGTCACTTAATAATGAACAGCGAGCGATTTGGAGTTCACTCAAAGAAACCTATGGATTTAAAGAAGTGGAGCGACCATGGTGGGCTCTTTTTGGACTCGAAAGTGAGCTTAATAAGCGTGAACGTGAAATTCGAAGAGCTCTCAACTTTCAAAACTCTGTGTCTGATGTCGTCGCTTATACAGAAGTCCTCAAGGGGCGCGGAGCTCGACTGGATCAGTTCGCCGAATCATTTCACAACCTGATGATTGTGCGGCCGGAACTTTTTCGCACCTACGAAGATGTCATGCTCTTTCTTGAGCAAGATAGCTTTTGGCCAGAGATGAGGCTGAGTTCTTGGGACGAGAGAAAGTATCCCCTCGAAGCACCTCTGGCTCGATTGATTAAAGCAAAACAACAAAACCCTCGGGCTAACCCAGGTTCTTGGAAGTACAAGCCGGCTTTTTCTGAGCGTGCGCAAAATATGTTGATCCGTCAGCTCGAAGAAAAGGGCATGTATCCCGAAGAATTTGAAGCTAAGAAAAAACTATGGATTGCTTTAACCAATCGTGGAGTGACCACGGTGAGCGATCGCATTCTTAATGAACTTAAAAATGAAGCCCCCTCAGCGGGACAACGAGATGAATTGCTCGCTTTTGCCGTCGGTGAAGATCGAATTTTTGATAAAGCCAGTAAAGAGGCATGGGCCATTGGTCGGGTGGTACAGTCTGCGGCATTCAAGGCGATGATTCCAAATGGAAGTCTGTTTGAACGCTTTATGGATGGAGACCGCGGAGTTCTCGATCAGATGGTTTCGCAGTACAATAGTGTGGTCACCAATCTTGATGAACGTATGAAGCACATTCGAGCCGTCGTAGAAATGCTCCAACAAGAGCTGCCTGAGCGTGGAATTGCCTATGAGGAATTTCTTGAGAAATTTTCAGTGGCCATCAATAGTAACGAAGAAGAAAGTGCCTATATCAACCAAGAAAAATTCCCCATTGCCGAGCGGTCTCGAACCACAGAAGACTATGTAGAAGATGCTACCGAAGGTGGAAAAGATGCGAGTTCTACTTCAGACAAAGATATACAAGCCTTTTATAAAATTACTGAATCAATTCGAAATTGGTCCGAAGAAGAGCAATACCAGTTTATTCGCTACATTCGCGGTGAGCGCGAAGAGCCCACTGAGTTTTTAGCAGAACACTTTCCTAATGTTGGAGCTGAGCGTTTACGCTATATTTATCAGGAACTTCCTCAGCAGTATAAAGTCGGGATCATGAGTATGTTCATGCGAGTTACATTTATTCGCTACTCAAGTACCGATGTTACTAAAGGTATGCCCAAGCGAATTATCGACGATATCGTAGGCACCGGTGATGACCCATCAACCTTAGTGACAAGAGCTCTTTTGATGGCTGGTTTTGTAGCCCTCAAGAACGCCGACATGCAAGACAATGTGGCCTTTATTTTCGGGCAAATTCTAGCTCTCGAAAAAGGTCGCAAGGGTAGTATCGGTGAGACATTAAGAATTGTTCTCCAACACGGGTTTAAGGCTCTAGGAGATAAGATCGCGCAACAGATTGTTGCCATGGGAATTCTTAGCGAAGAAGATACGATTGCCCTGCAAATGTCTCAAGACGAAGTGGGAATTCTCGACCGAGAAGATTCCTATAAAGAGTTACGACGAATTCTCGTAGAAGAAGGTCCATTCGATGCCCTTCCTTTTGAATTACTCGATACTGTCGGTGGAGCTTCGATGAAGTGGGCCACGCGAAGTCTTATGACCTCTGGCGATGAAAAGGTATTGAGTATCCTCAAGGTAAAAAGGCGCCACGCCTTTTACGATACGGCCAATCGTTATCGAGTTCTCGATTATATGGTGAACTACCTTATCGATAATTATGGAGTTGAATACACCATCCTTCGTCCGATCATCGAAAGTGCCATGCGCGGAGTTGAAAGAGAAGGAGACTTTAACCTCGAAGCGCAAAACTCCCGTCGAGCCAAAGAGTTTATTTATATTAATCTCGATGATCCTCGATCCGTTGTTTATGTGCCGGACGAGCAGGTTCTTCCGGGTAGTGACGATCAGATTATGGTTTCTCAATTTGCCGAGGGAACTTCTTTTAAGAAAGTGCCTTCCAGTTTGAAACCTGTTGTGGCAAGAAAACTTCTCGAGATGGAAGCTTCGATTCTATTTGCCGATGCCGATGAGATTACTTTCGATCCCGATCGCCACGGCGGTAACTACCGCATTTGGATTAAAGAGGGTTCCAACGAGATTCTTTTAGAGCCCATTGAATACGGTATTATCGATCACGGTCAGCATATTACGATGACTCGCGAGCAAAGGCAGAAGGTCTTTGACCTAATGGCATTGTCTGGAATCTATTATGCTTCGGGCCCCAACGCCTGGTGGGACGCTAAAGTTGCAGAAATTTTCAATATGGATGCAGTGACGAAGAAGCGCTTTGAAAAGCTCATCAGAAAATATCTAGCCGGTAAAAAGCTTCCGAAGGAACTCGCTTACCATCAGTTGATTTCTGCGGTCTACATGTCTGGTTATGACCCGAAAGAAGTGAAAGCCAATGACGGTACGGATGGCCTGCAGTCGAGCATTGAATTTAGCGATATTTACCTGGATCTACCACGAGCCGTAATCCAGATGAAGCAGTACGAAGCTTTTGCACCTGCCGGGGTCGCAAAGCCAAGCGATTTACTTCTCGCAGCGGCCCAGCAGAGTGGTGCTCGCTATCTTGACGAATATATAGAGCACCATAGAACACAAGTTGGCCTCTATAATATGGCCGGTCGAGCACGCAGCCTTTTCTCAAGTGAAAACTTTGTTCCCTTGCGCGAAGGAATGGATCTCAATGAGTTACGGGACCTTTCCTACGAAATGAACAATTCTGTGTTTTCGAGTGATGCTTCCGAGGCAGCCAATCTGCAACCCGCGACGGTTCGCACCAGTTGTGAGGACCTCTTCTTTGATTGGAGACCAGCGATTCAAACGGAAGCTTCAGCAAACTAGATATTCCGAAAACGAGTTTCAATTTTGCAAACGAGTGACACCAGCGATTGAGCCCTGAACTGATATGAATTCGGGGCTTTATATCTCATGGCCTGGGTCATTAGGAACTAGCATCATAGTTTTCTCTATGGATTCAAGGCTCAATTTGACTAATGCTAAAAAAGCGTTAAGGTTCTAGCCCTCACCACTTTAGGGGGTATCGTGAAAAAGTTTTTGATGTTTTTATTCGTCCTTAGTTTAAGTCCGTTGGCCCAAGCCACAGAAACCCATGACTTTGATTTTGACTCGTGTCCGTCCATTTACTGGAAGTCCAAAGCATTTAGTTGTGCAACTCTTGAGATTGTAATTCCCGAGAATTTAAGCCCGGACCTTTCACAGAAGAACATTAAAACAACGGTGAGTGATGGTTACGCTCTATTTATTACTGATGCACTTCCCCATGCGGATACAGTTTTTAGAACCGTTAGAATTGTCGATATCTATAATGGTCTCATTTTTAATTTCTCCTCTGTTTTTGAAACTGATGAGTACAAAAATAAAACCGCCAATCTCTACCCGAGACGGGGTGGTGATTGGGGAATCAGCGTCTTTCGCCTGAACGCCGATATCAAAAACCAGGCTGACTATGAGAGTTGCCTTTCCTCTCTGGGTAAAGATGGGTGTTCCCAACGTTGGGCTGAGGTGGAGCCATTTCTCGATTATATGACTTTTCCACTCTCTCCAGATGATTATCAACTTTGTCATATGTTTCCGGAGCAGTCTGTGAACCATCGTGGCAACCCTCTTGTGATTTACGAGGAGCTCTCTCGCCAAGTCACTGAAATCTATGGGAATGTGAAAGATATTAAGATGGGTTCACCCTTGAATTCAGAAGAATTCGATGTGGACTTGGGAGACCTCATTAAGTCGTTTATCCCCGACTCTAAGCACGTATTTCGCTGCGGGCAGAATTAATAGGAATAGTGGGGCTTTTTCCAGTTCAAAAGGCCCTTGAAAACCCATGGTTTGGTGTAAAATATTCAAACTATTGAGTCATTGAAGAATTGAGTAAAGGCTGCAAAGGCACTCCAGGAGACCTCTTCGCAGCCTTTTTCTTTTCTAAATATTAGTAGATAAATCCTCTATTTAGCCCTTGCAAATGCCAGGGCGATCGGTTAAAAACGCGAGTTCTGTAAATTATTAACAATCTGTGTTGTCACAGGAGTGGGAAATTATGGCAAAAAAAGTAACTGGAATGATCAAGTTACAGATACCGGCAGGGAAGGCTAATCCAGCACCTCCCGTTGGACCGGCGCTCGGACAGCATGGGGTCAACATTATGGAGTTTTGTAAGCAGTTTAATGCTAAAACTCAAAAAGCTGGTGATACCGTAATACCAGTGATCATTACTGTTTATCAGGATCGCTCTTTTACGTTTATCACGAAGACCCCTCCGACGTCTGTTCTCATCAAACAATCTCTTAAACTCAAATCAGGATCTAAGATGCCTCAGAAAGATAAGGTAGCGAAGATCAAGATGGATGAGATCAAGAAGATTGCTGAAACTAAACTACCGGATCTGAACTGTTTAGGTGTTGAATCAGCAATGAACCAAGTCATCGGTACATGCAAAAGCATGGGCATCGATGTGGTCGAGTAGAGGTGATTTATGGCTAAAAAAGGTAAAAGACTTAAAAAAGTAAATGATCTCGTCGACCGCAATAACAAGTACAGCGTTGAAGATGCAATGAAGCTTGCCGTTGAAACGGCTCAAGCGAAATTCGACGAGTCGATTGAAGTAGCTGTAAAGCTCGGTGTTGATCCAAAACAAAGTGATCAGCAAGTTCGAGGTGCAGTTTCTCTTCCGAACGGATTGGGTAAGCCAGTACGAGTGATCGTATTCGCTAAAGGACCTAAAGAAAAAGAGGCCCAAGAAGCAGGTGCAGATTTTGTTGGAGCTGATGATCTCGTTGAAAAGATCAAAGGTGGATGGCTTGATTTCGATAAAGCCATTGCGACTCCAGACATGATGGCAACGGTTTCTAAGGTGGCTAAAGTTTTAGGACCAAGAGGCCTAATGCCGAACCCTAAGGTAGGTACTGTAACTATGAATGTTACCGATGCTGTTTCTGCCGAGAAGAAAGGTAAACTTTCTTACCGCGTAGAAAAGGCAGGGATCGTTCACGCCAGTATCGGTAAGAAATCAATGGGTGCAGATGCACTTAGGCAAAACTTCAACACTTTTATTGGAGCTCTAATGAAGGCGAAGCCGGCTTCATCAAAAGGTGTGTACATGAAGAATATTGCGGTTTCTTCGACTATGGGTCCTGGAATCACTGTAGATGTAAGTAATGCTCAAGGACAAGTTTCTTAAGCATTTTCGTTTTTTAATAAAGAACGAGTCGAAGACAACGGGCGCATTTGCTTAATTTTCTATTTGAGAATGCCTGTCGAGACGGTCGGTAAAGTTCTATTTCCTAATAAGAATTCATCGACCCTTCTTTGGACTTCGTTCATAAGAAGGAGGTAGGCCTATGATGACTCGCGCAGACAAAGCGCAATACATCTCGGCGCTATCAGAAAAATTTGGCAAAGCTAAAGCAGCCTTTGTTGTGGACTACATTGGAATGAATGTGGAGCAAGTGACTCAACTTCGCAAAACGCTCACTCCTCTTAGTGCCGAAATGAAGGTTGTTCGCAATACACTTGCGAAGCTTGCGCTAAATGATCACCCAGAAGCTAAAGAAGCTCTTAGCGACAAACTCGTTGGTACAAACGCGCTCGTTTTTGCCTACGATGACGTTGGTGCTTCTGCGAAGGCTTTGGCTGATTTCGGTAAAGAGGTAGAGCACCTCAAAATGAAATCAGGCGTTATGGAAGGTCAGGAGCTTGATGAAAGTAAAATCAAGTATCTTTCGACGCTTCCTCCCAAAGATGTTCTTCGCGCTCAACTTCTCGGTGTATTCAATGCTCCTGGTGGAAAATTCGTTCGCACTCTCGCGGCCGTACCACAAGGCATGTTGAATGTTCTGACAGCGTACAAAGATCAAAAGGGCGAATAATATCGCGCTGTATTAGTTTTTAGATGAATGAATTGTTAAAGAATTTTTAAGAAAAAAGGAAATATAAAATGGCTTTAAGTAAAGATGAAGTAATTGAATTTTTGTCAGGTATGTCAGTTCTCGAACTAGCTGATATGGTTAAAGAATTAGAAGACAAGTGGGGCGTTTCTGCCGCTGCTCCTGCTGCTGTTGTAGCTGCTGGTGGAGCCGCTGCTGGTGGAGCTCCTGCTGAAGAGAAGACTGAGTTTGACGTAGTCCTCACTTCTGCTGGTTCTTCTAAAATCAACGTGATCAAAGAGGTACGCGGTATCACTGGTCTCGGTTTGAAAGAAGCAAAAGAGCTTGTTGAAGGAGCTCCAAAGCCTGTGAAACAAGGCGTTGAAAAAGCTGAAGCTGACGAGCTTAAGGCGAAGCTTGAAAAAGCTGGCGCTACCGTCGAAATTAAGTAAAAACTTAATACTTTTAGTAGCTTGATTATTTAGTTGCGGGACCCTAGTATAGAAGGTCCCGCAATTCTTGTATGGTAGGAATCTTGCTTTATTTTCAATTTCTATACCGGTTGAAATTGAAAAGGTTGTTAGTGGGTTTCTATTGAGGATTAGGGTTTAAAACAAATTTGTTTATACACAGATACCTAAAAGGGTAAGGGAGAGTGAATGGGACCTGCACCAGTCACAGCCTCGAATCTCCGCATTCGAAAAAGTTTCGGTCAAAATAAAGTCGCTATTGAAATTCCTAATTTAATTGAATTGCAGAAGAGTTCTTATGAGAGCTTCTTGCAAAAACTCGTCGATCCCGATCGTCGAGGTGAAGATGGATTAAATGGCGTATTCAAATCAGTTTTTCCAATTTCTGATTTCAACAACACATCAAGCTTAGAGTTCGTTAGCTACACGCTCGAACCACCTAAGTACGACGTCGATGAGTGCCGTCAGCGCGGAATGACTTTCGCTGCTCCGATCAAGGTGACTCTGCGATTGATCGTTTTTGATGTCGATGAAGAAACAGAAGCGCGCAGTATTCGCGACGTGAAAGAGCAAGAGGTCTATTTGGGTGAAATCCCATTGATGACAGCTAACGGTTCATTCATCGTAAACGGTACTGAACGAGTGGTTGTTTCTCAGTTACACAGATCTCCAGGTGTGTTCTTTGATCACGATGGTGGTAAGGGGACGACGAGTGGTAAGTTAATTTACTCGGCTCGAGTGATTCCTTACCGTGGATCTTGGCTCGACTTTGAATTCGATCAAAAAGATCTTCTTTACGTGAGAATCGACCGAAGAAGAAAATTCCCTGTTACAATTCTCCTCAAGGCGCTCGGCTACAACACCGAGGAAATTCTCGAGTACTTCTATGAACTCGATCGAGTTGTTCGTCTTAAGGATGGATCACTCCAGAGAAAAATTGATATCGACAAGCTTGCAGGTCAAAGAGCGATGGTTGATATCCTTGATCCCAAGTCGGGAGAGGCCATTGTAAGGTCCGGTCGCCGCATCACACGCGCTGCCGTTAAAAAAGTAAAAGATCTCGGTATCGAAACAATCACTGTTTCTCCTGAAGATATTGAAGGCAAGGTCATTGCGAAGCCTTTGATCGATGAGAGTACTGGTGAAATTATCGCCGATGCCAACACAGAAATGACTCAAGATATTCTCGCCAAGGCTGCCGAAGCGGGGATCAACGAGTTCGATATGATTTTCTTCGATGGAATGGCTGTTGGTCCTTTCCTTCGAAATACATTACTAGTGGATAAAGTTGAAACCTCTGAGGATGGTCTTCTTGAAATCTACAAGAGACTTCGCCCTGGTGAGCCGCCAACCCCTGAAGCCGCTGGAAACTTCTTCACACGTCTTTTCTTTGATCCAGAGACTTACGATTTATCAGAAGTCGGTCGTCTTAAGATTAATCACAGATTTGACATTCCTTTCGAAGAAACTCCGGTTGACCACAGAACTTTGACAAAACGAGATATCCTCGAAGTTGTTAAGACTTTGATTGATCTCAAAAATGGTCGCGGCCAAGTTGATGATATCGATCACTTGGGTAACCGTCGTGTTCGTTCTGTGGGTGAGCTTTTAGAGAACCAATACCGAATTGGTCTTGTCCGTATGGAAAGAGCCATTCGCGAGAGAATGAGTTTACAAGATGTTGAGACGATGATGCCTCACGATCTCGTCAACGCTAAACCTGTGAATGCAGTTGTTAAAGAATTTTTTGGTTCTTCTCAGCTTTCACAGTTTATGGATCAAACAAATCCACTTTCTGAAATTACACATAAAAGACGACTTTCGGCGCTTGGGCCGGGTGGTTTGACGCGTGATCGTGCGGGCTTTGAGGTTCGTGACGTTCACCCAACTCACTATGGTCGTATCTGTCCGATTGAGACGCCGGAAGGACCAAATATTGGTCTGATCGCTTCACTTGCGACCTATGCGCGAATCAATAACTACGGATTTATTGAAACTCCTTACCGCTCTATAGATAGCGGTAAAATTGCTGACGAGGTGAAATACCTATCGGCACTTGAAGAGCGTGGACATCACATTGCTCCGGCCACTCGTGAGAATAACGATGGTTTGAAGCTTGGTGAGATGTCGACTGTTCGTATCGATGGTGACTATCCAGTTGTCGATAACGAAAAAGTCTCTTTGATGGATGTTTCACCGTCTCAGCTCGTATCAATTGCAGCTTCTTTGATTCCATTCCTAGAGCACGATGATGCCAACCGTGCATTGATGGGATCAAACATGCAACGACAAGCGGTTCCTCTTCTTCGTTCAAGAGCACCTCTTGTGGGTACAGGTGTTGAGCGCCTCGTCGCTCGAGACTCTGGTACATCAGTTGTTGCCCTTAACGACGGTGTTGTCGAAGAAGTTGATGCTTCTCGTATCGTTGTTCGTCGTATCGCCAAGGGTGGCCAGCTCGGTGCCAACGTTGATATCTATAATTTAACTAAGTATCAGCGAACGAACCAAAATACTTGTTTTAACCAAAAACCAATCGTTCGCGTCGGCGATCGAGTGGGACGTGGTGATATTATTGCCGATGGTCCTTCAACTGAACTTGGTGAATTGGCTCTCGGTCAGAACATCCTCGTGGCGTTTACTCCGTGGATGGGTTACAACTTTGAGGATTCGATCCTTATTTCTGAGCGTCTTATTAAAGATGATACTTACACTTCGATTCACATCGAAGAATTTGAGTGTGTCGCTCGTGATACGAAGCTCGGTAAAGAAGAAATCACTCGCGATATTGCCAATGTCGGTGAGGAAGGTCTTAAAGACCTCGATACTTCAGGTATCATCCGCATCGGTGCTGAAGTTCGCCCTGGTGATATTCTTGTTGGTAAGGTAACGCCAAAAGGTGAAACTCAACTTTCTCCAGAAGAAAAACTTTTAAGAGCAATCTTCGGTGAAAAGGCGGGCGATGTTCGTGATACTTCTCTTCGTGTGCCATCGGGTGTAACCGGAACGGTCATCGATGCTCAGGTTTACTCTCGTGAAGGTGCTGATCGCGACGAGCGTTTGCAAATCATCATCGAAGAGAAAACGAAGAAACTCGAAAAAGATCTCTCAGTTGAGCAAAACGTAATTAAAAACAATGCTATTGAAGAGCTTAAGAAACTTCTTATTGGTAAGAAGACTTCTGGTGTCCTCCTTAACGAAGATGGAACACAAAAGCTTCTCGAAAAAGATGCGGAAATTACAGAAGAAGATCTCGAATCAATTCCATTCGAACTTCTTAACTATATCCCGCTAGAGCAAGACCTTGAATTTCAGGTTGCGCGAATTAACGATCGTGCTCGTAACCAACTTGATGCCGTTAAGCTCGTTTTTGACGAGAAAATGGATCGCTTGAGAAAAGGGGATGAACTTCCTCCGGGCGTTATCAAAATGGTTAAAGTTTACGTGGCAATTAAGCGTAAACTTCAAGTCGGTGACAAGTTCGCCGGTCGTCACGGTAACAAGGGTGTGGTTTCTAAGATTCTTCCGCAAGAAGATATGCCTTATTTAGCAGATGGAACGCCAGTTGATATGGTTCTCAACCCACTGGGCGTACCTTCTCGTATGAATATTGGACAGATTCTTGAGGTTCATCTTGGCTGGGCTGCCCGTAACTTGGGTGTTCAACTCGAAGACCAAATCAAGAGATTCCAAGAAGAAGATGCGCGCAAGCGTCTGATTCACACTTTTTCTGACGAGGACATTACTGAGAAAATCAATAATGCCGATGGTGAGTCAGTCAAGAAGTTTATCGAAACCATGAAGCACGGTGTGCACATTGCTACTCCTGTTTTCGATGGTGCGAAAGAAACCGAAATTAAAGAACTTCTCGATCGAGCCGGTGTGCCTCGCGACGGTCAGATGATTCTCTTTGATGGTCGTACGGGAATTCCATTTGAAAACCCAGTGACTGTCGGAATCATGTACATGCTGAAGCTGCATCACCTTGTGGAAGAAAAAATTCACGCTCGTTCGATTGGACCTTACTCTCTCGTTTCTCAACAGCCCCTTGGTGGTAAAGCCCAGTTTGGTGGTCAGAGACTTGGAGAGATGGAAGTTTGGGCCATCGAAGCCTATGGTGCTGCCTATGCACTTCAAGAGTTCCTCACAGTTAAGTCTGATGACGTTGCTGGAAGAACCAGAATGTATGAGAGCATCGTGAAGGGTGAAAATGTCCTTGAACCTGGTTTACCTGAATCTTTCAACGTTCTTGTTAAGGAACTTCAATCACTCGCCTTAAATGTTGAGCTGATCGAGTCTGATATCCTCACGGATGATGACGATGATGTTCCTATGGTTGAAGACGATTTAGATGACAGTGTTCAGAACTAATTGTGGGCAATAAGGGAGATACGCCTTGAAAGATTTATTAAACTTTTTTGATAAACCAAAAGATCCACTATCCTTCGATGCAGTACGAATTTCTTTGGCCTCGCCTGAGATGATTCGCAGCTGGTCCTATGGAGAAGTTAAAAAGCCAGAAACCATCAACTACCGGACGTTTAAGCCCGAGCGCGATGGTCTCTTCTGTGCCAAAATATTTGGTCCGATAAAAGATTATGAGTGCTTATGCGGTAAGTATAAGCGAATGAAATATCGCGGTGTGATTTGTGAAAAGTGTGGCGTTGAAGTCACGCAAACTAAAGTCCGTCGTGAGCGCATGGGACATATTGAACTTGCAAGTCCCGTAGCCCATATTTGGTTTTTAAGATCACTTCCAAGCCGAATTGGTAACCTTCTCGATCTATCTCTTAAAGATGTTGAAAAGGTTCTTTACTGTGAAGCTTATGTAGTGACTGACCCAATGGAGACAGATCTCGAAGAAGGAGCTGTCCTTGCAGAAGACGCCTACCAAAATGCTCTTAACGAGTACGGTCCGAACTTCAAAGCAGGAATGGGTGGAGAAGCTGTTCGTGAACTTTTGAGAAAAGTGGACCCTGAGTACCTTTCCCGCAAGCTTCGAATGGACCTCAAAGAAACTAAATCTGAAGCACAAATAAAGAAATTGACGAAGCGTTTGAAGGTCGTTGAGGCTTTCAAAGAGTCGATCAATAAACCCGAGTGGATGATGCTCGAAGCTTGTCCGGTAATTCCGCCAGATCTTCGACCTCTTGTTCCTCTTGATGGTGGACGTTTTGCAACTTCTGACTTGAACGACCTCTATCGCCGAGTCATTAACCGAAACAACCGACTCAAAAGACTTCAAGAGCTTAATGCTCCAGACATCATTATTCGAAACGAAAAGCGCATGCTTCAGGAGTCTGTCGACGCCCTTCTCGATAATGGTCGTCGAGGAAAGACATTTACTGGTCCTAACAAAAGGCCTCTTCGTTCTTTAAGTGATATGCTTAAAGGAAAACAAGGTCGATTCCGTCAGAACCTTCTCGGTAAACGTGTGGATTACTCGGGTCGTTCTGTGATCGTTGTTGGACCTACTTTGAAGCTTCACCAGTGTGGTCTTCCTAAGAAAATGGCACTAGAGCTTTTCAAACCATTTATTTATAACAAACTAGAAGAACAGGGTTTCAGTTCGACAATCAAACAAGCAAAACGCTTGGTCGAGCAAGAGACAGTTGAAGTTTGGGATATCCTTGCAGATGTGGTTAAGGAGCACCCTGTGATGCTTAACCGTGCACCGACTCTTCACAGACTCGGTATCCAGGCTTTTGAACCTGTACTTCACGAAGGAAAAGCCATTCAGCTTCACCCACTCGTTTGTACAGCTTTTAACGCTGACTTTGATGGTGACCAAATGGCCGTACACGTTCCTCTTTCTGTGGAAGCACAGGTTGAAGCACGTGTCCTTATGATGTCTACGAACAACATTCTTTCACCAGCTAACGGTAAGCCAATTATTAATCCTACACAGGATATTGTACTTGGTCTTTACTACATGACCCGTGTGCGTCCAGGGGCTAAAGGAACAGGTCGAGCTTTTGGTTCGATTCAAGAAGTTCTTTACGCTTACGACACAGGAGTCATCGATATTCAAGCGGCGTGTAAGGTTCGTATTAATAATAAAGTCCAACAAACTTCTGTGGGTCGTGCTCTCTTAGCAGATGCTGTACCTCGTGAAGTTCCGTTTGAAGTAGCCAACCAAGTTATGGATAAGAAGCAACTTGCAAAATTAGTTGATGCTTCTTTCCGTCTCGCTGGTGGTAAAGCCACGTGTATCTTGGCAGATACGATCATGCAGCTCGGATTTAAATATTCGACAGTTGCAGGGATTTCCATCTGTCTTGAAGATATGATTATTCCTGAGCAGAAAGAGCAGATGCTTCTCGATGCTGAAAACCAAGTTTCTGAAATTCAGCAGCAATATGATGAAGGCTTGATCACCGATGGTGAGCGCTACAACAAGGTTGTTGATATCTGGGCGCAAACGGGTGACAAGATTTCGAAACTCATGATTGGTGGCCTCGAAAAGCAAACTTTCGTAGTCGATGGAAAAGAGATTGAAGACGATTCATTTAACTCTCTCTACATCATGGCTGACTCCGGTGCGAGGGGTTCTGTGGCCCAACTTCGACAGCTCTCTGGTATGCGTGGTTTGATGGCGAAACCTTCTGGTGAAATTATTGAAACGCCAATTACTGCGAACTTCCGTGAAGGTCTAACAGTACTTCAGTACTTTATTTCAACTCACGGTGCTCGTAAGGGTCTTGCCGATACTGCACTTAAAACGGCGAACTCTGGTTACCTCACTCGACGACTCGTTGATGTGGCTCAAGATGTGATCGTAACTGAGAGAAATTGCGGCACCACTGATGCCATTGAATTTAGACCAGTCGTTGAGGCCGGTGAAGTGATTCAGTCTCTCGGTGATCGTATTCTTGGACGTTGTCCTCTAGAAGACATTGTTGATCCAGTAACTGATGAAGTTATCGTACCTGCTGACGAAGAAATTACTGAAGACCACATCGAGCGCATCGATGAATCTCAAGTCGAAAAAGTTATGATCCGTTCGGCACTAACTTGTAAAGCGAAGCGCGGAATCTGTATGGCCTGTTATGGTCGAGATCTCGCACGCGGAAACCGAGTTAATATTGGTGAAGCTGTTGGTATTACAGCAGCCCAGTCAATTGGTGAGCCGGGTACTCAGCTTACGATGAGAACCTTCCACTTGGGTGGTACGGCATCTCGTGCAGTTGAGCAATCAGTTCACACCGCTCGATTCGACGGAACGTTGAAGTTTGAAAATATTCAAAAAGTTGAAAATAAAGATGGTGGAACAACCATCATGAATCGTAACGGTGATATCTTGATCGTGGACGACAATGGTCGTGAGCGTGAAAGATTCAAAACTGTTTACGGTGCTGTCATGAAGTACAAAGAGGGCGACCGCATCTCTAAAGGGGAGAAGGTTGCTGAGTGGGATCCATACTCGAATCCTATTATTGCTGACGTGACTGCAACTGTGAAATTCCAGGATATTACTGATGGGCAAACGGTAACTGAGCAGGTCGACCCTGTAACTGGTTTTGCTACTAAAGTAATTATCGACGCCAAGTCTTCTGAGATTAAGCCGACTGTATGGCTTGTCGATGAAAACGGAAACGAAGTGAATATGCCAAACCGTGAAATCCCGGCTCGATACGTGATTCCGGTGGGCGCACAGCTTCTTGTTCAAGATGGCCAGCAAGTTCACTCTGGTGATGTTGTTGCGAAGATGCACAGAGAGACTTCTAAAACTCGTGATATCACGGGTGGTCTACCTCGAGTTGCTGAACTCTTTGAAGCACGTAAACCAAAAGAAGCAGCGATTATTGCTGACATCGATGGTTATGTGACTTTTGGTAAAGATATCAAAGGTAAGCAAAGAGTGATCGTGACGCCTGACCTCGGTGAGCAAAAAGAATATCTCATTCCTAAAGGAAAGCACATTGCGGTTCGAGAGGGTGAGTATGTGAAAGCGGGTGAGCCATTAATGGATGGTCCTACCAACCCTCACGATATTCTTCGAGTTCTCGGTGATAAGGAACTTGCAAACTACCTCGTTAACGAAATTCAAGATGTTTATAGACTTCAGGGTGTGGGTATTAACGATAAACACATTGAAGTCATTGTTCGACAAATGCTTCGCAAGGTGAAGATCCAAGATCCAGGTGATTCAAGATTCCTCATTGGCGAACAAGTTGAAAAATACACTTTTGAAGATGAGAACCAAAAAGTGATTTCCGAAGGTGGACAACCGGCAACGGCTGAACCTCTTCTTCTTGGTATCACAAAAGTTTCTCTCGGAACTGAGAGCTGGATTTCAGCGGCATCGTTCCAGGAGACAACAAAGGTTCTTACAGAAGCAGCTGTTCACTCGAAGACAGACTTCCTTCGTGGTCTCAAAGAGAACATCATTATGGGTCGCTTGATTCCTGCAGGAACTGGGGTCTCTGCCTATAAGAGATGGAAGGTTGAAGTTCGCGAAGACGTCGTTGAAGACGAAGCAGCCTCTCTTCCTGGGTTCGGTGGGGCGACTCAAAATAGAAGTGGTCTTCCAGCCTATTAAGAACAACTATTAAAGCAATTTTTTTAAAAGGCTTCCGTAAGGGAGCCTTTTTTTGTTAGTAAACGTTCTTTGTTTTTCAAAACAATCTATAGAATTTTCAAAACATAAGTTGGCAAATGAATTTAAAGGCTTAGAGTGCCAATCTCCTCGGCGGGTATAAATCAGAGAACTTTAGGGTGTTCTCATTGTTGGAGGTTGTCAGTGAAATTTTTAATTTCAACTCTTTTAGTTTTTTTATCCTTTAATCTTTATGCACAAGATAGAGGTTTGGATCTTTCGAGAAAAGCTCAATCAATCGCTATGGAGCTGGAGCATGTTCAACATCAATTGACTGCAGAAGAGCGTCGAATGATCAATCGAAATTTAAATAGAATCGAAGACATTCTTGGAATTTGGGGTGGCCCAGGTCCAGTTCAAGTTTTCTGTAAGCACACAGGAAACAATTGGTACCGCCTTATTAACCTTGAAACAGGCGTTGAAATTGATTCATCTGGAACGACTCAGAGTCAGTGTGAAAAAAGAACTCAAGCCGTTATGGGCAGAGTTTGTAAACATACAGGAAACAATTGGTATCGAATTTCAACGGTTGAAGGTGTAGAGCTTGATAGTTCAGGTACGACCTATGCCAAGTGTGAAGAGAGGCTGACGGCTAACAGTAAAAGTCGTTTTTCTTGTAAGCACACTGGAAACAATTGGTATCGTCTCGTTAATCAAAATGGTGAAGAAATGGACCGATCGGGAACGACTTTAGACAAGTGTACTGAGCGTCTTCCAGGGTTTCGTGATCAGATGTTCTGTAAGCATACGGGCAACAATTGGTACCGTCTGACGACTCTTAGTGGAAATGAATTGGACAGCTCTGGATCAACACTTTCTAATTGTCAGTCGCGAATTCAATAGTCCTTACGGCTTTTCGAAAAAAAGTATAAAAAGCTAGCCCCTGGCTAGCTTTTTTTTTAGGCTCAAGTATGTCTACGAACCAAGTTATTCCCCAATTGAAACCGCTACGCAAAAAGGGAAAGCTTCTTTGCCCAGATTGCCAAGAGAGGATGCTTCCCTTTTTATGCGGAGACGTCGTCATCGACAAGTGTGTATCTTGTGATGGGATTTGGTTCGATGATTTGGAACTCGGTCACTTCAAAAGAAGTCTCGACAATATCGATTGGAATCTAATTGATGTCGACCATAAACCCGAGCCACAACCAGAGCATGCAATAAGCATTTGTCCCCGCTGCCCTGGTGAAGTTTTAAGTAAAGACGTCTATGGCTACAACACCAAGGTTGAAATAAAAAGATGTTCAAAGTGTGAAGGGATTTGGATAGAAATACACCATTTACTTTCACTTATGGAGCTTTCAAAGTTAGGGCAACAAATCGCCCCCGGTATTCGCGCAATGGCCGAGTATGTTGAGGAATCGCAGAATTATACAAAAAGGTGGGGACTCATCGGCAAAATTGGAGCCCTACTGCGCAAAAGAGTCCCCTGGTACTGGCATTTCTTCGGAGGTTGGTAGGTGTCGACCCATAGAGGGAACCTTTAAATATTAGACTTCTGAATATTTACTAGGCAGCATCAACAAGCAGATCATCATCAATAGTGTGATTTAATATTTTCGCGGGTAGTTCAGTTAAATTTCCAAATGGTTTTTCAAGTTTAAGAATTTTCTTACACTCCCTAATCTCTTTTGGACAATCAGTGTTCAAATTTCCACTCATTATTACAATCTTTGAATCGGGTGAATTACTTTGCACGTGTTGAATAATATCAAAACCAGATACTTCTGGCATTTTAATATCGGTAATAATGATATCGAAGTGATCTTGATCGATTAGTTTTTTGGCTTCAAGAGAATCTGAAATTGTTTTTACATCCATGAAAGGACCAAGTGCCAATCCGAGAATGCTACAGATGTCTGGTTCATCATCGATCACAAGTACATTGGGTTGATTCAACCGACTATTCTTATTAATCACATTCCCAATGGAGTTTGTTGGACTTGACGACTCTTCTAAATCAGAAACGGGGAGTCGAATCGTAAATTTAACCCCACCCTCAGAGTTGATAACATTGAGGCTTCCACCTAATTCTTCAATATTCTGTTTAGTAATAGATAAACCTAGTCCCGTTCCTGACCCGACGGGCTTCGTTGTAAAAAATGGATCGAATATACTTCCAAGTTTTGAGTCTGGTATCCCTCCAGCATTGTCTTGGTAGATAATTTGGTTATAATTGTTGTCCGTCATAAATTGAATGCTAATGCTTTTATTTGAATGAATTTTGTTATCCCAATAGGCATCACGACTATTTGTTAAAAGGTTTTGGAAGACACTCACCATTTTTGAGGCCTCTCCAAAGGTTTTAAATGATTCCCTATCTTTGTAGATGGATATGTGGATGTTATCGTTTCTGAGTATAGGGCCGATGATTTCTAAAGTTTCATCAAGGATGCATGAAAGCTCAAGTTCCTGTTTAGTTTCACTAGTCGATTTATGAGAGAATTTGAGCATACTTTTAATAATATTGGCCATTCGATCAGAAGCGATTTTGATTTTCATCAAATGCTTAAATGTTTTACTCTCTTTATCATCAACTCCACGCATGACAATCTCCGCAAACCCTTTAATTGCTGCTAGTGGATTGTTAAGTTCATGGGCTACCCCAGATGCGAGGGTACCAATAGCAGCAAGTTTAGATGCCTGTGCAAGCTGTAGAGTAATCTCTTTATTTAGTTTTTCCTTTTGCCTCATTTCCTCAGAAGATATATCAAGTGATCGTTCTAGGAGATAGCGACCTTCATCATTCTGATCATAATGTTCATTAAGCAATTCAAGAAGAAGAGTCCATTTCTCTTTTGAAGGAGCGTCTTCAGTAGAGAGTTTCAATTTATTTAATTGTCGACTCAGGGTTCGGTTCAGTTTCATTACGATGCTACCTTTAATGGAATACTTACTTTTTCGGACAATGAGAATAAAGTCATGGACTGATTATGTAGTTCGCAGAGCCCTTTAGTTTGTTGTTGAGCAATTTCCCCGTAGGAATAAAAACCTATAAAGTTCTCAGTGCCCAGTCCGCAAGAGAGCGCTTCAAGCTCTTCGTCTGTTCGATCTCCTAAAACAAGTCTCCGTCCTACACAGCTGACAGCAAAATTGACTGAATTTTTAGTGCTTGAGGTCTCCCTCTCTTCTTTAAGATATTGTAGTAAGATGTCTTCGCTCGCTTCAGAAGCGGCATCAATGACTCTATCGAAATTTGCTCGCATCAGTTGAGCGTAAGATCCCTCAGGAATGTCACCTGCAAAAATGAGAGAATTAGACTCTTCGTCAATTGCTAGAATCGTTCTTACAATTCGGTTCTTATCCTCTGAAGATTTTCTGATTTGAAGGGGAAAGAGTAATCCGCTTGAAGGGAGTTCTTCTGCCTTTGTTCCTAAATATTTCTTATAGAGATCGAGAGCAGGTTGATCGTCAATCTCATATAACACATTGCCACTACTTTTGGTGACGATTCGTTCTGGACCAAAAATGTCCCATCCACCGTGGGTTGAAGAGGAAACGTTGATGTTTTCTCCATAAAATCCAATAGCTAGAACGTGGTTAGATAGAAATTCATTGTCTCTAAAAAGAGTCGTTTCTTGAAAGCGATCTGCATCAGCCGCTAAACCTCCACCAATTGTGAGGTTTTTATCACCCAAAATCGTATTGATACCATTAACTAGTTGAGAGCCATTGACGACTAATCCGTCTGAAATTAAAAAACAGGCTTTTAAGTCAGGTGCTAAAAGGGATTTTCCTAAAGATTCACCTGCCGTATATGAATCGTCTGATGAGCTTAGTTTTTGCTCAAATGTTCTGAATTCTGAACTTTCAAACTTAATAGCGACAGCGCTAATACTATTATCAGACACTGCTTTTCCAAAAATTTCACCAGCAGTCGAGCACCCTACAACCGTTGCGCGCTGGAAATTATTTTTGAGCTCCTTGAGAACCGAGTGGATTTTCTTTTCCGGTGAAAAAAAACAGATGATTAAGGAGTCTAATGAATTGAATTCTTCCGAGGGTAGTGCGGACCACTTCTTGTCTTCTGTATAATTAAAATAAAAGTTCTTCATTATGGACTCCTAATTCTGAACATTTATCTTTTCGGGTTTTATAAGCCCGCTCTCAATGGAGAATAGAAATCACATAGAATTCTTAACTATTTACCTATTTGAGGCAAAATTATGGAGAGAGAAGGGGCAGCGAATTTCAAAACAGTTCAATTTTGTTAAGAAGTTTTTCTCAACATTAAGAAACGATTAAGGGGCAAAAATAATCATTTTGAGGATTTGTACTCGCGGGAGGCCAATTGTGCCATCGGATGGCATTCAAAGGTAATAAATTTGTGCAATCCACTTTTGACTAGGTCCACATTATCTTGTTTGAGCGTAATCCCTAAATATTTGAAAATATTGACTATATGCCTGTTAATAAGGGTACAAAGGGTGATCTGCGTACGATTCTCTCTCGCAAAGTCTTTTTTATTTATTTGGGCAGATCGAAGAAACATTAGTAATTTCAATAATTTATGGCTGACATATTCTGGTAGAAATTAAACCTACCCCTTGACGGACCACGCAATTTAGAGTAATTTCTCGCTTTCACATTTCTAGGCGTCAGTGTGTTTTGGTCACAGTGAGTACCTGGGCGTGAGTAACGTCTAAACCATAGAGGGAAGAATGCCAACGATTAACCAATTGATTCGCAAAGAGCGTGTCGTTCAAAAAAGTCGTACGACGGCTCCAGCACTTAAGAAATGTCCACAAAAACGTGGCGTTTGTACTCGTGTTTACACGACTACACCAAAGAAACCGAACTCAGCACTTCGTAAAGTTGCTAAGGTTCGTTTGTCTAATGGATACGAAGTGATTTCGTACATTCCTGGAATCGGTCACAACCTTCAAGAGCACTCGGTTGTTCTTATTAGAGGGGGTCGTGTTAAGGATTTACCAGGTTGTCGTTACCACATCGTTCGTGGAGTCCTTGATACTCAAGGTGTACAAAACCGAGTTCGCGGCCGTTCTAAGTACGGTACGAAGAAACCTAAGTCTTAATAAGGAGCTGGATAATGTCACGTCGTAGAGGAAGTTATAAAAGAGAAATTACTCCAGATCCTATTTATCAGGATGTGGTTGTCGCTAAATTTGTAAATAAAGTTATGCTTGATGGTAAGAAGTCAAAAGCTCAATCACTTGTATACAGTGCTCTTGATGTACTTAAAGAAAAAGTACCTGGTGAAGAGCCACTCACTGTTTTCAAGAAAGCCGTTGAGAACGTAAAGCCACAACTCGAAGTTCGTTCACGTCGAGTGGGTGGAGCGACTTATCAAGTACCTGTTGATGTACGTCCTTCTCGTCGCCTTACTTTGGCCATGAGATGGATTGTTGCCAACTCAAAAAGTCGTGGTGAAAAAGACATGGCCTCAAGAATCGCCAATGAACTTCTCGATGCTTATAATAGTCGTGGAAACTCGATTAAAAAGAAGGAAGATGTTCACAGAATGGCAGAAGCCAACCGAGCTTTTTCTCACTACAACTGGTAAGTTGAATTTTAAAAATCGATTATTTAATACCGCATCAATATTGATGCGGTATTTTTTTGTCTGCAAAATGCAGTGAGATCCTGCTACTATCAAGGCAAGCAAGAAGATAGGAACACGTTATGGCTTCTTTAGAACCTAAAAAAGTCGAAGATTTAAAATGGACTCGCAATATTGGGATCATGGCCCATATCGACGCCGGAAAAACCACCACGACAGAGAGAATACTCTATTACTCGGGGCGCTCCCATAAAATCGGTGAGGTTCACGATGGTGATGCCACCATGGATTGGATGGAACAAGAGCAAGAGCGAGGGATTACTATTACTTCGGCTGCCACCATGACGGAATGGAATGACCATCGAATTAATATTATCGATACTCCAGGGCATGTTGACTTTACGGTTGAGGTGGAGCGTTCACTCAGAGTTCTCGATGGTGCAATTGCTGTTTTTGATGGCGTTAACGGAGTTGAGCCACAGAGTGAAACTGTTTGGCGACAGGCTAATAAGTATAATGTACCTCGAATTTGTTTTGTTAATAAAATGGATCGAGTTGGTGCTGATTTTCATATGTCGGTGGATACAATTCGCGAAAAACTCGGTGCAAACCCTCTCCCCATTCAGTTACCGATCGGAGCTGAAGCTGACTTTGTCGGCGTTATAGACCTCATAAAAATGAAGGCAATCGTTTGGGCAGGCGATGACCTTGGAGTTTCTTTTGAAGAAAAGGAAATTCCAACTGATATGAGAGATGAGGCTGAAGCCAAACGCCTGGAGCTTGTCGAGAAAGTCGCCGAGCTCGACGAAAAGTTAACTGAGCTCTTTTTAATGGAAGAAGAGATTCCCACTGAAGATTTAAAAAGGGCACTTCGTAAAGGGACACTCGCTCAAGAGGTTGTTCCAGTGCTTTGTGGGTCGGCCTTTAAAAATAAAGGAGTACAAACACTTCTCGATGCAGTCATAGACTATTTGCCAAGTCCTTTAGAGGTACCCGCCATTGTTGGGAAGAGCGTAAAAGACGAAACTAAAGAAATAGAATGTCCGACGGACTTTGCAGCTCCACTTGCGGCATTAGCCTTCAAGTTGGCAACAGATAGTTTCGCCGGAAACTTAACTTATGTGAGGGTCTATTCGGGAGTTCTCAAGGTCGGTGAGCAAGTTCACAACCCAAGAGAAAACAAAAAAGAGCGAATTTCAAAAATATTTAAGATGCACGCCAACTCCCGCGAAGAAATCAAAGAAATGAAAGCTGGCGATATTGGTGCTGTAGTTGGCCTTAAATTTACCGTAACCGGGGACACTCTTTGTGCCATTAATAAGCCAGTGGCCCTTGAGTCTATAACCTTTCCGGACCCAGTTATTTCAGTTGCAGTTGAAGCGAAGAGCTCTGCTGAGCAAGATAAAATGCTTGAGGGATTAAATCGTCTGGTGAAAGAAGACCCTTCAAGTGCCTTGAGAACTGACCCTGAAACCGGACAACTCTTGTTGTCGGGAATGGGTGAGCTTCATCTGGATATTCTTGTGGATCGATTGAAGCGTGAGTTTAAAGTCCAGGCCAACGTTGGTAAGCCACAAGTAACCTATCGTGAGTCGGTGTCTAAGCTTTCAAAGGGAAGCGGCAGCTTTGAGCGGGAAGTTGCAGGAAAACTGGTGCAAGCCAAAGTCGATGTTGAAATTGAACCTCTATCTAATGGCGAGGGCCTAAAGGTTGAAACTGACTTTCCGAAAAATTTCGAAATTCCTGATAAGTTTTTAGAGTCGGCCCTGACGGGTGCTCGTGAAGCCATGGAAAATGGTGTAATTGCAGGATATCAAATGGTCGACACGAAAGCGACAATCAAGCGAATCGATTTTGAAGAAGAAACATCTGCTGAGATTGGCTTCAGGGTGGCAGCGAGCAATGCTGTTCGTGAAGCGGTAAGAGAAGCGGCGCCAGAGTTACTTGAGCCGATCTTCAAGCTAGAAGTCACAGCTCCTGAAGAATTTCTTGGAAGTGTCATTGGAGACCTGAATTCTCGTCGAGGAAAAGTTCATTCTATGGACGCTAAAGGTGCAATGCAGGTGATTAAAGCCGAAGCTCCTCTAGCGAGTTTGTTTGGATATGCGACTGATCTTCGGTCTCTCACCCAAGGGCGCGGAGTGTTCTCCATGGAATTCCAGCAATACATGCAAATTCCAGCCAAAGTCTCTAAAGAGATTCTTGAAAAGATGGGTCGCTAGTTAAAAGAGCTTCCGGTGTAACTCCATCGACTTCAAAATAGGGAAGCTTTTGAGGGCTAGTTTCACTATTAGTTAAGACGTCCAGTAAGGTGTCTAGCACTTGTCTCGTTTGCGATAGCTTATCAAAAAGGTGTGCGTTTTCCTCGGGCTCGATTGATTCTTCCATAGTCTCAAGTTCGGATTTAATTTTTAAGAGTGTTGTTTGCCAATGCGTAAAGGTTTCATGATCGATTCGTTTGATATTCTTTAAGGTTCCTTCATAGGCTGTAGAATCTAGTTCTGGTTTTTCGGACTCTTGAATTTTAAAGTTTCGATCCCTCATCATATTTGAGACGGTCATCAAATTTATCATGTAAATATTCAGTGCCAGCAGTCTTTGCTCAAGCACTTCAGGTCGAGTATTTAAAAAAGTAGAGTAAGTCTCCTCTGATTGCTCCAAAGCTTTGAGACTCTCTTCATTCACGATTCCAAGATAATAGGAGTGCCCGGCTTGGTTGATGAGTTGAGCAATACGCGGACTGTTTTTTAAAGATGACTGTAATTTTCGTAGTTCTCTATATAGTGGTTTAAGTCCCAAGGAGACCCTTATATCTACGCTCGCAGAAAGCATGCCGGCTAGTGGGATACTTAAGAACGCAAGCCCGGCGGGGACAACGGCATACAAAGCCAAGGCAGAGGATGGTACGAGTTCTACGAGGCCCATTCCAATGGCGAACTCAAAGTATGTTGTCCCCAATAAAATGCCCCAAAAACTATTTTTGATACTTTGTGCGAACTTGGTCGTTTCAGAATACGAGCAATAAAGTTCTTCCTTTTGGCATTCGATTTGGGTTTTCTTTTCTGCGATCGCTTTAAGGGGAGTGATGGCTTCGTAAAAAAGTTCCTGTAGTATCAGATCTTTTTCGGGAGTGCCCGTTATCATCAAGGCCGTTCGTCTCATGTTTCGATAGCTCAAAAGGGCTGGCCAGCGAAGCCCGAACTTTTTGGCGATCTTGGCTTTTTCTTTTCTTAGGTGAAGATGAGGATTATTTTTATGGACTAAACCAGAGTTTACAAAAGCTTCGAGAGTCTCCTCATCTGATAATGAGCCCTCATTGTAGGCCTTTGCTGTTGCCTTATTGGGGAATACTCCACCTCGCAGCATAAAACGCAAATCTTCGCGATTGGTGAAATAGTCTTTAAAGAGTTCGACCATTTTTTGGGCCACAAGAACTTGATACTCTTCGTCGCTAGGTCCGAAGCCATCGATCCCAGGGAGGGTCTGAAATCGCGCTTCTTCATAGAGAAGACGTGTGAGGTCTTTCGACAAGAAGGGGCGAAATCTTTTAAGAAATTTTTGGTGGCGCTCACTCAAGCCTTTGACTTCGTCCACAGTCATTTGCGAATTCAGTGCATCGATTGCCACGATATTGTTAAGAGCTGGGCTGAGTTTCAGGAGGTGAACCTCACAGAGACTCGTCGCCCAGCCGAGGCTAGCTACGAGAGTGATAAAAATGAAAGTGGCGATAGGATTTCCCATAAGTTTCCTTGTAGCTCGTGACCCTTTCGAGGTCCGCCTTTTTTCGGGCAAATTGCTTTCGACCTTGCGAAAAGAGTCCCAGTTCCAGGGCAATTTTCTGCAGAAAAAACCTGAGAGTCGCCTAGGAGTCGGCTCAGTTCACAGAGTCGGTTCTCGGTCATAGAGAGCAAATTGTCTGCCACTGGGGCTCTAAGTCTTTTAAAACACAAATGACTTTTAAATTGAATATATTACATAAAAGCCGTGGCAAGATTTTGGGTTGCAGATAAGCTAAAGCTCCCTAGGGAATAAGCTTTTCATGATTTCCATTGACAAAAGCAGGGTGTCACGGGCATACTCGCCGATCTGTAGCCAAAGTCTAGGAAGACTTCGTCTCATGAATCCTTGGAATTGAGTCAAATTTTGGTCCCTAAATCGGGGGTCAGGGTTTTTTATTGTCTCGAGGCCAGGGTTTTTGATGTTGAAAAAGATGGTGGAAAACTTGCGAACCAAGATGGTCAACTTTCCCCGAATGAATGAAAGAACAGGTATTTAGAAATGCAAAGTCAAAAAATTCGTATTCGCTTAAAAGCATTCGACCACAAACTTCTCGATCAATCGACAAAAGAGATCGTAGAAACTGCACGCAGAACTGGCGCTCGTATCGCTGGTCCTATTCCTCTTCCTACGCGTATTAACAGATACACTGTCCTTCGTTCACCACATGTTGATAAAAAGTCACGTGAGCAATTTGAAATTAGAACGCATAAGCGTTTGTTGGATATCTTAGAGCCAACTCAACAAACAATTGATCAACTGATGAAGCTCGACCTTTCAGCTGGTGTTGATGTCGAGATTAAACTGTCAGATGGCTAGGGAGATGAATGATGAGTGAAGAGCAAACTCAACAAGAGGCGCCAGCCGAAGAAGCAAAAGCTCCAGAAGCTACAGAGCAAGCTGCTGAAACCAGCAACTCTGTAAAGCTTAATGGTGGATTTGCATTCAAAGTTGGAATGTCTCAAATTTACGACGAAAAGGGTGAGATCGTACCTGTAACGGTTCTTCGTTGGGAGCCATGGGTTGTATCGCAAATTAAAACCCAAGATAAAGACGGCTACACGGCAGTTCAAATTGCTGGTGGCGGTTCTAGAAAAGTTAAAAATTCTAGCAAGGCTTCTTTAGGTCACCTCAAAAAGGCGGGTCTTTCTGAAGGTACACGTTTCGTACGTGAGATCAGACAAGAGCTTCCTGAGGGAGTTAAAGTCGGGCAAGAAGTTTCAATTGAATCTTTTGCCGGCGGTGACACTGTAAAGATGACGGCTAAGTCTAAAGGTCGCGGTTTTGCTGGTGTTATGAAGCGTTGGAACTTCGGTGGTGGACCTGCTGCGCACGGTTCGACTTTCCACCGTCAACCTGGTTCTTCTGGTAACAGAACTTGGCCGGGTCGAGTTGTTCCTGGAAAGAAATATCCTGGACATTTTGGTGATGAAACTATCACCACTAAGAATGTTCAAATCGTTCAAGTGATTCCTGAAGAGAATGTATTGCTTGTAAAAGGACCTGTTCCTGGTGCTCGCAATACCCTTGTTAAACTTTCTAAGCAGGATCAAGGGTGATAGCGATGGCAAGTGTAGATGTATTTGATTGGAATAAAAAGAAAGTTGGAAGTGTAGATCTTCCGGCGACTGTTTTCGAAACTGAAGTAAGAAAAGATCTTCTTCATACCTATGTTCGTTGGCAATTGGCTTCGCGCCGCCAAGGAACTCACATGGCTCAAACACGAAGCATGGTGAACGGAAGTTCAGCTAAGCCTTTCAAGCAAAAGGGAACTGGTAATGCTCGTCAGGGTAACAAAAGATCTCCTCTCCTTAGAGGTGGTGCTGTTACTTTTGGTCCACAGCCACGTGATTATTCTTATAAGCTTCCTCGCAAGCTTAAGAAAAAGGCTCTTAAATCAGCCCTTTCTTATCTCGCAAAAGAAGGAAAGCTTCAGATAGTAGAAGATATGAAGTCTGAAGGTAAAACAAAAGAGCTCGCAGCTCGTTTGAAAGCTTTCGGTGCTGAGAAAGCTCTTCTTATCGATGCTCAAAAAGACGATATGTTTATGAGAGCTTCAAGAAACTTAAATAAATTTAAATACAATACTGTTGAAGGTCTCAATGTCTTCGATCTTTTGAAGTACGACATGGCCATCCTTACTAAGGATTCAATTAACAGTATTGTTAAAAGATGTGGTGAGGAGGCTTAAGATGTACGAAATTATCAAGCGTCCGATCATTACTGAGAAGTCAGCCATCCTTTCTGAGGACCACAAGACTTATGTATTCGAAGTTGACCGTAAGGCGACTAAGGATCAAGTCAAGCAAGCCGTTGAAAAGGCTTTCGATGTTAAGGTCCTAAGTGTGAAGACTATGGTTTCTCGTGGTCGTTGGTTGAAAAAATACGCAAAATTTGGTCCGCCCAAATATTACAAAAAAGCAATGGTTCGACTCAAAGACGGTCAAACTATTTCCATCTTCGAGGGGGCGTAAGGAATGGGAACTAAGACGTTTAATCCAAGAAGTCCTGGTCGTCGTGGCATGACTGGTTTTGATTTCAAAGAAATCACTAAAACTAGTCCAGAAAAAAGCCTCACGGCTCCATTAAGAAAAAAGGCTGCAAGGAACAACCACGGTCAGATTACTATCCGCCATAAGGGTGGTGGTCACAAAAGACGTTACCGTGTCATTGATTTCTTGAGAGATAAATTAGAAGTACCAGCCAAGGTAGCAGCGATCGAGTATGATCCTAACCGTTCATGTCGTATTGCTCTTCTTCACTATGCAGATGGTGAGAAGAGATACATCATTGCTCCTGTTGGTCTCAAGGTTGATGCTGAGGTTCTATCTTCTGATAAAGCAGATATCAAACCAGGTAACAGCCTTCGTTTAGCGGCGATTCCAGTTGGTACCGTGATTCACAATGTAGAAATGAGACCCGGTAAAGGTGGTCAAATTTCTAAGGCAGCTGGATCATCTTGTACTCTCGTTGGTCGTGTCGGCAAATACGCTCAGGTGAAACTTCCTTCAGGTGAAGTGAGACAAATCCTCAGTGAGTGTCGCGCAACAATCGGTCAAGTTGGAAATACTGAAAACGAAAACATTAAAATTGGTAAGGCCGGACGTAACCGTTGGAGAGGTAAAAGACCTTCGGTTCGTGGTATGGCGATGAACCCAATCGATCACCCACTTGGTGGTGGTGAAGGAGTTGGTAAAGGAAATCATCCTGTTACTCCTTGGGGTAAGCCGTGTAAGGGTCATAAAACGAGAAAGAATAAGGCGACGAATAAGTTCATTATTAAGCGTCGTTCTGGAAAGAAATAGGAGTAAGTTGTGGCAAGATCGTTGAGAAAAGGTCCTTTTATTGACCACCACTTAATGGACAAAGTGATGAAAGCTCAGGAAACTGGCGACAAGAAAGTTATTAAAACTTGGTCTCGTCGTTCTACTATTCTTCCAGAAATGATTGGGCTTACGTTCGCAGTTCATAACGGAAAAAAGTTTATGCCTGTTTTCGTTTCTGAAAACATGATTGGGCACAAGCTCGGTGAATTCGCGTTAACTCGCACATTCACTGGTCATGCGGATAAGAAGAAAAAGTAAGGTAGGGTATTGAAATGGAAGTAAAAGCAAAACTTCGATATGCCCGCGTCGGCACACAAAAAGCAAGATTGGTCGCTGATACGGTTCGCGGTAAGGATGTTAACGAAGCAATTCGAATCCTCACTTATATGCCGAAAAAGTCTGCGACTATGATTTTAAATTTATTGAACTCTGCAGTAGCTAATGCTGAGCACAAAAAGGTTATCGATCTCGACAACCTTTATGTGAAGCATATCTCCGTAGATAAGGGGCCGTTTCTAAAGCGCTATAAGCCGGCTGCACAAGGTCGCGCTCAGCCTTTAAAGAAGAAGACGAGTCACATCAACCTAATATTGGATGAGAGGTAAGTTGTGGGACAAAAGGTAAACCCCGTAGGATTAAGAGTTGGTGTTATTAGAACTTGGGACTCTCGTTGGTATGCCAACAAGGAGCTCTATGCTGATCAACTTCACGAGGATTTCGAACTTCGCAAGTACCTCAAAAAGAAGTTAAAGCACGCTGGTGTCGCCAAAATCGAAATGGAAAGAGCTGCAAAAAAGCTCAAAGTTATTATCTCAACTGCTCGTCCTGGTGTAGTGATTGGTAAAAAAGGGGCCGGTATTGACGGTCTTAAAGCTGATCTTCAGGCGCGCACTGATAGTGAAGTATTTGTGAACATTCAAGAGGTTCGCAAGCCAGATATGGATGCTTCTCTCGTTGCTCAAAATATTGCTCTTCAACTTGAAAAGCGTATTTCTTGGAGACGAGTTCTTAAGAAGGCCATGGCTTCTGCGATTCGCAGTGGTGTTCGTGGTATCAAGGTTCAGGTTTCTGGTCGTCTTGATGGTGCGGAAATCGCTCGTACAGAGTGGTACAATGAAAAATCAGTTCCTCTTCATACTTTGAGAGCGAACATTGATTACGGTACTGCTGAAGCTCTTACAACTTATGGAATCATCGGGATCAAAGTTTGGATCTACAAAGGTGATGTACTTTCTGCTCGTGAAGTAGAGGAGGCAAACCGTGTTAAGTCCTAAGAGAGTTAAATGGAGAAAACAGTTTAAAGGTCGCAGATGGGGTAAAGCCACTCGTGGTAATTCCATCAGCTTTGGTGACTTTGCTCTTCAAGCTACTGAAAGTGCTTGGATGACAGCTCGCCAGATCGAAGCCGGTCGTATCGCTGTTTCAAGAAGTGTTAAGCGTGGTGGTAAGCTTTGGATTCGTGTGTTCCCACACAAGCCAATTACTAAGAAGCCCGCTGAAGTTCGTATGGGTAAAGGTAAAGGTTCTCCAGAATATTGGGCAGCCGTTATTAAACCAGGTACCGTTATTTATGAAATAAACGGAGTCACAAGAGAGCAAGCTAAAGAAGCTTTCAGACTCGCTAGTTATAAGATGCCGTTCAAAACTAAATTTGTGGCTCGGGAGAATGAAGCATGAAGTTTTCCGAGGTTAAGAATCTAACTGATAAAGAAATTAGAGTAAAAATTAGAGAAGTTCGTAAGAACCTTTTTGATGCTCGTATGAAAAACGCAATGGGACAGCTAACTAATCCTCTTTCTATTAGAGAGATGAGAAGAGATGTTGCTCGATTAAGAACTGCTTTGAGACAAAAGCAGATGGCGAAGAATTGAGGTAGACAATGGCTGAAGATAAACGTGCAAAACAAAACGAAGTCATTGGTGATGTAGTTAGCGACAAGATGGATAAAACCATCGCTGTCAGAGTTTTCCGTCAGGAAAAACACGCTAAATACGGTAAATTTATTCGTCGTTCGTCGGTTTTTAAAGCCCACGACGAGAAGAACGTTGCTAAACAAGGCGATAAAGTACGAATCGTTGAGAGTCGTCCTCTATCTAAGACTAAACGCTGGCGTTTAGTTGAAGTTGTCGAGCAGGCTAAAGGAGTGCAGCTATGATTCAAATGCAGTCTAGAATGTCAGTGGCAGATAACTCAGGTGCCAAAGAAGTTCAGTGTATTAAAGTTCTTGGCGGATCTAAGCGTAGAACAGCTTCTGTGGGTGACATCGTAGTTGTTTCTATTAAATCAGCTCTTCCTAACTCTAAAGTTAAGAAGGGTGAAGTAGCGAAAGCCGTGATCGTTCGCACGATTCACCAAATTCGCCGCCCAGATGGTAGCTATATCCGTTTCGATGAAAACTCGGCCGTTTTGGTTAACCAAAACAAAGAGCCTGTTGGAACTCGTATTTTTGGTCCTGTTGCTCGTGAACTTCGAGCAAAACAGTTTGGTAAGATTATTTCACTAGCACCAGAAGTGCTTTAAGATTGGGAGTTAATCGTGTTTCGTTTGGAGACTAAGTACCGAAATGAAATTAAGCCAGCTTTGCAAAAACAGCTTGGTTTAAATAATGTCATGCAGGTACCAAAACTTGAAAAGATAGTTATCAATACATCCCTTTCAGAAGCGGTTGGGAATCCAAAGATTCTTAATACGGCAGCCGACGAGATGACTACGTACACTGGTCAGAAAGCCGTTATTACTCGTGCTAAGAAAGCGATCGCAAACTTTAAAGTTCGTGAAGGTATGCCTTTAGGATGCCGAGTGACTCTTCGCCGCGACAACATGTGGACGTTCCTTGATCGTCTCAACACTTTGGCTTTGCCTCGTGTTCGTGACTTTAGAGGTTTGAGTCCTAAAGGATTTGATGGCCGAGGAAACTACAATTTTGGTCTTAAAGAGCAAATTGTTTTCCCTGAAATCAATTACGATAAAGTTGATAAAGTTCGCGGTATGAACATCACAATTTGTACAACTGCTAAAACAGATGCCGAAGGAAAGGCATTGCTCGAAGCACTCGGGTTCCCTTTTAAGAAGTAAGGTAAAGAGGAGATATTGTGGCTAAGAAAGCAATGATTGAAAAAGAAAAGCGTAAAAAAGCAAAAGCTCTTAGATACCTTGAGTACCGCACTGAGCTTCGAAATAAAGCGAAAGACCTCAGCCTTAGTGATGAGGAGCGCGATGAAGCTCATTTGAAGCTTCAAAAATTGCCTCGTAACAGTTCTATGAGTCGCGTTCGTAATCGTTGTCGTTTGACAGGTCGCCCTCGTGGTTATTTGAGAAAATTCAATATGTCGCGAATTGCTGTTCGTCAGTACGCTAACCTAGGCTTGCTACCTGGTGTAACTAAGGCAAGTTGGTAGGAGAGAGAGCATGGATACTATCGGAGATTTTTTAACAAGAATTAGAAACGCAGGTATGGCAAGACATGAAAAGGTGGATATCCCATCTTCGAATGTTCGAGTCGGTATCGCTAAAGTTCTTAAAGATTCTGGATACATCAAAAACTACAAAGTAGTTAAAGATGGTAAGCAAGGAATGATGCGTGTTTATCTTTCTTATAATGGATCGGGTAAGCACATCATTGAAAAGCTTCAAAGAGTAAGTAAACCAGGACGACGATTTTATGTGAATTCTAATGATATTCCGAATCCGAAGTCTGGTTATGGTTTAGCAATTTTAAGCACCAACAAAGGTATTCTAAGCGGGCGTCAAGCTCTCGAGAATAAAGTTGGTGGTGAACTACTTTGCACGGTTTGGTAGGTGAGATATGTCACGTGTCGGTAAGAACCCAGTAGAAGTTGATAGCGCTGTTAACGTAACAATCACTCCAGACAATGAAGTGATTGTTAAAGGTGGAAAGCACACACAGAAGGTTGCGATGCAGCCCGAAGTAACTGCCACTTTTGCTGACGGTAAAATCACTCTTAATAGAAAAGATGATACTAAAAAGTCTAGAGCTCTTCACGGTTTGTATAGAGCACTAGTTCAAAACGCAGTTACAGGAGTAACTAAAGGTTTTACAAAAACTCTATTACTTAACGGTGTTGGTTACAGAGCCAATGCTTCTGGTAAGAAGTTGGAGCTTAACCTCGGTTATTCTCACCCAATTAATTATGATGTACCTGAAGGAATCGAGATCAAAGTTGATAAGCAAACAACGGTTCATGTTTCAGGTCCTTCTAAAGAGTTAGTTGGTCAAGTAGCTGCAAAGATAAGAAGTTTTAGACCGCCTGAGCCTTTCCTTGGTAAGGGTGTTAAATATTCTGATGAGTATATTCGCCGAAAAGAAGGAAAGTCGGCCGGTAAATAAATGAGAGGTGTGCTGTGAGATTGTCCTTTGGCAAACACACGAGTGATAAAGTTAAGTCGAGAATTAAAAAGAAGGTACGTATCCGTCGTAAAATCGAAGGTACTGCTGAGCGACCCAGACTCTGCGTTTTCAGAAGTAACGCTCACATCTATGCGCAAGTCATAGATGACGTTGCCGGTAAAACTCTTTTCTCTACAAGCTCTAAAGCGATTAATGAGAAAACTGGGTCTAATAAAGCTGCTGCAAAGGCCGTGGGTGAGACCATTGCTAAGAAAGCAATTGAGAAAAACATTACCAACGTGGTTTTTGATCGAAACGGTCTTCTATACCATGGACGTGTTCAGAGTCTTGCAGATGGGGCTCGTGAAGCGGGCTTGAAATTTTAAGGGAATAAGGAACAGGTATTATGCAAGAAACACCCGAATTTGAAGAAAGAGTTGTTGCAATTAACCGAGTCGCCAAAGTTGTAAAAGGTGGGCGTCGATTTTCATTCTCCGCACTTGTTGTAGTGGGTAACGGAGCTGGTGAAGTTGGTTTCGGTAAAGGTAAGGCTGGTGAAGTTCCCGAGGCAATTGGTAAAGCATCTCGCTCTGCTAAAAAAGGCTTTAAGAAGTTTCAATTGGTTGATGGACGCACGATTGCTCACGAAGTTGTGGGTGAGTTTGGTGCTGCTCGAGTTGTAATGAGACCTGCCGCTCCCGGTACTGGTGTTATTGCTGGTGGTGCAGTTCGTGCCGTACTCGAATCAGTAGGTATTAAGGATATTCTTACAAAGTGTATTGGTACACGTAATCCGAACAATGCTGTGAGAGCAACTCTTCAAGGTCTCGGACAGCTTAAAGGTGATCAGTCAAAGACTGACTATCAGTAAGGAATAGAAAATGGCCAAGTCATTTAAAGTAAAGTTAATTAAGAGCACTATTGGAGCCACTAAAGATCAAAAAGACACGGTCCGTTGTCTCGGTCTTAAGAAGCTTCAGCAAGAAAAAACAATTGCAGATAATCCAGCAAATCGCGGACAGATTTTTAAAGTCCAGCATTTGCTAGAAGTTACCGTGGAGAAATAAAATGTCTATTTTAGCCGATTTGAGTCCAAAAGAAGGTTCTACTCACAAGAAGCACCGCGTTGGGCGAGGCAACGGTTCTGGCTGGGGTGGTACAGCTGGAAAAGGTCACAAGGGTCAAAAAGCTCGATCTGGTGGCGGTCCTCGTTGGGGTTTCGAAGGTGGTCAAATGCCGATCCAACGTCGTTTGCCTAAGTTTGGTTTTAACAACAAACGCTTTGCGACGAAGTATGAAATTGTTGGCCTTGATCAACTTGCAAAATTTGATGGAGAAGTAACTCCACAAATTCTTAAAGAAAAAGGATTGATCTCTCAATCAGAACGCCTCAAAATCCTTGCTAACGGGAAACTTGACAAAGCCCTGACAGTAAAGGCTCATAAGTTTAGTAAATCAGCAAAAGAGGCTATTGAAAAAGCCGGTGGGAAAGCAGAGGTCATCTAGCAGTGGCAGAAACCAATGGATTAGCAAGCAGCGAACAACTTCGAAATAAGGTTTTATTCACAATTTTCATTCTCATACTCTATCGTTTTGGGGCCCATGTTCCGACACCGGGTCTCGATGCGGCAGCTGTAAAAGAGCTCACTTCAAGTTTAGGTGGGATCTTCGGAATGCTTAATACCTTTACGGGTGGAGCGCTCGAGCAAATCTCGGTTTTTGCTTTAGGGATTATGCCCTACATTTCTGCTTCGATTATTTTCCAACTTTTAACGTCAGCTGTCCCTCATTTAGAAGCCCTTAAAAAAGAGGGTGAGCAGGGTCGTAAAAAGATTCAACAATACACTCGTTATGCCACAGTTTTGTTGGCCATCGTTCAAGGTTATGCCATCGCAAATTATCTTGGAGATGCACAAACCCAGGCTGGTCAGCCTCTGGTTCTCGCCTCCACTGTTGGTATTATTCCATTTAAAGTAATGACAATTATTACTCTCACGGCTGGAGCGATGTTCGTTCTTTGGCTGGGTGAGCAGATTACTGAGCGTGGAATCGGAGAAGGTGCCTCGATGATTATCTTCGCGGGTATCGCAGCCAGTATTCCGAGTGGTACAATGAACATGTACACTCTTGTTTCTGAAGGGCAGCTCAACGGACTCGTAGCCATTATTATTTTGGCGGCGATGTTAGCGGTCATTGGAGCGATTATTTTCTTAGAGGTCGGGCAGCGTCGAATTACGATTGCCGTCTCTCAGAGGGGCTCGGCGGCTCAGCAAATGCAGCAATCGAGCTACTTGCCACTCAAAATTAATATGTCCGGTGTTATTCCGCCAATCTTCGCAAGTTCTCTTTTAATGTTTCCTGCGACGATTCAGAGTTTCTCAGATGCAGCTTGGGTTAACGGAATTCAAGAATTCCTTTCGCCGAGCGGAAGTCTTTATTACATCCTTTTTGCGGTTCTAATTATTTTCTTCTGTTTCTTCTACACGGAGATTATGTACCCACCACAAGAAACGGCTGATAATCTTAAAAAGCGTGGTCAATTTATCCCTGGAATTCGAGCGGGTAAGTCGACTGCTGAATACATAAAAAAAGTTTCCGATCGCATTACAGTGGCTGGTGCCATCTATTTAACGATCGTCTGTTTATTGCCGAATATTTTGATTGATGCTTTCAGTGTTCCGTTCTTCTTTGGTGGAACGAGCTTGCTCATTCTTGTGGGTGTTGCCATCCAGCTCATCGATAAGGTTAATGAGTATCGTTATCAAAGTCTCGCCAGTCGAGTTAAGGCGGGAGCTAAGCCTCGTCGTAGAAGGGCACAATTTCAATGAATGTGATTTTATTTGGTCCTCCAGGGGCAGGTAAGGGAACTCAGTCAGCTCTCATGGTTGAAAAGTTGGGCATGGCCCATATTTCTACGGGAGATCTTTTTCGTGAAAATATGAAAAATGAAACTCCTTTGGGAAAGAAAGCTAAAGAGTACGTCGATAGCGGCGCTCTAGTTCCAGATCAAGTCGTTATCGACATGGTTGACGATGTTTTGCAGAAGCTCGGAGGCAAGTCCTTTATTTTAGATGGCTTCCCGAGAACAGTTCCCCAGGCGGAGGCTCTTGAGGCCCTTCTCAAGAAGAACTCTATGAATATTGAAAAGGCGGTCTTTTTTGAGGTGCCCCAGAATATTCTTTTAGGTCGACTCACGGGACGCCGAGTTTGCAAAAACTGTGGGGCTACCTACCATATTGAATTTAAACCGACGGCCAAAGAGGGCGTCTGTGATAGTTGTGGCTCTGATCAAGTTGTACAGCGAAAAGATGACTCTGAAGATGTTATTCAGACCCGTCTTGACGCCTACGATAAGAGTACAGCTCCTCTTAAGGAATATTTCCAGAAGACGGGGCAGTTTGTTTCTATCGATGGCTTGGGAGAAACAGATAAAGTATTTTCAGAAATTAAGTCAGTCGTAGCACCTTAGAATAACTTCAATTTAATCTGAAACTGCATATTTTTAGCTAGACCAAGTAGTTAATATTTGATATTAATGGCGGTCTTTGAAGGAATTTAACAAACTTCTGGTATCAAAATTTTAAGATAGTCCAGAGATATCAGGCACTTAAGCTTGGTGGAGGAACTCATGAAAGTACGTGCGTCGGTCAAGCCGATTTGCAAAGACTGTAAGGTCATCAAGAGAAAAGGTATCATCCGCGTTATCTGCGTGAATCCAAAACATAAACAGAGGCAGGGGTAATATATGGCTCGTATTGCAGGTGTTGATATCCCAAAAAACAAGCGTCTAGAAATAGGCCTCACTTACATCTACGGAATCGGAACAACCCGAGCGAAGTGGATTGTAAAGGAAATGGGTTATGATCCCAGTAAGCGTGTCAATGAGCTTACTGAGGATGAAGTAGTAAAACTACGTGATAAAATTGAAGAAAACTACAAGATCGAAGGTGACCTTCGTCAAGAAGTTCGTATGTCTATCAAAAGACTGATGGATCTTGGTTGCTACCGCGGAATTCGCCACAGAAAAGGTTTACCTGTTCGTGGTCAAAGTACCCGTCAAAACGCTCGCACGCGTAAGGGTCCTAAGAAAACTGTAGCCGGTAAGAAGAAAGTCTAAGGAGCGGTAGATGGCACAAGCTAAAAAGAAAGTCGCTACAAAGAAAAAAGTTAAGAAGAATATTCCGACGGGTCGTTGTTATGTATCAGCGGGCTTCGGGAATACAATAGTAACCATTACTGATCCCACAGGAAATGCAATTTGCTGGGCATCGGCTGGTCAATTGGGCTTTAAAGGTTCTCGTAAGGGAACTCCATTTGCTGCTCAGGTGGCTGCTGAAGAAGCTGCTAAAAAAGCTCAAGAGCACGGTGTTCGTTCAGTTGATTTATTCCTTAAAGGACCAGGAGCGGGACGTGAACCAGCAATTAGAGCAATTGCTCAAGCTGGTATTCGCATTACATCGATGAAAGATGTTACTCCGATCCCACACAATGGTTGTCGTCCACCTAAACGAAGAAGAATTTAAGAGGTTTTACGTGAGCTGCATAAATAAAAGTGTTTGTAAATTCTGCCGTCGCGAAAATCAGAAGTTATTTTTGAAAGGTGACCGTTGTTTCACTGATAAGTGTTCTTTCGAAAGAAGACCTTATCCTCCAGGACAACACGGTCAATCTCGTTTGAAATTCTCTGAATTCGCTCTTCAGTTAAGAGAAAAACAAAAAACAAAGAGATACTATGGTGTTAATGAGAAGCAATTCTTATTAAGTTTTAAAGAAGCGGATCGCAAAAAAGGCGAAACCGGAGCTAACCTTCTTTCTTCACTTGAGACGCGCCTTGACAATGTGGTTTACACATTGGGTTTTGCGTCAAGTCGTCGAGAGGCACGTCAGTTGGTTAAGCACAATCACTTCACCATTAATGGCAAGAAGGCTAATATTCCTAGCATGCAAGTCAAGAAGGGCGATGTGGTAGAGGTTCGTGAGAAGTCTCGTGAGATGAACAAAGTCATGGCTGCTATTGAATCTGCGGCTAGACGCGAGATGCCAACGTGGCTTGAAGCTGACCATAAGGCTTTTAAGGGGACTTTAAAGGATCTTCCGAAAAGAGAAGATGTGACAGTACCAGTAGAAGAGAATATGATTGTGGAATTCTATTCACGATAATATTTTTGAGTACTGTATCAAGAAGGATCAGGGAGTAACACCGTATGCAAGAGCATTACTATAAGTTTTGGCGGGATTTAATTAAACCAACGGGTTTCGATGTAGATAAAGAAAGTCTCACCGACACCTACGGTAAATTTACAGTTAGACCTCTTGAAAGAGGTTATGGAACGACTCTAGGAAATTCTTTAAGAAGAATACTTATGAGTTCGATGATGGGTTCAGCAATTTCTGCTGCTAAGTTTGAAGGAGTTCTTCACGAATTCTCGACAATCCCAGATGTAATGGAAGACGTTACCGATATTATTTTGAATTTAAAGCAAGTGCGTTTCCGCATGTTTACTTCGGAGCCACAGACTTTAAGAATTAGTAAGCAAGGACAGGGAACTGTTACTGCTAAAGATATCCAGACGAGCGATAAGGTTGAGGTTCTCAATCCTGAGCAGCACATTGCTACTCTCGGAGCGAACGGAAACTTCAACTGTGAAATCATCGTTTCTTTTGGGCGCGGTTTCGTAACTGCTGAAGAGCACGACTCTAAGCACGTGGGACCTGAGCATATTGCGATTGATTCGCTTTATAGCCCGATCGAAAGAGTAAACTACACAGTGTCCTCAGCTCGTGTTGGCCAGAGAACGGACTATGATGCCCTTACTTTTGAAGTTTGGACTGATGGATCATTAAAGCCTGAAGAGTGTGTTTCTCTCGGTGCTAAAATTATTAAGGAGCAACTGCAGATCTTCCTTACTTTCGACGAAAGTATCGAGCCTGAAGAGGTTGAAGAAGAGAAGGTTGTACCTTCATTTAATGAGAATTTATTCCGCTCTGTGGATGACCTTGAGTTGTCTGTCAGAAGTGCGAACTGCTTGAAGAACGCGAACATCCGCTACATTGGTGAGCTTGTTACTCGTTCTGAAGCAGAGATGTTGAAAACGAAGAACTTTGGTCGAAAGTCACTCAACGAGATTAAAGAAATCCTCGTAGAGATGGGACTCGGACTGGGTATGAAGGTTGAAGGATGGCCACCACCAAATTGGGATCCAAACAATCCTCCAGTACCACCGAAGCCTGCAGCAGCTCCCGGAGCTCCAGCAGCAGGTGCTTCGACACAAAACGAATTTTAATTGTAACTAGCTAAGTACTAGGAGAGCTAGAGATGAGACATAGAAGAGTCACTAATCATTTTGGTAGAAAGTCTGGGCCCCGCAAGGCTCTAATTCGTGGGCTTGTTGATTCACTCGTTGAACACGAGAGAATTAAAACAACTCTACCTAAGGCAAAAGAGCTAAGACGTCATGTTGAGCGCGCCATTACTAAAGGTAAAGACGCTACTTTGACTGATGTAAGAACTTTAGCTTCTAAGTATCCAAATAAGAACACGGTTCACAAGATCACTTCTGATTTAGGACCTCGTTTTAAGGATCGTCCAGGTGGATATACTCGCATCATTAAATTGGGTCGTAGACCTGGTGATGCCGCTGAAATGGCTTTTATCGAATTTGTTGATTATGACTTCGAAAAGGCAGCTGAAGCACGTAAGGCCAGTACTAAGGTTAAAGTGAGAGATGGTGCCCGTAAGCTTGTCGAAAAAGAAATGACTCCAGAGCAACTCGCTGAGCACAATGAGAAACTCAAAGTGCGAGCAGATGCTAAGACTAAAAAGCACAAGCGTAAAATCGCCGAAGCTTCTCGTAAAGAGAACTGGAAGAAGCCACAGCTTAAAAAAGGTGCGGCTAAAGCGAAAAAGCAAAGACGTGCTAAAAAGGCCTAATTGGCTGATTCAATGCGAACTTTTAAAAGGAGCTTTTCGAAGCTCCTTTTTTTATGGGAATTCGATAATCTTTTGTTTTAGGAGCTTTTCGGGGCTCCTTTTTTTATTTATAGTGAAGGTTCAGGGAAGGAAATTCTATGGTTTATATCAAAGGGCTTATCGGTACTCTAATTGTTGCGGGACTTCTTATGTTCGGCTGGAATTACTATAGCTCACAAAACGATACCCAGAAAATGCCTGAACGCTATAACATAATTGATCGTCTCGAAACCCAGGGGATGATTGATTTTACTCTTCCACGACTCGATGGCTCGAATTTCAATTTAGAATCACAAAAGGGAAAGGTTGTTATTCTCAACTTTTGGGCGACATGGTGTGAACCCTGTGTTCGGGAATACCCTTCGATGGTGAAGCTCGCTGACAACTTTAATGGAGATCTTATCTTCATAGCGGTTTCTGCGGATGAAGATAAAAAGGACATCGATGTTTTTCTAAAAGCATTTGGTAAACCAAAGGCCCATACCTTTATGCTTTGGGATCCTAAAAGAGAAGTGGCCGACAAGTACGGAGTGGAGCGCCTTCCTGAGACTTTTGTTTTTCACAAAAACGGGAAGCTCATTCGAAAAGTGATCGGTGAAGAAGAGTGGTTCGATCCGCGAGCCGTGGCTTATTTTGAATCCTTGATCAAAGAGGATTTGAGTGCCGCCAACGCGCAAGAGCCAAAGAACTCTTCTAAAAACTAGGGGCTCTTTACGTCCTCAATTGGTTTTCAGCCTCAGTAGACATCACCAATGTCTCAAAATGAAACGTGTCAATCACGGGACCCACTACACCATAATATAGGTATAGAAGGTGTAGTATGAAATATAGAAAGCAATTCGATATAAAGATAAAAGAAGGCTGTGAAGCTGACTTTGTTATGGCGTGGACTCAATTCCTAAACGAAATTCTTCCTCTTTACCCAATTAAAGATGTTCAGCTGGTGGGTACTGATGATTTCTTACAGAAGGTTGTGATCATGGAGTTTCTCGATGAAAAGACCTTCCAGAGATTTTGGATGAATCGTGAAGAGGCGAAGTCCTATATTGGTTTAGTAAAGTGTTTTGCTCGACCAGAGCGCTTAGCTAAGGAAGTCACCGTGGACCTCTTTAAAGCGACTCAAGAGCTTCGCAGAGATGTAATTAATCAAGAGACCAGAGAATCAAACTCCTCTAATAGAAACTCTGACACTGATTTAGATGAGCACGAGCGAGGCCCGATTGGCCTTGTTAATGTCCGTTTTTCTTAGTTCTTACTCTCGACTCTCATTCCGGCGACGAAAGCCTTAAAAACATTATCGGTTTCAAATTTTGCACGTGTTGTTCTAAGTGAGATGAAGATGTCGAGGTCTTTAACCTGATAAAGTGCGACCTTTTCAATAATCTTTGGTTTACCTTTTATAGGGTAGCTTTTAATGTAAAATTTGAATTTCTGTGGGTACGAATCCATACCTTCAAATAAGTCATAAAACTCAGCTCTTTCGACGTTAAGATCAGAATTTTTTCGTTCATATAAATAAAAGGTTTGATAGACATCTTTTGCAACGCCAGCAATACTTCGAGCGGGCAGTACTTTGACGAGCCCTACCTTTTTACCTTTCTCATCCAGTAGAACACCCTGATAGCGGCAGTCGTAGGGGATTTCTTCGACTTTTTTTAGCTTTAGTTTTGGATTTTGATCCATCAGTATATAGTGATCAAAGCTCTCACAAACGTTTTTATTCTGAGTGACTTTGGTTTTACTCGCACACGAAATTAGGCATAGAGATGCCATAGTAAGTACCAATAATTTCATCTTAACTCTCCTCACAGTTTACTTATTTTTATTGAAGAAGTTTTCGTAGATGTCTTTACCGATTGAATCAATCTCTTGCTGACTTGGTTTTTGTTTTGGTTTTTCAGCCGGAGCTGATTTAAACATACTGGATAGAACTTTGGTGTTTATATTATCACTTGAATCCTTTTCGCTAATTTCAGCAGACTCGAGTATTTCAGGGGTGTAGGTTTTAATATCTTGAAGAAGAGCTTGGCTCGCCTGTTTTTCGAGTTCCTTCAGGTTTTTCATTTCATCATCGTTGGTGGCGGTATCCTCATCACCTGAAGCTTCTTGCACAGTGATGGCTTGAACCTCAAGGAGAGACTCTTTTGAAATGGGTTTAACTGCGACAAGAAGTGATTCTTCAACTTTGTAAGATGAATCCTCGAGCTTTTTTCCTGTTGTTCCACTGACGACTTGAGACTGGGAACTTTTGCTTTTTGCGCTATCGACTTCCTCTTTGGACTTTGGCTTTTTAATTTCTACGACGTTTCCTGAATCGATGACAATGGCTTGTTCGAGGAGTTTATCGATATCAATTTTTGGGGTCTTTTTTGCGGCTGCCTTCGGAGGAGATGTTGTTTTTGAAGATTCCTCATTGGCTTTTGAGGTTAGGGGAGTGGGTTGTATTTTTTGTGGAACGACGGCGACTTTACCTCGAATCACCTTGAGTTCTGTTCCTTTTCCAGCGTTATAGGAAACAAAAAAATCAGTTCCTCGAACCCCGGCCACAGCCGTTGGAGTTTTAAGGCGCATTCCGGACCGTGGATTTTTCTTGTCCTTAGAGATGAGTGCGCGAACTTTTCCGTAGTAAACATCAATGACAGCGCGCTCTTTTTTGTCTTTATCCTCACTGACTGAAAATCGATAGCTCGTAGAGGGGCCGATATTGATATGATCCCCATTTCCGAAAATGAGCTTTAAGCTTGAGTTATTTGAAGTCTGAATAATTGTGCCTGGCCGGACCTTAGTCCCCCTGCGAATTTTCTTTTCGGTGTAGAACTTACTTTGGTAAGAAACTCGGGGTCTGGGGCCAGAGGCTTTGGTGCTTTCATTGATTAAAATATGAGCATTACCCTTAACTTTAACGATAGTACCTGTGTGACCCTTGAAGGCTGTGGCTACTGAAGTCGATAGTAAAGTCGCGACGATTATAAAATAAAATGTATAAATTGCTTTCATGGGACCCCAGTCTTATTCTTATCCTACGTATATAGGATAACTTTTTGTCACCCTTAGCAACAACAGAGAATTTTATGAAGAGCAGATTGATACTTTTTATGATCGGAATGATAATTTTTGGACTCAGCACAAGCGTCGATGCCAAAGAAAAGTCAAAAAGTTCAACAAAAAATCGTAAATATCGAAATGTCCAAATTGATCCACTTTTCAAGAGCTTAGAGTATCCGGAGTTGATGGTTCAACCCTTGGCTTCGAAACGCCTTGCTATGGAAGCTAAAGATGAACAGGCGAACAAGTGGAAGGCTTTTTGGCCCATTCAGTTTTCGGCTCTTACAACTTTAGCCAGTTCATTTGTCGTGGATGGGCAATACAAGAACGACTCTTCTTCGACTGAAAATAAAGCCCTCGATGATGCCGTTCAGTTATCACAACTTATTGGCGGCAGTTTTCTTGTCGGTACCTTGGCGATTTCTGCCCTCTATTCACCTTATCAAAAGTGTCTCGACAAGCTTCCTACTGGAAACTCAAAGGCTGAGCGCCTCACTCGAGAGCGGCTCGCTGAAGAAGCTCTTTATGGGGCTTCGGGTTTTGCCTGGAAGATAACAGTTCTTTCGGTTGTGAGTAATCTCGGTGCCTCTATATTTATGGCTACGGAAACAAATAGTGAAAACACGGTTTACCCCATCTTTTCGGCGGTGGCGTCTTTAACTCCACTCTTGTTTCAAAACCGGTGGATTCAGGTATCAAGACTCCATAGAAAGTATAAGAAGCGCATTTACGGGCCCCTATCAGATGTTCAAATTTCTCCGAGATTAATGTTAGATCACCAAAAGGAAGCTAAACTAGTCAGTGGATTAGGTCTTTCAGCCACCTTTTAGGCAGCTTCGCGCATTTGAGTCGCTATTATAGAGTTAATGAGGTCAATGCGGAGTTGATCAAGGCTTCCGACGTTGTCGACACATCCTCGCGCGATCGCCTCTTTGGGCATTCCATAAACAACACAGCTTTCTTCACTTTCGGCATAGGTTACTGTATTTGGGAGAGTTTCTTTTAGCTTGAGCATTCCATTGGCTCCGTCAGCACCCATTCCGGTAAGGATAAAGGCCGCCAGATTCACCCTTCGATCGAGGTCACAAGCGGTTTCGAAGAGAACGTCCACCGAAGGACGGTGACTCTTTCGCGGAGGTTCGTTGGATAATTTTATAACCGCTGATCGATCTCTTCTTAAAAGTCCAATATGGTGATCGCCTCGGGCCATATAAAGAGTATTCGGCTTAAGAGGTTCACCATGGCGAGCATCCCCTAGTTTCAAACCCGAAACGCTACTGAGTCGTTGCGCAAACGAGTCGAGAAACTCATTGGTAATATGTTGAACCACAACTATGGGTGGGCACGGCTTTGGAACATCCTTAAGGAGAGTGGTTAGAGCATTAGTACCACCCGTACTTGCGCCGATTAAAATAATATCAGGTCGCGAGAGGCGCTGACGGTTTTTCTTTTTGATTGCCGATTCTTTTTTCTGCTCTTCTTTTGTGGCAGTACCAAGAAGGTTTTCGATTTTTTTGGTGAGTTGAGTGGGATCTTCAATGAGATCTTTCTTTTCGACAAAGTCCTGTGCACTATCTTCGAGAAGATCGAGTATTACTTTGGTATTTTCCGGTTTCGAAGAACTTATAAGTATAATGGGCTCTTTGTGGTCATTTCTTCTTAAGCAATGAACCCACTCGTCGATAATTGAGTTTTGTAGGTAAACATCCAGCACGAGCATGTCACAGTAGTTGTTTTCGAGATATTCATCAGCATCGCCAAGATTATCAAAAAGAACCGCTTCGTAGGGACCATCTTTAAATAGGTCCTTGGCCCGTTCAAGAAAGGTTTTATCATCGTCCAATATAAGAATTCTTGGCTTATGAGAAACATTCTTAGTTGGTGCCTTATCGTACTTTTGATAGCAAGACCGTCCAACGGATTGAAGCTTGGATTTTCCGATTTCGATAATCTCACTGTGACCCAGGCAGAGGATTCCACCTTCAACGAGTGCTTCAGAGAGATTATGGGCAATGTTCTTTACATCGTTAGGATCAAAGTAAATCAGTACATTTCGACAAACGATCCAATCATACTTGTGATCAAGCTTGATGAGGTTGAGTCGTTTTAAGTTCTTTAAGTTAAAGCTACACCGATAAAGGACCTCTTGATCGAAGGTAAAATACTTTTCGTATTCATCGGAACCCATGAGGGCCATGTCTTTATACTTGGTGAGCTGACCTTGAAATTCGGTTTTCAGATAAAGGGCGTTTTGTGCCTTTCTCACCGAAACAGGATCAATATCAAAGCCTTCGACTCGATAGTCGAAGTGTTTATTCATTTTTCTGAAGCGTTCAAGAACTAGGGCGAAGGAATAAACTTCTTGTCCTGTTGAGCAAGCCGCACTGAGGAGCCGAAAGGGACGGGCGAAGCTGTAGTTCTTACCATTCGCCCTGAGGTATTCTTCGAGTCGTTCAAAATGGGGGTATTCTCTAAACCAACTTGTGGTGTGAATAGTAATTGCTGAAACAAAGTCTTCCCAAGCATCGTTATTCTTTTCGAGAAGATCGAGAAATTCTGCAAAGGTCGGCGTTTTATAACGCCTCATTAACCTTTGCACATTATTAGTCAGAAGAGACTGCTTGGAGTCAAGCCCCCGAGAGTTCCCTGTTATGGACTCAGCTATTTTAACTAGAACATCGAACTCTTTGGGGGATAACATCTACAATCTACCTTTTTATTTAAATGTCTTTCTATAGGGCCTTTTTAAACTTTGATAGATCGGGTTTACTCGTACCATTAAAGTTTGAAGGCTCCTGATTGGCTTCAGCTTGTGCTGGTGGAGCCTGAGGCTCAGCTGGAGCTTGTCCTGCTGGTGCTTCACCTGCATGGTTCTCTGGGCCATGCCCTTTGGCAAAGAAGCTTAATACTTTTCCGCCACTGGCTTGAGCTTGAGGTTGACTCTGTGGCGCAGGACTCTGGAATTGTCCCGGCCCGTGATCGAGTCGACCTTTGACAAGAAGTTGAGTTTCGTTGTTGAGGGTTGCAAGCTCTTGGCTCTGATGGTGAAGTTCACCTGACATTAACGACACTTGCTCTGCCATTTTTGAGTTTTGCTGAGAGGCCGTATCCATCTGTCCCATGGCCTCAGAAATCTGTGAGATCCCTTCTTCTTGTTGAACAGTGGCCTCATTCACGTTTCGAGCGTAGCTGTGGATCGTGTTGATTCCATCAGAAATCTCCTTAAAGCTTGATAGGGCGTCTTTAGAAACTCTTTCGCCTTCTTCAACTCGAGAATTGGTATCGGTAACGATCGCCTCAACATGTCTTTGGGATTTTTCAAGCATATCGCGAATTTCTTCAGCAGCTTGGCCTGATACTTGGGCAAGATTCCCAACTTCCTCGGCAACGACCGCAAACCCTTTACCGTGGTTCCCTGCGCGAGCCGCTTCTACACTGGCGTTCACCGAAAGGAGCTGGGTCTTAAACACGATATCGTTAATGACATTGGTTTTAGATGAAATATCTTTGATGATTCCAATCATCTCATTGAGTCGCTCGTTGGCCTGTTTAATTGAATTCATTGAGTCAACCATACCAGTCATGACCTTTTGGCCTTGGTTGGTCTTATCGTTGAGTTCTGTGGCCATTTTCTCGGTATCTTTTGCCACAGAAATGGTTCTAGAAATCATTGAACTCATCTCTGACATAGATGCCATGGTTTCTTGAATGGCAGCACTTTGTTCGGTGCTCGCAGCCGAAACGCTCTGGGCAGTGCCTTTTAAGCTGTCAGAGGATTGCAGGTTTCTTTGGCTCGCAGAAGAAATTCTCGCTGAAATATTATTAAGAATGTTCATCGGTCCTTTGAGTAAAAAAAACACAATCGCAATCACTGCTACGGTGATACCACCACCCCATTTTGCGAGAGTCACATTTGTCTCGGTAACAGCCGCTTGAATTGGTTCAAGACTTGAAATAACAGCGAACATTCCGTGGAGTTTATTGTCTTTCCAGTTTTCCATTTTAAAACCGAGGATGTCTTGTCCATTACCAAATGGGCTAGTAGAAGGAGCACCATGACACTCTAGACAACCTTGATCTTCACTCAAGCGAACGGGTCTCATTACCCACATGGCATTTTTTTCTTTATCCTTATAGGTGATTTGCTTAAGATCTGGATCTTCTTCGAAGCGCTCTAGGAAACTTCTTTCGAGCTCGTTGGCTTCATTGGTTTTTCGACGGGCATCCCGAGCTGCTACTCTAAACTTGTATTTATCTTTTCTGGCGTTTTTCATACCAATTTTAAGAGAAGCGTAGATAGGTACCACATTGAGTACTTTCTGCTTCTGCTCCTCAGGTAAGTCACCATTTGGATACTTTTGTACGAGGTCGGCGATGGTTTCGCGAAGAAGTCCCTGGTTGGCAACATAATCTCGAGATGCTTCGAGACGAGTAAGGATCGCTTCACCCTTGTTAATGAGTGATTGCTCTCCCTCGACTTGCGCTTCTTGAGAAGCGATGTACATTGCTGTTCCCGTACAAATAATACAGGCAACAGTTACGATCGTGATTATTTTTAACTGAAAACTCATGTTATCTCTCCCCATTGAGCCGTGATAAGGCCTCTTGAATAAAGTCTTTAAATCTTAAAATATATATAAGTCGATCCTCTGCTTTAGCGATGCCAAGTAAATGAGAGTTGGCTTCACTCTGAATACTTGAGGTCGACTCTTCTATTATTTCTTTGTTGATCTGACGAACATCTATCATTTGGTCAACAAGAGCAGCGACTTTACCTTTATCGGTATTGACGACGATGACAAAGTTGAGATGAGATTCAGATTTTTCTTGTCCGAGGAGGTGTCTGGTATCGACCACCGTAATCACCTCTCCACGTAAATTGACAACTCCAATAACGTGATCTGGAGTATTGGGAGTCGGTACAGTGTCTAGCTTTTCGGTCACCTCTACGATTTCAGAGAGGCTGATGCCGTAATAACTTGTACCAACTCTAAATACCAGATACTTGTCATTTTCGAGTTGTTCTGATGTTTGAAGAATTGCTTCACTCATTAGACAGCCTCCATTCTATGGTTCGATTTAAGTCGATCCGAAAGATCTGATAGTGAGAGAATTAAACTTGGTTTGCCATCTCCGAGGATGGTTGCACCCTTGAGGGTATCGTTATTCTCATGTTCACCATTAATACTTTTGACGATAATTCTTTGATGACCGACGATGCGATCAACACCAAAACCAAGCAGATTATCATTTGATTTGATAATCATTGCTGCTTGGGGCAGGCTGCCCTCTTCTCTTTGAACCGCATAATCTTGATTGAGTATGAGTTCATTAGAAAGGTAGTGTAGGGGGACGAGACTACCTCTCCAATTGAGAAGAGGGTGACTTTCTTCAGTATCCTCAAGCTTGGAGTTATTTAAGTCTACGATCTCGACAAGCTCTTGCAGAGGAATACTATATTTGTTTCCTTGAAGCTCCATGACAACGGCGTCAATCATGTTGAGTGAAGCTGGTAAGTTAATGTGAAACTCGGAGCCCTCACCTTTTTTGGAGACGATATTGATGGTTCCACCAATTTGCGCGATGGTATCTTTTACCACCTGCATACCGATACCGCGGCCGGATATCTCAGTAACCTGTTCACTGGTCGAGAATTCGGGCAAGAAAATAAGTTTGTGGATCTCATTTTCTGAAAGTTCAGTTCCGTCTTTAATGAGGCCTTTTTGTCTGGCCTTTTCGAGAATTTTTTCAGAGTCGAGACCTTTTCCATCGTCACAGAGTTTTAAGAGGATTCCGCCGGCATCAGCAATGGCAACGAATTGGATTTGTCCTCGGGCTGACTTTCCTTCGGCCACACGAATTTCTTCGTTTTCAATTCCGTGGTCGACCAGGTTTCGCACAATGTGTACCAGTGGATCTTGAATGGCTTCAACCACTGAGCGATCAAGCTCTTGGTCGGCACCCGTAATGGTCACTTCTATAAATTTTTGTAGGCTTTCTGCCACATCGTTAGCTGTTCGCTCTAGACGTTGAAAGAGCCCGCGAACTTCTGTCATTCTCAGGGCCAAGGATTCATTTTGAATCTCTTTGGTCATCTTTGCGGCTTGGTGAACAGCTAACTTAAAATTATTAGACTGCACGTCATTATTATTTAGAGAATGGGTGATAATTGATTGATGGATCGAGAGCTCACCGATGATTTGTATGAGACTATCGAGTCGATCGCTTCTTACTTTGAGAAATTCAATCCCCGTTCTTTGGCTGGTTTCAGTTGCCGCATGGGCTTCAGAGGCCTGCATATTATTACTTGTATTGAGTTGATCCAGGTTCTCTATCTCACCCTTAAGATATTCACCTATGGTCCATAGGACTTCTGATACGTCTGGGGTGTTGCCGTTGAGTTGCAGCCCCGTAAGCCACTTCTTCATGATTCCGTGGGTCGTTAATAGAAACTGGGACTCACTGGCTGTAATCTCTCGATCCTGACGGATGACCCAGGCAATGAGGTCTTCAACTTTATGGATAAAATCTCCAAGCTGGGTAAAACCCATGGACTTGGAAGTTCCTTTTAAAGAATGGGCAATCTTAAAGAGCTTGTTAAGGTCATCGGCAGAATAGTTTTTCTTTAAATTGAGGGAGATCGCTTCCCACTGCTCTAAAGAATCAGATGCCTCTGTCACAAATATATCGAGTAGCTCTTCATCGACTTCGAATTCCATAAACGTACCTCTATTATTTAGTCACAAAGGTACTCGACAAGACTAAAGTTCTCTTGAGAAGAAATCTTAAGATGCTTTAATTTCAATTATTTAGAAGGCAAAGTGTGACCCAAATCAACTTCGGTTTCATTAAGCTAAGGTTAATTTTATTAACTGATCAAATTAAGAAAAAGCGCATAATCTTAGTGGTTTGCGGCAGTTTGATTCGGTGATTAGATTGCGTATTTAACAAAACTTAATGAATGCACGTTAGTGAGATAGGAAAGCCGAAGCTGTATGGGAGTCAGAACGATTTGTATTGGTAGGGTCTTTGCTGCTAGTTAATTTCGAGAGCCAGCTTAATGGGATCTTTGATATGTATTTTGCGATTACTCAATTCGATGATGGACTCTAACTCGAGATTTTTTAATGCGCGATTGATACTTTCGCGAGTACACCCGAGAATTCTCGACAATTGCTTTTGTGAAAGTCTTAGGGATTTTGAGTCCTTTTGGAAGTCCTGAAAACATTTCTCTAAAGAGAGGTGGTAGAGAAGGCGAGAGCAGCGTTGCTTCAAGTTGCCTTCTTTCGTACTCAAAAGAGTGTCATAGGTTTCAGAATTTATCTTCATCGTATAGAGAAAGACATCATAAGAGTTATTCTTATGGCCTTGTAAGAAACCAATAAATTCCCTTTTAGGGACCAGAAACCCCGTCACAGGTGTTAAGCACTCATATTTAAGCTTTTTACCACTATTGAATATGCGCTCGATTCCAAGAAAGTCGTTGTTCTTTCGGATACCGACACAAGCTTCATTTTTGCCAGAGGCGGATTCCTCAAAAACACTGATAAGGCCATCATTGATCATCAAGATCGAATCACTGATAAGGCAGGGCTCAATAAAGCTTCCGCTTTTAAAGTGAATGGTTCGCTTCTCCGAGCAAGGGGCACAACTGGCAGTTTTTGCGACCTTACACAGTTCAATCCACTTTTTATTTGCACATTTATTACAGCGACCTTCTGACATGGGCTAAGTATAAACAAGAAGCTTCTAGAACGAGAGATTTTATTAGTTAAGATATCTTAAATAGTTAAAGAGAATTTAAACCAACTGTGTTTAGAAAAATGAGACACCGATAAATACTTGAATCTAAACAAATTTGGCTGGCCTTAATTTCTACTTAATATTTGTTTAGAGAAAAACTTTGTAGTCGCTTTGAGACGGGTCTAGGGTTTTAAAAAAACGAGACGCCGATCCATCTCTATTTGATATCAGCCATTGGGCCATCGACTCGCATATCGATCGACCTTTGGCTCATCTTCATGGCAAATTCAAAGGCATTTTGTGCACTATAGTTGAGCCCCTTTTTATTGAGGGCATAGTCGTAGGCGAGTACAAAATTGTCTAAAGATTGGGGGCCAGAGGCTAAGATATCTTGAGCCTTTTTAAAGGCTTCAGAGACGCTCAGTCCAATGTTTCTATTTTCGGTAAGATACTTAAACGTCTTTTGAAAGAGCTTAGCTATGGGTTCTTGAAATTCTTCAGAGCGTTTGATGAGATTCACAGCAAATTGGGCGCAACGGGAAGCGGGTAGCTTTAAAATACTTCCCCTGCAGAAATCGACAAGACTGTAGAAGTCATCTCTTGCGGCCTCGAAGTTTCCTTTAAAATCATAGGAGAGTTTTTGGGCCACAGCCACAGCGGTTTTTGCATCGAGATCAAGCTCTGATGAGAGGTATGACTTTTTAAAAACCCTAATAAAGTTGTCGGCTATTTCGTCAGTAGCGTTCGAAAGGGCTAGGCCAACACGAAGAGCCGTTTGACCACCAAGTTCAATTTTGTAAATGAGTTCATAACCCTTGATAAATCTCTTAGCCGAATTGGTACACCCTTGAGAGACTTGATGAGCGATTTTACGGGATTGATTTTCTGATAACCCGTAACTGGAATTTGATCTTAGATACTCAAGAACCGTTACGAATTCCCTCGTAGATTGGCAAAATTCAATTTCACTGTCTTTAGCTGATTGAGCTAAAGGTGTTAGTAGTAAAATCGCTACAAAAAGGCCTAAAAAAATCTTTGGATGACTTCTCATATTAGAACTTTATTCCCTTTAGAAGGTCTTTTGCTTTATTCTCTAATTTTTTCTTCTCTGAGTTTACGGCTTTCTTTTTAGAGTCTTCGATGTTTTTCTTGGTGCCCTCAATTTTGTCTTTAGCATTGTTGATTGGGGCTCCCAGCTTCTTTTCGAATTGGTTTATCTGGCTTTGGAGTTTGTCCTTTTCACCTTTGATCTTAGAATCAACCATCTCTTTAATTTGCTTTCTCGCCTTTTGAATCTGTTGATCAAGCTGCTTCTTAAGTGAGTTTTGCAGAGCTTGACCGAGTCCCGATTTAAGACCGAGGTTGAATTTACTGAAGCTTCCCGTGACCTTTGTAACAAGGTCAAATTTATTGAGATCCTTAGCAACTCCAGCTAGCACCTCATTCAGTATGGGTGATTTGGCTTTATTGACATAATCGAGCTGAGTAAAAAGAGTTGTCGCATTGAGATTAATTTCTTGGCCTTGCATAGTCGCTTTAGCAACAGTTCTGGTTTGGGCTGAGTTAAAGCCGAAAGTGACATCCTCTGAATCTGAAAGCATCATTTTCTCCACAGGAACTCTGCCTAGTACAAGATCAAGGGTTTCGATCGGCTTTTCGGTGGTGTGATCGATTGTAACCTTAGCCTCCATTCCGAATATCTTTTGTTTCGGGAAGTCTCCTTTAAGGTTGAGAACTGTGGGCTTTCCTAGAAGGACTGGATTGCTCGTTACGTGAACAAGCTCTCCCTCTAAGTCTCCCGAAAACTCAGCATCACTTGATTTAGAAGAAATCTTTGCTTTCTTGAGCCAAAAAAGAGGGTAGGACTTCGCTTTCGGGAAAGTGTAGTTGCGACCAAGGGCGCGCTCTTTTGGAGTAATCGCCTCTTCTTTTTTTGCAGCCTTTTCTTCGGCCGATTTTTTAGGCGGCATGTATTCTCTAGCCATATTGATCCACTTTGAATACTTGCCCAATTTGTCGATAATAATTTTACCAAAGAGCATTTTTGAAATGTTTTGCGCATCGAGCTTAGGGATATTCAGTCTTTTTTCGAGATCCTTAATATCCTTTTGCACCATTTGTTCGAGCTCATTAAAGGCACCTTTGTAGGTTTTGATATCTTTATCAAGATCGCTTCCAGCGGTTTTAACCTCTTTTAACTTTGTGTCGGCCTCTTTAAAAACCTGTTCAAAAGCCTTTACTGATTTTTGTACCTCAGCAGGGTTTTTAAAATTTGAGGTTTTGATAGACTTAAATTTCGTTTCTAGTGCTTTGAGGTCGCTATCTTTAGGTAGGGTCGCAAGGCGCTTTTGCCATTCCTTTTCTTTGTCCTTAAGGGCTTTTTCGATTTCTTTTAGCTTTCCAGAGGCCTTGAGGTCACCTTCAATCTTTTTAAGTTGATCTTCTGGTTTAGCTCCACTTAAAACCGTGGCCGTATCGCCGAGAATATTTCCTTCGTACTCTTCTTTGGCGGCATCGAGTGCCACATTTGAGAGTTGTGTTCCGACTTTTTCAGCTGACTTGGTTTTTTCAAGGATTCGTCCCGGACGCTTTCTTTTGGAATTAATCTGAATGCTAGTGATTTCAGAATTATCGACCACAAATTTTGCTCTTAAAAGGGCATCCCAAGAAAGGTCAAAAGAGATGCGTCCAATTTCGACCAGGTTTTCTTCGGGTTTGTCGTAGTTTGTTACCTGCAAACCCGTCATAACTAAAGAAGCGTTAGTAAAGCTCAAGTTCAGGGATTTTATATTTACTTCGGCTCTATGGGCGTAAAGGGCACCGAGCTCGATGGCCCTTCTTAGGTGGCTATCTAAAAAGAACATGCTGTATAGGCTAATGAGCACTAATACGAGAACAAGTGGAATAATGGCCTCAAAGCGAATGGGGCCCTTCTTTTTTTTAGGTTTTTTGGCTTTAGCATCTTCGACTTGGTTTTGATTATTATCTTCGGTCATGAGCTATTCCTTAATTATAGAGTGAATTGTAAGAGTGATACCACTTGTAGAAACTTGTCGCCTTGATTGCTTTCCACAATTTTGTTTGTTGAAAGCGTTCGACCACGGTCTTTCGATATTTAGCAATCAATATGCGTGAGAGAACATAAACAAAAGGCGCAAGAAGAATCGAGACAACGGCTGATCCCATCACGATCGAGTTATTAAACCTTGTAAATGGAATAATCGGCATATTGTAAAGGCTCGTGTAAAGACCTTTCATTCCTTCAATCTCTAAAACTGCTGAGCCAATACTGTGAAAGACGGGGTCGAGCAAAAAGGCGATAAATTTGAAAAAGAAAGCTCCGATAAACGCAGCCCCCATTTGAATGCGAAACGTAAATAGAATCAGTATGACGAATACTGTTTGCAGAGAAAACGAAGGGGTCATTCCTAGAATAAACCCGCAGGCGAGACCCGCTGCCAGTGGCCCCGTTTCGGTATCCGAATTGAGCAATTTTATAAATTGAAATATCTGCTTAAGTATTAAACCCATGCTTCCTCCAGTACTTCATAATGGTAAAGGGATCTTCAGTGTTGATCATTAAAAAGGGGGGTGAATAATGCGTTCGGTCAAGGGTCTGGACCTTTTGAAATTGCTGAGTTTTTTCTGAATGTTAGTTGATTGTTCTAGATAGGCCCATTAGCTTAATACCGAGGTACAAAATTATGCTTCTTGAATCCCTCTTTTGGGTCTACATACTCGCACTTCTCGTGCTCGTTGTGACAAAATTTCGATCCCGTGATTTTTTCGAATCACTTCCTTCTCTTATTTGGTCGATCACAATGCTGATTCCCTTTTGGATTCAAAAGGATAGTTTCAATCCTGAAACGATTAATCTCCAGGGCTTTAGTCTTTTAGGAGTCGGTCTCATGTTATTAATCGGGGATTCGGTTCAAGGAAGGCGCTTTGCGATTCTTGATACCACGCCGAGTCCTGGCTTAAGTATTGCCGCTCAAAGTTTGTTTATTTTGGTGGCGGGCGCACAAGTGGTTCACTTGGGCTTTCTTCAAGAAAAAAACCAAGTCATCCAGTGGATCATTAATGGTTCTTTGAAATCTAATTTTCAGCCCCTTTTCATGGAGCAGTATGCTTACTTTAATGTGGGCTTACTTGTGGCTTCGCCCTTGGCCCTTTCGGTTTTGCTAAAATCGAAGCGCGTGGGCTTCGCCATTTGTTTTTATATTCTGACGGTTTTTTATTGTTTGAACCTTTCGACCGAAAGAGCTGTCATCATGGCGCTCCTTGGAGTGTTTCTTTTTGGATTAGAACTCACCCATTATTTTTCGCGCAGAATATGGTTGATCCTGACAACGCTCCTTTTAATTCCGATTATGGTTTACTACTCGCTATTGAGCGTGAAGGGCTTGGGGGCTTTAAACGCTCAAGTGCCCAAAGAGACGATTCAAGAACAAGTTAAAAAGGGACTTTTTAAACCAGCTCCCAACGAGCCCATTAGTTCGGGGGATCGCTTTAGAGTGTTGCGAGTGACAGAGGAGTACGCTGAAGTTTCTCGTGCCGCTAAAATTCTTAATAGGGCTTTTTATGAAACCTTTGTTTTGCCGGCCGAGAGTTCTCAGAGGTGGTATTCTTTTTTTAGAAGAACCAGCGATGAAAAAGCCGTTTACTCAAGTAATGCGGAACTTTTTGGATTAAAATACGAGTTGCTCGGTCCCCACAACTTAGTGGGTATCTGGGGTTACGCCAGACGCTTCCCCGAACAGTATTCAGAAATGACCTTTTCTCGGGCGTCGATTGATGCTGAAGCCCATGCCCGGGGCGGTAAGTGGGAGTTGGTGTTAGTTTTATTGGCCCTTCTTGCTATTCGATTAGCGATCAAGTTTTTCATGGTGAGGTCACCCTGGGGAGAAAGCCTGAACTGTTGTTGTCTGACGATTTTTGCCTTGGCATTACCACAGGCTTCGATTTTTGCTCTGCTGATTCACTACGGAATCATCTTCTTTATTTTCACCATGTTCCTCCACTATCAGTACTGCAAAAAGTACATGCAAGAAGATTACATCTCCGGTGACCGCAGTTTTTAGGTGCCAGGCACCAAATGGTAGCGCATTCGCATCAACCTTAGATGTAAGCTTTTCGAAGCACTGCATCCCCGAAAGGTACTTGGTACCTTAGAAGACCGTGTAAATAAAAGGGGCGACTGCGGTTGATGATGAAAAGAAGATCAAAGCGCCGAGTAAAACTAATACCAGGACAATGGGTAAGAGCCAGAACTTTTTTCTTACTTTTAAAAAACTCCAAAAGTCTTTAAAGAACTCAAGCATCAGAATGGCTCCTTCATGGTTTCTATGGCTCTATTTTCGCTCTCTTCTTTGTAGGTATCAAGGGACTTATCGATTTTAGCGCGCATAAAGTCCTTACCCACAAGCCGAGCCAAAAGTCCTATGGGCCAGACAACCAGAAAGAAAACAATGCCGAGGATGATTCGCGTGTTGATATAGCCAAGAACAAATCCAATGCGCATCCATACATAGTGAATGGGAATCATGGATTTAGGCAGAGTTACGGCCATGGCGAGAATAGCGCCGCCTAGGTATAGGGGCCAAAAGGGGATGTTTTTAGAAAATAACCAAGGAAGAATCCCCGAAAAGAACAAGGGGAACATAATGGCAAGAACAAGGCCAAAATTTCTTAGTTCTCTATTGGCAAGACTTCTCGATACTGCAATTTCCATAAAAATTCTTCCGACAAAATTTTAATCAAGGGCAAACTTTCTCTTTTTCGCCTTATCAATTTCTTCTTGTGACTGTTCTTCTTTTTTTAATAAATAGTCCCCAAGCACTAAAGTATCCATTTCAGTGGCTAAGAAACAGCGATAGGCATCTTCAGGAGTGCACACGATGGGCTCACCTCTCACATTAAACGAAGTATTAACGACAAGGGGGCAACCGGTAATTGCGTTAAATTCACTAATGAGTTCGTAGTAGCGGGGATTGGTATCTTTAGAAACACTTTGTACTCTGGCTGAAAAATCCACATGGGTAATGGCGGGGATTTGCGACCTTTTCGTGTTGAGTTTTTCTAATCCAAAAAGTTCATCGTAGTTATCTGGCAGTGATTCTCTTTTACTTTCTGCCACAGGTGCGACCAATAGCATATAAGGAGACTCTTCTTTCAGGTCAAAAAATTCTGAAGTTTTTTCTTTTAATATGGAAGGGGCGAAAGGTCTAAAACTTTCGCGATACTTAATTTTTAAGTTCATTGTTTTTTGCATTTCAGAACTTCGCGGATCGCCGAGAATACTGCGGTTGCCAAGGGCTCGTGGTCCAAACTCCATGGCTCCCTGAAACCAACCAACGACTTTTTCTGAAGCCAAGTGCTTAGCTGTCTCTTTGCAAATTTCATCGCCAATGTGGTGGTATTTAGCAGGAGTGGTTTTTAAAAAGTGTTCGACGTCTTCAGATTTAAAAGCTGGGCCTAGATAGGCGCCCTTCATGTTGTCAGGAGTTTTCAGAGTGCGGGGCATTTTCTTGTATTCGTAGACGTAAGAAAGGGCGGCACCTAGGGCTCCGCCAGCATCACCGGCTGCCGGTTGAATGTAGAGGCCATCTAAAAAACCTTCTTTAAGGAGTTTTCCGTTAGCGACACAATTAAGGGCCACGCCACCCGCAAGACATAGGTTTTTGGTGCCAGTTTCTTTGGTTATAGTTCGTGCCAGCTTAATAACAATTTCTTCGGTGACAACTTGAACACTGGCCGCAAGGTCCATGTCAAATTGTGTGACTTGGGATTCGGCGGGACGTGGTTCGCGATTAAAAAGTTTGTGAAATTTTTTAGAGGTCATACGAAGGCCAACCATAAAATTAAAGTAAGAAAGGTTGAGCCTAAAGCTACCGTCGTCTTTAATGTCGATTAGGTTTTCTTTAATGGTATCGACGTATTTGGGATTGCCATAGGGGGCAAGGCCCATGAGTTTATACTCTCCAGAATTAACTTTAAACCCGCAGTAGTAGGTGAAGGCCGAGTAGAGAAGGCCGAGGGAGTGGGGGAAGTTAATTTGCCAAAGATCTTTAAGCTGATTGCCTTGGCCAAGCCAAGCACTGGTGGTAGCCCATTCGCCGACTCCATCAAGGCAAAGAACGGCTGATTTTTCAAAGGGGCTTGTAAAAAATGTGGAGGCTGCGTGGGAACGATGGTGTTCGTTAAACAAGAGTTCTGGCAGTTCAGAGGTTTTGAGGTTGCTAAGGTTTGCCAACTTCTTTTTGATCACCGATTTTAAAAAGAGTTTTTCCTGAATCCAAACGGGCATGGCCTTTATAAAAGAGGGAAAGCCGACGGGGACATAACTGAGGTAGGTTTCAAGAAGGCGCTCAAAGGTGAGAAAGGGTTTGTCGTAAAAAACCACGGCATCGAGATCTGTGACTTTTAAGCCCTGGCTTTCGAGGCAAAACTCAATGGCATTAGTCGGAAACTGGGGGTCGTGCTTTTTACGGGTAAAGCGCTCCTCTTGAGCGGCGGCGAGAATGTTTTCGCCATCGACCAGGGCCGCTGCCGAGTCGTGATAAAATCCAGAAATTCCGAGTACTTTGGGCATGATGGGATACTACCTTGTCAGGGGGGCTTTGAGAACCTTATTTATTTGAGTAATAAAATCTACTTTGGTCGGGTGATGGATCAACTAAAAGTTCCTCGACTTGTGCGAGGCATTATTCCCGCGAAAAACAAGGGGGTTTTGCACTCTTAGGCAGTGATTTTAGAACGAAGCTATTGTAAGAATTAAGGCAATTAAAGAGGTGAAATATGATTCCATTTGTCGATTTAAAACCCCAGTATGCGGCCCTTAAAACCGATATCAATGAGGCTATCCAGAAAGTTCTCGATCACGGTCAATTTATTCTTGGCCCAGAGGTTCAGCATTTCGAAAAAGAGCTTTTTGAATACACGGGCGGAGCCCACTCACTCTGTGTTGCTAGCGGAACAGATGCATTGATGATTGCAATGATGGCCATCGACATTCAGCCGGGCGACGAAATTATCACCACTTCGTTTTCGTTTTTTGCAACGGCTGAAATCATTGCCGTACTCGGTGCTAAACCTATTTTTGTGGACATCGAAAAAGATACTTACAATCTTGACGCCAATAAAATCGAGCAAGCGGTAACGAGCAAAACAAAAGCAATTATTCCGGTTTCGCTTTACGGTCAGTGTGCGAACATGGATGAGATCAATACCATTGCACAAAAGCATAACTTAACTGTGATCGAAGATGCAGCGCAAAGCTTTGGAGCCAAATACAAGGGTAAAAAATCCTGTAATGTTTCAACTTTAGCGTGCACGAGTTTCTTTCCGGCAAAACCTCTTGGTTGTTATGGCGATGGTGGAGCGGTTTTTTCTCAAGATAAGGATCTTGCCGATAAAATGGAGAGCATTCGTACTCACGGTCAAGAAGGTCGTTACAACCACGTTCGATTGGGAATTAACGGACGCATGGACTCGATTCAATGTGCGGTTCTTACACAAAAACTCAAAAGATATGATTGGGAAATCGAACAACGACAGAAGGTCGCTGGCATGTACACCGAAGGCCTTAAAGAATTAGAAGGTAAGATTCAACTTCCTGTGGTTCGTGATGATCGAGATTCGGTATGGGCCCAATATACAATTGCCGTTGATAATCGCGACCAATTCCAAGCCCAACTTAAAGAAAAGGGAATTCCAACAAGCGTTCACTATCCAGTGCCCATGCACATGCAGCCAGCCCTTAAAAAGCTCGTCGACGTGCGCTTTGATCTATCGATTTCAGAACAGGCTGGTAAGCGTGTCGTGAGTCTTCCGATGTACGCCGACATGCCAGATGGCGATGTTCAAAAAGTCATCGAAGCTGTAAAGAGCTGTTGGTAGAAGCTTCCTTTTGGTAGCGCGCTCGCGTTAGAACGCAGATCTCATTTTGGTTTGTTAGCGAGTTTTAGCCTATTTGGCTTTTGCGAGTAACGCAGATGCACTACCAAAAGATACCTTCTACCTTTTGAAAGAAGTATAAAATGGGTGCCCAAGGGCGCCCATTTCTTGTTTGAGGGGCACATATCTGAAGATTTTGGATAAAAAGGGTGCAAAAAGCGCCAAAGCTGATTTAGCGGGTAAGATTTCAGCTTTTTAAATTCAATTTGTTAGGGGCTTTTAGCAGTTCTTACACTGGGAGATGAATAATTATAAAGCCTCGAAGATATGTTGAGCTTTATGCAAATAAAAAGGAATATCAAAGTCCGCCTAGGGGTAGGTGTATTGGAAGGTCAAAAGCAAAGAGCTTTTGGCCTTTTTTTATCGATGAAACTCGGGCACAAATACATTCATTCGCGTACTACAGTAGTAGCGTCCTTCGCGTTTTAGAGTAAAACTAAAAACACCAGGGCGAGTAGACTCGACCTCAACGGGGTTTCCGACAATCATATTTGAATTAATGTGTGTTCCGTAACCAATAAATTCATTAAAGCTGAGTTTGGTATCCCAGATTTCGTGGCGACTGGCATTGTCTGGTACTTTAAAACCATCGGTATTAGCTGGTCTTCCATCGCGAGTTCGATATTGATAATAGCGAATGACCATTTCGAACTGATTCATTTGCTCGCGACTGAGACTTGATTTAATGGCAAGTCTTTGAAAGGGAAGACCCTCAAGAGTCCACCGAGTTGGGATAGCTTCGACCCACCAGTTTTCATAGGGGGAGCGGTCTCCTTCGTTGAGTGCAAAGATACGCATGATTTGTAAACCACGCTCCTCACAACTATAACTATTTCTCGCTTGGGAGATGCTTGCAACTAAGGTGATCAAAATAACTAAGCTCAAATACTTCATTCTTCTACCGTCATAACTTCGGTTCCACAATAGGAGGCACCGAGGTCCCTTTCTCTTGGTGAGTAAGTATAAAAAATTCCTCCACCTTGTCGTGGCCTTGGTGCTACTGGTTCTCTCCAGTCAGCATTTTCAAATCCTACGACTCCAAAAATATCTTTAAGGTAATTATAATTGCTTGATTCAACGGTTGGACACCCATGGGATCGTCCTTGATAACCACTCAGTTGACCGTTTTGTGCTGGATCAGTGACTCGGCCATCTGAATTCACGTACCAACCTCTATGCACGACAACTCCACGATCAAAAGAGTTGTCATTGATTCCGCGTTCAACACCGTGAAGTTTAATCCCTTGGGACCATGACTTTCCGGTGGAGTGGAGTTGTCCGGTAATATGAAAGCCCGAAGGCATGCGGTTTGAATTTGGTACATTACTAAAAACTTGAGTAATTCGAGTTGTGTTCGAGCTTCCGTTTCCGGTGGCCATCACTTCGACTTCACCGGTGCAAAAATCGATTATAAAAAGTCGTCTGCGGTTACTATTTGTCGTTTGTTGGTTGATGGCATGCTTACATTCATTATTAATGCGTACTCCACCATCATAACCGCTAGCACTTGATGAGACTTCAAATAAAGTATTTTGATGGCGCTGCCTAAAACAGTTGAGCTGGTAAAAGGCCGTTTCATCTCCACCAAGGGCTCTAAAGTTAGCTAGAGCGGTTTCGGTATTGTCATCAAGGGTTTCGTTTTCGCCAGCGTGATGCTCACCCGCCGGAGCACGGTCAACGCCAGTGCCATCGCCAGGACCCACTTCTTCGGTTTGCCCAAGGTTTTCTGGGCGAGCCCGTGGCCTTGGCACTTCAGCCGGAGCCCAAGGGGAGTCTGATAAATCAAGATTAGCGGCAGCGGGGCCTTCATTGGCGGGTTCGGCTTCGGGATTAGCTGCAATTCCCAGGCGTTCCGTTTCCCCAACGACTCCGACTTGTCCAGCTTCGTCGCCGACTACGCCATCGGCAACAATAGGTGTATCCGTTTCACCATCGGCAACGACCGGAGCAGCGTCTTCGTCAGGTTCTGGTGCAGGAGGTTCTATCGCTAAAGACTCTCCAGTGACATTAAGACTTGAGATAACTTGTCCGCGGGCCCTTAGGGTTACGCAGGCGTCGTAAGTGGGGTGACGATCACAAAAGCTTCCAGCTTCTGTAACAACCCGTTGGTAGTTTTCTCGAAAGGCGGGCTCATCTCTGAGTCTTTGAACGACTTGATCGTGGCCACCGCGGCGTTCTGATTCGGCCGCACAGGCTTCGGTGAGTCCATTGAAATTAGAAATGGTGATGCAAAATCCTTTTCCATCATCACCACCCCCAAACAAAACCGGATTGCACCTGAACTGATTGCTCGGACCACAATAATGATTGCGGTCGTAGAGCTGGTATTCAGATGAATCTAAAAGTCCGGACCGGGCTGCACGCCAAGGGCGTTGACAGCGTCCACCAATCCGTACTGAAGGCCACCCACCAAAAAAGCACAACTCTCCATCGGCTCTTGCCTGGCTATTTCTCAACAGTTCGTCAATGAACATCAATGAGTAGGGTCGCCTAATTTTTTTTCTTCTTTTATTATATTTATAGCTTCTCGGCGTTCCCTTAAAAGGAACCTTCCCTATTAAACGATCGTTGTGTTTCATCACTTCAACGACAGCTTTATAGAAGCCAATAAATTCTTTTTTTGAGCAAGCCACAAGACAGTGCCTATAGAGCTTGCGCAAATCTATGTTTTTGGGTCTTTTCTTAAGTTGTTTTGTAGAAGTCACCGTTTGTTTGCGACTTCGACACTCGCCTGTAGTTGTGGATACGCTCGCTATTAAAAAGACAGTCACACTTAGAAAAGAAAATACCCATCGTGGTATATTCAATTCTCTCATAATTCTCACTCTCTACCCCTTCTTATATGAAAAGCTCGTTCCAACTCCTGTCCCATGGGGTGTCAGGATTTTTGACGATTATTAATGTGTGATTTTGGGGAGTTAGGGAGTCCCTTTTTGAAACGCCTAGATTCTAAGTAGGGCCGAATTGAACAAAGCTTACATAGCTATCAAAAAGTTTATCAGGCGTTGAAGTGCCTCCAGGGTGCCAGGCACCAAATGGGAGCGAGATTGCGTTATTACCTATTCGATTTGAGTTAAAAAGTGAAAAATTTTTCTGGTTCGGTAGCATGTGGTTGTTCACTTTGTTGTCGGGAAAGAGTGGTTCAAACGGCCTGAGAGGAGAATGTCCGGATCCCGGAACTTTATGTGAAATAGGGTAATAGGAGGAGCCTACACGCTGCTGTCATTTTTTCAGCTTTCGTTGAATTCTAGGGCAATTTCAGATACTTCCAAGTCTTCCCAGGGGGTATTTTTTGAAGAAGACAATCGCAGCTATTTTAACGTCCAGTCAGTTAGTTAACGCAAATCCTATTGAGATTCCGCTCGTGGTTTTAGATCAAAACCCTCAGCTAAAGGACACAATTCTAGAGCAAGAGCTCAGTGGTTTTCTAAGCTTCAGAATCGAAGGTGATTATATTATAGTATCTGGGACGCGACAGCTTGAGCATGTCTACGGCTCTGAAAATAGTTTTGGTGATTTAGAGAGTGGTTTACTCGAAGAATTCCTCAGAGATGAACTAGGTACAGAGTTCAATTTTTTAAGAAGTAGCGTCTTCGAGGCTGTTGTAGGTTCCCAGGATGACCATCCTACTAGGTAGCGAGAAATTTCGATTATTACTAGCACTTCCACTTTTCTTGTTGATAGGTTGTTTGAAATTGACTGATAAGACTTCTAAGATGAAATACATAATTACTGAAACTGGAAAATATAGTTCTCTTGATCCACTTCATGGAGACTCTACAAGTAACCTTCCCGTGCAAAGGATGATTTATTCAACGATCTTAGAAGTTTCTTCTACAGATGATTACCAGAGTTTCATATTAGATTCATTTGCATTCGACTCCTCAAAACTTAAGTTAACCTTTAAAATCAGTAAGACAGCTAAATTCTCTGATGGAGAAAATATTACGTCAAAAGATATAGTCTATTCTATTCTTAGGATGCTAAAGGCACGACCTAGTTATCCGGTGCTCAATAAAATAAAAGGGAGCATAGAGTGGAGCGGTAATCTTGATGTGCTTCCCGAAGGAATTTCTTATGATGAAGAAAACGTAAAAATAGAATTTACAGAAATGAATTTTAATCCTCTTTCAAGATTCTGTATGGAAATATTTTCTATCATACCTTCAAGATGTGTGGATCCTGTTACTGCAGATATTGAATGTGGCTCAATTCCCTCTTCAGGTCCTTATACAATAGACAGTGAATCAGAATCGACAATAGTATTTAAGAAAAATCATTTTTTTAGAACTTCGAAAGATCGAAATTTCCCAGAAGTTATCGAGTTTAAATATGAATCCATGAGTGAATACCTTCGAGGCAATGTTCAATTAGAAAATAATGTCGTCTTAACTTCTAATGAGCTTTATGTTCCCTTGAGTGCAATTGAGAAGTTGGAAAATAGGTATAGGGTTACGAAAAAACCTAAAGTTAGGTTTAGAGCGTTAGAACTTAGACCAAATGGAATTTTTAAAGATAAAAATTGTAGAATCGAATTTACACGACTGTTTCGTAAATATGCTCACAAAGTAGGAATTGAGGTTGAGAACTCAGTATTTACAAAAATCATGAGTGGCTATCAAAAATTTGAAGAGTTACCGAAGCAGAAATGTATCAATAAAGGAAAAGTCCGTTGGGGCTATGTCAGGAAATATGAAGATGAAAGCGACCTAAAGTCGGTTATGAGTATGATTGCAAAAGAGGACAATACATTCTCCATTAATTCTCCTCTAGTTTTCGAGTCGGACAAAGACTATTTGGACGCTATTTATAGTGGCGAATTAGATGTTATTACCCCGAGTAGTGGTTTTTGGGCGGCAGACCCTGCTGGCGATATTCGAATGTACTTTACACCTAATATGCACAGACACTTGAATTTCATCACTTCCGATCCGGAACTGCAGAAACTACTGACTGAGCTTGAAAATGATCAGAGCCCTGAGAATTTCATCAAGGTGAATCGCTACCTCTACGAGGATGCGAAATTTAATGTTTATCGACATGCGGCTCGCTTTTACATGACCAATAAAAATGTCAGTCTCAAAAATCTGCCCCTCGGAATTACATCTCCAGCGCCCTATACCGTTTTAGAGAAGCTCAGTGAAAGTAACTGACTTATCCCCAATATTGAAGAGTCTTAAAAAAGCAGCCTTGGTACCTGCTAATATTGAACATTCCATAGTTGGTGACTTTCATATGATTAACTATTGGAATTCACTAAATAGCGAAATTATTTGCGAGAGTGTTCAATGTGGAATGTCTAAAAATCTAGGTACTGCTTTAGCTAAGTGTACGAGTGAATACATAGAAAGAGTAGCCGCTAGAGAAAATTACGACAGACATCACAACCAGACCGATATTCGTAGAACAGATGGTTACGCCTGTTACCCTTACAGCGTTGATTCCACAGAGGATTCTTTAGATCGAGCCAGAGAAAGTGCCCTTTCAGAGGCAATAGAACGGTACACCTGGGCGACCTGGTGGGATGATGAATCCATTGCATTCAAATTAGAAGAAGTTCATCTTGCCAGTCTTGGTTTTGAAAAAACTGAATCCCTTTTGAAGAGCTTTTTGAATGTATCAAAAATTCAAAAAATTGTTCCACTTTCAAATGCTTCCAAAGAGACAATAATCTTGGTTCTGGAGACCGTTCAAGGAGGATACTTAACAGGTGGTGCTTGTGGGCCAAAAGACTCAATCGAAACCATCGAGCGAGCCTTAGCTGAACTAACAAGACACTGTCTTGCTTATAAGAAACTCCTATCTAATGGGTTAAAGTCTGATAGTTTTTACTCCGAAAGGTTGAGCTTTTTTGCCAGTGGCCGCGGAAAAGAAACTGTCAGAAAGCGCTTAGATGCCAAGGGGACAAGGTCCATTGAATTGCCGTCTTTGGTGATCGATGAATTGGTACCTCACTCAATGGATCACTCTTTTCATGTTTATAGGTGTTTGTTTGCGAACCAGCCCTTTTTTGTTGGGGGAGACTTGGAGCGATTGTGTCTCTAAGACGACTGGGAAAATTTTTAGTACCTTACTTTGTGTTAGCTTCGATTCTCAGTGGGGCTTTGTATTTTGCTCTCGATCGTCAGTCCATGTATCTAACAAATGAGTTGGTTAACTACTGGAAGGAGCTAGCGCAAAAAGATATTCAATCGGGCAATATCTATCAGTCGATATCAAAAAATTACCGGGTGATAAATACCAGCAAGAGCTTAGAGGCGATCAAGGTCTTCGAAAAAGGTCATCAAAAAGAGCTTCTCTCTATTGGTAATTCCGAGTTGGTACCTCATTTAGGTTCAAAAGACTCTTTACTCTCCTATGGCTTTTTTAGATATCAAAAAACGGTAGAACTTCCCGGCAACCTAAGGGCTTATTTTTTTGTGAGCTCAAATTTTTACAAGTGGCTTTTTGTAGCTGGATTGATTGTTCTTTTTCTTCCGCTTTCAATTTTAGGAGTCATTCACTTTCGCTACAGTCAGGATCTTGCAAATAAAAAGCAAAAGATACTCCTTAATTCCCTAAGAGCTCTCTTTGAGGGACGTAGAGCTGAATCAAAACCGCATCTTGATAAAGACCTTGAAAGCTCTTGGCATTTGGTAGCAGAGAAATTTGAAGAACTTCTCGAAATGGAAAAATCCTATTTGGGTTTAGAAGAAAAATTCAAACTCTCTAAAAAGGTAGCTCACGATATTAGAACTCCTCTACAAGCACTCAATATGGCGGCAGACAATCTGGAAGCGAATCCAGAGGCAGCCAAAAAGTTGATAAGATCTTCTTCCGAAAGAATCAATAAAGTGGCTGAGGATCTCTTGCAAAGTAATCGAAATGATGTCGAAAAGGGTGTCGCTGAAGAGTCTCTTAAAACCAACTTAGAAAATCTCATTGAAGAGCTGAAGTTGAAAGCACAAAAAAGTAACATAATACTTAGTTCGAGCCTCAGCGGGTCCGATTTTAAGATCGATGCTGATAAGTCGAGCCATTTCACGCGACACCTCTCAAACTTAATAGCAAATGCCATTGAGGCCACATCACAAAATCAGGACATTTACATCCACGCAGAAATTGATAAACATAAAGTCTCTGGATGCCTTAAAGACAAAGGCATGGGGATGGCTGAAAAGGTTCTTAGAAAAGCTCTCAGCGGAAGTTTTACCACGAAAGAAAAAGGTAATGGTATCGGCCTCAGTAGCGCTAAAGAGTTTTTTGAGTCTTCAAATGGCAGGTTTTCGGTTTCGAGCCAAGAGGGGTTTGGTACCGAAATTCATTTTGAGATGCCTTTATAATCCCATCAATTTTAGTAGAGATTGGATTTAGCAAAGCCATTTAAGGCACGGACGCTACCAATTGGTGCCTGGGGCCTACAGAAGGTCAGTGGCACTACCAACCGAAGTTGTAGGTTCAGGAATGACAACCTTTCTTGCCTGCTTCATACCCATGGCATTAGTTTCATCTTGGGTGGAGTATTCGTAGTAAACAAAGAAGGGTTTATCTGAAACGATGCGGGCACCACCAGTTATGGCAACCGTATTACTCCCGTTACCGAAGCGATGTTTTGCCGGATTAATTCCATCAGAGGCAAGGGCTTGGCTATCAAAGAAGGTTCCATCTTGTTCGTAAACAGTGATCGTTGAATTGTACAAGGTTGCAACGGCTAGGTACTGAATGTCTCCAGGGATTAAGTATTCGGTGTTGAGTTCATCAGTCGGATAAAAAGCTCCTGATTCACTTCCGTCAGAGTCCGCTTGTGAGTGGGCGATGATGGGTTGATCAGAAACGATATGATAAGCTGGGGCCGCCCCCTGTGAACCGGTATTACCGATATCAACCACATCACCCTTATCACAGGTCGCTGCGACAGAGCTTCCATCAGATCCATACTTGGTCAAATTAGTGCCGTCTACCATGCAACCGATGTTTCCATCGTTGGAGTTAATTCCGATGAGTTCTTGATGGGCCGGAACTAATACCATTCCATCGGAATTACCGTTGCGATAAAAGCCAATAACTGGGTTTGAGGCCTCAACAAGACCGAAGTAATTCACATCTCCCGATCCACCGCCAAATTCACCAGGGTTAATATTAAAAACTGTATTTGATCCACCACTAGCACCAGAGTTATTAAAATTATTTACAGTAATGGTCGCGACTGCTGGCCCCGGGTTATAAAAGTGCCAAGAGTCTGACCCGCGGGATCGCGCGTAACCAAACTGTGTGCCTTTAAACGACATTGGAACAATAGAGTCGTGGGCGCGGCTGGCGTAAAGCTGTCTTCCGGCAATGGGGGAGACTGAACTAATTAAACCCTGTACGGCATTTGAAAAATCACTAAATGAGTTAAGCCCAATAGTTTGATTGACGGGGCCAGAATTGGTTTCAACCGTAACAGAGTTACCGGCCCCGTAAGAGGCGACGCGCATGGTTTGGTTATTTGATTGGGGGTTGAGTTCAGCATAGGAAGCCTGGGCTGTGGAGTAACTAAAAGTATTAATGGCATCTGATGAATCAGCTAAGTTGACATTACCCGAATACATGTAAAAGGAACTCGTACCGCTTGCGGGTAACTGCACCCAAATAATTGAGTCTCCTGCCGGATCCCAAACTTCAATCCAATAACTTAAAAGGTTTCCCAAAAGATCAGTAAAACGCACATCACTTCCATCGGCTGCGGCTTGAGCGTAATTGAAGTTACCAGCATTTAGTGTGATTTTAACTTGGTATTCAGTAAGGCTTGTGGCTGCACTTAAAGAAATGGTTCGTTGGTACTCGGCTAAAAAGACTTCTACCGCTTCGGTGTCGCTAACGGGGCTTGCATCAATTAAAGCGCCAATAGAACTTCCTGAACCAAACTGGTTTGAAGTAAAAACCGAATCATAGGTACCATCACCATTATCGGTGACGCCACCAAAAGTACCACCAGCTGTACCGCCACTTAAATTGAAACTAATGGTTTCGCCACCAGTGGTGATGGTATTTCCCGCGGCATCGCGAGCTTGGAGAGTTGCGGTGACGGCGTTTCCTTGGAGCATGGCTGAGGCAGAAACACTCACTTGTGAGGTGGCAGCGGCAATGGGGCCAGGACTCACTTGAACGCTTGGCTTCGTGGTCACTAAAATAGTTCCGTTGGCACTGGCGCCAATTTCTGCTGGGGTGCCTGCTAAAAAGCCCGTTGCCGTTGCCGAAAACGTTCCATCACCGTTATTGGTAACACTACCAAAATTAAGAGTACTGGTTCCGCTATCTAAACTAAACGCCACAGGAATGTCTGCTGTCACCAACTCACCATTAATATCAAAAACCTGAACGGTGACAGTGACAGAGCTTCCTGAATTTACAGAAGTGCTTGATACAGTTACAACAGAAGTAAGGGGATCAACGAGAATTTCGGGATCAGTGGTTGGACCCACATCTTCAGAATCAAGGCCATTGGGTTGACCCACACAGGCCACCAGACTCGCTAGCGCAAGTAAAAGGAAACTTGTCCTTATAATAGCTTTGAGATATCCCAGATAACGTTCCATCATTCTAAAGATATTTTAGCATTACATAATCTTAATATTTGTGGGGAAACCGCCATATATGGGCTCTCCTGGTCAAAAGCCCTACGGATTTGTTAAGAAATGTCTCGCCTTGAGACTGAATTAAGACTGAGTTGAGGCCGAAAATTTCGAATTAAAGACCAAGGATCTTTTTTGTGAATTTAGCATTGGCGTTTGAAGATTTGGACTCTTCTCGTTCTTCGGCGATGATTTGAATGACTTCGCCAGCAACTGCACCGCCCGATTGGTCCCTTGCCGATGATTTTCGTTTTTTCGAAGGGATTCCGCAAACACAGGCCGAGCGATTCGAAACTACAACAATTGAAGTGAGTGACATATCCATATCGCGACACACGTTTTCGCAAGCGCGCCTTAATCCGCGATCAACAGACGTAAATGAATCGACCGGGGGCTTTACCTGGCAGGCACTGAAAAATCCAAGTGTAAGAATTAAGAAAAGAATTGTGCGAATCATTAAAGCCTCCCTGCTGAGTGAAAATCTTAGCAAGGGGTTTTATCGGAGAAAAGAAATTCTCTTTCGAATAACGCAGTTCTCAACCAAAAAGCACCCGGCACCAAAAGGTAACGCGAGTTCGCTACCAAAAAGCACCCGGCACCTCAAAAAAAAGAGCAGCTAAAAGCTGCTCTTTTCCAATCATCAACTGTAATTATAAATTACATAGTTTCTGATTCAGAAGAACCTTCTTCATCACTAGGAGCTTCTGCAGTTTCAGCATCAGCATCCATGTTTGATTCTTCACCTTCAGTTTCCATACCGTCTTTTGCTTCCATAGCGTTGGCATCAGCCGTTTCAGTTTGCTCAGTCATAGCTTCAGGTGCTTTTTCTGTAGAAGCAGACTTGTCTTCAAGACAAGCTGTCATCATGAACATAGAAAGAACAAGTGTCATTAATGTCATAAGTTTCATTGATAACTCCCCATTTGACATGTGAACCAGAGCCCCTAATGGCTCCGTTTAAATTTAGTGGGATTTACCCGGCTTTAGACCGATGCGCAATTAAAAACGCAAATGTATGGTGGTGCTTTACAAAATGCCTGTAAAACCCACAAATTAAGCGCAAATTCGTCACTTTTAGTAGTGATTTTAATGACTTATAGATGTAAAGAGTGTGCCTAATTAGTCCACCTAAGAAGCAATTTCACGGCCCGTATTTTCACGATGAGGTCTTCTAGATTCACTTGTAAGGATATGGAACTCAATATATATCTCGATCTTATTGTTAAAGGATTTTCCATTGAAGCGATTAAAAGACTTTGTTGAATCAAAAGCTTTTGAGTTGTTTATAGTCATCGTTATCGCGATTAATGCCATCGTGCTTGGTATTGAAGTGCAAATTTCTAAGTCTTCTGATGCCTTTAAAGTTCTAGATATTCTCGATCAGATTTTTCTCTCGATCTTTGTTATCGAAATTTTATTAAAAATGATCGTTTATCGAGTGCGCTATTTTGCTGACCCCTGGAGGGTTTTTGACTTTTCTGTGGTTGGGATCGCTCTATTTCCTGCAACGGGTGCGCTCTCAGTTCTGCGCTCATTGAGAGTTCTACGGGCACTTCGCATGATAAGTGTTATTCCTTCCCTCAGAAAGGTTGTGAGCGGCTTGCTGATAGCCATACCTGGCTTAACGGCTGTGGGCAGTATTCTTCTTCTTATTTTTTACGTGGGTGCTGTTATTGCCACACGACTTTTTGGCGGTGAGTTCCCTGAGTTTTTTGGTAACCTTGGAGCCAGTGCTTACACTCTCTTTCAGATTATGACTCTAGAGAGTTGGTCCATGGGTGTGGTACGACCGGTGATGGAGAGGTTTCCGTGGGCTTGGATGTTTTTTGTTCCTTTTATTTTGGTAACCACTTTTACTATGCTGAATTTGTTTATTGCGGTCATCGTCAATGCCATGCAGGCTGAAACCGAAACGGCAGCTGCCGAACGAGCTGAGCAGGGCCACGAAGAGCGTATTCAACTTTTTGAAGAGATCGCGCAAATCAAAGAGTCGTTGAAAATAATCGAACAGTCTCAAATGACTCCACACACGGATGTCTCAGGAGTGAGTAATAAGAAGGATGTCAAAACGACTCCGCCAAGCCATGGTTTATAGGTCTCATTGAGTTCGGTATTATAAGGTTTCTCAGTCAAAGTCTCAGTTCGGGATTAAAAGAATGTAAAGTTGTCTCATAGGGTGGCAAGAGACTGACTTCTCCGTTGGGCTTTTTGGGGGATTGGCCGAGAATAGTGGTAAGCACCGGGAGAACGTTAGTGAAAAGCTTAAAGATTACCACCTTTGTTCAGTTAGTTACTTTTTTCATCTTTACCATTGCCCTTACAGCTTGTGAGTTACAAGGAGACGGAGACGAGTCGAGTACCGTTCCTCTAAGAACCGTTGAGATTAGTTGCCTTGTTCTTGATCTACCAGGTTGTAGTTTGGGTCTCAGTAATAACGAAACCCTGAGGGTGGGCATTATTGATGATTGCGATACCTTTAATTCAAGCTCTGAAGTTTATGCGGTAGCAGAAGGTACTTTAAATTGCGACACCTTTGGTTGTGATGTTTCAGCGCCTCTTCAGACCGATGATTTCTCACCGAGTGCTATAACACCCGGTACTTATGATCTCTACGCCTTTTTTGATTACGATAACGACAATGAGCCAGACACTTCAACAGAGCCTATTGGATGCCTTGAAAACGTCGAGTATTCCGGCTCCACCAGTACGGTTACGATTAGTGATTGGTTTTAAGGGGATTGGCACCAAATGGTGACGCGATGGCGCTACCAAAAGGAAGCTTCTACCTATTGGATGCGGTCGGTGCTCGAAGAGCTTTCGCCGTAGTTGGGTTTTACCAAGGTGTTGAGGATGTGAAGAGACTTGTCAGAACTTTGGGTGGCAAGATCAATCATTTCACTGACTTGAGTTTTTAATTTTTCAAGAGCTGAAGGATCACTGGTTAAATTGGAATCGCCGTAAGGGATACTCAAAATATCGGGATGATCGGTTTTGAGTTCATCTCCACGGATATAAAGCTCTTCAAAAAGCTTCTCACCAGGACGAGGGCCAGTAAATACAATGGGGATTTCATCTTCGGTTTTACCGTTAAGAACAATAAGGTTCTTTGCGATATCTAGGATCTTTACAGGTTCACCCATTTTTAAAACATTGATGTCACCAGGCTGAGCTAATGTACAAGCTGTTAGTACGAGGCTTACGGCCTCTGGAATCAACATAAAGTATCTTGTCATATCTTTATGGGTAACCGTTACAGGTCCACCTTCGTAGATTTGTTTTTGCAGGGTTGGGATTAGACTCCCTGAACTGCCAAGAACATTACCAAAGCGCACCGAAACATAGCGCTTCCGCGTCTCTAAAGCCGCAGCAGTCACAATTAATTCACAAACTCTTTTGGTAGCACCCATAACACCTGCCGGGTTAACGGCTTTGTCGGTAGAGATCATTAAGAAATTTTCAACACCCATTTGTTTTGAGAGATCAACAACGTTTTTTGTGCCTAAAATATTATTGAGAATCGCAGGATAAGGATTGGCTTCAACTAAGTGTACGTGCTTGTAGGCGGCAGCATGAAAAACCACTTCAGGAGCATAGCGCTTATAAACCTGTTCGAGCATTGTGCGGTCTTTAATATCAACCATAAGAGGTACAACTTTTTCTGTACTCTGGGTCGACATGCGAAGCTCTTTATCGATTTCAAAAAGATTGTATTCAGAGTGATCAAGTAAGAATAGCCTGGCAGGGCCGTTTTGAAGGACTTGCCTGGCAAGCTCTGACCCGATCGACCCACCAGCACCAGTAACAAGCACCTTCTTACCACGAATCAAATCTTGAACCGGTCTGAGATCAATGTTTTTAGGCTTACGGTTTAACAAATCGTTCAATTCAATTTTACGAGCGATTTCAATGTCTCGACGAGTGGCTTCTTCGCCCGTTGTAAATTTAGAAGTAATCCGTGGACGGATGTTAAACTTTGCGCAAGTGAGAACGACTTCGCGTAGGACATCGCCCGGTAGGTTAGGGATCGCGATATAAACTTGTTCAATTTCATAATCGCGAAGAACTTCATCTAGAAGCTTTCTATTACCAATAACTCTGGCATCACCAATTGAGATGCCCAGTTTGCTTTTATCGTCATCAATGAAACCGACGAGATAAGAATTTAAAGAGAGGTCCTGTGAAAACCTTTGAGCTAGAAATTTACCGTTAACGCCGGCTCCATAAATCAAGGTTCTGCGACCGGATCGAACTTTTTTGCCAGTTTTACTTTCATATAGAAGGCGACGGAGAAGCCTTGCCCCAAAAAGTCCCATGGTTAAAACAACAGCATCTATAAAGTAAACAGAACGAGGGAGCCTTGCGTAGCCATCTGGCATTAAGAAACTAATAGCAATAATAATCGCAGAACTTAAAAATGCCGCCCGAGCTATATGAAAAGCATCACTAGCTGATACGTAACGCCAGTAGATATTGTAGACATTTAAGAAAACAAAGGTCACAAACCGAACCAGTAAGAATACAGGAAGATACTGAATAGCCGTTTCAAGGTGCTCATCCATTCCCTCGAGGCCAACCCGCAAATAAAGGCTTAAAAACAAAGAAATACAGATCACAATTAGATCTGGTATCAAATGCCTTGGATGGACATTACGTGAGCCATTTGTTAGCTGCTTAAGAAAGGGAAGTTCGGAAAACTTCAAAGAAAAGCCTCGTTCAGTTTTTTGATCTCAGCGTCGTCTGTCACTCTATGACCATTTTTATCCATCCAGCCAATTTGTTTAGCAGGAACCCCAGCCATCAAGGCAAAAGGAGGTACATCCTTAGTTATTACGGCTCCAGCAGCGATAAATGCATACTCTCCTATAGTATTACCGCAAATAATCGTCGCATTGGCACCGATGGAAGCACCTTTTTTAACCAGGGTTTTCTTATATTCATGCTTTCTAACAATAGCTGATCTAGGATTGATGACATTGGTAAAAACCATAGAAGGTCCACAAAAAACATCATCTTCTAGCTCAACAGTATCGTAAATTGAAACGTTATTCTGGACCTTAACATTGTTGCCTATTCTTACATCGTTCCCGACATAGACATTTTGTCCGAATGAACACTTACTTCCAATTGAAGAGTTTGAACAGATATGGACCCAATGCCATACTTTCGTTTCAGGGCCAATGATGGCACCGTTATCGACAATTGCTGTTTCGTGAATAATTGCTGTAGGGTCGATCATTTGTCGTCCAATAATTGTTAGTAGTCTAGGGGGAGAGAGACTCTCTTTCCATCTCTTGCTGATCGATAGAGTCCGATCAAAATTTCTAGAGATTTTAATCCTTCCCTTCCACATGTTAAAGGTTCTGTTTCACCGCGAAGAGTTTCAATGACATTCTCGTAGTAAGCTGGGTGACCAAATCCATAAACACTCGTTGTTTCGTAATTGGCTTCTTTAACTTGTTTATCATAATCAGCAGGTTCTTCGAACTCCCATTTCTGAATTTCATTCACAGCAACTCCACCAATGCGGACAGTTCCTTTTTCACCAAGAATTGTAAGTGAACCTTCAAAGTTTTGGGGATAAGTAAGCATAGTGACATTTAAGGACCCGAGTGCTCCCGAGCGCCAACGAATCGAAGCAACACCTGTATCCTCTACTTCTATATTGCGATCTAAAGTTGCAGTATAACTTTGGAGGCTTTCAATAGGCCCTACAAGCCAATCGAGTAGATCTATGTAATGGCTTGCCTGATTCATAAACGCTCCACCATCAAACTCCCATGTACCTCGCCATTTTGCCTGGTCGTAGTAGTCCTGGGGGCGCGTCCAAAAGACATTAACGTTTACCATAAAAATTCGACCGAATCGCTTATCTTCAATTGCTTTCTTTAAGAGCTGTAGAGTTGCATTGTGTCGATTTTGCTTAACTATAAACAAGCGAACACCATTTTGGTCACACTCTTCAACCATTTTTTTGCCATCTTCCCATCTTGTCGCCATGGGTTTTTCAGAAATGACGTGTTTGCCAGCTCGAGCCACTTGAATTGTTTGATCGGGATGTAGACCACTTGGAGTTGTTAATATTACAGCGTCTGCATTTGACCGGTCTAGCATCTCTGGGAGATTTAGAAATCCTTCAATACTTTTTTCTTTGGTAATTTTTTTAAGTGTTTCTTCATTGTTATCACAAATCGCTACAAGCTCTAAATTATCTTTGTGCTTGTCAATGGCATCGAAATGTTTTGAAGAGATTCTTCCTGCTCCGACTAGAGCAACTCGAATTTTTCTATCGGTTATTTTATCAAAAGAAACTTTATTCATATGTACCTCTACTCTAGGCTTTTACTATATGTTCCTCAAAGCCTTGATATTTGCCTCTTGTATCAATGATTAATTTAGAGGATTTTTTTACTAAATCGTAATCAATGCAGTCGTGATCAGTAGCGAGTAATACACAGTCGTAGGTGGCAATATTATCGGGAGAAAGATCTATACTCTTCAAGTCAAAAAAATGTTCTCTCATTTTTGGAAACTCTAAAACATACGGATCGTGATAGTTTACTTCAACGCCTTTATCCCTGAGAATTTCCATAAGTTCAACAGAAGGTGACTCTCTCATATCGTCGACATTTTTTTTGTACGCTATTCCTAATACTAGCACACGACTTCCCTTAAGGGCTTTTCCTCTTTCATTTAGTGCGTCGACCATTTTAGATACTACCCACTGGGGCATATTGGTGTTCACCTCACCAGCGAGTTCAATGAATCGCGTGTGAAGACCAAACTCTCTCGCTTTCCAAGTTAAATAAAAAGGATCAATTGGAATACAATGACCACCTAGGCCAGGACCGGGGTAATAGGCTGTAAAACCGAATGGCTTAGTAGCCGCTGCCTTGATGACTTCGTGAATGTCAATTCCCATTCGATCTGCTACTATCTTCATTTCGTTTACCAAGCCAATGTTGACGGCCCGGTGTATGTTTTCGAGGAGTTTAACCATTTCAGCCGTTTGTGTAGTACTAACAGGTACAACTTGATCAATGACCTGACGATATAGTGAAACGCCGACCTCTTTGCAGGCTGGAGTTGTGCCACCTACGACTTTTGGAATTGTTTGTGTGTTAAAGTTGGGATTGCCAGGGTCTTCTCTTTCCGGTGAGTACACCAAAAAAACATTTTCCCCTACAATAAATCCCCCAGATTCAATTCTTGATTTCAATTCTTCTTCTGTTGTTCCGGGATAGGTAGTGCTCTCTAGAGAAACAACATGACCATTCTTGAGGTGGGGAACAAGAGCATCCATTGTCGTTGTAACATAGCTAATATCAGGCTCTCTGTATTTATTTAACGGGGTTGGTACACAAATTATCAGCGCATCGGCCTCCTTAGCTCTCGAGAATTCAGTTGTGGCTTCAAATCCAGCTTCTCTAGCCTTCGAAATTTCGCTAGCCGGTATATGAGCAATATACGAGTTGCCCTGATTCAATTCGTCTACTTTTTTTGGATCGATATCAATTCCTAGTACTTTAAAGCCGACCTCACTATATCTTAGCATTAGTGGAAGCCCTACATATCCGAGTCCTAAAATTCCAATTACTGCAGATTTATTATTCAACTTTTCGGCAGTACTAGAGACTAATTTCATATTTCTTTCCTCTATGATTTGTTCAGTAACTTTCAGAAATTAGCATAATAGAAGTCTAATTCAAGAGTTTAGGTGGTAGAATCAGGTCATAATCAAACAAAGATTTGAAAAGCGAATTAGTGTGTAAAGCCTTTGATGAGATAGTAAGGTGAAGAGATGACGCGCTACATTAGCTGTTTGTATAGCTTTAGAAGCTTCTTTTCCTCTGACTCCCAATTAAATTTCTTTTCAACTATTTTTTGACCTCGTAATCCCATTTCCTTCGCCTCAGACGGATTATCGATCATCCAAGTAATTGCCTTAGATATTTCAATTGGAGAGAGAGGATCAACAAATAATGCGCATTCGTGCTCTAGAAGCAACTTCTTCCAATGAGGAAAGTCGCTGCAAATAATTGGGATTCCCGCTGAAAGGTATTCAAACATTTTAATGGGGATAGAGGTTAAATGATTTGGCTCGGGATAAAGTGTTACGAGACCGGCTACGGATTTCATTAAGACTTCTGCAACCTTATCTCTTGGGATGAACCCGAGTTCATCGACCTTTTTCCATCCCGGAGTGTCTCTCATTTGCTCGTGAAGTCTTTTGTCATTTGTTTTACCAGCTAAGTAGAGTTTTGCACCTTTAACCATGCCGATGGCTTCAACAATCTCTAAAGCGCCCCTAATTTTCGCAATACTACCTACATAGCAAACAGCTCTCTCCTTAGAGACATTTACAAGAGGCTTTTTAAGCTCTTCTATGAAAGGGAAGTTATTTACAACCACAATATTCTTATTTAGCTTTCCGAATCTTTCTGCGATTGAGTCAGTTGCGACTACTATTGCATCGATGCGACTGACAACAAAATTCTCGAAAATTTTTAAAGTGGATGACAGAGGAACTCTAGCCCAAGGAGGTACGTACTCTTTACTTAAAATTTGTCTTGGTAAATCTTCATGGGAATCATAAATGACTTTTGCGCCGTGCTTTTTTAACCTCAATGCATGGGGTAGTAGTTCAGGGTCATGAAGATGATAAATATCAGCGTTGACCTCGATGGCACGGTCGACCACCTTTTTTGCATGTTTGGTCATTCGATGAAGACGTCGTTTGTAAGAATTGGGTACCCCGAGAACCGAGACACCACTTCTTTCTTGATCTGCTACCTCAGAGAATATGCAGACCGTTTCAATGCCGGCCTTTGCAAGTGAGACAGCTTCTTTGTGGAAAATCCTAACATCGAAGGATGGGTGGACTGAAGATACGTGGCAAACTTTCATTACAAACCTAGTGTTTCAATTAGACGATAAAATTTTGCAAATCTTACTAGATGCGTCGCCCTTCCCGTAAGGAGTTCCTTCGTGGCCTTTTCGTTCAAGTCCGTCGATTAAAATGGTTACCAACTCACTAGGAGTTAGACTTGGTGAGGCTAGTTTATTCCAATTGAGTTCAATAGTTTCCATCCACTCTGTTTCATCTCTTAAAGTTACGCATGGGACATCAAAAAAGAACGCTTCTTTTTGAACACCACCAGAGTCAGTTGCAATCATTTTTGCGTTCTTTTCAAGTACGATCATGTCTAAAAAGCCGACAGGTTCAATTAACGTGAGGTTTTCTGTCATTTTTTGAATCTCAGGGTTATCTGAAAGAATTTTCTTTGTTCTAGGGTGTATAGGTAAAATCACCTGACAAGTATTGTTTAAATCATTAAGAGCAGTGAATATGTTCTTTAAGCGATTCGAATCATCAGTATTTTCGGCTCTATGAATGGTACTTAACACGTAGTTGTTTGGAGATAGTTCAAGTTGTTGAAGAATTTTAGACTGTTTCTGAGCTTTTTCGGCAAAGAATAAGGAGACGTCGTACATTACGTCACCAACCTGGAATATTTTGCCAGTAGGTAATCCCTCTTTCGTCAATAGAGTTGTCGCTAAATCCGTTGGCGTAAATAAATAATCGGAAATATGATCGGTGAGAATGCGATTCACTTCCTCGGGCATTTTTTTGTTGAAAGACCTTAATCCAGCTTCAACGTGAGCTACGGATACATGTAACTTTGCTGCTGCTAGCGAGCCCGCAATAGTTGAATTTGTATCCCCATAAGTCATAAGTATGTCGGGTTTTTCAGCTAGTAGGACTTCTTCAATTTTTTCAAGCATTTTTCCGGTTTGTTTTCCATGGGGTCCGGAGCCAATTTCAAGATTATACTTTGGCTTAGAAATTTCCATTTCATCGAAAAAAAGATCGGACATATTCTTGTCGTAATGCTGGCCCGTATGGACTAAAACTTCCTCTAGATTTGTAGATTGAGAGATTTTTCTCGAAACAATTGCTGCTTTAACAAACTGAGGCCTCGCACCTATTACTGTCACTATCTTTTTAGGCATATTTTTTAGTCCTTTTTTGAAGGTGGTACGACAAAAATTATTTAAACTCAATCAATACAATCAGAATAGGCTTTCAATAAAGAAGGTTCCTCTTTCTCCCAAGAATTGGACTCAAAGAACCGAAGAGCAGCATGACTCTTTGAGTCAACTTCTGATTCGGATAAGCTCTCTAAGAGCTTTCCAAGAGCACGAACATCGGACTCATTCATCGTTAACCAGCCTATTTCATTTTCTTCAATAACTTTTTTCAAAAAAGGAAGATTCTCAGCAATAATTGGTAGCCCTGAACTAGGATACTCCCAGAGCTTGTTTGGCGAGCACAATTGATGGTTTTTGCAATTATTTTTATAAGGGATAATACCGATGTTAGCACTGCTGCTCCAAAGCTTTAGAGCGCTTTGCTCAACGGGTGGGCGAAAAAAGACCTTTTTGTTGAGGATAGTCTTTTCTTTTGCCATCGCTTTCAACCGTGGCCCGATTATACCCCAGCCCATAATGATAAGAACCCAGTTTTCGGGGAAAAATTCGGCAGAAGAAACTAGTTGATCTAGGCCGCGTCCCTCAGAAAGGCCACCCTGGTAAAGAAGTACTTTTGTCTCCCTGCTTAAGCCAAAGTACTTATGGAACAAGTTTTTTTCATCAGACGAAATTACTGTACTAGATCGAGGTGGCGAATTGTGTATTACGAAAATCGCTCTTCTAAAATTAAACTGATTTTTGTAATATTTAGCCACTTCTGAATTAATAGTCATCAATATATCTACTTTTGAAAGTAGTCGATTTAGTTTTCTTAATGATCTTTCACTATGCAATTTACTTATTCCATAGAGATGAGGGTAAACTTCATGGGCATCAAATATTAAGCGAGTTTTACTTCTAATTTTTTTGAATAAGACACCAATACTTAATGTATTTAGATCATGGCAATGAACAATTGATGGCCTATGTTTAATTAATACAGCAATACTGAATACCTTAAAAAATGTCTCAAGGATAGAAGGGTAGAACTTTCGTCGTAACATATACCAGGTTTTTGGAAAGAAAATATTCGTAAAGAGTAATGCGAGTAATGAAAGAAAGAGAGTCATTTGAGTAAATAAAAAAAGAAAAAGAAGAGGTGTTAAGGCTGAAGTATCTCCCAAAAAATAGATAACTCCGATCATTAAAACTGATAACAAAAAAGAAATAAAAAATAGACTTCTAAATAGTAGGCGGGTATTTAGGTAAGTAATATCAAATTTTTCAGCACTGGGCGGAACCCATTTATGGTTGTTTACAGCTACAATCTTCGCATTAATCCCTGATTTCTTTAGAGTATTATATTGCTTAATTACTCGGGCATCGCTAGTTACATTATTTAAAACTAAGATTGTGGCATTCAAATTTTTTAGCATAATAATTATTGGGGAGTTATTCTAGCCATTTTGCCAAGTTTATTGAAGCTTTCGTTTCTTTCAAACAACTCTTTGTAAGTCCCGGTATCAATTAGTTTTCCGTCATCCATGAAAAGAATTTTATCAGCCTCAAAAATGGTAGATAGGCGATGGGCAATTACAATAATAGTCTTTCTCCCTCTAATTCCATTAATTGCCTTTGTAATTTCACTTTCAGTAGGTACATCTAAAGAAGAAGTCGCTTCATCTAATATTAAGACTTGCGATTGGAGATATAGCGCTCTTGCTATACCTAACCTTTGTTTCTGTCCGCCAGATAGGTTTTTTCCATTTTCACCGACAACAAAATTGGTCCCACCCTTTTTGGACTTTACAAAATCAAGTAGTTGAACTTCTCTTAGAGTCTTTTCTAAGAGAGTGTTGTCCACCTCTTTAGATGTCACTCCAAAAGCCACATTTTCCGCGATACTTGTGTTGCCCATATATACAGCTTGAGGGACATACCCAAGATTCATCTGCCAAGAGCGAACATTTTCGGGAGTAATCTTAGTGTTATCGATTTCAATATCACCTTGAGTGGGAGAGAGTAGACCTAAAAGTAAATCAATTAAAGTCGTCTTCCCCGCGCCTGATGCTCCGACGACTCCAATAAATTCTCCTTTATTGATTTTAAAATTAACCTTATTTAATACCAGTTTGCTAGTGCCAGGGTAGGAAAAACTCACATCTTTAAAGGCAATATGTTTATCGAAAGGCATTATTTTCGTATCTGAGGGAGCTTTAATTATTTTTAAGTCTTCTAATTTATCAATTTCAGAAAATAAGAGTTTCATAGAGTAAGAGCTTCTGTTCATTGTCTGCAGGGCAGCTATTGTGCGATTCATGATGGGAGCTAATCGAAAGGCTATTGCTCCAAGTACTCCTAAAGAAGAAACAGATACTGAGGCATTCTGAGGGTTTTGCAATAACACATAAACAGTAATAATAATGACCGCAAGGATAATTACAATTTCAGTAATATGAGAGGGTAGTCTAGTGAAGAACATAGACTTAAGTTCGTTGTCAATCGCTCGAGAATTTATGTCTTTAAAACTATTCAGAAAATACTTTTCTTTACCGACTACTTTAGTTTCTTTTACGGCATGGAGTCCTTGGTAAACACTTCTTGTCTGTTCCGCAGCGAGTTCCTCAGTTGTCTTCCCGAGTTCTACCTGACGTTTCTTTAAATATTTGTTTTGTAAAATTGTTGCCAGGACTAAAACTCCTCCAATTACCAAGGTTAGACCTAAATACTTAAGATAAAGTAGTGAGAGCATTACCAAACCAGTGATAATATTTGCTCCGTAGTTCAAGGCTGAAAGTATAAAGCCATTGAGTGCAGAGGCTGCAGTTGAGTTTACATTCCTAATCACAGTCGCACTGTCATACCCAAGTAAAAAGGAATAAGGTGAGTAAAGGTAATTCTCCATTAAATAATTAGAAATGCCGTTTTTCCACTTTCTTAAGATTTTATGCTGAAGAGTATAGTAAAAAATAATATAAATATTTTTTATTAGAAAAACTGACAGAATTAACGCCGCAAAGATTGGGATAATATAATCAGTATTTTCGATACCAATGGACTGAAAAAAACTAATAATCCATTTTGATTGGTCGGCATCTTTGAGATCGATAAGAACTCGAATCAAAATATAGAGTAGAATAAGTCCAAGCAATTCAATTATGCCCGAGACAACAGCACCTATAAAAAGAAAGGCAATATGGAGCTTATTTTTGTAACCGTAAAAATTATAAAATCGTGAAATCAAGTCGACAGACTCTTTTTCAATCCCCACAGAAAGTGCTGTTCTCTTCAATAGTTTCTTAATTAGAGGTGCTATTCTAATATCAGACCCCTTGTTGCCTTTAAATATTCAAAAATGAGTTTAAAACCTTAAATCCAAAATTCCCACTTTTTTCAGGGTGAAATTGCACACCAAATATATTTTCATTTGATATAGCAGCCTGAATTGGAAAGTCCCCATACATTGCGGTCGCTAGTAAATTTTCAGGTTTTTTAGTGCGCACTGAATATGAATGAACAAAATAAAAACTATCGGTAGATTGAGTTTGCTCGAGGATAGTGCCTGTCCAATTTTGTCCTTCAGAAGTCGCCTCTATCTCCGACCATCCGATGTGAGGGATCTTGTATTTAGAACTATCTTTGCTTCTGGGAATTTGAATTCTTTCAACGGTACCTTCGATTAGACCGAGTCCCTGAAACTCTCCAAATTCGTAACTTTTATCGAGAAGCATTTGCATTCCGAGGCAAATTCCCAAAAAAGGGTTCCCTTTTTTGACAAATTCTTTAACTGGTTCCACTAAATTCGCTTTTGTCAGATTTTCCATGCCGACTGAAAAAGCTCCTACTCCCGGGAGAATAAGGTGGTCTGCATTTATTATTTTATTTGAATCCGAAGTTAGTTCAGTTCGAACTCCTAGCTTTTCAAAAACATTGCGTACTGAAAATACATTTCCAATTCCGTAATCAACAACAGTAACCATATTAAAACTGCCTAACATTTACAGTATTGCTAAGTGCAAAATCTCTAATCGAGGGGATTGAAGTCTTTTTGTAGTGAAGCATGTCAGCTATGGCAACCGCATCAGCGTGCGCATCGTTAACTACTTTAATGAAATCTTCGTTTGAGCCCATACCGCCACTTGCGATTATGGGAATTTCGACTTTCTTAGATATGGTCTCAATCAATTCAAAATCAAAACCTTTACCCGTCCCTTCGTTGTCCACAGATGTTATTAACAATTCACCGGCTCCTAGCTCTTCAGCCTCTTGAGCCCAGCGAATGACATCTTTTTCAGTGTGTTCTCGGCCATTATCTGTATAAGCTTCCCAAGAGCCAGTTTTCGGGTCCTTTTTTGCTTCAATCGAGACTACTACACACTGAGAACCATAAATTCGAGCAAGTTCTGAGATGAGGGCCGGATTTTTTATCGCAGCAGTATTTATTGCAATCTTGTCTGCTCCCACCTTCAGCAATTTGTTCGCATCTTCTGGGGACCGAACTCCTCCACCCACAGTAAGAGGGACAAAAATATCTTTTGCTGTTTTTTCAACAATGTCTGTCAGGTTATTTCTATTGTAGAGACTAGCGACAATATCCATATAGATAAGCTCGTCGGCCCCTTCCTCATAATACTGTTTTGCAAAATCATAGGGGTTGCCTATAACTCTAAGCCCTTCAAGGTGAATACCTTTAATGAGATTTGGTCCCTTTATATCAAGTCTCGGGATAATTCGAACTTTTCTCATGGTTAGTTTTCAAATACCGATTTTCTAAGGTGCCAACTATCGGATTCCTTGTACCAGAGGTGAGGAGATCGGAACTTATCAGTCAAGGCGTCGAAATATGCTCTGTCTATTGCAGAGGTTTCAAACATTTTAGAGGCAATGGGAAACTCTTTTTCTGGAATCGATAAATAACTGAAGATTTCTTCGGCAAATCGTTCAGGAAACTCACCATCGTACCGTTTAACTAGCGCAACCCCTTCATCCCTAGTAATATCGCCACTTCGTACTTCCTGGGCCGCATCGTAAGTTGTGCGACCGATACCAAACTTTACATAAGTGGTATAGTAGTGAAAATCATCAATTTTATCATCGATTGAATTATATTTGCTGTACGTTCCAGGAGTTCTCTCTGGAGACGCCTCAAATCCACCATTTTCAACGGCGTAATAATAAGCGCCCTGTGGGTGCCATTTTAAATAATATCCAAGGTAATGAACTTCGATTTCCTTATCTTCTAAAACTTGTGGATCGATAGGCTTGTAAGGAATTAAATCATGGTCACTCAAGCCAAAATGACTTTTTAAATCGTAGACTGATGTCCCGCCAATAAAAATATCTTTTTCATCCTGGGCAGAAAAATACTTATGATCACGTTTTGCAGTTTCGTTATCTGAGACCGGATTGCCATACTCCGCTTCATTTTCACCATAAAAAACGAGTTTAATATCGTGGAGTGCTGCCAGCTTTGGAGCTAGGCCCTTTTGGCCAAGTATGAATGGTTGAAATGGGTGAAATAAATTTTCAACAGCAAGGCGAGTTAACAGTCTGTGAATCCGACCATTAGGGGTCGTCAATAAGTTGTCAAACCCAGCATGAATCCATTTCTGGAAGTTTCGCCATCCCCATTCAGTATATATATGAGGTGCCCATGTTATTGTGAGAGGGTTCATCCCGTACTTATATTTCAAAATATGTGCTTGATAAAAACTATCTTTGCCTCCAGAGCCTGGGACAATGCAATCGTATGAGCCGTCTTTACTACGATGTCGATCACAGAGCTCAATGAGTTCTTTTTCTCTTTGATCCCAGTTCATGATTTCGGCTTTTTTTTCTGCGTGTAGGCATGCATCACAGATACCGTCTTTATTTAATTTGATGGTCACTTTTTTGGAATTACTCGTATGCTTCGTTTCTACCGCAGAGTTAGGTCTCTGGTTTGAGATTACACAACGGGAACAAAACTGAACTTCTTGTGGCAAGCCATACTTTGTCTGTGGATCTTTGTTTTCTTTAGAAAACTCTTTAGGATCATATATAAAACTACGTGGATCACTAAATAAATTCATGAAGAAAATCCTCTCGAATAACTGTAAGATATCATTATTGTTTAAATTTCTTATTAAAAGAGATCAAGGTTAATTCGCCTAACCTTGGATAAAAACTGTGAGAATTCACTTTCCTTGCAGACGCGAAGCGTCACTCATTGGGGGCTGCGGGGATTCCCTTTAAAGTCTCCATATTGTCAAAACTCTTACAAACCACGGCTCCAGCTCCTACTGTTATATCATTCCCTAAGCGGATTCCTTGAATTATGGTAGATCCAGTTCCAATGTGGCAATTACTGCCAATAAAGACGCTCCCCGATAAAGTCGCACTAGGGGCTATATGGGTATGACTATTAATAACGCAATCGTGCTCCACAATAGAACCCGTATTTAAAATTACATTTGCTTCAATAATTGCATCGGTCTGAACAATTGCCTTGGCTAAAATCTGGACACCCTCCTGAATCTTGGCTGTAGGCGAAATGTAGGAACTTGGGTGAATAATTGTTGCGAAACTGAAGCCAGATTTTTTAAATTTTTTGTACAAATTCTCTCGAATATTACTGGCCTTTATCGTCCCAATCGCATTAACGAGCTTAACATTGCCCGGATCGTATTTATTCAACAGTAACTCATCGCCCCCGAGGACTTCAATATCGAGGAGATAACTGCCATGTAGAGAATTATCTCGATCAAAAATGCCAATAATTTCAAAAGATCCCATTTGTTTTACTGTATCTATTATGACTTTTGCATGTCCGCCGGCGCCAAGTATCGCTATTTTGTTCATAACTGGATCAATTCGTCTTCTTCGTAATCTATAGGAGAGGGTGTTTCTAAAAGAGCCCAGTAATTCATTGGAGAAAGCCCATTTCCGGGACGCTTCGAAGTGAGGTTTTCAGAGGAAAACAATTCCCCTTTTTTTATGTTTTTTGCTGCGACCAAACTCTTTCTCGCGATGGGTTTGTTTTTTAATTCGGATTCGGTTGGTTTCTTTATTCCATCCCCAAAGCCGGTTTCAATATTCCTAATCCCATCTACCATTTTTCTAAATTCAGATGGATTTAGAGAAGCTTTGTGGTCAGGACCGGGTAGTGATTTATCTAAGGTAAAGTGTTTTTCTATGACCGTAGCACCCAAGGCTACGGCTGCTATAGGAGCTTCTATTCCCGGTGTGTGATCTGAAAAACCAATTGGGACTCCAAAGTGGCTCCTCATGCTCTCTAGACACTGCAAATTAAGTTCTGAAAAAGGTGCAGGGTATTCCGTAGTACAATGTAGTAATTGGACTTTACTTTTAAGAATTTTCTTTGTGTCCGGGTTACTAAATAGTTGAGCGAGTTCATCGGCGTTTATTCCCTTTAAACTTTTGTTCGAATAGCCAAAAGCCAACACACTCATGGCACATTCAATTTCTTCTGTTGTAGCCATACCTGTTGAAAGAATAACTTGTGCGCCTTTTTGAGCTACTGAGTACAACAGTGGTCCATTGGTTAACTCGCCTGACCCAATTTTTATTGTATCTAATTTGAGTGAATCTATTAGCCAATCAGAGCTTTCTAGGTCAAAAGGGCTTGAAAGAAATCGAATACCAATTTCGGTCGCTAGACTCAAAAGCTTTTTTTGGTCGTCAAATGACAATTCTAGCTTTCGTAGCATCTCTTGCTGACTTTCGTCTTTGTCCGTACGCAACTGTTGGTAGTGTGCCTTACCTGCTTGGGGTGTGGTCAGCTTGGCTGCCTTGAAACTTTGGATTTTAGCAATATCGGCACCACACTCTTTAGCTGCCTTAAATAGGTCGATAGCCAGGTCCATTCGCCCGTTGTGATTAACTCCAATTTCTGCAATTATGAGGGTTTTATGGGGCATACTTTCTTACCTGTCTAGTGAATGATATTTTTCAGGCCTGTCATAAAAACCATTTAAATATTTTAAAACTTGAGAAGTATACTCAGTTTTCACGAACTGATTACCTAAGTCTTCATAGAGATCCAAGATCTTTACCGACTGTGCTTCCCAGCCGTACTCTTTGTGGAGGTTCGTTAGATCGTCTTTCGATTTTTCAAACCTTTCTTTATTTTTCAAAAGGTGTTTCATTTTCACAGCAATATCTTTTGGACTCCAGGCATCCATGAAGATACCTGTTTGATTTTTTTCAATATAATTTTTCGCATCTTTGGTAACCGCAACAGCGACAGGTAAGCCAGCAAGCGTCTTTTCAAATAACTTGTTTGGCATAGAGAAATTTGCATTTGTTGACACATTAGGAATCGAGTAAATCCCAATGTCGGCACCTTTAATAAAGGGGCTAATTTTATCATAAGCTACCGGATCAATACAGTGTACTCGTGCCGAGACTCCATACTTTTCAGCGTAGTCCATTATTGCGTCCTCAATTCCTGGTGCTTTGTAACCTAGTATGGCTAGGTGAAAATCAGATGCAAACTGAAGAGACTCAATTAATAAGTAGATCTTTTGGTCATGATTAAAAATATTAAAATATTTTCCTACGTTGACGGCAAGTGGGGTGCCCTGGCTCAATCCGAGTTTTTCCCTTATGTTAAGCTCGTGATTTTGATTGAAAAAGTCCATCATGGGAGGAGAATTGAAGACGACGGTAGGCTGATCTATCCCCAAGTTACTGGCCATTTTTTCAGCAATAGAATCACTAACTGTGATTACCTTGTCCGCTTGTGGGACAAACTCACGTTCTAAGGTTCTTACCCAAAGTTTATGAACCCAATTCATGTCGGGGCGCCTATGTCTTTCGTACTCATGAGCATCATAAACGACTTTTGCACCGGTTAATTTGGCAGCTCTAATGGCGCAAGGAAGTGTATAAAGATCATGCGCATGGATTATTTTTGGGTTTTCATTAACTACCGTGTCAATTAGTTCTTCCGCTGTTACAAAGTAGACAGACATATATTTCAAATATGAAATAACTCGTTTAAGAGCGCGATTATTAAAAGGTTGTTTTAAGCGTTTCTTTTTCTTGTTTTGATTGAATCGATAAAGGAGTATCGGCCTATAAAAATATGGGCGGAGAACTTTCTTGTACATCGAGCTTGAAGTAATCAAAAATTTTAATTTTTGATTAAAATTTCTACTTTCAGTCTCTAACTCTTCGTTTGATGATTCGATTTCAATTTCTAGGTCAGAAAGGTCTTTCGTGAAAAGAGAATGCTCATTTGGGGGAGATTTTTTTTGGTTTTTGATATCACGAGGAATGGATTGTATGGATTTTATTGAAGGTGGGTTAGAGCCTGATCTGAACCTTTTATTGAGGCCTACTAAAAGTGAAGTACTATCGAGAAAAAACTTTTCTAATCCAATAGCATTATCTCTTTCATTCCCTGAACGGGATTTAATGTACTGGCTAATACTAGAAAGAACCTGACAACGTTTGATCTTAACACCGCCGATACATTCAAAATTAGGTTCCCCATCAAGGACTTTTCCGACTACTGTTATGTCTACTCCCATTTTGGAAAGAGCATGTGCCTCTTTCATTATGCGAATATCATTGGATCCATTTGAAACAGAAAGCATCACTACTTTATTTTTGTTCATTTAATGTCCTGGCCTGTAGATTCAATATTATTGCTTACGGCTTCTAAATATTTAAAATCGTAAATATCGTCGATATCTATCGCTCTACTTTTTGGTATTTCAATCATGGTCGTCTTGCCTTCAAAAAGACCATTGTAATCCATAACAGAACTATATTTTGCTGCATAAATCAAAGGTATGATTTGAAATACAGAGCGAACATCTTGACGCCTATGGGCATTGCTTTTTTTACAGAGACTGAAAATTCCAGGACTAGTTTCTTCGACTAAATTAAAGTATGGATTAGCGTCACTCTTTACTGCTGTGTAGGCAAAATCAGCCTCAGTCTCATTGAGTTTCTGTAGAATCTTCTCCAAATCTGAATGAAGTCTCAATGGGGAAACGGCCGGTAGGCTTAAAAAACAATCAAATTTCTGGATATTTTTTGAATAAAAACCAGCAGCATGTTGCCAAGCTTTTGCCTCAGGTGATGAGTCTTGAGCTAATTCAGAAGGGCGCAAAAATGGCACGGTTGCTCCAAATTTTTTCGCAATCTCGGCAATTTCTTCTGAGTCTGTAGAGACAACAACATCGTCGATAAGTTTAGAATTGAGAGCAAAATCAATTGAGTAAGCGATTAAGGGTTTACCTTTAAACTCACGAATATTTTTATTAGGCAATCCCTTGGAGCCACCGCGTGCAAACACAAATGCAATATTCTTAGCCATCGTTAGGATCCTCGGTAAAGTGTCTTTCAAATTCACGTTGGGCTGTTTTGAAATCATTCATTTGCCCGATGTCCAACCAGTATTCATGAATTGGAAACATGCTAAGGTTTTTCTTCTCAGAAAGTTGTTGATCAAGTAATTCTGTCATATCAACTTTTTTGTTTCTAGCCATACTCTTAATTACGTTGGGTTCGATGACGTAAATTCCTGCGTTGACAAAAAACTGGTGTTTTGGCTTTTCTTCCAAGCTCTCTATTCGCCCTGCAGTATGTTTGACTACACCATAAGGTACTTGGAAAGAGTACTCACGAACGGCCATAGTTATCTGATTCATGCTAGACTTATGAAACTCTAATAGATTCTCAAAATTTACCTTTGTTAAGAGATCACCGTTCATAACGATAATTGGCTCGTCAGGAATAGTTTCTGGTAAAAGTGAAAGTGCACCAGCAGTGCCTAAAGGCGTTTCTTCGTGGACATATTTTATAGAAACATCCCAGTTTTCGCCGTTGCCAAAGTGAGATTTAATTTTCTCTGGTAGGTAATGAAGGGAAAGATAAAAGTTGTGAAAGCCAAATGAACTAAAGCGATCGAGAATGCTTTCAAGAATTGGTTTACTGCCTACATTTAAAAGGGGTTTTGGACAGTCCTCGGTAAGTGGACGTAGGCGTTGGCCGAAGCCGCCTGCCATTAAAAAGACTATGTTATTTTTAACATTCTTTTCTGTCAAAGATGGGAGTAAATCTAACCCTACAACTTCATTCAAATCATTAACAATGGGTAGACTTAACAGGTCGTGCTCCTTCAATATCGCCAGCCGTTCTTTTTTGGAGCTTTCCATAGTCGAAACCTTTGGGGTTCTATTGACAACCTCGCAAATATTTGAATCTAAATTAACACCTCTTAAAAGGCCCCTTCGAATATCACCGTCTGTGACAATTCCTAGTAGCTTGAAATGTTCGTCCACCACTAAGGCTGTTCGAAGTGAAGATTCATCTATAACTTTGATGGCGTCACCTACACTGTTTTCCATTCGGATAAGGGTTTTTTTCCATGTATCACTCATAAACCTTGTCCTCATAAAAATTAAAGTTAATACCTTTAGAGATCATAAAAAGACTTTCTTTGAAATTTACCACTTACAAACTCTTTAATCTTATCTACAATGTAAGGGGCAGCCTTACCATTTCCATATGGGTTTATAGCCTTTATGTACTTCAATTTATTTTTTTCGGAAATCGCATCCTTGAGGAAGTTCGGTAGCTCTTTTTTAACGTTGGTTATGTTTACAACTGTTTCCCCTGAGGTTCTTCCTTTTTGTCGGTCACCAATATTAAAAGTTGGTATTTCAAAACTTGGAACTTCAATTAAGCCACTTGAAGAGTTGCCAATAACGCACTTTACGAACTGCAAAAGACTTAAATAGAGTACATGTCCTAAGGATGCAGTAAGAAATACTCTTTCTTCTAATTTGCTGGAGAATTTTTTTAGGTTAACGAGCAATTGATCTCCACCAGTGTCAATGTTGGGGTAAGTCGCAACAATTTGAATGTCCGAAAAAGACTCAAGAACCTCAAGAACATCTATAAATTCAGAGAGCCCAAAATCTTTAGAAAGAGTTACAGGATGGTAAGTCAGCAATACTGTAGGTTTTGATAGGTCCAAACCAATTAATTCTTCAATTTTATCTTTGGCAATTTTCACTTGATTATAAACTCGGTCAAGGCCGGGAGCTCCTGAAACAAAAACGGAGTTCGGATCTTCACCCATCTGGATTATTCTTTTTGCATGTTTATCTGTTGATGCGAAATGATAAGTCGCCATTTTTGTTATACAATGCCTGAAAGTGTCATCCATAGCGCCTTCAGTAATTTCTCCTCCGTGGATATGGATAATGGGTATTCCAAGAAGTAAAGCGGCTTGAGCTGAAGCAAATATTTCGTACCGGTCTCCCAACAAAACGACAAAATCAGGGTCTAGCTGGTTAATAGTTGTCCCAATCGCTTCTGTACTACTAGCCAGCGACTGGACCTGTAATAGTGGAGAATGACCACCGAGTTTTATGTTAACCTCTGCAGTGACCTCAATGCCGCTCTCGTGAATTTCATTAATTGTGTAGCCGTGATCCTCGGATAGATGAGTACCTGTAGCAATAAGTTGCAATTCAAAATTTTTTATATCAGCATTAACTAGCTGAAGAATGGGCTCTAGTAGCCCAAAATCTGCTCTCGTTGAGGTAATAAATGCTAATTTTTTAATAGTCCAGTCTCCTAAATATTTATACTCGTAATTACACTGCTGGGGAGACATACTATTTGTTCGTATGCTCGATTCGTATTAACTAAACTCGTGCGCCCACATTTTGAATACATGTTTAATTCGTGCATCGGCTTCCATGCTGGTCGAGCCATTATTTTTTTTGAGTTTAAAAAATTCAACAGTCGTGTTTTTTCTTCTTGATCTTTTAGGCGTATAGTATTTAACCAGTAGTTTGATTCAGTCCCCTGCGGCTCCACGAAAAAATCAACTTCTGGGTATGAATTAAAAAATTCTTTATAATTGTCAGCCAAATCTCTTTTTTTTGTTTTAAATACATCTATTTGTTCCATTTGGGCACAACCCAACGCAGCGTTTATGTTTGGCATTCGATAATTATACCCAATTTCGTCATGAATGAACTCATAAGAGCCTTGAATTTTCGCCGTTGTAGTTAGATGCTTAGCCTTCTTAGCTTTCTTTTCAGAATTGGTGATAACGACACCACCGCCCCCGGTTGTAGAAATTTTGTTTCCGTTAAAACTAAAGATACCGAGGTCCCCCAAAGTGCCAGTGTGTTGACCTTGATACAAACTTCCTAAGGATTCTGCTGCGTCTTCTACGAGTGGGATTTCATAGGTTTTACAAAGGTCCTCGAGTTCGTTGAGTTGAGCGGGGTGCCCAAAGCTATGCATCACCAAACAGGCCCCAATTCTTTTTCCTGTAGACTTATGAATTAATCCGGAATTACTTTTTTTAGTCTGTTTTATCAAAAAATCTTCCATGCATTCTGGCGAGATAGAGAGGCAGCTATTACTCACATCAAGAAAATATGGCTGAGCTCCTAGATAAGAAATTGCATTGCATGTCGCGACAAATGTGAATGATTGAGTAAGTACTAGGTCTTCGGGCATCACGCCTGCGACTTTAAGCGAAATATGTAAGGCAGATGTTCCATTGACACAGGCTATGGCATGCTTTGCGCCAGTGTAATTTTCTATAGATCTTTCAAATTGATCTACGAAGGGACCTACACTGGATACGAATGTTGAATCTAGACATTCTAAGAGATATTTTTTTTCGTTGCCCGAAAATGTTGGCTCATGAAGGGAGACAACTTGGTCGGACTTTTTGCTAAAGAGACTTCTAATGAAACTTTCTAACTCGTCAAACATTAAAAATATCCGCTTTGTATCGTTTAAGATTCGATGGTTCAGAAAACCACTCGATGGTTTCTTTGAGCCCTTCTTCAATCGAATACTTTGGCTCGAACCCCGTGAGAGCCTTTATCTTAGAATTGTCACAAAGGAGCCTAAATACTTCAGAATTTTTCGGCCGAATCCGTGCTTCGTCAAATAGGAATTCGACATTACTTTTCATAATTTTCTTGATTGTAAGCAAAGTATCTTTAATTGAGATTTCGAAATTCGAACCGATATTTATTGTTTGGCCAATTGCTTCTTTGGACTTAAGGATAGAGATGAATCCTCGGCAAGTATCCAAAACGTAATTAAAGTCTCGAGTAGGAGTAACGTCGCCCAGTTTTATGTTTTCAGCGCCCGCCGCAATTTGAGTAATAATAGTAGGGATAACTGCTCTTGCAGATTGACGAGGGCCGTAGGTATTAAAAGGTCGAGCAATTGTTAAAGGGAGTTCAAATGAATTAAAGTAACTCATAGCAATTGAATCCGCTCCTATTTTTGATGCGCTGTAGGGAGATTGAGGTTGAAGTGGGTGACTTTCAGAAATTGGAACGAACTGAGCGGTCCCATAAACTTCACTGGTCGAAGTATGGATCATTCGAGAGCAGGAATTCTTTAACGCCGCATTGCACATATTTAAGGTGCCTGTAATGTTTGTTTCAATGTAGCTTTGAGGTGCTTCATAGGAATACGGGATTGCAATCAGGGCCGCTAAGTGAAAAACAATGTCGATTTTTTGAGTGATTTTTTCACAAAAAAACGGGTCCCGAACGTCACCAGTAACAATTTCGATATCCTTTGAAACAGCAGATTCGTCTAACCAACCCCAACTGCCGAATGAATTGTACTGGCAGAGCGCTCGAACCTCGTAACCTTCCGAGATGAGCATTTCGCAAAGATGTGACCCTATAAAACCGTCTGCCCCCGTAACTAACACCCTCATAATACCTCACAATTGGATAATTATTTTTTTAGGCAAACTATCAGTAGTCTGGCTAGGTTTGAAATCTTTTTTGCATAATATTGATTAAGTCTTGTGCGCCGCAAGTTCTAGGTTTCCCTGAAGCGCCGCGCTAAACATTAGAATTACTCTGCTAATAGTTATTGCCGCGAAGAATGGCTACTGCAATAAAAGTTATGAGGTGAGGTTGATATATGAGTGGTTATGAAAATTTTGACAATGATAAGCTGATTGAGATTTTTAAGATAGTTCAAGAGTCTGAGGCCCAATTCGATGTTTGGGACTGGGAGTACTCTGGGGTGTACATTTGGCCGTTAATTAGTATTAGATTTTTGTCACTTGCAAGTCATCACTTTCATACGCAAAGGGTGAAACTTAGTTTTGGCCCTTATGAATCGCCAAAAAAAGATAATCAGGCTCCTTTGGAGAAGACTAATTCCAAGCTTAAGTCTGATATAAAAATGATCACTAAGAAAAAAATTAAAAAGATTTTAGGGGTAAGTAGTCCTGAGGCAATCGATCCAATTGGCTCTCTCATTTCGGGCATTGAAAGTAACACTAGTGTACTTTTTGTCGGTAACACAGTTGCAAGCTATAAATTTGGTGATTATCACGCACAACATCTCATTGACTCTTACAGGATCGATGAAGAGCAAAAGGGAGAAAAAACGGCTGCATTGGTCGTTGGTGCAGCCTGTACAAATGAATTGATAACTAAAAATTGGATTTTAGGGAATATGCCGTTCGAAGAAATTCAACGGGAACTAGGGGCGAGAGCGTCCAAGAAATTCTTCGACCTTAGAACTGAAGTTAAAGGATTTGAAAAGTGGGAGAGGTATATTTGTGATAAAACAGGGCTATCGAATTTAGGTGATGATAAGTTTTACAACATGGAAATAAAGTCGACTTTAGAGTACATAGATTTTTTTAAAATGCTTTTTTCTCGATGTAAAAATATGAAAAGAGTCTATCAAGTATGTTACTATGGACCAATCGGGTATGCTCTTAACTATGTATCTCGATTAAACAATGTAGAATCAATCGATATTCAACATGGGGTACAAGGAAAAGAGCATAGACCTTATTTTTTCCCAAATGCCAAACCAGGAAGAGTCAGTGCACTCCCAGAAAAGTTTTTGGTTTGGAGTGATAATGATGAGGATAATCTTAGGGTCTGGACCGACAATGTTGGTATTAAAGTTGAAAAATCTGGATTAACTTGGAAAAAGTTTATGTCAACTGTGCAGCACCCAGAAACACTAAACCTTCAAATTGTTAAAAATGGAGCCGAGGTAAAAAAGATTGTCGATAATTATTCTCTACACATAGAAAGAATTTTGCATAGTTCTCGGTCAAAATTTAATATTATTGTCAGTCCTCATCATAGGGAAGAGCTAAATTGGCTTCCGAATTTCCTGGAGTTTTGTAATCAAAAAAACATTTTTGTTTGGTTGAGGCTTCATCCGGGGGATTTGAAAATTCCAGGTTTTGAAAATCAGATAGCAACTCAATACGAAGGATTACCTATTTCTGTACATGTAGCTTCTCAGGCACCATTGCCTCTGATTTTTGAACATGTAAACCTACATATTACAAAATTTTCCAGTACAACTATTGAGGCTGATGCTTATGGCGTAGATACTATTACCTATTCTAAACAAGGGATTATGTTTTTTGGAGATTCCTGTAGGAATTCTGAGTTGATTTTTGCAGATGGGGTGATTGAGCTTATTCCAAAGCTTAATGAGTATTTTGGCAATTTCTTGCGAAACTCGAAACCAGTGTCTGACCTGAATTCTCTTCAATAAATTTGTTAAATGAAAGATTTGAACCAATCAAATTATGACATTTTAGTAATTGCAAGTTGCATGGATTTTTCGCTTTTGTCAGAGCTTAGTAAAAGCTTCTCAATAGTGTATTGTGAAAGAGTCGCGTTTGAAGATAGTCTCTATTACAAAGTAGTAGATTGCACTAAGAAAGAGTCCTTCAAATTAATTTATGATCTCAGTTTAGGAGAATATCTTTTGGCAAAGATGGTTTCTCGAGACTTGGAACATGAGTTGGGCTTTCCGAAAGTTATATGGGTGGAGTCTGACTGCTATCCAATATCAATAGTAAGCTATTTTTCCTCTGTTTATGGGAGTGAGGTCATTTTAGATTACGTGTCTGATCAAAAACTCGATGCAAAATTCTCATGGGTTTCTGGTGCATCTCGGTTGACTTTAGTACGAGATAAAGAACAAGCAGAAAAGTATATCGTATCTCAATTAAATCCGATTAAAGTTATCCCTGAGTTTACCAATCAGCGCGAAAAATTAGACTTTTATAAAACTACTCTTCAATTTGTTTTAACATCTTTCAGAAGCTATGATGTTTCTGATTTAGCGAAGAAATTTTCAGAGTCGCTAATGCATCATCAAGATTTGAAAAATTTGTTAATAATTAGTTACTGTTCGATGATTGGTGGTGGTTTGGGCTCAGTAAGGCCCGGTTACTGGTATGATCAGTTACCAAGTGAGGCAAATGGTAAGATTAATACTTACTTTTTAAGTCCCTTGTGCAACAGAATTGATCCGAATCAAATAGAAATCAAAGATCAAAACATGTTTTCATTTAAAGGTCCTGACGATTGGGAGTGGTTTGATGGAAAACTGAAATCTCCGGTCAGTATTCAGGCCGCAACCTGGACTCTATCAGTCGTAAAATTTCTTAGTATGCTACCTGACAATTTGTTAGATAAAATAATAATCACAGGAAATCCATTTTTTTTATTTTATATACCCAAATTACTATCTTTAAAAGGAAAGAAGTTTAAATTTATTTTGGATTATCGGGATCCATTTGCTGAAAACACAAGATTTAGATACTCTGAGTTTCAAAGGGATCAAGCGCGAAATATAGAAGCTTTGTGGAATACTTCTGTAGAAAAAGTAGTCACCGTCAATGAAGAATGCGCTAAACTCGTGATCGGAAAATCAAATCAAGACACTGTTGTAGTCCCTAATGGTTATGACGAACGCTTATTGAAGTTACACGTAAATGAATCTTCAGCTAAAGTTGATCAAAAATCACTCAAGTTGGTATATGCAGGTAGTGTCTACAGCGATCGAAATCTAGATGAATTATTAGCGGCTTTAGAGGGGACGAGTCACATGCTTCATTTGGTAGGTAAAGTGGCGCCCGGATCTGAAGAAATATTTCGGTCTCCAAATTTGACGTATCACGGTTTTTTACCCTATGAGGAGACCTTGGAGATAATTTCGGAGAGCGACATTGCTGTTCTTTTACTTTCTGGCTGCCACTTCGTATCTACTACTAAGATTTATGATTACATCGCACTCAATAAATATGTCCTTGGATTGTCTCCGGATGTCAGCAATGAGATCAATTTTAGAAATGAATTTAAATCTTATCCAAATGCGAAACTGATTGGTAATTTTACGGAAGAGATTAGAAGGTTTCTAGTAGAGTTAAATTTAGAAGACTTACAGGAAGTAGATGAGAATATTCGTCTTTCATTCAGTAGAAGGGCGTCCCTTGGCCCACTACTTCAATTATTGTAAATAAGGATGGCGTAGGAATGGACGAAGCTGAATTGCAGGATTTATTGATCAAATTAGATAGTGAAGAGCCTAAAAACCTTGAGGAGTACCTCAAGTTGAGGAGGCGAACCGGCATAAAGAGTAAAATTAGCTTAAAAAATAAGTTTAAAAGCTTCTTAAAAAGGTCTTTGCCCACTTTCATACTGATTAAGTTGCGGGCTACTCGAATATCTAGATACTTTTAAGGGTGTGGGACTATTGAACTTTGATATAGCGATTATTGCTAATAAATATCCAGGGCTAAATCGATACGGTGGGGAGTTTGTTCACTCCAGGGCACTATATTATGCCAAATCCAAAAGTGTAATAGTACTCGAGTTGAATAATAGTCTAAAGAAAGAATTTAAAGACAGATTTCAAGGGATTGAAGTGATTCGGCTGCCTTTCAAAAGGCTTTCAAGTGTCTTAAAAAAGATAAAAGCTAATCAAGTGGCAATTCACTCCGTTTCAGAGGCGGTTTTTTCGGTAGCCCTAAAACACTACAGAGTTGAACAAATAATCACGTGGCACCATGGTGCTGAGTCACTAGATTTAGGGAGATATTATCCCTTTTTGGTGAATGAGATGTCTTACGAACAGTGGCAGCAAATTAAAAGTTCTCAGTTTCATAAACTTAGCTTTATTCGTGAAATACTAGGTGATGAGAACTTAAGAAATGTTTTTGTATCTGATTGGTTTTTAAACACGTGTTCAAAAGACCTTGATATTGGTCCCAAAAATGTCGAGATAATACATAATGGTGTAGATCAAGCTTTCTTTGATTGCAATCGCGAGAAAGAAGTAGGTCAACCAATTAAAATTCTTGTAATCAAAGATTTTGGTTTCACAAAAGCAGCTGATATAGCTATGGAGATATTATGTAGTTTATCTAAATATAAAGTTTTTGAGAAAGTTGAAATTTCTATAGTAGGCTTTGGAAAGTTTTGGAGTCGTTGGATCAGAATGGTAAGTAGCTACAAAAATGTGACAGTAGAGAAAAGGTATGTCTCTCATAATAGGCTTCCCAATTTGTTTCAGAGCAAAGACGTCCTCGTTAATCCTACGAGACATGATACCCAGGGCTTATTGATGTGCGAAGCAATGGCGGCCGGAATGTTGGTAGTGACTAATGATGTTTCAGCGATTAAGGAATTTGCTTCAAAAGATGATTGTGTCTTTTCGAAAAGTTTACATGCGAGTTCTATTGCATCTGAGCTCGCTAGAGTTCTATGTAATCACGATGAAATGATTAGGCTTAAAGGCAAAGCCAAGGCTAGAATGGAATCGCAATGTTCTGCGCAACAAACCTTTCATAGGGAGTTGCAGTTTTTGGGCCTTTTAAATCAGAGAATGTTATAACAATGAGATATCGTCCCGAGATTGATGGCTTAAGAGCTATCGCCGTCTTTGCTGTTATTGTTTTTCATCTGGATATCCAACTTTTTGGGTCCCATTTACTAGCATCTGGTTATTTAGGTGTTGACGTTTTTTTTGTGATATCTGGATTTTTAATTTCTAATATCATTATTAGAGAGCAAAACGAACGTGGCTTTTCGTATAAGAAGTTCTACTTACGAAGAATTCGTCGTATTTTGCCTCTTTTGAGTGTAGTCTTGGTTTCAACTTTTATTTTTTCACTTTTTTATCTAGACCAAAATCAATTAGTTGACCACAGTTATGCTCAGTTAAGTTCTATTGGCATGTTTTCGAACTTTTACTTTTTAAGGACTTTAAACTACTTTAGTGAGACTACGGACCTGAACCCATTGATTCATACTTGGTCTCTGTCAATAGAAGAGCAGTTTTATATTATTTTTCCTTTTATTCTTTTGTTTCTCTTGCGAAAGAGAATTTTGAGTACTTTCTTAATATTGTTCATCATAAGTTCTATTATTTCTGTTGTGCTTTTTTCTCCTGACTATCCAAATATATTCTTTTATTCACCATGGTTTCGGGCTTGGGAGTTTCTTGCGGGTACTCTTGTCGCTTCTTTGCCTAAGCCGGTTTCATGCAATAGCGTTATTTTGAGGAGTATTAAAAACCCTACTTTGTACCTTTGTTTGTTGGTGGCTTTTTTTCAACCTCTACCGTTTCTCTCTTTGGATCCGGGGTTACTAACTATTCCAGCGGTTACTTTTACATCGTTATATTTGTATTTTGGAGATAGCCCCTCTCTGAGTAAGTCAATTCTCTCAATGCGACCAGTAGCATTTTTGGGGTGGATTTCATATTCATTGTATTTGTGGCATCAACCAGTTTTGGTCTTTACAAGAATAGAAGGGCTAGGAAATTTGAGTTTTCTGAGTTCAACGGTTGCCTTAATGATTACTGTATTACTTTCAGTGCTTAGTTGGAGATTTCTTGAGAAGCCATTTCGGGATCCTAAGATTATGGGAGTGAAGTGGGTAATTACGTTCGTTGTGATGTGTTTTACAGTAACTCTAGGGATCGCTGGAATTGTGTTATTTAAAGGGGGGGCATATTTCGATCCAAAATCAAGTAAAACTCTTCGGGACTCGTTTGCACATGGAAAGACGGTTGCCGGATCTTACGAATGTGTCGATCACGATAGACTAAAAAATAAGACTAAATTGTGGTGTGAGTTTGGCAATCTTCGAAGTGAAAGTGTTGATTTTATAGTTATGGGAGATAGTCATGCTTTTGCTTTACAGCCTGTCTTTGAAAAAATTGCGACGGAGTTGGAGTTAAAAGGTTTAATGTTTGCAAAATCTGGATGTTTGCCATTATTGGGTTTTAAGCCTGATAGGGGTCGGGACGGGGATAGGTGTGTTGAGTTTACAGATTTGACACTTACTAAACTCAAGGAGTACCGTCCGCCTATTGTATTTATGGTTGCGAGGTGGAATTATTATTACAAGGGCAGATACGATGGTAGGGACTTGCAAAATTTTAGTATTGATGGGAATGAGGTATTGGATTCAGACTTCAATCGTTTAATTGCTCTTCAAAAAGTCATAAAAAGGAGTTTAAAAGAGTCATATTTAGAAAATAGTATTGTAAAAATTATTCATCAAATTCCAGAGCAAAAAAATATCCCACGAGAAGTTTATAAGCAGTTTAGAATAAAAAATGATTTAAATTTTGTTTTAGAAAAAAGTGTTTCCCGAAACGCCTTTGAAACTTTCAATCAAGATATTAAAAAAATGATTGATTCAATTGCAGATGATTCAAAAAACGTTGATTCGTTAAATTTAATAGATGTTTATTGTTTGGCAGAAAAGTGTCCTTTGGGTACTTCAGAAAGAACTTTTTATTTTGATAGGGATCATGTCTCAATTTCAGGAAGCATGCTAGCATATCCTTATCTCAGTTCGGTTTTTAGAGAATTGAGTGAGTTTAGGGAGAACCAATAAATAATAGTTTTGGAGCAACTTGATTACTCATATTAAATGTCCACTATATCGATTAAAATGAACTATTAATATTAACCAGGTAACTTGAGAATCTGCTATAAATATAGTGTTCATCGAACCACTTATTTAAACTTTCGTTTGTCGAGATCTTGAGGTCGCGTAGTTTTTTGAGAACTTTCCTCTCTTCCCCAGGTGCCAAATTCACCCCCAACCCATGTTCATCCACCAAGCGCTTTAAATCACCGTCAAAGAAATTGATGATCGGGAGGCCGTGGGCCATGTATAGGAAGCTTTTGTTGGGGAGTGCTTTGCGTCGAATGGGAGTGGGGCAGAGGCCAAAACTTGAGATTTTTAAAAGCTGCAGCATTTGGTTTTGGTCGAGCCAGCCAGGGAAGGCGATATTTTCTATTCCTGCAGCTAAGTTTTCGGACTTGGCCTTTAAGGGGCCATCGCCGCCAAAAACAAAGAAATATTCGTCTTCTCCAGAATCAGTCTTTAAAGCCTCGATCACCTTTGTCGGGTCATTAAAATCACCAAAGGTTCCAATATAGGTAATTATTTTTCGACCATTGGCCTTTTCTTTAATGCCATTAATTGTGGGTGCGGGCTTAAGTTCGACTTTTGAAAAGTCATTAATACCGAGGTAAAAAACCCGGTCTTTATCGCGATCGCCTCTCTCGCCAAAATCTTGGGCCCATTCTAAGAGATCTTCCATCATTGAGGTGAGAGCTGTTGCGTTCTTCAAAGCTTTTTTAGCAATTCGGAATTCATTCCAAAGAGCGAGCTTGGCTGCAGGTTGAAGTTTTTCAGGAACCTTTTTTACAAAAAGGCTTGGCCATTCATCGCGAATATCTAAAACAATGGGGATACTGCGAGTCTTCGCATAATCAACTGCCGCTGCAGCTAAATCGTAGCTCGGCCAAGATGCTAATATGAGATCGGGTTTTTCACTCAATCGCGATTGCACTTTAAAAACTTGGGCTAAAATTCGGTGATCAAGAAAGCGCATGGGCGAAAGGTTTTTCTTATAACCAGTGGCTCGCATAAATTTAACTCTGACACCGGGGTAGAGTTCATAGTTATCTGGTGTATCTAAAAACTTTTTAGTGTGGTGATCAAAGCGGCTTGTCCACCATGTTACTTCATGGCCGCGACTTCCGAGCTCGCGCGCAAGCAGAGCTGTTCGCATGGGGCGAATCCCTTCATTGAGGGGGAGTGGTTCTCCAATTTGAATCAGCCAAATTTTCATGAAGACCTCTTCGCCTTCTCGCTAAACACAATCACTAGTAAAGCGACAAAATACACTATCAAAGCAAAACTACTAGTATAGGTCATATACTCGATAAACTTCATAAAGGGCAGGTTTTGGCTGAAACTATAGTAGAAAACACCCAATAAAAGGCCGCTGGCCCCTAGATTATAAATGAGCTTTTGCTTTTGTTGGTTCAAAACAAAAACCACACGGCTTAAAGGTGTGACCACAAATTGTAAAAAACCAAGGGGCGCAAGTCGTTGAGCAATCTCACCAGCTCCGCGCCACTTTTCTCCAAAAACGATTTCAAAAAGTTCGGGTGCAAATAAAACTAAAGTCACCAACGGAAAAACCCCTATCACTGAAAGTAAGGCTGTGTTCTTGAGAAAAAAGCTTTTTAAAGCGCTTGGGTTATCTCTTGAATACCTTGCCAGGCGCCCGTGAAAGGCATCGCGAATAGCCCCACCAATAAGGCTTGTCGGAGCTAATATCACACGGTTTACAAGCACGTAGAACCCAGCACTATCGGCACCATAAAGGCTCGTAATAAAAGGAATCGGGATCATCACTAAAAAAGTATCTAAAAAAGTGGCCGGCATCGAAAAGAGCGGAAACTCGTGGTACTTTTTTATGAGTTCAGAAAAGCTTCTTCTTGCGCCCAGAATCTCATTCAATCCCACTTGAAGCCCATGCTTTTTTACTGCTACGCGAAACTGATAAATCCCGCCAAAGGCACGACTCATGACCTCGCCGACGGCCAAGCCAATCCAAGTGGGAATCAAAAAGCCTAAGCCAATCTGCGTTATAAAACGAAGGCTTGTACCCACCAGGTTCTGAAGGGAGATGGCTTTAAAATTCTCATGGCGGATGAGGAGGTAGTTGGTGTTCATTTGTAGAGAGCTAGTTATTAAAAGAATCAGTACAAAAGCCAAAGAAATCCCGGGGGGCTCTCCAAAACCAAATAGCTCCATTTGGTTGAAGACAAAATAAACAAGAGCGGCCAAAAAGACCAAAGGCAGACTTAAAAAAAAGCAAAGCTTTAAAAGCCTTTTGGCCTCAGAATCGTTTTCGCTATTAACTATGGCAAGTTCGAGTCGAAGCTGGGTCGACGTACTCGCAAGGCCCACGAATGTCATAATCACACCGAGGATTCCGAGCTCACTTGCGGGGAAAAGTCTGGTGATAAAGGGCATAGCCCCAATACTCAGTAATTGACTTGGAGCGCTACCGCCGAGAAGGACCAGAATATTACGAAGAAAGGTCTTCTGACCCAGATATTTATCAAGAACTGATCGCTTCGAATTTTTGGGAGCTTCGGCCCCTGTGTTACTACTTTGTTGATCCATGGATTATCGGTTTCAATGCCTTGAAATATCAGCTATATCAGAACTATGACTATTTCAAATTTTTGGCTCCACAAGCGGAGACTAAGTTAATGAAAACAGTATTAAATATCGTTTTCAATAACTTTGAAAATGACGCAAGAGTCTTGCGAGAATCTCGGGAGCTGGTACGTCGGGGCTATAAGGTCAAAGTCTTAGCCATTGGCAAAGAAGAATCGGACGATTTTGAGTTAGTCGATGGGATTGAGGTTTTTCGCCTAAAATTGAAATCAAAGAAACTTCCAAAGTCTTTGCCTTTTCAAGCGCTCAAGTATGGTGAGTATTTAGGAAGAAGTCTTAAGTGGATTGGAAAAGTCGATTATATTCACTGTAACGACTTAGAGCCCTTACCCATTGGATTCGTGCACAAGCTTTTAAGTCTCGGGAAGACTAAAGTGATTTATGATTCCCACGAATTTCAAAGTGAGCGCCACGGAAGTAAAAATGGAATTCGAAAGAGTTTGCAGGTTTATTTAGAAAAGGCACTGATTCCGTTTACAGATGGTTTTATAACAGTGAGTCCAGGAATTGCTGAGGAGTATTATAAGATGTCAGGAAAGAAGCCAGAAGTTGTTCCCAATTGTCCTGAGAGTTTTGACTTTAAATCTTCAAATTTTAACCTGAAAGAAGAGTTGGGCTTAAGTAGCGAGTGCCAGCTCTTTATTTATCAGGGGCGCCTAGAAAAGGCCCGCGCCGTAGAAAAAATGGCTGAGTCTTTTGATCGCGCTGGGTTTTCGAATATCGCCCTAGTGATGATTGGTGAGGGAGCGTTAAAAGACTCACTTATTGAAAAATACAAGGCATCAAAAAAAGTTTTTATATTACCAGCTGTTCCCCATGAAGAACTTTTTAAAATCACGGCCTCGGCGGATTTTGGAATAGTTACGCTAGAAAAGTCTTGCCTTAACCATGAATTGGCCCTACCCAATAAGCTCTTTGAGTACCTCAATTGTGGGCTTCCGGTGCTTTGCAATGATCTTAAAGAAGTAAAAAAGATCGTCGAAGACTTTCAGTGTGGTGAGATTTTTAGTGAGTTCACCGATGAAGACATTCATATGGCGGCCATTCGCTTGATTTGGAAAGATCCTGCGGAGTTGAAAAAATCAGTTGAGAGGGCGGCAAAAGAATTTAACTGGGAAAAGGCCAGCGAAACATTTGGCGCTGTGTACGATAGTTTGTAAGAGAAGGATATGAAAAGCATGATTCGAAAAATCATCAATATGTTGGGTCCTAATAATCGTAAGTACATTCCAGATCTTTTTGAGTGGGAAGTTTTTTCTCCCGTGGGTTTATGGCCATTTAATCAACGAGCTCGAAACATACGTAAAATGGTGCAAGCTGATTTTATGAGTCGCTATGAGAAGACGGGTCAAGGGTATTACTCGCGCTACGATTGGATGCGCCTTGAGTACTGTCTTCCGCTTTTAGTTGGGAAGTCTGTATTAGATATTGGTCCTTATAACGGTGCTTTTTTATTTATGATGAAAGAACTTGGGCAGTTTGATCGAATTGACTGTCTCGATATTGTTGAGCACCCCTGCTTGCAGTTGCCAGAGGGTTCGAAACTTCATCTCAAAGATGTAACAAAAATGGATTTTTCTGAAAATAGTTTTGATACCATCTGCGCAATGGAGATCATCGAGCACCTTCCACCAGAAATGGTTCAGCCTGCTATTGATAAAATTAGAAAAGTTGCAGCTAAACGAGTGATTTACAGTCTTCCATTTAAAGAAGCCTTTCCGCTTTTTAAAGAAAACGAAGAAAGTGGCCACAAACAAAGTTTTGATGAAGTGAAAATTCATGGACTCTTTCCAAGTGCCAAGTTTGCTCCCGTGCAGGCGGGTTTAGGCGTACCATGGGTCATCATCGTTGAAGAACAAGACGAACTGGGGCAGATTAGACCCTTTGAATTATTGAGCCCTGAGAAACTTTTAAAAGAAAAAGCCACAAAGACTCTTCATTAATAGAATTAGTCGGAATAAATCGAGTGCCGAATTTGATTTGAAAAAGGAAAAAGCGTGATTGAAATGAATCAGAACCACTCCTCAGATGATAATAATCGTTTTACGACCATTACTGAAATTTCAGGGGAGCCGGCTCCCAAAGAGCAAATTTCTCGACTTGAGGAGCGCTATCACTGGGCTGCAGAAATTTGTAAAGATAAAGATGTGGTGGAGCTCGCCTGTGGCGCAGGGCCAGGTCTTGGACTTTTGCAAAAAGTCTCAAAGTCATTTGTGGCAGGAGACATTTCAGAAAAGCTTGTCGATCACTGTAAGAGCGTTTATGGCGACCGAGTTGATGTGCAGATTCTTGATGCTATGAAGCTTCCGTTTAAAGCGAAATCAAAAGATGTCATTTTGATTTTTGAAGCTCTTTATTATTTGCCAGATGCAAAAGCTTTTTTTGCAGAGGTGAACCGAGTGCTAAGGCCTGGGGGAAAGCTCCTTATCGTTTCAGCCAATAAAGATCTCTATGACTTTAATCCTTCTCCTTTCTCGGTTCGTTATTATGGTACGAGAGAATTAAAGGCTTTAGCCGATGAAACGGGCTTTGAAACAAGGCTTTATGGTGGGACTCCTGTTGGCGATGTCTCCATAAGGCAAAGAGTTTTGCGACCCATTAAAAAAATTGCTGTGGATTATAATCTCATGCCCAAAACCATGAAGGGTAAAGAACTGCTCAAGCGTATTGTTTTTGGAGAAATGGAAAAGCTCCCCAAAGAAATCGCCTACGGTCATTCCCACTTAGGACATTTGACTGTGATTAGTCCCTATGAGGCCGATGAAGCCCATAAGGTTCTCTACTTTGAGGGAACAAAGACAAATGCATAAAGCCATTTTAGTGAGCCTTGCTCTCTATTCTATTGCCACTTTGACCTCTATGGCGGGAATGGAACTTTTCGGATGGCTTTCGGCCTTATTTGCACTGCTCGTAATTTTAAAACAATGTGGTGAAAAGTCTTATCTAGAAGAAATCCGACTTGGCCCAGACAAAGCTCTATTACTGCTTTTAGTTGTGACACTCATTGGTGCCGCCCTTAATGCTGAATCATCAAAAGAGTTTTTTGATATGTCCGGGCGTCAGCGTTGGATTTTACTCTCATATTTACTTTTCGTAGCGTTGAGAGAAGTGCTAAACGTTGAAAGACTTAAAAAATGGCTTCCAGTTATAGTAACTATTGCTGGCATTTTAGCAATCTATGCCTTTTCACAATTTTTTACAGGTAAGGATCTCATCAGAGGGGCCGATCGCGTTTTGCATGTCGCTGTGGCTCACCCAGAAACCAATGAGCCGCTAAGGTGGCGCTCTACAGGGCCTTTTGGCTCGCCCATGACATTTGGCTATTCTTTTGGTTTGATTTTTAGTGTCTGTTTCGCCCTTTGTTTTTGGGCCGTTAAAGAAAAGAGTAAGAATCTACTTATTCCACTCGCGGTGGCGACTCCCTTTTTGTTTTTGAGCCTCGTCACTTCTTTTCAGCGAGGCGTGTGGATGGGGCTGACTGCAGCTATATTTGTCATGCTCTTTTTAATGATACGGAGTCGGAAAAAGTACTTTATTTTAGTTTCAGCCATGGGCCTTCTGGGTATTGTGTTTATGTTTAATGAGAGTTTGAGTAACCGGTTAATGGCAGCCTTTGATCCTTCTAAGGCCAGTGTTTCGGATCGGCTTTATTTGTGGAAGGCCAATTGGTTGATGTTTACCGAAAACCCTATCTTCGGAGTCGGTTACGGTCGTAACGAAGATATTGCCCGGGAGTTTTTAGCTAGAGTCGGGGCACCGGATGGTTTTTCGGGCCACGCCCATAATACCTACCTGCAGTACCTATCTGGTACTGGAATTTTGGGGTTTATCTCGTTTATGTGGTTTGTACTCTATTTTCTCGTAAAGTCTGTAAAAACCTATTTTGCCAAGCTCTCTCAAGATAGCTTTGTGGCCCATTTGGCCGTTGGTATTTTTGGGGCCCAGGTTTTCTTAATGGTTGGAGGGCTAACAGAGTGCAACTTTAAGGATGCAGAAGTGAACCACCAATTCATGCTTTGGTTGGTGCTTTTGGCCTTTCTTTATCCAAAAAGAAAACACGCTGCGTCTGAGTCTGTGACTGGGACTTAATAGCTTCTTTTCGTGGCCCACATCTTGTCACAATTCGCCTCTGGGAGTATGTTTAAGGGGATTTTTAACAACTTTTGAGTGCTGTTCTAATTGTGCACTGAGTGAAAGAGGTCAACCATGGCTGAAGCCCGCAAAGTTCCGTTTTTTAACTATCCATTTGTTTATACCCATGAAGAAAAGGAACTCACAGAAATCTTTCAGGACGTGGGCCGCAGAGGAGCTTTCATTCTTCAGCAAGACTTGCGTGATTTTGAAAAAAACTTGGCTGAATTCATGGGTGTTAAATTCGCACTTGGAGTGAGTAACGGTACCGATGGATTGCTTATGGCTTTACGAGCAGCTGGTATTGGTCAGGGTGACGAAGTTATTTTTTGCTCCCATACCTTTATAGCAACGGCTGCAGCCATTCATTATTCAGGGGCCACTCCTATCCCAGCTGAAACAAATGAGGATCATCAAATTGATCCCGAACACGTAAAGACTCTTATTACCTCTAAAACAAAGGCCATTATGCCAACCCAACTCAATGGCCGTTGTTCTAATATGGAGGCTTTGCAAAAAATCGCCGATGATCATGGTCTCCATATCATTGAAGATGCGGCACAAGGTTTAGGCGCAACTTTTAAGGGGAAAATGGCCGGAACCTTCGGAATTGGTGCTGCCATGAGTTTTTACCCAGCAAAAGTTCTTGGTTGCTTAGGAGATGGTGGGGCAGTTTTCACCAACGATGAAAACATATATGAAAATTATTTATTACAAAGGGATCACGGCCGAGATCACAAAACAGGAGAAGTGGTCGCTTGGGGATTGAACTTAAGACTCGATAACTTACAGGCCGCTTTTTTAAATCACCGACTTAAAAAATATCCTGAGGTCATTAAGCGTCGTCGTGAAATGGCAGGGATGTACCAGGAGTTTTTAGAAGACATCGAAGAAATTGTTTTACCACCAGCTCCAACGGAAGAGGACGATTACTTTGATATTTATCAAAACTACGAAGTGAGAGTTCCCAATCGCGATGAGTACAAAGCCTTTTTAGCTGAACACGGAGTTGGTACTTTGATTCAGTGGGGTGGTCAGGGAATTCATCAAATGAAAAAACTCGGATTTACTCAGAGTCTTCCTAAGACCGAAGACATCGTCTCTAAAATTATTTTACTGCCAATGAATATGTCTCTATCTAATGACGATATTGAATATGTTTGCGGAATCACACGAAAGTACTTTAAGAAATAATGAATACTGAAGACCTTGCACTAAAAATCAGACAACATGCCGTCATCATGACTCATCTAGGAAAGAGCTCCCACGTTGGATCGGCCCTATCAATGGCCGATATCGTAGCTGTTCTTTATGGTGAAGTTCTCAATGTAAAACCTAAAGAGCCCACTTGGCCCGAAAGAGACCGTTTTATTCTCAGTAAAGGTCATGCAGGAGCTGGTATCTATGCGGCTTTGGCTGAAACAGGTTTTATGCCCATTGAAAAGTTAAAAACTCATTATCAAGATGGTTCTGACCTCAGTGGACATGTTTCTCACAAAGGGATTCCTGGAGTTGAGCTTTCCACCGGGTCACTCGGTCATGGTTTAAATGTCGGTTGTGGCATGGCTTTGGCTGCAAAAAAACAAGGTAAAAACCATAAGGTCTATGTTTTGCTCAGCGATGGTGAGTGCGATGAGGGATCAAACTGGGAAGCCATTTTATTTTCGTCTCATCACAAGCTTGATAATCTTGTAGCTGTTGTGGATTACAATAAAATTCAAAGTCTCGATAAAGTAGCCGACACCATAGGCTTAGAGCCCTTTTCTGATAAGTGGCGGGCTTTTGGTTGGGAAGTCGTCGAAGCTGACGGGCATAACCACAGCGATCTTAAAAGAGCTTTTGCGACCCAACACAAAGGCAAACCTCTTGTCGTTTTAGCTCATACCACCAAGGGTAAAGGCGTTTCATTTATGGAAGATACGGTTTTGTGGCATTACCGAACAGCCCAAGGCGAAGAATTCGATAATGCCATGAAAGAACTCGGTGCGAGCTTTAACTCTGATAGTGGAGGTAAGGCGTGAGAGATCATTTTATCAAGCAACTTTCAGAAGAAGTAAAAACCAATAAAGATATCCTTCTTGTTACCGGGGATCTTGGCTTTGGCGTTTTTAACGATTACCGCGCGGACTTTCCTGAAAATTTTATTAATGCTGGAGTGGCTGAACAGAACATGACTGGCATGGCAACAGGTCTTGCCATGGAAGGCTTTAAAGTATTCACTTATTCGATCGCGAATTTTTCTACTCTGAGGTGCTTGGAGCAAATCAGAAACGATGCGTGTTATCACAATGCCAAGGTAACTGTGGTCTCTATTGGTGGTGGATTTAGTTATGGGTCCCTTGGGATTTCTCATCACGCGACCGAAGATTATAGTATCTTAAGGTCTCTTCCTGATATGGAAGTTTATAGCCCGAGTTGTCTTTGGGAGACCATGGAAATCACGAAAGCGTTGATAGATAGACCAGGTACGAATTATTTACGACTTGATAAATCCAATGCTGGATTTACCAACAGAGATGGCGAGAAATTTGAATTGGGTAAAGTAAGAACTCTGCGAGATGGTACCGACCTAACTTTGATTTCGAGCGGTGGGATAATGACACACGTACTTGGCGCAGCTGAAGAGCTCGAGAAAATGGGTTTGAGTACAAGAGTGCTAGCTGTGCACTCGTTAAAACCCCTTGATTATGAAACTATCGCGAAAGCTGCTAGTGAAACCAAGGGTATTATCACTATTGAAGAGCATACTGTAGATGGTGGACTTGGTGGATTGATTGCAGAAAATCTTTTAGAAAAAGGTCCGCGCCCTGGAATTTTTCACCGTATTGGACTGCGCGCGGGATTTAGTTCTGTTGTCGGAAGCCAAGAGTATTTACGAACAAAATATGAAATGGATCAGAATGCCATTGTAAATAAGGCTAAGGAGTTAATGTTATGAAGCGAGTGATGGACCTTGTTGCGTCGGTCAGTGGTTTAATGGCGACAAGCCCTATTACAGTGCCAGCGGCCCTTGCAGTTTTTTGGCAAGATAAGCACTCGCCCTTTTATGTGGCTGATCGAGTTGGCCAAGGTGGCGAGCTTTTTAAAATGATTAAACTTCGATCTATGAAAGTGAATGCCGATAAGTCGGGTGTTGATTCAACTAAATCAGATGACGACCGCATTACCCCGGTTGGTCACTTTATTCGAAAGTATAAGCTTGATGAACTCACTCAGCTCATTAACGTTGTGACTGGTGATATGTCCCTTGTAGGGCCGCGACCAAATGTTAAGCGAGATACCGATTTATACACCGAAGTTGAGCAGAACTTATTAAGAGTAAGACCCGGAATTACTGACCTGGCATCGATCGTTTTTGCCGATGAGGGAGATATTTTAGAGGGAAAAGAAGATCCGGATATCGCCTATAATCAATTGATTCGTCCGTGGAAGTCGCGTCTTGCGCTCTTTTATATCGAAAACCAGTCTGTGGCCCTGGATGCTGAAATCATTTTAGCGACCATTGAAACGATCGTCGATCGCCCTAAAGCCTTAAAGCGTGTGCAGAAGATTTTAAGAAAATTGGGTGCGCCTGAAGACCTAATTGAAGTAGCGGGCCGAGAAAAAGAATTGGTACCAACACCTCCTCCGGGAAGTGAAGAAATAGTTACGACCCGGGAAACTAAACCTCAAGCAAATGCATAGGATTGAAATGAAAAAGCTCAGTTTGAACAACTGAGCTTTTTTAGTAGATACCTATTTTCTTAAACGACAATGCACGTAAGTTGGCTTTTTTGCGAGCCCAGTCCTAGTCTTCGCAGTAGCTGTCAGCGACGGGGCTGCCGGCATTCATTGCGACATGGTCAGAAGTGTACTGGTAGCAGTAGGTGTGGCCATTGTGGGCCGTACCCCAAGAAAAGTAGCTCGGATCCACTTGTTCACAGAATTTATTGGCAACAGGTTGGCCTTCGTTGAGAACTCTTCCATCCTTTGTCCACTTGTAGCAATAACCGTAACCGTTGAGCGCTTTGCCCCAGCCATATTTTGAACCGGTGTTGGCCTCTTTGTGGGCATTGATTTCGATCTCGATATTTTGTGGGCCTTCTTTTTTGAGGAGGGCATCAATTCCACCGCCATCAACACCTAAAATGTCAGCACCGAGGGCCTCACCATCGATCTCGATTTCAATTTCAGTATTCAGAGAAGGGTTGTAGTCCTCAGAAGTTTCGCCGCTGAGTTGGGCAATTTCCTCTTCGATTTCGAGTTCGACCTTGCGGATTTCTTCCATCATCAGTTCTACGATCTCAGAATCCTCGGCCCACTGATAGGCACCACCAAATGGTATGTAAGGACCAGAACTTTGAGATTCGAAAGCCAAAGCCCACGAACTGGACAGCATAAGCACCAATGCCACAAGATATTTCATAAATCCTCCCGTTTGCAGAAAGTCTAACAAGTGATATCTCGCAAACCTACGAAAATGGCCTCTGAATCAGGGCATCAAATTGTAAAATTAGGCCGAGCTCTAATGCTGGGGCTAAGCCTCGGTTTATTCTCTGGACTTTAAGCAGACTTCGAACAATTGGACCGAATTGGTTAAAGCCGATTCAATCTAGTAGGCTTCTGCAATCTAGTAGGCTTCTGTAATCTAGTAGGCTTCTGCCATTTCTTCGTTTCGCTGGTGGAGTGGAGAGCGGAAAAACTGGGACCAATTTTTTAGGGCCTCTTGGCTGAGTGCTTTCACTTGTGGGTCGTTTTCTAAATCCTGCCAAGTTTCGTAAGTAAAAACTATATTTTGAAAACTTAACTCTCTTTGAATCTTTAGAGTCATGGCAACGGCACTGGCATCTGCAATCGAGGCCAGAGATAGAAAATTCAAAGCCCCTTTTGGAAAAAGCTCTTTCGGCAAACCAACAAGACGTTTTAAAAAGAATGCAGAAAGAAAGCCACCAGATTGAATCGTTTTTACAACGAAGCGAAAGAGGTAAAACGAAAAAGGATAGGAGCTTGGATTTAAAATAGAAGTGGTCCAGTTTTCTTGAAATCGATTCCGACTCAGAGCTCGACTCAGAAGCTTTGTAAACTGATGGTTATCAATGACACTTTTTAAATAAAAATTTTCGGAGCGACAATAATCTTCTGGCATCAAGTAAGCCTGTTCAAGGGCCCTTGGGATTCCGAGATATTTTAAGTTCGCTAGAGTTTTTTTATCATAGTAAGAGCGAGACGTCGGACCTTCGAGTCCGGTTCTTTTATAAATATCAAAGACGAGTTGGGAGCAGGTCATGGAGGTTTTATCGTTAATGCTCTGGTTAAAATCAAAGGGATAGGGGTGTTCGAGGTATTCATGGGCCAGGTCTTCGATTTTTCTTCGTTGATCCGCGGTGATTCCCTCAGTTGGTGAGTAAATCTCATTGTAAGTACTCACGCGACTGGAAAGGGCCGCCTTGAGCGGCATACTGACCACACCGTTTTTGCACATCTCGATAATCGCCGGAAATTCGCGACCCTGGGACCTGAGCATAACGACAAGTGCGATATGACCAAATTGAATCGGAGAATTCGTCAGTGTCGAAAACATTCCATCGGAGTTATTTTCACTATTCATCAGCAAGACATCGCCGGTGTGAAATTTCTCACCTCGGTAGTAAACACCACCTTCTGGAGCCAGGGCGTAGGCTTCGCGAACAAATTCTTTTTTCTGACTCCACTCAGAAAATTGAATGGTCTTTCGGTCTTCTGGTCCGTAACCGAAATCAAGGGCACCCCATTTGATATCATCATAGTCAGGCCTTTTATTTTTGAGTTGAAAAAGAGTTTGTTGAAACTGAAAGCGATCTTCATAACTAGGGTTTTTTCGTGCGATATAGGCTTTTTTGACGAAATCGAGATTGAATTCGACAGTGTCGTGCTCTGAAAAAGTGCTTGAATCCTGTTTAGCCGGATCGAGATCTTCATCGGAAGAGACGCAAGCATTTGTAGAAACTTTCCCGTGGGTTAAACTCCTTCCATGGGCTGAACACTTGCCAAAAGCGAGTTCTAAATAGGTTTCCTTTTTCTGCGCGAAATCAAGTTCTTCGCTCGGAGAAAGCTTTTTAAAATGTCCGGTTAGGTAGTCACCGCCAGGAACTAGGTTGAAATTATATTCGGGATACTTGTGATGAATATAGTGATTCTTTAAGGCCCAAAGCCCCAAAGGGCCCCTTGCAATCCAACGAATCAGTTTATGGCTTTCAGGAATCGATTGGGGATTGTGAATCAAAGGATGGATGTATTTACTCATCCAAACGGGCGAAAAGGCGAGAATCAAGGCTCCTAAAAAGGCACTGCTGCCAAAAATCAATCCGATGATAAGGGGCCCGATCAAAAAAGGAATAGCAAAAGGAAGAGTTCCACTCAAGCCTTTGAGGGTGAGGTTATAGTGTTCGAGCCAGATAAGGTTTGCGAGCTTTGAATTTAATTTTCTTTGGATCCAAGAATCTACCATGCGCTTGTGATCGAGAGATTCAAATTGCTGGAAAATATGGCTTTGATAGGTTTTACCGTGATGAATAATCAGATGTTGGTACATGGGATTTAAAAATGGGGAAAATAGAGAAGGGTATTTTCGGTAAAGGGCCCTTTGCCATTTTCTGGGATGACCAAAATACTTATGACCGAGGGATTCTGTGACTGTTCCTGAAATGTATCCGAGTAGTAAACCGATTAAAAACATATTTGACCTATTTGCGAGTGGTTTTTCTTCTTAAAACGTTTTCTAAATTGATAACTCTAAAGAAATTGAGGTTGATCTTGACCCACAATCAGTCGAGATGTCTTGATTGTTCTGGCAAAAACCGATTGCTCCTTATAATCAACTTCATATTTCTGACATAAATTTTTAAGTTTAGGTTTTATGGCCCGGTACTGGTAAATCGATTCTCGGGGCCAGAGGTGGTGCTCGATCTGGTAATTGAGACCACCTAAGAAAAAATCAACAATCGGGCCGTTAGAAAAATTCACGCTGGATTCGATTTGACGGCGCATGGCTTCTTCACGACTTCGGTGTTTGTCGTGATAGAGGGGCACATCGTCTCCGGTGTGATTGGTGGCGATAACAACGAAGCCATAAAAATTTGCGAGAAATTCAGCGAGCACACTATTGATGATGACCGCAATGACGGCACTTTGGCCGAGCGGTAAAAACAACATGGGTATCAATAGAAAACGATAAAAAAAGTAGGGGAGCAAACTTTGAAGCCAAAGTTCTCGTCCCATTTTTTGAAATGGATTCCATACATCGAAGTCGATGTTTTTTGAGTCGCGAAGGCCCTTCCTGTGGTAGGTTTCAACAATTGTATTGGGGGCGTAGTAAAAAGGTTTCCAAATAATAGAAACAATAAATAAGAGAAGGTATTTTACAAAAAGAGGGGCCTGCATGTTGCGCAAATGTTTTGTATTTCTCCATACCAGGTCAGGATCAATGGAGTGATTAGTGTGATGGTGGTGAAGTTTATTGTGTTCGATATCCCAATAACGAGGGAGAATCCAATCGGGCCAATCGATAAATCGTCTCCAAGAGTGGGCAAACCTTGAGCTGTGCAGCCAAGAGGACTTTTTTACAAAGTGATCGGCGGCTCCGTGGTTGATCGTGTGAAAGACTAAGGACCAGCGAGTAAAATTTCCGAGGGCGAGAAAAAGAATGGCAAATAGGCTAATGCCACTCCATGAAAACCCATAACCTATAATTGATATGAGCCAACTCAAGCCGTTAAAGAGGTGGAGTTGACGGATCATTTTTTGAGATCGCATGGATTTTATTTCAGTTCCTAAGGCGAGAAGATCTCTGTAGAAATCAGAATTCTTTCGGTTTGTGGATGGATTTGTTAGCTCTCTGGACTCTGTAATATTCACAATATTGAACCTCAAGTTCTGGTTTTTATTAATTCGCTGAATATCATCAACAGAATCAAAACTAACAAGAATTGAGCGAGAAGCCGACACGTACGAGTTTACACAATTTCAGAATTCTGTTGCCTCATGACCCTATTGAAGCAATATTTCGGAGGTGAGTGAAAAAAAGCGGTCTAGCAAATCAGATACTATTTACAAAATTTCCACTTCAATTTTTCAATTAGAGGCCAGCAAGGGCCACTTGCAGTGGAAGGTGACTGATTTGGTGAGAAAAGCTGATATTAGTCGCCCCCTTATTTATCGATATTTTGGCAGTTCAAAAAAAGAAATGCTCCAGGGAGCCTTGAGAAGTTTTGTCGATGTGTTCTATGCATTTGGTCCCGAGAGCAAAGGCTTGAGTTTTATAGAAATTTTGAAGAAATCGCGCCTTCGCATCGAAAACTGCCCCGAGGCGACATTGTTTTACACCTATTGGCGCTTCAAAGACTCTTGGATTCAAGAGGAATTTATTGGCATCGAAGAGAAGTTTTTAGGGAAGTTGCGCACTTACTTTCCGGATAAAGATGAGCAGAGCCTTTTGCGACTCTACGTATTCCTCCACGGTCTTGTTACGGCTCCCTTTATCCGACTCGAAGATCATGAAGAGCTTTTCGATCATCTTGAATTGCCCCGCTGAAAAGGTGGGCCGTCATAAAGCACCTCGGTTAGTAAGAACCTTCGCAAAAGTTGTCTCTAGGTTTAGATATCCGCCGAGGAACCCTCCGTTTAAGGTGCTCAAAACAAGACTGTTGCCTGCGTCTAAAACCATCTTTTGAGAGCATTTTCTTGCTTTCTATGGCGATTGCAACATAATAGAACTATGTATCAGCCGGACGTTAAAATCACAGATCTTATTGGTAAGGGGGATTTTACACTCTCAGCAGAGGTGATCCCGCCGCGCAATGGCGCTAATCGCGAGCGCATCCTCGCGCAAATCGAATCACTCCTTAAAACCGGAGCCGAGTTTTTATCGGTCACCAAAGGTGCAGGTGGTTCTTTGCGAGGGGGAAGTCTGCCCATTGCTCAGGCTATCAAAGAGCAATTTGGATTTCCGTGTATTGCCCACTTTACCTGTCGAGATATTTTGCCAGAAGAAGTTGAAAACCAGCTGGTTGATCACCATTACTTTGGAATTCGCAATATATTGGCCCTTCGTGGCGATCCACCCCAGGGGGAAAAAGAGTGGAAGGCGCGCCCAGGAGCCTATAATTACGCCTATGAATTGATCGAGCAGATTAAAAAGCTCAACCAGGGAAAGTATCTAGAGCGCCCCGGTTTTAAATCGTCAGGCCAAGATAAAACGGATTTTTGTATTGGCTGCGCGGTTTATCCCGACCATCCCAATCAAAATGAGCGCATTGAGTTTTTTAGAAAGAAAGTCGAGGCCGGTGCCGAGTACGGAATCACGCAAATGGTTTTTGACCACGCCAGCTATGGTGAGTTTTTAGAGACGTGCTCGAAAGAAAGGCTTGATATTCCGATTTTGCTTGGGACTCGTATATTAAAATCAAAAGAGCAGGCAAAGCGTATGACCGATCGCTTTGATGTGCCCATATCTAAAAAGTACTTTGACTCTTTACCTGACGAGACAAAGACGGCCAGTCAAAATCAAATCACCGATTGCTTCTTAGAATTTGTAGAAGACCTAAAAGCAGTGGGAGCTCCTGGTATCCACCTTTTTGTGATTAACGATACTGATTCGGCGATCAAAGCGCTTGCGACCATGACCACTCAACCCGAAGTATTTGCCGAAGAAGCCCACGCTTAACCGCTTGTATTGCTCCCAATCCCTGATTAGACTGGTGCTATAAAAAGGGGCTATTTGCTGGTGATCGAGCGCGATCGTACTTGATATCAGACAAATACCCTCGGGGAATTTCAAACAAAGGACTGTTTGGCTATGAAACTTCTGGTAACCGGTGGAGCCGGATATATCGGCAGTCATTTCTGTAAAACGGCTGCGGCTGAAGGCCACGAAGTCTTTACCTATGACAATCTCTCAACGGGTCACGAAGACTTTGTTAAGTGGGGTGAGTTTATCGAAGGGGAGTTGTCGGATTCTAAAAAAATCCAAGACGTCCTCACCAGCCAAAATATCGATGCCGTGGTTCACTTTGCGGCCAAAGCCATAATCGCTGAATCTAATAAACATCCCGACATGTACTACGAAAATAATGTCGAAGGAACACGCTCGTTATTATGGGCCATGTCCATGGCGGGTACTGATAAAATTCTCTTTTCTTCAAGTTGCACGACTTACGGAATTACAGACGAAGCATTTATTTCGGAAGATCATATTCAAGCCCCGATTAACCCCTACGGGGATACGAAAAAAGCTTGCGAAGAAATGGTGATTGATTTTCAGGATAGTTTTCCTGGCAAGGAAGCGGGGATTCTTCGCTACTTTAACGTTGTGGGATGTGACCCGGAAGGGGAGCTTTGGGAGTGGCACGATCCAGAAACCCATATTGTTCCGAATATGATTCGGGCGGGCCTTGAAAATCGCCCCGTTATGATCTTTGGCGATGATTACGATACTCGCGATGGTACTTGTGTCAGAGATTTTATTGATGTTAATGACCTGGCAAAAATTCACCTTAAGGCCCTTGATCAACTCAATACAGAAAAGGTTTTTATTTCAAATATTGGGTTGGGCCGTGGCTATTCTTTGTATGATTTAAAAACCATCATCGAAGAGGTTTTAGAGCTAAAAATAAAACACGAAGTCGTGGGCCGAAGGCAGGGCGATCCGCCAAGGCTTGTGGCCGACTGTCAGTTCTTTAAATCTTGGTATTCCGAAGAGCTGAGTGATCTCAAAGCGAGTCTAAAAAATATTAAAGATACTGGCCTTGCTGAAAAGTTTTTGCCCGTGGAATTGCGGTAAGGCCAGACGGGCATCTACTCTGAAAAAATGTCGGAAAATCTATTGTTCCTATTGGAATTCGTAAAAAAGAATTCCAGCCGGCTCACCAGAGAAAAAGTCATTAACGATGACTTGATAACTTAACAGCTCTTCAGGTGTGAGATTAAGGCTCTGTAGGTGGGCCAAGGATCGATTTAAATCAAGGGGCGTGTGAGTCTGAGAATTCAAATTAGCAAAAGCTTTAGGAATGATCCAATCGATCCATAGAGCTTTTGGGCTAGCATTTGGACGCGCTTGTGGGCTCGGTTCATCTGGCTCAATTAAATAAATATTGCATGAAAACATATCGTCGTTCACCGTGCATTCGGCTCGCATCGAATCACTGATCCAACTATTTTCGGTTTGAGGAATTCGGGTGAATTCTACGAGTTGGTCTTTGGCACCCACTAGAATTTCTGGAAAAACGTAGGAAATTTTCTGAGTCGACGGACCTTTAAAGGCTTCGACAATCTTAATATCAAAACGTGAATAGGAGACCAATTCAGGCGAGGTCGGCACAATATAAAAACCTTTATCGACAGTCTTTGGCCCCTTTGCCTGAGCAAAAGAAGTCCACACAAATGCAAATCCTATTAAAAGTATTCGAAACTGCATTGACTCAACCTCCGTTTATTTAGCTTGGTTACTAAGCCCGAATGTGTAGCCCTTCGGTTGGGCTTCTAGAAGATTTTTACCTTTAATTTTGGGCCGAAACAAGGGGTTGGGGATATGAGTCGGCCCAAAGTGAATGTATCGCTTATCGACAGGCAACTTCCTTCTTAAGGACAGTACCACTGCGACTCCAGTCGTCGAACTGAAAGCAAGTATAAGTCATCTCGTTCCCATCACTGAGAGACAGAGTGACCAGACTTTCTCCTGCTTGGGGGATTTGAACCTGTAGACCTGTCACTTTTACTGCCATGTAAAATTGAGTTTGGCTAAAGATGCGCATTGAATGTTCCACCGATTCTGAGACAAAGCCAGCTTCGCTGTTCTTAAATTGAAGGTCTCGACCGTTACTACTTCCGCTAGAAGCAAAACTAAAAGTTGGAATTAAAACAAAGCTGAGTGTGATTAAAAGTTTTTTCATTGATGAATCCTTTGCTGATTATTTGTTGTTGAAATCAATTTAAGCGCCTTTGAAAAAATAGAATACCAACCGTTCCTTAGAAGAAATGTTTCGTAATGTTTCGAATCAAGGTTAGAAACGGAGTCTTTTTGGATTCTCAAATCGAGATAAATACGAAGTGATTACAAATATTTAGACAGCTGTTTAGGTTTCGACACCCGGTGGGGCTTCAGGTCTAACAGAGGGTACAACGAAGGTCGAGTCATGGTCCAAGCCTTGCTCTCTAAAGGGTATAGTTAACAAGGGTAGGTCCAATGAAAGCACTTATTTTTTCGATTCTAGTTCTTTTTTCAGCCAGTTTTGCCATGGCCGAGAATATGGATTCTCAGCAAAGCCAAGAAATGGATTGGGCGGCCCAGTGGGATGCTGATGATCAATTTGATTGGGATGCTCCAGACGATTTCGACGATGAAGCCGAAGTCGAAGAAAACGCCGATAACGGTTTTGATAACGATGGCCCTAAGCAATCACAAGTTTTAGACTTGGCTGCTGAATCTTAGTCACACGATTCGAGTTATAAAAACTAATGAATAAAAAAGCTCCTTAGGTGGGAGCTTTTTTTTTTTTATAGTTATGGATTTGTGATGAGTCGCATTCCCAAAAGGTACTTGGTACCACTACGAGCGACGGGTGCGTGGACGCGGTTTTTTTGTTTTATCTTTTTTTAAAACCGCTTTGAGGTAATCGCGAGTTTCTTCGCAAATGACATCAATCAATTGGTTGTGCGGAATTTGATAGATTTCCGCAATATTCGATAGGCGATCAATAGGTGGAGACGATATTCCTCTCTCCCAATTAGAAACAAATTGTGCTGAAGAATAACCGAGTTTCTTAGCCACTACTTCTTGCGAGAGGCCGGCTTCGACTCTGCGATCTCTTAGAAATTGTCCAAATTGCTTTCTTTCAACAAGCATTCTCTTCCCTGTGCTTTCGATCTTTGAGAAAGATCATTTCTGCTAAGCTATTAAAGTTATTTTAGTATATCAGAATAGCCATTTCAATAAAGCTTAGCGCCCCAAGTTAGTGCAATCTTAATTGACCCATTGCAAAGCGTTATCAGTCCCTAAACACTGGCAAATAGCCTAACCTAGGGCTCAATAATATAGGGAGAGACAATGATTCCAGTTGTTCTGTCTGGTGGTGTTGGTACCAGACTCTGGCCCCTTTCTCGGGCTAATTTTCCAAAACAGTTTTGTGAACTTCTCGATGAGTCTTTGTTGTTAAAAACTTTGAAGCGAATTAGTGAGTTTGGTTCTCCCTGGACTGTTACAGTCGGTGAAGTGAAGCACCTAACAGATCGAGTTTATCACGATCTTAATATTCCTACAGAGCAAATTTTGATTGAGCCCATGGGGCGCAACACAGCTCCTGCAGTGGCTTTGCTCCTTCACAAAATGCGACAAGAATCTAAAGAAAATGAAATTGTGGGAGTTTTTCCCGCAGATCACCTGATTCTTAAGACCGATGTTTTTAATGAGGCCATTCAAGTGGCCCAGGCCTGCGCAGAAAAAGGGCAGGTCGTGACCCTCGGTCTTAAGCCCCATTATCCGGCAACGGGTTTTGGTTATATTGAAGTCACTAATGACGTATTTGCCGAGGGAAAGCTCGATATCAAAGCCCACCCCACCAAAGGTTTTAGAGAAAAGCCCAACAAGGCCACGGCCCAAGAGTTTTTAGAACAAGGCCGCTTTTATTGGAATGCCGGCATGTTCTTTTTTAAAGTTTCAAAAATGATTGAGCACTTTCAAGAGCATTTGCCGGAACTTTGGAAGCAAGTAGAGAGTATCAAGGCCGACTTTTCAAATGTGGGTGAAGTTTACGGTGAGCTTGAGTCGATTAGTATCGATCACGGAATTATGGAGAAGATCTCGGATCAGGTTTGTATTCCATGTGATTTAGGTTGGAGTGATTTGGGATCTTGGGATGATGTTTCGGAACTCAGTGAAACGTCCCCTATGGGTTTAGCTAATAAGGCCACTGAACTTTCAATTGATAGTAGTAATAACTTTTCATTTTCTCCTTCTAAAAAAATTGTGGGTTTAGTGGGAGTGGAAGACTTAATCATTGTCGATATGCCCGACGCTCTGATGGTGGCAAAAAAAGGGCAAACTCAAAAAGTAAAACAACTGGTCGAAAAGATTCGTGAGCTTGAGATGAAAGAAGCCCACGAACATATTTTTGATGTCAGGCCCTGGGGTAAGTACGCAGTTCTTTACGACCATGGAGCTTTTAAGGCGAAATATATTACTGTGGACCCAGGCCATCAGCTGTCTTACCAGCGCCACAAGGAGCGGGCGGAACATTGGGTAATTGTGCAAGGACAGGGTCGTGTGACTTTGGATGATCAAATTCATGACCTTGATAAAGGTCAAAGTGTGACCATCGGTAAAGGTGTGAAGCACAGGATTAAAAATACAGGAGATGAACCACTCATTTTTGTCGAAGTGCAAACGGGCACCTATTTTGGCGAAGATGACATCGAACGATTCGAGGACGATTATGGTCGTGGCTAAAAGGGATTTTAGAGTGAGTTTACTGTGCGTGTTTATTGTCAGTATTTTTGGACTGAGTGCTTTGGCGCAAACAAAAGCGGACAGTAAAAAAAATGAGGTGAGTAAAACCAAGGGGACAAGCTCGGTACAGACGAAGCCTGGGAATACTCAAGCGGCGAAAGATAAAAAACAAAAGTCCATGACGGCCGATCTATTAGAAGATAAAGAGCGAAGAGTTCCCCGTATCGTGCGCAGTTGTGCCGTCTTAACCCATGTTAAAAATACGGTTTTAGTAAGACGTCGTTTAATTGATAATGACCCAAAAAGTGATCAGGTTGCCTTTAGGCCCAAGCGCTTTGAAAAAATTGGTTGTAACGACCAAATCGAAACCGGTAAGGCATCAAGAGCCATCGTTAAGGGCCGAAATTTTAAAGTCGCCTTGGGCCCTTTTACGGTCATTCGAATTGACGAGCAGGTTTCAAAGAAAAAACGAAAGCGTTCTATTGTCGATATGACCTACGGAAAAATTAGGGCCTTTGTTAAGCCCTCTAAAAAAGACAAGAAGAAGAAAACTCCTGAAGAACAAAAGGGAGCTTCTCGCTTTAAGGTCATCACAAAGGCGGCGGTGGCCGGCGTTCGTGGGACGGACTTTTACTCTTCATTTAACTTGAAAACAGGGAAGTCAGAACAGGCAACACTAAAAGGAAGTATCTTTGTCGAACGTCTTCGCGATAAAAAGACCGTTGAGGTTGATCAAGGTCAGCAAGTCGTTTTTGTTGAACCGAGCAAAGAAGAAGAAGCTAAAGGCCCCAAAAAAGCTTCGGCGCCAGCGGTCGAGGAATTAAAAGTGGTTCCCATTAAAGAGGGAGTTGCCGAGAGAATTCGTGCGACCTCGAGTATCGCAAAGAAAGAAAAAGAATTTGCCAGTAATGAAGCCATAAAAGTTATTGGTAAACCAGAAACTTGGAAAGCTCCAAAAGAGCAGCTACCAGGTGACCTCGACGATATGGAAAATGAATTCTAAAAGGTGCCTGGCACCAAATGGTAGCGCACCTGCGTATTTGAAATTCAACTAAAGCTTTTGCTTCGCACTGCATCCCCGAAAGGTACTTGGTACCTTTTGTTTACTCTTCGAAAAACTGTAGGTATGTGCCGATAAACAGGCGAATACCCGTATTATTCCAACTCCCATCGCGATCAATAAGTTCGTTGGGTGGGTTCGGAAAGTCTTCGAATTCTTGGGTGAGACCGATACTCTGATAATGAAATATTTCTGCACCAAGATATAAACCCGTCCAAGAAAAGTCCTTGGATGGAGCTGTTAGGTGAGCTTCGACACCAATGTGTATGTTTAAAGAGTTCTGTGCGGCCGATGTTTTAAGTCGAGTGACGCCATCATCGGCTTCGATGGTCATATTGTGGCTACCGACACCAAAATTGAAATAGGTCGACCACCACTTTTGGTGGTGATAGCGAAAGCCCAGCCCAAGGCTTCGTGTTTTATTATTTTCGTCAATAAAGACACTGCCGTTACCACCTTCGCCATTTTCTGAGCGATCGATATCGAGGGTCTCAACATAGGCAATAAAGCTATACTCTCCGCCGGGGAAGTTTGCACTTAAGCGAATGGACTCGACATCAAGGTCCGCAGAGTTAGCGCCTTCGGTGTATTTAAAGTTTCCGTTACCGAAGCCATAGGCTGCGGTGAATCGAGTTTGTACGCGGTTTTCTTTGGCCTTCTTTTCTTTTTCCGCTTCTTCTTTTGCTTTTTGTGCTGTTAGTAATTCTAACTCTTTTTCTCTTTGCGCCACCCTTGGATCGATGACTGGATAGCTGTCTTTAGGTGCCGGATAAACCGAGTTCAATTCAAAGAAATTAACTTGTTTTGCAAAAGCAGGGTTCTTATCGTTTTTCTTTGGCTTTTCTAGGACCCATTTTCGTTTCTTTTGCACGTAGACTTCGCCGGATTTGAGCTCTTGTCCACTGGCTTTTAGAAGACCATTAACGACGACAAGTCTTTTATCGTCGAGAACAAACTCTCCCCTTTGAATTTCAAAGGTTTCCTTGCCTCGTCGAACGATTTCTGGAATTCGATTTTCTTTGCAAATCACACGCAAAGGACCTTTTGCCAGTCGCCAGTAGTAGAGTTTTGATTTTGTGCGATCGGCTTTCACTCGAGTCGAAGAGTAGAGAACAATTTTACAGCGTGATCGTGAAATGATTTTTGCAATGGATTGCCGGCTGGTAAGAACTTCGTCGTCCACAAGAATGAGATCTTTGAATTCAGCATCGACTGATTTTTTACCGCGCTTATGACGGACTTCGCCTTCGATAAATTGAAAGGTTCCTGAAAACTTATCGCTTTGCTCTTGAGCGACAACTTCAGAGCTAGCTATGAAGTTCATTGAAATTGGAATGAGAAAACACAGAGTCTTTAACCCACCAAAGAAAGGCGAAAGCCTTTCAAGTATTTGGACTCCCATAAAAGAGGACTCGAATGTTATTAAGTCAAAGATGCGTTTCACAATTCCTCAAGTATATTCATGTCTTACATAGTTCTTATCGGTAGGCCCTCGTTAAAATTCAAGAAATGACCCAGAAGTGTAATAAGACAAAGGTTATCGAGGGGGATTCATCGACTTTTGTTTGAGTGTGGCGATGGGATTCAATATTTAGGTCGGGTTTTGGGCATGAAAAAAGGGAAAGTCCGTTAGGTACTTTCCCTTTCGTCGCCCTGAAAATCTAAAACAGATCTATAGGCTCTAATGTGTCGATGAAGTTTGGCGCTCGGCATTCCCAAAAGGTACTTGGTACCTATTGGAGTGACACGAGCGCGCTACTCTTTGGTGCCGGGCACTTACTTCATGGATTTGATGTCGTCGAGGAGGGTGCGCTCGTGGCCTTCTGGGTTTACGCCCGTGTAGACTTTTCTGAGAATACCTTCGCCGTCGATAACAAAGCTTGTGCGGTTCCAAAACATGGTGCCGTTGAATTCTTTTTGTCCAATGCCGAGTTGCTTTAAAAGAGTTTCTTCGGGGTCGGCAAGGAGGTCGATGTTAAAAGAAAACTTATTGCAAAAGTCTTTGTGAGAGGCGACATCGTCAGCGCTCAAGCCAAGAACTTTTATGTTTTCTTGATCGAATTCTTCTTTAGTGGCCGTAAACGACTTTCCTTGAATGGTGCATCCAGGAGTATCGTCTTTTGGGTAAACATAAAGAACAACCCATTGGTCTTTGAAATCTTTAAGACTCATGGTTTGGCCGTCTTGATTGGGCAAACTAAACTGTGGAAATGCAGTTCCAACTTCTAGCATATTACTCTCCTCGATGTTTAAAGTTACTTCTTAACTTTAAACATCTTTCCGAGAATAAATGCAATCGGTGCTGCGATAACAGAGAGTAAGGCACCCATTTTTGCAGCGCCCTGTAGGCTAGGTTCAACGTAGGCTTCACCAGAAACGAATAGGGCCACGGTGAGTCCGAGACCGGCAATAACTCCGGCAACAACTACCGATTTAAAGTCCATTCCTTGTGGAAGCTTGAAGCCGATGAGATTGGCGACCATTCCGAAGCCAGCAATACCGACCGTTTTACCAATGATGAGTGAGGCCAAAACAACCCATGTGATCTGGTTGATTCCGGCAAAAAGAACACCAGCGTTGGCCAGACCAAATCCAAAGAGTCCGAGATCGACCGGGAGTTTGTGAAAATGTTCGAAGTTGGCAATGGTGGTGTGTTCATTTTCTTGATCAAAAAGTTGCGCGTGGCGACCGTGACCAGCAGGCATAAATGGAACCACAAAGACAAGGGCCAGTGCCGGGTGCAAGTGGGCCGAAATTAATCCTACCCAGCTAAGACCTCCACCAATAATTACGTAGGGCCAAAAGTTTTTAACGCTCATGCGATTCATACCAAAAGCCACAGCCATACCGAGCAGAGTGAAAAGAAGGTAAATCGGCTCAACCGGGTGATCGGGGCTTGGGTAGAAAATAGCAATAATTCCTAAACCGATGGCATCATCGGCAACGGCTAATAGTAAGAGGTAACTGACCGCTGGATGTTTTGCTCCGAATACGAGTCGAGCGACCAGCCAGGCCAGTGCAATATCTGTCGCCGTTGGAATCCCCCAACCATTAACAATCGTTGCTTGAGTAATATCCCCTTGAATGAGGTTATCCATCGGAATGATTGCACAAAGTAAAAAGAAGACTCCGACCGGGCCAAGGACTCCACCGAGAGTACCAAAGAGGGGGTTAATCGCTTTCGAAATTGGATTGAGTGAACCACCGGGCATTACGGCCTGGGTAATTTCAACGGCTGCGATTCCGAAGAATAGAACCATGAATAAATCGTTCATTAAAAAGTGAAAATTAAACTCGTAGCCGAACATTCCGACACCTTCACCGAGAAGAGGGTAGTGCAGAAAGTGGTGGTAGGAGTGCTCATCAATATTTGCCCAAAGTAGTGCGGCGATAACTCCACCGATCAGAGGGATAGAAAATTCTTGTAGCAAATTGATGGTTTTTTTCACAGCAGACGCTCCCGTTTAATAATGATCATTTTAGAGATGTTTGCGTGATGGTGCAATGAATTGCAGTGGTCTTAGCACGCTCTTAAGTTTCGGGATCTATTTTGATTTATGTCTTAGGGTTTTCTTCGAAATTCCGTTTTCAATCGATACTGATTAGGAGCTCTTGGTAACATAATTCTTGGGGTATTCTTGTCCATTTGGAAAGTCGGATGGAAAGTCGGATGGAAAGTCGGGTGAAAAGGTGACGCGCCAACGCAGTGGCTGCTTAAAAAGCGGGCAGTCGTTAGGGAGGTGAAACAAGATCCACTCCCAATTCAACGAAAAAGGGCCTAGGACAACTGATGTGTGTTTGGTAAATAATTGAAATATTAGGGAAAGTCGAAATGGCACGCCTGTGAGGACTCGAACCTCAAACCCTCGCCTTAGAAGGGCGATGCTCTATCCAGTTGAGCTACAGGCGCACTTCTGGGCTTTAAAAAAGCCTAGGGCCATTTTATAGGCCCCATTTTTCTGAATTTCAATGATTTTGTGCCCCGATTTTTGGATCTGACCCAGGGCTCTGACTTGAAAGCCCCGGTCCCAATCGGCCTAGTTCGCTTTTTGGTAGCTAATAGTGATCTTCGTATAGGGTGGAGGAGTTTGGTCAAACACCACGCGCATGCCCTCAACCTTGTAAGGGATCACTAATCCACCAGAGAGAGTGACTTTTACACTGCTCGGAACTGGTTTATGGGCAAGTTTAAAGCTTCGAGCCAGTTGGTTGGCGTCTTCACCAATACCCTTCAGGGTTTTTCCGAAGTTCTTATCACAGATGCTTCCGACTTTTCCTTCAGTCAGGTCAGAGGCTTCTTTTAACTTACAACCGTAGTTTCCACCGGCTAAGCACAAGAACATCTGACAGGCCTGCTTACGCTTACACTGGCGATCGCCAGGTTTGATAATGATAGAGTGGATGCGCAGCTCTTTGCCCGAGTCACTTCCAAAAATATCATCAAAGGCATCTTTTACCATTTGGCCGGTCGTAAGCCCTTCACCCTGACCATTACTCATTTCGTCTTCGTCACTGAGAATGACAACGTGAAGGTCGGCGTTGGGTCTAAAGAAGCCGCGGTTTTCGCTGTCTTTTTGAAGCATCGCCATAATGCTGGCTTTGAGAGGCTGTTCGTTCACCGTCGGACACGCTTGTGGCGTATCTCCGTAGTAACAACCAATGGTTTCTTTTCGTTGAACCGTATTGAGGAAAATCTCGTTGGCGTTAGAGAAACTTGGCGTGAGAATCGTGTCTCCCAATTCTCCGTGTTTGTCTTCGAGTCTTAGGAGGCGGCCACCTTGGTTGTAGTACTTGCTCTGTAGATCCGTCGTTGTGAATCCCATTTGCCAGTCAAGGTTTCCAAGACCCTGAATAAAGTTCGGGAAGCGCTTACTCATTTCTCTTTGGTCTTTTTCCATAGAGTCGGAGTTGTCGGTAACTATAAGGATATCAACCTGGTTGTAGTCGGCTTGCTCAAAAACCTCTTCATAGGTTTCTGGGGTTGGTGCCGGCGTTGGCGTAGGTGCCGGCGTCGGCGTAGGTGTAGGAGTCGGCGTAGGTGTAGGAGTCGGCGTAGGTGTAGGAGTCGGCGTAGGTGTAGGAGTCGGCGTAGGTGTAGGTGTAGGTGTAGGAGTCGGAGTTGGCGTAGGAGTTGGTGTAGGTGTAGGAGTCGGCGTAGGTGTAGGAGTTGGCGTAGGTGTAGGAGTTGGCGTAGGTGTAGGAGTAGGTGTAGGTGTAGGTGTAGGTGTAGGTGTAGGTGTAGGATCAGGAGACGGAGCGGGTGTTGGCGTCGGTGATGGCGCAGGAGTTGGGCTTGGATCTGGAGATGGCGCGGGAGTCGGTGTTGGGTTTGGATCGACAGGATCTTCAGGATCATCCGGAATATCAGGGCGATCGGCGTTAGCCGGGTCATCCTGACTAGAATTATCATCACCGGGGACAGTTTTGCTACCTGTCTCAACTTGAGTAAATTGATATCCTTTTTCAGAACATCCAGTAAATGCGAATATTGCTAGTGCTGCGATCCAAAGTAATTTCATACCGGTCCTCGTTTCTACCCAACACTTATTATCGCAAATTCTTTGCCACCCTATCAACTTAAAGCCCAGTCTGGTTTTAGTCCCCTAAGGTCTTGAGGTTCCTTAAAAACTTAAGAATCTTGCGACACTAGTGATTCCTACGAAAGTGTTGAGTAAAAGAACATCGACAAAACTCTCAACAAAAACCTGAAAATTTGCCTGGGTGAATCAATTTGGATTTTCAATTCGAAGGTCTAGTGTTTTGTTTAAATTGCTAACACTTTTAAAAAGAAAAACTCGTCTTAAACAAAACTAAGAAGATAAAATTGCGCTCAATCTCTCGGAAAGTGTAAAAAAAATAGGACCTCGTTATCGACAAAGGTCCTAATTTATTGGGCATTTTTTAAAAACGAAATTCTCTTTCGGAACGAATTTTAAACAAATTCTTTCATAATTTCTTTGAGACTTTCTTCGGAAGGGCGGCAGTCTTTGGCGTTAAGGTGAGTTAAACCTTTGGGAGACATGTCGAGCCCTTCGTGAAGAGCGGGCTTTGATTCATCAATGTAAAAAAGACCCGTCAGAATCTTACCTTCGTTACGAGCACTGTTAATGACATTAATGGCTTCCATGCGATTGGTAAAATCGTGAAGCTTTGAATCGAGTTTTTTAAGAACCAAAACAGATCCATCATTGAGTTCAACTTTTTGATCCTGTCCCTCTTCGTAATCAACTTTCTTTTCTTGGGACTCCATGATCATTCCCAATTGCTGAAGGTGAACGAGGTTCTCTCGAACGGCATCATAACTCTTGGTGGAACCTTCGTGGTTAGCAAAAGTCACACAAGGAGAAATTACATCGATGAAGGCGGTGCCGTGGTGATGAAAGGCTGCTTGTAAGAGAGGAACCAATTGCTTGGCATCGCCAGAAAAAGAACGTGCAACAAAAGTACAGCCCAAATCAACGGCCATTGAACAAAGATCGATGCTATCGAGTTTGTTAGCTTCACCGGATTTAAGTGTGGTGCCGAGATCGGCTGTTGCTGAGAACTGCCCCTTGGTTAATCCGTACACCCCGTTATTCTCTACAATGTATACCATCTTCACGTTTCGGCGCATCAGGTGGACGAGGCCACCGATACCGATGGAAGCGGAATCACCATCGCCAGAAACACCGATGATATTCAGATTCGTATTTGCGACCGACACTCCAGTGGCAACGGGCGCCATTCGTCCGTGAATCGAGTTAAACCCAGAGGACTTATCTAAAAAATAGGTGGGAGTTTTCGACGAGCAACCAATCCCAGAGAGTTTTGCAACACTGTAAGGATCGACGTTTCCTAAAAACATAGACGAGATCAGATTGTTGGTAATACTGTCATGGCCACATCCAGAACAAAGGGTGGATTTTGCGCCTGTATAGTCTTTTCGAGTTAATCCGCGACTGTTTGTGCTCACTTCAGACCTCCCAATTGCTCTAACATTTTTTCTTTCAAGCCGAGTGCTGTTACCGGCAGACCGTTGTAGTGGCGAACCGACTTCAGTTTGGCGTAGTGTTCGGGGTAATCAATACTCAATAGGTGGTGCATTTGCCCTTCTTGGTTTTGATCGACGATGAGAACTTCTTCGTGTTCGTTGATAAACTGGTCGACCTCTTCGGTAAAGGGCCAGGCTCTCAAGCGAAGGTAATCGGTTTCGACCCCATCGGCTTTAAGAAGGGCGCGAGTTTCTTTAATCGCAGAATCGGTTGAACCAAAAGCGATGATCCCCACTTTTTTGCTGTGGCCCGTATCGGCGATAGGTTTAGGTACAACCTTTTTTGCAGTATCGAATTTTTTGCGAAGGCGATCGAGAAGACCTGCAAAAACATCTGGGTCCTCTGAATAGGCAGCACTCGGTGCGTGACCTGAGCCCCTCGTAAAATAGGCGGCAAGATCACTCTGTGTCCCAGGAAGGGTTCGGTAGGGAATTCCATCACCATCCACATCTTCGTAACGATTAAACTCGGTCATCTTTTTGAGGTCTTCTTCGTAGTAGACTTTACCGCGATCAAATTCTCCTGAATTATAATCAAAAGGTTCGCTGATCCAGGTGTTCATACCAAGATCAAGATCGCTGAGAACAAAAACCAATGTTTGCTGTCTTTCGGCCACATCGAAGGCTGTTTGTGCAAACTCAAAACACTCTTTTGGGGAGCCCGGTAAAAGAAGAATATGTCGGGTATCACCGTGGCTCAGAAAAGCGGCCGATAGAATATCTCCTTGAAGAGTTCGCGTCGGCAAACCCGTTGAAGGGCCTGCCCGTTGCACATCCCAAATAACACCTGGAATTTCTGCAAAATACATCAGTCCCGCGGCTTCTGCCATTAAACTAATTCCGGGGCCACTGGTTGTGGTCATCGCTCGAGCTCCGGCCCATCCGGCACCGACGACCATACTGATCGCACCGAGTTCGTCTTCAGCCTGAACGACGGCATAGGTCTTTTTACCATTCTCATCTTTGCGGTACTTGCCTGCATAGTGAATAAAACCTTCTGCAAGAGAACTCGATGGTGTGATCGGGTACCAAGAGACAAAGTGGCATCCGCCGTAGGTGAGTCCAAGGGCTCCCGAAGTGTTTCCGTCGATAAGAATTTTCCCCTGGGTTTCGTTCATGGGTTCAAGGGCGTAGGGAATTTCATCTTTGATATTTTCTTTGGCGTAGTTTTGGCCGACTTCGATGGCCTTTAAGTTGGAGTCGACGACCTTTTCTTTGCCCTTAAATTGCGTGGCAACGGCTGAGTGCAGAGCTTCGCTTTCGATATTAAGAAGTTCTGCGAGAATTCCCACGTAAACCATATTGGTTAATAGTTTTCTCAGGCGAACTGAATCGGTTACATCTTTAACGAGTGTTTTAAAACTCACGGGGATGTTGGTGTTTTTAGGATTCAGTTTTTCGGCATCAAACTTAAGATCCGAGTTGTAAATAAAAATTCCACCTTCTTCAACGCGACTGACATCTTCTTCAATGGTTTTGGCGTTCATGGCGACAAAGATTTGTGAGTGCTTGGTGCGCGAGGTATAGCCCTCTTTATTGACTCGAATACTAAACCATGTGGGAAGCCCAGCAATGTTCGAAGGAAAGAGGTTTTTTCCTTCGATGGGGATTCCCATCCTGAAAATGGAGCGAATTAAAATATTATTTGAAGATTGTGAACCCGAGCCATTTACGGTGGCCACTTCAATGGTAAAATCGTTCACTTTTTTTGACATTGGTCATTGTCCTTTTTGGTCTCTAAACAAGGGGTTACTATAATCCTTCAGGTTTATTTTGTGAAGTGAAATGGCGGGGGAGCTGCGCTAAAAGCTTTGGGAAATGGGTTATTAAATCCGGTGTTTAAATGGGTTTCTTGATTTGGTGGCCCATTGGCTTTGAAAGCAGTGAATTAGGACTTATTTGCCTCTGAGTCTTCTTTTTTAGCCGCTTGATTCTGAATGGGGATATCGGGGTTGATCGTCGAAACCCAGTCTAAGTAGTGCTCATAAATCAGGTCAATAGGGCCTGGTGGATGGACAGGGCCCACGTGGATTCGAAGCTTACCCGGTTTGGCAAAAATCCTTCCCTTGGGCCATAGCTCGGTATTCCCCTCCAGGTACATGAAAAGAAGGGGGCAATTACTCTTTTCAGAAAAGAGGCTGACTCCGCGCTTAAAGTTTCTGAGGGATCCGTCGGGAGACCGGGTGCCCTCTGGGAATATGATTAACCAAATCTTATCAAGGCGTTTTAGCAGATTGACACAAAGTTGAATGGCCTCACCCTTTTTGTCTTTGCGGTCGATGGGAATCGCACCGAGAGCGTGTTGGGAGAAAAAGGTAAAAAGAGGGTTTGAGAAAAAGTAATCCTTTGCTGCGGCAATGTACAAATTGCTCCACCACGAAAAGGGGACAGCAGCGGCAATGGAGGTCGCATCCAAGTGACTACCGTGGTTGGAGATCACGAGCAACTTAGGATAGTTTTTTTGGATTTGTTTAATATCACCCACAACTGTGAGTCGAACGTAAAAACGGAAGGCGATGAGTTTCAGAAAGATAGCCCAAAGCATGCGAAAAAACTTACTCATCAAATCAAAGTGACGGGTAAAAAGTGGGAGGTGTTTTAAATGATAGGGAAGCTGAGTCCACTGCTCATTTTCGTAATCCCAATTTCTCACAGACCGATCCTCTGAAAGTAGGACATGGCTAAGTAGAAAATCGGAGCGACAAAAATCAAACGATCGAGACGACTGAGAAAATCACTGCGCCCTAAAATAAAGGCACCGGTATTTTTAATACCTAAATCTCTGCGAATTACAGCCATGGTCACATCGCCAAGTCCACCAAAGAAAACCGCAATCAGACCGGCTGTCATCCAATAGGCTTCGGTTCGGACCGGAAGAAGGTGGCGCATTCCCCAGGCGAGGAGCAAGGTAAAAACGAAAGAAGCAATAAAGCCCTCAAAAGATCTCTTCACCGTGATCTTGGAAGCGAGTTTGATGCGATTAAAAAAGCGGCTAAAACCGAGAAAGAAATTATCGCAAACTTCGGTGAGGATGATGATGTAGATCAGCATAAAGGCCCCACCCTCGAGATTGTAAATAAATCCCAGGTGTAAGAACGCCCATAGAAAACTAAAGTTTAACAGGGTCAAAGCGATATACTGAATCATGCGCTTATAGCTATTACGCCAAATTGGAATCAGGCAGGTGAGCCCCAAAAGAATCATGGGAAGTCCCACATAGATGGGGTAATTGTTTTTGTGAATGAGATAACCAGCGGCGATTAAACCCAAGTAAGTCAACCAAACGAAATTCGTTCGGTGATACATTCCGGTGAATTGAAAAAATATTTTTGCGGCGGCTATCGAAACTAGTGTGAGAAAGATGGTGGGGTAGGGATTAGCGAGCCCCAACACAAAGAGAATGACAGGGGCTGCAATCAACCAACTTTTGAAGCTGGCCCAGGCTGCTGTTAAGTGCATATTCTTTTTACGTAAAATGAATATGCCGATTCCGATGAAAAAAATAAAACCGAGGACGAGGCCGACCGTTTCTCTAAAAAGTTCTTCAGACCACAAGCTGTTTTCGAACAAGAATTAACCCCTTATTTCAATCTCGTGGTCCTTAACTTTTTTATAAAGACTCGAGCGAGAAATTTTCAGAATTTTAGATAGCTCGTCTATATCTTTATTCTGATGGAGCCCTTCTTCAATGACTTTTTTCTCAAAGGCCTGCATAAGTTGGTTAAGACCTAAATGAATGTTGATATCTTGACTTTCGATATCCACAGTCTTTTTCGGATCAATAATGTTTTTTAGGTCTTCAGCCCGAATAATAGGCAAGGGAGAGGTGAGTGATAATTGTTCGCACACGCGCTTGAGTTCGCGCACATTTCCGGGCCACTCGTATTGTCTCATCACTTCAATAGCATCATCCGTGAAACTTTTATTGCGAAAGGGTTTTTGTTCACTCAAAAATTTGAGGCTAAGGGCCTTGATGTCGGATTTTCGGTCGCGCAAAGGGGGAAGCTTGATTTTTTTACCGCTGAGTCGCCATAAAAGATCCTCGCGAAATTCTCCTTTTTCGACCTTCTCCGATAAATTCTGATTGGTGGCAGCAATCACTCGAACATTGACTTTGATATCTTTTTTGTCGCCCACGCGGCGGATTTCGCCGCTTTCTAAAAAGCGCAGAAGCTTGGCCTGAAGGGCCATTGGCAGGGCCTCAATTTCGTCAAGAAACAGATCTCCATTGTGAGCCGCTTCGGCCAGGCCCATTTTATTTTGGTCTGCTCCGGTAAAGGCTCCTTTAACATGGCCAAAAATTTCGGACTCAAAAAGACTTTCTGGAAGTGCGGCAACATTGACCGTGACAAAAGGTCCCCTTTTTTCTTGGGCGTGGATCCATTGGGCAGCGACTTCTTTTCCGGTGCCGGACTCTCCTTCAAGGAGAATGGGGCCACCTTCGCCCTTGAGTTCAGCTATTTGCCGTTGCACTTGAAGAGCGGCCTCGGATTCTCCGAGCCAGCGTTCTTTTCCGAGGGTGCTTCTTCGCTCGGCATCTCGGAGGAGGTGGAGGGCTTCGATTTTTTCAAGGAGAAGTCTGACCTCGGCTGTGCTCAAGGGTTTGGCCAGATAGCGGGAAGCTCCATTTTTTAAACACTGCTCCATCAAATGGCGATCCAGATCCCCTGAAATGGCGATGATTTCGAGGCGAGGGTCTTTTTTAGCGAGCATCTCGATGACCTTGAGCCCATGGGGTTCACGCTCTTCGCCTTCGAGGTGCATATCTACGAAAGCAGCATCAAATGAGCCCTCGGGAATGGTTCTAAAATCAGAGTGCCCCGTGAATTGCCAGTTGTCGGGGACGGCGAGCGGGAAGGACTCGAGAATCAGTTCATCATCATCGACAACCAGGAGTTTAAAGTCGGATTTTCGTTCCATTATCCCTCCCCTAGACTCACATCATCGAGCCTTGGAACTTAAAGAAATTTGCAGTCTAATAGCTGGGAAGCTAGAAAAAAGGATGCTCTATGTCAGCAAGCAGTCACCAAGCACGAAAAAATGTCCTTCTCCTAGAAGGAATACACCCTATTGCTAAAGAAAATTTTGCACAATCGGGCTACGAAGTAGAGCTTTTAAGTACTTCTCTGGGTGAGGATGAGCTGATATCTAAGCTCAAGGATTTTGATATTGTTGGTATTCGATCTAAAACCAAGCTGACTTCGAAGGTGCTCCTCGAAAACCCCCATCTGGTGGGAATCGGATGCTTCTGTATTGGTACCGACCAAGTTGATACCCACCAGGCAAAGCTTTTGGGAATTCCCGTTTTTAATTCGCCCTATTCGAATACTCGATCTGTTGCAGAGCTGGTCCTTGCAGAAATTGTGGCTCTTTCAAGGCACCTTGGTGATGTGAATCGAAAGGCCCACGAAGGCACCTGGTTAAAATCGGCTAAAGGGAATTTTGAAGTTCGCGGAAAAGTTTTGGGAATTGTTGGCTACGGACATATCGGTAGCCAGGTCAGTGTCTTAGCTGAAGCCTTTGGTTTGCGCGTACAATATTTTGATGTTGTTAAAAAGCTTCCCCTTGGTAACGCTCGAGCTTGCGATAGTTTACAAGAACTACTTTCGACCAGCGACTTTGTGACTCTACATGTGCCGGATACGCCTGAGACACGAAACATGATGACCGCAAAAGAACTCGGACAAATGAAAAAGGCTTCGTACTTACTGAATCTCAGTCGCGGAAAAGTGGTTGATATCGAAGCCCTGGCCGAAAAGCTTGAAGCTGGACATATTCACGGAGCAGCTGTGGATGTATACCCCAAAGAGCCTAAGAGTAATAAAGAGTCTTTTGAATCGCGACTACAAAACATTGAAAACGTTATTCTCACTCCGCACATTGGTGGCAGTACCGAAGAAGCCCAAGAAAATATTGGAAACGAAGTGAGTGCGAGTGTTATGTCTTTGATTCGCGAGGGGAGCACCTATGGTAGTGTTAACTTTCCGATTGTTGCCCAGGCCTACCGAGAAAATTCCCACCGCCTGATCAACGTTCATAAAAACGTTCCAGGGGTTTTGGGAGATATCAACTCGATTGTTTCAAAACATGGTGTGAACATTTTAGGTCAGTACTTGGCAACTGATCCTGATATTGGTTATTTGGTGATGGATATGGCCGAAGGCCAGCCTGCGAAAATTATTGATGAAGTTAATGAACTCGATGCTTGTTTAAGGACACGCATTTCGTATTAGATTTTAATTTGGACTCGAAGTCGAAAAGACTTTTATAGTTGTGATTTGGGCTAAAGAGCCGTGTTTAAAAAGTGATATTTTGAGGGGATTATGGGGCGTTTATTAAGTGTACTTTTAATGGCATTTGTTTTTAGTGGTTGCGTTTCGGCTTTTAAAAAAGCCTGTGAAAATACCAATTGGTATGAGCACGGAAAAAAAGTAGCCATGTCAGGAGTGCGGTTTAACGCCGATAGTTTCGCAAAAAAATGTGAAGCAGAAGATGTCTATGTTGATTACCAGGCTATTGACCTGGGGTTTAAAGCGGGGATGAGTAAGTACTGTAAGCCAGAAACGGTTTTTCAAACCGGAAAGAGCGGTAAAGAATTTAACCCGGATCTCTGTGATGGAAGTAACCTCAAAGTTTTACGGGCTAAGCACGAGGCGGGAGTTCGCGTTTACTGTAAGCCAGAAAACGCCCACCGCTTGGGCTCAAGCGGGTCGGGATTTAATAAAATCTGTCCTGGGGATCTCGAACCCGAATTTATTAAAAAATACTCTGAGGGACGAAAAAAGTATTTAAGCGAACTGGCGGTACAAAAAGAAAAGGAACTGCGCCTTCTTCGCAGTCAAGAGCGCCAGGTGAATCGCGACCTCCGCAGCAGTCGAGCTCGTTTGGCAAAACTTCCCTTTGTTTCGGAACCTAAAAAAGATGACAAAGGTAATGTCATTCGCCCCCTGAGCAATCGACAACAGGCCATTTTAGAAGAGAGAAAACTCCTCGATAAAGAAATCAAAGATTTAAATTCGAGACTGCAGAGTTTGCGCGGACAACAACGGGGCTTGCGCACCGAGATCAGTAAGATGAAAGCCGAAGCAGCTGCCTTGTAGTGGCCTGTGTTAGTTTTTCGGCAATAAGTACTTCTTAAGGCTCCGTTTGAGTTCAAGAAAAAGCTAGGCTTTTACGGCACGGGTGGTGCCAAAATGGGTATGATTGTCGAAGAGTTGGGCGTCAATTTCACGCATCAGTCTTTCATATCGGCAAGACGAGTGTTCAATATTCAATGGAAATTCAGAAAATAGACTGGAATGAGTCTTCCATAGCAATTCACCGGATTGGAGACTTGCTATGAAAAATCTATTTTTTATTTTGGTCATGCTCGGCCTTATGTACCCAATGTTTGCCGGTGCAGAGTCAGGCCTCTACACAAATGAAGACGTAAATCTTGATTTAAATTTGTCGGACTTCGGACTGGATGGTGAGAGGCATCCGGTTTCGAATCTTTTTATAAATGTTCCTGAGGACCGACCGCGAACGGACCGTGTTGCTTTTAGAGATGATGAACCCGTACGTGTGCCCATTACTGAAACCTGGTTTGCCGGTGGGTATATCTTTCTAAAATATGAAGGGGCCTGCTTTACTCCCAATTATTGGGCCGGTGGTTTTGAAGCTCCTCAAGCTGGCTGTCTTGATACCTACGCGGTTAAGATCCCTGATTTTTACTGGGCCCGTTGGATTGAAAAAGTGAGTTTTCGTCAAAGTTACCTCGATCGCATCGAGGCGAACCAAGAAGACTTTGAAATACAAAGTTTTTCTAGTTTTTTGACTTATCTTGATGGCATCGATCGGCCAAAAGTGATTGATGCTAATTCCAATGGAATATGTGTGGTGGGTTACTATACCAGCGACGCAAAGATTGCTGAAATCAAAGAGCGTTACCGGTACTCAAAAGTTGAAAAAGGTCAACTCAGATATTGGTGCAGTATCATGTACCCTAAACTCGATGTCCCCTTATTTTACTTTTCAAAACTGACAGACTGGGATCGTCGCGATGGTCTACGCTTTGATCATCTTATCAACGATGAAGAAACCCTCGAAGAGACCTCTCTTTTTTACGATATCTTTCCTGCCTTGGACCCTGAAAAGACCGGCGCCCGCGGGCAAAGGTAAGCAGATTTAGTAATCGTAGTTACTGATATGGTAGGTCCAATTAAAAACCGGAGTCAGAAGTACTCCGGTTTTATTTTTTTAGTATTTGAATTATGACCATTTACAATTCAACTCTAATGGTTCAATTTTTGGGTTTCATCACTTCAGCCAATTGGGAAGTGGAAATCCATTGGACATTAAAAAGTTTCTGGCTCGTGTCGGCGAGTCGATAATTTTTTGTCGATCGCTCTTGGTTTGACCGCTAAGAACAGTGGTACTCGCACCAAAAATAATATCTTTTTCAGTCACTGTAGCCCCTCGACTTCGATAGAGCGGGGTCCAATAATTGAGACCGGCTTGTTCCGCATTTCGAGAAAAGTATCTCTGGTAAATTGCATTAACGGCTCTTTCGTCGGCACTGAGTTGTGGTGTTGGGCTCGGTGTCGGAGTTGGAGTGGGTGTAACTCTTACACAGCTTGTTCCAGATTGTTGGTACCCTGAATTACAACGGACAAGAGAGCAAGAGCCAAAACCGGATAATGTCGAATTACATCGAGCATAGATTGCACCATTTGAAATATTTCGACAAAAACGAATTGTATTAGGGGAACAAACAGCTAACCAGTTGGGGAGCGAGAAGCCATTTCCGAGTAGAAAGCTTCTTGCCGAATTCGCTGTGTTCTGAATGATATAACTTCGGTCACTGAGTCCACTCGCGGTCATGCTACCGTTGGTAGAACTAGCGCCATAAATAATATCTTTTTCAACGACCGTGGCACTTCGAGACTGAAGTTGTTGCGCCCAGTAGTTCAGCCCGGCCATTTCTGGCATACGGTTGAAATACTTTTGATAGATCGCTTTTATGACGTTTTCACCCTGAGGAGTTACTGGCGCTTGCATCGCGACACATGAATTTCCTAATCTTCGATAGCCAGAGTTACACTCTACGATGTTACAAGCACCGTAGGCTGTTCCATCGCCATTACAGGTTTGAAAAAGTTTACCGTTGGCGATGCTACCGCACTCGTTCCGAGTCCCTGGAGAACAGAAAAGGAGCCAGCTTGGAATTGCAAAGCCATTTTCCGTAAGAAACTGTCTTGCTTCTTGGGATCTGTTATTAATAAGAAAGTTTCTATCACTTCCCTGGGAATTGACTAAAATATCTCTTTTAACGATGTTTTCGTTTTTAGTTTGGAGTTGTGTGGTCCAGTAGTTGAGACCGTTATCACCAGGCATACGATTAAAGAAATCCTGAAAAACTTGCCTTACAAAATCTCGATTGTCTTCAACGGATTGAGGCTGTCCATAAACCATGGATAGAATTTGATTATCCAGTGCTGATGGTACTCTGTTTAATGGAATAAGGTCGGTCATTCCACCATTTCTGCAAATATTGTCTGGATAGCTTGGATTGGGATACTGACAATTACTGGGTGCAACACGAACCCTTTGTTTTCTTGTGATTGTGTGCAGGCCTCTCATCCTTTGGCTTTGAAAGGAAGCATAGTGCATGATGGAGTCGAAATCATATTGACCTGTCTTAACGGTGTCGACAGTGATTTTGGCAAAGTTTGAACGACTGCTTTGGTTCATATTGTTCCAGTGAATATCTACGAACTGGTCGCGATCAATTCTGTTCTGTTCGTGGCCAACCCCAAAAGCGTGCATAATTTCGTGTTTTATCGTTCTTTCAACAAAACATTCAGAGTCATTATAGAGCCAAAGTTCTTGTTTGCCGCCGATTCGACCGTAATAACTTCCACCACATCGATAGCGGCTACTGAATTGAACTTCGACGTAATCGCTTTCGTTTTCACGGCGTTTACAGCGAATGTTTGCGTTACGGGCCATTTCTTCACAAAAAGACAAAACCTGGTTTTGTTGGTTGCGGTTGAGCCCTCTAAATGTCAAGGGCATGACTCCGCCTGGCCATGTATTAATATTGGATTCAAAAACCCCGGATTGTTTAACTTCTTCGATATGGGCTTCGTACTCTTCAGGGAAAAGGTTCTTTAGATCTTCTTCATCGATTTGACTGCGGTGAACGGCGAGGTCGCCCACTAATACATAGCCTTCTCTGAGTTCAAGATCCGATGCATCCACAGACTCGGCATGGTGATCGAGTTGAAAGAGATTAGGATCTGCAAAGAAATTATTTCCACATGCGGTTAATGCCAATAAAAAACAAGAAAGTAGAAGCGCTCTGAATAGAGCCGTCAAAGAAACCATCATTTTCCCCCCAAATTTAACCTCGAAGCTTTCGAAGCCAAACCCATAGTTAATGTACCCGTTACTATCTAATACAAGCTTTAGGCCAAGAGTTGGGCATCGAGGACTCAAAGAGGAGAGCTATAAGCCTCTGAAATGAGGGAGTTTCTGTGGACCCTTTAGAGAATGTTTAGGATTGAAACGTCAAAACTGTAGACAGATGTGTCTCATAATTAACAGGACAGTCATGTAAATTGCGGTAGCAATTCTAATAGTCGTAGTTGCCGATATGGTAGGTGTAAAAGACGCCATCAACTCTTCGAGCGAGGAAATAAAGTCGTCTTGTGAAGAGTTCTCCGTGCTTTAAAATATCAATCGAAAAGCTATAGGAGATGATTTCACCCTCTTTTTTTCCGACGTAGCTGACCGGGTGAAGTTCGTAGCTAAAGCCCACAGAAAAAAGGTCGTAGATGCGAGCAAATTCAAGAAGGGATTCGAGCTCCCACTGCCTCACGTCTTCAATACTTGCTGGTAAAGGCGAAGCCTCTGAATAGGTTGTGCCCTGGTAGATATAGGGTTCCCGTAACTCCATCCTATGGTGAAAGGTATCAGCCATAGGGTCATTACTGGCATTGGCTAATGGGCTAAACACTAATAGTATTGAAAAAAGAAAAGTCCTCATCCTTGGTCTCCTTGAAAAGCCACCATCCCGGTGGCTTTGATTCAATAGGATTGAATAATTGAGTGTGACGACACCAACTTAAAGTTGGATGTCGCCATTGATAGCGAGGTCGACAGCTTTTTCAGGGTCGTCCTCAACGTCGACAAGAAACTGAGTTCTTGTCTTATTACCGAGAAGTGAAAGAGCACTAATTACTTCTCTGACGTCTTCTCTTGAACATTGACCATCTTGGGCCACTTGACCAGTTTTTAGGTTCCAATTGATATCGGTCGCACAAAAACCTTTCATCGTAGCAAATCGTTTGATCATTAAGACCAAAGGAAGTTGCAGGTCGGTGAGGCTATTTCGCAAAATACTGCCTTGTCCATCGGGGCCAAGGATCTCATCCAATTCTTCTTGGGCAAACATGGTTCGACCGAGAAGTTGAGCGAGAGTCGATTTTGAAAGTGCTCCGTTCATGCTCTCAAGGTAGTCGGGAGTTTTTTGCGACATACGATCGAGAAGGTCCGAGAGATAAACGACAGTTCTAAAAAGTGATGTCACGTTTTTAATTGAGAGCTGAGTTTCATCTGTCGATACACTGGGGTTAATCAGAGCAAAGCCAGCTGCGCTCTCACCTTCGCCAAGACGTTGCCCTTTAGCGTTTGTGAAAACGATGTTTTGTGCTGCCAAGTTTTTAAAGCCAATAAGAAGTAAACCAAGCGCCAATGAATGGGCTTCAGCCGGAGCCAGTGCCGGTGACTCTGGATTCGTAGTATCACCAAAGAGGTAGTCATTATCGGCCACCCAAGAGTTCACTGGGCTTGTTGCCTCTAATATATAGGTCATGCTCTCGATGTAGCTGAGAAGCTCTTCGAGTTCCTTACCTTGCGTCTCTGGACGTGGATTTAAAACCAGAGGTTTTGCCGGTGAATAATTGGCAATTTCGTCAGGAGAGAGAATAACACTTCCGCCCTGGGGATCAGTGAAGCCACCAAAGACATCATAGGTGTCAAATGGGAGTTCTTCGCTATCGATTTTAGCAAGACGTCCGTTTGATTTTGGTAGAGTCGCCTCGTAACCCTTTAGAGCGAGGAGTTGACCAAAAAGTCTTTGCATTAAAATAAAGCCACAGAGTTTTTGTTCGGCGGGAACAAAAGTGTTCTCAGGTCCATAGACTCCGGCGAGAGCCGAGCGAAGAGATGTGGCCATTTCTTGGCTGCGCGTTGACCAAATGCTCGAAGTAAAAAGCGGCATTTCTTGGGTCATGTATTTATTAATAAAACTTGGATCGACCTTTGATAGATCAGTCGCCTTGTTCATTAAAGAGCCGTAAAGAGACTTATCAAAGGCAGTACCTTCAGCAAAAAGGCCGGGCATGGCTGACTCAACTTCGTCATTGACCGCGCCGTACTTAAGCTTGCGGTAAATACCGTTGTTGGCACTTTTTGCCAGCTTAAGCGCGTTGTACTCGAGCCAACTCAATTGACCTGAGTTATAGCGGTCGGTCGCGAGTTGAAAAAACTCTTCATCGCCAGGAACTTCAATGTTTTCAGTTAATACAAACTCAGTGAATGGGTTGCCGAGGTAAACCTGGGCTTCATTGGTTTGATAATTGAAGGTTTCGAAGATGGCGAAGTCATTTCTGATCATTGGATCATTAACACCCATCATGCTCAATTCTTCGATTCGGGTACAAGCATCTGTCGTCGTACCGACACCGAGTTGGGCAACGGGACTGTGAACAGGCTTGAAGACATTATTGGTCCCCTGGCCTGGTGTTTTTGGTTCAACAAAAGTTCTCGTCTTAAACTCTTCTTTTTCAGGAGAGCAGGCAACGGCCAGTGAGGCGAGAATTAGAAGTAGTATTTTTTGTGTCGTTAGTTTTAACATTCCCATTCTCCTTTCTTAGAAATAAACCACGAGATCGGCGCGTCCGTATGAAGACATACTTACGTTTTGACCTGAGAGTTTTCGGTTGTACTGAAGACTAAACTCATAAGGAATAGAAGCTTTCTTGTTAACAAAGGCTCTGAGAGTTGAGTATTTAAAGCCAATTTCTCCACCCCAGTATTGGTAGAAGCTATCAGCACCTAGGCCTTCATAGTAAAGATCTCCTGGACCCGAGTATGAAGCAGACCCTTCGGTTTCGTATTGAGTGGCCGCCCAAAACTGAACGGAACGATCGTACATATAAGTCGTGGCACCAAGTTCTCCCATAAACTGAAGTCCACGGGTACGAGTGACATCTTGAACCTGTCCATCGGCATCGAGAATAGAAGGAATTGAATCACCAGGATTGAGGGGAACCGCTCTTCTTCGAGTGTCAGAGAAGTGGTACTCGAATTTCTGTGCAGCAGAGAGCATAATACGATCCGTTGGATTATACTCTTCAAAAAAGTAAGCTCCAAACGAAAGACTTCCTTCGCCAACACCGCTATCAAAAAAGTTATCGAGTTCACCCATAGTACCGGTCGGTAGACGAAAACCCAATTGAGTTGTCGCCATGACTTTTTCGGACTTAAAGAAGTTATAGGCGGCACCGACTTCGACATCGCCGAGTTCAGTTCCTTGAATACGTCCATTGGGTGACTGGTAGCCTTTACTTGTGAAAAGGGCCGACTCAAAAAATCGTGTGTTTAAAGTCGTCGCTGAAGCTTGTTGGAGGCCAGCTGTTAAGGCGGGAGAGAGTGTTCCCATGGTTGCCGCAATGGCAGCTGAGTTATTGACGCCATCAACACGCATGGAGGTGCGAATATCTCTTTGCACCATGGGAACTCGAATCCCTAAGCTGAGTTTGCTGGTTAGGCCGTACTCGAGAGCGGGAACGAATTGAGCGACTTGAGCATCAAAGTCGCTGTAAATATTAGCGGCCATTAATTCTTGGCCCAAACCCGGAGAAAGATTGTTCAAAGCATCTCTTAACTGGCCGAGTGCTGGTTCGCTTGCAGCTAAGGTGTCGACGGTTACGGACTGATTAAGGCCGCCCGCGATCGGAGCCAGTTGGCCAGAGCTATTGTAAGTATCGGTAATTGAACCCGTTCTTACGGTAGCCAGTCGCGCTCTAAAGATTCCCTTAGGCAATACTCGAGCAGTCTCGATGGCCAAAAGAATCTGTGAATTAAAAAATAGGATGCTAAAGATGAGCGCCTTATTCCTAAGGCTCTTTAAGCTAGATTGCATTTTTCCTCCCCAGATATTCGAAGAGCCCTCTTTGCGGAGAGCTCTATAGAACTTCAGTTTTCCTAAACCCTGGTTCTGTTGAACAAAATATCCACCAATTTGTCAAAATCTTATCTTTGTATTGAAATATGTTTTGTCTATATATGTAATTTTGCGCTAGCAGCAGACGGAACTCGGATTCTCCCAGTCAGTTCAAGGCTTTATGAATTGAGGCTCAGAAAGAACTGAGCCTAGTTTGAGGGGTTTAATCAAAGATTTTTCCGGGATTGAGGATCTGATCCGGGTCAAAGTAAGCTTTGATGGCCTTCATGGCCGAAATTTCAGCTTCAGATCGAGTATAATTCAGATGTTTTTTCTTAATAATTCCAACACCATGCTCCGCCGAGACTGAGCCCTTATACTCCCTCACCTTAGAGAAAACCACATCATCAATAGATTGGGATGATTTGTAGAATTCTTCGGGGGTCATGTTTTCGGGCCGAAGTATGGAGATGTGCAGGTTACCATCTCCGACGTGACCAAACCAAACCACCTCAGAGCTGGGATATTCTTTTTTAAGGACGATATCGAGGTCTTTCAAAAAGGGTGTCACCTCAGAAATTTTGACTGATACGTCGTTTTTATAGGGAGTTCTATGGGCACAGGCCTCGGTGATGTTCTCTCGAATGGCCCAAAGGTCTTTACTCTGCTGATCAGACTGACTGAGTATACCATCGGTGAGCCACTCTTTTTCGAGACAGGACTCAAAAACACTGAGGACCTTTTCTTCGGAGTTATCGCCTTCGCTTTCAACTTCGATGAGCAAATAAAATGGAGCCACGGTTTCGAGGGGGCGCGATAGATTACTTTGCGCCTTTAAAACGTATTGAAGGGCCAGTTCGTCGTAAATTTCAAAAGCCAAAAGATTTGTTTGATCTCGAAAGGCTTTAAAAACATCCATGGTATTATCGAGGTGGTTGAGAGCCACTAAAAACAAAAGGGGATCGTTGGGTTTACGAGTGAATTTTATTGAAGCTTCTGTGACTAAACCTAGAGTTCCTTCCGATCCAATCATTAAGTGTCTCAAGTCATATCCGCTGGCATTTTTAATGAGATCATTGTTGAGTTCCATGACTTCACCGCGGCCTGTAACCACCGTCATTGAACTGACCCAATCGCGCATCAATCCGTAGCGAATGACTTTAACCCCTCCGGCATTGGTAGCGATATTGCCACCAATGTGACTGGAGCCTTTGGCTGCAAAATCTACAGGAAAGTATTGGCCTTTTTCGGAAGCAAAATTTTGCAGGTCTTCAGTGACAACTCCGGCTTGCACGCGGGCGATGCGGTCTTCATCTGAATAGGAAAGAATCTTATTCATTTTCTCAAAGGAAACCACCACTTCTTTTTGAATGGCCACGGCCCCACCACTGAGTCCGGTTCTTCCACCAGAAGGAACGAGGGCTGTTTTTGTTGTGCGAGCCCATTTAACTAATTCGAAAACTTCTTCGGTGGATTTAGGAAAGACAATGGCTTGGGCATTTGGGGTAAAGAATTTAGTCCAATCCCGACCGTAGTTTTTTATATCAGCATCGCCGGTTAGAATTTGATCATCTTTTAAAAACTGGTCCAGTCCCGTTAAAGCCATGGGTCCTCCCTGTAGAGCTATTGATCTTTAGATTAGGACTTGGGATGGGATATGTAAACTAAAAGGACTGCATTGCGCACCCAGTGAAAATCGAGATTACAAGCGAGAACCCGACCTTTTGGGTCGGGCGAGGTCTATTCTGCGATGGATTCCAGCTTTAAAAAGCTGGAGTTTGCTTTAAGGTCGATCCCTTTTTCTTGGCTGCGTTCTTGAACGATGAGGTGTATTAATTCGATGGCAAGTGGAAAGGCTTCGGTAATTGCGTTTTGCTTTGTCTGGCAAATTTTTTCGACGACGTAACCGAGTTGAGAAATCTCGGGTATGCCATAGGTTTCGCCCGTACCTTTCATTTTGTGAAACTCAAGTTCTATCAGGTCGTACTCTTTGTTTTCGAGATTGCCCGCTAGATTTTTTACTTTTACTTCAAAACTCTGTAGGTACTCCTCGCGGAGTTCCCCCATAACGTCATCTAAATTCATGCCGCTGCCCTTGGTGTGGTCTTAGTTGTTTCATTTACAGTTTTGCTTTTATTGGTAAAGACGATCGGTTCGACGGGAGCCTTACGCCATTCTTTTAATACAACATAAAATGTAGAGCCCTGGCCGGGTGCTGACTGTACACCAATCATTCCGCCGTGCTCAAAAATAAGTGCCTTCGCTATGGCTAATCCGAGACCAGTTCCCTTAACGAGCTGACTTTCTTGGGTGCCATTGGTTTGTCTGAACTTCTCAAAAATGAGTTCCTGGTCCTCTATAGCAATGCCTGGGCCCTGATCCTTAACATCGATTGCGAGATCACCCTTTTGATTGAGGTGAACGTGAACCAAGACCTCAGAGCCTTGGGGGCTAAATTTAATGGCATTGGAGACCAAGTTGGTGATGATTTGTTGAAAACGATCGGCGTCGACCTTTATTTCGATGGACTTTTTAAAGGTCTGAAGCTTTAAGCGAACCTCTGCCGTCTCAGCCAGTCCGAGTAGTCCCTCGAGAGACTTTTCTAGGACATTGTCCAGGGGAACCCAATCTTTCTTAAGAGCGAGAGACCGGGACTCAATCTTTGCAAGATCAAGTAGATCGTTAATCAAGCGGATGAGTCGATCGGATTCACTTTCCGCAATTCTTATTAGGCGGAGCGAGGACTTGTCGAGTTGTCCAAGGACTCCACTTTTTAAAAGACTGAGTGAACCTTTGATGGATGTCATAGGCGTTCGCAACTCGTGGGAAGCGATACTTAAAAATTCTGATTTAGCGCGATCCAAGTCTTTAAGCTCATCCATGTTATTGAGAACTCGTTGGGCCAATGAGTTGAAAGTGCGTTGGAGATCGCCGATTTCATTATCCTCGGGGATCATAAATTTAAACGAGTACTTATCGCCAAGAAAATCGAGCATGCGATCCGAAAGTCTTTTTAGGGGATTAAATAGACCAATTTTCAAGTAGCCGATGAGTAAAAGTATAAAAAACAAGGGGAGGGCAAAAGCCAGAGTTCCATTGCGATAGAGCATTTGTTTTTCGGCCGAGATGGTTTCTTTAATTATCTTGTATTGCTTCTGTTCGAATGATTCATATTGTTCGGCCCGGCGTGAGAGAAGCTGTGGGTTTCGCGAACCGTAAGCAGCAATCACATGGGTGAGAAGTTGTCTTCGATTTTCGTCTTTGAGCTGATTTCTTAGGGTTTTTAGTTTTTCAAAGTAGTCCTTATCAAATTGGTAGCGGGGAAGTTGACCGACCAGGTTTCGCAATTGAAAGCTGGAATCCATTGAGTCTTGGGCTTCTGAAATTCGGTCATAGGAATCCACTGCGGCGAGACTAAATATCACGCCACTACCTATAACGAGAATAAATAGAATGTTGAATCGACTCCGCAAGGTTCTCATGAGGCTTGTTTGCTTTCTCCTTCCATAAAGTCAGCAATTTTTTGGTTTATCTTTTCTGGATCAAAAGGCTTTTGTATGTGGCCGGCACCGAGTGTTTTGATTTCGTCTAAATCCTTTTGATCGGTCTTCGCACTTAAATAGATGACGGGAGGTCTTTGTGGAAGTTCTTTACTAATGGTTCGTAGAACTTCGAGGCCAGTCATCTTGGGCATCATTCCATCGAGAAGAATGAGGTCGTAGCTATTGTTGAGGGCCTTTTCTAAGGCCACTTGACCGTTTTCGGCCAAAGTCACTTGGTGTTTGCCCAATTTCTCCAGGACAAGTTGTAGAATCAAAGTAATATTTTTGTCGTCTTCAGCAAGTAGTATATGCATAATACTTTCCTTTATGAGGCCATCTTCTGTTGGTTCATGGACTGTATCCAGTCATTCACTTTCTTTTTAAAATCTTCGGTCGCTCCACAGTAGACTGTTTTTACCAGCCAGTGTTCTCTTCCGTCTTTTTCGATGGGACTGCTCTGTGAAACTTTTAGTTGGGGGAGTTGGAGGCTGTGTTCGCTCAGAACGATACTCCCAAGGCTCAGTGCTGTGCCCTTGTCGAAAAACTGCGGTGTTATAAATTCAACGCCCTGGGCGTTGATGCCCGTAAGATTAATATCGAGTCTTACAAAACCAGTGGCATCCAGCTTCACTCCAGTAGAACCTTCACGGTTTTTCTTAGCCTGACCTTTTCGATCGAGAAGGCTTCTGACTTTTTCGATGAAGAGTTCGGGCTTAATCGGTTTGATAATGTAGTCATCAATACCGAGTGCGATGGCTCGTTTGATATCTTCTTTTTCTTTACGTCCGGTGAGCATGGCGACGGGGAGATCTTTGAAGCGTTCTTCAGAACGAAGAGTCCGCACCAAATCAAAGCCCGTAAAACGTGGCATATTGGCGTCAGTTAAGACGAGGTCGAAGCTGTTGTGTTTGATCTTTTCAATAGCATCGAGGACATTATCTGATGTCTTTACTGAGTAGCCAAATTTCCCTAATAGAACCTCGCCGAATTTTAAAATTGCGACGTCGTCATCGACGATTAGGATATCTGCCATGATTAAACTCCTCCATAATAGTTTTCGGAATTTAATCCCAGGAGCTTAAAGCCAAGTTATTGAAATTCTTAGATAAGTTTAGGGCAAAGTGTCGAACTTATGGACTAAAGTCGAGCTAAATTAGGACTTTTCTCTAAGTGTCCCAGTTTTTAGCAAGGCGTAGGTCGGAGAGAAGCCCCAGGCGCCGGTTGCAAGGGAAACGATACCGATGAACATCCACCACGGACCACCCATGAAAGCCCAGGTCAGGAGTATGAATCCTGTAAAGATTCTCAATGCACGATCCCAAGTCGCTATATTACACTTCATTTTACGAGTATCCTTATTTGCGGGAAGACTTTAATGGTTTTCCATAATCCAATTTAAAAAAAAGGCTGTTGATGTCAATTACAAACGAATTTACGCAACTCATGAAATGTGATTATCCCATTATCGCCGCTCCAATGTTTCTCGTTTCTAATGAAGACATGGTTGTCGAGAGTTCGGAGGCCGGTGCCATAGGGGCCGTTCCCTCATTGAATTTTAGGCCGGCAGAAGAATTTGCAAAAGCTCTCAAGCGAATTCGTGAGCGTACGAAAAAACCAATTTGTGTGAATATCATCGTCAACAAATCAAATCCCAGGCAGGCTCCGGATATCAAAGCCAGTCTTGATCACGGTGTGGATTTGTTTATTACGTCTTTAGGCAACCCAAAAGATGTAATTAAAGAGGCCCATAAAAATGGCGCCAAAGTATTTTGTGATGTGACTAATCTTGAGCACGGCAAGAAGGTTCAAGACCTGGGGGCCGATGGTGTAATCGCTGTTGGTTCGGGAGCCGGTGGCCATGCAGGTCCCATTTCTCCCTTGGTTTTAATTCCATGGCTTAAAAGTGAATTGACGATTCCAATAGCAGCGGCAGGTGGAATTGCAAGTGGTCGGCAAATGGCAGCGGCCCTGGCTTTGGGGGCGAGCGCAGTGAGTGTAGGAACGCGTTTTATTGCCTGTACTGAGGCGAAGATCGATCAAAATTATAAAAAAGCCGTGGTGGATTCAACTCCAGAAGACATCGTTTTGACTTCGAAAGTTTCTGGGACCCCAGCGGCTGTCATAAACACTCCCTACGTAAAAAAGATGGGAACAGAACTTCCGTGGCTCGTTAAAAAACTAAAAGATAATAAGTATTCGAAGCAATACATTACTCCTTTGATTCACCTGGCAGGAATGAAGACCCTAGAGAAGGCAGCTACTAAAAGCAGCTGGAAAGAAGTTTGGAGTGCCGGTCAGTCCGTTGGACTTGTTCACGATATAAAACCCTGTCGGGAAATTATCGAAGAGTTTATAAAAGATTACGAAAAGACATTGGCCGAAATGCCAAGGTCTTCTGTTGCTGAGAGTAAATAATTAAAATAAAGCGAAAGAGAAATCATGAAATTTGACCCTTTTAAATTGACCGAGAATATTCCAATCGACTCTTTGCGCAGAAGGGCCCTCGATACAATACTTTCTGTGGGCGTGCCTTTTAATTTAGGTTTGGGTTTGCACATTATCGAACTGAATCCCTGTGCCATCAAAGTGGAATCCCCCGAGCGATTTTTTAGAAAAAACCACGTTGGAGGAGCCCATGCCTGCGCCCTTGCGACCATGGGAGAATACGCGGCAGGGGTTTTGATTGCCCAGCATTTTCCGGTTTCAGACTTCAGAGTGATCATTCAAAAACTAGAAATCGAATACCATAAACAGGGAAAGGGGAAACTCATAGTGGAGTCCCAAGCGCCGACTGCATATCCTGAGATTGTGCCTGATGGAACATTTATCGATATGCGAACGGAGATTACAAATAAAAATGGTGACCTAGTGGCCGAGTGTAAGACCCGCTGGCAGATCAAGCGGTGGGATGATGTTCGCTCCAAAAAATGAGCCTTGGTGTTAGCAAATTAACGCCACTTTCGGCCTCTAAGTGATGAAATGTAAGGAAAACTGGCCCTGTCTTTGCTCTAAGATGGACGTATGTTCATTCAGAAGAAAATCTACCACTTGGTAGTATTTGCACTCTTTTTCATATTTGCTTTTTCGGCCCAGGCTCGTTTTCAAGGGGCCTGCGAGTATGTGTTTTTAGCTGAAGCCAACCTTGATATTGATCACGATGTTTCCTATCACGACCGCGAAGAGCTTCAACGGGATATCGAAAAAAATCGTACGGAATTTTGGACTCAACATCGAGCCAAAGGTATTTATCGCTTCTGGAGTAGTACCAAAGAGGGGATTGCCAATCGCCTTCGAAAAAAGATTTTCCAGCCGAGAAATCAGGAAACCCCATTTCGCTACAAAGATGAAAACCCGGTCGTCGCCTTTTCGATTGGTCTCGTCTTCGACGAGGAAATCAGTAAGAAGAAGGCAGAAAAAGATCAATTGCTGTTAAAGAAAGCCTCTTTATTGGCTTCCATTGATGCTTTAAGAAATACTGAAAATATCTCAGAAAGCGATCGAGTTGAATTGCTCAAGCTCGAAGAAGAGCTCGAAAATCTTGACCACGAAATCGAAGAAGATGACAAGTACATCGCTTCAATCACAGCACAACAGCAAAAAGGTCTCGATTTAATCGACCGAGATTTGAGCTTAGTTAAGAATTATACGAAAAACATAAACTCTGAGATCGTTCAGGGGTTGAATCTTCGATTTAAAATACGAGCTTTAAAAGAGGCACGAAGGTATTTTCTCGGTTACGAACTTCACCCCGAGGTTTTCGAGGGGTTTTGGTCCTCGTTTTTTAGAGAAGACCCCAACAACCACAGTCTCATCCTTCGCGAATATACCAAGTGGATGGTCAACTGGGGTGGTATCGATATTTTCGGCCGCATGGCTAATTTTGTCGAAACGAGAAGCCTAAGAGAACGTGAAGTCATAGTCACCTTTCCAAAATATGTTCAAGAGAGTCCGGACCAAGAAGGCGAGTGGAAGGAAGAGCGAATCGTTGTTCACACCCGCCCTGGTGTTGATGCTGAAATTCGTGGAGCTCGCAATGATCTTGTTAAATTTCGAGGTGGTTTTTTTAGAAAATATGCCTTTGGATTTGGCCTGGGAATGTTGACCCATGAGCGCGACTTCGCTGAGGCAATTGGTCGGCTTAAAGAATTTTCTCGAACCATTGGCCGAGTATTTAATCGCTATAAAGATAAAGATGCCTCCTTTGAGATGCCTGCTTCGGTAACCAATTTACGCGATGAAATTGAATACAATATCAATCCAAGTCGCATGTCTCCCTCGGTTCGCGGAAGAGCTTGGTTGGCGTGGCAACTCATGCGCGATGAATTTCGCGCGCGTAGGGATGCTATTAATGAGGTCTCTAAAATTGTTCTCGATGAATACGTTCAGAGAACGGGTACAGCTCAAGACGTCAAAGCCTTCGAAAAAGAATTTGGTGTTACCGATCGATCACTACTTGGTTTTGCCCAAGGTTTTTTCAGATCAATTCTTCGTAGATTATCTCTAGCAGCTCTTGTGGCGAGTACTGCTGTTGCTGGTGTATTCTTTCAGCAAACAATCGATGGAACCGTTTACCTCTATCATAAAACCCAAGACGTCATGCTCGATCAGTACTATGAATACGTCGCCAGTGATGAAACCAGAATTCGCGATATCATTAGTGGTCGGTTTCTCGATGATGGAGAATCTCCTCAGGATGCCTTCAACAAGTTCATGGAGGAAAATTTTGGTGATGTTGTCGATTTCGCCTTCGAAAGAGATCGCGCTCTTTTAGCTCAACAAAGACTCAAAGAAGAAGGCAAGATTGAAGAGGCCAATCGATTCCCGATACCTGAATTCGAAGACTCTGCCCGATTGAATTATGCCCAATATTTAATGTCCTACTTTGCTCAAGAATACAATCAAAGGCAACGCATACTGAGACTTCAGCAAATTGATGAAGAAGAGGCACAAATGCTTCGTGAGTTTAAAAGAGAATGGCGATCAGTGATTTTTGCAGAAACCTCTAATATGGAGGAGATGATTTCTCGAATCGCTCTCATGCAAGAGCCCATTAAAAGGTATTTAGCTTTGGAGACCTTCTTTAAAGAAGCTCGAGGTCAGGACCAAGAAATTACGGATCAAATTCTTCTGACCATTTACAATACCGGGCAAGAGAATTGGCTGACGCAAATCAATTTGGAAGAGGCCCAATTGAGTGAAGAAGAAGTAGAACTCATCGAAAGACTTCGTGAGAAGCGAGCGAGTATTCACAATTTAACGGATGTCCCCGGTGACTTTGTTTTGGATATGAACTCGTTCCATTATTATCAAACGATTCGCGATGAGTACCATCGCGCAGATGAAGATAATCGAAGGGTTCTTCTTGCAGAATCAATTACCCAGCGGGCACAAATTCGATTTACCGACCATGACTTTATTCTTGATGTCATCATGGAGTTGGATCTAAGGCTAGCTGAAAAAGAAGAGGATACCTCGGTGAGTTCTGGGTCCACTGACGCCGCTCTCGATGCGGCCCAAACGGCTCTTGAGGCCGCCCAGGCAGCGGTTGAAGCTGCTCGGCAAGCGACTGAGAATCAATAATCCTCATTTTTGAACGAACCTTCCCGGTAGTGATTTGAACCTAAGGATACATTTTTTAAAAAATGTAATGGGATTTTTACCTCAATTTACAAGACTTACCTTCTAAATATTATAAAAATGTTTGAAATCCTAAGGGGCATTGACCCTTTGAAAGGCATCAAATACAAAATGGTCGTTGCGATCTCTCGGGGGTGTTGACAGTGCGAAAATATTTCATAGTTGTGGTTCTCTTAGCCAGCTTTCAAGTCGGAGCAGCGCCCGAGAAAAAGCCCGAAGCCATTCAAGTCGACAGTCTCAAAATTCTTGATAGCGATGTTAAAATTCCGTTCAGATACCCTGGTGTTGTTGAGTCCCAAGTGCAAGGTAAGCTCGTAAGTGAGACCCAAGGAATTGTGACAAAGGTTCGAAAGAGACTTGGCGAGAGAGTTCGCAAAAACGAAATCATTTTTTACGTCAAAAATTATCAGGTCGGTCTTAACTACAATAGTTATGGAGTAAGAGCTCCTGTTGCTGGAATTGTTTCTCACCTCGATATCGAAGTGGGCCAGGCATTAAAACCTGGCCAGGTTGTTGGCGAGGTCATTCGGCCTGGTCAGCTAAAAATTATTGTGCAAATTCCTGCCAGTGACCTCCCAGATATAAACAACAAGAGTGAAGCCTTCTTTGAAACGGCCAATCGCAAGATTAAGTTAAAGGTACGAGGAATCTCCCCCGTAGTGAATTCGATGACGGGGACGGCGGAGGCCGAGTTGATTCCCGAGTCTGGTGATGAAAACTCTAAAGTACTTCGTCCTGGCCTTGTCGGCAAAGTTCACCTATTTAGCGACTCAAGAAAGATCATTAGCATACCACCTAAGGCTCTCGTTTCGATTGGTTCGCGATACTATGTTCGCCTGATTGGTGACGATAATCTGATAAAAGTTCAAGAGGTCAAAATTGGTCGTCTCCTTGGGGCCCAGCAAGTTATTGAGTCAGGTTTGACTGCCGATGATGAAATTGTCTTGCGATCGATGGATCACCTTAAAGATGGTGACCTGGTGAAGCGTAGAAAAAAAGATATTAAAAAGACACTCTAGGACTCTCTGTGGCAAAAATTTATTCTCATCCTAAGAAAGTATTTTTAATCCTTCTGAGTTTGACCGCCTTTGGGATTTTTAGTTTTACCCAACTTCCGGTGGGGCTTTATCCTAACTCGGCTAAGCCAGAGTTTAGTGTGCGCTTCGGACTCGAGGGTATGGACCCTCGTGACTTTCTCAATCAGTATGGACCAAGCCTCAAGGGAAGTTTTAATAAACTAGAGGGACTTGAAACTCTGAAGGTCAAGGCGCGAAAGAACGCCGTTCGCTTTAATCTCTATTATGAGTGGGGTGTCGATCCTAAAGAGGTCGAAAAAGACCTAAAGGCTGCGATTTCGAGTGCTAAAGGGATTCTGCCCCAAGAACTGCAAAGACGGGTTGGGCATTGGCAGAATAAAAAGAACGGTGGCTTCATCGCAATTAGTTTTTACGATGACTCCGGAGACCTATCGACTTTGCAAAAAAGACTATCTCCGATTTTGTTACCTAAAGTAAAAGCGATTAAAGGTGTCGATGAGGCGAGTCTTTGGGATCCAAATCACAAAAATCTGTACATTACCCTGGATCCACAAAAAATTGCCCAGTACCGGCTCCCGCTGGCACAGTTAAATAATCATATTCGCAGCACCATTAATCAGTGGAACGCGGGTAGTATGCAGATTGGTGAGAATGTTTACACCGTTGTAATGAGAAACAAAGTCGTCGACTTTGAGAGCCTTGAAAATTTGAGTTTGAAGGGGATTGGCCGTGAATCTCTGCGGCTCAAAGATATCGCTCGAGTTGAACTGGCTCCTCAGGCTGAAGGTAACAATGTCATGCGCACGGATGGCAAGCCCTCTTTGATCCTTCACGTGGTACCCGATGGCGAGTCCAATATGAAAGCGATTTGTGACTCAGTGATCGATCTCGTACACGAGTCGGCATCTCTTTATCCCAAAGGCACAGACTTTAGAGTTTTGGTTAATCCGTCGACCTTTATAAAATCAGCAATTTTTAATGTGAAGAAAGATATTCTTCTCGGTGGTTTGTTTGCCGTTCTTACTCTTCTGCTATTTGTGGGCTCCATAAAAGCCTCTATATTTGCGGCTATCGAGATCCCTCTTGCCATCGTTTGGGCTTTCATTTTGATGTATCTCTTTGACGTATCAATAAACCTGATTTCTCTAGGTGGATTGGCTCTGACTGCTGGTATGAATATCGATGCCAGTGTCGTAATGGTCGAAAATATTTTGCGGCATTTTAGAATCGTAAATCCAAAAAATAAAAAGGAACAATTAGAGACCGTTGCAAAGGCAGCTCGAGAGGTTCTTATTCCGATATTGAGCTCTACACTGTCGACAGTCATAGTCTTCTTGCCCCTGTCAGCAACAAGTGGAATTACTTACGCTATTCTTGGTGATTTGGCTAAAGCGGTGGTATTTTCTCACCTATTCTCTTTACTGGTGGCCCTTGTCTTAGTGCCTACCATTCGCTCCCATATTTCGATGTCAGAAGAAAGAGTTCCAGGTCTCTTAGCCGGCTTTCAGAGTTTCTTTGATCGAGTGAGTGGATATTATTTAAAGGTTTTATCGGGATTAATATCCCATAAGAAGTACCGTCTTGGTCTTTTTATCGGTTTTATTTCTGCATTCGTTTTGGTTTTAACTCTCTTGGGACCAAGAATTGATAAGACCATTGTGGCCATGCCAAAAACCGATGGAATCTGGATTAATGTGAACATTCCAGGTATTAAAACGACTGGCCAATTTTCGCAAAAGGTACGATCGGTTGAAAAACTGTTATTAGATACCCAGAAAAAGTATGTGAGTTTTGTTTTTACGAACATTTGGTCGGCCAATAATGGTGGCATGCTCGTTCGCATACACGATAAGCACATGATTGATGATGCATTGAAGTCGATTCGTGAAGTCCTTCCAAACGGTCCGGATATGTCATTGAGCGCGTGGCCCTGGAACCCTTCGAGTTTACCCATTCCAAACCCAAGAGATATAACGATTCAGATTACTGGTCCTGAAAAGGAGCGAGTGGAGCTTGCCCAGCAGATGCGCTTTGATATGCGAGGCTCGAAGAAATTCAGTTATATCGAGTCAACGGTGGTGCGCGGTAAGCAACTTAAGTTGGAGCCTCGCTTTGAGTACATTGAAAACCTTCGAAAGAAAGGTGGCCCTTCAACCCAAGATATTGGTGAGTATGTTCGAACTCTTTTAAGCGGTCGAACCGTCGGTTATTTGAGCACCAAAGAAGGGGCTAAAGAAATTCAAGTTCGTTTTCCGAGTGAGCTTATTTTATCAGCTGATGATATTTCGGCGGCTCCCATTCAAGCGGGCCAATGGCTTCTGCCATTAAAGGCTCTCGTCGACATCAAGAGTGAGTCCTATTTGATGGGACTCTACGAAAAATCCGGGCGAGAAATGACAGAGCTTGAGGGTAACCTAAAATATGAATTTAAAAATGATGAAGAGATAGACCATTTAAAAGGTCAGTTGGCAAGCCTTCCCCATTCTGATGAGATACAGATCCTATTTACTGATGCCAAAAAGGAAATTAACGAAAGTTTGATGGGGCTTCTATTTGCTTTGGGAATTAGCTTTCTATTGATCGGCCTTTTACTCTATTTGCAGTTTGAAAATTTAAAGTCTGTAGCCATCGTTATGTGTACAATTCCATTGGGCCTACTTGGTGTCACAATATCGCTTTATGTTTTCGGATCTACTTGGAGTATTAATTCTCTTTTGGGAGTCATAATGCTTGGGGGAATCTCTGTGAATAACTCAATCTTATTGGTGAGTTTCTTCAAGCAAAAATTAAAAGATGGTTTAGGAACTCAAGCTGCTGCCCTCGAGTCGGCTCAGTTAAGACTTCGCCCGATTCTTGTAACGAGCTTTACTACTATTTTTGCGATGGCTCCCATTGCTTTTGGTTTTGGCGAAGGTGCCGAAGTATTACAACCCCTTGGTATCGCCGTTAGTGGTGGAATGTTGTTTTCGACTTTTTTGACCTTATTTTTTATTCCCCTTTTGGAAGTACAGTTTTTATCAGACCGCAAAGAGGCCCATTCTTGAGATTAGCAAAAGTACTGATTCCGTTTCTATTCACCCTGTGTTTTTTTAGCTTGAGCTACGGAGAAGTGGCTCAGCAACCAGGCAAACTTTCTGGATTTAAATCTTTAGTTGAAGAGTTGCAAAATCATCCTGAAGTGTCAGTTTTGAAGTCGAACAATAGGTTGGGTGAGCTGCAGGTCAATCAAAGTATTTATTCCAACTTACCAGGATTGAGTTTTAATAAAAATTGGTTCGGTCCAGAAACTGATGATCTATCTCGGCAAACGGGTGGAATTAATGCGCGACTCAATCTTTTTAGAGGTGGAAAGAGTTTATTTGATTACCATGTTAGCCGCAGTGAAGAGGATCGAATCAAGTCAGAGAGTTCCCAGGCGACAAATCGTATTTTTAAAGACGCTTTTAGACTCTACTTTCAGTGTCTCTATCAAAAAGAGCGTTATGCTTGGTCTAAGAAGGCTCGAGAACTTCGAGAAAAGTTACTTACGGTCGCTCAGCGTCGATTCAAGCGGGGAACTTTGCCCGAGTCAGAAGTTTTAAAGTTGAGTATCGATTTTCGATCGGCTCAGAATCGTGAAAATAACAACCAAAAGAGTAATGAGCAGTGCCAAGATCGATTGGCCTACTGGTTCAAGGGGCCGATTCAATTCGAACCGGTATCGGCGACGAGTCTTTCGGGTATTCGAAGTTTTTCGGCGATAAAAACGGAGCGACTCAAACTTCATCCCCAGGTTTTGTCTAAGAAGGCCGCATTAGCCGCGGCAGAAAATGATTTTTATCGTAGTTTAGGGAATTACCTGCCCGAGGTGAGTCTTGGCTACTCTGAATCTTCGGTCAGCGTAGGGCAGGTTATCGATCGCCAATGGTTGGTCAGTCTCAATTGGAATATTTTTGATTCGGGACAAAGTATTGTAGAAATGCAAAAAGCTAATGTGAGAGAGGATCGGGCTCGAAGCAGTTTAGAGACTACTGAAAAGCAGGTTCTAAGAGATCTAGAGGTCGCCCAGGCAGAATATCGCCAGGCTGTAAAAGCATTGAAGTTAATTGAGTCTAATTCGAAAGATGCTAAAAAATTAATTCGTTCAACTTTACGTCGATTTGAAATGGGCGCTATTAGCGCCAATGAAATTTCGATCGACCAGGGAAGAATCATAGAAACTGAGTTTCAGTTAATTGATGCTCGATCGAGTCTTTTAGAGAATTGGATTCAGGTTTTATTTGAGGCTGGGGAGGATGTCTCCTCCCACATCGAAAAACTATAGGGCCACATCGAAAAGCTATAGGGCCAATCGAAAAGAGATAGTGCCGTTTCTACTTTAGAGACTCAGCAAGTTCTCCACTTTCAAACATTTCCATCATGATGTCACTTCCACCAATGAGTTCTTTATTCACATAAAGTTGTGGAATGGTTGGCCAGTTACCAAACTCTTTAATTCCGCTGCGGATTTCATCGTCTTCTAAAACGTTTACAGTGTGAAAGTCGGTTCCAAGTTCTTTTAGAATTAAAGTGGCTCTTTGAGAAAAACCACATTGTGGAAACTGTGGAGTCCCTTTCATAAAAAGGACAACTTTGTTTTCTTCGAGAATTTTTTCGATACGTTCATTGATTGCAGACATGGATTTCTCCTCTATTTAAATTTTAATCTTCGGCTTTTATCGTGAGGGCGTGAACTTCACCAGATTTGAGTTCGGCATCAAACACTGACATAACTTCTTGGTGTCTCTTAACCCGGCTGAGGTCTTTGAAACTTTCTGACTTAATATAGACCTGAAAATTACTACCCGCGCCCGTCATATCGTGGACTTGGATTTGTGCATTGGGGTATTTTTCTTGAAGCCTTTGGTTTACTTCTTCTTCAGTCACAGACTCAAACTCCTAAAAAACGATATAAGGTCCTAATAATGCTCCTAAAATGCACTAAGGGATCACTTCTGTAAATAGACTTTTTTGGACTCAATTGAAATCGGGGAGCAAGAAGCTATCTATTTGAAATTAATAGTTTTATTTATGATTATTATGCGGAGTGGTGAAAACTTCGATCCTGTGGTAAAAGCGGGGCATGGACGGATTTGTCGATAAATCACAAATTAAAAAGGAGAGGGAAAAGGCTCGAGCCCTCAAAAAAAGTCAGTGGTGGAAGCAGCAGATAGGCCCCGGAATCTGCTATCACTGCGGCGAAAAATTTCCGAAAGAAGAGCTGACCATGGATCACCTTCTCCCCATTTCGCGGGGAGGTAAGTCCACTAAAAAGAATGTTGTTCCATCATGTCATGGCTGTAATGCGGGCAAAGGTCATCTCACGCGAGCCGAGCGTTTACTCGAAGAAGAGTAGTCGCAGAGCATCAAATGCCTGATCATTCAGGGAATTTTCTTTACTAGCCCCAGGGGCTTAGCGGTACATTCAAAATAGCACTCCTTTATTAAATAGAATGAAGAGGTTTCAACTTGGCAAAATCGAAGATTACTTCCAGTAGTACGGCTGAATATTTTGCGAAGAACCTGCAACAGGTGGGATTTTCATCTCCAGTAAAAGCGGTTCTCACAACACTCAAAGAAGCTGTCGATAATTCATTAGACGCCTGCGAAGAAGAGGGGATCCCCCCAGAGTTGTTTGTTTCCATCAAAAAGGTGGGAAAGGGCTCCCAGCGAAATACTGATTTAATAGAGATCATTATTGAAGATAATGGTCCAGGGCTTGAGGCTGAGATGCTGCCAAAAGTTTTTGGGGAATATCTGGCTTCGTCTAAATTTGGCCGTGGGCAGTGTTCTCGAGGGCAGCAAGGTATCGGTATCAGTGCCGCCACGACATGGGCTCAATTGACCAACGCCGCTGGCGTTACCGTCATGTCAAAGACCAAACGCATGCGAAAAGCCATTACGGGTCTTATTGATGTGGATATTAAGGGTAATAAAGGGGTTTTTCGCGATAAAAAGTCCGTCGATTGGGAAAAAGACCACGGTTTGAGAGTCGAATTTCGAATTGATGGTCGGGTTCAACTTAATGGAGACGGTGGGTTACTAACATACCTCGAGGGTACGACCCTGGTGAACCCACACTTATCTTTGCGCTATCAACTACTCGATAATGAGGAAGTAAAAGTAGACCGGGTTTCTGATGATATTCCAAGGGTTCCGCCGCCGACGTTACCCCATCCTCACACTATGAAACTCGGTGAGTTCATTACTCACGCCGGCCTTTTCGGGAAAATGCCGCTGACGAACTTTTTGAAAAAGGGTTTTTCACGAGTTACTGACAATACAATTAAAGAACTCGTATCAAATGGTCTCCAGAAGAAATTCCTCAAGGAGTCATTGAGTAAGTTTAACGAGCAAGACTATAAATCTGTTTTTCAGATTATTCAGAAAACTCCACTTTCTAATCCATCAACACGTTCGGTTTTAACCGTTGGCGAAGAGTCACTTGCAAAGAGTATTCGGCGCCTAGGTGAGGTGGACTTTTTTAGTGTTGTAACTAGAAAGCCACGGATTTGTGACTTTAAGCCCGTTGTGGTTGAGGTGGCTCTGGCGCGATTTGTAAACCGTGGAGAGGCAGATAGTCCGATCCAACTTTTGCGCTTCGCCAACCGGGTTCCACTTCAATTCGATAAGGGGAACTGTGCGATTACAAAGGCCATCGAATCTGTGAACTGGAGAAGCTATGGTCTTCAGCAACAGCGAAACTCTGTTCCCGTAGGTCCTTATATTTTTGCCGTTGCAGTGACGTCGCCATTTATTAAGTTTAAGAACGCATCAAAGGAAACAATTGACGCATCTGAAGAGCTGGTTGAAGAAATTCGTCTCGCTTGTATGCGAGCGGGGCAGAAGCTTTCTCGCCATATCAAAAAAGAGGCTAAAGAAGCTGACCTTGAACGAAAACTTGCACACATTGAAAGCTTTGGTCCGATCCTTGTCGAGGGATTGGTCGAGCTCACTAAGTCCAGTGAAACTCGAAAAAAACGGGCTGAAGAGGGCTTGGCTAAGTTATTGGGTAGAGATTCGAAGGCTGCTGAAAAAGATTTAAAAGAAGCGGATCAGAAATTGGCTGCTCTTAAAGAAAAGCAAAAGGCCAAGGGGATCGTTCTTGATGAGGCTGCTGAAAAAGCGCCGGTCGAAGAGTCGGGCGGTGCAAAAAAAAAGTCTTCTACGAAAAAGACCGCGAGCCGGAAATCAGCCACTAAAGCTGTAAAGAAGACGACGAAGAAGGCAGCGTCCAAGAAAAAGACGACGAAAAAAGCGGCGGCAAAGAAGACCACAAAAAAGGCTGCTGCAAAAAAGAAAACCACAAAAAAAGTGGCAAAAAAGACGACTACTAAAAAGGCAGCCAAAAAGAAGACCACAGCTAAAAAAGCTAAGAAGAAGAGGTAATTCGTGGCAACGATGAATAGAGTAAAGCGAATAAAGAAAGATATCCCAAAAGAAGCCCGTGAAATTGCTAACAAAATGTTGAGTGATTTAGAAAAGGCGAAGCGACCGACTCTAACAGCTATTAAGTGCTCGCTCGATAATTCAATTTATAATAGTAAAGTTGGTTATCTGACTCCGGGTAAGAAGATGGTGACAACAGAACTCAATGTGAGTTCTGTGCAAAAGCTTGCACGAGTCGTTTTTCTACTCGAGATTTTAATCAGAAATATCGAAATTGATTCAGTTAACACCAAGCGTGAAATTTACTATATGGCTAAAGGTTTGGTGAAGTCTGATAAGAAGTTAAAGCCCCTCGATTTTGATGATCAGCCTGAATCAGACGCCATCATCGACTTTATTTGTGACTTAATGGAAGTCTATCGCGAAGAAATGAACTGTTTCGCCAACGATCGAGGTGGGCAGACCTACTCTCAGCATCTTGTCGTCCAGGAAACTCTGGCTGATGGAGAAATTGCGACGGTGGATTTAAGCACACTTGGTACCTCGCCTTTTCAACCTAAGAACAAGCCCCAGGTTTTTAAACTCAAAGCCAAAAAGAAAATGGACTTCGTGCTTGTGGTCGAATCAGAAGGTACGGCCAACACACTTGTCGCTAATGGTATGACCAAGCGACATAAATGTGTAGTTGTCGGTGCCCAAGGGGTTCCAAGTAATGCGGTTCGCGGTTGGGTTCGCACGATTCAGAATCAAATTAATACGCCGATCTTCTTCTTTGGAGATTTGGATGCCTATACATTGCAGAATATTTATCGAACTTTGAAGGCCGGCTCAGCAGCTTCTTTAATTAGAAATTCAGACTTTTCGGCACCGGATGTTCACTTCTTAGGTGTACTTCCAGAAGATGTTAAGAAGTATGACCTTCACTGCTACGATGTGAAATCATCGGATCCCAAAGAAATGCGTTCACTAAAGAAGGCCAAGGATGCTCTTTCGAATGATCCATTCTTTGCAGATCGCAAGAATAAGAAGTTGGCCAATATTCTCAATTGGTTGATAAAAGAAAAGGTTCGTTGTGAGCAACAGGCCTTTTTCAGTGTGGACCCGAAAGATCCTCATATGTGTGAGAAAATCATTGTCGAGAAGATTAAAGCAGGTTCATTTATTTAGTTCTTAAAAGAAATTGAAACAAAAAAGCTTCTCTAGTTAGAGAAGCTTTTTTTTGTCTTGGCCTTGTCTTAGGCTTCGTTTCAATAGGGTCGGTATAGCTAGAAATTAGAACTCAAAAGGCCGGAGTCTACAGTTCTCATCCTGGAGGTAATAGATTTCGTGGGCTACAGGGTTTTGTCGCGGAAAGATAACGCGAAAGCCGGGCTCAAGTATTTGACCGAGAGGATTCATTGAAATCTGGTTTCTTCGCAGCTCGATTCGACGCTGACCCAACATCAACACCTGTTCAAAGGCTCCGATCTCGGTTTGCATTTGGAGGGCGCATTGGTTCAGAAAACTTAAAGCTTCTTTTCTGTGGAAGTCAGCATTTCTGGCTGGATTGGTAATGTTCTCAATCAGTCTAGGAGCTAAGAGCAGACCACTTTGGCTGAGGTTGACTAGAAATTCATTGACCCAACCTGAACTGAAAGTGGGCGGAAGCGCGTTGAGGAGTTCACAGCGGAAAACACTAAATACTGGGTTTCTGAAATCCACAGCAAGGACATCCAAAACAAATTCTTCATTGAGTACACCGAGACGAATTAAATTGCGAATAGCATTCCGATCCTGAAAGGACTTCACCGGAGTGAGCCAAGCATGGTCGGCATCAACAAGGTTTTCAACTTCTGGAAACTTTGAGCTGAGCTGGGCGAGGGCATTCACATAAAGTCCTCGCGACATAATTACATCAGCTTTAGCAAGTCTTGGGTCCACAAAGTGTGTTGAAGGGACTCTAATTTGCGAACTTCCCAGTTCGTTAGCGAATAGGTCACTCTCTAAATTGATTTCGACAGGGCAAAAAAGAGGTCTCAATATTTCAGGAAGTGATAGGGATTGTTTAACAAATTGGTATCCATCACTAACCTCTAGAGATTCGATTCCCTCTTGAACGGCGGCTTGAAAAATAGCGACGTCACCCAGTTTTTGCAGATCGCTTTCGAGGCGCGCTGTAACGGGGCGAAGTGTTCCGATTGGTAAGGGGCGGTTAATACTCCACCAATCATTAAAGGGCGGGTTGAATTCCTTGAGAATCGGACCACCTGATGAATGACATCCTGAACATCGCATGCGATTGCCAAACTTAGGGGGGCTGGGTACACGGTGTAAAAGCTCGGTATCTAGTAGAGCGTCGTGAGAATCCCCGCGGTAAAACCAGGTTGTCGTGCCATTTTCGTTCGTAATGAGTTCATAGAAATTGTAGTAACCCTTGTCATAATCCCAGACGATGAGTTCGATAGTGAGTCCGGCGGACGATGCCCAATCAAGGGCCCCTTGTGAATTGGGTAATACAAAGTGGCCGAAGAAGAATTGGCCGGGTAAAAGGTCGGCTGGAAGATTTGGAGTTCTTCCAACAACAATTTCAAAAAGGGAGTAACTGCCTCTGGTAGAGTGGTAACCGCGATTGTTTACGAGGTAGGGCTCTGTGACGAGGCCAACTTGCTCTAAGAGTACTTTGAATTCTTGAACATTTTGCGGGCAGCGTGGAACCTGGGTCATTAAGATGGAGAGAGCGTCATTGTTGCGGACTTGAAGACTCTGATCTTTGTATTGAATTTCACACTCAGCTTGGGCCAATGAGGGGCCGATTAAAAGGAAGCTTAAAAAAAACAGCTGCGCGGTCCAAATTATTGATTTCATTTCGACTCTCCAAATTGATCTTAGGCCTAATAAGCACTAAACTAAGGCCTCAAGTCATCAAAATTCAGTAAAATGAGCAAGATAGACAGGATGACTTGTAATTTTTATAGCTCTTTTAGCGAGGAATCTATGGGGCATATTGCGAAGTACTTTATAATTGGCGGAGGCCTTCTCATAGGTGTGGGGCTGATTCTGCTCTTTAAAGATCGAATTCCTTTATTTAAGTACTTGGGGAACCTGCCTGGTGACTTCGAGATGAGCGGAGAGAGTTTTCGCTTTTACTTTCCGCTGACCAGTAGTTTGATAATAAGCGTTCTGTTGAGTTTAGTGATCTTATTTTCAAGTATGCAGTTTGGCTCAAAAGATGTTGGAGCCAATTTATCGGTGAGCTCCGATAATCCCTCTAAAGATAAAGCTCTCTTCGCTAAGACCGGCGATAGTCAGGTGAAAATGAGCCTGCCAGAGGTTGAGGCTATCATCGACTTAAAGATGGATCGTGGAAAGATATACCTCAGTAGGGATGACTTCTTAGTTGATCTCAGTCTTTTTGTTCCCAGCTCTGGACAAATCAACTTTGAGGAGGACTTACAGTCGGGTCGTATGGTTCTTCGTGATGGAAGTGTCATTCATATATTCATGCCTTCAAAAGACATTATTTACCTCGTTCCCGAGGGCAATAAAAAAGAAGAAGGCCAACTATTCATTAAAAAGTAGAAATTTCTAATGGGAGAGAAAATGAGGGAACGAATTAAAGAGTTGCAGACTGAGATTTATCAGAAGCAAATGGAGCTCAACAAGCTCCGTAAAGAAGTCGAAGCGACTCCTGTCAAAAACTATGAATTTCAAACATTGAATGGTAACACCAGTTTACTCGATCTTTTTGCAGGTAAAGAGTTTCTTTACGTCATTCACAATATGGGAGCCGGTTGTCGGTACTGTACTCTTTGGGCCGATGGCTTCAATGCCTTTTTACCGCATTTAGAGGATAAGGTTTCGGTGGTTCTTGCATCAAAAGATTCACCTGAAAAGCAGAGAGCGATGGCCAATGATCGCGGTTGGCGCTTTCGCATGGTTTCTCACGGCGGTGGAGAATACTTGAAAGAACAGTCTGTGGGCGGGGCTGAAGGAGACAAGGCTCTGAATTACCCAGGTATCGTTGTTTACCAAAGAAAGGGTAATGAGATTCTTAAAAAGAACTGGGCTGTTTTTGGGCCAGGCGATGAATTTTGCAGTCAGTGGAACCTTTTAAGTCTTGCCGGAATTGGTGAAGGCGAATGGACTCCTCAATTTCACTATTGGAAGCGCCCCGAAAAGATGGAAGACGGTGGGCAGAATCTTAATGATTAAATAGAATAAAAAAAGAGAGATCTCGGTCTCTCTTTTTTTCGATTCAAAATTTTATACCAATTCTATCTGGCTTTTTTTTATAATTCTTGGACCGAAGATGTGCCCGCAGCTCCTGCACCAGCGCCTTGAGCTTCAGCCATTCGTGTCGTATTCAGGTCGGAGTTCGTTCGCACACCTAAAGCAACTTGGCAGGATTCGCCCAAAAGACTTTGATGTCTGATCGCACAGGTTTGCCTTTGCACTGTGTTTTCACTTCTAGAACAATAGGTGCTCATGGCGTTTGCACAAGATGGGTTTTGCTCGAGGGGATCAAGAGAGACTCCTAAAAACTCGTCTTCTCTGTCGCCCGCTTCATCGGGTTCAGAGTCACTACAGTTATTCTCATTATACCTTCGTTCAATGTCATCCCAATCAATTCCGGGCTCGTCACTATCTTCCTGAGGACCACCTACTTGAATGATTCGAGCTTCACCTGAACGATTGCTCACATTGTATCCTATCTGACCTAGAAATGTCTCTCCACCGGGAAGTCTTCTCATCCATTGAAGGAGCTGATCGGCGGTGGGGAGGTCTGGATTGTAGAGACCAGAGCGATCGATGTGTTGATGCTCCAAATACGCTCCACCTTGTCTTGGAAACCTTCTTCGCTCCATTTCTCGAAGTATTTCGCCATTCGGCCTATAGAGTTTTTTGTAGTACGTTCGACCTTGTAAAAGGTCTCTCATACGCATCATACTCCGTAGATAGTTGCAAGGATCTAAGCTGAGTAAATCATAGGCTCCTTGATTGCTTTGATCATCAGGGCCGCCAGCCATGAAAAGAGAGTCGTTTTCAGCCTGAGCTTGAATACTGAGACTAAAAGCAAGAATAAGCAGAGCTAGAATTTTCATAGTGTCCTCTTTCAAAATTGATTCTTACTGTTAAATAGTACAAAGACTGAGCCATGGTTCTTTTGAGGCCTCTGTCGAGAGTTTCAGTCTAGGGGTATGACGCTTTAGACACCTGTAAAGCGAATTTGCGTTCTAGATTAGATATTGCCAATAATTGTCAGTTTCTAAGATGCTTAAGTGACTCGCATGGATTTCCATTTTCCTCCACGAAAGCGGAAGAAGAATATGATTGCTTGGGTGATGATAAATACACTGGCAAAGGCCCACGAATAGTACACGGCGTTTGGCAAATGTGTGACAAAGTATGTGGGCAGAACCATTAGGGGCCAGGGTACGAGTAGGGCTGCAATGGAAACAAAACGTGTATCGCCGGCCCCCTTGAGTGCAAAGGAAAGTACGATATTTAAACTGTCAAATAATGTGAAGAGCGAAACAAACATAAGAAGGTAGGGAACAATTTCTGCGACTTCGTTCCACTGACCAATGTTTTCCTCATTTTTAAACCAATTGGTGTAGAACTCAGGGATCAAAATAAAACTGATTCCGGCCAGAAGAATATAGCAAAAAGCGATTTGGACGCCTGTCCAAGATTTTTCTTCGGCAAGCTCCGGTTTGTTTTCTCCAAGGTGTTGGCCGACCAATGCCGAAACAGCTTGGCCAATTCCGAGGGTCGGTAAAATCGCAAGCATCATTATTGTGACAGCAATACTCGAGGCAGAGAGTGCGGCGTCTCCATTCACGAATTGCCCAGTGAAAATTAAAAATACCGTAAAGGCGAGGCCCTCAAGTGCCCACTGCAAGCCACTGGGTAGGCCAAACTTCAAAAAGCGAAGCATGAGTTGGGTATTCCATTTAAAACCGCTCCAAACTTTATAAAGAACATCATGTTGCTTAGAAAATGCGACGACAGAAGCGAAGAGGGCCGCACAAAGGTTTGCTCCGGCGGTTGCATAGCCAGCTCCAACAATACCCATTTCTGGAAAGCCCCAGTTTCCAAAAATTAAAAGGTAGTCGAGGATCACGTTGGCTACGAGCCCAACACCGTTGATCCACATGACCATTTGGCTCTTGCCGAGTCCCGTATAAAATCCGCTAATTCCCGCAACAATTGCCGTGGGAAGTGCTGAGAAACAAATGGCGGCAAAATATTGAATTTCTAACTGAGTCATTTCAGGAGAGTGATTGAAGTTTCCAAAAATTAAATCAGCCAAAGGAATCAGACCTAAAAACAGGAGGCCTCCAATAACACTTAAATAAATGGATTGCCAAAGGGCCGGTCCAATCATGTGATTGTCTTTTGAACCGAGGTACTGGGCCGTGAAAGTAATTGAGTAGGCTGACGTTTGTTGGAGGAGCGCCATGGGAACCCAAAAGACTCCCATGACCGCCATGGCTGCACCCAATGACAGCGTAGAGTACTGACCGAGAAAGACCCGGTCGATGGTCATCTGTAGATTCCAGAAACTATTTGCGATAATGAGAGGCCAGGCAATGGCCAGGAGCTCTTTCCAGTTTTTAAAGTTCACACAGTCGTTTACCAGATAAATTTGAAATTGAACACATTTTAGGCATTTAACAAAAAAAAACGTGTTGATTTGAGAAATTTGAGGCGCGTGCCAAGGATTTGTCCACGGCTCTTTTATCATAGAATGAAGGTATCGGGGTTTCAGGTTTTGAGTTTAATGGGGGGAAAATGAAGTTTCGTGTTGTTGCACTATCGGCGACCATTGGCGTTCTCAGTCTTTTATTCATTTCTTATCAAAATTTTGACCGCGTCCCGGGCATCAAGCGGATTGTAGAAATGCCTTTTGGATTAACAAACGATAATGTTGTTTTGCCCGATTGGGATAAGATGGACCCGGCTATGATTGAACTGGGTTCTCTATTATTTTTCGACAAAAGAATGTCACAGAATAACACTACGTCGTGTTCAAGTTGTCACCAGCCCGCTAAGGGGTACGCCTCTGTTGGTCGCGACAAAGGTTTTAATGGAGAATTTGCAGAAAGGGATACTCCCACTGCTCTTAATCGAATTTACGGAAGCCAACACGGTTGGATCGGAGATAAAACTTTGGTAGAGCAGTCGACGGCTCCCTTCTTTCACCCCAAAGAAATGGGTTTGACGGAAAGTGAACTTTTAAGTCGTATCAAAGATATCCCAAACTATGTGCAAAGGTTTGACCGTTTAGCTGGTGAGGGACTTATTTCTCGTCCCGCCCTGACTATTGATAATATAGGACGAGTCATCGCTTCATTTCAAAGATCTTTAATGTCGGGGGACTCAAGGGAAGATCGATTTGCAGCCGGGGATGATAATGCTCTAACTCCCCAAGAAATACGCGGGCGGAATCTCTTTAATGGTCAGGCTCGATGTATTCTTTGTCACAATGGTCCCAACTTTTCCAACGAGGGTTTTCACAATATATTGTCGGGCTGTCCGCCACCTCCAGGCAATTGCTCCTTTCCTAGTGGTGATGAGTTGGGGCGATTTAGTATCACGGGGTTAAAAAGTGATATTGGTCGTTTTAAGACTCCAAGTCTGAGGAATGTGGCTTTACGGCCTCCTTTCTTTCACGAAGGTCACGATAAAGACTTGAGAACCGTGGTCAATGGTTACAACAATGCTGGAGATTTGGATAATATTATTCAGCAGGATCCGTTGTTAGTTAATCTTGGTCTTTCAGAGCCCCAAGAAGAAGACCTAGTGGCCTACCTCAAGGCTTTAACGGGTACACTGCCAATTCCTAAAGGACTTTTAAGTCAAAGTCACAATGGTGTTTTAAGAGAAGACTACTTACTGAGCCCCGACGTTTTTGAAATCGATTTCTATAAAAACAAATATGATCTTGCCGGGAAGACAGATTACCAGGTTCGGAGGGATTGGCTTGATAATGGAATTCGTTTGGGGCGAACAGCGCACCCGGCCTTCGACGTCACAGAATATATTCGCATGTATGGAGGAGCAAAAAGTGCCTATGTGAGAGATGGGTACAAAGGAGCCATTCTGTTTTACCTCGATCGAGGTAGGCGCTATAACCACGTCGGGAAAATTGCATTGATGGGTAACTTTTTTAATTACTCTTGGTATCGAAAAGTTCGATCAAATATAAAGTATAAAGTGCGCAAAGATGTCTATGATTTCTATGCCCGGACTGGGTACCCCAATAAGCACAGAGGACATGCGAAGGCTTCTGGCTATTATCGCCTCTCGAATAACGTTTATTACTTTCAGGCTAAAGATGGTCGCCGATGTCGATTTAGAAACAAAGCTGAGTTTGATGATCATCTTGGAAGAAGCGATGATTGGCGGGTCGGGTACTTTAACGCCCATCCTAAGCATCCCCAAAAAAGGTGGGTTGGAATGTGTATGGATACACTTTTCTAAAATAAAAAAAGGATCTCCCATAGGAGATCCTTTTTTGTTTTAACGCGAGTGAGTTACCAAAAGGAAGCTTCTACCTAGAGTTCGCAGATGGAGCGAAGGAGTTCAGTAGAGATTTGGTAAGGATCGGCGTTAGCGCCTGGGCGGCGATCTTCAAGGTAACCATATCCATTGTTGGCAACGGGTCTTGGAATACGGATTGATCTTCCACGATCAGCAATTCCCCAAGTGAATTCATCAATCGGGCTCGTTTCATGGGCACCCGTTAAGCGTTCACTGAGTCCGGCACCGTAAACTTTGATGTGGTCCATGTGGCGCTTTTCAAGATTCGTCATCGCCTTTTCAATCGCGGCCATACCCGAACCTTTAGTTCGCATTTCTTTCGTTGAGAAATTGGTGTGTAGACCAGCACCGTTCCAGTCACCTTTGACCGGCTTACAATCAAAAGACGCAGTGACACCGTCTTCTTCACAAATTCTTTGGATCAACCAACGAGCGACCCAAAGTTGATCAGAACAAGTGAGTGGATCGGCCACTTCTGAATCATCGCCGCGGTAACCAATTTGGAATTCCCACTGACCAGGCATAACTTCAGCATTCAATCCGTATATGAAAAGTCCTGCCTCTAGACATGCAGCCAAGTGCGTTTCAGCAAGATCGCGTCCGAAAGCCACCTCTGAACCCACAGAACAGTAGAAAGGACCTTGTGGAGCCGGGTAACCGAAATCGGGCCATCCAAGTGGAATACGGCCTTGGTAGAGAGTGTATTCTTGTTCGTACCCAATCCAAGCTTCGACGTCCTTGCCGCCTTTTTCCATCAGCTGGCGCAAACGAGCACGAGTATTGGATTCGTGGGGACTGCCATCGGGGTTGAGAACTTCACACATGACAAGGAAGTGGCCCTCTCCGCGAGTTGGATCTGGATAATAGGAAACCGGTTGCAGAAGGAGATCGGAGTCGCCACCCTGTGCTTGGAACGTCGATGAGCCATCAAAACTCCACTGTGGGAAAAAGTCCAAATCAACACTACCAGTCTCTCCCGGAATCAATCGGGTCTTAGAGCGTAGTTGCTGAGTGGGCTTTGCGCCATCAAGCCATAGGTATTCAGCGATATGAATTGGTTTTTTCATTTTAAGGTCTCCTGGTTTGCGAGTTTCACAAGATGAATCTACTCTTTGCAGATGCAAAATCAACCGAATACGCGCTAGGACACCGTTTGGCCAGGCGCGTAGAAGCCTGTAATTGAGGGCCTTTAAGGGCCCCTGAATTGACCTTATTGGTCGTTGATATTAGTGTCTGATCGAAACCAAAAGTGAAAATCAATTGATTCTAAACCGGGGTTCCTCCCCATTGCCGTAAAGGAAGTTTCAATGTCGAAAGCTCAATCCAATGAGTTAAAAGTAGGAAGCAAGTCCTACACTTATTTTCCGCTAAAGCAGGCAGGCGATCTCAGCAAAATGCCAAAATCTCTCAAAGTTTTAATGGAAAACCTTCTCAGGCACCACGACGGTGAAGTGGTCACTCAAGAAGATATCGATGCCTTGGCCGCTTGGACCAAGTCAGGAACCATCCAACGTGAAATCTCTTACTTTCCAGCTCGCGTTCTTATGCAGGATTTCACTGGTGTTCCTGGGGTCGTCGACTTAGCAGCTATGCGCGATGCCATGGCCGACTTGGGTGAAGACCCTGAAAAAATTAATCCGCTATCGCCAGTGGATCTCGTGATCGATCACTCCGTAATGGTTGATTATGCCGGTACGGCGGACTCTTTTAAAAAGAATGTCGATGTCGAAATGGAACGCAACCAAGAGCGCTATGAGTTCCTCAAATGGGGACAGGGCGCTTTTAAAAATTTTCGCGTAGTTCCTCCGGGCACGGGAATTTGTCACCAAGTAAATCTCGAATACCTCGGGCAAACCGTCTTTACTAAAGATGAAGGTGGCAAAACCTACGCCTACCCAGATACCCTTGTTGGTACTGACTCTCATACGACAATGATTAATGCTCTTTCGATCCTTGGATGGGGCGTGGGCGGTATTGAGGCTGAGGCTGCCATGCTTGGCCAGCCAATTTCAATGCTCGTTCCTGACGTTGTTGGTTTTAAACTCAAGGGAAAACTCAAAGAAGGAATCACTTCGACGGACTTGGTGTTAACGATTACTCAAATGCTTCGCGCCCACGGTGTGGTTGGAAAGTTTGTTGAGTTCTTCGGTCCTGGTTTGACAGGGATGAGCCTTGAAACTCGTGCCACAATTTCTAACATGGCTCCAGAGTATGGCGCTACTTGTGGTTATTTCCCGACAGATGAAGAAACCCTCCGTTACTTGAAGTTTACGGGCCGCTCGGCAGATCAAGTCGCTCTTGTCGAGGCCTACTCTAAAGAGCAGGGTTTTTGGAATAACGAAGGTGACGAGCCTCGTTTTACCGATGTTCTTGAACTTGATCTATCAACGGTTGAACCATCTTTGGCTGGTCCGAAGCGCCCGCAAGATCGGATCTTGATGAAAGATATGAAAACGGCTTTCGAAACCACTCTCAAAAATGAAGGGGGCCGCACCGCTAAAGCCAGTTCCGATGTTTCTGGAAAAGACTTTAAACTTGAAGATGGAAATATCGTTATTGCAGCGATTACGAGCTGTACGAATACATCGAATCCAATGGTTCTTTTGGGAGCGGGGCTTGTGGCTCGCAAAGCTCGCGAAAAGGGACTTAATGTAAAGCCTTGGGTGAAGACCTCTTTAGCTCCTGGCTCTCAAGTTGTTACTGATTACTTGGATGCAGCTGGTTTGACGGCTGATCTCGATGCCCTTGGCTTCAACCTCGTTGGCTACGGTTGTACAACGTGTATTGGTAACTCAGGGCCTATTGCTCCAGAACTTGCTGAAGCCGTAGAAAAAGAAAACCTTGTGGTGACATCGGTACTTTCTGGAAACAGAAACTTTGAAGGCCGAATCTCTCCCCATGTTAGAGCCAACTACTTGGCTTCGCCGCCTTTGGTAGTTGCTTACGCCATTGCGGGAACGACCCATATTGATTTAACGACTGAAGCTCTCGGGAAGGACTCTTCTGGAAATGATGTTTTCTTAAAAGACATTTGGCCTTCAGAGTCTGAAATTCGTTCTGCCCTTGAAAAATCGCTCACTCCAGAAATGTTTGCGCAAAGATACAGCGATGTTTTTGCCGGACCAAAAGAGTGGCAAGATATCGCGACCAGTGGTGGTAAGCAGTACACCTGGCAGGGTAAGTCGACCTACATCAAAAAGCCGAGCTTCTTTGACGGTATGACAAAAAATCCAGAGCCTCTCAAAGATATTGAGGGTGCACGTGTGCTAGCCCTTTTGGGTGATAGCATTACTACCGATCACATTTCTCCTGCCGGAGCTATCAAAGCAGATAGTCCAGCCGGTGAATGGTTGAAGGCCAATGGAGTTGAGAAGAAAGATTTTAACTCTTTTGGTTCACGTCGTGGTAACCACGAAGTCATGGTTCGCGGAACGTTTGGTAATATTCGTATTAAGAATGAAATGGTCGGTGGAAAGTCTGGTGGGTTTACTCAACTCATGCCAGATGGTGCCGAGACAACGATCTTTGAAGCGGCCGAGCAATATCGAGCGCAGAATATTCCGTTGGTTGTCGTTGCTGGGAAAGAATACGGTACAGGGTCTTCTAGAGACTGGGCGGCTAAGGGAACGGATCTTTTAGGTGTTAAGGCTGTGATTGCAGAAAGCTATGAGCGTATTCACAGATCTAACCTCATTGGAATGGGTGTTATTCCTCTCGAGTTTCCAGAGGGAATGAGTCGCAAAACTCTTAACCTTGATGGGTCGGAGGAGTTTACGATTAAGAATCTAGATGGTTCACTCGCGCCAAAGGGAACACTTTCAGTCGACATCAAATACAAAGATGGGAAAACTGAAACCGTAAACCTCAACGTTCGCGTTGATACGGCCAAAGAACTTGAGTACGTCAAAAACGGCGGGATTTTACAAACCGTTATTCGCAGACTCGCCAAAGAAGGCTAGATATGGCCTGGTCCTCTTAAAAAGGGCAAGGTTTAAAATTGTTTTATCAAAGGTCAGGGATTCCCTGGCCTTTTTTAGTATGAGGCTTCTGCTTAGAAGAGGGATTTTTTGATGCAGTCAAAAGTTCCAGAGCAGTTGCTTTCTTCAAACCTCTTTAACTTCTTATCGTGGTCGAGGTAGTAGCTCAAAAAGCTTTCTTCGTATTTTTTACCCTTAACCATTTTTAGGGCTTTATCGATTGCCCTGCGAGACTTTTTTAATTGGCCTTGCTCGAAAGTTATTTCAGAACGAGCAAAGTATAGAAAATCGGGGTACTGAACATCGGTCTCAAGTTCTAGGGATTGATTGTTGAGAGATTCAATCAAGTCCAAATCGATTGAAACACCGATGCGATAGAGATCGAGGAGGTCTCGAGCCACATAGGTGAGAGCATCCTTTTGACCCATAAAGTTTTTTGCTAGGTTCTTGGTATATTCAATTAAATCCGCTTCAACTTCTTTTTTTGTTTTCTGTGAATCTTTATGACTCGAAAAGGTTTCACTCGCTCTGAGTAGATTGGTGGCCGCTCGAAAGTAGTCGGAAACAATAAGATACTGACCGGGAAAGTTTAAAACATTGGTTTTCACAAACTCATAGTACTCTTTAAGTGCCTTTAGGGACTTCTTTCCTGGAATCGTGTACTTTGGTTTCATTTCGTTTCTTTTAAATAAATAGGCCTCTTTTTTAGAACTCTTTTTTTTGAGTTCCTCTAAATTGAAATTGCCATCGAGGAGCATTTTAACAATTTCGGGAAATTCTCCTACGGGGTAAGTGGGGTTTCCACGCCAGACGAGAAGGTCGTTTTGAAAAACAAAGGCCATGGGCAGAGAAGGGATCTGCAGCTGCTCGTGGGTCCCCTCATCGGATCGCTTGTATATGCCGTAGTAGTAGTCCTTTTGCTTGATCTCTATTTTCTTTTCACTCAAGTGTTCGGTGATCAATGGTTTTTCTTCATCACTGAGGGCGATGACACGAATTTTCTCATGATCCTTGGCAAATTTAATGATCATAGGAGTGGATTCGGCACAGGGAGCACACCAGGTGGCCCAATAATACATGATTGTGATTTCAGTTTTCTTTTTAAAATCGAATTTATGGGAGTCATCGAGCCATTTTATTGATTGCGGAAGACTTTGTTTTTTAAAAAGTTCCTGGGCGTCGGAAGGACTGAAATTGAGAAGACTAAACAATAAAAGGAGAACTAGAATTTTCAATGGATTCTCACCTTTGTTTCTATTGGTTATTTTTTAACGGGCATCAAAGAGGTCGTAGTCACTTCTTTTTCGCTGATAATATTGTAAATTTCCATAATGGGCCCATCTTTTTTATAGGCCTTTTTTAAAATGTGATCATCGAGGGCTGGATAAATTTTAAGGGCTCCAAGAGATGGAGATCCGTTAAAAACTCCCTTGGCATAGAGGCGTTCCTCAATAACACGCCATTGAAGTTCAGGATCCAGGCCTTCAATTTTTGATTCAGTATTGAGGTCCATTTTTAAAATACAACCCACATGGGAGCGCAGTCGGTCCTGTTCCATTTGTCCTGGGTCTTCTAAAAATATGGCAAAGCTTTTTTGGCACTCTTCATTGAGCGGTTTGATGGCAGCAGCGACACGATCGAGGGCTCCAGAAATTTCGTGATAGGGTCCCTTATTTTCTACGTAAACCACGTGGAAGGGGCCGGCATTTTCGATGCTGACATCGACAGACTTAAATCCACCCAGATAAATAAAGATATAGGCAATTACGCTGAAAGCCAGTAGCAAAAAGAAGCCGATAACATATTTAAACATTAAAGCTCCCTCCCAAAGAAAGCCGTTTCCGTGACCTAACTAAAATATTGCGACTAAGCCTCAATCCACTTTAGAGAACAGCCCATAGATGGGGTTTGCTTAAAAGAAATTTCTTTGCCTTGAAGAATTTCGGTCATAGCCGTTTTCAATTCTTCATTGCTGACATTTTCAGGTTCCTTCCAATTGTCATCCAATCGTCCCCGGTAAACTAACTTTAAATCGGAGTCATAGCCAAAAAAGTCCGGAGTGCAGACAGCACCGAAAGCTTTAGCGACAGATTGGTCTTCGTCGTAACAATAGGGAAAGGGGAATTTCATCTCAGAAGCCAATTCCTTCATTTTATCAAAGGAATCGTCGGGGTAGCGACTAACATCGTTTGATGAGATTGCTACCATGTGAATTCCTTGGGATTTAAAATAGTTTCCAAGATCAACCAGGCGATCGAGAATAGCCTTCACATAGGGGCAGTGATTGCACATAAAAAGAACCAGAAGAGGTTTGCCATCTTTGAACTGTGAGAGCGAAATTGTTTTTCCATTGGTGGATGGTAGTTCGAAATCGGGGCAAGTAGCACCAAATTCAGGGTCAGGTGTGTGAACTAGGGCCATAATAACTCCTTTTTTTAGAGTTTATGCCATGGAGTCACTTGATTGCCAATCTCTATGGAGCCATCCAGGTGAAGCTTGCTCACCTTCTCGCTGAGCTTGGGGTTATTATTCAGTGCAGCTTTGATTTCTTCAGCGATTGAAGCTGAAAGGTGATTCATGTGTCCATCGGCAAGGGCTTGCTTAAAGTTCCAATGGAGCGAGTCGAGGAACTGATACCAGATCGTCTCTGTCAATTCTTCGCCAGCCGTGTGAGCTTTAAGGTATGTGGCTTGATCTCCGAGTGAGGCTGGAGCTGATTCAATATTAAAACCCAGACCGATTATGACTCGAATAGAGCTTCCCTGTTGAAGGGTATCAACCAGAAGCCCCGCTACCTTAACCCCTTCAATAAGAAGGTCATTGGGGGCCTTCATTCCCCATTTAATTTTCGGCCAAACCTCATTGACTGACTGATAGAGTGCCAGGCCAAGAAGAGGAGTGAGAATGGGTTGTGGGGGTTGGTCGGGCTTAAAAGAAAGAGAGGCGAGAAGTCCACTTCCCTTGCCTCCATCTTCCCATGTGTTTCCGCCCCGGCCCTTACCTTTTGTTTGGTGATCCGACACGTAAACAGATAAATCGACGGAGTCATCGCGACTAAATTCATCCTTAGCCATTTCATTGGTGGATTCAATCTCTCGGAAATAGCGAGAGCGAATGCTTTTGCTTTCGCACCACTTATTAGTCCATTGATTGACGCTCATTAGGACTCCTTTTTTAAATGAAACAAAAGACTGAGGTCAGCGCAGGGGGCAGAGTGAGTGAGTGCTCCAACGCTGATAAAATCGACTCCCAGAGCTGCCACCGAAGCGATGCGCTCAAGTTTCATATTTCCACTGGCTTCGGTTTCGATAGTGCTTGGGATCAGCTCGAGGGCTTCTTTCATTTCATCGTTGGTCATATTGTCGAGCATAACTCGATAAGCACCGTATTCAATGGCGAGTTTGAGTTCTTCTAAATTGGTGACTTCGACTTCGAATTTTTGCCCAGAATTTTGCAGGGTTTTCAGTCCATTTACAAAACCGCCTGCCATTTCAAAATGATTCTCCTTAGCCAAAATCCCGTCGCTCAAATTAATGCGATGATTTTGTCCGCCACCGTCCCTCACAGCCTTTTTCTGCCACTCTCGGTAGAGTGGAAATGTCTTTCTGGTGTCGAGTATTTTTGTTTTAGAGCCCTTGGTTTCATTGACAAAGAGTCGAGTGAGAGTGGCGATCCCAGAAAGTGGACCGAGAAAATTGAGGCCCACCCGCTCTGCTTTTAAAAGTTGAACTTGGTCTCCGCTGATTTGGCAAACCTCTTGGCCATCGAGAACGAGTTCTGAATCTTTAAAATACCACTTCACTTCGGCTTGTGGGTCCAAGCTCAAAACCGTCTTTTCGAAAAACTCGGTTCCAGAAAGTACGAGGTCTTCTTTAGCAATGAGACTCGCTATGCCAAATTTATTTTTAATGAGTAGTGATTCGGTAGTGATGTCTCCCGTGGGCATATCTTCTTTCAACGCCTCTTGAACCAAGAAATCGATGGTCACAGGATCTCCTTTTATGATTTATGAATCTTCTTCTGCCATTATCTTTTCAAGCTCTTCTTTAATGACCTTTGTTGCGATTTCTGGCAAGACACGACGAACTATAGATTCGATAATATCTAAAGATTGGTTAATCACGATCTTTTCGATTTGCGACTCAAGAACGGCTCTCATCGTTGGATCAGAGATCAGTCGCGTCGCTATATCATCTGAATCACTCGGTTTTGCTTGCGGAAGATCGAGACTCAGCGAACTCTCAGAGGAATCCGTCTCAAGGGTCGGAGAGCCCGAATCGGGCAAATCATTCATGGAGCTGAAGTCAAAGCTTTCGATGCCCTCATTTTTCAATTCATTCAGGTCGATCATATGAGTTTGCGGAGCGGAGTCAAAATCATCGAGATCTTCTTCAGCATTATTCGGCGCTAGCACATCATCGGCCGAAAGGGGCACGCCAGGAATTGAGTCCTCCGAAACCTTAGGGGGCTTTTTAGACGGTTTGCTGGCACCGGTTTTTTGCGATTTCTCATCATTAAGAAGGAAATTTTCGCCTTGCAAGTCTGATTCGTCGATTCCTGAAATATTAGTGACGTGGAAAGAGTCGTCATCCTCGTCTTCAAAATCAATTCGAAAATCTTCAACACTTCTCTGGTCCCAAGACTCATCATCTTCGACATTGGAGCCACTTGATAAATCGTCAGGGGTTTGGGTTTCAAACATTTGATTTTGATCTTGCTCTTCAAAGTTTTCAGGAGGATTTACAGAACCCAGGTCGCTTTCGATATTCTGCATGGTACGGGTCACACCATCATCGTCCATGTGACTGAGATTAATGGGTTGGAATTCCTCTGAATCATCGGAGTCGTCATCATTAAAATCTTCAGTGATGGGATTCTCAGAAAAGTCTTCGAGACTCTGAAAGTCCTCCATGGACCAATCGCTCTCGCGACTCGAAGGCTGTTGAGGAGGAGCGTCCTCTTCTAGAGGTTCGTCAAAATTAACTTCGTTTTGTCCCGTGAGATCAATACTTTGCATTTCGTCTGAAGATCTTTCGATCTCAACAGTTTGCTTGAACTCCATATTATCCAGGGGCTCGTCGGTGGGGCCATCTGCTAACTCGCTGGAGTCATCGGAAGTAAACTCAGGCTCGGGGCCACCTTCGACGGTGAGGACCGGAGGCTTTTCTGGAGGCAGTTTCGGTGGATTTGCAGCCTTCTTCTTTTCGTCTTCGACAAAATCACTGGTCAAGCTGGGTGAGAAAATCAAATAAGGGGCGAGCTTTTGGTCCTTTGTGTTTGGAACCAAAGACAAAACCATGGCACGGAGGTCTTCAACGTCAAATGGCTTTTCGAGTCGACCCTCAGCTCCACTGGCGCTGAATTTATCCTCGTCCAGGTCCATAAAAGAACTCCACATCAAGACAACAGGGAGGTCTTTAAGTTCGTCATCATGTTTAATTTTATAAGAAACTTCATAGCCATTGAGTTTTTGTAAGAGCACGTCGACGAAAATGATATCGGGTTTAAAATCCTTGCAGACATCGATGACGTCCACACCCACTTGCACGGATTTTACTTCCACTCCAAAATCTTGAAGTGCAAGCATCATCACTTTTTTAATTGTTGAACTTTCGTCGGCCAGTAAGACGCGCAATGCCATAGTTTGAGTTAAAAATACTATGCTAACAGAGTCAAGAACTCTAAAAAAATCGAGGATTTATAGGGCCTTTCCCGGTGCGTGAGAATGCTTCGCGTTGACGTTGATAGGCACTGGTCTAATTGGCAAACAAGGCTTTTAATACCTGGGGGAGACAAATTGATTAACATCATTGATCGCTACATCGCAAAAGTATTCCTTGGCTACTTTTTTGCCGGACTCATCGTTTTCGTAACTTTGTTTATCACTATCGATGTTTTGACGAACATTATTCGGTTTGGTGCTCCGACCGACGTCATCATTAATTATTATTCCAATTACATTTTTGAAGTGGTCTATCAGATGACACCAGTTGCCTGTCTCATAGGAACGGTTTTTACCTTAAGTGAACTCAATAAAACAAACGAACTCGTCGCCCTGTTTAGCTCTGGTATGAGCTTGGCTAGGGTGAGTGCTCCGATTCTTGCTTTAGTGGTTTTAATTTCACTCGTCAGTTTTTGGATGGGTGACAGATTGCTACCCACAATCATTAAAAAGAAAAACTATATTTACTTTGTGGAAATTGAGAAGAAACCAGGACTCTATTCTACCATCAAGACCAATAAAATTTGGTATCGCTCAAAAAACATTTTGTTTAACATCCAAACTCTTCAGGTCGAGAAAAAAGAAGCCCAAGGGATTTCGCTCTACTACTTTGATCAAAACTGGGACTTGCGGCAAATGATCTTCGCTGACAAGACGCAAATGAAGGGCAGTGAGTGGACGCTTAAAGATGGGTCGGTGACTTTGTTTTCAGAAGAAACGGGGGCACCGATGACCCAGGCTTTTACTTCTAAAAAAGTCATAATGAACGAAGAAGTTTCGGATCTTCAGGCATCGGCGGGATCGTCTTCGATTCTCAGTCTCAAGGATTTGCGAAAATTCATTAAGAAAAATAAAGAAGCGGGTCTTGAGACCCTTCAGTACGAAGTGGACTATCATTCAAAATTCAGCTTTGCTTTTGCTGCATTCGTCATGTCTTTTTTGGGAATTCCATTCACTGTGACCCGAGGTCGAAGTGGCGGATTTGCTCTTAACGCCGGTCTTTGTGTCGGTTTGGCCTTTGTCTATTGGACCTTCTATAGCTCCGGAATTACCCTCGGTAAATATGGGGCTATTTCTCCTATTTTGGCGACGTGGGTGCCTAATATCAGTATATTAGGGCTCTCTTTTGGGCTTCTCGTTCGGCTCAGGAGATGATAAGTAATGCATTCTGTTGTATACTGCTTTTTGGAGGTTAAGCATGGCATTACTTGAAGTACTTACTTTTCCAAATCCGATTCTGCGCAAGGTCGCCGAAGAAGTCCCCGAGGTGACTCCGGAATTGGCTCAGTTTGCTAAAGATATGCTTGAAACGATGTATGACTCCCAGGGGATTGGTCTTGCAGCTCCCCAGGTCGGAAAAAGCATTCGCCTTCTTGTCATGGATACCAGGCCCCGTGCCGGAGATGAAGAAAACGAAGATCGTTATGACCTCACGGATATGACAGAATTAGAAAAAGCTGCTGGTGGTCCTATCATCATTTTTAATCCAAAAATTTTGTCGGCTGATGGAAAGAAGAAATATCAAGAGGGTTGCCTCAGTGTTCCTTCTTACTTCGAGGACGTAGAACGAGCCGATGTTATTGAAGTCGAAGGCCTTAATGAAAAAGGCGAAAAAATTGTTCTAAAACTCGACGGCCTCATGTCAGTTTGCATGCAACACGAGATTGACCATCTCGATGGAAAGCTATTTATCGATCGACTCAGTCCTCTCAAAGGCAATCGTATCAAGTCTAAAATCAAAAAATTTGGTTATCCCAAAGACGATGAGAACGAAGAAACACAAAAAGAAAAAGAAGACCTTTTGGTTTAAGCTCGGTTAGGGGAAAAGAGATGTCTAAATCCTATCCCATTCTGTTTATGGGAACCCCGGGCTTTGCGGTTCCAAGCCTCAAGGCACTGCATGAGAGTGATCGCTTTGATGTGAAAGCGGTGATTTCTCAACCCGACCGGCCCGCGGGACGTAAAATGAAATTGCAGGCCAGCGCAGTGAAGCAGGCGGCTTTGGATTTAGGCTTACCAGTGTTGACTCCCGAGACTGTTAATAAAGAAGCCATTCGCCAGGAGATATTGAGCTATGGCGCTGAAGCGGCTGTGGTAGTGGCTTTCGGGCAAATTCTTGGACAAAAATTTCTCGATCTCTTTCCGAAAACCTGTGTGAATCTTCACGGCAGTCTTTTGCCTCGATGGAGAGGGGCTGCGCCCATTCAACGGGCGATCATGGAAGGCGATAAAGAGTCTGGAGTCTGTCTTCAGGTCATGGTTAAAAAACTCGATGCAGGGGCAGTGATTGCCGAGAGTAAAGTCACTCTTTCAGATACAATAACCGCCATTGAACTTCACGATGAATTGAGTGCCTTGGGAGCGAAACTTCTCACAGATGATTTCTACGATTATCTCGAGGGGAAGATTTCTCCGGTCGAACAGGATGAGAGTTTAGTGACCTATGCGGCCAAGCTCGAAAAGTCTGAAGGCCTTATTGATTGGAATTTGAGCGCCCAAAAAATAAATCAAAATATACGTGGTCTCACCATGGGCCCAGGGAGCTATAGCTTTCTCAATGGCAAAAAGCATAAGATTCATCAATGCAAAGTTTATCCGGGTATGAAGTTCTATGAGTCTTCTCCAGGAGAGATTATGGCCGTCGAAAAAGATCATTTGCTGGTCGCCACCGGACAAGGGGGCCTGGGGATTTACAGCATTCAGCCCGAGTCTAAGCCGAGAATGGATGTAGAAAGCTACATCCGAGGCTATCACCCTAAAGTGGGTGAGCGTTTCCAGAGCCAATAGGCTTTAAATTCCCTCGATTCGCTCTAAAACCGCTGATGAGAGCTGGATGAAACCCCTTTTGCAGCTGCAAAAAACCTCTTAAATCTGATTATAAAAATCTCGTCAAACGGGGCATCAAGTGATAACAAGTGCCAAGGAGATTTTATGAGTGCCTTTCTAGTAGCGCCGAGTATATTGTCGGCGGATTTTTCTCGCTTGGGTGAAGAAGTGGCTGCCGTCGAAAAAGCCGGTGCCGATTGGATTCACGTCGATGTTATGGATGGTCATTTCGTTCCCAACTTAACGATTGGGGCCCCGGTTGTAAAAAGCCTGAGGCCAACGACTCAGTTGCCATTAGATTGTCATTTGATGATTTCCCATCCTGATAAGTACATTGGGGATTTTGCCAAAGCGGGTGCTGATTATATTACGATTCATTTGGAATCAGAGTCTGATACCGCTCAATGTATTCAGTCCATCCGTGAATTGGGCGTGAAACCGGGAATTAGTTTACGACCGGGAACACCCTTTGAGGATATTCAACCATTCATAAAAGATGTGGATTTAATTTTGGTGATGACAGTAGAGCCCGGATTTGGCGGGCAGTCGTTCATGGAAGATCAAGTTGAAAAAATCGCAAAGATTCGCGCTCACCTCAACGAGACCAACCACTCCGCGCTCATCGAAGTTGACGGCGGTGTGAATGCCGAAACAGTGAAGCATTTGCAAGAGGCCGATGTTCTCGTTGCTGGAAGTTTTGTATTTAAAAATGATTATAAGAAATCAATTGATATTTTGAAGTCTGCAAAGGATTAGTCGGTGTTTGTAACTGGTGAAGAACTCAATATTGAAACTGTTTGGCAGGTTGCCCATGCTCTTAATAAAACCCCACTCGAGCTAAGCCCCGACGCCGCTGAAAAAGTAAAGGCTTCAAGAAACTACATTATGGGGCGAGTTTCTGAGGGTGAAGTCATTTATGGAGTGAACACGGGCTTCGGTGCGTTTTCGAGCGTAAAGATTTCTGACGCAGAAATTGTGGAGCTTCAGCAAAATTTAATTCGTTCCCACTGCTCTGGAGTGGGCGAAGCCTTTACTCCCGAACAAACAAAAGCCATCATGCTTTTGCGAGCTAACGCTTTAGCTCGAGGTCATAGTGGAATTCGTGTCGAAGTCATTAACAAGATTCTCGAGTTTATAAATAAAGATATTGTGCCCGTTGTTCCGAGTCAGGGAAGCGTGGGAGCCAGTGGCGATCTCGCGCCTCTTTCTCATTTAGCACTATCTCTGATCGGTGAGGGGAAGGCCTGGAACGATGGCAACCAGGTTGAAGTAAAAAGTTTACTCGCGGAAAAGTCAGTGGAGCCACTGACTTTGCAGGCAAAAGAAGGTCTTTCGCTGATAAACGGTTGTCAGGTGATGACGGGTATTGGTCTTCTCGGGCTCTATAGAGCTAGAGACCTTTTGTGGCTTACGGATTTGGCAGGGGCCGTTTCTCTCGAGGCCCTTCGCGGCAGTCGTAGAGCTTTTGATCCATTGATTTCAGCCACTCGAAATCATCCGGGCGAGGCGAAAACGGCTCGAAACATGTTAAAGCTCATGGGCGAGACTTCTGAAATTAACGAAAGTCATCTGACCTGCGAAAAAGTACAAGATGCCTATTCGGTTCGTTGTATTCCACAAGTGCACGGTTCGGCTAAAGATGCCCTCCGTTATTGCCTTGGTGTTTTAGAAGTGGAAGCCAACTCTTCAACGGACAATCCATTGGTTTTTGCCGACGAAGGAAAGGTCCTTTCTTGCGGAAACTTTCACGGACAACCCGTTGCCAATGCTCTCGATTTTGCGGCGGTGGCACTTTCTTCGATGGCGAGTATTTCGGAGTGTCGGATTGCCAAATTGGTTAATCCGGCCATGAGTGAACTTCCGGCCTTTCTCGCTCCAAAGGGTGGGTTAAATTCCGGGCACATGATTGTTCAGGTGGCAGCAGCAGCACTCGTCAGTGAAAACAAAGTTCTTTCACACCCGGCCAGTGTTGATAGTATTCCCACGTCGGCGGATAAAGAAGATCATGTCAGCATGGGGACCATTGCCGCACGAAAACTCGATAAGATTATTGAAAACACGCAAAACATTGTGGCTATGGAATTTTTATCAGCCACCCAAGCCCTCGACTTTATTAAACCTCTCAATCCGGCTGCCGCTGTAAAGGTCGCCTATGATTTTATTCGCAAAGAAGTTCCATTTGCCGAAAAGGATCGGGTTTTTGCCAATGATATTGAAACGATCAATCAATGGATCGTCGATCGAAGCTTGATTAACAAAGTGACTCAAGAAGTAGGAGAATTGGAATGGTAAGAGAAGTAAAAGCTCCCACAGGTACAGAACTCCACTGTAAGGGGTGGCTTCAAGAGGCTGCCTATCGCATGATTCAAAATAATCTCGACCCAGACGTGGCCGAACACCCCGAAGAGCTTATTGTTTATGGTGGAAAGGGAAAGGCGGCTCGCGATTGGCAGAGTTTTGATAAAATTCTTGAGACTCTCAGAACCCTTGAAAATGACGAGACTCTGCTTGTGCAGTCGGGGAAACCGATTGCTGTTGTTAAGACCCATGCCGATGCCCCACGGGTTTTGATTGCGAACTCAAACCTTGTCGGAAAGTGGGCCAACTGGGATCACTTCAATGAACTCGAGAAAAAGGGTTTGATGATGTACGGCCAAATGACTGCGGGCTCTTGGATTTACATCGGGACCCAGGGGATTGTGCAAGGAACCTACGAAACTTTTGTCGAATGTGGTCGCAAGTATTTCAATGGCGATCTCACGGGTAAGTGGATTCTCACAGCAGGTCTTGGTGGTATGGGGGGAGCTCAACCTCTAGCCGGTGTTTTTGCTGGCGCTAACGTCCTCGCGGTCGATGTAGATCCTTCGCGTATACAGATGCGTCTTAAAACTGGGTATGTGGACGAAGAAGCTAAAGATCTCGATGATGCCCTTGCTCGAATTAAAAAGTACAATGAGGAAGGAGTGGCAAAGAGTGTAGCCCTTTGTGGAAACATGGCCACAGTCATTCACGAAATTGAAAAGCGAGGAGTGATCCCTGACATGCTCACCGATCAAACCTCCGCCCACGATCCTTTAATTGGATACATTCCCGAGGGATTTACTTTGGAGGAAGCAGCGGCTCTTCGAAAGAGTAACCCAGAAGCCTATGTTGAGAAGTCCATTGCCTCTATGGGTAAGCACGTTCAAGGCATGCTCAATTTGCAAAAAAAGGGAGCGATAACATTTGATTACGGAAATAACATTCGCGAGCGTGCCCTAGAAGCGGGAGTGAAAAACGCTTTTGATTTTAAAGGATTCGTTCCCGAATTTATTCGACCTCTTTTTTGTAAGGGCAGTGGCCCCTTTAGATGGGTGGCACTCAGTGGTGACCCAGAAGATATTAAAGTCACCGACGATGCGCTTAGAGAATTGTTTCCCCATAAGAAGCATCTCCTTCGTTGGTTAGATATGGCCCAAGAGAGAATTCAGTTCCAAGGGCTTCCGGCGAGAATTTGCTGGCTCGAGTATGGTGAGCGCAAACTCGCTGGTCTTAAATTTAATGAGCTTGTTCGTGAAGGAAAGTTGAAAGCGCCAATTGTTATTGGTCGTGATCACCTCGATTGTGGATCTGTGGCGTCACCCAATCGCGAAACCGAAGGCATGCGCGATGGAAGTGATGCGGTTGCCGACTGGCCGATATTGAATGCTCTTGGAAATACCGCCAGTGGAGCAACTTGGGTCAGCTTCCACCACGGAGGTGGTGTGGGTATGGGTTATAGTCTTCACTCGGGACAGGTCATAGTCGCCGATGGCACAGAAGCAGCCGATCAACGTTTGAGTCGCGTTCTTGATTTTGACCCAGGCATGGGTCTTTTCAGGCATATTGACGCTGGCTACGAGGATGCCAAAGAGGTTGCAAAGGAGCGCAGTGCCCCTTCTCTTTGGTTAAGTTAAAACCAAGAAGCGCACAAAATAGTGTTCTTAACACTCCCCAAGAAATTGAAAAGAGACCTTGTATTGTCTCTTTATGAGACAGCTTTTTGGGTGGACTCATTTCAATACTTTTGTTGGTATTTTTCGTAAGAAAAATCTCATTATTGTCCGATTAGATAGAATGGCGAGGTTTGGTACTAGATTGAGGTTTTTGACCTTAGTTCTATTATTTCTAATGTGCACTTATCAAGTATCTGCAGAAGAAACTCCTGGCACCAATGTTCCCAACGTTGCTTTGCAAGATATCTTTGATGGGTCTGAAGCCTGTCAACGTTTAGAGGATGCCAACGTCACGTGTGCCTATAGCTCGGGAATTCAAGACGAGGTTCGTGGCGTTCTCAATGCTATCTCGGGAGACCTTTCCGCTGATTTTGCCATGCAACTTCAAGATCAATATTTCGAACAGATTATTGGAGCATTTCGCTCTCAATACGCTGCAGCCACATTCTTTGGTGGGCAAAATCTCTTGCAAGGGGAGAGTGGTCATCAAGCGCGGTTTCGGCGCACCTTAGAAAGTGCTACGCAAAAATGTGGTGATCGATTCACAGGGCGAATTCGCGAGTTAACGGACGGTTTAGATACTCTAGATGGAAGGGCCGAATTGGGTCTTGAAGGTTTATCGGATGGTATTGTCGGTCGGTATCAGGATATGATGCAAAGACGAATTCTGATAGCAATGGTTGAGCTTAAGAGAATTGAACTCGTGTTAGGTATTTATCGCCATACTGATGAAGAAAGACGAGCTCTTCAGGAGAGAGCTGATAGAATTCGCGCAACCTACCCCATGGTTGCGCAGAGTTCTGATCGAGCCCTTAGTTTAAGAACTAACTTATCTGCTTTTTATGATGCGAGTAGTATGGTTGTTCGTCAGAATAGTTCGCACCCACAAATTGATGCCATTTTGTTTCCGACGCAGACTGGGAATGGCCTTGCCTATCAAGATATTTCGAGCACCGATGCCTCAGGATCGGGTGGTTTAGTGGCAGAACTGTATAACAATATTTTGGCAAGAGATGTCCCACCGGAAGTCAGGCGAAATTTAACAAATACATTTGTAGACACCATGAACTTAAACGCCGATGCCATCGGTGATTTTTGTGAGATGGAGCCTTGTCAGCTTTTTCAACTGAGCCCCGAGCGGACTTTAGCGTCTCTGAATACAATGCCTGAGGCGTCTCGCCAGGCTCTCCATAAAGGCCTTTGTGACTGTGAGCTGAATGCTAGAAGAGAGTATGTAGGGGCTGGTCCCCAATTGGCGGCCGCGGGTGTCGCTATCGGTGGATTTATCCTCTGTCCATTCACTTTTGGGGCCGGTTGTGCTGTGGGGAGTGCCAGCTCAATTGCCTTAACCGGAATGGGAGCTGTTAATACCTATGGTGCTATTCAGGATGGACTTCAATACAATCCAGTATTGTCGGTGGCGCAACATCTTCCAGGGTTAACAGACGCAGAAAGGGAGCAAATAGAAACTGCGGCTCTCGACGCCAATGGCAGAATAATGATCGGCGCTGCTGAAATAGCATTGGGAGTTCCTGCGGCCGTGGGAGAGGCCCGTTTGGCAAGAGAAGTTTTTACGGACCCTAGCAACTTTATTCCTAATCACCGATCTTTGGTTGTTGAGTCTAGCGCACTGAGAGAGGCCACAGAGAGGACGGCTCGGGAATTAGAAGGCTTGCCAGGTGAGTTTTCTCCTTCTGATGTAAGAACAGTAATGGGTAGAGCCCATGAGTATAGATGGCATGGCCAACGTGTAAACCCGAATGCCGATGGGACTTTGGACTTCGGAACTACATTTCGAATTGACGAAGTTCCACCTCCCCGAAGTAGAGGCGGCTATAGCACTCCCTTTATGGAGCATCCTGAATTTGCCGCAACGTTAGAGAGAATTCGAGCCCAGGGCTACGATGTTGTAATTGACCCAACGAGAGGTTTTTATGGGGCAGGCGCCTATCACTCGAGCCTTGATCGGGTGATAGGTATGGGGCCGAGATCATCGTGGGGAACTTTTATTCATGAACTTCAGCATTTGGAGTTTTCTAGCGTGGTTCGACAAAGGTGGCCAAGCTTAGAACAGGCCGTTTACAGAGAGGGGCGTTCTGTTCGAGAAGTGTTGACTCAACAGCAACTGGAGCTTTTAGGAGAAACGAGAGTGGGACGCCTCGAAGAGCTCCTGAGAAGAGGACACACTTACTCTGGAATTGATGAAACTCTCTCAGTCGACGCAGAACTTCGAGCCTTAGGTTGGCGAAGATGGATTCCCATTGGGGATGGCTATAGTTCAGCTAGGTATGCGGCCAACCACCGCGCCAACTCCCTGGCTTCGTTGGGAGATCTTACTGAAACTCAACGACGGGAACTCTTTCGCAGTAGGCTGGCAGCCGCCGGCAATTTTACAGGAACAGGTCCTGGTGTTTTGACCTACGGAGGGGCAGCTACAGCCGGTCTTTATGCTTTTATTGGATATGATATCTTAATTAATGAGCAAACAGGGCAGATGCTTTTTATCGATGAAAATGGGAGAACTTATTCTCTTTCTCAGGATACCATCTGGGATTATTGTCTTGGTGATGATGGGCCAAGGAGTCCGGAACTGGCGGTTCGTCGCCTGCAATCGGGCCATTGTGAAGTTGAATTCAGAAATGATTGATTTCAAAAAAGTGATTATTAAGAACAATAGGTTGGTCTCAAAATGGGATTAAGAAGCCTTTAAAAGACTAATTTCTGAGCCACTTTAGACCGATAGAGATAGGTCTAAGTAGGGGGACGAATGGCCACATTGACTCGATATCAGAAACCGGGTGGATTTATACAGTTAGTAAGCCTGATCGAAGGTTTTGGTCCCCAGAAAAGAGAAAAATACTTAGATATTGTCGAAAAAGAAAATCGTTTATGGGCTGTTGTTTTGCGTGAGAAGCTCTTATCCGTAGAGCGCATTATGACCTGGGATTTTGATTCACTTCGCCTTATTTTCCACGGCTTTCAGCCGCTCCATTTGGCGGCCTTTCTTCACGGTCTGGCCGAAGAAGATCGCGGTCAGCTTCTTGAAACTCTTTCGAGTTCGAAAAAGAAAGAAACTCTAGATCTTTATTCATATATGAAGCCTTCTTTGAGCGAGATTTCATCCATGTTTATCAAGGTGATTTCTGAGGCGCGAAAGCTAGTGCGCGAAGGTCAAATTAGACTTGAGGAAGTGGATAAGAGCCTTCTGATTCCTGATGATATTGAAGAGCGAATCAAAGAGGGAGACGTCGACTCATTTTCTAAGACTGGAAGTATGGAGCGCCCCAAGGAGGACCAGAACAAAACGGTTGAGATAGAAGTGATTCGATCGATGCCAAAATCTAATGTAGCAACTCTTGAACACGATCCGCAAAAGAGAATTGCAAACTTGAAGGATCAGGTTGTTCACCTAAAAAAGCAGCTGCAAACAGCCATTAAGCAGAATCAAAATTTAAGCAATGAAAATGCTAAATTGAAGATTCTGCTCAAAGACTATCTCAAAGAGTCCGCTTAATTTAATAACGGAAATTAAGAGCATCTAAAATTTGCTCTCGTTCTTTTTGCCACTGACGTTTGTGATAATGAAGATGTTCTACCTTATCTGGAGCAACCAGGAGAGCCATAGCCTCAACCATTTGTGGAGAGTAAAGATTACGCTCATTGGTGGCGTTTTGATTGACCTTTTCTACCAAAGCTTTGGCTTCATTAACGTACATCTCGATAATCTCTAGGAGTGCTTTTGACTCGGTGATAGAGTTCGCAAATCCCATCTCTTGGGCTTCATCAAGAAACTTGTGGGCTTCGGTTCTGAAGTCACCATAGGTATTAACAGCATCGTTGACTGAGTAATCGATATACCAAAGTGCCGAGTTGATGTTGCTCGGATTCGCATCTTCAAGACGACCAGCTTGAGCGCATTCAATAAGAGTTCCTTCGATCGAAACCTCTTCGAGGTTACTTCTCACTGAAAGTTCCCTAAGAATAGGAAGGACTTCACGAAAAACAGTAATCATCTTTAAGAAATTAGCATCTGTTCGATCTGCGTTATATTCGGCCTCGAGTTTTTCAAGTTCATTGGACTTCATAGTCAGTTCATTGCGAAGGTCCATGTTCAGTCGATAGTTATTGCCTTTTCTGCGCCCGAGATTGAATACGTGGTGCATGATTTCGTGCACGAGAGTCCAGCGATCCGTGTTCGTTTTCACCATGATCGTCGGGTCATTGATTTTCTGTGGTTGCCCCATGGTTTCGTAGTGCGTGTACAGGCCCGCTAGCTGAGTATTTGGGCTGCCTCCGCTGGCTTGGTTCCAAGTATTTCTATCGTCGGCCGGAGCTTCGGGAAGAAGATCAAAAATCGACGTTTGATTGCGAACCAAAGTCACTTTGTAAACGGGTACCTTAAGCACATTGATTGCGTAATCCCAAGTTTCTTCGGGTGTGAGACTAAACATCACTTCCAGATAATCTTGGTTAAAGAGTTTTCCAAAAAACGGGGAAGACTTTGTATTGGTTGAAGCAATACTACCACCGGCTAATTGTGCCCCTTTGTCATTGGCTTGTTCGCAAGAGAATGATGAAAAGTTCCCCGGCCCATTTGGTTGATTGGGATTCCCTCCGTTGGAACCACCGCCACCGCAAGCAGCAAAGAACATCGTTGATACTAGTAATGCTAAAATCATTTTAAAAGATGACATCGTCCCCTCCCTGTGATGTCGGCCTTAAAACTTTATCAAAGTCGCTATCTCTGTAAAGTTTTTAAGTTCAGACAAAAAGGGTCTTTTTGCGCGTACGAGTCTTAATAAACTAAAGAATATTAAGTGTTTAGGAACTTTTGTGATATTTACGCAATGGGACTTTTTACTCTGAAATAATTCCAAGTTTTTGAAATTCTGACCTAATGATGGGGCTGAAAACGGCCTCATTCATCGCTCGGTCCAACTCTAAGACCTTGTTAAGGGCCGACGAAAAAGTATCTCGCCCGTTGAGATCGCTCAAGTGCCTTATAAAGAGGGAGTCAAAGCGAGAAACTAAGTGGGGGTCAGCAATTCTTTTGAGGTGCTCGCGGGAGTTCCACCAGGCCGATGCATAGGTGATACCTAGGGCTGTCACCTGGCCAATACCTTTTTTATCCTCGCACGCGTAATAGTTATCCATTGAGGTGTTGTTAGAGCTGATATTGAGATTTCTTGTGACGTCACAGACCGATTGACCACTTATGCTATTGGAATAAGTCTGACCGGTACTAGGGCTTTCTGGAAACATAAGGGCCACGAAGTAATCGCCAACCCCAGAGAGAATTGCATTGGCGCATCCCTTCGCCGAGCGACAACAATTATTGGGAGTACTCATACAGTCTTCGTGATTTCGATCGATATGTTCGGGACTGAGTCTGCCACCGGATGCCAGGTGAGCGACAGAGAGTCCGAGAAAATGCACGAGAACTGAAGCATCATAGGCCAAAGGTTTTCCGGGTTCGCTTTCACTAAGATGAATTGAATTAGCCTTAGGAACATAGCCCGTAAAATCATCGTCGACTATGATTTTAAATATTTGGCTAGTGACAGCCGGAGGTAGGGCCTCCTCAAAAAATCCAAAGAACCGTTCTGAATAGTAGTAGGCCATTACTTGGGCCAATTGCTTGCTGTTGTCGTTACTGGCGAGGGGCTTAAAACTTGTACCCCTAATAATTACGCGCGGAGCTTTTTTGGTGAGAATTTTTACCCTGGCATTTTCTAATAGAATGCTACTGCGATTTCTTAACTTAACTCCGAAAACTTGAAGATGATCAAATTGGCTCGGCCCCCAGCTTTCATCAGAAATCGCTTCTTGATTCTGATAGATCGGGTTTTTAAAAAAGATGCAGCTATCGTATTCGTTCTTTGTCATACAATCGGGATCAATACGGTCTTCATCTGGAATTCGTTGTTCTTCGAAATTGAGAAAACTAAAATCCTGGCTCTTTTGAAGTTTGGCAGAAAACCGACTGCAATTCTGAAACGAGATTGTGAGTAAAAAGCACAGCGAAAATAGAAATATTTTTATGGAGGGTCTATAGATCATTTCTTAGACCTCCTTCACTCATGATGAGATACTTTTTGTAAAGATAGCGATCGAGAAGCTGCATTCGAAGGACGTTTCCATCTTTTGCATGCTCATTTAGAAATGGATCTTTATATGAAGCATCTTCAAGTAGTTCTTCGATATCTCGTGGAGAGTAGGAGATATTGTAACTTTTAAAAAAGGAAACCGCGAGGCCTGCGGCGGCAGATACCATAGGCGCCGCCATTGAAGTACCGCTAAGACGCTTGTAGCTGCCGTTCAAGTGGGTCGAGAGAATGCCCGCATTGCGGCTACTTGATTCTGAGCCGGGTGCGAGTATGTCGACGTATCGATTACTGTAGTTAGAAAAGTAGCTGATATCCCCGGACTTAGAGTCAATACTCCCGACGTTGACCATTCCTCCAAGACCCCGAGTGTAGGCCCCTGGCGTGGGGAAGAAATCAGAATTTATCAATTCGCCGTCGTTACCGGCCGAAGCGATAATCACTGCTTTTTTTGCGGCCCTACGCAAAGTGTCCTCAAGAACTGCGTTCTTTCCCGTTCCATTAATACTGATGTTAATGACTTCGGCTCCATTTTCTACGGCCCACTTAATGCCATTGGCAAGAGCGCCATAGTCGCCGGCCCCTTGGTCGTTAAGAACTTTAACGGGGATGAGTTGGACTTTTCCCGAAAGAACTCCGGTCACTCCCAAGCCATTGTTTGAGCTAGCACCAATGATTCCGGCGACATGACTGCCGTGGCCGTGGTCATCACTTGGATCGGAGTCTTCATTGATAAAGTCTTTTCCTAAAACTTGTCCCGCTTGGTAAATGAAATTCGGTTTGAGATCAGGGTGATTTAAATCAGCCCCAGTATCCAGTACCGCGATTTTTACTGTATGAGTGAGTGGAAGGCTCGAATCAAAACTGAAAAAACGGGATTCCTTTGTTCCGAGGTAACGATGATGGTTTTGCTCAGAAAACATGGGGTCATTAAATTGGGAGATTTTGACTTCTCCGTTTTCGGCCGCCCCTATAATACATGGATCGTTATCGATTTCCTGTGCAAGGTCCTCAAGAGAAGAGTCATTATCAACTTGAATCGGAAAAACCTGTTCACTCATCGTTTCAAGCATGCCATTGGAGTTAGCTATGGACTGACTCAAGTAAGGTTCGCCAGAGAAGTTTTCATTTTTTGTTCGAACGCAATCGTTGTTAACAATGGCAATAAACTCGGTGCCCGCGGGAACGAGAAGATCCTTGTTCGATTCAGTTCCATCCGAACTTGTTGTGACTGAATCGGTGAGTGAGTTTTCTTGTTCTTCTTTATTGATTCCAAATAACTTATTGTAATTAACATTGAGCTTTGTAATTGAGAATAAATTGTTAGTTGGTGTAACTGGGTTTTTCTGATCAGCAGCGGTTGAAGCAATCTGCCTTTGCATCACACTTTTGTGAGGCGTTCTCGAACAAGTAGAGACGATAGTAAGGGGTATGAAGAGGACCCAAAATAGGAGTTGGACTGCTTTTTTCATTATCACCTGCGCTTGTCTCATTATTCGGCTTTTTTTGTATCAAACTTGAGCGAAAAGCCTTTGCGAAGCGCTGAATTTTAATGCTCGTAGACAGGTGCGTAGATGGGTTCGATCAAAGATATTATCGAATCATGTGACTCAATTTGAGCTTTTATAAAAGACCCGTTGATCTTTTTACCGTTTTTGAATTCAGCGAAGTAAACATTGTTATCTAGAACCTGTTCGAAGCGAAAGTATCCGCTTTCTTTTGCAAGCAACAGAGGGATGAGGTTTTTTTCGATTTCAACAAGCTGTTTGTTGAGCGTCTCCTTTTTAAATGGAATATCCGTCTTTATTTTAAGAACCTCTTGGTTCTCATCGAGGGCTACCTGATAATCGGTGGCCCCCATTTTCACCAGGAGGGAGCGAATTTTTTCGTGATCCAGCTCTTTGGAGAAATGCTTGGCAGAGCGGGAATTCGTTCTAAAATCAGCTTTCTGATCAACGAGCTTAATCTCTTCGGGCAACTTAAAAATATCGGATTCATCATAAGACTTGGTCACGACGATGTAGATTCCCAGACAGAGGATGGTCACGATTGTTGAAAAGATAATTTTGTTTTTCTTGCTCATCTTAATAATTTTATCGGTACTTTATATTTTTATCGGAACCTTAAAGTATCAAATTGACCCTCTTATCAAATCATCTTTTATCAAAAGAGGACGAGTCTTTTTACTTTTAAAAAAAGAAAATTGTTTCAAAATCATCTAGCAATTTCAAGGGGGTATCAACTTTCTAGTCAACTAGTAAGCCTTTGACACTCACCTCTCCTTGGTTGGGTTTGGAATGGCATAAGCATTGAACAATAAGAGTGGAAAGGGAAGCGAGGACAGTCTCAAAATGATACAGGGGTCAGTGGCATATCTAAAAATTTTAATAGGGCTTGGCTTTTTGCTTTTAGCCACGGGTTGTACTCCGTTTATGCCCAATGCCGACTTCGCTGGGTCTAGTAGTTTATCTTCAGTTTATTGTTCATCGGCCTCAACCTTAGAGGCACAGAAAGCATCGCAAAACGTTTCGAGTGAATCGAACTCAAAGGTGCGACTTAACTTTGATTACCTGCAGGCTAAAAACTCTCAATTTCAGAAAATGAACGCTAAGGCGTTCGCTCGTATGACTCAGGCGGGAATTGCTGAAAAGACGCAGATTCAGTCTGAGATTGTCCTTCCAAGTGACCTCGAATTAATTGCTAAAATTGATAAGGATTGTGCAGATTCTTTGTCAGAAGGTTCCTTGAGTCGTGATCTTTTAGAAAAGGGCGAAGCCTTCCCGAACCTCAGAAAAGAAACAATCAGTTTTTTCTTAAATGATCCAATGAGCCTCGAAGAGCTCTCCGGCGAAATGGATGAAGATCCATGTATTCTTGTGGTTTCTGAACAACAGCAAGTGCAAAAGACAGCGATCTCTGGAAGTAATGATCGCGATATTAATCGCCAGTCCCACCTCGATCAAATCGGGTTTTATGGGGCGACAAATAAACTATTGGAAAGCGACGTTATCGATACTGAGATTGTCATCGCAGTCGTCGACACAGGTGTCGACTACGGTCACGACGAACTGAGAAGTCAAATGTGGGAAGATCCTGATACGGGCGTCTATGGGCAAGATTTTCACAATGGAGATTTTGACCCCATGGATGACAATGGTCACGGTACCCACGTAGCAGGTCTTGCCGCTGCGACCTACAAAAATGGAACCGGAGGCTCTGGAGCGATGGGAAGATATGGTCGAATCATGGCCATTAAATCACTCGATAACTTCGGTGGTGGCAGCATTCAAAATGTTGTCAACGGTATCGATTACGCGATTCAAAACAATGCCGATATCATCAATATGTCATTGGGAGCGGCGGCCAAGAGTGCAAGCCTTGAAGCTTCGGTGCGAGATGCCATCAGTCGAGGAATTGTCGTGGTTTCTGCTTCCGGAAACTCTGGTGTTCCCCTTAACGATACTAACTTTTTTGCACCAGCCGGTTACGCCGCCGGAATCTCGGGACTTATTTCTGTAGGTTCCATCGATGTGAATAACGGTCGTATTTCAAGCTTTTCAAACTATGGTGCTTCCACTGTAGAAATTGCCGCACCGGGATCCATTGATTCCTATGTCAATGAGCCTGTCGGTTTGTGGTCAACAGTTCCACGAGCCTTGGTATCGGGCCCAGCCTACAGTGAACTCAATGGAACATCGATGGCAACACCTCTCGTGTCTGGTTCGATTGGCCTACTTATCGCTGCCTTAAAATCTAATGGAATTTCCTATACTCCATCAGAGGTGGAGGCGGCTCTCCTTGCATCGGCGAACACAAGTAGTGCGCTCAGCGACTACATTGCTGGTGGTCGGAGCTTGAATTCTGATCGACTGGCTCAAGTCGCTCTAAATGCTATTGCCTCGGGGTCTCTGTGCCGTTAGATTAGAACCCTAAGTTAGGGATTCTATGGCCAGCAAAAAACTATTCACAAATATCAAATCGGTAATGAGCTTAAAGGCTGCTGCTAAAAAAGCGGGACGCAAAATTAATGAGTCGGATCTCAGTTTTATCAATTCGGCAGCAATTGTCGTTGATCATGGTAAGATCGAGTGGATCGGCAGGGAGTCGTCTCTTCCTAAAAAGTATAAAACGATTCAGAAGATCGACCTTAAAGGCCAGTATGTTTTTCCCTCGTTTATTGAGTGCCACACGCACAGTGTTTTTGCGGGGCAAAGAAGTGATGAATTCGAGATGCGACTTCGGGGGAGGAGCTACCAGGAGATTGGAAAAAAGGGTGGAGGAATCCTGTCTACGGTGCGCGCAACTCGAAAGGCCTCAAAGTCGCAGCTGCAAGAGCTTTTGGCTGAGCGAATGGAGAAGTTCATTCGTCAAGGAGTGAGTCTTGTTGAGATTAAAAGCGGATACGGACTCAATAGAAAAACAGAAGAAAAAATGCTCGAGGTTGCGAGCTCCTATAAAAAGATTAAGACCCTTCCCACTTATCTGGGGCCCCACGCCTTTCCTGAAAAATCAGATAGAAAAAAGTACTTTGCTTCAGTGGTTTCTGACCTTAAAAGAGTTAAAGAAAACGGATTGGCCACACGTTGTGATATTTTTATTGAAAAGAATTATTTTAGTCTTCAGCAAGGTCGCGAATATTGTGAATTGGCTAAGGATTTAGGTTTTGATATTACCATCCATGCTGATCAACTATCGCGAACGGGAGCCTCTCGATTGGCAATTGAAATGGGAGCCCTGTCCGCGGACCACGTCATTGAGTTAAGCACTGCCGACAAGCAAAGGTTGGCTCAATCGGAAGTGACGGCTGTACTTTTGCCGGCTGCAGACTTCTATCTGGATTGTGCCTATCCCGATGCCGAAGAATTGTCGGCTTTAGGAGGGCGGGTCGCATTGGCAACGGATTTTAATCCCGGAAGTTCGCCGACCCAGGACCTTGCCTTTGTCGGACTCCTTGCCCGTAAGAAAATGAAAATGAGTTTGGCTGAAGTTTGGGTCGCCTATACTCTAAATGCAGCCTATGCACTTGGTGTTCAAGAGAGCCAAGGCAGTCTGGAAATTGGCAAAGAAGCAAACTTTTTTGTGTCAGGAAATGATTGGACTCACTTCTTTTACGAGGTGGGTTATACCCCAGTTCGACAGTCTTTTTATAAGGCACGTTCTATTTTTAAAACCTAAGTATAGGTCCCAAGGAAATTATTGAAATTAATGATAAATTTCATTGCATCATGCCTCTACCCATGACTAGTCTTGAAAGTGACACATCAGGATGTGAGTCAATGGAGGGATTATGACGTCAACGGAGATGACCGGAATACCAATTACCCAAACTTCTTACTATTCACCGGCACTGAATGCCGCCATCTTCGATGGACCATTGAGACTTTACTTCTCTCAATATCACGAATCAGAAGCCCTCAAAATTTACTTTCAAATTCAAGAGCGGATCACCGAATGGAAAAGCTTTATTCGCAATGATCTCAAGGACAGGGGCATTAACATTTACTTGATGCTTTACCCTGACTCCGAAAGCTTCGAGATGTGTTTTTCACCCCAGCAAGAAAAATTTGCTGTTCAAATGCAGGGTATGGATAAAGTGCTCGGCGTTCGCGGCGGTCTCCAAAATGAGGACTACTCGAGTTTACTAAGTATTTTTAGGGATTTAGTAAAGTCTCCGGCGATCTTAGAGGCCCACGCATAATTATTTGAATCTCATTATGAGAGTTCCGATAAGACCTTATGGGATTGCGTAGGAACAATTTTGAAATGCAAAAAGAAGAGTCGGGGCAAGTCGTCGTCGAATACATCCTTCTTTTGGTAATCGCAGTAAGTATCTCGGCCATTATTTCCACATCCGTTGTTGGTAGAAACCAAGATAGCCCCGGGTTTTTGACAAAGGCGTGGAGCGGGCTCATTCAATTCGTCGCAACGGACCAGACCGACGATACCAACTAACCCTTTTCTATAATAATTCTTTAGTTCAATTAAAAATAGATGGAGTCTCTCGAGGCGATTTCTTTTGAAAGTACGGCCTGCATTTCTTCTCGAACTTCCGATGCTAAGTCCACGACCAGTTCACGATCTTTTGCCGATTCTGGTCCGTAGGGGAGGTGAATTGGTTTTAAAAAAATAATTTTCCATTTAGCGGGAAGGGGAATGATATTGAGAGGGAGAGGTAAAACGGCACCGGGTAGAAACTTTCTGAGTTTCAAACGCGCCAAATTAATATGAGTTTCTTCAGCTCCAATAATTAGTGTCGGAACAATGGGGCAGTTATTGAGAAGGGCCATACGAATAAAGCCTCTTCGAAATTTCTGCAGATGATAGCGATCGAGGGTTGGTTTAAAATTTCCATACTCTCCTTCGGGAAAAATGACGACCATGCCATCCTGTTGTAAGCAGGTGTTTCCCGTGCGGAGTTTAGCCTCAACAAAGCCCATGTTTTCCATAATGTGACCTACGGTTTTATTGGCAAACCACAAGTGGTGGGTCAAAACCTGGGGAAGCTGATTGCGCTTCTCTCTCAATATATTTGCCAAAATGACGGCGTCAAAACCAGAAAAGCCCGAATGATTGGGAGTAATTAAGACTCGGCCTGAATCGGGAACATTTTCTAATCCCTGAACTTCGAGGCGAAAATACTTCTTTAGCACTTCTACTAAATAATCAGATGCACCGATTAAATTGATTCGATCCTTGTCCAATTCACTAAAACTTTTTAGGCTATTTTGCAGAAGTTGAAAAAACAGACTCATATAAATATTAAACACTTTAAGAGGTCCCTATGTCTAACTATGTTCTATCTATTGACCAAGGTACTACCGGAACGAGGGTTTGCGTTGTTGATCAAAAAGGGCAGATCGTAGCTGGGGCCTACTCTGAGTTTAAGCAGTATTACCCAAAGGCAGGATGGGTTGAACACGACCCCGAGGAAATTTGGCAAACCGTATTATCTGGGATTAAGTTGTGCCTAGAAGATCAAAGTATTCGACTCGCTCAAATTGTAGGCGTCGGCATTACAAATCAAAGGGAGACGACCGTTGTCTGGGATAAGAAAACGGGTCGTCCGATTGGTCGGGCCATCGTTTGGCAGTGCCGCAGGACTCAAGAAATCTGCGATAAACTCAAGGCGAAAGAAGGTGTAGAGCGGATCGTAAAAAGAAAGACGGGCTTAGTCATCGACCCCTATTTTTCTGGAACTAAAATTCGCTGGATTTTAGATCAAGACTCCGGTTTGCGAAAGCGAGCTAAAAGCGGAGAGATCGCTTTTGGCACCATCGATTCCTACTTAGTTTGGAAGCTCAGTGGTGGCAAAGATCACATCATCGAAGTCTCCAATGCCTCGAGGACCTTACTTCTCGATATAAAAAAGGGGCAATGGGACGACGATTTGTTGAAAATCTTTAAGGTTCCCAAAGAGATGTTACCTCGGGTTTGCCCGTCCAGTGGCCCACTTTCTCAGGTGTTTGGTGTTCCAGGCCTTCACAATGGTACCCCCATCAGCGGTATCGCCGGTGACCAGCAAGCAGCACTCTTTGGTCAAACAGCTTTTAAAACAGGTGATGCAAAAGTGACCTATGGAACGGGAAGCTTTTTACTAATGAACTCCGGTAAAACTCCCCTTCGTTCTAAGTCAGGTTTGCTTTCTACAATTGCTTGGCAGCTCGGAGATGATCGAAACTTAACCTACGCCCTAGAAGGTGGTGCTTTTATTTGTGGAGCCGCCGTTCAGTGGCTTCGAGATGAATTAAAAATCATCGAATCCAGTTCTGAGGTAGAAGCCCTCGCATCGAGTGTTGAAACCACAGAAGGCGTTCAGTTTCTACCAGCATTTGTCGGCCTTGGTGCTCCCCATTGGAATCCACGAGTCAGGGGAATGATTACAGGATTAACTCGAGGTTCGGGGAGAGCCCATATTGCGAGGGCTTGCCTTGAAGCCATGGCCCTGCAGAACGTCGACATTTTACTCGCCATGAAAAAAGACCTGGGTAAACCACTTCGCAAAATTCGTGTGGATGGTGGGGCTTCGGCTAATTCACTATTGATGCAGATTCAAGCGGACCTTTTAGGTATGGCTATTGAAAGACCTGTCTCGGTTGAGTCGACCGTTCTTGGAGCCGCCTATCTTGCCGGATTGGGAACTGGCTTCTGGAAGAGCCAATCTGAAATTTCAGAACTCTGGAAAAGGGATCAGGAGTTTCGTGCTCAAATGAAAAAGAAAGAAAGAGATTCCCATCTCAAACGGTGGAGCCACTTGGTAAAACTGAGTCAAAGGTTACTCGTATAAGGTTTTGACGTATCAAAATGAGAAATTCCAAGTGTCGAATTATTGGTCGAAAATAATTCCCACCACAAATCGGTACCTTAGAAGATTTTTTTCAACAAGGACTTAAGTCTAGAGCCCAGCTGTCGATAAATATTATGGGTATTTTAGGGAAAAAGTCGCAAGGTTCCGATCGGTTGGGAGCTCAAATGTTATCTTCTGTTCAAAAAGCATTGTTGTTCGTTGCAGCGACTTTGATTCTTATTTTCTTTCAAAACTGTGGTCCCGCTGGATTTGAACCAGTTGATGGACTGAATCTCGGTTTACAGCAACAATTAGATTTACCCTCGGAAGAACCAACTCCGGATCCCACGCCATTAGAAGTGGCTGAAGAATATGCGACCCTAGACAGTTTTAATGATGCTTTTCCTGCGGGTGACTTTGTAGACGATTGTCTCACTGACGATAACTACAATGCCTGTCTTGTTTATAAAGATCCCGTTTCGGCAAACAATGGACCATTTGCAGTCCCTTTGAATCGAGCGAACTCGACACCTCAAGTTGAACTGAGAATTTTTAACTACGGAATTAATCTTCCTGAAGATGGTCAATTAACAAATGCCCACTACACCATTGTCAATCCAACCGGAACCGTCACCGAGGCCAAGGCCGATGGCTCTTGGAAGTATAGTTTCGCCGGAGATACCAATCATGATGTGGGACAGATCAATGCCTTCTACTGGCTCAATCGTCAAATTACATACATGAAAGAACGCACGGGACGATTCTATGCTGAAAACCGTGATATAACAGTCTTTGCCTACGATGATATTAACGCCAACGCTTATTGGAGTTTTGTCGATCAAGAGATTCACATGGGATATGCTCCTGATGATCCCGATGGTGATTTATCGGTCGATGTTTCTGTTCTGGCTCATGAAGCGGGTCACGGAAATGTTTACTGGGGAACCAGACAGCAAGTTCGAGGTTCAGAACTCTGCCAGGCCGGAAATCCCAATTCGGGTCCGTGTTGCCCGGATGCAGACGGTTGCTATGATGCTATGAATGAGGCTATCGGTGATATTCATAGCTTTATCCTCTTCAATGATTTACCACCGGCAATTGGTTTGTACTTTTTTAATGATACCGACGGTTTAAGAGACCCGGCGATCGTTCAAGATAACAACTTAACGGCTCAGCAAGTCGCCGATGCAGCTGGAAGAAGAATTCACAATACAGGGCTAACCTATAGTTCAGTCTGGTATGAGATTTGGGCCAAGTACAAAGCCCAGGGCAATGAAAAGGTCATCGAAGAAATATTTACTGAGCACATCGCTGCCCTCGATGCTAATGACAATTTCACGAGCGCTTTCGACATTATAGAGACGGTGACTCCCGTGGTTGATCCCGTCAATGCGGCGCAAATTATTCAAGATTTTCAGGCAGAGTACGATCGGTTAGTTATAACTCGAAACTAATTGGATTTTCTAGTGTTTCAAAAGAAGTTCTCCAGATATTTAGTCTGGGCCCTGGCATTTTGTCTTGGTTTTGTCTTTAAGTTTTTACTTGATGAGGGCACTTCTCACTTCAATTTTTCAGCTGACCAAGAAGTTAAGCGCTCCCACTATTCGTCAACAGATTCGCAAAAAAGCGAGGATGATCCATCTGAGAAGGAGGATCTCGCTCGAAGCGATCAGAAGCCCCAGCAGTCCCGTCAGCCGGCCGCCAGTCAAAGTCCATCTAACAAGCCTGGTACGATTCCCAATCGCTTACTGGCCTATTTAGAAGCCCACGGCACCGGAAAATGGAAGGCGCGAGCTAACCCCAAAGGAGAGCTGTATCGCTTTACAGGTGGTCGCATTGAAGGTGTCGGCCGTTCAAAAGAGAAGCTCACAGAATTCGTCGGTGGATTCGCCGAAACCATGGGAATTCCCAGTAATCAAGTTTTGCAAAAAATAGAGTCTGACGAATTGCGATCATCAAAAATATTCGATGCCCTTCAAACTTATGAGGGGATGGATGTCTTTCAGTCGTGGTTGCGTTTAATGACTGATAAACGCACGGGTGAGGCCTATCTTGTGAATAACAAATTGAAAATTCTCGAGCCAGACATCAATACCCAAGTTAATTTCAACAGGGATGATGCTTATGATGTTTTAACTCGCCATTTTGGTGACGAGTTTAAAAAGGTAAAAAGAGATTGGGGCCCGGTGGTTTGGGCTGATTCCAGTCCGCACCAACTTGCGTTTGTATTTATCGTACAAACTTCAAAATCAACCTACCGTAGTGTCGTTGGAGCTTCGAGCGAAAAGGTTCTCATCAGCGAACAACTGCCCATGCATTGATTAAAACTTCACATTATAGACTTTACGATTTTGGTTTTAGTCCACACTCGAGCGTTCGGGGCTAATCATCGGGTAATGGACAGAGGTTTGTTTGACCCGCTCTAAGTTTGATTCGAAGCTAACACTCTCAAGAACGATGGTTGTAGTCCTTGGCGAGTGAGTCACTGTTTGGATCGGTCCGCATTGGACTTTGGTTTTTAAATAAGTGTTGTCACTAGAAACATAATCTTCAATACATATATATTTTTTGCCCACGTAATTTTTTGGAAAGCGCTGTGACGAATCGGCGGAACCTCTCGATCGTTCGGAGTAGAGAACTCGAGCATTGGAAATATCTTCGATAAAATCTGCTGAGGATTGCACACCCTTGATTTGATTTGAATTTTGCTTGAGAAAGCCGGTGAGGATCGATTTGTCGAGAGTCGGCCACCTTCGTGTGCTGTTAATAAGAATGATTTCGGTCGAAACCAATGCTTTATGGGGATTGCATGTGCGGTGGAAGGCACTCATCTTATAGCAAAAGGTCTCAGAATTATTAATTTTTGAAAGCCCAGATAGGGGTGTTCTGCAAACATAGTGATCTTTACTATGGGAGTGATCTGATTTTTCATCGTAATTACAAACGGCAAAAATGTAATTTCCAGAACGAACAGCGTACTTGAGATGGCTGCCAATATGATGCCCGTATTTCTGTCCGACCTTTGTTCTAATGGTGTCGAGATCCTGGTGCCCATAGCATGTTACGGGAATAACTCGGCCCCCTTTTCGATGAACGATTTGGCCGTTCTCTTCGGCATGGCAGGAAATAAACTTTGAAATATCTTCAGAATCCAATCTCAATTCGTCACTAATGTGGTTCATTAAATTATTTTCGAAGGCAATACCATTCGGAGAGATCGCAGAGTGAAGTCTTGTCAATGGGCGTGTAATTGGTCCCCAGGTATTTTGCGCTAAAATAGGCAAAGAAAGTTGCATTGTAAGCACGAAAAGAGCGATTCGGATGAGCATAGTGAATTCCTTTGAATGATAACAGTCACTCATTGAGCAATTCATATACCAAGGGATTGATAGAAAGTGGGGGCCGCGAAGTTTATATTATCAAAGTAAAAACTTGGCGCTGATCGTTGAGATTCTAAACCGGTCATAATAAGCTGCAAAAACCAGGTCAAAGGTCTCACATTGAGACGGAGCGATGATAATTTTCGCTCGAACCTGGACTCTAGGCTGGCTCTAGGGTTTGGACTGTTTAATCCAATACCTTAGATATGAGTGAGTGAAGGCTTCATCTCGACATTCGCCTTGATATTTTACTCACTCCGAACCACAATTTTGGCATAGAAATAGGTTTCTCGACTTCGATTTTGCCATGGAGATTGGCTATTATAGAAAGACAGGGAGGTTAACGATTTTAAAGACTTATAGTGCCCAATTCATTCTTGCTCTTCTTCTTAGTTTTGCTCCCTCTCACCCTGTTTTTGCGGATACACCGAGTCCCCTGAAAACGGCCGGTAAACTCATCGAAGCGGAACAACACGAATCGGCACTCAATGTTCTTAATACCGTCATTGAGGGACAATACCCAGAGAGCATAAAGGCACTCGCCCACCTATCTTCTGGAAAGGTTTACTTTAAACTCAAGCGTACGGCTGAGGGTATTGCTGCGGTAAAAGAGTCTTTACGTCTGGGCACTCGCATCGCCGACATTAGCCATTTTTATCTCGGGAAACTTTACCTGCAAAACAATAACAATAATTTAGCCTTAGCGAGTTTTTTAGAAACACTAAGAAACAAACCCAATGTTTTTATACAAAATGAAGCCTACTTCCACCTGGGTAAAACTTATTTTGAATTAAAGAGTTATAAGAATTCACGCTATTACTTTAGAAAACTTGAGAGAAGAATTCGCGGTAAGGATCGTCACCCCGAAGTTTTATGGCACCTTATTCAAGCCGAAAATAAATTGCGAAGAAAATGGGTCGCTTGTCGGTGGGCTAGAAAACTTTATTCAAAGTACCCGGCACACCCCTTGGTTTACGACTGGGGAATTGACCTTCAGGCCAATAAAATTGAAGGAGAGCGAACGGGTTGTGTCGCATCTCCTAAAGTCCAAAAGAGTCGAATTCGTCGCTTACAGTATTCTGGCGAGTCGGATCGGGCCATGGCCGAAATTAAAACCCTCCAGTCCCGTGTTAGAAAGGGGACGGTTTACCTCGTAGATAGCATTCTCGCCAATTTTCTAATCAATGATGGGAATCCCCATGAGGCCCTTAAAATTTTGTTAAAGCATTACAAGAAAGAGTCGCGCAATAAAGATTACCTGATGTTGTTGGCCAAGGCGTCGTCTCGTTCTGGAGAGTTTCAAGCCGCTGTTGGAGCCTACCACAAGGTTCATAACCTAGCGCCGCGCTCGCGGAGTGGGAGACAGGCCCTTTTTAAGGCTGCATTTCTGAGTTATCAATTCCAAGACTATGATGGAGCGGGCAGAAAGTTCCAGGAATTCACGAAAAAGTATCGTCGCTCGGGATTGAGTCGAGATTCCCAGTGGCATTTGGCTTGGATCAAATACTTGAAAAAAGATTTTGTCGGGGCCGAGAAGGCCTTTGCCGATCTTCTCCGACAGAAGAAGCGTTGGAGAAGACGCTGGTATAAGTACTCAACTGAAAAAATTGAATATTGGAGAGCTATGAGTCTTTACCGAATGGAAAGACTGACAGAGGCCAGAGATATTTTTGCCAGGCTCGCCCAAGATAATTTATTGGGATACTACTCTGTAGCGGCTAGTGAGCGCCTCAAGGTTGCCAACCAAAAGATCAAAGCGCTCAACATTAGAGATCTCGCCGCTGATAAAAACAGCGGAAGTGGCAATAGCGACTTTGGAGACCTCAATAAAGAAACCGTGATCGCGGCAGAGAATTCTACACCGGCCAGTGAAGAAGAGGAATCCGAAGAGAGCTTACTCGCAGATCAAGAAAATGGTGATGAAGAAGAAACCCTCGCCGAAATTAACGAAGTGGAAGCTCTCGGAGAAAACGAGGCTGAAGAAGAAGTTATTGTTGCGACCAATTTTCGCGACCCGCGTTTAACAAGGCGCTTTGAAAGGGCTCGTGAGTTGGCGGAGTTGGGTCTCAATGAATGGGCCTACTGGGAGCTCTACGAAATTGAGCGCAGGACTTCAAATGCTGATTATCGCAAAATGCTGATGGCCGAATACAAAAAGTTGGGTGCCTTCCATCGGTCGGCCTACATAGGTGGTATCTACTTTTCTGATACTCGAAAGCGCTATGGATACAAGGGCGTTCGATATCTCTGGGAATTCACCTATCCAAGGGCCTATGAAAACCTTGTTTTGAACTATTCTAAATCCTTTAGCGTTCCAGACACATTCGTCTGGTCCATCATGCGTGCCGAAACTCACTACAAGAAAACGGCAATTTCGCCGGTGGGAGCCATGGGATTGATGCAAATTATGCCTTATACGGGCAGACAATTGGCAAAATTATTGGGTGTGAATGGATTTGCAGTAAAGTCGTTGCTGGAGCCCGAAGTGAACGTTCGTTTTGGAACTCGTTACTTAAATCGCCTGTTAAAGCTTTATCAGAAAATTCCTTTGGCAGCGGCGAGTTACAATGCCGGACCACACCGAGTCCACTCTTGGTTGAGTCAGTTTGGAGAATTGGAGATGGATGAGTTCATCGAGCATATTCCTTTCTTGCAAACGCGAAACTATGTAAAAAAGGTCGTACGATTTGAATATATTTATTCACTTCTTTACAAGTCAGGGAAGACGAGCAGTTCTTTTCTAGCTCAAGCTGTGGATGTTCCAGTGACCGGAGACAAGCAAACCCGCGAAAATTGGGAAAGCCTCTAGGGGCACCCAGCCTTCTTGACATTAGGTAGCAAAAAAGAGACAAAATCCCCCAGTCAGAAAGAGTGGTTCCACTCATATTTCTAATAAAGGGGAGAGACGAATGAAAATCTTTTTGCTTTTCATGGTTCTAGTTTCGCTATTATTCACTGCTTGTACAAAGCGAAGCAAAGACACAAAAATTGAGTTAGAAAATGGCAAGGAGATGATCCTTCCCTATAAAGAAACTCTTCGTATTCACATCGTCTCTGAGCCACCTTCTTTGGACTGGCATAAGGCCACTGACACGACGTCGTCCCTGATCACGGGCAACACCCACGAGGGCCTGGTTTCTTACGACATTACAAAAGAAGAAATGCCACTGCGACCGGCCTTGGCGGAGAGTTGGGAGCCCAACCAAGACTCGACCCAATGGATTTTCAAGCTGCGCAAAGATGTAAAGTGGACCGATGGTGTCGCTTTCAAAGGCCAACATGTTTTGGACGCTTGGATGCGACTCTTGAGTCCAGATACGGCCTCTGAATATGCGTACTTTTTATTTGCTATTAAAAATGCCCGAGCTTTTAACGAGGGTAAAGAAACTGATTTCTCAAAAGTAGGTGTCAGTCTTAAAGATGATTATACTTTGGTCGTCAATTTGGCCCGGCCCATGTCCTTTTTTCCGTCCTTGCTGACCCACTCAAGCACATTTCCTGTCAGGCTCGATATCGTCGAAAAACATGGTGATCAGTGGACTGAAGCAAAAAATATTGTGACCCTTGGAGCCTTTACTCTCAAGGAGTGGAAACACGACGAACTTGTACTTTTAGAGCGCAACGAAAATTACTATGGGAAAAAGCCTTCGGTAAAATACGTTCTGGCCCGCATGGTTGAAAAGTATTCCACGGCCGTTCGACTTTTTGACTCAGGAAAACTGGATTCGGTCCACGAAGTTCCTAGTAAAGACTTGCGTAAGCTCCGAAAGAAACCCGAGTTTACGCCCATTCAAAATCTTCTTATCTATTATTATGGATTCAATGTCGATAAGCCTCCCTACAACAATAAAATTCTGAGACGGGCCATTTCCCATGCCATCGATCGCGATGAAATTGTAAAGCTCCTCGATGGCGGCCAGACAGCCCTTCGCAGTTGGATTCCCAAGGGGCTTCTCGGTCACGACGATTCTATTGGACTTCGCTTTGACCTCGAAAAATCTAAGGCGCTAATTAAGCAGGCGGGCTTTGACGACGGTTCGAAGTTACCTCCCTTGGTCATTGGTTTTAACACTAATGAAGATCACCAAAGAATCGCAGAAAATGTACAGTCACAACTTTCTAGAAACCTGGGAATGAAAGTTGAGTTGAGAAACGAAGAGTGGAAGGTTTACTTAAATACGCTCAAGTCGGACCCATACCCTGTATTTCGTTTGGGTTGGATTGCAGACTATCCCGATCCCGATAATTTTATGAACCTTATGACGAGTTACTCTGAAAACAATCGAACGGGTTGGGGAAACCAGGAGTTTGATAAACTCATTGAAGCCGCTGCTTCTGAGTTGGATGAATCAAAACGCATCGAGCTTTACAAGAAGGCGCAAAAGCTTTTGGTTGAAGATGAAGTGCCAGCCATGCCTATTTATCGAGGTGTTAGAAATCATCTGATCGCTAAACGTATTAAGGACTATCCCATTAATCCTCTGGGTTATTACCGCTTTTGGGAGGTAAAACTCAAGTGATGGAAAAACTCGGAAGTATTTTTGCTTGGGGAGTTGCTGGGTTAACGGCTCTATTGATTATCATGGACTTTTTTGCCGGTGGAATTCCCGATGGTCTCGTCTGGTTCTACTGTTTTTTTTCGCTGGCAGCTTTAATGTACGGGGTTATAAAAAGCCACGCCCTCGTTTTTGTGATGAAGAGATCGATTCACACAGTTATTTCTTTATTTGTGATAGCGACGGCTTCTTTTTTACTTTTGCGAACTCTTCCGGGGGGTCCTTTCGACCAAGAAAAAGCCCTTCCTCCGGCTATTAAAGAGAATATTGAAGCTAAGTATGGTCTCAACAAACCTCTCATCGAACAGTATTCAGATTATATGTTGGGCTTGCTTCAAGGTGATTTTGGTCAGTCCTATAAGTATCTAGGGCGAACCGTTTGGGATATCCTTTCTGATAGTTTTCCCGTATCTCTCAAACTGGGGATTTATGCTTGTCTCATCGCCCTACTTTTTGGGATTCCCCTGGGACTTATTGCGGCACGCTTTCACAACAAAGCGGCTGATACGGCTTCGATGACCTTAGCCGTGAGTGGTGTTTCGCTCCCGAGCTTTTTGACTGCTGTTGTTGCCATTCAATTTTTGTCCCTTGGATTTCCTTTGAATTTGTTTGCTCCGGAATTAGTAGAGACTATGAAAGAATATGAAATTCTTCTGCCCGTAGGTCTCTGGGAAACTCCGAGACACTATATAATGCCTTGTCTGATTTTGGGGATACGTCCTGCTGCCTTTATAGCTCGATTAACACGGGCGAGTGCTTTGGATGTGACTCAATCTGATTTTATTCGCACAGCGCGGGCAAAGGGCTTGAGCGAACAAAAAATTCTCTTTAAGCATGTTTTAAAAAATTCATTAATTCCTGTACTCACATATTTGGGGCCCCTCGTGGCGGGCATCATTACAGGGTCTTTCGTTATCGAAACTATTTATGCCGTCCCCGGAATGGGAAAACACTTTATTCAGTCAGTGTTCAATAGAGATTATCCATTGATAATGGGGTTGACGGTTTTATTTTCGTTTTTATTAATCGTGGCCAATCTTGTTGTGGATGTATTGTACAAGGTGGTTGATCCAAGGATTGAAATGTCATGAGTGATACTGTTATAAGTCCCGGCGATACGATCCAAGAAAACAGAACTCCCAATAGTTTATGGGCCGATTCATGGAAGCGCCTAAAGAAAAACCGTGGGTCTATGGTTTCTGCGGCGATTATCTTAGTGGTCGTTCTCATTGCTCTATTAGCTCCAGTTCTAGCGCCCTATGATTTTCGTGCGCAAAATATTGATCTAGTTTTAGAAGGTCCTTCAGGGGCCCATTGGTTCGGTACCGATGAATTAGGGCGCGACCTCCTTTCGCGCACGATCTATGGGGCGCGAGTCTCTATGGCCATCGCAATTTTAACGGCGATCATTTCACTCATTATTGGCGGTGTTTATGGAGCCATTTCTGGATGGGTCGGCGGCTGGGTCGACAACGTTCTCATGAGATTCGTCGATATTCTTATGGGTGTTCCCCAACTCGTTCTCATGATTTTAGTCAAAGTTGTATTCGATACGATGGATATTTTCGAAAACGAAGAGTTAAGGGCTTTAACGAGTACCACGCTTGCTCTTAGCGTTGTCGGCTGGGTGACCCTTGCGCGACTTGTTCGCGGGCAAATTCTTCAAGTTAAGCAGATGCTTTATGTAGAAGCGGCCCGTGCCCTTGGTGCCAAACCCTTTTCTGCACTCGTAAAGCATGTCTTGCCAAATATTCTGGGACCGGTCATCGTCATGCTGACCTTTCAAATTCCATCGAATATTTTATTTGAGAGTTTCTTGAGCTTCATTGGGCTCGGTTTGAGGCCGCCCTATAGCTCATGGGGAGTTTTGGCATCCAATGGTTTTGATGTGATCGATTCCTACCCCCACCTCGTGTTTTTTCCGGGACTGGCTATTTTCGTTTCAATGCTGGCATTCAATCTATTGGGAGATGGCATGCGAGATGCCTTTGATCCGAAGATGAAAGGACGCTAAGCGTCTAGAAAAATATACAGATTACAGACTAGAACCTATCGGAGGATGACCGCCTGTGCTATTTCAAAAGCTGGATTTGTTTCCAGTCCACAAGCCCAGGGGGGACTTTTGATGTTAACTAGCTTGAGATTTGGCCTCATCATTTTAGCTTTGGCAATGAGCCTAGAAGCGGGCGCTCAGGTGACGACCTCTCCATTTGGAAGACAAACCCAGGGAACCCTCGGTCCTGCCGATGCTGAACAAAGAGCAGAAGAGCTTGAGCAGCAAAGAAATACAGCAGCGAGCCGAATGGGCCTTAAAACTTGTATTGATCAACTTTCACTTCAATACGAAGACGATCTTTTGGAGCAAGCGGCGAATCTTGTACGAGCTCGTTATGCCAGTCACCCTTGGACTCGTCTAACCAACTATTACATGGGTGCCGGACTTAAAGCTCTTTATCATTTAGAACAAGTCATGTCCCAAGTAGCGGCCGAAACTGAGCCTACTTGCTTTTTCTACCCAAAGGATGCTGAGTCGAGTCCTTCGCCGACCCCAACGAACCCTTTTAATCCTCAGGGAACGGGGCCTTTCTTGCCGGGGCAAACTGAATCACCTTTCGAAAGTGTTCAGTAATCACGTTCATTTTTATAGAAATTTGAAATTATTTTGGCTTGAGAGATTTCAAGCCCTTGTGACTTACACGTTAAATTTAAAAAACAGAATATCGCCATCTTTAACCAGATAGTCTTTTCCTTCAGAGCGATATTTTCCAGCTTCTTTGACCGCATTTTCACTGCCGCAATTAACTAAGTCGTCAAAGTGGTAAGCTTCTGCGCGAATAAAGCCGCGCTCGAAATCACTGTGGATGACACCGGCTGCTTGTGGGGCACTCATGCCATTTTTAATGGTCCAAGCGCGCACTTCCTTTTCACCGGCCGTAAAATAGGTACTCAAGCCCAATAGTTCGTAGGCGGTTCGAATAAGGCGATTCAGGCCCCTTTCGTCCACACCAAGGCTTTCTAAAAACTCATTTTGCTCTTCGGGTTCAAGGAGAGCAATTTCAGCTTCCATGGCCGAGCAGATTAAAAGAGCTCTGTTATTTTCTTTCTCGGCGTATTCAAAGACGGACTTCGACCAATCATTACCGCCATCAGTGAAGCCATCTTCACTCACATTACAAGCATATAAAACAGGTTTAATGCTCAAGAGGTGAAAGTTCTTTACGATTTTCATTTCGTCTTCATTGAGTTCAACGCTTCTTGCGGCTTTGCCTTCATCAAGAGCCGCTTTAACTTTTTTGAGGGCCTCGACTTCTGCCATAAGGGCTTTGTCTTTTGTTGTTCGCGCATTCTTCTCAGATTTTTGCAGGCGCTTTTCGACCGACTCTAAGTCGGCGAGCATGAGCTCTGTGTTGATGGTTTCAATGTCTCTAAGGGGATCTACAGAACCAGCCACGTGAACGACGTTGGGGTCGTCAAAACAACGAACGACGTGGACGATGGCATCGGTTTCTCTGATATTGGCTAAGAACTTGTTTCCGAGTCCTTCACCTTTGCTGGCACCGGCTACGAGTCCTGCAATATCGACAAATTCCATGGCTGTAGGGATCGTCTGCTGAGGCTTGACTCTTTTTGATATTTCAACCAAACGAGCGTCCGGTACCGTGACGACGCCGACGTTAGGATCAATCGTACAAAACGGGTAATTGGCTGACTCCGCTTTTGCTGCTGTTAAAGCGTTGAAAAGAGTACTTTTTCCGACATTGGGCAAGCCAACGATTCCAACTTGTAAGGCCACTTCATTCTCCTTTTGAGATGTTCGGATCATAGAAAATTAAGATTTGACCAGTCAACTAGGATTTCATCAATATATGCGCTTAAAATCCCGATATCAAAGGGTGATGTTCAGCGAGATTTCAGACGAAAACCTCATAAAGACAAGGCTACAAAAGAAGTTAGCTCACCGAGCTCGACTGGGCGGATTCGTTTACCCGGTCTTGTTTTCTGTTTACGCATTTACCAGCCCATTTGCGGAGGAGCATCCGGCTTGGACGGTGATTCTGACTTTCGTTTTCCTTCTTCTGGGCTTTCTTCGGCTCCTTATGTGCCAAAACCTATCAACAAAGGAAGAGCAGGGTGAGTCGATTAATACGGTTCCGCTGCAGGTAGCGATCCTATTTAGTAGTATGACTTGGGGAACTCTGGTCGGTGGAGTCATTTATCAAGATGGTATTGAACCAAGCTCGATGTTGATGATTTTTTTAACGGGTGGAATCGCCGGTGGTTCGATATCGACAATCTCTTCGCACTTAAATATGGGGCGAGCTGTTCTACTGAGCCTACTTTTACCAGTGGTCCTCGCCCTCGGATACGGTGTTGATAACAGTATTGGTTTTACTCTGGCATCTGCCTTCTTCATTGGCTTTCTTATGGTTCAGTTGAAACGCGATCATCGCTCATTACGGCGCTCTATCGAAAATATTTTGCGCATTGAGAAGCAAACTGTTGAGTTAGCCCATGCCCGTGATAAAGCCGAGGAAGCTTCCCAGGCAAAAACGGAATTCCTAGCGAATATGAGTCACGAGATAAGAACGCCTATGAACGGTATCATAGGCATGACAAATTTAGCTTTAGATGAACAGCTCGATGCAAAAATCAATTCAACTGTTGTCACGATTAAAGATTGTGCTGAAAGCTTACTTGAGATTATTAATGACATTCTCGATTTTTCAAAAATTGATACGGGTAAACTCGAGCTTGAAGAAATTCCTTTCGAACTCAATCACTGCGTTCAGTCGAGTCTTCTCCTGTTTGATGGTAGAGCGAATGAGAAGGGAATTGATTTAACTTATAAGATCGAGGAGACCTGTCCGAAGTACGTGATTGGTGACATGACACGAGTCCGACAAATTCTCGTCAATTTTGTAGGTAATGCTATTAAGTTTACCGAGAAGGGCTCTGTCAAAATTCATGTTCGCGGAGGGGCTATTGACGAAACCAAGGCAAAACTTGTCTTCGACATTCATGATACAGGCATTGGGATCCCACCAGATCGCATGGACCGACTCTTTAAATCTTTCTCCCAGGTTGATTCATCAACTTCAAGAAAGTTTGGCGGTACGGGGCTTGGGCTTGCGATCTCGATTCACCTAGCGAAAATGATGAACGGGGATGCATGGGTAAAGTCCGAATACGGCCAAGGATCGACGTTCTCTTTCTCTGTAACGTTAGATATATACCAGGGGGATCATAAAGACCTAGTGTTCGATGAACAGTATCTCTTTGATGCCAATCTTGGTCTCGATCACCCTTTGAAAATTCTTTTGGCCGAAGATAACAAGGTCAATCAGCTTCTGGCCCAACGTGTTTTAGAAAAAATGAATTATCGAATCGACATTGCAGGAAATGGTAGAGAGGCCTGTCAGGCCCTGGAGAAAATAAATTATGATCTGGTCTTGATGGATGTACAAATGCCGGAGATGTCGGGATATGAAGCGACCCAGTGGATTCGGAAGAACTTGAGCGACCAAAGGCAACCTCGAATTGTAGCGATGACTGCGAATGCAATGAAGGGGGATCGTGAGAAGTGTATTGAGGTGGGTATGGACGACTATATCTCAAAACCCATTAAGTTCGAAGCCCTGGCAAAAGCATTAGCCAATACTCCTCGTAAATTTTCTGATGCTAATTTTCAGGCGAATCCTATTGATGTAAAAAGCAAGGGAGTCGAACAGGAGTCCAATTTAGATTTTAGATCTAAGAGAGTTGTTGAAGGACCAGTTGACTATAATCGTATCATTGAAGATATGGGTGGGGATTCGGAGTTACTCTTTGTTCTCATTGATAGCTTTCTTGGCACCTATCAAGACGATTTCGATCAACTTTCAGAAGACTTTTCTTTGAACGACCATGGGAGACTTGTCGAATCGGCCCATAAACTAAAGGGCTCGGTTTCTGTGTTTGGCGAAACAAAGCTTTTTGCACTTTTAGAAAGGCTTGAGAATTGTTCAAGAAATGGCGAAGATATTCATCAGAGTCATTCAATCGAAGATATTCACAGCGAGCTCAATAATCTTGTCGAGGATCTGAATAACTTCGTGCATAGTACGGCCGCTTAATAGAGCTAAATTACCCCTGAATCAAAGACTCAGAAAATTCTTAATGGCTCCATAGAGTTGGACAATGAGTAGGTTAAAGCTACCCAGGCAAGCAAAGAAGCGAAATCGCCCCTTACTTTGATGTTTTTCGACAAAGTACCACCAATTGATTGGAATAATCAAAATGTGTGACATTGTAAGCATTAAAGCAAGACTGGCAATGGATAGAAAGTCTACTTCTGGAGACTTTGAGAAAAAGACGTAGGACGAGAGTAAGAAAATAGGGGCAAATAGATAGCTGATTCCTTCATTTTTGATCTGCTTTTCTTTGAAAATTCGATAGAGGTCGAAAAAAAACAGAAAAAATGCAAGAGCAATGACGGCAAATTCTTCAATCATTTATATAGTATGAAGACTCAGCCAAAGATGAACAAAAGATTAATAGGACTTATCCCACTTTAGTCCAAGAAAATAGTTTATTTGTGGGTTCGAATAGCCATCTACGGACTCATAATTTTCATTAAGTAGATTATTTACCATGATATTCAATGAAAGCTGACGACTCAGGCGGTGACTCAGGCTCAAGTTCAGTAAGTCGTAGGATGGGAGTTTCTTTGTTTCGAAATTGACAAAATCGATGTCATTTCTTTCGCCGACATAGTGGTAACTGAGTCGAGACCTTAGGTTCTTAAAAAACTGGTAGTTAAAGCTCACCTGCGCAAAAAGACGAGGCCTTCTAAGGAGAAGGCGATTCGTTTCTTTATCGATGGATTCTAAGTATCGGATCGTTGAATTTATCGAAAAAGAATTCTCAGTTGATATAAAATTTCGAAACTCCATGCCGGATTGCCTCGATTGACTAATATTTCTATAGGCACCGGATTGGTATTGGATGAGATTCGAAATTTCCGCCTGAAAAAAATGGATAGAACTCTTGAGGAGTTTGTTGGTGTAACTGAGGTTAATTTCTTGAGAACTAACAAACTCAGTGTCGAGTTGAGGGTTACCAAAATTTGAAAACAATTCGTAAAGACTGGGTTTTTTATGTCCACTGCTACTCACCAATGAGGTTTGGATATTTTGACTCAGAGGAAAAGAGAGAGATAAGTAATAGCTTCCACGCCATGTATTTCTAAACTCATCAGCTCTTAAGCGAAGTTTCATATTCATTCGTTGCCAAAGACTTCTATGGTACTCACCGTAGACGGAAAGTTCATCGCGGAGTTTCTTGCCGAGATCTAGATTGTTAAACTGGCTCCTAAGATCCTCTGACTCGTACTGCAGACCTGAACTGACCATAAAAGTTTTGCCAAAATAACTGTAGTTGGCTTCAGAAAACGAGATATTCCCAATGTAGTTTTCGTTGCTTTCGAAGTTGTTTATGGGATCCAAAGGGTTTCGATTGTGACTATCGCTGTGAGAGTAGCTTGAGGAAATAGTCAATTCACTACGAAGAGTATAGTTTTTAAAGGCCAGTGAGTATATTTCTAAGCTTCGACGAGACTCGGCATTGGGGTCGTCATAGTTGGTTTGAGCAAGATCTTCATCATTTTTCAGTTCCGTGTGAACGGTATTAAACTCCAGGCGGTTATGGTCATCGAACTCATATTTAGAACTCAAACTCAACTCGTGACTTTGAAAACCATCTGTTTCGTCACCTCCAATTCGAGAACTGACTGCCGAGTACCCCTGGCTTCGAGACAAGCCTCCCGCCAGTGCGATGGTCAAGTCTTCTATAATTTGCCCTTGGTAACTCGCTGCGACCTTTGAGCGATCGAAACTCCCGTAACCCACTTCAGCATGGATGTTCTCTCGATCGTGGCTCAAAGTCCAAATTCGTATGACTCCACCCACAGACTCAGAACCAAAACGCCCGGATTGGGGGCCGCGACTGATTTCTATGGACTCTATGAGGGAAGCGGGGAACCTAGAAAAATCGAATCTCTTACTCGGATCAGAAGGGTCATTGACTTTTATATCGTTGATATAGACGAGGACGTGTTTGGATTCAGAGCCTCGCAAAAAGAGGCTCGCTGACCCAGCTTGGCTTCCCGTTCGAAAGAGTTCAATTCCGGCAACTTGACTTAATAGATCGGCGAGATCCAAATGGGTGAACCCCTCAATCATTTCTCGTTGAATGATTGTTTTGGAGTCCCAGGGGTCACCGTAGATTTTGGACCGAGAGCCATAGATCTGGATTTTTTCTACTTCACTAGCCCAAAGGGTTTCGCCGAAGCTCAACAGTATGAGAATGGGTAATACTACATTTTTTTTGACCATTAGCCCCTACCTAAGCACTAATCCTTATCAAGGTCATAGCCCAGTATGACTATAGTCTGCAATTACAAAATAGATTTAAAAAAGAAGGCTCGAATAGAGACAATAGGTCAAAGGGGAATCAGTAATGAATCAAAACTTCATTCCGGAGCTCATTGACCATCAACTGTATGATTATCCAACTCATACTGTTATAGAGTCGAATGCATCTGGACAGCAGGTAATACTTCCTTCGCAGAGTAAGCTGTATTTGAAATATTTAAATGGCGAGTCTTCGATCAAGGAAATCGTAGACAAGGTCAATAATCAGGGTGATAAGTTTTCGTTTAAAGAATATTTGAGTACACTCGATCGATTGAACTCGAGTCAATTCTTTACAGACGACTCCCTTAACCTAAATTTGGAGAGTTCTAACTCACAAATTTATAATCAAGCATCTTGGTTCGAAAGAAAATTTGGATTCAAATTCAAGATTCTTAGCTCAAAAAAAATAGAGCTGGGTCTACCACGTTTCTTATTTTGGCCCTATGTTCTTCTACCTTTTTTGTTAGGAGGACTCGGCTTAGTTTTTGCCTTTGAGTTTCTAGAGTTTGATAACGATCTTTTTCGCTTCGACAAAAGCTATTTTCTGGGCGCACTTATAATCTACATTTCTATGTTTTTAATGAAATCGATTAAAGAAATGTACAAACTTATTTTTTCAATTTTTTTCAATAAAAAAATTCCTAATCTATTCCTTTCCTTTGATCTTATTCCTACATTAAGTGTTGAAGATGAGTCCTTTTACTACAGCGCTGGGAAGTTGAAGGGATTATTTATACTTTTTGGTCAAATCATGATTTATATGGGAATAAGCGGCATCGCTTTTGCGATTAGTAATTCTTGGTGGTATGCAAATATCAGTTTAGCGGCCCTTATTTTAACGTTTTCCGATCTAAATCCTTTTAGAAAAAGTGAGTTGAGTCGTTTGCTTCGCCTTAATTACTCCTCATCGAGTGATTCGCAGGTCCTTTCTTACTTAAAGAAACGATCGTTGATTGCCGTTCTCGATCCAAATGTTCAAACAGAAAATCAAACTCTTATTTCTACATACTCGGCGGTCTCGATTCTTTGGATCGCCCTATTTTTCAATTTGTGCCTAAAAGTATTCAATGAGACCTTGAGTAACCTCGTTGTCGCGGTGATTTACGGTGAAATACTTGAAAAGCTCTCTGCGATAGTAATTTTAGCTACTGTTGGGGGCTTGGCGCTACGCATGGTTTACGTTTTGTCCTTAATGATATGGCGAAATCTAATGAGTCCGATCGCTCCGAGCCTCGCCGAAGTGAGAAAGTCCATTTCGACTAAAAGCATAGATATGGATAAAGCTCGTTTGGTCGACAATTTAAAGAAGACACCTGTTTTTTCACAGCTCAGTGACTCGGGGTTGAAGTTCATTATTGAAAATTCTAAAGTTGTTCAGCTCGGAAAAGGAAGTCCATTAATTGTTCAGGGGGTCGACTTGGATGAAGCTTACTTTTTAATTAATGGAACTGTGAGGATTTTTCATACGACGAGCTCCGGAGATGAGAAGTATATTGGAAGCCTTTCTGACAACAGACTTCTTGGTGAATCGGCATTTCTTCAGGCTTCTGAAAAGGCGACCAGCCACATCGTTGCGGAGAAAGATATTCAAGTGTTAGAAATCCCTGGTCATCTTTTGCAGGTTTTAAAAGAGCGTCCAGAGTTTGAATCTGATTACCATGCCCTAAAAAGGGATATAGCTGTTCTGGGATATTTAAGAAATGTAGACCTCTTTTCGGGGCTGCCCCATGAAATCACAAGCCTCATTGTTCAGGTTGGTCAGACGGTCCGGAGGGGAATGGGGCAAAGGGTTATTGAGGAAGGTGCCCATGATCGAGATTTCTACGTCATTCTATCTGGAAAGGTTCAAGTGAGCGTCGGCGATAAGGTGATTAAGGAGCTAAAAAAAGGTGATTTCTTTGGTGAGATCGCTCTATTGAAAAATGCTCCGCGCACCGCCACAGTTTCTGTTATGAACGAAGCCATTTTGCTGAAACTGTCGCAAGATAATTTCTGGAAACTTCTTTGTGAATATCCCCAGTTGGGATTGTTTATTGAATCGGTATCGAAAATGAGAACTGCTGATGAAAGTGGTCTATCCCCTGAGAAAGCGAGTTAAGGATGAGTGCTTTATCAAAACTTTTGCCAGTTGCCGCTCTTGCCGGAGGTGGTGCCGCCAATAAAGATGATATCCAAAAGCATATAGATAAAGTCGTCAATTATACAAAGACGGTCTCTTGTCAGCACGAACTCAACAATATTGCGAAGTTTATCTATATTGAGGTATCTTCCGGTGGAGCTAAGCCGAAGGTGTCTGAGTTTTCCGAATTTTTGCGACAAAATCAAAGAACGAACTTGGGTGTCGATCGAGACCCGGCTATCGATTTTTGGGGCACTAAGTATGTCTTAATTTACAACAAAGATCTCTTTTACGTCTACTCAGCGGGACCTGATGCGGAATTTAAAACTGAGGACGACCTCTATGCGGGCTACCAGTTTTAGAATGCTGTTTCTGCTATTACTCTCTGTGGACATGGGTGCGCTGTCATGTATAATTTCATTACTTAGTTTGGAGGAAAAACCTTGAGGCAAATTCACATCGTGCCCATTGCAATTTTACTTTCATTGATGGCCTTTGGCGGATATTTATTTTTTGCGACGGACCTTCTCGCTCCTCCGCAAAAGCACGAAATTTTGATGGAAGTTAAAGGACTTGAAAAGTACAAGCTGAATCATAATGGGGAGGAATGGGACTTCTTTCGAGAAGTAAAGCCATATAATTTAGTTTATGTCGGTTTTGTAAATTGCCCAGATGTTTGCCCTCTGACATTGAGTCAGACGGCCAGTGCGATGAGCAAGCTCCCAGGATACAAGCAAAGTAAAATTAGAGTTATATTTGTGAGTGTCGATCATGAGGCAGACACACCAGATTCTGTAGCACGTTACGCGAAGAATTTTAACGAAGATTTCATCGGTCTCACTGGAACTAAAGAGCAGATCAGTGACTTTGTGGGGGCTATTGGTGCTCAATACTTCAAAAGGGAAACTCCAAAAAGTTCGCAAGTTTATAATTACGCTCATTCAGATCGAATATTTATTCTTGATCAGCAAGCCAATTTAATCGCGACGATCTATAGAGCTCACAATGCAGATCAAATATTAGGTGAATTAAAAAAAATCTTTTAACCAAAGAAGAGAGTTATGTTGAAACTATTTTTCATTTTAATCTTGAGTATCGGATTGGTGTCCTGCACATCGGATAAGGGTAAGAAAAAGAAGGTCGAAGAACATAAGGGTCATCATTCAGCCCAAGAAAAAAAGGCTGGAGCCGATTCCCCAGCTCAAACGCAAGAGGGCCTGAAACTAGAAGGGGCCTATTACGTGATTCCTGGTGAAGCCATGAAGATGGCCGCTGCCTACGGAACGATTACTAACACTACAGACGATAATATGGCCCTAAAGGCCAGTAGTGCGAAGTTTTTTAAGACTCTCGAGATACATAAGACGATAAAAAAGGGTGACGTTACAATGATGGAGCCCATGGAGAGCTTAGAGATTCCTCCTGGAGAGAGCGTGCAGTTAAAGCCCGGTGGTATGCACTTTATGCTCATCGAAGTTCAAGAAAAGATTCCGGAGGGAACCGCTACTGAATTGGCGTTTGAACTCAATGACGAGAAAATGATCAAATTTAATTTTCCCGCCCAGTAAAATTAAGTCCTACTCATCCATCCAGTGGTGGCTGGGATCGTAGTTAAGGTATTTTTTTAAGCGATGGGTGAGTAAGTAGAATGGTATCGTATCAATAAGGGCCGCCGATACTTTGAACAGATAGTTACTGACGAGTAGAGCGGCCATCATAGAAAGTGTCATTTCACCACGATAAAATGCGGCTCCAAAAGTTATTCCGATCACAGTAATCGAATCAACGAGTTGGCTGACCGTGGTGCTGGCATTGTTTCTGAGCCAAAGGTGCTTACCCTTTGTTAGTTTTTTCCAAAAATGAAAGAGATGGACGTCACAAAACTGGGCCGCTAAGTAGGCGGCCATCGAAGCAAAAACAGCTCCCGCGGTATTGGCGTAAATAAGACTAAATAGGTCCACAGATCCACCGAGCTTTGCGCCATTTGGTAAGTAGACGTCTTTTGCGAGCTCTAGAGTCTGCCAAGGAGGCCTGGCATCGGGGGAGACACTTGGAAGGTGTTCACCTAGCCACATCGTGGAAAGAACTAAGGCGTTGACCAGAAGGCCAATCCAAACGACTTGGGAGGCCTTTTTTCTGCCGTAAAACTCACCGATCAGATCTGTACACAAAAACGTAATAGGATAGGGCAAGACACCGACGGCGACTTGCAAGGGGCCAATGCTAATGAACTTTGTAATGCCAATCACATTGAGCATAGCCATGGCACCTATGAAAACACCGGAGAGTAACAAGAAGATCAGTTGTCTGCGATCTTCGTAGTTAATTTCTTTGTTTTTTTCGGTCACTTTAAAGCCTCGATGCTTTGACCAGAGTGAGTACTTGATGCCTTGGGAAAGCCATCGAAAATAATGCTTTCTATGGCATCAGAGGACTTGTTGAGGAAGTCGGGGAGATAGTCTTGTTCCTCTTTACTAAAGTTTTGTAGGACATAAGCTGCTACATCCATTTTAGGATTCGCAGGGCGACCAACACCAAGACGTACACGTATGTAATCGTTTGATCCAAGCTTTTCATTGATATCTCGGATTCCATTGTGTCCGCCATGCCCGCGTTTTGTCTGAATGCGAATGACGCCAAAGTCTTGGTCAATTTCGTCGTGAATGACGATAATGTTTTGAGGTTTGATCTTGTAGAATTCAGCCAAGCCCTGGACTGACTGTCCGGATAAATTCATGTAGGTCTGGGGCTGAGCAAAAATTATTTTCTGATCATCGAGCTGCATGTGGTAGGTCACAGCCTTCTTCTCAGTTTTATAGGAAGGTTGGCCCGTTGAGGTCAGAAAAGCATCAACCGCCATAAAACCAATATTATGACGGGTGAGTAGATACTTACTTCCTGGATTACCTAATCCGACAACGAGCCACATAGAATTCTTAAAGAATAGCTACGGGATTAGCCTTCTTTAGGGGCCTCGCCAGCAGGGGCTGCTTCGCCTTCTGGAGTAGCTGCAACGGGCTCTTCTACTTTTTCTTCTTTAGGAGCATTAACCGTTACGATGGTTCGCTCTGGAGCGGTCATCGCTTTAACGCCTGAAGGAAGTTTAAGATCAGAAACGTGCAAGGAATCATTAAGATTCAACTCTGATACATCAACCTCAATATGATCGGGAATGGAATTGGCAGCACACTCAATTTCAAGTTCGCGAAGAGTTTGGTTGATGAGACCACCTTGTTCTTTAACACCGATCGAAGTACCCATAAGCTTGATTTCAACAGGAACACGAATGCTTCCAGTCATATCGAGTGCATAAAGGTCAACGTGCATAGGCTTGTTTGTAGATGGTTCGTAAGCAACATTTTTAAAAAGAACACGAAGTGATTGCGCTTCTTTAACTTCAGAATCACCGATTACGAAAACAGTCGATTCGTGCTTGGCAGTTCCGAATCGCTCTACAGTCAACTGGTCAATTTTGCAGTTGATGTTTGCTTTTAATTTTGGACCGTAGATAACCGCAGGAATCATCTTTTCTTTGCGATTAGCTTTAGAAATTCCTTTTCCGGTCATGCGAGATTTAACTGAGATTGAAATTTGATCGTTTGTCATTTTTTACCTCTAAAAAACATTAAATATATTCTTAATCAAAAAGGCTACTTACTGAGGCATTTCCGTAAATTCTGCGCATCGCCTCGGCTACTACAGGAGCCATAGTTGTTACTTCTATTTTATTACAAGCCATTGCCGCTTCATTGAGTGGAATCGTATCTGAGACAATAACTTTTTCGAGACTGGATTCTGTGATTCGGCTAATTGCCGGGCCAGAAAATAGGGCATGGGTTGCCATGGCGTATACTTTCTTAGCGCCGTTGTTCATCAAGCTTTCAGCCGCTTGAGTTAAAGTGCCAGCTGTATCAATCATATCGTCGACGATGATGGCGACTTTATCTTGAACATCACCAATGAGGTGGAGGGCCTTTGCTTCGTTGGGTCCCGATCGTCTTTTATCAATAATCGCAATAGGGGCTTCAATTCGTTTGGCAAAAGCACGAGTTCTTTCGACCCCGCCGGAATCTGGAGAGACAACGACATATTCACTCCCTTTACCGAAATGTTCGCGCCAATAGCGAGCCATAGTAGGGATAGCAAATAAGTGATCAACTGGAACATTGAAAAAACCTTGGATCTGAGCCGCGTGAAGATCGACGCAAACAACGCGGTCGGCTCCGGCCGACGTGATGAGGTCAGCAACACATTTGGCTGAAATGGGAGCCCTTGGAGCGACCTTTCGATCCTGGCGGGCATAACCATAATAGGGGATAACAGCAGTGATCGATTTGGCAGATGCTCTTTTCAGGGCATCTAAAATGATGAATAACTCCATGTAGTTTTCGTTCACAGGAGGACACGTGCTTTGAATGACAAAGCAGCTGTCACCGCGCACGCTCTCATGGATCTCAACTTGGACTTCTCCATCAGCAAATCGCTTAAGGATACAATCACCCAGTTGAACTCCTGCTGCTTCGGCTACTTTCTGAGCAAAAGCAGAATTCGAATTCCCAGTAAATATCTTCAGTCCAGACATAGTGGGTTTATGTCGCACATCTCCATTGAAATGTCTAGAATTGTTTAGGATTTACCTGCTCGGAGCTACAAAAACTGTGGGGTGCGGTGAGTAATTCTTTCAAATTACTGAGTTTTTAAATTTTCTTTCCGTAGGAGCGAGGGAGAAGGGAGTTGGGCGACCCATTCCATTAATGACCGATTGTCCCAGTCGCCATGCCAGGTAACGAGGGGCTCCAAAGGTTCATTATAGCCTCTGGAGCGGTAGCGATCGACGAGAACGGCAAAATAGAGTCGGGTGAAATTAGAGTAGAGGGTCTTATACCTTCCTTCCAGGTAGGTAGAGTCCGCCGAGGTGGGAAAACCAATATGGGCGACCCTTGGGAATTGCAAGAGCTTGTCAGCAAAAATCAAGCAGGCACTGGCGCAGTGACCATCGGTTAAAAAGTAGATTTCGGCGCGAACCGGAGACGGATAGGACTCATTTCTCGAAGGAGCAGGGGTTAGAGCCATCCCTTTTTTGAGGCCAAATTGAATCGAAGCAATTGAAGTCTCAATAGCTCGATAGCTGGGTGATTTCTTGAGGCCTTGTTTTTTGAGTTGATTTAAAATTCCCTGGTAATGTTTAAGGTTTTCGGGGCTTACACGGATTTGACCATAGCGCCGCGAAGGTTTGGCAAAGAGTCGATAACTCGTATATTCGGGAGTAAATAGGGCATTTAAAACTTCATCGCCCCAGCGTGGTGCTCCCCCTCGGTTATGGCGTAGGTCGATCACTATTTTTTGTGCAGACCTAATTTTCTTTAGTGTCGAAATTAGCCGAAAAAAGCGTTTTCTATCTTTTGCCTGGTCAATTTGAAAGCTCGGAATATTGACCCAATAAAAGTTCTTTTTAATCTTCTTAACACTCATTTCTGGGCTGGTACCAAAAGAAGCTTTAGTAAGCGGGTCTTTAAGGTGGGTGAGTGCTGGGTGATAATTAAAATTATAGGCCCTTCGAGTCTTTCCCTCTTGAAAGATACAATTTCTCGGTCTTTGCACAAAAGGATTCTTGTGGTCGAAAAGAATATAAGGTGAATACATCACCCAGTGGGCTTGAAGGTTGGGATTACCCATATAAGGAAGAACGTCGGTTTGTAATATATCGAGAACTTTTCTGCCATCACATGAAAGCAGGATTGAATTTATTGGCGGAAGTTCGCCAAAAAGCTTTGTATCTTTAGACCGGTAATGAACAACAAATTGATTTTGCCGATAGGCAATAATGAGGCCCGGCCATTCGAGGTTCGGCGCTTCGAGCTTATCTGAGAAATCAAAGTTGAGGTGACTGTCTTGGAATCCTTTAATGTAGTACAGGAGGGCGTATCGGTACCCGAATTCGTTTTCGACACGTTCAATGAGTTTCATACTTTCTTGGGTGCCTCTGAGCATCCAGTCGCGAAAAAATGGATTTTCTTTGTCCACCGGGCCTGGATGTTCTTGGCTAAGAATTCTATTGGCATCTTTAAGGTCGCGAATGGCGAGAGTTCGCCAGTCGGTTTCTTCATCCCTTGGTGCTCCGATGGACAGATGGCTGGTAGTCAGAAGCAAGAAGATGAGTAATAAGGAAACACTGACTGAATTGCCTGAGCTCATTGCTCTCCTTGCATGAGGCTGAGTAAGCTTTTGGCGGCCTGAGCTCTATGGGATATTTTGTTTTTTTCTGATCGTTCCATTTCTGCCAATGTTTTTTCAGAAGAATCGGGGATAAAAACGGGGTCGTAACCGAAGCCACCAGTTCCCATCTGCTTTGCCGCTATATTTCCTTTGAGTTCCCCGGTAATCACGTGTTCATTTCCGTCAGGGTCGTAGACAACCAGTGTGCAAACGAATTGGGCCTTCCTATTTGAGCCGCAGCGAATGGACATCATTTTTAAAAGCTTAGCCACATTTTCGGAGTCTTGAGCTTTTTCTCCAGCGTAACGAGCTGAGTGAATCCCGGGTAATCCATTGAGACCATCTACCTCGAGGCCAGAATCTTCGCCGATGACCCAGTAGCCCGGTTGAACAGCCTTCATTGCCTTTGCCTTGATTCGAGCATTGGCCTCGAAGCTGTCGCCATCCTCTGGCGGCATGGTAAAGACGTTGAGGTCAGCGGGTGAGAATATTTTATAGCCCTTTGGTTCTAAAATATTTCGGTACTCATTAAGCTTGCCACTATTTGAAGTCGATACCCAAATATCCATCACGAATCCTTTTCTATGAGTGAGCCGGGTTTAATCCCTGTTCGCTGAGGCACTGTTCTTGAACTTTGAAGAGTTCTTCACATCCACTTTGCGCAAGATCGATCATTGAGTTCATCTGATCGCGAGTAAAAGCAACTCCCTCCGCGGTCCCCTGGATTTCAACGAACTTGCCATCTTGAGTCATTACAAAATTCATATCGGTTTCGGCATCACAGTCTTCGACGTAATTGAGGTCGAGAAGAGGGCCACTTTCGGTGAGTCCCACGCTAATCGCCGATACTAAAAAGTTCATAGGATTTTCTTTGATATCGCCTCCTTTAAGGAGTTTACCGAGTGCGAGAGAAAGGGCAACGGCACCACCGGTAATCGAAGCAGTACGAGTTCCTCCATCTGCTTGGAGAACATCGCAATCGACGATGATTTGTCGTTCTCCCAGTTTATAGAGATCAACACACGAACGAAGAGAGCGACCAATGAGTCGCGAAATTTCTTGGGTTCGTCCACTATTAGCAGCCTTATCCCGTCTTATTCTTTCGTGGGTAGAGCGCGGGAGCATTCCGTATTCAGCAGTGACCCAACCTTTTTCGGTTCCTTGTAACCACTTTGGAATATTGTTTTCAACACTTGCTGTGCAGTGGACTTTTGTATCACCAAATTCAATGATGACACTTCCTTCGGCATAGCGATTAGCTTGAGGGCTAATACGGACAGGACGTAATTGATTTTCTTTTCTTTTATCGATTCTCATGGCCTAATTTAGGCGCGTATTCGCGGATTTGTCCACGATTTCTTTATATTTGACGATGCCCTCATAAATTTTTTCGACGATTTGATTTTGGTACCCGGAACGGTGCAGCCTTTTCGCTTCGTTGGGATTAGAAATGTAACCAATTTCAATGAGTACTGAGGGGATTTGAACGTTACTCACTAAATAAAATGGAGCCTGTCTGACAGCATTTTTTCGTTTCTTTGAGTAGGGGACATCCCAAGTTTTGTACAAGCTGCGGCTCAACTCTTGACTGAGCCAAATCCGATTTTGTCTCTTGAGATCATCGATTATGGATTGAATATCTGACTTCGTAGGTTTCGCTTTTACTTTTCCTTCTTTGAGGATGTGATGGTTTTTCTGTTCGACACTGGCCAGATACAATGAGATTTCCTCTCCTTCGAGGGGGTTTTGAAAGTAAAACTCAACGCCCCTTGCTCTGGGATCGATTGATGCATTGGCGTGAATAGAAACGAAAAGATCTGAGCCTTTTCTTTGGGAGAGCTCTTCCCTCTGGTTGAGACTCAGATAACTATCATCATACCGAGTGAGCTTGGCCGCAAATACAGAATTCTGATTTAATTTTTTCAAAAGTTTTTTTGCGAAGACAAGTGTGAGTTCCGCTTCGACATAATTTTTACGAACAGCACCCTGATCGGTTCCGCCATGACCGGGATCAATGAGAACATTCATTTTTTCATTGGACGCTTCACTGAGTGACGGAATAACAAGACTGACCGCTATAGAAACGAAAAAAATGAGAAGAAGCTTCATTACATAATTTTAGCTTCGATCGGTCTAAAGCTGTATCCAGGAGCCCAAAAAACGGACGATACTACAGAAAAAAAAAGACGACCTGGAAGGATCGAGGGGGGAGGACCAGGTCGCCAAGGGGGGATTGCTAATCCCTATTTGAGCAAGGGGAGTGCCACTGCCAGTGTAAAAAAGAATGGATTTGAGCCCCTAAAAGTGAAAAAAAGTGGCTCTTTTTGCAGACAAAATACGTCACAGGCCTCTTTCAAAACTTCTACTTTTGATACTCGATAGTGGAACTATCTATTGGTCATATATGAATTTTCCGAAGTGCTGAAAAACTTATGTACAGGCTCGCAGAAAACGTCTCGCTATAAAACGCCTTGTCATAAGTTCGACAGTGCTTTATCCAACCAAAGTCTTAAGACTTTAGTCTCTTAGGTCGATAAGTTAAGTAATAATTAGGGTTTAAAAGGTTTGATTATGGAAAAGTACAGAAAATTACTGATCGTTTTTATCGCTGGAATAACTGTCACAACTTTAGTCTTGTCTGATGCAAACGCAGCTGATGAGCAGACAGCATTACTTGAAGCTGAGATGGCGTTTGCCGATTCAGAGGCCTCGATTGCTGAAGCAGAGGATGCTTTGAAGAGGGCTGAAGAAGAAGAAGCTAAGGCAAAGAAAGCTAAGTCTCAAGCCAAGAATGAAATTGTAGAGGCCCAAGCTCAAGAGCAAAGAGCAAAGGTTGAAATTGCTAAGGCTGAAAAGCGAGAGAACTCGGCTAGAGATGTTCGATTATCCGCTGAAAAACAAATTCAAGCGGCCCTTCAACGACAAGAAGTTGCTCGAAGAAGTCTCGAAGCTGCAGAGAAAAGACTCAGAGAAGCGATCGCAGCTCGCGATAAAGCCCTGGCTCTTAAAAAAGCAGAAGAGCAAAAAGCACTTGATTTAGAAAAGCAAACTAAAGATCTAATTGCTGAAGGTGACCAGGTTAAGTCTGACGAAGCAAGACTTCTCAAGGAGCTCAACCAGGTTAAGAAAAACATCATTCGTTTGACGAAGAACTTTCAGTCGGCTCAACGTAAAGCTTTTAAAGATGAAACTAAGATGCGTAAGAACATCAAACTCTACAGAGAAGATTTAAGGTCTTTAGCTGATAAACTCAACAAACTCGAAGAAAAGCTTGTCGTGCCAAGAAGAGTTGCTTCTCTAGCGGCTTTACAGCCTTCAAAAAAGACAAAAGGTTGGTCGCGAGTAAAGCGAACCTGTAATGTACGATCAGCTCCCAGTAAAGGGTCAAAAATTGTTGGCAAGAAATCAGCAGGAGAAAGACTCTATGTTGAAAAGCTCAACCGTCGTTGGGTTGCTATTTCTACTAAAGAAGGAACTGAGTATATGGGATCAGCCTGCTTTAGATCGGCTCGAAAAAAATAATAAGGTTTTTGAGTTCATTTGATAAGAAAAAAAGGAGCTTTGAGAAGCTCCTTTTTTTATGCTCTTAGCTTTGGATTTCTTTAAACTGTGGTTTGTAAAGTCCCAGTCCCTTTGGTTTAGACTTTGCTCCGTGGGGTCCAAACTCTTTTGCCTTCTGTGCTAATTCGTTAGGATCTTGGGAGTGATCCTTTTCGATCGCCTTATCGGGTAGTGTTTCCACATGGAGACTCTGAGTTGGGAAGGCGAATTCGACATTGAGTTCTTCGGCTAATCGCAATATTTCTAGATATATGTTTTGCCTCTCAACGAGTTCTTCTGACCAGTCACCAACGACTAAGAAGAAATAAACCATAATATTCAAAGAGAAATCTCCGTAGCCCGAAAAACAAACGTGGAAGTAGTCCTTTCTCACGAATTCATTGGCGTTGAGAATATTTTTAATCCCCTCACAAAAAGCTTCGATTTTTTCAGGTGGTGTGTCGTAAGTCAGACCGAGAGTCGTATTCGTTCGACGAAACATCCTCTGTCCATAGTTGTCGACGCGGGTATTAGCGACCGTCGCATTAGGGACACTCACTACAGAGTTATAGAAGGTGCGGACTCGGGTCGATCTAAAGCCAATTTCTTCAACCGTTCCATCCATACCATCAACGTTAATCCAGTCGCCGATTTTAAAAGGGCGATCAATTAAAATCATGACTGAACCAAATAGATTGGCCGCAGTGTCTTTGGCGGCAAGGGCAAAAGCAAGACCCCCCAGTCCTAAACCGGCAATGAGAGAGGCGACATTGACTCCCATGTTTTGCAGTACTAGGAGCGTTCCGAAGGCGACGGCCACAACTCGCAAAACTTTCACACCAAAGGGAACAAGCTGATCATCGAGTTCACTTTCAGTTTTATCTGCAATGGTCATAAAGTAGTCACCGAGAAAACTAATGAACTGTAGTGACATCCAGACGAGTGAAACTCCTAAGAATACTTGTACAAGGGCATTGATAATGGTTCTAAACGTCCCCTCAAGAGCGATAATTTCAAGACCGATAAACCAAACGATCACGGCTATAAAAAGGGCCGCCGGGCGTTCGATGGCAAGTAGAGCTTTGAACCGCCAAGCATCTTCATCTTTAAAGAGCCCTTTTGCATGGCGAATGACGAATGCCGCTATTAACTTTAAGAGTAGACCGAGGATCGCGAAGAGAAAGAGACCGATGAACTTCCAATTGGGAACATCAAGGGTTGTCCTCTGCGCCCACGGTGGAACATAAGCCTCAATAATACTTTTCTTGTAGAGTGCACCTTTACCACTTCCTTCAACATAGGGGAGGTCGGAAACACGAGAATAAAAGATTCTTGCTCGAGTCCAGGTGTCTTCAGTGATGAGCCATTCCTCGGCACGATCCCCCGCATCCATTTTTTTAATGACGAGCTCAGTATCTTTAAGTCTCCATCGAGATTTATCGTAGCTTTCATCGGGAATGTATTCGTAGTTAACTAAAATGACCCGATCGATGACCTCTTTAAGTAAGATCGCCGCCTTTTCTTTGTCCTGGTCAGTGATTGTTATTGAATTAGAAGGGGCAAAGGTTCTTAGAGCATCTTCTATTCGTCGTTTTTTATCTTGATCTTGGGTTTTAACGCCTTCCCTATAGTCCTGCATGGCTTGCATGAACGTTTTTAGGGTGGCTCTTGGAGAGTCGGTTTTCACAGGAAACAGTGGTGAAGCCGAGGTGTCGATACAGAAAAGCAGAAGTAGAATTGCTAAAGCCTGTTTCATTGAAAAAAGCTCCTTTACGATATTTGTTTTTGGGTTACTCTTAGCTGTAAGATTTTTAGAGCGTGGGGTCAATAAAGGTGTCAGTGCAGTATGATGACTTAGTTAAAAACCTGGTCAAACTTAGGGGAAATGGAAATAAAGCTCTCCTCAATGAAGCCTTTGTTGACGCCTTTAAGAAGAAGAACTGGACTTTCCCCGAGGATCAAACTCTGCTTGTGGCCGGAACGAATGGAAAAGGCTCAGTGAGTTTCTTGGTCCATAAAATTTTGCAGTCCCATGGCCTCAAAGTTGGTCTCTTCACATCCCCCCACCTCCTTGACTTAAGAGAACGAATTCAAATCAACTCGAAGCCGATTTCCCGCTCAGAGTTTATGCACATCTACGATGAACTTAAGACTCGAGATGAACTGAGAGACTTGAGTTTCTATGAGGTACTTCTTTCAATGGCTCTAGAGTACTTCAAATCCCGATGTGATTTCATCGTGCTCGAAGTGGGGCTCGGTGGGCGGGAAGACCCCAGTAACTTAGTACCCCATAGGTGGAGCGTGATCACCTCGATTTCTCATGATCACATTCGCTTGCTGGGACCGAAGTTAGAAGACATCGCTCGACATAAATTTGGAATTCTCAGTAAACAAGGTGTTTGTTTAACAGGACTTTCAGACTCCAGTCTTCTAGAACTGTTAGGGAAGCATGGAAAAGAGGTCCAGTGCCAGATTGAAGCGATTGCTCAGCCCCCTTGGGCTCTCAGCAATGAGTTTCCCCCACAAATAGAGCTTGAAATTGCGAGTAATAACATTCGGAGTCCCATGTTTGGTCGTCATGCGGCCCACAATATTGCTCTCGCCGTTGAGCAGTCACGGAGGATACTCGAAGAGCGGTTTTCGTGGCCGTCCTGTATTGGTGCTGTCGCTCGAGCTCAATGGGAAGGGCGAATGCATTTTTTAAATGAACATCTCTTAATATCTGGTGACCATAATGAAGAAGGGTGGCTTGCGCTGGTCGAAAATTTGAAGCTACTCTCGAACTACGATTCCTTTACGTTCTTCGTTGCTTTAGGGAAAGAAAAAAGCTTTCCTCGGTTCTTTGAGATAGTAAACGAATTAAATATCGTAGACTTGTTCGTCTACGATCAGTCCTTTAATGCCAAGCCGATCGCCGAATACCCCAAGGTGAGTTCTGGACTAAAAGTGCAGCCTCTGATTGGCCTGAATCGGATCAAACAACAAATTGACTCAAAACTCCATGACAGGCATCTTAATGTAGTAACGGGCTCACTTTACTTTGTCGGTGAAGTCATTGGGGTTTTAAAAACGAATTCGCTTTGAAGGTGATCATTTGGATAAACGAACAACTATTGTCGATGAATCTTGGTATGAAAATGATGGGAGCCTTCCCGTTCGCGACACTGCCGGGGGAGTTGTGATACGTCTAAAAGACGGCGTGAAAGAAGTGGCTCTCATTACCGAAGGGGACCTCCCAAGATATGTACTTCCAAAGGGCGGCATTGACCCGGGCGAATCACCACTAGAGGCTGCGCGTAGGGAGACCTTAGAAGAAGCTGGTTTTTCGCAACTTTTTAACCTGGGAAAGCTTGCGATTACAAGAAGGCAAAACTTTGTCAAAACAAGGTGGGTAGAGACTTTGTACTTTCTGTTCTTTACAGAACAGCAGAAGGGTTTTCCAACCGATGAGACTCGCTCCTACGAACAGTTTTGGTTTCCTCTTGATGAGGTTAAAAACATGTTTTGGCCAGAACAAGAAAAGCTCTTACACGACCTCAATGAAGAAATTCACGCTCGTGTCGATCGTTATCTTAAACTTAAGTAAAACTAGCGCCAGTATTGAGTCGCCATTTTTGCAGCTCTTTTTTCTAAGCTGCGACCATCGGGTCTATGTATAAATAGAAGAGCTAATGCACCCACTCCAAAGGGCAAATAGGCGTTAAACCCATTTTGTAAACCAGCAACAACTCCCAGGGTGGCAACGGCTTCCGAGAAAGACCACTGGAGAATATTAATAACAAAGAGCTTTGGAGCTAGAACATAAATAAACTTCTCTCGATCAGGAATGTCATCGATGTGAGAGATATCTTCTTCGTTCCATATTTTTTGACCGTTCTTGGGGTTGGTCTGACTCATTAAGTAGGACTTCAACTCATTGGGATTGGTATCCTTGAATTTGAAGGATTTTTCTAAAAAGTTGGGTAGTAAGAACGACATGCTGGCCATAATAAGGGCCATAAAGCCAAAGATATAAACCGTTTGGTCGATGGGGCGATTATCTTCGATTTTGTCGAGGTCACCATATTTCGATTTTCCGTCGTCGGAGTAAACAATATCACTCTCGGCCACACCATACTTATTATTACCAGACAGAGTGTTCGTTTTTCCGCCCTGTAGAAGAACGACTAAAGCAAAAACAAATACAGTCGACATCAAAGCGAAGTAAAGTATGAGACGTATCTGCGATTGTTTTTTTATGTAGTTCTTTGTTTTAGGGTGTAAGCTCATTTTGACCTCGTTGCTTTGCTGACTCAATCATTTTAAATGAGGTATCAATGCAAATTCAAGCCCTATTTGTCGTGAGAAAAGCTTATAGGTTGGCGTTTATAAGCTTCTGAAAAAGTTTTTCTTTAAGACCTTTAGTCTTCCATAGGCCCATTCTTTCTAAGTAGACTTCATTCTGACTTTTTACGGGAATAAAAAGAGAAGCTAAAATTGATCGAACAAGATGGGTTTTCGACATTTTCTTTAAGCGTTTTAGAACTCCGCCCACTTTTATTTCTTCAGGGGTCAAGTCGGTACCAAAAGGAAACTTTTCAAAATGTTGAGCGAACGAAACAAGCTTTGTCTCGAGCATTGCTGGTAGATTGTTTTTGTATTTCTCGTGCAATTCAAAATTTCCATGGAGCTTTCCGCTGTCTTTAGCCTGAGAAATTAGTTCTTCTTGAAATCGAGAGTCTGCAATCTGAATGAGTTCGATGGCCACCTCTTGGTCAGTTTTACCGCGAACGTCTGCGATACCATATTCGGTAATAACGATGTCTCTCATATGTCGCGGAATAGTAACGTGTCCATAATTGAAGACAATATTAGATTTGACTCGGCCTGCTTCGAGGCGAGTCGATCTTAGCTGTAAAATCGAGTAGCCATCGGGGAGTTCTTGCGCCATTGCGACGAAATTAAATTGCCCGCCAACTCCACTTACAATACGCCCGTCCTCCAAGCCATCAGAGACAGCGGCACCAAAGAGAGTCATCATCATGCAAGTATTTATAAACCGAGCATCTTTGCGATGAAGTCGATCTAACTCTTCATGTCCGTAGAGTTGATTGATTTTCTGGACACTCTTCATGTGGATTTCTCGGCGCTTTTCGAGTGGAAGGTCCCGAAGCCACTGATAGAATTTTTGACAGCCGAGAAAGAAGCCACCGTGCATGATCGCGCCATTTTTCAAGCGATCGCCAAGGCCGTCACTGAGTATTTTTTGATGGGTTTGGTCTTGATTGAGATCGGCATCGAGGCGAGTCCCATCCGAAAAAATGATAGAGCCATTTTCAAACTTTAAGGAGGCCTTTAAAATCCCGAAATGAACTAAGGTCTCAAAGTTCTCTTTTGAAAGTTTAGGTTTAATGTATCTTCGTTCTACCAGTTCGTAGAGGAGTTCGGAAGTCACCTCCTCGTCGATGAGCCCCTCGTTAATCAAGCGTTGGATGCCAATGTGATCGTAGACTTTTCTTTTTAAAATATTGGCTTCAATGAGATCCATAAAGCCGTCGACAAACATTTCTGAAGCGGCAAAGAGTCCTTGTTGAAATAGACCGGTGTCACCTTTTCGTTCAATGAGTTCTTGATATCTGTTGGGAATATCGAGGGCCTTAATGACTTCGAGGTAAGCGGGGTTATCTTTTTGCCGTAGTAAAAGTCCGTTGACAAGGGCATCACCGAGAGAACCAATTCCGATTTGTAGTTCGCCCCCGTCTTTGACCAAAGTACTAGCGTAAATCCCAATTAAATGATCAGCCAGAGTGACCGCCATTTTTGGTGGGCCAAAGAGTTTAAAGTGAATATCCTCTCTTTCGAATATGTAATCAAAAGTCTCCTCGGGAACGATGGCATCGCCAAACATAAATGGGAGATTCTTATTGATCTGTGCAATGTAAACAAAGGACTCGGGATCATTCTTTTTTAAGTAGTCGTATACATCCATTGCCACATCGGGATTGCAACTTAAGCTGAGGTTAGTTCCAGAGTCACTGGCGGGAGCGACTATTTGACAGAGAACATTAACACCAGCATCTATGAGGTCCCGGGCAACGTGGGTGTAGTTTGTGCTGATATAATTTTGCTGTGATGTTTTATTGTGAAGTTGTTTGCCGGCAGGAAAGTAAAATTCAATGACTTGCACATTTTCAGGAAGGTTTTCGCGATTGGCCTCGTACAATAGCTCCTCGTAGTCACCAAAGACGCGATCAGCAAAGGGCTCGATAAACCGTTTTTCGAGAAGGCTCTTTCCCTTGGGTTTGGCGAGACTGAGTGCCGTAATGATTTTTAGGTCAACCTCCGGGTCTTCGAGGGCCTTTTTATAGAAAGCATTTAGAATATGATTCGCCTTGCCCAAAGCGAGTGGCGTGCCGATCACAATTTTCTTGCCGACTTTTTCTATCGTTCTTTCTACGATATTGAACTCATTGTCTGTATAGCGCGAGGATTTCATCGCTCCATTGTTTTGTGCATTCGAGCTGATTGAAAGGAAAAAATACGTATTTAACTGCTTATTTTGCGAGTAGTCACAAGCCTTTTGTTGTTTTTTCTCGATAGAGGGTGCTATTAAATAGTTGTGAAAATGAGGAACTTTTCGTCTTTACTGCTGTTTTTTCTTTTTGGACTTTGGCTCTCCCTAGGGATTTTACATAGTGGTGATCACGATGATCATGAATCGAGTCAGTGTGAGGTCTGTCATCAGCTTAAAAGCCTCGATCTAGACTCCCCTAAGCCTGTAGCCACTGTCTTAGAAGAAACGGAATCCTCTCCAGTTTTCATTGAAATCTTTTTTCTCATTCGGTACTCGAAAGATCTCTATCCCGGTATTTCTTCTCGCGGTCCCCCTCGAAAAGCATAGTTCTCACCATTTTAATTGAATTAATGCATTTCCTATAAGGAGGATCTCAATGAGATACCTATTTTCTATTTTTATTGTATTTTTTGCTTCGACGAGCTTCGCCGCCAACAAAACAAATCCTGATATCGGACTCAACACTTTGTTTACATATACCAGTAGTACAGAGGGAAATTCTGGCGGAGGTGAAACGACCAATGGTTTTTCCTTTCAAGAAGCTGAGCTCAGTATTTCTTCAAATATCGATACAAATTTTCGCGGGAGCGCCATTTTTGCTTTTGAAAACGAAGGGGGAGAATTCCACTTTGTTCCAGAAGAAGTCTTCGTTGAAACTTTAAGTATTGACTCAGTCACGTTCCGATTGGGTAAGTTTTATCCCTTTTTTGGACGCTCTAATCAGTGGCATACTCACGCATTTCCGTTTATCGATGCAAATCAGACGAGAGAACAGATTTTTGGTGAAGAGGGCTTTAACGAAGTCGGACTATCGGTTTCGTACCTCGCGCCGACCCCATGGTACTTAGAATTAGTCGCCCAGGTTTTTAATGGCGATAATGAAAGAGCTTTCGCTTCGGGTGTTAACGATGATGTTGTTGGAGTTTATTACCTAAAAAGTCTCTGGGATATTAATGGGGACTCAACACTAGAATGGAATCTCAGTTACGCCCACGGAAGAACTCAGCTCAATGAGCAAAACGATGTTTACAATACGGCATTGACTTATATTAATAAGTTTTCAAACTCGCAAAAGCTAATTCTTACGAGCGAATATACCCAGGCTCAATATGTTTTGATTGCCAACGAAGATGTGCCAGGTACTTTTGACTCAACTTTTCGCACGGGAGTTTCCAGTACATGGGTTCAATTTCAGTTCCTCAAGGAGTGGTGGGCTCAAGCTCGATATGAGGTCGTATCAAATATCTCAAATGCCTCAGCAGAAGATACGACAAAAACTTCTGGGCTTATTGCCTATGTTCCTTCAGAATTTTCGGCAATTCGATTGCAATATGATTCAATCGATGACCCAGCGGCTGACGAAGTTGAGCAAAGGGTGATTCTGCAATTGAATTTGACGACTGGATTTCATCCGGCCCATAGTTACTAGTTTTAGCAAGAAAGGTCTAAGGCTATGAACAGGCGCAAAGTTAGAGAAGTTAGAAAAAATGGTGGCCGACTCCTGTGGGCTGCCAATGTACTCATTCTGAGCTTGTTACTAACGATTGGGTTTTCACTAGAAGCTCGCGAGACTTTGAAGGTTGTTACCACGACAACGACTTTGGCTTCATTTTTTCAAGAAGTTGGAGGAGACCGTGTCGAGGTCAAGTCCATCACTCGGAAGAATCAAGATCCCCACTACGTCGAAGCGAAACCTTCGTATATGGTGATTCTGCGGCAGGCTGACCTTTTTGCAAGTGTTGGCTTGGACCTTGAAGTAGGTTGGATTGGACTGATTCAGCGAGGAGCCAAAAACTCTCGAATTCAAGAGGGCCAGCCAGGATTTTTCGAAGCTGGAAACCATGTCGAGGTGATTGAGGTTCCCGAGGGGAAAGTTGATCGGTCTCAAGGTGACGTGCACCCCTATGGCAATCCCCATTTTCATTTAGACCCTTTGCAGGCGATTAAAGCGGTACAAGCTGTCGAGGCAAAGCTTGTAGAACTCGATCCCAAGTCTAAAGAGATTTATTTGAAGCGATCAAAAGATTTTCAAAAGCGAATAACTCGTAAAATCGAACAATGGAAAAAGAGAATTGAAGCCAGTGGTGTTAAGAATGTCATTACCTATCACAAGAGTCTGAACTACTTTATTCGTTTTTTTGGCTTGAAAAAGATTGGTAATATCGAACCAAAGCCCGGAGTACCGCCAACGGCAAAACACATTATTGGTCTCATCAAATTGATGAAAGAAAAGAAAGCTCGGTGCATTCTCAACGAGAGTTATTTTGAAGATACGGCGGCAAAGCGCCTACAGAAAGTTACTGGGGCCCATGTCGAAATTGTCGATGTGGAAGTTCAGAGTTATTATACAGAACTGATAGACTCTTTGGTTAGATCCATTGAGGCCTGTGGAAAAGGGAAGAAATAGTGGAGTCATTGTTGTTTTTAGCAGCCCCATTTTTAATGTGTGTCGCGCTCCTTGGTATTCACTGTTACTTAGGGCTCCACGTTCTCGCAAGAGAAGTTATATTTATCGACCTTGCGCTTGCTCAAGTAGCCGCTTTTGGTTCGGTTTTCGCACTCTTATTGGGTTATGATCACCACGATATAAGGACTTACTTTATTTCTCTGGGTGCGACTCTTATTGCCGCAGTCTTTTTGACCTACTCCAATCGTTTTAAAAAAATGATTTCCCAAGAGGCCATTATCGGAATTTTATATGCGCTCGCTTCAGCCACGATTATTTTACTCATTGATAGTCTCAGCCACGGGGCTGAGCACCTGAAGCAAAGTTTAATTGGTAGCCTTCTTTGGGTGACTTGGGAAGATGTCGTTAAGGTGACGATCATTTACTTCTTAGTGGGGGTTGTTCACTACTTTTTTCGGACTCCTTTATTGAAGAGTTCGACCAAAGGAGAAACGAACTGGATTTGGGATTTTGTTTTCTACGGACTCTTTGGGGTTGTCATTACGAGTTCGGTCCACTATGCAGGGGTTCTACTCGTGTTTTCGTTTCTCATTGTGCCGTCTGTGTTGAGCTCATTGTTTTTTAAAAACTGGGGAAGTCGCCTCTTATTTGGCTGGGCCCTTGGTCTAGTTTTATGTTTTATTGGCATGTCCCTTTCTTTCTATTTTGATTTACCATCGGGAGCTCTAATCGTCGTGGTTTTCACTCTGTGCCCGATATTGGCCATTTTACTTCTTCCTAAAAAAATGACTTATGCCTTAAATAAAAAATAAGTTCTGTTTAATGCCGCCCACTTAGGAGAGTCTGTGACTCGAAAAAAGGGGGCTGTATGGATGCGCTTTCTCGTGTTTTCTATGGATTGATTGTATTTGTGGCGATTCAAAGTCACGCCAGTGTTTTAACTCAAGTGGGAGATATTAAGGAGCTTTCACCCTTCGATCCTCTTATTCAAAAACAAGTGCTTCATCACGTTTTAGAAGAAATGGGATTTGAAAAAAACGAATCTATTGAAGTTCCTGAGATCAGAGTGACGGAGTCTGTACTTCCACAAGAGAAACATATTTTCGCGGCGGCCGAGTCCCAGGGAATGCCAGCTTGGGCCCTTGCAAAGGGCATTAATATGTATCTCTTTGATCACAATATCATTTTGTTGGGTAGTGACATGAAGGTTCATAACCTTGCTCACGAATTTGCTCACTATGTACAAATGTACTATAAAAAAATCGACCGGCGAGAGTTCTCTCAAGATTACATCGAAATGGAAGCCGTCGATGTACAGCGAAACTTTAGATAGATTAAGCTCCCACCTCAACCGAATCAGTTTTTAAACGAAGTTCGCGAACAATTCGATCAAAGTCTTCACTTTTTGAAAGGTGAGTTCCCGAAATCCTTGCGACTTTACCTTCGTTCACTTGAATTTCGAGAATCCGATGACCATACATTCGCGTTTCGAAAAATGCCAATATGCTGTGGTATGGAATGGTTCTTTCAGGAGTGAGTCCAATTGGAGGAATGAAGATGTGGTTCTCGTAAAGGCTGAGTTTCGGCTTCTTATTGTAAATCAGTCGATATGCCGAAAGGATTCCCAAAGGCACGTACAAGGCGGATATTGCGCCGACTGAGGCATATAAAACCGATGCACCAATACTATTTAGGTGAATGATCCCATTGATCAAGAGGCCACGGTCATTGTTAATTGCTAGGTGGGCAAAAAAGTAACTGGCACTCGAAAAAACCAGCACGCCTAAAATTATCATCCACGTTTTTACCGAATATTCGAACTTAAGATAGGGAATCTCATTTTGAGACATTGCAACTCCATTCTTTTGATCTCTATATAGAAATACATTAAATGGCGTGCACGTCTCTCTCTAGCGCGCGTCAGACTCAAGCGGCCGCTTTTTCAGATTTCTCCTCGGGCATGCTCAATGGAAGACTAATGAGGAAGCTCGTGTTTTCAGGACTCGTGTCTATGAGGCTGACATCTCCTTGGAGGAGGCGAGCATAACGACGAGAAAAGGTGAGTCCCAAGCCGGTGCCTCCTGTTCCCTCGTCGGTAAAGCTACTCTGGGTGAAGGGCTCAAAGACCTTTTCTCGCTCGGCTTCAGGGACCCCTGGTCCTTTGTTTGAGATGTTGATTTGAATACTTTCACCGCGAGTGGTGAGTTCGATATTTATTGACGAGTCACTGTCTGCATAACGAACTGAATTTTGCAGAATGTTTCCAAGTATGATCTTGCTGAGTGACCGATCGAGAAAGCACTCTACTGGGTTTTCAGCCTTTAGGTTGATACTAAGATTCTTCTTCTCAATAACTGACTGACTCAACTGAAGTTCTTCTTCAATTAAGTCTTTGCAGCTAAATGTGGAGGGATGAGGATTTAAGCTCCCATCCTCGAGTCTTGTTAAATTTAAGAGGCGTTCGAGTAGTTCATCAAGCCGTTGCACTGAATGGTTAATTTGTCCTTCATACTCTTGGAATTTTGGTTTTAATTTGTCGGCATTGGAAGCGTTTAGCTTACTGAGCTTCATTTTTAAGAGGTTCAGGTAGCCTTTTATTCCGTTCATGGGTGTTCTAATTTCGTGAGAGGTATTCGAAATAAACTGTGACTTCAGGATTCCGGCAGATTCAGCTTCCTCTTTGGCTTTAAAGAGTTGCTCTGTTCGGTCTTTAACCTTCTGTTCCAGTGATTCGTTGAGATCTGCGAGTTCATTGCGAAATTTCTCGCTGAGAGATTTTTCGAGGTGAATAATTATAACTAAGATTGTCGGAAGGAGTAATGAGTCTATAAGCAAAGTGGAAACCCCGAGGTCCAATTCAACTATCGGAAAGACGCCATAATATACGAGGAGATCTGCAGCAGGGAGGCCTAAAAGACTAATTCCGATCGCGGACCATTTGAACTTAGAGTCTTCCTTTTTAAAGGCGATCACACTGAGTGCGAGCGCAATAAAAAATATGAAAATCCCGTTGTAAGACTTACCAACGATGAGAATGGAACGCCAGCCGATGGAGTTAGCTCCAAGAATTGTTAAAAAGCGAGCCAGAGTGTGTTGCTTTTTATAGTTCAAAGTAAGAATTCCACCACCAAAAATAAGGCCTTCGATAGCATAAGAAACAAGAAGCCAGCTCGGAAGACCATTGTCGATTGTGATTTTTGCATGGGAAATTAATACGAAGATACCGAGCAGAGCGAGTGAGTTACTGATAAGAGTCAGGCGGTTTTGGTGATCGAAATTATCACCAATAAATCCGATTTTGAATGGAGCTAGCAAGCGTTTCAACATGGTACTCTCTCATCACAGTATTCGTTCTAGCTATCGGAAAATTCTAAGTTTTTTTGTACCTTAGACGGGAAATACCAACAAATTTTGATATTTAAGGAGCTTTTTGCCCCTAAACTAAACAGATTTACACAAGCTTAGTAGTTCTATGAAATTATGGCCGCCGAGTCGAGAGTCACAGATACACTAAAGAAGGTTAGCGGAGTGGCCTGTCTCCAGGATGTCGTTAATATTAACCAAAGTCGTATTTGCAATTTCTTGAAGGGCTTCTTCGGTCAAAAAAGCCTGATGTGAAGTAAGAACCACATTGGGAAAGGTCATTAAGCGCATGAGAGTATCGTCTTGAATGATTTCTTGGGAGTGATCTTCAAAGAAGATACCTTCTTCTTCTTCATATACGTCGAGGGCAACGGCTCGAATTTTTCCGGTCTTTAAATAATGAACTAAACTTTTTGTCTCTATGAGGCCGCCTCTTCCGGTATTAATAATACTGACTCCTTCTTTCATTTTTTTAAAAGCTTGGTCATTCAGAATATGCTGGGTCTGGGGGTTGAGGGGTAGATGAAGTGATATGACATCGGACTCTTTGAGCAGCTGATCGAGTGGGACATAGTTAACTCCCAACTCTTTGAGTTCGAAGTTTTCGGCGCGATCATAGGCCATGACTTCGCAGCCAAAACCGAGCATGATCTTACAAAAGGCTGCGCCAATTTGTCCAGTTCCTAGGACGCCAATTTTTTTCTTATAAAGATTGAAACCAGTAAGTCCTTCTAACGAAAAATTGTTATCCCTAACACGCATGAAGCTTTTGTGAATCTTTCTGCTAATATTTAAAAGAAGGGCCACTGTAAATTCAGCAATAGCTTGTGGACTGTAGGCCGGCACTCGAACGACAGGTATATTTAGTTCTTTTGCCTTATTGAGGTTCACATGATTAAAACCAGCTGAGCGCAGAGCTAAAAGTTTAACACCACTCTTTTTCATTGTTTCAAGTACTGAACTGGTGATTTTGTCCTCAACGAATGAGCAAACAACATCAAAGTCTTTGACGAGACTCTGAGTTTCTTCGGTGAGGCGAGATTCAATCCAAACAAGATCAAATTGGAAATTTCCGTTAGCTCTAGAAAAACTGGCTTTTTCGTATTTGTGGCAACCAAAGATTCCCACGCGAATTTTTTTACTCATAGACCCTCACTATAGATAGGTCAGGCGATAGCACAAAGCTAGGATGAGATCACTTTTTATTTTTAATTTTGAAAAAGCTTTCCCTGCTTTTATGAGGTAGTAAGTCCCATTGGTCAAAAGTGGAATCCCAGGCTTCCATGTAGAACGGGAGTTATCGCTGAATAGCCAACTCCTGCCCGAACTACGAACTCGTCTTTAACCCATTGGTAACCGAAGTTGACGTTGGGTAAAACTCCCAGGGGAGCGGCTTGAACCCCAGCTCCCGTGACAGTGCCGGCAAAGAAGTCCGCCCCCAGTCCCAGAAAAAGGGAGTTCTCATTGATGTTTTGCCCGAAGTGATAGGTGCTCTTAATTCCGAGTCCTGTGACAGAAAAGTTAGGAAGCCAGCCTCCTAAGGGGATCCAGTGAACTCCACGAAAGTCGAAACTCCATGAGTTAGATAGGGGAATAGACATCTCTACATTGAGAATTCCCGCCATCAAAGGGAGAGGGTCGACGAGAATTTTATAGTCTAAGGCGTAGTCAACGACCTTGATTTCTTCGATGACCCGATGGTCAAAGTCTGGCGGCGATTGAGGGGGGTGATTCGTTTCAAGACTTGCGAAGCTAGAAAGTGAAAGGGCAATTCCGATAAAGATGATAGCTAGTATTCGTAACATGAGCTTCCTCCTGAGGCCAATAAATCACAAATGCGAGAAAGGAGCTAAGCTGTTTTACTTAAAGGGTTCCAAGCACGGAACAGGTAACTATTACTAGGGTTCATTGGTAGGTAAAGGTTCACCGGATCCGGGGCTACCACCTGACTCATCCGCAAATTCAGGAAGAAGGGGGCGCACGGCGGGATCGGGGAATTCAAGCATTCTTCGGCAGGTGTCTTCGAGGTAAGCCATCATCGACCGAACATGACCTTGCCCTACGAAGTAAATAGCCGATTCATTCTGGGCCAGAATATTGTCGACCTCCCTACGATCGTTTGGTGCACAGAACGATCTATCGAGTTGCCAGTGCTGCACATTGTATTCAGGACGCTCACAAAGTGATTTGTAGAGGTCACCACCGTAGTCAATTCTTGAAGTCGCCATAGCCATCACTCTTCGGCCGCGCATGAGGCCAGGGTCTGTATGCTGAAGGTACACTCCCGGTGAGAGGTGAATCGATAGAAGGCCAGTAGTTTGCCCCGGGCTAATGACACCTTCATTTTTCAGGCGAACGACTTCTTCAATGACCGCACTAGGGTTTCTCCTGGCATTAATATAATCGCCATAATTATTGGCGTAGTCTGTAAGTGCTGATTCGACACCAATGACATTGTATGGATTTCCTTCTCGGGCAAAGAGTCTTTGCAGCATTAGGTAGTCTTCAGTAAAGTGGGTCTGGGCTTCGAGATCCGAATCAAAGGCGAGAGGGCTAATCCGGTCTCTGAACCTTTGGTTTCGCTCAGCACCCTCGAGTCCCTCGTGATTCGTGAAGTAAGCTGAGAGACGGTTTTCTAAATTTCCCTCTGGCTCTTCATGACTTCGAGTTGGGTGACGATGTCCAACGATAGATATTGTTCTTCCATCGGGAAGTTCGATGTCCCACTTTCTTGAAAAAGTAGCATCTTGACTGGCTTGGCATTGATTTTCGGCATTGCTAGATATTGATGTAAGCCCGAGCCCGACAAAGAGGCTGAGCCGCACTAACAATCCAATACACTTATCACTCTTCACATTTCTATTTTAAACTGAATTCCACTTAAATTAAAAAGCAACCCTTATGTGGTCTCATTTTGAGACATCGACTCCTAAGTAACGGGTTGCCTTACCCCGACCTATTTTCATGAGATAGTTTTGAGTGACGAGGTCTTTAAGGTCTCGAAGAGCGGTCATTCTTGTGACATTCCATCGTTTACCATACTCGCTGACACTCACCGGGTGATCGATGCCTTCGGCTAAAGTTTGTAGTTGACGGTAATTGAGGTTCGATGAAAGAGAGGACTCCCCTTCGAGAGGTGATGTCTTTTTCTGTCTTTGCTTGGGCTCGTCAGCTGAAATAATTTTTAGACTCCTATCAAGCTGATAGAAGGTTTCGTCGGAATGAATCCATTGAGGATGGGCTTGTAACAGTTTTCTAATGCGGCCAATGGCCGAATAAATTAAACTATCGTGTCTTAGAGGATCATAGTTGTAGCCCCAAACATTTTTAATAAGTTGTTCTTTCGAACAAGGCCCTTGGTTTAACTCTCTGAGAATTTGACTTTGATGTTTAGTCAACTTGCCCTCTTTGAGCTCGATGCTTTCATCGCCAACAAATAGAATTTTTTCTTGAGACTCGATAATAACAAGGTATTGACCGCCGGGCTCAAGGTCAAAATACTCATAGCAAAGAAAAAGAAGTCCGGAATCAATGATATCCCTAAGAACCTGAGGAGATTTTAATTTCACTCGGTCAAAAAGGTCTCCTACCTTGTCGTCGCCAATAGCCTTGCTTTTAACTGTTCCCATCATCCTATCTTGCATGTTTTGATTTAAGCTTCGGTCGATCCCAATGACGATCTGTTGAGAGAGTTGAACTTCTGCTTCTGTATTTTGTCCAAGGTATCCCATGGCCTTAATCTTGGTTCCTAGAAGGGGCAGAAAGAGGCCGACATCAACCTCCTTGTTGAGTTGTTCGAGGGCGACATTGGTAATGGAGAGGGACTCCAAGTAGTGACCTCGATACAGTGAAATTTGTGCCATTAAAGTATTCAATATAGCAATTTTTCTTTTATTCTGATTTCGGTAAATGAGATTGAAGTGCTTGTTTAAAAATGCTTGCGACTCTTTGAAGTCTCCCGATAAGAAATAGAGCTTAGCGATTTGTAAAATTATTTCTGCAACTGAGTGGTCGTTTTCGTGCTTAGTTTTGCGCAAATAGTTTTTAAGTCTTCTAATATTCTTATGGATATTTGTATCGTATTCTGCGCGATAAGTAATGTATGAGATTTCGATTTCGGTATGGAGTTCTGTGAGTTGACTTTTTTTAGTGACTGCTAGGGCCCGTTCAAAAATGAGGAATCCTTGGTGAACTTGTCCCAACTGAATAAGGTTATGGGCTTGAATATCTAAAGACAGTGCCTGAAGAAGTCCGGGGCTATCTTTTAGTTTTATAATTTCAGAATAGGCTTTTCTGGCAAACTTTTGACTCTTTTTGTGTTTTGAAAAAAAGAATCTATAGAAGCTCAGGCCTTGGTAGGCGAAAAAGCGTGCCTCAGCAGAAGTGGATTTCTTTCGAGTCGCTTTCAGGTTTTTAATAAAATATTTCTGGGCCTCTTCGTATTCAGAAGTTCGAGTGAAGCTCACTCCCATGTGAAATATGGCGACGCTCTGGTTGTCGGGGTCTAGGTCCTGGAAAAAGGCTTCGTACAAGAGTCTCGCTTCTTGGTGACGCCCGGTAAAAACGAGCCCACCGATCTTATAACCTACTGTATTTACATGACTTTCTGACTCGGCCGCGGCCTGATATTGGGCCTTTAAATAGAGAGATTTTGAGCTCATGGGACCTTTCACATACGAAACAATACGAAACATTTTTTAGCAGATGGGCTTCGTGGTGGCAACGTCTTTCTTTGGTTACCTTAGAAACAGGTTCGAACGAATCTGAGGGAGACAGCATGAAACTACTCATTTTATTGATAACGTTTTTTTTAGTGGCCTGTGATTACAAGTCTTTTCACAGCGAACCAGGTAACGAAATTGAACAAGGTCAGGGGATCTGTGTTCCACAGGACTCTACGGCAGCCGTTGTTACCTATGAAGAAGTTCGAGCTGCGGTATTTGCTCCTCGATGTATTTCTTGTCATGGCGGCAACTTTAGCGCCGCAGGACTTGATTTAACAAACTACTCTGGGGCCTCATCGTGGGCGAATCAAATTCGGGCAGCCGTTGCGAGTAATCGAATGCCTTTAGCGCCAAATCCTCCCTTGAGTGATGCCGATAAAGAATTGGTCTTCGCATGGGTGGATGGTGGAGCCCTTGAGGTCGATCCGGGGCAAGATCCTAGTTGCTTGCCTGATAACAATGGACAGAGCGATCCTGTTGATCCCAATAATCCGACTGATCCCGCGGACCCCGTCGAGCCACAGCCCAAGCAACCTGTTACAGATCCGGTTACGGGTGAACTCCTCGAGGTTCCAGCCGATGAGCTTCTTAAATTTGCGCTCATAAAAGATAAAGTGTTCGGCATGCGATGTCTTTCATGCCATTCCAATGCCGTCGGAAATTTTGGCGGCCTGAACCTTGAAACCTATGAAAACACGATTGATGAAATTGATGACATCCTTTCTCGGGTCACTACGAACAGCATGCCACCTCGTTCGGTCACTCCCTTAGGCGATGTCGAAAAAGAAACTTTATTACGATGGATTGTCATTGGCAGCCCTTTATAAGCACCAGGAGAGAAACATGAAAAAATTAATTGTAGCACTCATATTTATGACAGCGCCGGCATTTGCAAATCAAAAATTGAGTTTAGATCAAGGTAAGACCGAGTTTTTAGCCATTGGTAAGCCGGGCTTTTTGAAAATAGAAGGTAAGGGCAGCGCCCCAAAAGGGACTTTAGAAATAAGTGAAGGAAAACTTCATGGACAAATCAAAGTCGATCTGAATTCACTCGATACGGGAATGGATTTGAGAAATCGCCACATGAAAGAGAAGTATTTGAAAGTCGTAGAATTCCCATTTGCGATTTTAACTATCAAGGACTTTAAGCTCCCGGAAACTTGGACTATTGAGCAACCGAAGATAGATGGTATTCGAGTACCAGCTGTTGTGAATATACATGGTCAAGAAAGAGCGATTGAAGTTTTGGTATCAATAGACTCAAAGGCAAAAGTTCTCTCCCAGTTCGAAGTGAAAATATCTGATTTTAAAATAGAAATTCCGTCTTTTATGGGAGTGACTGTGGCCGACAAAGTTGAGGTTAAGGTTGAGTCGCAGTTAGTTGAACAAAAAGCCCTCGGGAAAAACTAGAATGAAAACTTTAGTGGTTGTCTGCATCTTGATTTTTACATCTGTCAGTTATGGGTTTCCTCATATGGTTCGACATGGATACACGAGTTGTACAAGTTGTCATGTAGCTCCTAGGGGCGGAAATATGATGACTCAATACGGTCGAGCAATGAGTAAAGAGTTGTTGAGCACTTGGTCCTATGAAGGCGAAGAGCAAGTTCACTATGGAGCGTTCGATAAAACTCCCGACTGGTTTCGTATTGGTGGAGATTTTAGAGCGGCTCAAGTTCACAATCGAACAGAGCAGGTGACGATTGGACGTTTCATCGAAATGCAAGAGCAGATTGAAGTCGCAGCTAAGTACAACTCGACCTGGCTAAATATAACGGGAAGTTCGGATACCTTGCAAGAGAGTCGACCGTGGTCGATTTCTCGATTCTACCTAATGACCCAGGTGAATGATCAAATCAATGTGCGGGTCGGTCGATTTATTCCTCGCTTTGGAGTCAACACTCCGGAACATATTCTTTCCACACGTGGGCCCGTTGGCTTTGGTTTTCAAACCGAGAGAGATACTTTAGAACTCACCTATACTGAAGAGAAATGGGACTACTCTTTAGCACTGACACGGGGGCAGCTTGCCAATGATTCGAAGTCTTCTGGGGTTTATTCTCAGTTTAATTATTCTTTTGGAAACCATGATCGGTTCGGTTTGAGTTATGAGCAGAAGAGTGAGGGGGATAAGGCTTCCGCTCTCGGCATTCATGGAATTGTCGGTTTAAGTAAGAAATTTTACTTAGTTTCGGATACGGTACGCAGATACTCGGAATCGACGGGAGGGCAATCTAAGACCGGTCTATTTCACTTTACGAAACTGGGTTTTGAGATGGAAAAGGGAATTCATATTCTGCTTATTGGAGATCTACGAAAGGACGATCTTAGTCAAAATGAGTTAACGAGTCGGCTTCTCGGTCTAGGAATGACTCTTTATCCGAGGCCTCACTTCGAGGTGCAAGGTATTTTTGCTAAAAGGAAAAGACCTAGTCTGAGCGATCAAGATGAAGATTATGCTTGGATGATGTTCCATTTTTACCTTTAAGTCCTTGGAAACAGGTGTTTTCGAAATTATCCATGCGTTTGGAATCATTTAATGTTAAAAAAACATGGGATTTCTAGGGAGGAGTCTATGAAAATTTTTTACATTACTCTAATCTTGCTAGTGGCCCAAGTGGCCTGGTCTTCAGAAGGACAGGATGTGAATTATAAATCCAGTTCCTTTGATGCTGTGTACATTGTGCCGACGAGCCCTGAGTTGGTCGAATACTCGCGCCTAAAAATGAAAGTACTTGAAGCCTATGATGGCGATCGAACCCAAGTGCTTACTTATATTTTTCCTGAAATTTTGGTAGGAGAAAAAAATAAAGTCATTCGACTGTTTCGAATACCAAATACTGAAAATAGTTGGAAAAGTGAAGAACTAACAGCCCATTGTACGACAGTGGCAAGACAATTCTCCTGTAACGTCTATCTTAATAAAGAAGAGGATGATGGGATCTCATTTTCTTCGATGATTGATCTATTGATTCCAAGGGCCCATGGTCAAGCCTCTTTAGGGCTCGATCTCAATCGGAGTCTGAGTCACCTCACAACTCTCGGACTGAGCCCAATTCAAGAGGCTCAGTTTAGCCGAGTGATTGAGGACTTTTTTTCGGGTGAGCCCGCGGGGATTTTTAGCTATCATTTCTAAGAAATCAGTTCTATAAATGAATTTGAATTTTGCTGCCAACTGAGTTTTGAAAGGCTATGCAGCACCTTTTAAAATTTGTCTAGAGCCCAGTTGTTCGGGTAGTTCTAAGGTGAAGGTGGTGCATTCGGGACGAGAGTCTTTTAAAAATATGTCACCTTCGAGGAGCTCTGAATAACGTTTACAGAAGGCAAGTCCGAGGCCGGTTCCCCCAACTCCTTTGTCAGTAAGACTACTTTGGGTAAAGGGCTCAAAAATTCTGAGCTTCTCATCTTCGGGAATTCCCGGGCCCACATTGTTGATATTTAATTGGATGGTCCCGTTTAAAAAAGAAAGCCGTATCTGCACGTCTTCTTCTTCGTTTGAATACTTAATGGCATTATCTAAAAGATTGGCAACAATCACAGAACTAATGGATCGATCTTGAAAACACAATCCTTCACTTTCTGGAATGACTGTGTGGACTTTGAGTCTCTTGCGTTCAATTTCTTTTTGTCTTTTTTCAAGGTGTTCTTCAATCAGAGCTGAGAATTTGAAATCCACGGGGTGAGGTTCTAGATTTCCATCTTGAAGTTGAGTCAAATTGACCAATCGGTAAAGTAATTCATCAAGACGTTGAATGGAGCTATCGACCTGGTCACCATATTCGAGAATTTTTTCACCGAGCTTTTCTACGTTATCCTCATTAAGCTTTTTGGTTTTGACTTTTAGAAGGCTCAAAAATCCTTTAATGCCATTCAGAGGAGTGCGGATTTCATGGGAAGTATTAGTTATAAATTGAGACTTGAGAAGAGCCGCTGATTCGGCTTCTTCCTTTGCCTTTTTAAGCTGCTCACTCCTGACCTCAACCTTATGCTCCAGAGAGTTGTTTAAAGCCTTTAGTTCATCGCGAAAACTCTCACTCAGTGACTTTTCTAAATAGATGCAGACGGCAAAAACCGAAGAAATCATAAGAGCATCGATAATGAGGGCCGGGAGACCGACAGCTAACTCAAAGGTAATCATGGGTAGGTACCCATAGTAGGTTAGAGCATCCCCAAGAGGGAGACTGATGAGAGTCAAAGCGACTGAAGTCCACATGAATTTCCAGTCTTCCTTTTTGAAGGCAATAACCGATAGTGCGAGGGCCACAAAGAAGACGTAGTGGCCGTTGTAGACCTTTCCGATGATAAAATAACAGCGCCAACCGATAGAGAGTGCACCTAAAACGGTCATAAATCGCGCCCAGGAGTGTTTGTGTAAATAGTTGAGCGTTAGAACGGCCGAACCAAAGAAAACTCCTTGAAGAGTAAAAATTGCTGTATGCCAGAAAGGAGCGTTGGCATCGAGCATGAGCTTGGAATGAAGTAGAAAAATTGAAATGCACAGGTAGGCCGTAAAGTTACAAATCAAGGTGAGGCGGTTTTGATGGTCAAAGTTATCACCTTCAAAGCCGAGCTTTAAGGGGCGGATTAACGTCTGTCCGATACCGAGTGCTTTTTTAGCTGAAGGGTGGTGGAGTCGACTATGCGGCAATTTGTGACTCCTCTTCTGGTGCAAGGTTTATTGGAAGCACCAGCTGAAAACTTGTTCTTTGCGGACTAGGGTCGATCAAATCAACCCGTCCATTAAGTAGGTTCGAATAGCGCCTACAAAAAGCGAGGCCGAGACCCGTACCACTACTGCCGTTTTCCTCGACAGCAGCTCCCTGGGTGAAAGGTTCAAATATCTTTTCCTGTTCATTTTCAGAAATCCCTGGGCCCTCGTTAGTAATGGTAAATCGAAGGGCGGCCTCATCATTTTCGATAGATAGATCAATGGCTTTTCCTGAATCGGAATACTCAATGGCATTTTTGAGAAGGTTGTGAATGATAATTTTGCTAAGGGCCCTGTCTTGATAAATCTCTGGTAAGTTCAACTCTGCATGAAGCTTGATACGAAGTTTCTTTTTTTCGATGTCGCCTTGAGCGGAGTTAATACATTCCTCAATTAGATCTTTGAATTTGAATCGAGACGGGTGAGTGTGCAGATTGCCATCGTCTAATTGGGTCAGGTTGAGAAGTTGAAAAAGAAGTCCGTCGAGGTGTTCGACAGAGTGTTCGACTTTTTCACTATTGTCGAGAATCCGTTCTTTAAGTTCATTGACGTTTGAGGGGTTGAGTTTACCCCCCTCAGCTCGGAGACGTTCGAGAAAATTTTTTATGCCGTTTAAAGGGGCTCTGATCTCTTGGGAGGTATTGGTGATAAACTGAGATTTAAGAATTCCTGCCGACTCGGCCTCTTCTTTTGCAAGAAAAAGCAGGCTTGTTCTCTTTTTCACCTTATTTTCAAGAGATGAATTGAGATCGGTCAGTTCGAGGCGAAATTTTTCGCTCAGTGACTTTTCCAGGTAAATACAAATAAACACCAGGGTACTCAGCATGGTTGCATCAACAATGAGAGGTGGAAGACCCAATTGAACATTAAGTTCAAAGAGTGGGAAGACTCCAAGACTCATAAGCGTGTCACCAAGGGGGAGGCCCAGGATGCTGATTGCGATGGCTGCCCATCTGAATTTCCAGTCTTTTTTTCTAAAAGCAATAATGCTCAAAGCAAGTGCCACGAAGAAGACGTATTGGCCGTTATAGTCTTTTCCGACCGTCGCAAAAGATCTCCATCCGACGGAGTTGGCAGCAAGAATTGTAGTAAAACGGGCCCAGTTGCTATGGCCTCGTGAGTTTAAGAATAAAATCAGTGAACCGAGGCCAAGCCCTTGGCTGATAAAAACTGTTAGAAACCAAGAGGGTACATGAGAATTGAGCATGAACCGCAGGTGAGAAGCAAAGGTGAGCATTCCGAGGATTGCCATGGTATTGGTAATAAGAGTCAGTCGATTTTGATGGTCGAAGTTTTCGCCAACAAAACCCAGTTTAAACGGCTTTAAAAAGTACCTCAGAAACGTCCTAAACACCCTTTTCCTCTTAGGGTTTTATCGGGTTTTCAATGATTTAGAATGAGTAATTAATCGAGTCTATAAGTCAGGAAAATGACTCATTTGCGGATTCTCAGTAGTTTCTAGGTTCTGTATCCCAGTCTTGAAGGGAAGTGAATGGGATGCGCCTCAATACGGTACGAAGGGGTAAAGCTTTACCAAGCTTGATTGAGAAACAGCTGGTATTCTTTGAGGTCTGATTCGGTAATCTTTAGGTTTTTGCGCTGGAGTTCAAGGCCTGGGAACATCTTTTCGAAATCATCGGCCAAGTGCCAAGATTGAATGGGCTTTACGTTTTGAGCATCGATTCCGATGCAATTGTCTTTCTTGATCAGGGTCTTAGATAAGTCTTTTAAATGCACGTGAGAAGAGAGAAGTCCTTTTGAGTGAAGGTACTTTCGATCGTTTTCGATCTCCTGGCTAATCTTTTCAAAGGCGTTCTCGGACAATTCGAGAACAATGTATCTAAAGGTATTATTGGCTGCATTATCGGTTTCAGTGGCCATTTCGAGATAGGATATGGACTCGATATCATCTTTGGCAAAATAGATGGTCTTTTGACTGTCGCCGCCAATAAAGTAAGGAGTTTGCGGCCGAATGCGCGTGTAAATTCCATTTCGACTGATGCCCATGAGCCAAAGATTGTTATTGAGTCCCATTCGGACCTGAAGAAAAAATCCCGATGCCATTACGAGGCAGAATCCTGTGAATGCGAGTGCTAGGTATATGTGAATATTTTGCGCAACCAGGGAGTCGAACTCTTGAATAATAAAAATGACCCCAAGTAGAGTACACGAAAAGAATACTAATCCAAGAATGAGAGAGACGATAAAAGAAGTGTGCTCAGAGAAAACAATGTCGTTCGGACCTGGTTGAAAGTGGTTTTCAGAATAAATTTTTGATTTCACTCGTTCTTACCTTTACTTTGTTTGCGAGCACTTTGCGCTTCTTAAAATTTGCTGTCTCTTATTTTATAACTATCGGGTTAAGGTTTGGTTAATTTGAGCGAAGAAATTCAATCCGAATAATAATGATACGAGATTTCGATTATGTCTGAGAAGTTTAACAATTGGATCGAAGAAGAGCGAGTGCCTCAGTAAGAGATTTATCATGAGGGTTTTAGAGCGTGATAAAAAGAGAGGTCGGTCGACCTCTCTGTATTCAAGATTTACTGGCAGTTGTTTTTATCCAACTCAAGTACAAGAGTTCCGTCCGCTGAATACCAGTCCATTTGAAGACCATATACGGTATCACCAATCACGAGCTTTTCGCCTGATTCAGTAAGTAAAGAATAGGTGGCTCCCTTATTAGCCATCTCTCGAACTCCTTTTAGACCTTTGAATTCGATCCCTCCCACTTGCGCGTCTACAGTAACCGCTTGCTTGCCTGAAGTGTACTCTCCAGCCAATGGTTGATAGATCTTAAGGTTATTTACAACGATTTTCTCTTCGTCGCAGCCACATGAAATTTCACTTTGACCATCGCCGAAGGTGGCGCCAACTGGGCTAACACATTGATGAAAGGTATCGCTCATCCCAGGTAAAGCGCACTGATTAACCTCTCCTTCTTCGCAGTAGACTCCCATTTCAAAAAAGCAGGCGGTTTCACCAGGAGGGACATAATTCCAGGCTGGAAGTGTATTGTTTGCAGAGGCAGTACTGCCGATAAGAGCGAGTAATAAAACTAAAGTTTTCATTGATATTTCCTTTCTATAGAGCTCTACCAATAAGGAGAGCCCATTTAATTCCTAAACACTGCACCGCATTAGTATTTTGAAATCACAAGGAAATATAGATTTATTTAATTAATTTTATGCTTATAAATTAACTAATTTTTAAGTAACGGCGACCGCCTTATTTGGTCGAAATTCGAAAAAAGTCAATGATATTGCAGTAAAGGGTCTCTTCCTTCGAAGCTTCAACCCGCTTCAGATTACCATCCATAAGAGCTAAAATTTCTTGTTTGATCGCATAGGCATCGTCTTCACTGAGCGTGTAATAAGTCGCGTAGCGAATATCTGTTGGTAGCACCCGCTTCTCAAGTTGTCTCAAGCCATGGAGCCGCATATTGAGATGGTGTTTTTTAATATGGGGTGAATTTTTATCGAGAAAAATATGACCAGCCCCTGCATGTAAACCTTTTTGATTTTTTTTAACGAGACCCAGTTTGATGAGGAATTGGATGACCTTCTCGGCGATTTCTACCTCGACATCCAATATTCGAGCGATGTTTTCGACGGTTTTCACTTGGGGTAAAGAGGCTGCTACATCGGCAAGGGCGTAGTGAAAGTCGCCATAGTATACGGCCTTTTCGTTTTCAGAAATCTCTCTATGCTTTACGCTCATGTTTTTCTTGAGATTGACGGCTTCGTCTTTGAGCTCTTTTGCTTTTTTCAAAAAGTACTTTTCCATTTCAACCGTACCCGCCCGATTGGCTTGAAGAATATTTAGAAAATAATCGCCTTCGAACTCGTTGTGAGCAAAGAAATCATTCACCCGAAAGGCATGCTCAACACTGAGATGGGTTTTACCCTTTAGAACCTGAGATAAATGGGCGGGTTGGCAATTAAGAGCCTCGGCTAGGCGTTGTTTTTGCCCGGTTCGGCGGCCTTCACCCAGTCGCGATTGCAGGTAATCTCGATAATTTTTAAATTGGTAAACCGAAATCTCAAGGCCCTTCGTTAAAGTCTCCTGCAAATTATATTATAAATTAGTTAAATAGTAAATTAATCAAAAATTAAGTAAAAAATGGCGTCTTTAGGAAGTTTTTTGGGGAGTCCTTTTCGAGGATTTTAGGTTCTCAAGGTACTAATATTGCAAAACTGGGACTAATGGTTCAAAGACTGATCGTATTACTCCTGGTATTGTGCTCAATGGGTGCCTGTCGGCAATCCACTGACAAGTCACGTCCGGAATCAGGCCCTAATTTGCAGGTTATTCCGACCGGTGGAGAGGTCCCAATGCCGACTCCCGTGGCACCAGAAAGCCTCGACCCCAGGGGCGAAGGTAGAAGTTCAGGCGGCGGAGGCTCTTTTTCGGATGAATACGCAAAACAAGCTCTCACCATGGCCCAAAAATCATTGAGTCACATGCTGCGTACGGCGAGCCCAGAAATTTTTGAAAACTTTCCCCAAGACAAAGACCAAAACTGGTTAGCAGGTCTACTCGACAAGGCCGAACTGAGAAAGACCGATGATTCCTGGAGACATGGAAACCCCCTTAAATTTAATTATGATTTAGAAACAGAAAAAATCTGGGCCACACTCCACTACGTCCAGACCTTTCCCTACGGAAGACTTTGGACGCGAGAACCAAAAGAGCAACATCGAATCCTGCTCGAGGTCATGCTCGATCTACTCCACGAAGCTTCTCACTTTTACGGAATTGGAACATCAGAAGAAGAGGACCCCCTTTCGGATCAATGGGCCTCGGGATTGCTGGAAGCCCTTTCAAAAGATATTTTAGCCTGCGCTACTGACCTTGATGATAGACTCATTGCTGATTCCTTTTTGTATATTCATCGACCATCGGGCCTTTTTCTTTCAAAAAGAGGAGAGCGGTCCCAATCGAGCACCCAGTTGTCAGAAAGTTTTGTGAATTTCAATGTCAGTCTGCAAGAGGAAGGCTATCGATTTTTAACAAGTCCTCGGACTTTCATTTCTGAGTTTAATTCAATTTGGAGTCCGGTCTTTGGTAGCTCCATTTATGCGGTTAGGAAGCTCCAGGAACTTTCTGGGGTCGAAGTTAAAACCGGACTCGAGGACCAAATCTACGAAGGGCAAGAGTTTATGCCTTTGCAGAGTCCCAATCATCATTATGGAACAATGGACGCCGACCACAATTCTGGTGGGCAAGATGGCGAAAGTTCATTTGGTGCTCCAGAACAAAGTGACGGAAGCCTTCTGTATCGTCGGGAGTTTTCCGACGCTCCGATGGTTTGGGACAATACTAAAAATGTGGAGCTGTCTCCCGTAGGCACAATGCTTTTTGATGAGTTTACTTTGGATACCACCACCCTGAAAGCACAATACAGTTACGGCGTCCGCACTGCTGAGCCGGTTGAGTTTACTTTAGAGCAGAGAGGTTCCGAAGGCTTTCCTCTCTACGAGCGAGAGTTTAATTACACCTGTAATTCTATCGTAAAGGATCGAATTCTATTGGCACCCGATGGCGAAGGTAACTTTATAGAGCGAGTAGAGAGCCAAACGCGAATACCTACGACCCATGGAGACACCTATTCTGAGTTTTTAATTACTATGGCCAACCTCAAGGGTGAAACCAAGGTTTCGGGTGGGATCGAAGAAATCGTTTACTCTGGATCGAGTCAGGATCAAAGACCATGTGCCTTTGAACTGTACGTCACTCCATTAGATGAGGATGGCGAAAAAACAGTAATTATTTACCTAGAAGCAGGCGAGGTTCATTCGGATCATTTTACGGGTTTCTTTTTGCAGTCCAACTTTAAGTTGGAAGGAGATCAAGTAACAGCTCCGCAGAATCAAATCGATTACAATCTGATTAAGGCCGAACGAAGTTCTAGGAATTCACTAACACTTCATCAAGGTGGATCGGGTCGCAATCGAATTCTCGACCGAAAGAAGAGCGGCGAGGACGTTAATTTAATTTTTGAATATGAATACGAAGAAGAAATTATCATCGAGTTTAACGCAAACCACTGGGTAACTCGAGTAACCGCCAAGGATCACCACAATGGCGTCCCTGACTTAGTCTGTGAGTTTTAGATCTAAAGTCGCTGCAATTTCCAAAGTAGTGACCATTTCTTATTGAAGTCGGCGCAAATTTAATTACTTTGATTTTTTACCAAAACAGGGAGCCACTGTATTGAATTGTAGCCTTACAGGTTTGAAAGTTTTTGTTTGCTGTGTGGTCTGCTGGTTTAGTTCGATTGATGTAGGTTAGCCAGTTCGTTGCCATGGCCACTTTAACTCTGTAGTTTTCGCTTCGTTTTTTCTTGGCATAATTAATAAATCTTCTGCCCGTAGTCTGATTATACCAAATTGCGGCGCCTGTATCTAATTGGCTCTCAAGAATACCATCGATGGTATTAAATCTTTTGTTATTTTCATATCCTGTCTTTTGAAAGTAGTGCCAGGGGAGAACCATTGTATTTTTAGGTAGGTCAAACAAGATGTCGCCAAATTCGCCGGAGGCATCTCCACTTTGGTCGTCTAATCCATTGAGGTTGTTGAGGTGTGGGTAGTCATCAGGATGGTTGAACATATCTCCTGCCAAGATCAGTTTCTTGATCTTCTTATGGTTAATGTTCAGGTAGTTGTTAATGTAGTTGACGAAATCTGAGTACTCTTTCTTACTTAAAACTTTTTGGCCTTGGTTTTTCAGCCGTCGGCGGTAAACTTCAGCAACACTCTCTCCGCTTCCTACGGTATGGCTGGCTCCTAAATAGCCGAGTGCTTCGTCTCCTCCCAATGAGAAGAATCGCGCTTTAGTAAATAGGGAGAGTATCTCGTCGATCAAAGGTTCAGTAAACTGAGACCTAACGTAGTTGTTATTTAATTTCACTGTCGAATAGAATTTTGCCGGTCTTATCTGACCATTAATGTTTTGTGGAGGAAGGCTGAGCCAGTTTTTTAAATAAGGAATTATACTCGAGTTTGGAAGGTAGGTTCCATCGGGCTGCTCAAGCAATTGATCTTCCCCAACAATAAATTGGCTTCCTTTGGTGATCATATTGAACTCTGGTACCACATGTAACCCGAGGCCCTCGGCATAATCGACGACTTCTTTTACGGCATCTGTGGACAGGGTATTAGTATTTTTATAATGACCCTCAAGACTTTTAAAAGCGATGTCGTTACTCATATTGATGAGAAAGGTATTCATTCTTTTATTAGAAGCTAAGCTAATGAGGGTCTTCAATGAGGGGATGTGAGTAATCGGACTCAGTTTAAATTGAAAAATTCTGATTGGAAAGTTGGGCCAATCTCGATAGTGACCATACCATAGGTTGTTGCCTTTATACATTTGCTGCAAACTTGTCATGCCGATGATGAGTCCATCAATGGTTCGGGACAGGACTTTGACCTTCTCTTGCCCTTGCTGCTGGCCAATCGCGATTATGTAGGACTCTCTACTTCGCATTAGATCTTTCTTAGCTTGGTCGCTGAGATTTGATCTTTCGATATTGACCAGTGAGAAAATAAACTGTGCCCCTGGTTGTGAGGAGTCACAATTCAGAAGTGATCGAAGAAGATTAGCCTTCGTTGGAGCTATTTTTTGAAGTTTGCTTGGGAGTCGGAGGCTCTGACAACTTTTGACGTTAATATCTCGATTAATAGTCTTCAGTTTGAGACTGGGAAAAGAAAAGTTTGGATTAGCTGCGAAGGTCAAGGAGGGTAAGAGGTGGGAAAGTAAAATACAAATTAAAACGTAGCTTAGGTGCTGTAGAAGATTTTTCGCCATGACCAACCTTAAGATAAATTGTTAAGTTTCAGATCACAGACTCTAAATTTTTATCTAACTAGCTACCCAGAGAATTTAGGTACAATGTAAGTGCCAGGTATGAATGGAGCTTTTCAAGTCTAAACTGTTAGTATCTTTGGAATCTCAATTTGAAACAGTGTCGATGGCTTACAGAGCTGTTGATAAAATGAGCGACTGAGATGTACAAAGGCACTTCGAAAGCAGTCCTGCTACCCCATCCAATGGGAGTTCGCACAAGAAAACACTCTGAGAGTTTTTCACGAAGGGAATCAAGAGAATTTGAAATTGAGGAGACGAGAGTCGAAGGGAATGTAGATCAACTACATGACCGAGGCCGAGTCGAACTCAAGTTTCAAATTGTCGAAGATTACCTGAAGTGAAAATGGATGGGGTCTCATGTAGTGGCCTAAGTGTTTAATATTACTTAACTTAGTTTGAACCATGCTACCACGTGCAACCACCTTAGTCCTGCTCGCGAAAAAGCTTAATAACTTGAGAGTCATTT
>JAUICP010000004.1 GCA_030427805.1 Bdellovibrionia bacterium
ACCTACAAAGGAGGGTTCTTCAAGTAAGTTTACTTTTTAAAGAGAAACATTCACTTTTTCTTAGACTTTTCGAGATTTCTCTTAATTTGAATGGCTTCCCAACCGCACAAAAGAATAAACTCCATCTCATCGTCGGAGGCCTTCAGTTCACTTTGAAGTGAGAGAAACAACTTCTCAAACTCTTTTATGGGTTTGGATTTTTTAATTTCATGCTTGAGTTGGGTAAGAGACTCAATGTCCAAATTACGAGTGGTCGCTAACGCTTCGGCCCAGCTATCTAAACCGCCCTCCCCGTTATGCACCATTTTGCTAATCAAGCTTGGAGACTTATTTATGAGCCGAGCAAGCTCTTCCTGAGATTTTTTCGTAGGTACGGCATCATGTAGAAGCTCTTGAAAAATTCTGCGGATCCCAAGAGAGACTTCTTCCAATTGCTTTTTCGGTAATTTCTTCAAAGGTGCCGCTTTCTTCATCGGCTCATATTATCTCACCAAAAAGGCTGCAAAGTCTAACAAAACGTCGCTTTCCACCCCAAATGCTCAATATTATTGGACAGATACGATATTAAGTACAATTATATTGTACCAATGTGCAGAATAGAGTAAATATATTAAATAGATAATTATGGAGGTATGGATGTCCAAGAAAAAGCCCCGAAACGAGGCAAAGACAACACCAGATCAAATTGCAGAAGAGCTTGAAGCAATCATGTACTACATCGGCAAAAGGGCTAAAAATAACCCTAAGCTCAAAGGACTCGCTACCATGCCGACCTCTATTATCACCGATAATGAGGTCATCTTTGAGGATGTCCCAGCTATAAAAACCAGAAAGGTACCTTCCGAGCAAGTTCACCTCATCATTGCTCCAAACGTGAGTAAAGATAAACAAGAGTCCGTAAGAATAGACTTGCTTTCAAAGTTTAGTGGAGCCCTCTCAAGAGCCCAGCTTGAAGCCTATGAGACGATAAAAAATATGCTTTTTGGGATACTCAGCACTGAAGAGAAAGAAGATTTCCTCAGTGAATATAGAGAGGTTATCAAGAGCATCAGGAATACCTAATGAAAATACTGCTCGTAGATGACCAGCCAGATATCTTAGAGATAACTAAGGACCTTCTTGAACTAAGAGGCCATGAAGTCTTGGTGGCTCCAGGGGCACATGAAGCCATCTTACATCTGAAGACTTTTGGTCGAGTCGATGCCATTGTTAGTGATTTTGAAATGCCTGATTCAAATGGAGAAGAGCTACGGTATGAAATCGAAAAAATATTCCAAGCATGTCCTCCATTTATTATTCATACAGGCTGTGTAAACCCAGTCTGGAAGTACCCAACGACGCCTCAGAAAATTTACGCAACTTTTCATAAAACAGATCTTGAAGGTCTGTTTAAGGCACTTGATTCCATTAATGAGAACAGCTCCAAAAGAAGAGAGTAGAACTCATGCTGAATAGCCAAGATAAATTGATACAGACGTTCAACATTACTGCCAGTAATGCCCTCAAGGCTGCCCGAAAAAGAGCAGGCATGACCCTACAGCAAGTATCTCAAAGCACCAACAGCTGTTCAATAGCAGACGTAGAACTTATCTTTTTTTGCCTAAATCCTTCGCGCTATAAAAAGGCTCTCTCAGAAAGACTTCCAAAACAATACTTTGCCCATAGCTCTGAGGAAAAAAATGAGTAACCTGTACCTAGCCTATGTTTCCAGATACGAGGAATATGCGGGACTCATAAAAGAAGTTTTAGAAACAAATACGCTCAAAGTTGACTGCTTTGACTCTCCTGAGAAAGCATTTTCTTCATTAAAAACCTCACCCCAAAAATACTTTGCCGTTATCTCGGGTTTTTATTTCGAGACCTATGATGGCTTAAGACTCATGGCAAAGCTTAAAGAAAATGGTTCTTTTGGAATCAAATATCGAGCGATCTATTCAACAATGACCGGACTTGATCTTTTTTCCCATAGTAAAAAAATCAATGGCATTACTGATGATGACATCTCACTTATTGAAAAACCCCTCAACAGCATGAAACCTCTTCTCAACTACGTTGAGAAGATCACTAGCAAGGCTCTACAAAGTTAGATCCTCAAGAAAAGAGCTTTATTGCGTCTAAAGAGTCAGAATTTGCAAAGCTAATCAGTGATACCGTTACAGACGTTGAGGTTGGGGCTGACCACAGCCTCCCCGTAACCATCGACTATTGTTTTGAAGTGGACAGTGCCTGGGGGGTCTTATAAAAAAATATCCACGACTTCCTAATCTATGAAATTGACAGCCACACAGAGACAAGCAGCACATTAAGTTTTCTTGAAAAGATAGGCAACGACAAAAGTATTAATATCCCAAACCAGGCCTTCTTTTTCACTAGCGAAGAAGAGCGGTTTCCCTTAACGCCTTTCCAGAGGTTTATTAAAAATGGTGACCTCAGACTCATCTGCTGGAGGAAGAACTTGGCTTGCTTCCCCATCTCCAAATCCTAGGTCTTCTTCTATCTAAGCCCCAAGAGCTGCTATAGTAACACCTAGAGTTATGTTTACTCTTGTGTCTACCTATACCCGTAACTCTTTAATCTCTGCATTATTGCGAAGTGAAGCTTCAAGATCTAACTCCCAGGGAGGTCTTTTGTTCTCCAGAACACCTTTAACCCAATATAAATGAGCAAATTCTGAAGAATCGAAATTACTAGAGATGAAAAGATTCTCATACCCTCTATCAAAAAGGTCCTTGGAAAAATCCTGTCCCTTAAATCGCGAGCCTTCAAAATTAGAGTCGATAAAAAAGAGTGTTTCAAGAGGCAGACTGCTATCTAATGTGCTTTCAAAAAACTCTTCAGGGGTTGAAAATCCTCTAAATGGACGCCCTACTTTCTTAGCCTCTATTTCCCAATTTTGCCGGACAAGAGCGTCATCTTCAACAAGAGCAATTAGGGGCGACTTCTCTGCTATCTGAAGGATATCACCTATACTCAAAAACTGGGAAGAATTCGTAACTGGAAAGGAGAACTCCACAGTGGTACCTTTTCCAAAGTTTGAGCTAATGCCAATGTATCCACCCCAGGACTCAATCATCTCTTTAGCATGAAAAAGCCCTATACCATTTCCTTTTCTCTTCGTAGTAAACCCCTCTTTAAATATCCTTTCTAGGTCTAGCTTTTTAATCCCAGCACCATCGTCAGTGACCTGAAATACAAGGTGGTTGTTAACAACTTTTGAGGTCACCAGAATAAAGCCATTGCCCTCAATCGCTTCAGACGCATTATTTAAGAGGTTAAACACGATAGTCTTTAGCTCACCTTTGTCCACCTTTGCCATTAAAGCATAGCTTTCATCTGAAAAAGAGAGCTGTACCTTCACATCTGAGAGTTTACGGCTAGACAGTATATATTCAGAGACTGCTTGTTCTACAAAATATGCCGCATACTCAGAAATCGCTGAAGTACCCGACTGACTGTTATTAGCCAAAAACCTATCCGCTAGGCCTTCAGTGATCGACTTCACCTGAGAAGACAAACCTTGAAGATTAAGACACATCTCCTCTGTCACTTGCTCACCAGGCTTCACATTCAATAGACCTGAGTCCAGTCTTTCAATAGGAGTTTTCAGGTTGTGAATAAGAATCTTCCCAAACCTTTTGTCAGCTTCTAGCTGCTGCTTATTGAGAAGCTTTTCCTTCGCCCGATCGAGCTGCTTGGTGGCCTTAATCAAGGCGTCATACATAGGCCTTACTTCTTGGGGGCACTGTCTTCGTTGCATTTTAATTAATTGATAGTTCCGACTATCTACAAACCCCAGAATAGATGAGATAAGATCCTCAAAAGGCTTTTCGATACTTCTATTGACAATCACTCCTGACAACACCAAAAGCCCTATAAAGGCTGCAATAAAGAAGAAAAAGAACACATAGTAGATCCAAGAGTCTACTCCCATCATACTGTACTTAGGAGTAACAACGACTGAATATACACTTGAAAGCTCGTCATTTAGCACCTTCACAAAGAATGGGCTTTTACTGCCAACTTTACAGGTTTCAGGATGAGCATTGTTCATGGGTATCTTCAAAAGAGGCTCACACTTTTTTGAGTACACGGTCACAGCGTCCACAAGGTCTAGTCCATATAGGGTCTTGCCGAGATGTCTGTACTTTGACTGAATTCTGTAATCTTCAAGTCCATTAAAGACAAGTGAGATCTGCTCATCTAAAACGCTGTTGATAAAGCTCACATTCTTCTGAGCATTAAAAAAATAGAGAATCCCTGCGCCAATCAGGAAGAAAGCGAACAAGATTGATGAGACAATCAGTGTGATTTTCGAAGATAGTTTGTTTTTGACTGAAACTTTCTTCATCTTCAACCTACAAAATGCTCATAATCTGGGATTTTATACTCATAACCATCCAGAGCAAAAACGTTGATTGTCTCCTCGTTCCACGCCCCTTGAAACATTGATAGGAAGCAAGGGCTTATAGCTCTACACATATAAAGTCCTTCTACTTCAGAGAAAAGGCTGGAGACCGACTCAGTCACCGTATATATATCTTTTTGAGCAACCTTTTCGCCAATCACCCGCACGGGATTGCTGTTACCTTCAAAGTAATCCTGTGGTTTCTCAAAATGCGGAGAATATGTTTTGTCGGTCTTGTGTAACTGCTCAAAAGCATGAATGATTCTTGGTGACAATTCTGAGAACGCCTTTTCTAAAGCTAGTCTTCGATCTTTTGATGATCCAAATCCAAAATAAGGACCAAGAGGAGTTTTCAAGCGACTGATTGCTACATAATGGGCAAGTGGGCCTCGAAGCTCAAAGAAATCCATTTCAAACTGCTCTGGCACCTTGTAATCCTGAACAATCGATGGAGCCTCAACTTTTTGAGGCTTTATCCCTGTTAAAAGTGAGTGCAGAATCGTGTGTCTTTCAATGATTTCTGCTATTGAGAACTCTTTGGCTTTCTTCTTATCCGTGTGGAGGGACAGCCCTGAAGTTGTCTGCCATATCCAGTTTGAGGCTTGAGGATACCTCTGTTCTATTTCACTAATGGTATATTCTGAACGTCTCAAAAGGCTCTCTTGCCTGAGAACATAGGGGCTATATGTGAAGAAGACAACTCTCTCTAAAAGCTCCATGACAGCTTTAAAACTTGCCTCATCCTGACTGGCTCCCGTTCCCCATCCGTCAATGCTTCTTCCCTCATACTGAATTGTCGCCTGGGTCGTAAATGGAAGCTCATAATCACCTGTAATATTTGGATACAGATGATAGGATAACTCACCATATCTTCCCTTAAGAAAGGATATAACACCAGGGATGATGTTAGCGGCAGGCTTTCTACTTAACACGAATCCTCCAAAACTGAATCGCTTCATCCAGATAAATGTCGGACACCTCAATTTTGTCAGACCTAAAAAATGTGGGCATACTAACGTAATACAAGGGTATGCATTCTGCATCTAGAGTCATCTGCTTCAAAATGTCTTTGATAACAAGAGATTCTTGGTCTGGTTCATCTAGGCTTTGATACTTTTTAAGTAGCTCCTTAACTCTCCCCGTGGGGTCTTGAAAAAATGGCGTCTCATTTAAATATTGGAAATTAAGTGTTTCGCCAAGAACTTTGTAGCTCATAGAGATGGTGATAGTTAAGGCTTCATGCTTCTGAGTCTTAAGCACATTCTCATATTCAGCACCGTTCATATCAGCCTTAAGAGATACATTGACTCCCAAAATGTCACTCAAGGATCTCTCTAAGCCTGGGAGTAGGTAATTCTCCATCCCAGTTACTGTTTCGATACTAAAGCCGTCCTTCAACTCGTCAGGGACCTTTTGTGTATCGACATTCTCAAGAAGTTCATAGATTTTCGCATTAGCAACGTAACCTTTGGCTTGTGGCAAGAAGAATTGATAGGCTTTCTCTGATATACCTTTAGTGCTCTCTGGAACTTCGTAGCTATCAAGGACTCGCTTAAGAACCCACCTTCGAGTGCTTTCATTTTTAAACACCTTACTTTTAGCGTTCAAAGATAATGCCGTAATTCCATCATTTTTGGAGCCAAATAGCTTAAACCCATCTATATTTTTGACTTTTTCCTGGAGTTTTAAGTAAACCATAGGGCGCAGTTCCCCAAGGTGAAGGTCTCCAGCCTGAATTTTTTTGGATAACTCCTCTATATCCGAAGTGCTTTGAAAAAATATCTTTTGAGGCATATCCTCTGAATAGTTCAGAGCCGCTTGGTTTGCCACAAACGCCATTTTCCCGTCTTCAATCTTGGCTCGGTAAGGGCCACTTGTAACTTCAGTCCAATCTTTAACCTGGAGGCGGTCTTTTTTGTATTGTGATGAGTGAAGAATACCTAAATCTGTTAGCTGTAAATAATAGAGAGCTTCTTTTGTCGAGTGGTTAAACCTTAAAATAAGCTCACTTTTTGAGACAACTTGAACTCCAGCTATTTCATCATCTATAGATTTAAGCTTATCAGCATCACGAAAAACATCTGCCCCCTTAAAATGAGGCGTCCCAAGAATAATCGCTCTCTTTATTGACTTTACAACATCCTCAATGGTGATTCTATCCCCATTACTGAAGTATGCTTCCTTTATCTTGATTCTAAACTCACTGCCGTCAGAGCTTTTTTCAATACTCTCTGCAAGTTGGTTTTTATAGTTTTCCTTTCCATCAATCTCCACAAGGTTAATCATAAGGCTTTGGAGATAATGATATTCAGTCGTGTATCTCAAGAATGAAGGATCAAGTGTACTGTCAACATTAAAAGGAGTTAATAGAACCGAGATTTCCATATTTTTCTTCACAAACTTCCCCTCCATCAAAGGCAGTGATAACAAGACTGTTGTTGTCACTACCACAAAAAATAGTACCCTTTTGTAGCTTTTAAAATAAACCTTATCCTTCAGAAAGCTGACCATCTTCCGGGGCCTCTTGAGATCATGGAACTACACAGCCTACACATGGCTGTGTATCAAAAGACGACTTTTGAGGTTTAGGAATCATACATACTTCGCATGGCTGTGTGTCACTAGACTTCTGGCTTTTGTAGTACAGCTCTAAAAGCTTGTAATACAACTCAAGTCTCTCTTCTGGTGAAGATGATTCAAACTCCTCAAGCCTTTCTTGAACAACTTCATCTGCCATTGCAGCTTGGTCTATAGCTTCTGACACCAAAGTCTCTGTGGCCCCTGCAAACTGAGACGACGATACTAGCCCTAAGATCGCTAACATTGATTTAATTCTACTCTTCATTTTCTCCCTCCTTATGAATTGAGTTTCTTATTTTTTCCCAGCACTCATTAAGCTGAGATATTGTCTTGTTCATTTCCTCCACTGGATCATCAACAATTGAGTTATAAGAGGCATCTTCCCCAAAAGATCGAATGAGAATCTGCCCATGGTTTAAAAGGGTTCTAAACTCATGGGTTGCCTTATTTCGATCACTCATAAACGCCCCCTTCTTTGAGCTTCTAAAGACTCATACTTCTCCTCAAGCCGGTAGTATTTCGTACTCCCCATCTCTAAAAAGCGCATGGTCTGCCTCTTGGACTCTTTTTTAAAGACCTTAAAGGCCTCAAGCTCTATTTCTTCAATGAAGCTCTTTAGCCCGTTGTTTCTGATATAGTTAAGCTGGGCCTTAGTAATAAGAGTGTTTCTATCTACTCTATGAGGGTTCCTATTTTCTCTGATATGCTTTGGAAGATCAGACAAACGAATAATAGGGGTATCCATCTCTTTTCTTTCAGAAAAAAAGCTCTGGATCTCCCGAATGTTTCCCGGCCATGAATAACCACAAAGGCTTTTTACAGCATCCTTATCAATTGCCAGGGCTCTACCAAAGTTTTGTTTAAAGTGGTCAACAAGAAGCTCTACATCCTCTTTTCTCTCAGATAGAGGCAGTAGGTTGATATTTGCTCCTGAGATTCGAAAGTAGAAATCCTCCCTAAAGGTCTTCTTACTGATCTTTTCAAAGATATTGTCACAAGTGGCACTGATGATTCTAAAGTTTGATGAGACCTTTTTATTTGAACCCAAGGGGTAGAAAGACTTTTCTTCAATGGCCTTTAAAAGCTTTTGCTGAATATTCAGACTCATTGTCCCGATTTCATCTAGGAACAGGGTCCCGCCGTTGGCTTCTTCAAGCTTTCCTTTCTTATCAGTTGTAGCTCCGGTAAAGGCGTCTTTTTTGTGTCCAAAAAGCTCATCTTCTAAAAGATCTTCTTTAAGGTTTGAGCAATTAAGCTCAACAAACTTCTTAAGATCTCCATGGACAGATTCATGAATAATTTGGGCAAGCTTGGTTTTTCCAACTCCCGTTGGTCCATGGATAAATATAGGCACTTCGCTATAAAGGGTTTCTTTTTTGATGCGCTCAAGTTCTTGCTTAAGGACTTCATTTCTGGTCAAAAACTTCTCTTCAACCAAAGCCTTAAACCTTGCCTGGACCACAGGCTTTTTAAGGTTCTTAATGACTCGCAAAATGGAATCAATGTCATAGGGCTTAAGAAGATAGTCCTTACAGCCCAGCTCATAGGCTCTTTCAATATCAGCGTTAGAATCGTTGCCAGTAAGAATCACTGGAACAACATTTCTAGAGATCAAATCCGGTAAAAGAAGAAAGCCTTCCTTTCCGACATCAGGACTGAGATCCAAGTCCACAAGAGCAAGATCAAAGGTAGCCCCTTTAATTTCCTCTCGTGCTGTCTCTACAGAGTTTGCATGAGTAACCAAGAACCCACGCCCCTCAAGATCTTTTATAATTGAGCTAGCGATTAGCTTGTCATCTTCAATTAAAAGAATTCTTACTTTCTTCAAAAAACAACTCCCACCCTTAAAAGCCCCGCTTGGGCATAAGGGTAAATAACTTTGCGTTAGTTGTTTTTCAAATGTTTTGTTTTAAAACGGGTAAAAACTACATAGTGTTTTGATAACGTTTTGGTTCAAAACAATTTTCTTGAAATTTATCAATGGGTGAAAGGGTATCACTGCTATTTTTTCTAAGTAACATACTGATTCTACTTAAAATTCAAAATCAACACAATGCAAAAGCTACAAACTGGCATTGCCCTTGCTCTAAAGCGTCCCTGAAAGCTCACACAGAGCAGGAGGGGAAAATGAATTTCACAGCAATTAAAAACACGTTCTTTGATTTTGGTTACTGCATCTCTATTAATGAGCTTTGTGGCAACCACAGGTTGGTTTCTGAGATTGAAAAGACTGAGCTACTTCTGAACTCAACAGACTCTTACGCAAAACCTGTAAGAGCCTTGAGATCAAGATTCTCAAAGCTCTTCTCTCAAATCAGCGAGCAAGAGTTCAGTACAAACTCAGAGCTACGAAGACACATCTCAAAAATTGAAAGTCTCATCAGCACACCAGCAAATGTCGCAGTCTAGGTGCTGACTTTAACTAAAAAGACAGAGGGGAAAGAAATGCTACTAAAAAATCTATTTCAAAAACTGAAAGCGAAGCTCAAACAAAAGCTGGGACGCAAAAACTACAAGAAGCACTTTAACTACGAGCTTATCCAGAGACAAAAAGAGGAACTGCTTCTTAAAAACAAGATGCTCTACCCAGCTTTATTCTAACACGGAGGGATAACGATGAATTACGCAAGCCTACAAAGAATCAAGGAGCTTTTCAGAGACTGGTATGGCTCTTTATCAGTTGAAGAGCTTTCCTCAAACCACAAACTTATCGAGATGATCCAGAAGATTGAATCACGTCTCGTCATGATTACAGATTAAAGGAACTGCTTATGAACCTATCAACTATTAAGGATGAAACGATTCTTGAAGAGGCCGTCTTACGGCTAAAAAAGAGAATTCGTAAGAAAACTGGCATGGAGCTTCTTTTTGGGGATCTTGTTCTCACTCTCCACGAAGGTATTTTAAAAAAGATTGAATATGGGGTGCGAGGTAGGTGCTTTATCAAGGATTCCAAGATATTGAAAGGAGGACACCAATGAACACTTTAGTCTCAGACCTATTTCTCGTACTGGATCTTGTTAGCAAGAAAGAAAAACGAAAAAACCGCCAACTTTCATACGCCACTCAGCGGATCAAAAATGGCCTTCGACAGCTAAAACAGAATGCAAAAGCTTTAAAGGGAAAACGAAATGAAAAATGAAGACATTTCTCCTGCCATGGCCATTGTGGTTTTAATTGGAACTGGCGCTCTGTTTTTAGGACTTAAGAACTATCGGTTTTTAGAGGCTAACTGGACTGATATTATGGACTCACTTGAAATGAGTAGCCTGTTTTTAACAGTCTTGGTGTCAACACTGAGTTTAAATGTCCTCACTATCTCTGTATTTTTAGAAAGAACCCTTGGCTACAAGAAGCAAGGTAGCAGACTCAGAAGTATTAAACGAAAACCCCTTCGCCTAAGAGAGTTTTTTGGGAAAGCTTTACTCTCAGTGCTTACACCTTTTGTCTTCTTAGAAAAGGCCAAGGTGTTAGCAATTCAAGAAAGCCAACACCTTCAATGGCTACTCACAGACCAGCAGTATGATCTTCTCATTAAGGTTTTCATCTACTCAGGTCTTGGTCTAGGGGCTTTTATCACCTATGGACTGATTTCTTTGGCACTAAGGATTAGTGGGATTCTGACAGTGAGTACGGGGCTTCCTCTGAGAACTACGGTCAAAGACCATCTAACCCTGGGCTCAATTGGAGAAGAAAAGGACGAGGCTGACAAAGGGCTTACGCCTAAGTGGGTGGTCGTTCCCACTAAAGCCCTTAACGGCAATATTCTTGTCACAGGCTCCATTGGAACAGGAAAGACCCAAGGGACAATTTTAACCTATGTCGATCAGCTCTTTAAAAACTTCTCTCAAACACCAACGGCCCTCATTCTAGACCCCAAAGGAAGCTTTATTCAAAATGTTGCCAGAATGCTTAAGGCCCGAGGCCTTTCTGATCGCTGTATTTTCCTAGGAGATATTAATGCACACGTTTAACCCTGTATATGTGGCAGATCCACTAAAAAACTCCAATTACATGGAAGTGGCCAGCATGATCCGAGCAGCAGCAAAAAACTTCTCCGGTAAAGCCAAAGAGTCTCCTATCTGGGAAGACTCTGCTTTCAACCTTACAAAAAACACTATCGTGTACTGTGCAGCTATCCATGGGTATTTCACCTTAAATGACTGCTATGAGGCCATGCTAAAAGCCGATAGTGGCGAGATCATTGAAGAGCTTGAAGCTGCTATTTCCTGTGAGAATGGAGAAAAGCCCCTGTTTGATGAAGAGGAAGTCTACAATATAGAATGTGCGATCAAGTATTTCAAAGAATACCAACAATTTGAAGACAAGTTCAAATCAGGTGTTCTCGTTACAAGCACGACTTTTCTAAACCAGTTTCAAGACTATAATGCCTCTAAACTCTTCTGCCCGTCTTTTGAAGACTTGACCATCAAATCAATGGATGAAATGGTTGATAGTGGAAAGGTCATCTTATTTAACCTTAAAAACGAAGCCCTTTCTCGTTCAATGGGTACTTTTATCAAGCTTCACTATGAACGCTCCGTTTTAAATAGACTTAAAGACCCTAGTAGAAGTAAAGATATTATGGCAGTCCTGATTGCTGATGAATACCAGGACCTGGTCTCTGTAGGCTATGGCGGCTCCATTGGTGATGATAAAATTTGTGCCAAAGGAAGAGAGGCCAATTTCTTTTTTCTTGCTGCCTCTCAAAGTATCAACTCAATCTATAATGCTGTTGGCAATGAAAAGGCTGCCAAAGAGCTCATCCAAAACTTTAGAACCCGTATTGCCTGTCACTCATCAGATATTGAGACCATCAGAAATTTTAAAGAACTGATGGGACAAGAAGAAAGGGAAAAAACAAGCCACAGTGTTTCTGAAAACTCTCAAAAAACAACGAGAAACTTCATTCTAGGGGGATTTGATACCAAAGGAGCAAATATCAATGAGTCCATCAGTACAAGCCAGCAAAAAGAGTATCTGGTTACAGGAAAGGAGTTTTCAAAGCTAAGATCCTTTGAGTCCTTTGCCCAGGTGTATGATGGGATTGAGACTAAGTTTTATAAGATGTATCTAAAGCCTCATTTCCTAAAAAAGAAGAGGACAAGTCACAATAAGGTGCTAAGGGCGTTATCCTCTCAAAAATCTATTTTCTCTTTTAAGGGTATTTTCGGAAGATTTTCTAAATGGGGGACGACTGCGGCAGGCCTTTTCTTCTTACTCTTCTCTCCCCTGGCAATGGGGTTTCCCAATGTCTGCTCCGTGGTCAAGACCAAGGAGTTTAATTCATGCATGAATTTTAGGTACTCTTTAAGTATGTGTGGATGGCCTATCCCTAGACCATGTGCTCATTTTAGCTACTATGTACCTCAGACCTTTATTGAAGTTACCCCCAAGGTTGGCGATTCTCACTTCTCGACTCTTCCAGGAGCAGCTTTACAACTTGCTGACACTCCCTTTCTTCCTCCTTTTGGAATGGAGGGAGATGATGATACCCAGTCCTACCACGCACGAACAATCTCAGTCCCCTTGGCTCAAATTCCCTTTAGAGCACTTCCTTGCGGCGGAACAAGGCTTCCAAAGCTATGCTTTGATGGGATGAGTGAGCATATAGCTTCGCACTGGTCCACTGGAGTGGGGGATAAGTATCAGCCAAACTTTCTTGCCTGGTCACTTTCCCCTAAAGCCTGTCTCATCAAGGGTGCCGTATCTTCAGCAACTGGAGGAACAGATACTAGCTTTTCAAGTGATTCTCCGATGTGCAGCATCCCTCTACCAACTGTGCCATTCCCACCATCAACTCACTCGGCCTGTAATGGATGGGGTGTGTTTTACCCGAGGATGGGAAGCTATAACGGACCAGCCTCTTTAACAGGAGCTTTGATGATTGCCTCTAGGATGAAATCTCTATCATCAGAGGTTTTTAGGTCCAGCCCATCATCTTTTGGTGAAAAGTGGCAGATGATCAGCCCTGGAAGTAGCTCTTGTTTTAATGAGGGGCAAAATATCGGGCTTTTAGAAAGTATTAAGCATGTCAGAGAAATCGGAAGGCTTAAAAGTGGAAGGCTTTCAGGACACCTATTTGTTGTCTGGAAGCCTGTAAGTTGCACAAGAGACCTGCCATATATTGCAAGCTCAAAAGCTGCTCTTGCTACCATGAAACCCATTTGCCAGGGGCTTTAATAATGGGACAGATCACTATAGAGCATAGACAGACAAATGAAGAAAAACTTTCAGCTATTGCACCCTACACCTCTTTGTTTCGAGATGCTTTAAAAGAAGCTCACAGACTTTTAGCTAGTGATATCCATATTGAGCCCACAACTGATGGGCTTCAAATCAGAATCAGGGTCAATGGAGATCTCTACACATATAAAGAGCTTGGTGTTGAGCATAGGCAAAGCTTCATTCAAGAGGTAAAAAGGCTTTCAAACCTTTCTATTGCCATAAGCACCCGTCCCCAAGATAGCCGCCTGTCTCTTCCATCATGGAACCTTGCTTTAAGAGTCAATTCCACGCCAACTCTTTACGGAGAAAAGATCGTCTTACGGCTTTTAGATATGACAACTGATTTTGATCTTAGCACGACAAGTTTAAGTGACGATGTTATCACTGATCTCAAAATAGCAGCGACTGAGAAGAATGGAGTCATCATTATCTCAGGACCTACGGGAAGTGGGAAAAGTCGCACACTGTTTAGTCTTCTCAATTCTCTAGAGAAAAAAACCAAGAACATTGTTTCTCTTGAAGATCCTATTGAGTACATCTTTAAGGGCATTAGCCAAATAGAGATCAAGAAGTCTTTATCCTTTGCAGATGGCTTAAGGGCCATCTTAAGGCAAGACCCTGACATTATACTTGTTGGAGAGATCAGAGACTTTGAGACAGCAGATCTTTGTTTTAAAGCAGCAGCCACCGGGCATTTAGTCATATCAACTCTACATGCCAATAGTTCTACGAAAGTCATCGAAAGACTTAAAAACATGGGTGTTGATGAATATATGATTCAATCAAACCTTAAGTTTTCAGCAGCTCAAAGGCTTGTCAAAAAACTCTGTTCTTATTGCGCGTTTGTACCTAATAAGGAAGACCTCTCTAACAATCCTGCTTTTAACCTGTCTTCAGTAAGAACCCAGAACCATCAAGGCTGTAGCCATTGTACAAATGGGATCACCGGCAGACTTCCCGTTATGGAGTATCTGACAAAAAATGAGCTAAAAGATGCTCAAAACCTAAAGCCCAAGAGAAGTCTCAGACAAGAGTGCCTAAATAAAGCCAATCAAGGACTTATCGACTATAAGGAGGTCTTAGCCTATGCGTAATCTAGCTGTCATGTTCTCACTTCTTTGTCTGGTATCACTCCAGATCAAGGCAAGTGAGATCAACTACTTTAAAGAGGGTATCAACTACTGGAGTAATGGAAAAAAGATCTAGGAACCACGGCCACAAACGAGTTCCAAGAAAAGCCCTCTAAAAACAAGAAACCAAAGAAGTCATTTAGCTGGTCTAAGTACCTAGACCCTAAAAATGATGAGTTCTTTAAAGAAGGAAGCTACGAGCCTCCAAAACCCTTTATGGAGCTTGCGAGGAATCCAAGTGATAAGAATATTAGCAATTGGATTGCCTACAATAAGAAGAAAAGCGAGCTAAACAAGCGCCTTCAAACCAGGATGCGTGAGTATTTGGCAAGAAACCAAAAACTCACTCCTGAAGTGAATCAGATCCTTGCTCAAAATCGTCCGAAAAAAGATGTGACATTTGATCCTTCTCGCTTTCGCGTCAGGATGTACTTTGACTCTAAATGCCCCCATTGCAAGAGGATGTTTAACACACTTCTGGATTTGCAAAAGCGGGGCGTTTATGTCGAGGCCCTTCAAATTGATGATACGAAGCTTTCAAAGCTTCAGTACCCAATCCCTATAAGGCCCGCATCTAAAAAAGAAGTCAAAAAACAAAACATCTCATCAGTTCCTTACACACTCATTGCTGACCTTAAAAAGAAGGTGCTCTACCCACCCGTTAAAGGGTTTCAGAGTGTTGAGAACATGGTGAATCTTATTAGGGAGGGACAATGAATATCGCCTTAGCTCATTCAATTATTCAGACAAATAGAAGCCTTGGGTTTTCTGATGATGACCCAAAGTTTCCACACTATTGGTTTTGGATCTTGTTACTTGCCATTCTTGCCGTATCTGTTGCTCACGCCGGCCCCAGAATTCCAGGAGCCGATGCTGCTGACAAGCTAGAGGCCGCAGGAACGGTTTTGAGAATTGTAGACACTGCTCTTTTTAAGTGGGGAGCAAGGCTTTTTGCAGGAGTCAGTATTTTATCTGCTGGCTACAACTTAAAAGAGCAGCGCTTTGGCATAGCTATCATCTGTATTATTGCGGCTATCATTTTAGGTACTGCTCCCATCTGGGTTGAAAACATCTTCTCCATTGGTGGTGGTAACGGAATTTTTAATTAAAGGAAGAGATATGCACGATTATTCAGAGATAAAAGACAAGCTAGGTAAAAGAGTCAGTCAGACTATCGATTCCCCGATCACCGTTTTTGAGTTCTGGGAGCTAGGAGATGTATTCATCGCTCTTTTTATCGTCCTTATCTTCGGTGTCATTTTCTACTCCTGGTGGACGATGTTCATTCTCCTGGTCTTTTTTCTAGGCATCGGACCCATCATCAAAAGAAGAAACAACCGAGGGATATTTCTTCACTGGCCCTACCAGAAATTAAACATGAGCTTACCTGCGCTCATTAACCCAAAAGGAAGACGAAAGTTTTCTGATTAACTAAAGGAGTCCGTATGTCAAAAAGTGAAAACAACAACAATCAAGAAGGAGGCTACTATGCAAGAAGACCTGTTGAAGAGATCAAGGCTTTTAAGTCTAAGGATGGAAAATCATTCGTTGTTCAAGTTATTAAGACTTGTATTTTTCCGATTAACTACGCTCATGCAATCGTTAAAAACGAAAGCCCTTATAAGGCTGACGCCTCTAAGAAGCAAATACCACGAGATGAGCAGTAATATGATCGGAGCTATGGAAAAAGGGATCAAGGCAGCTCAAGTCTCTACTCCTCCTGTTGGAAGCTATGAAGGAGTTGATCTAAAGGTCATGCCTAAGTACCTTTGCTTTAAAGCAGCTCTTTTAAAAGAAAAGCTTCTTTTAAAGAACCTGATCCTCCTTCTTGTTGGAGTATTTGCCGTTTACTTCTTTGTCAGTAGGCATGAGATCGGCTCTCTTTACACCAAGCTTCGTGAAAAAGAGTATATCTTAGCCCCTGGAGTTGTGGACTTCACCCCAGCGTCTCCTCAGACTGTCACCGACGGATATGTTGAAAATGCCGTGATGTCTTTTCTAAGGACTCTTGGCAACACGAATCCCGTAAATATCTCTGAGCAGTACACAGAGCTTTCTGGATATATGTCTCACGATTTGAAGGTTCGCTTTGACATGGAAACCTCTGAGTGGATTGAGACCGTAAAGCTTGAAAACATCTCAGAGGTCTTAAAAGTCACTGATAAAGAGATCGTCTCTGATGAAAGTGGGCATTATAAGGTCGTGGCCATTGCTACAAGAGAGAGGTACGCCAATAACGAGTATCTTGGAAAAACTGATGAAGTCATTGAGATGGTCCTAAAGCTTATCCCCCCTAAGCAGGGTAAAAAGTGGTTTCTTCAGATCAATTCCCTTACCAGAACTGAGTCTAACTCCTTTAGAGGCAAGGCCATTCAATCACAACCGAAGAACTTAGAGAGGTCAAAATGATAATGCATTTCATTTATCTATTTCTAGGGCTAGCTCTTTCGTCAACTGCCTTTGCAAAGGACATCTACTATGGCTCTGCTCCTGAGCTCGTGAATATCTCAAAAGAGACAATTTTTAGATTTCATAAGCAAGTAAGAACCATATCTCAGGCCCATCGGTTTGAGATCAAACCGGCAGACCCAAACGATCCCGACTACTCAACCTTATCAGTAAGACCACGGTTTACTAAAGGGACAACGAAAGTGGCCTTTGTCTTAAGCGATGGTAGTGTTGTGACACTCAAGCTTCGGATCGTAAGTAAAAAGCGAAACACTGACCCTTTCTATGATCTAAAGCCAAAGAGTCTGCTTATTGAAAGATCTGAGAAGAACCTGCCCGTTATCACCGTCATGGATTTTATGAAGTCCATGGACAAAGACGCTCAAATTGTGGGCTATAAACGAGAGGTGAAAAGAAAGTGGGTCTCGACGGGGAAGATTCGAGGAGTTTCAGCCAAGCTTTTACGGGTCTATTCTGGCAAGGACTATAAGGGCTATGTCATTGAGCTTAGAAATCGCTACAAAAGTAAAAAGTATGAGGTCAATGTGGATAGGCTTAAGTTTCGAGGCGCACCTTTGGCCATTATCACTCTTGTTGATGATGAAGTTCTTTTGCCTAAAGGCACAGGCAAGCACAAAACTCTGCTTAAAATTGTAGCAAAACCTACGGCTTCCATCAGTGATCTTGTACTTCCCATTTCAGTCGTTACCTCAAAAAAGGATAAGAAAATATGAATATTTTTAAAAACCTCATTCCCAAACACATCTTTAGATGGGTCACCGACGTGAAGGATTTCATCTTAGAAAGTAAGAAGACTCAAGTTGGCATTGCTTTCTTCACAGTTTTTAGCCTCGTTTATGTGACAAGCAAAATGTCTGAGACCAGCCAGATCGTCTATAGGGACTACCAGAAACCTAATTTCTCTGAAGGCAGGATCTTAGGACGCCAAACATCCACTTACCTAAAAAGTAAGGAGGTCCAGTTAAACCGGGCTGCCAGGCGTATTATGGCTGAAAACAAGTCCCTAAAGGACCGAATGAGCCTTCTTGAAAAAAGGATGGAGGCAAAGTCCTAGCACCACGGCCACAAACGAGTGCAGAAAAGGACAAAGATAAAAGCCAGATCCAATCGGAACCGCAGGAAGTAAAAGCTGACGCTCAAAAGAACGTCAATGAGGTCAGACTTCACGCCTCTGATGGGACACTACCCACCTCAACTCCGGAAAAAGAGGAGACTAGTGGCTCTTCTTCATCAAGAAGAGGGAAAAGGGCTCGCCCTTCCCGTCTTCGTGGTCCAGGAGTTATTTCTTTCCCTGTAAAACATAAAAGAAAAGAAGAAGGCATTACTCTTCCCACAGGAAGCTACGTCAAAGCCACCCTCATGACAGGAATTGATGCCCCAGAAGGAAAGACCTACCCAGTTCTCCTAGCCCTTGATTACTCCTATGTCGGTCCCAATAAGCACAAGGTAGACCTTTCAGGGTGCTTTATCATCGCTAAAAGCTCTCCCTCAATGGCAACTGAAAGAATTAACTTTCAGGCAACCAGACTTTCGTGTGTGTCAAAGAAAGGAAAGTTCTTTGAGCGAAAGATCAGTGGCTTTGTCGCTGATGACACTGACAACACCTTTGCGGTTCGTGCAGAGCTTAATTCCAAGCAAGGCCGCGTAGCAAAGATGGCCTTCTTAAAATCCGTTGTTGATGGTGTTGGAGAAATCATCACACGAAAGGCTAAAAACGTCGGTGGCAAGAATCCTGATTCTGCCAACGTCCTTGTTCAGAACGGAGCCCAGGGGGCAGCTTCCAAGGTCAGCGACTGGTACTTAAAACAAGTCACATCTCTTATGCCCACTCTATCCGTTAGTTCTGGTCAGAACATGTGGATTGTCATGCAAGAAAAAGTCTTACTTCCAAACGACTTTTTTAGAAAAAACCAAAGGAGAAATAGTAATGGGAAAGTATTTTCATACCTTACTCGTATTATCGATTAGTGCGTTGATGGTGGGCTGTGCTCACCACTTTAAAAACATAGGAATTCTTGAAAAAAGGGCCAATTACCATAGTCCTACTAAAAGCCAAGGCATCCCGGAACGGGTTATGAGAACTAAGGGTAAAGTCAAAAAAGCCTGGCTTCACGCTCATGAGATGCCCACAGGGGATTATTTCGGAGGAGCCTGGGTATATCTGCTGGTTGAAGAGACTCAATGGACATTTCCAGAAACTCTCACTTCAGGAGGCAAATAATATGGAAGCTCAAAATATCCTAAAGCCTATTGAAGAGGCTCTGACAAATCGTTCTCACCTGGCAGAGGCTTTATTTAAAAGATCTGAGTCTTTAAGCAAGCTCTTACCATATAGTGAGTATGTAGAAAGCTTTAAGACTTTCATCAACAAAGACGGAAGCTTTGGAGTCGTCCTAGAGGCTGATCTTTTAGAACATGAGCCCATGACAGGAAAAGAAATTGTTCGGAGTGTGGATTCTTTTAAATCACTTCTCAATGTTCCTGAAAACTGTGTTCTACAGTTTCTATTCGATCAGTCCTATGTCTCTAGTCACGATAAGTATTGGGATGAAGTTCTTTCTCAATACAAATACCCACACCCCGTATCAGAGCTTCTATTTAAAGAAAAAGTAAATGCCCTTCGCCAAGAGTGCAACTCTGGAAGTGAGTTGTCTCCTATGAGGCGAAAGGCACTGATCTCTATTAGAAAATTCCCTGAAAAATCAGTCTCGGCTGAATGGAAGAGGTCTTTGGCCAAAGGTGAAAAACTTCTTTTTGACGAGATGAGTGAGTTTGTAAGACAGATCAAGTATTTCTCTGAAGGAGTTAAACAATATATTGAAAACTCTAAAATCCCTCTTAAGCTACTTGATGCTCAAGAGCTAATTACTCACATCCGGCAATTTTTTAACCCCAAGGAATACTACCGAAGAGATTTTGCAAAATACAATAGTCATATTCCCATCTCAGATCAGCTTATCTACAACAGCCCTCTTCTTGATTACAAAGGTATTCAAAGAGAGGGTGTTAAAACAAGAACTATCACCCTAAAGACCAGCCCCCAGTTTGCCTATGCAGGTGGGATGGCCTACTTCACAAAACTGAAGTTTCCCTACAAGCTGTCTCTTAATTTCAGTTTTCCCTCAAAGGCCTCTGTGAAGAAGTTCTTTTCTATTAAGGAGTTCTTTTTAGAAAATGGGACCAATGCCAGGGCAAAGCTCCAACGAAATGAGGTCAAAGAAACTCAAGAACGCCTCCAGAATGGTGAAAAGTGCCTTTACCTTACATTCTGTATTGTCATTGAAGGAGAAACCGAAGAGGAGCTTTCTAAAAGAACAAGAGAGCTTGTCAATATCTTCCACAATGACCTTCAGTGTGAAGTCATCATTGAAGACGAGATTGGCCTAGGGCTGGCTCTCAACACCTTGCCTCTTAACTACACACCAGAGGCTGATTACTCCTCTCAAAGATATATCAGAATCCTTCAAAATGATGCCATCATGTTCTTGCCCCTCTTTGATTCCTTTAAGGGGCTAAAAGATCCACTTCAGCTCTATATTTCTAGAGAAAAGAACCTCGTTGCCTTTAATCTTCTAGAAAATGAGACCAGTAACCACACCGTGGTCCTTGCTGACAGTGGTAGTGGAAAGTCAGCCTTCATTATTGATTGTATCCAATCAGCAAAAAGGCTTGATCCAGAGCCTTTGGTGTTCGTCATTGATAAAAAGTCTAGCTACAAAGGAGTTGTCGGCCCTTTCCACGGAGATTTGACAGTTTTTGATCCCAATAAGGAGATGCCTTTTTCTCCTTTTAGAGGAGTGTTTGATGACGCGAAAGTCACATTTCTTACTCATCTTCTGACAACAGGGATTAACCTCACTTCTCCAAACTTTTCTTTAGAAAGTGAGCATGTCACAAGTATCTCAAAGGCTTTGAAATACGCCTACCTCAAAAAGAGTAAAGAGTCTGGTGTTTCCTATATTGATGGAGAGCTCGTTAGCCTTGAATCAGATAAAGAGGTCGAGGTCACAATGGATGACTTCATTGCAGCTCTGTCGGGTCTTACAGCAGACCCAGAATTTGAGAAAATGAAGGATGAAATCGACAAGCTCCTAATTAAGCTTAAACCCTTTTATGGAGACGGTACATACGCTAAGTATTTCCGCACCTCCTCAAAAAAGAGAAAGGATAGTTCTACTTCTCTTTTCGTCTATGACCTCGATGCCCTTACTGATGAGAATCTTCAGGTCTTAATGACTATGAGTGTAATTGAGGAGATCAGAAGCCTTATTAAACGGCCTGAGAATCAAGAGCGTGGTGGCTTTATTGTCATTGAAGAACTCGGGATGCTGGGGCGAGAGAACCCTGTTGCTAGAAAGTTCATTATTGATGCTGCTGAAACCTTCAGAAAACTTGGCTTCTGGCTCATTGGTCTCACACCTAGACCCCAGAACTACTTTGAGCTTGAGGCAGGTGCTGCCATGTGGTCAGTCGCTGACAACTACGTCTTCTTACGAATGAACCCAGATAACGTGGACTACCTTCAAAAGCACTCAAAGCTCTTAGATGAAGCCAATGCCCAGATCATCAAATCCCTAACAGTAAAAAAGGGACAGTTCACAGAAATCTTTTACACCAACAAGGATAAGTCCCGTTCAGGAGCCTTTCGCTACCACCAGACGGCCTTTGATAAATGGCTTGCTCCCACCAATAGCGAAGACCTCATCACCCTAGAAAAGGCTATTGAGAAGTTTAAGGGAAACTCCTGGGAGGCTTTAAACCACCTTGTTGAAAATGAAAAGGGAGGAGAAATTGAGAACGATTAGTTTTTTATTTTCACTAGCTCTGTCAACTGTTTCATGGGGAAAAGACTTTAACTACAGGCATAACTCCGAGCTTTCAGCCTCTGATTACCTGTTTAAAGAGCGAAGCAACCAGGGTGATTCTGTCTTTGAGAACTATCAGACCGTTGACCTTGGATTCAGTCTCGGAGTTGGAGCTGATTGTGGCAAAGTGGATTTTAAAAGCACTCTTCAAGGCACTTTAAAAAATCTCCTTGATGCCAAATACTTTGAGTCTGTGGGAAACAGTATCCTTGCTGGAAGCCCCATGCTTCTGACCTGCTACTTTAGCCCCACATGGTGCTCAATTCTTAAGCACACAAGAATCAATGCCAATTTCCTCTCTCAAATGAGACTCGATCAGTGTGCTCTTATTGATAAGTACGTTGATAACAGAACTGATGATTTCAAAAAAGAAAGACAGGGCTGTGTTCATCAGGCCATTCAAAGAAATGGCGGCAATATGGAAAAAGCCATGAAGGAATGTCAGTCCGGCTCTGACTACTCTGTAGATCTTGCTAACTGGGCAGGTAGTCGGTTTGGCTCTAAGGCAAGCCAAAATAAGCTCATTGAGTCTTCTGCAAAGTGGGCTGGCTTTAACTCCTCTGAGTCTCAAAAAGCACTGGGGCTTTTAAAGGCATTAGTGGGAGATACTGTCATTGGAAAAGGTCAGGTTTCTGTTGAGTATGGCCCGAGGAAAAAGGCCATCACTCCCAGAACTAGGCTTTATGAGATTGAAAAAGACACCTATGAAAATCTTTGCCGAGGACTTTTAAAAAAGATGGATCGCAGTGGTAATCGCGCAAGTCTTGATAGGATTATCAGCCAAGAAGATCTCAAGAAAATCGGTGGCAATAAGATTGAAAACTATATTGACCGCCAGACACTGAGATACCTTTCATATCTCCCCTTTATTAAAAGAGGCTCTTATTGCAGAAAGCTTGCCTCATCCATTGCTATGACCAAGTTCTCTGAAGAGATGAACCAGTCTCTAGATATGCTCAATATCTTGGAGCAAAACCCCAATCTACCCTCTAAGCGTAAAAACGAGATCTCAGAGAAACGAAAGAAGCTTAAGGACTCTATTGACGCAACCCTTCAGCTCCAGGAGGTCAAAAATACGCCCTTAAATGCTGTTGTCTCCCAGATCACCCGTGAAGGACGCATTTACCAAGGCAAGGCCACTCAGAGGGTCTTTAGCAATGAAGCCGACAGAATCAATTCTGAGCGCTCTGAAGCCGAACTCTTTGACTGTTCTGACGGCATTCTCTGCTCCCAGGGAGGTCAGTGATGTTTAGTAACACTGCCTACGAAGCCCTTTATCAATACCTAGGTCTAGAGCTTCATTCTCAGTTCATTTCTGCCATCACCTCTGAGGTGTTCTTTAAGGCCATGGTCCTCATCATTTTTGGGTTTTTGTTCTTCATAACGACCATCAAATTCTTTTCTAGGTATATGCCCAATACCCTGGTTTCAAAAAAGCATATCCCTCTATCAGCCTTCTTTAAGATCATCTTCTGCCTATTTTTAGGGCTGACCCTTTTAAGGGTCGGCTCTAATACAGGTGTTAAAAACTACTATGGAGATTCCTGGAGCGATAACCCCTATATCAAGACCAGGTATGGAGATGTTAAAGACAAAACCAGAGTCAGCTTTGTCTTTGATCTCTTAAGCAGAACTGCTGAAGAGTCTAGCGCCTTTTTAGGAAGAATCATCGACAAGATCATGGCAAAAAGCCACTCCCAGCTCGGTGCTCCTAACTTCTTTTATAAAGCCATCATGTACTCCGGCACGGCCACCATCAAGGATCAAAACCTTAAAGAGCTTGTGCATTTCTACACAGAAAACTGCTTTGAAAAGGCTCTACCACTCATTGGAGATGCGAAGTCTCAAGACAAGCTCAACTCCTTTTTTAACCAGGATGGTGGATTTGACCAGAAGCTTTCTGAAATTGAGATCAAGACAGAAGAAGATGCCTCTTACACCTGCCTTGATGTCAAAAATGAAGTCAGGGCAAGCCTTAAGCAGTATGCCATTAATCACCATGTCAGATTCATCAGGAGTAGTGGAAGGCATGTCTTTCCCATCAAAGATGAGGCAGCTCAAAACATGCACATGGCTAACATGCTGGTTAACCACTACCTTGATGATAAAGAAGCCCTCATGGGTGTGATGAAAGGCTCTCAACTTCCAGGAACTACTGGAAGGGTCTTCCAGTATCTTAATAGACTTTTTTCTTTTGACGCTCTTCTTTCAGCCTTTGGTTTTCAGGAAGGTCACGGGGCTTCAGAAGCTGCCACAAGGAGTCAAAGCTTTAGCGAGCATTTAGCCAGAGCCCCCCATGTAGCAGGACTTTTAAAGCTAGCTCTCATTGCTATCTTCCCGTTTCTGGTCTTTTTCGTAGTGGCTGGAAAATGGAAGGTTCTGATCTACTGGTTTGTCATTTACCTGTCTGTACTCCTGTGGACACCGCTTTGGATCCTTTTTTACCACATTATGACAAGTATTGCTCAGTCAGCAGAGGTCATGGGTGAGATTGGAAAGTTCTCAGACGGAATCTCCCTATATGGAGCAAAGCTAGTCTCATCCCGAATGTACTACTTCTATAGCATCTACTCCTGGGTCCAGCTCTTAGTTGCAAGTCTTACCACGGGGTCAGCGGTATTTTTCTTACGCCCCTTGCTCATGGAAAATAATCAAGAAACAGCTCCTGAGTTTATTGGAGATGCAAAGGAAACTGCCAGCAATGTCAGCACTGCTGTGAAGACCGCAGGAGCATTGTTATGAGCACAGGTTTAGCGAGCAACGTGAGCTATGGGGGAAAGCCTAGCTTTCCCCCAGGGGGTTTGGGGGCTTGCCACCAACAAGTAAAAAAAGGGCTTACGCCCGCACTCCGTAGGAGTTTTTTTGAGGACATTGATATCAATGTCCATACTTGCATGAACAAAACGACCCTAAATCCCCCTCAACATACCTCAAAAGAACCAAGGACAAAAAATGCGACAAACCACAAAAACAAAAGGAACAACACCAGCCTAAAAAATATGACTACCAAGTATCTAAGCAGCCAAACGAATAACTTTAATCAGTAAAAATGAAAGGAGAAATTATGGAAAAGCTCGAGCAACTAGAGTTACAAACTGGAAGATCCACCTGTGTGAGGATGTCCCCTCAAGAATACACGAGAATCAGGAACGAAAGTGCTAATTCTGGCAAATCTATCCCTGAGCTTTTAAGAGAGGCCTATTTCAACTCCCCACCTAGAAAGGTGCTCGTTACCGAAAAAGACCTCGCCATTCTAAGAAACGACATGGGCAAGATTGGAAACAATCTAAATCAAATCGTAAGAAAACTAAATGCCGGATTCGTTCACGGCTGGAGTAACACCCTGGATTTGGTTTTTGAACAATTCAAAACTCTGACCGACCAAATTCATTACGGCTATGGCGTACATCAAAGTTAAGTGGAGAAAGGATATTCCAAAAAATAAGGAAATGTCTGCCAGAGATTATGAGACGTACTTACTTAAAGACAGAGGAACAGAGCTTGTGACAAATGGACATAGCAGTATCCCAGGATATGCAATAGACAAATTTGAGCTTACTCAAGCCGCTTTTGGCAAAAACAAAGCCAGAAGAGGCCAAAGTGTCAATATTGCCTTTGAGGTTATCCACAGCTTTAGCCCTGAGGAAAGCAAACTCCTGTCGGCTGAGAAAGTCAACTTTATGGGTACAGAATTGGCCAAACGCTACTTTCCAAACCATGAGTTCATAGTCGTTACTCATACCGACACCAACAAGACTCATAATCACATTCTAGTAAATCCGGTTAACGAAATCACTGGCAAACGAGACATTATTGATAAAAAAGAACATCTCTATAACCTCAGAGCAATCTCTAACGATATCTCTAGAGAAAACGATCTTTCCATTATTAAGAAAACAGACAAGGAACGAGAGAGAAATATCCCTCAGAAGGTTAAAGAGATTCAAAGACGAGGTGGAAAGTCTTATAGACTGGACCTTTTCCAAAAAGCCGATTTTGCTAGAAGCTATGCCACAAGCTTTGATGAGTATGTGAGTATTCTTCACGAGCTATCCATCAATGTTGCGATTACGGAAAAGAATATCACCTACCACTATGTGGGACACGAAAAAGGCATCCGTGGCAAAAAGCTTGGGACAAATTATGACAAGGCAGGTCTTGTCGAAAAGTTTAAATCAAATGACGAGCTGTTTTTAAAACAGCCTCAATTAAGGAGAAAGATTAGAGATGGAATCAGCAATTTTACAACTGGAAAAAGAAATTCAGTGGGAGTTTCAAGCTCACTACTACTGGATGGAACAAATGCACAAAACTCTCAAGGAAAAGATTACGGGTCTTATACAAAAGGTAACCGTCGTGGTAACAGGACTCCTCTTCCTTCAGATAGTGCTCTTAGGGACTCTATTGTACCTATTAGTGAGATAAGAAAGGCCTCTAATAGTGACATTTTAGAATACCTAAAAAAGCAAAACATCCCATTTTCGACAAACAAAAGTGGTGACACCGTATTAAAAGGCCGTGAGCACATTGTTATCAATGGCAACAGATGGACCAACACAAAAAACAAGACCATCGGATCACTTATTGAGCTTGTCAGTCTTCACGATGATGTGAGCTTTCTTGGCGCAATATCAAAAATTACAAATAACAAAAACCTTCTACTGCTTGAGCAATATTTTGGAGAGGTAAAAAGACCCTATAAGTCTTTCTATATACCCAAGATCAAAAAAGAAGATCCTCAAATAGCAAGGCAGAAGTTAAAGTCATTTCTGAAAAGCAATAGAATTGATCCAAAGCTATCGGATGATCTTTTCAAGCAAAAACGAGTCCAGGTGGATGCCAAAGGTAGCATTTGGTTTTTTTCAAACGAAGACCCAAAAAAAGCCATCGAATACACAACAGACTCAAATCAAAATTACAAAGAAAACTACCATGGAGACAAAAGCTCTCCTTTTACTCACTCTTATAAGGGTGGAAAACAGCTTAAAGTCTACACAGACTTTTTGAGTTTCTTAAAAGCCAGTGGCAAGAAAGCCACAGCCAAGCAGTCTCAATCTAGCCTTGTACTTATGGGACTAGAGGAAAAGGCCTTACACATTTTTCTAGCGACAAGACCAAATATCAAAAACATTGAGTTCGTTGAGCCTGAGAGTAAAGAGCACAACAAGAATCAATGGAATTTCATAGATCGCCAGAAAAAGACCCTCAAACCCTATGGGATTTCTGTCTCAAGCATTTCATTTGAGAAGGCAAAGGGCAGAAACCTGGCAAGAGGCATTGAACTTTAACTCTTAAATTTTGGAGAAATATTATGGAACAGACCAACACTCAAAAACCAGTTAGAAAGACCACCAAGAAAAGTGACTCTTCAGCTATTCGATTTGACAAGACGTTCATGAGACAAATTGCTCGCCTCGTAGATCGAGCTAACAAAAAGCAGTTCGGCAGAAAGATTAAAGCAAAAGATATTATCAAAACACTTTTTACTCTGGCAGACGAAAGCATCATTGAAAAAGTGGTTAAAAGCACCCAAGAGGACTCTTTAACTTTGGAGAATAAAAAAGAGATTTTCATGAGAGAAAATCTGAGCAAATTCGAGGGAAACAAAGAAGACTTTGAACAAAAAATGATGGAACTCATGAGCGGCTTCTTGTCACAAAACCGAACGTAATTTGTGACAAACAAAAATTTTCTGCGGGCGCATTATCTTAAAAAATGGAGACAATGATGACTAACAACATTTTCGTACCAGAAGTGCAATTCAAAAACCTTGTTTGGTTGACAGTAAGAGAAGCTGCGATCTATATTAGACGAGTAGACGAAGACGGCAACCCTTCACTTAAGTCTATTTACAATGCTATCTACCGACGAAAGATTAAAGCAAAGAAATTTCTCGGTAAATGGATGATAAAAAAGTCTGACTTAGACCGTTCAATAGAAACCTCTTATTCGTAGGAGGTTTCATGGCTGTTACTAAATATTATTGCAATAAAGATCAAAAAAATTACTGGCGCGTTTATGTTCAAAAACAGAGCAAAATCTATCGCCATATTAGACTACAGAAAAACATAGGCAAAATTCCTTTTGAAGACGAACAAAAGGCCTATGCTCTCGAAGAGCAATGGAAAGAAAGGCTAGCATCAAAAGTAGCTAAAAAAGAAGCTCAAGGATGTTGCTGGGATGAACTGATTGAACGTTTTGAACTACACTACAAACGTTATCCAACAAAAAAAATGAACACCAGCACCATGATGGATCACGTTTCACGGGTTCGGAATTATACAGCCGAGTGGCTAAAGCTACCTTGCCAAGAAATTCAGTTTGGGGACGCTTGTGAGTTGTTTGAAGAGTTTTTAGAAAAAGGACTCTCAAAAGCTCTGCGCACAAATATTAAAGGGTCTATCAACAAAATCTACAAATGGGGGATACAGCGAAAGTTTATTGTCAATATATCTGAAAGTCCTACTCTAGGTGTAGAAATAGAAGACCTCTATGAACTTGAGGAAGAGAAAGAACCTGAGATATTGAACCAGTCTGAAATTGCCTTATTTCTAAAAAGAGCTTTTGAGACCAAACATCCCTGGGCCGACATTTGGAAGTTTGATTTAAATTCTGGATTAAGGGCTCAAGAGATCAACGGGCTCCGGAAAGAGGACATTACTCTTATAAACCCGAAGCAAGCAGTAGAGCTAGAGAAGACCACACCAAGAAACAAGATCAACTATGGCACTATCCGAGTAAAGCGACAATGGAGTACAAAGTTAAAAAGATGTACTCGACTCAAAGGAAAATATAGCCGGACTGTCCCCCTCAACTCAGAAATGTATTGGTGGCTCATTAAGTACCTCCCTCAAGCTCAATTTGGGAAGGACAAGCATGGATCAAGGCTATTCCCAAAAACAAAAGCTTTTGATAACGGAGACCAGGCGGCTGTTATTCGGATGTTTTGTGAATCCCAAGGCTTAAAGTCGATCAAATATCACACCCTCAGAGCTTGCTGGGCTACAGAGGTCCTTCGTTCAGGAGTCCCTGCCACAGATTTGATGCTTATGGGGGGATGGAGAGACTACAAGACTATGATGATATACATTCGCTTGGCAGGCCTGGAAACAGTCGGTGCAACCGAAGGGCTCAATTACGAAGTAAGCACCCAACAAGATAAGCTCAATATGAGTGCTGCCCAGTGGTCGGAGCTGAAGTCTGATAAGCCTCCTCTTGCACATGATAAACCTAGACCAACAGGAAAGGAGGAGGAGGAGGAGAAGGAAGCCCTGCCTGATAATGTTGTTCACCTTTTTGGGTAGCTGGGACCACCTCAAATCGAATGTACTTGATTTCAATTGACACAAATCCATCAAAAATTTGATTTTTTGATGGATTTGTACCACGCGCCCCCTAATGCCTATAAGTTCGATTTGACATAGATATTAACCTAAAAGTGAATGAATTTGCACTTTTTATTGAAAAATAGTGCAAGTTCATTCATAATAAAAACATGAAAAAAGGCGAGGTAAAAGCACAAATTGATAGCCTAATACCCCTGGGAGTTTTCTCGACCGAGGAAGCCCTTGAAAAGCTTTCTATATCTCAACCAACATTCTCCAGGCTTGCAAAATCAGATCTTATTGAGAAGGTCTCAAGGGGCCTATATCTCCACACTGAGGCTGACATCAACTTCGAGCACCTGGATTATATTGTTGCTTGCAAAAGGTTTGGAAGGAACTCAGTTATAGGTGGTCTATCTGCTCTTGAGTTTTACAATCTCACAGAACAGGTGGCTCCTATCATTTGGGTACTCATCCCTCCTGAGAGAAGAGTTTCAAGTGACAGCAAATATAAAACAATAAAAACCAAAGCCTCTTCAAAACTTGGTGTCGATACGATTGATGATTTTAGAATTACAAGTATTGATCGCACTCTTATTGAGTCTCTTAAGTATCAAACGAAAATTGGAGAAGGCATTGTTTTTAAAGCTATTACCGAAGCTATTAAAAATAATCAGACAACAGAAGATCGACTCTACAAAATGGCTAAAAAACTGGCTATGCTTTCTTTTCTTGAAAAAAAATGGGAGCTTCTAACAGCATGAATAAAGAAAATCTCGCTCGCTCCATCGCTAACAGACTCTCGAATATCTCAAAAGAAAAAAATATTGCCTATCGGTATGTGGCAATGAGCTTTTTTATCGAGCGGATGGTCGCAAGAATCTTGACCTCCCCTTTAAAAGATGATCTCATCTTCAAAGGCGGATATGTAGGACTCCGGGTGTATGACTCCAAGAGATACACGGTGGATCTAGATGCCGTACTCAACTCCAACCAAAGCAAGGAAAACCTAGACTCTCTTCAAAAAGCGATTGAATCAGACCTCGATGATGGAGTTTGGTTTAAATTTGAAGGACAAGAGAAACTACCTCTCCAATCCTACAGGGGCGGCATCAAGCTCATTTACCGAGCCGGGCTCGGTGAACCCCCTAAAAATGTTTCTAAAGCCGTAAAGGTTCACTTTGACATCGGTTTCAGCGATGCCATTATCCCCGACCCTGTATTACAAAAAACATCAACCATCTTTGGTGATGGAGAAATAAGCTGGAGGGTCTACCCTGTTGAAACGATGATTGCCGAGAAAGTTCATGCCTTTATCTTCAGAGATGGAGGAAGCTCTAGAGCTAAGGATTTATATGACCTTTCATTTTATCTTCCAAAGGCCGATCAGAAAAATTTAGAAAAAGCCATAAAAGCTTGCTTCAATCATCGCGAGACCGATCTCCCCGAGAGTGTTTATGAAACTATGAAATCCTATGATTTTTTCCTCGTAAAAAAGTCATGGAACAAAGTCTCTTCTGTGATTTCAGAGAAAACAGATTTTGAGTCTTGCCTCGACATTGTTTTGCAAAATTTAAAAAATTTGAAACTATAAAAAATACTTGCAAGCCTTGAGAAAGTCTGCGAGACTTCTTTTTAAGAGGTTTGCTAAGTTAGCAAACGAAAAGCGGTAAGTCGTTGGAATTCTTGACTACCGGAAAAGTCCACCAAATCAAAACCATAATTCTGTTTGTTGTCACTACACCCTATTTGATTTGTTTTGCTGTTGGTCGCTTGCGTAGGCAAGCTCCTATTGGTGGACCCTTCACGGGAACGAACCGACAGGTTCGGACCAGCTATGGATTCCACCAAATCTCTCAAATGATCCGAATATTTCGTTAGTGTCGATAAACTAAGACTCTGGTTCCGCTGTTCTTGCAAAGGCAATGACATGACCATCAAAATCTTTAACATAACCGGCTTCATCACCCCAGTTTTGCTGAGTCACAGGCATCAAAAGCTTTGCACCGGCCTCACAGGCTCTATCAAGATCTTTTTGTGGATTTTCCACAGTGAAATAAAGTTCACATCTCGACGATCCATTATTTTTTTCTGGATCATCAATAGACTCCCCTAGAAGCTTCTTTATTCCCTGATTCGGCATCAAACCTAGAATCGCTCCATTACCAAGATCAAATTCAGTCATTCCCGGCACATCAAGCGAAGGCTCAATATTTAAAACCGATCTATAAAAAGCAGCGCTTTTCCTTTGATCATTAACATAGAGGATAAAGTTTGTTTTCATCATCATTTAGTACCTCACACCCAAGCCTCAATCAACCTGTTGTAATTCAGAGATGAAAAAAGCTATTATCAATTTATGAAATATACGGATCGTTCAAAAATTAATCGCAGAACTTTAATTAAAAAACTGGGGCTTTACTCGGGCCTTCTCTGCTTGCCGCAAAGTATTGTGGCCAAGGAAGAGGATTCGGGAGCCAAGCCAAAGGCTAGACAGGAAAGTTCGGCCCCACAAAAAAAGCTCTTATCCAATACCATCCCTTCGAGTGGCTCGAAAATAAGTGCCATGGGCATGGGAACTTGGATTACCTTTAACGTTGGTTCAAATACAGAACTCAGGGACAAAAGAACACAAGTCCTAAAAAAGTTTTTTGCGATGGGGGGAGAGCTCATTGACTCGTCTCCGATGTATGGTTCCGCCCAATCGGTCCTTGGATATAGCCTCGGCAAACTCGCCTATCCTAAAAAGCTTTTTGTGGCTGATAAAATTTGGACCCAATCAACAAGTGAAGGTCCAAAGCAATATCAAGAAATCAAAAACCTCTGGGGTGTCAAAAAAACAGATTTGATGCAAATTCACAACCTCCTCAACTGGCAGGATCACTTGAAGTATTTGCAGCGACTGAAATCATCGGGAGAAATTAAATACCTGGGCATTACAACCTCCCATGGAAGAAGACATGACGAACTAGAAGCTATTATGAAATCCCATACTTTGGATTTTGTGCAACTGACCTACAACATAACTCACCGTGAAGCCGAAAGCCGCATTTTAAAAGTAGCAAAGGATCGAGGCATCGCCGTTATCGCCAACCGCCCCTATGACGGTGGAGACCTTATGGATACCTATAAATCTAAGAAACTCCCCGCCCTCGCTAAAGAAGCCGGCATTAAAAGCTGGGCCGAATTGTTTTTAAAATGGATTATTTCTCACCCGGCCGTAACACTCGCCATTCCAGCGACTTCAAAGGTTGAACACATGATAGAAAACATGAAGGTACTCGAAGGTAATTTTTTCTCGCCAGAACTTCGCAAAGCCTTATCTAAGGAGTTCTCTTGATCGAGAACTTTTCTATTTCTGACTTCATTATGTTTTCAAGTGAAGTTTACGGTGGGACCTTTTGCTCGTTTATCGACAATAACCCCCTACCCATACTCATACTTTTAATTGGGCTCGTAGGGACTATGGGTTATAACATGATTTTCAAGCCTAAGAATTCTCTGTCTAGCAAACTATTCATCGCCACTACCGCCTGTTCCTATCTTTTTTTGGGAATCACTTTTTATGGGCACTATTTCGCAGAGATTACATGGTACTCGAACTATCTTTTGGGCCTTTGCCTGTTCCAGTCGACAGTGCTTTTCTTGTTTCTTTTTCGCGGAAAATCCATTGCATTTAAAAGATCCAGAATTGGGCAAGCGGTGGTTCTCTTCGCCGTACTCCTTCCCCTAGACAGCCTTCTCATGGGTCAAAATCTTCTTTGGATCGAAATGGGCCCGACAAAGCTTAGCCTTTTAACTCTCATACTCCCCTTGGCCCTAAAACCTCGGACGCGCTGGATGTATTTAAGCTTTATCGTTCCTCTAATGATGCTCTTCCATGAACTTTCGATCTACTCAACCTTCTGATGCCGAAAGATCAATAAACTAACCCAGATGCGAGTCCTATTTGATTCAGCACTCGACTGAATCTCTGTTTCAAAATACGACACATAAATTCGAAATGGTCAGTCGTAGCTGGAGGTCCTTTTCTGTAACTTCTTTGTATGAACGATAACAAGGGAGTCATGGTGAAAAACAATTTTATTTTAGCCGGGTTTAAACTCGTACTATTTTTGATAGCCGCATTTTTAATGAGCTCATGCGGTGAAAGAAAACTAAAGTCCTTAGAAATTGAAGAGATTAATAACGATCAGATTTTCGGAATTACAGAATTCATCGATACTGATCAGAATAATTCGTTACAAGAAAACGATAACCTCTTTCAGGTTGAAGAACTGAGCGACAGTTCTTTGGCCCTTGTCACTACATCAACAAAAAGCAATATTCACTCCCACCTTGATCTAGGGATTTCTCTTCGGTCTATGACCTACTCGGGATCCATGATGGGATCCGACTCAAAATCAGGAATGGGAGTCACCTTTTTGTCCAAGTACCCTTTGAGTGACGATTACTATCGCCTGAGAACCTATGCCGGCAGAGCCTTTGAACTTTCTGGCCATGGAAGAGGTGTCGCTTGCGATGGAATTAAATCGGATATCATTCCAAAAGCTGGTGCCTGGTACAAATACGAAGTTCAAGTTCAAGTGAAAGAGGACCAAACGCAAATATCTGCTGCGATCTGGGACGCTTCAAAAGATAGAAACACTGCTGAGATTCTCGTTTGCCAAGACAAGAGCTCATCTCGCCTCAAAGAGGGAACCATTGGTGTTTGGGCCCATGGCGCCGGAAAGAAACACTGGAGTGATTTTAATCTGGCATTTAATCCATTCTTTGATTCAGACAAAGATGATGAAGATGAAGTTATAGAGCCTGCGCCAACTCCTCCCAAAGTTCCAGTAAAAATTGTTTCAGCCAAAAGTTCTTCAGACGACGGAAACGTAGCCAGTAACTCCATTGACGGAAATCTTGCTTCCCGTTGGTCAGCCTACGGCAAAGGACAGACATTGGACCTCATGTTTGACCGTGTTGGAAGTATCGATGGACTTCGTATTGCTATTTATAAGGGCGATGGTCAGCGCAATAGCTTTCAATTGGCCCGAATCAGAGAAGATGGAAGTATCGATCAAATGAAGAGTTTTGAGAGTAGTGGTACCAGCGACGGATTTTTGGAATATGCCTTTTCGATAAAAGATGCTGCAGGAGTGAGGTTCATCGGACAAGGAAACACTCGCAATCTTTGGAATAGTGTGAGCGAGGCCGAAGTGATTCACGGAACCGTTAACGAACAAGAGCCCCCTCAGAGCACTCCCGCACCAACACCAAATCCTGAACCCACCCCAAATCCTATGCCGACGGATGACTTGCCACAACTGGCAGGGCGCCCAGGAAGCTCAAATACGGGTCTCAACGAAAAGGATTGTCCTGAAATCAAGACTAGATCACTGAAAGTTGTCAGTGGACTCACTCTTACGAGTGCTGATCGAGGTAAAACCTATTCTTACTTGCAAATCAATGGTGCGGTAAAAGTAAAAGCAGATGCTTATGATGTGGTATTGAAGTGCTCAAGAATTAATACAGGTACTTACCACGCCATTTCCGTTGATAAAAACGATCGAGGTGCTGATCGCTTTAAAATGTATAACCTCGAAATATCAGGGCCAAAGTCTTCCGGTGTTTATGGAAGTGACTTCTCAATTTTTAATTCTGAAGTTTCAGATACCGGAAGTGATGGTATTAAACCCTTTTACAACGTAATTATCCAAGGAAATTGGTTTCACCACCTAGGATACTTATCAACCGCCCATGCCGATGCTGTTCAAATGGTCGTAGGAAAGAACGTAACTATTCGTGGTAACTTTATCGATAACTCGAATAATAGTGGCTATAAATCGGCAACGACGGCCATGATTCAAACTAACAATGGTCCGGTCGATAACGTTCTCATTGAGAAGAACTATATCTTTGGCAGTGGAAACTTCGCTGTTCACGTCAACAACAAGTATGCGACCTACAAAGATAAGAGTGGAAAGACCAATTATGGTGGTCCAACAAATACGAGAATCCTCAACAATCACTTTTTAGGAGAATTCAAATATGGCGAAATTACCACCCGAGATGTCGGAGCTGGATTCAAACGTCAGGGCAATATTGACGAAAACGGCAAGCTGATGGATTAAAAAGAGTTAGCATTTAAAAGTTTAGAGAGTTGATATTTACTGCACGTAAGCCCCCACCCCACCATGAGTGAGGAAAAGGATGTTCCTCACTCTTTTTGTTTTAAATTGATTCACACCCCCCGCTTAGAGTGAGGAACAGGATGTTCCTCACTCTTTTTGTTTCAGAATGATTCGTAACTCTCGAAAATTGTCAGTCCAATTCTCAAACACCGCTGGGTATTATATGATTAACAGGAGGGGTCTCATGAAAAGTAAAGTTATAGGTCTCACATTTATCTCTTTGATACTTTTGATCATCTTCCAGAACTGCAAACAAATTCAGTCCACAAAACCCAAAGAGACATCAGAATTCAATCCCATCAGTCAGCAGATAACCTATGATGCCGGTGATACGGGATACGAAGGCCTACTTGAAACCTATGCAGTCTCGTCTCGCGCTGGAGAACTCTGTGCCGATGGAAAAAAGAGTTACAAGGAAGTTGAAATCGACTTCGAAAACAACCGAGCCTTCTTGACGAGAGATAAGTGTAAGGAAGTAACGAGACAAGAAATAGACCTCTCTGCCCTTGAGCTGATGCCTCACAATTTCGATGCCTTTCCCGATCAAGATATGGTTTTTGAAAGAGTCGTTGAAGAGACCCGTGATCGCGAACTTTTTGCCTTTTGCAGAGGACTCGCCGATGACAATGGAAGTGGACGCATCGTCGTCGATATAATCACATACTACTTGGGTGATAATCGCTATCAAGCTCGGGTTGTTTCGGGAAAGTACAACACCAATGGAGACCTTGTCGAAACCCGGGATAGTGGAATCGTTTCAACCTATAGATGGGATCCTAACCCCGACTTTCCTGAAATCGCGTACTTTGGCTACCGAAATTCCGAAGGGGTTCGCGAATGGTATTACCATGTTAAGGGTGGGCACATCACAAAGGGTTCTCTTAATTATGAATTAGATAAAAGCCAGGAATGGAAGCAAATCTGGAGCTTCCCTTGCCTACGCTACATGGATTAATGGGCCTCACCGATGAAGTACGGGCAATCAGATATCAAAGAATTTATCAAAACTTGTGAACGTGCCATCCAAGAGGGAGACGGACCGAGTCTGAAATCGAAATTAACTCGGCTGAATTCGGCGAAAGTTCCCGGTTCACTTCGCTTGCCGCTTTCAAACATCTGTCGACGCATTGGCCTCGTCAAAACTGGGATTCGTATCCTCTCCCCCAGAATATCTATGAAAAAACTGGGAACGGAGCTCGATACGACGGACGCTGAACTTCTCGAGTATGCAGTTCAGTTGCAACGCATCGGAGCCAATGCCAATTCTCACCAAGTTTTAGATATGATAGATTCTAACCGCTCTCCAAAAGTATATTTGCACAAAGCCCTTGGGTATTTTCATACATGGGATCATTTAAAAGCAATTCCTCTGCTAAAAGAGTATTTAAAAACAGAAATGACCAACTACGAATTACTCATCGCTCGACTTAATCTCGCCCTATGTTTTTGCATTCTAGGAGATTACGATGAGTCAGCAAAATTAGCTCAACTTTGTGCGGAAGAGACCTTACAGACAAACAAACTAAGACTTCACGCCAATTGCCTTGAGTTGCTAACACAAATTCATATTCTAAAAGGCGACCTCAAATCGGCACGGAACTATCACAAAGGCGCCATAAAGATACTAACCTCGAATCAAACATTTGATGGCTTCTATGTTAGAAAGTGGCAAGCCTTTTTTGAGAGCATCGAAACATCAAATCTAGGCCCCCTTGATAAGTTTCAAAAAGAAGCTCAGTCCTGTTCCTATTGGGAGGCCTATAGGGATGCGGAACTCTTTAAGTTACTCGTACAATTTGATGACAACAGATTTCATCGTCTTTACATTGGATCCCCCTACCAAGGCTATAGAGATCGAATCACCCGCTGCCTCAATGGACAAAGACCCAACCAAGACTATTACTATTCTGGAAATTCGAAGGGACAAGTCATTGATCTCTACGCTTGCAACTGGCAAGAGGATGATTTCTTTCCGATGGGAAAAAACACACATCAACTTATTGAGACTTTGAGTCGAGACCTCTTTCGCCCCCACAGAATCGAAGAACTATTTTCTCTTCTCTATCCCAATGAATTTTATGATCTCGACACATCTCCAACAAGAGTTTACAAAGCGATCTCAAGAGCCAATTCTCAAATCGAAGAAAAACAAATCCCAATCTCTATCGTGCAAAATAATGGTTTTTACTCTTTGAGTCTAGATGACGGAGTTTGCCTCAAGCTTCATTTACAAGCACCTCGGGTCGATGGCCATGAAGCCTATATCAATAAAATGAAATATAGTAATCAGTTTGATGATTTGTTCTCGTCTTCTGAAATGAGTCGCTGGTTGAAAATAAAATCCAGTATGACTCGAGACATCCTCCACTACGGTGTCCAACATTCAAAAATTGAAAAAATCGGAAGTGGTCCCGGCACTTACTATAAACTTCGAGTGGCCTAGAGTGTTTCTTTAAAAAGATTAATAGTTCGATCCCAAGCCAGCTGAGCCGCTTCTTTATTGTATCTCGGCGTCGAATTATTGTGAAAGCCGTGCAAGGTTTTGGGGTAAACATGCATTTTAAAGTCTACTTTGTGCTTCTTGAGTACTTTTTCGTAGTCATCCTTCATGGCATTCACTCTGGGGTCGTTTTCGGCATAGTGAATCAGCATTTTTGCTTTGATTTTTGCGACCTCTTCAAGCTTTGCGGCACTTCCATAAAAAGGCGCACTCGCTAGCAACTGATCGCCCAGTTCTGTGGCCAAGTAATTTGAAACGGCTCCGCCAAAACAAAAACCTGTGACCCCGAGCTTGCCCGTAGAGAGGGCGTGCTTTTTTAAATAGAGAGCGGCGTTTTTCATGTCTGTAAAAATCTTATCGCGATCAAGCTTTTTTTGTAGAACTTTTCCCTCTTCATCATTACCGGGATAACCACCAAGAGGTGTGAGCGCATCGGGGGCAAAGGCTAAAAATCCTTCCAGGGCCGCCCTTCGAGCCACATCTTCAATATAAGGATTGAGTCCCCTGTTTTCGTGAACAACTAAAACGGCTGGAAAAGGACCTTTCCCTGCTGGCTGCACCAAATAGCCACGCATCTTTTTAGCATTGCCACCGGGTGAGTTATAGTTGACATATTTCGCTTTAATGCGCTCGTCATTGAAAGAGACCAGCTGTGCCTTTGCATAATTAGGCATGAGTGACATGGCCATAGCGAGTCCTGCTCCGCCGGCAATGATCAAACTGGCTCGATCCAGAAAATCCCTTCGCGACATTTCGCTGTGACAATATTCATCGTAAAGGTCAAAAATTTTTGGATCGATTGTCGTCTGGTCTTGGCTCATCCCTAACTCCTTTTAGGTGGACTCCTATTGAACCAGCAAAAATTTAGCCTGACAACTTGAGGGATGAATTAAAAGACTTCGAGCTCGATCAAAGACTTCTGCGGGAGCCTCGACTCGATGCCATCGAGCCAGGGAACCACCAAAGTTTCCAGAAGACCAATTGCTTCCGCCCACTATGGCCGCCGTCGGATAATCGACTCCATATCGACTAACCGCTTCTTCCTTATTCATTGCATAGAAGATTTCAAAAACTTCGCCCCAGTGGGGAAGCTTTTCAATAAGACGTTTTGCCACTTCGGCCCAAAGATGCTCATGGGTTGAATTAGCACCATCAGAAAGGCTATAAGCCACTTTTGGTAAGAAGATCAATTCTAAATCTTTTGCCTTGAGACCAAACTTATTGACCAAAAAGTAGTATTCCGTGGAGAGCTTCTTAAGAGCGTGCTCTGAAACTTGGCTCTCAAATCCAAGGGCAGGCCCCATGTAAGCTCGTGATAAACCATCTCTAGGATTTGTAATTCCATTGTCCTGCTGCCTAACCTTTACTTCGTCAATGTATTGCCAAAATCCCGTTTCCATTTGTTCTTGCAGAGCACTTAACTCGGCCATGGGACTTTCACCGTACTCCTGCCAAAATTCATCACGACCGGCAATCAATAGCATAATTAGTGGTGCGTAATATTCATAAAAAAGTGGAACCTGTTCAAGTTCACTCGCAAGTCTCTGCCCTTCGAGCATAAAAGCCCGTCGATTGAGATTCATATTGCGATTAAAAAAGCCACGAAAGAGTTGAGTCAGTTGAGATGGCTTTTTACTTGGGTCCCAGTGGTTGACATCAAAGGCCGCAATTCTGGGGTTAGGTGATTCATTGATAATATGATTCTGAATAATAGCATACTCGAGTGCTAGTGGTGAGTTTTCAAGACTGTCTTCTAGTGGTTTAGAGGCAGAACCAACAAAACCAGGCCACACTGGATAGCTATCCCAAAGTGGCTTACCTCTATGACAGCCCATACAGGTGCTCGGGTTTTTCACCACTCTGGGCTCAGCACCCAAATGGATGTCGTAAAAAGTGTATTGCTTGGTCTGAGGGTCAAAATCAATAACTTCTACCGCATTTCCACGATATCCTTCTGGAGAACTTTGCAGGGCTATGAAACTTGTTCCCTGGGGGCTGTAGGAAATGATTCTTGGTTCTTCGGGTGTTCCGAGTCCCAGTCCCCGTGGGTTATAACCGAGGAGCAAATTAGATTTGTAGGCTTGGGGGAGCATTTGAAGAAACTCTTCTACCGACAAGGGCTCACCAGTTTCGGCTCTTTCAACAAGAAACTTCAAATCTCCAGCCATAGAGAAGGGCGAAAACAGGAGTACCGCCAAAAGCATATTCACAAAAACAGCCATTACTCGAATTGGGGAATTAGGTACTACAATACTCACAGTTCTTTCACTTTCTATTCTCTAAGCTCTCTCTGTATTTCTCTATAATTTTTTATTCAAATCTTGTTCCACCGCCAGCCATCTCGCATTTGATTGCTCAGAATATTGCCAATAACCCCTAAAGGTTTGTTTTGAACTGAGAAAATTAAAGAGGATCGAAACTATTTCGACATTAACTTGTTATTCTAGTAATGGTGAACAGGGTATATAGATTCTTATTTTGGGGCGTTTTTTCGGCTATCTTAATCTTCTCTTTTCAGAACTGCGAAGAGAAGTTTGGAAGTCTTTCCGATTCTGCTACCATCAGCGAATCACTCAACAATGGCGGAGCCTATGATGGAAAGCCTGAGATTGAACTGCCAACAAACTCGATTCGCCCCGGCGAAGTCATTCAAGTTAAAATCGAAAAAGGGACCGCGCCCTTCTCTCTTCGCGCGGAACCTAATATCGTTGATATTGAACAAATCGATGATAGAACATTTAAACTGACGATCCCCCAAGACCTAGATTTCAATAGCATTCGCCTCACAGTAACCGATGCTAACAACCTGACCGACTCAGAAAGCATATTCATTATCGGCAAGACCGTCGACTTTAACTATTACTTTCCGCGATACTTTAAATTTCGAAGAAACTCCATGGTATTTGCGGATCCCATCGGAGTCTCTCGTTTTGACCTCAAAGGGAATTACCTAAAGAAAATCCCTTTTGAAAGCGCAAACGAAGGGCACCTTTTAAAAGCTCTCGATATCGACAGTTCCGGAAATACCTACGCTATCTTAGAAAGACTGAATAAATATCGTTTTGTCAAATTTGACAGTAAATCTGAATCCTTTGAAGTTCTATCGGCCCCACAGTTTAAATTATTGCGAAGCCCCTCGGATATTCTTGCACACAATGGGCGACTCTATATTTCAGATTATTCTTTGGGGAAAATCTTTATATTTGATCTCGATGGAAATTGGCTTGAAACATGGGGCCCTCAAGAAAATAACCTCGAACTGAATAAACCAATGGCATTAATTCTAAACGAGCAAGTCGAAGCCCTCCTTGTCATTGATCAATCTATGAACAACTTAAAGGCTTTAAACTACAAGGGAGAAGTTCTCGCCCAATTCTCACTGCGCGACGAGCCACTATTTTCTAACCAAACGACACTCGAAATAGCAACAGACGCCAAGGGAAACGTCTATGTCTCATCGACGGATGACCCTCAGTGGGGCTCTGAAAGGATCGTTTCGGGCCCTCGGTCCATAGATATCTATCTACAAAAATTAAAGTTGATTATCGATACAAATAAAGAGATCCAGTTGAGTGAAAAGACAATCCTCGGGTTTAACTACAATATAAAAGTAATTGACGAAACCATGCCTTTCCATCTTAAAAAGTGCCTCTCCATATCTCCGGAAGACTTAATAGTTTCCTGCAATAACAGATCTCATTCGGGACTTTCAGTTTATTCTCAGGACGGAAAAGAAAATATGAGTTTCTTTGAATATCTCGGTCAAAGAGAAGACAAAGATTTTAAAATGATGGAGCCAACCTCACTGACCCTGACAAAAGATGATCAGTTTTTTGTACACGATCACTTTGCTCGCAAAATCTACCACTACAATCACAACTACCAACTTGTAAATACGATTGATTTCATCTCTGCCCTAGAAAGTAGTCACCGAGACGCTGGATACGTCAATTTTCTTTTTGAGCAAAGCACCGATGTTCTTCAATTTAGAGTCTATGATGAAAAACTTTATTTGGTAATTAGTGTTCTCAGAGCTGGCGTTAAATCAAACTACGCCTTCATATTTAATCTTGACGGAGAACTTGATCGAGTGACACCTCTGAACGATGTGGAAGTAGTGGAAAGAGAAAAAGTCATCAAACTACCAGATGGAAGTTCGGTCGTTGAACGAGACTACGACACTATCAGACACGGCTTTACGGACTTTGAGTTTTATAATGGAAATTACTACCTACTTAATTCTGACTACCATAGGCTTCATAGCTTCGATATTGAGGGTAAACTCCTCGAACGATACGATGTCACAGTCTGCTTACAACCACAAAGTAACACCTGTCGTGTTAAAGATCGAGGAACTCAGCGAATGGTCCTCGTTGGCAATGAACTACTCATTCGCCACACGATTCCGCAAAAAGATAGGGATGGGGAATTTACAACGTTCCTTAAAGTGGTAGGTATCAATAAAGACGGAAGCCTTGGCCCACAATCTCTCAAAGAACTCTATGTGAATCCTAAGATCGATATAACTGGAGAAGGTAAATTTCTTTCAAGCGTTTCTTCTTCCTTAGATCCAAGTGAAGCCTCAAACTCCAAAATACTAACATCCTACCCTTCAATCGCTGAAAAACTCTCTTTTGTGAAAATTGATGACTTCAATAGCCTATCCAATTTATTTATCCACAATACGAAGGGCTACGAAAAGGGGGCTCTCTACAAACCCCAGGCAGTTGTTGTTAATTCTAAAGGGGATGTCATCGTCGCTGATTCGGGCAACTTTCGCCTTCAGGTCTTTGAGCGCGCCGTCGACCGGCCAAGCTTAGTCACGAGTAAAGATTGAATTTCACTTTTAAATTGAAAAAGCGCTAAACGTTTACTCCGTTTAGCGCATTTCTAATTAGAAATTACATAAATATGAATATCTAGTTTTGAATGATTCCACCAGTTCCACCACCCTGGGCAGCTGCTGATCCACAGTCCGAACCTTGTCGTTGTTGGGCCGATCGCATAAAGGCCTGTAGTTTTAATGACTTTTTTCGATCGATATTTTGACTATCATAGAGTCTCTGCACATTAGCTCCCGAGGGCGCTTCACTACTCGGAAATCCACAAGTCAGATATTCGGGATTTTCTCGAACTATTTTTGATACGTCCGTTAGATCAACAACCTCTCCACGAGAGGCCATATCGGCAGCGTAAACACCCAAATTGAAAGCGCCACCGCGATTTTGCGCGATGAGAAGAAATTCGTTAACTTGATCAATACTCGCCTCATCATTTGGATACCGAGTATTGGCAACGATACCACCTGCGGGACAACTCGTTAAACCTAATTGATTAGGTATGGGATAGGAAGTTATGCAAAGCTTTACTTCGCGTGTACGTGGATCCGTAAATTTCGCAGTAAATGCTTGGCTCGGGTCGCCTCTTTGCGCTTCGACCTGCTGAATGGTTCGACAAACCTCAACAGTCGCATGTGAAACCGAAGATCGAGACTCTCTTTCGTGGTGCTCAATTAAGTTTTCAATTGTTCCTGTAGAGCCATTACAATTTCCAGCCAATGCACCGAGCGCTGCTAAGTCGGGCCCCACTTGTCTTGGGTCACCGACGAGATTTCTATCAACAAACCCCTGGCCAATGAGTGTATCTCGAAGATCTCTGTCTATCGCATCAAGCATACCTTGAGGTCCCGGAAGTGGTTGACCGGGCTGCCAATCTTGCTGCCCACCTGGGGGACGATGCTGAGTGCCACCGGGAATGGTTCCGTCAGGCCCTGGAAGGGGTTGGCCTGGCACCCAAGGTGTTTGGCCTTGAACTTGGCCGCCGCCACCGCCGCCGCAAAGACCCATTATTCTGTTTTGTTCGTTACAATCTTCTGCACTCGAGGTCGGCATTAGAATAAATTGGAATGCAATGGCTGCAATAGCCACAGATAGAAATTGTAGTGTTGCTCTCATCTCTTGTCTCCAGTCACCAATGTCTACCACCCATTTGTTTTGCAAGAGAAACGCCACAAGGAAATTGATGCAAGCCATAGAAATAATTGAGGTATCATTATGAGACGCCCCTAATAATTGTCTCATTTTTTGACAGCTGTTTTATGTAAACCCAATGATCATTTTCAAAAATGAGTGAGTGAGATCCATCTGAGCGAAAGAAAATTTCATGGGACCTATTCTGGTTTTTGGGCAAGAACCCATAGGTCCTAACGCCTAGTAGCTTTAGGCTATAACTTCAGACACAGTACAGAAAATGCCCTGTGGATGCGGCTTTCATTGGACTCAACCCATAACTTCGCTAAGCTTTAAGCACTTCAAGGAGGAAGCCCATGCTTAGAGCCCTACTCGTAACCTTAGTTTTTTCTTTCACTTCTATTTCGCAAGCATTCATTAACAGTGGTGATCAAATTGTTTGTGATGGTTTTGCCAATCAATTTCTATTTCTTATAGGTGGTGCAATTTCAGACAGCAACGGCAACGCTTTAGTACCTCGACAGTTTTCTGGCTCATTTGAAAATAAAAAATTTGATGAAGGCGAAACCGGTAAAGTCACCTTTGTCGAAGTGGATGAGGATCTCTTTGATATCGTTCGCATGGACGATAACAGTACACTTGGTCGCCTTGAAGATTTCGGGCAACTGGCATTTTCTCGCATTATCAGAGACGGCGCTAAACACCTGACAAACTGTAGATATCGAGAACTCTAAGGCGAGGACTTCTATAGAGGTATCAACTCTCTGAGCCGACTGTTAGGGAAGGAATTGCCCAAGACCTTAAGCCTGCTTTTACCTCTCAAGGGCCTAGAATCGGGACAAGGCCCTATCTATATTATGTTTACTAGTTATTCCTCTGATATTCTAAAGAGGTGCCATTAGCAAAATTTCCCCAAGTGGGGACCAAGGTCAACCATTATAAAGTTATGGAAGTTCTCAAAGATGAGGACGTTGGCCCCTATTATCTCGTTAAGGATACCCGCAAGGGCGGCAAATTCATTCTAAAAATTTACGACATTGCCTTTTTAGAGGGCACTGAAAACTACGAACTTTTCTTACAAAAAACAGTTAAACTTTTAGAACTCACCAACGAGCACATACGAAAAGTGGTCGACCTTGGGCAGTTCAAAACCTTCTACTACATCGTTACAGAGATTGTTGTTGGCGCAAACCTCGGGCAACTCATCAAAGACAAGAATCTCGAATACAAAGAGGCACTCTCGTACTTGAAATCAATTGCTCAAGCCCTGGCCTACACCCACGAAAACGGCTTGATCCACGGAGATTTAAAACCCGAGTCCATTACCATTTCAAAAGATGGTCTTATTCAAGTTGGAGGCTTTCTCGAAGCCGAAGTCGCCCCCAGAGACGAGATTCGACAAAACCCAGCTGATCTCAGGTCCGTTTACTGGAGCCCTGAAACCCTCGAAGGCATAGCTGATTCGACCTATTCAGACACTTTTAGTTTGGGGCTGATCTTTTATCACATGATTACTGGGAGGGTTCCCTATAAAAAATCGAACTCCATGAATCGAGTCGAAATTCTCAGATCAGCCGACCTTCATTTTCACCCACAAGAAATCGAGCAATTGCCCGAATCAATTTTAAACCTCATCAATAAAATGACTCACTCACAACTCGATGAGAGGTACAGTGACTTCAATCAACTGCTTGAAGACATTGGAAACATTGACGACAGTCAAATAGAGGGAAAGCTTGATAGCAACAAAGAGGCTGAACGCCCCTACCGCATCCTCAATGAACAGGATCTTAGACTTTATCTTTTAAAGACGGGGCTTTCTAATGAGGAAACCAATAAAATAATTAATCGAGCGGCCCTAGAAATTATCAATGAGAAAATCGAAGAAATGGAACCCATGGAGCGGCCGACGACCAAAGAGGAGCTCTCTGAGTTTTACAAAAAACCAATTTCGATCAATCCAGAAACTGTATATGTTAACTATGCCAGCTACCTCAACGAACAAAAGAGCTTCTGGTACCTCATGGAAATTGGCTGGAATCAACTCATTGGAGTTGTCGGGTTTGGCTTAGCCCTGTGGGCGCTGTACACTTTGTTTTACGTGCCCTTTTACCACATTAATTTGGTTTACTTACTGGCGGGATCCTATTTCGCCCTCTTTCTTTCACTAGCATGGATTTTTCGTAGCAATATTCTTCGTTGGCTCATTGTTCTTGGTGGTGTGGGACCTGCAGTGGGCCTGCTCTTTGTGCCTCCTGTGCCCATCTCTAACCCTGAGCTACTTCTACAAAGAACTCTCGAGTATACTAAGACTTATGAAGGAAGTTACGCTCTCGAAGAAAGCCTCATGCATCTCACCGTCGATCGAGCTTTGCAGAGGGCACTGGCTCGAACTTACTTTGACGAATTTGTAGAAAATCAAGAGTTCTACTACCTTCAAAAGTCTTTGCTGACCTGGATCGACCCCGACTTCACCTACAAACTCGTCTATGGGAATAAGTCGAAGGTGAACTACATCGCCCGAAGTATTTCAACTGACGATCTCGTTGATTTGAGCGACCTGGCAAAAGGCGATCTTCTCGTCGATAATTCTGATACCTACTTCGGGATTTTTTTAGGAGACAACCGGTGGGTCCTAGAAAAACAGTCTTCGCAAAAGATCTCTATTCTGAAAGCTCCCTTTGCCGGCGAACCTATTAAACGCATAAAAGTCGACATCTTGCGCGCCAAAGTCATTGAGTCCGAGCACGGCCTGATCCAACAAAGCAGCGAATCACCTTAACTCAGAAGACAACTGAATATCGTAATCGACCAGAAGATAAGGGTGATCGCTCAAGGTCTTCTTGCGATACTTATAATGCCCATACTCCATATACCTAGGGTAAATAAGAACATCGGTGCTCGTGCGCGAGATAAACTGGTGATCAAGGAGCGAACCTAAGATCCACTTTCGTGGATTATTACTTTTCCACCGACAAACTCGGCTTCCGATTTCGTCACAGAGAATTCCCGTGTGACTCATTCGAGACTTTTCAATGAAATCCGAAAAAGAGTCAGCCGAGTTTCTAAAATTAAAGTCTCCACCGTAAACTTGTATGAAAGAATACTTTTCAGAGCGAACCCTACGCACATAATCTTCAGAGTCGGAATTCTGTTGGATTTTGACCCCATCATGGGCGGATCCCGCTTGGTAGTGGGTATTAAAGATGTCGATAGTTTGTTCCACTCCGGGCAATTGAATCTGGGCGTAGAGAATTCCTTTATTGGCTAAACAATCGGTTCCTCGACATTTAAAAAAGGCTTTCCTGCCCCTCCGCCGAATCGGATACTTCGACAGTATAACAAGTCCCGAATCCACAATACCGGGAATATGAAAAAGGTAAGCAAATGCAGCTTCTGCTACATTTTTAACCCGGGCCTGGGGACCTTGCACAAAATAGGGATAGGGAGAGTTTTTTAGGAGATAGAGAAGTGGCGAATTATCCATAATTGGAATATCACTGGCAAAAGCCTCTTGCAGAAGTAAAACATCCGGAAGCTCGTTTTCTTGATGAAGTTGATTGAGAATCTCTGTGAGCTTATAAAAACGCTCATATATAGTTTGCGACCAGTAAGTATTGTCGGGACACCTTTTGATTTTAAATTTTTCAAAAATCTTTGGGTACTTTTCTTTATCTATACAAGGAATCCCGTGCATATTGAGAGTCATAACTCGAAAATTCAATCGCGTATCGGCCTTTGCATTGACCGAAAGAACCATTAAAAAAGCAAAGGCAAACAAAACCTTGTTCATTCTTCCCCCTAAAAATCAGAAACTGAAATTTAGCAGGCAAAAAGTATTATGTTAAATTATTTTTTAGACTTATCGAGTAACGTCCCTGAAACACTGGAGTTCAGTTTCATCAGATCCCATTGCTTGATCGCACTCACGCATAAGCTGTAGGCTGATTCCCGTCTCTTTAACGACATCGAAACACTGAAGTTCCGTCGTATCGGATCCCATAATATTGTCACAGGATTTAACTTTGTCTTCTGGAAGGTTATAGGCAGAGAGTTTTTCGATACAGGTCAACTCAGTGCTATCATCACCCATAATGTAATCACAAGACTTAACTATATCGTGACTGGCACCCGTTCTAAACACAGTTCTAACACAGGCTAACTCACCCTCATCAGAACCTGACACAGGCTCACAGGCCGGAAGAATCCACAACGGAATCGATCTCGCCGTTTGGTCGGAGTAAACCTATTGCGCCAGGTGCTCTTGGCGCCAAAGCTTTTCAATTTCGTGGCCTTCAAGAGTTTCTTTTTCTAGAAGTTCATCGGAAGCTTTTTTGAAAAAACCAGAATTGGCCCGAATAAAGTCCTCTGCCATCTTTTTTGACTTTTCAAGGATCGATTTCACTTCATTATCAATGGCAAGCTTTGTGTCCTCACTGAGGTGACTAGGCATTTCATAGGCCCCTTGGGGCGTGTTAAGAAATTGGCTTTGCCCACGGCCCTCACTCATAACTCCTAAGGACTCTCCCATTCCATATTCGGTGACCATGGCGCGAGCGATATTAGTTGCTTTAACCAAGTCGTCCCCGGCCCCAGTCGAAAAATCGTCACAGTAAACTTCTTCAGCAACCCGACCTCCAAGCAACACAGCAATCTTGTCGTAAAGCTCTTTTCTCGTAACCAAATACCTGTCCTCGACCGGCCTCTGCAAGGTATACCCAAGGGCGCCAATTCCCCTAGGAATAATACTCACCTTCTGCACGACGTTTTCTGAATGAGTCGCCAGAGCCACCGTGGTATGACCCATTTCGTGAAGGGCGACCCTCTTCTTTTCTTCTGGATTCATAATTCGCTGTTTGCGCTCGAGGCCTGCAACAATTCGCTCAAGGGCTTTTACGAAATCACTTTCTTCGATGCTCTCGGCATTGCGACGGGTGGCTGTCAGAGTTGCCTCGTTCACCAAGTTAGCCAAATCGGCCCCAGAAAATCCTGCCGTCAAACTTGCGATCTTTTTTAAATCGAGATCTTTTGCGATCTTTACTTTCTTGGAATGGATTTCAAGAATCTGTTCCCGTCCCAATCGATCTGGATTATCCATTAAGACTTGGCGATCAAATCGACCGGCTCGCAAAAGGGCCGGGTCTAAAATTTCAGGGCGGTTTGTGGCCGCAAGAAGAACGACGCCTGTACCTGAATCAAATCCATCAAGCTCCGCTAAAAGTTGATTGAGAGTTTGTTCTTTTTCATCATTGCTTCCACTAACCGGCCCCATGTTTCGAGCCTTGCCCAAAGCATCTAACTCGTCGATAAAGATTATGCAGGGTGATTTTTGTCGAGCCTGTTCAAAAAGGTCTCGTACACGAGAAGCTCCCATTCCCACAAACAGCTCGACAAACTCGGAGCCGTTGATAGAAAAAAATGGGACATTGGCTTCACCTGCAACGGCCTTAGCAATTAAAGTTTTTCCGGTCCCAGGAGGCCCCACCAATAAAATCCCCTTGGGCATACGGCCACCTAACCTTGAGTACTTGCCCGGAGACTTCAAGAAATTAACAATCTCTTGGAGCTCGGCCTTAGCTTCAGGTGCGCCCGCAACGTCCTCAAAGCTCACCTTAATATCCTTTTCCATGTAGATCTTTGCTTTCGACTTATTCATCGAAAACAATGGATTTTTCATCCCACCCATCATGGTTCGAAACAAAAAGAATATGAGAAGGAGAGGAAAGACCCATATAAAAAAGGTCGACCAAAAGCTCGAATCTGGGGTCCCTTGAATTTCGATCCCCTTGGATTTTAAAAGTGGAATGAGTTCTTTGTCTTCAATGGTATAGCTCACCAACTTTTTTTGATCTTTTTCTTGAAGCTCAGCCACAATCTGATCCTTAGAAATCGTGACCTTTTTGATCTTGCCCTCGTTGATCGATTTTAAAATTTCATTGTAAGATACGACCTGTGTGGGATTGAAAATATAGTCCGAGGCCAGGAGCAAACCGATGGCGAGGATCCAAATGAAAAAGAAATTTGCGCCAAAAGGACTCGTCGGTAACTTGTTCTTTTGCCCATCTTTACTTTTTTTCTTAGACTTACGATTCCCAACTTCTTTCACGAAGGCCCCCACTCATCATTCCATAAGAACAGTTAACTTATAGCAGGAGTAGACGTTTGCCCGCATCAATTTCGCTAGGCATCACCTTTTATTGGACTTGGCACGGGTATTGACATAAACCAAGGCAGGTAGCTTAAAATACCAAGTTTATCGGTCTTTTTGAGACATTTTGTATTTTGAGTGAGACATTTTTTAAGGAGAAACGACATGTCTATTCCAGTGAGTGAATATATGACTCAGGTTCCCCATAGTGTTGGTCACGATATGGGTATTGATAAAGCCAAAGAGTTAATGACCAAATACTCTTGCCATCACCTTCCCGTTTTAGATGGTGGACAATTAGTCGGTGTTATTAGCGATCGTGATATTCGCACTGCGGAAAAGGTCGATACGGCCAAGGAACTTAAAATCGAAGATTTTATGACTGAAGAACCTGTCGTTGTTCCACCAACTCAAGACGTTTACCAAGTCGCCATGCTCATGCATGAAAAGAAAATTGGGTCTGTGATTATTTCTGGAACTGAAAATACTCCTTGGGGAATTTTTACGGCGACAGATGCCCTCCACTTTTTTACTCAACAAAAAGGAGCCAACTAATGATTAAGTATGTAGAAGGAGATATCCTTAAAACCAAAGCAGATGCTATCGTTCACGGAATCGCACCCAATGACGATTTCAAGCAAGGCCTCGCGCTGAGCTTAAGAGAAAACTGGCCCTCTTTGTACAAAGACTTCAGACATTTCTGTAAAACTCAAAGCCCTAAAGAAGGCGAAGTTTGGAGCTGGAAGGGACCAGGTGGCCCCGTCGTTTTCAATTTAATGACTCAAGACGCTCCAAAAACTAAAAATGATCACCCTGGTAAGGCGAGCATGACTCACCTTCACCACGCTTTTAAAAACCTTAAAAAAGAATTGGCAACTCACGAAGTAAAAAGCATCGCCATCACCAAGATAGCCACTGGAGTTGGTGGGCTTGATTGGGACGAAGTTAAACCAGAACTCGAAGCCTCTTTAAAAGAACTCGAAATTCCGGTTTATGTTTACGAGACTTATCACAAAGATATGCAGGCCCAAGAGTAAAAAATTTATACTGATCCGGTCTCATCTCGCTCTGGGATGAGACCTTTTTTCTTAACTTTCCGTTCCTCATTGAATCTCATTGACCAAATTCACAGCAAACTGATAGTCCTTTCCTACCGAGCATGGCTTACGAGTTCACAGATGCTTGAATAGAGGGGTTTCAATGGCATTGCGTCTTTTTTTGTTTTTCTTGGTAGTTACAGGTAGCTTTCATGCCCGAGCCAACGAAGTGGCTCAAGCTGAATTGGGGCGCCTCCTCTTTTTCGACAAAATATTGAGTGGCAATAAAAACATTTCTTGTGCTACCTGCCATCATCCACTGACCTTTTCAACAGATCGTCTTTCTCTGGGTGTGGGCGAAGGAGGCCAAGGACTTGGTGCTTCTCGAACAACCGGCCCCAACTGGAATCCAATCCACGAAAGAGTGCCAAGAAATTCCCCCGCATTGTTTAACATTGGTGCCGCGGAATACATTGTATTCTTTCACGATGGAAGAGTTCGGGTGGACCCGAGCCAAAAAAGTGGGTTTGCAACCCCTGCAAAAGGACTTCTCCCCATGGGACTTGAGTCAGCCCTGGCCGCTCAAGCCATGTTTCCAGTAACCAGCCCTACTGAGATGGCCGGGCAAAGAGGAGAGAACGCAATCGCAAATTTTGCTGCTCGAGGGAACCTCCCAAAACTATGGGAAGCTCTAGCCCAACGAGTTCGCGAAATTCCAGAATACTTTTTTTACTTCACGGAAGCCTATGGAGATATTCAAAGGCCCCAAGATATTCAAATGGTTCATATTGCAAATGCCCTTGCTAAGTTTGAAACCCTTGCTTTTCAAAGCTTGGAAAGTCCTTTTGACCACTACCTTTCTGGTGACGCTTCAAAAATGAGTCCCTCAGAGTTAAAAGGGATGTCTCTTTTTTACGGCAAAGCCCAATGTGCCCGTTGCCACTCTGGCCTTTTGCAAACGGATCACAACTTTCATTCCATTGGTCTTCCTCCTATTGGTGCCGGTAAAGGCTCTGGCTGGAACGGACTTGACGATTTTGGCTTAGAGCTCACGACGGGCGATCCGAATCACCGCTATAAATTCAGAACCCCAAGCTTAAGAAACGTCGCTCTGACTGGCCCCTGGGGACATAATGGCGCCTACAATACTCTTAAAGGGATTATTAAACACCACTTAAACCCTTTAAATGGTTTACAGACCTATGACCCCGCGCAAACTCTTTTACCCTACAGGCAAGATCTTTCGGCCATTGACTTCTTACTCCTGCAACATGAACCAACGCTTCTTGCGATTTATCAATCAGTTGATCTTTATCCAATTCAACTGACCGAAGAAGAGATCAATAACCTCGTCGCTTTTATGGGCGCTCTTACCGATCCCAAAAGTATGGATCTCAGCCACTTGATTCCAATGCGGGTTCCAAGCCAACTCCCCGTTTTTGACTTCCAATAAAAAAAGCCCGGTCCACGCTGGACCGAGCTCTAAACTATAACTCTAGGGGACATCCTGGGGAGTCAGTCTATTGTGCTAGAGTATCATTCTTAACTTTTCTATTTCGAGATGAAAGAACCTTCCCTTTCATCTTTACCATCGATTTCTCAACCGCCCTAAAAGCCTCACTGAGAGCCCGGTGGAACTTCCGCGACTTCTTTTCTACGACTTGCTGACCTACAGGAGTATTCAGCTCAATAACAACTTTGTACTTTGGCTCCCCCGCGCTCTGGGGCGGATTCTCGTTCTTTAAGTAAATATCGAGTTCCGCTTGGTTTAGAGAACCCTGCTTTTTCTCAAGTCGACTCAACTTTTTCTTCACTACGCGATCAATAAAGCTCGAGTAGTTGAGATTTCCATAGTTAACAAATGCTTCCATCCTATGCCCTCCTTTCTTTTGCTTCATAGGTGTTAATTTTCTAAGCTGTTTTAATCATCCCCAATTCGAGGGCCCTCTCATCACTAAAGGGAAGTAGAGTCCTCTTCGAAAATCGAGCCCCTTTTAATTGAGCTTCGTCGAGATTCGTGCGGCAAAAATTAGCCCCTCTCAAATCCGCTTTAGACAGGTTCACCTGTTTCAGCTCGGCATTCTCAAAATCGGCATGTTTGAGATTAGCCCCTTTAAAATTGGCACGAACCAAGGTCGATCCAGACCATTTAGATAGGGGGGCTTTCATCTTCTCAAAATTCACATCAAAAATATAAAGGCCACCCAAGTCTTTTCGCAATCCCGATTCGTCCAGTCGATGGATCATCTTCTGCCTGTAAAACCGCCTATAGATGGCTGTTAAGGCAAAGAATGGAATCAAGGCAATACCAATTATTAAAGCCAATAAAGGAAGCCATGGTAGTACCACCGCAAGTACAATTGCGACGCCTAAGAATAGGATATCCTTAAATGTATCACTTGAAATGAAATGGGATAGCTTCCTGCTAATAAAAAATTTATTCTTACTCACCATAAAAACCTCCTTTCTAAAGATTCTTTTGATTAATCTAAGTGAGAACGAAGCATCCAGGCCATGTTCTCATGTTTAGACAGAAGACCTGCTAAAAAATCCTCAGTCCCTGGATCGTTATAATCCCCAGTCACTGTTTCTAGGGCCGCTTTAATTTGCGTTTGTAGCACTTCGTGCCCCAACATTAAATCGGCAATCATATTCGACGTTTCCGGTTGTGAACCCGGTCGCTCAACGATACTCGTTAGCTTCTGGAACTCTTTGAGTGTACCAATGGGGTGGCCATCGATTTTACGCACTCTCTCGGCAACATCATCAATAATTTCTAATAATTCTCGATACTGGGTTTCTAAAAATTCGTGAATACTATGAAACCTTGGTCCTGTTACGTTCCAATGGAAATTTAGGGTTTTCACAAAGAGTGAAAACTCGTTGGCAAGAATCGAGTTGATGATTTTCTCAAGGCGCATATCTCCTTTACTTGGGACTTTATGGGTGTATCCCGATGAGACTTCCTTAAGATTCTTTCTATTCGTCGTTGTATTATCCATTAACTCTTTTCTACTAGTGTTCATGTTATTCATTCTGTCTCCTTTCACTTTTAAGTATCTCAAGATCTTTGACCTTCGTAAAATTGATATTAACTAAGGCTTTGATTAGATATTATCAATGTGATAGGATGACCCTATGAACATTAATCAACTCGATCTGAACAAACTTTATTACTTTTATGTCATCGCCCGCGAGGGATCGATTAAAAAAGCGAGTCTCAAGCTGCATTTGACTCAACCCACTCTTAGTACGCAGTTAAAGCAATTGGAGGATACCCTCGGGTATAAACTCTTTCTGAGAAAGCATCGAAAACTCGAACTCAACGAGATGGGCAAAATTTTACTGACTAAATCCGAATCCATATTTGATATGGTGCAAGAAATCGTATCTGAAAAGAAATCAAAAAAAAGGGATAAAACTCTGATTCGAATTGGTATCACCAATACTGTTTCAAACTCTTTTGTCAGTAATTTCTCGATCACTCTGTGGAAAAACCCAGAATACCTCATTCGACTCACTCAAGGGACTTATTCGGAACTTGAAAAACGCCTTGAACGCAACCAGATTGATTTAATTATTTCTGAGGGTATCTACAAAAGAAAACGAAGCTACACCGAAGTTCTACTCTATTCCGAACCGCTCATTGCCGTGGCCAATCCAAAACTCATCGACTACAAAAAGAGCTTTCCCAGGTCGCTGGGACTTATGGATTATATAGGGTTTAACCCCTTAAGTGCCATTCATGACGAAGTTGAATTTTACTTTCAGCAAAACCGAGTCAGCCCAGACTTGGTTGGACAGGCCAATGATCTTTCATTGATTCTCCACCTCACCGAAAAGTTGGCCTGCTTCTCGATTTTGCCCGAACGGGCGGTAAAAGGAGCTCTTAGAAGGAAAAGTCTTATTAAGCTTGGGACTCTTAAAGGCATTAAACACCAATCGTGGGCCATTATCCCCAAGGTGTCAGACAAAAAGAAACTCATTAGACAACTTATTAAAGATTATTTTGAGAAGGCCCATCAGTAAATTCGAGCGAAGTGGTATTCACATCTTCCTAGGGATCGGCCACTGTGGGACTGCAAAACGAGATCTTCGATACGATCAAACTCTAGAAAAGGGTTAACTCCGAATTCATTGGTCGCATCGGTTCCTTTACCCGTAGCAAACCAAACATAATCGGGACCTTGGTTCTTGTGCCAAACACCGAATAAGATCTCGTCTCTTGGGCCATAGATGAGGCGATACTTCCACTTGAACTTTTTAAGATTCTTTTTGTTTGTAACCCAATGTCCAGAAAACCCATTGGCCAAGCTAATTGGAATTTCAGCGAGGGCGTATATGGTTGTTTCGTAGTCAACATATCCGATTGCCTGGCGATGGTACTGCTTTAAACTACTATCAACATCTTGTTTTACTAGCTTGCGTTCGTACCCGACAATTGTTCGATTAAAGACTTGAGCCGTTTGCTCGCTATCAAACATAAAGTATTTTTGCTTTTCACCGACCAAATAGCGAAGTGCTACATCAACGGCCACTGGATCTGGCATTTTAGCTCGACCTAAATTCCATTGGCGCGTTGACTCTCCAAGGGCCGCAAACTTTTCTACGTAGAAATACATAGCGGCAGCTAGCGCTTTCAAATCGAGTGGTTCAAAAACAATTTTTAAACCATCGGGATTTTCAACTTCAATAGGATGCTTGGGCTCGGGAATACAAGCGCCAGAGGCACGGGCTCCGTTACAAAACCCTTCCCAAAAAGCAGGGAGTGGACGCCTTAGAGTTCCGCGTTTTTCTAATTCGATTTTTGTCCCAGGCAAATCATAACGGCCGTAGAGTAGATCTAATTTTTCGATGGCTGAGAGCCTGTTAATTTCATTGGAACTCATTTGAACAAAGCGATCTCTTTGCTCTTCAAGACTAGGCTCTTTGCGATTTGGAAAGGCCCAGGCTCTAAAACTCCTGCGACTAAAAGGGAGAACAACTGTTAGTGCGTCTAGAGGATCCCTAAGAGTTCGTGTTTGCCAGCGTCTGGCAATACCATTATTGGCCATCGGAAAATAAGGACCCGCCCAAGGCGCATTTTCGGGCGTCGGAAAAAACGAGTCTTTTCCGTCTCTCCATTTCGAGTAGTCATCGAGATCTTCAACATTGAGACCATAATTTCTAAGGGCATTTCGCAGCCAACCCATGTCTGTTTCACGTGAGTTGTAAAGATCGAGGCCCTCAACGCTGGCAATGTTTGGATCAGGAAGAATTGAAGCAAGATTTGATCTCGCGGACGGACGGCCCTCTTCAGCTCCATTTTCTGCTGGGAGACTCACACGGATTTGGACATCTCCACCATTGTCGTTCTGGGCCCAACAAATCGGAGTAACTAATAGAATAAGAGCGATCATATAATTCATTCCATACCTCAATGGGTATGTGTTTTATGGCAAATAACGCTGCGCATAAAGCATTATCCACCGAGCCTGAACATTGTTCAAAGGTCGCCAAAAGAGCCGGATTTTGGCCAGGATTGAAATTCTTACAGTTTAGTTGAGAAGCAGACTATTATTCTTAGAATCGAGGTCTAACTGACCTTGATCATTGGGTAAAAGCCAGCGAGCTTCGATTTTCTCAACACTTGGGAACTTTTTAAAAAGAAGTACTTTTATCTCTCCCGGAGATTTATCACACTCGTATTCATAGCGAACCTCAAGACTTGCATGGGCTTTCTTTTTATTCGTCTTACTACTTTTCTCTTCAGAGGCTTCCAGTCGGGTCTTAAATTTCTTAGGATCACAATTGTCACCCATATCTATAATCGTCTTAAAGTCTTCAAAGCTCTCACGCACTTCTTTGACTTTCTTTTTTTGCGTTTCGGTCTCATTTACGGTTTCAAATCCGAAAACATCATGACCCGCAAACAGAAACTTGATGACGAGCTTCTTGCCTTCCATGGTGATATCCATTTGCCCTTCGCCATGGTGATGGGCTTTACCCGCGAATGCGTTGATCGAAAACAAAAGGAGCATAGTCGTAAGAATCTTATACATAGTTCACCTCTAATAAAGCCTACTTCAATATCCTAAAAATTTCACCGGAATCCGAAGAAAAATAAATCCTTCCATCGGGGCCCTCGGCGACATTTCTAATTCTCCGCCGTAACTCTTTAAAGAGTCGATGCTCTCCATGGGCACGACCATTTTTAATCACTACAATATTAAGGTGCTTTAGGACCAAGGCCCCTGAAAAAAACACTCCCTTCCACTTCGGAAACAACTTTCCACTGTAAACCATCAAACCACTGGGAGCGATGGAAGGCACAAAATATTTAACAGGTTGCTCCATTCCTTTTTGTTTGGTCAGTCCATCTCCGATCGTCCAGCCACTATATTCTTTTCCGTAAGTAATAATGGGCCACCCATAGTTCTTTCCGGGGCTAATTAAGTTAATTTCATCTCCACCCTTGGGGCCGTGTTCTTGCTCCCAAAGTTTTTCACTGGATCGGTCGTAAAAAAGGCCCTGGGGGTTTCGGTGCCCATAGGACCAAATACTCCTCACTTGCCCTTTCTTATCTTTGAAGGGGTTATCAGCTGGGATGGCTCCGTCCAATTTGAGGCGGTGAACTTTTCCGTTATCGGTATCTAAACTCTGGGCCAAGTCTCTGTTTCCGCGATCTCCAACGCTAAAGAAGAGATGACCCTTACCATCGAAAACGATTCTTGATCCAAAGTGATGGGACTGACTAAAACCCGGCTGAGCAGAAAAAAGAACTTTCAAGTTTTTCAATTGATTTTTATCGAGGGTCCCCGTGGCAATTTTCGTGGTGTACTTGCCACTTTTTAATTGCGACGAATAAGAAAAGTAAATGCGTTTTGATTTTGCATAGTCAGAAGCCAACTTAACGTCGAGAAGACCACCTTGGCCCGTCACTGCTATATCAGGTAAGCCTGAGATCCTTTTTCGAGCACCACTTTCGAGATTCAAACGAAACATATTCCCCCGACGCTCGGTCAGGAGGATTTCTTTTTCGCTGATAAAATCAAATCCCCAGGGAACTCTAAAGTCGCCAGCAATTTTTTCGGCTCGGTACTTCTCGCCAAGAAGCTCGCCTGAGGCAATAATCTCGGCCCCAGCCTGAAAACCAAAAACAAAAATAATTAAGAATAAAAGTCTCTTCATAATTTAATCCTTTGTTAATACTGTCCCCTTGTGCCCTTAATTGTCCAGCTATGAAAATGATGCAGACCAGACTCGCCATCATGGTTGATTTTTCAAGGAAGCAAAGATTCCTTATGCAATTAGTCAAAGTTCCTCTATTCTAAGAACTGTTGGGAGGACCTATGTTTTCACAGGTAAACATTAAGCAGACATCGGTCTGGAATTGGGCGCTCATGGCTCTATTCCTGAGTCTTGTTACGGCCTGTGCTTCGACTGGTAGTAAAAAAGAAACTCGCAATGAAAAGTTAATCTCAGAGGTCAGCCGACAAATCCAATCCAATCAAAGCGCTCTTGCCAAAGCGAATCTTTTGAAAATTGAAAAACCAGTTACAGAAAATCATCGCCAACGTTTAGCAGACCTTTTGCTTCTTGAAGCCAAGAGAGGAATTAGCTGCAGTGTTTCGGTCGTTGATGAAATCCAAAAATTGGGAGTGAGTATTGGCCTTGAAAGCTATTACCTCTTCGGAAAACAACTCTCGCTCTGCCACCCTCTCCTTGAGAAAACCATAAATAGTGAGAGCGTTCAGGCTTCTGATATTCTCAAAGATGAAATTGTGGATCAAACACGACTCAAGAGATTCGGACTCATTAGCAACCTTCATCAAACGGCACTCAAAAAGCAAAATAACAAGATCAGTCTCGATCAGTACGCCCAGAGATTGGTTATTATTGCCTATATTCACAGCCAATTGGCCAAAGGATTAAGTACGAGTCTCGAGAGTAGTGCGCAGTTGTGTAAACAAGGTCAGCAGAAACACTGTCTCTTCGAAAAAGAAATTAAGGATTTTGTATCTGAGGTGCGAAAAGAACTCGACCTTCAGGAGCAACAATTTAAAAAACTGAGCACCAAATCTTCGGACAAGGATAAGCAAGTGGCCTGGGGTCTCATCAATCTCAGCTTTTCGCCCTACTTAAAGATTTTAAAATGAGGGCCGATCGGCTGGCATTTTCACGTTGATGATCTTTTGCGCAGGAACCATTACACCTGATTCATAAACGGCCATAACTTTATAGTTACTCGAGCCCGCTTTTGCTTTTTTATCGACAAAACGATTGTTTTTAGTTTCACCCACTTTTACCGCATTACGAAAGATCTGATAACTTTTTACGGGTTCAGCCGAAGCAGGACCTCGCCATGCAATCTCAACTTTTTTGCTGGATTTATCGACTTTCACCAACCGAACATTTCTCGGCTGCTGGCTTTTTTTAGCAAACGAAATACTAGGAAACCAAAAGGAACACGTTAACAGGCCTAGCACGAATATTTTTAATACCTTCATAATCTACCCCTCTCTATAAAGGCTAACAAGATTACGGGGGATGTCCATCAATTTCGCTAAATCCTTAAAACTGCTTACCAATTTAACAAAAACTGGTTCTTTACCCGACCCACAGGGCCTTTGACGACTCAGATTGTTTCGTACCAGTTATTCTTCACCTTTGGAGTCTTCCTTGCAAAGTTCCCTAGCCTATGAACAATGGTTACAGATTTGGGACTTCATTAGCTGCTATTTTACTTCTCTGCCTTTTCGCCCTAGGCGCAAATGGCTGGGATGGCGACAATTTGCCGCAAGAACAGGGGCAACCGAAAATCTCATTTCAAATTTCCTGGGGTGATCAAAACCACACCCTTGAACTCAGGCCCGAAGAATTCCTTAACTTTATGGCGAGTCCCTCTGAATTTTTTGGCGTCGAATTAAATAAGGAAACAGAAAACCATATTCGTAACCAAATGAGCGCAGCTATCGAGAGTTTGATTTCGGAGGCTAAAGATGGTGAGCCCGATCAAACTGAAAGACAGGCTCTCTTTCACAACTTTAGCTTGTTCGTTTTAGAACTTTACCAAAAAGTACCTGATAATCCGTTTGTTTTGCAGCTTTTCACCCAGATTAGTCTTGCTGACTTTCTCGTTAGTCAGGTTTCCTATCTTTCTATGATGTCTGAAGGAGATGATGCCAAGTCGATATTTGATCGAATTCGTGGAGGAATATTTTCTTTATGGCGCTTTGGAGAAATTATCACTGGATTAAGAGCTCTCTACGCGACTCGAGGTATCAGCCTCTACTTTTCTGATATCGACACTGACACTTTTATTCACTTGATGCGAGAGATTGAATACTACCGCCTCAATCAGCAGTTTAAAAGATCGAGTCCCTTTAGAACCGAACTGGTCGAGTCCCTTATTAAGGTAGGACGACAACTCATGGGCATAAAGCAAACCCCTGGTGGAAAGCTTTTATATTCGCAACTCATCACTTTTGTCGCTTTGAGCTTCTACATGGTCCCCGAAAGAGAACAACTCTTTGCAGAAATTGAGAAGCATCTTGCCGATGTTGCCGTTGAATCGGTCAACATTGGTTCTTGGGCAGATAGTGGCGAAAGTCTTTTTGGCTCGTCTATTAATCAAATGCTCAGAGACACCCTTTTAAAGTCAAGAGTCGAGGGCCGAATAGAGGAAACTCTCGAAGCCATGGAAGAAATCATAAAAGAGATTGAGTCTGTCACCGATATCTACAATGAACTCGAAGAAGGCGGTAAAATTCAATCCTCTGAAAGTTTTTGGTACCAAGCTGTTATGGGATTTGTCGTCGGACACGTCGCAATTCCTATGCGCATTGGAGAAGTCCTTCTCGTTGTCGCAGAAAAAAATGAAGTTGCTCCCGAAAGTCTAAAGGGCCTTCGCAATAGAATTGATCAATGCGTGAATAGTTGTGATTCCGTCATCGAAGGACTTCATGACTTTACGATTAAAACGGTCGGCCATGGCAAGCCAATCTTCGACCTCATTGGCCAGGGAGCGAGCCTCGCACTCTCTCCCATTCAATGGGGTGCTACACAAACCATGAATAGCATAAGGGCTCAAACCCAAGGAATTGGCCAGGACCTTGACCGTCAAGAAAATCAACAAAACTTAGACAGTTTATTAATCGAAAATTTGACGTTTAAAGGGCAAAAAGAAGGATATCGCTGCGAAAGTGTTTTCTTGTGAAATTAACGGGAAACTTTCTTTAACTAAGATTTAGAATCTGGGAAACTAAGAGCGTGGAAAAATTAAGTCCGATACAAAATATTAAACAAAGGGTTCAAGCCGCTAAAGATTTGGGCTTGGATTACTATGAACGCTACGAAAGCTATTTTCCGGCTCTAAGTTTTATCGCTGGATTTCTTTACGATGTTATTACCACTGAACGCATTGACGAAATGACAACTCTCTTGCAACAAATTATTTTTATCGGCTTGGCATTGACGATCGTCACTATCGAATTGATTAAAAATTATAATCCGGAGTTTAAAATAGGCTTTATGGAAAAACTTTGGGAATACCACAGTTTTGCCATTCACTTTTTATTAGGAGGATTGCTCAGCGCCTACACCATCTTTTACTTTAAGGCGGCAAGCCTTTCCACATCCTTGATCTTCATGGTCTTCTTAGCCGGTCTTCTCGTCGCCAATGAGCATCCGAAACTTCAAGGACTGGGCACGCGGTTTAGAAATGCACTCCTAGCCGTCTGCACCCTCTCATTTATGATCTATTTGATTCCCATTTTGACTGGTCAACTGGGCTTTTTTGTATTTCTCTTATCTCAAATTGCCAGTGGACTTATTTTCGCAGGAGTTGCCTATTTCCTATTTCGCCTTTTCAAGGACAAAAGCTTTATTTTGCGCGAAGTCCTCTACCCTGCATTTATAGTCCATGTCTTTGTCTTTGCCCTGTATTTGTTTAAAGCCATCCCTCCCGTTCCTCTCGCGATGACCCATATAGGAATTTACCACAAGGTCGAAAAATTTAAGGATCAATACCAAGTCCTCTTCGACAAACCATGGTGGAAGTTTTGGACTCGGGGCTCGGAAGATTTCGTGGCGCAAAACGGAGACCGCATCTATGTATTTGCAAAAATTTTCTCGCCCACCCAATTTCAAGACACCGTTTATGCCCACTGGCAGATTTACATGGATAAAATAGGCGAATGGAAAACCTCCGATCGCGTACCCATCGAAATTCGTGGCGGACGAAATGAAGGCTTTCGAGGTGTCAGTTTTAAAAGCAACTACGAGCCCGGAGAATGGCGGGTTCTCGTCGAAACCAGTGACGGCCGAGAAATTGGCAGGGTCCACTTTGACCTGCAAAAATCAAATAATGAAAATCTCAGAACTTTCCAAAGCGAGTGGCATTAAGCAGCCCTCCACGGTTCCAATTTAGGTCGAAATTCACCTAAATCCACTGATTTCGACCTGAAATCCAATCTATAGCCCGAAGAATGGCCCTTTCCTTGCTATTACTCTCATTGAAGGAGAGAGAGATGGCATTAGGTATTAGCCTCTTATTTTCATTGGTATTTCTCGTATCGTTTGAGAGACAGAGCACGGCCCTCATTGCGGCTTCGTCGTGGGCTTTCTTCTGTTATCTTGTCTTTATCTAAACCTTGCTTAAAGTCCCACAAAAAGGTTAAATAGGTCCTAGATTTAACATCAGGTGGACTACGCAACAATGAAAGCCATTGAGAAAATTCTCATCATTCGCCTTTCTAGTTTTGGCGATATTATCCAAGCTTTTGCTGCGGTTGATGCCATTCGAGCCAAATATCCGAAAGCTGAAATTCATTGGTTGGTCAAAACAGAATTTGCAGAACTGGCGAAATGTAACAAAGAAATCGATTATGTCTGGAGCTTTGACTCCAAAAAAGGTTTTTTAGAAGTCCTCAGTCTTAGCTTTAGACTCCACGAACAAGCTTTCACACACATCTATGATGCTCACAAACACTTGCGAAGCATTCTTTTTATGCTTTTTCTGAGAATACTCAATCCGCTGATTCTACTGCGTGCAAAAAAACCAAGCACCTTTCTCAGTCGCCCTAAAAATCGCCTCAAACGACTTTTACTTTTTAAGTTTCGAATCAATCGCTTTCCGTGGCCCTTCGTTGGCGCTAGGTCCTTTGTTGATCCCCTAGAGAAATGGGGCATCCCAGGGGAACTCTATAAGACAAATTACGAATTCCCCGAGGGGTCTTCCTTACGGGTCAACGACTTGATTAAGGACTTTGGGGATTTTATATGCCTAGCCCCTTCAGCGGCCTGGAAAATGAAACGATGGCCCCTTGAACACTGGAAAAAGCTCGTCGAAATCAGTCCAGAAAAAAAGTTTATCGTTATTGGTGGCCCGAAAGATGATTTTTGTGCCGATCTCGAAAAGCTTGCTCCAGATCGAGTTTTGAATCTAGCCGGACAAACCACACTTCTTGAAAGCCTGATCATAATTCACAAGTCGCGCCTTCTCGTATCTGCAGACACCGGTAGCCTTCACGTCTCAGATAGTATGAACCACCCCAACATCGCTCTCATAGGACCCACGGCTTTTGGTTTTCCGGGCCGAAAAAAGAGCAAGGTGCTAGAGGTAGAAATGTCCTGTCGTCCTTGTACTAAGGATGGATCAGGAAAGTGCACAAGTACTGTCTATCAAAAGTGTATGGTTGATATCAGACCAGAAAAAGTCTACCAAGCCATGAAAGAAAAGATAGGATAGCCCATGTTCCGTTACTTCTATCGTTTTATAGTCGCTCCTTTGGTTTTTGATTTTATAATTCCTTTAATTAAGCTTCTTCCAATTAAATCACCAAAGCTGCAAAGAAGTCTCGAGTTAAGAACAGCCAAAGAATGGAAGCGGTCGCGTTTGGAATCTCCTATTTGGTTCCACTGTGCTTCGATGGAGTACGAGTATGCGAAACCCATCATCAGGGCCCTCAAAGAATTTAAGCCCGAGTTACCCATTCTCCTTACCTACTACTCTCCCACCATAGAAAAGCTGGTAAAAAAAGATCCTAACATTGATCTCGCGTTACCCTTGCCGACTGATACTTTTTACGAAATGTCAGGATTTATCCGCACGCAAAACCCACGAGCCCTACTCATTGCACGGACCGACGCCTGGCCAGAAATGGTTTTGCAGTGCCAAGAAAAAAGAGTTCCGACACTTTTATTCTCCGCCACTCTCACCGAGTCGAGCGGACGCAGTGGTTTTCTTTCGAAACTGATTTACAGACCTGTTTTTACCGCTCTCAATGGTATATTTGCCGTCTCCGACGAGGACGTCCACCAATTCAGACAAATCGCTCCCCAGGCCAATGTCAGTTGCCAGGGCGATACCCGCTACGACCAAGTCATCCACCGCGTAGAACATCCCAAAGAATTAAAAGAGTCTTTGTTCAGCGGATTGAGCGATCCTATTTTTTTGGCCGGCTCTACTTGGTCTGAAGATGAAGAGGTATTGGTTGAGGTTCTCAACCGGTTCGACAAAAACCTACGCTGGATCATTGCCCCCCATGAGCCCAGCGAAGACCATCTGGACTTTCTTGAGGCGGAACTCTCTAAAAGAGGAATTCAAAGTATTCGTTACACCGATGCGGACCGCTGGGAAGAGAATCAAGTTCTGATCATAGACTGTGTTGGAATTTTGGCTGAATTGTACGGTAAAGCGCTCTTTGCCTTTGTGGGTGGGTCCTATAAAAAAACGGTACATTCGGTGATGGAGCCCCTTGCCCAGGGCTGTATCACATTTGTCGGGCCTTACCACCAGAACAATAGAGAAGCCATGGAGCTTAAATTTGAGCCCATCGCCGGAAACTCTACGACTAAGATGGTGAATGTATGCACCTCCGCAAAGGCACTCTACCAGCAAGTCGAGGATCTCTTCTCGAATGATATTTCAGGCTACAAGGATATTATTAAGGGTAAGGTTTACGAGCGAAGTGGAGCCAGCCAGGCCGTCCTCAATTGGATCGCCGAGGCACTCGACGAGTAGAGCTACTCGGAGACTTCGCACAAACGACGAGCAACACTGCTCGGAGAAATTGCGCCGACGAGCAACACTGCTCGGAGCAATTGCGCCGACGAGTAACACTACTCGGAGCCATTGATCTGACGAGTAGAGCTAGTACTCGTCGGTTTTGTCTGTTTGATCGGTTATCGTGTAGAAACCAGGAAAGCTCGGAGTATGCTTCTTATAGGCATCTCTCATAACCCCAAGAGGCATATCCGCCAAGTCAATATTGGCCCGACGTGCGTCCTCTGGACTCATCTCAGTGAATTCGCCAGCATCTTCATCAAAGCGCACTGAAGTCAGATTAATTGAGCGCAAGAAGCGGTAGTAGTCTTGAATTCCCCGCATACCCAAGAGCCAAGGGTGGTTGACGAGTTCGGCATTATCGAGCATATCACCTTCGGTAAAGTGCTGGGTAAAGTAGTAGTAAGTCTCACGGACCTCGGTATCCTGCTCGACCGTTCGACCGAGGCAGTAAAAGATTCCACGGGTAAAGAGCATCAAGAGTTCATCGGGATCTAAATTGGGGTTGAGTTCAGAATACAGTGATGAATCTTGAATGAAGTTCGGACTCAGTTTTAAAGCCACACAGGGTTCGTACTCACTGAATACCAAATTCATGTGCTTTTGCTGCGAAGCCAAATAAGTCCCACTACTCACGGTAGCTCCTTCTCTGACATCTCCACCTTCACCTTGAGTATCTTGAACCGAAAAGCTAATTCCACCAAGAAGCCCAACGAGACTTCCGACAATAGGAATATCTTTTAACAGGGCAAAAATTCCATCGGTACCATTCTTATAGGCCCAAGACTGGGTGAAGCTTCTATAGTTTGAGCGACCAAAGCCAAAGGTAGTTCCAACATTAAAGTTCAAAGAAAATCCAGCCCGTGGCAAGAAGGTCTTTACATTGTGAACGCGAAGTTTTTGTTCGATACTAAAAACTGAATTCTCGTCAAAGATGCCTTCACGCATGTTTGCAAGGGATTCTTCTCCTTTGCTCAAGCACTCAGAAATGATTTGATTTCTTTTTTGATCGGCATCGCGAATAAACAAAGAAACCGTTCGACGTTCTACGTTCTCTAAAATATCGTTCACAAATACATTACAGAACTGGCGCATCAAGGCACCGGTCATGCGTCCTTCCACAACCAGAGACTCCAGGTCTTCATCACTGATTTCTGCAGCTCGGGGCGATCCTCTCGTTCCGTAGTCACGAGCTAATAAACTTCTTAAACGCGCCGACGGGTGGAGACCGAGGGCCTTATTATTTCTCTCGAGCTCTTCTTCGGTAAACTTATCGAGTATTGGCGCATCATTGTAGACCTGGGCATACTCCATATTTGTCGTTTCTACGTAATTTGAAAATCGAGAGGCTTCACGCATTTTTTGCGCATACTCTTCTTCGATACGTTGGTAGTCGTCGACCATTTGCCTGACTTTTGCTCCACTCAAATGGCTATAATCCTGGTAGTACTTCGCCATGAGTTCAGGGTCATTAATTTGTTGGATAGCACCGAGTTCACTATCGGTCAGGTCATATCGGGCGCGAATTTCATCGGTAATAAGCTCATTACAATCGGCCGTATCACAAGAGACTTCATCCAAGTCATCCGTCGGCCTAAACGACGCACTAAATTTGTTGTTAATAAGTACTAATGGAGCTAGGAAGGTTCGATCTTCGAGGCCCGATTCTTCGGTATTGACTAACTCCTGTAGGTTTTGAACATCGCGGGGGCGCACGAGATTGGTCATATAATTTTGACCAAGACGAGTTTCATCAATAGTCGATAGCTCAACCAATAACTGAACCCTCATCCTCATTAATCGAAGGTCTCTCAGTCCGAACTCGACAGTGGTAATAATGCGACCATCTTGAACCCGAACCAGCTTTTCAACCACACTGAGATATTCCGCAGTGTCGCGCTCCCCTTGCTCGTTTCGATTCGGACTCACAAAATAGTCTTTTTGCAGAGCAAAGCGAGCCAAGTAAACACCATCACGCAGAGGCTCTGTTGCATTACGACCTCGAGTAATTGAGTTATATCTCAGAACTCGTGGTCGCATTTCGAAAAGAAGGAGCTTTTTCACCTTGAGAGTTAAAAATTCATCCACTTCATAACGAAAACGCAAAGTCGTATAGTAAAATCCAGGAATAAAGAGGCGCGATCGCTCTTTTTCATTTCTGTTAACGGCGTCAATGTAAGAGTTTTCAACCGCCCTAGAGTCAAATCCAAAGGTCCAACCGAAATCCCATGGGTTCAGAATCATGGTGAGTTCTTTTCTAAAGCCGGATCGGTGAGAAATGGTAATCACTTGCCGCTGTAGTTTTTCTTGTTGATAGTAAAAATGGGCTTTCCGATCGGTCCAGTTAATACAACCTTCTGAATTCGTGCGCACTTCAACTGTAGAGTTGGTTCCTCCCCGTGACACAACAAAGCGCTCACCCAGTACACGCATACCGTTAAGAGGGTTTCTCACACAGGTTTCAATTCGAAATTCAACGGTTCTTTGTGTTGAGGTCTCTCCCGGTGCGATTCGAAGAAAGCGAATATTTAAGTTAGAAAATTCAAAGTTATTGGCGCGAATAAAGTTCGGTGGAATCTGTCCATCTGGCATATAGGCAGATAACACGCGAGCGTTTTCCACATAGTCGCGCAAAGTAAAATCAGAACCTGCACCGTAGGTATAAGGTCTAACCTCACCAGTGCCTCCAGAGCCAATTCTGCGGTAGTCACCCAAGAGGAAGACTCCCTCGTAGGATCGCAGGTGACTCGGACCATTAACAGGCTGAATATGCAGAGCGAGCTCAACTTGACCAAAAGTACTTTCGTAGTAAATCAGGGTTTGTAGACTCACTCTCACTCGACCATTAACGACTTCACCGCGAGCCCGACTCACGTTATCGCGATTCGAAAGTAAAGTTCTCACTTCATTGCCGTTTTCACTGGTCACTGCAACTATATAAGGAGTCACTATAAATTGGCCATCGCTGAGATTAATTGTCTGAGTTTGTCCGGTTACATTTCTCACCAGAAGCTGCGGAGAGAAGGCGAGATCTAAATTGAGGATGGTTCCATCGGCACCCACCTCAGTTTGCGTATGAACACTTGATATTTTATCGACCCATAAAAATCGATTACTAATTTCACCATCGGCTGAAGCCCCAAAAAGACTTCTTTGAACTTCTTGAACACCGTCCGCCATTTGATCTGAGGCGATATTATCGTGACGAAGATCTACGACCTCCGGAATTCCGCTGTCGTGGGTTTTTGACCATGGATTCACGGCCAAACGCACGGTTCTAGTGCCGTCGTGAACTCCCACAGCCGTGAACGTTCTCTCTAAAACCACGTACCGGGAGTCCGCTAGGAAGTTGTATCCCAAAGGCTCTGACCAGTCGACACAGCCGTTTTCATCTGACTGCTTGTCCTGCTCCATCTTTCCCTCTTCAACGATGCGGAAAGTATGGCCTTTGATAAGGTTTTGCGTCACTTTATCCCTAAAACAGGCTTTAAAGTTGTAAATACGGGATTGAGGAAGCTTGAGTCCTCTGGTTGTGGTCAGAACTGTGCTAGAACCTGTCACCTCTTGAACGTAGAAACTCGCCGTCGCGCCATCATCACTAGCGTCGTAAGGATCATCAATGCCATCTTTCTTCTGTGGCTCTTCACAGGCAATAAGAAAGACCGATAGCATGATCGCTATCAAGGCAAAAAACATTCGAATGTTAAGTCTCTTATAAAAGTCTGTCATAGAATGTTTCTAATTGAATTCCTATTTGCTGTTGGTCACTCTGGTTAGGAGTGAGGTTAATTAACTGAGCTTCTACATAATTAAATTTCAATTTAAATCCGAGCTTCTTAAAGCTTACAAGACCGGATAGTCCGTAGCCCTGGCGATTTGTGTGACCAAAGCCTGCAGAATTGTAGAATGCAGGCGTGGCATCACTTTCGGTAAAGAAGTTGGCATATTCAAATCTCAAATCAAAATCTTTGAATTGAGAGTTTAAAGAGACACTGGCTAACTGGCCCTGATTATAGGCTTCGGGCGCTTCAAGGTTAGAAATCATATAAAGATCACCTTGGATACTAAATCGATTATCGATGATTAAGGCGCCCGACCCTCCAAAGAGCCAGCCGTTAAAATCGTATTGAAAACTCGAGCTATTGGTTCCCAAGTCAAAAACACTATTGCCGTGAATCGAACTCGCCTCAGCTACTGCCGAAGGAAGATTTTGAAAACTATAGTGCTGAATATAGGCTTTTCCGACGATCATCTCGTGGGGTTTAAGACTCAGAGTAAGTAGTTCAGAAAAATAGGTTGGTGTCGCCTCTTTGTCGACCGCATCGTTTGAAAGGGTCTCGGACGTCGGAATCGCTTGGATCGCCGACAATTCGATGGCAAATATTTTTGATTTATATTTCAAGGTTTCTTTCACACCGGGAAAGGCCAGACTTTTGCGCATTAAATTTTCAGCAACGGAATCAGCTTTTGCCGCCCCAGCCTCAATACTGAAATAGGGAATGGGAGAATACTTTAACACGGCCTCAGAAACCTTAAGGCCATTAACCACCGTGTACTCACCAAAACGGGATTGACTGCGACCCGTACCGAGTCGAACTCCAAGCTCTGATTTGAGTTTTAAGCTATCTACCAGGCGGTATTGGAATCGGTTATCAAACGACAGTGCTGTTAACTGAGCTGAATCGGTTTCATTTTCAAATCCCACTCCTGTGAGTTTGATTCGCCAATCGAGCCTCAAGTTCTTTTCGGTTCGACTTTTTCTTTTCTTCACGCGAGTCTTTGAAGAGCTCGCAATAGACTCACTCCAGAGGGCGCGCTCATCTTCTCGCTCGCGATCAAGACGCATTTGTTTTAAACGACGCTGCTTTCGCATGGCGAGTAGTTTCGCTTTCTGGGCTCTACTCAGACGACGAACCGTCTTTGCCTTTTTGCTTTTAGATTTCTTCTTCTGGGTCTTCTTTCTCTTTTTGTTTTTCGACTCCGGAGCATCAATCGTATAAACCTGACCGGTACCACCGATTGAATAAAGTCTTTTTGCAGAATGGTTTCGAGTTTTTGTTTGTGATTGACTGGCTTGCGGGTATAGCAAGACAATGCCTAGAAAAAGGCAAAAGACAAACCAGAGATTTCTGGATTTACTCGCCGACTGAATTCGGCGCCAAAATGTTATTAGTGTCGACATATTAAACATTTACTCGTTACCTGAGGATGACCCGGGGCTAGCAATCCATGGCCATCTCTTTCAGACTATTTAGTATTCAAGAACCGTACATTTTGGAACCAAGTGTATACCCTTGAAATAACGGGTTTTTTCAATTTTCTCCCCAAACTGAAACCGTCTTTTTAGAGCCCAGTGCCGCAAATTGTATCGGCCCTAGAAACGATTTGAGGTCGAAAAAAATTTATTTTTCACTTGATATTTTTGTTCAGAAATTTTTGTGATCGCAAGCCAAACCAAGAAAAGGATTCGCCATCGACAATTGCAGATTTTAACCCAAGACCTTTGAGGCTCTCTTTTTCTTTTAAAAAGGGATAGGGCTCCGATGAAAATAAAAACAACGAGTTCTCGCAATCCAAGTCCTCTAACTGAATCTCTGGATATTGATAGGAATATTTTTTTAAGTATTTTGCATAACCAAGGCGGCTTAAAACTCCTCCAATATAGGTGTCAGAACTGACGATCATCCATGGATTTTTCCAAATCACGTAATAGATGCTATCAATTTTACCTTCGGGTTTTTCGATCCACTCAATAACTCCCGGGAGCTGATCCCATTCACCCGAAAAATCCCCCGAAAACTCCTTCGGTTTCTTGAGATTGAGACGTTCCCAAACTTTAATCTGATCAGAAAATTGAGATTCTGGAAACACCTTCTGAAGGGCCCGCAAACTGCCAAGGACGTCCTCTGGCTGTCTTATATGACTGACTACATAGGGGATTCCTAATTGACCAAAACCTGCTGGGTTTTCTTCTTTATCAAGTATCAGAAGATCGGGCTTTAAAGACTTTAATTTCGCAAAATCAAGAGTCTTAGTTCCACCTACGATTTCGATATTTTTAACCTGATCCATTGGGTGAATACAATAACGGGTTCGGCCAACAGGCCTAATCCCCCCGTCGATAAGAGTCTCAGTCCACGATGGCACAAGGCTTACTACTCGCATGACTTAAAATCCTTTTTTTCGAGTACCAATGATTCACCTGGGACTTCATCGGCGGAAACATCGCAGATCTCTCCGTAAGGGCAATGTCGACATTGATTCGAACAGCAGTAGCCGCGCTCTTTCAGAAAATGGCTCGTTAAAACCATGAGTCCTTCGTCAAAGTAGTAATCACGGCCCTGGACGAGCTCGCTTTTCGTTTCTGTTTTGCTAGAATTTTTGGGATTTGGATTTGATTCCACAAGAATTTTCTATCAGGCCTTAATACATCCTTCAAGACCTGATGAGCCTAGATTTGATAATTGGGGTTATGGTTCGTAAAGACTACTCTTCTTCGGCGTCTTCCTCGGCGTCCTCTTCAGCGGCACTCGCACGCTCTTCTCCGGCCTGGCAAATTGGCGTCACAAGAGCGATTATATCGACGGGACCAAGACGCCTTGAATTCCAAAACTCTGCATCGTCTGCATCGTCCACCTCTTCACCAGCAGAAAAAATACTTCCGTTAGAACGAGTTGTTTGCTGTTCGGCTGTAAGGCAGTGATTATTAGCTGTCGTGTCCGATAGACCGAGGTGGTGCCCTACCTGGGCTAAAAGCCCCCTACAAAAGGGTTTTGAAGCCTGTAGAGCGCAATTCATGGGGCAATCTTCATCATCATCGTCACAGGCCGATCGGCACTCGCTGGTTCCATCGGGCATCATTTGAAATGTGTAATAGGCATTTTTAACAATATACCGCAAAACCTCATCGTCTTCTGTTCGGTCGACAAGAGGGATTGTATTCACACTCTCCGATGAGGGGTCCACTTCAATTTCTAGGGTCATTCCACTGACTGAGAAAATTCGTTCAATCTGCTCGAGACAGGGGTTTTTGGGGCTCTTTACAAAATTGTGAATCTTTTCTAGATTCTCTTCGGAAATGCCTTCTGATGAAAAGGCAATGGGTAATTTAAGCGAAATTCTCTGTTCGTTGAGAGTTCTAAACAAGTATTTAAAATTGATCTCTCTAACTTCCGGTTCATTTCCTTCTTGAACACAGGCATTGAGCTTTCCAGAAACCCTTTGATACTCTCGTACTTCTCGGTGCATGGCTGCGCAGGAATTCACCTTTAAAAGCGCAACGCCTTCTGTTGCATCGGTATTGATTTTCGGCTTGTTGATTTTAGGGCCACAGGACACGGCCAAACCGAGGCTGAGTACAACAAGACTCCAAAAATATAGGGCAAAGCGTTTCATAGGATCCTCTCAAACTTCATCACTCAAATCTTCTGGTAAAGATCATTGCAATGGTTTTTCCATCCTCAAATCGATTTTAAAGGGAACTCACTGTCTAAATATGAGACACTTAGACGCTAAATGAAAAAAACCACTGGAGAATTCTCCAGTGGTACAACATCCCACTCCGACGTTCAGAGTCTATATATTCTTCTTAAAAGCCTTAACCTATCAAGGGTCCTAAAAAGTCTTGAAACTATTGAATATTCGAAAACATGGAAGTCACAAAATCGTACATGTTTCCGTTAAGCCTTAATGAAATCAATTGAGCATCATTAAAACCTCTTTGTTCTTTGCATCTTAAAATATAGAGAATTTCTCCATTGGGTGAAGTGACTTCACCGTAACCGCTGTCCGTAATTCTCAAACGAACATATTTCGAATATCGAGGAAACTCATACCAGGAAGTATCATTCCAAGCGGTGTCTTCATTGAAGAATCGTCTTTGCCCAGAAGAGTAAAAGCTCGGAAACAAGTCCTCATCCGTTTCCATGATGATTGAAACTGAATCATCACCGATGTTTCCATCGCTATAGCTAAGATCTTTATCATCAAGGCCCGCAAGAATATCAAAGCCGAAAGTACTATTGGGTACACGCCAAGTATCGAAGCTGTAGTTGTACTCAATTTCACCGGCCTGGGGAATTCGCAAGACAACATACTTAAGGGGGTTTGCCTCAAGAAAGTCTCTATACTTTTCTTGCAAAGCATAGTGATTGATTCCCATCTCTCGACCCACTTGAGATTGGGTGCTCATAATTTCTTCGACAGACATAGGAGTACAGGCGACGGCGCTCCCCGCATCAAAGCGCAACTCATTCACTTGGGTGCGACCTGTGAATAAATCAGTGACTGATACTTCTCCCGACAGAGCTCCTGTATTTACAGGAATATCGTAGGCTAATGAATGGCTACCCATCATGAAAACAACTAGAAATGGCAGAATGACAACATTACTCAACTTAAAATTCATAATCTAAATACCCTTAACTCTTAACTGAGTTCGCTTTGTTTGCGCTGTCTAGTGCATTGACAGTGCCACGAACGCAGACGCAATTGGTCACTTTTGCACCCGACCGTGAAAGGTTTCTAGACCGGATGATTTGGATAACAGACAAATTTGTAATCAATCGGTTCCAATGAGGAACTAGTTGGGCTTGGCCAATGATTTACCCTGAGCGGCAAAAAGCTTACGAAAATAAGCACTTAGGAGGGTAAATGGAGAAAGTAAGTGACTTTTATTACTGCATAGAGCTACTAATTTCATCTATATATATGTTTTGATTCCATGAGGAGAGACCATGACCGCAAGCATCGATGCCATTCGTGAATTACCTGAAAAGGCCGAGTTCAAAGAAGGTGATATTATGATCCTATTTGGTGAGCTTTTTAGCCGGGGCTACGCCAATGGAATCGTCGAAGAGGCAACAGCCCGGGGCATGAAGGTCATTTACTCCACAGTGGGTCGTCGAAACGCCGAAAACCAATTGTGCGCCCTCAGTCCCGAAGAAATCGAATCGAAGAGCCAACCTCTTATTAATATTCCCCTCGAAGCCGGCTTTGATATGACTCCGGCTAAAAGTGATGGCCTCTCACCGGTCGATCGCCTCAGTGGAATTAAAATGAGCCAGTGGAAAGAAGCCGGAATCAGCGAAGAACAACTCCTCGAGTCTCGTGATCTCGCTCGAGAGGATTTTAAAAAGAGAACAAAGGATTGGGTCGCCGAAGTTAAAAAACATATTGAACCCGGAAAAAACATCTTCTTTGTCCATATGATGGCCGGTGGCGTTCCTAGGGCTAAAATCATTATGCCGACTATGAATAAGGTCTTTAAAGGTCGAGGTGACCGCTTTATACCCAGCGAAGAATTTTGGAAGTCCCCACTCGGGCGGTTTAGCGAACTCAACTTCTTAGAGGTCACGGCGGAAACTCTAAATACACTCATTGAAGAAACTTCCGATATTCGCAAAACTGCGGAATCTTCGGGGCAAAAAGTAAGCTATGTTGCCTATGGATACCACGGCACCGAAGTTTTGGTGAATGGCGAGTACCAATGGCAAACCTACACCCCATACGTACAAGGTTGGGCAAAAATTGAATTAGAAAACATTGCAAAGAAACACTTTGCAGAGGGCGTAAAGGTTTGTGTTTTTAATTGCCCCGAAATTCTCACTAACTCCAGTAGCATCTTCCAGGGCCTTGAGGTCTCTCTCTACCCACTTTTGGGTGCTCTCCAAAAAGAAGCTGGTAACTCGGCACGAGCCAAAGAAATCCTCAATACCTGCCAGAGTAAGCTCAATGAGGGTAAAACTCTTGAGGATATTCTCAAATTTACTGCGGATTATATAAATAGCCCAGAGATTACAAAGCACTCCGTCTACGAGAAATGGCCTCAGCACAACTCTAAAGAACAGATGGAAAAAATGATTTCTTCGAGTCAGGAGATAATATCTTGGCATAAAGATGCTAAAGACCTTTCTAATCTCTATCTATCAGAAGAAGTTTTTAAATCCACTGGCTATATTATGTTCAATGAAGCGATCAACCCAGCCAAACCCGTGCTTTGGATTGGCCATGACATCATTGCCAAACATATTGCGATCTCATAATGTCACTTGAACGAGGTTTTGATTGGTATCATAAAGACATAAGAGTTAATGGTTTTAGCATCGCTGGAATCACTAATAGTTTTGTGCTGCCTAAAATTGAAACCTGCATTGACGTGGGACAGGGCTTACCTTTCCAATTAAAGGCCGATCATTTTCTAATTACCCACGGTCACATGGATCACGCCTCGGGACTTCCCTACGTTATTTGTCAAAAAAACATGCTCAATAAAGTACGTCCAAAACTCTATATGCTGCCATCGGTGGCACGGGGTCTGCGAAAAATTATGCACGCTTGGTCCGAGGTTGAAGACCATAGTTACGATTTTGACCTAGTCGAAGTGGAACCGGGCAAAGAGTATGAGCTTCCGAAAAACCATTACTTCAGAGCTTTCGAATCGTCCCATCGAATTCCTTGCTTGGGCTACACGATATTTGAAAAGAAAAAGCAGCTGAAAGCCGAATACCAGGGCTTGGATAGCGAAAAACTTAAAGATCTCCGCAGAGAAGGGAAAACTCTTGAAGAATATCGCGGCCAACCGATTTTCACCTATACAGGCGATACTAAAATTGAAGTGCTCAGTCAGGCCCCATCATGGGCTTTAGAAAGTCAGGTTTTGGCCATAGAAGTTTCATTTTTTGGTAAGGCTCGAACCGTAGAAAATGCGCGCAGCTGGGGGCACATCCACTGGGATGAACTTCTACCCCATATCGAGTCACTCCCCTGCGAAAAACTACTGATCGTTCACCTTTCGGCCCGGCACAGAACCAGCGATTTTGAAGAACTGGTCGACGCCACTCTACCGGAATATTTAAAAGACAAAGTAAGCCTCTTTCCACGAAGCCTTTAGCTTTTTTGCCATGACCGGCAATGTAAAAAATCAAATGACCGCCCCATTCCACTTCCCCACAATTGTGAAGATTCACAGCAAGTTGTACTAAATTGAGTCAGCGCCATTAAGACTAAGCTCTAGGTTTCCGAATATTTAAATAAGGCAAACCGGAGTAGACAATGCCCAAAGTACTAAAGATGAGTAACAATCTGGATTTTTGGACCCATAGGTTAGAAACCTGTGATCCCACTGAACTCGATCAACTCTTGAATCAAGTTCAACGAGAAAATCCTTCGATGGCAGCCCTACTCCGCTCCCGAATTCTAAATTTCGAGAGAATCGTAAAGTTTTACTCTCACGAGCTGGCCAAGTTCTTTGAAACCTTAAACTTTGAAGAACAGCTGGCCCTTTTTCACACCATTCGTGCCGGTGAAAGACAGGAGTTTGAATCCTATCTCGACGAGACCAAGTTTACTGAAATCGAAAACGAAGACGAGTTTCCTTCAAAAGAAGAAAAGCAGGCCATTCGAATAAAGACCGTCCTCCATTTTAGAAACCTAATGGATGAAGGCCTTATTAAAAGTCTTATGGATGTTGCCTAAAACCAAGCCCCTCTTCTGCCATAGAACCGGTACATATAAGGTTGCTAATGCCAGTAAAAAGAGGCCCACTTGCGCCGCCAGCCCAAGATCATTAATCCAGTTCTTGAAGGGGCCAAGGGCGTAAACGACGACCACGTGGAACGTATAAACTTGAAGTGATGAACGTCCAAGAACCGAAAGAATCGGGAACTTCATATTTAATTTCACTGTACTAAAAAGGTAGTAAAGTACATAGGTAAATGCCGCAAAGTTAATAATTCTTAGCAGCCCCAAAGTTCTTACCTCTAATAAATTATAACCGAGGTTAGCCATCTCAGAGCCGGCAAAATGTCGAAGGCCAAAGAAAATCACTGACAAAAAGCCCCCTAATAGCAAGAGATCCTTCCGCAAAGGGACTTTGACTCCTTTCACAGACCTGAATCCAATGAATATCCCTACCACAAATAGAAGCTGCCAAGAGAAAAACTCATACCAGCCGAGAAGCACCCCTAGCCGCTCACCAAGAGACTCTTGGGGAAAGAATTGCCCTAGGACCCACAGAAAAACCGAAAGTCCAAGTACAACTTTGCTACCCCGGCCACCCATGAAGGGCATGGCCACCAGAGCCAGGACGAGGAGTCCCATGTATAGGGGTAAGATATCGACAAACGAACTCTGATAAAGAAGAGTGATCCCCAAGAAAAAAGCCTTTAACGGGTCTTCATGCCAAAGGGCGAGTTTACCCTGCCACGCCAGATCCCAATGGCTATTAAAAACTGGAAGCAAAAAGAGGGAACAAATCACCGCAAAACTGAAAGCGTGATAACGATAGAGCGTTTTGATGCGATCTTTAAGTTGTCTTCGAAACTGACTCTTATCGCGCAGTAACTTTTTGCCGTAAACAATTCCCATCATAAGGCCCGATAAGAAAATAAAACCCTCGGTGGCCGCCACAAAACCCAAAGGCTGGTAGCTATAGGCATAGATAAAGTTAAGAGATTCAAAGGCAAAGAGCTGCAAATGATCTACTGTCATTAGGATTAACAAAATAGCTTTTAAAATATCGATCGACTCAATTCTTTTCATAGACTCTCACTAGCTCGCAAAGGCTTTTAGGAACAAGGGAAAACATGTTTCATGTTTTGACAACACCTGATGTATTTTAGGAATCAAGGCTCTTTTCTAATCTCTCTCACCTAAAAAATCCCCCATTAACTAGGTACTTTCAATAACTTAGAAATTAGGCCTCTGGGGAGTTGTCACTTTATACAACAGCCAATGGCAGTTTCGGGGGATTCCAAAACAGTGAGAACTTCTTTTAAAAGAGTTTTCACAAGAGACATGAGTCTTTTGAAAAAAACAAGGGGGAACCATGTCAAACACTAACCAAGTTAAAGTGAGACAACGAGTAAAAATTAAAATGGGTCAGGGCGAAGCAGAATTTGTAAGCTTTGAAGGTCTTCACGACAATAAAGAACACGTAGCACTTATTTTTAATCGCGCTGATAAACGATCAGCTCCAAAGGTCAGAATACACTCCGAGTGCTTCACCGGTGATATTTTCTCAAGTGCTCGTTGTGACTGTGGTCAACAGCTCAATGAGGCTGTCGATAAGTTTAACGACGAAAGTGGTATTATTTTATACATGCGCCAAGAAGGCCGAGGAATTGGACTCTACAACAAACTCGACGCCTATAAACTACAAGATACCGGAATTGATACTTTCGAAGCCAATCACCAATTGGGGTTCGGACACGACGAGCGAGACTATAAAGCCGCTGGCGACATGCTCAAGGCTCTCGCAGTAAAGAGCGTCCAACTTCTCACAAACAATCCGAAGAAAGTTCGCGGTCTCGAAGAGCAAGGCATAGAAGTCCTCAAGCACATGAATACTGGGGCCTTTGTCAATCCTGTAAACCTCGAATATCTCAAAGCGAAAATCGAAAAAGATGGACACACTCTGGCTATCTAATACGGAGAGGTCGCTATCAGGTCAGCAATGGCGGACCCGGGCGAGGGGTAACAAGATGAATAAACGAAAAATTGATTTAAAGTGGGCTCAAACCCTCGATGGTCAGCTCTGTGATGATTCTGGAACTTCCCAGTGGATCACTTCGGGCTCTGAACTCGATTACACCCACTATATTCGTAGTAAATACCAGGGCATTCTAGTGGGTGCATCGACCTTTCTCATTGATAAAGCTCAGCTGACCGTTCGTCGCTACAAAGATTTTCAAGGCGATCAACCGGTGAGAATTATTTTGGACCCGAGGGACCGCGTCAGCGAAGCACTTTCGAATCCAAGTCAATCAGCCATGGTCTTTTCGATGCTTCTCAAGGGAAAGCGCCCCACCGTCATCATTGGTGGTGGTGCCGAACCGAACTATCCGGGCTTTGCCAATAATATTTACTACGTCAATCAACCCATTGATTTATCAATTGATAATACCCGCTTAAGGTCAGACTTAGAAACAGCCCTCGCTAAAGCCGAAAAATTAATCGATCGCGACCTCAGCAGTATTCTTGTCGAAGGAGGACCTAGGGTTCTCACCTCCCTTGCCAACCAAGGGGCTTTTGACCGGCTTTTCGTGAGTGTAGCGCCAAAGCTTACCGGTGGTTATAAATTTAGAATCGAAGCTGGAAGGAACCTAAGAGATTCTATCAACTTTGAACTCATCGACGTATCGGTTCGCGAAAACGACGTTATCTTCGAGTACCAGTCCAATAAGGACCAAGCATTAGAAAGAGTCTACCAATGAAAAACATGAACTCTAAAAAGCAAAACCAATTACTGAACCTTGGCTTTACCCTAAGTATTAGTCTTCTCTATTTGATGACCTTTACCCATGCGGCCATTGGAAAAATTCAGAGTCCCACAACCCCTGAGTGGTTCATCAAGAGTTTCCAATCGACTTTTTTATCTTCAATGCCGGGTGGACTTGGACTTCAATTTGGAATCATCACATACGCCGAGTTACTCTTAAGCTTAGTCTTTCTGGCTGCCATTATACTACTGGTGGTAAAAAACGAAATTGGACAACTCCTTTTCAACCTTGGTCTTCTGGGGTCCGTCCTTATGTTTACATCACTCAGCTTTGGCCAGAGACTCGTCTTTAACTTTGATTCTTCGGCCCAACTATTTTTCTATGCAGCATTTAGCTATATTCTGTTTGTCAGTAATAGAGTTCTCCAAAACTCTCAAAGCCCCGTGGCTCTGGAAAAATAAATGAAAGCTGTGGTTGACCAGTATCGAATATTTTTTGTGAGGCTTCAGGCCTCACTTCTCCACCAGATCCTCATACTTTTTGGTATCTTTCAAATTTATAAAGACACCAATTCCCCAGTGTTAGCCGGTCTGATAGGACTTTTTTTGTTCGTACCAACAATGGTCATCCCACTTTTTGTGGCAAAACATATCAAGCGAATGCAAGAAGTCGGGAAGCTCTTTTTCCTAACCCAAGCTCTCTACTTTTTTGCCGTTTTGATTCTCCTCTTTAATACAAATGAGAATCTCATCGTTTGGTATGTGGCTGCCTTTTGTGCTTCCATAGCCCGGGCTTTGCGAGTTCCTTTACATTACTCGATTGTTAAGCTCGCCCCGCAGTGCTCCCATAAAAAGGCCCAACTCAACAATTTGAGCTGGCAGGTGCCCATTGTTCTGGCCCCCCTTATTGTTAGCGGAATGGGCGAAGGCTTGAGTCCCCTCTTTCTAAAAATATTTATGAATTTACTATCGGCCAGTATTCTTTGGATGAGCTACCCTCTTCACAGCTATCGACTCAAAGGAAGCTCTGAAGAACGAGATCTAAAACTCATTAAGAACTTGAAAAACCAGCTCAGTGGCACGCAAAGCATTTGGTTACCCGCTTTGGCCGACGTCCTGATAATGGTTTTTGCAAGTCTTCCGATTTTAATGACAACCATCATTTTTGAAAATGGATTTCCAAATAGTTACTTTGGCCCCCTGATCTCGTTTCCGATGCTGATCACCATACTCTCAGTGATTTTTATCGCGCCTCGATTGAGTCGAATGAATCGTAAATTAGTCTTGGGAGTTTGCTTTTCGGGAATTGCCTGCGGGTTGACCTTACTTCTCTTTTCGAGTCACCTCGTTCTATTACTACTAGGCCTTTTTGTTGTGGCAGCCTTTGACGGTGTGAGCATTGTGGTTCGCGATGAACTTTTAATTTCGAACAGCCACGAAACCAATGTGGGTCTAGTAGCATCCCTCAATGCCATACTCATCTCTGCCTCCGATGAACTCGGTGGAAGTCTCAGCGGAATTGCTGTTGAACTCGGAGGGAGTCATCTCAATCTCATTTTAAGTGCGAGCCTCGGCGCTTTGGTCGGCTCTTTTTATATCTTTCATTTTATTAAAAATTCTAAGTCCGAAAAATTCGACTTAGCTCAAACGATAATACAAACCCAAAACCCAGATTAATCCCGACGACTATGAAGCCGTTATAATTTGGTGTAAAGAATTCAATGTTACCTTTGGCGCGGCAAAAATGATGTCCATTTTAGAGGGCTTCCGCTAAAACGAGGGCTTTCCAAAAGGTGGATTGTGTCCTCAGAGTTAGAGCGTTTAACATTACGAGAACTTGAAATTTTTGGCGATTTGGCCCGCATGTGCTCCATTCGTGAAGTCTCCCGCTGGAGAGAAATGGAAGTGGGCCAAGTCTCTCGGATTTTAAAGCGCCTCGAAACACGCCTACAGATGGAACTTTTTAAGCGTTCCCATCGCGGCTTAGTTTTGACCCCTGAAGGCCAGCACCTACGCAGTATCGTTGAAAACACCTTGGATCAACTCAAATCCCTGGGCCAGGTTCAACTGGAATCTGAAAAAGACACCGGGATCGAGCTCGGCCCTATTGGCGCTCCCTCTTTTTTGGCTACAGGTCTTATTGGCCCCATGCTCGGCAAACTTTATCAATCAAAACGGATCAAAGAAACCGAACTCTGCGAAGTAGTCCCCGACCGCATCGTACTCAGTGGACTCAGAGGCATTATTGATATTGCCTTCCACGCAGGCCATTTGGATTGGTCCCGAAGTTGGTCTACCCACAAAATCGGTACAGCCTCGTGGAGACTTTTTTGTAATGCTCAATTCTTTAAAGACAAAGCCTCTGAGTTTAAAATCGAAGACATTCTATCAATGCCCTTCATTTATCCCACTTACTGGTCCCCTGAAGGTTTGCGCACAGGTAACGATCGCTTCCCCGTATCATTGCGACGCCGGAAAAAAGCCTTTGGTGTTTCGACCATTCAGTTGGCTCTCCTAAGTATTTTAGAGTGCGAAGCTGTTTCTTTTTTACCGGACCTTGCCGTTTACCCGGCCTATACCAACCAAATCATACCCCTCGACATAGAAGGTATTGAAGCTGTCACAGAAGATATTTTTGTGAGCGTGCACGAGGACCGGGTTTCTAAAAAAGCGCTCGATATGCTGATCGAAGAGAGCTCTCTTTACCTGCAAGAAAAACCAAAACCTCTAGATATTTAACTACAAATAAAGGCAGCCCAAAAACCAAGGACTAAAGATTCATATCCTGACTGGCTTCACTCGGTTTTCTTTTAGGGAAGAGGCAGTGGAATTCTGTTCCCTTGTCGGGCGAACTGATCAAGCGAATTTCTCCGCCGTGCTTAGAAAGAATATGTTTTACAATAGATAAACCGAGCCCGGTGCCACCAACACTGCGATCGCGACCTTTATCGACGCGATAAAAGCGCTCAAACAAGCGCTCCTGATGTTCGACAGGAATCCCAGGTCCGTCATCTGAAACAATCAACTTGTCGGTTTTTGAATCGTGTTCGGTCCAAATGACTTCAACTTTCGAATGGGCCGGCACATACTTTAAAGCATTATGTAACAAATTGGTCAGAACTTGTTCCATCTTAGTGCCATCGACAAAGACACTATCCAGGTCGTACTTTGTAACAATGAGTATGTCTTTCTCACTGCGAAGACCGTCCAATTGATTGAGAACACTTTCTGTGATTAATCGAGGGTCCTCAATTTCACTTTCGATCTCGGCTCCACTTTCTAAACTACTTAAATCGAGCAAGTCATTGATGAGATTTTTTAAGCGCTCCACATTGTTAATAACAACATTGAGATAATGATCGACTTGATCCGTATGGCCTTCGGCTAAATCTTCGCGCAAAGTCTGTAAGTAACCGTGAATCGAAGTCAAAGGCGTGCGTAATTCGTGGGAGGCATTGGCTACAAAATCAATTCTAATTTTCTCTGCCAGCTGGGCTTCAGTGACATCATGAAAAATGGCAACCGCTCCATAGGCGGTGTTATCATCTTTGTTTCTCAGCGGAGATACGGAAACATTAAAGTTTCTTGGCAACTTATGTCTACTGGTCATGAGACTCAGGCGAAGATCCGCTGGGTTCCCACCCTCAATGGCCATTTTAAAGGCCTCGAGCAAGGAGGGCTCCCTAAATATTTCTTCAATTCGTTCGCTCATTTCTCGTTTGCGCTTCATCTTAAAAAGCACTGCGAACTGAGAGTTGTAATAGCGAACATTGTGTTGGGTATCTATAGCAACAATCGAGTTTTTAACGGAACTGACAATGGCCTGTAGTTCTTCCCTTTCTCGATTGTATTGACGGCGTTTTTTATCGAGAGACTTTTTAATCTTACTGAGAGCTCGGTCTAAATCATTCCACTCGCCAGGTTCTTCGCGATCGAAGCGTTCATGGAGAATTTCTCCGGTAAATCCTTTCTTTCGAACATAACGGGCTTTTTGTAAGACTCGCCCCAAGGGGCCGAGGAAAATCCAAGCCGTATAGGCAGCATGAACTAAGAAAACGGCGAGCATCCCCCATGAAAGGGCCGTTAAAAATCGATCAAACTCTGTTACTTGGCCGGCGGATTGGTAGTCAAAGTCAAAGATCTCATGGGCTGAATAGCGAATAGCCAGTCCCATTAAAACGAGACTGACTACGTAAAAAACGAGCTGATGAATCAGAAAGCGCCGGATGATCTTCCATGGTGGCCTGCGCTTTTTATAGGAAAAATCCATGGGTGTCGACAGTGGCTTTAGCCTTTCACCCGATAACCGACACCTCGAACGGTTTCAATAACGTCAGCGCATTCGCCCAGTTTTTTGCGCAAACCAAAAATATGAGTGTCGACGGTTCTTCCGACAACGGAAACACCCTCACCCTGTACTTCACCGATCAATTGATCGCGGGTTAAAACGCGGCCCTTGTTATTGGCAAGGCACTTTAAAAGTTTAAACTCCGAAGGTGTCAGTTGAATGAGGGTCTCTTTACAAGTCACCTCATAGGCCTTGAGATTTAAATTAAGAGGCCCCAGCGTAATAAAGTCCTCTTCGGTTTCGGGAGTTTCGGTTAATTGGTGAAATCTCCTAAAAAGGGCCTTCACTCGAGCAATGAGAACACTGGTCTCAAAAGGCTTAGTGATATAATCATCGGCACCCTGTTCAAGCCCAGTAACGATATCGTCGGGCTCTGTTTTAGCAGTCACCATTAAGATGGGTTTATCAAAGTAGTTTTCGTGTTTTCTCAGGTCACGAATAAGATCGACACCGCTCATGCCCGGCAGCATCCAATCGAGAACGAGCAAATGAAAGTCTTGTTCCCTGGCCAAGCGTAGGCCTTCTTCTGCTGAACTCGCAGTCGTTGTTTGAAAGCCCGCTCTCTCTAACTGAATACGAATGAGATCGCGAATTTCATGTTCGTCTTCTACGATTAATACGGCTCCCTTACCAGTGCCCATCGCTTGAAGTCCTTCCTGTGTTTTACTTGAATTCGTCGTGAGTTCCATGCCTTATATCCCGTCCCGTTTTAGCAAATATCACATCTTCTGCGATATTGGTCGCGTGATCCGCAACCCGTTCTAGGTTTCTAGAAATGAGTATAATATCGAGTCCTGGCTCGAGTATGTTTGGATTTTGTTTGATTTGTTCGACACTCAATAAATAGGCCTTATCTTTGGCCTCATCCACCTGATCATCCCTGAGAATGACATCCATAGCCAAAGTTGGATTCATATGGCGAAGGGACTCAATCGAGTTCTGGACCATCCAAAGGACACTTTCTGAAAGTGGCCCCAAATCAACTCCGACTCGCAGGGAGTCCCGTTTAAAGTATTCCCTAATTCGATACGCTATATTGCAACTGAGATCGCCCATTCGCTCCAGCTCGCCATTAATTTTCAAGAGACTAATAATCAAACGTAAATCCGAAGCCATTGGTGCTTGCCTAGCCATCAACCTAAGAAGGGTCTTATCGCAGTAGCGATGGAGATCGTTCACTTGATCTTCTAAATCAAAAATTTCTTGAAACGTTTCGTCCTGTGGAGATTTAAGACACTCAAGAGTCTTATTGAGAGAAGTTTCAACCAAACCCGCCATGCGCATGAGTTCGGCTTTAATATCAGATACGAAACCTTGAAGCATACTTTCCAAAAGGAAACTCCTTCTTCGTTAGGGAGAAGAAATCATATTGGCCGGACCTTGTAAAGTCTAACCAAATCGCCCTGTAATGTATTCCTCTGTTCGCTTGTCAGAGGGATTTGTAAACAGTCGACTGGTCTTATCGTGCTCGATCACCTCACCGAGGAGGAAAAAGGCCGTTTTATTAGAGATTCGAGCGGCTTGCTGCATATTATGGGTCACGATCACTACCGTATAGTCCGCTTTCAGCTCCATGATCAGCTCTTCAATTTTGGCCGTCGAAATGGGGTCTAGAGCGCTCGTGGGTTCATCCATTAAGATCACAGGCGGATCCACGGCAAGCGTTCTGGCCAAACAAAGCCTTTGTTGCTGACCGCCCGAAAGGCCCACCCCTGGTTTATTCAATTGATCTTTGACCTCATCCCACAGGGCTGCCTTTTTAAGGGAGCTTTCCACAATTTCGGAAAGCTTTGAACGCCTTCGTATCCCCTGAAGCCGCAGTCCCGCCGAAACATTATCAAAAATGCTCATTCCCGGAAAAGGATTGGGCTTTTGAAAAACCATCCCAATTTTTTTGCGCACATTCACCACGTCCACACCGGGATCGTAAATATTTTCCCCATCAAACTCGATGGTTCCAGATACACGGGCTCCGGGGACTTCTTCGTGGAGTCGATTAATGGTGCGAATAAAGGTCGACTTTCCACACCCTGAAGGGCCGATCAGGGCGAGAACTTCATTTTCATAGGCGTCCAAACTCGGTCCTTTAAGAACGTGCTTGTCGCCAAACCAGGCATTAATGTCTCTTATCTTTAGTAAAGCTTTAGGTTCGGACATTTTTACGACTCCCCTCTTTGGTCTTTAAAGACCACGCGGGTTAGTAAATTAACAATAAATACCATGACCAATAAAATAAAAGAGGCGGCCCAGGCTTGATCATGCCACTCTTTATAGGGGCTCAGCGCGTAGTTATAAATTTGCACCGGGAGCGAAGCCGTTGGCTGGCCCAATCCGCGAAATCCAAAATTATTGCCAAAGGCGGTAAATAAAAGAGGTGCTGTTTCACCGGCGATTCGAGCCACAGACAATATAATTCCTGTTAGGATCCCGGCAAAGCTTCCGGCAAATACGATTCGCATGGTCACCCGCCAACGGGGAATCCCCAGGGCTAAACCCGCCTCGCGGATATGATGGGGAATGAGCTTAAGGATTTCTTCAGTGGTTCGTGCCAGGATCGGAATCATAATGACTGCCAGAGCAAAACCTCCTGCCCAAGCCGAATAGGCTTTGAGGGGTTTAACGACTACAGCGTAGGCAAATAAACCGACAATTATAGAAGGAACACTCGTGAGAATATCTGATGTAAATCGCAATAGTTTTGAAGTTTTTGTGTAGGAGTATTCAGCCATGAAAATTCCAGCACCCAGGCCCACAGGCAAACCGATCAAACAAGAAAGGGCCACGAGTATCACCGTCCCAACGATGGCATTAGCCATACCCCCGCCACTTTCACCTAAGGGTTTCGGGTTTTCTAAAAAAAAGTCGAGACTGAGTGCGGGAATTCCTTCGATTAAAATATACACGAAGATGAGAATCATGGGCATAATTGCCAGAGCCCCTAAAACACTAATCATACCCAAAGCGAGCTTGTTATAAATTTTTCGGCGAATATCTCTGCCCGTTTCGGCCTTCAAATTCACTTGAGCCCCCTACTTTCGATCCATTGACCAAACGATCAATCGCGCTGCAGTGTTGATGAGTAGAGATATGATAAAGAGGGCTAAACCGACGGCCGCCAGCGACGAAAGCTGTAAATCAAAAGCCTCGGGATATTCGTTAGCAATCACCGAGGCCATACTCTGGGCAGGAGCGAGGATCGATGAGTCGATTTCATTGCGATTACCGATCACCATGGTCACCGCCATGGTCTCACCAAGGGCCCGACCTAAACCTAAAATTACGGCTCCGATCACCCCAGGACGGGAGGCTTTGAGTACAGAAATTCGAATCGCTTCCCATCGAGTGGCACCTAAGCCAAGGGCCGCCTCGCGGTTTCCCTTTGGAATTGTTAAAAAGACTTCACGGGTGATGGAGGTAATCGTCGGAGTGATCATAATTGAGAGAATAATCCCCGCCGACAGCATACCTACACCAAAGGCAGGACCGCCAAAGGTATTTTTGAAATGGTCAAACATGGCATCAATACTTGGGGCGTTTTCTGCAACCAAACTATAAACAAAGGCCACTGGGTAAAAGAGAGCTGTAAGAAGAGATCCAATGATCTTTCCCGACAAAGTTTCTGGTCCCAATAAACCGATGAGTGTCGGTTGAACGGTATTTTGCATAATCGGCGCAAGAATGAAAATCCCCCACAAACCGTAGATCACACTGGGAATGGCAGCGAGCATTTCGACAAAGAAGCCTACAATCTTGGCGATAGACTTTGGCGCTAACTCTGTCAGAAAAAGGGCAACTCCCAGCGAAAAGGGCACCGATAGTAAAAGCGCAATAAATGACGTTCCCAGGGTTCCGTAAATAAATGCCAGAGCACCGTACTCATCGAGTGGTGGGTTCCAAGTATTTTTAACAAAAAATGAAAAACCGAATTCCCTCAATGTGGGCCAAGAAAGTTCTAACAAGAATAAAAACATGGCTAGAAGCATTGCCAAGATCAACCAGGCGTTGAATCGAAGAGCGTATTTAAACAGACGATCAGACAAGTGAGTATCTCGAGGAACTCGAATGGTATTATCTTTGGTAAAAAGAGATCTCAATCCTTTGAGAGCTTGATTCACACGGGGTCCTTTAGTTGGTCGAGATAACCTTGGATGGTTTTTTCAAAACCCAAATAGAGTGCATCGCAGACGAGGGCGTGACCGATAGAAACCTCATCGAGCATGGGAATGTTGGTTTTTAGATGGGCCAGGTTTTTTAAATTTAGATCGTGGCCGGCATTGATGCCAAAACCCAGATCATGGGCCACTTTTGCAAACTCTGCATACTTCTTCGTAACTTCATCTTGTTTTTCCGTGGCAAACGAATCAGAAAAGGCTTCGGTATAAAGTTCGACCCGATCGCACCCGGCGACCTTGAACTTCGCCAAATCTCCCTCGGGCAAACTCATTGGATCCACAAAAAGGGACGAACGCAAACCGAGATCTTTAATTTTTTTAAGCGAGGACTTCAGGATATCTTCTGAACCCTGCCACTCCCATCCAGCGTTCGATGTAAGAACATGGGGTGGATCGGGCACGAGCGTTACCTGGGCCGGCCGCGTTTTTTCAACGAGTTCTAAAAAGTCACTCGAAGGATAACCTTCGACGTTGAGCTCGACATCAATCGCTTCTTTTAAATCAAAAACGTCTTGTTTTTTAATATGGCGCTCATCGGGCCTGGGATGGACCGTGATCCCCTGGGCTCCCATCTTGATCAGATCGAGAGAGACTTTAACAACATCGGGTATGTTTTTGCCGCGAGAATTCCTAAGAGTAGCTACTTTGTTAACATTGACGCTGAGTTGAGTTTTTGAGGCCACAGGCACACTCTCCATACACGAGGATTAATATAGACCGCGGAGTCGACTAAGAAGTATAGTCAATAACCAGGGCTATGGCCGTAAACAATATCAAATTGGACAATAAAACAAGGGTCCATCCACGAGTCAGCATAAACAACCTCACAACGACATCAAAAGACCCTGTACTTATTACAATCACCCGATTTTTGTCAATAATCGGGAGTCGAAAGTGACTCGATTTAGCTACAAATTTTGTTTAAATTTCAATAATTTAAATCCTAACAGAAACCTAATTGAAACTTGCCTTTCTCCTCGCTATGTTGCCCCTAACTGATAGGAGTCCGAGGGGGATCATGTGACTTCGAAGAGCTTACTGAAGTGGGTTTCCAGCCATAGGCTGATTTCACTCTGGTTCATCATATTTGCTATAAGTTCTAGCATGAGTTCTTTGAGCTTTGCCCAGCAATATAGCTCAACCCGCGAATATAACTACAGAACTAAGAACAATGAGATTAAGGTGATGACCTACAATCTCCTCAACCTCTTTGACACTTATCACGACGAAGGCTTTCAGGATTTTACTTTTCTTCCGGCATTTCACGCCCTCAAAGAAAACTGCCACGGCCTTCCCATCCCCTATTACCGAGAACTCTGTCTGGCCGTCGATTGGACGCCTGATCGACTGCAGGCCAAAATCGAGCAAATTGGTCGGGTCATCCAAGCCCAAGGGGAACTCCCCGATATTTTGGCCGTTCAAGAAATTGAAAATCAGCAAGTCATTCGCATGCTTTCCCGGTATTTGGGCTATGATCGCTATATCGTTACAAATAGCCCTTCTCGTCGCGGAATTGACGTTGCCCTTCTCTACCGGGAGCGAAAACTGCAACTCAAAGATTGGAAGCAGGTTCCCATTGTCGACCCCAATGACCCTGATTTTCTGACTCGTCCTATTCTCGAAGCTCAGTTCTATGTGAACGGAGCGGATAAAGGCCATGTTTTAGGCGTTTACGTGAATCATTGGCCATCCCAATCGGCAACGACCTACCACCGGCAATTGGCCGCACAGAGTTTGGCCGAGCGAATTGAGTATCAAATGCAGGATCAGGGCTATCTTAATTACCATGTGGTTGCCCTCGGAGATTTCAATACCACGACCTCCGAAAGACCCAATGCCATTGCTGATATTCTCCATAATTCCGAATGGTGGAATGCCCTCCAGGACACACAACTTCTCTCCCATCAATTTGGCAGAGTGGAATTTGGCCCCGAAGTCGCCGCAGATTTAAAGGGAACCTATTGGTACCGCGGTGAAAATACGTGGAACTATTTTGATCGGATATTAATCAGTCAAAATCTGGCCAATGGCAAAAGCATGGAGTACGACCCCTACAGCTATTTAATTCTGTTTGAGGACTTCATGTCCAAAATCGAAAACTGGAAAGACAATAAAAGTGGTCGGAACTTTCGCGTGCGTGCGCCCTTCGCCTTTAACTTTACCGCTAATTCCATGTCAGAAATGGGGTATAGCGACCACCTTCCAGTGATCGTAAAAATACGAATTCGCTAAAATCCCCTGTTATTTTAGAAGCTTGAAAACTCTTCACGGGCCTATCTCTTTTACACTGATATTTGACGCTAAGCATTATTTAGCCCAAAAAGGGGGTCGCTAACTCACAAAGGGAGAAGTGGCTCATGTTGCGTGTAATTTTTAAAACCCCCATTATTTTGTGTCTTCTGTGCTTGAGTCTTTCGACCTTCGCACAAGACATTCCACCCCACATGAACCAAAGGCCTTGGGTTCTCGGCGGATATATCATCAATCCTAATAATAATATCGCCTACAAATATTACCTGACTATTTATAAAGGTATTATCTACGCGATTAATAGTCAGAAAGACTTTCCGATTGATAACGATGGTAGACTTGTCTTCCAAGATCCATTTACAAATCAACAAATCGTTGACGATAATCCCCTCGTTTTAGACGAATCGGATTTTGGCGGAAAAATTGTTATCTTCCCCGGTCTTATTAATATGCACGGTCACATGAAATACGATGTTCTTCCGATGTGGGGACTTGCCAAGGGCCAATTTGGAAATCGCCATCAATGGAGAAAGTGGAGTCGCTATAAAAATGCGGTGAGCTTTAATATGCGAGCCCTCAGAAAACCTTCGCCCAGTGCCGGAAACTACAGTAGTGATATCGCTAAGATTAATACCTGTGCTGCCGTTCGCTGGTCAGAATTGACGGCACTCACATCTGGCACCACTGCCATGCAGGGTATTGCCAACGATAAACAATGTGGTCGCTATTGGGGTGCTAAAAACGTTGAGCTTGAAGAAGATTGGTACGATCAAAGAAACGTATTTGCCACGACTGATTTAGTTCTTCCCGAGTTCTACGAACCTGTAACCACTCAATACATCTTACCCTTAATTCGCCAAGGTATTGGAACCTATTGGGATGCCGTTCAAGGCCTCATTAATATGTTTAATATTTCAGAGCAGCTTGAATCTTCTGGCGAAGACCCAGAAGATGCTTGGTCCGATCTCCCCGAGGGAGTCGAAACCAACAAAGCCAGTCGCTATGCCGGATGGTACGAGGTCAAAACAAGGCAAAGTAAATGGGCCACTCTCAACGAACAAATTCCCAGTGGTTTAGCTCGAACTCAAATTGTTCACCTTTCTGAAGGAAGCCGCACTGATGGTTACAACCGCATCGAATACCCTTGGGCTCGATTTTTAGGCCTTGCTAAAAGAGGTCTTACGATCATTCACGGTGTGGGTATGGATGCCAATGATTTTTCTCATGCTGCTGCCAACGGCGTAAACCTAGTGTGGTCGCCCATGTCGAATCTTCTTCTCTACGGAGAGACTCTCGATGTTGTCACCGCTCTTCAAGCGGGAGTGAACGTTTCTCTTGGTACCGACTGGTCGCCAACTGGGACTAAGCACATGCTCGACGAACTGAAAATTGCAAGACGTTACCTCAATGCCTTCGAGCCTCAAGGTGCAGCTGTTACCGACGAGATGCTTGTAAAGATGGCGACCGAAAATGCCGCCAAAGCCCTTGGCCTTTATGATAATAATGGTGATGTTACTGTCGGAAAAATCGGACTCGGTAAACTCGCCGACCTCATGGCGATTAAAGTGGATGACACTTCGAACTCAGGTGGCGCACTCTACTCGGCACTGGTCAATGCCACTCAACAAGATGTCGCCCTCACCGTTGTTGGCGGCAACCCCGTTTATGGCGAAACCCGAGCTATGAACGAAGTGGGCAATAAGTGGGATGGTAACCGAAATAGCATCGAGAGACTCCCATTGGCAGCCCGACAAGATCATCGAGGTGCTTTCAATACTTGTGGTGAAATGGCTGGAGCAAAAGCCTTCCGCTTTCCAGTTAAAAATACGGACATCGATCAAATTTCTGGCGGAGCCCTTAGCTCGGTTCAGGGAATTGACAACGTTCTTGTGAATGCCTTTGGTACTTACGCGCAGAATGCCCCTGGTGGCGGAGCTTCTTCCAGTGAACTCGAAGCCCTGCCCGATGGAATTGACCCCATGTACAACTGTGAAGACGCCGACTACCAAAGAAGAATGTACCAGTACATTCCAGACGAAGTCTTTGCCAATAAGCAAGCCTTTGGCGCTTCGGAGTGGAAGATTCAACCCCTCTCCAACTTACCGGCCGACTACAATTTCGAAAGAGATCGTCAAACGATGCTATCGGTGGCCGAGTAGGTCATTCCCATAAATTCTCATCCTTTGACCAAGGGAGATGCTTTTCAAGGCCTCTCCTTCGTGCTAGTTTTAGAGATTGAGGAGCATTTATGGCCAACTTACAATCTGTTAAAGGAACTAGAGACCTTCTTCCAGAAACCTGGAACCAGTACCTAGAGGTTCAGTCCATCTTTCACGAAATCGGAACTCGCTATGGCTTTGACATGGCCGAAATTCCTATTATTGAGTTCACTAAGGTTTTCTCCAGATCCCTTGGCGATACGACCGATATCGTAACCAAAGAAATGTACACCTTTGAAGATAAAGGGGGCGACTCAATCACTATGCGCCCCGAGGGAACCGCAGGCCTTGTTCGCGCCTTTTTATCAAATGGCCTCACTCGCTCCACTCCTGTTAAATTCCTGTACTCTGGCCCTATGTTTCGCTACGAGCGCCCACAAAAAGGTCGTTATCGTCAGTTTTACCAACTGGGCGCGGAACTCATCGGTGCCTCCTCGGCCCAAGCCGACCTTGAAGTCCTTAGTTTCGCCTCACTCTTTTTAAAAGAATTGGGGCTCGCCGATAAAACTCAACTGGAACTCAACTCCATCGGTGATAAAGAATCCCGGCAAATTTACCGCGACAAACTCGTCGAGTATTTTTCTGATTTCAAAAATGATCTGTCTCGCGAAAGTCTCGAACGCCTAGAAAAAAACCCCATGCGCATTCTCGACTCGAAACAAGAAGAAGATCAAAAGCTCGTCGCTGAAGCGCCCAAACTTTTAGAAAATCTCAATAGCGAAAGCCTCGATTTTTTCAACGAAGTCTGCGAGGGTCTTAAGAATTTTAATATTGATTACACCATCAATCACAAGCTTGTGCGGGGACTTGATTACTATTGCCACACAGTATTTGAATTCACCACACAAAACCTGGGCTCACAGAATGCGGTCCTTTCGGGTGGTCGCTATGACGATTTGGTTTCAATGATGGGCGGTCCTGCAACTCCTGGTATTGGATTTGCCGCTGGAACAGATCGCCTTGTGCTCCTGCGCGATCAAAAAGTAGAAAAAGCGCCCCTTGTCGTTGTCATACCCGTCAATAAAGAGTTTCAACAGGAGGCTCTACAGTTGAGTAATGAATTGCGAAAATCTGGACTTCCCGTTGAAATGTCCTATTCAGGCAATTTAAGCAAAAGACTCACCAAAGCGCAAAAAATGGAGGCTCACTTCGCCCTCATGGTGTCAAAAGATGAATCGGGCTCGGATCGCTTAGAAGTTAAAGATCTTAAATCCGGTGAACAAAAAGAAATGAATCAAGGCGATTTTTGCCAGCTTTATAAAACTGTCAGCCAGTGAATTTTCAGAAAACGCAAAATCTAAGGCTTTAGCAAAACTCACAATATTCAAATCAATTAGGGGATTCATTCTTTTCTGAATCTATTTTTGGGGAGTCTGCTTTTGGGGACTCTTCTTTAGAACCTTTGTTGTTGCCCTTGTTTTCGAACTCTTCGAAGCGAAGATCTTGTTCTTTTTTCTTTTCGTCCTCTTCCTTTTTATCTTCGAGAATTTCCTTGTAGGCATTGTCGAATTCCTTAAAAAGAGAATCAAAGCCCCTACTGGAGTGGCTCATATTAAAAAGCGGATAGGCCAAGGTATGTGAGAAGTCATAACCATTGCCCTGTCTGGATCGATAAAAATCAACACCTCGAGTGGTAACAATAAAAAGAATTAAAATAGCACTCGATATCGCCGCAAGTTTTTTAGGATTCACATTCTGGTATATGGTCTTCCCCAAACTAAAGAGCAACCAAAACATAAGAACCAAACCGGCCAAATATTTAATCCCCAAATAAAGTCCCTGGCTCGGAAAGTTAAATTCAAGGACCTGGCCAAATAAAGCTTCAAACTCTACGACAAAAGAAATGAGGGCAAAGGGCCTGAGCACTCTAAAGTACTGATACTTTCGTGCGTGAACCTTTGAATAAATCGAAATAAGAAGAGCAATAACGGCATAACCAAGAGTACTTGAGACCGCCACTAGAACCATCTCCATCATTTCACTTTGGATGGCCTTTTGTGAGTAATTAATAATGTTCAAGCAGATTCCGGCAAAGAAAAGTCCAATTGTTTGCATAATGACTTTTCGATCTTCGGTGATCGATTTATTCTTCCACTCTTCAAGGTCGATGCGAACGGTTTTTTCAACGGGCCCCAAGTCAGTGAATATCTCAACTTTTACAGTTCCCAAGTAGAGCTTCGTACGGCCACCGAGATCGATTTCTTCTTTTTTCTTCCCATCGATGACGATCCCGTTAAGACTCCCGGTATCGCGAATGACATAGTTACCCGCGTTTTCGACAATTTCACAATGGCGAGAAGAAATACTTGCATCGTTAATAATGACCCGGTTTTCAATTCCGCGACCGATACTAATAGGAGCCTCTTCGAAACGATAGAACTCAGGTGAATCACTTCCGGGCTGAATGACCTTAACAACTATCACTTGCCACCCCGATCGATATTATCCAAAAGGATTTTAAGAATCGATTTTACATTTTCAATAACGAAGCCCCGCAGTTCTGCCTTCATTACAATTTCGTCACCATTGGCATTGAGACTCACGGCTTTGATTTCTACGTTCAGTATATCTTTAAAGTCGTGGTAACCGCGGGCGCAAACATTGACTTGAAAAGGAATCCCATTGCGATTGAGCATTCTTTGATCAAAACAAGAGTACTTTGTGTATTTATCGGAATTTGAAAAAAAGAAGAACTGAAAGCTTCCACCATTGTACATATTATTGAGAATTCGAAAAAAGCGAAACCCATTGAGGCTATTGCTCGAAATCGTCGTGTAATTGACTTCGTAGCTTCCAGTATTGAGACCATCTGCTAAAAAAGCCGAGTGATCAAGATAGCAGACTTGTTTGAATGTCTGGTATCCGACTTCTTTGTTTTTTTGTTGGTCACTCCAGCACTTTAAACTTTCAGGGGACTGATTCACCGTCCATTCACCGACGCTAAATCCTTGGCCACTATTGTCGACAAAGTCCTTAGTAAGGCTTGCTTGCAAATCAATGAGTTGGCCTTCAATCAGTTTTACCAACTGACTTTTCTTGCCCGTTTTCGGTTTCTCGGCCACTTGATTTTTTACGGCCTGACTTTGATCCTCGATCATTTTGGTTAAAAACCGAGCCGGCACAGAAAAAGAAATATTTTGGGAACCTACGAGCCTTGAGACATTAATTCCTACGAGTTGCGACTGACCATTGACCGTGGGACCGCCCGACATGCCGGAGTTTATGGGAGAACTCATGTGAACGACAGAGTAGGCTCCATGATTAATTTCCCCGTTAAAAGTACCAGAGACAATGGACATATTGAGGTCTTCGGGCTGACCAACAGAGTAGATTAACTCCCCTTGGGCTGGGGCTTTTTTAGCAAAGGGGATCTCTTTTTTGAAATCGAAGCCCTTCACTTGTATAAGCGCCAGATCGTGAACGACGTCTAAACTGATGATTTTCGCTGGGTAACTTTTCTTTTGGTCGACGAGATAGATTTTATAGTTTTCGTCTTCGAGAACGGCGCTTGAAACCACGTGATAATTGGTTGCCAAATAGGAATTTTTCTTATCAATAACGAAGGCTGTTCCGTAACTTGCCTTGGGTGATTCGGGAGAAATTGCCGACTTTAATTTAAAGACTGCGTATTTCAAATCTTCAAAGACTCGATCTCCGGTGGTCAATTTTTCGGGCTCCGAAAAGGCCGACTGACACATTAGAAAACCGAGGATCAGCGCACAAAATGACAACGAACGTCGATAGCCTTTGATAAAAAGCCTCCTCTTTAATATAGGCTAGTTGAGGCGACAAAAAATTGCAAATAAGCCACGTGTAAAAGCTTATTGACCTAGGCTGAGACGGATATAATCATCAAGGCCTTAGGCTGGAAGGCTAGGAACTATTTGGGGGAAGTTTTATGTCACATTATGAAAAAGTCGACGTCAAAAAAGAAATAGCACAGAACGCGCACGCGACTAAAGAAACCTACGAAAAAATGTATAAGCACTCGGTTGAAGATCCCGACTCTTTTTGGGCCGAGCAGTCGCAGAACATTCATTGGTACAGCCCCTTTAAAAAAGTATCAGACTGGTCCTTTGAAGGTGATATCAAAATTAAATGGTTTATCGATGGAAAGCTCAACGTCAGTTACAACTGTATCGATCGGCACATTGCTGAAGGAAGAGGCGATCAAACAGCCATTCTTTGGGAACCGGACGAGCCCGGCGCAGAAAGCCAATCTTTTACCTACACGCAATTGCGAGACCGGGTGAGCCAATTGGCCAATGGCCTCAAAAAAATGGGCGTGAAAAAAGGCGATCGCGTGACGATCTATTTGCCGATGATTCCAGAGGCTGCCATGTCTATGCTCGCTTGCGCTCGAATCGGTGCCGTTCACTCAGTCATCTTTGCTGGTTTTTCTCCTCAGGCCATCAAAGACCGGGTGATTGACTGTGATTCTGAATTTATTCTCACCGCCGACGAAGGGCGAAGAGGTGGAAAGACCATCGGCCTTAAAGCCAACGTGGATGAAGCACTCAAGGGCTGCCCCGATGTTAAAAAAGTTCTCGTTGTCAAAAATACGGGAGCCAATGTAAACATGACCGAAGGAAGGGATCTTTGGTACTCAGATCTTTGCGATAAAGAGTCCACTGACTGCCCGCCCGAAGAAATGAGCAGCGAAGATCCACTTTTTATTCTCTACACCTCAGGCTCAACGGGCAAACCAAAGGGTGTTCTTCACACCAGTGGTGGCTACCTGGTTTACGCCTCGGTAACACATAAATATGTTTTTGATTACAAACCTGGAGAAATTTATTGGTGCGGTGCTGACGTTGGTTGGATTACGGGCCATAGTTATATGGTTTACGGTCCCCTTGCCAATGGGGCGACAACTCTTCTCCACGAAGGTGTTCCCAATTATCCGTCTCCGAGTCGAGTTTGGGAAATTATTGATAAGTACCAAGTGAATATTTTCTACACGGCACCGACCGCCATTCGAGCTTTGCGTCAAAAAGGCGATGAGTTCGTCACAAAAACCAGTCGCAAAAGCCTAAGGGTTCTCGGAACCGTGGGCGAACCGATCAATCCAGAGGCATGGAAGTGGTACTACGAAACTGTGGGTGATTCGAGATGTCCCGTCGTCGATACGTGGTGGCAAACCGAAACCGGTGGAATATTGATTACACCTCTACCCGGTGCGACTGACCTAAAACCAGGCTCCGCCACAAAACCCTTCTTTGGCATTCAACCGCTCCTTGTTAACGAAAAAGGCGAAGAGCTGACCGGAGCGGCAGAAGGTCACCTTTGTTTTAAAACCTCTTGGCCGGGTCAAATGCGTACGGTCTACAAAAACCACACACGATTTAAAGAAACCTATTTTAGCACCTATCCCGGTCTTTACTTTTCAGGAGATGGATGTCGAAGAGACGAAGACGGTTATTACTGGATCACGGGTCGAGTCGACGATGTTCTCAATGTTTCGGGTCACCGCCTGGGAACAGCAGAAATTGAAAGTTCTCTGGTAGCCCATGAAGGTGTCGCCGAAGCGGCCGTCGTAGGCTTCCCCCACGAAATCAAAGGACAGGGAATTTACGCCTATGTCGTCCTTTACGAACATCACAAAGCCGATGATGAGTACCGAAAGGAACTCATCAATTGGGTTCGCCAGGACATTAGCCCTATAGCGAGCCCCGATAAATTGCAATTTGTCAGTAGTCTACCCAAAACACGATCTGGTAAGATTATGAGAAGGATTCTTCGAAAAATTGCCTCCAATGACTTTGAAAACCTTGGAGACACTTCAACTTTGGCCGACCCCAGTGTGGTCGACTCCATCGTTGATCAAAGATTGAATAGGTAGAAAATGACTGAACAGATTATTCTCGCTTCGACTTCCATTTATCGAAAAAAACTGATGGAGCAATTGGCTCTCGATTTTGAGACTATTGCTCCCAATTTTGATGAATCAAAAGTGAAGCGAGGAAGCCTCCCCCCTGCTGAATACGCTCTCGGCTTAGCAGAAGGAAAAGCGAAAAGTCTGCTCGGGAAATACCCTGATGCCATTATCATTGGCAGCGATCAGGTTTCGGTGATTGATGATGAGATTTTAGGCAAACCTGGGGACAAACAAAAAGCCGTTGAGCAATTAGAACGACTCAATGGAAAAACCCATGAGTTGCTTACGGCGATGGTCGTTCTTCACAAAGACCTGGCCTATCGTCATATCGACCAAACATTACTCACCATGCGGCAATTGGATCAAGAACAGCTGATTCGCTACGTCGATAGAGACAACCCAGTAAATAGCGCTGGGTCCTATAAGATTGAAGCCAATGGTATTTGCCTTTTCAAACGGATTCAATCTGATGACCACAGTGCCATAGTAGGGCTCCCCCTTCTAAAATTGGTCGATGTCCTAACACAAGTGGGCTTGAAACTTCCTTAACTCAGCTTAAGCTCTATAGGATGAGTTCGAAAAGCCAAAGCATAGATTCATTTTTAGCGAAATTCCCAGAACTGCCAGCACCTCGCTTTCTCGGAGATACTGCAATTAAAGTGAGTCCCTTTGGCTTTGGCGCCTACCGTGTGAATAACGAAAACAAGTTTCACAAAAAGGCCCTCGAAGAAGCCATCAACTCTGGCATCAACTTGATCGATACAAGCTCCAATTATTCGTTGGGCTCTTCTGAAGAAATGATCGGAAATAGCCTCAAGGCTATGGCTTTTCCCGAAAACTATGATGAGTCGCCGATCGTGGTCATCTCAAAAGTGGGATACGTTCAAGGTGCTGCATTGGAGCGAGCTAAAGAGCTAAAAAGCCAGGGGCAAGAAATTCCCGATATGATAGAGATCAATGCCAATGCTTGGCACTGCATTCACCCAGAATACATAGAATGGACCCTGCAAAACTCTTTGCAGCGCTTGAAGCTCAATAAGATTTCTGGTTTTTTGCTCCACAATCCCGAATGCTTTTTTAAAAACAACATGGATACGACTGAATATTATCATCGTATTGAAAAAGCCTTTTCTTGCCTAGAGAATCTCTGCGACCAGGGACTCATCGATTTCTACGGCATTAGTTCCAATTCTTTTGTCAGTAGTGAACAAAGCCATGAGCATACATCCCTTATTGAATGCTGGAATAGGGCCCAGAAAGTGAGTAAAAACCCTCGATTTAAAATCATTCAATTTCCTTACAATTTAGTGGAGTCCGAAGCATGGACAAATCAGTTAAAGTCGGGAATGAACATTTTTGATCAAGCGAAAGAGTATCAAATGGGTGTACTCGTCAATCGTCCTTTTAATGCCTTTAAACAGGACCGACTCATGCGACTGGCGTCTTTTGCTCACCATGAAGAAGCCCAACTTAAAGCTGAACTCCATACGGCCCTCCAGGATATTATCGCCCACGAACGAAGTATTGAGGATAAAGTCTCGCTTCCCCAAGAACTTATGTGGGGACAGATTCTAAGGACTCATTTTCAAGAAATAGAAGACTTAATCGATTGGATCGATCTCCTGAACAGTCAGATCGTACCGACCTATCAGAAAGCAAAAAATAACCTGCCTCCAGGGCCCGAGATTCAAAGCTGGCTCCTGGTTCACGAGTCAAAGCTACAGTCCCTTTTGAAGATTCTCTACCGAAATTATGAAAACCAGTCGGCGATAAAGTCTGAACACATTAAAGGGCAATTGATTGAGGCTTGCCCTAAGATCAGCAAGAAGCTCAGTCTTTCGCAAATTGCCTTACAAATTTATTTAAATACCCCCCATGTCGATAGTATTTTGTGCGGCATGCGCTCCCCGACCTATGTCGGAGATATTCTCGACACACCAATGGATCTCGACTTAAACCGTCAAGAACTAGAAACTCTACTCAGCCTTTTTTAATGCCCAATAACGAATAATTTAATAGCATAAGTAGATGCGGCCAAAAGAAGCTCCAGCAATAAACATCGATGATAAATCTCGTGAAGCTTTAAACTCTCTTCTCAAGGAATATCCCAATGAAGGAATCAGACTTCCAAGCCTCAAAGAAGAAGAGAATGAAGAAGTAAATAGTTTTTTAGATTCACTCGGCGAAATGCTTCGAGAGTTTATTGGCGACAGCCTCCCCGAAGTGGACAGGGACTTTTTTAGCTGGTCCCTAGAAAGCATTTTTTGGACCGTATTGGCCATTGTTCTCTTAGTTGTTCTTTATTATGTTTTAAAGCGCCTTCTTATTAATTACTCAAAAGACGAGTCTGAACCCGATTACAAAAAAGAGATTCTGCAAACCGAGCTCGATCTCAAGCTTTACCTAAAGACGAATCAGTTGAAGAAGGCCCTTCGCAGCCGTTGGAAACTCTTTCTCAATAGGTCAGAACATAATGACGATCTCACTCCCTACGAATTTATTCACCAAGAAAAAGACCTTCCCAACTCAAGAGAAGCGGCCCTGATGGAAAGCTACATTAACATGTTCTCCAAGAAGAAAATTGAAAAGGAGCATTACCAACACCTAGATGACATTCTTGAAGATTTAGAGAATAAATCGAGGTTTAAAAATGTCTAAAAACCGAATTCTCGCGGGCCTCATTATTATTCTTGTGTTTTCTTTCTTTCTTTTGAGTCATTTCGCAGAAGAATACCAAAAAACCGCTGGCGCTACCTCGTTTTCCGATGCTTCAAGCGGAATAAGAACATTCAAACGACTTAAAGAAAAGGTCGCCCCCGACTCTGTTCAGATCTCAAGGCGCCCCAGTTTTAGCCTTGAGGAACTCAAAGGATATGACACCTTCATGGTGCTCGACCCTAAAATGAAAATTTCACCACTCGAAGCCAAAGTTATAAAAAACTATGTTTTCGAAGGCGGGCGACTCATACTCAGTTTTTCGACTCAGAAGAACTACTACAATCTTCTCAATGTGCTCACGGAACTCAATATCAACTTTTTCACTATCGAAAATGACGAATTTAAAAATGGCGAGACTGAAATCATAACCCCCGGTGAAGTTACCCCCATTTGGACTCCCCTACAAAAAATTGCTTTTTATAGTCCACTGCTCATTAAGGATGAGGCTTGTAATTACAATCGCTTCTATTGTTTCGTAAGTGCGCACGACTATTTTGGCGGAAGGGTGTTCATCTTTTCGGGGCTCCTGCCTTTTAGTAATGCCATGCTGATCCAAGGAGAAAATGCAGGTCTTGGCATTCGCATGGCCCTGTGGACCGGAAAAACTTTAATCGATGAGTACCACCATTTCTTTTCGGAGAAGTCCTTTTCAGATCTACTTGTGGATTTCAATTTTGTACTCCCATCCCTCGCCCTTATTTTTGGCTGTGTTCTCTTCTTTTTATTTTCGCAATCAAAACTCGAGTGGCTGCGAAACCTTGAGAAAGACTCGCGGGACCAATCAAGTTTTCACGAGTTCTATACAAAAATTCTCGATGGCGTTTTTGAAAAACAAACCCGATTAACAGAGGCTATTGAGATTCACTCACAGTATCTAAAGACGCATTACCCAGCCCATAAGAATGAAGTCGATGAACTCACTGAAATCGATAAGAAAACAATCAATAAAAATCAAATTGCAAAAGATAAAGAAATTGTTGGCAAACTCATCCAACTGCATCGAAAGTTGATATCGCTAAAAGGACGCAAGAATGGAATTAACTAGACTCAAGCTCAATCTCGAAAAAATCCAGTCTCAAGTAGAAACCTACTTTGTACAAAATCAAAGTAAGGTGCTCGAGGCAATCCTCGTTGCCTATTTTAGTCGCGGCCACGTCCTCATCGAAGGCCCCCCTGGTACCGGTAAGACTATGCTTGCAAAGCTCTTAAGTCGCATTCTCTCTAAGGAGTTCAAACGGATTCAATTTACTTCTGACCTGTTGCCTGGGGATATCATTGGCTCCCACATTTACAATCAGGGCAAGAATGCTTTCGAATTTATTCCGGGCCCGATTTTTTCAGACTTTGTACTTGCCGACGAAATCAATCGAACGCCGCCTCGAACCCAATCGGCCCTTTTGGAAGCCATGGAAGAACGGCAAGTTACTTCGGAGGGCCATATCAAGGCCCTGAGTTCGTCCTTTTTTGTAATTGCCACCCAGAATCCACAGGAGTTCGAGGGGACATTTCCCTTGCCTGAGGCACAATTGGATCGCTTTTTCTTAAAAATAAAATTTGACCACGCCGACATCGAAGACACTAAAAAACTCTTGAGTCTGCATAACGAAAATAAGCTCCCCGTCAGCTACGAAGATCTCGAAAGCCTCAGTATAGAACGGGAGGAAATAGAAAAGGAAATCGACAGTCTCGAGGTGAGCGAAGCCCTTATAGGATATATCTCTGAACTGATTTTAAAGACTCGACAGATGGAGAACATACTCAATGGCGCAAGTATTCGCGCGGGGATCAATTTGTTAAAAGGAGCAAAGATCAAAGCTCTACTCAAAGGTCGAACAACGATTTTACCTGAAGACATCAAAGAACTCTTTTTGCCAATCCTGAGACATCGAATCCAACTGACTCCCGAGTCCTATATGTCTGGGGACAGTGAAGATCAAGTGCTTATGCGAATCTTAGAAAGTACGGAGTTCCCTCAGTAGATGTCTCAACTCAAGCTCAGTGATCATTTTTTCATTTTCTATGGAGCTTCCGTGGCTCTCGCTATTTTAGGCTTGAGCTTTTCTGTGGTTAGTTTCTTTGCCTTCCTTCTTTTAGTGGCCCTGATTTTAATAACAATTGGGGACTTTTTTAGCCTTAAAAAGAAACTTCCTCGCATCGAATTTCACAGCCTTAGAAATTTAGGGCTCGATCAAGAGTATGAGGTTCAGTTTTACGTGACGTGGGACTCTGATGAAAAAATCCCGCCACAAACCTGGTTTCTCAAGCCTCACTCTAAGTTAATTGAATTTGCCGATAAGCATGTGAATTCTAAGGATCTAAAATTAGTAAAAAAGAGCTATCGGTTTCCTTGGAAGATTCGTTGTAAGATTCTTGGCTATAGCGATGAGATTGAAATAATCTACCAGGTGCGCTCTCGCTTGGGCCTTTGGCGAAAGAGTTTTAACATTCAATGTGTTTCCGAAGGTTTTCGCATTCATCCATTGCAGCACCCTGTTTCTGACAGTCGAATCCGGGAAATTATTAAGAAACAATCTATCTTTACCTGGGGAAGCAAGAAATGGATGAAGGGAGGGAATCCCGATCTCTTCTTACAATCAAGACCCTTTAGGTATCCGGATCCCCTCAAGCACCTCGACCACAAGAAAACGGCTCGTTTTGGCCAATTGATGACCAAAACTTTCGAAAGCCAACTCAATCAAAATCTCGTGATTTGCTTTGACTGTGGACGATCGGCGATTGGTAAAATTGGCAGTTCCTCCCGTTTTGATTACTATCTTTCTGCCGTACACTTACTTCTGCAATCAGCCTTGAAGTTTAACGACAATGTCTCATTCGTTAGCTTTTCGAGTCGCGTTCACAATATGGTGCGAAAAGCTCGAAGCTTGAAAGAATTCGACTTTTTGTTTAACTCATCCGACGGGTTACGACCCCAAGCCACAGAAAGTGATTATCAGATACTCGACGAGCATATTAGCCAACTGGCGCCCCAGCGCTCCATCATTTTTATTCTATCTGATCTCACCAAGGCCAGTGTACAAAGGCACGCCGCAAAGTTCGTCAAGCGCCACTCGCGAAAACACCTCGTCGTCTGTGCATCCCTAATAGACACCCACTATGAGCCAGAAGATTTTATCCTCAACCTTAACTCAGATAGCTATGAACAAGAGAGCTATAGCCAACTCGCCTATTCCTATTGGCTCAATTTAGAGTTGCAGAAGTTTCGCTATCGAATTAATCAATCCGGAGCCGGCATGATTAGTGTCCCGCAAAAAGAATGGATGACCTTGATTCATCGAAGTTTTCACTTAGTCAGAGAGTCTTCAAGACTTTGATTCTTTGTCGACAGGCCAGACAAGATTTTACTGAAAAAGGGCCAATAGTTAAAAATCCAGTAGGCCACAAAAGCAATGAGTCCCACTATAATTTTTGTTCGCAGCTCGAGACCGGTCTTAGGGCTTACAAACCCCTCAATGATCGCCGCAAGGATTAACCAGGGCAGTGAGAAGTTGATCAATACAAAGGCATCTCTAATGGATTTCCCCAGTTGTTTTTTAAAATCAGGTGAACGGAAACTGAAGAGATGACGTCCATACATCATACTCGCCATGCCTCCAACGATAATAATTGTCAGCTCAAGCGGGCCATGGGCCATAACGAATTCACCAAGGTACTTATCAAAGCCATTGCCATAGCAAAACCCCATGATCGCGCCAAAGAAGAAACCATTATAAAAAAGCAGTAAAACGCCCCCAAAACCAAAAAGAGCTCCCAGGGCAAACACCTTGAGGGTCACCATTATATTATTAAAAGCAATGCGATAAGCGCCCCACATTGGCGATTGATTTAAAGATTCAAACCATTTGTTTTGTTCTAATATTTCTTCCATGAACCCAGTCCCCAGAAGAAGGGGCATGTAATCAGTTTCAAAACGACCCAAAAAATATCCAACGAATGAGCTGCTGAAAAAAATAAAGAAGGCAAACCAAAAACTCGAGTAACTATTTTGCCAGATAAACCAGTAATTGTGCAGCCATTCTTTGAAAACACTTTTTTTGCTTCGATCTTTTTTTAAGCTCATAATCTGCAGAGCCATTTGCGAGAGGCTATCTTCAACTTGCTCTAGATTTTTCAGTCGATTTTGTCTTTTCGCACGATTGACTTCAGAGATTAACATCTCGAAGTCTTGAAAGAGATTAAAGGCCGATGAAATCTGCGCCTTTGTCTTGGCAGAAGACTCTAGCTCGGTGATTTCATCGCGAACCTTTTTTTGAAGAATACGAAACCGGTGATCGTCGCTCATTGTTTTTTGACGACATTGGTCGCAAATACCATGTCGTGTAGGGCTTTCTTTTCGTCGTTGAAGGCCACCATAATAAATCCAATATATAAAATAATTGAAGAAATAAATTGCTTCCCAACCATGTCGCGACCAAAAGTTCTCCAGTACCCGATATGGGTCCCGGTTTCAGCATCGAGAACCTTCAAACCCAGCATGAGTTTTCCGGGGCCACCACCTTTATTTTTATGAAACCAGCCGAAGTAAAAAAATCGGGCAACCATCATTACCAAAAAGGCAAGACCCATGGCGGGCAACATGATCATCATCATTTTCATAGCTTGCTCATTGGGATCTCCGCCCTGCATACTATTGATTCCCGCAGAAGAAACTCCAGCCACTGCAAATGATACAGTAAAGACGATCATTGTTATCATTCCAAAGAGAAATTCATCGATCCAAAAGGCAGCAAACCGAATCCAAAAACCCGCAGGCTGAGTCACGTCTTTGACATCGCTTGCTTCGATATTTAAATTTAATCCCGAGGTCGCATCTGGCCCCTTTTCTAACTCATAGGACTTGTTTCCGAGTCCATTTGCCGAAATTTCGTTACCATCTCCTGCCATGCTATCCCCCTATTTCTTTTCTCTTTCAATCTGAAAACAATATTCCGCCATATACAATAAAATGGTGTCGTCAGTTAGCTTATGCTCTTCCCATGAGGGCAAGTATTTTTTAAGCTCTTGAATCCAAGCTTCTTTCGCCTCTTTGTCTTCGGGCGCTCTTTTTTGAAAACTCTTATAGCTAAATTCAAGATACTTCTTAATCGTGGCTTCCGGTAAATCTAAAACCGGAACGTGTCTTTTCAAACGCAAAAACTGGAACTGATCGAGGTAAAGGTAGTTTTTTTCATTCTCTCGTTCTTTGGAATGAATAACCATAGTTCCCGCGGCTAGATCACCCGTTCTTTGTTTTTTGTCTGTCACTAAAATTGATATTAATCCAGGGAGAAATAAAAACAAGTCCACATACCATCGCATTAAATCTCGAATGATTAATTGGCTCCACTTTAAGCGCTTGCCGTCGAGAGAAATGACCCGCAATCCAAAAACTTTTTTCCCCAGGGTGTAGCCATATTTGTGTTCCATATAAATGAAATAACTGTGGACCGCCAAACTCAAGGCGAGAAAAATAACGACTGTAACAGCAATGAAGATCCAAATGACCGACCCCTTGGGCAGGAATTTTTCGACAGTGCTTGCTGAAACACCAATTCCAATGAGGGCAATGAGATAAATTGTATAAAACAACAGATAAGATACGACAGTGATTATCGTTGCATCGGCTGCGAAGGCAACGAAACGCTTACCCAAAGGCGCTGGATTGAGACGCAGAGAAACACCTTCGACGAAGTCGATTCCTTCGTCCTGTTTTTCTTGCAAAGACTCTGTTGCCATGTCCATTTGTTGCCTGCTCGTTGCTTGTTCTCAGTTGTTTACTATGCTGCCTTTTTCTCTTTTATTTTTTCGGATTTTTCCCACTCTAATTCAAATCTTTGATTTTCTTTTTTCGTGAATTTATGGGACTCAAGGAAGGCTTTCGCCAAGTGCTCATCAAATTGGCTCCCAGCATATTTTTGTATCTCTTTATAAGCCACTTCATCGGGAAGTCCCTTTCGGTAGGCTCTGTCAGAAGTCATTGCATCGTAGGTATCGACAATGAGGATCAGTCGTGATTCGAAGGGAATCGCCTCTTTTTCGAGACCATAGGGGTATCCTTGACCATCGATTCTCTCGTGGTGGTGAAGGATTCCATCAAGAACTGGCTTGAAGAATTCGAGATCACCGAGTTCTTCAATCATATCCACACTCGCCTCAGAATGGGACTTCATCATAGTGTATTCTTCTTCGGAAAGTTTGCCTGGCTTGTGCAAGATGCCTTTAGGGATTTGAAATTTACCTATGTCGTGGAGGAGGCCCGCATACTCCATAATAACTTGTTCGTTTTCAGAAAGGCCGATTGCCCTTGCCATTAAACGCGTCCCCTTACCGACGCGTCGGCAATGGTTGTAGGTCTCAGGGTAGCGCTCCCTAAGACTCTCTAGAATTACAGAAATATGTTGTTTGACCCACTCTGGAAAATCATCCCAATACATAAATACCTACTAAAGTCTAATCGGGTCTCATTCTAATTAACTGAAAGAAATTAGCCTTATTCTTAGACTATTAACCTAAATAGAAACATTTTGAGATGATTCAAGAAAATCGCTTTACGAGCCTGATTTTTTAAACTGACGAGGCCAAAACTTATCGTCATAGAGGTGGGAGGCTTCTTCCCACTCCTCTTCTGATATCTGATCCACCAAAATATCGAGTTTCTTTTCTGGTGGAATCTCAAAATTAGTCAAAAGGCTCTGAATAGAGGGATGCTGATCAAAGTTGGGTGCAATCTCAAAGAGAAGTCCCACAAATCCCGCTAGATCGGCAACGGTATCGAGGCGATATTTTCGGCCCTTGCGGATCCCATACAAAACCCTTTGTTCGAGGATTTCTTTTGATATGTGCTGAACCAAATAACTGTGTTCATTGCGTAAATGCCAAGCAATAATTTTGACTAAATCAATTTCGATGCGACTAAAACACTGATCGAGCTGACTTTGCCTGAGACTAATCAGGCAATCTTCAGGAGCTGGCAAGGTCTTTTCTCGACGAGTCAGATCTTTAGGTTCATATTCGAACTTTACGATTTCTAAGGAATCGAGATCCGTTACACCGAAGGCGTCGCAAGGTCCAAAAAATGTATCTAACTCTTTTTTGCTCCAAGTATTGAGAAAAACCTCTAATACCGCCGCATCTTGGAATTTAAAAAAGTAGGGATCACCATCAGGGCCCTTAGTAATCACGAATTTTTGAAAATGCTCGGCGAGTTCCTCAAGAGAAAAACTGGAAGCGATGAAAATTCCCCATCGATCCGTACTCAACTGGTTGAGAATTGTATTTAAGTCATCGCGCTCTAATTTAATGAGAACCGGAGGCTGGTAGGTCACCTCACTCCAGGCAATAATCTCAAAGAATTCTGGATCCGTATCTTTAGGCTCTAAGAACTTCTTTTGTGGGCTTTTCCAGGGGCCAAAATGGGAGTCGACCAAGGCAAAAAGTTTTCCCTCAGCGCATAAAGTTCTCAATTGATCAATTCCGAGGTCACCCCTCGATAGCATTGGATCGAGCATAAGTTATTATCGGATATTAAAGAAAAGGACTGAATTTTTTCCGTCAAAATGCTGGGCCATAGCCCGTTTTTAGACCTGAAATTTCGCTTATGACGCAGGATTCTCTGCTGAGGGCGACATCGCCTTAAATCCAGGATAAATGCTACTCAAATAGTCTAAAATTTGGGAGAATACCACTAGATTTCGGGCCGCTCTTATACGCCCATTGGAGTTAAAATGAAGTTCAGTAGAGAAATTTGGAGATACGCTTTCTTTAGTCTCTTGGTTATTAATTTCGTCGCGGTGGTATACCTCCTTGTTGATAAAGATAAAGAACCCGGCGCCGAGAAACTGACCCAGAGTGATACAGTTGAGTTCGATCGCCTCAAAGAAGTGCTTCCGGTAAAACCTGTAAAAAAAGAAGGGCTGCCAAAACCAACCATCCCCGTTCTCGTCGAAAAAAACAAAGACCTCCACGACATTTGCAATAAACAACTTGAAGCATTCACTGGTGAATTTAAAGCCTCTAAAATTCGTGAACTCTGCGGCCAAACTCAAGTCTTTGATCAGTGCTACAGCCAAGTCGATAAAACGCCAATTTTTCACTTTGATAAGAACTCACGCTTTGGCGACAAAGGACAAAGAATTTTAGTTCTATCCCTGGTTCATGGTGATGAAGGACCGAGCGCAAGTGTTGCTCTGTCGTGGATGGAGCGCCTTTCAGAAATCAACCCGCGCAATACCTGGCGGGTCCTTCCCATCGTTAATCCCGATGGCTATCGCCTACAAACCCGCACTAACGGTAACGGTGTCGATATCAATCGTAACTACCCGACTGCGGATTGGGCTGAGCTCGCTCATAAATACTGGAAGAAGTTTGCCAAATCCAGCGAGAGACGCTTTCCCGGGAAGGTCGGCGGAAGTGAAGCCGAAACTCGCTGCACGATTCGTCATATTCAGGAATTCCAACCCGATTTTATCATCGCCATTCACACGCCACTTGGCCTACTCGACTTCGACGGACCGACGATGATTCCTTTTCCTAAATTTGCACCACTGCCTTGGCGATCCCTCGGACATTTTCCGGGAAGCTTGGGACGATACATGTGGCGCGACCACGGAGTTCCCGTTCTCACTGTTGAGCTTAAAGGCGGTAAAAAACTGGCTCGCAAATCGTTAGAGCAATTCGACCAACTCCAGGATATTACCGGTACTGTAGCCATTCAAAGCCAGAGAGCGGTTAAAGAGTTGGGAATCGAACAAAAAACTCCTGACTTCAAAACCAAAGTTTCAAATAACACAAAAAAAAATGACAAAAAGAAAGTCAACTAGGTAGAAGCTTCCTTTTGGTAGCGCACTCGCGCTATCAAACTTGTTCTCAACTAGGTAGAAGCTGCCTTTTGCTAGCGTGCTCGCCTTATCAGGCATATTCTGAGGCTTTAACTAGCGCTTCACCAGTGAGGCGATAGGTATCCCACTCATCCATTGGGACGGCTCCTAGAGACTTGTAAAAGCCAATGGCTGGTTCATTCCACTTCAGAACGGACCACTCCATGCGTCCGCAATCTCGATCGACAGCAATTTGAGCCAAGCGCTTTAGCAAGGCTTTGCCAATCCCATTCCCTCGAAACTGTGGTTTTACAAAGAGGTCTTCGAGGTATAGGCCCTTCTTGCCTAAAAACGTTGAGTAATTGAAAAAGTAAAGAGCAAACCCCATCACCCCATCGGCACCTTCTGCCAATACACAAAAGGCTGGACTATTTTCAGCGAACAAACTCTTGGATAATTGGTCAGCATCGGCTTCAACTTCGTGAAGAAGTTTTTCGTAGACGGCGAGCTCTTTGATTAGCTCAAGTAAAATCGAACTGTCTTCTCGACAAGACTCACGAATCTTAAAATCCATCCTCTAAACCTTTCGACAAAATATTGGGCGAGTTTAACGCAAATGCGCTACCAAAAGGAAGCTTCTACCGTAAAAAAAAAGCTCTCCCAGGGGAGAGCTTTTGCAATGGCACCAAATTTATAAAAAATTAAATTTGGATACGAGCACCGACAGAAACATTGATGAGGCTTGTGCTATCAATGTCAGCACCGAGGTACTCGTCAGAAGTAAAACGACCGTAAGAAAGACGACCGAGGACTTCAATCATGTCAGACACTTTATAAGTTGGGTAAACACCAAGAGTGATTGAACTAAAGTTGTCGTTTTGATCAGCATCAGGGATACCAACGCCAGCAGCCTTAGTTTGAACTCTTTCAGAAGTCGACTGATAAGTGAGGTCAAAACCAAGAATTCCCCATGCCATTGGCATTTCGTAGAATCCTGCAAGTGAGAATACAGCTCCACCTTCGTACTCATTTTCAGAGTCAGGAGTTGTCGTTTTGTTCACTTCAGACTCAGGAGTCAGGTGAATTTGGTAAGACGCGCGAGCTCCAGCAAAACCAGGACCGATTTCACGAATGTAACCAACGTATGGAGTGAATGTCGTACGACCAGAAGAAACGTTAGTTTCGTCAGCTTTAATTTCTGAATCAGAAAGACCGAGAGCCAATCCAACACCGTAGTGGAAGCTAGAAGACGAATCGATTTCCATTTGGCCTTTACCAAAAAATTCGATGTCGTTTAATCCAGTGATGTCAGTTTCAGTGTTACCGAAAGCAGTTTGACCGAAAGTGTAACCAACAAGGGCTCCAGCAGAAAACATCTCTGTGATTCCGTATTCGAATTCAAGAGTTGTTTGCGGAAGAGTCACTTCAAGATCAGTTGTTGTGTTTTCTGGAGTGATTGTAGAAGACGAATACTCGAACTTAGGAGTGAAAACCATTTCACCAGTATCGGCTTGCCAAAAAACTTCATTTTGGGGGATAGCTTGGGCCATTGCAGATCCTGCCATAACAGCAAGAACACAAAGTAATCTAAGATGCTTCATGAGTTCTCCTTTTTAAATAACCTATAAAAGCACCCTAAAAATACTCTTCACAGCCAAACTGTCCAGTTCTTTCGAACAAAAACGATCCACTTAAGCAATGCGCTGGACGCAGAGCCTTATTGTGTCTAATTAGTCACAATCTTAAAGAAAGACCTGACGCGATATCCCCTTTTTCGCATCAATAACAAAGAACTCTCCCTCGGGAGAAGAGGGTTTCGATATACGTAGCAGAAGCCTGCTCTTCTTCCACTTCAACTCAGGAATCCACTCATTTTTTAGAAACGGGATTTTCTGTGAAAGCTGTATCGATCGCCGAACACGCCCTTCGTGGTTGATCTCAAGGAGACTTTGAATTTCTTTAGCTTCTTCAAGGGCGTAAAAAGCATCTCTTTCGGGCGAATAACTTAAGGCAACCATTCTCGCCCCATTTTTGGGACTGACAACGCGCCAGGTTTGATCCTTGGGCTTGAAGGCAAATATATACCCATCGCCATCTTTTGATGGAATCCAAAGCTCCTGCCTCTTCTGGTCGAAAGCCATACTGAGAGGCCAGGACAACTGGGGAAGAGTCGCCGGCGGCATCAAAGCCGTAAAACTTTTCCCTTGAGGGTCCCAAATTCCAAACTGATGTTTGTAAATAACAAACACCCGTCCATCATTATGACGATAAAGTGAACGCACTTTTGCGGGCAGAGGCAACATTTCTTGGTTAGCTGGGCTCCCGTCTGATTTTAATTTCATCTGTCCAACGGTTGTTAGCTGATACCCTTTTAACTCGAACTGTAGAGTGTCAATCGCAGCAGGAAGGCGACGGAGTCGCTTTCGAGCCTCTTTTTTCATTCGATATTTAGCAATTCGAATATTTTCCTGTTCTGCACTATCATAGAATGGAACATTGAAGTCCGTTCCCCTTTTAGTCCCCTGAAAGCTCATCTCTTTTTGCCCGAGCTGCATACGAAGACTTGAAATCATACGCCTAAAATGGTTGTCGGGATTATCGATATCCTCAAAGGAGTAGGGATAACTACACATTAATTTTGAAGGAAGAAAATCAATGGGAGTTTCTTCGCCTTGCCCTTCGAGCCAAGCAATACTTTTAGAGGCCAAGGTGACCTGAGAAAGTTCAGCGCCTTCTTCTAATTTAATCTGCCAGCGAATTCGATCTTTATTGATAAGAACAAGATGGATTGGGTTTTCAGATTTTCTGATGTTAACGACGACAGGTAAGGTTCTTTGCGTTCTTCTGCCTGCCGCAGTTTTTATTTTTTGACCACTTTCAACGGAAACAATGTGAACTTCGACTCCGCTATGGGGTTCAATATCGACTCTTTTGTAACCCGAAATTTGACAACTCGAAGTATGACATTCTTCCGGTTGGGACTTCATTTCTGGAAACTGAAACTTCTCATCGAGAACGACGTTTCTGTACATCCCACAAGAAATCTGCGCATTGGCAGGTTGTCGATTATTCATGCGATTAACGTGTTGTCTTTGGTTTTGCTCCAGTAAAAACAAGAGCGCAATTTGCACAACAAAAAGAGCGAGAAGGATGTTAAATAGACTTCGAAGGAGCTGATCTGAACTATTCATTACGTACAAATCGGCGTAAAAAGGGCAAAAAATAAGGCTTTCAGGCAAAAACACTACCGATATATAGTGTTTTTGTTTGATCAAAAAACTACATCTAGGTGTTACTCCCTAGCTTTTAGTCCTGATTCCGAATCAAAGCACTCAATCTTTTGTCCAGAAAAAAAGTAAAATGCACTTATTTTAAGCAGTTTTAAAGACCAGCTGTTTCACGAAATAAATAGTTTTTTTAGTTCATCTAAAACTTAATATTTAAATCATAAAGACTTATAATTATTTAATTTTCATTACCCTGAAAAAAGCCTAACATTGAACCTCTGACCGACCTTGGACGCAAGTTTTGAGATAATGTGAAATCAAGTTTGACAGAAATTCTCCGTCTTACTAGCGTCCAAGGAGTGGACGCTCTCAACTGAGATTGGAAACCTCTTCTGCTTCAGTTCTGAAGGGACCATTTGAGAGAAAAATCAAATTGCTCTGTTAACCCAAAAGTGACTCTAACAAAGTCAAAATTACGGTTTTTGGGACATGGATTTTTTTGTCCTCAAGGAGATTTGACGCTTTGAGAAAATCGTGAATCTCCAAAAATGAAAGGCGAACTGAGGGGCTTGCCTAAAGAATGGGCGCGTAAGTGGGAGAATTTTCTTGAAGGGGATTTTTAGAAACTTTATCTTACTCTTCCTTTAAAAAGCCTACTTTGGACACAACTTGTGATGTTGCATTTATGAATTGGAGGGAAATTGCATGGAAGTGAATCCTAATATCGATCAAAGTTTGACTGAAGCACCAGCGATGAGGGTGCGAAAAAGAAATGGATCACTTGAAAAAGTGGATGTAACCAAGATTGTAACTCGAGTCCAAAAATGTGCTCTCGAGCTACAAGCTGTTGACCCCCATAGAGTCGCTATTAAAGCTATTAGTGGCCTCTACGATGGCGCCTCAACAAAAGAACTCGATAACCTTTGTATTCAAACAGCAGCCATGCTGATCAGTGAAGAACCGGAATACTCAAAGCTCGGAGCTCGCCTCCTCAGTACCTTTATTGACGAAGAGGTCAAGAACCTAGGGATTCTTTCGTTCGCTGATTCTATTCAGTACGGGTTTGATCACGGCCTCATTGCCGAAAGTACTCTACAATTTGTTAAAGAGTACAAGGATGATCTCGAGGCCGCTGTCGATGCCCGTCGAAGCTTCGAGTTTGAATACTTTGGCTTGCGAACTGTTTATGATCGCTATCTTCTTAAAAACCCCGATTCTCGCGATGTTTTCGAAACACCTCAATACTTTCTTATGCGAGTTGCCTGTGGGCTAGCTAACAATGCCCAAGAGGCCATTGAACTCTACAATTTAACCTCAGCTCTCGACTATATGCCGAGCACGCCGACTCTATTTAACTCTGGCACCAAAAGACCACAAATGTCTTCGTGCTACCTACTCGACTCCCCTCAGGATGATCTCACTTCTATCTACAAGAAGTATTCGGACATCGCTATGCTTTCAAAATTTGCCGGCGGAATTGGAGTCGCTTACCATCGAATTCGCTCTAGAGGTTCTCTTATCAAAGGAACCAATGGCCACTCCAATGGAATTGTACCTTGGCTAAAAACTTTGGACTCTTCTGTTGCCGCTGTTAACCAAGGCGGAAAAAGAAAAGGGGCTTGCTGCGTTTATCTTGAAAGCTGGCACGCGGACATCATGGAATTCCTAGAACTTCGAGAAAATACAGGAGATGAGGCCAAAAGAACTCATAACCTCAATTTAGCAAACTGGGTTCCTGATCTTTTCATGAAACGAGTTGAAGAAGGATCCGTGTGGTCACTTTTTGATCCGCGCAAAGTTCCTCACTTCACTGACCTTTACGGTAAGGAATTCGAAGAAGCTTACCTGAAGGCCGAAGAAGAGGGAATTTTTGAAGACCAGGTCAACGCCAGAGATCTTTATTCGCGAATGATGAAGTCCCTTGCCGAGACAGGAAATGGCTGGATGACATTTAAAGATGCCTCCAATACCAAATCCAATCAGACTCTTAAAAAAGAAAATGTGATTCATCTTTCAAATCTTTGTACTGAGATTTTAGAAGTCACTTCAAATAATGAAACTGCCGTTTGTAACCTCGGCTCGATCAATCTTTCCCGACACATTGTTGACGGAAAGTTCGATTTCGAAAAACTGAGAAATTCAGTTAAAACAGCCGTAAAGTTCTTAGATCGAGTTGTAGACATCAACTTCTACCCGATTGACCAAGCATCTAGCTCAAATAAGAGATGGAGACCGGTTGGCTTAGGCTGCATGGGCCTTCAGGACGCTTTCTTTAAAATGAAGATGGCCTTTGACTCCCCTGAAGCCAGAGAACTCTCGCGCAAGATTCAAGAAGAAATTTACTTTCACGCAGTGGAGACCTCCTGTGAATTGGCTGAGCAATTTGGGCCTCACCCTAATTTTCACGAGACCCGAGCTTCTCAAGGTCAACTCCAATACGACCTCTGGGGAGTGACTCCCGATAGAAAGTCGGATTTTGACGAGCTCAAAAAGAAAATTGCTAAGCATGGTTTGAGAAACTCTTTGATCATTGCCATTGCACCAACGGCGACCATTGCCTCGATTTGCGGATCTTACGAAGCCATTGAACCACAAATTTCTAACCTCTTTAAGAGAGAAACCCTTTCTGGAGAGTTCCTGCAGATTAATAAGTATTTGGTCAACGAACTCAAAGAAATTGGTCTTTGGACCACAGAGATTCGCGACCAAATTAAACGCAATGAGGGATCTATTCAAAATATCGAAGAAATCCCTCAAGAAATTCGTGAGCGTTTTAGAACTGCCTGGGAAATCCCAATGAAGGCACTGATCGACATGGCCGCCGATCGCGGGGCTTATATTGATCAAAGTCAGTCACTCAATCTATTTATTGAGAGTCCGACCATTGGAAAACTTTCTTCGATGTATATGTATGCCTGGAAGAAAGGTGTTAAGACAACCTACTATTTGAGATCGCGACCAGCGACTCGAATTGCTAAAACAACAGTTAGTGGAACAGCTAAGAAAACAACAACTGACGCCGAAGCGATCGCTTGCTCTCTTGAAAACCCAGAGACTTGCGAAGCTTGTCAATAGTCATCCATCAGGGAGGAAACGATGATATTAGATCCAGGTTTTAACTTAACTCTCAGACCGATGAAGTACCCTGTATTTTACGAAATGTACAAAGATGGAATTCGTAATACATGGACTGTTGACGAAGTCGACTTCTCAAGAGATCTGGGTGATTTAAAAACTAAAATGACAGAGTCAGAGAGGCACCTTATCAACCGACTGGTTGCCTTTTTTGCCACTGGAGATTCAATCGTTGGAAACAATCTTGTTCTCAACCTTTATAAGCATGTGAACGCTCCAGAAGCTCGACTCTATTTATCGAGACAGCTCTACGAAGAGGCACTTCACGTGCAATTTTACCTGACTCTTCTTGATACCTATATTCCGGATGTCAATGAACGAGCCCAGGCGTTTGCGGCCATCGATAATATTCCTTCCATAAAGAAGAAAGCCGATTTCTGCTTTAAGTGGATGGACTCAATCAATGACCTCGATGAACTCAATACCATTCAAGATCGCAGAAAGTTCATTATGAACATGGCCTGTTTTGCGACTTGCATCGAAGGTCTCTTTTTCTTTGCAGCCTTTGCCTATGTTTACTTCTTGCGCTCTAAAGGGCTTCTCGATGGACTCGCCTCAGGGACTAACTGGGTCTTCCGCGACGAAACAGCCCATATCAATTTTGCAATGGAAGTTATTGAAACGGCCCGTAAAGAAGAACCCGAGCTCTTCAATGATAGAATGAACGATATGATCATCGCCATGATTGATGAAGCTATCGAATGCGAAATGGCATTTGCTGACGACATCCTTCAATATGGCATTGCCGGTATGTCTAAAAAAGATATGAAGCAATACCTTCAATTTGTTGGCGACCAGCGATTACAAGCTCTTCATATTGAACCTCAATATAATGTGAAAAATCCATTTCCATTTATGGAGCTTCAGGATGTACAGGAACTCACTAACTTCTTTGAAAGAAGAGTTTCAGCCTACCAAGTTGGTGTCTCAGGCGAAGTGAGTTTCGACGAATCATTTTAATACGGATCCATTAGGATTGTTCCTTGTTAGATTAAGCCCTCTCCAATCGAGAGGGCTTTTTTTATTTTCTGTCTGCCCAATCAATTGACGCCTCATCAAGTTCTATACATTTCTCAAATTTATAAAAACTCGGTCAATCCTATTAAACCCTCGAATTCACGAGCCTTAAACGACTCGAGCTTTCCAATAAGTCGGTGACCAAAATTGGCAGGCTGTCTGCATTAAGATGACTTCGGGTGAATTTGGAGGTCTCCTGGGGGGGAGATAAATGGTTCGTGCTGTACTTGTTGCAGTGGCAACGGCGTTAGCTTTGCTACTGGTCATCCATTTTTCAAATTCCAATCAACCTCAATCAGAAGTTGTAGAATCTCAAGACTATTCAAGCCTTGAAGAGGACACTTCATTTGTTGAAGATACTGAGCTCGACACTTTTGATAAAGGGGCTTCCCCTAGCAATCATCTGTCGGATCAAAGCGCTTCTATTCAAGATCAAAGATCTCATCAAAATAAAGAACCCATTATAGATGACACTCAAACTGAGGGCACTCTTTATATTACGACGAAACAAGGTGGAATTTATCTGCATAGAGATGACTTTGAGTCAGATCTACAATTTACCACCATCGTCAATGCTCTAAAAGATGGCTCGCTTGAAGAATCGCAAATTGAAAATGCTAAAAATTTCTTAAGTTTATATCACGAACAACAAGAACTCGAAATAACAGAAGAGTTGACTGAATGGTAGTCAACACTGGGAGTAATAGTATGATGTTAAAAAATCTCAAATTCATGTGGATCAGCCTACTCGCCATTTTCGCTATTGGTTGTGGCGAATTTGAAGCCGGTAAACTCGAAGTGGATCAAAAGAGTCAATCCTCTGAAATCGAGCAAGTGGGCGCAGCAGGTGTGTATGCGCGACCAACAGGATGTGGAAACAAATTCGATAGTCTGCAAAACCAGCTTATGAAGACTTTGCGCGATTCACAAGCTGCCGTGGATATCGGCGTTGTTCACCAGGCGCATATTGCATTTAACCGTTTTGCCATGGGTCCCCACGCCAGGCACCCGGAACATCCACAAAACTATTTGGAATTAGAAGAACTCATGGGCAAGGCCGCAGCGACTCGCGCTCTGGTTGACCTCATCGATCAACATTTTAAATGGGGATCGGGTCGAAACAACCAAGTGAAAGATAAAATTGCTGAGCTACTCCCACTTACTGGCCTCACATATACTCAGATAAACAACAGACTTCACAATAGATTCAAGGCTTATCAAGATGCTAAGGCCAATGGAACCAATGCTGAAATACTCGCAGCTCAACAAGCGCTCAATCAACTTCGAGGTGACTTAAGAAAAACAGCCGCTGAACACGCCATTGCCTGGGGCCTTAATGGAGCGCTCAATGTCAATCAAGTCCTCACCGAATTTTGGTGGAATCACTTCAATGTCGATGCGCAGAAATCCTATCTCCATGCTCTCGACTATGAAAGACAGCTTTCAAAGCGAGTTTGTGGAACTTTCTTAGATCTTTTAAAAACCAGTGCTGCCCACCCGGCGATGCTTCAATATCTCGATAACTATCGATCCGTAAAAGAAGGGCTCAAGAAAAAAGGCTTTGGTACCGGTATCAACGAAAACTATGGCCGAGAGCTTCTTGAGTTGTACACCTTTGGAATTGGCCCCGTTTCTCCGGCTGAACCGAGCAGCCCCTATAACCAAACCGATGTGACTCGAGTTGCAAAACTTCTCACGGGATGGTCTTTTACCCGAACCCAGGGGGAGCAGCCTCAGTTTGTATTTAACGGTTTCGCACACGATACGAGCCGACCAAAGATCATGGGTCAGACATTTGCTAATGGCGTAAATGGTGGAGTCGAACTTCTTCAATACCTCGCTTCACACAACCAGACGAAAAGAAACATCTGCAAAAAGCTTGTGACTGAACTAGCCGGCGACAATGCCAATAATGGTCTCCACAATGCTTGTAAAAATGCTTGGGGCACCTATGGGAATTTACCGGCAATGTATCAAGCCATAATCACACATCCCGCTTACTGGCGCTGGGCTAACTACTCAAAGAGTTTAAAGAATCCCATCGAGTTGGTGACCAGTGCAAAGCGCGCTATGGGTTACCATATCTGGAGTATTCAGTCTCGATCTGAACTCACTGAATTGGCCTATAGTTCTAGAAGCCTTGGAATTTACCCAAGACACTTTCCACCACCGACGGGATACCCAGTTGCCGATCGAGTTTGGGCGAATCCAAACTACATCACTCAAGCAATCAATACCGCTCATAAATTAGCTGATGATCGAATGCCTTTAATAATTGACGACAAAACCTATTGGAATAATGGAGCTGAAAATAAAATTGCACAGGTCGCCCAGACGTCACCGGGCTTAGCTGCAAACTATGTGGTGCGCGATCAACTTCGAACCTATCCCATGTGGTTTGGCCTGGACGCGGGTCACGAACAATTGAAAGCAAGTATTCAAAGTCCAGATAAAGAAAAGTCGACGAACCTATTAGTTCCGGGCCGAACAGTGAATTCACTGATACTCGGTAGCCGAATGTTTGTGTTGAAGTAGGAGGAAACATGAAACGTAGAGAATTTATTAAACAAGTTGGTTTCGGAATATTAGGAAAAGCAGCCTTGGCTTCGGCTCCTGCCCTCCTCTTACCTAACAATGGTTTTGGAGCGACGAACAATAAACTTTTCATTAAAGTCTTCTTGCGAGGCGGAATGGACAGCTTATCCCTTCTCGCTCCTAAGACAGCAGCTCAATACAACCTCTATTCGGCGGATCGCCCGGGAATAAAAATGACTCAAAGTCAGCTCAAAGCTCTGGCCCACGATCCAGCAGGCCATAATAATAACACCAAGTTTGGTATGCACCCGAGTGCGGTCAATATGCGAGCACTTTTCAATAACGGACACGCGGTTTTCTTTCACGGAGCCGGATCAACCAATATCACTCGATCTCACTTTACACAGATGGATATCATCGAAGGTGGTGATAGTAGAGTAATCAAGCCGAGCGGCTATATCTTTGATGCGCTTGGTGGAAGTGCCGGTAACCTACACATGGTTTCCATGGGCGGTAAAGTCGCGGCCAGCATGCGAGGAATTGGCTCAAAAGCAATGGCCATGGCATCACCCGAAAGCTTTAGCCGCGTTCAAGGTAGCTCTGCCTTTACGAGCTCAACTAATAAAGCGGATCGAATTGTTGGAATGTCGACCGACAAAGACGGCGATTGTAGCGCCTACGGCAGCGGCAGTATGAGTGATATTTTCTGTAAGTCAGCTCTACAAACAACCACAGCCTTAAACTCTGTGAATAACAACATTTCTTCGATTCAAAATAGTAAGATCACGGGCGACTACGGAAACTCTTCTTTAGGTAATGGCATGAAACAAGCCATCCGCCTGGCGAGCTCTAATGTCAATGTCAAAACCGTTAATGTTGATTTCGGTGGGTGGGATACTCACAATAATGAAGGCGTTATTGGCGGAGCATTCGACAACCAAGTAAAGACTCTTGATAAAGTGATTCGTGCCGCCAAAGACGACCTCGTGCGCCTCGGCATGTGGAATAATACCGTGATCATGGTTATGAGTGAGTTTGGCCGAACCATTGCACAAAACGGTACCGGCGGAACTGATCACGGTCGCGGTGGAGCGATACTAGTATTCGGTGGTAACCTCAACAATCCAAAGCGAGTGATAGCCCCTGATTGGGACCTAGCTCGCAAAGATATCAGAGATGTTCGAGTCATGGTCGACTACAGAAAAGTCGCTGGTGAAATACTAAGAGATCATCTCGGAGTAGCAACCAATCGGATCGAAAACCAAGCCTTTAAAAATAATGGCAACAAGTTTTCGTTAACGGGGCTCTATAACATTATTAAGTAATCAATTTAAAAGTATCAATACTCAAAAGCGGTCCCTGCTGGACCGCTTTTTTTATCTGTCATTAAAATCGATAAAAAGAAAATTAAAGGACTGGCGCTAGGGTAATATCGAATCGCCCCCCTTTATAGGGGCCGTAGAATTCGACATCATTCATCGGTGCAAAGTCCACAACGACTTTCTCTTGGTCGATGGCCGACATGCTCTGCAAAATTCGATCTGCAGCGTTTAATGCATGACCTCGAAAGTACATTTGAGTCGTAAGCTCATGATAGGCTCTTTTTTGCACTTTAAAGTGAATATGGGGAGGGCGATCCCAACCAGGTGCTGCGGGATAAGCTCCGGGAATGATGGTTCGAAAAAGGTAACGCCCCTGCTCGTCCGTTATGGTCTTTCCCCAATATTGAAAATGGGGATCTAATGCCGCCGAGGTATTCGGGTCAGAAGGATGGTTATACCTCCCCGTCACACAGGCTTGCCAAATTTCTACAAGAGCTCCGGGCAAAGGCTGACACTGGCTATCAGTTACAAGACCGTACACATAAACGATTTCTCCCTGGGCCATATCTGGAGCACCATCGACGTATACGAGATCAATATCTTTATCGAGTTGATCATTAACGGGATAGAACGGTCCTTCTGTTTGCGGTGGAGTCGGCCCTAATGCACACTTCGGCCCTTGAAACATCTGCCCATGGGCCACTCGACTTGCTGCTATTCCTGCAGCTAGGCCCAAGCTGCCCTTTAAAAGGTTTCTACGATTCATTGGTTTTTTCACTTTGCCCCCTTAGGTCATGGGTCTTTTTACCGAAAATGAGAAATTTTATAAAATTAATAATTAATATTGAAACTATTGATGAAACCTATATCACTAAGATGTCCATTTTAACAGCGAGGCCCGTGATGCTACCTAATTTTAACGATATTCGCTACTTTCTCGAAGTTTCTCAGACTCTTAATATATCCCGTGCTTCTGAAAGACTTGGAATTACCCAGCCCAGCCTCTCCTTGGCGATCCAACGCCTCGAAACGGCTCTCGGCACCAAACTTTTGTTGCGAACCAAAGGTGGAGTTCAGCTCACCAAACAGGGGACAAAGTTTTCGATCCACGGCAGAAGCCTCATACAAAATTGGGAAAATATTCGAGCCGACGCACTCAATAGCCAGAATGAGGTGAGTGGCCACTACTCAATCGGTTGCCACCCTTCTGTGGCGCTTTATACCCTCTCCCATTTTTTACCAAAACTCTTGGCTGAGTACCCACACTTAGAAATTTCTTTGAAACACGACCTTTCAAGAAAAATTACTGAGGACGTCATTAGCTTTAAACTCGATTTTGGAATTGTTGTGAATCCCACGAAACACCCCGATCTTGTGATTCAAAAGCTTCTCTCTGACGAAGTGAGTTTTTGGACCGCCGAAAAACCGTCTTCGTGCCAGGACATTGAATCGGGCAATGCCATCCTTATTGCCGATAACGAGCTCATACAGAGTCAGAGTCTTCTAAAGAAAGCGAGAAAGTCCGGACTCAACTTTTCTCGCCATTTAGCGACGGGTAATCTCGAAGTCATCACGAGTTTAGTGAATGCAAAAGTGGGGGTCGGTATATTGCCCGAACGAGTGGCTACAAAGAATAAATCCTATCGAATTAAAAGAGTGGATACATCTTTGGTCTTCAAGGATTCAATTTGCCTGGTCTATCGCGCCGATACACAAAAGAGTGAAGCTTCAAAACAAATCATCTCGGCCATTAAAGTACTGAAATAGACTGTATGACATCCTCGAGAATCAAGGGTTTTGCGTGAATGGATTTAACTCCCTTTTTGAGCATCACCTTTTCGCTTCCGTCCAAATAACCAGAAATGATATGAAACGGAATTCCGCTGTACTTTGAATTTTTTTGGAGCTGATTAAACAACCAGAATCCATCGTAAAAAGGCATTTTCATATCCGACAAAATGCAGTCTATATCCTCGTGGGCGCGCAAGACTTTGATGGCTTCCTTACCATCAGATACAGCAACAACCTCATAACCTTCTTGTGAAAAACTCTGGGTGTACAACTCCCTAAGGACCTCTTCGTCCTCAACAAGCAATATCTTCATACTCTCCTCTATTGCCGATGAATCTCTCTAAACCGACAAACCTCTCTATGCCTTAATTATCCTATACATAGATTTAAAGTATTGAAATTTCGAGAATTGTGAAGAGACCTTGTTATTATGGGTCCTAATTCGAACTAAATTAAGACCCCTGTTTTATTATAAAACAAATTAAAGTGAGTATTCGGTACTTGAAATGTAGCCACCACTCACTCCCTTTGTAGTGGTACTTACTGCATCGTGGGGATGGAGGCTTTCCATGTGAATACACTTCACATAGAAATCCTGAACAGATTCCAGTTGATCTAATTTCTTATGGATTCTTCTGGCTGCATCTTCACAGAACATGAGGTTTTGACCATTGAGTAGGGCAAACTCCTGCTCATCGGGTCGCTTGACGGCTGCTTGCACCGGAGTTTTCAATACGCCTTCAATATGATCAACCAAGGCGATCCAGTCCATTTCGCCAGATCCTTCACCAAGATCAACCAAAACTTCAGCTCTTGATCTTTGGCTATGAGGAGTCGCAACAATGCCCTTTTCAGACCCCAGCCACTCAAGCACAGATTCGTAACTGAGATTTTCAGCGGTTCCTTTAAAATCTTTTTCGAATTGCTCTTGGATGAGTTTTCGCGCAAGGGCCGCAGAACATGGACACGTCGACGAGTAAAGAACGTCGACGCCCATTTCAAATTTATACTGCCCCTCTTTGAGCAATCCAGAAATAAAAACAGGATATTTTCGCCACCCAGAGTAATCACTCTTCAATGCCGGCCTTTTTACAAAGTCATTAAAATGAATTCGTATGAGGGCGGTATCTGAAAGGCCCTGGTGACTCTCAATAAAATTTGAAAGGACTTTTTTGAGCAAGCCTAGGCTGAGTGGAGTTTGGCTCAGCTTCTCTTCGATCTCAAGGAAGAGTCGAGACATGTGAATCCCTTTGGCTTTTGGATCCGCGATGTTTACGAAAGCATCGATTTGCGCCAATACCTGACGAGGGCTTCCATCCACTGCAGTCAATACGATGGGCGCTTCGATTCGCGACATTCCGACGAGATCTAATTCGCCGTGAAGTTGAGTTTTACTTTGGCTAGCGATATCGGGCATTGAAGTTCCACTCCCTTCTGTGCCTTCACCGATTTCTTTCATAGGGTGTTTCGTATCAAACTTCATATCGCTTCTCCAATACGTTGACTAGCCATTAGCGTCGAAAAGTGATTTTTTCTCGTCTCGCGGACTCGAAGTCCATAAAAAACTTCGGACGAAAACTCCGGACGCAGGTAGTCTTCGAACTTCTGTAAGATAATCTCACCAGAAGTGTTTCCTAAAAATTCATTTAAAAATTTTCCGTGAAAAACTTTCACAATCTTTTCCTCAAGGAGCTTATTCAACTGCGGACGGCTAAATGCCATCCCTGTTACTGGGTCTACTGCTCCTTTTACACTCAACTCTACCTGGTACTCGTGACCATGAACCTTAGAACATTTCATATAAAGTTCTTCGTTTTCTTCGTCACTCAAATCTGGGTTGTGATGCCTATGAAGACAAGAAATCAGGACTTTTTGGGTCACAATACAGATTTCGTCCTCTCCGCCATACTCACACCAGAAGCGATCTCCTTCGTAGAGCCTAACACTATGAATATGAGTCTTTTTTGGCAAAAGTAAAGTTTCAAGGGCCTTGTATATCTCAATACAAAGGTTCTCGGGTGTCGGAACCTTCTTGCCTTTAAAGACCGGAATATCCTCATTCAAGTACCTATGGTCGTAAACATCAGTAACTTGCTTGAGACAGGCATCCAGAAACCCCAGGTCGCAAACCATTCCACTTTCTTGGTGAAACTCCCCGGTGACCTGAACCTCTAAAATAAAATTATGACCAAAACCCGCTTCTACGTATAAATCTCCGTATATCTCGCGGTTTTTTTCAGGACTGAATTGGGAAACCTCATAAGTGTGGGCTGCGCTGAAATGGCAACGGCGGCTGAGACTAATGCCTTTTACTGAATCCAAAAAGTTCGCCATAGACTCCCTAACTTCAAAAGGTCGAACTCTAAATACCAGAGCTCTAGGGCCTTGGCGACATATTAGGGGAAAAGAAAAGGGTGTTCAAGACTTTTTAAACACCCTCAGTCTTATTTGCTAGGCATGGTCTCTATTGAGACTCAAACTGGGTGAGCGGGATAGAATTCTCCGAGTCGCCAAATGGCCAACGAGTACAGAAAGCCCCGGCACGAGTAGTAAAATGAGGACAATAAAGCCCCAGGGGACATAGAAAATCCCGTTAAATAGAGCCAAGGACAAGCCGTAGGCGATAAGAAGACTGGTCACAACACCGATCAAACTGGATAAGCTCGCAATAATCAAAAATTCAATTCTCTGAATCTGATAAATACGGGCAAAGTCGCAACCCAAAACTTTTAAAAGGTTGAGGTCGGCTCCGCGCAAACTAATCTGATTTCTTGCAATACTATAAAGAACCGTAAGCCCAGCTAACAAGCAAAGGACGGCCATAAACTTTAAGGCCCAAGAAATGGTTTGAGCGATTTCAATAATTCTTTTAATAACATTCGACACGTCGATAATAGAAATATTGGGAAATCGATCGACTATGGTCGCCTGTACTTCATTTATTTTTTCTTTGTCGAGATCTCCAATCGAGGCAACAAAGGACTTTGGCGCTTCATCGAGAACACCCGGTTGAAATTGTATAAAGAAATTGGGTTGAAAAGAGGCCCAGTTAACCGATCGGAAATTTTTTATAACCCCTTCTATCTCCACGCCCTGAATATCGAAACTGAGACGATCACCGATGGACCAGCCCAACCTGCGAGCAAAATCAATTTCTACAGAAATCCCCGGAAGAGCTCCCCCACTGGCATCATAGGCTGACTGGAAGGCTTCCCCCTTTACAAGTTTTTCAGATTCCGTAAAGTTAAGTCGATAGCTTAAATTATATCCCCGGTTACGAGAACGCCTTGCCCTTTCTTCTTCACGGGTCGTCACCTGACTCTCTTTCATGGACTTCTCAAAGGCTTCGCCATTGACTTTCATGATTCGGGCACGAACCAAAGGAGACGTTTGCTCCAACTGGGCTGACCTTTCTTTGAGAACTTGATTGAGGGGCCCCACTTGCTCTTCTTGAATATCAAAAAGAAATAGGTTTGGAAGCTTGAGTCCCATGGGGCGGTCCACTTCTTTAGAAAGGCCCGTCTCGATAATCTGCACAAAGCTCAACAGTAAAACACCCAGTGCTATGGCCACAAAACAGGTAAGACTGCTGACTGGACTTCGAACCATCCACTTAAGGGCAAAAGAAGGAGCAAACCTTTTTACGGGAGCCTTAGAAAGCAAATAGAGTAAGAAATAACCAAAACCAAAACTCATTAACCCCGAAAGGCTAAAAAGAGCAAAAAACAGGGAACCAATTTTAATACTCTGTGACTGCCAAATAGAAAGTAAATAATAAAGAAGAATGAATGGCGTGAACCACATTAAACTGGAAATACGAAACTGAAATTGCGGCTGGTAGGACTCTTGAAAAAGGGAGTTGGCATTTAAATCCTTGAGTCGGTCCATAAGTGGCAAACAAATAAACATAGAGCCAAGGACACCGAGGGCTAGAGCTGTCAGTATAATTTGCCAATCAAGTTTGAGATCGAGACTAAATGGTAACAAATCAAAACTAATTTGCTTCAGCAGAGGAAGAAGACCCGCTGACAGAATTAATGCTGGAAGTGCCGCAAAAAAACCGAGAAGAGCGAGCTGTAAGACATAAAGTCGTCTTGCTTGCTTGGATTCTAAACCGAGACTGACATAAATCGCGATATCTTTGATTTTTTCACTGAGATAATTTCTAAAAATATAGGCTGCGCCAACGGCGGCGAGAAAGAGAGCGACCAGGGAAGCCAACCCGAGATAGTCGTTAAGATATTGAATAATTCTCGATGTGCGATTGGCAGAATCCCTATGGGTATAAACGCGAACTCCGGGCGCAGTTATTAATTCTGAAAGACGATCTTTGAGTTCTAAGGAGTCTGCTTCTATGGGGGCCCGAAGGAGATAAGAGTACCAGGCGGTACTCCCCTTTGAAATAAGGCCGGTCTCGTCAAAAAATTTCTCGCTTATATAAACCCGAGGGGCTAACACGCCTCCCGTTAAAGTGTTTCCTGAGTCTTTTTCAATGACATCAGTGATCTTATAACTGCTCTTTCCAATCTTGAGTTCATCACCAATTTCCGCGTTCAATTGCACAAGAATTTCCGGGTAAACCCAAATTTGCTTTTGCTCGTGAAATGCCGAAAGCTCCCCTGGTTTTTTAACACCGCCCTCGCGCAGTTCGAGTTCTCCATAAAAAGGGTAGAAATTATCGACGACCCGCAGATTTACCAAACGCGACTTTGTCGCACTCGATGTCATGGAGTAAAGCTCTACCATAGAAGAGACTTCAAGCTTTTCTTTCTTAACCACTTCATCGAGGATTTTCTTTTCATAATCCTCTAGGTCCCGTCGAGCGGAAATTCCCAAGTCTGCCCCTAAATAGGTTTTGGAGCGGGCTTCGATCGATTGGGCGACTGAGGCTTTAAAGGCCTGCAAACTGATAAAGCCCATCATTCCAACCGATAAATTGAGAATAAAGAAAATGGTAAACTTACGATTGTTGCGCAACTCACGAAGAGCCCAGGATAAAAGTTTCATAGACTCATTTGACCTTCGTGTTTCTGTAGGATCCCATCTCTGAGTTTTAGTTGCCGCCCACATCGAAGAGCCAACTGCTCGCTATGGGTGACTACGACCAGACTGAGTTGATTCTGCTTTGCCAGTTCAAAAAGTTGATTAATGACTTGCTCGCCGGTTTCGCGATCAAGATTTCCCGATGGTTCATCCGCTAAAAGAAGTTCTGGCTCTGTCATCATAGCTCGGGCAATGGCGACCCTCTGACACTCTCCCCCTGATAGCTGGTGGGTGAGGTGGTCCATGCGATGGCCTAGGCCAAGGCGTTCCAGTAAATTTTCTGCCTTCTTCTGTCCGCCTTCGATATCTAATATTTCAAAGGGCAGTTTCACATTCTCGATCGCTGTTAAATGCTTCATCAAATGAAACTGCTGAAAAACCAATCCAATGTTTTTACCGCGAAACCGAGTTAACTCTTCTTCTGATAGTTTCCCTAAATCTTGGCCGCTCACTTGAACGCTGCCACTGGTAGGGCGATCTAAACCGGCAAGTAAGGATAACAAGGTCGACTTTCCACTTCCAGATTGACCGAGAATGGCTACGCTCTCGCCCTTTTCAACTTCTAAATTTAAGCCTTTCAAAACGGAGATCTTTCTCTCGCCTTGTATAAAACTTTTCTTCAAGTCTTGAACCTTTAAAATCATAAGTTTTCCTTTAGAAATTTGTAGAGAGTGTCGGCTATAACCTGGTGCCCTTCTTCGTTGGGGTGGATCCCATCTGGAAGATTGAGGTCCGCTTCTCCGCCAACGCCTTTGAGTAAAAATGGAATCAATTTCACTTTGTACTTTTTTGCAAGACGGGGAAATATTTTTTTAAAATTTTCGGTATACTCTTTACCGTAATTGGGAGGGATTTGCATACCCGCCAAAATCACGCGAACTCCTTTTTTCTGGGCAAATTGAATGGCCTGATCGAGATTCTTCTCAGTCGTTTTTAAGTCTGTCCCGCGAAGACCATCATTTCCTCCGAGGGCCAAAATCACCAATTGCGGTTTTGATTTTAAAACCCACTTGAGTCGGCTCAAAGCACTCGCCGTGGTTGATCCACCGATTCCGGAATTAACTATTTCAAGATTTGGATAGGAGTCTTCACGCATCTTCTTTTCAAGAAGGGCGGGAAAAGCATCAGACTTAGCCACTCCGTAACCCTCCGTAAGAGAGTCACCGAGAATGACGATCTTATCGATTTTTTGCGGAGCTGACTCTTGAGCGTCGATCGGCCCCGCTAAAATCATTAAAAATATGACTAGGAAATGCTTTATCATTTGCACGCTAAGCACAGAAAACTCCCAATTAAGTAAAATGGACCTCGACTTAAGATCTTTCTCTCCCCTATCTCGGACAGGGAAATTTAAATTATCTTACCCTTTAATTAGCTCTACTGGTATTCTCTATACAGCATGTCTATGAGATTAATAGCGATTCTCGCTTTTTTACTAAGCTTTAACACAGCATGGGCTCAGAGCACGCCAGAGGACCCTAGAGGTTATGCCGTGGGAGCTGTCACGGGCTCATTTCTCCCCTTGGGAATTCTGGGAGTTAAGGACTTACTTCCACTTTGGGGCGTGCGCCTAGGCCACGGTTTTCGGCGAACACAATTCGAGTACGTTGCAACAGCAGCCCAAGCCAAGGGCGTTAGCTATTACCACGGCTATTTCAGCTTGCGAAATCCCGTCACTCTCCCCCAAGCCCTATTTATTGGCCACTGGTTCATCGGACTCGACTACCACACCTGGAAACGGAAACCGACGGCAATCTTCAAGATTCAATTTCCTTTTCGATATGCGACCGGCTGGCACATCGGATTTGGTGGTCGCATGCCAGTTACAGACAAGTTTAGCCTCAGGGGTGACTTTCGACTCGGATTTAGTCCAGGCCAACAACTCAATGTCTTATTGGGCTTTGAATACCTATGGCCTAGCCTGGACTGAGAGAAAATCCCATTAGAACGATTCCCAGAGAAAACTCACAGAAAAAATCCCCAAAAAAATGCCCTGAGAAAAAATCCATCGAAAAAGACTTAGGACGAAACTTAGGACAAAAGGCCTAGAGCGAAGTGACAGATGACCGAGCACGGGGGAGAATTAAAGAAAACAACCTCGGGCAGCAATGATGAAACAACTTGTAAAAATATCGATCCTCTCAGCTCTCTTCTTTTTTGCTTCTACGTCTCAAGCCAATGTTGTCGGAGCTGACACACAAAACTTCAACCCCATAACAAGCGGTGTTGATTTTGTGACAGTCCACTCTTCTGAAACCTTGCAGCCAGGGGTCATCAATGCCGGCTTGTTTTTTAATTACGCCATTAACTCTTTAGCCAACATTGAGGATGTGAGCACCCAATCGAGAGATGAAATTATTGATAGCTTAGTCTCTATGGATTTCAACTTAGGGGTCGGGCTTCTAAAAAATTGGGAAGTGGGCGTCAGTTTCCCTCAAGTATTAAGTCAGGATGTGGACAACCCTGCTTTTCGAGCACAATTTGCCGAAACCGGCTCCACCGAAGTTCGGGCCAATACGAAGTTTCGTTTTTGGGGAGATCGCGATGGCGGAGGTGCGGTTATTCTCTCGATGAATTACCCGCTCATTGATAACAACCCATTTACGGGAGAAGAACCGGGACCGACATTTAATTTCCAATTTGCTCTCGACGGCACCATTGAAAGAGTGGCCATCGGTGCCAACGTCGGTTACCGCCTGCGCAACTCCGGGGAACGAGTGACGGGCTTTAACAACATTGAACCCTTCCAAGATCAACTCATCGGATCATTAGCTGCCAGCTATTACATCACAGAAATTGACACAAAAATCATTGCCGAACTTTTTGGTGCGATACCCACCCAAGAAACCGAGTTTGAGTCCGATCGCGATCTTTCTTCCCTCGAACTTCTCGTCGGCTTAAAGTACGACGTGCTCTCCAATCTCGCCCTTCACGTAGGTGCGGGCACAGAAATCTATCAGGGAGCGGCTTCACCGGACTGGCGTGTTTACGGCGGCATCAACTACAACATCGGCCCTCTTTTTGGAATCGAAGAAGACACTGAACTTGTTGAGAGTATTGAAATCACACAAATGAATGCTGGAATCCCACCCGAAGAAAGCACGGAATACAAAGTGATTGATGCTGAAGGAAGTATTTTCGATCAGGAGCCAACGGCCCTTGTCGAAAACTTTGTGGCAAGAGACATTCTTTTTGAATTTGATAAGGATGTCGTTAAGCGCGAGTTTTTTCCGGCTCTGGCGAAACTTGCCAACTATCTTCTTAAGGGCGATGGCTTCAAAAAACTGATTATCACAGGACATACCGATTCGATCGGAAGCGATGCCTACAATCAGGGGCTCAGTGAACGACGAGCCAAATCAGTTAAAAGACTCTTGTACTCGGTTTTAAAGACGAAGCGTCCGGATATTAAGCGCAAACAGATTCAGGCCGTCGGCAAAGGCGAACGCTTTCCGATTGCCGATAACGGCAACTACCAAGGTCGGCAACTCAATCGCCGCGTTGAATTTAGAATCTATCGCTAAAATTATTCTGTGAAAAAGGCATAAAAAAAGCTGGCTCGAAGCCAGCTTTTTTTTATTCAGGTCCGCCGATGACGAATCGTCCGCCGGGCATCTGATAATCGAGACCATTTTCGTGGCAAACATTTTCGCCAATAAGAGGTCGGTAAACATATTGGGCCGTCGGCGGGCACGGAGAAGTTTCTTCTACGGGTCCTGGTTGAGGAGCTGGCACATGACCACCTTCTCTTCCACGAGCAGCATCGATTTCTTCTTGAATACACTCTTCAGGAGTATTGACTCGTCTCTCGGTTGATGGACAGACGTAGTAAACAGAGTCTTCTCCTCGAACTCTCCATGTCGAACAGCTATTGATGACCACACCCACTTCGTCAGGGAGTCCAATTTGAACACCGGGAGTGAGCCTTAAGTAAGTTCCGTCAAATTGATTGCGGGTAAACATAATTTGACGCATGTTCGGACAGTTTTCATCAGCTGTATCAATAGACTGGCAATGTTCGCCGCCATGACCTTGAACATAAGGTGTATAACTATAGGCAGAGCGGGGCTCAAAAGTCGCTCCTTCTACCACGCGGTCCGGAGTTAACTGAAAATTCGTAACAAAATTGACGCTGTGGTGAACTTGCCTTCCCATGCGAACAAGGTCTTCGGTAAAGGCACCAGCAGCCCAAGCTTCATTAATATCAATGACCATACCTAGGTTGGTTTCAAAACCCTCTTGAACAAATTCGATATAACCTGTTCCACGCTCATTTTCACGATCGGCATCATTTTCAGCGTGAAGTCCGGCGCTATTCATATCTTTATAGACAATAGCAGTGGCTAAAACAACTTTACCTTCAGCTCTTCGCATATCATCGATAACATCAATCACATTCTGGTAAGTCATACCACCACAGGTAAATTCATGGGCAAAGTCTTCGTAACTATAATTTTCATTATAACTGCGCCCACGCTGGGATAGTTCCTGGCCGGCGGTTCCGTTGTTATACCAATAGTCGTTAAGAGCAAATAACTCGACACCCTGGCGTTGGTTTCCAGGAGTACAGATATCCGCTTCATCAGAGACAAACATTATATGAAGGGCGGCCCCTTCTCTAAAAAACTCACCACTCTGCCTGTAACGATCCCGTTGACTAAGGAGTCCCATTAGAGAGGCTAGGCCCGCTTCACCACCATCGGCAAGCTGGTCACTCGGCACACCAGTTCGTTGTCCGTCGGGACCAACAGGCCCTAAGAGACGATCACTCAATTGTCGAATGATTTCTTGACGATTCATACCTGGCTCGAAAGCAATGGTGTTTCCAGAAGATCCAGAAGGAATATAAAATTGACCATAGAGATTGGGTTCAACACTCAAGTCTCTCCCATCGGCCATGACCCTACCTGTATCGTCATAGAAACCATGACCGAGTAGGACACCGATTCTCACATTCATGTTTTCATCGATATTTTCTAGGTAGTTTTCGAAGCCCTCAGCAATGGCAGTCATTTCGGCAGTAATCGACGATGAGCTATCTAATACAATGAGAACATCTAAATCGAGCGTGACTGCTTCGGATGGATGTTCAAACACATCTTTTTGACATTCGAGATTAGGAATATAATTAGTCTCTGTGACTCTACGAACTGGAACTGTCGGCGGACAGTAAGGACCTTCTACAGGAGCTGGCTGACAGGTATTATTACATTCGCAATCATCAAAGGCGCAGTCACTGTTCTCGCCCTCAAAGCCAACGGTGTTGCGGCCATCAGGTTGAGTTACTACAAGTGGACCTGCATCTGGAATCGTCGGATCCCTATCGTCTCTAATAGTGATATCACCAGGCACGTAATCATCATCTGGAGTGTCATCGATATCATCATCTCGATCGGGAATGGGGGTTGGTTGCCTACGAGGGTTGATCACTTGATCATTGTCGGGCTGGGGGTCAGCTTGTTGCACAACGATTGTTGGATCAGCCGGCCCTTTTGGCTCAAGACGAGCTCTTTGACAGGCAGATAAAAGCAGAGCCGAAAGACTCAATCCCAGGATTCCGACACTGAAAAAACCAGTACCAGGTCCCATCATATTTGTGAATATTTTGACGGCCTTCATAAGCTCTCGCATTTTTAAATCCTCCACCCCTTGCCAAATGCAAGATTGTGCCCACAACGATCACTTATATAGCTTAGTATTTTCAATTACTTAGGATTCTAATGAATTTGAGGGCTCCAAAAAAGTGTTTCATTATTAAACGTTTTTGACGAATTTTGGGGCCCCTGAGAATCACCAGGTTCGACAAAATCTGGTGGTTCTGTTCAACAAGAAGTCCCCAGAGTCGTCAACGAGTTTTAATGCATTGCGTTTGTTGCTGTGCGATAACAGCCTTGTTTCCTGCTAAAGGGAAAAAGAGAAATGGCGAAGTTGGTTAGAACTCTCTATAAGCCCGCCCCCGAAGACAGTGTCTTCACTCAAAAATCCCACCTAAATACCCTTCAAATACCCATCCCCGAGCTTCTAACCCTGACCTCGTCAGGGCCTTATCTCTTTGAAATCGTAAGGTTTTTTAAAGAATATTGAAAAAGCACCAGATTCGATCCAGCCTGTAACATCTTCAAGCACCTTTGACATGCTGCATTATTTGAAGAAAATCCCTCTTGAGGTGCCCATGGAGAAATTAATTATAAGGATTCTACCCCTATTGATTGCATGTTTAAGCTTTAGCCACGCCCAAGCTTTGGATACCCCGGCCCTCGAGCTCGATTTACTGATTAAAACCGTCGAAAGAGTGCGCTTCAATGCATCTGCCAATGAAGCTCGATCGACTTTTCTTAAAAACTGTTTCTTAGAAACCCCCGAAGACCTCAACCTTTCAGTTGAAGAATTAGAAACCTTCAAAGAAAGCTGCGAACCGGAAAAAGAGTTGGTTCGGCATAAGCTCGCCGATCTCTTGCCAAAAATGAAGGTAGCGCTCGCTCTTAGTAGCTTTCGAATGCAGCCCGAAACCCCGGCCTTTGCTTTCGACGAAAGGTATTCTTGGGTCTACAAAATTAAACCGCATCCGTCCCATCCCCATCACAATATAGCGACCCGTAGTTTTGAGTGGGTTACTTCATTTTTCACCGGTGATTTACAGATGGCTCCCCTCGAGAGACTTGCCGAAGTCGGCTGCCAAATTCAAGAAGGTGACCGCTGCTATTCTGAACTCGATTACGCAAAAAAACTTTATCGCGCGGACAATCAAGCACTCGAATCCCATTTTAGAGAGGAGCGCTCCGAGTTCGTGACCCAAATCGAGGAGCGAATCGAACAACTCAATCAAGGCTTTTTTGAAGGCGTTGAAAACCCTTCTGATTACGAACTGACGTACTACAAAAATTATTACGAAAAGCAGTATGAAAACGCCCTTCATAGTTTTGCTCTCTACAAACGATATGATCTACAGAAACAGTACAAAGACCGTTACATGCAGCTTGTGAGTCAAGCGCCCTTTTTGCTTTTTGTTAACAACGTAAACCCGAGTGACGAAACCCTTGCCAAGGCATTTAAACAAATTGCCAATAACGCGAGAGAGAACTTCGAAAAGATTACCGAAGATTTTAGAGATATTCTGACTCGTCACCAAGAAAAGCTCGAAAAGGGCGATAGCAGGAGTGCCAATGAATGGGCGGTAAAAAAGCTTCTACACTACATCGCCTTTAAGCCGCCTTTGATGCAAGTCCTTGCCGAAGAAACAGAACTCCAAGAAACGGCAGAACGTTTAGATTCAAGGTTCCGACGCCAGGAAATGTACAAAGCGGCCATCGAGGCTGGCGGTCTTATCACTCTTCATGTGGCGTCCTTTATTCTCAGTGGCGGCACAAGTCTCGTCCTCAACCTCTTTTTAGGGGCTGTCGATATTGGCTACCTTGCTTACACGAGCACTGGTTATTTAGAGGCACGATCCTACCTAGCGTCCACTCCTCTCGGAAGTGATGCCATAGCCGATATCAATCAACTCGATACCGAGAGTAAAAGCCTTCTTCTCATGTCGATTTTAACTCCGATCGGAGTTGTCGGCTCCGCAAGAGCCGTGGTCCAAGGACTCAAACCAGAGACCCGTGTCGCTATTCGCAGTCGCTGGCAATCCCTGGTCGACTCGAGGTCGAGAACTCCCGTAAAAAGACCGGGAACCAATGATGTTGTTGGACAAATAGAAACGAAATTCCGAAGTCGCATCCACGATATTCAGACTGGCAGCAGAGATGCCGTGCAAACCTTTTTACGCTCTCACGATGAAACCACCTACAAAGAGATGGCCCAAGAAATTATCGAAGAAATGGAAAAGGTTCAAAAGCCATTCCGCTGGGGAGTTCACGACGAAGCATGGGGAAGTCAAGTTTCTACAAGACAACTCCTGCGGCGAAACCTAGGACGATTTGGCAATCAAATTCCTGAGTTCCCAGCCAAATATCTTCTCGACAACACAATTGTTATTGCCGAAGAACTTTCATCGGGCGCTCGAGGTTTTCTTATTGCCGAAAGGCGTGCCCAAGCGGACGCCCTCATTGAAAGCTTCTTTAAAAAACAAGGAACTTCAGTGCCCGAAAATCTCACAGGTGCCCAGATACAAGAGATATCAGTCTATGCGCGTAGCCTCGATGATCTTCCGGTGGAGGAACTTCCCGAAGCGATGAGAAGGGCCATGGATCAATACCGAGCAGCACCGGCTAAAATTGCCCCCCTCGACGGTGGAATGGCGAGCTTTGAACACTTACTTCGTGCGCGAATTTCAAGAAAGTACTATCAGCAAGTAAAGACGTGGATTGAAAGAAACGGGAACGAGCTTCAAGCGCGGTACCTCAATGGACACACTTTTCAAGACTCTGATCAAATGATTGAGGAACTCGCAAAAAGAATTGAGGATGGATCCATTCGCCTCGATAATGATTTCTTTCCGGACTTTATCCGTGCCGACGAGGACTTCTTTCTCGACACCGTGGATATCTATTTTGATAATCTGGCCAAACATCAGGTCAAAACTCAGTTTGACGACTGGATGACCTTTATGCACGACTTCCCGCAAGAATTGCACAAGCGTCTCTCACAATATGTCGTTCATCGTCTTCGTCATGCCCGACTCATCGAAGAGGAAGCAAAAATGATTTCCGAGGCCGGGGCTCGCCGCATTCAAGTTCCTTCTAAAAATATCGATTCGGGCGAAGGCTTAGTTGAAATCCAAATTCGAAATAGAGATCACCTGACCCGACTCATAAAAGATGAAGAAATGGCCCTTGATAGTATTGTCGGCACACCCAATTCAGGAGGAATTGCAAGTTTCCTAGCCGAAGCCCATCGCATTCGCACGCGACTGGAAATTGTCGCCCGCTATACTTTTGATGGTAATCAACCGGGCCTGGCTCGCTCGATATTTCAGAGAGTGCAAAATGCTAATTTACCAAAAGCGGGACTCAACATTGTCGAACGCGAAGAACTCAAACAATCGGTACTCATTGTTATTCAAGGAGCCGAAAAAAGTGCTGATAAATTTCATGGAGCGGCCCAAGGGGCGGTGATCCTCATGCCGACTCGAAGTGTGGCCAGAGCCCTTTCTCTGAATGAGAGCCAACTATCGCGCTCTGTGAGTTTTATGCGCTGGGGAGTGGGATCTGGCGGTGGTGGCGCCATAGTCGGCCTGCCAATGATGTTTGTCGGCCTGATCGGAACCCATGAGCACGCGGAATTGAAAACCGAATTAGAGGAAACCATGCTCACTGGCACCGAAGAGGAATTTGAACAAAGCTTTGTACAGTACTGCCTGCACTTTGTTGACGCTTGCTCCCAGGCTCGCACAGCCCTAAGAGCTCCCCTGCTCAGTCAGATGGAAAAGACTGAGATCATTAACTCAATGTGGGGAGAGGATGTCATTGAGCTCGCAGAACAGTGGCGCGCAAAAAGAGCTTCCTATCAGCTCGAACAAGATGTCAGCCATGTTCTCGAAACCGAGCTGCTTGAGCGTCTACGAAATCAAAACGAATCCCAATAGGAAGAATCTTGCCTGACCAGGGAGCATAAGCTACCTTGGGCTCTGGAGATTTAGTGACAACACAAGACCTTTCTGGTGACAAAGAAGTTCAATTATTTGTGCGAAAAACTCTGTTGAGAGCGCTACTCGGCATCGGTATCTTGCTCGTGCTCGGCGCTATCCTCTTTTTCTATTTCGACGACGAGATTAAAACCTTTACCCATTGGACGGTCAATCGCTTTGGCTTCGCCGGTATGGCCCTCATCGTATTCGTTGCCGACTCACTTATTACACCATTTCCCCCTGACATAATTTTGGTGATCATTGCTAAATCAGAACTCGCAAATAATTGGCTCGTCTATGTTGGAATCCTGGGAAGTTTATCCGTAGTTGGTGGCAATCTGGGAGCCTTCCTCGGGAGAAAACTGGGAAACACTCGATGGGCTAAAGGACTAGTCACACTCTTGAGCCGTGGCGATGAAAAAATGATTAGTCGACTTGGGTTTTGGGCCGTAGTTCTGGGAGCGGCAACACCACTTCCCTTTTCTATTACTACATGGACTGCGGGTTTTATTGGCATGAAAAAACGCTTGGTGTTTTTTGCTTGTTTAGTTCGCATCCCACGCTATTACATTTACTACGTTCTCATTGCCTATTCGGATTACCTCGGCCAATTGCTAGGTTGATTCCCCTGGGACTGGCCTTAAGGTTGAGCCCTCTCCTCAGTCTTGGCTTTTTTAAAACGACTCGTTTACTATATTAAGTAGCTTAAATTATTTTATTTTTTAGGAATATATGAGCGACTTACGCATCATCAGTGAACACTTTCAAAGACTTGCTTCTTACCTGCAGAGCCCTTCGATCTTTGCTGTAATGATTCATCGCTATGACTCCATTGGTGTTATCGATTCTGGCCGCCTCTCTTTAGTTGATGTCTCCTACCCTTCGGCCGAAGATTTACGAAGAGAAATTCACGCATTCTTGAAAAATATTAGAATTCAAGTCAATGAAAACGCACCTGTCATAGAAATTCCGTTTTCTGATGGAACCTATCTCGTCATAACTGATGAACCAGTCACACAAGGGCCTACTGTTACGATCGAAATGCCGCAAAAGTATCCGAAAGTAACAATTGATCACTTTCTAAAGTGGAAATCCCTCAGCAGAAAAATGGGTGAGTTTCTTAAAGCTTCAATTTCTCGGGGAATCAATACCATAGTTTCTTCAAATGATGAGGTAACAAGACAGGTTTTTCTGAATTCGCTGACTCGATTTACAACACGTTCTGAAAGAATCGTTGTCATTGATCACAATAGAGAAATATTCACACAAAACCGACATGTCGCTTACTTTCGCTCCCACCTTAATTTTCATGGTGAAGGCATGACAATTTCATCGGACGAGCTCATAGACATGGCTCAGAGACGAGGCTGTGACCGTTTGATACTCGACTCTATCAATGAGAAAAACTGTTTTGCTTTTTTAAAAGCTCTTTCTAGTGGCACACGAGGAATGAGTACCATTAACGCAGAGTCGACGACCGATGCCCTTCATAAATTATTAGATTCGGGTCTGTACTCTTCAAAGCGCACAGAGAGAGAACTCATAGAAAATCTAATTAGCAAAAACCTCCACGTTATTATTCAGATCAACCGCCAGGCAGATAATCAAAGGCGAGTAGAAAGAATCGATGAAATCGTTGGTGGCGGTGAATCAGAACTTCGCCTTGAGAGTATTTATGAAGCCAATGTCAAAGAGGACGGCGAAACCGATTATGTCCCAACGACCTACGTGCCCCAATTCTTAGAGTACCTCGCCAAAAAAGGTACGAGCATCGAAAAGAAATTATTTGAAAGCTAAGCGACTTCTTTCTTCAAATTTTTTGTAAATACTCGCCATAGATTGTTTGAATTCGATGAGTTGCTGTGAGTTAAGATCTTCGAGTCCGAAAACTTGGTCACTGTAGCGATCCGTAATTTTCTGCAGATCACCTTTGATCTCCGGCCGTTTTTCTCCGGCACTCTTAACAAAAAGACTCGGCGGCAAATAGGAAGGCTTTGAAAGCCTAATATATTCCAAAAGTTCTAGGCAAAGGCGATAGGCCTCTTCTGTCTCATTAGAGGAACCTTTATATTTATTCTGAAACTCATAGTATCTTTGACTCAACTCTTTGACCTGAGTCACTTTACTCGGCTTCTTTTCTTTAGATTGAGTCAATGTTCCTCGAATCTTACGAACCGAAACAAATTTTAAAAGCAGCACGAGACAAACTAAAAGCAAAAGAAAAGCCCATGTTTTTGCAAAAAAGTCAGAAAGAGCCTCCATAAATGATTCCGACTCCAAACTCTCTTTTGATTGTGCAACTTTATATTCCTTAGGCAACTTCTCTTCTACGGTTCTATCGATAAATCGCTCAATTTCAGAAGTCACTTCTTGCCGAGGTTTTACCAGAGACTCGGATCCGAAGGCCTTAGTTTGCACGGCTTTTTCTTTGATTTTAGGCAATTCTTTTCGCAATTGCCGGCGAAGAAATTGATCTTCATAGCTTTTATCGAAATTCATTTGCTTAAGAGTAGCACGAGTCACTTCGGCAATGTTTCTTTCTTGATGATTCAAACCACCAGAATTTTGAATCTGGTCGAAATTACTTGGACTGGTTTGCGTGACTTTATAAAACAAATCGCGATTGGATTGGATTTCTTGTTTAATATTTCCAGAGCGCAATAAGTTGCGAAAATCTCGTTCTTTAAATAAATTCTTTAATCTCTCGACATCATTCCCACTTAGCTGAGAACCCTGCCTCAATTCTTTTGCCAGAAGGTCCCTTTGTGACTCAACTTCCTGCGGGACAGCTCCTCCTTTCACAAAGCTTTGCAACTTCGCTTCAAAGTCTTTTACTTCGCGAGGAACCCCTGAGTTTTTAATCTTATCAATCTTATCTTGAACTTTTTCATCTATAATTTTCTCTAAATTGAGACCCGGTAATTTCGAAACACCTCCAACCAGGGGCTTGACTCTCTGCCAGTTCTTTTCAACTATTTGTGTAAGCCCCATATTCTTAAAAAAACTTTCATCATCCCTTAGGTCGGGAATAAAGTACTGGAAGCCTTTGAATACGAGTAAAAATAAAACGGTATAAATTATAGCATTGAGATAATGATCGTAGGCTGGCGCTTTGAGCTTGGTTGGAATGGATTCCCTCGACCATGATTGGATCCGCATAAACACAAAAAAGGTAATGAATATTGCGACGACAATACTCTGTGTTGGCGACATTTCTACCCTGTAGTTATATAGAAAAAAGTACAGGCCACTCATCAATAAGCCCGCCCGCAACTGCATGGGCGAATAGGCGTAATAACTGGTCGCTAAACTAAAAAGCAAAAGAAGATCATACTGACTGTATTGAAGTTCTGGCTTAAAAATGAATAGGGCTCCGGCTCCTAAGCTCAGGACTCCACCCATAACTCTCTGTAAAACTAGATATTGCCCCTTATGGGACGGAGCTTTAACAAGACCTCTTGCCTTAATCTGAGCGCCTTGAAAATTAACAAAACGAGATTCTCCCAACTCGTCGTCGCTGAGGCCTTCGATCGTCAATGATCGCTTGCCGTAGAAAAAATGACGGACCACAAAGGCGATATTGAATAACAAAAAGAGAACAAAAAATCGATCTTTGTGAAATCCTCCCTGATGGGCTCCAAGAAAAGCCGGGTAAAAGGAGATAAGTACCATTCTCAGATCGATTAAACTCACCGACTCATCTCCGTCTCAGTTAAAATTTTCTTCTGCAAATCATCTCCACCGTCAGGCTGACAAAAATAAACCTGCTGAGAGTGCCGATTAAACCATGTCTGGAGTTCAGCCATTCGCCCTTGAGCCGTAAGATCCAGTTCTTTCTTCTGTTGAGCCGTTAATCCAAAGACTCTTCGATCGACGATAGAGCTCACATCAACAAAAACCCCAATCAACTTAACCTGACGAGCCAGGAGGACTTCAAATTTCTTAATCAGTTGATCCACCGGCAAGAGGTAAAAGGCTGATAAATACAAAACGTATTCGCCGGGCTTAACAAATCGGATGTATTTATCAAAAAGGCTCTCTTGATCCAGACTGTGCTGCAAGTGTCGCATTGATCGGATCAGACTTTCCGTTGTAAAATAACTGTGATCACGGAAGAGCACCTGATTTTGCGAAAAGAGCTGAAGAGAGGCATTTTGACTCGCTAGTTGCTTAGCCAAAAGAATTCCAATTTTTTTAACCTCATCGACGGAATCCCTTTTAAGATTTTCGAGGTGATACTTACTATTCATTTCTACAAAAATAGAAATATCGGAACTGGACAACTTTTCGTATTCTTTAACGACTAGGGCTCCACGCCGGGCCGATAGCTTCCAAGAAATCCATTTCTTAGGGTCTCCACTGCGGTAATCTCGAGCCCCACTAAAGCAAGGCGAGTCCCCAAAGATCTGAACATCTAAATTTCCAAATCGCGTAATTTCTTCGATTCCAGTCAACCCCACTTGAGCTAAACTTCGCGTTTTGGGATGAATATCAATGGTGTCTTTATCGAGAAACTCTACGTTAAAACCAAAAAAGCCAAAGGGATCTTGAACCGTGGCCCTAAGTCCGCTGAAATTTTGTAAGCCAATTCCACGGTCTACTTTAAAACTATGGGAGTACCTCACCCACTGCTTAGCGCCCAAACCGGATTCAATCCTCATATAGTGATTTCTTTTAATACTACCAGAAAAACCATCCTTAAAGATCAAAGGGCCTACAGATTGGTTACTACCATTCTTAATTCGATAAATAATTTTTACCTCAGAGTCTTCTAAGGCTTTCGCCGGCACTTCCCGAGTGATTTCAATCGCGGCAGCTGCAGATTTTGTACGGTTATAAAAAAGAAGTAGAAAAAAAATAATTGTCAAAAAAGCGGCAAGAAATGCCAGCTCAAAAAAAGACAGGACCAGGCAAACAAGGGCTATAAGAATACTCAAATAAAAGGGGTGAAGGGCCGAGAGTAAACTCAAGAGAGGTCCGACACGACCGAGTTTACCCTGCCGGTAGCTCGATATCTTAACGATCTCTCGAGGACTTAGATAACTCAGGTGTTTGGTCATGATGCTCCTGGGCTTGGAACAGCATGCACGATCTTTTTAATGATCTCCTCACTACTCCGACCAACCACTTTAATTTCTGGCTTGATAATAATTCTATGGGCGAGTACCGGAATCGCCAATCTGTAGATATGGGCCGGTTTGACATAATTCGCACCATTGAGCCAAGCAAAAGCTTGCGCGGCTTTAACCAATCCTAGAAATCCCCTGGTACTCGCTCCCAAAATAAGTTCATCAGATTTTCGCGTCTCGGCTATTATTTGATGGCAATATTCTAGAATTGGCTCACTGACCTTGACGTCTTGAACTTGCTCGCGGTAGCTCTGCAGTGCCTTAAGATCGAGAACCTTTTTAACAGCTTCAAGAGGCTGGGCATTCAATTGCCCCATAACCGCCGCCTTTTCATCTTTAGCTTCAGCGTAACCGAGCTTCATACGCATCAAAAATCGATCGAGCTGGGCTTCTGGCAATTGGAACGTTCCGACCTGTTCTACGGGGTTTTGCGTTGCAATTACAAAAAAGGCGGGATTGAGCTGACGAGTCTTGCCATCGATACTGATCTGCCCCTCGGCCATGGCTTCTAGAAGTGCTGACTGGGTTCTGGGTGTGGCGCGATTTAACTCATCGGCTAAGAGCAAGGTTGTAAACAGAGATCCCGGAATAAACTCGAATTGCCGGGTTTCTTGGTTGAAAATTGAGCTCCCCAAAATATCACTGGGCAATAAATCGGGCGTAAATTGAACCCTTTTGAAGTCGGCCTCCACACTTCGAGCGAGACTCCGAGCCAGCATGGTCTTCCCCGTCCCCGGAATATCCTCAATAAGAAGATGTCCGCCGGCCAACCAGCAACAAAGGGCCAATTGACTCTGGTCTTCTTTACCTCGAATGACGGAGTTAACTTGCTGAAGCACTGCTTGAATTTGCGGCTGATTATCTGACATGAGCTCTGCCCTTTTGCGAAAGATCCAACATTAAGTCTATCGAAGAGACATCAAAAAGAAAGGCGTCAGTGCTGAGAATAGAGTTAATTTGCGCAGCGCTTAATTAGGTTGACCCCTTTCAATGCTACTCATTTAATAGTTTTAAAGGAAAAACCCCATGGTACCCATTTGGAATATTGATTGTTTTTATCTCAGTTTTGATGAGCCCCTAAAGGAAGAATACTGGAAGAAAATTAAAAGAAAAGTCCCGTGGGCAAAGCGAGTCGATGGTGTTGTCGGATTTGATTCGGCTCACAAAGAATGCGCAAAAAATTCGAGCACGGAACGCTTTATCGTCATAGATGGCGACAACCTTCTCGAACCTCAGTTTTTTGAACAGAAGTTAGAACTAGAGAACTTACAAAGTAATGTGGTTCTTTCTTGGTGTAGTCGCAATGATCTCAATGGCCTCGTTTACGGCAATGGTGGAGTTAAGTGCTGGACCCGAGAAACGGTCATGAAGATGAAGACCCATGAGAATGCAGAAGAAGAAGAGGCCTCGGTCGACTTTTGCTTTCAACTGAATTATCTGCAAATGCCGGAACAACTTTCTTCAACATTTGTTACGGCGAGCCCCTTTCAAGCATTCCGCGCCGGCTTTCGTGAGGGCGTAAAGATGGTTCTCGAAAAAGGGCAACGAATCTCCATGGAGCAAGTCCACCTGAGTCTCCATGGAATTACGGATATGATTTCAAAATCTAATTTAGACCGACTTCGCATTTGGTGCTCTGTTGGTTCTGATATTGAAAATGGGATTTGGGCGATTTACGGGGCCCGACTGGGACTCTTCAAAACCCTCTTTACCGAGTGGGACTATCAACAGGTCCGAGATTACGACTGGTTTAAGGATTTTTGGGAGATTGAAGTAAAACCACAATTCGAGGGTGGCGAAGAATATTGCTCCATTCTCGACTACCATTGGCAGTACGACAAGGTTCTTATCAAAATCCACGAACTGCAGGAAATTATAAACGATGCCCTCAACCTCCATATCGCCTATCTCGATGAAAGCTCATCGCGTTTTTTCAAGTCGGCCTATATCAATCCTCCTCGCAAGGGAAGGATGTACGATCAATGAGTTACGACGTCTTTATGCTCACCTACGAAGAACCCGAAGGTGACGAAAATTTCGAAGCCCTGCGAGAGCTTTGCCCACGAGCCCAGAGAATCGATGGTATAAAAGGAATTCTAAATGCCCACAAGGCCTGCGCTGATGCGAGCCAGACCGAGCTTTTCTTTGTCGTCGATGGGGATAACCAAGTTCTCGATCACTTCAAATTTGATTATCAAGCCGAAGAACAGGACCGCGATGCCATTCATGTGTGGCGCTGTAAAAATGCGGTTAACGACCTTATCTATGGCTATGGGGCTATCAAACTTTTTCCGAAAGCCCATGTTTTGGAAAAGGCTCATATGTCAGTGGATATGTCGACGAGCCTCACTCCGAAGTACAAAATTATTCACGAACTAGCCTCAATTACCTGCTTTAATACCGATCCCTACAACACCTGGAAGAGTGCTTTTAGGGAGTGCGTAAAACTCTCAAGTGGGCTTATTAAGAATCAAAAACAAGACGAAACCATCGAACGCCTCAATGTTTGGTGCCAAATAGGTGGTGATCGCGTCTACGGTGAGTGGTGCCTGAGAGGCGCCCAAATGGGCCGTGAATACGGAGAAAAATACCGAGATCAGCCCGAAAAAATCGCTAAAATTAATGATTTTGACTGGCTAAAGACTGAATTTGAGAATTTGGCCAATACATAGCCCCATGGGACTAAGAACTTCTTAAATAATCCCCTAGAAACTGTTAGCCTGAATCCATATCGATTGAGAGGAATCCATGTCATCTGAAGAGAAAAAAAGTAAAGAGAGTATTAAACACTCCAGTGACGTTAGCCCTACCTTCTGTATCCTTCCTTGGATTCACCTTTCGACGCGTCCAAATGGTCATATGCGAGTTTGCTGTACGGCCAATGCCTCAAGCGCTGGTGCTACCAATGATAAAAAATACGGTGGCGAAGTTGGAATCCTAAAAAATGATGATGGCAAACCGGCAAACCTCAATCACACAGACCTTCTTTCGGCCTGGAATAATTCCTATATGAAGGACATCCGCACAAAAATGCTCAATGGAGAAATTCCACCTTCTTGTACTAAGTGTTTCAAAGAAGAAGAAGCGGGACATAGCTCCAAGAGAGTCTGGGAAACTGCCTATTGGCTAAAAAGAATCGATGCTAAGGAACTCATTGATAATACCAAAGAAGATGGCTCGATCCCACCTCAGATCGGTTACGTCGATCTTCGCCTTGGAACTAAATGTAACTTAAAATGCATTATGTGCTCGCCCCACGACAGCTCTCTTTGGGTGGGAGATTGGAAGAAGCTCTATCCACAAATTCAAAATGATAGTCTTCGCGGAATTATGACTTGGAGTAATAAAGGCCAAGTGGATGGTGCCACCTACGATTGGCACAAAGAAAACAAACAATTCTGGGAACAACTTTACGAGCAAATCCCCAATATGAAGCAGCTCTATTTTGCTGGCGGCGAGAGCACGATTATCGAAGAGCATTACACCTTACTCGAAGAATGCATAAAACGTGGGGAAGCCCATCACATCGAACTTCGTTACAATAGCAACGGAATCGAAATGCCAGAGAGACTTTTTGAGCTTTGGAATCACTTTCAAAGGGTCCGTTTCCACTTTTCAATCGACTCCATCAAAGAGATGAACGACTATATTCGCTATCCTTCTAAATTCGAACATATCGAAAAACAATTACGCCTTTTGGACGAAACTCCTGATAACGTCGAAGTAACGATCGCCTGTGCCGTGCAGATGTTAAATATGTACTATATTCCCGACTTTATTCGTTGGAAGCTTGAGCAAAATTATAAAAAAATCAACCCCTACCCATTGGGAGCGGGACTTATTAATTTTCATTTCGTCTACCACCCAGCCAATTTAAACGTAAAAGTATTTCCTCCCGCCTTTAAAGCAAAAGTTCGAAAAAAATACGAAGAGTTCTTCCAGTGGCTGAAAGAAAATTATCGCGATGATCAAGAGTTCTTAGACAACGCCTACGGCATAAAAAGACTTAAAGGAATGGTTTCATTTATGGAGTCCGAGGATTGGTCGCAAAGAATGCCTGAGTTTCGTGAATACATTCGCATTATGGATGGGATTCGAGGGACCCGTTTTACCCATGTCTTCCCAGAGATGGCGGAACTTCTCGAAGAAACTTCTCAAGACGAGAACCTCTCACAAAATTCAGTTTCTTAGAGGAATATTATCACTAGTTGAATTCAAACTGACCCAATTTCCTGTGTTTTTGGAACGAGGAGAATCAGGTTCTCGTTGTTCCAAGTATCCTGGGAGTCCATTTTTAGGGCCGGGCTCCTGCCCTTCTTGCCCGGGTCACATCCGGCTGGCAAGAGCCCTAAAAATGAACCCCCATGACACTTTCCACAAAGAATGATTCTCCTCATCCCTCAAACAAAGAATTTGGATTCAATTTATAAAATGAACTAAGCGTAGGCTGCTTTCTTTCGGCTTTTCAATAGGAAGGTGTTGTGAAAATAAGTGTAGATATCAAGACGATCCTGAAGATGGTGAATTGTTTTAGATGTGCACCAGGTTCGTCTTACCAAACAACCTAAGTTATCTCGAATCATGGCACAAGTGTGATTAAGATAAAAAAGAGGGTCAAAACCTCCCTCCTTAAGTTCGCCTTGACCAACAACACACCCTCTTCTTCCTCTATACTGAATGTATTCTGATTTTGGAAAGTGTCGCGTAACACTTTTGATGTAATGGGGATTTTGATCGGATTCGATCGTGACTGGAGATCCAATGGTCTCTTTAAGTTCCATAAAAAGTTGCGCTCTCGCTTTATGTCTTTGGTCCTTTCTTCTTCCATATTTTTTTCGAGACCGTTTTGCAAGTAGGCCTTTGGCGGGCATAATGGAAGCTCTGGCTCCTAAAATTCTTTGAGTGTACTTTTCGACGACAACCGTAATGCTCAAGGGCTTCATTTTACTATGTTCAAAGGTTTCCATATCATCGAAAATAATTTCTTGAACGGACGAGCTTTGAATTAACTGTTGTCGATTTTTTTCTCGCGCCATCCTGGCTAGAAATTGAAGTTTCGAAGCAACCGTATTTTTACTAATACCTAAAAGAAGGGCGATTCGTCTTTGGGAATTCTTGCTGGCGATGAGTTTGAGGATGATGGGATTCAAATGCCGTTTATTTTGGTGGATGCATTTTTGAGTTGAGGCCTTAGAAAAAGTGGTATTGCAACGGGTGCAGATAAATCGTTGGATAGATTTGTAGTCGGATTTTCGTTTGAAAAATCCGTGTTTTCGAATTTCTGAATGTCGTTGGGGGCATAGAGGGCAGTATCTCTTCATAGTTTAGAGATACTGCATCTAAGATACCAAACGCCTTGATCTCGTACCCAACATTAAACTGACCCAGTTTCAGTTGAATTGGTCTTTAAAGGGATCAAACTCGGTTCCACAGGTTTTTGCGCAAACCTTAAGCTTCCCGTCTTTAATCGAAGGTTTTGGCCAAGAATCTGGGATCAACTTTTGAAAAAATGGCCCTTCAACAATTTCTTTAAGGGGTTTTTCAATGGCAGAAATCGCTGACTTGCCCCCTACCTCTTCAATGAGCTTCCAAATAGGAGCGGCCTTTTCTTTAAAATACCATGGGTAGAGTTGATTCCCCGTCCAACAGCAGGGAAATGCTAAACCCTCTGCCGAAATATAAAGACTCTTTTCTTCATCCACTTTACAGGAAACTGGCGTGCGATCGAGGTAGGCATCTAAACTGCCATACTTTGCAACTAGATCTTCTTCTCTTTTTAAACTTTTATTGTGGTACTTAGGATCTTCAGGCATTTCCAAAAAATACTCTTCATTCCCCTCTTTATCGTAAACAACTTGAGTCGGTTTTACGGCCGATCGTTCATTGCTAAAAAAACGGCCCGTTTTTTTGATATTGATTCGCTCAAAGCCCAACTCTTTTGAAAGCTTCTTAACTTCCTCGACCTGGTGTTCATTATGCTTAAATACAATAAAGTCCCAATAAGCTTTCCCACCGGCTCCTATGTAGGCTTTTACGTTTTCCATAATCGCATCAAAATGAGTCCCTCGACGATAGATGTGATTCGTGTCAGCTAAGCCATCAATAGAGAAATGTACAAGGGTCACATTCTTGGCTAACTCCTGCCACCATTCGGGCTTTCTCACTCCTCCATTGGTAAAAAGCTCGAGTCGGATTTGATCAGAGTGACTTCGAAAATACTTGAGAACTTCTAAAGTATCTTTAGCAGCAATGGGATCTCCGTAATTACCGCACATGTAAATTCGATCGAGTTGAGAAATAAAATCGGGCTGAAATACTCTCTTCGCCGCCTCTAAATCAAGTTCAGTTAGAGGCAATTGTGGATTGGTCTTACCACCACAAACCGTGCGTAAACACATCGGACAGCGAGCATTGCACTTAGAAGTAATTTCAAGGTGAACATGCTTAATCTGATCTAACCGATACATTTAGTTCTTTCTTTCAAAGGTCTTGTCACCGGGCCAGAGTGGCCATTGAGCGCCTTCTTTTCTTTTGGGAATCTTACTATCGGCACTACTTACGCAACTCGGTGTTGAACATGCCTTAGGACTATCAAATAACTGAAAACCCTTTTCAATATGCCCGAGGGGCTCGTCGTGACAACTGTAGCTGCGCTTAATACTTCCGTCGGGTTCTCGAATAATAATGCTACGATATCCAGAGGAACACTCCCAACCCTGAAAGCGATTAAAGTTAAAGGCATTAAAACGCTCAGCCTGGTCCATGTACCATGACTTTCTATTCTTATCTTTAAACTCAACTTGCATTACTGGCGGCACTGAATCATGGCTTTCATCGTAGAGGTCACGATTTTTAGGGCCCGAGTAACTCGGTCGCATCGACTTCTTTTCGCGACTCTCTAGGCGATTCTTTGTGTAATCCATTTGCGGCATACCGTTCTGCAATCGATCCAATTGATCTTTGCTATAGCCATCGACAACTCTAGAGGCCGTCGGATCACTCTGTGGCTTAAGGGTCACATTGATCCCTTGTTCGTGAAAATAAAGGGCATCTTTCCAAAGCAATTCAAATCGCTCCGGCACCATGACCATATTAATGGTGACCTGAATATCGTTTTCTTGCAAAAAGATAAGCTTTTCAGAAAATCGCTCGGGCACTGCAAACTCTTTGTGATAACTGGCAGTCACACTGACTCTGTGTAAATTTTTGGTCGCCTCGACATACTTCTTCAACCAGCCAATTCCCGGGCTCATATTACTTGTCATATGAACGCTCTGGTAATTGGTATTTGGTAGGTCCTCGGAGTATGTTTGGAGTATTTTTAGGTACCCTGGGTGCATGGTCGGCTCACCTCCACTAAATGAGAAGTGAAACGAATTAAAACCGCGCTCTCGGGCTTGGCGCTTAATCTCGGCCAAAGTACTCAACACTAATTCAGTCGTGCGATGATCTTTCTTATCCGAGCGCGCGTAGGGCCAGCAATAAGAGCACTTATAGTTGCAAAATCGTCCCAACAACCAGCTCACACAAAAGAGATCTCGATACAACAAGCTCCTCTGCCCGACTAACTCCAATTCCTCAAAAGGAATTTCCCGAAAATCATATTTTGACCAAAGAGTATTATCCATGAAGCTACTGCACCTCTAAATCAAAGGGCATTCTCGCTTGCACCCCTTGCATCTTCTGCAAGCTTTTGATCTCTTTTACCTTAGCACTGAGTTTTTCAATCTCAGTATCCGAAAACCATAGATCGAGCTTGCTCGATACTAGGCTGGCAAAGCGCTTAATGAGCATTTCAAATGGATTCTTTTCTCCAGGAAAGAATTTAACCTGGTAAGATTCGACTTTAGCCTCATTCGCAAGGGCATCAATGGCTTCAGGAAGACCACCAATTTCATCGACAAGACCAATTTCTTTTGCTCGAGTTCCCGACCAAACACGGCCTCCAGCAATTTTATCGACAGCTTCAAGTGATTCAAACTTGCGACCCTCTTTGACAATAGTAATAAATCGCTCATAAATATTTTCTATAACAGCTTGAACCTTTGCTTTTTCAAAATCGGTCATTTCTCTGTTGGGATTTCTATTATCTGCGTAGGAATTAGTTACAACCCGATCAAATTTCATCCCAAGGTTTTCGTCAAAAAACTTTTGCGTATTAAAGACCAGGCCAAAAACCCCAATCGATCCCGTGATCGTCGTTGATTCCGCATATATTTTGTCGGCACCGGCCGCTAAGTAGTAACCTCCACTCGCTGCGACGTTAGAAAAAGAGACGTAAATTGGGATTTTCTTCTTTTCTTTTAAACGCTTGAGCTCTTCGTACATGATATCGGCAGCCATAGCGTCACCACCAGGGCTATCGACTCTTACTACGAGACCTTTCACATTCTTATCTTTTTGAATTTCTCTAATTTGCTCAACGAAACTCTCAGAACCGAGAGTGTCATCATCATTTTCACCGTACATGATCTGGCCTTCGGCCATCACAACAGCAATTTTATCTTTCGCAAAGCTGGTATCACCCGAAGCTTTATTATAGGCGCGATAGCCGATAAAGTGAGGGTCTTTGTCTTTGCCTTCTTTTTTCTCATCCATTCCGAGAATGATCTTGATCTCATCAATGGCTTGGGACTCGGTCATGACCTGGCTCACCAACTTTTTCTCCATGGCATCTTTAGCCAGCACAATTTCTAAAGACTCCGCCCAAGTATTGAGCTCTTCTGCTTTGAATTCGCGTCCTTCAGAGGTCTTTGCTAAGTAGTGTGTCCAAAGGTCACTGAGGAGCTCGCTAACCTGCTTGCGATTTTCAGAACTCATAGACTCGCGAATAAATGGTTCAACGGCTGACTTAAAATCACCCACTCTAAACACAATGGGTTTGATGTCTAACTTTTCAAGAGTCCCCTTAAAAAAACTAGGTACTGAGGCAAAACCATTATTTTCAACATAACCCTGGGGATATAGAAAGACTTCATCAGCAACCGATGAAAGGTAAAGGGCTGCCTCTGTGTAGAAGTCCGCGTAGGCGATGATAAACTTGCCCGACTTCTTAAACGTCTCAAGAGCGCGCCTTAAGGCTTCGACCGATGCCCAGCCGCCATCGACGTAGTAAAAACGCAAGTAGAGCCCCTTAATCGAATCATTTTTTGCGGCACTCTCAAGAGCTTTGCGTACATCCCATAAGCCAATTTGTGGTTCCAACTTGCTAAAACCCATTGGACCACCAAAATGAAAATTAAAATTACTATCTTTTTCTACGATTTCACCCATGAGGTTGAGTCGCAAAACAGAGTTTTCTTTGAGATCGGTATCACCCGGCCCTCCAGATGTTCCACCTAACAAGGCTAAAAACGAAAGAGAGAACAGGAAAAAGAAACTCATTGCCGTCGAGGCAATGAAATAGCCGGAAGCTGATGCCAGCATCATCTTAAAAAAATCTTTCATTAAAGGGACCTTTCTGAAATGTTCAACAACCTGTTATGTCACTGAAATCTGGTAGAAAAGTCAATAAAAGCGCCTGTGCGCCAAAGGCAGCTATCGGTAGGTGCTTGCTGGGGTTTACAAGAGGCATCAAATAGGGAGTTATAGGACCATGTGCGTCGCCCACGAGGTGACTCAAGACCTATGTGAAGGGTCTTACAGCCTCTTCCCAATTGAAAATTGATGGTTTTATTCTTCCAAAAGTATTGGCAAAGTTTCTCTTGAGCCAGACGACGATCTTCAGCGTACTCAAAGTCAAAATCCATGGCTCGAGCGTGGCGATGATCACTGGAGGAAGCTCCTCCCCGCGCGCGATTATAACAATTTGGCCGAAACCAATGGCGGATCTTATCCACCTTCAGCCCCACTTCAGATTCAATAGATTGCATGACCAATAAAAGGGCTGCGGCCGAGTACCAACGACACCGGGGTGGCATCAAATGACGAAGTCCACAGGCAAGAGCGTCCTTTCGACGACTTCTCTCGTACTCATCATCGATGTCTGCCGGTGGAAGTTCGACGAGTTCTCTCACCGGATAGCCATTAACTCCTGAATCCTTCATAAACTGTTCAAAACCATCGATCGATAGTGGGTAAGAGCCTACATCTAAAACTGTTCCCGAAAATTTTGCGATAATCTCTTTTAAAAAAGCAGCTTCACCAGGCTTTTGCTCCCCACAGCCTCCATCAAAATGAAGGGGTGGAATCGTTGAAACATCCGGACGATCTTCTGGTACCGGAATCGGGCCCCAGCGATAGGGTTTTTCACGGGGAACTGGAATTTCATCAGCGCTAACTTCAGTGGGCCAAGTCGAATTGAAAAAGGAGAAAATGAGAAAGCCCATGAATCCAATATAGACAATTTGCCCTTTGATCATTCGTGCTCCTTAGCCCTAATTGACTGTTTCAAGCTGAAACACCTTCAATTAAAGAGGAGACTTTTTTTCCACTCAAGTGAGACTAATTGAAACAAAGACTTAGGTATTGGTAAATAAGGGTGTAATCTATTTAAAGGCAGGGAATTAATAGATTTTGTAGCTACTTTTTACATACGAAAAAAGCTTGGTCAGTCGAATAAACTATAGGTTCACTGACTATTAGTTTACCGGCCTGGATTTTGTAATGAGTAGTTATGGGTGAATGAATTGGGAAAATCTAAAAACATCTCAATTTGAAAAGTCCTAGGGACCTTCGGCATAGGTCTCAGGGTGGGAATTAAATTTAAAAATTTAAATAGGATTTTTATTTTGAGGGGAACACTTTTTAATCTAGGCAATCTGCAAAAGCTTTTCTGGCTCACTTTGAGTTTCGGAATCGCAGTGACGTATAACGCCTGTAGCAGGCTCGAACCTAATGAAAACATCAAGGTCTTTGCCTCGGGAGGCTGTCGTGGACAGCTAGAGACAAACTTTAAAGCGACCTACTATCCGATTTTTCAGCAACATTGTAAGAGCTGTCACAGTTCCTTTACAGACCAGGGGCCCGGTGATTTCGCCGACGAAGACCTAAATATTGGTATCACGGCAATGTATGTCGACGAATACGGCTATCCTGATAAACTCTCTTTGATCAATAAGAATGCTGTTGATCCCGGACATCCCGCACCAACTTCGGGACCAGAACTCGAGGAAGACATCTACTACGCCAATCAATCTTGGAGCCAGGCACTCATCTCGTACGATACCTGTATTGGCTCCCCTCCTCCGGTAAAACCAAAAACAAAAGACTTTGTTATGAGCCATCCACTCGATCCAGTGGGAACCTTGGCCTATACGCCCGTTTCATTGACCATGACTTTAGCAGGCGACCTCGAAGTGGGAAATGACCTACCTGGAGTGACATTTTCTTTTGAATATACCTTCGAAGGCGAAGAGCTCACTCTCGATCAGTGTACTGTTGAAAAAATCAGCCCCGACGGAAAGTGCTACTCTCCCGATACGGCTTATAAAATTAGAAACTTGAAAGTTTCTACGGGCAGTACTCCTATTGATGTTAGTAATATTAACCTATTCTTCAACGGTGCCTTCTCAGGAACTCAGTCGACTTTCAGAGCCATTGATATTGAGGTTCCGGCCAATTCGATAGATTTCCAAATTTCAAGCGGAACGCAACCGGCAATCCTACAACCAGCTGAAGGATTTAATCCTGGAATCGACGCCCTTTCTTTTGAATTTAGCGTCCTCCAGGAGGCTGAAGTCGAGCCGGACAATCCTTAAGAGTCAGGTTGGCTTTATCACTTTTTAGGTGAAGATTGATTTCAATTTAATTTTGCACGAGAAGCTGTGAAAAACCCACGGCTTCCCTTTCTCGAATTTTTTCTTGGTAGAATTTTAACGAAATTTTTTGATCTCTTATGGCCTGCTTAATAGCTTCGGGATGCTTCTCGCAATCGAGAACCGACTTCCAGGCGTGTATATTTTTGGGAGCATGAAGATCGCTCGAAGCGATCTTTGGCAAATCACTTTCCATGACCTCGGTGAACAGGTGGGCCCCACTAGCCACTTCCCAGGCATCAAACTCCCCGGCCAATTCCCTGCGCCGACTCCAAAGGTGATAGGTCTGGGGCTCCAACTTTCGTGTGTCCACTGGGTGAGCGGCAATACTCAAACCCCCTTGATTGCGAATCGCCCTACATAGCTCCAACGCATCTTGGTCGGCACCAATGAACTCTGTCACGCCCAGGCCGAGTATATGGGCCGAACGATGATTCAAAATAGAATTCTTAGTCAATTCAAACCCAGGAATAACAATCATCCCGTACTGATCCTTGGCTCGCTCCCCCTCTTCTTCGATGGTCGCAATATATTCAGGAAAGCTCTCGGGAGTCAGAGTCTTTTCGAGGTACTTTGCGGCTTTTCCAAGAAAACTTTTTTGCTCACAAAGGTGATCGGTAATAGCGATGGCGCCAAAACCTCGCTTACCGTAAAAATCGACGAGCTCGGCAATTGTCAACTTGCCATCACTAAAAGTGGAATGTATGTGCAAATCAGCCAAAATCATCAATTAAATGCTAGCAAATCCTGCTGTTCGCAGTGTCAGGCTTGTGTCAAAGGATGATTTGTGTTTTGTTGATGAATACTGCAAAGCGAAGTTTTAGGGACAGAAAATGGGGGATTCGTGAAAACCACAATGGGATTAACCGTCTTATTATCGACTTTAGTTTTAGTTTTGTCGGCCTGCCAAAGTAAAACCAAAAAAGGTGATTACAAAGGATTTGGCGAAAACAGTTTACCAGAAGAAGTTGTGCAAAAATTTGCTCCAAAGCCTCTTCCGCCAGAAGAAACTCGGATCATCGAAAACCTGATGGATCTTCGAGCCCCAGGTCGCGGCCTATTAACACCAAATAATAAAAATTTAATCTTCAGTTGGAGTGTTACAGGCACCCGTCAAATTTGGAAACTGGATGGTCCCAACCGATTCCCCATTCAACTCACCGGAGGAGAAGATGGAACTCGACTCCTCGAAATCGCCCCCAACGGGAAATTTGCTCTCGTATCTCGAGATAGCAAGGGCAATGAGTTTCCTGGGATTTTTAAAATGGATTTGCAAGGCAGCCCTTTAAAAGTCATTTACAGGCAGCAAAAAGTAAAACCCCGATTTGGTTTTATCACCAAGGATTCTCGATTCGCCTACATCTTCGCCAATGACCAGCATCCCGTTAACTACACCCTTTACAAAATCAATATTGCCACGGGCGAAAAGCAAGAAGTCATGAATACTCCGGGCTCCTGGTACCTGGCTGACTGGGACGAAAAACGAGGAAAATTCCTACTCGCTAATTTGACCGGCAGCCGATCCACCGAAATTAGTGAATTCGATCTGAAGAGTAAAAAGTTAACTCCCATTATTGGCCAGGGCGAAAAAGAACTCTACTGGATCAGCTACACCAACAAGCCGGGAGAATTTTTAGTATCGACAAATAAGCTAAGGGACTTCAACAGCCTCTACACTCTCAAAAACGGAAAGCTCACCGCCCTGTTAAAACTGGACAAAGAAATCGAAGGCTACGAACTTTCTGATAATCGAAAGTACTTGCGTGTCCAGCTCAATCGAGACGGCTACACCGAGATGATCATCTATAACTTTCCATCAATGGTGAAACGCAAACGAATCACTGGCTTCTCGGCATCAAAAGCTAAGGGACGAGTTCTGCACATGTATGGAGGTGGTTTTTCGAAAGACAACCGCTACATGCCTCTTTCGGTTCTCTATTCAAAAGCTCCCACCGAAAACTATGTCCTCGATCTTCGCACTATGAAACTCAGGTCATGGAATAAGGCCAGTGCTCCCGAAATTAATACATCAAAATTTGTGGAACCGGTTTTAACCAAATATGAGGCCAAAGACGGAACCGAAATTCCGATGTTTATCAAACAACCTGAGCACTGTATAAAACAAGTCTGCCCCTGGATTGTGAATTTTCACGGCGGGCCCGAGGGACAATCGCGACCCTACATGTCTGCAAGCTCGCAGTACCTTATCGAAAAGGGCTTCGCACTGGCGTGGCCAAACGTTCGAGGCAGCACTGGGTATGGCCGAAAATGGTCCGATGCTGATAACGGTCCCGATCGCTTAAAAGTCATCAGCGACATCGAAGATGCCGCTCGATATATTCGAAAGGCTTTTGGAACTAAAGACAATCCTCCGAAAATAGGAGTTATGGGCGGAAGTTACGGTGGCTATTCTGTAATGATGGCCATGACCAAATTTGCTGGCTCCTACGATGCTGGAGTTGCCGTTGTTGGTATGAGTAGCTTACTCAGTTTCTTGCAAAACACGGCTCCCCATCGCCGTCACTTACGAACGTCAGAATACGGTGACCCAGAAAAAGATCTTGAGGCCCTTAAAAAATTATCGGCAATGACTTACATCGATCAAGCCAAGGATCCCGTACTTATCATCCACGGAGTGACCGACCCACGGGTGCCCGTCGGCGAAGCCTATCAGATGCACCAAGAACTGACAAAAAGGGGTGTGAATAGCGATATGATTCTCTTCCCTGATGAGGGGCACGGAGTTCGTAAGCGAAAGAACCGAGTGCTCTACCTTGGGCATATTGCAAAGTTCTTTGAGAAACATCTTCAGAGTAACAGCCCAGCCGTAAAGACGACTCAAGGGACAAAAACTAAGTCCATGAAATAGTCGAATTCGCACAAGGCCTTCCAAGAAGGCCTTTTTTTATTGGGCGGGAGGCGTAAGTATTTCAGGATGATGACCCTGACTCACATCGACGACTTCAGACATTGGAACATTTTCTCCAGTATCCGTCTGAACCATAATATCTAAATTTTCTGGGAATTCGATTTGAATATCTGTCAGACAAATACCAAGCATCTCTTTACGTCTCAGGTAACCATTAATGGCCGGCCCTTCGCGCTCAAGAACTCGTTGTTCATAGGCCTTCGAAATACAGTTTTTCGGGAAGTAATCCATTAACATTGTATAACGATAGAAATACATTCCAGGGACTTGAGAAATCTCTTGTTGTATCCCGTTAATGATTCGCTCCGCTTCTTCAAGGTTTTGCGAGTCACTTTCTGCTCGATACACGACACGAACATTGCCATCACCATTTCGAATGGGTATGAGTTTCGGCTGAACATAACTCAAGGGGTAATAGTTCATCGAACTATCATTAGCACGATAGGCAATAGCGATTCGAACCGGAATATTTTCCTCAGCCGGGTAAAAAGAAAAACTCTGACTCAATTGAGAAATCTCGGTTCCCGTAGCCAGGCTGACTTCACTGTTGTCTGAATCAAAAACTTTACCGTCTTCAACTCTATAGGGAGAGTTAGCTTCAAGTACGAGCTTTAAAATGGCGCTCATTTCAATAATCGAGTTGCCACTTCGAACGGGCTCAGCTCCGTGGTAAACGGCAATTCGACCTTGGGAACTATCATCTTCATTTGGAAATGGAGGATGTTGAAACGAACCCACTCGTAAAGAATTATCATTGGTGACACAGTTCATGTAGTGAGCCCCTTCAGAATTAACGAATAAAGGAAGGTACTTTTGCTCAACCCTTAAAAAGATGAGTAATGAATCATCCTCACCACTTGGATTCTGTAACTGGTAACTGACAGCCTGTCCCTCTGGGCTCAAATGTTCAAGACGGCGTAAAGTCCCATCCTGAATAATCGGACTCTGAAAAAAGGGTCTTGAACTCACATAGTCTGCGGCTAACCCCTCTTGAGGAAGGATGTCTAGTAATAACACCAAGTTGTTGAGATCGTAAATCTCGGCATCATTTAACTGATTGAGATCAATTTGACCCGATGTAAATTCAAGGGCCGATCGCGGAAAGATATCAAACAGACTTCGAACTTCATTATTCTGCAGAAGAATGCACTGAATTTGCCGATTATGATTTTCCTGAAGTCCTAAGAATACTGAATCCGGCAAGTCACTAGGAACCGAAGTGAGGAGCTGATTAATGTAGGACCGCCCCTCTTCTTGATTTGTGGGTAAACCCTGTCCCGCACCCTGGGGAGTGAGATCTTCTTCAGGCTCTCTTGGCGGACGAAACCCAGTTTCATCCTCAACTTCGCTTTCGGGTAATTCAATAACGCCTTCCTCGAAAGTAGGCGCTACCGCTGGCCTTGCCGTAGCTACACTGGCCGCAACCAAGAGCGCTTGAACTTGAGGTTTTAAGGCTAAAAGGTCGGTGTCCCAAAGTTCCTCCGGAACTGTTCTAATAAAATCAATATCCTCTGGCGAGCCATAACTGGTAAAATATGTGAACTGAGAAGAGGCCCAAGGGGTTTCATTGAGCACTCCTTCAAGAACTCGATCACCTTGCTGTTGATAAATATTTAAGGCAGTGGTTTCTCTCCGCGCGATGACCAGATGTTGATCTGAAACCGAAAAGCCAAAGAACAAATCCTGTTCAATCGCATCAGTATCAAACCATCGTCCATTTTGCGAACCAACGATCCCAACTATACTTTGCCCTAAGCTCAGCACGGCCACCGTCGTGGGTTCAATTTCTAGGTACATTCGCGTCTCGTTTGGAAATACTGATCTCCACTGAGACTTTTTGACATAAAAAATCTGACCATCAGAAAAATACTCCCGTTCGTCTTCTGATTCTGCTTGATCAAGAGGAACATTAATTAGAACGGGACAGTAGTCACTTTCAGAACAAAAGTCATGAACCTCACCCTGAAAGCGATAGTAACGCAAAGAGTGGATTGGGATGTTAAAAAACAATCGCAGAGGACTACTTGATTGAATGGGGTTTTGAGTCGACCCCAAGCGATTAGCTTGATCTCTGGATTGATTAATAAAAGCGCTAAAGCGTTGGAACTGCTGACTTGCTTGGAGGGCCCGAGCCGCTGCTGCCTCTTCTCTGGCAGTACGGGCTGCATCCTCTTCGGCCTCGGTGGCTCGCTCTGCTTCTTCTTCCCGGCGCGCTTCGGCTTCTTCATTCTCTCTGCGAATTCGATCGGCTTCTTCGAGACTCTCTTCTGCTTGGTCGCGAATTTCTGTTTCGAGCCTTTGCGCACGCTCCTCGGGAGTTTCACACTCTAACTCTGTATTCTCACTGACATCGGAAGATTCGCTAGGAACAGGATCTTCTCCCTCTGGACACTCTTCTACTTCTCGCTCCTCAACGCGGCCCTCGTCTCTGACGCGAATTTTTTGCTCAAAGAGCAAACTTTCAAGATTGGCCGGATCGGAGAGTTGCTCCAAAAGTTGGTTTCGATCGGGTCCCGCAGGAGGACCCTTGAGCTCGGGCGTACGAGTTTTAGGAGCACAAGATATGAGCAAAATCCCCAAAACGGACGCCAGTGTATAAGCAATGATCAGTCTCAAGACTCTAAATCCATTTGAATGTTTTAGAAAACGTATCTTTTCCACCACCCCGATAAATTGCAAGCAGAGGACCAAATACGAACCCAAAAAAACTAAGATATGAATTGAAGTTTCAGAATTTATTAACCTCTGATCTTGAGGATATAGCGCCCCCGATTCTTTCGATCGAGAAGACTTTGAAAGGCCGTTTCTAACTCTGAAAAACGAATCTCTTGGACGGGCATTTTATCGAGCCCTTTGATTCGCCAACTTTCACCGAGTCGAGACCAAATTTTTCGGCGTAACTCAATGGGCGTATTGGCTGAGCTGATTCCCAAAAGGTTTACTCCCCGCAAAATATGGGGAAGAACTGTTGATTGAAAATCTGGAGCTTGAGCATGTCCGATACTCGCCAAATTCCCGAAGGTTTTAATGTGGGCCAGAAGGCCACCCAAAGTATGCCCCCCGATGCTATCTACAACCCCAGCAAACAAACCTTTGCCCAAGGGCTGGCTCCCCAAAGACAATTCTTCCATAGTCAGAACTTTGTGGGCCCCGAGATCTACCAGGTATTCCTTCGCCTCAGACTTTCCACTCACCGACCAAACCTCATATCCCTGTTGCGAAAACAAGGCTGTCGCCACAGAACCAACACCACCGCTGGCACCCGTAATTACAATTGGACCCATCTCAGGCTTCTGCCCATTGAGTTCCATTTGATGAAGGGCCAGAGCGGCAGTAAATCCCGCCGTCCCAAGAGTCATAGATTCTTGGGCAAAATTTTCGTTGATTTCAACAACCATATCTTCAGTCAGACGACTTAACTCAGAATAACCACCGTCATTGGTTTCACTCAGACCCGCTCCATTGCATAAAACCCAGGAGCCGACCTTAAACTGGGGCAGAGTACTTTCAAGAATTTTACCACTCAGATCGATACCCCCGTTGAGCGGAAATTTTCGTGGTATGGGCCTTACACCAAAGCCACAGAGGGCATCTTTGTAATTAACACTGGAATAGTGAACTTCAACGAGGACTTCGCCAGGAGTGAGTTCTTCAGGAGTCATATCGACGAAGCGACCGTGAATCCCCTCTTTCTCTTTAAAGATGCGATAGGCCTTCATTTCTTCTGCCGTTCTCGCAAGTATGAAATGAGAGCTCTTGGATCATCCGTGATTATTCCATCAACACCAAAACCAAGAACCAACTCCCAATCCTTTTCCTCATTCAAAGTCCATGGCACAACTTTAACTCCCTCTTTGTGCAAAGACTCGACAACTTCTTTGTCGATAAACTGAAAGTAAGGACTAATGTATTCCGCCTTTAAGTCTTTGGCGAGAACGACCAAGTTGGGAAGACTCCCCGCGATCAAGGCAGAAATTTTTAATTGGGGTTCTTTCTCTTTGGCGATTCGAAGAAGCCTGTGATCGAATGACTGTAGAACCATGCGATCTAAAACTCCGGCTTTCTTTACGTCGGCCAAAAAGAGGTCGACATACTCTTCATTATCCGGAGTGAGCTGAGGTTGTGCGGGAACTGACTTCAACTCCACATTAAACATGACTTTCTCAGAACCTAAAATACCAGAGGTCTTCACGTACTCTAAGACTTCGGCGAAGGTCGGAATTTTAGTACCTGGGACTGGTTTCTGCTTCGGAAATCGAGGGTTTTTTAGACGGCCGCAATCGTAACTTTTGGCTTCTTTGAGACTCATATTAATAAAGGGAATTCCCAAGTCGATGGGTTGGCCATTGGGGCCCGTACAAATCTTTCCAGAAATAATGGGATCATGATTTAAAATGAGGACCCTGTCTTTTGTGGCGACCAAATCAAACTCCAGGGTGTTCACTCCTGCTTCGAGGGCTTCTTTGATAGCGGGAATCGTATTTTCTGGTCGCACGGCCCGCGCGCCCCTGTGCCCTTGAACATCAACATTATAATCTTTTTCAACAAAACCGAGGGACGAACAGCCCATGATTAAGGCGGACAATATTATTAGGAAGCGATTCATAGGGGACCTCACAATGTACCTAGAAAAATTATTCTTTAAGAGAATCAACACGACTACAAATAAATGTCATATCATCGGCTTTTGCAAACTCATCAGTATCAATATTGTCTGTATAGATTTTGCGCTTAGCCAAGAGGAGTTCCCGTATTTGTTCCGGCACTGATTCGATTTTTCGATTGAGCAAACGAGCCCGCAAATCTTTGAATGTATAATTATCAAGAAGCGAATCACTGGCCAAAACGATATGGTCGCCGACTTCGAGCAAGATTTCAGGACTCTGCTCCACTGTCATATCAGGATCACCAATAACATTAACCACAAGATGTCGCTCATGATGGGTCAATGCCTCTTCTTCGGTCAGCTCCCCTGAGGAGAGCATCTCCCCCACCGGTCCATGGGGCTTTGTTTTAAACTTTGGCAAAAATTCTGAGTTCAAAACAAAACACTCCGAATCACCGCAGTGAAAGACCCTCAGGCGATCGTGAATGAGCTCCGCCAACACCGCGGTCGTTCCAGCGCCAGGAACTTCATTGATGACCTTCTGGTTGATCGTCATGAAGACGTCTTTAAAGTTTCGATCATCCTGAGAAAGCTTTTTCTCATCCCAAAATAGAAAGGCCTCTTGAAAGGATTTGAGAGAAATTTCAGCGGCCCGATCGCCACCTTCATGGCCCCCAAGGCCGTCCACAACCAAGAAGTAGAGGCTGCCATCGTGAAGCTCAAAAATGCCGAGACCGTCTTCGTTACCCGAACTTTTTAGGGGATTCGATATTGAGAAATAATGACTCTGAACGCCTCTTACTTTTTCGGCTTCAAAGCGCCCTAGTTCCTCAGAATCATTTCCAAATATCAAATTTGATTTCATTAATACCCCGCCCCTAAAGCATAGTTCCCCGACACCATTGCAAAAAGTCCCAGAGCATTATGATGCCGCGAGTTAGGCTTTTCTTCTTGTCACAATCCTAATTCGACTGACAATCGTTAATTCGGTAGAAGCCGTACCAAAGAGTTCAAATGATCTGTGGGGGGTCTAGAATGCTACGAGGGGTCGCACTACTTTCTCTTTTTCTTTTAAGCTTATTTTCAGGAATGAGCGTCCAGGCCCAAGGCCTATTCTCGGGCAACTTACCCATGATTCAAGGACTCACCGATTCCCAATCCAGTCAGTTCTCAATTCTCGTACCGCGAAACTCCAATTACATAGTCCGCATTCGTCCGGTCAACCAAGAGCAATACATCACTCCAAGTTGGCGCCATTTTGAATCGAGAGATTTTTCAGACCTCGGCATTCTCAAAGTGGCATTTACAAACCTCACTCACTTTGGCGACTATCAAATCGAAGTCCTCGATTCAAATCTCAGCCTCATTGATCTGCGCTTTTTTAGCCTTGTCGATTTGCAAAGAAACCAAGCTAAAATTGCAATGGGATCTTGTATTCAAGAAAAGTGGCAAAACCCAGGCATTTGGGAGGCCCTCGTTCGCAGTCAGCCCGACTACTTTTTTATTATTGGCGACACAGTTTACGCCGATCGCATTTGGCAGGGCGGGGATGATGACGATGTTAAACCTGCCGATCCCGTTCAATTGTGGAATCAATATACTCGCTATTTTAAGAACATTATTTTCTATAAATCTCTGCGACTGATTCCAACAATTGCGACCTGGGATGATCACGACTACGGAATTAATAATGGAGATGCCACCTACCCCTACCGAAACGAAGCTCTTCGGGTCTTTCACTCAATGTTTGCACAGAACCCCGACTTCACCGCTTCTGCTGTCAAAGGCCCCGGTGTCTCATTTGCTTTCGCGGCCTTTGGCCAAAACTATATCTTCTTGGACGATCGCTCTTTTAAAGCGCCTCTAGCATCTGATTTCATTCCCTATCTCTATGGCCCCGACCAACACGATTTTATGTTCAACGTAATGGCTCAAAGTATTCGCCCCACTTGGATGCTTTCGGGCATGCCTTTTTTCGGTGCTTATAACGAAAAAGAATCGCTGGAGGGAGATTACCCCGAAGCCTATCAGTACTTAATGGCTCAGTTCTCGCAGTTTCCAGCGCCCATTGGTTTTATGTCAGGCGACACCCATTTTTCAGAAGTGATGGCTATCGAAAAAGAAATTCTGGGTTACCCAACTCTCGAAATAACTGCAAGCTCCATTCATAGTTACACCCGCGATAAAGCGAAGAAGAAGAAAAACCCTCGTCGTGTTCATTGGTTCAACGGTCACAACATCGTGACTCTCGAAACCCAAAGCCAAGGGATCAGCCTCATGGGGCGAATCCAGTCTTTGAACGAACGTGGGATGATTAATTTCTCTCAAGATTTTCAACTCTAAGGATTTTTGGTGACATCAAAAGTTAAGAAGTCATTGACTCTATTCAATCTCATATACACCAGCAGTTGGTTTGTTTTTTTCACCCTTATGATTTTATTGGCCTTCAATGCTAGGGCGCAAATTCCTAACCAAGATATCTACGGTGGCACCTACTTTGACGAGGCCGATGCCATTGAAATTTTGCGCTCTAATCATCCTGACTTCCAGGGCAACTTAGCTATATGGCAGGGTGCAACCGATCTCAATAGTACGCAAATTAATATACTCGGTACAAAAGATCAGGCCTATAAAGTTTTTGCCATTAGTCGCATCGACAACAAGGTTTACGAACCGAAGGCCCAACAGAGTTTCTTTCGCCCTGACAGTCACTTTGTCGTCACTAAACTCGCTTTCTGGGATATGCCCAGCCACCACCACTACCGCCTTGTTGTTTTGGGTAAGAGCAACCAATTGATCGACGAACGTTTTTTCAGTTTTCTCGACACAACCAAAAGCCAAGCCCGAATCGCTTTTGCTAGCTGTATTTACGACCTCTTCCACCGCCCGCAAATATGGGAAAACATGGTTGGTATCAGACCCGATATGATTTTTTTAATTGGTGATACCGTCTATGCCGACCGCGTAAATCTTGTAACGAATCGATCGGCTGACCCTGCTCAACTTTGGTGGCGCTATGGTAAGACATTCAGTCGAATTGCCCTCTATCGCTCCAAGAACCTCATTCCTATTTTAGCTCTTTGGGATGATCACGATTACGGGTCTAACAATGCCGACTCAAGCTTTCCCTATCGCGAAGAGGCCATTGAAAACTTCAACATATGGTGGGCCCAGTCCGAAAAAATCACTCCGACCCTGCGCAAAGGCCCTGGTGTCTCGATGATCTTCACTGCCTTCGATCAAGAGTTTTACTTTCTCGATGGTCGCAGCCAGAGAACTCCGAAAGGCTATGAACCGGCCAGCTTTTTTGGGTTACAACAGGAGCAGTGGACCTTCGAAAGTCTTGTAAGTAGCAAAAAACCCGCTTGGCTTATTAGTGGGAATCAATATTTTGGTGCCTACTTACAAAAAGAATCCTTCGAAGCTTTCTCCTACGAAAACTTTAGATACTTTATGAATCAAGTGGCTCGCAGTGATCGAGCCATCGGATTTTTATCAGGGGATGTTCATTTCAGCGAAGTCATGGCCCTCGAAACTCAGATTCTGGGTCGCCCCTCGGTTGAAATCACTTCAAGCTCCGCCCATAGTTTTGTGAATCCGTTTCGCCAACACAAGGCCTATAATCCACGAAGAATTGATGCGACTAGTTGGCACAACTTCCAATACCTGGACCTACTTTCTAACGGACGCTCTGTAAGTGGTCGAACCACTGCTGTTACGGTGGGATATGAAGTCCAGTTTCAGTACGACTTTTTTCTTCAATAGTTGATGACCTGAGCCTATGGCTCAGTTTTCAAACCCCACAGTCCAATCGAGCCGGTGTGCCTCTTCTGGGTCGCCGGCTCACCCCTTTACAAGCCCCATTTAATTTCATAATCTTTTACTACTGAAGAAGACTCTTTGCGTCATTCAATGGGTCTATTTTCACTCATCCACTTTAAATCCTTTTTTTGAAGAAGAGGTTTTCATGAAGAAAATAATGTTATTGGGTTCCGGTGAACTCGGAAAAGAGTTTTGCATTTCCGCACAACGTCTCGGCTGTCACGTCATGGCCGTCGATCGCTACGAAGACGCACCCGCCATGCAAATCGCCCAAGAATCCCGGGTCATTAACATGCTCGATGGAGAACAACTCAAAAAATTGGCCTATGATTTTAAACCCGACTTTATTGTTCCGGAGATCGAAGCGATTCGCACAGAAATGTTAATCGAACTCGAAAACGAAGGCTTTGAAGTGATCCCCAATGCTGAGGCGACTTACCTCACAATGAATCGAATTGAAATTCGCAATAAGGCGGCCCGCGAGCTTGGATTGCGGACGGCAAACTACCAGTTTGCTCAAAGCCTGGATGAGTTAAAAGATGCCATCTCTGAAATTGGAATACCCTGTGTCGTTAAGCCGATAATGTCTTCAAGTGGAAAAGGACAATCGACCATTAAAGATCGCAGCCAAATCGAAGAGGCCTGGAATTACGCCTGTGAAAACATGCGCGGCGATCAACCAGAAGTCATTGTTGAAGAGTTTATTGAATTCGAACAAGAAATTACCCTTCTCACCATTCGACAAAGAGAGGGCAGCACACGCTTTGTTCGTCCGATTGGTCATCGACAAGAGCGCGGTGATTATCAAGAGAGCTGGATTCCAGCGCAAATGAATGACTACCAGCTCAAACAAGCGCGAAAAATGGCCAAAAAAATTACGGATCACATTGGCGGCTATGGTCTATTTGGCGTCGAGTTCTTTCTCACTAAAGACGAAGTCATATTTTCTGAACTTTCTCCCCGTCCCCACGACACGGGTATGGTCACTCTCGTTTCCCAAAGCCTTTCCGAATTTGATCTTCATTTACGAGCGATTCTCGGCCTTCCGATCCCACAGATAACCTATTATGGTCCAAGTGCATCGGCTGTTATTTTGGCAGATAGAGACTCCGAGGGTGTTACTTATAGTGGTATTAGTGAAGCCGTTGCAGAGAATAAAACGGAAGTTCGCATTTTTGGCAAGAAGACTTCACGTCCTTTTCGACGTATGGGGGTCGCGCTAGCCCGAGGTGAAAACCTTGATCAAGCCATCGTCCGTGCCAAAGGGGCCGCAGAAAAAGTAAAGATTAACTACCAGTAACATCAAAGCTATTACGAGGATTGAGCAGCCTGCCTTCGGTAATCGTCTTCGATTCGTGAGTAGGCTACTTTTTCTAAAAGAATTCCTAAGTTTATATTTTCAGAGAGAATGTGCCAGAACTCTTCGTTCGACACAGCTAAAAGCTTCACTGGCTCTTTACTAACTATTGTCGCCGTTCGACTTCTATTGAGAAGGAGTCCGATCTCACCAAAAACATCACCTCGGTAAAGCTCGCGGATCACTTGTCCTTTTTGCATAACCATACAGGACCCCTCAACAATTATATAAAAAGCATCGGGTTCTTGCCCCTCGCCGACAATCATTTGATTTTCGGGGCGATCAATGAACTTTCCCGACTGAACAAAAAGTTCGAGAGCTTCGAGGGGAATATCGCCAAAAAGTTTTGAACTCATTAGAGTCTGCATCAACCACATTCGATCTTGCAAAAACCGAAAACGGTTTTCATCGAGAAACCATGAGTTAAAGTCCTCGTTAAAACGAATTTTAAGAACGCGGAGGTTTTCAAGAGCTACGACATCCGCAGTTCTCACTCCACCCTTAAAAAAGCCCACTTCACCTAAGGTCGCTCCACTTGTTAATTCTAATACCTTCAGTCTTCGCCCCAGAGAAATTTTGCGGTAAACACCAACTTTGCCGCTCAAGATAATAAACATATCTCGAGACTCATCACCTTGCTCACAAAGGAAATGACCAATATTATAGTCCTTAAAATCAGAATCTCGGGCGATGAGATCGACTAATTTCTCATCGAGCTGATTAAATGGAGGAATTTCTTTTAAAAGGGTCAGAGCATCGTCTGACTGAAGTTCAATTTGCTCCAGTTTACCCAGGCGAGCGCCACGCACGAGCCAAAATTTTCTAAACCCCGAAGCCGGTCCACTATAGGAAAAGCTATTTGCGATTTCATAAAACAAGCCGCCAAAGAGGAGGGCTAGAACAAAAGCGAGAAGAAAAACCGATATGGGCCCCTGAAAGCCATGACCTCTATACACGCCGAGAAAGTCATCAGAAAGAATGGGAAGTATTCGAACCAATTGCAAACCGAGCAAGAAAAGCCAAATAATCAAACCTGTAAAGTGCAAAATATAAATGACTCGATCTCTTTGCTTCTCCCACAGCCGAGAAAGGGTATTGGCCCATCCCCCATCTAAGCTGCTCCAATTCAAATTATAAATGAGCTTTAAGGACTTCGTGAAATCACTTTTTACAAAGGGCGAAACCTCGCTCAACATAATGATGCTAAACAGACTGAGCAAGCTGGCGCGCATTTGCGGATCTTCGACGAAGAAGTCGAGTAAAGGAATTGCTAGAACCATACTAGCAAAAGATGCCAGAGTGACCGCCAATTGAGAAATCTGCTGAATCGGCTTTACCAAGGGATCGCGGGACGATCCTGCGAGAAAGACTCCAACAAAACTAAATTGCAATCGCAGCTCTGGAAACCAACCACTACTCAACGAATTGAGAACGGCACGGATCAAAGTTTTTATCGTCAAAACAAAGGAGTTCAGTAAAAACAAAGCCATTAGACCGTAGAGGTAGGTACCTCCACTTTGCAAAAGACCCGGACGAATCTCCACGAGGGCCAATTGCAAAAAATAGGGAATGCAAACTACAATCAATGCGACACTCAGCAGGAGACCTAAGGGCCAAGGAGCAAAGTTCAGTGAGAATCGCGATGAAATTTTTTTCGAGAGAAACACATCTTTAATTGTCGAGCCCGGCCATAAATAAGGGGTCCGCGATTCATCGAGAAAGTCTTTAAAACTCGACTCATTCTTTACGAATCCATAAAGACAGAGCTTATCCAAAACCCTAAAAAATGAATGAAATCGAAATTGGCGCAGGTCATTCCTCAAACTCTGGACAATTCGCTTTAAGACCTGGCCAGATTGTAGGAGCACAATATAAGGTGCATCTTCGGGCGGAAGATTGAGCCTCTTTTTACCGTCTTTAGATATCAGACTGAGCTGATTTTTAGTTTGCTTGACTTCAAGCTCGATTAATCTGACTGGTGTATTTTCAAGTTGTCCCATGACATCGCCTTTAGTCTATTAAATGATGCAATCGTCTACTTGTCTAGTACCCATCCTTCTATTAATATTATTCTATGAAGCTTTTGCCATTTATGGGTCTAGTTTTAATTTTAAGTTTTAACCTTTCTTGTGAAAAGAAGGCTTTGATTCCTTCGGCCCATAAGGATGAAGTCTCTATCCAAATTGAAAATCCATCTCAAAGTAAGTCTCCCGAACACTCCCGCGAAAAAAAACAAGAACAGTCCCAGACAAAATTCAGCGATCTCATTGCTCAGGAGTTTGATATTTATGGAGAAGATTCGAGTCATTGTCCAAAAATTGAAAAATCCCATCGCCACAGAATTGAAAGCCTACGCACCTATTTTTGCCACTTAAACATACTCAGCCTCGATACTTTTGAAACCCTATTTACCGAAAAGGTTTTTAAAAACCGAAGTAAAATTGACAAAGACTTTTACAACCACAAATCAAGTTTTGCCGAATACAATCCCGAGTTTCTTAATTCGGTAAAACGATTTATTAGTAATATCGATGAAGATTCAACACTCCATCAACTCATAGGTCGTTTTTACGAAAAACATATTTATAATTGGGTCCACCTCAATCTTTTGGTGGTTCAACTCATCAAAGACAACCCCTCCTGGATTCGCGACGAAATCCAGTTTTATCAACTCCTCTCAAAAAACGAGCAAGACATTCGCGCCCGCATGATGTTCTATCGCGATTTTCTCGACCCTCAATACTTCAGCGAGAAGAAAGTCCCTAACCCTAGCTTTAAGGCGCAAAACCATTACGATAAAGCCGTTCTCTCGGAAGTTGTGGCTTTCTGGGTAAGAAGACACATCAAGGAACAGGACACTCTTTTTGAATCTTTGCTCAAAGAGTTTGTGGATAAATTTGCTCCGGAGGCCCCAACAAGGCTCGCCAAATGGAAAAAGTCCGAAGCACAACGCTTTGATCATCACCGCTTTTTGCGCCGGGAAACCTTTAAGCGCCAAATGAAAAAGGCCCGCCTACCGGCGAGCCAACTCGACCTTGAAACATTCGAAAATCTTCCGATAGGTGAGGACGAACAACTTTAATGAAACAGATTTTTGAGTTTTTAAAGTCCCCGCAAAATATTATAAAACACAGCCCCATCAAAGCCCCAAAAGTAAAAGCAAATGTGAGTGGGACTCTTGCTCTTATTGGCTACTTCGTCTTTTTTATTGTTGTCATCAACTGGGTCACAAATACTTGGCCCATTTGGGAGTTCGCAGAACAACCGGCTCAGTATAAAGCTCGAGACAAAGCCAAGGCCATCGAAACTGTGCTCGAAAAAATGCACAAGGATTTGGGGATTCACTCAGAGGTTTTTTACGCTAAGGTCTTGGGCGAAGAAGGGCTCGAAGTTTATCTCGAAAAGAGTTTTGGCAATAAACCCTCCGAAGTTTATCAAATAGCCAGTATTTCGAAGGCACTCACTGGTCTCAGCTTTTTGGGGCTCCAAGAAGAGGGCTACCTTTCGTTAGAAGATCCCGCCTGTAAATACATAGAGAGCTTTTGTAAATTAAGTCTAGAGCAAGTTCGAATTATAGATCTTCTAAGGCATCGAAGTGGACTGGCCGTCATCCCCCTGAGCCCCCTTAAGTTTATCCGATTTATCAGCTCGACTCTAGCACCTTGGGAACTCGAGGAACTGTATAAGACCATACCGAGCTCTTTAAGCGTGAGTCCCGACAAAAAGTTTCAGTACAATAACTCCAACTACATCGTTCTTTCTATGATCCTCGCCGCACTAGAAATTGATGAGGACAGCTCGGCCCTGAATAGAAAACCCAAAGAAAGCAAAGAACTCACAAGTGAAAAATACCAACAGAATTTTTACAAAGCCCTAGAAATCAGCGGACTCAATATTCACCAGGATTCCATGAAAAGTTCAACCACCATTAATAACCCCTTTCCACTTCTCAATGAGTCGCGGATCCCGGGCTATTCTTCGATTATCATCTTTAACAAGATTTTTCGGCTGCCCGTTCGCTATTTGGCCATGGACCTCAATAAGAGCTACGGAGCTGGCGGATTGGTCACGAGCGTAAAGGATCTTTTTTATAGCTTTAAAGATGTTTTGATTAAAAAGCCCAAATACCTTTCATTGATCGAAAAGAACCTTAAAGACGAATACAGTCTCGGTTTTGTCGTTAGTGAATTGAGCGACGGTCGATACCTTCTATGGCACAACGGCCAAAGTCCTGGTTATCGCAGCCTGATGACCATCGATCATAAAAATGGAGAAATCTTCGTCTGGCTCGCCAACTCTTGGGTGGACCAAGAACAGCAAGCAACCCTGGCCAAAAGTCTCCGCCTAATCCTCTCAGAAAAACCCTACCCCTTTCCCAAAGAGTAGAAGCTTCCTTTTGGTAGCGCAGTTGCGTTAGCCAGAGTCAGCGACGCGAGCGCACTACCAAAAGGAAGCTTCTACCTTTGTCGTGATTCGGTGTCAAAGCCTCGAAAGCACTTGGGATTTTTCCGATAAGGAGCTGTGAAAAAGTGGCTTGAAGACTTTGCAACATCCATAGCAAGACCTCCCGAAGAGTCTCGACTTCTCGGTGACCCGGTCAGCACGCGCACCAAGATGGCGATCTTTGCCGTTTTATTCTTGGTGCTTCTTGGAATTTTCATACCGGCCACTTACATGCAGTTTTCGCAGTTCAGTGAATTCAAAATTTTTGCGCCCCTTGAACGCAGTGATTGGAAGGTGGCCTATCTTCATGTGAATAACTATGAAGAAGTTTGTAATCCACTCAAAGAAATCACGCCCAAGTGTCCGGCCCATCCCGATCACCCCTACCCCAAAGAAACAAAGTTTACTAGGGCTGACGCCGAACATATGAAGCGAACCGCAACTCGGCGGGATCAGGTCATTTGGTACTTTGCCGAAGTCGAACCTGAGCAAGTCAAAGAGCTTATCGAAAACGAAGCTTACTACTTAGCCATGGGTCGCATCATAGGCGACTACGACTTCTGGATAAATGGAACCCTGTATTTGAGAGTAAACTTAAAGGGATATGATGAGAATGTCGTAATACCAATCAATTCAGCAACATATAAGCAGAAAAAATTATTTATTGCTATAAGATTACGGCATAGTTCAGGGCTCGTTTATCCAGATATGTTTAGGTATCTCGATCCAAATGGTTTTATGACAAAAAAAGATTCGTCAACTTTCGAGCTTTTTGATCTCTTTAGCTCAAAAATTTCCACTTGGATTCTATTTGCTATACAGCTAACGCTATCCCTACTCTTCTTCTTCTTCTGGTCTTCCGCAAAAAAGAAACCTGAATATGCAGCCATGTCATTTCTATTAATGTGCTATAGCTTAAATCAGATTCGAGTCATTCATCATATTCAGAATTGGTTTGATGGACGAACTTACCACTTATTCACTCTTATGTTCCTATACGTAATTTCATTGTCCATAATGTACGTAGGACTCAGTTTTGCTAGAATAAGGCGTTCAATCATCGTTTCTAGTATTCAGACAGTTGGATTCGTAGCTTTTTGCTCATTTTGTACGGCACTGTTCATAAGCATAGAAGGAGTTCTAAAACTTCAATTAATAACTTTCAATTATGTAATTCCATCAGCATATCTCTTATGTAGTATTGTGACATTCAGTCAATCTATTGTTTTACTGAAGATCGACAAATCAAAATTTACAAATCGAATAAAACGGCTAAATATATTCTCATTGATCTCTTTAGGCATAACTGTCAACTTTATTGCTTATCTTTCAGTCCCAGGATTTAGCTATTTTGAACGTTATATATTTTTAGCCTTAGTTTTAGTCTTGGGTTACGTAATCCTCTCTGAATACAGAGATCAAGAGTTGATTATCGAGAAATCCCCACTCACCGAATACCATAAGCACCCCCATATTGGCCGTATTGTGAATGGAGTTCTCTTTGGTCTCGACCTTAAAAAGGCCGAAAAACTCTACCTCAAAAGAGCTGAAGAGGGCTCGGAGCAAACTTTAGTCAGTGAGTGGCGGGTGGCCATGATTCAAAGCCTCAAATCCAAAGGCGCTCTCTACCTACAAAGTAAGGGCGATGAAATCTTTGCACTCATCGACGAAGGCAAATACAAAGAGCCCGTACAAATGGCCGCTCAAATCATGATTGATTTAAAAAAGGAATCCGTAGAATTTAGAAAGAGAAAAATGGCATCTGGTGAATTAAAAGAATCCGATATTCAATTTAACTTTAGGGGAGCTTTAGTTCGCGGTAGCTTGCGACCGGTATTTGATACGGTCGATGGCAAAGAATACCCCGAGTGGGAAGAGGCCGGTGAAACCATGCCCTTTGTCGATTGCGGGCGACTTATGGCCCTAGAAAAGGAATTAGCTGAAGGCTCTGATCGTACCCATGTCATTCTGGAGCAGGACCTTGCCGAAACCCTTGATACAATCAAACTCGCCAATGCTTCACTCACCTATTTGGACGAGGGGTATCAAGCAAAAAGCCACGGCAAAAGCTACCAAATAGCAAAACTTCTGATTGATGAAGAGACCTTCATCAACCAGAGTTCAACAAATAGGGCTAGCTAATTAGCACGACGTAGCGCATCCGTAACATGCACACTGAGGCGCTTGAACAGACTCAGCAGAAGCTTCGTCAGCTGCTAAAGTAAAACCGATTGCCATTAAACCTAAAGCTGCGATTACTAATAGTTTTTTCATGTTGAACTCCTTTAGTTCTTTGATTCTTTAAAGTCTTAATCAACTTTTAAAAATCATGTTGTTTATACCTACCTACTAGAGCAAGGCAAGTACCAGAACTTGGAGTCCGTGTAATTTTCTAAATACCAGTTTGAAAAAATGCCCAAGAGTGGCAGTCGCCACTCAATGAACTCATTCATCAGAAAAAACTCTCAGCACTCTTTCAAAATTTAACTTCGAAAAAATAGAAAAGCGCCCGCCTACTTTCATTTCAAAGAGTTCGACCAGTAAAATAGAAATTCACCTTTCATAAACTACATCAAAATAAAAAAACTGATGAACTTTTAGGGACTTGATTAGACTTTTTAAAAACTGGGAGAACCCAGGTTTTTTTCTGTAACAGAGAAAATTATTAAAAGACGAAATAGGGCGGTGATTTTTAGGCCCGGCGGCAAATTGTCGTAAAACTCGACAATCACGAAAGAGCCTCCCAGGAAATACACTACCAACGGGTCTTCCAGAGTAGTGATAAATTTGAAAGATTCAGTGTAGATTGTGAATATGCCTAGGAGTCGTAGAACCCGTCGTCGAGTAAACGATCGTGGAGCTGAACGCGGTCGACCAGGTAGTGGTTATCATCGTAGGCAATCACGTCCACATCACCCTCAAAAACCTGGGCAAAGTTTTGACTGTGTTCAACAGGGATCACCTCGTCTTGATTGCCGTGAAGAATTCGGGCCTTAAAACCCAACTCTTTGAGCTCGACAACTTGATTCATGGGCAAGAAGTGCCCACCCATTAATTCGGACTCTTGAATCATAGCTTCCACGTCGACGTCGTAGCCTTGAATTTTATTATTCACCTCGGCCAAGGAGTCGATGCGCGCACGAACGGCATCATTGGGTGGCATCTCTAAAAGCGGAGCCATCAAAGTGACCGTCTTAAATGCATCGGGGTGCTTTCGCCAAATATTAACAGCCATAAATCCGCCCCAGCTATGGCCTATTAAATGAAAACGCTCTTTACCATGTTCCGCTTTTAAAAAGCCCAAGAACTCCGAAAGCTTCTCGATATGATTGATCAATGAGGGCTTTCCCGGTGATCGCCCCAACCCCTGGGCATAGGGAAAAAAGCAAGGAAGGGACTTCTTGGCGGCCAGCATGAAACCCAAATCTAGATTGGTCGAAAACTGCCCGGGCAAACCGTGAAGGAGTAAAAAAGCCTCATTTGCAGATGCCGGCTCTTTGGGTTCAATCAGGTCATAATTCATGGAATTAAAAGTGAGAGTTCTCATAGATAGAAGGTCTTAGGGGAAGGGGCGCCGATAGTAAAGAAAAACTAGAACAAGGAGTTTTATGCGCCGCAGCCTTGTAAAAAAGGCCTATAATAAGCTACTGATCATTCAGTTAATTTTTCACTGATAGGGAGTCCACAATGGGCAAAGTTTTTAAGTTTTTCACACTCGTTCTGACATGTGTTTTTATCTCGCTTTCCGCATCGGCAGATATCAAGGTTTCGGTCGGCGATATGACCTGTGAGTCTTGCGCTAACACCATTAAGAAGGGCTTTGCCAAGGTCAACGAAATCGAGTCCTGTGAGGTCGATGTTGATGGTGGACTTGTCACCCTCAAGGTCAAAGCCAAAAAAGAAATTACTGACGAAAAAATCAAAAGCACCATCGAACACTATGGCTATACCGTTAAAGGGATTAAGCGCGACAGCTAGTTTTGTCTTTCATTAAGGGACAAGCCTTTAATCGTTCAAAAAAAAGCGGTTCACCGAACCGCTTTTGTATCACTTCCTGTATCACTGGCAATTAGAGCTCATGCCCTGGTATGAGTACACTCTCGAATTGACAATAAAATTTATAGGTACCCGTCGAAATTTCCCACCAATATTCATGGGAATCCTTACTACTGGGTTTGAGTAATATTGGTAAATTCTTTGAACGACAGGCTAGAGGAACACTCATCAAAAAAGATTCCTGTCCACTCTGCAAAATGTTTTTAAAAGCTCCACCATTTAAATTACAGAACTCTTTCATCATGTCGAGGATGTGTTTGAGTTCGACATCATTCACTTTTTTAAAAGCTTCTTCGGCTAATCCCGTTAACTGACTGTCGAGAAAATGACTTGAAAACTCCATGATTCCATTTGAATTTTCTAGATGAACTAAGGTCGCCCAGAAATCATCGATGCCCTCAGGTCTTTCACTGAGTGGCGTCACCATAAAAGTTTCCGGGCCGGCAATAGACGCAAAGTTCGCCTCAATCGCTCGAGTCAATGAAACGACTTGATCATCTTGCACGGTGGTCAAAAGTTTTGCCATAACTGCCATTTTGAAAATACATCCCTCTTAGCCTTAATAATAGCAAATGCACAGCGCACTTAAAAGCTTCTTGAACTACCACCGGTTTTAAATTAGACAAAAATATCAAGGAGTTAATATTATGTCTCAAAGCAATTCACACAGCTTAGCCATCGGCTACATTTTATGGATCTTCGGAATTTTTGGTGCCCATCGATTCTATTATGGACGCCCCATTTCGGGAACGATTTGGTTCTTCACAGGAGGTCTCCTTCTCATTGGCTGGATCGTTGATCTCTTTTTGATACCCGGAATGGATCACAAAGCCGATATGAAATTCAGAGAAGGACCCTATGATTATACAATTGCCTGGATACTTCTGACCTTTCTCGGTTTTTTTGGGGTTCATCGCTTTTATCTCGGAAAGATTTTTACCGGAATTCTCTACTTTTTTACCGGAGGTCTTTTCTTAGTTGGTGTCGTCTACGATTACTGGACCCTCAACCAACAAATTGATCAATTGAATTCCTAGGTCGCCATTGGACCGAAATCGCCTGGGCTTAAGTTAGAAAAAACATGGCTCTTTGACTTAGATAAGGCTTCTGGCAAAATAAAGAGAGTTAATATTCATCAAAGGTTTCTTCATGATTCGATTGAGTCTTATCTTTTTAACCCTATTTTCTTTCCAAGTTTTCGCCCAAGAAACGGCAAACGAATCTGAACTCAGTCGTCCTACACCGGATGAAGCTAAAAAGTTTCTCAATTACTACTACAAAGGAAAAGGCACTGGCCCGATCCTCGTTGAGCATAAATTCTGTGACGATATTGTTCGAGAAGGAACCAGTAAGAATGAATGCAAAAATGAAATTAAATCCATAGAAGCCGGAAAGTCGGGCTTGGTTTGGATGCTTTTCACTGCACCAAGCGGTGATAAATATGAAAATATCATCATTCAATTTAAAAGAGGTGATCTCGTTCGATCGGCTCGAAAAGTTTCCATTGATGGCTCTCTTCGCTATCGTGTTTGGACTAAATTCAAGCCCGATAAAGAGGGAGAATGGTCGATCAAAGTCCTCCACGAGGGAAAAAACAGTAAAGTGGAAACACTGGGTGACTTGACCCTCGCTGTCACCAAAGAATCCTAATCGTCGCCCGAAAAAGCCCAGAGCCAATCAGTCCACCCTCGTAATGGATTGGTCCTTGCTATTATGTAGCCCCATGACTTTCTTTCGAAGATGGCTTCTTATCTCAACGATCCTCATGCTTGCCTCTGTCTCTTTTGGACAGGCGGACTTGAATCTAGAACTCAATAGGTGCCAAGATCCATTTTTGGATATCCACAGGGCCCAGCTTGAAGTCTATTGGAAGTCCCAAATTCCCGGACAAACGAGCATCCAATTGGGGCTAAAAAATGACTGGGGGATCGAATTTAATCGAGTCTCCTATTTTGCACCTGGTAGGTCCGAAGCTGTTGCGCACTTGGATTTTCGAGTCGGTCCTCAACCTCAGAAGATATTCATTGATGATGTTAGAGTCGATAAGGAATTCCGCGATCAAAAGCTTTCCCTTCTTCTCTTTATCACCGCACTCAATGCCGTCGGAAACGTAAGAATTGTCGGTACTGGAATCGGTTTGATGAACAAGACCATATTTTTGCAACACTACGAAAAGACAGGAGACATCAAGGCATCACTTGAACAAACCCCAGCCTACAAAATTCGCAAAGCCGCAGGTTTTACGGAAATACTCGACCAAGAACCTTTTCTGATAGACCTCGACGATCGAGATTTCGACTCCTGGCAACTTATCTTTCATATGCGCTAAAGCCCTCGACAAGCCCACTCAACTCATTTAAGCTTTAAAAAAATTGGGGTGTTTGATGAGATCTTTACTGATCCTGGGTTACGGCTATCTTGGCTTCCATTTTCAAAAATATTTGAAAGATCAAAACCTATCCCCTGAAATTTTTAAAACTCGCCGCAACAAAGACATTCTTTTTAGTATCGAAGACAAAGAGACTTGGAAGAACATTCCTGAGGTCGAAAATACCCTTTGGACCTTCCCCGCAAAACCCATGGAACTCGTGAGTGAATTTTATGGGCAGATGAAATCAAAATTGGGAAAGATTGTATGCATCGGTAGTACTTCGGCTCTTGTTCCCCAAGTGGCAGCATTCCCCGTTGACGAAACAACTCCACTCAGTGATGAGTTTGAACGAGTCAAAGGCGAAAAATTTCTCCAAGCCAAGGGGGCTACCATGATTCGCTCAGCCGGGATCTATGGTCCCGGAAGAGATCCACGGTTATGGCTCACCGAAGGGCGTATTAAAAACTTTGATCGCCCGATCAATCTGATTCACATCGATGATCTTTGCCAATTTGCCCTCAAGGCATTCGATGAAAAACACAGCTCTAAATCCTTTCTCGCCTGTGATGAAAAAACATACCTTTGGAATGAACTCATCGATCACTGGCAACTCAGGGAGCAAATCCCAAGTATCGAAAGGGTCGAACGAAAACGGGTCAGTAAAATCGTCGTCGCCAAAAAATCGCGACAGGATCTCGGTGTTCAATTAAAGTATCCCGACGTTAAAGTCGGCGTTGAAAGCTTACCGACGACTCACTAACAACAAAGGGCATCTCATGGAATATCTCCAGGCCATCTTAGGACTGCTCGTCTTTATCGGAATCGCCTATCTACTGAGCGAAAACAAAAAATCCTTCCCACTCAAGTTGGTTGGATTTGCTATTCTTACGCAATTTGTTCTCGCCTTCTTGTTTACACGAATTCCAATTCTTAAAGACGCATTCTTTGAACTCAATCGCCTCACCCTCGCTCTGAATACGGCAACGGCAGAAGGTTCTCAATTTATGTTTGGCTACCTCGCCGGCAAACCTCTCCCCCAAGAAGCCCAAGCCCTGGGTATTGGCGGTGTTCTTGCGTTTCAAATTCTTCCTATCGTCTTGGTAACAAGCGCATTCTCTGCCGTTCTATTTCACTGGGGAGTCTTGCAAAAATTCGTTAATGCATTTGCTTGGCTTCTTAAAAAAACGCTGGGAGCTGGAGGTGCCTTGGGATTAGGGGTCGCCGCCAATGTTTTCTTGGGTATTATCGAAGCGCCCCTCATCATTCGTCCCTACTTGAAAAACATGAGTCGCAGCGAACTTTTCACAATGTTGACAGCGGGCATGGCTACAATTGCCGGAACCGTGTTAGTTCTTTATTCGACAACCATAGATCAAGTGGTCCCAGGAGCATTGGGGCAGATTCTTTTAGCTTCTATCATATCCGCTCCGGCCGCCATTATGCTTGCACAAGTCATAATTCCCATGGAACTCGACTCCAATGCCTCTTTAAAACTCGAAGTCGAAAAGAACTCAAAGTCCTCTCTCGATGCTCTCATTCAGGGAACTTTCGACGGACTCAATATGGTCCTCAATATTGTCGCAGTTATCATCGTCCTTTTTGCATCGGTCTCAATCATCAATCAAATCCTGTCTGTTATTCCACTGGACAACCCTCTCAAGGTTCAAGACTTCTTCGCCTGGGCTTTTACTCCCCTTGTTTGGCTCATGGGAGTTCCCTGGCAGGAAGCCATCCAAGGAGGCTCTCTGATGGCTACGAAAACAGTTCTCAATGAATATGTTGCCTACAGTCAGCTTGCCGGAATTGAGGATGGGGCACTCAGCGAACGTTCTCGAATTATTATGACTTTTGCTCTTTGCGGATTCGCCAATTTCGGAAGCCTGGGTATTCTCATTGGTGGCTTGGGAACTATTCTCCCCGAGCGACGCCAAGAAATCATCGACCTTGGGATAAAGGCCATTGTCGCGGGAACCTTGAGCACAATGACGACGGGGGCAATCATTTCTTTTTTCAGTTAAGTATTGGCCCAAAGCACAAAGGCCTGCAGCGTCAGACCTTAAATCAGCCCCTCTTCTCTTATTTACTCTGCAATGTAAAATCTAAATTTACGTAACATTAGTAACAATATGAGCGAAGACTAAGGGTAAGTTTTGAATTACAAGGAATCCATTGCTAGCCTTAAATAATATTATGATGAAACACCTATTACTCAGTATATTTATTGGACTCTTTTCTTTCGGCCTCGGTGCACAAACCGAGTGGGTCGAACTCCCTCACAGCAAAGTTCGAGCGCACTTATTTAGTGATCAATCTACAGAACACCGCGACCTGGTTTTTGAGTTTCAATTTGACGATCACTGGCACACCTACTGGACCAATCCCGGAGACTCGGGCGCACCTCCCCGCTTCCAATTTAAAAACATTAAAACCCCCGAAAAAATTAAGGGCCCCTTATATCGTGCTCCCGAACGAATAGTTTTAGGGCCCATTACGACCTATGGGTTTTCTGGGACACTTCTTGTTCCCTTTCAAATACCGGCAAAGGACCTTCCCGAGTCACTGTCTATCGATCTTGAATTTCTCGTCTGTGAAGATATTTGTATTCCAGCAAATCACCTCTTCGAAATCTCCACAGTCGAAAACCTTTCAGACAAAACTGACCTTCTCGAAGAAGCGCTCAGCTCAATACCTAAAAAGTCGCCTCACTTCCAATTTAGCTTCGATCAGCTCGAGACGAAAAAGCTTAAGATAAAGTCCCTCACAAATGAATCCTACCTGCTTGAAGATATTTTTCTGAAAAGTGAATCCCGAAGAATTCACACTAAACCAGTCATCCTCCAGTCTTCAGCTAAAAATTTCGAAGTGATTTATCCCAAACCGGTTATGAAAGATTACGAGGGAGTCGCCCTCTTTAAAAACTCTAGTGGAGAGAGTCTTGCCGTTAAATTTTTAGCCGAAAAGGACCAGAGCGAAATTTGGATGATGATCATCTTTGCCTTTCTCGGTGGACTCATTTTGAATCTCATGCCCTGTGTACTTCCGGTCCTATCGCTGAAAGTCCTCAGCCTCTCAAAAAGCGATAAAAACGAACGAAGACAGTCAATACTCGGTTACAGTTTAGGAGTCTTTCTTTGTTTTGAAATCTTCGCTCTGATCCTACTTGCCTTCAGAAGCTCAGGCGAAGCCCTCGGCTGGGGATTTCAACTACAAAGTCCTTGGTTTCTTGTTTTCATGTGTTTTCTTTTTGCCGCCATGGCAGCGAACCTTTTTGGAGTTTGGGAATTTGATTGGACTTCGAGCCAAAGCTCCCAAAACCGTGCGAAGAGCCCCTTCTTGCGCGAAATCCCCACAGGATTTTTATCGGTTCTCGTAGCCTCCCCATGTACTGCGCCATTTATGGGAGCTTCCTTAGGCTATGCCCTGACTCAGCCTCCAGTAAATGTTCTCATTATTTTCGCGAGCCTCGCCCTTGGACTCTGTTTTCCATTTCTGCCGGGGCTCGTCCTCAAAAATTATAGAATTCCCCTACGATCCGGACCTTGGATGCAGAAATTTAAAGTCTTCTTGGGTTTTCCTCTGATCGCAACCAGTTTGTGGCTCGCTTTTGTGTACTCTCAACTCACAAGCAACCAATCTGCTTTTTGGCTGCTCGGCCTTGTTATCCTTCTTTTTATGGGCCTTTGGATTTTACAAAGCCTCCTTGCCGAACGAGCAAAGCTCCGATTATTTTCCGTTTTAATTCTCAGCTTCCTACTCTTTTTTATGGAACCCTATTTTCGTCTCGAAGAAACGAGCTCTAAGGCAGTCACTAAAGCGACTCAATCTGACTCTTCTATCACCTGGGTTCCCTTTACAGAGGAAAAACTCAATGATTTTCGCGAACAAAAGAAGACGGTCTTCGTCGATTTTACCGCTGATTGGTGCTTATCCTGTAAGGTCAACGAAAAAGTGACTTTCGAGGATTCCGAGGTGCAGGATTTTATCAAAAAGAATGACGTCGTCATGATGAAAGCTGATTGGACTAAGAAAAATCCGGAGATCACAAAAATTTTAAAAAACTACGGGCGCATTGGTGTGCCCCTTTATCTTTTGTTTAAAAGTGGGCAAAACCAAGTTCAGATATTACCTGAGGTTCTAACCCCTAAAATATTTAAAAACGCATTTGAGAAAAAATAAGGAGAATTTTATGAAATTGATTAAAAGCTTATTTATCAGTTTGTCGATTCTGGGATTCAGTCTCAGTAGCTTCGCCTCACCCGAAGTCGGGAAAATGGCCCCAGATTTTGAACTCAAAGGGAAAGATGCAAAGTCAGTCAAACTCTCATCTCTTAAAGGAAAATGGGTCGTCCTCGAATGGTTCAACCACGGTTGTCCCTATGTAAAGAAACACTACGAGACCAACAATATGCAAAAGCTCCAGGCCAAGTACACAAAAAAGGGCGTCGAGTGGATTTCAATTGTATCCTCTGCTCCGGGTAAACAAGGTTACCTTGAGGACACAAAGGCCATTGCTAAAATAGATGAGATGTGGAAAACATCGAGAACAAATACCCTTCTAGACCCGGCGGGTGAAGTTGGAAAACTCTATGGCGCCACTAATACTCCGCAAATGTTCGTAATCAATCCCGAGGGAAAGATTGCTTATATGGGCGCTATTGATGACAACTCTTCATCACGAGAGTCGAGTGTTAAAGGAGCGAAAAATTATGTCGCTGCAGCACTCGATGAAGGGATGGCTGGCAAAGCAATTAGTGTCGCATCGACTAAACCCTATGGTTGCAGTGTTAAGTATTAAGAGTTAGCATTAGAGGCAGGAAGTCTCTTTTTTAAAACTCAAGTGAGCTTAATTAAACTAAGGTTTTTTAGTTTTTAGATCACTTGAGTTTTTTTTGCAACCTATCGATCACGGCGAAAAGGAGTACTGCCCGCAACATCTTCCATCGCTAACTCAAGTTGCTTTCTCTCGATCCCTAAGTATTTATAAATAACTGCAGCGACCTGAGGATTTTCGAGATGATGGTAACTCTCGGTGAGCTGAGGAAGAAAACCTCGGGAATGCTTGTGGGGACCTTGGGCACCGGCCTCGAAGAGCTCAATCCCATTCTCAATGGCCCACTCGATCATTGCATAATAACAGAGTTCAAAATGAAGTTTGTCATACTCAAATCGACAGCCCCAGTAACGGCCAAACAGGTGATTACCACTATAAAAGGCCAATGATTGGGCAACCACCTGATCCTCTCTGACGGCCGAAAATAACAATATATTTTCTTTCATATTTTCAAAACAAAGGCTAAAGAACTTCAAATTCAAATAAGGGGCACTCATTTTCTTCGAAATCGTACTCAAGTAAAACCGATAAAAGTCCTCTGCCGTCCTATTGTTTAATTCTTCACCAGGAACTCGTCGGATACGAATGCCCTGATCTCTGACCGACATCCTCTCGGCTTGAATTTGCTTTCTTCGTTTCCTTCGGAGATGGGATAGGAAATCATCAAAACTGGCGTAATTTGCATTTTTCCAATGAAATTGATAGGAATAACGCTTTTCAAAAGAGTTTTGCGCCAACAGCCTTCCATCCTCAGTACTCGTAAACAAAAAATGGGTTCCAGAGAATTGATGAGTTTTCACATATTCCTGAATCTCTGCCATGAATTTTTCTTTTTCCTCGTCCGAAACATCCTGGACCCTAAGAATTTTATGGCCTGTCGCTGGTGTAAATGGAACGGCAAAAAGAAGCTTTGGATAGTACTCCAAGCCGGCGTGCTCGTAGAGGTGAGCCCATTCCCAATCAAATATATATTCACCATAGCTATGATGCTTAACGTAAGAGTAGGCGCAAATTCTAAGTTCATCTCCTTTAAAAAGACAAAAATACCGAGGAAGCCACCCCGTTTCAGGCCCCACACAGGCAGAATCTTCCAAGTTTTTTAAGAACTGATAGCTGCTAAAAGGAAAATGGGGATCCGAAACAAGATTCCATTTCTCTTGATCAATCTCTGCAATGCTCTCATAAATCTTAACTTGCAAGCTCGCTTCTGCCTTTCCTATAATCGGACTCACCTAATGGGAGGATATATCGATGGCTTCGGATGAAGACCAACTGGGCACAATCACTAAACCAAAGGTCGACCCTAAGATCAAAAAACCAACCCTGTTCAAGGTGATTCTCCACAATGATGACTTTACGCCCAGGGACTTTGTCATAGAAGTCCTAAAAAAGTTTTTTAACAAAAATAACGACTCTGCATCAATGATAATGTACGCCGCCCATCGAAATGGCCATAGTTTAGTGGATGTTCTTAGCCTCGAAGTTGCCGAAATGAAAACCACAAAGGCACTCAGCTATGCACGCAAACACCTCTACCCTCTCAATATGAGTATTGAAGAAGAGTAGTTAGAACTATAGCTTCTGCTCGTGGTCTTGAATCCACTTGATCAAAAGTTGATCCATCCAACGAAACCCTCGCCCCTGGGAGGGCTGAGAAAGGTATCCAACATGGCCACCACTCTCAGTGAAAACGAGATCGAGGAACTTATTTTCGGGAAATTGTTTAAAAAAGCCCGAGTCAATAACGGGGTCATTTTCAGCAATTAAAACCAGGCCCGGAATTTTTATATTCGAAACATAGGGGCCACAAGAACTCCGGGTGTAATAATCTCTGGCATCTTTAAAGCCACCTCGTGGTGCCGTGTAAAGTTCATCAAATTCTCTGATATTCAATTTTTCCGGAAGCTGGATGGGTTCAATTTCTGGAAAGTACTTAGGTAACTTTTCAACGAGAACCCTTAAATCCTTTATAAAATAGTCGGCATAGATGCGGTTCTCTTTCTGTACCATCAAATCCGAACACTTCTCTAGGTCCGCAGGTGGTGAAACTCCCAAGACGGAATCTAAATTACCAAGACCTTTTTCGCCAATCTCACCCGCTAACTTCAAACTGATATTAGCGCCCAGTGAATAACCAACCAAACTAATGGGTGAATCGGGAAATCGCTGGCTTAAATATCGAATCACTGCTGCAGCGTCCTCACTGCGTCCGCTGTGGTATATATTCTTAGCAAGGCCAAAACCAGGGCCGCAATTTCTTAAATTTACTCGCACTGACAAATAACCACTACTTACGGCCAAGCGGTTCAAACGAACAACATATTTGGATTGAAAGCACCCGGTCAGGCCGTGGATCATTACTAAAATTCGATCTCCCTGGCGCCAGGACTTTGGCCAATTCATCGCCAGCTTCATAACATCACCATCGTCCAACTCGAGATCAACCATCTCTTGAACTTTCATATCCGGCTGCTGCAACCAAAATCGCGAGCCAATGGTCTGCTTATGTCCCGATTCGAAACCTTTTAGTGGTTTAAACTGCTCAAATTGGATTCGCTCAAATAGATCTTGGCTCAATGGATCCCGCCTTAGAGTGATTATGTTACGTGTTCAATAAACTCTCACATCTTATGTTATAGAACAAGTTTGTTTCACATGTATACAGGCTTTAATTTGAAAAACATGAGAAAAAACCAGCCCTTGGGTGTTATAGAAATGGACTCATAATTCCGATAAAAACTTGAATACGGCATCAATTGAGGAATGAATGAGTAAAGAGGCTGATAAGCTTTTATACAGCGAAAACGACGAGATACTGGAACACATCAACCAGTTCCGTCTCTTTAGTGAGTTTCCAAAAGAACTCCTTGATGCCCTACTGTCCATGGGAACCGTCGAAAAATTCAAAATGGGAACGACCATCCTCAAAGAAGGTCAAAAAAATACAAAACTCTATTTCCTACTCTCTGGCAGTCTTAGTGTCGAAGTCGGTAACAAACAAGTTAGTTTTCTTCGTCGTAAAGGTGACGTCTTTGGTGAAATGTCTATCATTGCCGACAAACCTTGCGCTGCATCTGTTATCGCACACGATGACGTAGAAGCACTGGCGATGGAAGCAAATATTCTATCAAGTGATATCGAGAATAAATCAGCTAAGGCCCAAGCAGCTCTTTACCGCATTTATTCTCTCCTTCTTTGCGATAAGCTAAAAATCACCAACGACAAGGCAAAAGAGTACGAAGGAACCAACGAACGCCTTAAAGAAACGCAAGACGCCCTACAAAATATCAATCACTCGCTCGAGCAGAGAATTGATCAAAGCAATCGTGAGCTTAAGCAAACCAATCGTGAGCTCGAACAACAAAATAGAGTTCTACAAACCAGCTATCACAAGCTTCATGAGCTTAATCAACTCAAGCAGAAAACGTTCGAAAGACTTTTAAAAATCGACAAAGACAAGCTACCTGTCATTTACCAGCAAATTAAAAGAATCATCGACGGCGAGAATACGGAACAAAATGAATTATTCCTCGATCTACAAAAAGAGCTTAAAGATCTGAACACCATAATTAGCCCTCTCGTTGCTGAGAATAGTCCGCACACCAATTTGCGTAACAAGAGACTCCTTATCGCGGAATCTGTTAAGAAGTTGCAAAACCTCTCGAAGAACGCACTCGGAGGAACCGGAATTAAGCTTGATATTGCTAGTTCCGAAGAAGAGGCCAAGAAACTTCTTACAGAAAATGAGTACGACACACTAATAAGCTCTACTGAGTTTATAGAACTCATGCCATTTGCTAAAGAAAAGAGTCCGGATATTCGTTGTGTTTTGATGACCCACGAGCCCGTAAGCACCTATCTTCCGACGCTCAGGGATTACCCAGACATAGAGAACATCATTGCCCGGTCTGAGGATGATCGCGCCTTTACAATCAAAAACTTAATTACCACAGTCAATAAAATGGCTAACGCCGACATCTTTGGCATTGATAAATACCTCAATTGGGGTGTTTCGGTCTTTTCTCAAAATATTCGCTCAAGTCAAGATCGCAAAACAATGATCGAAGAGATGGCCTCTCATCTTAAAAACATTGGATTGAGAAAGACCCTTATTGGTCGCTGTGAATCGGTCGCTGAAGAGCTCCTTATGAACGCGATCTACGATGCTCCCACTTCACCCGATGGAAAGTCGAAGTACAATCACCTCGACCGCAAAGAAATCGTCGAGTTAGAACCTTACGAGGAAGCCACTTTTAAATATGCCTGTGATGGTATGTATGTGGCGGTCAGTGTCTCCGATCCCTTTGGGGGACTGACAAAGAAGGTTATTCTCGACTACTTAGAAAATAATTATCTCGGGGCTGGTGGACAAATTGATTCCAGCAAAGGGGGCGGAGGACACGGTCTTCACGTGATCGTTGAAAGCTCTGATCTTTTGATATTTAATGTGAAAGAGTCTACTAAAACAGAAGTTATCGCCCTTTTTCAAATCGGAAAGACTGGATCGATGGACGGCAAGAATCCATCATTTCAATTCTTTTACGAGCACCTCTAATCGCCCCTTTTAATTTTCTCAATTTATTATATTGAGATCTATTCAGAGCCAAGAACCTTCGGCTTTATTATATCTAAAATTCTGTCAGCCAATATTCTATGCCCCTTGATATTAATATGAACATTATCACATTCAAAATCTCCGCCAAAAAAATTGCATCCGAGGCCTTCTTCGGCATAGGTGTCGATCATGTAGGATTCAAAATCAAAGAAGTAAACAAAATCATTTTTTTCTGAAAATTCGAGAAGAACATCTTTTATGTTGTGGCTCGAGATCGAACTTAAATAATCTTGATCTTTCGCTCGAGAGAGATCAAAGTAAGCCTCTTTAAAATGGCCATCATCAAGCTTTTTGCGGGCTTTAGATATTTCAGGGCAATATGACCATTTTATACCCTTATCGCTACACCTCTTCACCGTCTCGGACTCTAAAAGATTTCCAATTTGGTGAACGAGTAATACTTTTATGCCACGGTTTCGACTATCCTCAATAACAACACGCAAATTGTTCGCAAAATGTTGAGCGATGATTTGTTGATTTTTAGCGATATCGGCTTTTTCAACTTGGCTTGCCGTAATATTCTTTAAAAATAGAGAATTGATAACGAGACTTAACCCGGTATAAATTCTACTTTTGCCCTGAACAAAGTTAATAACATCAATGAGCCACGGGTTTTTTCGCAAGAAAATAAAGTTTTTCGGAGTTCTCAAGCCTAAATTGATGACGTCATTGTGTCCGGCATAAATAATAACCCACTGCAATTGAGTTCGGTCCATTTGTTGGTAGCAATGCCGCAAATACCAAGAGTCTCTCCCCTCGGCTCCAGCATTAACAAACGAATAATTGAGTGTCGAAAGAGCAGAATCCTTTTTAAATGCCTCTTCAATAAAATGGGGAAACGTCGAATGGGAGTTAGGCCAAAGTAAATTACTGCCACCAAAAAAGGCGATGTTCGTTCCTTCGGACATGCAGGGGTCATAAAAGTCTAAGGAGTGGTGATTCTGCTCGAAACGAACAATCCCCAGTTGGTTTTCGTGAAAAAAATCCTCTGAATACTTATATTTTGCCAGGGGTTTAAGCCCAGCCAAGGCGAGTATTCCTTCTAGGCAAAAAACCAACACTCCAAAAAGGAGCAAGAATGCTAGCCAATAGGATAGCTTTTTGCGCAAACTCAAGGGTTCGTGGCTCTGTACATGACTCAACTCTCGCCTCCAAAGAGATGATTCCATAGTATTTCAAAGCACCGAATTAAACACCTCGACCAAGATCCATATCTTCTTTCTTTTAAAGCCTTTTAAGGGGGCGAAAGCTAAAAACTCGCCTCTAAAAACTCGGGGTAATGTCCGAAAAGAATTATGGATGGGACTATGAAATTTAGAGAAGCTGCAAAGATATTTTGGGACTATTTAAGCATTCAATCGAAGGTTAAAAGCCACCTCGATGTCGTGCAATTTTTAAGAAAACTCCCCCTTTTTGAAGGTCTTTCTGAACGCGAACTCGCCCGGCTCAATGAAGTGCTTTATCATCGTTCTTACCAAACTGGCGAGAGTCTCTTCGAATACGATCAGCCTGGCGCTGCTCTTTTTATCATTCAATCCGGAGAAATTTCCATTGAAATCCCATCGGGCGAAAACCGATTTACACAAGTCGCCGTTCTACCTTCTGGATCATTTCTAGGTGAACTGGCCCTATTAGATGATAGCCCGCGTTCCGCTTCGGCGCGAGCCCTCAAGCAAACAGAGTGCTTTTCTCTTTTTCGAGCTGATCTTCACAAATTAGTAGAAACCGACCCTGAGATCGCAACGCGAATTTACAAAGCTCTTGCGACAATTGTTGGAGAGAGACTCAAAGCAACTAACGAATTGGTGAACCATCAAGATGAAAATAGTCCGCAGAAAATCGCATAACGAAGCCGAAAGAAAAAAGCGAGGCCTCTTTGTCTATTCGGTCAGCCTTGTTCTCGGCCTATCAAGTCTTGTTTATCTTGTATATGCGTTAAGTTCCCTTATTTTACCGATCATAACGGGTGTTTTTTTAGCCTATGTCTTTCGACCGCTTATGAATGCTAAAGGGATTTCAAAAATACCTAAACCCCTCAGAGCCATTGGAGTTCTCACATCACTCGTTGCCTTCATTGCTTTCTTGTCTACGACCGTTGCCAAACAAATACCAGGTGATGAAGATACCCTCGTTCTCCAAGTTAGGGCCCAGTACAAATTAAATGCTAAATATGAGCAGATCATGGGACTTGGTGAAGACGAAAAAAAGGGCAATTTCTTATATCAACTTCTTGGTAAAGAACTGAACCCGATGATGAAGTCCATCAATAGCTCACTTCACCTCGAGCCTGAAGAAGAAAAGCGCATCGAATACATGAGTTCAAAATTCAACTATGTCGATCCCATTCCAGATAAATACTACCAATATTTCCTCGCGAACAAGAGCCGCAAAGAAGCAGCAAAAAAAGCTGAGATCGAAAAAGAAGCTGAAAAAACGTCTTTGGCAGCTACCAATCCCGAACTAGAAACTCCTCTAGAAAAGTCAGAAAGCGAAAGTTCCTTGCTAGCGACGATCGCACAAACCTTCTCCCATTGGCTCGTGGCTCCACTTCTATTTATATTCCTACTCTTCGACCAAGGGCAGATTCTAAAGTGGTTTATCGGCTTAGTTCCCAATCGTTATTTTGAACTGACATTGACTGTCGTTAACCAAGTGGACCTTGCAATTGGTAAGTACTTGCGAGGAACTCTTATGCAGTGCTCACTAGTTGGTTTGAGTTTGAGTATTGGACTTTTTCTCGTCGGGGTGAATTTAAACATGGCGATACTCATTGGTACACTCGCAGGACTTGCCAATGCCATTCCATTTCTTGGTCCCTTTCTTGGACTTATTGCCGGTCTTGGTTATGCTCTTGTGGCAGAGGATATCAGCCCCATTCTCCCCTTCCTCGATCCTGAACATATTTTCTTAGCTGTTTTAGTCGTCGTTGGTATTGCTCAACTTCTTGATAACGCCGTCTTTCAACCCGTTGTACTAGGAAATGCGGTCAACCTTCACCCCATCGTGGTGGTTGTCGGCGTCTTGGGAGCATCGATTATATTTGGATTTGCAGGAATGCTATTAGCGATCCCAGCCATCGTTGTGGCTAAGGTTATTATTGGAACAACACTCAAGGAGTTAAAGGCCTACCAAATCATCTAGACTGGATTAAACAACAATGCTTCAACACCTTAAACGACTCAAATATTATAAATATCTTTTTTTCTTTAGTACAACCGTACAAATATTTGTCGTTGTTTGTGGCCTCTATTTTTTATTTCAGCAATTCACGATTGAAACGAGCTTTGAAGATCAATTTGCCACTCTTGAGCGTAATCAAGAACTCTATTCTCAACTCAAAAAACAGGTGACTCAAAACCCATACCCACAAAACGAAAACCCACAAAAGCTAAAAGCATTCTACATCTCCATGGGTAAAATTGAAAACTTGGTCCAGCAAATTGGACACCCAAACCTCACATCTTCATACAGAGAATTCGAAAGTAAGCCCCAGTCCCCCATGAATCTTCTCAACTATGAAGAGGCCATCGCCGGGCAAAACCAAACCACGCTCTATAAATTATTTAGCCAAAGCCAGAGCAATAAGAATGTGGTTATTATCTTGGGAATTCTGAGTCTCTTTTTTGGTCTCATTCTGCCCTTAATAATAATTGCTCAGGTGGCAAAGCTCTTGCGCAAAGTGCAGAAAGACATCAACGACAAAGCGGTACAAATTTCTTCGGACTGGATTCGCGAAAAAAATCGCCACGGTGATGACGCTTTTAAAAATGTAGAGTTCTGGGCAAAGATTGGCTTAACAAGTATTGGCCAAAGCAGTCAAATGAGCTCAAACCCCGTTGCTATTCTTGTCGGTGACTTAGCTCTACAAATTCGCGCAGAGCTCGATCGTCAAAATAGCGAGCCTCCCACGAACGAAAATAAAGACGACTCTTCGGATAAAGACAATATTCATTCACTCTAAAAAACCACGGGCTTTTTAACTGCCCTTCTCCCCTATCTTAAAATCAAAGAGAACCGGGTTATGGTCGCTCGGAAAGACATTCTTTTGGTCGAGTGTCAGCGGTACTGGTAGATCGAGTCCCATGGAATCTTTAAAGCGAAAAACCTTTACCTTTTCGAGATCGAGAATGCTTGAAAACTTCTGTGAAACAAAAGCATAATCCAATTGAATTTTATGAACTTGAAATCGTGGACGAACATTGAAAAACGTCGCCCGATCATCAAATTCTTTTTCTGCGAGTTCGAGAACGTCTTCGAGGTCAGTGACCTCGTATATTTTTTTAAACTCTGGATCGGTCATATTGCGCGTGGCATTCCCATTGAAGTCACCACATACAAAAATAGGAATCTCCCCAGAATAGGCTTCGTCGACTTCGTGATATATCTGCAACAAGGTCTCAAACTCAGCTCGTCGTCTTTCTTTACCGTCGGGATCAATTCCGTCGGGATCAAGTTTTGACTTAAGGTGGGTCAGTAAAAAGACGGATTGAATTTCATGGGTGTCTTGTGAAAAAAGGTGGAGCTCTGATACATCTCGAGAAAAGCGGTGACTTCCCCCACTCGGAACAAACTCGGGATACCCTGTTCTTAAGGAGTCTTCTTCGTGGGAGTAAAGATAGCCGATTTTTCTATCTTTATTCGATCTCAGGTCGTAATTGAATGGCAGGGATTTTCGCAATAAAAAACCGACATCGATGGCTCTATCTGAATTCCCTGACTCAAGAATGCATTTATATCTGTTTCCAAGGAAGTAATTGTTGAAATTTTCAAGGGATTCGAGTCCTCCAACTTCAGTAAGGAGGATCAAATCAGGATTCATGACCTCAAAGTTGTAGGATAGCTGTTTCAGCTTTTTAAGTTCTTTATTCTTGTATATGGAGTGGCTATAGGACTGCCATTGGTCTTCAGATAAATCTAAATAGTTTTCTGGCAGATCCCCCTGTAAAAATAAGTACAGGTTTTCGGCGTTGAGTAAAGAAACACTAATTTTCATGATTCCCCTTCTCGTGCTAACATAGCACAATTTGCATCGAGGGTTTAGCTATGAAAGAGAATCAGGGGAATTTTTGGCTTTTAATCGTCAGCCTCAGCCTTTTTGCTCTGGCTTTCTTTTTTTACAACGAAGACACTTCTCATCCCCAAGAACGTGAGATTGAAACTCCTCAACCCCAAATTGCCTCCACTCCTGAGCCCCAGCCTCAAACCATTTCACCAACTCCTTCAAATAAAATTGTAGGCAAAAAAACCACAAATAAGCCCAGCCCTTTAAAAAAGCGGAATTCAATGAAGGACTTCTCACCATTAAAAAAAGAGAAGAAAGCAGGAGGACCGGCCTATAAATTACCCAAAGGAACCGTGGGCTTTAAAGTTGTTAAAGGCAAAGCCATCGCCTTTGGCGACATTGTTCTTGGTAATACATCCCCTCAATTCGAAGGAAAAATTGGAGCAGCCAAATTACCTCGCCCGCAAACATGGTATTTACCCATTCCGTTTGCCATTGACCCCAAACTTCCCGAGGACCAAAAAACAGATATTCAAGACTCTCTTATCTATTTGGTAGAAGCAGTGGGCCTTGAGTTTGTTGAATACGATGGATCTCAAGAAGACGTGCTCTATTTCACCGACAACGACCAGCACTGCTACTCATACTTGGGTATGATTGGCGGAACACAACCCATTTATCTTTCACCAGGCTGTGGGCCCCAGGCTATTCTTCACGAAATGCTTCACGCCTTGGGTTTTGTTCACGAACAAAACCGAGGCGATCGCGATTCGTTTCTGCAAATTCTTTGGCAAAACATTCAAACCGATTACCACATTCAATTCATGAAAGTACCCGAAGATCTTATGGAAAATTACGGAGCATCGGAGTTCGATTATGAGTCCATCATGCTCTATGAGGATCATTTCTTTGCTAACAAAAGAGGCAAAAAAACCATGAAATCTAAAACTCAGCGTCAAATTCGACCGATTCAAAAAGGATTGAGCACCCGCGACATTGAACGAATTCAAAATCTCTATGGCCTCTGATTGCTCCCTAGGACCTATTATTGGGACTTTTTAATTAGAATTAATGTTATTAATGGGATTCCGACACAGAGTAACGAAAAACTTTTGCAAAAAACCTTTGAAACTTTGGTCCAGTCTACTTAGCATTTTTTCCGTTAAATCCAGGGACATGGATAACAATCCGGAGGGGGATAAATAATGAAAAGTTTTATCATCAAAGTTTTAGTCGTACTTTCATTCCCATTCCTTGCAATGGCCAATAGCCAGCAAGAAATGGCCTACGTAGATAGCTTAGTGGATATCATCGATCCAGCGGCTCATCATGGAATCGTAGAAGAAAACAATCTTTGGTATCCACCAGGGGTCGAAGTCAACGGTATGACTGAAGAGATCTTTAATCAGGTTCTCGATCACGTTTACCAAGTATACGAGCCGATCTTTAAAGCTCGTGGCGCTGAATTTGTTATTGAGCGACGTTGGAATGACGGAACGGTTAACGCGTTCGCAAGACAAGTTGGAAACCGTTGGATCATTAGAATGTTTGGTGGTCTTGCAAGACACGAAACAATCACTCCAGACGGCTTCTATTTAGTTGCCTGTCACGAAATTGGTCACCACCTCGGTGGAGCTCCTAAGTACAATGGTACTGGTTGGGCTTCTAACGAAGGTCAATCCGATTATTTCGCGACTCTGAAGTGTTTAAGAAAAGTTTGGGCTCAAGACGATAACATTGGTTATGTTGAGTACATGTGGGCCATGGAAAGTCCTTTTGTTGACGAATACGCCATGGAAATGTGTATGAAGGCTCACCAGGACCCTAGAATGCAAGCTCTTTGTGGCCGCATGTCAATGGGTGGACAATCTCTTGCTTTCCTTTTTCAAGCATTGAGAAGACTTCCAACTCCGCCAAAGTTCAACACTCCTGATCAAAGCAAGGTAAGAAGAACTTCTGACTCTCACCCACAACCTCAGTGTCGTATGGATACATACTTCCAAGGTGCTCTTTGCCCAATCAGTGCAAACGAAGGTGTTGATGACAGAGATCCAATTCCAGGCACTTGTAACCGAGCTAGCAGCCACCCATATGGACTTCGTCCACTATGTTGGTTTGCTCCTGAATCAGCTTTTACTTTTTTCTAATTCTTGATTGAAGTTTTAGGGCTACAACAATAGAGTTGTAGCCCTAGGTTTTTTGAGGAGAACTCTATGAACAAAATAATTATATTTTTAATGAGTTTATCGAGCTTAAGTTGCTTTGGTTCAGAAAACCTCAAAAGCCCTGATTACGTTGAGTGTAACGACTCAAGAAACTATCTCAGAGTTGTCTTTAATAGAGATAAAATCTCTGGCAAAACCTCGATGAAATACACCCGAAGTGCATTTCGTCCCCAAGAAGATCGCGCCGTCGCGGCCGAAGGTGATGAGATCCTTCTTTCTGACACGCCGATCGGCACCCTAGTTACAGCTGAAGATAAAAAGTTCAATTCAACGGCAGGCAAGGAATTAGTATCTTTTCTAATGCCGAAGGTAAATATCGACGGAATTAGAACAGAAGCTCATTTTGCGACTTCGGTATTCGAGAGTTCCCTCGAAATGCAATCCCAGTCAGAAGTCATTCAGAACAATTTCTCTTTTCCTGTTGAGTGCAAAGCATTACTCACTAATTAACTCACTGACTCAAATAATAAAGACTCGACAAAGATCGAGAAGGCGCTAAGCTTTGTTCTTGAAGGCAGGGACAGCCTTCCCATATTAAATTCAAGGAGGGGTTTGTGAGTCATCTTAGAATGACTACTTCCCAGGTGACGAACCTGGCGATGAGTCTAATATTATCTTTTTCATTCGTATTTTTGTTACTCGATTCTGCCAACGCAGACAGCTCGAGAGCGGCCCGAAGAAAACTTCGAAAAGCGATGATTGAGCAGCAACAAAACCAAGATTTCAGCTTGAAGAGGGCTTTAAGCCGAATTTCTGTCAAAGCGCTGCAGGATTCAATTGAAGACCTACAAGCGGCCGAAGAGACCTGTGATGAAAAAAGGCAAACACCCAATTCAGCTCGCTATGTAACGACCTATGATAGCGCGGGACGCCCCTGTAAACTCTATGATCTTTCGTTCCCCACCCTGCAAACCCTCTTTGCCAAGAAAGCGGTCAGTACCATTCCGGTCGAACAGTTTTCTTCTGAGGACTATTGGAACTGGTACCGAGGCAATTTCGACGAAGTGATTGCAAAGTACAATTCAAACAAAAAAGAAATCACTCCTGAAGATCTCGATCAATTCTGGGGAGAGGGTGTTGATTTTAATCAGCTTCCGCAAAGTGCCCGTGGAGGTGAATTTACCCTCGCGGATATAATTCCTGCTCAAAACTTTCAATGGGACTCAGAAACAACTCAACTCTTCAATCAGATCGGTTCTGCAAACAGAGATCCACTTCTTAAGTCACTCATGAACGACCCCAATGAGTTAATGGAAAATACTAAGCTTAAGTGGGATCCATTAAAAAAAGCTTACGATGTCTTTATCTCATTTGATTTCTTACCCCTCAAAGGCCCGATTAGCCTTGTTGATTACAATAATCAGTATGCTCTTGGCATGCAGTCGCTAATTCGATACGTCTTAGAAACTTCAATTGTTAACCTCGCACAATTCATTCCTGCAAAAACTCCACGTCGAATTGTCCAAGTTGTTTTCAGTGATGTTTTCACGGCCCTTGATCACCTTTACAATTATCAGATCACTCGCCTGAAAGAGACTCTCAAAGCCAACAAATCTAATAAGTTGCCGACAAAGAACTCTCCGCAGTTAATCGAAAAAAGTCTTAACTTAGTTTATGCATCGGGAACTGACGTTTTTTCACAGCTCTTGGTCACCTACATCCAAACTCGCGAATTGGATCTCAGCGATATTGAGTCCATCGGTGAGCAAGCCCGCTTTACTGAGCAAAAAGTCTTTCGTGGGAACAAAGGACGCATTCACAATAGCTTGGTTAAAGACATGGGTTGTGATACTGAAATCATAATGGACCACTATGCTGTATGCAGAAAAAATGGTGGCAGACAGGGTGTCTATTCTCTTTTGAGCGAAACAAGCCTAGGCTTTTACAATATGGGAGCGACTCAAATTTACGATTATTCGTTTCCGGCCAAGAGAGCACTTTTTAGGGGCCTTTCATACCTTCTTTCAGCGGCCATTCGCATTTGGTCTCCTTTGGGCTACGTCATTTCCTTCTCCATAGGCGATGTCTTTAAAAACTATGCTTTTGCTGGAATCCAAGACGAAGCTATCTTTTTGCAGAGAATTGAAAACGGCAGCATTGACCCTCGCTTCGAAAACCCATTTGATTCTAAAGTTCTCAATTGGGTTCGAGGTCAAAATATGAATCCTTTGATTCCTCGAAGCGCAACAACCACCGATTCTATAATTCAAAAAAATCAATATTTACTCGATCAAATTACAAATAAAGGAGCCCAAGGTGAATAAACTCTTTTTAGCACTTATAACGAGCTTTGGCTTTTATGCCAGTGCCTCCACAGTATCAATCGTAGATTCGGGAACCTACTACGATCACGATTTTTTCAAAGGTATGGCGTGGGAAAACACCCAAGAAATTCCGGGCAACTTTATTGACGATGACGACAACGGAAAAGTCGATGATGTCAATGGTTGGAACTTTGCCGAAAACATGGACCGCGTGTTTTTTCAGGAACACATCTCAAAGATCCCGAAAGACACATTCGACCTCTTCTTGACCGTGGACAAGATTCAATCAAAATCCGCTACAAAAAAAGAAGAAGAAGAATTCAATGAAATGATTAAAAACCTAAGTAATCGCGAAAAAAGACAATTGGCCAATCGCTTAAACTTTTATGGTCAATTTTCACACGGTACTCACTGTGCCGGAACTGTAGCCCTCGGTAATGATCAAGCTAAAATACAAACGGCCCGAGTTTTTCCTGACCAAGCTCCGCCACAATTTCATGAAGATGTTCTTTCACCCCAAGGTTTTTGGGACTGGATTGACCCCCGTGTTTGGATTTACAACCTTATTGCTGCTGCCAATTCGCAGCAGTTCCTCAATGTTGCGAAGTACCTCGATAACACGGGCTCAGATGTTGCGAATATGAGTTTGGGCGTGCCATTAAAGATGATCGTCGGAAGTATTATTGGCATTTTTGGAAAACCGAGTGATGAGAAATTATCAAAAGAAGTTCACCGCGCCTACCAGCGCTTCGAATCCAAGGGTCAAGAGTGGTTAGCCGCCAGCCCTAATACTCTATTTGTGGTTGCCTCAGGTAATGATGGATCCGATAACGATATGTTCCCGACCTTCCCTTCTAATATGAAGGCTGACAACATGATTTCTGTTGCAGCGACTAAGGGTGACTTTGAATTGGCAAGCTTTTCAAATTGGGGTAAAGAATCCGTCGATATCGCAGCTCCTGGTGTTTCGATTGTAAGTGCTGTGCCTGCACCCGATTCTGATATGGTCCTTCCCATGTCTGGAACTTCAATGGCAGCTCCCATTGTGACTATGGTGGCCTCAAGAATCAAAGACATCAATTCTGACCTCACACCTTTACAAATGAAGCAGATTCTCATGCAAACCGTCGATAAGAGGAGCTGGCTTGAAGGAAAGGTCGTATCGGAAGGAATTCTCAACGAAGAACGTGCTGTACGCGCCGCCGAAATTTTTGATGGCGTAATGAGTATTGAAGAAGCGGTTCACCAAGCATTCATGGAAATGCCATTTATTGAGGAGCCCATCACAGTACCGACGGATGTTTCTCAGTCTATTAGCCCGCTTTCTCCAGATGCCAGAGACTTAGTAAATTCTCTCGTATTCTAATATTCTTGCTTAAAACATAGATTTTTTTGAAAAGGCCGAATTGATTTCGGCCTTTTTTTTGACACATTCTACCAGGAGCAGTAAAAGGGTCTCTATGTTAAAGCAAGAAAGAGCCGACTTCATCAATGAACGACTTGAAAAGTTGTTCCCGAAAACTCCAATTCCACTTGATCATACCGATGCCTATACACTTCTCGTCGCGGTCCTACTCTCTGCCCAATGTACAGACGTTCGAGTTAATCAGGTCACGCCTGCTCTTTTTAAAAAGGCCAATACTCCACAAAAAATGGTCAAACTCTCTGTCAATGAGATTCGCGAAATCATAAAACCCTGTGGACTTTCTCCCAGAAAATCAAAGGCGATATGGGAACTTTCAAAAATCCTCATTGAAGAACACGACGGAGAGGTACCAGAAAGTTTTGAAGAGCTCGAAAAACTACCAGGCGTTGGCCATAAAACGGCGTCGGTTGTCATGGCCCAAAGCTTTGGCCACCCGGCTTTTCCAGTAGACACTCACATTCACCGACTGGCGCAAATCTGGAAACTCACCAATGGCAAGAACGTCGAAACTACCGAAAGGGATTTGAAAAAACTCTTTCCGGAAGACCGCTGGAATAAACTTCATTTGCAAATCATCTTCTACGGCAGAGAATACTGTCCCGCTCGTACCTGCAATGGCATTCGTTGCGACTTGTGTAAAGAACTCTTTCCCAACCGCAAAACCCCACTCAAAGCCAAAAAATAAACCTATTTTACAAATCTCCACCACCACTGCCCTTCCAGCAGTTGTGAATTGCGTTTTTTCTCTGGTTGGGGGTTATACCCCAAAATCGACGAGTCCCGCAGCTTAGACGTGCCTTCGAGTTACATTCCCATTTCTCGTCAGTCCTCGGGCGAGAATGAAGTTCTCGCCCTACGGAGATCCTCGAAATGGGTGTACCTTCGAAGGCATGTCTAAGTGAGGACTGTCTGAGGAGATTTTCGGAGGTAATAACCCCCAACGAGAGAATCAATGCGAATCGCCACTGCTGAAAAGGCAGTGGCGATGGGGATTGAACTAATAGTTGGTTTTGTGGTTGAGGGGGTTTTGTGTTTTTGGCTTTACCAGGCGACCAGGGGAGGCATTGAGCACAGGATGGCTTTAGGGTTACCACCTGATTCAAAACCGAATTTGGTACCGCGATCATATAGTAGGTTGAACTCAACATAGTGGCCGCGAAGATGGAGTTGAGTTTGTCGATCTTCTTCGGTGTAGGTTTCAGTGATTCGTCTTTTGTAGATAGGCATGATAGCTTCGGTAAAAGTGTCGCCAACAGATTTCCACATTGCGATATCTTTATTAAAATCTCCGGAATTCACATGGTCAAAAAAGATTCCGCCGACTCCGCGCTCCTTTTGCCAATGCTTGATGTAAAAATACTCGGCCGCATTTTGCTTATATTTTGGATAGAGATGCTCACCATGGGGATCAAGGCAGTCCTTAGCCACTTTGTGAAAGTGATCCGTGTCTTCATCGAAAACAAACCCCATGGGCGTTAAGTCGTAGCCCCCACCAATCCAGAACTGATCACCTGATTCGATGTATCGAATGTTAAAATGTACTGTTGGCATTTTCGGGTTTTTCATATGGGTAATTAAACTCACCCCTGTCGCAAAAAAAGGCAAATCTTCGTTGCTGAGCGGAGTTTTATCGCCCTGTACACCAGACCAATTCACTGCGGCCTTTTCGAAGACTTCGCCGCGCAAAACGGACATCTCTCCTCCGCCAGATCCCTTATTGTAGTCCCATGTTTCCCGCTGAAAACTCCCGCCGGTTTCGATTGACTCAAATTCTCTACAGATATGGTCCCTGAGGCCCTTTAGGTAACCAATCAACTCTTCTCTGCGATTTTCAGTATTTTCCATGGATTTTCCCCTTTTTTGATATATTGGCTGCTCTATACTAAGAGTCAAATATTGGGCCAAAAAAACACGCCATAGTATTGAATAAAAATTTAGAATGAGACATTCTGTAGATCTCAAAGGACGATAATGACTCAAGGCAAACCAAGTCTCTGCTGGAAATGTAATAAACTAATGGGGGTCGCTGACAAATGCCCCTATTGTGGAGCTCCTCGTGCAAAAGCACTCGTAGGATTGAGCCGTATATTTAGGGCTGCCAGCCAAAGAGGCGTTCTCGCAACCGAATTAATCTTCTACTATTGTATTCTTGTTTTTATTGCTTCCCTTGGAGTCACGTTTCTCTTCACTGGTTTTTCAGGAATGATTTCGGCAATTATGACTCCTCCAAGTGCTACACTCTACCTTCTTGGTTTGAACTCTCCGGCCGTTTTTCAAGGTGCTTGGTGGGGCCCTCTTCTCGCTTGCTTTTTGCACATCGGAATTTTTCACATCGCATTTAACTTGTACGCCCTAAAAATGCTTGGAAATCTATTTGAACCGGTTGTCGGCGCAATGAGTTTTTTCTGTATCTTTCTTCTTTCCGGAATTGGCGGCATGCTCCTCGCAGCCAGTAATGGAGTGGTTTCGGCAGGAGCCTCTGGCGGAATTATGGGACTCATCGGTGCAGGTATGGTCATTATCTACTTTAGGGGTGGTGGCTTTAGAGATCCGGTTTTTCAGGGACTCCTACAGTGGTTGATCTACATCGGACTGTTTGGTGTTTTAGCACCCATGATTGGCCTGCGAATTGATAACTGGGGACACTTTGGTGGCTTAGTGAGTGGCGCTGTTCTCGGTTTCTTTTGGCAATCTCAAGCGACAAAAGCAGTATTTAGCATCTTTTCAAGAGGAGTTACTTATCTTGGAATCCTAGCTCTTCCTATTGCCTACTACTTTTGCGTTAATAATATCTTGCCAGCGATAATGAACAATTAATCCGAGTGGCTACAAAGAATTTTTAAGAAACTAAGACGACTCAAGCGACTCTCAAGTGGCTATGGGCTTTCGCTTTCGGGAACCTCAAGATAAAGCACGTGTTAGGGGCCCCCGGATCATAAATTAGGTCACCACCGTGGGATTCCATTATTTTTTTCGAGATGCTGAGGCCAAGGCCTGTTCCCTTCCCTACCCCTTTTGTCGTAAAAAAGGGCTTCATCACTTTTTCAATAAGCTCTTGAGGAATTCCATGTCCAGAGTCTTCGACGTAGATAAAGTCATCATCGAGACTCTCACAGTAAGAGAGGCGAATCCAAGGTTTTTTATGCCCTTCAATCGCATCAGAAGCGTTCACTAAAAGATTCACCAATACCTGTGAGACTTCAACCACGCGCCCATTGATATTTTGACTCTCTTCAATTTCGGATTGTCTCAATTCGATGGAGTGATATCGAAAGGCTTCACTGGTCAAACTCAATGATTCCTCGAAGAGATCTTTGAGTGAAAAGCCCTCGATGGGATCATTTTGTCCATCGCGAGAAAGTTTTTTCAGCCCTCCAATGATTCGGCTAATTCTCAATCCCATAGATTCAATCCGCTCGACTTTTCTAAGGATTTGCTTCTTTGACTTCTCCGTCTTCCAGGACTCGCCCCTTAGTAATTTCTTAGCTTGGGTGGAAAATCCAAGTATGATCGAAATGGGATTGTTGATTTCGTGAACAAGGCTTGCCGAAACCTGCCCCAATGACGAAAGTTTGGCTTGGCTCTTGAGCTGGTTTTCTTGCTGCTCTAAGGCCTCCATTAAATGATTGGCTTCAGTCTTATCAATGATGACCCCATCCCAAACAACTTCAAGGTCCGTGCGATAGGGTTCAGAAGAAATGTGAACATACTTTTTCTCTCCAGATGCGCTCAGAGTATTGCCTTCCCAATGAAATTTTTTAAGGTTTTTTGCAGACTCTTCGACCTTAGAAAAGAAATCGATTCGATCTTTCTCAGTGAGCGGAGCAAAGGCTAATTGTGAGTCCCTAAGAATTTCTTCTGGTGGCACCCCGAAAATTTCAAAACAACGGTCGGAGAGGTATTTAAAATAAAATTCACCATTATTTTTGCGAGCAAAGCGGAATATAACTACGGGAGCATTTTTAGCAATACGCTCCATCTGGTAGCGCTTATCCTCTAGTTGAGAGTTATCCTTCAGAGAAATGGCAAAAGCAGAGCGTCCTAATACATCCACTTTATAGATTGAAAACTCTATGGGTTTATTGGTTTTGCCCGCAGACAAAAGGTGACTTTCAGATTTATAGATACCCTGTTTGCGAACAGTTCTATGGATTCGCTTTAACTCACTCAGCTTATTAGCAAGGCTCAACTCTGAATAATCAAATATCTCATCGATCCCCTTGTAGAGGACGGATTCGATAGAATCGAAAGCCCCCAAATTGAGGAAGGCTTTATTACAATAAACTAACTTCGCCTTTTCGAGCATTAGGATGGGGTCCGGATGACTGTCATAGACACTACGAAACGGCTCTACCCACAAAGGAATAACAACGTTAGATTGCTGGCTATTGTTTAAGCGGGCCAACAAATAGGGCTCATCGTTTTGCGAAAATAGAAGCTTACGATTGACCTTCCATTCAGATTCAGCCTTTTGAGAAATATAAAAATCGTCGTTTTGCTCGGTGAGCTGACTCTTAAAAAAAGTCACATCTTTCTGGTGGCGACCGAGAAGAATACTCGGCTTACCGGGCAAATCCAGGTCTGTATGGCCACAGATACGATCGCGACTCGTCCCAACAAGGGCGGCAAACTTCTCGTTACAATCGACATAGATCCCTACTGAGTTCTTGAGATAGGAGGGCTCTTTGTATGATTCTAGTTTTAAACCGAGCGGTTTACGATTCGCGATCATATTGATCTTTATCGGAATTTAACGGGTTTTTGTTTTGCCTGTTAATGATTTAATACTATCTAAATCTTACTCTGAGGCTTCGTAGGGAGAGAATACGAGCTTCATTGACCGAAACTCGTGGAGCTCATCTTCAAAACTGACAATGCGTTCTGATTCGGATTGATTCGTTTTCATTCGAGCATCAATGAGAGACATTGTAAGTCCCAAAACAAAACTAAAAATCAAACTGAAAACAGTCAGAAGCATGCGTCGATAATTCACCATGCTAGGCTATCGGCCTGAAATGTACCCTGCTTAATTGAATTGTGAGTTTTTCTTAACTTAATGCAAATTAGGAAAGCTCGGAATAATATCCTTCAATCCCTGGCGCGCTATGCTGATGAGATAATCCTTATTTGGATTAATCTGAGATAGCGTGTTGAGTCCCATGCAAAGGCCTACAAGAGCTCGAGCTTTCCCCTGAACGTCAAAATCTTGGGGTACTTCGGACTTAGCCTTTGCATTCTCAAGGGAACGGACAAAAAATTCTTCTTTAAGCTTTGTTAACTCGCGAACATCTTCTTGGACTTCGCTTCCTAAGAAAGGTGCTTCAATGGCACTTCGAACAAGAAGACAACTTTTACACTGGCTCGGATCACTTTCACGATCAATAACCTTAATAAAGTAATCGCTGATATCATTCATGGGATTATCAGTAGATACCAATTGATCCTTCATAAATTCTTTGTAGCGACTTAAAACTCTTCTAAACAAATTCTTCTTATCTTTAAAAACCGAATAGAGACTAGCCCTTTGAACACCCATGGCGTCCACAAGATCTTGGACCGATGTTCTTTCATACCCTTTAGACCAAAAAACCGATGTCGCCTTATCGAGAGCAACGTTCTCATCAAACTGCCTAGTTCGAGCCATTTCTACTCCAATATTTTAGATCAATACTTTTTGTTTATCGGCAGATAATCCCTATCAACCAGATAACTTCTAGATTCTTAACACTATATTAACAATTAAGGAAATTGAAAAATCATTTAATTTTGTTTAGGCCCAAGGCTAGCCCAGGCGTTCAGTGGTCCTTAAACAATTTGCAGCTAGGGAGAAGGGATGTAGCGCGTCGCAAGCTTGAACTCTCCCCTTCTCGATCACCTAATTATATTATATCACTAGCGAAATGGATATGAACTCAAGAATCGATGTAGAAGCGGAACTCCTTTTTAAAAAAGGCAGCTCTATAACAACAGAAGCTTCCTTTAGGGAGGTCTTCGACTTGATCTGTTATAAAAGCGAAGTCATCGAACCTAGAGCGTCAGCTCTCCTACTTGAATACAAACCTGGAGCGAGCCAGCTGCCCCACTTTCCGAGCTTTATTGAAATCTGCGGAGCTAACACTGTCGACAAAAATTTAATGTCTCTCGACGAGGTTCTTAACTTCCATCCCGACCGTGTTGTTTTAATAGTTCGAGACCAGGAATTGGAAGAAGCTCAAAAGTCTGTGTACGATTTTTTAAAAAATGACCCCATTCTTGAAGAGTCTTTAAAAAAATCACTACGGATCTATTCGCTTATGGCCAATAGAGACCCAGTTCTCGCAGCCAGAGAACTTCTCGAATCTCTTGCTGAAATTATTTATCCCCACGAATTTGAATATGGCCATCAAAAGAAACTTTGGAGCCACTCAGCAAGCACCTTCTACGAGGCTTGAATTTTTCGCCTTTAGATAGAGACTTCCGCAGCTTTTAATTGCTTCAGTCCATAGAATTGTAGAACCGCAAAACCAACGAGAGCACAAGCAATACCAATACTTGCTGATACAGCTGGATTGATCATCTCTCCTTGCACCTGGGTGGTGTATAGATAAATAACAAAGTGAACCATCGGCCCCAAAAGACTTGCCGTAATAGCGGCTGTTTTTGATAAATAGCGATCGCGAAATAGAATCCCCAAACCAAAAGGCACGATCGAAGCGGCGATCAATCCGTAAATACCAGCCTGGGCAAAGAGTCCAACCAGCTTCGGTGGATTAATTGCCAAAAGAAAGGCCCCTAAGCCCATGGCAATTAGAATCCATCGACTGGCGGCCAAAGCGCGATCTTCTCGCTGTTTATCATTCCATTGCTTGAATACTTTTTTACCAATAGGTCCTAAGAAAATATCATTGGCTGCAATACTCGATGCACCCACAAGGATTCCATCTAAGGTACTCATTCCGGCAGCGAGAAGTGCAATACTCACAAAGATTCCAACAAGTGGAGAAAATGCCGCTTGGATGTACTTTGCGACAACGGCGTCTTGAATTCCAAGTGCTGGCATTTCAAGTCGTGCGTAAAACCCCACAATCAGAATTGCCGCAAATATAATGCTGACGACGGTTCCAACAAACAAGTAAGGCTTTAGATCTTTATCAGATCGAAGATAAAGAGCCTTGAGTAAAATATGTGGCTGACAAACAATTCCTAAGCCCACGACAAAACTACAAAGAAAAACATTCCAGAAGTTCGAAAAAAGTGGACTACTCGCATTTGTAGCCTGGGTCAAAAAAGGATCGATAGCTTCGAGTCGAAGCGCAAAAACACCCAACCCGTCACTAAAATAATGGAATCCACTACCCACCAGGAGGAAGGCAATTCCCACCATCATCATACCCTGAAGTGTATTGGTATAGGCATGGGCATAGGTTCCGCCAATGATGATATAGGAGAATACGACCGTGACGATGAGTACGAGAGACCAAAAATAATCGAGACCCAGGGTGGCCTGCATAACTAAGGCCGAACCTTTAACAATAAGTACAACAAAAGTAATCGAAAGGATCAGGTTGAGAATCGCGAAATAAGTTCCCAACATCGGGCTATCGTAGCGGTGGCGAATCCATGCTGGTAGAGTCAGAGCTCCCGTCTTTAAACCCATTTCTCTAAAACCCTTAGAAAAAACAAACAAGGCCGTCAAAAAACCGAGGGGCGATGCAATTGCAAAATGAATAAATGCGCTCAATCCGCTGGCGAAAACAAACCCCGGATTGATAATAAAAGTCGCCGAACTGGCGATCGAGGCTGCGAGGGTAATTCCAACCATGATGGGACCCATATCTCCACCGACGGCAAAACTCTTAAACCCTTTTGTTTTCTTCATTCCGATGAAGGCGAGAACAAATGTAAGAGCTACGTAGGTTAAAAATAGTGCCCAAGCGATTGTTTGGTTTTCCATGGTCCATCCTCCCCGAGGATCTCTGGGTAGTACGACTTCCATCCCCTGTCCACTGGATTCGTGGCGCAAGTGCAAAATTATCAAGATATAGTTATGACCATAAGCGTAAACGAGATAAAAATGACAAGCCTATGAATTTTGGACCAAGGGAATACTGAAAGAATTCTGAATTTTAAAATTAGATCGATACAAGTATAGTGGACTCTATGTCCAAGAATAGTCAGCCACCCAAAGGCTTTTTTACTCGCTCTATGAAATTGATCAGCATGGCTACTCGAGTCGCCAGCCAAGAGATGAGTAATAAAGTTTTTGGTGGTGAAGAAGGAAGTGAAAGCCAAGTAAAGACTCGAGTCGCCCAGGCAAAAGCGATCACTGAAGTTCTTAGTCAGCTCAAAGGAGCTGCGATGAAATCAGGTCAGCTCCTCAGTATTGATGCGAGTGACTTTCTTCCTCCCGAGGCGGCGGAAGTTCTTGCTCAATTACAAAACAGCGCCGAGCCCATGGACTTTGAGATCGTCAAAGAGCAGATAATAGATGACCTTGGCGAAGAAAAATTAAAGCTCTTCGAAAATCTGTCTGAAGAGGCTGAAGCAGCTGCTAGTATCGGCCAAGTTCACAGCGCCCATTACAAGGGCGAAAAACTCGCTGTTAAAGTTCAGTACCCGGGTGTGGCCGATTCCATTGAGTCCGACCTTTCTCTCCTCAGAAAAATTGCTAAGAGTTTTTCGACCATGTATGGCAAGTCCGTGGACTTGGCTCCGACTTTTGCAGAGATCGAAAGAGTCCTCATCAATGAGGCAGACTACACAAAAGAACGAGCTAATCTTGAACGCTATCGACATTTTGTCGGGAATGATCCCGATTACATTGTTCCACGATCCATTCCCGAACTCTCCGGAAAAAAAGTTTTGAGTATGACCTGGGAGGAGGGCCATCACTTAGGAACTTGGATCCGTCGCAAACCGAATAAAGAAGACAAGGAGCGCATCGGCGCAATCGTTCTCGATTTATTCTGCAAGGAGTTTGTGGACTGGGGTTTTGTACAAACCGACCCCAATTTTGCCAACTTTCTCATCACCAATGACAGCCGCAAAGTGATTCTTATCGACTTTGGAGCGACCCTTGAATACAGCGAAACCTTTCGCCGAGAATACGCTCAAATTCTTTTGGACCTCACTTCTAACGATTCTGAAAAGATGTTTAAAAGTGTCGTCGAATTTGAGCTACTCGATGAGAGAGAAAGCGATGAAACCAAAGAAAAGTTTAAGAAAATGCTTCAGGTCAGTCTCAGCCCCTTTTCAAAAGACCTTCAGCCCTTTGATTTTACTGACGTGGACTTCGAAAAGGATACGCGCCAAGCCGCCATTGAATTTTCGAAGAGCTTAAAGTACTCAGCGCCCCCTCGCAAAGTCTTGTTTCTGCACCGAAAACTTGGTGGTATTTTTAATCTGATGAAGAAATTAGACATTCGCTTGGATTTAATGCCCTATTGGGAGCGAATGACGGCACCGGCGCAAAATTCCTACCAGTTTAAGACGCCCAGTGATCCACCACTGGAACAAATCCAGTAAAATCCTATCGACGAAAAGCACCTTTATAGAGAATCCTGTAAACACCAGTGGACGTTTATTAGGAGATTTTTATGAAAGCCATGCAGATTTACCTCATTACTCTTTTAATCATACTTTTTTCTCTGGTCAGCAACATCGCCCGTGCCCAAAGTTTAGCTGCCAGCGAATATGAAATTAAAATGCCCATGACTCAAAAGGGTAACTTAGAGTTCGGCGGTGGATTTGGCATGAGTTACAACTCGGACGAGGAAGTTGAATTTGAAATCTCACCTAAACTCGAGTTTTTTCTCTTTGATCAACTCAGCTTTGGAGGCTTCGCCTCTCAAGGGTCTTCAGAGTCAGTGAACACCCTCTCCATGGGACCGAGCATGAGTTACTACTTTCTTAACTTCAATTCCATGGGACTCCATTTTTACGCCAACCAAAGTTTTGCCATCCAACAGAGAGAAAGTCGCCTCACAGAAGACTCAAAACTGACCGAGAGCCTCCTTCTTGGCGAGACGAGCCTCGGACTCAAATACTTTTTCTTGCCCAGTTTGGCCCTTGGAGCAGCCATTCACTACCGCTATGGGCTTTCTTCAACACGCTCACCATTAAGCCCCTGGGTGAGTAAGAGCTTTCTCTCTTTCTATTTTTAGGTTAACCGCTAAATTACTATTATTATTGAGCTTTGGCACTCCGATTGCTTTTTAAGGGATTAGGATGAAGGAGGTCCCATTATGCACCAGGGATGGAGGCTCAATGTTTTTTCCAGGGCTACACATAATAGATAAAGATCAAAGGATCCAAGATCCTGAAAATTTAGATCCTCGTTTAAAAGCAAAACCGGGATTCGAAAATAAGCCCAAGCCACCTTTTAGTCCTGAAAATGAGGGCGATCTGCCTGGCATAAGGGCTAAAAAAAATCAGTTTCATTCTGAACACTGTCTTAAGAAAAAGGCTAACACCCCGGAATAGCTCTTCTTTTCTCGAGACGCCCCTTCCAAAAAAAATTTTTTTTAATTTCAAAGTGATCCGATAAGCACTTATGGGCGGCTAAACTGCGCCGCGTGGGGTTTTAATGGTCAATGTGCCAACATATAAAGTCTACGAGCCTGGAGAAATCATCTTCAATGAAGGTGATATAGGCGACTGCTCTTTCTTTATTGAAGAAGGACAGGTAGAAATATTTTTGGACCGAGATGATAAGAATCATACTCTTGCCGTACTCGGTGAGAATGAGATTTTTGGCGAAATGGCGATCATCGGTAAACTCCCCCGCTCTGCAGGAGCTCGGGCACTCACTCGTTGTAGCCTTGGTATTATTCAAAAAGAACAACTCAGTGACCGAATGAAAGAAGCCGATCCCGTTATTGCGATGATCATTCGAGTTTTAATCCAGAGATTGCGTCGAGAAGTTATCGGACCGCAAGCTGAAGATCGTCGCAAGAAACAAACTAATGAAGACGAAAAACGCCGCCTCAAAGTCATTCGAACGACGACGGCTGAAGAAGAGAAGTACGCTCTCGGTAAAATTAAAATGGAAGCCCTTCTCCGCAATGCCATTCCTAATAATGAAATGGAAATGCACTTTCAGCCTATTGTTCACTTAAGATCCGGGCGAGTTGCTGGATTTGAAGCTCTTCTTCGCTGGAACAATCCCGCATCTGGACTCGTTTACCCAGATAGTTTTATTAATGTCTGCGAAGAAACCAATTTGATAATTCCAATTGGTCGTTGGGTCCTCGAAGCCTCTTGTCAGGGTTTGGCTCGCATTCAAAAAAGAGTGAATCTTTCGTCGGTCGCAGCACTTCCTTTTGTCAGTATCAATGTTTCGGGTCGTCAACTTCACGACGAAGGTTTCTTCGATTGCCTCGAAAGAGCGCGCACATCGGCGGGCCTAAAGCCTCAGCAAATTAAACTAGAAATTACTGAGCAGATTTTTGTTCAAGGTCAACGGGCCCTCGAGTGGGCTGAGAAAGCTCACTTTCTTGGCTATACTCTCGCACTCGATGACTTCGGAACGGGATATTCGAGCTTTCAATACTTGGGAATGTTCCCCCTCGATTTTATTAAAATTGATAAGTCGTTCATTATGAAAATGCTCGAAGAAGAAAAGAGTCTTGTTATTGCTCGAGCCATTGTGAATTTGGGTCAAAACTTTAATATTCCTGTAATTGCAGAGGGAATCGAAGATGCCGCCCATGCCCAGAATCTGATTTCGATGGGCTGTGATTATGGCCAGGGATTCTACTTCTCTAAACCGGCTTCTATCGAAGATACCATTAAAAACTACCAGCAAAAAAAGAAGCAATCGGCCGCCTAGGCTCCCCTTTTATTTCCACAAAATTTTTAAATTCGATTTCTCAAGAGTTCCCTACTATTTGTAGATAAAAAATAATCCCATTCCGACGAGTCCCACACCCATGATTCGGGCCAAGCTCAATGAATTTTCTGGAGCGCCTAGAAGAGAGTAATGGTCCACCAGCAATGAAACCCCTAGTTGCCCCGTTAGAAGGGCTACGAAGAAAACCGTCGCTCCCAATCGGGGGACCAAATAGATTCCGGATATTACAAATATACAGCCGAGTAAGCCTCCAAGATAGGCATACCAGGGAACCGATGAAAGCTTTTTCACCTCGGGCCACTGAAAACCCATAGCGATAAACAGACTGAAAAGAAGAACAGCGCCACCCGCAAAATTAACCAGAGCCGCAAACACAGGTAGACCTGTGCCATGGCTGAGCTTTGCATTGATAAGGGGCTGTAGTGGAAGTAAGCATCCCACTAAAATTCCAATTATAACAAACCAAAACAAAACTCACTCTCCTTCTAGTTGTTCTAAGGCCCACTGAGCCGTATCGCCCAGCTTGTGGTGATTCAGGTAAGAAGCGACGAGCTCGCGAAGACTCTTAATTTTTGCATTTCCGATCACGACAAGGGCATTTCTTCGCAACTTATTACCAGCGGCTCGCATCAGAGGTGTCCCTCGCAGTGATTTTTGTAACTCTCTATTTGAAGACTCGAGGACCCACCTGAGTTCTTCCATCTCTGGCTTTGAGACATCGAGATTCATTTCTTGTTTCTCGTCGAGATCATAGATTTTTTTATTCCAAGGGCAGACGGTTTGGCAGAGGTCGCATCCAAATAACCACTTGCCCACTCCGGCTCTCAAGTCCTTAGGAAATTCTCCGGGGCTTTCGATCGTCAAATAAGAAATACACTTGGAGGCATCTAAGACTCGTGGCTCAACAAAGGCGTCCGTGGGGCAAACATCGAGACACCGGGTACAGGTTCCACAGTGATCGGGATGGGGCTCAGATTGAATTTTAGGAACTTCCAAACTCGTGAGTATCTCTCCTAAGAGAAAAAAACTGCCCTGCTTGGGGTGAATAATACACGTGTTTTTTCCGAGCCAGCCAATCCCCGAGCGATAGGCAACCTCTCTTTCCATGAGTGGTGTCGAATCCGTGACACAGAGAAAATGTTCCTCTGGAAATGCCTTCTGCAACTCTTCAACAATGGAGTTGAGCTTCTCTTTGAGCCAATGATGATAATCTCTACCGCGGGCATAGCGCGCAATCTGACTTTCTTGTAGAGGAAACTCGTCAAAGCTCTCGGGGTGATCGACATAAACATAAGAGCCGACGAATACCGTTTTGAAATCGGGCCAATGGGTTTGCGGATCGAGTTTGGCGTTTCGGTGGGACTTCATATAACTCATATCCCCTTGGTAGTTCGACTGCAACCAAGAGTCATAGGCCTCACTCCAATGGGATTTCTGGAGCCGACAACTACCAAATTGGCTGAAGCCCCTAGCCAAGAAGAGATTTTCGATTGAAGTTAAATCCATGCTTCAGTCTCCCTTTTGCTTTTGCCGGAAACAAGGGGATTCACGACCCTGGTCCAGCAAGGGACTAGAATCAAGGGACTCTCTCTCCTTCAACTGTCACTTCAAGACCACATGCCTTATGATTAAGAGCAGTAAAGCTCATCTTTCAAGGAGTGATTTATGGCTTTTGAACTTCATGGACGCGTTCTTTTCCTCAAAGGAAACTTGCTCTCAGCAGAAGACTTTCCACCAACGCCTCCCTTTTTACAGCTTGAAGTAAACCTTGAAGGTGTCGAATACATTAACTCCGATGGATTGAATGCCTGGAAGAAATGGATCTCTAAATTTAGAAGCGACCAAATTATAACTCTGACCCACGTCCCTAACTTCTTTTGGCAAAGAATGCGCCTTCACGATGGAGCGATCCCCAACAATTCTAAAATCGAAAGCATGTATGTCCCCTGTTACTCCGAATCCCTAAGCATGGAACATCAAGCTCTGATGGAAGTTGGAAAAAACCTGATCATCACCGATGATTCTGTGATTGTTCAATACGACTTTTCGCAAATCACCCCAGCGGCCACCGACTGGTTTGTTGATGTTGTGGATGAGGGTTATTTTCACTTTTTACTCGAAGTGGACCTGCGCTTTAAGAGCAGCCAAATCGAGCAACCCGAAAACAAATTGGGCATCGAACAAGAGTTTATCGAGGACCTAAAGCCACTTTGGAATCCCAAGGAGTTTGAAAAAAATGTTCGCGACATGCGCGAACGCATAGCCCGTCGCATTGGAAAAGATGAATTGGAGCGCCTTGAGAAAGTGGCGCAAAAAATAGGGATTGCCGACCCTCAATTTTCAAAGATTTTTGTCAGTGGCGACGACGATTCGAAACCCACATCTTCACGGAAAATGTTCGATACCTTAGATACTTAAATCCTATCGAAATTACCCGCCCCCCGGGAATTTATTTTAAAATGGAGTCATTGAGACACCATTTTGGCCTTTCAAATGAACCCAGAGGCCCTCGCTTTTGGCGTTTAACTTGCACCATTAAAGAAAATGTAAAGATCCCTAGAGCCGGAATGCACCATTCTTGCTATTTTGAATCTTTGGGACTAGTCTTTACGGCGTAGAGCAGAAATGCGCACTATTTAAGTTCTGCAAAGTTAAATAAGGGTTGGGATTCATGAAAAAAAGAGACTTTCTAAAGAAATTTGTAGCCGGTGGAATTATCGCAGCAGCTGGTTTAGTCAGTAAAAATGCCAATGCGCGTCAAGGCATGACTGATGAAGAGCTCGCCGAGCTCGCAATTCTTCTCCTCGAATCAGACGATGTTTCTTCCGTTGAGGATTTGAAAAATATCCGTTCAGTTCAAGAACTGACTCCAGCGCAGCAGCAGCGTTTGGCGGCAATTATTCGAAGAGGTGCTGAAAAGCTTCTTCAAACGTCTCCTTGGGCGTAAAGGGTTCTCAATTTGAAAGCAAAAGAAGTTTATGTTTTGCTTTCAGACCTTTGTAATTTCAAATGTGAGCATTGCCTCAACAGTTCGGGCCCGCAAAGTCAGCGATGGCGCCTCAGCGAGCCCGAAATTCAAAAAATTTGTTCCGATATCAATGCTGATCCACAGGTTCAGCAAATTCACTTTTCTGGTGGCGAACCGAGCCTCCACTTGGATTGGCTCAAACTCTTTAAAAAGAACCTCCGAGAGGACGTCACCTGGGCGATGACCAGCAATGGATGGTTTGGCTCGAGGCTTCCCGACTTTTTTGAAGGCCTCCATTTTGACAAAATTTCTCTCAGTTTTGACTCTTACCACCTCCCCTATATCAGCGCTGAAAAATTAACCGAAACGGCATTGAAACTAAAAGACATGGAAATCGATGTCGATATCCTCTTTACCTTTGAGGGGCCAAAAGACTTACTCCTCACCAAAACCTTTAAAGATGCGGGCATACCAGTACAGTTTTGCCAAATCGTTGAAAGTGGCCGACACGACAAAGAGGTCCATCAGGGCAAGAGCCTGCAGACCGGTTGCCCTTCTCTGCCCCAAGAATCACGAGCCCTAGAAAAAATTAATTACATTCCCGGTAAAGGTTATACCTACTGCTGTGGTCCTTTGGCTTTTGACTCCCACAGAGAGGACTCTTTTTTATACACGGGAGAGTTAAAAAACATGGGTGAAACTCCCTTGTACAAAGAACTCACCTCTGAAGCTTTTTTTACGAGCTACCAAAAGAGCGATCAGTCGATTTGTCACTTCTGTGTCAACTACCTGTCAAAGGCTCCTCAATGAGTTTTTATTCAAAAGCACTTCTGATACTGATTTCTATATTATTTTTAAGTTCCTGCGATCTCAACAAACGTTCTCACGAAACCTATCGCGTCGGTCTCCGCCTGATCCCCAAGGCCCTCTCTCCCTGGGATAACCAGGTTAACACCAACCTTCTTATCATGCTTCAGCTTTACATCCCACTTTTTGAAGTGGTTGGGTCGGAGCAAATTCGTTCTCGCCTCTTAGATAAAAAACGCACTCGGGTTCTCGACGAAACCCATTCAAAATTCATGATGTGCCTTAACAAGGACCTAAAATTTTTCGACGGCAGCCCCGTTACAATTGACGACTTCAAAAATTCGCTTCTGAAAGCCCATGGGAAGATTCAAGCTCTTCCGCAAATTGAAAAAATAGAAAACGAGAAAAACTGTTTAAAAGTCAGCCTCAAAGAGGTCGACACCGATTACTTCCGCAAACTAACGAGTGTTGCGACAAGCATATTTAAATCGAACACCCTTGAAAAAGACATTCCAATTGGGGTTGGCCCTTATTCTATTAAACTCAGCACTAATGACCAAATGATTTTAGATCGTAACAATATCTTTCCGAGCCAATTGCGACGACTTGAATTTGTTAAGTATGACTCAAGTCTCGATGAAGAGGAGTTATCTCGCATTCATGATCTCAACCATGTTTACCAACTCCCGATCCCACCCGATCGAAAATTAACTTACCGAAGAATCGAACGGCCTTCTTTAAAGTCCTACATACTGTTTTACGGCAACGCCTCATTAAAAGATCGACTCCTCTTTGCCGCTTGTCTGTCGAAACATCCTATTTCAGAGGTCTTTGGTTTAAAGCTCCAACCGGTCAAAGGTTTCTTGCCGCCACCTCTACTTGGAAGCTTTATTGATGAAGGCCCCAAATATGGTTCATGCCCCAAGATGAAAACGAAAAAAGAATTTCGCCTGGTTCACTTTAACAAAGAAGTGATTCGGTCTCTTGAATTCTTTTTTCAAAAAAACCAAGACAAACTTCCGTTTAAAATCAAAGTCGACTTTTTGCCCTTTGAAAGGGTGCCCGAACTCGTATTTTCCCACGAAAATGTGATCACTCTTATCGGCTTTGACTCCTCGGGCTCTTACAACGCCCTTCTCGACGGATCTTCCTCATTTTTTAGGAGCTTTGTCGGCAATCAACGACTGACGAAAAACGAAAACAAAACTCTCGATGAATATCTCAGTCAGGCACTGGATGCAAAAAAGCTGAAGAGCAAAGAGTTTTTCTACAAAAAAGCCCACGAAGTTCTATTGAGTCGACATTACTTCTTACCGCTGGGCCAGGACATACTTATTCAATTTTATCCATCTTTTATAAAAAAGGTGAGCTGGGCTGATCCTTACAGCCCATTTCCTTTGTATAGCTTTTTTGAAATTCAATAAAAACTGACCCCGTTTAGTGTGTGTATCTCTATCAATATGCTTGGTACCCTAAATGCAGTATCTCTTATCAATGAAGAGATACTGCACGAAATGTCCACAACAACACAGCGAAATTCGAAAACACGGATTTTTCAAACGAAAATCCGACTATAAATTCATCCAACGATTTAAATGTATTCGTTGTAATACCACTTTTTCCAAAGCTTCAACACAAAAGTGTATCCATCAAAACAAAAGGCACCTAAATTCAATCATCCTCAAACTCATCGCCAGCAAGAACTCCCAGAGACGAATCGCACTTCTTCTAGGCATTAGTAAAAATACAGTCGCTAGGAAAATTCAATTTCTAGCCCGGATCGCCCGAGAAAAAAATCGACAACAGTTAATCCAAAGTTCGTCAGTTCAAGAGATTATTTTCGATGACATGGAAACCTTCGAGCACAGTAAAATGAAACCCTTAAGTATTACGGTTGTCGTCGAAAAGTACACTCAAAGAATCTTGGGAGCCAGAGCCTCCATCATGCCCGCCAAGGGCCTCCTTGCAAAAAGGTCTCGAAAAAAATACGGAAGAAGAAAGGACCAAAGGCACAAAACGAGAGAGCAACTTTTTCAGGACCTTAAAAACACAATTGGGTCTCCTGCTACGATCGAATCCGACCAAAATCCCCATTACATTAAAAGTGTTACTCGACATTTCCCTGAGGCTAACTACATCCAGTATCGAGGGAGAAGAGGATGTGTCGTTGGTCAAGGCGAACTCAAAGAAGGAGGCTTCGATCCTCTTTTTTACCTCAATCACACCTGTGCCATGATTCGAGATAATTTGGGTTGTTTGGTAAGAAGAACCTGGTGCACATCTAAAACAATTCACTATCTTCAGGATCGTCTTGATATCTACACTTATTTTCACAACAACTTCCTATTGAAAAGCCGAAAGAAAGCAGCCCTCTCTTAGCTCATTTTATAAAATGAATCTAAATTCTTTGTTTGTGGAACGAGGAGAATCATTCTTTGTGGAAAGTGTTATGGGGGTTCATTTTTAGGGCTCTTGCCAGCCGGATGCGACCCGGGCAAGAAGGGCAGGAGCCCGGCCCTAAAAATGGACTCCCAGGATACTTGGAACAATTAGAACCTGATTCTCATCATCCCACAAACACAGGAATATGGGTCAGTTTAGGGGTAATTCGTTACGTTTCGGCCGTTGATCGGCTGAAGAGGGCGATTGTTTGAACTGTACTTTTTACGAAATGCGGTCAGCTGATCCATAGACATTTCTAGAGGAGTGTTCAATACCACCCAACGGACCCCTTCGGTACAAGGAGGAGACGTCAATGACCCCTGATACTCGTAATAACTGAGCCTGGCCGGTAGAAAATCGGCAGGGTTAAGAAGAGCATCTGGCACGGGAACTTGAACCCCTTTTTGCTTTGGCCAGCGATTCCAAATTTCAGTTGCTGAAGTTAAGGGTGAGCCTTCTTTAATAAAAATAGCAACGACGGCAACATCTCCTTCGGGAGTACTGTGCTTAAGGTGAACCTCCATGGGAAAACCACGCTTAGACAACTTATGTTCACTCGGTGAGTGAAAGTGAACTTCATTAAGTTCATACTCTTTGTTATCTATTAGAAACTTATTGTTTTTAGAAAAGTTCACCTGAAGGGTTCGCCCATTATCGACGAGAGACCAAAGGGATGCTGAGTAATTAAAGCTGATCGGCTTTTCGGCGGATGGCTTTCTCCACACGAGGTTGATCGGACTTTGCCTATTGCCCTTTGAACAATTCTGCCACGTCGGCTTCATCGCTCCCCATTGCTTTGGCCCAGCATCACCGGTGTAAGTCCAGTTCATATTTTCGGCATCCATTTTCGTCATCATGGCAGAAACTTGAACTTCTTGGTCCAATTGTTTTTGCCCAAAGGCTTGTCCTTGATCGGGATTGGCACTTGTTTTTTGATCAGAGGTTGCAGCCGCATTCTCAGCAGGAGCCTTAGCATCTTCTGCCGATTCTTTTTTACTGTGACTTCCGAAAAGCGAGCAATTCACGAGGAATAAACTTAAGGCAAATACTAACAGAAAATTGTTTACTTTATATGTCATGTTGAGAACCCCTGTTGTTTTCTTTATTCTCATCAATTGCATGACAAACTGCAATCACAGCCCGACCTAAGTAAGAGACTCAATCAAACTAATTGTTCACATTAACGCAGAGTTAATTTATTATTTCTATATAGTTAAATTAACTCCTTTTCGAGGTTCTGGATGATTCGAATTGCTCTACTTATTCTTTTTCCACTTCTTCTTGCACTCAACGCGACTGCTTCGGAAAAAGCCCTCCTCCTTGCTGCGCTCAAAGGAGATTCCGGCCAAGTTGAGAGCTTATTAGGCCAGGGAATTGACGGAAATTTTGCCAACTCGAAAGGCTTAACCGCCCTGATGCTCGCCTCTCTCAAGGGTCATGGCGCGGTGGTAGACGCCCTCATTAAATCGGGCGTCGAAATAGATCAGCAGGATGCTTCGGGCCTGACAGCCCTTATGGCGGCTTGCAAACAGGGTCACGTCGATGTCGCCAACAAACTCCTTACAGCGGGAGCAAATATCAATGCGACCAACTCGAAAGGGGCCACCTGCCTTTTTCTAGCTGCCAGTGCAGGTAAAAAAGCAATTGTCGAACTAGCCCTTTCAAAAGGTGCTGATAAATCTATAAAAAATTCGGCAGGAGTGACAGCGAAGGAAGCTGCAACCATGTCAAACCACTCTGGGGTCGCAGACCTCTTATAAGCCTTTTAGGAATCAATATTGCTCTATAGTTTCAGCGAGTGATGTGTTTGCTGAAAAACTGGCTAAATGGGCCTATAGAGAGAGAAATTGCTAAGTCCTCTGTTGTGAAATTGGACAGTCGCCGCCAAATCGGCGCGAAGCTCATTACTATATTCACAATACTTCTTATCTTACTCACTGGCCTCAGCGCCACAGCCTATGAGCGCCATGGCCCTACAAATTTTAGAGTATCCTTTAAAAACGAGTCTCGAGTAAAAATGAATTGGAAATCCCCCTTAGCAAAGCGCTACGTTAAGAAGTTTCTTATCTTTAGAAACGACGTCTATTTAGGCTCTACTCGAAAAACATCCTATGTCGACTACGTCAAAACAAAAGGGCATTACCGATACAAAGTAGTCACTGAAAAATGGGATGGAAATCTCACCCGATCGACAAAAACCTTAAAAGTTCGCTTTGAGTAATTACCGATTATTTGGATTTTAATTTTTTTTCTGTTCTTCTTCTTTTGTAAGCTGATACTGCTCGAGAAGCCATTGACGAATAAAACGATTAATTCCATCATCCATCCCGAAGAAAGTAAAGTGGCTCAGGTATTTATTACTGGTAGGAGACTCTTTTTCATTTCCAGCACATTTGGCTAAAAGCTCTGGTCTTTCATTTTGCTTGGGCGACCAAAGAAGAAACTTCCTAAACTCTCCCTCGCGAATAGCTTCTGTATACTTGATAGACAAGCTGACTTCTGAAACCGCTTCGACATGAATTGGTGTCCCCTCTTGAATGGGATGTGCTTGTGCATCGAAATCGACTCGAACAGGACTGTCTTTGGCAAAAAGGCTCGGCAAAAAGAGTTTGAGCTTGCGCAAGAAGTAACGAATATCGAGTGGCTCCATGATGTAGTCAGAAAAGAACAGTAGCTCGTCGACTTGCTCATGCATAACAACCGGGCTACTCCCCACCACAAAATATGGAATCTTTACTGGTGCATTTGGGTCGCGTGAAAAGGGTTTAAGCCTCTCATTGAGGTTCACCCAATACTCTTGGTCGCGCCCCATAACAATTCGTTCACTCACAAAAATGGCATTGATGACTTTTGGAAGAGTCGACTTGCCCTTCATGTAGTCGACAACTTCTTCATGAAAAGCCCGACGAAGTTTAATACAGAGCCGTGGCTTCCCCTCGTGAACCTCCATATTACTCTCTACGAGAGTTATGATTTCTCTCTGAGTGGTATTGCGAATGCTTATTGTGTAACGGCTTTCAACGTGTTGACTCCAGTACTTTTGCACCTTCGCTCGTTGAGAGCCATCGACCGCAGTCATACATATCGTTTTAAATCTCTGCAATTCGTCGTAATTAAAACCAAAAAGAGTTTCACGACCACTAATTTTAGGCTCAATTTCCAGAAGCATCTCGCCTCTTGAGTCGTAAATAAGTGTGACCAAATCAGTGGCTTTGTCGCCACTGTAGTTAGCCCTTTTAATTTCGTCAGCCGCAGAATAAGGATCGAGATCCAAATAAAAATCGACCAAGTTTTCATAGGTGGCGATTGCCGTATTGAGGTAATCTGCGGCAATGGTTTCTTTAAGCCGTTTTGTAGTTTCAGGATTTTCACTAACGACAACAATTCCTACCGTAGCCCCTAAATCGTGATCCGTAAGATCAACGACACCCTTTTTCTCAGATTTTTGAATATTTTCGCGCATCGCCTTAATGCTATTATTATTTATTCCAAAGTAGGTATAGGAAGCTACAAACTTAGATTTGTCACTCGGATGGGCTCGACAGTCGATACAACGGGCGAAAATACCATTTTTAATATCGGTTCCAAATATTTCACCATAAAACTTTGAAATTGACCCCACGGCTACCTTGGCTTTAACGAATATTTGAAAACCCAATTCAGAAATTTGAATGAGATCGTGATCCTCGATCATTTCAACCGGAGTCACAGGTTTTTCTTTATAAAGCTCTTCTTTTTGTAGGGCCTCTAAGCCCTGTATGGCCCATTTAAATCGCTCCTTACAAACGAGTCGATCAAAAGGCTTAAAAATAATGTTATCGATGAAGCCATTGAGAAATGGCTTAACGCTGACTTCTTCTGCTTCTCTAGCCACAAAAACAACACCCATTCGGTCACGCGCTCCGAGAAGTTTTTTACTTTTAAAATAATCACTCATTTTTTTAATGAGCGACATATGTTTCGGACCTAAGATTCGGTGGTCAGAAATGATCAGCGGAATTTCTGTTGGGAACTTTTCGATTCGTTCCTCGTTTTTGATAATGGAGTCTGCAATATCCTCATCATCATCAACTTGAAGACCTTTACCTTTGATAAAAGTTGTCTCAAACCACTCTGTAATTTCTTTGATATTATTGAGTTGAATGGCCCTAATATCCTCATCATAAGAAGAAAGAATAGCCTTGAGTTCACCAAATGTTGAAGCGTCACTCTCGATGACGATGACCCATTTCATAATATTATTCTGTTTACAAAACCCAATAAATACAAGGATTTAAAGTAATACCGGGCTTTGACATTAATCAAGCCCGGTTGGGAACTAACGTGAATACTTGGTCTCTAGCTTAAACAGCCTTCTATCGGACCTTAGTAGTGAAAGGTGTAACCAATGATTCCCTGAATACCCGTCATCGTCGTACCAAGGTCTCGATTATCTAACTCGATCTCGGCACCAGGTGCCGCTTGAGTGAGTGAACCACTTGGAAAAGTTCCACTGGCCTCATCTGTAGTGTTTCTTTCAATATAATGAATTCTCATATTGGCTTCGAGATTTAAACAATGGGAGCCCGCTGAATCAAAACAAAATTCCACTCCGAGTCCAACGAGATAACCAAGGTTCGAACCACTAAACTTTGCACTAATGTCGTCGGTGTTAACTTCTTTGATTTCACCGTTAATCTGGCCCCAACCAATTCCAACTTGTGTGAAAAACTTAATCGTTTTGTCTTCAAGCAAGTGATAACGAAGAATTGGGTAAATTGAGTAACCGAGAAGATTGTATTCGTACTTGCCAATAAAACCAGCATTTTGCCCGCCAGATCCATCAGTGGCCGTGTAAAAAATGGCGGGTCTTAAGAGGTAAGCAAATGAAGATTGCGAGGGTCTATAACCGAGAGTTAAAACTCCTTCGTAGGCATCACTGAGAGACGAAGTTGAGATCCCCCCCGCTCGTGCATTGGCTCGAGTGATCAGAGTATTGATATCGCTTTGATCGGCTGTTGAATAGCCGAAGTGGGCTCCAAAAATGAATTGTTGTGCTTCAGCTTGAAATGCGAAACTTGTAAGAAAAACGACGAGTAAAACCTTTAATTTCATTCTTTATCTCCCGGTGACCCCTCTATTTTTCTTAGAACTTGGCTTCTCGTCAAAACTAAATGTATTTACCATCCCTTTGTCGGAGGTCAGGAATAGATCTTGCTCTTACTCGGAAAAGAAATATCCGAAAAGCCCCAAGGGGAACTGAAAAGTTGTGGTGAAATAATGAAGCCCTTATATTGTGTTTTAACTCTCCTAATTATGACAATGGCCGCCCAAGCTGAAGAAATTACAGTTCTCCACTATAATATTAAGGAACTCGACAGTCACAAAATTCAAACTTGTGAAGCTTTATTCGACCTTGGACAGCTCGAGGCAGCAGGGCAAATTATTCGCCAGATCAACCCGGACTTCTTTTCGATCAACGAAATGCAATACGACCTACCTGGGGTCCCGAATTCACAGTTTAAAAGCCGTGGTGAAAATGTAGATCGATTTCTCGAAAAAGTCGGCGTCGACTTTGATCACATTAGCTTTAACCCAGCCAATACTGGAATGAAGGCAAAAAAAGATGAGAATGGAAATTATGTGCGCAAACCGGGCCCCGGCCAAACCGATCGCTTCGCTGATCCAGTCAACTTCGGACTCTTTCCGGGGCAATATTCTACGGCGGGCGCCAGTCGTTTTCCCATCAAAAAAGAAGTTGTTTTAACTGAACTCCCAATAAAAGTATTTAATCCCGATTTCGATCCCACAAAGTTTCAACAAAAAGACGGAAAGCCCTTACCGGCCGACATGGAACTTTTTGACAAGAACTTTACAGACATTACCCTTGATGTCGCCGGTGAGGAGGTTCATTTTATATTACTTCATACGGTTCCGGGCTTTGGCTTTGGCAACCCCAATTCCATCAATCCGCAAAGAAACTACCTACAGCTGGCTTTCTTGGAGTGGTATCTCACTGGAAAAACCGATTTCCCTGTACCGCGTGATATCGGAGTTGAACCCCTTAAACCTGGAAGTAAGTTTATAGCTCTAGGCGATTGGAATGTTGACTCGAGAGATGAGAATCCGGGAGCCCAAGTCATTAACCGTCTGGGAGAAGCCTTTAAATACTGGCTTCCGACACCTGAAGTGACCTATCGCAGTCAAAGTTTTCGCCCTGAGGAATTCACCCGGCAGTTTGATTATATTTTGGTGGGTCCTGGCTTTGAAATTGTGGCTTCTGGTGCGGTCCGCCCCGAAGCAAAGCGTATTGAGCGTGGTTGCAAACAAAAGCCTGACATGCCAATTCCTCCTGGTTTTGTGCGCATTCGCTATCAAAATGAAGCGGGACAGAATTGCTTTGCCGATGTGGCTAAAGACTATGCCGTTTCAAAGACGGGATCGGATCATATCGCCATCTGGAGCAAATTGAGGCTGATTCGGTAACAATATTTTGACCACGCCCGTCTTAAAGATTTGATTTTTGGATCAATTTCTAGATTTTAGCCTTTCCTAAGCTGGCATCGATATAGCATTATTGAGAATACTTAATGAAACGTGAGGATCTATCTATGAAATCAGGTTTACAATCTGAAACTAAGAGACGTATTTTAAAACCCCTAGGCATTGTGCTACTCGCCTTGGCGGCTAGTCTTCTTCTCACCCGCTGCGGTAGTGAAAAGGATAATAACACTGATACTCTGGAGCCGACCTTCTCTTCGATCTACACCAATGTTTTGGTTTCGAATTGTGCTAGCTGCCACGCTCCGGGAGAGGCGGCCTATGATACTAACATGGTTGAAATTGATTTAACCAGTAAAACGACTGCTTATAATACCATTCGTAATGGTGTCGTTACTGCAACTACTGCAGACCCAACTTGTGCGGGATTAAACTATATTTCTGCAGGCAACGCCAATGCCTCTTACTTCGCCGCAGTAATTGATACTGGAATAAATCCAACTTTCAATTCTGGAGGATGTGCCGCCCCTACTAACACCCATGTCAATGGATCCGTCTCCTTAACCGCCGATGAAGAGGATGCCATTGCCACTTGGATTAACCAAGGGGCTGCTAACAATTAATCGAATCGTGCGATTTGCTAATTTAAAAAAGAGGCTTCTAAAGCCTCTTTTTTTATTTCCACTGACTGAGGACGCCGGCAAAGGAGCGTAGGCTTTGCCAACGGGGCGCTCCCTTCTGGATCAAAAATCGAGGATCTCCAGAGATACTGTACTTTTCAAACCACTGGCTAAACCCCTGTGGCCCCAACTCTAAGTACTTGCGCAAGAGTAAGAGCTTAATGCGCTGACTTTCAAAAACAATCTGTCGCTCTTTAAACTTCTTGTAAAGTTCCAGTTGCTCGTCGAGCACATCAATGTACTTTTCTTTATTAGCCTCATCTTTTGAATAGATTCCAGAGAGAACAAATTCAGAGAGCCCCTGGAAGTAGGCATTCGATAAACCTCCGGCCAAATCATCACTGAAGTCATCGAGAATCGAAAAGATTTGTCCACGAATCTGTCGAGATTCTTTTTTCGTTTTTAAGCTGAGATCTAAGCGGTACAGACGATTGCGCAAACGATACTCGTGCCAGTTCGCCGGTTTAATATTAACCTTTCCCAATTTTGGCCCTACATCACTGAGCATTTGCCAATTACTATCCAGTTGTGCCTGGGTGGGCGCCTGGCTGGCTCGAATAATTAATCCGCTCAGTATGAGGCGAATGCGCAATTGATCATCCCCTTTGAACTGGCTCGATAAGTTAAGAGCGCGATTAAAAGATGTCAGTGCCTGGTCTTTTCGACCGAGCTTCATAAGTGAGTAACCGTAGCTGAGCCTTAGTTTGACCTCTTCACTGGCGGGGATTTTCTCGCCCGTTTGCAAAAAGTTTTCATAGGCATTGGCACTATTCGAAAATTGACCCGCCTGATAGGCGTAAAATCCGGCGCGCTCAAAGAAAATGGCTAGCTCCCGACCCTGCACTTTTTTAGAGTCAATCAAGGCCATCAACCGGGCATAGGCCTTTTTGGCATCCAAATTATAGTAGAGACTTCGCGCAAAAAAGTAATTGTAGGCCACCTCTTCGTCGTTCGACTCGAAGCTATAGGCTTCGCGCTTTTTAAAGTACTCCACCGAGAGACCAAAATTTTGCGCCTCAAAGTGCAGCAAACCGAGATTATTTAACGCCGAACTGCGAATGCGTTCGTTGTCTTGGGCCAGGTCTAAAGAAAGCATGAGGTGTTTATGGGAGCGAGAAAAATACTCTTCGTTAAAACCATCTTCACTCTGACTGGCTAAAACCATCTGATATTTGATCCAACCCATTAAGAGGTGCCTGATGCTGGAATTCAGGTTGGCATCCATGCCATCAAGATAGGCGTAGGCATCTTCGAGGGCATCGGCACTCTTTTTTGAACCCTGGGTATCAAGAATTAAAAGGAGGGCTTTAACAAACTCATAGTTTTCTTTAGTAAAGTTTCTTTTTTGTAAGAAGGCGTAGCGCTCATCGAGCTTCTTGCGCTGACCATCTTTAACCATGGACACCACGTAGGAGTAATGAGATTCCAGATCGTCCGTATAAAGAAGGGATCCATAAAACTGGCTTGTCGAATAGCGGATTTTACCTCGGTGGAAATTTCCATAGGCCTGATCGAGCATGGCGTAGATGTACTGTTGTCTGGCAAAATAGAACTCGGTTTGAGATTTTTTCGTCAAGTTAAACCAATTAGTCGCAGCAAACCCTAGCAAATCGGTCTGACCCGCCTGGGCCAAGCGAATCACGGCTCTGATAAACATGGCCCGCATTAAAAAGTAGTCGTCCTTGCGTTGAGAAACAAAACCGTTAAATTCTTTGTACTTTTGATTTCTTTTCTTAACATCCTCTTCGCCAACCATTTCTAATAAATTGAGTTCCGACTGAATCAGGGCCGACTCGGGAATTTTTGAAATCTTGTTTTGCAGGGAGCGAATACTGCGATCGTATTCGAGGTCACTGAGTACGGCAGAGGCCTCAGTCATGTATTGAAAAAGGTAATACACTCGAGCCTGACTATTCAGTTGAGCGCCATTGAGAAGAGTCGAAAGCCAATTCACCCATTGATAACTGAAATCAGCTTTATTCATGTAGAAACGCCTAGCCACTTCAAAAAATAAATAAACATCTTCGGGACTCTTTAGGCGACTGACTCGCACGGCCTTAAGACGCTTACGGGCTAAACCATCATTGCGCAGTAATGAAGCGTAGAGAGCATCAAGAATTTTTCGCACTTGAAGGTCAGCTCCACTACTTCGAGATTGCCGCTGTAATCCACCAACGAATCGACGAAATCGATTGGTCACTTCGCTGCCACCGAGTTCTTCTTCGGCCTTTACAGAGCGTACAAAAAATTCCAGGGCTTTAAACTTCTTTTTGAGTCCGGCCGATTTTAAGCCTTCTAATAAGTCTATGGCGGCACTGTAATTTTCGGCTAAAACGTGATTGCTAATTCGACGAACCATAAAGTCGTCAGCACCCTTCGTCCAATTTTTAAAGTAAAGAGCATTGAGAATAAGAAGGCGGTCAAAGTAGCTGCGGCTCGAAGCATGGGCATCCCAAAGCTGGGTCATATTCCAGCGCGAGGGTATGACACCGTCCAAGGGAGCTTGGTAGACATCGAGAGACCCTTGATAGGCGCAGGTTACAAATAGAAAAACCTTTGAAGGCTCTGGGAAACTACAATTGGATTCTTGAGACGTTAACTGCTGTGGAAAAATATCGCCAGTGGCTTTAAGGGCTTCTTGAGTGGCAATTCTAAAGATAGCGGAGTCATCGTTGGCATCGATCACCTGATCTTTATTCGAATCGCTCAAATAATGGGAAAAATAAATATACTTTCCATCCATCGAAAAGCGAGGAAAGCCCGACTGTCCCGGAATCGAAAGATTGATCTTTCGCGGCTCGGCCACTCCCATGCGAATGATGTGAATATTTGCGCCCTCACTCCCCGACTTTAAAAATACAATATACTTCTTATCGAGGCTCAGTCGAGCGGCGCGAAAGGCTTCATTGAGTATAAGTTTCTTAGCTCCGGACTCGATATTGTGAAGAATCAGTTGACTGGTTGAAGAACCGACTTTGTACTTTCGATAGGCAACCTCATTATTGCTAATCCACTGAGGATCGGCATTACTATCGAGCCCCTGGGTAATACAGTTTGGTTTTGAGCCTTTGGTTTCGACAATACAGATTTGCCCGCGAGCTGTGTTCCCATAATAGGTCAGGGCAATCTTCTCACCATCTGGGCTCATCTCGGCCTGATCACTATCAACATTCAGCGATAGTAAACTTTTAGCATCGCTACCATTGCGGTTTTGAATAAAAACCCGGGGCACCAAATTGATCTTACGAGTGTAGACCATCTTTTCGTTAGAGGTCGACACACTGGATTGGTAGTTGTCGTAGGGGCCAATTGTTAATTTTTCAAGAGGAATCAACCTCTGAGTTTCGGCCTCTTTCAGTTTGGCGTTGGTTTGTGCCTGAACCTCGGCAATGAAACCCAGTAAAAACAAAATCAGTGCAATTGACCTGAGTCGAACTAGCAACATCGACACTCTCCCAAATTACTTTTTAACAGTCGAATTAAATTCAGAGTTAATAACGTTGAGCAATTTTTTTCTTCGCTTGTCAGTCGATTCTTTTGAGAAAAAAGAAGGACCTCTTTTTTCGAATTTCTTGCTGATTTTTTTCTCGAAAGAAGACCATTGAACAGCTGATTCCTTTTCCATGACTGTTTCACGATTCACGAACTTTGGTTTGAGCGCAACTGAGCACGCGCTGAGAGAACTCATAAGCGCTATCAAAATAATTAATTTCATCGTACCGGTATTCCTTTCAATATTTCCCGAACGGGCTTCAAACTTTCTAGCACGATCGGACTGATATGAACTCCATATATATTAAAAAACTGATCCTGTTCTGAAAAGGCAATTCCAAGATCTAAAAAGCCTTGTCTAAAATCCAATGTGACGCGAGAGGGAGCAAAGCCCACAAAAGAGCGAGCCAAATTAATTTGATCGTCCTGATAATTAGGGTCTACTGCGTTGAGAAGGGCCCGTAGTGAATTCGAACTCATTTTTAAGACATCCACGCGACCGTTAACCAGACCTTCAGTCATATTAAATTCAACACCCGACCTTAGGCTAATCTCGTCTCCTTCTAAGTTTAACCCCTTGGTGAGAGAATCTTTCAAGATAGAATTCAACTGAACTTCGGTCATTCTTCCTAACATGCCTACCGCAAGCTGGGAGGGACGGAAATCTAAAACAAATTCTCCATCAACGTGACCACCCTTCGGTAAAACAAAATCGAAATCGTGAATAGAAAGAAGGTTTTGATCGACCGATAGATAACCGTAAAAAGGCCCCAGCTTTTTTCCTTCGAGAATGAGTTCGTCAAAACTGACACGGTTGGATTGTTTTAAAAGAGGCTGAACTTGCTTGTACTCGACTCGAGCAAACGGGTTTCGCGTCAAAGGATTTAAAAACAAAATATTATTCTTATCAATGCTCAAAGATTCCTTGAAAGGAATGGGGCCCCTTAAATTCTTCAGTGAGAGTTTTGGACTGAGAACCGAAAAGTTAGAAAATCGAACGCGCCCATCGATTTCAGCTTCTTTGCCCCTTCTGACCCCAAGGCTAAACGGCACAAGTATTTTGCCCGTCAGTGTGTAGCCAGGTATCTTTACACCCTTCTTTCCGGGATTCATCGAAACCCGTCCCTGTAACTGGGCATTTTTTTGTTTGAGATTGGATTGACCGCTGACTCTCACACTAAAAAAGCGATCTCCCACGTCCAGGTGAGCTCGCACGACCTCTAAGAGTGTGCCATTGGTAAAATCTAGCTCGATGGCAGACTTTATCTCACCGACCGATTCAAAACTTGAGTCTGCCCGCGCCAAAGACAGACCCTCGTTTTCGATATTCACCCGCAAGCGTCCACCTTCAAAATTTAAGTAGTCGCCATTAAACTCAAAGTTTCCTGATAACTCGCGCATGATAAAAAGCTTTTCGCTGACCAATTGGGGAAGACTAAATGTGATCAAACTATTGATACGATTATTCTTCTTGAATTTAATATCGGCATCCACATTCATCGACTCCGAAGCAGCGAGGGCAAACTGACCTTGGCCCTCTTCCCTTTGGGTTAACTTTAAATTGCTGTTGATATCAATAGCGTACAAAGACTCCATGCCCTCAAACTGCATTAGATCTGCAATTTTTCGCCGACTTTGAATATTTCCTTGAGATTCAAAGTCCCAAGCTCCTAGGGCTTTTAACTTTTTACGAACGTCTTTCGGAAACAAATCCATGGCCTGAAAAAAACCAAGCTTGTAATCAAGGGAAACTCCTCTGGAATTTTCACTCAATCCCACTTGAACCCGTCCGTGCTCAACTTCACCCGATTTAAATATAAGGCTCGAAGTCATCTTCTCTAATTCTTTGCCAACATTCCCATCGGCTAACAGTTCCATGTCCCTAATATCGGCCATTTCTTTAAACTGAAATCGCGGGGAGGTAAGTTCGAGCGAAGTTTCATAGTGGTCGGCTTCGGCTTTGAGACTCAATCCCAGTTTCATGCTCTCAGACTGGATCCCCTGAAATTGAAGCCCCTGGATTTCATGGTCAGAAATTAACTGGGGGTTTGCTTGCAGAAGTTTAGACACATCGACTGAACCCTTGAGACGAGAAAACGCTTTGTCGTCGCCCCCAGTCACATCGTAGTTCAAGCGAATTCGCTTTTCTTTATCCGAAAGTGTTAGGGCCGTTCCGGCTTTTTCTAACCACTCATTAGTGGTCATCCTCAGTTCAATTTTTTTAGGTACAAAGGCACTCAAATCTTTTAAAAGAGATACTTTCTTTGCCAAAGGCTCTAATTCGCCGAATAAACTGATGCGGCTTTGCTCCTGACGATCAATAAAGGTTTCGGAGGTGAGGCGAAATATATCGACATCATTAAACGCAATTTGCGAATCCACTTTGACCTGATTCAATTCTTTATTGAGACTGATAAACCCAGCGATATTGGCAGAAACATCAGATCGCAAAAAACTGGATTCAATGATTGGGAGATCGACTTTGACATCAAAACTATTAAAGTTATCGTCTCTGGGCCGAATTTTTAAACTGGCACTCGATTTATAGAGTCCGATTAATTTTTCTTTCAACTTGCCCTTTTGCGTGTCCACGACCATCTGTGGAAAATCAACTTCGGCAGAAAGACCCGGCCGACTCAGTAGTGCTTGGGTCAGTTCCGTCAAGTTTGAAAATTCGTAGGTGTCTGTCCAACGAATGAGTGGTTGAATCGTCGACGCTTTAACATCTAAAACCGAGCTATCACTTTGACTCTGCATCTTCAACTGTGAAAGTGAAGTGCGCAATTCAGTTTTTTCTGACTTTAGAAGCCATCGGTTATCTTTTACTCTGTACTCTAAATTGAGATTGATATTGGAATTGTGGGATAGGTAGCTTTCAAAACTTAACTCGGAATTTTTCGTAAAACTCAATTCAGGAGTCCTGTCTTCTGACAGAATGCTAATTTGCTGATTGAGGGAAAACTTTTGCTCCGCAAAACTCATCTGACCATTGATATTAAGTGACTCAATAACCAATCGAGCTTGTCCAGAGTCAGTTTTAACTATTAGATCTGTTTTTAAGTCAGAAATATTTATTTTTTCGATTCCGAACTTAAAACTCATTAGAAAAAGCTCAGTCAGCTGTTTGAGGGGATTAAATTCCTCGTCGTCGTCATGATCAGCGAATGGGTCATCATCCTCTTCTTCAGAAGACGCTTGAAACTCTCCTTTGAGACTCGCCTGATTCATTCGTATTTCTGAAAACTGAAGAGAGCGACTCCAAGGGGAGAAATCAAAAAGAACCACCACATTCGGGAAACTCAATTCAAAAGGATTTTCACCACCCTTCGAAATTTTTAGCTCCGAAAACTCCCAACTTTTTAGTGGAATAATTTTGTAGTTGGCTGATTCCAATTCAATTTCGAAAAAGTCTTTTAGAAAATTCTGACTTTGCTCATAGACCAACTCGCCACCCGATTCGGAGTAAGACGTGTAATAAACAAAGCCAAAGAGTCCAATTAAGCTCACAAAGATAAGAGCTAAGAAACCTAAAATGCCGTACTTAAGAATTTTGCGGAAATTCACCTTTAAAGGGTACCAAGTGCTCTTAGAAATTTTAAGTCTTTACAGGTATTTGGATCACTTTCAGTGATGCACACTAGCCAGGCTCAAAGTCTGGGTCAGCGCCACTTCAATACTCAGAGCCTGGGGACCCAAGTGACGAACTTGCGCTCCCCGCTCAACCAGGCGCTCTTGTTCTTTGAGCAAAAACCCACGCTCGGGCCCGACAATGGCCAATGCCGATGAGTCGATGCGAGGCCAAGAGTACTTGGGACCTGGAACGGCTAAGTAAACGGGCAAATCATTAAAATAAATATCCCATTCGCAATTGAGTAGGTTATCAAAACTCGGAATAAAGTGAATTTTCGGAAACAAACTCCGCCCCGTTTGCTCCATGGCGAGCAAGATGGGCTTAACCAGGTGATCCATCGAAAGGAACTCACTTTTCCAGTAGTTCTTATCCACATTAGCTCCTCCGATGAAGAAGATCTCTGTGACTCCCAACTCGACCACTGTTTTTATTTTTCGCGACAAGGTTTTAGGTCGCGATAGGGCCATGGCTAATTTCCAAGGATTGGCCTCTGGAGCCGGAGCTTCCGATACAATACGGGCTCGAAGGCTTTGACTTTGGATATCGATAATTTCAGCTTGCCCGACCGATCGATTGACCCCGGCGAACTGAAAAGTACCACCTAGCCCCAGTTTTAACTGACCGAGAATATGCTCGAATGCCCTTCCCTTGAGCTCAAACTCAAACTCACTCAAAAATTGCTCAGAAAACACTAAAACTCTGTTCATTTGTAGACAGCCTATCAAATTTTCTTGCCTTTTTCTGACAAAAGAACTGAGATTAAATCCACACCATTTACCGATGAGGTTGATTCTTATGATTAAAAGCACAGTTTTTGTTTTTCTTTTGGTTTTCTCTCTTGCAGCTCTCGCCGAGAAACAGGGCGGAGGGAAGAATTTTTCTGATGTTAAAGCCCAAGCAACGGCCAATATCGACCAGCGCATTGCCAACCTCCAAGAGGCAAAAACCTGTATTTCAGGGGCCGCTGACAAGGCTGCTCTGAAGACCTGTCGCCAAACCCTTAAGTCCAAGCAGAAGTCGATTAAATCTGCACGAATGGGTAAGAAAATGGACCGAATGAACAAGCGAATGGATAAAATGAAGGCCAAAAAAGAGAAAATGGACGAAGAATAGGCCCCTTTTTGAATTAATTTCATGAAAGATTGTTCATTTATTTCAGCAAGATAGAATCCTTTGCAGAATTATGACGCATAGCGTATAAAGCTCCTCTACCCCAAAGGAGCTTTTTTAATGTCTCGCTTACTCAAAAACATAATCACTCCGCTCGTTCTCATCTTTTCGATGGGACTGGTTATCACTCCGGGGGCACTGGCTCTCGATTCCAAGCAAAAACAACTCGATGTGTTTCGAGGAACTCTCGTTCATCTTCAGCAGAACTATGGAATGCAGGACTATAAAGAGCGGCACTTGGGACTCAACTTTGAGGAAATCACAAAGCTCTTTTCGAAAATGATCAATGAGGCGACGACTCTGGAGGAAGTTTTCGGTATCGCGGAAAAGAAGGATCGAGAGATTCTCAGCCTCGAAGAATTCGAACAATTAATGATTGGGTTAGCGGCTATGTACAAAGATGGCCATACCAATATTTTAAGAAACAGTCGCAATTACTATACCCTGGGACTTGAAGCCTCCGCCATCGGCGAACGACTTTATGTCACTGGTTTTGATGCGGAACTTTTTCTACCCGAAGCTTCAACTCACCCAGTATCCGTGACTGACGAAATTACTCATATCAACGGTATTCCCGTATTAAAACTGGCTCGAGTGAATGCCCTTTATATGCCGGCGGCGACTGAAACGAATCGCGTTGGCACGGCTTTGAAAAGTTTAATTAATGTCAGCCATCGCTTCTTACCGTCTAAAAAAGAAGGCGAAAACGTAGAACTCACTTTCAAACAGCACCCTTCACGAGGCGGAAGAACTTATACTGGCTCTTATTACTGGATCAACGCCAACGAATTACGCGATCTTAAAGATGACATTCGCGTGGTTTACCCCGATCGTCCTGCCCAAGGTGCTACTGAAGCTGAGTGGATTGAGTACTATGCCCAGGTTTTAAAGGCGACTTCGGAAGCCGTTGAAAAGTACAGAGCCGAAAATGCAGACAATGAAAATAGCAATGATGATGGCCTGCCATTAGATCTTCTCGCTGGCGAACGAGAACGCTTACAAAATTTTATTTACGGTCGAAGCTCGACGACGGACAGCTATCTCTATGCAGGAATTATGAGTCTTGGACTCGATCCCAGTAAAGTGAGAGATATTGGCATTCTTATTAATGACTATCTCGAAAAGAACGGAAAGAATAAGGTCACTAGACTTCGCGCTTTACAACTTGATTTGCGCCTCAGTGACCTTCTTCCAAATGCCCCAGAGGCTCGAGTTGAAGTCGCCTACTTGCGCCTACCGAGCTACTCACCATCTTCTTTTGACGATGTGATGACCGAAATTGCCTGGATTCAATTAGCCATTCGCCAAATGAAATCGGCCGACGTTTTAATCATTGATCACACTCACAATGGTGGAGGTTATAACTACTACGGAACCCAATTTCTCAGGCAGTTTGTGACCATGGATCCTGAAAATCCAAAAGACCTTGAGGCCCTTAGAATTAACCTTCGGATTAACGCACAAGTTTTAAGAACCTCAAGACAGTGGAGCGACGGTGTTGGGTTTAACGGTGAAGTTGCCAACTTTACAAGGGATTTTGTCAACGATTCTCTTCACGATGAATGGGAACAAAAAATTAGAGATGGAAGGGGTGCTGCCTGGTCCGGCCCTCTTCCGTTTATGACACCTGGATTGAGAAACTCAACGACGCTTTCTTCAATCTTTACGCCCCATCATAAGTGGGAAACCTATCAGGGTCCTATTTTCTTTGCCAATGACAAAGGTTCTGCGAGTAATGGAGATTTTGGCGCTAAGATTATGCAGATGAACAACAGAGCCCTTATTTGGGGTGAGCGCAGTGGAGGTCTTGGCGGACCCGTATGGGGAAGTGTCGATAGCATCCCTGGCCTTTATATGTACCTACGCTGTACCCAGGGTGAGTGTTTATTCCCTCAAGGTGTCGCCCCTATTGAAAACGTTGGTGTAAAGCCCGATATTGAACGCGGTATTCGCATTGAGGATCTCCTCGACAATTTTAGAAGCTATGCTAGAGAAACTCTGATCGGCGCTATGATGCATTCCGGGAATGTCGAAAAAGAAAAAATAGCTGAAGCCGTTGAAAACATTCGTTCGACGGATCGATATGTACCTGATGCTATTAAACAAGCCATCGCCAATCTTGAAGAAGAGATCATTAAACTCAATGAGAGCGTCCTGCCAGATATCTCCCAGCCAGGAAGCATTCAAACCTACTACGGCAGGCTGGCTCTTCTTATAAAGCAGGCTAAATCAGAGGCCGATCTTGAGGTTCACGATTTTGATAATGTGGGAATTATTCATCCAGCTCTCGCATTGAACCAAGATTACGCAGACGTTTTTCTCACTGACTTCACAGAGGCTCTTGAAATCTCCAATCGCCTTCGAGAAATGCTACAAATGGACAAGTATCAGGGTATTCAGGCCGAACTAAAAGCCATGATTCAAGCCTACCAAGCCACACGGGACTTTCAGATGCTTCCTTTTGAGACGGCTCCTCGCAGCTGTCAGAGTCATTTTGGTATTTAAGATCTAGACAGTCGTCATAAACTTAGACGACTGTCAGTTTCATTGTTGTCCGAATAGAATTTTGACAGCAGCTTCTTTTCAGAACTTTTACAAGTAGTCTTAGGCACTTAGACCAAGTGTATTATATTGAGACCAGATTCATATTTGGGCCCTAGCTTGCAATAGATATCACCAAGGTGAGTATAAAAGTTAGGAGTAGAGTGTGGTTTCTCTAATAAAAGAAAGAAAGCTTCGAAGGATTGAGCTTATCATTCTATTGATTCTAAGCCTGTTCGCAACAGCGGCCTGCTCTAATGCAAAGCAGTTTTCTGAAGTCGAAGAGTTTTCTAAGATTAGTCCCGATGGAACCAATGGTGGTAGTGATACCGACACTGACGGTGATGACGATAGTGATGGAGACAACGACGGCGACTCTGATGACAACGACGGCGACGATGACGATGGCACCAATCCAACACCGACTCCTACGCCAAATGCCACTCCGACACCAACTCCGACGGCGACACCAACTCCGACGGCGACGCCGACACCAACTCCAAGCCCAACTCCAGCCTATGAAGAGGCTTGTTTTGAAGAAAACTTTATGCAGCCTAAAGAGGCTATTACTAAAAAAGTAGATATTTTATTTGTAACGGATACTTCAAGTTCTCTCGATGGCGAAAGAAAAGACGTCGCAAGGGGAATTAGCAGCTTTATACAAGGTCTCGGCGCTGATGTTGATTATCGCGTAGCGGTTATGTTCGGTCATATTAATAGTAAATACTCTGGAGCTTTGTATCAGTATAGAAACGAAGCCCTTGTTCTCGATTCACAAAAATTGAGTAATGCGCAAATTGAAGCGGGCCTGAACGCAAAACTCACCAATACTAAGGATGAAGGTGTGAGTGATGGTGGCGAGGCCATGCTTTACTCTTTAAATAAATCCATTCAACCGCAGCAATACCAAACGATCCAATCTCAAGGTTTTTACCGAGATGATGCCGCTCTTGCCATCGTTTTTATCTCCGATGAGAACGACATCTGTGCTGTTTACCCCAACGGAGTTACTCCAGTAAGAGATCCAAACAACAAAGAGATCCCTGCTTTTAGAAACTACTGTGAAGGAAAGCTCACTCCGACGAGTCTTTACAAGCAACTTGAGTTAATGGCAGCGAAACGACCTTTAGTATTATCAAGTGTTATTTATACCGACCCTAATAGAGTGCCAAGCGGTGGCGAAAATGAGGTTGGCTATGGGCTTCTCGAAATTACTAAGCTCAATAACGGTAAACTGATTGACATACGTGACGACAATATCGCCATGGGCCTCAAAGACCTAGGTACTCTCACACAAACTCGACTGAATTTACTCACAGCTTTTAAGCTCAAATACGGATTGGTCGTATTAAAGGATACCATCAAGGTCTACGTTGACGATTTGTTGGTTAACTCCATGTTCAACGAAGTCACTCGCACGGTTCAGCTGAATGAAGACATGGCTGGAAAATCCGAATCAGCCGTTAAGATTAACTACTGTGCATTAGTACCTAAGACTTCAAATTAATCCATGGGGGTCTAAAGTCACCCCCAAGCCTTTGACAAAGATGCAGAAGCTTCCCAAAATTAAATCTGTTTGGGAGGTTTACTATGAAATTAATCGGCCTAGTTGTTTTACTCGGTTCTATGTTCCTCGGCGCTTGCGCCTCTGGCCCAAATTCTAGTAGCTCTTCTACCAATCACACCCGTCGCAACGATAACTCCGGTTGTTTTACCGAGTGTGATGAGCGATATGCCGCTCGCCCTGAGCGCCTGCAATCTTGCAAAAAGATTTGCCGACAATTTAGCTCGAACTAAATAGTCAAAAATAATTATGCTGCGCGTTAGTCATATCTCCTGCCTTTCTGTCAAAAAAACCCAGTAATTTCATAGATTTTTTACCTGGCGAAAAAAAGTATCTGTACCTGGTTCCATTTTGGGTTATTAAGGCCTCAGCAATTTAAGGGTTTTGAAGGTTGCTAAAAGGGAGAAAAGTGTATGAATAAAATTTTATTAATTCTAGCGGCACTTCTTGTTTCAGGTGTATCTCAAGCAAGGAGCTATTATCAAGATTCTGCCACACTACATGATTGTGGAGGACGCATTGAACTGAGAGAGTCGGCGCAGAACCTTCACATTCAAATCGACAACAATCGTCGTTGTGACGAAATGATTGTTAGAGCGAGTCGTTATGGTCGAGTGATTAAGCGTTATACCTTAAGAACTGGTGACTCTAACTGGACGCTTAGTAATTCTATGTGGCGCGAGCTACAAAGAGATGGCTCTATCTATTTCGAACTTAACGGTTCATGGGGAACTTCAGATACTATTAATCTAAGGATTCCTCGATACGACGATCGCTATGACCGTGATCGCTACGATCGTGACCGTTACGACAGAGATAGATACGACCGTGACCGCTATGATCGTGATCGCTATGACCGAGATCGCTATGATCGACGCCCTGGACAGTGTGGTGGACACACGTCTCGTGGAACGACTGGCTACGGTTACACGAATAGCTGTAAATGCGCTTACTACCGCTACGGTCAGTTCCAGTACCATGCTGCCGAGTATAATTGCTCATCAAGACGTCGCTACTAAAAAACCTAAGCACTAATTATCGCAAAAAAAGGTGGCTCCCTATGGCCACCTTTTTTTATGCTTTCTCCCAAACTATGATTCCATTTAATTCCACTCCATGAAATCAAATAGGACTAAGATTCCGTGGGATAGCCCTTATCCTTCCAAATCTCAATTCCGGCATCTGCGATGCAGACTACATTATCATGCCCCATAGCTAAAAGAGTCTGATAGGCTTTCTGCGCACGTCCACCCATACCACAGTGGATGAATATCTTCTTGTACTGCCGCAACTCCTCCGATTTATCCCCGACTTCGTCATGGGGAATATTAATGGCCCCTTTAATGCGAGATTCAGCAAATTCCTCAGGCGAGCGAACATCGAGAATGACTTCACCCGCATGCAAATCTTTGGATTTTTCGTAAAGTTGATCTAAATTCCATTCAGCCATTTCAACTCCTTTTTAATTATATAGCTTCTCTTTAAAACAAACTGACTGTCTAGCTCTAATGCCTAGCCCAAGACTCTGTTTCACATAGAGACGGCAAATTTGCTCTTATTCCCACAATTTAGATTCTTATCCCAGTCTGAAATAGTTCCCTCTTGGAACCAGTCTCTTTAAGAATGCAAAACAAGTAAGGAAAATAAAATTGTGAGAGGCCTCCCATTTTTGAATTCTAAACATCAAGCTTCCTTAACTCGATCACTGTCACAGGTAGCCCTAAACTGAATGTAAGAAAGAAGTGTAAAGAACAAGGAGACCCCCTATGAAAAAGTGGATGCAAAAGCTAGTAGATCAATTTGAATTCGATTGGCCCGAGGATTCAACGAGAAGTCCGGAGGCTAAAGCTGATTTTGAAATTTCAGAAGACCGTGCCACTCTTCTCTACTTTATAGATACCTATAATAAGCACTTGGTCGAAATCGACTCCCAACCCGTAAGAAAAGTGCGGGAAGTTCTAGATCAATTCGCTAAAGAACTTGTGAATCCCAATTCTAATATGGATCGAGTGCTCTTTAGATTTCGCCAATTCTTTTCGTCCTACCGAATTGACGAGTACACCTATGTACAAAAAACCTTTGATGACTTCAGAGGAATTATCTGGGACTTTATCGATCAACTTTCAGAAGACCTCTGTGCCGAGAAAAAAGAGGATGACGAAATCAATAAAAGCTTAGAACTGTTAAGAGAGGCGGTCGAGGCCAACTCTATTGATAGCCTTAAGAATCAAGCTCGATCATTTATCGACGAATACATGGAGCATCAATCCAATCGCGAAGATCGACGATCAAGGCGAATGAGTTCGATTAAAAGAAACCTGGCCCTTGTTAAAAAGCAACTCAGTGATGCAAATATTAAGATGCGAAAAGACCACCTCACAAACGCCTATAATAGACAGAGCTTTGACGAGCAGCTCAACCAGGTTCTAAAAATGACTGACATGGCAAAGACCCCTCTCAGCTTGATCTCGCTAGATATTGATCATTTTAAGAAATTTAACGATACCTATGGTCACGCCGTAGGCGATTACATTCTCGTTGAGTGTGTCAAAATGTTAAAAGAAAGCTTCGATTGCGAAACAGCCTTTGTCGCAAGAGTAGGCGGAGAGGAGTTTAACGTCCTTCTCCCTGGTAAAACCATAGAGGAGGCCACCGCCAAGGCGAAATACTGCCTTTCAAAAATACGCGGAGAAGTCTTTCTTAAGGATGACTTGGAACTTAAGTTTACAGTTTCAATGGGTATTGCTCAGTACACTGGGAGAGAGAATAAAGAAACCTTCCTCAAACGGGCTGATGATGCCCTCTACGAATCAAAAAACACAGGTCGAAATAAGTTTACAATTTCGAAACCTAAAAACCTACAAGTAAGAGTTGCTTAACTAATCCTCTTGTTTTCTTTACATTCTTCTTTTTCTTAGCGCCGATTTAACAAGTCGGCGTTTTTATTTATAACTGCAACAAATATCTACGAACACCTATGTGTTAAACAAATGTTTTTTCGTCTGCACTCATCTGTAAATCATAGCAAATAACTTGGTTCTCGCTTTGCAAATTACTACAGGCAAAGGCAAAAGAGGTTAACAATGAAGCCAAGTATTCAATTCGCATTACTAACAATCTTTATACTATTAAGTTTTCAAGCGAGAGCTTGGGTCAACCCTACTGATGGGAGTTTTCGGCTAGAGGTTGAGCTCATACCAGGCTCACTTAAGGCAAACTATAGTAATAGAAGAACCACTCATGGAGTCTTGGGGCTTGGCTGGTGCACACTCTTAGACCTTAATATCGTATTCTTTGACGACGACCAAATCATACTCGATAAGTGTAGCCATCGCGAAGTTTTTAAAAAGCCCCACCGTCATTCAAAAATATATTTCAATCAATCGCGCGAAGAATCCATTCGATTTGATCGCGGCCAATTCTATTATCTCCAAAAAGGACAGGTGCGCTCCCTTCTCGTCAGTAAAAAGTACTTTACGAATTCCCCTAAGAAGAGAATTGAGCTTTACTTTCTTCGTCGAGGGTTTCGTCCTCGTGATATAGCCATCCAAGAAAATTCACAGGGACGTGTCAGCAGGATAAACATTAGGGGATTCGAGGTCTCACTCAGTTATTCAAATTCTAGTCTATCATCGGTTCAAAACCAGAAAGAACGTCTCGATTTCAACTGGGACCAACTACAAAATATCAATTCCGTGAAAAGAAATGGCCTGATCCTTCTTTCTCTCAACTACGACGGAGAGGATCGTGTTAGCTCTTTAAAAAGTTCCCAGTGTGAACTCATTTATAGCTACAGTGTTCCGCAAAAACACTTAAGCAAAACTCGATTACTTAAAAAGTGTAAAAAGCAAGAACCACTTCTTGTCGATTTCTTTAATCACTATCAGCAAAGCTCCCGAGAGGGAGGTTTAAGTCTTTCATCGATGGAAGTCAAAAAACATCAATTCACCAATAAAAAGCTAAACCTCCATGTGACTAAATTTCAGTTTAAGGAGGTTTTACAAAAAGAACGTCCCCTCGAACAAAGAAGACCCGTATTTAACAAGAGGAGGATTTCGAATGAAACCTAGTACCTATTTACTACTGACCGCTCTTATTCTATTTGGTTTTAACACGAAAACTCCACTTGCAAAGGACCGCGGTTTGAGCAACCACGGTTCCCCTCATCCGCAAAAAGATGACTTCAACTGGGGATTAGAATCGATTCGGGCCGATAAAAATTTAAAACAATCCCAGCAACAAAAAGAGATCATCGTTGCTGTGATTGATACGGGCGTGGATAAAAACCACGAATATTTAAAAGAAGCTCTCTGGAAGAATCTGGGAGAGGTGGGCAAAGATCATCTTGGTCGTAATAAAGAGACAAACGGCATTGATGACGATAAAAATGGATTTGTAGATGATTTCCAAGGATGGAATTTTACTGAATCCAACAACGACATAACGGACTACCATGGACACGGCACCCATATTGCTGGAATCATCTCTGGTCGCCACCCGCAAAACAAAATTCGCACGAGTCTCACGACCCAAACTAAACTGATGGTCCTGAAGTACTACGACCCAAACAAAGCTTCAGTCGAAAACCTACGCAACACCATCAAAGCCATTCACTACGCCGTAAAAATGGGAGCTCATATTATCAACTATTCAAGCGGTGGCATAGAACCCAGTCGTCTTGAACAAAAGGCTATTGAATGGGCCAATCGAAAAAATGTACTCTTTGTAACTGCTGCAGGTAACGAAGCCTCCAATCTCGACGAAAAAGGATACTACCCGGCCGATTACGACCTCCCCAACATACTTTCAGTAACTGCCCATGATCGTCGCTACCACGTTCTCAGTTCCAGCAATTACGGAGCAAAAACCGTTGATATTGCAGCCCCTGGCGAAGACATCCTCTCCTGCCTCCCCGGGAGCAAATACGGATTGATGACAGGAACTTCCCAGGCCACAGCTTTCGTTTCGGGACTCGCAGCCATGATACTTGCCAAATACAATCGCTTCTTGGCGCCATTTGAAACCAAACACTATATTTTAGAGTCCCTTAAAAGAGAAAAAGCCTTGATGGGAAAGACAAAGACCGAGGGCCGCATTGAGGTATTGCGTGCTCTAAGTATGCGTGGAAGTAGCGCCGATAGTAGTGGCCGCGGCATCGATGAACAGAGTCAAAAAATAAAGGAAGAGAAACTCATGTCTCTTCCTTTGATTAAAGCTTTAAATAATCCGTTTAATTAGCGATCGAGGACCTGAAAGAACTTCGAGTCAGTCGATAGCAAAAGGTTACTATCGTCCTTGATAGATTTTTTATAGGCCTCAAGACTGCGTGTGAAACGGTAAAAACCTGGATCGCGACCCAATGAGTTTGCGTAAATGGCTGTGGCTTTAGCCTCCGCTCGCCCCTTAATTTCTTGCACTTTGCGATAAGCTTCTGATTGAATGCGAGCAAGATCGCGATCGGTTTTACCTTCGATCTTAGCACGCTCCCCTTTACCAAAAGATCGAATCTTCTCGGCAATTCTTTGTCTTTCAGAAATCATTCGAGAATATACTTTTTGTTGGACGCTAGCCTCGTACGAAATTCGCTTGAGTTGCACATCAATAATCTGAATACCGAGGGGTTCTAGCTCTGGTTTTACTTTTTGCACAATCATGGCACTGAGTTGCTCACGCCCGGTTTCGATTTTCTCAATCTCACCAGTAATTTCTTCAGCCTCGGCAATGACGGCTGACTCTTCCGCTGTCGCCCCCTTTTGTGCTTCTTCGATTTTCTTACGGCGCTCTTCGAGGACATCAATTATGGTATTAGAGTTCCTCACTGCCTCAACTAGATTTTGCGAAGAGATCACATCGCGGGTGACACCATCAAGAATGGCGTCGAGACGAGTTCGAGCTCCCCTTTCGTTTTGCACCGTTTGAATAAACTTCAGCGGGTCAACAATCTTCCAGCGGGCGGTAGTATCGACTTCGATATACTTTTTGTCTTTCGTTGGAATCTGATTCGGAAACCCATCCCAACTCAAAATACGTAAATCGATCATGCGCACGTCTTGAATAAATGGTGTTTTAAAATGGAGTCCCGCCTCATTCACCGACCGAATGGGTTTTCCAAATTGCGTGATGACCGCTTGCCGGCCTTCGGAAATCACAAAGGTGGCTGAATAAACGAGGATCACAATTAATACGAGTAAAGCTGGTAAAATATATTTTTTCATTTCCTGACCCTCTCCTTATTTTGTTGAATTGGCCCCGCCAGGGTAAACTGGCAAGATTCCTTTAATCTCAGGGTCGATAATAGTCATTGATTTAGCTCGGCTATAGACTTCCTCAACGGCCTCAAGGTAAAGTCGATCCCTGGTGATCTTCGGAGCCTTTCGATATTCGGTGAGAACATCCTTAAAGCGCTGGGCATCCCCTTCAGAACGATTCACAAGAGCTTCAGCATAACCTTCAGCTTCGGCCACTTTCTGCTCGGCCTTACCACGAGCTTCGGGAATGACTTTGTTGTAGTACTTCTCGGCTTGGTTAATCGCCTGCTCTTGTTCTTGCTTAGCTTCGTTCACTTCGTTGAACGATGGCTTAACCGCCTCAGGTGGATTCACATCTTGAAGTTTGATCGAAACGACTTTCAATCCAATATCATACTTATCAAATATTTCTTGGGTGAGCCGTGCCGCTTCTAGGGCAATCTCCGTACGACCTACAGTCAAAACATCATTAACAAGTCGATCGCCAACCACCCGACGCATAACGGCTTCAGAAATATCGCGAATATTTTGGACGGGTTCACGAATATGAAACAAAAACTTTTTCGGATCGGCGATTTGAAATTGCGTAATCCATTCCACATCGGCGACGTTGAGATCCCCGGTCAACATCAATGACTCGCCATCAAAACCAGCTTGAGAGTATTGGGTTCTCTTGCCTCGTACACTCTGAGTACGAAATCCAAACTCTTCTTGCAGAACCAATTTGGTTTTAATCTTGATCGCCTTATCAATTCCAAAGGGAAGTTTAAAATGAAGACCCGGCTGGGTCGTCTGACTGTACTTTCCGAATCGCAAAACGACAGCTTCTTCATCGGGTTGAACCGTATAGAATGATGACATGACCAATGGAATGAGTAGAATGACTAAAATTAACAGCAACGGAAACTTTGGATTCCGTTGGAAGTATTGCTGCAATTTTCTCATATCTTGATCAAATTGACCTTGATTGTATGACAAGGTTTCCTCCTTTATAGCAGATTAGATCGAATGGCTTTGATCTTTTTGCAATTCCCACATTCGATTATAAAAACCGTTTTTAAGCAACAAATCCTCATGACGACCCTTTTCAATAATTTTTCCTTGATTAAGGACGATGATGAGATCTGAATCAACTATTGTTGAGAGTCTGTGCGCAATGACAAGACTCGTCCTTTTTTCTGAAATTTTCTTAATTGAGTCCTGAATTTGACTTTCGGTCCTCGAATCGAGAGCCGATGTGGCTTCGTCGAGAATGAGTATTGGCGGATTCTTTAAAAAAGTTCGCGCGATAGCGACTCTTTGCTTCTCCCCACCGGATAGCTTTAACCCTCGTTCACCCACCTGAGTCTGGTATTTTTCGGGAAGACTCTCGATAAATTCACTTATTTGGGAGAGTTCAGCGGCATGTCGAATTTGTTCGGGGCTCGCTCCTATTTTGCCGTAGGCAATATTGTACTCAATACTATCGTTAAATAGAACCGTATCTTGTGGAACGATTCCAATTTGACTGCGCAAAGAGTCTTGGCTGACCTGCTGAATATTCTGGCCATCTATTTCGATACTTCCATCACTGGTTTCATAAAAACGGTATATGAGTCTCGCGATTGTCGACTTGCCCGATCCACTCGGGCCAACAACAGCGACGGTTTGGCCCGGTTCGACCTTGAAGCTTACATTCTTCAGGATTGATCGATTAGAGTCATAGGAAAACGAAACGTTTTTAAATTCAAGACTGCCATTTGCGACAATGAGCTCTTTTGCGTCCGGTAGGTCTTGAATTTCCTTTTCCTCTTCGAGAAGGCTATACATTTTTTCCATATCGACAAAACTTTGCTTGATCTGACGATAAACGAATCCCAAAAAGTTGAGCGGCATATAGAGTTGCATTAAATAGGTATTGACCAATACAAAATCTCCAATAGTCATCTCGCCTTTTTCAACATTCATAGCCGCAAGAATCATTACCGAAGTTAATCCAATTCCAATAATAAAACCCTGCCCAATATTGAGTAGCGAAAGGCTTCCTTGGCTTTGAATGGCTGCCTGCTCATAACCTAAAAGAGAGTCGTTGTAACGGCTGTACTCGTGCTTCTCATTGCCAAAATACTTAACCGTCTCATAGTTAATTAAACTATCAATCGCTTTGGTATTGGCCTTAGAGTCACTCTCATTCATGCGACGACGGAATTTAAGGCGCCACTCTGTTACAAATATTGAAAAGAGTACGTATCCAAAGACACAAACAAAAGTAATCGCTGCAAAAGGCCACTCAAAACTATAGAGTAAAATACCGACTACTAAGGCAATTTCTAAAAGAGTCGGCACTATATTGAAAAGCATAAAACTAAGGACAAACTGAATGGCCGAAACACCACGCTCGATGACTCTCGAGAGGCCCCCTGTTTGGCGATTCAGGTGAAATCGCAAAGACATCATGTGAAGATGCTTAAAGGTTTTTAAGGCGGAGGCCCTTTGTGTATAGGCAGAGACACGAATAAAAAAGAAGTCCCGCAATTCGCCGAAGGCTTGTGATAGAACTCGAGTGACTCCGTAACCGAGAATGAGAAATAGAGGCAGAACGAGTGGCGTCGCATCCATCTGGTCGATGGCCTTAGCGTAAAATTGGGGTACTAAGACATTGGCTACCTTTGCGAGAACCAGACACAACACTGCAAGCACGACACGCGGCCTAAGATCTTTTCTCTCCGGACTCCAGATATAACGAATGAGTTGTTTGGCAGTATTTTTATGATTCATGAAAGTTCTTTTGTTACTCGTACTCGATAGATTGTCGAAAACTTCAACCGTTGACTTTGCTCACTAGCCAAACCGCCCACACCACTGTGGGGGTACGACAAGGCGCTTAAGTTGATTAAGACGCATCACTAAAAACTGCGTCCCCGCCTGTAAACGAATTCTTTGATATTTCACAGAGCGATCCGTAAGAATCGAAATCTTTGCCCGCCCTTTGTAGTCCGTCTGACTCATTCCTTTTTGCCGACCAACGGACCACTCTAAACGGCGATTCCGCAGGGGCGATAACTCAGAATGATAAACCTGCTCGACGGTCCCCTCTGATTCTCGACATCGGATATCAAGGTGAACTACCGTGAGAAAATGGTCGTGACAAAGTACGGGATAACTGAAGGCATCCTTTTGCATGCAAGGATTAAAAGTTTTCTCTTGTATTCCAAAGCGGTGGGCATAGTCGTGAAAGCCCAAACGGTCTTCGAGGAGCGCAAATTTAATCATGGGTTCCCGGCGATACTGCCCGCCCCCGTGGAGGTTCGTTCCTTTTTTCGGCGGCAAAACATTCTTCTGCGGGCGATGGGTCGGCTGAAAACTCTGACAAGCTCCCAAAAAAACCAAGAGAATTAGTAAATGAGCTAGTTTCAAATAAACCCCTCTCCCTCGAGGACCTTGTAGTATATGCGCAATACTGCGGCAAACAGAGCGATCTTATAAAGCCAGATAAAAAAGTTCTCAGAAATCTTACCCAAGAGCTTTACGCCGATGCGACTCCCTACAATAGATGCGAGACTCAAACCCAATATAAGCATCCAATACTCCCCATAATCAAAGCCTAGGGCGAGAAAAGCAGGAATTTTTGTGAAGTGAACCGCGAGCTGGCAAAGAGCTTTAGTAGAAACAATCTCCTCTTTGCTCATATCGTCCCGCAAAAAAAAGACGGCCTGGAAGGGACCAGTGGCACCCACCAAAATGCCTAAAAAACCAGCAACCAATCCCACTCCTGCAAATAGTGGAATAGGAAGTTTCAGTGGAGGTAACTTCTTAGGTTTAAAGAGAACATAGAGAATAAGGACCGATATCAGTAATAAGGGCAGGGTCTTGGAGTCGATGGATTTCACTAAATAAACGGCACCTAGGGCCCCAAAGGGAACTCCCACACAAAACCAAAGGAAGATTTTTTTGTGCAAGTGACTCTTTAAGAACAGGGCCCGCGATCCGTTACTGACCATTTGGGCAATACCATGGATTGGAATGAGGACATTCCAGGGCAAAAAGAAGGTCATGATCGAGAGAAGGGTTACCCCGCCCGCCATGCCAATCACTCCCGATAAAACGGCCGTGGCCACGGCGATGAGGCTGAGAACAATCACATGTAAGAGAGTCATGCCCTAAGGGACCAACTATTCTTCTGGATGTCACGAAGTAAATTTAAACTAAGGTCTATATCTAGAATAGAGGTCATTTGATTGACCTGAGATCAATAAATGAAAAAATAGAGTCTATGGAGCGAAGAAACACACCGAAACCAGTTGATGGACAAGTTGAACGTCGCGGAAAAGACCGTCGAGTCATTCCCCGGTTTTCTAATTCTGAATTTAGAGCGGCCCTAAAGTTTGTCGATGTCTTTTTTAAGGCCTATATTTTTATGCTACTCGCAGCCTTAGTTCACGAGGTGTACTACGGCTTTCAATTGGGAGGCAAAGGGACAACTCGCGGAATTTTCTTTGGCGTGGTTCTATTTACTCTCGCGGTTCTGGCCTTTCGCTGCCAAAGACGGCTGAAATCCTATTTTGAGAATGAGTCCATAGCCCGCCTCGTCCAGTTCACCAAATCCGGGGCCATGAACCTACTCATCACTCTCGCCACTGCCGCCATCCTCTACGGCTTCACCGTCATCTTCCGCCATTAGGTGCCAGGCACCGAATGGTAGCGCACCTGCGTAACCACTCGGTAGGTGCCTCCTTTTAAAAATATACCCATGTGATGACAACTTGGTTTTGGCTCGTCTCCATTAAGCAATAGAGTGTTCGCAACTCCGTACACCTAATCGTTTGGACAAAAATCTTTTTCTGGATTTCTTATTTTTAATTATGATCACCTATTCTCGGTGATTTTTGACAACTTCCTCTCTTTTTGTCTAAAACACTGTTTTGCATGCGCTAGAGAGCACCTTATTCTGTGGAAAAGTTTTTAAAGTACCGAAAAGTAATGTGCGAGTTCGTATTTAAGAGGTAGAAGTTTCTTAAACGAAGAAGGCTTATCTTCTTAGTAAATAACTCCGATCAAAGATTCTGCGATAAGGTTGATTTCATGAACGAACTGACGGCTGTCTACAGCCAAGAACCAGAAACTCAAATGCAAGCACTCAAAGAGCTTTACGAAAAAGTTTTTGATACCCGTTGGGACCAAAGAATTTTTCAAGAAAAGCGAGTGACTTTTGATCGCTGGCTCTGTCAGATCATGTACCATCACGATCAGCCCGTTGCTTTTAAACTGGGTTACTTTTTTGATAAAGACACCTTTAGAAGTTGGCAAGGTGGAGTTATTCCTGAGTTTCAAGGCCAGGGGATTGCTAAGATTTTGATTCGCGATCAAGAGCGCTGGGTCCGTGAACAAGGTGGAAAAATCATTCAAACGCGGTCTTTTAATCGCTTTAAGAACATGATGATTTTGAACCTTAAAATGGGTTACGACATTACGGGGAGCCTCGAAGGCGAAGCTGGCGAACCTAAAATCGAATTTTCGAAGCAGCTTTAGGAAGTTAAAGTCCAAAGCTGAAGGCTGAATCGAATTCACTTGCGCTCATTTTGGGAGGAACCCTATGACAGGCTCCAGCTCACCCATTTTTCCCTATTATTTTCGATAATTTAGCCAAATCAGCCCATTTTTTATGCACTGTGATTTTAAGCTTGCCCTATGGCGCTGGAGCCGTTATAAATTCTAGCTCATTCCTTGTAGCGGGGGGTGGTAGTTAAGTTGGTTATAACGCCGGCCTGTCACGCCGGAGGCCGCGGGTTCGAGTCCCGTCCACCCCGCCATTTTTCATTACATTTTTTAGCCCACCCGAGATTCCAAAAGGATTCTCAAACCTTATTTATTTTAAGAAGACGAACCAAGAGACTGTGATATTTCAAGAAATGTCGCAAAATTTCAGATCAAGGTAACCAATCGGTAACCGGCTGGTAACCACCCCAGAACCTCTGAAAATGGCTGTATTCGGGCGCTTTGGAAGATTCAAGAGCACTGTCGAACCCGGGAGGTTTCAATGTTTACCAATTTCATCAAATTAATTTTAATCTATAGCGCCATTCATCTCGGGATGAATGTTTCGGAGCTGATCTTTTGCCATAAGGGCCAATGCACTGATGTGCTCCAGAATGCCTACAAAAATGTTTTGGAAATCGACTGGAAGCCGATTTCTGTTTTTCCAGAAGAAGCCAAAAGATTCAAAAATACTGCCGTCGAATAAGACGGCAGATCAATTTAAAATCATGTAAATGTAGACAACTAGAGTTTGCCACTTCGTAACCTTAGGGCATTTCCTATAACAGATACTGAGCTTAGGCTCATAGCTAGGCTTGCGAACATAGGGCTTAATAGTAGACCCATGAATGGATATAGTAATCCTGCTGCCAAAGGCACTCCAAGTGCGTTATAGAAAAACGCAAAAAATAGGTTCTGTCTGATATTTTTCATGGTTTGTTGACTCAACTTGTGAGCTTTCACAATTCCCATTAAATCACCTTTAACGAGAGTGACGCCAGCACTTTCAATGGCTACATCAGTTCCTGTACCCATCGCTATACCTACATTTGATTGAGCCAATGCAGGCGCATCGTTAATTCCATCACCAGCCATTGCCACTCTTCGTCCTTCGTTTTGGAGCGATTTAATTACTTCACTTTTTCTATCCGGCAAAACATCGGCCTCGAACTTATCAATTCCTATTTTGTCTGCGATGGCTTTAGCAGTGTGTTTATTATCTCCAGTCAACATGATCACTTGGATTCCCTTTTCATGGAAATAAGAAATAGCATCTTTGGTTGTCTCTTTGATGGGATCACTAACAGCGAGAGTTCCTGCAAGTACCCCATCAATAGAAATGAACATAACGCCATTCCCAGTTTTTTGTAATTCTTCAGCTTCTTTGATGGCTTCAGTTGCATCAACACCATGCTTTTCGAGAAGCTTTTTATTGCCAACTAGGATGTCATGCCCATCTATTCTTCCAAATAAACCCATCCCAGTAATTGAATCAAAATCTTCAACTTGTTTTAGAGATACTTGGCGTTCTTTTGCTTCTTCCAAGATAGCTCTAGCCAAAGGATGCTCACTCACACTTTCGATGGATGCGGAGAAACTCAATACTTGATCTTCTGAAAAATTATTTTTTGTATAAATTTTCGAAAGCTTAGGTATACCAACTGTCAATGTGCCTGTTTTGTCTACAACAAGAGTGTCGATTTTTTCTAAAACCTCCAGCGCTTCAGCATTTTTAATCAGAACACCATTTGTAGCCCCTTTGCCAGTTCCAACCATTATTGACATCGGAGTTGCTAGTCCCAGAGCACAGGGACAGGCAATAATTAGTACGGCCACAGAGTTCAAGATCGCATAAGTGAAGGCCGGTTCGGGTCCCCATATCGACCAAACTATTGCGGTAGCGATAGCTATTAAAACAACGGCTGGAACAAAATAGGATGAGACAGTGTCAGCTAGTTTTTGGATTGGGGCACGGCTACGTTGCGCTTGTGAGACCATTTTCACAATTTGGGAGAGCAATGTGTCCGATCCTACTCTGGTCGCTTTCATCAAAAAAGTTCCAGTACCATTGATGGTCGCACCAGTTACTGGACTTCCGACCTCTTTTTCTACTGGAATCGGTTCACCCGTGATCATGGATTCATCTAATGAACTCTTCCCTTCAATAACTTCACCATCAACAGGCACTTTCTCACCAGGCCGAACTCGCAATAAATCACCCAGTTGAATATCTTCAATTGATATCTCTTCTTCTAGACCATTATCGAGAACTTTCTTAGCCGTTTTTGGAACTAGGCCGAGAAGTGCTTTAATTGCGTTTCCTGTCTGACTTCTTGCTCTTAACTCCAGAACCTGTCCCACTAAGACGAGAGCTGTAATGACAGCGGCGGCCTCAAAATAAAGAGGAACGAACCCTGCGTGAACTTTTAAATCCTCAGGGAAGAGAGATGGAAAAAACGTGGCAAAGACACTATAGCCATACGCCACTCCAGTTCCCAATGCGATGAGTGTGAACATATTGAGATTTTTGTTTTTGATGGATTCCCAGCCTCTTTGAAAAAACGGAAAGCCTCCCCAAAGTACGACGGGACTAGCGAGAATCAACTGTAAGCCTGCATAAACCCAAAAAGGCATAGAGTGCTGGACTGGCTGACCAGGGATCAAGTCTGACATTGCTAAAAGAAGTAAGGGTATCGACAATCCAGCACTCACCCAAAGTCTGCGAGTAAAGTCCTTAAGTTCTGGATTTTCTACTTCCTCTAGTTGAACTTCTTCTGGTTCCAAGGCCATGCCACATATAGGACAACTGCCTGGGCCTTTTTGCCTGATTTCCGGGTGCATGGGACAAGTGTAGATCAACTCCTTGTTCGCTATTGGCAAAGGCTTATTTCCTTTCTTATTGCCGTGAACTGAACAGCATGAGTGTGCGTCTTCAGGGGTGGCCGTTGTCTTTTTTGCCTCGCCATGACTGTGGTGGTGAGAATGATGATGGTTATGTTTTGAGTGGTCCATAATGGCTCCTTTTAATATGGCATCTTTTAAATTGCCACCTATAAACTTTCATCAGTATGGACCTTCCAATCATTGGAAGGTCAAATAAAAACTCAATTTATATCAAAATTAAATAACGCTATGAAAAGTGTGTATTTTTAGATATTTAGAATGCCACTAAAGATCCTTATTGACCTTCCAACTGTTGGAAGCTTTAAGATGAGTAAAGAGAATGAGGAGGACCTATGACAATCGGTGAGCTAGCAAATGAATCAGGAGTGAATGCAAAATTGATTCGTCACTATGAATCCATAGGACTCATTCCAAAAGCGGCTAGGACGGAATCTGGATATCGCTTTTACAAGGAGTCAGATATTCAGTTTTTGCGCTTTATAAAACGAGCACGTGGACTTGGCTTCTCAATGAAAGAAATTAAGAAACTCGTTGGACTATGGCGCAACAAAACAAGAGCCAGCAAAGAGGTAAAGTCCCTCGCGCAAGAACACATATTAGACTTGGAAAGTAAGATTCGCGAGATGCAAGAAATGGTGGATAACTTAAAAAGCCTAGCAAAAACTTGCCATGGTGATGCTAGACCGGATTGTCCAATTATCAGTCGACTGGAAGGTGAAAAATGAAAAGATTATTTCTATTAATTACATTAGCAGCTTTAAATCCTTTTATTTCTGCAAATGCCAAAACGGTTACTTATGACCTTTCAATTGAAAAGAAGTCCGTCAACCTGAGTGGAAAAGAGAGTGTCGATTTTGCGCTTTTGGTTAACAATAGCATTCCGGCACCGACTTTGGAGTTTACTGACGGAGATGAAGCCGTCATAACTGTTCATAATAAAATTAACGAAGATGAAGTCTCCATTCATTGGCATGGAATTTTGCTACCACCTCTGATGGATGGTGTACCATACGTAAATACTCCTCCAATTAAGCCAGGAGAGTCTTTTACATTTAAATTTAAAATTAGACAACACGGAACTTATTGGTACCACTCGCACACTAATGTTCAAGAGCAAAAAGGCGTTTACGGCGCCATTGTCATTCACCCAAAAGAACCAAAAATAAAGGCTGATAAAGATTTAGTGGTGGTTTTTAGTGATTGGTCAGACGAAGACGCCAAGCAAATAATGAAAAATCTCAGGAAAGATGGAGATTATTACTTATACAAAAAAAATAATATCCGATCTTATCTGGGAGCGATTCAAGCCAAATCTTTAGGTAGTCATCTTCACAATGAATGGACTCGTATGGGAGGGATGGATTTATCGGATGTTGGTTATGATGCTTTTTTAATAAACGGAAAAAAAGATTCTCAACTCCTCATGGCTCATCCTGGTGAGAAGATCAGAATAAGAATAATCAATGCGGCAGCTTCGAGTTACTTTTATATTACTTTGGGTCAAGTTCCATTTGAGGTTGTTTCAGCTGATGGTGTTGACATAAAGCCAACTCTTACCAATGAACTGCTAATGGGAATGGCCGAAACCTATGACATTCTTTTTACAATTCCTGAGCATAAAAACTATGAACTTCGAGCGACCAGTCAAGATGTGACTGGATTTGCATCCGGCTGGATTGGTATGGGTGAGAAAGTAAAGTCTCCAGACCGCGAAAAGCCAAACCTCTACGCAGGGGTGAGCCATACAGATCATACAGGTTCCATGGATCACAGTTCACACGAGAGCAACGGTAAATCAAAAACACATAATGGGCATGACAAAGTTGAATCCAAGAAAGAGGAAAATCACGATCACCAGAATATGCACATGAATCATGATGGCCATCAAATGCACTCCTCTCACCAGATGAAGTCTCAAGAAAATAAATTGGCTATCAAGTTATTAACTGTTGACGACATTGAGGCCAAGGAATCGACAGCCTTCCCCGATGACAAAAGAGTCTATGAATTAAAGCTTGTTTTGGGTGGCGACATGGAACGCTACATTTGGCATATTAACGGCAAAGCAATTCATCAAGATAGAAATATTGACATCAATGAAGGCGATGTTGTTCGTTTTACATTTGAAAACCAAACAATGATGCATCATCCGATGCATTTACATGGTCACTTTTTCCGAGTCTTAAATAAATTTGGTGAAAAATCTCCACTGAAGCACACCGTCGATGTTCCTCCTCATGGCACTAGAACAATTGAATTTTTTGCCGATGAGCCAGGACAATGGATGCTCCATTGTCATAACCTTTATCACCTTAAAACTGGAATGGGGCGAGTCGTTCGATATATGTCTTACAAGCCCTCTGGTGAGATGGCAAAATTCGACAAAATGGACCCGCATCTCCATGATCATATTTATTATAACGGCATGCTAGAAGCTGCTTCAAATCACGCCCAAGCTTTTCTTCGCCTTTCAAAAACATGGGACACTTTGGAAGCTCGATTTGAAACTCGGGAGTATGACAATTTCGATCATATAGAAGGCGATCTATTTTACCGCAGATGGTTTTCGAGATTCTTTAACGTGATTATTGGAGGCACCCACTATAGCGAATACTACGATGATAAAACCAAAGGTGTTGTTGGAGTTGGCTATATTCTTCCCATGCTCTTCGAAACAAACCTTATTATCGATCACGAAGGGAAACTTCGATTTGATATTGAAAAGAAATTCCAGTGGACAAAATATTTCCACACTGATGCAGAAGTGACTTTTCGAGATCAGCAAGATACTGAATTTGAAATTACATTGATGTATGCAAATAGCTGGTCTTGGTCAGCAGGATTAATGTTTACTGAAGATAGCGCAGGAATTGGTGCGGAGTATAATTTTTGAATTAGAAGTTAAGGGTTTACCGCTGAAATTTTTTGCTCCAAAATTTCTAACAATTCTGAAGTGGATGGAACCCCTAAAGAGCATCCTCCACCCTTAGCTTTTGATCCAAAAACTATTTCATCATTGAACAACAGTGTTGGCGAAGAATAGTGTTGAAAGGGATGGTCGTCTCCCAACTCGTCTTGGCAAATCTTTTTAAAGTCTAGATTGGATTTTTCGAGAAGATCGACTGCCATTGATGCATTCGGGCAGTTTTTAAAATAGATAAGTTTCAATGAATACATTTTTACCTCCTTAGCTTTCTCATCACATGGGCCTTGGCGATATGAAAATCCCTAACTATTGCCATTTTTCTGACATGGGAATTTATCAGCTTTTCCGTTGCCAGAAGCATATCTCCCGATGTTTTTACGCCACGCTTATATTCTTTAGAAATCAATGCGAAAAACTTTTGTGAGCGATCAATGTTCTCATCGGCATCATGAACCAACTTGTCTAAAAGCTCCAATTCTTTTAGCTCTATGTGCAAGTCATTTTCAACCTTACGCTTATTAAACAGCAAGCGGTATTTTTGAGAATCTGCTAATGCTTTTGCAGACTGTTTTTTGGCATTACCTTCAAAGAAATCCGTCAGAGTCCAAGTCGCTTTGATTCCGAAAACCGTTTGTTCTCTATCAGAAGCAAGTGGTCGGTCAAAATCTTGGCGCAGATTGTTCTGCATTAAAAACGCATAGCCGTCAATGCTAGGTAGCCATTGGCTGCCTCCTAACTTTGATTGTAACTGCTTCTTCTCAATTTCTAACTTCTCGGTTTCGAACAAGTAACTATGTTCGTCTTCGGAATGCAAAACTAGATTCTTCCAGTTATGGTCGTGTGATAAACTCTGGCCAAAGACAAGTTCGACGCTACTCTCGACACCCACAAGAACTTTTAAATATTGATTGTGTTTTTCAAGAGCCAATTTAGCTCGCTCAATATCCTGATTTATTTCCACATCCTTAATCTCAAATTCAAATTTATCAGAATTTGTAGAAACGCCCGAATTGATCCGTTTTACAGCGGCATTTTTGCTATTTGCAATCCAACCTAAACCTTCTTCAAGTTTTTCAACCAAGTATTTCAGATAGATTGCATTCCAATAGGTTTTCCTAGCCTCCTCAATTTGAGCATAAAGACTTATTTCTTTTTGAGATTGAGCAATTCCTAAATTAACCTTGTTGGTTTCTTCCGTAAGACGATCTCTTCCACCGTTGTACAAATTAATATCGACGCCTGCTTTATAATATGGACCAGAAGTATAATCGTCTGTTACATATTTAAAAGTCTCTTGACCAATTTGCAAACTTGCCTTGGGAATTAATGATCTCTTGAAAAAACCAGTTCTTTCTTCTGAAGCCTGGATATTTTTTCGTTCTGATTTTACAATCTGATTTCCATTTTTAACTAAATCTGGAATAGCATCCTCTGTTAAATTTAACTTTTCCTGCGCAGAAACAGTACATCCGATTAGTAAACTAATGAAAAATATAGCTATTTTCATCCCAATTTCCTATTTTTTTGGTTCAACCGTAAATACAACCTTATCTTTATGCCCACCTTGCTCAATATTTAAAATAAAGTCGAATCTGTGAATGCCTTTGGCTTGGTATTTAGCGGACCAGTGATCCTTTTTTGCACTTAATTCGATATCCTTAGATCCTTTGTTCCTAGGCAAGACAATTTTCGCTGACACTGGGAACTTTGAAACGTCTTCTGATTTTGGCGGAGTTTCTTTGTTGTACACGTAGACGCGAATTTCATCTCCCATTTGGACAAGTTCTAAATGAATTGTTTCGAGGCTCTTCAGAACCCCTCCTTTTTGAGGCTTAGCGCCTCCATCGTCATGAACTCCATGAGCCAATACCATTAATGGAAAAATAAAACCCATTAGAGTTAAGATCGTTGTTTTCATAATTCACTCCTTATTTTTTTGTTTATATAGTTTTGACTAGCATTCTTTCCAAATCGATAAAAAATGGTGGGCGTTACGAAAACGTCCAGAAAAGTTGAACTTATTAGACCTCCAACAATTACTGTCGCTACTGGATGAAGAATCTCACTCCCTGGCTGTCCACTGGCCAAAGCGATTGGCAGTAGTGCCAGTGAGGCCACTGAGGCTGTCATCAGTACCGGCGTTAATCGCTCTAAAGATCCTCTTATGATCATGCTCTTATTAAAAGTCTCTCCTTCGAATTTCATTAAATGTAGATAGTGAGAAATCATCATAATGCCATTTCGACTAGAAATCCCACAGAGGGTTACAAATCCAATCAAGCTAGCAATAGTGAAGGACTGACCCGAAAAATAAAGAGCAAGCAGCCCGCCAATGAATGCGAAGGGGATTGTGAGCATAATTTGTCCCACGATGACTAAAGACCGAAAATGAGTCAGCAAGATTAGCATGATCCCGATTATTGCCAATGCACCAAACAAATAGATCTTTTTTGAAGCACTTTCTTGAGCTTCAAACTGACCTCCGTAAGTAATGAAATAGTCCTGTGGTAGCTCCAATTTCTTTCCGATCAAGCTTTTAATCGAATTGACAGTTGATATGAGGTCTGAATTGGAGACGTTTGCAGAAATTACGATTCTTCGAAGGCCATTTTCTCTACCTATTTCGTTAGGTCCACTTGTTTTGTAGACATCAGCGATATCACTTACTTTTACTTTGGTCCCATCGGGCATTGTTTTGATAATTGTAGATTCAATTCCCTCTTTAGAGTTCCGAGAAGATTCATCAAACCTATAAAATAAATCAAAAAACTTCTGTCCTTCGATCACTGAACCAACCGTGTGCCCGTTGAACGCAGACTCCAACAGAGAAGTTATTTCCCCGGAGTTCAGATTGTGCTTTGCGGCTTCCTCTCTCAGTGTATAGACTTTTAACTGCGGAACTAACCCTTGTTGTTCAACCTGTAAATCTACGACCCCATAGACTTCAGAAATAATGCTCTTCAGCTCTGCCGCTTTTAGCCTCAAGGTGTCGAGGTCCTCCCCGAATATTTTTATGGCAATTTGAGCACTAACACCTGAGAGCGTATGATCCATTAAATGTGAAATAGGTTGTCCTACGTTGATTCCTATTTTTGGGATAGAGGAAAGCTTTTCCCTAATGCTATTTAATATTTCCTCTCTAGATCTTGAAACTTTCTGTTCAAAATCAACGTCTATTTCGCTGACATTAACGCCCATAGCATGTTCATCTCTTTCTGAACGACCCGTTCTCCTAGATACAGACTTTACCTCGGGAACCTCAAGGATCTTCTTTTCGGCAAGTAACCCAATCTTATTTGATTCATCTAGGCTAGTTCCTGGAGGAGAGAACACGGCAATCATGGCTGTCCCCTCATTGAATTTTGGCAAGAAGTCTGACCCCATAAATAGCACCGTACTGATAGATCCGAGAAAGAGAGTTAATGTAACTGAAATAATAAGAAATGGTTTTTCTAAGATTACTTGCAGAATATTTCGATCCCACTTCTTTAAGAAAGAAACGAAGAAAGTATCGCTCTCGTCTTTTTTCTTTTCCTTAGATAAAAGAATTGAGCTTAAAACAGGGGTCACAGTCAAAGAGACTAAAAGCGATGCAAACAAAGAGGTCAAATAGGCAATAGCTAGAGGAGTGAATAGTCTACCTTCCAGACCTGATAGTTGAAAAAGAGGTAAAAATACAAGTCCAATGATAATAGTTGCAAGGACGATTGAGTTTCGTACTTCTGAAGAAGCTTCGAAAACAACCTTTAGAACCGATTTATTATTTTCGGAATTTCTATTTTCTAAAATTCTTCGGTGTATGTTTTCAACGTCGACAATTGAATCATCTACAAGCTCACCAATAGCTATCGCTAAACCTCCAAGGGTCATGGTGTTTACTGAGAGGCCAAACCATCGGAATGTAATAAAAGAAATAAAAAACGAAAGTGGGATAGCTAAAAGAGTTATTAAACTCATGCGGAGATTCATTAAAAACAAAATGAGTACAATAAAGACTAGAACTGTTCCGAGCTTTAGTTTAGACAAAACCCCATCAATAGACGCATTGATGAAATTTGACTGTTTAAATACATTTGTATTTACCACAACTCCATCAGGTAAATTTGTTTTCATCTCATTTATAGCAGCTTCAACACTTTCTGTGATTGCTACTGTGTTTCCGCCGGGTTGCTTTTGTATGACCATTACAACAGCAGGTTTTCCCATGTAACTGGCATCACCTCTCTTGACTCGGTCTCCAATCTGGACAGTCGCAACATCTTTGACCAGTACGGGTTTGCCAAAATGAAGTCCAACCACCGTTTCTTCAATTTCTTTGATTGAAGAAACCGCGCCAATGTTTCTTATTAGTACTTCTTGTCCGCCGTCGACATAAAATCCACCGGATGTATTTCTCGAAATCTTAGAAAGTGAATGGTCGACCGTTTCTAGATCTATTTGATATTGATTCAGTTTTTCGGAGGATACCAATATTTGGTACTGTTTGAGCCCTCCACCAATGGCAATCACTTGAGACACTCCCGGAATCATCATTAATCTTGGTCTCAGAGTCCACTCTGCAAGGGTTCTTAATTCCGTCGGAGAGACATTTTCGTTTTCGGTCGATAAAGCGATTTGTTGGATCTGACCCATGAGACTAGATACTGGCGCCATAAATGGCTCTACATCGTCTGGTATTTGTGACCTTACTAATCGAATTCTTTCTCCCACTAACTGTCGAGCAGTGTAGAGGTCCGTCCCCCAGGAAAACTCCAGGTATATTACAGAAAGGCCGATCCCCGAGGTGGATCGAATTCTCTCCATGCCAGGAAGCCCAGTTAAAGAGTACTCCAAGGGGATTGTGACAAGTGTTTCTACCTCTTCGGGAGCTCGACCGTGAGCTTCTGTCATTACGGTTATAGTTGGTTTCGTAAGCTCTGGAAAAACGTCTACGGGGAGTCGCGAGAGCGATATCATTCCGTACACAATGACGAAACAAGCCAAGCCAATAATAAGCAATCTGTTTTTTAGTGATGTTTTTATTAATAAATCTAACACCAGTGCCTCCAGTTTTGCACATGGGTGGTTATTTGAACCTAAAATTTACAGTGGTAATTAGGCGTTAGATTTGGGTGGTTGAAATGGGCCGTCGAGAAAAGGATTTGAAAAGTTCTCGTCACGGTCGAAGTACTGTTCTCCATCTTCAAAATTATCTACAACAATATAAGAGGAGGCTAAATTAACAAAAGGGGCATGGGAGCAACCGATACATTGATGTTTCTCGCCATGTTCAGTTCCATCGGATTTATTAGAATGGTTACAATAATGGCTCTGACTATCCGAGGTTACAATCTGCTGTGAACCATCTTTTTCTTGTGAAATTTCCGTCTGAGCTTGGCTCCATTCAGCATCACAACACAAAGTTTCGCCTGCCAAAATAGATGACGAAAATGCAATCAGAATAATTCCGCAGATTAAAGACTTCACAGGATCATGCTACTGGGTTCAATTCCTCAAGTCAAATTATAAGCCAATAGAAAGATGTAAAAATATTCTAAACTCTTGAAATTACCTATAAATTTTCGGCGATCTCATTGGAATGTTTTAATTTGAGCCAGTTCCAGAAATATTTAAATACGGGTCGAATTCATTTGAGCCGCAAGTTCTAACGCTCGTGAATCTTGAACTGAAATTAGCCCACTTAGGATTTGTTGAAAATTGACAAGGGCATTCTTATCGGCTCGCAATTCAGCTTGATTTTCACGCCACAAAGTTGCCAAGAAATATGAATAAGTTGAGATGTAGTGCTCCTGGCGGTATTCGGAGTAATCTATTTCTTTAAGTTCAGATGCTACGATGGCTAGACCTTTTATACGGATACTTGTTGCAGCCTCTTTGCATAATAGATGTATGAATCGACTAAGACACTTGTCTGAGCCAGTTCTTGCTTTCATTAAACGCTCATACAATGGAAAAAGTTCCGTTACCAATGGTTTTACTTCTGTAGGCAAGAACTGTATCGTTATATCATCTAAGCCCACCAACGAGCACCAAATTTCATCTGCGTCCCAAGAACGTCTACCTGGCTTTAATTGTTCAATGGAAAGTGCTAGCTCAATAATTTTCTCTAGCTTAATTTTAAAGCTTTCCCAACAATTCGGATCTTTCAATCCAATTCTAAAGAAGTCTTTTCCGAAATTATCTAACCAATAATGCCCATCTGCACCAACTTCTAAAAATGTTTTTAGAGCGTTATCCAGTCGTGAATCATTTCGTAAAAAATAGGTAACAGCAAAGGCGTTAATCAGCCAGTTGTCCTGTTGGTACGGAGTGCCCTTTGCGTCACCATTTTCACTTATAGACTTACTCAACCGGCTTGAAATTTGATCTAAGCCAGAAGAACAAAATTCGATCCATCCATTTCTTAACTTTTCATCCCACTTTTCCATAGGAGGAAGGCTGGTAGCGGCCTCTGTGAAACCTTCAAGGCTGATCAAATTCCTCTCAATACTTGGGAGTTCCAAACCCCTTGCAAACTCAAAACCACTGGGCTCAAAATCCCATGCTGGCCATGCTGGGACTGCCGAGCCATGAATAAAATCTTCAGTTAACTGGGATATTTCAATTTCAAAGAGTCGTTTTCGGTCTCCTAGTGTATATTCACGAAAAACCCTATTTCTGAGAAAATCGCTTTTTAATAGAAACGATTTAAACTTGGATTGCTTACGCTCGTATCTGGCATAATTTAAAGTACGATCTACATCATGCCAAGCCGTGCGTATCTTTGAGTAGTTGAAGACGAGAGTCAGAATTTCCAAAATAAAGGAATGACTAGCATTAGAAGCCGCCAGGCTTGAAATTAATGCGGACACAGAGATAGAGCGAGGGCCGCAAACCAAACGGGTTACTTGTGTTCTGATCCATGTATCAGTCTCAGCACCCTCCGAAATCTTGCCTATTACTTTAGCTAAAATTGTATCGTACTTTTGTCCCGACCGGTCATATGGATAGCCGGATACACCTGGATCTACCCAAAGTTCTTCAAGAGCTTTGGATATATTTTCTTTAGCCGCATTTAGTGTCTTCTCATCTACCGATATTATTTTTCTTTTTGCCGCGACTAAACTCAGTCCATGTATGGCGAGCTGGCAATCATTGGACGATGTTAAAATTGGATCTTCGGGTTCATCTGTAATAGTCTTGATAATGTACTCAGCTGTTTTTACCAAATGAGAAAATTCAGCCTCAGTAAATGATTCCGCGTCGAGAACTTTATTGACATTCATTGGAAAAACCAAAAGGCTCATGTTTGCTTCATTCTTTTCAAAGCGTTCTTTGTGCTTCTCAAGAAATTCAGTCGGAGCTGAGTAGTTCCAAATTTCAGTACCATCCGCAAGCTCGCCCAGTTGATAATTATCTGGTTTAAACTTGCAAACTAAGGCTTCAAGCCCTGCGTCGTCTATATCTTTAATTTCCTTCTCCCAACGTGATCTCGCAGAAGCAAAAAAATCATTCATACTCGGAATATTTAGAAGAAAGTGAATTGCCCATTGCTCTATGGATGACTTTCGGTGATCCATGCCAAACCATTTGAGAGCAAGGTTAGTCATGTAACGATCCTGAGTTGTCCATGAGATCATGGAGACAAAGCCAGTTCTGTTCTGAAGTAAGAATTGCTGATCCCACCAAATTACGTGTGGCAAAATCAATATGCCGCGTAATTTTTCAAGGAGAAGTTTCGGGCTGTACTTTGCTATTGAGACAAGAACACCAATTAAGGCTAGAGAATCACTCTTTTGAACAATTTGATCAATCCATGGTTCGACGTTATCCTTAGCATCTACCCGTTCATACATCCACTTTTCGAACGCCATTAAAAATGCGACCAATACATCCGGGCAATTTGCCAAATCCATTGCCCAAAGAAAAACTTGACCATCGCCTCTCCAGAATTTTTTAATTCCATTAATTTCGATTTCAAATCCAAATATCTCGTTTTGCCTTTTCTTTTCTCTTTCCACCCATCGATCTGTTACTAAAGAAACTAGAGATATCAAAGCATCTAGAGCCTGCTTTGGGGCTGTCCTAAAGAAATTTAGAAATGGACCACTAGTATAGAGAGGAGGATAAAATTGTTGGGTGAATGCCGTCCCCAGTCGATCATCCATCCGCCAACCATCGTCGTAAATATCCTCATATTCCTGAGGCTCCTCAATGATCGCGGCAAGAAGGAGTCTAGCTGCTAGTGAGGGGTTGTATTTTACAATGTACGAGAAATTTTGGGAACTCAAACAGACTTTCTGAAACTCTCGATCTCTCTCGAACTCGGGACCATTAGGCAGAACCTTTTTCTCTATCCTTCTTCGGGTAATAATAGGCATTATCGGAGGCGGTGCTTTTGATTTCGATGGAACTACTGGAAGCTCAGGATGTCGTATACCATCATCACGTAGTCCAATAAGTTTTAAGCATAAATCTTCTACTTCATTTGGTAGTTCGGGATATGAAGCTAGAAGCGCCTGATAACATTTACTATCACTCTCATCCCGAACATAGCTGTGTCCAGGAGCTCTTTTAAATTCGAAAATCCATTTTGCAGAGGCGAAAATAATTTTTGCGGCTTCCTCACGAAAAGGAAAATCGTTCGGAGTAAATGTTAACCATTTCTCGGCAACTTGAGCCATCTGTACTCGACCAACATTAGTTTCATCAATGTTCTTAGCTAGAAAATTTAGCAGACTTGGCCAATAGGAATACAAAGGAACTCTGTTGAATTGAGCGGCTGCTATCTCATCCAATTCAAATTCTGTACGCATGCTCATTACTTGAGGGTTCGGAGCCGTAGCATAAGCTAAAAATCTCTCTAGAAATCTATTTAGTAACTTGAGATTGTCAGAGAAAAGTAATTCCTTAATGGTTAGGAGAATTGAGCCTTGATTCAGAGAGGTTATTGCAATGTCTAAAAACAGATCGACTAAGACATCATCACCGCTTTCTTTTAGCGATGTTACAACTTTTTTCCAATTTTCGAACCCATCCGTCTCCAATATTTCAAGCGAAGCTAATCTGATTGCTTGGTGCCAGTAAATATTGCTTTTACGTTGGACAATCTCTTTTATCGTACTTTCTCTTTGTGAGAGTAAAAAGCGCTGTCTAATCCAATCGCCATACAGATCATGAGAGAACCTTATCCAGCCATCTTGGGTTTTGAGAATCCCTTCTCTTATCAAAGAGTCAACCAGTAGTGATTCTGCTTCGGATAAATCTTCCATTTTCGAAAGGAAATTATTTGAATCCGCCTGCTCGACAGATAACCGAGATAGCAAAATTTGCTTCCTATTTGCGCCGCCATCACAGTGGATCTCCCAGAAGCCTCTTATTAAGACAGGTTCGGTTATTGATTTGGTAGTATCGAGTGCGGAACGATCCGCCATCTGAATCGCGAGATCAAGATATTTTGGATTTTTTAGAATCTCTCGCGTAGGACCATTTTTCAATATTCCAGCTAAGTTAGGCTGTTCTTTTGCAACTAATTCCAGCTCCTCCTTTTCAAAATAGGTTGCTGGAATAATATTAAATATAACGCTCTGGCTCGACAGTGTTCCAATCAAGGTTTTCCAGATTTGATCTTGTGAGCTTACTACACAAATGTGGCGATCACCGGAGTCCCCTTGAAACTTTACTAAAAATGAATTCAATAATTCGCGTTCGTCTGGACTAGTAAGGCGGTCAACAGCATCGACAATGACAATTTGGTCGTTCGGACCATATTTAAGTATATCGAATAAATCGTTTTGTAGCCCTAATAGGGAATTAAGTTCGGTCAGAGTCCTTGCTTTAAAGAGGGCTGATGGTAACCAAATAATTTGCTTCTTGGAGTTTCTGGTCCATTGCTTTAAGAGGACAGACTTCCCAACTCCGGATTCACCTATCAACGCATTAATTTGACCCTTCTTAAGCTTACTTGTGAATGTAGTTGTTCTCTCGATAGTAAGATCGCTGCCTAAGGTCGACTTGATTTTCTCTACTTCTGTTTCAAAGCTGTCCTTAAGTTTCTTTAAGTCGGATTCTAATTGACGTTGTCCTTTAATTTCAAAGGAACCTAGCTCAGATATTAAACGCTGAAAATTAATTTCTCCGGAAACCGAGCGAGCGGTTTTGGTTATGTGTTGAAGCTTAATCCATAGATCATTCGGATCACCTGAGACTAAGGCTGCGCTAAAGTTGCCAAGGGTTTGAGTAAGTAAAGCTGATGTTGGATCATCCAGATTAACATCGAAGTGTATAAGCCTATCAATAACTTCAGCTCGTTGAGTTGTACTGTTTGTATCTGAAGGCTTAGCGAAGCTATCATATAAACTCCGAACGTTTTGATTGGTAAAATCAGGTTGCTTGATCTGAATATCTAGATCTGATCCCTGATGTTTCGATGCAAAATTACGAAGTTTGCGGTATGCCTCAATCGCAGAAGTGGAGGCACCTGAAGTTATTATACCCAAATAATCATGCTTTGATCGAAAGGGATTATTGGTCGGATTGCTAAATTGATTCCATACGAGTTCGACAAGTTCCGATGGAAACTTGTTAGCAGTGATGTATGAATTGCTTTTGATAGAAAGTGCAAGGTGCTTCGTGATGCCATTAGATTCAAATTCAAGTATGATGTCGTCAAACTCCCATCCATCAACCTTTCTCTGAAATTTTAGGGCTTTTAATCGACCCAATCCTAATGCGGGAAAAGGATTCTCACCTACAAGAAGGAATGATAAAAAGTAGCCTCCGACCTTGTCTTCAAAGTCGAATCCTTCTCCTCCTGTTGATTTAGGATCAAGCTTGCCCATTGTTTGTTGTCCCGCGTGTTGGTTTTATCATACTTGTATCACTCGTTCCATTTTGTGAGGCCTTCGTTCTTGGTAAGTTGGTAGTACTATTGATAAGGATGTGCCTAAACCTACAGCAGATGACACCTCGATTTTTCCACCAAAATCCTCTACTACCTTAAAAGCGTGAATCAGTCCAGTTCCGCGAGTATCTCCGCCCTTGAGGGAAAGGGGGATCTTGCCAAGCTTTTTTAAGCAACTTGATGGAATGCCCACGCCATTGTCTGCAATCACAATCTTGCATCGACTATCTTCAGATTCACATCTAACTTCGATTGTACCCGAATGCTCTGGAAGGGCTTCTATGGCGTTATTCAATATATTTGAAAGAACTGCTCGTAATTCAGTTGGGTTAATCAAGGCAAACATTTTCTCGGTGCCTTCCCCAATGGAAAGTTTAATTTTTAAACCTTTATAATTAGAAGTCTCACATTCCTTTTGATTAACTATGTCTTCTGCTAGAGCAGGAATATAAGAAATTTTAGGAGCCTTGTTGTTACTTGTGAGATCAATGTCCTCGCCAAATTTGCAATTTTTTAAGCGATCTGCCAGTTCCTTTATTTCATTGGCTGACCCCAAAAGAACGTTTTTTAGGCGCTCAGGCACAGATGTTAGCATCGGCAAAATCATTTCAATAGCGATGATGGGTGAACGAATGTTGTGTGAAACTTCACGAGCCATTTTTAATTTTGCTTTTGCCTTTTCAGCATCTATGAGCTGACTCTTAGAGCTTTCTAGGGATTCGAGCAGCTTATCAAATTGTTTTGTTAGATATGCAACTTCGTCATCACCAGATAAATTGATTCTTTTATCAAAATCCTCTTCTTCACCAATTTCCTTCACTTTCTTGACTGCTAATTCAATATTTTGGACGAGCCGTCTAGAGCTAAACCATCCCAATATTGCTGCGAGCAAGATTGAAAGCAGCCCGTAAAGTAGAAATTTGTTAGTGGTAGACGCCAGGATTGCTTTAATTTCACTTTTTGACACTGTCGACCTAAGAACGTAGTAATACTCACCATTCTTTGAGGTGCCCGAAATGTCGCACTGGCAACATGATGGATGGCTTGATGTTACTTTGGTAAAAAACTCGTAGTGGTCACCCTTATCCGACCAGCTGGAAAATGTTTCTGGCAAGTTAATTTTTTCTTCGCTAAATGCCACATTGTCAGATTTAAAGTGGCCAAACGCTTTACCATGAGGAGAGTACAACGAAAGTGTCTGCACGTTTTGGTCAGACTTTAGAGCTTCTGCTAAAGTATCTGCAATAAAATCAACTCGTATTCCAACTTCTATGAGTCTTTTTCTATCTTTTGTAGGAACAAACAAAAATTTGTAGGGTTTTGGCTCAGGTTCGGGATGAATTATGGGTGTTGCGGCTATATTTGAAGTCCCAATCACTAAATCCTTATATTTTGGGCAGAACGAAAATGCATTTGGAATTAGATGCGGATCTTCATTCGTCGATCTGATGAATTGCCCTTGGGAATTAACAACAAATATGTGGCTCACATTTAAGTCGTCTTTCATCTTCTTCAAATCGTGAGTTGAAAGAAGACCATGGCGATCATCTTGTGCTGCAACATACTTCGCAGCATTGGACATCAGACTCTCTGACCTCACATCAAGTTGTGAAAGAGTCTTTCCCAAAACATCAGAAAAGACTTTGTATCTGCTTGAAAAATCCTCTTCAATTTGATCCTTTGAGTGAAAATAAGAAGTCCACAATATGCTGCCGCTAACAAGAAGAGTGCTCAAGAAGACCGATATAAATATCTTCTTTGAGAACTTCATCAGTGGGCCTTTTCACCTGGCTCCCGTGTAAATCTAATGATGTCGTCTTCGTGTTGCGGGAACTGATTAATCATGTCGTCCCTCAGGCCGACTTCAAAGTCTTCAAATTCAAATCCTGGCGCTACCGTAGTTCCCATTAAGGCCCACCTGCCACTACCGACAAGTCTCAATGCCTGCCAAGATCCTCTCGGCACGACCACTTGCGGTTGTTGTCCTTCCATAACGTCAGATCCCATGATGAATCTCTCCAGCTCACCATTTGGATGAATTTGGATCATCTCGACTGGATCACCTGAATAGAAGTGAAAAATCTCATCACTGGTGATTCTGTGGATTGCGGAGAAGCTACCTTCAGAAATTAAGTACAAAATCGCAGTGTTTAAATCTCTCTTACCATCGGTATCTAATCCGAACGTCCGACCTGAGTTATTGCCATAGTCGCTTCTGTAGGTTTCTCTATAATATCCACCTTCCTCTGGAAGTGGTGCTAAGTCCAATTTTTCAATTATCTCTTTTGCAGTTGGCATATTGTTTCCTCCCTCGGCTCGCGCACTGGTCGCGATTACCAATATTGCAAATATTCTTCCTAAAAATACGATCATAGCGTCCCCCTCATTTCATCGCTGACAGGTAGCTGGGTATTTCCATTGCTTCTTATATTTCTTGCCTTAATTTTATTCTTAAACTTCAGTCCCAATTCTAGGATTCGGCGATGAACCGTCGATCTTCCAATCCCTATCTTGTTCGCTAGTTCTGAGATGTTTCCATTTGTGAGATTTAGAGCCGTAGAAAAATACTCCTTGGCAGCATTGTCGAAAAACTCTTTGTAATTATCTGGGTTTAGCTCTTCCAATGTTTCCGGCAAAGATAAGGCTATCTTCCTTAACTGATAAGATGAATCCTTGGGCGCAAAGATAGAAATATCTTCGACTGTAATCTCATTAGTCTTTTTTCTTTTTGTCGAGATGCAGGCTCTTTCAATGGTATTTCTTAGTTCTCTGATATTTCCTGGCCAATCATACTCAGCTAAATATTTGATCGCTCTCTGGTCTATTTTCTGGCTTGGCCCACCTATCTGTAGGGCAAAAGTTTTAGATAGATCCGCAATGTCTTCATTTCGCTTTCTCAATGGCGTCGTTTGAATTTGAATGACGTTTAGACGATGAAATAAATCTTCTCTAAATTCGCCTTTCTGAACCATTAATTCGAGATCTTTATTGGTGGCTGCTATGATTCGGCATTTTACCCGGATTGTTCTGCTATCGCCAACTCTGGTAAATTCTCCTTCTTGAATAACTCGCAAAAGTCTTACCTGTGCAGACAGAGGGAGTTCTCCTATTTCATCCAAGAAAAGATCTCCATTGTGCGCCAATTCAAATCTACCTGGGCGATCTTGAGTTGCTCCAGTAAAAGATCCTTTTTTGTGTCCAAACAATTCACTTTCTAAAAGGTTTTCTGGAATGGCTCCGCAGTTTAATGCAACAAAGGGTCGCTTCCCATTTTCTTCAATAGCGTTCAAGCGCCTAGCTACAAGTTCTTTGCCAGTTCCGCTCTCTCCCAATATTAAAACGTGTGAAAATGTACCCCTTAATTCTAAGATGGACTCACGAAGCTGCATCGTCGTACGACTTTTTCCTACAATTTCATATTTGAATGCGTCCTGCACTTGCTGTTCAAGAGCTACCAATCGCCTGTCTGAAGCAGCTTTGGAAACTGCTACTGGTATTCTGACCAAGAGGTCAGGAATAATGTTTTCAGATTTGATGACATAGTCATCAGCACCCAAAGAGATGCATTGCTTTACCGTTGCAAAGTCTGAATCGGAAGTGAGCATTATTACTACGGCGTTGGGATTCACATCTTTAATCTCAGAAATTAAAGACATCCCATTGCCATCAGGTAAACTCTTGTCGAGGATGACAACGTCGAACCGTGACTTTCCGAGAGCTTCTTTGGCAGAAGTAAGGCTTTCAACTCCTAAGACGTCGTTATAAACGCCGAGGAGCTGTATCACGGCTTCTCTAAACGAGGCCATGTCTTCCACTAATAAAATTTTGAAACCTGATTGCATGAGCTTGTCCCCCCTCCATTTGGACAAGGAGACCTGTAGCACAAAATTTAAGCAATTCTCAAATTTTTTCTGTAAATGTATTATTTTTGAAACCTTTGGTGTGTCAAAATTGGGATTTCCAAGTCTAGTTACTTTAAAATTGATCTCATCTTTTAGCCTAGCGCATCAATTTCTGCGTTTTTTTATATGATTCTACGAAATGTAAGACTGTAAACAATCAGGGTAGAGATCAAAATACCTAATCCAACAGAGCTGGTTAAGTGGAATATATTAAATTCACCAACTATTTGATTATATCCAAAGTATGCATATGGGGTCGTGACGAACATAGAGGTTACGAGTCCAGGTGAATATTCCCTGAAGATTAAAGTACTAGCCATATGAAATAGGCCATTTGTGAATATTACAGTCAAAACCATGACCCAACCAAAACGAGATACCAAGGTTCCTGATTCTTGGTCAGCCATGAGTGAAACGGTCAAGACCACGAACATTAGTAAAATGTGACTCAGAAGATAGAATTTTCGCGTTGTGATTGAACCAAAATGTTTAACGGCCCACTCTGGAAAACCAAACTTCCACTCTTCCAGGCAGTGCAAAAAAAATACGACGGGCAGAAGAATAAAGATCATTTCATTATTTTCAACGAATCTGCAGCCATGATCAACAAAGTAACCCATTCGGAGGAAATTTTGTTCAAATGTGCGCATAGTTGGCGGTATCGCATACTCTTAGACAAAATGTCTTGCGATCTCATTTTTGACACAATTAAATTTTAGTAAGTCATCCCGTTTCTAAATCACTTTTTAATCTTTTGAATTCTCGTTTTTGAGACACTTCTGATTTTACTTCAAAAAATATAGGTGCTTATCAATTTTTCCTAACTTGGCACAAAACGCCTCCTTTCTTGCACTAATAAAGGGTGAGGAACAAGTCGTTCCGAATGAAAGGAGAATGAAATGTATTTTAACAAATGTCCGCGTTGCGGAGACACAGCACTCGAACATCTCTGTACCCACTCCTTCTGCTTCAATTGCAACTACTCACCTGAAGATGAGCTTAGAACCTCAGATTGGTTAAAGCTTTCAAGAATTAAGACAAAAAACAATACAATGCACGAGCTAGAAATTCATCACTATTCCAACTTCGACCCATCAATCGGTGTCGGAGGGGTTTCATGATCTTGGATTGCTATGATTTCTATCTTTGGACAATAGGAGAACTAAATGTACACACAAGAAAAGAAGACAATTACGTCGAAAATAAAAGGAGCCACTATGACCAAAAAATCATTCGATATCATCGTACCTAAGGAGTACCCATCACAACAAGATGGGAAATCTGTTACCAAAACTGCATGGAACCGAGTTGGGAGAGCCTGGCCTTCAAAGTCTGGAGAATCAGTTAGCTTTGAACTCTATATGTTCCCAAACCAAAGGTACGTCATTCAGCTAACTGACAAGCGTGAAGATAATCAAAACGATAACGTGCCGTTTTAAGGGAGGATCTATGAGGAAATATCTAGTTTTAACTATTTTAGTCTTAGCGATGCCGATGCTGGCCCATGCGTCTGTCGAGTCATCTCTTTTGGGGCTAAAGAATGTTCTACTGGGGTCAATCCTACCAATATTTGCCGTATTGGGCTTAGGGTTTGCAGCATTTAGCTTTCTTACAGGAAATCCAAATGCAAAAAATCATCTAACTTATGCGGTTATTGGGTCAATTATTTGTTTCGGCGCCCAGAGTATTGTGGACCTCATCGAGAGGACGGTTCAATGAAGAACTGTCCCACAAGCAATATGAATAAATCCCAGCTCTGGGGATTTGAAGTTACACACATTGTAACTTCATTCGGACTCTTGGCAGCATCGAATGTATTTCTGAATATTTTTGGAGGACCACTCATATTTTCATGGGTGGTGGGAATTGTAAGTCTAGTCCTACTACGAATCATTTCCCATGGTCAAAAAGATGGTCATCTTGAATTGCTCGGACGGTTTGTATTCGAGCCTCATATATTTCTTGGTCATAAGAACAGAACTGGGAGTGGTAAATGAGAAAATACTCACTGACTAAAAAACTTATTGGCACTCATTGGATGGAAGATGGTGTGCTTTCGTGCCCAGACAACAGCTATCTGAGAGCATTTACAATAGATCCAATATCCAGTGGGTTACTCGAAGAAAATTTCTCTGGACCAATGACGGACAATTTCTTTTCAAAGTTAAGTGAACTTCTAACTCGGCTTCCAAACCTCTTTGAGGGGCAAGTCATTCTAAAGAGATCAAAGTTGACCAAAACGGAGGTTCCTGGCTTTGTGACAAAGCTATACTTCTTTGAGAAATCCCAAAAGCCAGAGAGTTACTCCCACATTGAAGCTGTTCTAAATGAGTTAAAGTCTGAGCCTTCCCCAATGACTAATGATGATTGGACCTCACTCCTAGAGGTGCTCTTCGGAAATTCAATTAGACTTGGTTCAGTTCCAGATGTCACTTGGGAAAAAAATCATCTCTCAATTAAAGATGATACTGTTAGGGCACTTTCCCTAACAGAATTGCCACAAGTGACATGGAATGCCTGCCTCCAGCCCATTTTTGAATTCTCTGAGGAATTTGTATTATCCATGAAATTTAACATTCCTGATCGACAAAAAATAAGAAAGCAACTTGAAACCAAACGGAGAGTTAGCCACGCCCTATCAATTTCTTCCTCATTAGAAGTGAAAAATATTGAATCAAACTCTGTGCTTCATTCCTCTGAGGAGACTCTGGAACGAATTTTACTCAATAAGGAGACTCTCTTTGAAATATCTCTGGGATTGATCCTAAAAGATAGTGATGAAAAGACGTTGGCTGTCGCTAGAGATTTAGAGCGTGTCATTTCTGGCGTAGGAAATGCTGGTCTTTATCTAGAAAATATTGGCACCATGCCCGTATTTAAAAGTCACTTGCCTGGAAACCCTAGTCTAGGAATTCGCAAGTTGCCTATGCTCTCCGATAATCTTTCTCAGGTCTTTCCGCTTTTCCATGAGTATTCAAGACAAAATGACCCATCTCATCTGAGTTTAAGATCTAGAACAGGAGAAGTTTCATATTTAAATCTTTTTTCGCAGGAAAACCTAAATTTTAATTCATTTATTTGCGGAGCATCTGGATCAGGTAAGAGCTTTCTGATGAATGCCATTTTAGCGTCTGCTATTTCTGACGAAGCTAATATACGCCTATGTATTTTTGATATCGGTGGGTCATACAGCGGAATTACCGAGGCTTATGGAGGAAAAAGCAAAACCCTCACGGTCGCAGAGGCGAACTCACTTATAGCAACCTACATTCATACATTTCCAGTTACAATGGATGGATTCTTCAAACCATTTATTGAGACTCTCTGCGGTTCTGGGTCACACATAACTCATTCTCATCGGGTAGCAATAGATGACTTACTAAAAGAATCAGAGGGGAAATGTCTAAGAATTGGCAACCTTATTAAATGTGCAAAGGAGCGCCCCGAAAGGTTTTATCATGACATTGCCCACTGGCTAAAGCCTCATGTAAGATACGATCACCTAAATCCTAGAAAAGATTTGATTGAGCTTATTAAAAGTCAGGTAACGGCCTTCGACTTTAAGGAGCTGGATTCCGATCCAATTCTGCAAAAAACGTCAATTTTGCTTTTATCCGAATTACTCTGGAGAGATTTAGTCGATGGCAAATACCCGCGCACACTTATTGTATTTGATGAAGTGTGGAGGTTTTTTGCACAAAGTAAATCATTTTTAGAAGAGATGTACCGAACATTGAGAAAATACAAAGCTGGTATTGTTTCAATCACACAAAACCTCTCAGATTACGGTGATGAGGCATTTGCAAAAATGCTTTTTACAAATAGTTTCACCAAAATATTTCTTCAAAATGGTGCTGCCGCTGATTTTTTAAAAGAAACATTTGATTTGCCAGAGTCCGACATACAACGCGCTCTATCGGTAACATCAAAAAAGCCTCATTACTCTGAGTTCTTTACACTGACGCCAAACATGAGCCAGGTATTTCGACTCTATCCTACTAAAGAATTTTACGAACTCGCAAATACAGAAAACATAGCAAAGAAAAATAAAAAGGAGAAAGAATGCGAAAATTAATTATTATTCCATTCCTACTACTCCCTTATCAAAAAAGTAAAGCAGATATGTGGGGTGCTGACCTACCCCTGCTTGCTGAAATCGTTTTTAATACCTTGCACACAATGTATGAGCTTCAAAAGCAAAGTCAGGCCATGGAGGATGAGCTAGCTGGCATTAAGAACAAGATTCATCGGATTCAAACAATAGCTAACATTGTCCAGCCCAATACATGGGACAAATGGAAAGACCCTAATGAAGCTCTCAGAAGACTGAAGCTCATTTATTACACTATGCCTAAAGAATATCGCAGTGAAAAATCAGACCTAATTGAATCAGAAATATCAAAAGCGATGAACGTCGCTTCAAGACTAAGTAGAGAAGCCAATACAACTTTTAGGTCAGGGAAAGAATTAGAACGACGAGGGGCTGATGCTTCTCCAGGCGTTGCTCAAAAACTAACAGCTTCAGGTGTTGGAACCTTGGTGTCGCTTGAGGCTCAATCCCAAGTAATTCAAAGCCATATAACCAGTCTATTGTCCCAGATGCTAGCGAATGCCAATGAACAAGAAACACGCACAATTGTCTCTAGAGGGAAAAATCTCAAAGGAATTTCAAACAACCTTAATAATCGAGAAAGACCATTTTCAAAGATTGTACAAGCAAAGAGAGATATTTAATGAGTCATGCGTTACCTTCTGTAGAAGAATATGAAAAATTGATTCCTGTTGCGAGAGCTTTGTATGAACATACAAGTGCATTGAGCTGGCAAATGCTGCTCCCGATGTTTTTGGTCTCTATTGCCCTTGGCTACTCCGCTGATTTGGGCTTATCCGGTGTGGTTCTGACAAGAGTTAAAAAATTAGTTCTTGTTGCTCTTTTATTAGTTTCATTTCCAATGATGGCTGAGTTTTGTCAGGTATTAGGTATCGAGGTTGCCAGATCAATAGATGACATGACTGGAATCGACGCGGTTTTAGAGGCCGCCTCGAAAAGAGCTGATGAATACTCATTTGATTTAAAAGGGCTCCTAAACTTAGGAAGCGATTTTATCGTAGGTTCATTGGTGTTAGTCAGTTATTTGATTTTGGTTTTTGCCCGCTTCTTCTTGCTAGCATTCCAACACTTTTACTGGATGCTTCTAGTGGTACTTGGGCCATTTATGATTTTGGCCATGCTTTTTGATGCCACGACAGGCATTACCAAGGGATTATTCAAAAATATGATTCAGGTTTCAGTCTGGCCAGTGATTTGGTCGGTCTTATCTGCGTTCTTGAAAGCACTTCCTTTTGCATCCACATACGAAGTCGAAGGTGGACTAATTACAATAATCACGCTGAACATCATCATAGCTGTCGCTTTGCTTTTTTCCCCATTCATCGTGTCCCAATTGTGTGAGGGAGTTGACCTATCTGTTGGCAACACTCTTAGAAAGGGAGTGGTTCGTGCTCTGGCAGCAACAAACCCCAAAGGACTTGCTATTTCGGCAGTTAATAAGGTGAGAACAGGAATGAAGGCGCAAACAGCAGCAAAATCTGCCGCAGGACAGGCAAAGAATAGATTCACAAAATATGCAAATCAAAGGAGGTATCGAAAATGATTGTGCTATTAAGTATTTTCCTCAGTACAGCAGCTTTGGCAAATAGTGTACCCACTACGCCTCTTCCGATTTCTTTAAAATTTGGATACAGTTCAGTTCTAGAGTTTGATGAAGTTCCTACTCAGGTAGTCCTAGGAGATCCCCGGAGCTTCCAAGTCGAGAAATTGAAGCACTCTATAGTAGTTCGGCCACTAGTCGACGAATACACGACCAATATGTTTGTGTATTTCCGAAAGCAAAATCCACGGCTTTTCATTTTAACTGTGAATTCAGATGTTGAGCCTACCTTATACAAAAAATTTGAATCTATGAAATTAATTGCGGAAAAAAAGATGAAAAAAGTAGCGAGACAAAAGAGGTACCAAAGGAAAACAACTATAAGAAATTCATATTTCGACAAAAACAAAGATTTTTTGACCGTTGAAATCGCAATGTCTGCTGACTCAAAGGCTTCAATAAAGCCATTATGGGAAAAGACAAGGCTCCGCTACAAGGCTGAACTCTTAAAGCCAGAAAAACTTTGGGCCGAAAGACAGATTGTTCAAAAGGATTCTCTCGTAAAAGCACGTTTTGTATTCAAAAGGCCTGATTTGCCAAGAAATCTAGCAAATACTGATCTCTTGATCCCCCTTGAGGGACATAAGACCCCCGTCAAACTTACCTTAAAGAAGGGAGGATAATTTGAAGAACCCGAATGCACCTATTAATAGGATTAAATCTGCCTTGAAAGCCAGATGGTCAGAACCGGATCATCCAGCGGCAGAACCACGATTTCAAGCAATTCTTTTCGCCAAGGATATTCTGGTCTTTGTTTTTCTTCCTGCTTTAGCCGTATTGTTGGTGAAGTCGTGTGATGTACCTACGCCCGCGAATTCAATGAACAAGGCAGACTCAAAAAAAGTGCTTGTCGATAGTGACGATAAATCGATTGGTTCACAGATAATAGATTTTACAGGCAAGGTCAGTTCAAAATTTCCAAATTTACATCTGTCTAAGCGCGCTCCCGGTACGCTTGTAAAAGTAAGGCTACAGAATCAAGTGGAAACCTTTGGCAATGCTCCAGTCCACGCAGTTGTTGTAGACAACAGTCTTGGGAATAACATGAGGGGTGCCACACTCATCGGTGAAGCTTCACCTGAAGAGACATTCCAAAGAATAACTGTAACCTTTAATCTTATTCGCCCACCAGGAAAGCTAGGAGTCGCGTTACCTATTTCAGCAAGAGGCTTGAGTTTGAGTGGCACTTTGGGAGTAGACGCAAGGAAAAAAGAGGGCTTTTTTGCTCGTGCAGCGTTGGGATCTGCTCAGTCTGCCAGTGGAAAAGGTTTAAGTGGAAATTCAGATAAGGAGTCTCTAAAGGACGTTCTTTTGCAGGTATTTGCTTCTGGTTTAATTAATGAAACAAATAAAACGGCAGGAATGGAGAACAATCGAGCCAATGTCTTGGTTTTGGATTCATCGTCAACTTTCTATGCCGAGTTAACTGACTTTTTTCCAGAGGATAGAAATTGAAGCAAGAACGTCCTTTAGACTTGGGTCTTATTTTTAGTCTTTCACTGTTAGTGGTTTATTTTGTTTTTGAATGGTGGAACTCATTGAGTGAAATTGAAAAGGTATTCATGGGTGCCATTACTGTGTCGATCATTACCATCGGACTATCTATTTGGTATCAATATTTTAGCAAAGAGGGTCGAGAACGAAGAAAGAAAATTGAACTCATCAGGAGCCTTCCAGATAACCTCATAAATAAAACTCCAGACGCGGTTTATATGGGGGCTGATTACGAGCTAGGTGTAAAACTTTTTCTCCCCGACAAAATTCGCTCACGTCATGTTCATATTCTTGGTGCAACTGGATCTGGAAAAACAGAAAGCGTCATTTTAAATTTTATCAAGCAAGATATTAAACGAGGACTTGGGGCAGTTATCTTGGACGCTAAGGGAGATGCCTCTTTCCTCGATGAATTGAAAAGAGTGACGCCCGATGAGCGCCTTGTAGTGTTTGACTTATCAAACCCAGAAAGCTTGGGATACGACCCTCTCGCATCAGGGTCGCCGGTAGAATCAGCTCAAAGATTATTCTCATCACTTAACTGGAGTGAAGAATATTATAGATCAAAGGCAATTTCGGCATTATTGGCTATGTATGAATATCATTACAAACTTGAAGGGAGAAACCCGACACTTTTAGATTTAGATCATTATCTCCAATCACCAGAGGCCTATGCAGCGACTCGCATCTCCAAATCGAAAAAGAATGCGGTTGATTATAAAAAGGAATACCCAGATATCTTAGGATTAAAAGATCAAGTAAGCTCACTATCAAATGGCTATTTGTCCAAACTGCTTTCGCCAGATTCAAAGCAAACAATCAATATCGAAGATGCACGAAATGGGAAAGTTCTCTATTTTAGACTTCAAAGTCTGATGTCTCCAAACTTGGTGTGCATTGTTGGACGCCTAATCATCAATAATCTAAATTATTTGGCCGGAACAGCCCACAGGAAAGAGTCACAAGCAACCGATGTCAAACTCATCCCAACCTATTTAGATGAGTTTGCTTCGTTTGCTTGTCCTGAGTTTGCTGATCTAATTTCAAAAGCTCGCTCGGCGGGTCTCGCACTTCATTTTTCTCATCAAAGTATTGGCGACCTAACAGAGGTTTCTAAAGGATTTCTCAATCGAATTACTGACAACTCGGCTACCAAGATAGTCATGCGAATCAATGATCCAGACTCTGCCGAATATATGGCTCGTACCTTTGGAACGAAGATCATACAAAAAATTACTCAAAGGGTGACAAACTCAGAAGATATTGACTTGGCAAAAAGTGTTGGAGAAGGATCGACAAGAGAGGCGCATCAGTATCGTGCATCTCCTGACCTATTAAAGACACTGCCCACTGGATCTGGAGCTGTTTTGATTGCTCATGGGCAGAAGACTGACTACGGCGCGTCATCCGTCTTTAAGATCCAATTCCCTAGATTAACCAGTGATCAAAAAGAATCAAACAGTTAGTATGTATTCTAATTAAAAGGTGGATATGGATTCAAATAGCCTAAAGCATCCTACGTCTAGCATAACCTGGTGGACCAACGATGAGGAAAAGACATTTTTTAAAGCATTTGAGTACAACTATGAACTCAGCTTAGAAATTTATCCATACAGCAGGCGAGATGGCTTCATTTATTTCATGATCGCAATCGAATGTTTTTTCAAGTACGCCTATGCCCTGGCGAGGTATGATGCATTTAACGAATTAAATTCGGTGTCATCCTCTATGAATTTTTTGGAATATCAGAAAGTAAATGTCGATCAAAGAAAATCTGCTAATTTCGGTCACGATGTAGGCTTAATTTTGTCGACTTTGAGGAAAAGGTACAAAAACTTGAGCTGTAGAGAGGTGCAGGATTTCATGACCACTTTGCCCCCTGAGAAAACGACAACCTTTAATTCATTAAGCGCTATCTCATGGATGGCATTTAGATATCGGGATGGAAATGACAGCGCTGTTGAAACCATTTGTGAGCAATATATTTCTGACTTAGAGGAAAAGTTCAATGAGATTTGGCTCACTCATTTTGGAGGCTTGGTATGAAGCAATCACAGATAGATCAGCTCCATTTAAAGTTATCTAGGAAATTTACTGATTGTAGAGTCGTGTGGACAAATGCTGGCCTTTTGATTTCAGTGATTGCCCCAAATATGACGGTCCAAGAAGCCAAGAAAAGTGTATTGGATCGGATTGGTGACGATCTCTTTTCGTTAAATGAAATTGTGTATAGATTGTTTGTGTACAATTCCTATGAGGACCAATTCAAAACGGAAGCGACTCTCTACGCTAGAGCATCAACCATAGAAAATGGAATGCATTCAAGTTACGCTACAATTGAAGATGCGCACGTTTACATACGCGAATTAGACTTTGAATACCTAACTCTTATGGGAAAGCCACACTTCTTAATCGAAGCGATCAATGAAAATGATGAGTACGTGATGAGAGAAGGATTTAGCTACGGAGAGCTTTTTGTAATGGGCTTTGGATATAAAAACTGTACTGCAATTAAAAAGGAAAATTCTTGGTTCATTAAATTCGAATAAAAAACAAAGATAAGGGAGGTGTTTTATGCGAAACGCATATGCATTGTTATTATCTCCTTGTCTACTTTTCACAACTTCATGTTCTACTCTTAACGAATCAATTCAGCTCGGCAGCACCATTGGTGCTGTCGGCGGGGCAGCTGCGACCAGCGTTGCCTATTCAGATGCAGGTGTTAAACCTGATTCTGATGTCATTCTCACCGGCGCAGCCATAGGGCTGGCCGTGGGTGCAATTACTTCTTACATCACACACAAGGAGGTCGAACAGACTCGTCCTGTGTTGAATGATGATCCTCAGACTTACTTTGGAGATCTACCTCCAAACCCCTTCGTAATTCCCCAATCATCAAAGAAAGGAGGTAAATAGTGAAAAAACGTCTTCAGGTAGTTTTAAATAATGACTCTTGGGCTGAGGTGGAAAGGGTCACAAAACTGGCCAACGACGGATTTGAAAATGGCAATATCTCGTTCTCGGATGTTTTGAACGAGATGGCTCTAAGTTCAAATGTCGACGTAGAGAAGCTTCAGACGAAACACACCAACATCAGAAAGTCCCTCAGATTACTGGCCTCACAAAAAGACTTAGACATCGATGCCGCAATCAAAAGCCTTCAGGCTCTGAAAAAGGTTAAAGGAGTGAGCAAGGTAAAGCCAATTAGAAGAATGGGAGATCAGATTGAATCAGGCAATTAAACCATATTCAAGGAAGCCAAAAGTTCTGGAACTTCTTTTCAACTATGGGCCTCTCTCAAGAAAAGCAATCGGTGAACTTTTAGCCCCCCCAATGTCAATTCGCCAAAGCAACAGATGTTTGCGACGATTAAAAAGCCAGGGTTTAGTTGTATCAAGTCAGAAAGTTCGGATGAGCCATGCTGAATTCTACTATCAACTTTCGTACAATCGAAGTGCAGTTGAGGACATATCAAAAGAATTAAACCTGAGCATTCGACCAGAACAGATTCCGACTTTTCGGGGACACGATGTTGAGCATTCTGTGGTTTGCGCATACTGGGGAGAATATTTTAAGCGACTTTTTCCTCACTGCAATGTGGTGAGAGATTTTCATTTAACCAAAGATATCGATAGCGCCTTAGGTCTCCTTGGAAGTTCTGATATCGACTTCTTTCCTGATTTAGTTGTGAAAATCGGCTCAAAAAAAGATACTGATGACCTGCTTTTTGCTGTTGAAGTTGAACGAAGCCTGAAATCAAGAGGCCGAATCTTACAGAAGGTTTATAAATACGCTGCCGAATCTCTTTTTGACGGAGTCATATATCTTTGTCCGACTTATCGACTGGTTGACATCATTGCTGACATTTATTCAGAAAATGTAAAATGTGATGCTCGACGGATAAGAAAGTATGGTGACAATTTTTTAGTGTTTGCACAGATCGACTTGCCTGATTTTTCACTTGATCAAACTTTGATAACTTCAGGTGGAGAAAACATAAAACTCAGTCATTGGATACACAATCTTACTACTACTGAGTGGCATAGTCGAACAGACAGAATGTTTGCAAATGGCCCCAGGTCTGGGGCCATGTTAGAAAATGCTCAATAAAAAATTGAGCATTTAAAATGATGAATTATTAAATACTTACAAGCCAAATCCCGCCTTATTGACCCCTCTAAAGATCCGTGACCACCCCCTCCCAACATCTCCCTATATGGGGAGATTTGGAAACTAGTTCCATGAGAGGAGGTGGTCACGGATACGGGGCCAAACGGCGGGAAATGGCTTGTAGAAAGGATTGTGGGATGAATGAAGCGATGGAGAAAAAATTGACCTATGATTCAACTTTGGATTATTCTTATAAGTCTAAACTGCTCTTTGAAAATTTCATAGCGCCCGAGTACATCACAACAGAGGTTGCTGCACGTTTACTGGGTATATCGGAAAATGCTTTGCGGATTAAAGTGTGTCGAGGTCAAGTGCCTGCACATAAACTCGGTAGAGCTCTTCGATTTAAATGGTCTGAGATCAATAGTCTCTTCTCACCAAAGGAGTAGATTGATGGCGATCTCAAAACGTAAAGTAAAAGGCAAAACTGTTTATGATGTATTTGTAAAAGGAAGAGATAAGACTGGCCGACAAGTTGGCCTTAGACGAAGAAGTATTTCCTCTGAACGAGAAGCAAAACGAATTGAGTTTGATCTTCGAGTTGAATTGGAAGGATTTAAGTCAAAGGTATCTTGGGCCAAATGGACCGAACACTTTCTTGAAAGGTACAGAGTCGAGTATAGAAACTCCACGTATGTAAACTACAAGAATATTATTGAGAAGTGGGTCAGCCCATCATGGGAAAAACGATTTATCGACGAAATTACACCCAGTGAAGTTTATGATTTAGTACACGAACAGATAGTTGGAGTATCTAGTCATTTTCGACATGGAATTGCAAAAGTTATAAAACGGGTTTTTCAAATGGCGGTTGAAGAAGGAGTTCTCAACCGGAATCCCGCAGTTGGAATCAAAGTTAAAACTGCAGATGCAAATCAAAAGGTTCTTAATAAGAGTGAGTTAAACATCTTACTCAAACAGGCCAAAAGCGTTCAGCATCGATTTTACTACCATTGGGCTTTTGCAATTTTAACCGGAATGAGATCTGGAGAAATGCATTGCTTGCGGTGGACTGATGTAGACCTTGAAGGTGGTTTCATTAAGATTTCGAAATCTTGGACTCGCCTCAATGGTGAAGGCCCAACAAAGACTTCTAAGAATCGTGTCTGTCCAATCTCAAAAGAATGCCGAAAGCTTTTACAGGAGTTAAAAATTAAATCTGCGTCCAGCCCATATGTACTTCCACGATTGTGGGAGTGGGATCATGGAGTCCAGGCCGCAGTGCTGAGAGATTTCTGCAAAGGCATAGGTATTTCCCCAGTGGCTTTCCATGACCTGAGGGCAACATTTATTACGCAAATGCTAAATAATGGAGCACCTCTGGCAAAAGTGATGGCGATTGTTGGTCACTCCTCTCTCAAGACCACCCAAGGCTATTTGAGGCTTTGTGGAAAGGATGTAGAGGGAGCAACTGAGGCTCTGGAGATTCAGCTCCCAGATGCTGTGTCGGAAGCTAAGGTCCTTGAGTTCAGCAAGAATTCATAGGTTTTGGCTGTACACGATCGCAAAAACTATGGTAACCATTGGTAACCACGGCGCTAGAGAATGTAATAACTGCGGGGACTTAGCGCCTTAGTCGTCAACCCCGCCATTTATTTAAATACCGGGATCCCGGTATACCAGTTAACCGGAATACCCGGATCCCAGAATGCTCTAAAACTTCAAAGTCGGAATTTCGGATTTTAATAGATTAAAAAGCCAGGCTCCTAGTTTATCAGATACATCGATAATTTCAGTGTCTTCAATCTTAGCGAGTCTGAGTATGGCCTTACACTCTTGAGAAGATGCATAGGCAATTTGATAGTACCTCTTCTTTTCTCGTTGTGTGCGCTTAGCATTACCCTCAGCGAGGTTAAGGGCAATTGAACTCGAGGCCCTAAGAAGCTGATCTCTTAGATTTCCTTTAAGATTCGATTTCTCAGACAATTCGTAGAAAGTTTCGGCTAAATCAAGTGTTCTGAATGATTTCATGGATTCTCCTTTTCAAATGATTGGTTTCACCAAAAAGTGAGCCAATCATTTGAAAGGAGGGATATTATAAAAAAGTATAATTTTTCAGTGTGAAAGTCTGTGAGAGATACGACTCAGGCTATCAGTTGACGAACTTAGGTATCGTAACCCTCATCGAGTCGAGGTCAAATTCATACAAATCGTACTTACCATCATCGGGGTCTGTCCCCGTAAAAAATAGCTTGTAACGAGTGACAACTGCATTTGAAGAAGAATCAGTCGAACTATCCGAGCCACAAGAAATCAGAGTTGTCGAAAACAATAGAGTAACTATAGTTCTAAAGACTCCAATACTCATTTGAACTCCTGATTCGGACACGCAAACATTTTTTATCCCGATCTAGTGCTTTACGTTGGTGTATTTTTTGTCAAATTCGACCGCTTCCATATGTATGTAGGTCCCATGGGTGCCACAATAGGTTTGGCCACAGTTGGCTTCCTCTTGGGCGCGAACAAATTTGTATCCAGAATCTTCATTAAAAAACAAGACCGTACAAAGTGGAGTCGGTCTTGAAGGATCTGACTTCGACGAATTAACCGCTAACCCCAGCTTCATTCTCGATTGAGACTTCATAGGATAACTTAAAACATAAAAACTTCCATCCTTGTCTTTGTGTTGACAAATACCCTCTCTAAAGGGCAAGCCAAGCTTCTTTTTAGCAAGCCCAGGGGAGAATGATTTCTCTATTCCAACTGTGCGAATTTGTGCCTCGTCAACTCCTGAGAGATTCTCTCCAAGAGTTGCACAAGAACTCATTAATAAAAAACTCATTAATAAAAAAAATCTCATTTTCACATCCTATGCTGCTTTATTTGTTGATTCTTCTGATTGGGGAATGGATGCAACAGTGATGTCTGCTGTCGCTCTATCACCATTTTTAAAAAGACTCTTCCAAAGAAGGTTCCTCGGAGCACTAATTACAATTGAGCCAAATAATCGATCGTAAAAAAAGACTTTGAGAGGATCAGAAAAGAACTCATAGGAGGCTTCAGCGGTTTCTTGGTGAAGGCGCTCCTTGTTCAATTCATGCGCAATCTCCGCCTGAACAGCCTTTTTAATGGTCGAACGGCCCGCATTCTCGTAGGTCATTTGCGCCCCTATCCCTCGAAGTAAAGTCATTGCCATAAACCCAAAAATACAGATGTGTGCCCAAGCGTATGAAATTGGAGGGCGAATAAAAACCAGAAGCCAATGGGACGGCTCTAAAGTTTTTCGGTTCACAATCTGACGTCCTAAAATAAGTTTAGAGAAACTCAATCCCTGTCTTGCTAAGAAAATTTGCGCAGCAAACAGTATACCGCTAAAAATTAGAGTCGGTAAGGCAACCATAAAGGCCATCTTCCCTGCACTGACATCGCTGATGGCTGCAAAGGCGATCCCGAAGGGCATAAGATCAATAACCATAATAAACATGCTTAAAATTCGCCCCAATACGCTGGAAATTTTGGCTTTAGCAAGTATCTGTTCCTGGAGACTATTCACAAACGACCTCCCTGCTCCGTTATCCTACCTAACGACAGAAACTTTTAAGAACTTTGCTCAAGTTTTGCTCAATTCATTTCAGAATGATTTATTTAGAGATTTGTTTCAAATCAATGGATACTTTTGCACCAGGGGAGTTTGAATACGATACTGACCAAGAATTTCTTTGACAAATTTTTTGGACAAGATAGAGGCCCAAACCGCGAGTTTCGTGATCAGTTCGATCGATAAATCCGAGTGTTCGCAGGTTTCGCAACTGATCTTCTGAAAACCCAGGTCCATTATCTGAGAAGACAACAGAATTGCCCTTTCGGCTCACATTGATCTTCGGAGATTCTATATTGCATCGATTCAAGGTCTCAATTGAATTAAGTAAAAGTGTTATAAAAATTGACTTCAACTCTCTTGGGTCGGCAAGAATTCTTCCTTCGATATTAGCTTCTACCTGGGTCGACCTTAACTTAGGGTCAACTATTCGTATGGCATCACGAAGTATCTCACCCAGCTCTACTTTCTCTTTCTTAGATTCTACGATTTTGTTAACAAAATTCAAATCGAGCATCAGTCTTGATATTCCATCAAATGACTGTTTTGTGTGTCTAATTATCTCAGTTAAGTCTTTATCCGAAGAGTCTATTTTCTTTTCTAAAAGATCAATGTTCAAGCGAGGAGTCGCCATGAGGCCACTCATATTATGGCTGATTGCTGCCATATTTTGCCCGATAATGGCTTGCTTTTCTAAAAGCTCTTCTTCAAACAACCTGTACGAAGAAAAAGAACGGGTAACAAAAGCAGCAATTACCGTAAAGATAAAAACAACCCACACGAGATCGAACGCAGATGGATTCGCCATACCGAGCTTAAAATCCTCAAATCTCAGTAAAAAAACAGCAACAAAAAAACTACCCACTCCAAGAGAAACGACTACAAAATCTTTGAACCGCACTTGAAAAAACAAAGAAAAACAAAGAATAAGCTGAATATAGGCAAAGAAGTATAAAGGGCGATACCATTGTCCATGGACGCTATATAGAAGTATCAATACTCCAATGCTATTCGTAAGTAATCGATCATGAGGCTTTTTAAGAAGTTTGTAACCGAGAATAAGAGGGCCAAAAATAAAAACTAACTTGCCTGCGAAATAAAACAAATAATCTGAGGGGTCAATAAAATGGATTTCTCCCGCCATGACAAGCAGGTCAGAGATAACATAAAGAACAAAAAATATTTTTAAAATTGAATGACTAGAGTTCATTGATCAGTTTGATGCCAACTCCCCTTTTTGACAAAATCTTTACGGGGAAGGTTTCAAGTTTTTTTCGTAAATTAGTCAAATGAGTATCAAGTAAATTTCTCGAGTGGTTTTCGCCTTTAACAAGCTTTTTCTGAAGAATCTCTCTAGAAACCCATTCCCCTGGAACTCTTAAAAGTTCACTAACGATAACAAATTCCTTTTCAGTAAACTGGCACCTCTTGTTTTTAAAAGTTAAAGTGAGCTCATTCTCTTGAAGAAGAATCTCGTTATATTGGCTAAACTCCCGAAGTGCAGGGAGAAGCGCTCTATTGGTTTTCAGAAAAGTCATTGCGTCCGACAAAGTCGAAATCAAAGTATCGAGGGTGATAGGTTTTTGAATTATTCTATAGACACCTTCGTTGGCCGCGCTAATAGCCATTTCAGTATTTGCATAGGCCGTCATAATAATGACAGGCGGCTTCACTTCAAAGCCCTTGATAACTTCGAAAACCTCTAAACCAGATTCATTTTCTAAAACATAATCAACAAGGAGAACTGAATTTTCATCGATAGAATCTTTGGCAGCTTCAATCGAAGCAAAGGCTTTGATTGTTAAATCTTCCAGCTCCATAAAAGCGATCGACTTTCTAAAATCTTCGTCATCTTCAATACAAATGAGGTTAAGTTCATTCATATCTAAATTATTACCAACTTGATTTCAAAGGCAATGGTTACAATAAAGCAAAGGTTCTCTTGAGCATTTCTTGAGCATCTGACGCTTGGTGACATGCGGGGATGACAGATCGTGGGTTGATAAGAGATGAGATCCCATTTGCCCCGCCATTTATTTTTTAAAACAAAATCAGTGAGTTATGATTTAGGGCAATTTGCATTATCGAATTGATGCTCATAGCGTGTGTGAATTTGTGAGTATGAAGTGGTTAGTTAAACAGGGGGTTCAATCGATGGACTTCTCCATCACTAACACGCCAGGGCGCTGGGAATCTTCACCAATTAGACGCCAGTTCAGCTGCTTATAGAACTTTAAAGCGCTTTCATTTTTGGTGGTGACACTCAACCTGACTCTTCTCAACCCGTGAGAACGGAAATAAGAGGTCGCATATTTGTCTAGAAGCTTGCCTATGCCCTTACCACGCGCATCTGGACTCAAATAATAAAGATAAACATAACCCATCGAAGTATCTTCTTTGAATGTTCCTAGCTCAATTTGACCAACGATTTCACCGTCATTCCAGAGATGTACTGCAGAATAGGGATCAAATTTTTCCAGGCCTTTCAGCCAGTGGAGGTATCCCTCTCCATTGTTGCCAAACTTATCGAAGAATCCTTGTGAGTCGCCAAAACTAATGTTGTATGCATCAACTTGAAAGCGCACCGCTGTGTCGCCATCTTTATCAATTTCAATCGGTTTGAAACTAAAATCGTTGGGTAAGATCATTTTGCCATTCTTACTGAATCTAAATTTTATGTCCATCAAAGGGATGTTTTATTTCTAGTGGGTGCCTATAAAACTACAGCCAAGCTGAACATGGACTGAACTGTGACTCAATACAAAAGGTTCTAAACTCGTCCCATTTGCCCCGTATTTAATTCAAAAACAGAATCCTGAATACAGTTAACCGTATACGGAATTCAGTGTTTCTAACTACTTAAAATCACGTACAAGGGCCTCAGTCATATTCTTAAACCTTTCGCATAATCTCACGTAATTTCGTGAGCATGCCTTGTCGATTACGAGCGACAAAATAAGATTACTTCTTTTTTTTCGATTTACTTTTTTTAGGCTTATTCTTCTTGGGTTTAGCTTTTTTCGGCTTAGTTTTTTTCGACTTCATTCTATTTAAATTTTCTTCTTCTTGTTCGATCATTTTATCAAAACTAATCTCACTCAAATCAATCACTGGCTTTTCTTTTAATGCGTCCTCAAAGGTCTTAAGAACTTCAATTTTCGAATCGATAAACTCTTCAACCTCTTTTAGATTTTCGGCCTCTTCTTTACTACAAAAAGACAGTGCTTCTCCCTTTTCAAAACCGCGACCCGTACGCCCCACTCTATGAACATAATACTCAGGGTCTTCAGGGAAGTCATAATTTACAACAAGTTCAATTCCTGGAAGATCTATTCCTCGAGCACTGACATCGGTCGCAATTAAGACACCCGACTTTTGCTCTCTAAATTTCTCTAGGTTTGCTTCTCTTGCTTCTTGCTCCATCCCACCATGAATACTGAGCGATTCTATTTTATTTTTTGCCAAGTGCTTTCCTACCCGTTCGGCCCTAATCTTCGTTCGAACAAAAACCATGCATTTAACATCTGGTTGGTTTGAAAGTATATTCACCAACAAATGTCTTTTTTCATCCATTGAGACCTTAGTAATATAATGGCTCACATTTTTGGATACTCTGTTTTCAGGAGCAATTTGAATTCTAAGAGCATTCGACCTGATTTGAGAGTATGCCATTTTTTTTATGGTCTTATTGATCGTAGCTGAAAAGAACAGAGTTTGGTGCCTCTGGGTCAGCTTTCGCTTGATACTTTCAATATCTTCAATAAAGCCAAGATCGAGCATATGATCTGCTTCATCTAGCACCAGTGTTTTAACACGACTGACATCAATATGGCCTTGGTGAATAAGGTCAAACATACGCCCTGGGGTTGCAATTAATATGTCAACTCCGCCGGCAAGCTGGCGAATCTGGGGGTCCTGATCGACTCCACCATAAATTGCATAACTATTGGCCTTAGTCCCTCTTGAGAGTTTTGCGAACACTTTGCCGATTTGTTGAGCCAGTTCCCTGGTAGGAGCTAGGACCAAGCAATAGATTCCATCACTTTTTTTAGATTCTTTAAGTTCATGTATTCGATCAACAATCGGGATCGCGAAAGCGGCAGTCTTACCGGTACCCGTCTGCGCAATGGCCAGGACATCCTCATCGTTCATAATCGCAGGAATAGCTTTAAACTGAATATCAGTTGCCCTTAAGAAACCGAGGTCCTCTAAATTAGTCTTGATTTGCGGTGAAATATCATAATTTTCAAATCTCATTGGGGTCCTCTATTTCTCTGTATTAAGGCAAAGGCGTAAAAAAATAACACATCACCTACTCAGGATCAATTTATTGGCAATTGAGGGTATTTTTTTCGATATAACAGTGTCTCCCTTCTCTTAATGCCGAGAAAATGCAATGTTAGGTCGTCTTCTTTCATTTTGAAGGACCTATAGGAGCCATTTGTGACAAATAATGATATTTTGCGGAGTCTTCGAAACACCTTTGACTATGATGATACCAAAATGATTTCAATCTTTGCCGCTGCCGAGCAAGAAGTCAATAGAGAGCAAGTCTGCAATTGGCTCAAAAAAGAGGATGATCCTCAGTTTAAGGCTCTCGAGGATGTAGATTTAGCGGCTTACCTTAATGGTTTAATTAATACCAACCGTGGTAAAAAAGAGGGTGAGCAACAACCTCCAGAACAAGAACTCACCAACAACCTGATCTTTAAGAAATTAAAAATTGCTATGAACCTGAAAAGCGAAGATGTTCTAAGCCTTCTAAACCTTGCTGGTTTAGAGATCTCTAATCAAGAGCTTTCCGCATTCTTTCGTAGCCCAGGACACAAAAACTACCGTGAATGCAAAGACCAGGTCTTACGAAACTTTCTCAATGGATTAAACCTCAAGAGTAAAGTTACTAATTAGACTGGAATTGTTCTTTCAAAGTATTCCTCGAGAGTTACAGGCTCATCAAACTGAATTGTTCCGTCCAAGCTTATGATTCTATTGGCTACCGTTTGAACGACCTCATGATCCTGAGAGGCAAATAAAAGGGTTCCATCAAATTTACAAAGACCGTCGTTAAGCGCGGAAACAGCCTCTAAATCTAAGTGAGCTGTGGGATGATCAAGAATCAAAACATTAGCTCCTGAGAGCATCATTTTTGAAAGCATGCACCTCACCTTTTCACCCCCAGAAAGGACACTTGCCTTTTTCAGCGCTTCATCTTTGCTAAAGAGCATCTTCCCTAAAAATCCTCGAATAAATGACTCTTCTTTATCTTCCGAATATTGCCTGAGCCAATCAACAAGGCTGTAATCACAACCATCAAAATAGTCAGAATTGTCGCTCGGAAAATAATCGGTCCTAGTTGTAATGCCCCAGTCAAAAGATCCTGCGTCCGCTTCGAGCTTTCCGGAGACTATATCAAAAAGAGTACTAATCGAAACATCATTTTTGCTGAGAAAAGCAATTTTGTCGCCCTTATTGACTCGAAAATTAATATTATCTAGTACCTGTTCCCCTTCAACTGTCTTTGATAATCCCTCGACATTTAAGATATCTTTACCAGCCTCTACCTTTGAACTAAAACCGACAAAGGGATACCGCCTCGAGCTTACGGGCATGTCAGAGAGCTCAAGTTTATTGAGCTGTTTGAGTCGCGAAGTCGCTTGTTTAGACTTTGAGGCATTCGCACTAAATCGGGCAATAAAGTTTTTTAAATCCTTTGCCTTCGCCTCATTCTTTTTATTTTGATCCGAAAGTAACTTTTGATTGAGTTCGCAAGCTTGTTTCCAAAACTCATAATTTCCTGTGTACGTTTTAATTTTTGCAAAGTCGATGTCAGCAATATGCGTACAAACTCGATTCATAAAATGCCGATCATGACTGACGACGATAACGGTGTTTTCAAATTTTGAAAGGAACTCTTCAAGCCATCGAATGGCTTGAATATCTAAATGGTTCGTCGGCTCATCCATAAGTAAAATATCTGGATCTCCGAAAAGAGCTTGGGCAAGAAGGACCTTAACTTTTAAACTCCCGTCAATATCCTTCATAAGTCGATCATTAAACTCAACAGGTATCCCGAGACCGGCAAGTAAAATCCCAACCTCGGATTCCGCCTCGTATCCATTCATTTCAGCGAATTTCACCTCTAGGTCTGCAGACTTTATTCCATCTTCATCAGAGAAGTCGGCTTTTGAATAGAGTGCTTCACGCTCTTTTAAAACGGCATAAAAATCTTGATTCCCCATAAGGACTGTATTCATTACAGTCTCCGCATCAAACTGATTTTGATCCTGCTTTAAAAATGACAGTCGCGTATTCTTGTCTCTCGAAATATGTCCGTTAGTAGGCTCAACGTCTCCGGCAAGTAGCTTTAAAAAGGTCGACTTTCCAGCACCATTAGCACCAATGAGACCGTAACAATTTCCCGGAGTGAACTTAATATTCACTTCGTCAAAAAGGATTCTGCCTCCGTATCTCAAACCTAAATCAAACGTACTTATCATAATCTTATTTCCTGGAATTAGTTTTGAGTACTCATATTACAATTCCCGTCCCAAGACAAAGATTTCTTCGAAAAGTTCGATTCAAATCGTTTTACCTGTGGCAAACCACACCTCTAAAAGCCGTAAACTACTTCTGCGCCTATAACGACTTACCTCTTTTGTTCTCGCTCTATGGTATCAGATCTCACACTGCCCATCACGGTGTTCCGCTCAAGTCTTCTGGCCTTCGTTACTAGAGTACACGTCAGATGAATATATAAAAAGGAAAGGCTTACTCCAATTTTATTTTAGAAAGGTCCGAGATTAAAACTAATCGGTTTTTCGCGGCCTCAAATCTCCTTTAAGTCTACCAAAATCAGCAATCCTGATTTTCTTAAAAACAATGTCTTGAGGATTGTGAACATTGAAGTTTTTGTAACACCTCTTTGTTTTCTTATCCACAATGACATTACCTTCACGGCTGTAAACCCCGTTGCATTTTATTTGTAACATAGCAGTCTTAGCAGATCGAGCGTTTGCGTCTTTTTCGAACAAAACCCCAATGTGGTAGTCCCTCGTTTTAGTCATTGAGCTATATCCACAGTCTCGGTCTACTCTAACCTTGTTGCTATAAAAATGGGTTGTTGTAGGATCTCTACGGTACTTAAAACGACCACTAGAAATATATAGTGTTAGGTTTGATCGCGAGTTATTACTATCACAATTGGCAAAAATAAATTCCCTGGGACTGTACCTCAACATACTGGCGTGACAGCTCGGATCGTAAAAGCGTTCATCTTTAAATCCATCTTTCGAAAAGCTCGCTCCCCCATCTAAACTAAATCCGAGTGTGCGCGTCCGATAAGGCTTATACTCACTCCTAGCAAAAAGCCCCCTATCGTTTCTTAAAATCACTTTGCCTTTAAGTTCCATCATCGAAGATTCACCATAGTCAGCCACTTCAGATTTACTCTGGTACCAGGTATTGCCGTTATCATCAGAATAAAAGGATCTTCTATTGGCCGGAATTACTAATCGTTTATAGTGTTTTCCTGCGCGAGGTCCATTCATTTTATAGGTGAGCTGAATACCTGCTCCAGGACCTATTACATCTGTAGCAATATTTCTTGAACCTAATTGATTAGCGCCAAAGCCGACTTCTGAGAGATCCCGCTCATCTTTGTTACCACTGATTTTTTCCCAGATGATATGGTTCCCATTAGCTGAAACTTTTCCTCTTTTGTAGAAAACAGATCGATCGCCAGCCTTCATTCTAGACAACCGCCCTTCATAAATTGGCGGAACTGGTTCTTCAATGACCTGTTTGTCGGTCTGTCTCTTATATCGACTATTTTTTATCATAAATAGGTGTATGGTTCCCGTTTGTTGTTCAACGACAGCCGTGGGGTTTCCGCAAGTATCTCCGTGATCTTCACAGGCTACACGTCGATGGGTCCATGTTCTGCCATGGTCACTTGAGATTTTGTAAACAATATTAATATCACCCCAATCATGATTAAGATTACCTATTCTTTCTTCGGCAAAAGCGATGACATGTTTGGTTTTATTGACTGTGACAATTGATGGAATTCGATAATAAGATTGTTTATTCTTGTAAGTGATTCCTCCAGACCTAAAGAGACGTATTTCTTTGACCCGAGTCTTATCGATCACCAGATTATCAGCATTCGCGCTGCCCATAAAAAATAGCATGAAAAATATTGAACCACCCTTCAACCGACCCCCCCTACAAGTAAGTCAAAAATGAGACACTGTATCACTTTTAGATAGGTTAACAGAAGGACTTGTTCAAAATCCCATAAATTGTTGGTTGTGTATCACAATGAGAATGGATTTGCCCAACTATCAATTCGAACTTTTCAGTAAGGCATTATCTAAAGATTCTACCACTATCCGAGATTTTTCAAAACTTAGTCAAAATTTATTTTTAAAAAGCACTCTCTGCATTCGGTTTCGTCGGCGCCGCTTTCACACTCAACTTCAATATCCATTGACCCTTTGGGATCATCTTCGCAAGCATCCGATTCGTCCACATTGATCTCAAGCTTAGAATCTTCTATTGGCAATAAAGTCCCTGTCGTTTCTTTGTATAAAAGTTCGACAGATCAAGATTTGAAAATTCATTTCATTATTCGCTTTTTAATTTGATATCACCAGCTTGAGTCGGCTATTTCATTGGCCACATTTTTTACTTCAAAAAGATTGCCTGCTGGGACAATTTGAAGAAACAGATAACGAAGCCCTTTGGCAGTACGTGAGCACATAGAAGTAGCGTTCTGAAAGAATATGTCTTGATTGCCTAATAGGATATTTGGGCATAAGTCGTTTTGAAACATTAATTATTTTTAAAATCTTGATATGATATTTTAGCAGTGAGAAGGCTTTGCGTTTGTCTCTACTCACATCCTTTAGAATGTACCATTTTAAATAGACGATATCCAGCCATCAAGTGATTCATGATATAATCAAGCATCAAAGGGTGGGGTATATATGAATCGTTCTAAATTCTTTCAACTAACTTTTTTAGTAGTTGGTGGGTTGTCTTCAGTTTTTACCTATCAAAACTGTGGAAAGCAGTTCGAACCAGAAATGAAGTATAGTGGCCCTTTATCTGAATCGCATAGCGATACTCCTCCACAAAACGATGGTGAAAACCCCTTAATTAGTCTTAATAGTCAGTCGATTCAACGAACTCCTTGGGGAGAAATTGAATCCTCAATCAGCCTTAAAGATTCAGACACCTCAAACATAGAACTAGGCTCTGTAGTTAAGTATGTGCAATGGAATTCAGTCACAAAAACCAATGATCCCGGTCCTCTACAAAACGACGATCAGTACAAGAACATTCTAAGAAAGAATTTTAATTTCTTTGTTCCTGGTAACGAATTCAAAACAAGTGGCCTTCAGTATAATCGCGGTTCATTCACATTCGACAAAGTTGACAATATCGCTCAAATCGCAATAAGCAACGGTCAAAAACTCTACGGCCATACACTTCTTTGGCATTTATACAACCCTCCTTGGGTCAATGACCTAAATAGTAGCGAAGAGACCAAAAAAGCAATTACGGATCATATCAAAGGAGTATTGGAATATTTTAATCGCAATTACCCTACTCTAGTGACAGGCTGGGATGTGGTTAACGAAGCTCTATCTTCCGATGGTTCAATTCGCCAACCAAATGAAAATCCTTGGGCAAAAATGAATCAATCATCTAACGATCCCTACGAATACATTGATTTTGCGTTTAGAACGGCCAGAGCGTCACAAGCAAATGTCGACTTATTTTATAATGACTACGGCATTATTGGATTCAACAACAAGTCAGACGGACTCTATCGAATGATAGAAAACCTTAAAGCTCGAGGCACACCAATAGATGGTGTCGGCTTTCAAACTCACCTCAGGGTCGATGGTAATTCAACGACCGCACCCTCCTACCAACAAATAAAAGAAAATCTCCAGCGTTTTGCTCAATTAGGATTAAAAATAAGAATTTCTGAACTAGATGTTCGTATAAAATTGAATGATGGAATTACGCAAGAAGAAAGAGATTTGCAGGCTGACGTATATTACAGAGTTGTCGCTGCCTGTGTTGAGGTCCCAGCGTGCAAAACGATAAACTTCTGGGGCTTTACTGACAAGTACTCGTGGATACCTAAACACTTTCCAGGCAATGGAACCGCTCACCTCTGGAGTTCAAACTATGAGGAAAAGCAGACACTCAGTGCTGTAAAAGCAGCTCTTCAATACGGGGAACAAGGCATCAATCAAAAGTTTCTAGCGGGCGATACTTTTTCTGTAGATAAACTTCCCGCTTTAGAATCAAGTCTTCTATATAATATCAAAAATAACTACGACAACCACTCCGGATTTAAGGCGATTGCACTTGCTGCCAACGGCAAGGGTGCATCATGGGGTGGCCCAGGATTCAACTCACAAGAAGACGTCAATAAAGTAATGCTCGAACGCTGCCAATTAGTCAGTAACAACCTACCCTGTGCAATTTTTGCAGAGGGAGATACAGTCAAGTACGACGAAGTTAACTTCATCACCAATATGAAAAGACACATTCAGGAGACTTCCATTTTTAATGAAAACCTTCTTCCTGGAATCACTGAAAACAGCAAAAAGGCCTTTGCAGGAGGATATTATAAAACGAGTTCTAGAAACTATAGAGCTCTCGCAATTGGTTGGGTCGGAAATGCTCAACCAGGTTTTAGTGATGTTAGTCAGTCAGAGGCAAATCGTCGTGCCTTAGAATCCTGTGAAATTACTTCCTTTCAACCATGTACCGTATATGCCCAAGGCAACCAAGTTGTTTTCGATTTTAATAACTATAAATGGAGCCCCAAATTGGTTCATTTTGGCCCTCGTCGTTTCGATCCTCAACTCGTTCCCTTCGTAAGGGACAGTGATCGGAATAATCAAATGAAGCAAACTGTTTCTGATGTCAACTCGGGTAAGTACGTCGTATTAGCACTTAGCAGATATGGGCATTTTTGGAGAAAGGTCCAATCCAAGCCAATATCCTCGGATGACAAAAAGTACGCAAAGGCTAAGTGTAATCAAAGCTCAGGAAGTAGTACACGATATCAGTGCTTTATTTATTCGGTAAATCTTGATGTTGTTTTTACTAAGTCTGACCTTTCTGTCAGCAGGCAGCCAGGAGACACTGAATTGCCCGTAATAGTACCCGACTATGGTGACAAAGATAAGGTTCGATTTATAGAGATCGTTTATGAGAGATATTTCAATCGAGCCCCCGATCAGGGAGGTTTGAGCTATTACAAGGGGCTTTTAACTTCCAAAAAGAAGGAAGTTGATGTTGAAGAACAAATCATTAAAAATGCACAGGGCCCAGATAAGGCGAGAATGGCTGGGTTCAATATCGCCAAGGTTCAAGAGTTTTTCACATCCCACGGGAAGACGATTCCTAACTGGCTGAGTCCCTCTGGAGATAAAAAGCGAAGAGATTATCTCGAAATGGTTTATCAAAAGTACTTTGACCGATCGCCGGACCAAGAAGGTGCAAACTATTGGACTGGCGAGATGACCCTCAGGGCCTGGCACTACATACAGCGCGACGTAATTTATTCCTGCCAATCTTCTGACCGGAATTATATCTTAGCTCATAAAAAACAGCTAACTATAAACTTTCTAAATCACAATAATTTCAATGTCCCAAGCTGGCTAAAGTAAATCGACCACTCTATTGTGTAGCCTTACTAATGATATCTTAGTGACAGTTGAGATTTGATTTTTGGAATTTGCTTAGTGCCATTCGTTGATTCGAAATAGTGAACAACTTTTCATAATAGGCATGCAGTTGATCCAAACAAGTTTTTATACCAGCAAAAACCCTTGGCCTTACTCGGTAAAGTATGGTGAAGTTGGGATCATGAAGCTTAATGTTTATGGAAAAATCGTAGAAGTAATTAGGACTCAAAACGAGTGGAGTCTTTTTTTGGTTGGCGAAGGTAAAAAACGCCCAATGAGGGATGTTGTTATCCCGCCCGAGACTCCTAAAGAAAAAGTCATCCAATACCTAGAGGATATTTTTCATGAATATGCATCTCATGAAAACAAAAGCATTATCGTTTTGGAAGAGTAGTAGGCATGATGCTACCTATTGCTGCGTGTGCTTGACCATTAGATCGATACAAACCTTTTTCTAACTCCAAAGAAACTCAACTAGCAAAAAAATCCAATGAGTTTTGATCTTTTATGACCTTAAGCACGGACCAGGGACAATATTGGAATAGCTGACATTTATAGTAAATCATAAGTAAATTAAAACTATCAAACGATCCTGAAACATATTTGCAATCAAATCAACCAGGGTAGACTTGACGAGAATAAAGTTAATCTTCTTTGCTGATTAGAATCTATCGTGCTAGGCTATTTGTATGTTATTGAGTTTTGGTGAAAACTCTTAATCTGAGATACCTAAGGTATTTTTCCCTTCTTGATATTTGTCTAATTCATTTTAATTCAAGAAAACTGAATCACTAATCATTCGAGATTTGAATGATTAAACTATCAAAGCTGGGCATTGCTCCAGCAAAGGATAATTATATGACACCGACTAACTGCAAAATATTTCTCTCTGGAATAAAAATGCCAAAAGATTCATATCTAGAAATAGATCAACTTCTTAAAAAACTAGAACGCTGTACTCCTTCTGGAAGTAATTTGAGATTGCGCCTATCGAATCATCAAGATAGTTTCACAGGCAATCTTGCCGTACAATCAAACTCCTTCAAATTCGAAGCAAATTCTATTGGTGCTCAACCAATTCTAGTTGTTAAAGAAGTCATTTTACTTTTGAGAGCACAAATAAGAGTGTTCATGCAACAAAGAGTATTTTAATCCATAAAATTCATCCTTCAGAAGTCAGGAAATCAAGTGATTCTTTTTATTGAAAATTTAAATAACGCAATTACTTCCAATGATCTATCAAGCCTAATGAGCGACTTAAAAGGTTATATCTGCTCGGCAGTAAAACGTGATAAGTATGGCATGTCAGCGGGAGTCGGATATGCACATTTTGAGAGTCGAATCGATGGCGACAATGCCATCAAAAAATGTAACGGATTTCAAATGTTTGACAGAAAAATAAGAGTTACTCCGTCGGTAGCCACACCAATTTCTATTTTTTATAAAACAAATAGATAGGAATTACCAATAGACTCTTAAACACATAACCCAAAAAACTTGAGTTCGTAGCTCTAGAAACGACACAAGCAAAACCAAAGGATACTTCATGAGAAAATTATACGGACAAAAACCAAACGCTTTAGATATTAGAAATACAAATGATGAAATAAATGAACTGGTTCTAAAAGAACAATTTTTGGAACCTCAATTGCAATCAGCAGTTCACTTTCAAATAGTCTCGGCAAGAAGGCAGTTGAATGAAATAAACAACGAATTAAAGGATTCTTATTCGTTAACTCTAATAGATAACAAACTTTTAAGCACTAAAGTTTCTAGGCTGTGGCTAAAGCTAAAGGCAACGCTATCAAAAATAAGTAGCTACTATGAATGATCCCACCTTAATTCTAGAAAATTTAAATATAAAAGGAAGTACCAAACGGAAAATAATTTTACTCACTGGAGCAAGTAAAGGCCTTGGTCTTGCCCTTGCAAAAAAATTAATTCAAGGCGATGAGTACTTTCTTGTATTGACTGCTCGAAAATCTTCAATGAAAAGATTCGAGAGCGAATCAATATTCAATTCAGAATTTGTCTGGCTAAGGACGCTTGATGTCCTAAATTACAGTCAAACAGAAAGCGTCATTGCAGAAATTGTAGAAAAACTTGGAAATGTTGATATATTAATCAATAACGCAGGCATAACAGACCGATCTACCGTTGAGGACTCGACCGATTCCTATAGAAAATCTCAAATGGCCGTCAATTACCTAGCCCCTTTTTATATAATAGAACATGTATTATCACTCATGAGAAAAAACAATTTCGGAAAAATTATTAATATTTCTTCGGCGGGGGGATTTATGGCTATGCCAACTATGTCCTCCTACAGCGCTTCAAAGTATGCACTTGAAGCGGCATCAGAGTCACTTTGGTATGAAATGAAACCTTGGAATATACACGTCACTCTAATTATTCCAGGCTTCATCGATTCAGAAGGATTTGAAAACACCACAGAAAGTAGAAAATGTAAGAAAAGTTCCACTAATCAATTGAGCACCTATCATGAGCATTATAAGGGCATGAAACAACTCATTTCAAATCAAATGCATCATTCTAATTCGACAAATGAAACCATTGCAAAGCAAATTTATAAGGTTTTGAAGAAAGAAAACCCGCCTCTTCGTATTTATGTTACTTTAGATGCCTGGCTCCTGTTCTGGTTTAGAAAATTAATGCCTCCAAAAATATATCATATTGTCATCTACAAGCTTCTCCCGAGAGTAAAAAAGTGGGGCAAGCAGGTCTACAAAGAATAGTAGATTTCACCTGAATTACTATGGTACTTTCTCTTTCGGCGCCAAACCCTCATACTTTATTCTAGGGTCACCTATTTTTGCGTCTTTAAGCATTTCAGAAACCACGTCTGCACTTGTAAAATCAAAATCCTCTAGCTCCCAAGAAGACTTCTCATCCGCCAACTCTGGCTTGCGCCAGTGCTTTGGCCGAATATTGTATTTTAGGAATAGGAGAGGTAGACCAAGAAAAGGCAAGTAAAATAGTGGTAACCATCTCTTTTTCTCTTTGAACAAGAAAGGCCAACCGAGAGGTAATATTTTAAACGCTTTCTTAGTGTTTTTAAATAAATGACCCATAAAATTTCTCAATTCAATAGGTGAGTTTCCTTTTATGAGAACCAATTGATTCAGCTTCGCCTGAAAGTCAAATTTTAACTCTTCTGTTTTCTCTCGTATGATTTTATCACAAATCTTTCCCGATATTTCACGGGGTTCTCCCAAAACAATTTTTAGCTTTGCGGGAAAAGCACTCCAAAAAAGAAAAGGAAAGACAGGAAGAAGCATAGTACCAAGACCAATTGGCATAATAGGGATTCCTATTCTTTCAGTTATTGAATTCAGTCTCTTCGAGACCATACAGAAGGGATGAATGTACTCAGCATTGATTGTATAAACAGGCACTAAAATCGCATTATACTTAATAGCGAGTCTAACAAATGAGGTGGCAAAGTTTTGTAGTTGATAGCGTTTTGAATAGCCTTTACCGATACCGTCAACACCTTCTGGATAATAGAGAAGGGCCTCTTTATTTTTAATTGCTTGTTCGAGGTGATCAAAGGACGCATAACAGGATAGGAGATCTTTTTTGAAATCTTTTTGACAAAACAAATTCATAAAAGGATTGCCAAAGAAACTTTTATCGAAAACGGTTTTTAGAGTCTTGCCAGAGTCATTGGTTTTTTTACGCAAATGAATAAGACTCATCATTGCGTCCCAAGGCATTGAATTCCCAGAATGATTTCCATAAAAAATCACAGGTCGGTCGAAGTCTAGGCCTTCGATAATTTCAAAATTGTAGAGTTCAGTACGAAAGTAATTCTCAGAAACAAAACTAAGACTTTCTTCGCTCGATACTTTCAATGGATCCATACTCTTTACTGTATCAACGGATGAGAGCCACGCCATACCTGACTCAGAGCGAAACTCACAAATCGCCTACCAAACGACTTCACCATTAGCTGATATTTCAAACAGACAATTAGTATTATCTGTTGTTTGGTACCTTCCTGGGCTCAACAAACTAAAGTGCTGCTTCTTGCCATTCGAATAGTGACCTAGAATGTCTCCATTTGCAAAAACAAGTAAGATCTCATCAAAGGCGGACTCTTTCCCACATGGGTCAATGTACTCAACGATATTAAAGGCGCCCGGCTCAGCATCCTCACCGTCTTCTCCGTCAGCACCGTCGCTCCCATCCTCGCCATCTTGACCGTGCTTTACAAGCAATGGATCCTTATCACCGCAAGCAATAATAACTCCGTTTTCTACAGAATAGGCATCACATGAACTTCCATCTTTACCATCTTTACCATCGCTAACAATCGCACTGGACCCATCGGGACACTCGATGACAGCTCCCTCATCAGTTTCAGTGACAGTACACTGTTCATTGGGAGTCTCATCTCGGACCGTGTAGATATTCCCATTTGGACACTCGAATCGAATTCCGACTTCGATTTCTACGATTCGACAAGCACTCTGATCCTGCTCTAGCATTTTGGAGCCATCACACCCCGAAAGCGAAGCAGCTACACAACCTGCACCGAGAAGTCCTGCACCCGTCTTTGTACCAACAATCAGAAATCCAATGAGTGCTGCTTTAATAGATACCAGTAATCCAAGAAAATAAGATCGTTTGTATATGAAACGCCTCACAAGAACCTCCACCTCATATGACTTACCCTAAATGAGAGCAGGAAATGTGCCGCCAACAAACCCAATTCTAAACAGGTAAACTAAGGAGAGTTCTAGACTTTTAAACCAGTTTCAATCCGAAACACTCTGATTACGAGTAATAAAGCAACCCTGTGGGCCATTTTGTCGTAACAATAACTCTACTATTTCCACTAAAATTTTCGAAAAAGTACATGGGAGTCTTTCTCATTCCGGTGGAGCCGCTATATATTTTTATGAAAGTCTCTTTCACTATCTAATGGTCAATCGACATAAACCTTTTCGTTTTCTCAAGAAAGCCAGGGAGCTCCCCGTCAGTTCGGAAAGCTCCCTCAGTGAAATTTAGCGGGATGAGACGTTTTGGGTTGTAGGGGGAGAATAAGGTAGAGAGGAGTCTTGTAAGAACAGTAAAACTCTTCCATCGTTTGTTTTTACATAGCCTTTTGTATATTCAACCTTGGTCTCTTTTCCGGTCGCTTTGTCGGTGAAAAAATAATGACCCATGGCAATCGCCTTATTACCGAACATCTTTATATTATGGTTCTCAAATCTCACTTTCGTCCAAGGCTTGAGCGCAAATCCCCCATCACTCGAGTACTTGTCATTACCGGCAACGAAGTAAGAAAGAGTTCCCTCGAGATCAGGACGAAACGTGGTCTCACCGTGGGTGAGAGTCGGCTTGAACATAATCGGGCCAAGATCAAATGCATAAGCAGTTTCCGCAGCCTGTTTCGCTACCTCTTTTGAATTCTCAGCGGCACCGATTTTGACGACAGCATCGCCCCACATTTTTTGAGCCTTCTTAATATCCTTTTCTGTTATCGCGGGTCCAGAAGGAAGTGTCCCCACATGGGTGGCAAGGCTATCGGGTTTTTTCGACGAAAAACCAAAAGACGTTGCAGGCAATAGAAATCCGAGGAGCCCTAAAATTAACATTCCGTTTTGAAACACTTTTTTCATAGTTTTCTCCTTTAAACTCTCTTAGTCTCTGGCACTTGCCATTAACAAATTAATGAATTTTTCAACAACGAACTCTGCCAATTATGGAGCAAAACTTATCTTCGGTAAAATAGATAATTATGTATTAATACTTCGTTTTTATCGAAGTATTGCCAACCTCCCTTTCTTCGCTACGTGAAGAAAGGGATCCTCCTAAAGACTTAAGGCATCACACGACATAGATCCTCTAGACGAGGACCAATCCATTTGAACTGGCTTGTCACTGTCTCTTGGTGACCAGCTCCGTCCTCGAAAGACCATCGAACTCTTAGCTCCGTAAGATCATCATCGACTTGAATTCTATAGGTTTGCTTGGTCGCCCCTGGAATGGGCCTTTCATTTCGGTACCATTGAAAGGATGTCGAGGCTCTATTGATCCCATCTGGATCGGAGACTCCATTGGTCCTTGCTACAACAGTTTCTCCGATAAAAGGGTCGCCTAAAAATACAAAGGCACCCTGGGGACTATTATTTCCCGCAATTCGGTCTGCGGGATTATCAAAAAAACTAGGATCCACTTGCGACTCCGTTCGAATATTCGAATAAAATCCTTTTGGTGCAATCAATTTCGATTTGCTCGTCACAAGCTCTCTCGACCCAGCAATGTCATAATAACTCAATTTGACACTCACCTCACGGCAACGATCATCGGGACTCAACGGGTAGTCTCTACGATTGGCCCCAGAAATTGCTCGCCCATCCCGATACCAATTAAAACGCATCGTATTGAAATCGATTCCATCATCATCGACAAGCGCGTTTGGTCGCGCTAGTAGCGTTTTACCGACCTCAGGATCGCCTAAAATTCCAAGCGGCCCTCGTGGCACAGAATTACCTGGAATCGGAATAGGTTCGTTATCAACGACTGTTGGTGTCGGTGTTGGTGTCGGTGTCGGTGTCGGTGTCGGAGTCGGTGTCGGAGTCGGTGTCGGAGTCGGTGTCGGAGTCGGAGTCGGAGTCGGAGTCGGAGTCGGAGTTGGAGTTGGAGTTGGAGTCGGAGTCTCACCACCTTCTGAATCTACAAGCCAGTCTGGTAGTCGAGCCTCTGAAAATTTAAACACATCGACGAGTTGCTGAAATCGATACTCGGACAAAAACTCTCGATCTCCTTTATGAGCTTGTAAAAGAAACTCAAGTTGCAACTCTCGCTGATTAACGGAAAAAGATCGCAGCGCCCATCGGCGCTCTTCGGATTCATCTGCGACTCGATCCATCCATCCAGAAAAGAGTTCCGAGATATAGGTGACTTGTTGATCCAGTGATTTATCCTCGCATACGAAGTCTAAACACTCCCCTGAATAGACTTCCACAAGACCTTGTCCAGGTCCACAATCGGGGACTTCAGAACAAGTTTCATAGGAGGGATCTTTTTGGGCACTGGCTCCACTGGGTTGACACACATATTTAAAACATCCTCCCACCAAGAGAAAAACAGGAGGCTCATATCCACTCAGGCAACTGAGTCCTATCGAAGCGTCAGCACAAACCAAAGGTTCGAGAGATTCGGACGTCGAATCTCGGTGAGATATTGGGTTAGATATCTGCCGAGTACAGCCTATTAAAAAAATGAGACTGACCATGACACCAAAGATTTTTAATAAGTGTAAATTTCGCTCCATGATTTGACTTCGGAGCTAAAATACTTCCCCCTAAATCAATACCAAATTGACCAATTTTTATCCAGATACTTGGCAGTCTTCTGCTCAATTTCAAAGTATCTATTCATAAGTCCTCTCGCGAGTATTCCAGTGGTCCGGTCAATTCGTTTTGCGACTCATATGGTCATATCCTTATTGGCTAAGGAGACAACAGACAAAGCTGAAACTCAATCTATGGCAAAATAGGCGCTACACTCGTTGTCACACAAGTCTTTATAAAGTGTTGCCATTTACGTAAATAGAAAACACTTATATTTTCCCAGGGTGATAGAGACTCTGTCTTCGAGAAACGTTGACTGTCCATCTTGATAGTTTTTAGACTCTTACCAATGATCGATTAAAAAGGAGCTAGAATTGTTCCGAGACATTCTAAAAGAAGAGTACGAAAATCGAAAATCCGCAAATGGAAGTTACTCAATGCGGGCGATGGCAAGAGACTTGAAAGTTTCACCTTCATTTTTGGTGAATGTCATTAACGGAAAAAGAAGTCTTTCCGAAAACAGTGCTAAAAAAATTGTTAATTCCCTCTCCCTCTCCTTTGTAAAAAAGAGACAGTTTTTACTCTCGGCTCGCCTAGAGAGTTGTCGCAAGACTGAGATGCGAAATAGCTTGAAAAATGAACTTAATGAACTCGGTTCAGAGTCTCATCGCTTTCGCAAAAGTCACCCAGAAGAACTCAAGAAAATGAATAGCTATTTACATTTCGCAATTTTGTCGGCACTTGATCTCTCGGAGGGACCCGTGAGCGTCTCATCATTGAGCCGAAAATTTTCTGAAACGTCTGTGTACGTAAAACAGGTCCTTGAAGACTTAGTTGAGTTCCGTTATGCCGATCGGTTTTCTGAAAACTTCTACCAAACACGCATCACTTCTACCGAAACTACCTCTGAAACTCCAAGCACAGACATTCGAAAAATCCATCGATCTGCAATCGAAAAAGCTCTTGAATCTATTGAAAAGAACTATACAGATCGAGAGCTTTCTACCACTATTCTTTCTTTTGCCTCGAGCGACTATCAAGAGGCGAAGGATATGATTAATGATTTTGTCTATCAATTCCACAATCGTTTCTCATCGTCCGGTGATAAAGACTCGATCCGACAACTTACTCTTCAGTTTACGCGTTTAGATACACCCGAACAGAGAGGAGATTGAATTGGCTAAAACTCTTTCTCTAATTGCTGTCCTCTTCTTCTCAGCTGCTCTCTGGGCAAAACCAAAACCGTCTGGCGTCCATGTTATCGGCAATGGTGCCGATGTCGTATCTTGTAGTTTTCAAGGTGGAAATTCAATTCACCTACTAGATACATACGAGACCTCCCTCATCCTCAACAAATACGACCAACATAAAGCTTCTTTTCAAACAAAAGAAGATTTTCTACACCTTTATTTAGAACGAGTTAAATCTCTCGATCCTGTATTTTACGAAAAGCTAAATCCAATCGTGGAGGCGATTTTTGCGGCCTGCTCAACCCTTCATGTCGATCACCCAGTTCCTTCGATAAATGATGAGGCTATCACTGTGATCAATCCCGTTCATTGTTCTATTCAACAACTCGCTTTCCAGTGGCCGAACTCAAGAAGTATGTTAGAAAACGGCTCTTGCCCCTTTAACACCGATTTCGAACTTTATAACAGACTTTCTAATTCTGATAAAGCAGCCTTCTATCTTCACGAAAGCATCATTCACTACTTAAAATCAAAACGAACGCCCCTAGGTTCGTTGCGACCGCTTTCTTCAACGGATTATATTCGCTTTTTTGTCGGTCTCGTCGCGCTTGGGCAACCAGAATACTTGTACGATTTCCGAGACCAAAGCTTAGAGAGCTATTTTGATTTGGTTTATTTTCAGTCATTTTGAGGCCTGATGGTTTCTATTGCCTCTTTGGATAACACTTTTATTATAAAGTGGGTTAGATTTTGGCCCCAAGTCTTTCTTTATAATTAGTTGAACCTAAAATAGAGGAGAGTAGCAAGTTATGAGACGTTGAGATGAATAAGTGTCCACCCAAATACTTTTTATTTCGACGGATCAAAGTTTTTGCTACTTCCCAAACATCGGGTACCAGGGTCGCAAACTTTTTTGCGACCCTTTTTATCAAAACATAATAATCCACCCGCAACTCAATTTAGGAACACAGAAGCCCAAGTCATTTAGCCCGAATAGCGTCCCTCAAAAGAGTTCTAGGAATGGCCGCTCTAGAAAGATCTTACTGGCAATCGAGATTTGTTTTTTGCATGTACTTTGTGCCATTCGTTGATTCGAAATAGTGAACAACTTTTCCTGATAGGCATTCAGTTGACCCATGGGTAAACGTCTTTTTCTCGTTCTGGGCCTTTAGCTTCGCACAGGTACTAGGGTTACCAAACTTAGAGCACTGAAAGAATTGATCATTTGTGGATGGAAAGTTGGCAGGGTTACCACCGAACTGGGCCTGGGCAGATAGCGCAAATAAAAATGATCCTAATAATAAGATTGTCTTCATAAAAACTCCTTTTAAAAACCTTTGCCACAGTCTTACTGGGGCTTTCTTGGTTATTTAACGGCAATCTTCAATCAGGGCATTCTCTTCAAAAATTGACTTTTTTACACGGGCAGGACTTACAAAGACAAAATTGAAAGGGGTAAATTTATTAACCCTTTCTTTCGATTTTATACCGACAAAGAGCGGAATGGATTAGGAGTCGTACCCACTCTTTTTCTGAAAAGAGTTCAGTAGCACAGCACATTGTCTTTTAGACTCAGGGTTGCCCCAAATTTGTAGCTGGTCGTCCATATCGAGCATCTCACTTTGATTTGGGAACATGATGAGTTGATCCCCTCTCAAAATGGAAACGATTGTAGCACCCGTTTTATTTCGAATATCGAGGTCAAAAAGACTGAGACCCTTTAGCTCAAGGTTTTTGACACTCACAGTTTCTAAGTCATCTAAGCCCGGAACGATAGATTTCGTTTTCTTTTTGGCCGATATCTTCTTTTCAAAGGTTTGCTTTTTTATAAGAGAGAGAATTTTTTCTCCGCCCGGTTCATATTCAAGGGCCACTTCGCCAGCCGTCTTCCACAATCGATAGAATATCGCAGCAAGAGTCATTACAACGATAATAATAAAAACTGAACTCTCTATAAAAAAACTCAACGATAAGAGCAGAGGAAAACTCACTAAAAGGCAAAGAATTGACCATATAGTGATTTTAAAAAGTCTCTCCGCCGCTGACTCTTCGGCTTTCAGTCTCATTTTTTTGGCAAATAAACTTTGCGAAAGATTGATCGCTAAACTTGAGGCCATTTTTGTAAAACCAAAGACAATCGGGATTAATACCAATCCAAGAATAATAACTAAAAGGGCCGCCTCAAATAAAGTTCCGGGTTCGACACCCAATCGCTCTAATAGGGGGGGGATAAATTTTAATATGAGAGGCGGAAGGGATACCAATAAAACCGCGTCCAAAAGGAGACCAAAGATCATTTTACGTGGGATTTTAAACAAAGTCCCTTCGACTAATCGGTTTTCTTGCATGCTCTTAAACCAGGCCTCATAGAGACCAAAGGCAATTCGCATTTGCTTAGGAATTATTTTTGAGATGCGCCCCACAATTCGCTCCGACTTTTTCCAGAGAATAGGACTTGATAGAGACGTAAAGATTGCGACAGTTACTACGATGGCCTGAAACTCCTTAGTCACAACTCCGGCGCTCAAACCAATGGCCGCAATAATAAACGAAAATTCACCGATTTGACCGAGAGCGAGTGCTGATAATAGAGCCCTATTGATACCGGCTCCTGATAGCACACTCCCGATAAATACGATGAAAAATTGGGCGAAAATGACTGCAATTGAAATAATGATCGACTGGGGTAAAACTTCGATGGCTACAAAAGGATCAACCGTCATACCGACCGAGACAAAAAAGATCGCCACAAAAACGTCTTTGAGAGGCTTGGCAAGATGTTCGATACGGGATCCCTCACCACTTTCTGCCACCAATATGCCCGCCAAAAAAGCCCCTAGAGCCACAGAATAACCAAGACTCTCTACGACCAATGCCATAACAAAGCAGAGTCCACAGGCGACAATGATCATGACTTCTGAATTATTGTAGTTACTAACGGCCTTTACAAATCGAGGAACGACAAAGAGCCCAACGACCGTGAGTAAAACCAGTATAAATATCAGTTTGCTAACCGTGGGCATAAGACTCGCTAAATCAAGCTGAGCACTGGCCCCGTAGGCACCTAAGACCGTTAAAAGAATAATCGCCACAACATCTTGAATCACTAAAATTCCAAGAACATGCTCTCGCACTCTTTTGCTTGGTGGATTATCTTCAAAGATTTTACTAACGATCATGGTTGAAGAGATTGCTAGCGCTCCGCCCATAAAGACCGATTGTGATCCCGACCACCCAAATAAGTAGCCGAGAAGATAGCCTGTGAAAAATAATGCGCTTATTTCTAAGAAGGCCGTGATTCCAGATGTTGGCAGAACTCGAAAGAATTTCTTGAGTCGAAACTCCATACCAATTGAGAACATAACCAAAATAACGCCAAACTCTGAGAGACTCTCGACCCGGTGGAGGTCAGCAAAAAGAGGAATAGGAATATAGGGCCCAATAATAAAGCCAGCAATGAGGTAACCGAGCACAGAAGGGAGCCTTAGTTTGTAAGAAATCGAACTCGTTAGAGCTGCGACCCCAAGGACCAACGCAATGTCTTTCAGAAAACTCTCGTGCACTCCACCTCCCGAAAGGATATCCTAGCAATGGAAGAATTCACATTCAAACCTAATCACTGCTTAATGCTTATGACCTAACTGAATGAGCTGCTCAATAAAGTGACGAAAGCCCTGACGCACGAAAGAAAGGAGGATCAACAGGGCCAGAACAACCGAGGCTATTTCCTGCGCCAAAGAGGAGTGTTCCATCATTTCGCTTGGCGTGACCTTCTCGATCGGAACGGCCATAAAATCGATGAAAAGTCCCATTCCAATAGCTATGAGTAATACACCAAACCCAAAGAGGATTGCAAATTTTTTGCCGTGAAGCTTATTTAAAATTCCAAAGGTACTGATATTAGTAGCAGGTCCCGCCAGCAAAAAGGCGATAATTGCTCCCGTACTCACTCCCTTAGACAGTAAAATTGCCGCCAAAGGAGTTGCCCCCGAGGCACAAACATAAAGCGGTATACCAATAACAGAAAACACCAGAACCTGCTGCACTGAACTCCAGCCGCTAAAGAAATCATAAGAAATGAAATTCTCAAGAACCGCAGCAACAACGAGTCCCACAAGAATCCACGGAATCGTATGATCCAAAAGATCTTTAAAGCCATAGTTAAGTCCCATTCTAAATTTCTCTTTAAAAGAAATTTTTGGTTCCTCTGCTCTCGAAAAATTCTGATTTTTCTTTGCTTTAAACAGGTAACTAAAAAGAACTCCGACTAAGAGGGCGAGTACGAAGGCAGCAATTATTCTTATGAAGGTGACGTCGGGACCTAGAAGTGCAAACGAAAGAAAGATAGCATCGAGCCCGATCTCGGGTGTCGCAATGAGAAAGGCCACCGCAGCCGACACTGGCGCACCTTTTTGAATGAGCGACTGATAAAGTGGCAGGACCCCACAAGAACAAATGGGTAAAGGTAAGCCAAAGGCGACGCCTTTAGATGTTTGCGCGAGCCGATTGCCACGACCGAGCCAACGCATGTGCCCTGGTTTTATAAAACTTGTCATCAGGCCCGCAAAACTAAATGCTAATAACAAGGGGATCGAACTCTCTTTAAACAGCAGCCAAAAGGTATTTCCCACTTTTAAAAAACTCGCCTTAGCTTCAGGTTCAAGAAAGTAGAATACCTCAACAAGTATGAGAAAAATGACTAGCAAAGCCCCGTAGGACGAAAAACTCACATCAGAAAAGTAAGAGGCAATAGAGTTTTTAAAACCCAAACGCTCTTTAAGACGATTCCCACGGTTGAGCTTATAATCCACCGAAGTTTCACTATGGTCCTCGCTCGAATGACTATGGGTATGAAGATGACTATGCTCACCTTGGTGTATGTGTTCGTGGGAATGACCATGATGATGGCCGCCCTGCTCACTATGATCATGGTCACAACCACTTCCCCCCAGGCCTGCAAAATGGTGATGGGTACAATGATCATGATGGTCACTACCCGCCAGAACGCTCCCGTGGCTTACGATGTGAAGTAAATTACCGGCTACAAAAACTTCAATTAACAAAAGAAGATCAAATTCATTGTGACCGTGAACGTGATCGTGCCCTTGAAAGTATCCTGCAAGAAAAAAGCCCGCCGTGGTTCCTAGAATCAACAAGAGTATAGCGCCCAAACTGTATAAACGTCCTCGCTTGCGATTAATAAAGAAATTTATAATTATAATTCCGACGCCGAGTCGATGGAGTATGACTGAAAGCCCCATGTTAATGGAGTGACCATGGTCGCTCGAGGCAAGAACAGCCCCTTCGGCAAAGACGTGGACGGCAAAACCCAGGGTAATCATCACCCAAAAAGCAAATGAAAGTCCTTTGCTATCTTTGATGCCAAAACGGTCCTGTAATATCTGTGGACAGAAAGGGAACCAAAGTCCCACGATAAAGAACAACAGGGCATAGTATGCCTCAGTTTCGACGACCTCGGGCAGAATATGTAGAAAGCAAAAAGATAAGATGGCAGCAAAGACAAGACCATCAAAAAACATGGATACTTTGCGACTCTTTCCAGACAAACGCAAAACCAAGGGCCCCAACAAAAAGGCCAAATTCGCAGCAACCAATGTAACAAGAGAAATCATACCGTTGGCCGAACCTTTGAATGATTTTCGATCAGGTTACTGTCAAATAAAATTGTGTACCATAAATCGCCAATGATATTTTCAAACCTCAAAGTTTTGACGCTCGATACTTCATTGAACGGTCCTAGAAACTGTTTCATAGAGTTCGCTAGACTACGTCAAAAACTAACTAAAGTGCAAACGGTTCCTTGGTTATTGTAAGAGATTACATCTCTAAATAGGCCACTCAGTAAATAGGTTAGGCTTGAATTCAGATCAAAAGTGGCCTCGCGCTTGATGCAACGCAAACTTTCCCCTTTTATTGCCTAAAATGCGGCATCCACCCCGAAAACTAATGTATTTTCTTTTACCTGGTGGCCATAGGTTCTATCGAGGGTGTCTCGGTCGATATCGAGCCAATCAATGTTTACTTCAAAAAGAAGTTTAGCGTTTCGAGCCAAGTAGTAAGAGGCCGATAAGGTTGTCGTGTTAATTTCAATTCCTCTGAATATGCTATCCGAATCGCTAAAATCCCCGTTATCAGCATAGTTTTGCAAAAACGAGAACGCCCACTCTTGGCTGTGAATATAGTCGACTCCTATAAAACCTCCGACCCAAGAGAAATTCTTATCCGGTTGAGAGGCGTCGAACCCTTTCCAGGTATTTGAAAGAACCTGAATAAATACATCTAATTTCGACGTGATATCCCTAGCTAAATCAAACCCAACGATGTCTTTGTCCACTAGTAAGGTGGTCAGTTAATGGAGCACTGGACAACAACTTAATTAAATAAGGAGCCTGGATATCAAAATCACTCTCCTGAGTAACCGCACCTGTTGTCTGATCATAGTTCTTAAAGTCGTCGCGCCCTTGAAGGAAGGCCTGAAAGCGCATTGCCAAAGCCGGTGAATCCTGAAGCCAAAGCTGGTGGTCGCCAATATCTTTTTTAGCACTGGACTTCCGATTACCAAATCTAAAGTTATTGTCGGCGAAACTCCTACCGCTCGCATTTAATTTCGGGAAGGCACTGTGACAGGCTGTACAGCTGACATTGTAGGTTCTCGCGAAAACTGGAATGGCCTCACTTAAAGCAGGAGTTAAAAAAAGAATGACAACGACACTCGCAAGTATTTTTATAGTAGCCCTCCCATGACAGCTTTGGGATAGTTCAAAAATTCCATATTATCTATGAAAAAAAGTATTTTGGAACGGCCAATCAAAAATTCAAATTCTAAGGTTCGATAAACTTATAAAACTATTTGAGAAAAAGAGTCCCTGAACCGACTCACTGAATCTGATTAAAGGTCACCAGCCAAAAGGGACAAGGTTTTCACTAAAGATACTCAACATCGGCAAAAGTGAGCTTAATTTGCGGGTCATAACTGACGTGATAGCGATCACGAATTTGTTCGCGAATCTGCTTTTTTAAGGATTCCCGATCGGGTGCTTCGACGGAGATTCTCTCGAACTTTTCGTAAGCCCGGTGGCGACCATCGGGAAAGACTTGAACGTCAAAGTACAGCTGATCTTTGACCGGGTGGCCTGACCAGTTATAAATAAAAAGCCAAAACATGGCAGCTGCTACAATAATGGCAATATGAAAAATTTCATGGGGTCCGAGGACTCCAGGGATAATTACGGGCCAACGAGCAAAATCAATAATTGCTCCAAAAGAGTAAAGTAGAGCCCCGTAAAGCATGAGCCTTAGGCTTTCGTGGGAGAATTTTCTGTAGAGGTGAAACATACTAAAGAGTCCGCTCCAGCCTAGGGTTAGAAACAATAGCAGACTCAACCACTCTGGGAAATCGTGAAAGTAAATGACCTGAAAGACCAGCCCGTTTATTGCTAAGATCCATACGGCTGATAAAACACCCCAACGCCAAGGGCCGCGAAACAATATAACATGAATGGGCGTAAATGTTCCAGCGATCATGACCCAAATTCCTGCGTAATCAAGGCGCTGCAGGACTGCTCTTGCCTCACCCTCTTCTTCGAGGAGGTGAAAAACACCACTCATTGAAAATAAAAAAACCATGCAGAAGGTATAAACCATCAACGAAATAAGGCGCGACCGACTGCCCCGCCCGCGGCCCGCTAGAAAGAAGCCGGCCACCAGTGCAGTGCCCGCAGCCAGAAGATGGGTAATGCTGCTAAGGGGTTCGTAAAATCCAAGAAAGGCGATAGTTTCCATGGCCTTAATCTATTCTATCCAATGGGCCATTTAAAGCTTTTTCTTGTATACTACAGCACGGAGGCTCCAGTCGTTTTTCTCGTAGAAGTTCTTTCCCCTTGTGTTATCCACACCCGTGCAAAGCCTAATTTTCGAACAGCCATTGCTTGCTGCGATTTCATGGGCTCGCTCGAGTAAAATGGAGCCCAAGCCTTTAGAACGCTGATCTGAAGCTATAACGAGGTCATCTACGTAGAGGTGTTTGCCGTGAACAAAGTCTGAAAGGATACGGGGATATAATTTCGCGTATTTCCACAGAACCTCCTGGAGGATTGAATACTATGAAGGAAAGCTCTCACCTTTTTAACTCAATAGCTACTGGGCAGTGATCAGAACCCAGAACCTCGGGCTGATTATAACTTTTTTTAAGGCGGTCCTTGGCCTCTTCATTCATCATAAAGTAATCAAGACGCCACCCTACATTGCGTTCACGAATGCCGGGACGATAACTCCACCACGTATAATGCCCGCCTTCGGGTTCGAACTGCCTAAACGTATCAAAGTAACCAGCCTCAATAAATTCAGTCATCCAGGCCCGTTCCTCCGGCAGAAAGCCCGCATTTTTCTTATTCGTCTTTGGGTTTTTAAGATCAATTTCTTGGTGTGCAATATTCCAATCGGCACACATGACAAGATTTTCACCCTGATCGCGAAGCTTATTCATTTCTCTTAAAAACTTCTTACAGAATTTAATCTTTAACGGCAGGCGCGAGTGATCCCTTTTACTATTCGGAAAGTAGGAATTCACAACTGTAAACTTTGGGTACTTAGCGATAATCACTCGACCTTCTCGGTCTAATTCCTTAACACCAATTCCGTATTTGACCTCTAAGGGTTCTTTTTTTGAAAATATAGCCGTACCACTGTAACCGCGCTTTTCTGCCGGATTCCAAAGCGCATGATATTTGAGAGGATTGCGGAAGTTCTCATCGACTTGTTCGGGAGTGGCTTTTATTTCTTGTAAGCAAACAATATCGGCCTTTTCTTTTTCAAACCAATCCAAGAAACCATTGCGACCACAAGCCCTAATTCCATTAACGTTCCAACTGAGTAACTTCATAGACCTGTTTTTCAATTAAATCCTGTGGAGGTCAAGAATTTACTAATATTTCTTGAGGACACTCTTTTGCGTATATTTAAAAACGCCCTCAATTTGAAAAGAGTTGGCAAAACGAGCCTTTGTCTTAACTCGAATTTTCGCATTACACCCTTTTTCAACCCAAATCGTATTGCTTCCTTTCATACCAATTTTAGAATGGTTGGCACACTGAGAGGCCGAGAGAACCTGATAATCGACGATTGGTCCCGTGAGACTGACGCAGGCTAATCGATTCTTAGACCCTGATCGACAATTGACTTCAAAGGTAACAGGGTTATCACTAATATACTGTGATACGGAATTCCACGTTGGCCACGTCTTCGAATTTGTGCTGTTTTTGTAGAGATTATAGAGGGTTCTATGATCAGTTAGGGACATGTAGTTTTGGTACTTAACTTCTCCGTTAGGGTCCGACAGAGCAAAATCCTTCTTCCATAGTGTCTTCTTTCCATAAAGGTAGGAATTGTAGTGCATAATTGAACTATAATCGTAGGCTTGGGTCATATAGTCTACTAGTGAACTATCAATCGTGTAACCCACTGTTCCTGTATAACCGCCGAGGCCATCGGGATCTAAATTAACTATGTGATCAACGGCGTCGGGGCGAATATGCTCATGGGAAATTCCAAAACAGTGCATTAGCTCATGTTCTACTATCTGCGGAAGCTCCCAGCAGGTTTCGTTCATTCGTAAAGACATGACTCCTTGTTCTTTCTTAAATCCAATATGGCCTTGACCACAAAAAGGAGTGTCCTCGTTTTTGAGAGTTCTCACCAAAAGAAATACTTTTCTGCCACTTCCCGCCTCAATACAACGAACCGGAGCAAAAGCAGAAATCTGCCGGCAAGCTTCTCGGAAACGTCTCTTTTGTTTATTTGTTACCGATGATTCAAACTTATAGTAAAGGTCCCCGTTAGGCCACAACCTCGTCTTAATTTCTTTTAACCCCTGCTGTAAAACGTCGCTCGAATCCGTCGCTAAAGAAACTGGCTTGTCCCCATCCAATGTTTGAGAAACCAACATTTCTTTATCAACAATCATATCCTCTATGAGTACGTAACCATCGGGTATTGATGTATCCTGTTCAGAGAATTCAGACCTATAATCGAAACCTTCACCACAATTCTGAAAACTGAGTATCATTAGACTTGTAGTTAAAATAAAGAAAAAATACTTCATGGCGACCCCACACCCCTGATATACCTCTATTAAATTCTATATTGAGATCGACAAGAAGACAAAATACGCATTCTAAATCCAAAAACTATCTACTAATAATACGTTGGAGTGTAGATACTTTTGCCAATGAAATGTATTATATTGAGACCAAATACACATAGAAAAAAAATTTAATTTGGTAAATAGATCAATCTATAAAACAAAATTCTCAGGTTTTTTAGCCACGGCTTTCTTTAGAATCTCTTTGAGCTCGGCCATGGCTGCTTCTTCTGAGAGTCGAGATGGATCTAATACTTCACCTATGTGTACGTTTTTTTTACTGCAATCGAGGTAGCCAATAAGAATGGGAACTTCAGCTTTTTCAGCAATGTGATAAAATCCGGTTTTCCATTTTTTGACAGGCTTTCTCGTCCCCTCGGGAGCGATACATAAAAAACACTCTTCATCCTCATCAAAGACATGGGCAATTTGATCGACATAGTGATGGCCCGGCTCACTTCGAGCGACGGGGTAGGCTCCAAAGGCTCGCAAGAAGTATTTAATCGGAAAAACCATGGCTTCTTCTTTAATAAGAAATCTGAATTTCAAGTCAATGGTGTACATCAAGCCAAGGGTGTAAAACAAATCCCAATTAGAGGTATGAGGAGCACCAACCAAGACCGCCTTTTTCATACCCGAAGGAATTTCTCCGACGACGTTCCAACCAGAGAGCTTAAAAAGAAAAACTATGATTCGCTGAAATAGGTGCTTCATAAACGAGGATCCTTGACTTTAGCAATCCAGACAAATGCTCTCTAATTATTAGCGACTCTGACAAGACAATCAAGTGGCCCCATCCTTGTAATACAGGATTTTCAAAATACTGATACTTACAAAGAGGCCATTGTGATGAGACTGAAGTCCGTTTTTACGCTACTGACCCTATTGGTGACCACATATTGCGGGATCCTCTGTAATCCTTCCATGGCCTTGGGAGCAGCCCCAAGTCGATGCGAAAGCCGTCTTGAAGATTCCTATTCGATCAAGAGACAACCCCAAACCAACCCATTTTTAGGTATGAGTATTGTGAGGACGAGCCCACGAGTCAAAGGCGATGGGCAAAATAATCAAGAACGAGCTATATTCCACTCCTCAGATAAACTTATCTACGTTCACTCTGGAAGAGGTGTCATCAGATTCTCTGATCAAAACTATACTCTCAGCACAGGCTCTATCATCTTCATTCCTGCTGGAATCAGCTACGTCTACGAGGCAACAGCGTCGGACTTAATAACAATGGAGTCCTACAATACCTCTCTCGACCAGGTCGAACACCGTGAAGGCCCTTGGACTATGACCGATCGCCACCCACTTGTGACCCATTTAAATCAACTCCCAGACTGGAGTGAATGGCAAGAAGGAAACCCCGTCCTTACACGATTTGTCGTCGATGGCACTCAGGACTATCCCCACTCATCAATGGTCTTTGGCTTTGCAAAGATCCCCTATGGCGCAGAACTCATGCGCCATAAACATCCCGATGACCACTTTGAGGCCTACTACATTCTCGAAGGAACAGCGACCAGCTTTATCAATGATGAACCCTTTGAACTTAACTCAGGAAGCGGTTTATTTATTGAGGGAGGTGCCTATCACCACACAAAGAATCTTCACAAAGAAGACCTCATCTTCTTTTTTGTATTTCCCAATGAAGATTCATTTAGCAATGTCGAATACATTATCGAAGCAAAGTAAAATCCCGACTTTGCACAGAGTCTAAACTATTAGAGTCCCAAGAAATAATAACCGTTGCGGTTTTGACGAAAGCACTTAGTCTTCCACAGGGCCAGAATTTGATGGCGTCAGAATTCCAGAATGGGCACCAAAAGCCGGAGGTGAGCAGGGCTGGTTAGGACTTTGAGGACGACAGCCCACTGCCCGGGCAATATCTGGCTGCCTAAGAATGATATCGTCGAGACGCCTTTCCCATGAGGGGTGCGTTCCGGTATCTCCTGACACTCCTTGAACAATATCAGAACAAGCAAGATCCAGTTGCATAAGAATATATTCAGAGCCAGCTGAAAAACTATGGGTTCGAGTCCCATTCTCATTTTCAGTGACAGTCTTTGCAAACTGTCCCGAGCTACCTGCACTGCGGGCTATCCTTCCCAAAATTTGTGCTGCAAACCAATCACAAAAAGCTTCGTTGTGATAATTGCTATTACACGCATTTTCAGGACTCAATGGAGTACCGGGAGCCGTACCCGGGGGCACAAAGCCACCTCCCTCAGCGGTTCTCAAGCAGGCATAAACATCGGCAAAGGGGCTCTCATTAACGGGAACTTGAGTCGAGACAACCGTTTCACCTGGTAGTACTTCTCCCGTTGCATCGACTGGAAAACCATAATGGGGCCCGGGGTAGAGTTCTTCAGTCTCAAAGTTGCGAATTCGACTTCGATAAGGATGCTCTAAAGCCTCTCCGCCTAACTGGTGGAGGTTACTTTCCGTTTGGCAGTAATCAAAGGAATGGGCGATTTCATGGGCCATTCCCCGAACGATTGAAGCATCGGGCATGGCTGCCTGGGAATTTGCGAATCCCATTACCTGGTGGGTCGTGATATCGTAGGCACCCAAATGAGCAGGTCCACAATCACTCAGACCATCTCGATCTGAGTCCTCAAAGCCTTGAACTCGACTAATAAGGTCGATGCGATCGAAAATGGCCCTTTCTGCGGCAGGAAGATCAGAGGGGGAGCGACCTGCCAAAACAAAATTTCGAGCCTCAGTCTGCGCCTGCCCAAAAAGTCGAGCACGACGGTCGTTAAATGGACCAAGATTCACCTCCTGGCCGAACCCTTCGGCTGCACGCTCTGAATAGCCAAATCGAGAATTGGCTTCAGCGGCTGCTTGCATAAGTGGGAGAAGCTCTGACCCATCAATGATACCCGTCACGTAATCGATTAACTCGTCCCGACTCACTCGTCGCTCTTCCCCTCCTCCGGTCGGAGGCCATTCAAGAGAGTAAGAAGATGAACCTGTCCCCATCAAAGCTTCAGGCAACCGCCGAAAAAAATCACTCTCAGCCTCTTCACTAAGGACCAGGCCTTGTCGTTCAAGGGCCGCCGTAAAAATCTGGCGCAATTCAGCGGCCCCTTCCTCGGCTCTTTGCACATAACTTTGATCAACGTTTGAGTAAACGGAAGTAAACATACATGCTGGAACTCTTCGACCATCAGCCGTCTGAATAATGTCATTGGGAGAAATTTCAGAAAACATTTCGCAATTATTAGTCAATGCTCTTACACTGCAGGCATTTTGCTGGGCAAGGGCCGAAGAACCGAGACCAACAACAATACATAGAAACAAGAAACCAGGAAATTTCATGATTTAATCCCCAAAAGCCGATTCATTTTTTTAACAAAATCACTGACTTGTTTCTTTTGCTTGATTGAAAGACTCTTGAAGCAAAATTGTCGACTCGCCGATTTTTTTCCTCTGGATAAATGGGCTGACATAGGGTATTCGCAATGACCATCATCTCGGTGCGGATATATGGCTTTGACTTGTTCCTTAAGAGCATTAAATTTCTTTTCTGAAATAGTTTGATGAAAGAGAGTTGATCTTCCTCTTTTGAAGCGTACAAAATAGACAGGTTTTTTTTTCAATAGCATTTTGCTCACTTCATAGATATCAATGCGATTGGGACTCGTCCATACAGCAAATGACTCCACCTTTTTTAAAGATGTTTGAAACTCTTTTGGTGACTTACTTTTTTTAAGGCTTGCAATGGCTCGTTTTTTAGCCCGTAAGAATTGGCTCTTAGATGCCTTTGCCGAGGCTATAAAAGGAGAACACATACCTATTGCAACTAATAGTAATAAAATACTTTTATTAATCTTTCTCACATAGATTCATCGGAATCTATGTGAGAAAGATTAAAGTGAACTCACCCATTTTTGTCTCATTATAGAACACTCGTGCCTAAAACCTCGCCGGTAACAAAATGGGGGTAAATCTCTAGAGACTAACTAATTGGTTTCTTTGCGAGGATCGCGAGGTAAATTCCGCCGGTCACAAACATAATCAGTGAGTAAATGGCCCCAGGAATCATTAGAGCCTCTTCGCCTAGAAAGGTAAGGGCTACTGTAATTGCCAGAGTTCCGTTCTGAAAACCACACTCAAAAAGAAGGGCTCGGCCCTGCCGTTCGACAAGACCCAGTGCCTTTGCCGCAAGATAAGCCAGCACCATTGTTAATAGATTTAGACTCAAAGCCATGGGCGCTACCGTTTGATAACTTTCCATAAGTAACGTCCAGTTTTGCGCGATAGCTCCGAGTACAGTGAGAGCAAAAAGAATGCTAGCGATGAGTTTTGCTTTTGGTTCAAACTTGATGGCCCAATCTTTTTTCTTGTGATGGATCAGCATGCCGATGGCTACTGGAAATGTGGTAATTAGAAAAATTCCAAGGACGGTCTTACCAATTGGTAATGCCACGTTGAGCTCGCGCTGCAAAAACAAATCCAATCCCAAATTAACAACAAAAGGAAGAGTCAAAAGACTGAGTAAACTCGTCACTGCAGTTAATGAAATGGAGAGTGCAGTGTCCCCTTTTGCCAAATGGGTCATCATATTTGAAGTCACACCACCTGGACAGGCCGCAAGAATTACTAAGCCGGCAAGAATTGTCGGATCTGGCGTTTGAAAGAGCTGCCAAAAATAGCCGAGGCCTATTGCCAATGCCGGAAGCATTAAAATTTGCAGAAGCATCCCAACTATAAAGGCCTTTGGAAACTTTGAGACCCTTTTAAAATCATCGACCACCAAAGCGAGACCCATTGAAAACATGATAAATGCTAAACTGAGGGGCAATATGACTTGTGCAATCATTGGTTGATCTCCAAAGCTCAAGGTTTTGTTAAGACACGTGATGCCAGTCTATGGGGCTCCAGTTGATGAATCAACGAATTTAACGAGCCTCAATATCCAAGGTTTTTTCTTTTTTTTTAGCACAAAGCCTTATAGGCTAACGATCCAAACCGATTTGGGGGAAGTATGGGTCTCACCGACATTGATATTGCTCAAAATGCCAAACTCGAGAAGTTATCAATCTTGCTGAAAAACAATCTCGATTTTTCAGACGAACACTTCGAACCCTTTGGTCATTATAAAGCCAAGATTACCAATGAAGGCATTAAACACCTCGAAAACAATAAAAAAGCAAAACTCATTTTAGTTACAGCTATGAGTCCGACACCTGCTGGCGAGGGTAAGACGACGACATCTGTAGGGCTTGGAGATGCCTTAAATCGCTTGGGTAAAAAGGCAGTGGTCTGCCTAAGAGAGCCCTCAATGGGACCTGTCTTTGGCATGAAAGGCGGAGCTGCCGGCGGTGGATATTCCCAAGTCGTACCTATGGAAGATATCAACCTCCACTTTACGGGAGACTTTGCAGCCATTGCTCAAGCCAATAACCTCCTTGCTGCTCTGATTGATAATCATATCCATCGAGGCAATGATCTCAATATAGACCTTAGAAAAGTAACCTGGCGCCGGGTCTTAGATATGAATGATCGCGCCCTTCGAGAGGTCGTTCATTCCCTCGGAGGTTCAGGCAATGGATATCCGAGGCAAAGTGGATTTGATATTGTGCCCGCTTCAGAAGTCATGGCCATTCTATGTCTCGCAACTTCGTTAGATGATTTAAAAAAGCGCCTTGGTAAAATCGTGGTCGGCACCAACAAAGAAGGAAACCCCATTTGCGCAAATGACCTCAATGCCCAGGGGGCGATGGCCGTTTTACTCAAGGATGCGTTTCGCCCAAACCTTGTGCAAACTCTCGAAAATAATATTGCGATTATTCATGGGGGCCCTTTTGGCAATATCGCCCACGGTTGCAATAGCTTGATTGCCACGCAAACGGCTTTGCACATGGGAGATTATGTGATTACTGAGGCTGGGTTTGGTGCTGATTTAGGAGCCGAAAAATTTATTAATATTAAATGTCGCCAGTCCGGCTTGCAACCTGACGCCATAGTTCTTGTAGTAACCGTAAGAGCGCTCAAGTATCACGGCGGAGTCGAAAGAAAAAATCTCAATAAATCAAATATCGCTGCCCTAAAAAAGGGCCTGTCTAATTTAGACAGACATCTCAATAATATAAGAAGTCATTTTAAACTCCCCTGCCTCGTTGCCATCAATCACTTCGCATCGGACACAAATGAAGAACTTGTTTTTCTTCAATCCTATTTGACTGAAAAAGGGGTACCCAGTGCCGTTTCTCACCACTGGGCCGAAGGGGGGCGCGGCGCTCAGGCGCTCGCGGAAACTCTTTTGCAAAGTATTCCCGAAAAGACTCCTGAAATGAACTTGACCTACAAGAGTTCCGATCCCCTCTGGCAAAAAATTGAATCCGTCGCAAAAAACATTTACGGAGCTTCGGGCGTATCTGCAAGCAAGCCCGTTAAAAGCTTACTGGAGGCTTGGCAAAAAGATCATGGCCATCTCCCAATTTGCATAGCAAAAACCCAATATTCGTTTTCGAATGATTCCAACCAAAGAGGAAATCCTGGAGATCATATACTCCACATCAGAGAGGTTCGCCTATCAGCCGGTGCCGGCTTTGTTGTAGCTATCTGTGGTGACATAATGACTATGCCAGGACTTCCTAAAATACCGTCAGCCGATAAAATTGATATCAATTCCGATGGAAAAGTGACAGGTTTATTTTAATTTTAAAAATGCGAATTTTGAAGGAGGATTCAATGAAAGTCTATGAATACAATAAATGCAGTACCTGCAAGAAGGCTTTAAAATACTTAGACGGCAAAAAAGTCGCCTACAAAGCTATTCCTATCGTCGATCAACCTCCAAGCATGAACGAATTAAAAACTATGCTTAAATCTCTTAAGGCTCAGGGAGGCAGTCTAAAAAACCTCTTTAACACTTCTGGTGTACAGTACCGGGAATTGAAACTGTCTGAGAAATTAAAGAATGGACTTTCCGAAGCCGACGCACTTTCGCTCCTAGCAAAGAATGGCAAGCTCATTAAACGTCCTTTTATTATTAGCGGTAAAGAGGGAGTGGTTGGATTTAAAGAAGACCAACTCAAAGAATTTCTCAAAAGCCTAGCCTAAGGGCAGTAGACCAACGAGCTCCTCCATTGCTATGCTATTTCCTACGCGATTATCTAAACTAAAAAAGGTGCCTCATTGGGCACCTTTTTAAATCAAAATTTGTATTTATAAAATTAGTAGATAGATAGGTACTCGTCGGGTATCGAGTCTGCGACGATCACTCGCACGGCAGAGCGGTCTTGCAAGACCCCAGAGCTTCTACCACCTTTTTCACGCATCCAGAGATTAAGAAATTCAGCCACTTCAAAACGGGTTCGAATGCAGCCCGAAGATGCTGGAGAACCAAGATAAGGATAGTTGCTCCGATTTGTCCCATGAATAAAGATATGACCGTGGATCTGCATTGCATAGAAAAGACCCGCACCTGGGTAAAGAGTTGATGTTCTACCCGCGTGGGCCAGTTCTTGGACAGTGAAAAGGCCGTTTGGAGTGACTTTTCCTGGTCGCGCCGTTGAAACGGGAACATAAGCTTTCTTACCTGGCAACCAAACCTGGCGTCCTCGATAAAATGCATAGAGGCGCTGAGAGCCTTTTGAAACCATCACACAGATCGTTCGAGATAAACAGTCAGTAAAACTGTAGGCATCCAGACGCGTGTCGACTCGGGCCGCATCGTAAAGGCGAGGCTGACCATCGACAACCTCTTCATTAAATCCATAAAACCAATTCACATCGCCAGAAGGAAGCAATTCAAGAACGTCATCTCCCATAAGAGACTGAGTGTCTCCGGTGGCAAGGGCTACATAAGCTTCTTTTTGCATTTCAGTAAGGTCATCTCTGCCTTCAATGAATTCAATAAAGTATTTTAAATCATCAGGATTTTCTTTAAGGTGACTCGCGGGCGAATCCTGGCCAAAACTTAAGGACTCAGCAGCCGAATGGACACTCCAAAACAAACAAACAGACACAACAAGAAATAAAGCTCTTCTTAACATTTAATGATCCTCCCAAACACTCGGACACACTGGGTACTATAGGCATTTTTTAAAAACAAGTTATTCTTCAATTGTTCCCAAACCTAAAAACCATTCAACAACGAGATTCCCAAAATTTGAAATTACTTCCCATTCGCCAACATCAATATGAGCCCCTGGCAATTCGACGACAGTCTTAGGTTCCGGAGTTAGTTCAATCATCTTTTCTGTAGAAGTAAATGGTATGACTCGATCCTCTTTGCCATAGGCAATAAGGATTTCGGTACTCAATTCTGGCAAATGCCTGGTGGGGTCAAAAAACTTCAAGGGAACTAACAAATATTCCACCAAAATTTCTCTTTCGCGGTGACCAATTTTACCTTCGAGTTCGTGATCTAAAATAATGCTGATATCGGCACCACCATAGGCGAGAATCGTAGAATGGATTTTCGTACCCTGGAGCTGAGCGACTCTCAAGCAAAGAGGCATCACCAAGCTACCAAAACTGATCCCAATGCTATGGAGTTCATTGGGCTTGCTCCATGGTTGCTGAGATAAGTAATTAAGTGCTGAAGAGACTTGCTGCGGAATGGACGGGATTGCCGACTCAATACCTGCAAAAAAATCGACACCTGGAGTCTTCTTAAATGCATACTCGAAGACCACAAAAATCACATCGGATCTTCTGGGAAGCAAATTGAGAGTGTCGGCCGAAGAATAAAGGCCGGCGACCACAAAAATTACGGGCATTGATTGATCTGGCACCTTGGTACCAGGGTAACGAATATGAAGAGAGAAGGGTTTTACCTTTTCGCCTTTTAATTCAACAGACTCTATAAGGTAACCACTTGCTGGGTGGATAAAGCTTTTTTGTTTATTCAAATTTAGAGTCTGTGCGGAATCGCTGATCCCGTAGGCATCCATGAGACTCTTAAATCCCAACGGGGACTCAGCTATTTGCTCAAAAATTAAATCAAAATCGACTTGGGCTCGAGAGTGGCTACTACAAAGCAGTGACAAAACGAAAAGACATTGAATGAATCTTCTCAACATTGGCTCCCCCCAGAATGTTTGAGACTTACTATTTTACAGAGATCTCTCGCTATAAATATTTCCCATTTCTTAGCATCACTATTGCACTGAAATCTACCTAAATGGTGATCAATAAAGAATTTCCTCAGCCTTACTACCACTTAGCGGTTTTAGCCCTAGTAATCCTTACAAGTCTTTTTGTATCTTGTTCAGGTAGCATGGATTCATCCGAAGAAGAAAGTGAAGAACAGAAGGCTATAAAAGAGGCCGAATACTGGGTCGATCAAGACCAACCGGACCGATCGATTGAGCTCTTAAACCCCTATTTGAACGAAAAAATGGTCTCAATTGAGCAAAATCGTATGCGACAGGTCCTCGCTTCTGCCTATATCAAACGTTCAGGCATCGAGCTTGAAGACTTTGTGGAGTTTCTAGGGCAACTCAAAAAATTGAGTTCGTTAACTGAAAATCTCGAAGAGGAAATCGACCAAAAAATTCAATTAGCCCTGGCAGCCAACCCGGCCCTGAAGCCAAACGAGGAGGATCGAGATATTATAGTATCTTTCTATCGCCTCCTCTTTATTCTAGGAGATATTGTCGAATTGATTGATGTCTTGCCCTATACAGAGAACTCAGGTCGACCTGACCTAGAAAGAGCCATAGAAATTCTCGATGTCGAAAATTCTCTCACCCCATTGGGCCAAAAACTCTACAAGGCTTCATTAAGACTGATTCTCATAAATGGTAAGATTCGAAATAAAGAATACTTTAGCTCTTTAGAACTCTGTCCGGTGGCCTACGCCAACTTTTCCAAAGAAATGAACAGCTTTCAAAAAGACATCACGCTTTTTCTCAAAAACCTTCACTCAGCTCTTCCGAAGAGTCAGAGGGATATCGATAAAGTTCTTAAATCGGTACAAGGGTTTTCGGTAGATACCTTGGATGAACCAGAGCTCGAAAGGATTCAGAGCTTCCTAGTCGGCATCAACTGGTCCGAGGCAAGTTCCTGCCTATGAAGAACTTAAGCCGTATTTTCCATTCTATCATATCCATCCTTATTTTTTGCTCGGCAGCCGCTGAGACAATGAGCTTTAAGGGCCCTCAGGCGCTTGACCTCAATCAAAATGTTTTGGGTCAGTCATGCCACTTGATCAATCCAGGGCCAGGATCTATCCCTTGTAATCCGGCACAACTCGTCTTTTCTAAAAGGCCCCAATTTGTGGCCAATGTTTCTCTTGGTGAAAATTATCAGCGAGTTGATGCCTATCGAAAAGACATCGAAAACAAAGATGAACTTGCCGTTGTCAAGAAACTGCTCGAAGAGACAGAGGCTCTCGACCTACAAGCCACAGGAGTGCTCTGGGTTAAAAATTCTTGGTTTTCGCTTGCATACATCCCATTATCCATGAGCTTTTACTCAGAACTGCGGAACCGATCTTACCCTCGAGTTGACCTAAAGATACTCGTCGAAGAGTCAATTCGCATGCAGCTTGCCAAGCCCTTCGATTTCGAAAAGTGGACCATCAGTACAGGCCTACAAATTCGCGCCTCCCAAAGAGAAACTCTTTTTCAGGAACTGGCCCTATTTGATGTCTTAGCGGATCCAGAACTGTTAAATATTCAGCACCACGATAGTATTCACTTCGACTTTGGATTTCTTTGGCAGCATAAAATCGAGTGGTCGCCTAAGCTTTCTCTTTTTGTACAGAACATGACTCTGAGTAATTCTGGCGATTCAACCCCAAAGGAACTCACAAAAAGCTACGCTGATCTCGGTTTTTCCCTCTCGCCTGTGCAAGATAAACTCTGGGGACGCCTAGAAACGGGTGTAAACTACCGGCTTGATAAAAAAACTTCCCGTTTTATCGATGGTTTTCAACTCGTTGCCAACTACGGACTGGGTTTAATGACGACAAGTGCTTCCATCGGCAACGAACATTTAGCATTGGGCGTAAGTACGAGTTTTCTTTCGGCCAAAACAGGAATTTCATTTGTGCAGAAGACTCTAAACAATTGGGATGGCGGCAAAAAAACAGATAATAGCGTGAACCTGGAGTTTGGCCTTGTCTATTAAACAATTACTCCGCCCTTTCATTTTAATCACTTTATTGGCTTTCAGTGCAAAAGTTTCCGCTCAAATCCTCATTCCCGACTCTTCTCCGAGCGAAGCTCAGCCTAAAAAGGAACTCTTTGGCCTTAAAACCGAGACTTCATCAATCGACCTCAAGGCTATGAATTGGGCTTCGTTTCAAGTTAAAATGGTAGAGCTAGAAAGTCAGCAAATACGTACGGGACTGGCTTATATGATCAGTTCGGGGCTGGTGTTTACAGGGGCAACTATCGGCTACTCCAACGTCAATAGCCCCATCGAAAAGTGGGTCTATTCGTTTTCGCAATCACTTTCTATAGCCGCCTTTGGTTACGGCTACTATCAGTATCACATCGGAAGTTCGGAACGAAATTTCTATGAACTCTTGTCTTCGTCAAGATCCCTCTCTGACCAACAAAGGGATGAATTGGTTAAAAACTATATCGCCCTGAGAGAAAAACAAAAAGAAACAAATAAGTGGATTCATTTTTCGACTTATACGGCTTTGGCAGCTCTCAATATTTATCAAGCAAGCAGAGAAAGAAATCCAGATGTTAAGAATTCGATGTATTTCTTAGGCGGAATATCCGCCCTTGCCGCTATCTCAATTCAATTTTAACGAGGTCTCCGTGACGATCCAGATGAAGCTCTCCCCGAAGACTTTGAGCGAGACTTCGACTTAAACTTAGATCCTGGCCCTTTGGCTCCAGCCTTTTTCTTTGATCCAAATTTCTTTTTAGAAGGCCCACCTGACTGAGCTGAGAACTTCTTTTTAGATTGAGAAGGCTTCACAGCTTGTCTTTTTGGCTTCGAAGACGACTTACTTTTAGGCTGATCCGAAGAATCCTCGAACTTCTTTTTTGGCTTTGAGAAAGATTTTTTCTCGGGCCTATCGTAGGACTCTTCAAATTTTCTCTTTCTGCCACTTAGAGATTTTCTCTTCGGACGATCCGATGAATCTTCAAATCTCTTCTTTGATTTTGAGAACGACTTTCTTTTGGGCTTTTCGAATAATGCAATTTCACTGGCATCCGAGTTCGAACGGCCCTTTTTCTTTGAACCGGACTTGGATTTCTTTTCACGAAATTCAATCCGTGTCTTACCACCCGACGACCTGCGCGATGAACCATGCTTTGATGGTCTATTGTCTCCACCGGGTTTTGAGCGACCTTTAGAGGTTTCAATCATAGCATCTGGAATTTCGTATTTCTTAACAAGCCGATTCCAATCGCCGTACTCATTGGGCATAACAAAACTGATAGCTTCGCCCTCTGCACCATTGCGCGCAGTTCGCCCCACTCGATGAACATAGTCTTCATCCTGCATAGGAAGGTCGTAATTTATAACATGTTTGATTTGCGGAACATCGATCCCTCGGGCTGCAACATCAGTTGCACAAAGTACTCGGGTTTTACCCTTTTTAAAAGCCTGAATGGTTTTAGTTCTCTGACTTTGGTTTTTTCCACCGTGAATTGTATCCACGGAGACTCCAAATTCCGCCAGGTACTTTCTGAGTCGATCTGTCTTATATCGAGTCTTTAAGAAAATAATGACTGAACCATCTCTATCGTTCAGTTCATTAAGTACCAATTCATCTTTTTCTTTCATCGGCACCTTTATAGCAGATTGCCGAATACTCGAAACTGGCTTGGAATTACTAATAAGAACCGAAGCCGGATTCGTGAGATATTTTTTAGTGAGACTTTTCACTTTCTTATCAAGGGTTGCCGTAAAAAATAACGTCTGTCTTTCGTCGGCTTCAGGAAGAAACTTAAGAATTTCCTTAAGCTGGGGTTCGAATCCCATGTCGATCATGCGATCGCCTTCGTCGAGGACCAGATAACCAACTCTATTTAACTGAACAGTATTTCTATTCAAATGATCAATCAAACGACCTGGAGTTGCCACGATCACTCGAGGCTTTTTCTGAAGGGTCTTAAACTGCTTGCGAATATCCTGTCCGCCGAGCAAAGTCGCCGTGTGAAATGGCCCCAAACTTCTTACGAGAGTTTGCAAAAACTGAGAAATCTGAAGTGCCAACTCGCGAGTGGGGGCCAATATCAAGCCCGCCTCTTTCGGGTTTTCTAAAAGATAGGTGAGCATCGGAAGCAGGTAAGCGCCAGTCTTTCCCGAGCCCGTCTCAGAGCACGCAAGGACATCCTGCCCATCCATCAAAAGAGGGATGGCTTTAGCCTGAATTTCTGTGGGTTTTAAAAAACCGATACGATCGAGGGTTTTTGCCAGGGGTTCTGGTAGATTGAGATCATTAAATGATTGCATGGGAAGCGGTTCCTTTTCCTAGTAGTTCTTCACGAAAAGAGAACTTAGCCAATCCAGATTCCCTTACTGTAGGCCCTAGATATCATCTCTCGAAGCTCTGTGTCAACAGGGGGTGTAATTTCCTCATGCACTCTCTCAATTTAAACTTTGTTCGCTTATACCTTGGCCTTAGGCCCTTTTAGAGATCGGTAGAAGAATCTCAAACTTCTTACCGTCGACATCGTAGTAGATTCTTCCGCCGTGGGACTCCACGATTTCACTGGACAAACTCAAGCCTAAACCAGTGCCATGGGCGTATTCTTTTGTCGTAAAGTAGGGCGTAAAGATTTTCTCGGCCAACTCCTTCGAGATCCCACGTCCCGCATCTTTGTAGGTAATCAGGACCTGATTGCTTTTATAGTCCTGAACCGCAATGTCGATTTCTTTGGGCTGATTGGTCTCGAGAATTTCATCCACTGAGTTGTTGATGAGGTTAATAAAAACCTGAGCCATTAGAGAAGGGTTACATTTCACCCGACTCTCTGTGGAAGTTTTGAAATTAATTCGAATATCATTTTGCTTCAAAAGACCTAAGCAGGAGGACAATGAAATTTCAACCAGGTCACTAACGTACATGAGCTCCGAATGGTTGCCTTGGGGCCTTGAAATCGTTCTCAGTCCTTTGACGATCTCGCTAATCCGAGCCACGGTGTCCCTAATTCCTTGCGCCTCTTCTTCTATCAATTCAAGATCGATATCTTTACTTTGAATAAATTTTTGAATTCTCTGAGCTCGACCAGAAATAATCGAAAGAGGATTATTAATTTCATGGGCAATATAACCTGAAACCTTACCAAGCTCTGCTAAATTAGCGGAATTGTAGAGAGCCATTTTCTTCATTTCGATTTCCCTTTCGAGCTTCTTTCTTTCAGAGATGTCAACTGAAACGGCAATTGAACGAAGGAACTCTCCCTCCTCATCCTTTTCTGATGTCGCTGTCAGAAGAACATCGACTTTATCACCATTTTTTTTGATAAATTCGTATTCAATATCTCGGCAATAACCGTGTTCAAAGAAAAACTCTAAAACGTCTACCGCTTTTTTTTGGCTATCCTCAGAGAGAAACTCCGTAGATCGACGACCAATAACTTCAGACTCTTCATAACCGAGGGTTTTCAGCCAGAGGCTGCTGACGTATTCAATACAGCCGCTTTTATCAATTGAATGCATCATTACGGGGATGTCGCGATAGAGATTGAAATAATCAAAAGAGTGGTCATCTGTTGTCATGAACTTTTGTTTACCGAGTTTATTAGAAAAAACCTACACAAATATTCACGGCTAGCACAAAAATTTTAGCCTGATCATTCCTCAAACCAAATCAATTTCGAACTGGATATTTCAAAACTATCTATCAAGCATGAAATCTTTACCCTACCGAAAGTTCTCAGAGAGTCCCGGTTGACCCCGTAGACGCTATGTGTCAAAAGGCCTCCATTAAATTTCAATCACACTAACGAGGTTATTTATGAACGTTCGAGATCTATTACTTGGACTAGCGGTTTCAGGAGCTATTTTTTCGACATCAACTCAAGCTCTAGCAAATACTTGTGAAACTCAGTTTAGTTCCATGTACGCCCAAGCTGAATTCTATAACGAAACAATTAATATTGCTGGCGCTAAAATCAAAATTGGTCAGTTCAAAAGCTTTCTCAGTGGTACAGAGCTTAAAGCTCTTCATAGAGAAACAGTGACCGATTGGGAAAACAGTGTTTTCACGGTCGATGTTGGTCGCGCCCCTGGTAAATCTGGGTTTGGCTTCAACCAATTTGAGTACGATAGGAATCTAGTTCGAATCAATTACATGGGCGGAGCTTCAGAGTACTATCTTGTTGTATCCTCTGAGGCGGTTCGCGTCGGTGATATTTCAGGAATCAAACTCTACACCGAGAATAAGTTTGGTGAACAAACAGAATTCCTTGTTCAAGACGTTAAGGATAGCACTTCAAGCTTCTTTTCTGGAAAAACCGGTCAAGGTGTCACAGTTGAAGCTCCTTTAAAACTCGCAAAGAACTCTAAGGTACAGGGTTTTGGCGAACAATTTGCTGTCGATATGAGCAAAGCTAATGTGAAGTACCAAGGAATGAACATTAATGAAGCCCTTGTCGTTCCCGGTGGACCTGTTTGGGTAAACACTGTTGAGTGGCTAGAAGTACCGATCGCCGTACAAAACAGTCTTCCAGAAATGGATAGAACCTATACGACTTATGCCCTCAAGGTTCAGTACACCGATGGTGAAGTCGCTTTTTACCATGTTGACGATATTTCTGGAGATGAAGGTCTGTATACCCTTCTTTTAGACGACGAAAATGGAGACCGCGTTGGTGATCTCACAATCCGATTTGAAAGTGGCGAACTCTTTGAAGGCAAATTCCATATGTCGGGATTATTTCCTAAGGGAACAGGTGTATCTATTACGATGAATCCTGTTAAAAAGGGAGGTACTTTCCCACCAACCTCTCCATTTCCACCTTGGGGTGGTGGCCAACCCTTTCCTGGTCCTTCGACCCCAACTCCTGTAGGTCTTCCCCAACCAGGCCCAGTACTTCCTGACCCTGTTGGCCTTCCACAGACTTTCCCATCAATTATTAATGGAATCGTAGCTCCTAACCCGAATGTTGTGGGACTTCCCCAGCCCGGTGAATTTGTAACTTTTGGTGATACGACGGTTATGATGGCGACGTTTCAAAGAGACCGCCTCTACGTTAATCTCAATGCGCGAGCCACTGTTTTTCCTGCACCACTTTACGTCGCTTCTGCAGAGTATGGTAGAGCGAACACGGTTGATTTTAAATCGGCGCGAGTCTTTAAACTTTTGCTTTCTGATGGACGAGTTCTACCTTACCTATTAACTGGTTCCAAAGTTGTTGATGGAACGACGATTGACTATCAAGTGGTCAACCCTAACGGTAAAGAACTCACATTTACTACAGAAGCAGATCGTCACGGTGGAGAGCCCGTTAAGTTTTACGGAAGTACTGCCGATGGACTTAGCTTTTCACTGAATCTTGCGAGCCAAGGTAATCCCGGACGTCCGGTTGGACTTCCTCAGCCAGGAACGGGTAACGACGATGATATCGCCGGAATTACGATTCCGATTGGACTTCCCTTCCCTGGTCAAAATCAAGAATAGGTCTGATCATAAATGACTCTTCAGCCTGCAAGAGAAACTCGGTTTTTTTCAAGACTCATAATCATTTTGATTATGGGTCTTTTTTGCTTTTCTCAAAACTCTAAAGCTCAACTTTGCGCCATTCAATTTACTCAAATGGACGAGGAATCAAGGAACCGCGTTCGAAGCTATTTAACCTCTAGAGAGGCTCAACAGGACTTTCCCATTGAATCCATCTTTTATTTTCAGCAGGCCTTTAAAGTAGACTCCCGGTTAAAGAACGCATTTAACAAACTTGGTTTTGAATTTACCGAGCAACAAACGGTGATCCCGACCTGGTTGACTGTTTACAAAAACTATATTCGAGAGGTCTCTCATATACCTGCGGATAAAAAAATACTTCCGGCTTTGGCTCTACAAAATCAAAGCAGCCGAAAAATTCTTTTTTTTCGCCCTGGGCTTGACCCTTGGCCTCAAGATGGGAATTACCTAATCCACACAGGATCACTCAGTTACAAAACATTTGTCAGAGCAGTTTCCAACGGGATGTTTCCCACTAATTTTTCAGGCCTCCACGATATTTCCCACCTTGTCGGCTTTCTCACTGACCCAGAAAACTACATGACAACGATTCGAAAGCTATTTGAAGAAAAGTCAGATATTGAAGATGGAAAAGCTCAGGTTCAAGGAGAATACCGAGAACTCCACTTTGTCACCGAACTCCTTTCTCTCCCGCATACGGATAAGCACGAAGAAGTTCTTGGTGAGATCGGTTTTAATCCGAAGGCACTCGACCAGCCCAGCAGTCCTCAGGAAGTTATTGATATTTATAAATCCATGGATTGGCACTTGATAACTCAATCAATTCAAGGAATCCAGCAAAGAACGACGGGACTTATCGGCAAGTTTGGTGGAATTGTGGCCCACCCACCCGAGGCGCAAACCAATCTCGAATACATGGTCCCCGTGATACTCAATAAATTGGTCGATCAGGACATCTATCCCTATAGTCGCTTAACTGGCGACGAAATGGCATACAACTCGATATCTTTTGCTGCAGCTGAACTCGAGTACCTTTTGGCTCTTTGGAAGCAGCCGGAATCAGTCCTTCAACAAGCTTTTCCCCAGTTGAATCTGACGAAAAATCAAATTGAAGTACATATCAGAGAAGGTCTTGCGCGCTACCACTGGGCCCTTTGGTATGGATCGAAAAACCTTTCTATGTCGGTCTTTATGAACGAGGTTTTCTTTTCGAAAAGTCCCGATAGCCATAGCGTTAACTACATTCGTGGACTCAGGGGCGAAAATTCTCGCCTGTTCCGTTTACTTACGGAGCTTTAAATAAGAAACACCAATGGACCTTTTGATTGTGAAAATCAAAAGGAATGGTCTCTGAAGTCATATTCTGGGGGGAATACTGCTTGAGATGGGCACTCAATCGAAACTTAGAGTGATTATTTGAAAAATAAAGCGAACCACCGGGATTGAGTAACTTCAGACAGGCCTCGACCAGTGAGTCCTGATCCCTTAACACATCAAACGACTTGGCTTCCATTCGTTTCGAGTTAGAAAAACTCGGTGGATCTAAAAATATCACATCATATTTATTTCTACAGGAGTCTACCCAAGCCAGAACATCGCTATGAATAAATTGATGATCACCTGGGTTAAGATCGTTCAACTTATAATTGTCTCTTCCCCACTCCAGGTAGGTCTTAGAAATATCAACATTTGTGGTTGATGCACCACCAAGTGCCGCGGCCAAGCCAACAGAGCAGGTGTATGAAAACAAGTTGAGAAAGGTTCCTTGGTTGCTCTTTTGAAATTGATTTCTTAGTGGCCTGTGATCGAGAAAAAGTCCAGTATCTAAGTAATCGTGGAGATTCACATAGTAACTCCGTTTGCCCTCGCTGACGACCTGTCGAGAATTTTCATGGGCGATTTTTTCGTACTGGTCCGTTCCTTTTTGCACCTTTCGCATCTTCCATATGATTTGATCCTTTGAACAAGCAAAGAGCTTCACAAGTGCATCTTCGATTTCTTTAATCATCAAAGGTTTTCGTGACTCATCTCTGGATTCAGTTCGATCGTAAATCAAAAACTGCTCGCCATAGCGATCGATGTAAAAGGGGTATTCAGGAATCTGCCAATCGTAAAGGCGATAGGCCTCCACGCCGACTTGCTTGATCCAAGACTTGCGCTTTTTAAAGTTCTTTTTTAAGAGGTTTTCGATAGCAGACATAATATTGAGGCAACTTATAGCACAGATTTGCGGGACATTTTTGAAAATTTTCTGTCCCATCGACTAACCCCTGTGCAGCCAAAATTAGATAGCGTCTCAAAAGTGGAAATCAAGAAGCTAAGTCAATGGATTTACTCATGAAGTGATAAAATTAGGGTATGGGTAGGGAATTTTCAATCAGTGTCCTCTTAAGGGTACTCATTATTTTAGTTTCGGCGCTAGGACTCAGTTCCTGCAGTGAGCGCAAGATTTCTGGTTCCAGTAGCTCATTGAGCTCCAATCAAGGAATCAACTCATCGGTACAGTGTGATCTCGCCCCAGAGAACCTAAGAAGCCCAAAGAGTATTGCCGACTCCATCGCACTTATTAATAGTTTACCCAAGCCAGTGAGTATCCATTGCTTTTTAAAAAATCTCGATCTTCCACTGAATTTCGTGGCGACCTCTAGTAGCTTTAGCGCCCAGCCTTCGCCCGGTATTGAGTCTCCTCGGATCTTTCTTATCCACGAGCAATTTATAATGAGTGTCGTGCCCGGTGGATTCGGCATGACGGCTGTAGAATTTGGCGAAGTCATTAATAGCAACCTCAGTATCAAGGGCGAAATTCACTTTCCTGTGGATTCAGAGTTGGCCACAGATGCAGCCTTTTCAAGTATTTTAAACAATTCTACTGGTGGCACCAGCTGTAGAATATGCCACAACAATGAAGTTAGTCAGGGAGGCGATGCCTATGCCTCGCGAATGGTTGCACCTGACCCCTTCGAACTTGTCAGTAAAGAAGACGTAATGAAACAGGCTGAGGACTGTTCTCCTGAAACTGATTGGTTTCGCTGTGAAATGTTGAGAGTCATTCTCTCGAAACCCGACCTGAAAGAAGAAGGCTGGCCCTTTTAGAAGAAGCCTTGCCCCTCCGCCATTTAAATTTTGAGACTAATTCAACTCTGGATCGTAGACCTGTCCTTCAAACAGCATACGACCCGAACTTTTTTGGTACATCAAAAATAAAAAAGGTTTATCAAATTTCAAAACGAGAGGTTCTTCTGGCTTAGGCATTCCGCCGGCTCGCATTCCTAAAACTGTGGCAGATGCGGCTTCAACACCATTCTCATCAATTGCAAAGAAATTACCCTGTATGGCTTCCGAAATGATGAAATCACCTTTTTCTTTGAGAAAACCATCCAATTCTAAGTTGGGTGATTGCGTGAGTATCTCTAGGCCTTCTTTTCGCAAAACACTCATAAGCTTCAATTTATTTTTGATTTTAAACTTTGGTAAAAATAACTCTACTTTTTGCGAATACCTTGATTCGAAGAGAGTTTTTAGGGGAGTTTTTGCAATATGCTCCTTTGTCTTTTCGATAGAAGCCTCCGGTCGAAGAAACCAGAACTCAATATCGGGAGCGTCAATAAGAACCTGAACCGCCTGAAAATGCTCGCCCTTGACGAAATTGAAATGTTCTTTTTTGTACATCATTTCAACTTTTTTTGTACTACCCGTGTCTAAGGTAAAGTCAACTTTTTGGTTACTCTCTTCTTTAAACTTGTCTTGCCATGATGACTTTAGGTAAAGAGTGTTTATAAGAAGCATCACGGTCTCTTCAGAAATCATATCGAGGAGTTTTTTTACTTTATCCTCTGTCATTTTCTCAATCCAAGAATTAACGGCATCGAGTGCCTTTTGATTCTCTTGTTTAAAGTCAAAGCTTTCCATATAGAGACCGAGTTGATTTTTTACAGGGTCTACCGCTTCTGGATCTAGCGAGTATTTCTTACTTGAAACGAGTCCGAAAGCCAATTTCATCTTGGTGGGGGTATTCTCATTATAATCGCGATGAAAATGGTCAATATGGTCTACCGACTCTTTAAGTGTCAAAAGATGTTCGAGTGGCTTGATTCCCTTCAATTGCAAAAAATTCTCAAGGGCTTGATAGGATTCCCCTTTTGATCCCTGCATCAGTAAGGTGAGTACCGCTTCTAAAGATAAGGGTGAAAATACTCCGTTCTCTTTTTCAAAAAGTACGCTACTCCAAAGCTTTCTCGCTTTATCTGTTTTTTCGTTTTTGTATGGGTTTTGAAAAAGATCTTTGTCATAGCTGTAGGTTTCGCTGGAGGTAGAAATAGCCGCGCTCCTTTTTTTCTCTGTTTTTTTAGATTGATCAAGACAACTCGCAAGAAAGGTGCAAGCTAGTATACATAGAAGAATATTTCTAAAGTTCAAATCAGTCTCCGACTTTCGATTAATGATTGAGGATCTAACTCAATATAATAAGAAAAATCCCAATTGTGGACTCCTATCTCTTCTCTTTTCAAGACAATATCAAAATTGTGTAAAGATCCCCTGGAATCACAAAGGTCCCATTAAGCTCTTGGTCTAGGTGGCCGATTGAAAGAGATAAGAACTCTTATTCAAAAATTTAACATAGGTATGTCTCATGAATTTAAAGCGCGTCGAAGAACTTGAACTCAGATCAACATTAAGTCTGAAAGTAGGAATGAATATTAGGGAGGTTGCTCAATTTTTCCACAAACACAAAATTGGAGCCGCCCCTGTTCTCGGCCAAGATGGAAAGCTTGCCGGTGTTTTCACCGAGAGAGATCTTCTTTTTAAAGTAGTCTCCCAGTCAAAAGACCCAGACCAAGTCCTACTCGACGAAGTCATGACAAAGGACGTTGTTACCGTACGCCCTGATCAATCCCTTCAAGATGCCTATATTTTAATGAATGATATTCGCTGCCGACACCTTCCGGTAGTAGATGCTAGCGGAACGCTTCTGTCGTTTATCAGTATAAGAGATGTCATGCAGTCGATCATGCAAGAGGTGGTCGATCAATTTATGGCAGCTTAAATTCAAACTCGAATCGAATTAGAAGAAGGCACTTTTAGTAGTGCCTTTTTTTATATCTCGCGACTGTCGAAAATAGCAGGATCCGATGAACGTCTCATAGGAAACCCGAAAGTATTACGAGTTCCTTGCCCTTCTTCTCCACCAGCCATGGCAAGTCGCTGCTCGCAGGATCTTGGCACTTGGTCCTCACCAAAAACAGTTTTGAAAAACTCTCTGGCAGGGGCGCATCCCTTTTCATCGGTCAGAAGTTCTGGATTCGAAACATAGGCTGAAAAAGCCTCTGCAAATTCCTCATTCTTATCTGTCGACCTTGCAGAGTCAGAGCTCGCATAGCCAGAAACTGCGCAAACTCCGCCACTCATCGCCGCAGTATAAGCATCGTACATCGTCCCTCTTTGAGGTGCTGGCGCTGGCCTATGTCCAATATAGTGGGCGGCTTCATGCAGAAGTCTTGAAATATTGTTATGGCCATTAGCTCCGTGGTGGCAATGAGCACCGTGGGGATGGTTATGGGGTTCAAAAGACGCCGCCATAAGTGCTGGTTCATTGAGACAACCAAGACCGCGCAAGGCTTGGTTCGAGGCTCTCATATTTATTCGCGCGCCATCGTAATTGGAGGCTCCAGTATCGTCTGTAAAGTTAAAAATAACACCACGGTGGCGATCAAAAGTTCGAGCTCCCAATTGATTGAGGGAGTAAACCACCCGAGTTAGGGATTCAACAATTTCAGGATTCCCCATGAGGTCTCCTTCTACGGTGACCTCATTTTCGTTAAGGTAGGCCATCTGATTACCCGCTATTTCAGAAGGGAGTTCGGGTAAACAGCGACCCTGGGCTCCGTTGGCGACCTCAGAGACTACTGCGAATCCGTAGGCCGATTGAAAACCTCCTAATAGGAGTATCAAAATGATACAATTGAATAATTGATTATCTCGCTTCATAAATCTTACCTCGTTTGTACCTAAGGTAATTGCAAAAACATGCCCTAGAAACCCCCAATGGGTCCCTTCTACATTTGAGGATGGATTTATTGAATGTCGAAAGCCTTAACAACGTATTGTTTAGCTCCCCACTGTCAAAAAATTATCCTATCTCAGACTGATACAAGTAATTCGGACACTAAGAAAGTGAATTGAGTAACCAAGCAATAGCCATTACCTGTGGAACAGTAATAATTGGCAAGGCTAGAGCAATTTTCCAATTCTTTGTCGTATCTTTAATTGCCATGATTTCGGTGTAATCCGTAGAGACCCCCGTCATCAAAAATGCAAATGTATTCCCCGGCGCAGAAGCCTTTGTCAAAAACTGACTGGCCAAGGGGGCTGACCCCTCAGAACAAACTTCAATGACGGTCGACAGTCCCACCGTGGCAAGAAGCCCTAATAGGGTTGGGCCAAAATAATTTTGAAACTGATCGTCTGTTAAGACCAATTGAACGATGACAGCCACTACGATCCCAAACAGTAGCCACCTAACCACCATTCGAGACTCCTTAAAGCCCGACACCAATACTTCGATCAATCCTGGCCATTTAAAGCTTTTTAAAAGGTCCTTCAAGCTTATGGGTTCACCTTTTTCAAGCTGACTTGGATTTTTAGGCAAGAACCCTTTTTCTACGGCCCATTCAAAAACAACTCCAGAAACCAAGGCAATTGCCATTGACAATACAATAATGGCCAAGGTCCACTTGATTCCAATAAGTCCAAATAGAACGATGGTTAATCCAAATGAGTTCCAAGGACTGGCTATTAAAAAGGCCATGAGTTGTCCGAGACTGGCTCCAGCCTTATAAAGACGCAAACCAACCATTAAAATGCCGTGACTACATAGATCAAAAAAGACTCCCGCAAATGTCGCTTTCAGAACTCCCCGAAAACCCGAGCTACTATTTAAAAAGCCACCCAACTTTGCTTGGGGAAAACCCGAAAGCAGTCCAACGAAGAATGCACCGATGACAACCCCCCACCACATTTTGTGAACCAGTTCGTGAGTATGATGGGATGCCTCTTTAAGCCATGGGAGCTCGATACCAATAAAGGATATGGCGTATAAGACAGCGACAATGAGTAAAGAGGGCCACAGTATTTTATCAAAGGCCAACAAGGCTTTGAGCCCCTTTGCTTCGGACTTCTGTGTGCTGGGACAGCAGGAAGTAACGACTTTTGGTTCCTCGGGTTCTGGGCAACAACTCGAATGAACCTTTATATCACCTTCCGAATGGCAGCCCGCCTCGAGATCGTGGTTGTGATCATGATTTCTATTTTTGTGGCCTTCGCTCATTTCATTCTCTTTCTAAAGATTTCCATAAGCTCTTCAATATGCTCGTCGAGATGGGCGCGATTTTCACTTCGACTGGCCTTTTTTAAACAGTGCTCGAGGTGACGCTCTAGGATTGAGGCTTCAAGCCCCTTAAGTGCACTCGAAACAGCCTTTGTTTGATTCAAAATATCCACACAATATTTATTTTCTTGAATCATCTTTTGAATTCCTTCGAGCTGACCAATGAGTCGATTAATCCTCTTGATCTCGGCAGAATGGTCGGCATGTTTAGTGTATTTTTTTGTTTTAGTGACTTCTGGCATTTAATGCTCCATAAAATGGGGTAACACATAGGCGAAAAGGCCCCCTACTACAAAAAGAGACAGAGATGAAAAATAGATCTTTCGCGAAATACTGCGAGTTCGCATACACTTCTTTGCAAGCTTCGGATCAACGGGACAGGGAGCATTTCGACTCTTCCACTGAAGAAAACCACTGAGTGCAAGCATCGATCCAGAAAAAATAAATAAAAGACCCTTATTTTCTGAAAGCCACACGAGCTGAGGAAACTGAGAAACGAGGCCGGCGAATACAGCACCCGCGCCAAGCGCTACAAATAGTGCTGGAAGAGCACAACAAAAAAGAGTGCTAAACGAAGAGAAAAGCGTCATAAAATCAAGAAAACTACTTTTTAGCTTTGTCATTTTTCTCTTTCATCATGTGTCCATGGTTACCATCATGTTTGTGATCCATTTTTCCGGGTTCTTTCTCAGAAGACTTCGAGGAACTCACCATTTTTTCATCAGTACCGATCTTGACGACCTTAAATCCTGCTTCGGTGATAATCTTCGATATTGTCTCATCCTTAATCGGGGTTTCTGATTGAACTTCAACGATCTTAGTTGACATATCGACTTTTACATCTTTGACGCCAGAAACTTTCTTAAGATTTTTCTTAATGCCTTGAGCGCAAAACTGGCATACGACACCGTGAACCTTCGCATATTTAACCGAAGATTTAGATGGGGTTTTTGCTTGGGCAGAAACGCTCAGAAACAAAGTAACTAGGGGGATAATAATAAACTTTAAAAATGAGTCATTAATTGTAACCATGACTTTCCTTCCAGTGAAGATCCAAATTCTATTAAAATATTTTGGTAAAACAAACGGAGAACAGGCGTGATAATCACATGCTTGTGCATCTCTTTATTGTAATCAAATTGAAAAATATAAAAGGCTTGCCACGACTCATATTTCCCGCGAAATGGTGAAAACCCGAGCCGAGCTTGGTAGTAGTCAACCTTTTGCCCATCAAGGTCGTAGAGTCCTGCTTTGAAGACTGTGTAGTAGTCACGATCTTCCCAATCTGTATTCAACTGAATTCTAGAGGCCGAGTCCCCTTCTCGAGGTTTTCCAGCCGCCCCTTGAATATAAAGGTTCGCCTGGGAGTCTTCGAAATTCCCGCGCCAAGCTAAGACATTAGCCTGAATCATAAAGAACTCGTGGAGCTCATCAGATAGTTGTAAGCGTCCAAACAAGGCGCCCAGTGCAAAATGAGAACTAAAGGAGTAATGACTCTCAAGAATATTCATGGTTTGATTGCTGGTTGCAGTGAGAACAGAACCTCCCTTGAAGACTACGGGGTGAGCCATCAGTTGGGGAGACAAAAATAAAACAAATAGAAGTATAAGAATTCGATTCATAACTATACCATATACCCCTATAGGGTATATGTCAACCTCTAGTCGACTCGGGTTCCCAGAAATCTCATACGCGCCATTGAATTCAGCGGAAAGTTCTTTATTTTCGGATGGATGAGGTAGTTTCGAGCCCCCTGGTAGAGCGGGATAATCACAACATTCTCGGTGAGTAAGATCTCAAGGGACCGATCAATTTTCTGGCTTCGCTCACGTCCGACTGGGTACATTCCAATTTCAGCGACTAATCGGTCGTATTCCTGATTTTTGAAACCCACGACATTAAAAGCTGAATCCGATGTAAACAGACTCAAAAGAAAGATGGGGTCCGGAAACAAGCTCATCCAACCAATGCGGTACATACCAGGTGGGTCGTTGTTAATCTTACCGAGATAGGATTTCCACTCTTCATTAAAGAGCTTGAGGTCTACCCCGAGAGACTCCTTAAACTGCCACTGAAGGTTTTGTGCTAGTAAACTTTGGTTTTCGTCGGTGTAGAAATGGAGTGATAACTCCCTCTTATTCAGTCCCGACGGAGCAGTGGGCTTTGCCGTTTCACCTAAACGAAATTTTTCGGAGAACATGAGTCCTTCGGGCAGTAAACTCTGGGCCGGCCTAAAGGCATTAGACAATGACTTCACTATCTGCTTTCGATCAACAGCCATCGCCAGGGTCTTTCTTAGCTTCAGATTATCAAAGGGAGCTTTTTTTAAATTGAAGGCTAAGTACTCGATTGAAATTTCGTTAATGGGATAGAACTCTTTTCTGCTCTTGTACTTTGGAACAAGCTGCAAAGGAATTGATGTGAGAGCATCGATTTGTCGAGCTTCGAAAAGTCTTAGGGCCGTCGAATCTTCATTGATAATTTTAAATCGAATCTGCTCAAGCTTGGCCTTTTCACCATAGTATTTATCATTCCGGACTAGAAGAATCTCTCGATCATGATCCCATTTTTTTAAAATATAAGGACCAAGGCCAACAAACTTCTCCGCTGCAAATATTTTTTCTCCGTGCTTTTCAAAAAGGTCTTTGCGAAAAGGCATAACACTCATTAAGGCTAAAAGCTTAGGAAAATAGGCACAGGGGCGATTGAGCTGAAATCGAACGCCCCCATCACCATCGAGAGTAATCCCTACCTTGCTAAAGGTCTTAGTCGTTCCTGTGTTAAACCCCTTCGCCCCATCGATGACATAGTAGAGAAACGAAAAAAAGGCCCCCGTTTCGGGGTGTAAGAGTCGGGCGAAAGAATCGACAATATGTTGTCCTTCTAAGGCGACACCATCTGACCACTTAACTCCTTTTTGTATTTTGAAGTTCCATTGCGCAAAATTTTTCGACGATGTCCAACTGGCAAAAAGAGCTTTCTTTACTTTTATTCCATCCTTGGTTTCTTCTAAATCTAAAAGTGGCTCCATAATATTGAGAAGAATACTACGGGAGGTAACATCGGTTGCTCGATGCCAGTCGAGACTCGGCGGTTCGCTACTGAGCCTGAGACGCAATTCATTTTCGTTTTTTTCTGATTTTTTTGGAGTACAGGCACTGAGGCTAAAAATTAAAAACAGGAATAAGGCCGTTGGTAGAATGAAAACTTTTTTCTGAATCTGAAACCTCCAAAGAACTATAACAATAGGCCACTCTAATAAGCCCAGTTTGGGTGCTAAAACATAACCTAGAAGATCAAATTCTCTTAGTAAAGTCATTAACGAGGCACATTAGAGTTCGCATTTTATTACGAGCGAACAAATGCCATTTTTGCAAAGATCCTTTATACAACAGTTTTTTTTGCTTCTTTTAAGATACTCTAGTTTCGCAATTTGTAGGTGCCGGTAAATTTGAAGTTTATCAATCGTTCTTTGAGTTTTCATAAGTCGATTCTATCGGGATTTCCCCCTAAAATCTAAGAATTTAGACTTTGAAAGTTTTCTGAAATCAAATTGAAAACGAATTGAGCAGAAACGATTCCTCAGATCTCCAGTAAAATACTACGGGTTTTTCATATAATACCGCCTCAAACTGGAAGCATCGTTCACGATATGTTATAAGAACCTTTCATCGTGCAATTTAAGTGTCCGAAAAGTCATCTGAAAATGGAGGAAAGCGATCCGTTTATCCAAAAATATTGATCCACAGGTTTTTATCTCATCTTCACTAATTATTTTTGTGATTACCCTACTCGGAAGTTTAGCTCCCGAATCGGCCAAATACTTTTTCACAGGGATTCAAGACTGGCTCGTAGCCAATACGAGCTGGATTTATGTTCTGGCCGTTGCGACGATCCTCATTTTTTCGATATGGCTCATGGTCAGTCGACTTGGTGATATTAAACTCGGTCCCGATCATTCGACACCCACCTACGGCAACTTAAGCTGGTTTGCCATGCTCTTTTCCGCTGGTATGGGAATCGGACTTCTATTCTTTGGCGTCGCGGAGCCTCTTATGCACTTCTCGTCACCACCCGTTGGTGACCCCCAGTCTGTTGAAAGTGCCCGTGAAGCCATGAAGATCACTTTCTTTCACTGGGGTCTTCACGCATGGGCTATTTACGCAGTTGTAGCCGTCATGCTCGCTTACTATTGCTATCGAAAAAACTTACCACTTCTACCAAGATCCCTTTTTTACCCCTTCATCGGAGACAAAATCAAGGGACCCATTGGTAGCCTCATAGATACTTTTTGCGTGATCGGTACCATGTTCGGGGTCGCGACCTCTCTTGGCTTCGGCGTGACTCAAGTCAATGCTGGGTTGAATTACTTGTTTGAACTTCCAATATCTACAACTGTACAAGTGGTCCTTATTGCGGTCATCACAGGGATGGCAACGATTTCTGTAGTCCTTGGACTCGATGGCGGAATTAAGAAATTGTCAAATATCAACATGGTCCTGGCCGTAGCTCTTCTTTTAGGAGTTTTACTCTTAGGCCCAACTGTAGAGCTCATGAAGTCCTTCGTACAAAATACGGGTTCTTACCTTTCTGATATCACTTTTAAAACTTTCAATCTCTATGCCTATGAGAAAAAAGAAAGTTGGATTGGTGGCTGGACTCTTCTTTACTGGGGCTGGTGGGTCTCGTGGGCGCCCTTTGTGGGAATGTTTATCGCAAGAATCTCTAAGGGCCGAACCATACGAGAGTTTATGGCGGGCGTGCTTTTTATTCCCACGGGATTTACCTGCCTTTGGATGACAGTCTTTGGTAATACGGCAATATCTAAGGTCTTAGCGGGCGGAGCTGAGTCCCTTGTCGAAGCCGTTAATAATAACGTCCCAGTGGCCCTTTTTAAGCTATTTGAATTTTTACCGCTGACGGGATTTCTTTCGGTCGTCGGTCTTTTTCTCGTTATCACTTTTTTTGTGAGTTCGTCAGACTCAGGCTCTCTCGTTATAGATACACTCGCATCAGGTGGCATTGAAGAACCTCCTGTTTGGCAGAGAGTCTATTGGGCTGTTATGGAGGGACTTGTGGCTGCAACACTTCTTTTGGCTGGAGGTCTCGATGCGCTCCAGACCATGACCATTGCCTCAGCATTTCCCATGATTTTTATTATAATGGTTTCGGTCCTCGTTTTTATTAAGACCCTAAAAGATGATTACCTACTTTTGAATACGGTTCAAACTCATCACAGTAGCATCCTACTCACTCAATCGGGCTCAAGCTGGCAGGAGCGTCTGGATGCATTGGTCACCCATCCAAAACACGAGGATGCACTTAGTTTTCTAAGTAGTAAAGCCTTGCCCGCACTTAAAGAGCTGAGTCAACATCTTGAGCAAAAGGGTTTTGATGTTTCTGTTGATGAGTCTATAAAAGATACGGCTCGCTTGGTCATTAAGAATGAAGGCGTTGAAAACTTTAACTACGGAATTCGGTTAAGAACCTTTAATATTCCCGACTATGTTCCCGAAGACGGCAATGCCTACTACAGAGCCGAAGTATTTCTACTCCAAGGTGGCCAAGAGTACGATGTCTTTGGTTTCTCTAAGGATCATATAATCGCAGACGCAATCAGCCAATTTGAAAAACACTATCATTTTCTCCACAAATCAGATCAGGCCTAGCCGACTTTTAGAAGGTACTTTTAATGAGAAACACTTGTTTCTTATCTAGGTCCATCTATTCCCCGTTGGCATAGCGGGGTCCAATTGACTTAAGCCCTAGCCTGTGACAGAAACGCCCTACACAGGAGGGGCAATGAGAATATTAGTACTCATTACGGTTTTGATTTTATCGTTTCAAGCAAAGAGCCAAACCCAAGGCTTACAACGCTTTTCAGCTGATCAAATTCAGTTTCAGTTGGTCTTTAACGACGGCATGACAATTCAATGTCAGCACCAACTCCTTGGCCACGTTCCTTGGTGGCGGGTGGTCTGTGCCGATCGCTCCTTTACTGTGGATGTTTGGCTGCAAACTCGTTTTGTTCAAAGTGGCCTTCAGCAAGTGAGTCTGATGTATCACGTTTCTGAAGGCGTCGATTCAAGCGGTCAAAAGCTCGTACAATTTAATCAGCATTTTACGAGCTTTTTTGTCGATCAATTTGAAAACATGCGCGGGATTCGCTCTTCAATTGATGTTCAAAATGGCTTAGCCAACCTTGATATCCTTGCCAGCCCCAACGGTTTTCGCTAGATCTCGATCCAATGGCGGAAACTCCATCTGGTTTTTCTCGGTGTAAGAAACCTCAATAGTATGCCCATTGGGGTCTTTCACATACCAAGACACCGAGTGGGGATACTCATTAATTCCTCCGTAGTAGAGTTTCAATGCATTCACTTTCAGAGTCTGCTCCCATAGCTCCCGTTCTGCGACCCTCAGTCCAAAATGATTCATACTGGGCCCCTCTGAACTTGGCGACTTTGGGCTCGGCCATTCCGGGCTTTTAGAAGACTTCCCCAGTTCTGTCATGCAAATCATAATATCGTTTTTACCGACAATACCCCACTTTCTCGCGTCATAGGTCTCGCCAATTTCGAGCAAGTCAAAATCAAAAACTTTCTTGTACCAAAGAGCACTCTCATTGAAGTCATTCACAGTTAAGTTGATATGGTCTAGTTTCAAATTCATTACTACCTCCTAAATTTAAAACTATCGGGAGATAGACATTAAAGTAACTATAATGTTATTATAATAACCTATGGCTACTGAAACAGACATATTCGGCAAAAACTTGGCGGCAAACTTAATTGCACTTCGAAAGACTAAGGGTTTGAGCCAATTGGCTTTGGCAAAATTAGCGGGAACGACTCGAGCTTCTATTACCTTAATTGAATCTGGAGGGGCTAACCCCAACCTATCGACTCTCACCAAACTTTGCAGCGCCCTCCATATGAGTCTCGATGAACTCGTCAGCTCTCCGAGAGCGGAGTGCCAGCATATTAAATCAACTGAAATCCCTTTAGACCGAAGGTCGCGAAAGGGTGTTACCCTTAGAAAACTTCTTCCGGATAAAACTCCGGCCACAGAAATTGATGAACTTATTCTCGAAAGCGGAGCAAGCTTGATCGGCGCACCCCATGTTGAAGGGACCAAAGAGTATTTCACTTGCCTTGATGGTGAAATAACAGTGACTGTCTTAGGTGAAAGTTACCGAATTAAAAAAGGAGACGTCCTGAGCTTTCCAGGTGACACCAGGCACTCCTACAAAAACCTCGGCACCAAGAAGGCCCGGGGAATTAGTGTCGTCTTCTTCAATCCCCTGCGCTAGGGCCATTTATTATTCTTCAAGAGCAAAAGAGATTCGCGCTAAGCCTGGCCGCTCCCAATTAACCTTAAATACTTGAGGAACCGCCGAAAAATCGACTTGATGCTCATCTTTTTCTACGGTCTCGACACTGATCTGGAATACGTCTTGATCTGCGTATTCATCGGGGACGCCAAACATTTTTCGCATCATTGGGTATGCTTCTTTTTTCAAAGTACTCAGTCGAAACATTTCAACCTTGATACCTTGATTTTTAAAGGCCTCAAAAATATCCTTGCCCACCTTTTGTTGTGAATTCAACTCGCGATCTTTAGTCAACTCATCCAACCCCAAGGCCAGACGAACAATATTAAAGGGTTCAAGGTTTTTAGGTAAAAACACTTGAGTCTCCATCTCTTTGAGACGTGGGATCAGGGACTCCTTTACCCCTTCACGGATATCAAAATCCTTTTGCTCGTCTTCAGCCCGTTCGGCGAGATAATCAACAAGGTCATCACATCCAACAAGGCACTCGCCATCCCAAAAAACATTGCTAACATCTTCGAGGTCTGCAATATGCATATCCTCTTCCTCATCGAATTTTACTTTCGCCATCCAAGGCTCTTTCATTCGTTCAGAAAATTGCTTAGCCTTCTCTACCGATTGCCAAGGAGCACTCCACATCCCCATAATTTCTCCCTTAGAAATGCCCTAAATATAGGTCATAATTTGCTTTATTGCCCTTAGGGGAAGGGTTTTCCTTACCAAAGGCTAGACATTAATTAAGCATAAATACCGATAAAAAACTATGGACTCGTCTTCGGAAAACCCGCTTTTTAAACCCGGAACAAAGCTCGGAAACTATGAGGTGGTGGCCCTCATTGGTGAGGGTGGAATGGGTCAGGTCTATGAGGCTTACGAAAAGTCCTTAGACCGAAAGGTCGCCCTTAAGATAATTTCACCTGATCGAAATTCAGACGAAGATACCATCTCAAGGTTTAAAGCCGAAGGTCGAGCCCTCGCGAGTCTAAAACATCCCAACCTAGTCACTGCTTATTCCTTGGGTTTCGATAAAGGTGTTCATTTTCTCGCTATGGAGTTTGTCGATGGAACCTCTCTAGATCAACTCATCAAAAATCGAGTTTTAAAGCCAGAGGAAGCCCTTCCTATTTTTGTACAACTACTCGAAGGCATGAATGCCTTTCACAGTAAAACCATTCTACATAGAGATATTAAACCTAAGAATATTGTTATTGAAAAGTCAGGTATACCTAGAATCGTCGACTTTGGAATCGTCAAAAACCTTTCAGATCGATCAGGCGACCTCACTTCGTTTGGTACGATCATTGGAACTGTCAACTATTTAGCTCCTGAAGTCGTCCGTGGAGAAATCGCAACTCCGCAATCAGACATCTGGTCTCTCGGAGTTACATTTTTTGAAATGTTGACTGGTGAGAGGTTGTTCGCCACTCATAATAGCTTGAAGACCCTTGACTTGATTAAGAATAAAGAAATTAAATTTCCGGAAAACTCTAGGAATTTTATTCCTGAAGCACTAAAAGACATTGTTTTAAAGATGATAGACCGGGACCTCAAACTTCGCTACTCTTCGGCCCAAGAAATCATCACAGACATCAAAGAGAATCTCGGCGATCTATTAAGAAATCAAGTTGTTGAACTCACAAAACTTGATTTTAGAGTTTCAAACTATAGTGAACTTCAAAGTGAGTTAAATAATCTAAGCTATACTAATACCGATATAAAAAGAATAATTTCAATAGCCATTGATATTAAAGAAAAACAAGATATTGAGACTGACAAAACCATTGAAGTCGGAAAGGATAGGGAAATCTTTGTCTCACCGGACACACTAAAAGAGGCCCTTTCCGCGTTTCAGGATAGCAAAAAGAGATTGTCATCTTCCGAAAAAACGACCCACAAGTTAAAAAATCAATATTCGATTATCAACACCTTAAAAAGCATTCAGTTAAAAAAGAAAGAAAGTCGAATTGCACTTGTTGTATCCGTTATCGCTATACTATTTTATTTCGGATTTAATTATCGATCCTATGTAGAACAAGAAAATCCAAATGCAATGATGCAACAATCCTCTAACTTTTCGCCCCCCGCTCCGAAAGCTAATAATCCCGAAAGTAATTGCAATCCATTCGCAGAGGGCCTTACCAACTGTAAAAATGGACTTATCGGGGACCTTTTCTATCTCAGTGATGACCTCATACGCGCCAAAGAGTCTATCCAAAATGATGATTCTTACCCGCAAAATCAAATTGCATATTATATCAAAAATGGAATTCGCAAAAAGGAACCTATCAGTTTCCCTCGCCTCTACATTCCACAACGGCATTATACTCAAGGACTTTTTATGGAGGGAGCTTCTCCTCTTACCGACAATGAAGGAAATTTACTGATAGAGCATTTTGCACTAAGACTCAATGGCATTCTGCGACTTAATGATAGCGACCCCGAGGGAGACTATCAGCTTGGAATTATCTCAGATGATGGAGCGATTATAGAAATTCAAAATCAGTCCGGAACCTACCAAGTATTAGTCGACAATGACGGCCCCCATGGGACTCAATTAGGATGTGCGAAATACAGAATCCACCTTACTAATAAATCCAGAATCCCAATTCGAGTTTCATATTTTCAAGGCGCCCCTACCCAAGTGGCGCTCATGCTGATGTGGAGACCCTGGACACGGGAAAACTCCCACTGCGGAGAATGGGGTTTAGACAAATACTTCGGTCCTGGAATGGACGATTTTGAAAACTATGCCTATGGGGAGCTACTTGATCTCGGCTGGAAACCCCTAAGAGAATCAAACCTCTTACAACCCTATTAATACTTCACTGGCTCCATCAGGTATCCGAGAACATCCTGACGCACACTACTTGAATTAGATGTTAGCAAGGATGGACGAACATCTTTTTTAAAACTGATTTCTCCGTTTTTATAGTCGATGTATTCATCCGAAATATTTTTGTCTTCGCGATCCAGAAGTATCAGCCTTTTTTCGGAAAAATAGTGTCCAAAGACATGACCGGCCTTCACAGATTTAAAATTTAAGTCTTCAATATCAGGGATAAACGAAAAATCCACATGGGAAAGACTATCAAAAGCAAATTCAGCATCCTTAGGCACAAACAATCGACCATAACTATTATAAACCTTGGGGCGCTCTTGAATCTTCAAATCATCCAGTTCTTTATCGTGCAAAGCATTTAAAAACTCTAAAACTTCGTCGATCGAATCCTTCCGACTCGACAACCCACATTCGATGGTCATTGCTAAGTAGTCGTCCGACAGGCGAACCGAAAGTGCTTCTCTGGGCTGTACAAAGTAAATAATATTTTCGCTAAACACTTTGGCCAAAGCTAAATATTCTTCACTCAAATTGTGAATGACCGAGTAGGGAGGGTTTTTACCGGTTGTATTGTGAATATCCACACAAGCAAATACTTTTCTCTGTGCTAAGCCCTGCAAAAGGGACTTCACAAGCTCTAAAGACTCATCTCTCCAGACACGATTGAAATCTTTTTGCTTGGGCAAATGCCTCACATCAGCCCTTGCAGCCTGCGGGTTGCCAATCAAAATCAATAGGTTGCGATTCGGTTTTTTGCCTTCAAACTGCTTTAGAAATTTTTGGAGACTGTAAAACCCAGTTGTTTCATTTCCGTGAAGAAGAGTTGATATAAAAAGGCATTCATCCGACTCACCTTCGATTTCAAAAAGTGTTGGATTTGGAAATGACTGATAAAAATCGATGGGCGTATGACTCAAAAAAGACGAATCCAACCCTTTTCGCCAATCAAGTTTTAGACTTTCCATTTATAAACGGGCTCCAAGGAAACTTGATTTTCTAGATAGGCCTTTGTCATTTCCTGGAAGTCAGCACCGTGAGTATCGATAAAAGACTTCTGCCACGCGGCTCCTGTCCACCCCGACTTGGTTCGATTGCGTATAACATCATCAATGTAGTAAGAAATCGAATCTTTGCTAATACCAAGAACGCTCAATGCCTCTTTTGCTTGCTCCATTAATGTTTCAAAAAGGAGTTTTTGCACGTTCGTCGTTTCTGAATTTGCAGGCCATGAAACATCGGCCTTCATTCCTAATTTACCACACTGGTAGAAGTTATCTTTGATCGAGGCAAAGTTCATTGTTTTTTGCCATCCGGGATTCATCTTTCCGTAATAATAGAGAAGCCCTACGTAAATGGCCATATTCGCTACCATATCGGTTAAGCTCGGTCCTGCTGGCATGGATCTGTGTTCGAGTCGCAAATGAGGACTGCTCCCCGTTCCTACAATCGGGCGATTCCATCGCCAGATCTGCCCATTTAGAAATTTTAAATGACGTAGACTCTCGGGCTGATCTTCAAAGAGCACCGGCATAATGATCGGATACTCTTCGATATTTTCTTCAAAAAGCTCCAACCAGGACTCTTTTATATAATCGCTACCAAAACTAACCGGTTCTGAGTGAACCTCACTATTGGCATCTTTAAAGGCAATGGTCTGCTCAAAAACTGGAATACGAGTTTCATCCCAGAGTTTTTTGCCAAATAAAAAGGGTGAATTTGCTGTCAGCGCTAAAAGTGGTGCTGCGATTAATTGAGCAGCATTAAACATGGCCACTGATGACTCTTGATCAATTTGCGTGTGAATTTGTAACGAAGTCGCAGCCGACTCAAGCATAATGTCTTTTCGCAAAAGATCGACGTCATCAAAGCGATTGATATGAATGGGAATGGGCTGGTTTTTTCGCAAAGCCATGATCTCACGAGCGAGCTCGTAGTAACGGTTCTTTTCGGAAATATTTTCGATACAGAGCATCTCATCGCGCACGGTCGGCAGAATACCGATCCATATCGGATTGAGGTTGAGCTGACTCGCACAGGATCTCATTTCACGATCTTTGCGCTTGAACTCGTCTTCAATTTTAAAAAAACAATCGGGGCTTAAATCAAAAACTCCACCATTCAATTCAAAATTGAATTTAGCTAACTCAGTGACAACTTCAGGGTCATCGAGTTTACTCAAAAACTCTTCGTTTTTTGGAGCCGGTAAAAAATTCTCATCCACGAGCCAAGCTTCGGACTCATAACCGAATCGACAATGGTCTTTTTCAAATTGAGAGTCTTTGAACCAGCCCCTGAGAAGTTCACACTCCTCTTTCACTCGAGTCACAAATTCAGACTTTTGCCGACTGCTAAATTTCTGTAATTGAAAATCTTCACCCACACAGATTTTCTATTATTTCCAAGTATCAGTGTCTACTTAAAGCTGATCGTTTTTTGGCTATGAGCGAAAAAGTCCTTAGATAGCTCATTTTTGGAGCAAAAAGTCTCAATTCATAGCCAATTTCCCTTTGATATTGCTATTATTTGGATACTGGAGGCTTAAATGAGCCAATCATTTCAACTCATTGTAGAAAACAGTCGCGAGCAAAAGGGCTTGGAATATGCCGTTCTCGAGAATTCTACGGCCCAAGCCTGGTTTGAGTGCCTCAAGCAAGCTGCCCGTCAAAGTGAAATATTTGAAGCCGATCGCTGGTACAATATCGAATCCTCCCGCTATAGCAGTATTAAGGACCTTGCCGAGGAACTGACCGAAGTGATCGCGAAGCTGAATCAACTTGAGCCGAGCCTGATCAATTACCAATTTGATTTCGAAAATATCCAAAAAAGTGTGAACGATCTCCATATTCATTTTGCCGATAGTCACCTTGTTAAAAATCGTATTAACGAGAAGACTCTCATGGATTGGCACAGATTTAACGACCTTCTTCATGCCTTTGAGAGCATAGAACGTTCCGAAAAGGTCGAACGGGAATTGGGGCAAAAAAATGCTTCGATCATTTTAACTTTCAAGAATAACTTTAAAAAGGAACTTCAAGATTCTGACTATAAGCGATTCACCATCGCTAAGAGTTTTGGTAGCGTATACATTAACTACTGTCAGGTAGGACGTCACCTTTTTGAACTCTTCAATGCCCAGGATGAAATCGCCGAGGACGAACATATTCTACCGCTCCAATACATGAGTGCTGATAGCTACTTTTGGTTCGGTCCCAGTACGGGAAAACAAGGTTTCGAGAACAAGATGAAGGCCATTGAGTCTTGGTTTATCAAAAACCAAGAACGCTTTGCCAAACTCGGCTTCGAATGGGGAGACCCTCATTTAGGACTTGGTTGGATCCCTGTGGCAGAACTCAAGGAACTACCTGCGAGTAAAGAATCTCAAATCGAGTTCGTTAAAGATCTCTCTCCCTATAAATGGGTCAAAGAAGTTCTTTTCTAAACCTCTTTAATGAATTCACTACTGGGAAAGCGAAACTGGGAGCCATAAACCCCGTCCTCTGCCCGGTAGCCAGCGCTAATCCCCATAACGATTTCGGCATCTTTAGGTAACTGCAAAATCTTTTTGAGTCTCTTTGAATCCATACCTTCCATGGGACAACTATCGCAGCCAAAGGCCCTGAGACTCAACATTAAATTCTGGCAGGCTAATGCCGTTGATTTCACGGCCCAAATTCGAAGCTGGGCTCGATCTGTAACTTCGCGAGGAGTTGGGGTTTTAAGACCTCTAAAAAAGAGTATGACTTTTTTGAGGTAACCCCAAAGACCAAGAAAGCCAAGACTGTAAACTAGAGGAACAATTTTAGTATAATAAGGTAAAGCCGAATCCGCCCCGTGCTCTTTCAATACCTTAACCATTCTTTGGGCGTGACCTTTCCAAGTGTTAGTTCTCGCAACGGCAACTACGACCTCTGCAGCCGTTGTCACTGCCGGTTGTGATAAAAAAGCTTCATCGATTTTCTTTCGCATCTCCGGGTTGCGAATCCAATAAAACTCCCAAGGCTGCAAATTCGAAGAATTAGGAGCTAACAAAGTCAGTTCCAAACATTCTTTCATAACTTCTTCTGGTATCTTTTTGTCGAGGTATTTTCGCACTGACCGTCTCGACTTGAGGACTTTAACGAACTCCTCAGTATTTATATTTAGGGCTGGTTCCCTGTGGGTATTGGCTCCGAAAACGTCATTAAAATCACTCATAGGCACTTCCTTATGCCTGTCTTTTAACAAAACAAAAAAAGCAGGGCAAGACCCTGCTTTTTCAATATGAAGATATAATGTCAAGTTACTCAGAAACGGAGCTAATTTCTCTCTCTGGCGATTGCTTTTGCTTGTCGATTGCAGCAATCAGATCCTGAGAAGCCTTTTGACCACAATTGGCAATGTCCGATTGCCCTTTTTCAGAAACAATGTATTCGCCAATCAGCTTTTTGACTTTTTGCTCGTAGGCACCAGCACCAGAGTACTTATTGTACTTCGTCGGAATAACTCGAGCTTGCTGAACCCTTGATTTCATACACTGACAATAACTATCGGCAAGAAAGGCACTGTTTTTTTCGACAATTTCTTCACTCTTTGCCCCAGCATTGCTGATGACCACTGCAAATTGTTTTTGTGCCTCCGTAGAGCATGCTTTGATATATTCTTGTGTGAATTCAGCGGGCCACTTTTCGTTTTTAGACTGCTCAATTTCAATTTCTGCAACCGCGTATGTAAATACAAAGCGAATAGCCACAAGTGCAACGATCGTAATAATTAACTTCTTCATTTTTCCCCTCTTAAATGATGTTATGTATATTCCCTAGTACCTTGGGGAGAGGTGCTTCGAATTGAAATGACTGATTTAATAAGATGCGCCTAACCGTTCCCCTACTGTCTGTAAAGCAAGGACCATTCCGCGTAAGGCTTCATTTGTTCACATAAGGAGTCGAACTTTTAGCTTTCGGCAAAAAGATAAACACTCACTTCAACTGATTCGAAATGAGATTTTCGCTCAATTGAAGTGAGTGAGTATTATAAAAGAGGCTATCTAGACTGAGACAGGTCTGGGGTACTTTTTTAGAAGTCGCAATTCTTTCATTGAATAGGTAGCTCGCAGCTCCCTCTTTAATTTTCTGTAGCTACTCTTTTTGATTTTTTTGAGTACATGAAAGAGGTTTGCGCCTTTTTTTTCAATAAAAATAGGTTCTCCAAGGCCTCTAATTAAAAGGGAGATTTTAAAGTACTCCCTATTTGGTTCTTCCCTTAGGGCATTGATACTGATTTCAAAATTTCTACCGAATTTTCTTTGGAGTTCCTCGACAAATTCATCCAGAATATTCTGAAAGTGTCCTGGAACCCCTTTAGAGTAGTAAGAGTAACTATTTATTGATGTTAATTCTTCCATTCTCACCTCCTATGCGCTCACTGGTTTCATTGGCTCGGATTGAAATCGATGATGTTTCCAATGGGAAAGTTCCATATCGATTTTGCGACCGAGAATATTTAAAGCTCGATCGAGATCCTTACTTTTTGCAGTACTCGTAAAACATCCCACATTAGAACTTATTCTGAGACTAAAATCGTAAAGGCCACCGCTTCGACAAACGGCCATTGAGAGAAACGAGTTGCTGGGAGAAGACCAATACACTTTTTCGCAAAAGGCCTCTACCTTTGCTTTTTGCTCAACTTCCTCTACAAATCCTATGTATTCAATTCGACACGATTCACTAAATTTCACGACTCACCTCCTTGGATTGGGATATAGCCTGATGTTCGGGTGCTATGCATCGTAGCCACTTAGAGTTTTCACCGCTACTCAGTGCCGAAGACGTCGTCGAAAAAACGAGTGCCAAAGCAATGATCGAAAAATAGAGAAGTAAATTTTTAAAAATGGTATTGAGTGTATAGGATTTCTGATTCATGGCTCTATCACCTCCTTTTTTTGAAACCAATTTTGAATCAAGAAAAAGATGAAGCTCACATCACCATAGTTCCATTTTGTGAATTTCCCCTTTTCTGTCAAGAGGGTCCCTGTTTTGAAAACAGATTTTTACAGAACGAACCCGACTTGGGTCTGTGGCACAAATCCTGTAAGTATATAGAATGAAAGGTAAATTCTCCCTTCAAAAAGGGACAATTCACCTCGTTTTAAGGGCGTTTTAAAAATAGTCATGGACGTTTTGTCCACGAAGAAGGAGATCAAAATGTATCGAGATATAAGAGGAGCCATGGTTAAATTCCCTTTTGTTGCGGGACCAGAGATGAGCCTCAGCGGCGCCCTCAGCTATATGAAAGAATGCAACATCCGCCATCTACCGATTATCAAGAACGATGAAATCATCGGCTTGGTCAGCGAGAGAGATCTTCAGGCAGAAAAGAACCTACCAGATTTTGAAACAAAAACGATTGGTGAAATTGTTCACCAAATTCCTTTTGTTGTAGGCGAAAATGAATCTCTGCAGTCTGTACTAACGATTATGATACAAAACAAATACGGCTCTGCTCTCGTCATGAATTCACAAGAACAGCTCGTGGGCATTTTCACCACCATCGATGCCATGCGATTACTTCGAGATTTAATCAATGGTGAAAACGAAAAAATAGAAATTGGGCCGGAGCCCATCCCACTCTTTCAAGCCCTTGCTTGGAATTAACGACAACTTCGCTTGTGACGACGCCGATCGAGAAGAATCCTAAACTCTAGGTTCGCTTGGGAGGTGTCGCTATCGAGATTCTTCGAGTAATAAGCACGGGTTGTTCGGTTTTGGCAGCGACGATCAAAGCCGGCATAAACCTCCCTCGAACTATCGGGCACAAAGCCTGGGGTTTCGTCACTTAAACGGCTTCTGGCCCCCACATACACTCGATTGGCATCGTTAAAAGAATACCCAAACTCGGCGTGGCCCGTTTCTCCAAATTGTCGAATAACTATTCCCACTTCCGTATCAGCGACCCCCTCACCGAGACCAAATTCAAATTGTCCATTGAGGTAAAAGTGATCAAAGACTGGCTGAAAGCCTCCATCGGGTCCAGCACTCACATCTTGGAAGTCTAAGTAACCGACCACTCCCGCGTCGCCAGAAACTCTCGTTCCATAGCTCAACTCTTTCTCGGCCTCTACAAAGCCAATAAAGTAACTGCCCGCTTCGAGAGTTTCGGATTCGTGTTCATTACCACTATTATAACGAAAGTGATTTTGTGCATACTGAAGCTCAACGAGGGTCATGACTCCGGCCGTGATGTGAGTGGTCTCATTTTGAAAGCGCAAAAGCTCCATTCGGTTTTCAAGGGAAAGGTAAATGGCATCTTGGCTCAGCTGGCCGCCGTTTCGAAAGGCATCCCTTTGGTATATGGCCAATGAAAACTTGAGTTCATTACTTGGAGACAAAGGGTAAACAAACTGGTGCCCGACACCTTTAATCTGATCTCCGCCCGCCGTCTCCGCACCGAAGGCAAGGGTTCTGCCGAGGGGCCCCTGAGCGGCAATTTGATAGAGGTTAAAATTGGTACGTGAAGACTTTGCCAGAGTGGAATCAAAGACGTCCCTCAAAACGCTGTTTACTTCGGTCGGAATCGTTCCTACGGGCCTTCCATCTAATCCATAGACTCTATAGTTAATTCCGGTTTCTATTAAACGTCCTCCCTCTTGTAAAAGGGCCGACTCCTGCACGCCTATGGCTGATTGAGTAAAATAATCGTAATTCGCTTTAAGAATTTTCTGGGGATTATCGGGATCGGCAACGGCCAAAGTCGCGTGGCTTGCTCCGGGGGTTGAGTAGGCAATAATAAAAATATTTTCTTCTGGAACTCCTAAAGCATTAAGAATCTGCCCTTGGGCTTTGGAGATATCTCGGCAAACTCCACCTGGAGCTCCATTGGCCAATGAGGCGAACAACTCTTCGATTGTCACAACCCCAACTCCGTTGGCAGCTCGATCCACATTGTACTTTTCTAAAAACTGCCCGCCCAACTGCGAAGCAATCAAAAACTTTTCTTCCAGTGAAAGCGATGGTCCTAAGCTCCTAAACTCACGAGCCCAGTTTTCTGGGTTATCGATCGCGTACTGAACGGCATACTCAGCCTGCACAATACTGCTATCAAGGGATTCACCCGTTAAGTCCTCGGCAAAGAGACTCAATATGCGGGAGCGTTCTTCGATACCCGCATTATTCCACTCCTCAAGGTACTCTGTTGAGCTGAGGTACTTGCGCTCGAGGGCTTCAAGGTTTTGAATGCCCTGGCTGCGATAGGTTGATTTTAAAGGACTATTAGCGACGTGTTTCTCGTAACTGTAATAGGCGTGAAATCCACCTTCGTCCCTGGCATCGGCAAGATCTCCATAGGTCACTGAAAGTCCGATGCTAAACTGGGTCAAGGGAGGAAAGCGTAAAGGCTGCCCTGCCTCTTCTTGGGAGTGGCTATCAAATGAAAAGGCAAGAAGTGTAATGAGACAAGTAACTCGCAAAAACAACATTGGAACCCCAAATTCGCTAATCTGTTTAAACCCCAGAGACAGGTCCCCCTTGGACTAGCGGAGGAGAGAGGCATTGGCAATCTCAATTTGAAACATGACACTCTTTGGAGTCCGGAGTCGATATTCTTTAAATGAAGATAAACGGTTTAATTAGAAACCAAAAAACCCAGATACACCCTTTCCGAAGACTCCTCTGCCCATAGCTTAGGAGTCTTTTTTTTTGCAAAATATGAATCTTTTGTTTCGGAACTTTCCATTTTTCTAGTGATTTCGAGCACTTCTAAAGAAGAGTTTACAGAGAATCCCCAATGGCCCAGTAGACTTTTCAAGGCTCTTTTGCCCCTGAGGCCCTCTGTGGTACCTCTGACTGGCAAAAACAATCGAGAACAATCAGTTAGGTGGATAATGAAAACTCTAGTTTCAAGTCTTTTAATTACCCTGATCGGTTTGAGTTCAGGCCTCGCCCTGGCAAACCCAATGGATAAGATTAATCTCTCCAATGTGAGAAATGTTACCGTCCTTATTTACGACGCGAATCGAGACTATCAGAATGCGGATCGATCTAAGTTTAGACTCGCAGTTTGGGTCAACGGAGTTTCGAAGGCTGACTATGTCACCCAGTTTACCGCCTCTGTCGGAAAACTCATCGACAACCCAGAGCGAGGCAAAGAACCTGAGCTCACTCCAGAAGGTGTCTTTTATCCTTCTCCAGGTCGACTTTACGAAGAGTACACATCGAATCAATTCGGTGGAAGGTTTCTAGGTATCTTCGAAACTGGCGGAATGCCATTTTCAATATTCTTTCACAACGGCTTTGCAATTCACGGATCGCGCTCGACAGTTAATGGAAAACCGGCCTCTAAGGGCTGTGTCAGATTGCGTGTTCGAAACGCTGAACGACTTTTCAAAGTCGTAAAAGCAGCGATCAGAAATACTGGCTCCCACCGATCAGTGCGCATTGAAATTAGAGATACCGAATCCAATTATGTAGCCGTCTATCGCGGACCTGAAAAAGACCCGAACAACAACGACTAGTACAGTTACTGAAGATAATAATTTTGTTAGAGTGATAGCCAGATGGCTATTGCTCTAAAAGTCGAATCGGTGTCAGTTCTTCCACAGCTCCTTGCTCGTCAATTTGCTGGGTCAGATTTCGCCGAAAGGGTGGCCCAGTCAACACGGGGCCAAGTACTTGGTGAACTCTTGGGTGATAGGGCATCCTCGAATGTCCCGAATCGATTAAAAAGTTCTGAACGTTGGGACCATCCCATTCTCTGCCGTCAAAACCGAGTCCACAGCGACGAAAGTTATAGACTCTGTCCACGTTATCCGGCTGCTGATAAGGCTCTTCTTCGTCCCCACATTCCGTTTCTGGTCCGGTTCTTCCGTCCAAACTAACGATCGTATCCACTTCGATGTTTAAAGCCGCTAAATTATTGGCGGCATCAATCATGGATTGTCCTCCACCTAAACTATGCCCCATCATTGTAATTCGCAAACGGCTTCCATGAATATCACTCCAAGACTGGGCACACCGGGCGATGCGCTCAGGACCGAGCGCGTGGGAATAACCTCGAATATTAAAATCGGCATCATGAACTTCTTTGATCTTTCGAGCCAAACCGTTGCGGGTATGTCCGATAGGAAAAAGTTCAGCCAATTCTCCTGTCAAACCTTCCATAGTAAATACGATATGATGACTTCCTCGATTAAATGCTTCCTGTGCCGCCTTTTCACATGATGACGTAAAAGCTTGCGAACCACTTCTTGAATTTGCACTCGACTGGGCACAGAGAGGCATGGCGAGGACCACCAGAAACACACAGATAAAACTTTTCACTCTTCTCTCCTAGGTTTAAATATAGCAATTAGAAGACCGGGTCTTGTCCAATCTATCCCCCATAGACTGATCTGAAAGTTATCGAGTGCAAAAAATCTTTTCAATTGAAATGAGCAAAACCCTCTGTTTTAGGCCCTCTCAGGATTAATATTAGGCCCTGTGCAAATCGATACCGCGGCATTATAACAGACAATTTAATTTGCTCTTAAATCCAAGGACTCGGTAGCCTTTTTAACGGGACAATTTAAGGAGGGATTTATGAAACTCAAATTAATTCTAATGAGCCTAATACTCACTTTTAGTGCTCAATCGTGGGCGGGCTTTGGTAAAACCGAAACCGAAAAGTTCGATATACTTTTAATGATCGACGATTCGGGAAGTATGTATTCCTATGAAGCGAATCTTGATCAGTTTTTACCAAACATTCTCAGGAATTTTGCAGGCAAAGATGTGCAATTAGGACTACAAACGACATCGAGTCTCTATCAAAACTCTTTAGTCGGTTCTGTCGCGCTAATGGGCCCAAGTATTTCTGGTGATTTCGATACTATTGTTAGTCACACCCAAAAAATGATTGGCGAATTTAAGTTTGATGGAAGCGCCAATGAAATGTTTTTTAATTCACTCGTACCGATTTTGACAGGGCCAGAAAACCAAGGGTTCATGCGCCAAGGAGCTAAACTCATCATATTAATAATTAGTGATGAAGATGACCAGTCTCCAGAGTCGGCGAAGCAAGTGATCAGTGATCTACTTGAATATAAAAAGTTTGATCAAATTGAAGTTCACGCCATTCACAGTCAAAATCGCATGCATTGCTCCGGTAGTGAAGTCTCTACTTCTAAGATTCAACAACTTGTTGATATGACCGGAGGACAGAGCTTTGATATTTGCTCTAAATATTGGTCTTCCTATCAAATTCCACTTTAGGGTTTTGATTCTATGACTATGGGGTGCGAACGAGGGAATAAAGCTTGAGTTCGCACCTTTTTTCTTGGAAGCGACGCAGATTTAATGTTTGGTTTTGGTCAAGATCCAGGGCCGGTGGCTCGGAGCCATTTTAAAGGGCTCCAGAACTCTTAAGAAGTGACTTGTAGCTGGGCAATCAGGGGCGAGCGTGCTATATCGCAGATAAATGAAGTTAAAGGACTAACTCCCCTTTAGAGTAGAACCATGGGGGTTTCTATGATTCGTACATCTGCTGCCAAAATCATTTCTGAATTTATTGGGACATTTGCTCTGGTCTTTGCTGGCTGCGGCGCCATCATGGCCAGTCACCAGGGCCAAATATCTGGTGCCATTGCCGTCCCTCTCACTTTTGGTCTCATTGTGATGGTTATGATTTATGCCTTGGGACATATTTCTGGAGCCCATTTTAATCCTGCCGTTACCATAGCCTTCAGCTTTACTCGCCACTTTCCAAAGTCTCAAATTCCTGCCTACCTGCTCGCTCAATACTTCGGAGGATTCCTAGCAATTTCACTTTTATCTTTTCTCTTCCCTGGCTCTGAAAACTTTGGAGCGACCATACCCAGCGTCGATATGCTGAGGGCTTTTATTTGGGAGATCCTTCTTAGCTTCATACTCATGTTTGTGATTATTTCGGTGGCCACTGATACCAGAGCTATCGGGGGAATTGCGGGCGTTGCGATCGGTTCTACCGTTCTTCTTTGTGCGCTCTTTGCCGGCCCTTATTCTGGCGCTTCTATGAATCCAGCTCGAAGTTTTGCTCCTAATCTCTTTCAGGGTGAATTGAACACCCTTTGGATTTACACTCTTGGCCCCATCATAGGAGCCCTAATTGCTGCTTTTACCTATGAGTGGATACGATGCGATGATAAGAAAGAAGACCATCAGGCCGCGAAAGGATGTTGCTAATGAATATTCTATTTTTATGTGTTGCCAACTCAGCCCGAAGTCAAATGGCAGAAGGACTGGCAAAAGAGATTCTTGGCCCTAGCTTCAATATCGAGAGCGCTGGATCTGTTCCCTCGGGCAAAGTTCACCCAGGCGCGATTCACGCCATGAAAAAGCGTGGTTTTAATATCGAAGGTCACTCTTCAAAATCTGTCGATGACCTCCCCAAAGAGTTCTTGGATAATTTGAATTACGTGATCACTCTTTGTGCCGAAGAGGCCTGTCCGGTGTATATCAGCCCAGCAGAAAAGCTCAAATGGACTTTTCCTGATCCGGCGGGTGTTGAGGAGAGCTTAATTGAGAGTCGGTTTGACGAGGTCCTCGAGGGAATCGAAAGCAAACTCAAAGAATTCAAAAACACTTTTAATTAAAAAGCAAAACCGAGATAAAAACTCAATTGCTGGTCATAGGTGAACTCGGCCCCGATGCGAATCGATTCGATCGATCGGTTGAGGTTATAGTGATATTCAATGTAGGAGTAAAACTTCTGATCGAAACCCTCCGGGCCCGTTTCGAGAAAGACTTCGGTGTTTTTAAAAATATTACCCGTTAAATACCTAAACTGAACGGGCTCACTGAGAAAGTACTGGGCCCGAACACCAAATACTCCTAGCACTAGATTGTGGTCACCAATACTCGTATGGGTAAAAATGGACGTATCTAAGCCGAGATTGCTCACTGAATATATTTGCTCAACATCTGACAGATCATCAATGGTGGTACCCGCTGGGGGGTTAGGATCTGGATTATCTTTGCCCTTAATCTTGACTTCAAAGTCTTCATAACGACCACAACCCCGAACCCGCAGGCGCGTCCTCGCGATGAGTCTTCCAATTAAATCGTAATCGATACATGCTTGGCTAAACCAACCACTACCTTCTCCAATTTCAGTAACGATGGGATTTGGCTCTGGCCCGACATTACTTTCATCGGCAACAGTTGTTCGCGTGTTGCTAAAATAGGAAGAATCCACATCACTCAAGCTTCCGATTGAAAATGAAAAGTTAATCCTTCTCTTGTCCTTGATTAATTCTTTCCGCTTGAGTTCTTCCTCTGCTTTGATTTTTTCAATTTTTTTCTGATTTTCAATTTCCAGTTGGGCTTTCACTTCTTTGATTTTAGCTTTTTCTTGGTCGATGAGAGCCTTTTGTCGTTCTTCGACAACGTCATCACATGATTTTTCTAATAGATTGATTTGATTTTTCGAGACGAATCGAAAGGTCCCCGGTGTCACTTCTAGGGCGACAATGGGGTTGATACTCGGGCCTTGAGTCATGGCCTTAACCGGGTAAAGACTCTTTGCTTTAAGCTTGCCAGCAGGGCGAGGGCCTTTCTTTCGAAAAACAAAACTATCGATTTGAGAGTTCATTTCAGCACAATATTTTTTTACCGGGCACATCAATTCCTCAGGAAACTCTACATATTTCTTAAGCATATAGAGTTCTCTTCCCTCATAATCGACGGATACTGCATTTTTATACTTTTGCGAAATACGGTAATTTAAAACCTGACCGCGGCTAATTTTTGTTTTTTCTCGATCTAAGGTATAGGCGTAAGAGGTTCTTAAAGTAACCAAACAGGGAAGCTCAGTCATTAATACCTCAGGGCTCTCAGGGCCTTCAGAGGTTGCCTCATCCTCGGACTCAGTTTCTTGACTATCCTCATCGGTACTCGTGTCTTGGTCCTCTTGTTTATCTTCCTCAGCATCTTCTTCTTCGTTTTCGTTTTCATTTTCAGGGGTTTCGGAGTCTTCTTCTTTGGTGTCACCCTGTTCAGGTGAATCATCTGAGTCCTCGACACTGATGACGACATTCATGGCTTTTCCACTGCCGTCTTCGGCGTGGATCAACCAAGGTGATAGTACAATGAAAATGAGTAAAATAAGCTTCTGCATAAAAAAAGAGCCTCCAAAAGAGAGACTCTTATTTTTTATCATAAAAATGCCGTTCAGACTTCTAATTTATCTAGTCCAAGACATCTGATTCTTTGTTCACAGCCTTGTTACAAGGACCAAGAATACTGAGGTTGCCTTCGCAATGCTCACATTCGTTGACGATAATAGGATTGTGAACCTCTAATTCACGTATAAAGTCTAGACCCGAAAGCCCTTTGTCGCGATTGTCAGGAGACCTCACAAAAGGCGACTCAGAGTTAAATTGAACTCTCTGCCCTGTGTACTTAATACTCTGATCTTTCCACATCCAGTAGTTCTCAGTAAGCTGAGTCGATGCAAGGCTGACTCTACTCTGAGCCACTTGAGTTGCACCATTGTCTTTACTAAAAGACTTTCTAAGTCCTGGATTAAAGTCTGCAATATTTCGTGTATTCATTGTTCCGACATCAAAGAGAATCGGACGACCTTGGTTGTCTTCTACGGCGACTTTAATCACACTTTCAGTTTCATAGCCAACTATGACCGGACGATTTTCAGCAATTCCACAAGTCTTCTTACAGGAAATTTGCTGGCCTCTGCGATTAAAACATCGATTTTCATAGATTGGCTTTTCTTGAACTTTAACATATCTTTCTTTGAGGTATGTCTGCATCGAACAGGTATTTTCGATCATCTCGCTCGAAAAGCCTGTCAAATATCTCCAAAGATTGTTTCTCTGAACGTCTTCGGTCTGCTGCTCGCCATTTTCGTAGTGCCACTCACCTTCGCGGAGCATTCCTACAAGGGTGAACTTCACACAGCTCGGGCGGTTATAAGCCTTACCATAAGGGCGAGTAGCTCTTAATACCGTTCTACGTGGAATCTTGGCCAAGGTTAAACCAGCTCTTTGCGCCACAATATTATTGTGACGACGAATGAAGTTATCATCGGTTGCAGCATCATCTTTACCGATGATCATATGGTTACCGCGGCTCAAGCGAGGTACAAAGCGCTCATGAACATGGCGGTAAGAAATGTGGTACGCATACCAATCAGAACCGTGCTTAACGAGAACGTCATCATTAATTGGACACATGCCTGAGCGTGCGTCAGTTGGATACGTGTAACGACCACTCGTACCCGGCTTAGTACGGTTGCGGGCAACGACCTTAAAATCGAGACCTGGAGACGATAATTCTAGCTCCTTAAGTCTTTGTCCAAATGAAGTCCCGTAACTAGGATCAATATAGCTTCCACTGGCGATCGAATTGTGACTAAAAGCAAGCCCTAAATTCTTAGGCTGATCAATTTGCCCTGGAGCCTCTGGAAAATCTCCATTAGCACGGTGATTCATTCTAAATGTCGATTCGATATAGCGATTCGGAAACAATCTTTCGATAATACCGTAAGGAGTTCCCGCCAGTTTTTCTGATGTTGGATCTAAGTTTTCAAACTGAGCAATTCTATCAGAGGTCATATCAGCATAAGGTGCTCCTAAAATAATCGCAGAAGCAGCCGAAGCCATTTGCCCCATGTACTCATAAGTTCTGTAGTCAGGACCAATCATACGGAGAAACTTCATGATGTTTACCATTAAGGCAATGGCAGCAGGTCGTCCATTGTGACCACATTCTGACTGAACTTCAGCCAATACCTCTGGATCCAAGTAGTCTTTGATCTCTAAAAGATCGGCATTCACATCTTGTCCACTGGAATTTTTAATCACAGCAGAACAGCTATTATCGATATTAATGCTACCCAGAGATTTGATATAGGCTAGTGATATTTTATTGAGTTCTCTAGCGCGATTGAGTACTGCTAACTTCTGTCGACAGAAAACCCAAGAGTGTTTCGCCGATTGATAATCAAAGGCATGAAGAGACGAACGGGTTTTCTTATGGCAAAACTGACGCTTGACATCGGCAAATCTGCGGGTAATCCAAGCCGAGTTAAATGCCACTCTGGCCTCAAGAGCATCCATGATTTCGCCACGAGACTTGTTAAACTGAAGTACAGCAATGTCGATCGCCATCTCTTCTAATTTCGCATTTATCTTTTCAAGCTGCTCATTAATTGGAGCTAACTTTCCATCCAATTCTTCACGAATTTCCTGCTGACTCTTTTCAATAAGAGCAAGAATTTCTTCTTTAAGTCCAGCCGGCACTTCACCCATTTCGCTAACTGCGCGTTTAAGGGCTGCAACATCTCCTTCGACCTGTGATAGTCGAGGAAGAATATCTGCAATCTGCTCAGAGTGGCTCGCCAATAGAGCGTCGATTGCAGCAAATTTTGACTCGAAGCTTTCTTCAAGCTGCATTAATTTGCTATCAAGGCTACTCACCTTATTAGATAGGTCACCAACCGCTGACTCAAGACCAGTGACTCGATTATTCATATCTTCAAACGACTGCGCCAGGTCAGCTAACATTTTTCCATGGGCTGCTTCTAAAGCGTCAAGCTTAGACATAGCCTCATCGTGATTCTTTACAACAGTAATAATAGTATGACATTGAGTGTTCTCAGCCGATTGAGGATAGAACATAACGTCACACTGTACTTCAGAAACTGGGATACAATCAGGAGCATCGTCATCTGATCCCTGGCAAATCTTCTCTTGTAGCTCCGCCAAGCGCTTTTGTTGTTCCTGAGAGGCTGTCATTTCATTTCTCATCTCAATCACGAGAAGTTGCGTCACCTCAACATCTGTTTCAAGATCCTTTAAGGCCATATCGAGTTTTGCGATCTGATCCGTATTCTCTTGAATCATCGCCATGAGTTCTGTTTTCTGCTTTTCTAACTCAGCCTTCAAATTTGCATTCATACCTTCTTGATCTGAAAGACGCTTATCAAGAGCGGCTAACTCATCTTGCATCTTTGCAATGGCATCTGAATTGGCCTCGATCTTAGCCATAAGCTCCTTTTTAAGGGCCGCTAACTTTTGATCCATTTCGAGTTGAAGTGCTTTCTTAGTTTTATCAATTTCATCGGCTAGAGCGGCATCACCATCGGCAATCGCTTTAGCGAGCCGAGCTTCCGTCTCTTCTAATTGTTTTTTAACAAGGTCGGTTGCCATTAAGGCTTGCTGATATTTGACATTAATTTCATCGCGCAATTCCTTCGCAAGATCTGCTAGGGCTTTACTCATATCATTTGAGAGCTTAATCCCCATTTCTTTGCGCTTCATAATCTCTTCTTGAAGCTGCTCTTCGAGGGCCTTTTTAGCCATCTGAATCGCATTGTAGAGATCCATGTTTTTCTTTTCTTGCTCTTGCATGAATTTTTCAAAGGCATCACTGAGCTTCTTATGGCGGTCATTGATCGCGTCAATTTCCTTTTCGATACTTAAAAATCGGGCGTCAGCAAGCTTCACGTAAGCTTCCAGGTCTTCTCTGACATCTCCAATTTCATCTTTTAATTCATCGTAATTATCAGAAACCTGCTGACTGAGGTCATCGATCTGAGTCTGCAGGAGAAAATCTCTTCTTAAAGACTGAAAAGAAACGACTCTATCTCGTCCTTTAGAAACCGTATTTAATAAGACATCGACTTGGGCCAAGGTATCGTTAGCATTTGCTGGTCGATTATCTACTAAAATCATATTTTCGAGAGCATCGGCTTCTTTATTAAGGCGATCGCTGACCGTTTGATTTTCAGTATTTTCAGCATCTGAGTCAAATTCAGTATCACCTGTTAGAACCATATTAGATACATCGTAACTTTGAAGTTCGATGGCTAGGGCTCTGGCCTCTTGAATCAACTCAAAAATAAAGTCTTCTTTAGTCGCGAAAAAGTCAGAATTGGACTGAGGTGCTTCAGAAAAGTTTTTCTGCATCCCACAGTTTTGAAATGACAATAATAGACTCAGCAACATTAGAGGAAGCAATAAAGCTTGCAACTTCCGCGTGAAGGATTCGCCACACATAGATCTCTCCCATTTTACATTCAACCTAAAATTTCAGTCGAAATCTCTTCTACCCATAAAGATTTCGAACTCTTTTCCCAAATACCACGCATAACATGACGAAGAAACGTGCAGCTGATTAAAGTTTCACAAATCTGCCCAACTTTTGACAGGAGTAAATTATATTCTCAGCATTTTTTTTCTGGAGACTCTCTATTTTAACTTTCAGTTAAAGCAGAATATCATAATGAGAAATCGTAAATTAGTTCTACAGAGTTCCATTATGATATTAAGAACTTATTCTGAAATTGTTCGATCTTGGAACGGCTCTTTTGCGACTGTTAAATCTCTAAGAGGTACTAATTTGAGACGCTTTATCGGTCAAATTTGTCACTCTAATTTTGTCTAGAGTTGCATAGACTAAGTGTATAGGAAGCAATAAAGCTTCTGAAAATTAATAACAATGTTTACCCTCCAAACCCACTCAAGCCAATCACACCCATGATTGGCTTTTCTTTTGCCCAAAAGCGATTAGTCTAATTGACTCACCAATTACTATCTAAGATTGAGACGGTTTATCCGCTAAGCACCTAAAATCTCATAAAAATAATTCGGACAAATCTATTAATCATTTTTTCGGCCAACTTTAATATTATGATATTGAGGAGAGCTTACGGAAATACGGGGTAGGTATGTCCAAGCACGAAACATTAGTAGAAATTAAAGAGAAGTTGACCGCTGGCCAAACAGATGAGGCTAACGAACTGTTAAGTAGTATCAAGGTTGATCGACTCACTCGCAATCAAAAATGCGAACTCGCTTCGATCGCCCGAAGACTGGGTAATCCCGTCTTGGCTTTGAAGTTGCTCAAACCATTTGTCAGAAGTGACAATCAACTCGTTCAACCCAAATCTGACGAAATCCTTGAATACGCCAACGCACTCAGTGCCATTGGCGGAGCTTCGGAGTCAATTAAACTTCTTAATGACAAAAAAGTTCAAGAGGAACTCCCCTTGAGTTACCTCTATTTAGCCTTTGCACAGATTACGTGCTGGCATTACGAGAGTGCTTTGGATTCACTCAATCAATTTTTGAAGACGGAACCTGCTGACTCCTACCGTTCACAAATAGCTCGAGTGAATATCATAGCCTGCAAAGTCTCTACAAACCGCTTTGAAGAGGCAAGAGATGACCTGCTCAAACTTCTCCCCGAACTTAAAGGACAAGAGAAACTGATTCTCTACGGGAACTGCCTAGAACTACTAGGACAGGTCTACTTTCAACTTAAAGACTACTCAGAGTCAGAAAAGGTACTTCTCGAGGCGGCTTCGATCCTAGAGGGCAAAATGCCCGATTGGATTTACGTGCAAAAATGGCTTTGTCTTATTAAACTCGTTCGCAATCCAGGACAGAAGGAATCAATCGAGGCAATAAACGGAGTTAGGGACCTCGCTCGTGAATACCGCGACTGGGAAACTCTTAGGGATATAGATCTATGGCTCGGAGTGCTCGCCGGAAAGAAAGATCTCACGGATAAGGTCTTCTTCGGTACTCCGAGGGAAACCTATAAAGATCGTATTGAATTTTTCTCGCCTAATGACACCTCTGAAGTCTTTTGTCGGTGGATGGGTCCTCGTAATGAGAATCGAAAACAAATTAGTCTTTCTATTTTTTCTGAAGACTGGCGCGAGATGTTCCCTGACTACTGTCTTGAACAAGAGCTTTTTAAAGTTCTCCTTTCGGACTTCTATCGCCCAGTTGGTGTTACTGAAATATTTTTTAAAATTTATCCGAATGAATACTATCACCCTGTATTTTCAATCAATAAGGTTAGAGTTCTAGTTTCTCGGTTAAGAAAAGTCCTTACCAAATTAAACTTAAAGATCACAGAAATACCGAGCCAGGGTTACATCCTTGAGTCTGAGGAGCCTATTGAACTTATTTACTCTAGAGCGGAGCTCCCTCAGGCAATGACCAAAGAGGAATTTTATTCTTTTAAGATTAAAAACGTTTTTCTGACGAACTGGTTTTCAGCCAAAGAGTTTGCACAAATTCTTGGCTCATCAGACCGGACTTCAAGACGTATCCTCGCCCGTCTCATCGAATCCGGCAGTATTCTTAAAGAGGGTAAAAACAAAAACGCCATGTATCGAATCAATGAGGCCTTCGCATCTTAGAAGGCCCACCTTTTAAAGACTTGGAATTGCGTTAATTTCAGCGAGGTTTTTGTGATATCTAATTCCTCGATCTTGAAGTTTGGTGATCAGAATCTCTCGCGTCTTAGCTTTCAAAGCCCAAGCCTCAGCAGCATTTTTTGCCCAACCAGCAACCCAACATTTGATAGAGTCCTTTTCTAGCTCCATCACCCAAAACGACGGGGCTTCTATTCGATCTAGATAGGGATTTTCCATGGACTCTTTTGCTAATTTTTTTACGAGCTCAATATCTGAGTCAGGAGCAACAAAGAACTCAATATAAGCCCATTCTTGCTCGTCGGTTTTTGAGAGATTTTCGTACTCTTTGTTGATCAGTTTGCTATTGGGAATAATCCAACGATTCCAATTCCATATTTTTACGGTCGTATATAAAAAATTGATTCGTTCGACCGTTCCGTACTTTCCATCGACACGTATGGTGTCATTAACTCGAATGGGTTGAGAAATGGTGAGAACGAGTCCTGAGACTACGTTTTCAATAAAGGGTTTTGCTGCAATACCGATAATTACAGCAAATGAACCCGCAACTATAGAAATGTAGGCCGCCGGAAGCGTCGGGATAAAAGGAAGTACCAAAAGAAACAGGCCCAATATTAAAATCATTGGAATATAAACTTTTCTTATGACATCAAAACGAGATTCTATACTTTGCAGAGCCGCTGATTTTGTAATTGATTCAATGTCTTCGTCGACGGGCGCATCTGTCTTAACCGCTTCAAAAGCTGCTGTTTCTTTAGCTCGATTGAGACGCGTCGATTCCGCACGTCTTATCACCTTTAAGCCAAAGTTGATAAGGAAGAGTGCGCCTAGAATAATTGCGATGACATAAATATAAATGGGTTCGATCTGTAAATACTGGCTCAATTTAACCTCTTTATAAAACAATTGAGAAATCTAATTGAATCCCATATTTCATTCTCTCAGATCGAATTTAGCAACCATATTCAGATACCTTTTTTTATGATGATCATTGTCATAGCCTGCATTGCCCGCTTTTTTATGTTTTGCTCTTTTCATGTGCGGAATTGCAGGATTGTTTTTGAAAGAGGGCGAAAATACCCAGTCATATGAACCACTTATAAAGGGTGTCCAAGAGCGCCTTAGGAACCGTGGCCCAGATCGTCAAGACTATTGGATCAAAGATAACATTGGCTTCATCCATACTCGACTTAGTATTCAAGATTTATCTGAAGCTGGTAACCAGCCTATGCATCTTGAAAAAGACGGGCTATCCATTTGTTACAATGGCGAGGTTTACAACTTTAAGGAGATTCGAACAGAACTCGAAAAGTTAGGCCACCACTTCAATTCCCATTCAGACACTGAAGTTATTCTCAAATCCTATTTGCAATGGGGTAAGGATTGTATTCAGCGTTTTAACGGAATGTTTGCTTTCGCGATTTTTAATCACGATGAACGAGAACTCTTTATTGCCCGAGATCGGCTGGGAATTAAACCACTCTATTTCATCGAAAATGAAAGTGGTTTCTTCTTCGCCTCTAATATTAAAGCGCTCCTAGGGTTCAAACAGAGTCAAAAAGAAATCGACCCAGAATCTCTCCATTTTTACATGAGTCTACACTCCATCGTTCCGGGAGCTTCCACGATCTTCAAGGATATTAAAAAACTTCCTCCTGGCTGCACTCTAACCAAAAGAGCCGGTGAAACTTCCCAGCAAATAAACTACTGGCAAGCCGATTATCGCCATCAAGATCAGTTATCTGAGGATGAATGGTTTGAGAGAACCGAGGCAGCCCTTCTCAAGGCTGTTGAAAGAAGAATGATTGCCGATGTTCCAGTTGGTCTTTTTTTGAGTGGTGGGGTCGATTCAAGTTTGATTCTCGCCCTTATGAACAAAGCCCTTGGCAGTTCAGAAAAAATTCAGACATTTTCTGTCGGCTTTGCTAATGCTAAAGATGAAGACGGTGATGAATTTAAATACTCAGACATAGTCTCTAGTCACTACAAGACGAAACATCACAGATTTTTTGTGGAAACCTCTGAAATCTTAGAGAATCTCGACCAATGCCTCAGCAATATGAATGAGCCCATGGTGAGCTACGACAATATTGGCTTCTATCTTTTGTCCCAGAAAGCCTCAAAAGAGGTTAAAGTTGTGCAAAGTGGCCAAGGGGCCGATGAAATCTTTGCCGGTTATCACTGGTATCAAGATATTGAGTCATCTAAAACACCCGTCGATGATTATTCAAAGCTTTTCTTTGACCGATCCGAATCTGAAATGAAAAAAGCTCTTAGCCCGGAATTTTACCACCCGAACACCAGTTACTCATTTGTGGAAACGTATTTTTCTGAGCAAAAAATCTCAAGTGTGGATCAAGCCCTTCGAATTGATACCAATGTTATGCTTGTTGAAGACCCCGTAAAAAGGGTCGACTCAAATACCATGGCGTTTGGTCTCGAGGCTCGGGTACCATTTTTAGATCACGAACTTGTCGAACTCTGCGCCCGCATGCCTTACAGCATGAAGTTGCCAGACGGTGGAAAATATCTTCTTAAAAAAATTGCGCGTAAATACATTCCAAGTGAAGTCATCGACAGACCGAAGGGGTATTTTCCAGTTCCCCAATTAAAGTATATACAAGGACCTTTTCTCGAGTACGTTAAGAATTATATTTCGAAAGAGAGTGTTGAGTCGCGCGGGCTGTTTAACTGGAATTATGTAAAGCCGCTCCTAGAAAACCCAACGGAGCATATTACACCACTACGAGGGAGTAAACTTTGGCAGATAGCAACACTGGAAATTTGGCTCAATCAGGTCGATCAGTAAAAAAGAAGTACTCCTCAAAGGGGCGTCACAGACATGCAGATACTCCTTCTATCAGCCATTGGAAGGAGTCGCACTCAAAATTTGAGAGTGTTCAGGGTGAAAATAGCGCGATAAACGTCGGCTGGGGAAACCTCATTTTTGCAAATACTTTTGAAGGTAATGAAAAGTTGGTCGAAAGGATTAAATCTGAGAAGTCAGGCCAACGAAACATTGCCTTTTATGCGCAAGATCCACAAATTACCGTTTCTGAGTATCCAAACGATGTTTTTATGGATCCTTCTTATACCTATCGAATTTGGTTTGAAAAGTATAAACAATCGAAACGACTGAATTCTCGAATCTTTGTGCGCAGACTGAATTCTGTAGAGGACTTAGACCAGGTCAATCATATCCTTATGGCGCGAAGAATGGTCACTTTGAACAAAGAGGCAGTCCTTAAAGAAAAAAAATCTAAGAAAGCGATTCATCTCGTTGCGGAATCGCAAAAGACTGGTGAGATCGTCGGATATGTGACTGGTGTGGATCACAAAGAAGTTTTCGACGACCCAGAAAAAGGTTCAAGCCTCTGGTCCCTTGCGGTTCACCCCAATTCAATGATCCCCGGAATCGGCGAAGCCCTCACAAGATACCTCATTGAATATTTCATAGCCCGTGGAAATAGTTACCTGGATTTATCTGTCATTCACGGTAATAAGCAGGCGATTACTCTTTATAAGAAACTCAAGTTCGAAAAGGTTCCCGTCTATTGCTTAAAGAAGAAAAACTCGATCAATGAGAGCCTCTACACATCAATGAAGAAGACGAAACACCTTAATCCCTATGCTCAAATTATCGTAGATGAAGCGGCTCGTAGAGGAATTGAAATTAGTTTTATCGATAAAAAAATGGGATATTTTCGTTTGAGCTTAGGAGCGAGATCTGTCGTATGCAGAGAGTCCCTAACTGATCAAACAAGTGCTATTGCCATGAGCCAATGTGCGGACAAACGCATGACCTCCAAAGTTCTTAAGTCCCACAAAATTTCAGTCCCCGATCAAATGACTTTTAACCACGACCTGAGTGAAGCTTACCGGTTTTTAGAAAAACATAAGCAGATTGTGGTTAAACCCGCCGATGGAGAACAAGGCCAGGGTGTTAAAGTTGGAATTCGAAGTAAACAAGACCTAAAAAAATCTCTTGAATCTTTGAAAGGAGATGTCGGGCCGATCATTATCGAAGAGATGGTCAGTGGATATGATGTCAGAGTCATAGTCATAGACTATCAATTTGTGGCAGCAGCCCTGAGGAGACCACCCGAAATACTGGGTAACGGAGTTAAAACCGTAAAACAGCTCATACTCGCTCTCAATCGCAGGAGGATGGCTGCCACGGGCGGTGAATCCCAGGTTCCTTTTGACGACGAAACCCTGAGAACACTCAAGGAACAAAAACTCACTCTGGACTCTGTTCTAAAAGATGGTCGCATCGTTCAGGTTCGAAAAACAGCTAATGTTCATACCGGCGGAACCATTGAAGACATTACGCCCCAGTTCAGTGACTTCTTTAAAAAGGTCTCTGTCGAAGCTGCCATAAGCCTCGGCATTCCTGTGGTAGGATTAGACTTAATGATACCGAGTTTTCTTAAAAACAAGTACTGGATTATCGAAGCCAATGAACGTCCCGGCCTAGCTAATCATGAGCCACAACCCACCGCTCAGGCTTTTATAGACTTTTTATTTCCCCAGACTCGAAAAGAGGTAAGCAACTATGAAAATCCCTACAATTGATCAAGACTATCTCATTCACACTTTGGGAGAATTGATCGCTATTCCGAGTCCATCGGGGTACACAGATCAAGTGGTTCGCTATGTTTCTACGGAATTAGAAAAACTGGGCGTTGGTTTTGAACTCACACGAAGAGGTGCGATCCGAGCCCACTTAAAGGGTAAAAACCAACAACCGAGCCGAGCGGTTGTTAGTCACGTTGATACTCTTGGCGCTATGACCCGTGGTTTAAAAGAAAATGGGAGATTGGCAATTACACCTATTGGTTTCTGGTCATCCCGTTTTGCAGAAGGAGCACGAGTTACGATCTTTACCGATCAAGGGCCCCAAAGGGGATCTATTCTTCCGTTGAAGGCCAGTGGTCACACCTATAACGAAGAAATCGACACCCAACCAGTCAATTGGGACCAGGTTGAAGTTCGAGTCGATGAAAAATGCGAGTCCAAAGAAGACTTACTCAAACACAATTTTAACATTGGGGATTGGATTTCCATCGACCCTAACTTTGAAATTACAAAGAATGGATTCATTTCATCCCGGCATTTAGACAACAAAGCCGGAGTTGCATCGCTTTTGGCCGCCGTAAAAGCGATCAAAGATAACAACATCGAATTACCCATTGACTGTAATTTACTCTTTACGATTTCAGAAGAAGTCGGCTCGGGAGCTTCGGCTGTTCTTCACGACGGTGTTTCTGAAATGCTGAGCATCGATAATTCAACTTTAGCACCCGATCAAAATTCCAATAAGTATGGAGTTACTGTCGCAATAAAAGACTCTTCAGGTCCATTTGATTATCACTTCACTCGCATGATTCTTGATATTTGTAAGGAGCACAACTTAGTGCACTCTCGAGATACCTTTAGATATTATCGTTGTGATGCCGCTTCGGCCATTGAAGCTGGGAACGATATTCGTACAGCACTCGTCTGCTTTGCCTGTGATGCCTCACACGGTTATGAAAGAACCCACGTAGAGTCCCTTCTCGAACTCGGTAAGTTATTGAGTATTTACATGCAAAAAACACCGACCTTTATGCGGGATAAGAACGAACTCACTGGACTAAAGGAGTTTTCAATTCAACCGACGGTGATTGATCCTTCGGTCGACCCGGAAGGTTCCGTGCGCTCGGATACCTACGATGACGAATAGTTATAACTATAGTCTAATAGCCATTTGGCCACACCTTCGATAAAATAATGTATGGCTCAGAAAATCAAAAAGTACGATTGGGAAAAGCTTCGGGATCGCGACCTTCTGGAGCTTCGATTTTGTGACCTTAAATTGGATATCAAACAGTCGCGAGTCGCTCCGCTCATCAGCAAGCTCTACAAAGAACTTCAACAAAAGAAAATTCCTTTTAAACCTCATTTTTGGGTTTCTAAAGACTGGTTTTCTCCAGATGGTATTCCCGGAGTCGCCGTCCCCTTCTATGTAATTAACGATCGCCTCGCCCGCCTCGAAAAAAAAATGGTAATGGAAGTCGAAGGTTATAGCTTGAAAGAATGCATGAAACTTCTTCGACACGAAACCGGACATGCCATCGACAACGGATACAAACTCCGAATGATCAGGGCCAGACAAAATCTTTTTGGCCTTTCATCGACTCCTTATCCTGAGTCCTATTCCCCTCGGGCCTATTCAAAGAAGTTTGTCGTCCATCTTAACTCTTGGTATGCACAGGCTCACCCCGATGAGGACTGGGCTGAAACCTTTGCCGTTTGGCTAAACCCTAACTCCAATTGGCGTTTAAAGTACAAACATTGGTATGCCCTCAAAAAACTGCGTCTCGTCGACGAAATCATGAAAGAAATTCGCGGCAAGAGACCTAAAATTACTAAGAAGGATAAACCTGAAAGTATTAAATTCAGCCGAATGAAATTAAAGACCTATTATAATAGAAAAATAGAGAACCTGGGTCTTGACCAACCCTACTATCTCGATCCATTAATCACCCGATTATTTACAGCAGACCCTAATTTAGCCCGAAAAAAACGGGCTGCCAGTTTTATTCGGGCCGAAAAAAGAACTATTGCCAAATTAGTCGCTAGGTGGACCGGTCAATATCAGTATACAATCAATCTGATTCTTCAGGAAATCATTCAGAGTTGCCAAGAAAAGAAACTCTATTTAATGAATTCTGAAAAAGAAACGCGAATGGATTTAGTTGGAATGTTAACAGCCCATACTCTGAATTACATTACTAAAGGCAACCATAGGATTCCTCTCTAATGAAAGTTCTAGTGATTGTCCACCCCGATTTAATCCCACCAGAAGTTGTCGATGAGGATAAGGTGGAGTGGGATGTTATTGATTGGACAACCGAGTACGATGTTATCTCGACTCTTAAGAAATCAAAAAACAATGTCGAGGTCATCGGCATACAAGACTCTCTTATAGAACTTCGCGACCGAGTTACAGAATTCAAACCGCACATCATTTTTAATCTGCTTGAAGAATTTAAAGGTGAGGCCATTTTTGATCAAAATGTGGTCAGTTACTTGGAACTCCTTGGAGTCCCCTACACTGGCTGCAATCCAAAAGGTTTAATCTTAGCTCGTGACAAAGCTCTTTCAAAAAAACTACTTTCCTTTCACAGGATAAAAACTCCAAGTTTTCAGGTCTTCCCTAAAAACCAACCAAATAGAAAAGTTAATTTAAAGACTTTTCCTCTCATCGTGAAGTGTTTGAACGAAGAAGCTTCCCGAGGGTTATCTTCGTCGTCGATTGTAAACAATGAAAAAGAGCTGCGCGCTCGGTGCGAATTTATTCATGAAAAATTTAATGTCGATGCCATTGCTGAAGAATTTATTAAAGGAACTGAGTATTTTATCAGTGTCATTGGAAATTACCGTCTACAGACTTACCCTCCGCGGGTCCTTCAATTTAAAAAGTCAAAAGATCCGGCTAAAGAGTTTTATTCTGAAAAAGCCAAGTTTTCGACCAAGTACCGCGAAAATAAGGGTGTGCAGACGGCTCCCGCTGACATCGACAAAGACCTTTTGAATAAACTCAGCAAAATAGCAAAGAAGACCTACAAAGTTCTTGGCCTCAATGGTTACGCTCGAATCGACGTTCGAGTCGACGAAAACCAAAACTGTTACGTATTAGAAGCAAATCCAAATCCCGACATTGCCGAACTAGATGATTTTTCAGAAAGTGCCGCTACCGCAAAAGTGAAGTATAAAGACTTGCTCGAGACCATCTTGAAATTGGGAAGGCAATGGAGCCCCATCAAAGGACCGCAAACCCCTATCCTTTGACGCTAGGGAATATTATACGAAACAAGCTCCATGGTGCGAAGCATTTCACCATCAAGGGCTCTCCACTCTGTAGATCTCTTCACGTAACGAAAGACTTTCGGTGAATAATAGAAAGTTTCTTTAAAAAAGGTTTCGCCCTTGTTATCTGTATCTTCACAGCCAACAACAAAGGTATCGAATTCACCCGCTGGGACTTTTGTCATTTGACGACCCTTAACCTGGCAACGTCTCTGCCCTTCAACTTTTGGTCGCCCATCGGTTCGAACAATTACAAATTTGTAGGACATAGCCTTACCCACTTCTAATGGGTAAATTTTATTGTAATCACCATTAATAATGGTTACTTCTAACTCTTCACCTGATGGGCCAAAGGTTTTTAAGCCATGAACAAAATCATTGTAGGACTTTTCTAAAAGGCCTTGATCGTCGGTTCCTTCTTGACTCCACTTCAAGAGAACTTTGTCTTTCATAACTTCAGGAAATTCTACTAGGTTAATACTATCTTCTAAAACGGCCCCTGTCGTTAAATTCACTCTTCTTGAAGTTTCCTTATAAGAGGATAAGGCCGGAGGAGCGGCCAGAACCGCATCTACAGTGGAGAAGCGGCTAAAACCATAAAATCCCGCAAAAAGAAGTAAAGCAATCCCGAGCCCATAGATGAGGTAGTTTTTATTGAGAGATATTTTAGACTCAGTTTTTTGCTTTCCTCCCGTTTGATAGGTGAGGTCTTTCTTCGACTTTTGAAAGCGATTCACTGCATAGTCGAGAGCACCACTCGAAATTGAAAGCTTTTCATCGGCAGTTAGTTCTCTGGTTTTGTCATCATTTTCATCATTAATATTTTGTTCTTGAAACTGGGCTGCTAAACTGATGATGATGCCAATTTCCCTGGTTTTAAATCCCTGACTCAGAAGCTTCATCCTCACGGAATGCTCGTTGAGAATCTTTAATTCGGGCCTCCGAGAAATGAGTAACTCTTGCGGAATATCCCCTAAACGACATTCATCAGTTCTTCTGAGCAATTCGTCACTAGATTTAACTCGCGTTTCTGGGTTTTTACTAACCAGATCTCTAAATAACTGAACAAATGGAGCTGGTAGAATTTCTCGAATATCCTCGGGGAGCTCCACCTGCACTGTCTTTATATTTTCCATGGTCTTAAAACGATTCTCGGATACAAAGGGATTTTTCTTGGTCAACATTTCGAAGAAGACGATTCCAAGTGCAAAGAGATCTGACTGTACTGATTGTCTAGCACCGATTATGACTTCTGGAGAAAGATAGTTTACCGTTCCTACAATTCGATCGGGTCTCGTCAAATCATCTTCAGCACTACTGAAACTTTTGGCGATTCCGAAATCAACGAGCTTTGCGATCCCCTTTTCGTTAATCACGATATTCGAAGGTTTAATATCCCTGTGCAAAATACCATTTTCATGGGCCTCTCGAAGTGCACTCGCCATACTTCTTAAGACTGATAGAGCCTCGGAGACGCCAAAGCCACGGGAGTGAATTAGGTCTGAAAGATCACGACCTTTGACATACTCCATAACAATGTAACTGATTGAATCCTCAACTCCATAGTTGTGAATGCTTACGATATTTGGGTGATTAAGTGCAGCGAGGGCTTTTGCCTCATTATGAAACCTTTTTTTAAGATTCACATTTTCATCGGCTTCGGGCAAAAGGGTTTTTATGGCCACTTCTCGTTCTAAATTGATATCTTTTGCCAAAAAAACAGAGCCCATTCCACCTTTTCCGAGAGGTTTGAGGATCTGATAGTTGAGGAACTTTTCTCCCTCGACGAGTTCTCGTTTTAATTCAGCGCTCATAACGATTACCTTTTTATAAAAGCCCAATAATACAACGGCTTAACACCACTTAATTATAAGCATGGTGGAATTGTTAAGACACCTTAATATGGGCGAAACAAGCGTTTTAACTTGAGAATTCCACTCAATATTTACTCCATTCACGACGATAGTCTATCTATATAGTGCATTGAGGAACGTTGGTTGAAAAAAATAACTCAGATTCGACACAATTTATTTCACTTCGCCTTTGATTTGGTAAATCACAAATCAATTGGCTCCCTATTACCTCAAGCCTGCAAATTAGTTTTCACTCTTACACTTCCGATCTTACTCACCTCTTGTCTAGAAAAGTCAGGAAACGATCAGGTCTCATCGGGCACCCTTGGTCTCGAGCTAAAAATTATGTCGGGTAACAACCAAGATGGTGATCCCAATCGTCTTTACTCAGAGTCTTTAACGGTCATGGTCCAAGATGCTTCGGGAGATGCCGTCAAAGATATCGAGGTTGAGTTCTTTGAAATTTCGTCCAAAGGGGCCTACGTAACAAATGCGTCGGGTAAAACCAATTCCAGTGGTCAAGTCTCAACTGACGTGCGAGCACCAACCTCCCACGGAGCTAGCATTATTATCGGTGCGAGAATTAGAAATTCATCAACTGGTGTCGAGTTCAACTTATCAACTTCTGATACTCCTGAAGGGGGACGATTTAAAGTAACGTCTACCAATTCTGGAACTGAAATGGCAGGTGATGCCTTTGGTTTTAAAGTTGAGCTTGTTGGTGAAACCGGTGGCCTACTCGACTACAACGGCACCGTTACAACTCAGTGGCTCATCGACACTCAAGAAAGTTGGGGAAAGGTCGCTCCCAGTGTTTTACCAGCCACCTACGATTGTGTATTCATTGGCGGTGTTTGTGATATTCCAGCCATTGTTACTTTGACCGACGCTGAAAACATCACTTATATCTACATGGGGGATGGAGTCGAAGGTTTTCAGGACGTTTTTGCTCAACCTATCATCGTGCAAAAAAATGTGGCTGAAAAAGTCGTAGTCGTGAAAAACGCACCTGGAGGCCCCGCTGCCGGCGCTGAGGTTCTTGCCGATGAAATCCTCAACACCGATATGGCCATGTTTAAAATTTACGGAGCTATTACGGATAAGGCCGGGAACTACATTACCGATGCCGGCTCAGTCACATGGACTTCCGACCGAACAGAAATTACCAATAACCTGGTTGATAATGGCGATGGTTCAGCGGATTTCACTCCAGCTAAAACGATTCCATTCCCAACCCGAGGAAAAATCTTTGCCGATGTCGCTCCCTATCCTCAAGGGTCCTCAGGAAATTTGGCAATTGACCCCGGAGCGCCTGCAGAAATTTTAATGATTCCATCGGATAGTAACTACATTCGTACGGCTGGTGAATACATGAAGTTTCGCCTCGAGGTTCGAGATGCCAATAACAATCTGGTTGGACAAAACAATACCAACCAAGGTTATACTGGCGCAATCAATGTCAAACTCGAATTTGCTGACTATCTCAGTGATGACGAGGTGGCTGGAGGAGTTGTTCCGGAGGTCATGCTTCCTTCTGCGGATGGGGCCCCTGAATATTCGAGATTTGATTTCGAGTCTTTTCAGGCCACTGAGTACAATTTTGTGACTCAATTTTCCGCGGGCCTTTCTTCGGTCGGAGAGATTTCTAGAGGAATCGTTTTCTGGGATGGAACATCGGTCAGTCCAAAAATAACTGTGACAGCGACTAGCGCCTCCCTTGGTGATGTATCGACCACGACAACTTTTAATGTCGTACCCGGCCCAGAATATCGAATTCAATTAAGAGACGGACCGGGCGCTAGTGGTAAATCGGTATGCGAAGCAAGGTATGGTACTACTGCGGGTGATTCCACGTCGCTGGATGAATACTTTAGCGTCTACACCGGTGATCAGAATCAAGCAGGGAGACCGCAAGCTTCGAGCCCGTGTACAGGCATGAACTTTCAAGCTGGTGATGCTCCCGTTACGTTTTATTACGCCCTTGAGGATCGCGCTGGAAATTATCTTGGACCGGCTACGGCTTCCCTCGACTTAATGGTCAATTCATCTGCAACCAGTGATTTTGATGGTCAGTTTTCACCCGTTGGCACTTCAGCTTCGACGACTCTGACTCCTTTGGGAGTAACGAGCTCCAACGATAATTGGATCGATGTTATCGGGACCGTCAACGGAAGTACTATGTATTCCAGGTTCGAAGGCGATATTGATCCGGCAAATCTTGATAAATTCGTAATCGGTATGTACGATGGTGACGCTAGAAGGTTTAAAACTGACGGAGTCATTTTTGCTGGTAAAGTCAGAGAATTGCAAATTCGTGCTCTTGATCAGTATGGAAATACGATTAATAATTTCGGAACTACTTCATTCCCTTACAATCGTGATTTCAATATAGCACTCAGCGCCCCATTTAATCTATCGCCTAATGGCACGCCTCCCTCATTTATTGGCCTCGGAAATCAAACACTGAGCTTCCAGGGCGGGGTCGCAAAATATTTCATTACCCTAACCAATACGAGCGATACACCGACTTTAAGCATGACTGACCTTCATATGACAAATCCTAAGCCAGTCGATCCGCTCACCTTTGATATTCGGGCCGGCGATCCTAGTTATATAGAACTTCGAACGGCTCTCGATGGAGGTGGGGTTGATTACACTAATCAAGTGATGAACCTAACTACAGATGATGCCGTCGTTATTTTTGCAAATATCTTTGACGGCCTTGGAAATTACAAAACTTGTAGTAATGTCGATTGGATCTATCCAGGTCTTACTTACTTTAACCCTGCCGACTCTATGGTATTTACTGATGTGGGTTGTTCAACTTTTCTTCAGCCGCAAAAACCCACCATCGCTGCATCTCGTTTGGGAGCATACTATACGTGGACCGATTCAGATGGAAATGACTTTATTATCACGGCTCAAACCGATGATATTACTGTCGATACAGGTAATCTCGCAACTATGCAAGTCGCTCCCGATAGTCTCAACCTTGAGGCCGGTGAAACTACAAATGTTACCGTTACCCTGAAGGATGCAAAGGGAAATACTCTCAGCGATACTGGAACCAAGGGTGTTGCAATAACTTCAGTTGATAATGGGATTACTAGACTGGGCCATGCACAATCTCTTTCGAATACCAGCAGCCTCGACTTCATTGCTGGAGAAGCAACTTTTACAGCGACTTTCTACAATTCAACAAAGACTCCTTCACTCAATTTATCGACGACCTCTGCACCCTTTGTATCTGGGCAAACTTCGGCATTTACAATCACGTCGGCTCCTCTTGACCACCTTTGGTTACGAACCGGCGGCGGTCTGACAGAAGTTGACGCCGGTGTTAGTAATACTTATGCCATTTTCGCAGAAGATGCTTGGGGGAATCGACTCACAAGTGGTCTTGGCTCTGCGATCGACGTGACATTTGAACTCACAAACCCGGCTCTTACGACTCAAGATATTCTATCGACAACACTGACTGGCGCAACGAGCGTGGCTGGACCAAACGACACTTCTGTCACTGGAAATCTCACCGCCGGTGCAGCCCAGGTACAAGTGGTTTCGACAACAGCTGGAGAAATGCAAGTCAACGGAACGAGTACGGCTGGGATCATTGAAGGTAATAATACAGAAGAGTATCTGCAAATTATGCCTCTTTCTACCATCGATCATATCTCCTTTAACCCGGCTCCAAAGCTGACCCATACGGCCAGTCCAAGTCTTCCGATTTTTCCATTCAGTGTTGAATTGAGAGATATTTATGACAATGTGATTACAACCGAGAATAGCGAAACCATTGACATCACTCTCGACACTGGAACTGGTTCAATTTCTGGAACGACAAACAAGTCTGTTTCGGCCGGTAAAGTTCAATTTGATGACCTTATTTATACAAAAGCTGAAGCAATCACGCTCAGGGCTTCTCTCGATTCAGATGGCGGAAAAACAATCACCGCACCTATAACTGTCAATGTCGGTGGTGCAACACAATCTATCGTCGCTCTACCCGATCAAATCTTTACAGAGGGTGTTAGTAGCCTCGGAGCTGCCATTTCAGGCGGATCATTTAGTGGCACCAACGCCGTTGATGTGGGAACTCCATTTGTCGTCAAAGTCTATGTTGTCGACGACGCCTTTAATAAATCCAGTGGCTATGGGTTTCCTGTGACCCTGACTTCGACGGATCCCAATGCCGTTATTTCAGCTCCAGTGGTGCCAATCGGTGGAGAAGCGACTTTCAACGTCACCATGAAAAGTCAGGGCAATCATACGTTTACTGCGAGTGCCTCTGGAGTCACTAATGAGGATAGCACCAGTTTTGCCGCTAACCCGTTAGCGGCAAGCCAACTTCTCGTCTTACTTCCAGGGCAAGTCTTAGAAGAGGGAGCCGATAATCTCGATGATGCCATCGATAACCCCGCCACTACAACACAAACAGCTGGCACTGCCTTCAATGTCACTGTTGTCGCCGTTGACAATTACTACAACAAAGTGACTGACAAGGATGGCTCGTCTGTGTCAATAACAACTTCAGATCCAAATGATGCTCATCCATCCTCCGAAAACTTGGCTAGTGGTGAAGCCACATTCTCTGTAACAAACTTGACGGCACTGAGTAACCAAAAGGTTGTTCCGTCGGGCGCTGCGATTACTCCTAGAGATTCTGAACTCTATGATATCGCCCCAGGAACAGCCATAAAAACAATTGTTCGCATGCCGGGTCAGAGCCACAACCCGGGAACAATCTCCTACGGGACCGCTTTACAGAATGCAGCCTCAGACCAGGCTGCAGGAGTTTCTTTTACCGTTGATGTCTACGCCGTTGATGCCTACTTTAACATCGATACCAACTACAATGGCGCTCTATCAATTGTAACTCCAGGCGATCCCAACGATACGGAACCCGTCGCTCCTACCAATTTCTCAAGTGGACAGGCCTCATTCACAATCAACCCTGTAAAAGCAAATTCAGGTCAGCAGATTAGTGTCTCTTCAGGTCTCAACGATGTCGCCCACGCACCAGCCTCCTATGATGTGAACCCCGGAGCGAAAAGATTTTTACTTTCACTTTTTGACAATCAAAGCCTTACCCAAGGTGTAACGTCCTTAGCAGCCGCAGTGACTCCAACTGCTATTCCGGCAAAGAATGCCGGAGATTCAATTAACATCACAGTTTATGGAACTGATATCCATTATAATGTTATCAATGATGGGAGTCTCGTCAGTGTATCCACAACGGCTCCAAATGATGACCACCCTGCTGCTAAAAACTTGGTAAGCGGAAGCACTACATTTACCATTCAAAATTATAAATCCGGGACAGGCTATACAGTTAGTGCATCCGGAGGTGGATACCCAGTTAGCCAAGCCTCTAATACATACAATATAAATGCGGGCTCAGTAACCAATGTGATCGCTCTGCTCCCTGGTGAAAGCTTGAGTGAAGGACACGATACATTTGCCGAAGCGTCTTCAGGAAATCCTTCGGATCAAACCAATGGTGTTTATTTTCCCGTCACTCTTTACTCGACTGATAACTATTATAATAGAGTGAATAGTTCCGTGACCGTCGATATCTCTGCACCCCTCGGAACGGCGGCCAGCTCTGGCTCGACCAGTTTTGCTGGCGGGAGCATGGTACAAATCAATCTACAACATAGTGCTTCCGGCTCTAATCAGGTTGTACGTCCAAGTAGTACTCTTAACGATATTGATTCTGACCAGTATGATGTTGTCGCATCTCTTTCAGCACCAACTCTCGCCCTTTCTGACCCTAATACGAGTTCGACTAGCTATGCTCGACAACAAAATATCGATGTGAATATTACCAACGGAGCCACCATTGCTTTTTGGTGTCTCAGTGAATCACAAAGTTCAAATCCAAGTCTTGGTGTTAACAACCGCGGAACCTGTACCGGAGGTACGGGCGGAGCTGGTGCCGGATGGCATTCGTCTAAGCCAGGTGGTTTTAATCTCAGTGCTGGAGACGGAAATAAGACAGTTTACCTCTGGGTTGCGGATAGCGCTAACAACGTCTATGGAACTGCTGAATCCGACACCATCTACTTAAAAACGAGCAAGCCTGCCGTTCCATCGGTCGCTCTCGAAGACCCAGATTCTTCATCGACAACACATACAAACAACCTCACGACCGACCTCACAATTACTGGAGATACCGATGCGGTTGCTTGGTGGGTCGACGAAAGAGCTGATGCCGCTTCTGCCCCGAGCGCACCTCTTTATAATGATGGAGCTTGGCTTGGTACAAGACCTACCACAATTGATATGGGTGGAAACGGCCTAAGAAAAGTCTATGTTTATACAAAAGATATTGCGGATAATGTCTCTGTTTCTGCAGCGACACAAACAATCTACTATGATCCAGTTGCTCCAGGTGGTGCACTTAGTATTGTCGGAGTCGCCGGTGGTGCCGTTGATAGTACCTATGATACAACATTGAGTGCAAGCCTGACTCCTACCATTGCTTTCTTACCAGCCACCGACGCGACATCAATTACCTATACTATGAATGTCCAAACTCTTGCCAGTGCTGATGCCTGCACTCCTGAAGTGGTTACATCGTCAGACCCCCTTGAGTTTACGGGGTGTACCCTCACTGACGGTGTTACTTATAAAGTACTATTAACAGCAACCGATCAAGCCGGTAACATTTCTGCCGCCAGTAACAGTGGTACTTTTCAATTTACCGTGGTCGACGGGCTCGCACAGTTTGTCGTGACGAAAGTGCTTCCTGGTAATGCGGTTTCTGATACCTCTTTCGATATTCAAATCGAGGCACAAAATGCTGGTGGTAGTACTGTCACAGCCTATGACGGATTTAAAACAATAGACTTTTCAACGGACGGAAGTAACGGTGGCACGAGATGTGGGGCCAGTGGCGGCGCACTTATTCCAAGTACTCCTGGTCAAGATGCCTCGATCAATTTCAGCAATGGTTTTGCCACAGTTTCTGTGACCCTCAAAAAAGCGGAATCGGGAGTGAGTATTTCCGTGCAAGAAGATGGTTCCGCTGTTGCCGGGACTCTCAGCGGCCTTACCGTCGATGCGGGAGCACAAAATTGTATTCGCATTGAAACCGCTAACGATGGAAGTGGCGCTTTACTAGGCGCCCAAGCATTGAGTATCGATGGAATTTTCTCAGCACACGCTGTGGCTTATGACTCACAAGGAAACTTCCTTAGTTCTCCGAGTGTCAACTGGTCGGGTTCAGCTGATCTAGCCCAACTTCCTATTCCTACAACAGGCAGCAGTACTACTATTGTTGCCTCTAAATTAGGTTCAGGGAATCTTACTGCAAGTGGCTCTTCGGACAGTGTTTCCGTTACAGTTTCTGGGGGTACCGTCGACCGTAGCTTTACTTCTAGTAGCTTCGATAACGAGAGTGTTAATCATCTTGAAGACGATAGTATTGAACTCATTAAGCAATGGGATGTGAGTAGCGATAATGTTGTCGCCTGGAGAACTGACTCTGGTCTCAGTTGGCACACCGAAACTAAAGGAACAACAACCCGTGGTACTCGGGCCAATTTCCCCCTTCAAGCGCGACTTGCCTTGACTTCAGACAGTCTAGAGATTCTTGATGCCGCTTCAAACGATCTCTTTATGCGTTTTGATCGCGGCCCAGGGTTAGCTCTAGATACGGGCCTTGGTAGCATCACTTCTCTCGATGCAAGAGATGGAATGATCTTTCTTGGCTATGACGATAGTACAAATGGAGCTCTAGTCATAATTGATTTGGCCAATGATAATTTTCATAGACTGACGGCAAGTGATAATCTTATTTTCAACAGGGACATTTCCCAAAGAAATTCTGCCGGCACGTGGAGCGGCGGCACATCGGGCTATCCACAACTCACAACATCCGGCGATAGGGTCTACTCTTTGGCTGCCCATAATGACGGAACTGACTCCTTTGTCGCGGTAGGTACACAAAATGGTATCAATGTACTTAGACTTACGGGCACACCAGGTACCTTTAAAAATACGACGGCGAACCCTGTACAACAGATCCAAATTGCCTCTGACGATAAACTCTACTTTTTTGAAGAGACTGTCGGTCTCAATCGATCCGATATATCCTTGCCCCTGGGCAGTGACTTCCCTGTGGATCACACCTATACTCTGACTTCAGCAGGCGAGCTACTTACCCTTGATGCCAATGGCATGAGCCTGCAAGAATCAAGGTCCGCTGCTGATCCGGGACAGAACCTTATATTTATCGCAAGTGATAAGGGCCTTTCCGCCATCCACGAACACTCAACCGATACCAGTGCCGAGTCAAAGAACTTTGTACTCAGCGGAAGTGGATCTTATCCTTTTTCGGGGGCACTCGCTCTAGACGGTACATCAGGAACTCTCTCTATTGCCAACTCCGCGAGTATGACAAATAGTTTAACTATCGAATTCTGGTTTAAGCCTGATGCGACATTAAATAGTGGAAGTGCTGCTTCTGGAATATTTTCAGTTGGAAGTCCAACCGTAGATGGTTTCATGGGCCTCACCCACAACGCAAGTGCTGACGGTAAACTTGAGTTTTCAGTTCGTCACTCTGGCTCTACCTATAAAGTCGCTAGTACTGAAACCTCATTCTCTGCCAATACATGGTACCACGTAGCGGTTACTATCGATGGGGCCAGCGGAATTGATATGTGGATTAATGGAAACAACAATCAATTCAACCCTATCGATCTCTCCGGATTTACTCCAGAGGGGGCCAGTAATTTGATTTTCGGTAGTGATGGTACTAATTATTTTGCGGGACTTATCGACGAAATTCGAATTTCATCTTCTGCGGTTTATTCGACAGCCAGTTTTGCGGTTCCAGGAACGGAACTGTCTAATGTAGGCGCTATTCACCTCTTCCATCTCAACGAAAACAGTGGTGGTACTGCTGCTTATTCTGATACCGATGCCATGGTCAATGGGACTCTCGGTGGAAATTCTCTTTTTGTTTATCCACTGATTCCGGGAAGTTCTCAAAGCATTAAGGATCTTAGCTCGATCACCCATTCAGGATCGACTTCCACACAAATTATCACATCAAACTACTGGTATGAAATATCTAACTCTGATGATGTTGAAGGTACCACTTCGAGTATGAGTGACAGTCTCAGCCTCGGGAGTGGAGTCAACCAAGCCGAAGTGTACAATATTGATTCTTCAACTGACTACGACCTACTCCTCGGGACACCAGCCAATGGTTTACGCACTCTTAGAGAGTAGAAACTGACCCAGTTTAATGTTGGGCACTAAATCAATGCGCCTGGCTCCCCTAATGCAGTATCTCTAATCCATGAAGAGATACTGCCCGAAATGCACTCACCAACACGGCAAAATTCGAAAACACGGATTTTTCAAACGAAAGTCAGACTACAAATCTATCCAACGATTTAAATGCATACGTTGTAATACCACTTTTTCCAAAGCCTCAACACAAAAGTGCATCCATCAAAATAAAAGGCACCTAAATTCAATCATCCTCAAACTCATTGCCAGCAAGAACTCCCAAAGACGAATCGCACTTCTTCTAGGCATTAGTAAAAATACAGTCGCCACGAAAATTAAATTTCTAGCCAAGTCCGCCCGAGAAAAAAATCGACAAATGCTGAAGCAAAGCTCGTCAGCTCAAGAAATTATTTTCGATGACATGGAAACCTTTGAACACAGCAAGATGAAACCCTTAAGTATTACAGTTGTCGTTGAAAAGTACACTCAAAGAATTTTGGCAGCGAGAGCCTCTATCATGCCAGCCAAGGGCCTACTTGCAAAAAAATCTCGAAAAAAATACGGAAGTAGAAAAGATCAAAGACGCAAAACGAGAGAGCGACTTTTCCAGGACCTTAAAAACACTATTGGATCTCCGGTTACGATCGAATCCGACCAAAATCCCCATTACATTAAAAGTGTTACTCGGCATTTCCCGAAAGCCGACTACATTCAATATCGAGGAAGAAGAGGTTGTGTCGTTGGTCAAGGTGAACTCAAAGAAGGAGGATTCGATCCTCTTTTTTATCTCAATCACACGTGTGCCATGATTCGAGATAACTTGGGTTGTTTGGTCAGAAGATCTTGGTGCACATCCAAAACAATTCACCACCTTCAAGATCGTCTTGATATCTACATCTATTTTCACAACAATTTCCTACTGAAAAACCGAAAGAAATCAGCCCTCTCTTAGTTCACTTTATAAATTGAATCCAAATTCTTTGATTGAGGGATGAGGAGAATCATTCTTTGTGGAAAGTATTATGGGGGTTCATTTTTAGGGCTCTTGCCAGCCGGATGCGACCCGGGCAAGAAGGGCAGGAGCCCGGCCCTAAAAATGGACTCCCAGGATACTTGGAACAAGTAGAATTTGATTCTCCTCGTTCCAAAAACACAGGAATTTGGGTCAGTTTTATTGCTGATCCCATTTTTCGATGGTCTCAATAAGAACTTTTCGCCTCCGAGCGAATTCATCAGCATTCGATGTAGCAAGGGCCTCTGTCAGCGAAACACTGGCCATAAATCGTTCCCCATTACTAAGACTCTGATCCTTTTCGAGGAGTCTCATCCAGCGAATCAATTGGTCGTTTGGCGACTTTCCGAGTGAACGAAAAAGAGTTAAACGAACCTGCGAAGATCTGTCATTGTACAATCGATTCATTGCTTGAAAGCTCGCTTCACTGGGAAAGTAAGGTAAGGTCCTTGCAGCAATGGTTCTAAATTCTGGAGACGAAGATTTTTCCATTTCCATCGCCTTTTTAAAGGCATAGAATTGTCCTTCTGAAGCCAGGTATTCCATGGCGTCGGCCACCTTTGCAAGATCCCCGTTCTTCCAATCTTCTAGGACCGATAAACTATCGCGCTCGCGCTTAGAAGCCGCTCGATCTGATTGAACCTTTTTAAAGGCCCCGTAGAGACCAATACTAACGATTGTAAGACCGATTAAGAAAAATGAATTTTTAAGAAACCACTGTTTCGCCTTAGAAACTTCTGTCGTGTTTTCATTAAGGTCCATTTGACTCATCTCCGAATTGCGGCGGAGCCACAGCAGGACTCGGCTGCTTAACAATTCCAGGAGCGACAACCTTTAAAACCACTCGGCGATTCAGCTCCCTATTTTCGGGAATAACATCGCCGTCCCTATTGCGATTGGGAAAGGCCGGACGCCCCTCTCCATACCCCATGGCGACCAGTAAATGCTTTGGATACCCCGCCTTCTCGAAAACCTTAACGACAGTCGCAGCGCGGGCCGCGCTCAACTCCCAGTTTGACGGAAACTTTTCAGTTGAAATAGGTATATCATCAGTATGGCCCGCCACTAGAATTTCTGCTGAATTCACTGTTTCAAAGATAACCTGGGTTAAAGTTTCAAGACTGGCTTGGGCCTCGGGTAGCATATCGGCTGAGCCTAACTTAAAGAGTAAAACTGACCGAAAGGTAATTTCTAATCCATCTTTGACTGGATTGAGCTGAAGTTCCGATATAATACCGGTATCTTCCATTTCTTCTTTCAGTTCCTCTAACTGCTTTGCTAACTCTTCATAAGGAACCGAATAGGTTCCTCCAAATTGTTTAGCAACGCTCTTTTTCATTTCTTCCTGACTGGTTTCTTTGGAGGCAGAAAAGACGTACATCAAAACAAAAAAACCAAAGAGCAAAGTCATCATATCAGAATAGGAGATGAGCCAAATTTCATCGTTTTCTCCACCGCCTGAGTGATCATTTAAAGGAGAGGACTTGTGATCTAACATCAGGCCGCCTTTTGCGAACTCGAATTAATAGATTTCCAATCCACCCGTTCCGCGGGAAGGAGGTAGGAATTGAGTTCTTCGACCATGATGACGCGATTCTTATTTTCGGCGATGAGCTTCAGACCTTCGGCAACCAAGCGGTTTTTGATCCAAAGTTCTTTGGCACCATCTTCGAGGTGATCGGCGATGGGTAAAATAATTAAATTGGCAAAGGCGATTCCATAAAGAGTTGCAACGAGTGCAACCGCCATAGCTGGACCAATGGTTTTTTCTGCACCTGGCTTACCAATTTCTTTAAGTAGCGCAATCATACCCAATACCGCTCCCATGAGACCCATTGCTGGAGGGAACTTGCCAAGGGCTTTAAAACGTCTGGCGTCCTCAGAATACCGGTTGTATATGGTCATCGCACGAACGGAGAGAACCTCGTGAAGTTTCTCAGGGTCCATATAACCTTCAGCGAGCAGCATCACTCCTTCTTTTACAAAGTGATCCTTAATACTCGGGTAAATATTTTCGTAGGATTCACCCTTGCGCCTTTTCTCGGCAACAAGAAGGAGTTCCTTCATCACATCGACGTATTCGACTTTGTAGGTTCGAATGACTCGCAAATAGAAAATCTTCATCATTAAAATAATTCGATCCATTTGCAGTGAGATAGCCGCCACTGCCATAGTCCCACCGAAAACGATGAGTGCGGCGTGCCAGTCGACAAAAGCCATAAAGTCATCGGTGGCCGAATAAACGCCAAAGACGAAGACAAAGACTGCGAGGAGTAAAGAGGCAATCGACGAAATGTTCATAAGTACTTCCCCTTTCTCGTCCTAAAAACTAAGTCCTGCAAAAAATCGAAAAACTGTGGCATCGACAGTCACTGAGGAAATCCCCGTCCCACGGGTCGCAGTAAACTGAAACTCCACATTTGTTTTTTCGAGAACTCTGTAGAGAGCTCCAATATTAAATCCGTACTCGAATAAGGTCGACTGTACAGTCAATGCGGGAGTCGGCGTATCGAGGATGAGTTGTGATATCCCGAGTTGCCATCCGGCAAAAAATCGTCTCTTTGGAGACATGGACAAACTACCGACATCGGAATCAATATCCGTGGTTCTACCTTTTGAGAGAAAATACAATTTCTGCCCACCACCCGCAAAAAGGTAGCGATATTGAGCTTCGGCAGGGTCCAAGGCGATGATCGCGTTGGCGTATATTGACGTGCTCTCAGATATGAAAATCTCAAATTCCCCGTCAACGCTGGTAATTAAACTAAAATCTCCAGACTGCGCTCCGGTAAACGAAGTCGAAATCAAGCCAGAACGCAAGTGTAACTGCAGGTCAAGAGCACTGACTTCTAGTGCAAAGAGAGCAAAGCCCATAAATACAAGACAGAATCTAAGCCACCTGGTCATTTTGACTCCGCCCCCTGTAAAATTGCTCTAACCAATTATCGGCCAATCTCTCAGCCTCTGTTCTAAAGCTCGTATTATTCTTTACCACCTCGCGAGTCATATTAAGGAATGATCTCAGGTTTAGATCTTTCTCTGCCAAAACCGTGCGCTTTCGACTATCTGATAATTCAATTTGCTCGATCTCGGCATCAATAATGTCTCTAATTTTCGAACCACTAAACCCACTTAAAATCTTATCTTTTTGTAGGTCTTCGAGACCGTAAATCAGTTCCGCCCGCTTTGACAGTGGCCACTTCTCAAGGGAGAAGTTTAATATCTCATTTGGCAATTCAAATAGAAGATTCATCGGGTAGATATCCATAACAATTTCAAAAGCCTTAGCCTTTGGCACTGACTCAATAAGTCTCTGGTATAGAAAGTTTTCTTTCTCTGGACCAGCTTCGCGCAAGAGCTGAGGAATTCTCTCAACAAAAGGAGATGACTCTTGGCGATGGCTTCCGACAACCTGATCAATGGTTTGTTTGATTTCTTTTTGCCTCGACGCAAGAGCCTCTTTATCAAATTCAACACTAATACTCGTTACTCGCTCGACCTCTTTTGGCGTCAGGAGATTCAAAATTTGCGCGACCTGAAGAGTCGGCAAAACGTTTAGAATCAAGGCTCCCACAATTTCGTTCTGGCGAATAGCATCACAACATTCTTGGGGAGAAAGACCTGAGATCAATTCAACGAGGTCATCACTGAGCCCCTCTTCTGGCTTGATTCTCAGCTGCACAATCTGTTTTGAAATATAGAGTGAAGCCACTTGGCGCTCGCGGGCACCAGTATTGATCTCTGTCGCTTCAGCCCAACGCCTTCTCTCATCTCGATCAAGACGACTCACAATGGGCTCCATAAATTCAGAGCCAAGAAATTCCGGTAATACCGCCACCGCATACTGTGGTTCTTTATGACTCGAAGCAAGCCATCCTTTAATAAGGATCGCAGCGTCTCCTGGACGCGATTGAATCAACTTTTTAAATTCATTAAATCCTCGAGCTAACTCATCATCACTAAGTGCCGTAAAATCTTCTTCTTTAGTTGCTCGATCTTCATTCTCTATGTATCGAGCCCGTGCATCGGCCTCTTCTCTTTCACTTTTGGCCTGCATAATTGCAATTCTTTGACTCTCGAACTTTTGATACCGAGAAGAAACGACAAGTCCTAAAAGGAAAAGAACAAAGGTCGAAAGTATGATACCAATCGGAATCTTGAACTCAACGAGCCAATCCATAACCGTTTTCTCAGGAATTTTCGCTGTAGCCTTCTCTTCCGAAGCAAGGTCCTTTTGCCCTTCGTTTTTTTCCTCTTCTTTTTTAGCGAGTTCTTCTTTTGTTGGCTCAGGAGGTCTCTTTAATGCAATTGTTTGGGACTGTAGACTGGGCTCCGGAAGACTACTACTGGTAACTATTTGCTGAATGAGTGTTTGCGCCTTTTGATTAACATCTTCGCTCACTTCTTCATCGACAATAAAGAGAATTTGCACAGAAGATACGTAATCCTCAAAGGGACGAACATTTAATCGAGTCACGCGCTGAACACTCTGGGGCCTCTTGTAAAGACCCAGTTTTGTGAGTGGCAAGAGTGGCTCACTCGCTTGATTTCCCTGTGGCTCGTAGACAATCGTCTCTTCGATTTGTCTTGGAAGGTCTTGTCTCATCAGAGCTGTGTTTAAATTAATTTTTACTGATAGGGAAATCTCATCTTTTTTCAAAAAGTTGAGAAGAGTCGACGTAATTTTCTGCTCCAGGCGGTACTCCGCCTCTGATCGTCTTTCTGCCATGTATTTTAAAAATGAGGTGGTATCTGCTTCGGCACCATAGACGGATAAAGTCCCCATCAATGCAGTGAGACACGAAGCCATTCCCAAGAGTTGGCGCTTATTAAATTCTAACTTGAAAACACGAAGTAGAAATAGAAGCACTAGTTTCCACCTCCACCAGTATTTGCTGGCAATCGACCCCGACCCAATCGCTTTTCAATGTATTGAATAATATTTCTTGTTTCTGGATTATTGGGTTCGTATCGTACCGCTTCTCTGAATGAGCTTAGGGCCCGAACAAAGTCGTTCTTCAACAGATAAATCCCACCCTTCAGTTCGTGTATGACTGAAAGCCTTGGCTCCTTCTCTCTGAGTTTTTCAAGTCGTTCTAATGCCACATCGTAATTACCTTCGCGGGCCAAGTTTTGACTATCAAAGAGTTCCGAAATAAGTTCATTTTTTAATTTGGCTTCGCTAGCCTCTTTTAAAAGGGCCTCTTGTTCGGCTTCTTCACTATCGGACTCTGGTAAATCTGTTCTTTTACTCAGGCGGATATTTAACTTCAAATCAAAACTAGAATCGACCTCAGTTAACAAAACATTTTGCGGTATATATCCGTCCTTTTCGAAGAAAATTAAAATCGGTCCACTTCCCTCAACGAGGCTTTCAAGCTGAGAACTGGAAAGAGCCAGTGGAGTTTCCCCCGCCGGAACTCGTTTCGAGCCATCCATACGACGCACTTCAACTTTTGCGCCCGTTGGAAGTGAATCAACCGACACATTATTCGTTGCACATGAAACCGTAAAAACCAGTAAAGGCCATAAATAACAGACTCTCATAGTACTTTAATCGGTATTGTGAGTTTTTGAATGAAGGCGACTGAGGTCTAAGTATTTGAAATTTGTTTCTCGGTCTAGGTTTTCTTCTTTAAAATGGGGAGTGATCTTAAAAAGAATTGTTCCCATCAGTCTAATCATTTTCTCCGTGGTGTTTTTCTACTTAGCACTTCAGGACCAATTCTCGATCGTAAAGAAGTATTTGTTCAAACCACCCCAGGGCCAAGAACTGGGCTGGATCTCAGAGAAGTCGAACAACGTCCTTAGACGATCTTTCGGAACTCCCTCTTATTTCGGAATAAATCAAGATGATGGGGTTTTCAATCTCGATTACATTTTTTCTGGTGAAGCTTCGTTTGTAACGGTTAATTTATCAGAACGATCATCAGTGAAGATTTTAGATAAAAGCCTAGTCATTTTCAGAAGCGAAAATGGAAAGACAGTAATCGATCTCAGAGATGGAAAGATGGAGTTAGACGTTGATCCTAAGGATCAAATAAAAATCAAAACCCAGAAAGAACGTCTCGACGTTTTAGGAGAAGAGCAAACCCAGATTAAGGTGTCCACAAAAGATGGTTTGTCGTTTTTAGAGGGCGGCGCAAGTGGTGGAAAAATCAGTCATAATGGTCTAACTCATGACCTCAGTGAGGCGGCTTACGGCATCGACGAAGAAGGTAAAGGAACTTCGACCGCTGATCTAGCGAGTTCAGAAAAGTCAGGAGAACTGGAACCCGATCAAAGTCAGGCGCGGCTTCCCGGTGGTGTTTCTGAAATGAAGGACATCCCCAAGGACCTTAAACGAAGAAATATTCCTGTTCCATATCCTCCAAATCAAATCGTTCTCTTTCATAAAAAGGGAATTGAACTTTTGGTTTATCCTCGAAAAACCTGTAAGGGTGAGTGTAAGATAAAGCTCTTTTATAATGAGAAACTCATAAAAACCGCTGGATTTAAGAATGGGGAAGAACCTTTTATTAGTCTCAAGGCTAATAAGGAACTCAACGGAGTTTTTACCTGGACCTATATCGACTTTTCAGGACAGAAATCCGGAAGCTTTGAAGTCCGCAAATTTAATTCTGATGAATTAAAAAAGGCCATGAAAAATTCTAAACAAATCGAGATAGTTAACTAAATTACTAGACTCCATTCGTTTCAAAAAAGAACCGAAAAAAACTTATGAAGAATTTTTTGCTAGGCATTGCCGCCATCAGCATTTTTCTTAGTTTTGCGAGCATCCAAGTCAGCTTGGTTCTGAGCTTTGTCTGCCTTGTCATAACTGCACTTACTTTTAGAGAGCTACTTATCGAGCTTGAAAGTACGAATCAAACCAACAGTACGGCCTTGACGATCAGCTCTCCAGAAGAGCCCCTCGAAATTTCAAGCGAAGAAATCAACTGGAATTCGATGGCAAAGACTCTCATCGCCGATAAGTCCCATAAAATCAGCAGCGAAGAAGACTTACTAGAGTATATTGAAGATATTGAGTTTAGCCCAACCGATGAAATCGAAATTGAAAATTCTTGGGCACAAATTGTGAGTCTTAAAAAACCTGAAAATGGTGTATCACTTTCAAGCCTTCAAAGCCTGGAGGCTTCGCTCACGGACCTGGATTTAAACAGAGAGGATACCCTTCTGGTCACTGATCTCGATTTCGGCCAAGAAAGTCACCTTTCATTAGCAAGTCTCATTAAAAAGAGAGTTCCCCTATCCAGAGTGATTTGCACGAAAATATTTGGTCGGGCCGATTTGATTCCCCTCATCGGAAACTTGCAAAATATCGGACTTCAGGAAATTACCAAGTTCTTTCAAGAACTCGAATCGAAATACACCAACGTCTATTTTATTCTTTCAGACTCTCAATACATTCAGTGGGAAGCGGTGGTCCGAAGACTCAACTCTACTCGTCTTGTTGAGGAAGTTAAAATTCAAGAAGAACCTAGGCCGTACGCTTAATAAATACTAAAGTAAAATCATCCTCGTACTCACAGCCCTGTCGGTATTGATCGACATCCAGTTGCACTTGCTTCATTGCCTGATTGAGATCTGCTTGTTTTGCCAAAGCCCCGAGGACCGACCTGATAAATTTACGCTCTCCCCAGTCTTTATTCTCTGGATTCTTCAACTCTGTCAATCCATCTGAATATACAACTAGATGCTGATGAGGCTCTAGTACCATGTCTGTTTGTTCGTATTCCACATCAACTCTTTCACCGAGTCTTGGGTGATTGTTTTCGGCAAGCGTCTTTAAACTTCGAGGCCGAGTCTTTTCGTCGAATTCACGAGGCACGATAAAAGGTCTATTGTGACTGGCAATCGAATAACTCAACCCACCACCTTCTTTATCAATTTTTACAACAAACGCCGTCATATTGACTTTTCCACGGGCTGTATCGTGAAGGGCTTCATTCATAGTTTTCAATACTTCTTTGGGTTCTTTTAACCCTTGTCTTTGCACCACCGAAAAGGCCGAGCGAGCGGCTGCTGTTAAAAGTGCGGCCGGAGCTCCATGCCCAGTAGCATCTCCTACAAAAATCAGAACACAATCATCGTATTCATGATGGTACCACCAATCACCTCCACACTCAGAGGCTGGTTGGCAGTAGCCTTCTACTGAAAGCTCCTTGCTCCAGTAACTAGGGTTCGGAAACAAGGTGTCTTGAACCGTTCGAGCCGTTTCAAGTTCAGACTCGAGGCGACCCTTCTTGAGGCTTTCTAACATTAATCGAGATATTTCCTGACTCATTTTATTAAAGCTCTTTGCTAGCAAGCCCATTTCGTCTTGAGTCTTAACCTTTAAATCAACTTCGAAGTCACCTTCAGAAATTTGGTCTGTCGCCTTTTTAAAACTATTGAGTGGCGCTGTAATTTGATTCGAGAAAAAGAGGCCAAAGGCGAATAAACCAGCTAAAAGAGCAAAAAAGAGATATACAATTTTCTCTACGGCGATGTAGATGGGCAACATAGCGAGTCCATAAGGAGATGCTATTACAGACTGAATACCAAAGTGATTGAGTTGATTAAAGGATGCTAGATACTCTCTACCATCATCAGCCGATAGGAGTTTAGATCCATTAAAACTTTCAACACTTGCAAGTGATTTAAGAAACTCTGGTGACTGGGCATATTGATTGTTATTTGAAAGCAAGAGCTTTCCTCGATGATTGAGCAGTAGTGATATGTCACCACGATCATTACTAATTAACTTAAGGAGCTTTCTCATATCTAGGCTAACGAGAGCAATGTAGGATTCCGTTCCTTGGAATTTGTAAATTCCACGGGCAAATCCATGGTCATCGATCGGAAACAGACTCGCCGAGCGATCCCCGGTTTCTAGAAAGGCTTCAGCTCGGTCCCCCGAATTCCAATGTTCCAATCGATCCTGTTGAGGCTTACTCAGTTCCGCAATAAATTCAATTTCCCCACCCGGTGTTTTCTTATAAACCCCCATGTAGACAACATCTGATTGCCACTGCCACCGTGAAATCGCCTCGGCATTAAAACTCTGAGTCCTTGTATCGAGTTGTCCTAAGATAATTGATAAATCTCGATAGCTTTGTTTGATGTAGGTATTAAAGGTTTCAGATAAGCTTCGCGAATTTTGCAGCCCACTGTCGTAGAGGTAAGCCAATTTGTCTTTTTTAAAAAAGCCCAGCATTAGAACTAAGAAAGTCCCCAATCCCAAGATGAGAATGGCTGAAATCATCATTAGTATTTTTGTTCTCAGAGGCCATTTCAAAGAAGTCATGGCCACTTATCGGAATTCTTAACCGAAGGACTGAGCCTAAAGTCTATTTAAGTTGACTCGGTTTAAGGCCCCAACTTTTGATAATCTCAAGTTCGTCCTCTTTTGAGACTGATTTTTTAAACTTTACGCCCGACCGACCCTTTACTACGGCCTCACACTCGGGCCAAGTAGCGTGTCGCCTCAAAACACCATTTACATAGCTTAAATAGGAGTAAGCCTTCTTTGAGCTGGATTTCTTTTTTTTGTTGGGATTACTTCGTAAACTCAAGTCACTGGGTAAATCGAAAATATCTACTGAGTAATCAACAAAGGGACCCGAAAATAAGAAAGGACGACTACCTTTTGAGAAATCAACTGCGATTGCATCACATCGCTCATTACCAGGAATTCCTGAGTGGCCCGGAAGGTATTTGAACTCGACCGAGTAGGTCTTAGAAATATTTTGATAGGCTCGATCTAAGCTCTCCCACAAATCGCGGTTTTGCACGTCACCGCCTTGTGAGGTTTGCCAGTTTTTTCTCTTCCAGCCGTGAATCCACTGGGTCATACCCTGTATGACATAGCTAGAATCCGTCAAGATCCAAAGGTTTTTCGCCCTTCCATCGAGCTTTTTGAGCCCCTCAAGGATGGCCTTCATTTCCATTCGGTTATTAGTTGTACTCGCTTCACTCCCGCCAAGTTCAAGAACATCACTATCACTCAAGTAGAGAACTGAACCGTAACCACCAGGTCCCGGGTTTCCCGAACAAGCACCATCGGTAAACAAGTAACTCGTGTCTTTCTGTGGAGGAGATTTTAAAGCCATAAATAAGGCCTATCTCACGAATGATCATTTTTCAATAATTATGTTTCCTTTAACTCATCTATTTGAAACAGATTCCGGCTTTTCTTTAACTCTCTATATTAAACAACCGATTGACACTATAACTGCAAATAATGGGGGGCAGAATGGTAAAACACAGAAATATTGCATTAGTATACGTTTTTTCGATTTTTAGCTTTGGTCTTTACGCCATTTATTGGACGGTAAAAACTAAAAGAGAAATGAATCATTTGGGCGCGAAAATTCCCACGAGCTGGTTACTTTTAGTTCCATTTGTAAACATCTATTGGGCTTACAAATACTGCGAAGGCTTCGCTCACGTAAAAAAGGACAATAACGCCATCATGTGGTTTGTAGTTTACATGTTCGTTGGATTTGTCATGCCTGCACTTGTTCAGTCCGAACTCAACAAACATGCAACCGAAGGCGATTCAGCAAAGCAAGCCGCTCCTTCTGCAGCTTAATAACTCATCGTGTTCTCGCATCTTTGATCTAAGGTTTTTTTTCAAGCAATTTTTCTATTGCGATTTGAGCCAAACCGAATCCGAAGCTGCCAGTTAAAAAACTGGCGGCTCCCAATCCAGAAGCACAATCAAGACGACTCGACTGCTCACCAGTGGGTGTAGCACACATTTCGCCGTCTTCACCCGGATACATAGGAAGCTCTTCAGAGTAAACACAAGTCACATCAAATATTTGATCTCCCCTCGGGAAGCCATATTTTTGCCGCAGAGTTTTGCGCAGAGTAGACAGCAAACGATCGTCACGAGTCTTTGCGAGATCTCCCCTTTTGATGGCAAAAAGGTCTCTCTTTCCTCCACTCGCTCCCGAAACAATGATTGGAATTCTTCGTTCTTTGGCAGTAGCTACTAAATGGGCTTTGATATCTGCACGGTCGATGGCATCGACAATAAGGTCCGGATTGGCACTAAGAATCTCATCTGATGTTTTCGCACTATAAAACTCAGGGATAATTTCGACTTCAATCCCAGGCGAAATAGATTTCATTCGACTTGCGAGAGCTTCTGCCTTTAAGTGACCAATGCTTTCGCTAAGAGTATGTAATTGACGGTTACTATTGGACATACAAATGTCATCGAGGTCCACTAGAATAAGGGAGCCAACTCCAGACCGGGTTAGTGATTCCACAACCCAAGAGCCGACTCCACCAAGCCCAAGCACCATGACCCTCTTATCGATGAGCTTTTGCAGGGCTCCTTTACCGTAGAGACGATCGATACCCGAAAATCGAAAAATATGATTCTTATCCATAAAAAACCATTATCACATATCGAACTTACAGGAGTAGTCTCTCTAGATTTTTGTTTGAATTTTGTAAAACTTCCTCTGAAGAAATCCCTTTAATCTCGGCTATTTTCCCGGAAACTTGATCCAACATCCCCGATAAATAGGGGCTCCCCGGCTCGGTGGGTTGATCGCTCTCAATGACTATGTTCTCAACTTCGATGTCTTGGAGGCTTTTTACTAGATTTTTGTAGTTTGGCTTTAAGACTCCCGGCCCCACAGAAATAAAAAAGCCCATCTTAATATAGCCTTTAGCCAATTCGAGGCTTCCACTAAACCCGTGAATAATTCCTCGCCAGGGGCCAGCTAAATCCTTTAAGGCTTTCAGTGCTAGGTCGTGGTGGCCATTAATGTGACATACAAGGGGCCGATCTAGATTTTTTGCAAGTTCAAGGTGTTCACAAAAATAACTGTATTGCACGTCTTTAGAGGCTGGAACGGATTTATCAAATCCCGTCTCACCGATAAAACACCTATTTTGAGAAATTAGACTCTTTAGCTCAACCCACTCATGCTCAATTTGCTCGGCCGACTTTTCTTTAAAAATCCAGGGATGTAAACCTCCAGAAATTTGAATCTGATCGGGGTATTGATTTTTTATTGTTAACTGAGCTTTAAAGTCTTCAAGGTCATAACCGCCTTGAATAAACAAAGTCTCCGAATTATCGAGAAGCTTATCTATTTGTTCGCTTTGTAGAAACGAAAGATGGCTATGGGCATCGATTTTATTTGGCCACAACATCGATCAGATATTCCATAAACTCCGGTAATTGGATCGGTTTAAAAAACACTTTCGTCGCACCAATCTCGTATAACTCTTTGGCCGTCAGGTTTATACTTCCAGTCATTACGATAACTGGAATTCCCACATTTCTCTCGTTTTCCTTGAGGACTTCGAGAAACTCCAGCCCACTAATGCCCGGCATTCGAATATCCGTGATCACCGCATCGAAAGTGGTTTTTCCGATTAACTCGATTCCCTCTTTAGCATAGGAACAGGGGTAAACCGTGGCACCATAATCCTCGAGTTCATCGAGGAATAAATTGCGAATCATCTCTTCATCTTCGATAAGGAGTATGGACTTTCCCTTTAAAGAACCCAGCACATTCTTTTTCAAATCTTACTCACCCTTAATAATTTATTAACATAATAAGTACATAATACCTTAATTGGCAAAGCCCAATTATTTTCTGGAACGGATGATATTGCATCCTCCCAAAACGAGTCCCTTAACAATTATTAAGAAATGAAGATTATTTGTTCTTTAAAATTCAAAGCGAAAAGACATAGCGCCACCACCCACTTCAGGAACAAAACCGAGTCGGTAGGTGCTCTCAGGTTTGTACTGGGAAACGTCTTCTTTTTTCGACTGGGCAACTGCGTCTTTATTGTTAGCGTAGTAGATCCAGACGTCAAAAATCTCTGCGAGTTTAGAACCGAGATATAATACCGCTCCGGCGGTAACAAGCCCTTCTTTTGAGTCCTCACAACCACCATCACCTATTCGGCAACTCCCAGAACCAGCAGTAATTAGGACGTAGCCTATTCCTTGTGAGATTGTGTAGGCATAACCATAACCATCATAAAATCGTTTTTGAATGGCGTGTCCCACACCGTAGCCGAGAAAACTTCCAGCGATCGCTCCTATCAAAAGATCTCTGTTGGTCACTAAATCACGAGGCTGCAATTCTAACTGATTGGGATCAACTTCAGGCACATCAGAAGAGGCTTCCTTTTCGACCTCAGGGTCATCCAAGTCAGATTCTTCAAACCCTTCAGAGACAGGAACAGGCATGGTCTCCTTTTTAACTTTGATTGCCCCAGAGGCAGGTGAAGGAAGAGGATTTTTACCCTCGGTGGGTTCTGTTTGCGCAAATAGGCTTCCGCAAAATGCCAAAAGAGTAAATAGAGTCACAAAAAATGATTTCATAGCTGTCCCCGTTTTTAGAATTCCATTTTTGCAAGATCCGCCGTAGTTGCAATGACTTTCAGTTCAACACATATCGGCGTAGGCAAAGATGAGACCTCGATGGTCGTTCTCGTCGCCCCGACACTCTCGAAATACTCTTTGTAGACACCATTGAAAGCTTTAAAATCGCGCTTCATATTGGTGAGAAAGACCTGAACATCAAGAACTTGTTCAAGGCTTGACCCAGAGTCTTCAAGTATTGCTTTAATGTTTTCAACGACCGAGTGAGTTTGAGCGACCACATCTTCAGCGACCAATTCCCCCTGCTCATCAAATTCGACCCCAGGGATCTCTTTGCTTCCAGCTTTGCGAGGTCCCACTCCCGAAAGAAATAGTAAATCTCCAAACTTTCTTGCGTGGGGATAGGGACCAACTGGCGGTGGAGCCTTTGAACTAGCGACATGCCCCTTTTTATCTCCCGTTTTTACCTGGAAGGTCTCGAAGTCTTTAGAGGTCACTGATCCTCGTGGCTTATCATTACTCACTGGGGACCCCTTTGACTCATGTCTGACCAAAATTCATGTTCTGAAGGCTCCCAATACCATCGATCATTATCGGGATCCCAATCATCCCAAGTAGGTATCGCCTCAAGCCTTGAATGAAAAGACTCTGGCACAATTCCAGGAACCAAAAAGGCCTTTTGCCGCTTAAGAGGATAGGGGTTGCGTAGCTCAATACCGAGACAGCCCAATATTCCTCGAGCCACATACCAAGTGGCTTGAGGGTTCCAACCATGGGCAATTTTAACGACTACGCCGAGACCCTTCGGAAACTCAGGGTGTTCAATAGCCATCCCTAAAAGTCCATCGGCCCCTTCTTTGGCAATCACTTTTCCATTTGAGGACTTGATAATCGTAGTATCGAGACGATTGAAACCACCCACTAAATCGGGTTCTCTCACCATGCTCTCCCAGATCCAGTCTTCGTTCTTGGATTGAACAAGGCCAGCATAAACTTTAGCGAGTTCGTTAACCGTCATAGCGAGAGTTGGGAACCCATCGCCATCGCGAGCAATTCTCTTTGGTTCCCAAGACTCACCTAAGTACCGACGAACAATTTTTAAGTATTCGGTAAACACAGGGTGAGAGGGAAGAGTATAACCGACTCGCGACCAGTTTTTAAGACGACAGCCCAAAAGAACCGCCGCGTGCTGGCCCGACGAATTATTATACCAGCGCCTGGCCCGACGCACTTGCCGGCCAAATTGTACTAAGGGAACATCCAAGGGCGTTTGCATCAGCCCCCACTCTTCTTCATTGAGTAAACTTTGGGCCGCAGCCACATGTTCCGCTGTGCCGTTATGTGAAGCGATACTAATGGCCCTTTGCTTCCAGTCGGTAACGGGTTCTAAAACATCAGTGAATACTTTTAAAACAAATGGCTTCATCATTGAGCGACCGTAACAAAGAACATTCCCACCAAACGAGTGAAAGTGCTCATCGCCGTGGTACCAAGCCACCGCCCCGTGAATGGTATTTTCACTGACTCCATTTCTGCGGTAATCGACTAAGGGTTGCCACTCTACATCTCGGCCTGTGGGGATGCCGTCAATCTTTTCACCGAAGGGACTGCTGGGATAACACTGGCTCTTCATTCTTTACCCCCAGTGTCTTCACTCTCGTTATCAGTTCCCTCGCTTTTTAGGACGTTTCGGTCCCCTTGGAAATTTTCGGGATCGGCTTCATCATATTCCAAATCACCAAAAGATCGATCCGAAGGAGTCAAACTCACCAGAGCTCCCCCCATACCGTAGAGCGGCTGATACTCAAAAATCTTTCCTTCAAGGTAATTCGTTTGTCCCATCATTGTCGACAGCCACCAAAAAGGTTTAAAGTTGGTGACTTTGTGGACTCTCGCCTCCTGTTGGATTTGCCTAGAAAGTTGCGACACATCCTCGAGTCGACCTTGCTCGAAAAACTCGAGCATTTTTAAATTCCATTCATGATCTTTAAGGGAGTGAATGCGATCTTCTTTAGGGTCAATCATTTGATCATGATAGCGATTACTCAAAGCCGTCGATGCAATCGCTACTGCTTTTTTACCCGATTTTTTTAGAGCATCGATAATCGATTTCGCTAAGACCACAGTTTCAGTTCGATCCGCATACATATTACTCGAAAGAATAATTGCTGGAATTTTGTTGTCGGGATTGAGAAGTTTCAAGGCGACAATCGAACCGGTATCAATCGGAAAACCGTGGTAATCTACAGTTCGCGTATGAAGGCCTCTGTCGTGGCACGCATCGTTCACTTGGTGCGCCAGTTCACTATCGATATTAAAACTGTATTCAATTTCACCGTACTCATGCCATTCGTCATCCACATGGGTCCACACGGGGTTTTTTCGCGCTTGGATTTGATGGCCGATGACACTCAACCACTTCGTTGAATAAATAATTAGAACATCGGGGTTCGCTTCTTTGATTTCTTTTGCCATCTCCTCGTAGGCTCGACGCAATTTCATCCAACCTTCATTTTGCTCCGGGACCATTAAGGGTTGAGGCTGTCCGGGAACGACACAGGCTTTTATTACTTCTGGACTCATGCGGGACCTCCAACTTCAGGTTTCCAACTGGCTACGGTGTTACCTGTTCCAATCACTGTTCCATAGGCGTGAATTTTTGCTGGATATTTTGGGTACTGCAGGGCACTCATCAACCAAGTAAGACTTCCTCCGTCAGTTTCGGCTGTGGCCTGTTGGGTAAAGTCTGGCAGTAAATCAATCATCTCTCGAGTTTGTCCCTTTTTCATCATTTCGATCATTCGCATATCCCAAAGGTACTGCCCGTGGTGATAAATATGTTCCTTACTCATATCTTCTGGAATCGGTGGCTCTACAGTGAAGTGTCGATGTGATAGCGAGTTGCTCGCGAGTAACAACGCCCTTTTTCCACTTTTTTCGACGGCCACTCGAGTGGCATCGCCCAATTGAGTTTGCAATTCTTGCATGTACTCCACATTGAAATATTTGGCCGCCGCATTACTCGATATAGAAACGATGGGCTTATCCCAATCGGGGTTGGCAAGGTGGCACGAAACGATGGTGCCATAGTCCACACGAAACTTAGGATTCTCCATGAGTTTCATTTCAAGCTTCTTACCGACTGCCTCTGAATAGATCGATTTTGCGAGATCCACATCGACTTTTAAATCGTAGTGAAAGCGAAAGAGATTAGGAAAGATCGGGTCCACCGAAATGGACTTTGCTTCTGGAATCGCCAGTATATGGGTTCCAATATAGGTGCGCCAGTGGGGTGAGTGAACAATGATAACATCGTACTCATCCTTAGGGATGCGCTCTCTTAAGTCTTCATAACCCCATCTCAAGGTTTCCCAGCCACATTCCGATTTGGGTTCATTCTGTGGTGGATTCTCCCCGTACACAAGATGGGGGGGATGAGGTGCTAGACAACCAGCAATTATTTGACCATTCCCCATATCCTTACTCCTTCAAACAAACTGTTTTTACTTCAGTAAAAAAATCAATGGAGTGATCCGCTCCCTCGCGGCCAAGGCCCGAAGCTTTTACTCCACCAAAAGGCATTTTTAAATCTCTAAGCATCCAAGTATTCACCCAGACAGTTCCCACATCGAGTGCCCGACTGACGCGAAGAGCCCGCGACTGACTTTCAGTCCAGATCGAAGCCGAAAGACCGTAAATGGTCTCATTAGCACACTTAAGAACTTCCTCTTCTTCTTTAAAACTTTGAAGGGTGGCCACCGGGCCAAAGACTTCTTCTTTTTGAATGGCAGAGGATTCTTTTACGCCCGCCACAATGGTGGGACTATAAAAATAACCACCGAGAAGTTCTTGTGAAACCTGGGGACGAGTCCCTCCTGCTAGAATTTCAGCGCCGTCGGCTCGCGCCCCCTCGACATAGCTTTCCACCTTATCCATATGGGATTTAGAAACCAAGGGGCCCATGAAGGTCGTAGCTTGCTTAGGGTCTCCCACTCGCAAATTCTTAACGGCTTCGACGAATTCTTTTTTAAACTCTTCAAAAATTCCTTCTTGAACATAGATCCGAGAGCCACAGAGACAAATTTCTCCCTGATTTAAGAAGGCCGAGCGAACGATCATCGGAACTATTTTTTTAACATTCACATCATCAAATATAATGGTTGGATTTTTTCCGCCCAATTCGAGACTGAGCTTCTTAAATTGCGGAGCGGCCGTTGTCGAAATTTTCTTTCCAGTCTCAGTCCCCCCCGTAAATGAAATCAAAGGCACATCGGGGTGTGAGGTCAAAGCCTGCCCGGCCGTCGCTCCCCGTCCGAGAACGATATTACAAACGCCTTTTGGAAGTCCGGCCTCATTCATAATAGAGCCGAGCATGACCGCTGTTCTCGATGTAAATTCAGAGGGCTTACAAACGGCCACATTACCCGCCGCCAATGCTGGAGCAATTTTCCACGTCAATAAGTAGAGTGGAAGGTTCCAAGGAGATATCAGCCCTGTGACACCCACAGGTTTTCGCGAGGTAAAACTAATGGCCCCAGCCGAGTGATGGGAGGCCTCTTCTTTTCGATGGAGCATATGTCCGGCAAAATAACGGAAATTAAGTGAAGACCGCGGAATATCAACCGAAGCTGCCAAGTGAACCGGCTTCCCCTGGTCACGACTTTCAGCTTCGGCCAATTCAGTTTTATTCTTACCGATCAGTTCAGAAATCTTAAATAAAATTTTGGCCCGATCTTCAACCGATGTTTGCGACCACGTAGTGAAGGCTTCTTTAGCCGAACTCACGGCCCGAGCCACATCTTTAATATCGGAATCCGGTATCATTGAGTCCACTTTGCCAGTCGAGGGATTGTAGTTCTCAAAATACCGACCACTTACAGGGGCCACAAATTCGCCGTTTATATAGTTCGAAAAACGCTCCATAAACTTTCGTCCACCCTCTAAGAAAACTCAGGAGCAACAAACTCCATAAAGTCTTTCATCATTTGCTTCACGTTTTCGTTATTGTGGTTATTAAAATCAAACCATAACATCAATCGATCACCCGGATTAAAGCGCTCTTTCATTTGTTCCACGATATCTTCGGGACTTCCCACCAAAGCATTATCCACGGCATTTGTGATTTTCGCTGGATCCAATGTTCCTTGAATCGCCTTCCAGTAATTTTCTGTGGCCGATACCGCAGCTTTTCGTGCTTTTTCACGTTTTTCTTCGCGCGAGAGTTGTGCTTCGTTATTGATGAAGACCAATACCGTGCGTGGCATACGGTCTCTGCTCCACTCACCACCGTCGGCGTGGAAGTGCTTTTTCATACGCTCATGGGTCTGTTCAATTTGATCGTTGGGAGTGATCGATAGATTGAATACTCCAACGGGCAAAATTGTATTCGCAAAGTGCTGAACACCTGCCCAGTGGGCTCCGATGGTGAGTCGCAAGTGCTCAAGAGAAGTTTCAAATGGTATAACTCCGACTTTAGGAAAATTCCAAAAAGGAGCAAAGCCAATTTCTTTAATGCTATTAATGTTCTCACCCGACTCAGCAGCGTAGGCTCTTCTCACGTTATCCCAGTCTTCATCCGAACGGAAATCTTCTCGCGTAAGAACTTTCTTTGTTACTTGTTCTGAACTAAAAATTTCTCCCTTTAAAAAGCGAAGAAAGATTTCAGTGGCCTCCATAAAGACTTTACCTTTAAGAGCGGGCCAAGCCTCTTTTTCTGTGGCAGTTCTCGGGTGAACTCCGTAGGGAATGTTCGAAAAAGGAAATCTCCCCGATGCAAAACCAATATCAAGGATTCGATTTTCTCCAGGAGTCATATCGTGCAAAGAGAGAAATGTTTTAATTCTCTCAGCGTGGGCGATAGGCCCTCCATTGCACTGAATATTCATAATCGCTGAACCAACGTTAAGGTTTTTTGTCTGCGCAAATATTTTGTGGGCGAGCTGCAAAATGTCGGTATTGAGACCAATCTCACCTTTAAAATGAGGAATCACAGCTGCAGGGTTTTGTTTTTGGACCTGACAAGAGAGGTGAGTTTCGGCCACCCAAGCCGTTCCGAATTTTAATTGATCGGCCAAATGGACCTGATCAAAAAAGTTTTCCCACATGACCCTTTCCGAGGGAAGGTAGCCATCAACTTCTGTCTGACATATTGAAAAGAAAATATCAAATTTCATAAACAACCCAACCTTCCACCATCAACGGCGATATTTTGTCCAGTTATGTAAGCCCCCATGGGAGAGGCAATAAATGCCGCGAGTCCTGCAATTTCACCCGGCTCACCAAATCGTCCCGCGGGAACAGTCGATAGCCACTTTTTCTCAATTTCTTCTTTAGAAGTATTGGCTTTTTGAGCGGCCCCTTCCATCAGAGAAGAGAGTCTCGGTGTGTTGGTAAAGCCCGGCATCAGGTTGTTTACCGTAATCCCGAACGGCGCGAGTTCTAAAGAAAGAGTTTTCAAGTAGCTCGCCATCGCCGCACGAACTGTATTGGAAACTCCCAAGTGAGGAATCGGAACTTTTACGGACGTTGACGTTATTGAAATAAAGCGTCCATAGGATTTTTCTTTCATAGGCCCCATGGTAGCGCGCACGATTTCACTGGTGAGCCCGAGGTGCTGATTAATTGCACTGGTAAATTCTTCGGGCTGGGCTTGAGATATTGGGCCCGCATTAGGTCCCCCCGAATTGAACACAACGATATCAAACTCTTTACCATCAATGTGACTCATCAGACTTTGGTGGTCATTGTGATCAGCGGCAAAAAACGAATGGGATTCTCCTTCGAGATTCTCCACGATCTTTTTGAGTTTATCTTCACTTCTAGAAGTGAGAGTGCATTGGGCACCGGCCTGAGCCAGGCTCGCGGAGATGGCCTCACCAATTCCTTGGGAGGCCCCTAGGATCAAGGCTTTCTTGGATTGCAAATCAATAGCTAACAAGACGAAGCTCCTTTATTTAAAGCCATAAAAATAAACATGAATTAACGACTTTTTACACTACTTGATGCGCTAAGCTATTGAAAGCATTGGCGCATTTTGCACTCAAATCGTGTATATTGATGATGGTATGAAGAAAGAGCCCACTTTAGATCTCCATGGTTATAAATTTATAGACGTCGTCGATGCTGTTGATCGCTTTATCATGAAGCACCACACAAAACGTCGTGTACGCATCATGCCCGGAAAAGGAACCGGCAAGGTAAAATCGGAGGTCATTAACTACCTTAAATTGGGTGGCTACCCTTGGGAGTACGAACAGCTTGCCAATGGTTCACGCAATCAAGGAGTCTTAGTGGTCTTTTTGGGAGATTGAAAGGAATGGCCTTGGAACGTCTATTATGGATTGATTTAGAAATGTCGGGACTCGATGTGCAAAAAGAACGCATCATAGAGGCCGCCGCAATTGCCACAGATATGGAATTCAATGAACTGGATACCTACCACGCCATTGTTAAACAGGACCAATCTTTTATCGACAATATGGATGAGTGGAATGTCGAACACCACGGCAAAAGCGGCCTTCTTGCGGAAATCCCCAATGGCAAAGATCCAGCAGTTGTCGAAAAAGAGCTCTGCGCCTTTGTCGATAAGAATTTTACTGAAGCACCTGTCTTGGCCGGAAATTCTATTGCTCACGACAGACTTTTTATTCGCACCTATTTTAAAGAGCTCGCATCCAAACTCCACTATCGTCTTCTCGATGTGACCAGTTGGAAAATTCTTATGCATGGCAAGTATGGTTATGATTACCCGAAAAAAGAAGCCCATCGCGCCCTGGACGATATCCGTGAATCCATTGCCGAGTTGAAATTCTACCAAGAAAAAATTCTTAAACCCTAACTCCTATTAACAGAACGTAGTGAGGCCTTTGGAATCGTGAAAAAAACATCTCTGCTAAACCTAGGCCTGTTTATTTTCAGTCTTTGGATCTCTGCTGAAATAGCGGGTTACTTTCTAACAGTTCGCTTTCCAGATAACTTCCATAGCAAAAAGCACTATTTGCGTCCCGTTAATAGATCGAGCAAAGCTTACCACCAAAAATATGGCTTTATGGGATCTGAAGTCGATAAAAGTAAAGGACGTCACATTTTTAAAGGTCCTATTAAAATGGCTGCCTTCGGAGATTCGTTTACTTATGGCGACGAAGTAGAAGCCCACGAGACTTGGACCTACCTATTGTCTGAGAGAACTTCTTCTTGGGTTCAAAACTTTGGCGTAAACTCCTGGGGGTTTGATCAAGCTCTTCTCTACTACGAAGAAAAAGCCAGTGACCTGCCCTCCCACTCCTTTATCGTTCTTGGCATTATCAGTGACCACCTTAAAAGAATTCTAAATAATTATCGAAGGGCTTGTTCCTTTAGCTCCGGCATGTTTATGACCAAACCTCGGTTCCTACCTCACGAAGACGGCGTAAAATTAATTCCCAATCCAATTCGATCCCGTGAAGATCTCGATCAATTAAGCCACTGGAAGAGCCTTGCCCCTATCCTCAATCAAGACGGATGTTATAATGAAAGGACTCGAAAGTGGGGCTCGCTCAACCAATTTCCCTACGCAAAAACTTTTTTTCGAGCCGTTTTTCATTTACTCAATGGAACTCCCTTAGGAAACAACTTAACATTGGAACCCGAAAATGAAGTCGGATTAAAAGTAACTATGGGGATATTGAATCGATTTAGAAAAGTGACTGAAAGTCACCGGCAAATCCCAGTCGTTCTTTATTATCCAGAAGAACACACCTTACGCTCCTATTGCCGAAAGAAATCTAGAGGAAGTGAACTCGACCCCTATGGCTTAAAGATAAGAGAATTTTCTAAATCGCTGAATATTCAATTCATCGGCCCATCGAGAGAGTGGCTTCAACACCTCTGCTCCTCAAAGGACAATCTCTTCGAAAAGAGGTACCACCCGAGTCCGAAACTTCACAGCTTCATTGCCGAATTAGTTTACGAAAAGGTGTTTGAAGAGAACTAAAAGCGAAGTCTAGCATGGGGCACTCAAGTGGCTCTCTGAGTGAAAGAACGGCATAAAAAAAGCCAAGCATTTCTGCTTGGCTTTTCGTATTGAATCTTTTGAATCAATATTAGTAACGATAATGCTCAGGCTTAAATGGTCCCTCAGCTGGAAGACCAAGGTAATCTGATTGCTTCTTAGAAAGCTCAGTCAGGTTAACACCGAGTTTACCAAGGTGAAGCTTAGCCACTTTCTCGTCGAGTTCTTTAGGAAGAACGTAAACGCCAACATCTTGGTACTTTTTACCGTTAGTGAAAAGGTCGATTTGCGCAAGAACTTGGTTTGTGAACGAAGTACTCATTACAAACGAAGAGTGTCCCGTAGCGCAACCAAGGTTTACCAGACGACCTTTAGCAAGAACGATAATCTCACGACCATCTTTAAAGCGGTGAATATCAACCTGAGGCTTCACTTCACGCATTTCTGTGTTTTTGTTCAACCAAGCCATGTCGATTTCGATATCGAAGTGACCAATGTTACAAACGATCGCACCGTGCTTCATGGCATTGAAGTGTTTATCGGTAAGGATATCGAGACACCCGGTCGCTGTTACAAAAATATCGGCAACAGGAGCAGCCTGTTCCATAGTTACAACTTCGAAACCTTCCATTGCGGCTTGAAGCGCACAAATTGGATCGATTTCTGTAACGAGAACTCGAGCACCAAAACCGCGCATTGAGTGGGCAGAACCCTTACCAACATCACCGTAACCAGCGACAACAACGACTTTACCAGCCATCATCACATCAGTGGCACGCTTAATTCCATCGGCGAGAGATTCACGACAGCCGTAGAGGTTATCGAATTTAGACTTCGTTACTGAATCATTGACGTTGATTGCAGGAACCTTAAGTTCATTCTTTTCGAGCATTTTAATGAGGTTGTGAACACCAGTCGTCGTCTCTTCAGAGATACCGATGACCTTCTCCATTTGCTTTGCGTACTTAGGCAAATGCATCATATTGGTAAGATCACCACCGTCATCAAGAATCAAATTGAAGCCTTCATCGCCCCAACCCTCAATTGTTTGCTCAACGCACCAGTTATACTCTTCTTCCGTCTCACCTTTCCAAGCGAAAACGGGGAAGCCAGCAGCGGCGATCGCTACGGCAGCATGGTCTTGAGTCGAAAAGATGTTACAAGATGACCATCTGACTTCAGCACCAAGGTCTCTAAGAGTTTCAATAAGAACAGCCGTCTGAATTGTCATGTGAAGACAACCAGTGATTTTAGCGCCCTTGAGGGGCTCACGACCCTTGTATTCTTCGCGAAGAGACATAAGGCCCGGCATTTCAGTTTCAGCGATAGTGATTTCTTCTCGTCCCCAACGAGCCAGTCTTTCAAACTCAGCAGGATCTTCCATTGCTGCTTTACAGACGCGATAGTCGGGAGCTCCAGCAGTCGTTTTAGGAGCTGTTTTTACAGTAATCATTTCATTCATAGTCGTTCCTGACATTTCCATTAATATACTCCAACATGGGATTGTTTAAATTATTCTGAACTATTTAAACCGAGATCTACAGGGGAATCAAGCCCCGAAGTCGATACCGGAATTAAGGCAGCGTGAGAATTTCATACCCTGTATCAGTAATCAAGACGGTGTGCTCAAACTGAGCAGAGAGGCTTTGATCACCGGTCAGATAGTACTTAATTTCAGACTTGGGGATATCAAATTCGCGAATGGGAACACTAGTTTCATTTAACATGGGTTCTACGGTTATTGTGCCCCATGTTAGCAAGCGATCACCACGCCCCTTTTTGCCAAACGAAGGAACAAATGGGTCTTCGTGAAAATTGCGCCCAATACCGTGGCCACCAATCTCTTCGACCACGTAAAAGCCTTTTCGGGTGACAAATTTGTTGATGGCAAAGCCAATGTCTCCGGTCGTTCCGCCGGGCTCGATTGCTTCAATTCCTCGCTCCATGGCCTTTTTAGCAGAGTCTACTAAATGCGCCGTCGAGCTCGGGACATCTCCAATGATAAAGGTACGGGAGGTATCACCGTGAAAGCCGTGCTTAATAGTGGTCACATCCACATTAATAATGTCTCCATCTTTAAGTGGAGTATCGTCCGGTAAGCCGTGACAGATACAATCGTTGACCGACGTACAAATCGACTTTGGATATCCCTTGTAGTTAAGAGGAGCTGGAGTGGCCTCGTGGCTCATTGTGTAGTCGTACACGATCTGATCCAGTTCATTGGTGGTCACACCCGCTTTTACGTATTTGGCCACATGATCTAGCGTACGAGCCGCTAGCTGGCAGGCTTCAGTCATGAGACGAATGTCATTGGCAGTTTTTACTGTCATCGAATTACCTCTATATAAATGATGCCTTAGGTCTAGCCGAAAAAGAACTGGAGGGCAACTGGAAGGAGCCTGAAATTCCCTGTCCGAGGCCATTTCAAGTCTTAAGATATAAAAAAACCCCGCTCTGGGAGCAGGGTTTCGATCAATTCATAGAATATTTTTCAATGAATTAAGTCAAATATGGAGACTTTAAGACCTTACCGATCTCAGTCATGTGGATTTGACCCTTTTTGAAAAGCTTCTTCAACTTAGCGTCCGTATTGATTTTACGTCCGTCTTTCTTGTCTTGAAGACCGTTTTTCTTGATGTACTCCCACATTTTCTTCATAACCTGACCGCGAGGAAGAGCTTTTCCTCCAACGATATCTGCGAGGTCAGAATTGGGCTGAAGCTTCACGAGGAGAGCTGGATTCGCTTTTCTCTTCTTCTTCTTTACCGCTTTTTTCTTAGTGGTCTTTTTCTTAGCAGCTTTTTTCGTAGTCTTTTTCTTAGCTGCCTTCTTTTTGGTAGTCTTTTTCTTACTTACCTTTTTCTTAGCCGCCTTCTTAGTTGTTTTCTTTTTAGCAGCTTTTTTTGTTGTTTTCTTCTTCGCAGCCTTTTTTGTTGTCTTTTTCTTGGCTACTTTTCTTTTTGCTGCCTTTTTAGTTGTTTTTTTCTTTGCAGCTTTTTTCTTAGCTTTTCTCTTTGCCATCGAATGATTCCTCCTAAAAAGGCAAAAACTTATATCAATGCCTTACATAGATCATAGCCACACATCTTTTTCTAAACCAAAAAAAAAATGCACTAAATTCATTTTTTTTTAAAAAAAATTGAATCCGCCCCTTTTGAAAGTCAGAATTTCTACCGAAATTCCCCTGGGAAAATTCTCGCAAACGCCCTGCTACAGTAACTTTGAGCTATTTCTTCAGTTTCTTCTCAAGGAAAATATAGCTTAAGATACTCAGCAGTAAAAGTGCAGGACCTAGCGACATAGCCTGTTTCAAACCGAACCGATCTGCTATGAATCCGAAGCCAAAATGGATAATTGAAAGAGAAATCCCCACACCGAGTATCGCTTTTGCAATAAAATTAGCCCCTACACTACTCGATTTATGACTGAGATACTCCATTGAAACGGGAAAAACGCCAGACATTGTTAGTCCGCACAGGCATAAAAACAAAGGATCAAGACTGAGACCGGCTAAGGTAGAGAGGAAACTGGCACTCAGTAACAGCATCAAGATTCTAAAATCACTCCAACGAAAATGGACGAGAGTAAATAAGAGTCGCCCCAAAAGCAGGCCAGCAAAGAAAAACGACAGATAGTTGTAACTAGCAGCCTCAGTAAATCCGAGGATTTTTTGCAGATAAAGGACCAATCTTGTAGAGATCAATAGCTCTGATCCGACATAGGCTCCAACGGCCATCCCCACGAGTACCGATAAAAGAGTCCTCCCCTGCTTTGCCCCCTCTTCAGAGGGGTGAAACTCCCTTTCTTCAAGTTTGAGGTAGAAGTGGCTCATGATTATCAAGGCAATGGGGACCACACTCATCAACAAAAAGAGGCTCGGCCAGGAAAATCCTAAATCAAGAGTCCAGAATTTCAAGATGATGGGAGCTAGAAAGGAAGCTAAGCCATACATCGAATGGAGGCCCGAAAAGACTTTGCGTCGATGAACCTCGGTAAAGCCTTGGGCAACCAGGAGATTTTGCGTGAGGGCGAGCCCTCCAAAACCAAGGCCTGTGAAAATAACTGAGGCCCAAAATGCTAAGGGGTAGGAATTTAAACCTAACAGCAAACTCCCCAGTGCCATGAACCCGAGGGCTATTTTATGGAGTCCCTTGATTTTAAAACGAGCAATGAGAGCTTCACCAAAGAGCGAGATCAAAAGCACCATGAGAGAAGGCAGGCTAAAAAAGAGCGCCCCCGTGCTCTGATTCAATCCCAGTTCTTGCAGAATTCGTGGATAGACCGGTCCTCGCATATTATCGAAAAAACCCAAAGCGAAGAGGCTCGAGTAGACGAGCAGAAGAAGTGTCCAATTAAAAAGATTGAGGCCCCGGGACTGATTCATGGGCGCCACAGTATACGAGCCCGAGCTCAGGAGCAATAGATCCTTTCTCCCCAGCAAAAGTCTTAAGAAATTCTTAATTTGAGCCGATTGAAATAGAAGCGGGAGATTGTATTGCATTTCAAGTCCTATTTGTTTTTCCTTATCAACTTTGTAGTTTGGATCGGACTCACCCAAGAGGCGCTGGCTTGTGACATTTCCGATTTGGGGTTTCGTGAAAGAAATCTCATACAGATGTGTACTGGACAGGAAGTTGAAGGTCGAACCATGCCCGGCCTCAATTTCGATGAGGTTCGCACCAGAGGACGTGAGCTACTCTCCATTCACCACGGCTTTTTCAGTCAAAACAGTTCTGATTTTCCCGCCCAATCAAGAATCAGAGAAGCAATGGGCCAATGCTTGAGTGATTCCGCAAGACAAGAACTTGCCCTTGATTGGTTCCAACAGGCATGGGCCATAGGTAACCCCGGCCCAGTGATGGCATTTCACCTGCAGTCGTTCAGAAATAGCGAAAGCGCTCTCATTCTCGGACGCTGCTATGGCCAACTCAATAGCGAAAATTCACGCTGTGCTTTCGAGAATGAACTCAAAAAAGCCTCAGGGATTTCAGATAGCGTAATTTTTGAACTTCTGTTTGGATCGTCCTTTCGGCCTTATGTTTTGAATCCCTATGATCGACCGGAGTTGGATCGAGAAATACCCGCCTTTGCTGACTTCGACCCCACTTCACCCAACTATGCGGCTGAAATGATGCGAGCCAGTCAGTCTTTTCTAAACTTTCCAATGGTTCGAATGGTCGACGAAGAAAACCGAGTCGTCTTTAGGGGAGTCGAAGGTGTTGGCCCCGCCGCCATAGAAGGCACAGAACTATCCGTCGGTGGAGCTAACGGAAATATGTACTATGTTTATAATGACTCCGGACGAATCGAATATCTCACTGAAAGCTGGCACAACGAACAGCCCCATATCTGGCGATTCAATCCCAATGATCCAGAAAATCGAAATCGGCTGGGTTACAAAAGCTATCTGAGAAACAAAGGCTCATTTCACTTTTACCTTTCAGGTCATGACGAGTCGACCGGAGTTCCACAGGAGTTTGCATTGACTCCAGAAGAAGCTGATCATTGCCGAAATCAATTCTTTAATCCTCTCAATCCTCGAAGGCCGATTCAACAGCTCGATATTAGTGTCACCCCTTCTGGAGGCTCGGCAGATACGCCAACTCTAAATGAAGATTAATTTAGCCAAATCTAAATTTGTTATCAGAATTTAAAAGACCTTGGGACCTTGGCCATTTTGGAAAGGCCATTCGGCTTTCGCTTGGGGTTTACCCTCGACGACATTGTTATAGAGTCGTGTCGTTGGATAGGCCAGATCAATATCATCGTGCTCCGCCAGAGTCGATAAAACGTCTTCCCAAACTCTTTGCTGAACATCCCGTATGGTTCGTGGCCGACAGAGAAGCCGCAAAGTCAGATTGACACCAAAATCAATCACCGTCGTAAACACCCCAGCCTCTAAGTTAGAGAAATGAACGAGAAACTGTTTCGAGGTTTCTTGAAATTCTCTGCGAACTTTTTGGGACACTTCAATGGAGTGCCTATGGGCGATTTCAGAAAAAAGGTCTTTGGCAGACTTCCAGTTACTCTCAAAAGTAACGGCCACCGGAATCTCAATCCAAATATACTGAAAACCCTTGTCGAAATTAGCGAGGGGTTGGGTCAGAAAGCTGGAATTGGGTAAATGAAGGATTCTTCCACTTGTCTGGTATGCAAAAACAAGGGGGCCTTTAATCTCGATGACTAGCGTTTGAAACATACTAATATCAATCACGTCGCCAACGACTTCACCAATTTGAATGCGATCACCAACGACAAAGGGACGTCTCCACATGACAAAGGCAAATCCAATGAGGTTTTTCACGACATCATTCATGGCAATGACAAGTCCGGCACCGATCAGACCGAGAAATGTTGCAATGGAAGTAATCCCCTCAAACCAGGTTCGAGCAATGAGTATGAAGGCAATTGTATATATGATGTATTTAGTAACTTGTTGACCGTAATAATGTCGTCTTACATCAGTGATATGTCGACTGATTAAGCGAGAAACAAGCCATTGTGATAAGGCAGCTAAGACAACAACGATTGCTGTCATAAATAACTTTTCCTGCCAGAGGCCGGATTTGGTAATACTCTCTATAAGTTTTAAGGCCTTTTCATCCATCTGTTTTTAGAGTAATTCCCACGGCTTAACAAAGATAGTCTCGACTCCTCCTAAGTCCTAGGAGTAATTTGCCTAGCGAGATACCTTCTTCGGCCCCGTTTAATTTTTAAGGTCCTGTACCGATATAAAACATATGCGGCTCAATGACTTTGAAAGAATCCTTGCGGAGAAAATTCTAGAAGACATTAACTGGAAAGAACCGGTTCTTGATCGACAGGCTTTAAAAGCAGAGCAAATCGAAAGCTTTTTGACCTCACGATTAAAGTCCTGGGAGTTTTCACCCAATAAAACCAAAACCTCTCAATATCGAGATGCCTTTCAAGCGTTTGATTCGATTAAAAAACAGAGCTCCTCTAACGAAGGAGAAAAACAGTCCCAAAGAAGTTCAAAGCAAGAGATGGGCTCGGACTCGACTCGTTCTAATCAGGCTCAACCATCTAAAAATCAGACCAATGGGAATTCGACGATCGAAGAAACTCGAGTTCAAACCGAAGCACTCGACCTTGTCGATCGAATATATATTCAAAAGCTCATCGAAATGGGCGCTCCAGAAAGATTGTACTTTAGCTTCACTCCAAGCGAACTCAAAAAGACCTACCGACAACTCGCCTTTAAGTTCCATCCCGATCAAGGTGGGGCTGTTGAGAATTTTATTTTTCTTGGCGAAGCTTTTCAGGCCCTCGAAAAATACCTCGAATCCTAAAAAAAGGACCTCGATGGGTCCTTTTTTTATTGAGTCTTTGAATTTCAGGGTCACTTTAGAGCAAAGCATCCCCAAAAGGTACTTGGTACCTCTACTGCATTTTACGGTATTGAATTCGCTTGGGCATGATTTCGTCAATTCCCATGCGCTTTTTATAATCTTCTTCATACTCAGAGTAATTACCGACATAGAACTCGACGTGAGAATTACCTTCGAAGGCTAAAATATGAGTACAAATTCGATCGAGGAACCAGCGATCGTGAGAGACAACAATTACATTTCCACCAAATTCGAGAATCGCTTCTTCAAGGGCTCGCATCGTGTTGACATCAAGATCGTTGGTCGGCTCATCCAGAATAATAACGTTAGCGCCACTCTGTAAGAGTTTTGCTAAGTTGACTCGGTTTCTCTCACCACCAGAAAGTGTTCCTACCTTCTTTTGTTGAGCTTCGCCCGAAAAGTTAAATCGAGAAACATAGGCTCTTGAATTCATTTCGCGATTACCAACCTGTAAAAGATCTTGTCCGCCAGAAATTTCTTCCCAAACCGTTTTATTAGGATCGAGAGTATCCCTTCCCTGATCGACATAGGCCAATTTAACGGTGTCACCAATGATCATCTCACCGGCATCCGGCTTTTCTTGACCCGTAATCATTTTCATTAGCGTTGATTTACCGGCTCCATTTGGACCGACAACACCCATGATCGCTCCACGAGGCATCATAAAACTGAGTTCATCAATTAATACGTTTTCCCCGAAGGCTTTGGTAATACCTTTAGCTTCAATGACCTTCTCTCCAAGACGAGGTCCCGGCGGAATGTATAATTGCATTTCTTGAACCTTTTCTTGGCTCGGTTCTTTGAGAAGAGTTTCGTAGGCACTTAAACGCGCTTTTGACTTAGACTGTCTTCCGCGGGGAGATTGGCGAATCCAATCAAGTTCCCTTTCAAGGGTCTTGTGCCGTTTCATTTCTGACTTTTCTTCTTGCTGCAAGCGCTTTTGCTTTTGATCAAGCCACGAAGAATAGTTGCCCTTCCATGGAATCCCCTCGCCGCGATCGAGTTCTAAAATCCAACCCGCAACATTATCGAGGAAGTAACGATCGTGGGTTACGGCAATCACTGTCCCCGGGAACTTGGCGAGGTAGTGCTCAAGCCAAGTTACAGATTCAGCGTCCAAATGGTTGGTTGGCTCGTCGAGAAGAAGGATATCGGGCTCAGAGAGAAGAAGTCTTGTGAGAGCGACTCGCCTTTTTTCTCCACCCGAGAGATTGGTCACAGGGCTATCTCCTGGAGGACACCTTAAAGCATCCATAGCTTGTTCGAGCTTTGAATCCAATTCCCAGCCATCTTTGGCTTCGATTTTTTCTTGGATTTTTCCCTGCTCTTCGATCAGGTCATTCATCTTATCGTCAGAAATACCCTCCTCGCACATCTGCATAGAGATTTCTTCAAACTTTTTGAGAAGTATTGGGAGCTCGCCGAGGCCATCCATTATATTTTCTTTTACAGTTTTTTCAGGATCGAGTTCTGGTTCTTGCTCAAGAAAGCCAACCTTCATATCTTTTGCGGGAAAGGCTTCGCCGAGAAAATCATCATCAAGACCCGCGAGAATCTTTAGGAGTGAGGACTTACCTGCTCCATTGAGTCCGAGCACACCGATCTTTGCGCCATAGAAGTAAGAAAGATAGATATCTTTTAGGACATATTTATTGGGCGGATAAACTTTACTCACACCCTTCATCGTATAGATAATTTCTTCAGCCACTCTTCCTCCTTCAGGAGCCGGATTTGCCATTTTGATTGTCTCTCAAACCAATGTGTTTGATTCAGAGGACCATAACACTCTACGGCAGCCTTTTATCTTGAAACTTAATCAAAAACTTAAGTAAAACTAATTACCTATGGCTGTAAAAAAAGGCAAGTCGCTTAAGCTACACCAAGCGATAAATGAATTAGAAGAAGCTCTACTCCAATGGGATGGAATTAAAACGGAAAGCCCTAAGAAGCCCCGTGTTGAAAAGGATCCCCACAAGGAGCGAACTCTAAAGCTTTTAAAAGAACTCAAGGAGCAATTGAAGACTTTTGAAAGTATGCCTGAAGCAGATCGTGCTTAGTTACCGAGAGGCAATCCTCTAGACTCACTTCAAAATGGAAGCTTCTTTTATCTTTGTCATCCTTATGCCAAGAACGCATTTTTTCAGCGCCAGATTTTTCTTTTAATTCGAGCACCACATCCATTTCTTTTTGATGAAACTGAGTGAGGCGCGTGTCCCCAAGAAAGGCCAGGGCATTTTGTTGCTGATATTTGAGACAAGCCTTGTAATCATCAGAAAGAGTTTCATCTTTGGGACCTTGCCGTTTATCCTGGAGAAGAAATAGACCGCCATCGACCGCACTGGTGAGTACCGAGTAGTGATCAACGAGATTTTTTGTATTCTTACTAGCTCGAGCCTCAAACACAAAAGCGAGAGCCAAGAAAACAAGAGCCAGTAAAACTAAATTCGTTTTTGCAATTTTCCTGCGAACAGGTGCCAAATTAATTTTTACCATTATATTTTCTCCTTATTAATAAAACAGGGCAACTTCACACCTCAGAGCTTGTTTACGTTCTGGAGAAATGAGGTGGGAGTATACTTCAGTATTGAGAACAAATAACTGCTCTTCGATCGCCTGTCGTTTCATATTAATTGTATTTAACTTTTCTAGATTTTCAGGGGTTCCTTGGGGCTCCTCGAAGCGGTGATGCCAATCGACGACCCAATGGTATAGAAGTTCCTGTAGGTCAATTCTGAGATCCTGAAGTCGTCTCTTCAATGCTCTCAGCTGTTTCTCCTTTTGCCTTCTTAATCTCACTCTCTGGCGCCTTTCTGCTCCTAACAAAAATCCAGGAGTATACGCCGCAGTGATATCGTGACGAATACTGATGACAACTGACTTAATTTGATCTTTTAACTCATGGGCCTTGGCAATAACCTGATTAATTTCTCCATAGGCTTCAACGGATTGAATCATCTCTAGTAACTCGTCCCTTTTGGAGGAGTTTAGAATCTCTTCAATGACCAATCGACCCAGCTCATACTTTGAGCGGGCTCTCAGTTTAAGTATTTTAATTTTGTCTGCAGAAAGTAACTCATAAAGGTCGTCAAAACTAATAAATCCATTGGGCGAGTTATCTCTTCCAAACCACGGAATTGGATATTTAAACGAAATCGGAATCGAAAAAGGTCCGGAGTCTCCAGAAATCGTATACCAGTAGGCCAATTCATTTTCTTTTCGTCTCAACATTTCCTTTAAGCCGATTTCAAACACCTGGGGATTGACACCAAATCGCTCTTCGAGACTTAAGCGATGTTTTTTATTTTTATAGTAGTAATACAAGTACGCAACGCCAAATCGGTCCGGTATAAACTGGTAAACAGCCAACACTGCCCCCAAGGCAATATAGTCGAAAGGTGTCTGCATAAAAAAGTAAGCAAAAGTCGCCGCCCATTTCGCCCATGGATAGGCAAAAAAGACAAAGGCAATATCGCGCTGACTGTTGATTACCATGGCAATGTCATTGGCCATTGCCTGATGACGAAAAAACATGATTTGTACTCTTCTACGAATTCTACGGATCAAGGCCCTTCGACTGGATTTTGTCGAAAAGGCACGATAATGCCGCTCTAAACCCGCTGCCAAAATAACAGCCATTTCTTCAATTTGCGGAGCTAAGCGCTCGACTGAAAATCGATTGGCATTGACAGGGCCAAGAGCTTCGCTGAGGACAGCACTGGCCCCTTCGTGGGGATTCTCAGCCTTTTCCTCTTCGTAAATCGCTAAGAGGGCCTCAATTTCTTCTTCACCGCCAATCTCTGGGAGTGACTCGCCTTCGGGACCCTGAAGGTCGCGCAGAATTTCCCCGATGCGAGGCTCACTTCCATACTGGCCAAAGCTCACCTGAGCATATAAGCACAAGAATATGAAAGATAATGCAGATATTAAGACCTTGCGATTCGACATAGAAGATCAAGATGCAAAGCCGAGACCGCTAGAAAAGACACTAAAATATGAAGTTCTTAGAGCTTATTGCCACCCAAACAGTTTGGTGATTTGAATCCCTCCGGATCCATTTTCTCCCATTCTTCTGGGGTCAACGCTCTTTGCGAGAGAGCGTGGACGGTGTCGTTTAGTTCCTCTTTTAAAAGTTTGTACACGGCCTGCTGGCGTTTGACTCGATTGAGACCTGCAAAAGCTTCGGATACTATAAGGACCTTAAAGTGAGTTTCTGAGTTTTTAGGAACGTTGTGCATATGGCTTTCGTTGTGAACTTCAAGGTGAATGGGTTTGAATTCATTCTTCAATTTCGATTCTATACTCTCTTGAACTTTCATGGTCTCACCTTACTAAATCGGCTGCTTCGGATCAATTTTTTGGGTTTCAATTTGCGACTCTAATTTCTTCATAAGATCCCCAAGCAGTGCTTGCTTCTTTTCGGCAGATACCGGGCGATGACCTCCTTCGTAGGAGGTAATCAAATGGGGTGGTATCTCTTGCAAAAAGCGCGATGGCGCACTCGGCATCATTTTACCATATCGTTTTCTATGGAGACTTCTCGTTAACACCAAATGCTCTTTAGCTCGAGTGAGTCCCACGTAGAAGAGCCTTCGCTCCTCACTGACATCTGTTCCTAAAGTTCTGTGCGGAATAAGATCTTCTTCCACTCCAATCATAATAACCACGGGCCACTCTAGCCCCTTACAGGCGTGAAAGGTTAGCAACTGAACCTTATCTTCTTTATCGGAATCCTCATCATTGCAATCGCGAAGTTCCATCGCATCCACAAAGTCTCGAATCGTCTTCTTCTCTTTGCCACCGCGATCAACGAAAGTATTAATGACTTTTGCCATAATTTCTACTGAAGACCATCTATAGGTAAAGGCATCGTCACTCTTATAGGATTTTCTCATATAGTCGTAGTAACCGATATTCTTTACCCAAGTTAAAAAACGCTCACCAACACTTTGGTCATTTTCTGGTGAAAGAAGAAACTCTGGCAATCTTTGCAAGAGTAATAAAAACTCATCGATTTGCGCCCCGATCCCTTCTTTAATTTCGATTTGCTTCCAGCGCTTGAGGGCCTGATAAAAACTAATGTTTAAAGCTTCGGCATGGTTGTGAATTTTTTCGATGGTCGTGTCGCCAATACCCCGAGCCGGAGTGTTAATCACACGGCGGAGGGCCACTTCATTTGGCCTCAAACTGCATCGCAGATAGGCTAAGAGATCTTTAACTTCTTTTTTATCAAATAGACTGAACGACCCGGTGACTGAATAGGGAATTTGGCTCTGGCGAAGAACGGCTTCGAGAAGCCCCCCTTGACCATTGGATCGATAGAGAACAGCCATATCCTTAATCTTATAACCTTTATTGCAAAAATAATTAATTTGTTCGACAACGCCTTCACATTCAAAAGACTCATCGTCATAAAAGAAAACTTCGGGTTTATTACTTTCAATTGGCGTCAGTCCAGGCACCAACTGTTTTTCATGTCGCTCTTTGTTCTTTTTAATGACGGAGTTTGCTACCTCTAAAATGGCTGGCGTCGATCTATAGTTTTTTTCGAGACGAACCACCTCACAATTATCGAAGCGATGGGGGAAATTGAGGATGTTCTGAACCTGAGCTCCCCGCCATCCATAAATAGATTGGTCATCATCACCGACGACCCCGAGGTTTTTATGTTGTGCCGATAGTAACTCTAATAACTTGAACTGTAGAGTATTGGTGTCTTGAAATTCGTCGACCATAATAAATTTAAATCGATTCTGTAGAAACACCAGAAGCTCACTGTTTTCCTGCAAAAGTTCAATTGGTTTCAAGAGAAGGGATTGAAAGTCAACAACACCAAGACTCTTCAAGCGACTCACATACTTTGGGAGCAAGACTTCAAGGGCAATTTCGTAGCCATCGTCATTCTTAGCCTTGCGTTGTCCGCGAGATCTCCAGTCATCCATCATCGACATCAGAGTTTCGGTCTTAAATCCCGCCCTCCCCGAAATATTGAGATCTTTTAACAGTTCGTTAACAATGGCAGCGGAGTCGGAGGCATCAATAATTCCAAAAGTCTTAGGAAGTCCCAAGAGCTTAGAGTTTTTTCTGAGCAATTGGAGACCAAAAGAGTGAAAGGTGCCGGTCCACAAACCGCGAGCTCCATCGCCTAATTTTGTTTTAACTCGGTGATTGAGTTCTCTGGCCGCTTTATTGGTAAATGTGAGCACTAGAATTTCATCGGCACGGGCCTTCCCCGCTTCAATCAAGTGCCCCGTACGAGAGACCAGAACGGTGGTCTTACCGGAGCCCGCTCCAGCCAAAATCAAAAGCGGGCCTTCAGCGTGTTGGGCCGCTCTCATTTGCTCTTCATTTAAGTTTGATAACCACTGACTCATGAAACTCTAATTTTTTATAAAAATTAGCTGCGAAGTCAAAAACAAAAGGATGACGACGAGAAAAGCTAACCGAATATTTTCAGATAGACGGCTTTGGTACCTACGAGTCAATAGGGATGTGAAGAATGCCAGAAAAAAGAGCACTACAGCGTAATGAATTTGCACTTGACCCAGTTGAAATCCACTCCAGGGGCCACTCATATAGGAAACAGCTCCACTCAAGGTAGCGATCGCCATAACAGCATTAATCGTGGGCGTGTAATGTTCCGGTTTTACCAATTGAAAACTCATAACAACGGGACCCACCACCGTACCAGCACCAATGCCTGTAATTCCCGATAAAAAACCGGCCACAATTCCGACGAGACTTCCGATAATCTTTTTCTTCAGGATACTGTGCTCTTTGCCTACGAAAGCATTTTTTCTTCGACTGTAGAGATAGCGATATATCAAAAGAAAGACTAAGAAAATATAAAGCCCAATCAAAGTGTTTTTGACATAACTTTCTGGAAACTCCTGAGCGATCAGGCCCGCAAGAAAACTACTCAGAGCTGCGGCAGGCCCTATCATCAGCGCCGTATTCCAATTCACTTGCCCATCTCTGTGAAAGAGATAGGTATTTGATGTCGTCACAATAAAAATGGCTGCGAGCGAAGTAGCGACCGCCTGGTGGAGCGGAAGACCAATGTAGAGAGCCAGCACGGGCACAATGAAAACTCCGCCACCAATACCCAAAAATACGGAGGCGAGTCCCGCAGAAACCCCTAAGAGACATAAAACGAGCCAAGACATAGCTCATTCTTTAAGAGAACCCCGAGTGAGTCAACGACTGGAGGTCCTTAATACCAAAAGAAATTATTGAGACTCTCTGAAGTCTTCAACTGGCCCGCCTTCATCGAAGCTTGGATTTTTTCGGCGACCTTATGGGGGCGAATCTTAAGCGTCGTGGTTTTCGGCAATTCTTCAAAACTCAAGTAGGTTCGAGTGGGCCTTTTAAATTGCGCGAGAACTTCGAGTCGATTCTTCATGAGATCCGCAATAAGGCTTTCCACTTCAGAGGGATCGAGTTCAGATTTCTCAAGACGATCCATGATGATATCTTTGTCAGGGATAATGACAGCAACCACTTCTTCAGTCTTCGCCTTAAGGTCAAAGTCTTTGAGACCAAAAACACAAACCTCTCCGATTTCGGGAAGGCTGGTTAACAACTGTTCGATTTCTTCGGAGTGAACCTTCTTACCACTGTTCAAAACGATCATCCTTTTGATTCGGCCTCGCACATAGAGGTAACCATCTCGATGAATAAAACCAAAATCTCCAGTCTTATACCAAGAGTCTTTAGTAAGAGCTTGTTCAGTTAAAGTAGGATTCTTAAAGTAACCTTGCATAATATGGGGGCCGCGAGTGTAAATTTCGCCTTCACCTTTGTCATTGGGTTCATTGATTTTAACTTCAATTCCCGCAAAGGGTTTACCCACTGATCCTGGTTTCCAATCGTCAACTCGGTTCACCGAAATGACAGGACCTGTTTCGGTAATCCCGTAACCTTCATAAATCGGAAGACCAATGGTTGAGAAGAAATCAATAGTCGACTTCTTAACAGGTGCTCCACCAACGATGATACGCTCTAAAGCTCCACCAAAGCTTTCGTGAATCATTGCGAATATTTTTCTTCTTTGCGCGAAATCACTACTCAAACGAGCTTTTTGCTTCAACACACTAAAACCCGATTTCTTTAGGAGACTTTGAGCTTTGATCTTTGTGGCAATACCCTTGCGAATTCCATCAACTAAGAGTGGAACAGTGATCAGTTGGGTTGCTTGCTTGACCTTAAGACAAGTTATTAAGTGATCTTTGTCGATCGAACGCACAAAGATTTGCTCTCCGCCAATTGAAAATGGGTAAATCAAAGCGCTTACGAGTCCAAACAGGTGATTTAATGGCAGCATAAAAAGAAATCGTTCCTTCTTCTCAGAACGTCCTTCTTCAGCCGTGCGACTGGTTTGAAAAAGAACTGTTTCGTGAGAAACCATAACACCCTTGGGCTCCCCTGTCGTACCCGACGTGTAAATAATCGCTGCCGTCGTCGACTTAGGGTTACAATGAGTTAATTGAATATGTTTAAAATCAGGCAGTTCATGGATATCATCGATGAGAATAAAGTCCGGAATTTGATTTAATAGATCTGGTCTTTCAGAAAATTCCTCTGCTTGGATTTGAGAAAAGATGATGACTTCGGGATCAGCATGTTGAATCAGGTTCACTTTCTCTTGCAAAGTGAGTTTGACGTCCAATGGTACAAGGGCAACGCCCGCACACCAGGCCCCGAGAACAAGTGGAGGATAATTAAGGGTCGCCTCAGAAATCACAACAATTCGCGATATTTCCCGCATTTTGAAAAATCGGGCTAGGCGAAAGCTACGAGCAACCAATTCAAAATAATTCATGTTCTCAAATTCAGAAACCTGATCATCGACTGGCAAGCAAAGAGCATTTTCCTCTCCAAAAACATTACCAAGGGACTTTACAAAGTCGAGCATCGAATTGAATTGGATTTGATCAAGTTTTTCGAGACGAGACATAGATGACATTATAGGCTGATCTTCGTGATCAAAGTATTCATTAAAAAATCGCTGCTTTAATTTCGAACTTTTGTCTTTTCCTGTAGATTCCCTATTTGCACCTAGCATGAACTCGACCTTCTTCCTGGTAAGTGGGTTGATCCTAAAATCTGCAATTTGTTTCGCAAATTCTGAGGCTCAGAAGAAACTTCCAGTCCTAAGTATTCAAAATCTTTGCCATGCTTAAAGAATGATGTGTTTAATTCTATCTAGAAAGAGCGGCACTTGAGGTAAAAAATAGAAATGGTCACCACTAAAAAGCCGTAGATCGACCGAGCGCGACGTCAATCTTTGCCAGTCCCTGAGTCCTTTTATGCTCGTTAAGGGGTCTGACTCTCCACCAAAAACATGAAGCTTAAGACCTTCTACTTTGTCTCTATTAAAGTCTTGGGCCACAAACCACTTTAAGTCGTTTCGAAGAAGTGGAACAAACTCCTTTTGCCAGGCCTTTGAAGCGATTGCCTTTTCATCGTTGAAACCAAGTGCCCTGAGAAAATCCACATCTTCTAGAGAAAAATCAATTCGACGGTGATCATGATGGGGGGAGCGCATTCCTGAAACAATCAATTCAAACTGACTGACCTTACTACTGTAGTGACGTGACAAACATTCCCAAAGAATCATGGCCCCCATGGAGTGACCAAAGAAATAATTTTTTTCTCCCCAATTTTCATCAATAAGAAGACACAACTTCTCACATACCACTTTCAACTCAGGAATTTCCTGGGCCCAATCGGCCGTTGTTCTCGAGGGCAAGTCTAAAAAAACGAGTTTATGGGTTTCAAATAATTCTTTAAATATTGGCATATAAAAGGCATGGAAGCCACCTGCGTGATGGCTTACAAAGAGAACTCGATCTGATTTTTTATTCCCTAGGACTTTTGCAGGCATTCTTCATCCAAGTACTTTTTAACATCTACTTTTTGCAAGGAAATTTCCCGACTTCGCCTCTGACTCACCGAGAAAATAAAAGCATCTTCCTCAAAAGAATTTAAAAAAGCCTGCTGGCCTTCTTTTTTAAGACTGTCGCTCAATACTGAAAAGGAATGAAAGTCCTCACCCAAACCTCGTCCCGTCATTTTGGAGTAAGACTCTTTTCGCGTCCATATTCGCAAAAATTCTGATTTTCTATTCTCTTCAGAAACATTTTCCAAGTATCTCAACTCTTCGTCGCTACAAATTCTTTTTTCGAGAAGAACTTGAGACTTGATAGGCCGATCGATCCGCTCTATGTCACAACCTAATTCGTCGGCAGGATCGACGACGATCAGGGATGCTCCACTACAATGGCTTATACTAAAATGGTAGTCTCCATAGGCTTGGGATTCGACGTAAAGTTTGCCATGTTCGCTCTTTACGAAGTCAGCGACGGGCCCCGTATAAGAAGTTCTTCGATCCAACTCGACCCTCAAAACGTGACGGGTGAGTGCAAACTCTAACCTTCGCTTGGGCGCTAAGGAATCCTTATTCAGATATTCTTTTTCCGACGGACTAAGATAGAGCTTGGACCAGTTTATTGGCTCTTCAATAAACTCAAACCAAACACCACTTGCTTCGATTTGCAGACTCACGACCACCGACCTTCACAGTATTGACCCCTCCTACACTATAACCTATTCTTTTAAAAAGCAAAAAGAGGAGCGGCCATGGATGTAACTAACGTAGGTGAATTCAATATTCAAATGGGCTGGATATTCATGGTCTTCGGAATTTTGACCGGGTCAATTATTGGGTGTTGGTCTTTTGCCGGCCCCTTTCCAACTCCTCCGGGACACAAAAACTACACGGATCTCCCGAGAAGAATGACTCGACTCGCACACATCGCTCTTTTTATGCTTCCTCTGATCAGCATTGTAATCGGCCATCACATCGACAACCTCCCCTTCAGTGAATCCACAAAGTGGTTTGCGGCTTACTGCTGGGTGGTTTGTATGATCGGAGTCCCAACATTTCTTTACGCGGGTGCCCTCTACAACCCTTTAAAATACCTGGAAATCATCCCTGTCTCGGCTGGAACGATCACCCTTGCACTCATGAGTTGGGGCCATTTACAGCTCTTGATGAATTAAGCAAGACAGGGCAACACACAGATCCATAGTAAAGTGTCTGGTCAAAATTTGACTCTTTAGTTGCATATCCGTCCTTATTAATAGAGAAAAATTAAATTATTTTTCAAAGTTTTCACCAGACCGAATCGCTTTTCGGCACAACCAAACAAAATTCGTAAATATCCCCTTTGGGCTTCCTAAATATCTAAAAACACTATATGGTGCGAAGCGTTATTCGTGCTCTTGTAACTCGTGCTTTGAAGGAATGGTAGCCCCGATGTCTCTGGCAAATGACTTGAGAAAATTGAGAAAGAACTATGAACAAAAGGGATACTTTAAACTTTCTCCTCTACAGCTCTTAGCGGAATTCAGCCTCTGCTTAATTCTTTATGTTGGTGGCTTTTTAATCTATCCCGACTATCCCCTTTCAGGAATTGCCTTGCAACTGGTTGCCGCCATTACCATCGTTTGGTCCATTCATGACATTGGCCACGGTGCATTTTTTAAATCGAACCAACTCAATCGTTGGCTCAGTGAAATTCTTGGCTTGTGGATTTTAGGAATGCCACAAATGGAATATCACTTTAACATCCATAGAAAACACCATAGCTTCACAAATATTCTCGATAAGGATCTCGCCCTCAATACAGGCTTTATTGCTTGGCACGAGAATCAAATCGACAGGCGCTTTAAATCCCTATACCCCCTACAGAGTTTCATTTGGATTTTCTTTGTTCTGCCTTTAACCTACCCCATTTTAACACTCCAGTGTTCGCTACTTTTGGTAAAAAACAAAGAGTGGTCTCGCTTAATTTTGCTAGTGAGTCGGTGGATATTATTCACATTTATCTACTGGAACTCTCTGACTCTATTATTTATTCCCCCTCTGATAACGGGATTTATTTTAGGCCTATCAGCAAGCTTGAATCACTTTCACTTGCCGATCTCCAAGGGTTTTAACTCTAAATATCCTGAAAAGGTTTTTAGAACGACTCAAAACCTAAACTCAAAAAGTTTTTTCGCAAGATGGATAACTGGCGGGCTTAATAGTCACATCGAACATCACTTGTTTCCTACAATGCCAAGTCGAAATCTCCACTTAATTTCTGAGGACATCGCACAACTGGCAGAAAAACATGATCTCAATTATCACTCCTCCTCCTTCTACTCCTGTATCTTAAATTTATGGAACAAATTGGAATCCATTAAAAAAGTAAACTCACGAGAATCTCTTTATGAAAACATTTGAAAAACTGTTATTTTATATCGTAAGAACCTCGGCTGTATTCTTACCCTTGATTGCCTTCCTAGGTATACTAGAGGGCTCGATTTACAGCTTCTCTGCCTTTTTCGTTGTTTTCGTTTTCTATTTCATCATTGAGTTGATTCTCTGGATAAGTGGACTGAGTGCATTTTCTCGCTTAGATAATGAGTTTCAATTTGTTGATCCAGAGCAAAAAAACAATTGGGATCAAATCAATATATATGTCTATTCATTTCTCCATATACTTTTAATTCCTTCGGCACTCTACATACTTTCCAGTCGCACAGTGGATTTTGCCTATCTGGGAAGCATCCTTTCTCTTGCTGCAACATGTGGAACAGTGGGTGGACTCGCCGGTCACGAATTTATGCATCGAAGCGATCGATTGACTCGAAACTTAGGTGTTTTGGTGTATGGAATGCTTAACTACGGACATTTTAAAGTCTCACATATACTGGGTCATCACGTCTACGTGGGAACCTACGGTGATTGGAGCACAGCCCGGAAAAACGAGAGTTACTATAGGTTTTGGAACCGAGCCGTTATCGGAGGATACATTGGAGCTTGGAATCTAGAAAAGATCAGACTTAAAAAAAGAGGCCTACACTTTTTCTCTTTTAATAATGAAATGATTTTGATTAGTATTTTTCAAGTAACTCTTAATCTCAGTATCTATCTCGCCTTTGGTGGAAGAGTATTGCTCACCTATTGGCTCATTTGCTTTATGGCCATTTCTCTCAAAGAAATTGTAAATTACCTCTCCCACTATGGATTAAACCGAGTCAGGAATTCTCAAGGCCGGTTAGAATCAATTAAAAATTCCCACTCGTGGGAATCAAATAATAAGGTAACCAATTGGTTTATCTTCAATGCCGGAAAACACTGCCATCACCATCGACGCCCATCAGCTCATCATGACGACCTCAAACTCTGCCACGAAAAAGACTACTTACCCTACGGCCTTCCGATGATGGCACTCATCGCCCTGGTTCCACCCTTGTATTTCAAAATGATGAACAAAAAACTTGAACAAATAACCTCAGTCGAAAACAAATCGGCTGAAAAAAGCCCAGAAAATAAATTAGATAAAACCACTAAGATGGAGATTTTGAATGTATAACAAGCTCAACTACTACTCTTCTACTCCCGTTCCTATTGAAACTCATTCATTAACTCGATTGAACTCGCAATCTCTTACGAAGCAAATCTTAAGACCTAAAACCTATGTAAAGAGTTTTATCCAAAGCCGACTCGAAAGTGCCGACATTAAGATCGGAGGGAGTCGTCCTTGGGATATCCAAGTTGAAAACGAGGACTTTTATAGCGAGGTCTTTTGGCGGCAAAGCCTCGGACTTGGTGAGTCCTATATGAAGGGCTATTGGAGTTGTCAGCAATTAGATCAATTAATATGCAAAATTTTTAGTTCTCCTATCAATAGAAGGCGAAATACTCCTGCGAACATTGCCAGTGAAACGATCGCCCGCTTTTTTAACTTACAGTCAAAGGGTCGAGCGAAGATTGTTAATACAAAACACTATGATCTAGGCAACGAACTCTACCGAGAAATGCTTGATGAAAACATGCTTTATACCTGTGCCTATTGGAAAAATGCGACAACGCTCGAAGAAGCTCAAATAAACAAAATGAAACTCATTTGTGAAAAGCTTGAACTACAACCCGGAATGACTTTGCTGGATATTGGCTGCGGATTTGGATCACTTATGAAATTTGCTGCTGAAAACTACGGCGTTAAATGTGTTGGCTATTCACTGTCTACCGAGCAAATCAAATTTGGTAGAGAGAGTTGCCAAAATTTGGACATAGAATTTGTTTACGATGATTATCGCAATATAAAAGGAAAATTCGATCGAGTCGTATCTGTCGGAATGCTAGAAGCAGTCGGCGCTAAAAACTTTAGAACTTATATGGAAGTCGTTTATCGATCCTTAAAAGATAATGGGCTCGCTCTCATACACAGCGTCGGTCACAACCGTACTACATTCTCTACAGACCCTTGGGTCGATCGCTATATATTTCCAAATGGCGTGCTCCCTTCGATAAAACAAATTGGTGAATCCATTGAAAACCTTTTCGTTATGGAAGATTGGCATAATTTTGGACCTGATTACGATCGCACCCTCATGGAATGGAATCGACGGTTTCAAAAGAATTGGCCGAGGCTCTCAAGTAAACTCTCACCCGAGTTTAAAAAAATGTGGGAATTTTACTTGCTCTCATTCGCCGGTGGTTTTCGTGCAAGAAATTGGCAACTCTGGCAAGTGGTTCTCAGCAAGCAAGGTCGAAAGCAGCCTCAATGTCTTCGACAAAATTAAAAGTAGCCGTTGTTGGCGGAGGAGCCGCCGGCATAGGGGCTGCTCATAAACTCTCACAACTTGGCCACGATGTTACTATAATTGAGTCAGGAAATCGGATAGGTGGCCACGCCAATCCCGTTGTCATCGAAAGCAATGAAGGGCCTGCGACAGTAGACACGGGCTTTCTCATTTTTAACGACTCCACATACCCTAATTTTTGTCAATTTTTGAAAGAACTAGAAGTCATTGAGGATGCACATAATCTAGAAATGTCCAGTTGCTTCCGCAACACTGACGACCAAATCGAGTACTCAATGGGACAAAAAGATAGACTGGTTCGGTTTGGACTCAAAGAGGCTTTTAATCCCCGTTTCTGGTCGATCTTTAAAGAAATGTATCGATTTCGCAAAAAGGCCCATTCAGATATCGTCAACAAGGTAGACCTCAGTAGCATCTCAATTGAGGAGTATCTGAAAGACTTCAGTAAGAGTTTTAGCGACAATTTCGTGTATCCTCTGACTTCAGCTATATGGTCTCTTCCCCCGAGTCAGATCGGCTTGTATCCGGCCCAAAGCATTTTAAATTATTTCTATAACCACCAATTACTGGCGGGCAAGAGCGACAAACGGTGGTTGAGCTTCAAAGGTTCCAGCGCCGTTTACCTTGATGCCTTCCGTTCGAAATTTTCTGGAAAAATAATCTTAAACTCATTGGTTAAACGTATTGAACGCGACTCAAAAGAGATATCAATTTTCTTGGACAATGAAGGGGCCCCTATTCAATTCGACAAAGTCATTTTAGCGACACCAGCCGATATGAGCCTGAAACTATTGAGTGACCCAAGTCCTCTTGAAAGGGATCTATTGGCACGCTGGAGGTATAATAGCTCGACTGCAACTTTGCACACCGACACGAGTGTCCTCCACAAGGACAAAAAGTTGTGGTCCAGCTGGAATATGAATAAGTCTGGAAACCGATACTTTATAAGCTATTATTTGAATCGCGTTCACGATCTCAAATCCAATTCAGAATATGTACTCAGCCTCGGAACACCAGGAATTCGAAACGAAAAAATCATTCAGGAGTTTCAATATCGCCACCCTATTTTCGACCAAGAATCCGTGTCGAGCCAAGTTCAACTTCAGAACCTGAATAGGGGGCAAACTGCCTTCTGTGGCAGTTACTTTGGCTTTGGATTTCATGAGGATGCATTTGCATCGGGTCTCAAAGCGGCTCAGTCGATTTTATAGCTCGATTCGGGCCTCTCGAACTCAAGCCTTTATGCCCCTAAAAGCCCTTTATTTTGACTGTTCATTATAGGCTAAGGCTACTAACAAAAAGTGGCGCCCAAGGCCTCATATCTCATAGATTGGATTTCAGAAGCTCAATTCACAGCACATATATTGCAAAATGGAACCACTATCGGCACGGACAAAGAAGTCCTTGCATAAAAAGTGTAAGAAAAGAAAAGAGGTTATTGTGAAATTAGACTATTCGGATCCTAGAACCACTGGTCGAAAAGCTGTTAAAGATTCTGTTCCCGCGGACATTTGGACTGCCAATTCTGCTTTTGTCGACCGTCTTCAAGCCAAGTTAGCTAAACACCCAATCGTTGGTCACCCAGTAAAAGAATTTTTTGAAACTGAAACCCTAGATAAAGAAAAAACCAAGCAACTTCACCTTGAGTTTGGATATGCCTTCGCGCAAATTTTTACCGATGCAGTACTCACGGCAATGGCTAAAGCCACCGACCTTGAGAACCGTCATGGCCCAAGATCAAAGGTAACGGCTCGATTTTTATGGGCTCTTAACCTCATGGACGAAATCGGATACATGCCTGGAGATAACAATGAGAACTACAAGGGTAACCCTTTTGCAGCTCATTATTTTCAATACGTAAAGCTTTACGAAGAGTTGGGCATGTCTGTTGACGCCATTAAGGATTTTAAACCATCTAAGGCGGCCGTCGATTCAAGAGCGACTATGGAAGAGTACTACGGTGATTACCAAATGCTCACTACAGTTCTTGCCTACGCCGAATCAATCTTTGATCGATTTGCTGGTGCTTGGGCGGATAATGCCTCTCGTTCAGCTGGAATTGATATCTCAGAAGGATACCATACAATTCACGTTGAAGATGAGCACGGTGACTCAATCGATGATGATCACTCTGAAGATTCTTGGACTTTAGTTCGCCAAGCATTGGATCCAGCTCGTCACGATGAGATTGAGAAAAAAGCTGGTGAATGGCTCGATACATGGTATCGCTTTGCCGATAGTGTTATCGAAATCGCCACAAAGTAATTAAAACTAAATTGCTCCCCTAAGAGGAATGTCCATGAACCTAACTCAGTTAGAAATAACAAAGTGGTTGCTGGCGCAAATCTCAGAAATGAGCGGTCAAAAAGAAAGCTTGATCCCAACGGATCAGGCTTTCGTTCAATTAGGTCTGACGTCTATGGATGCAGTTCAATTGGTTGGTCGACTCAAAAAAGACTTACAAATTGAGATTTCGCCAACTCTTCTCTTTGATTATCCAACAGTCGATGAACTCGCTGAATATTTAAGCAAAACCCCAGACAGTTCACTCACCAAAAGTGAGCTAAAAAGTTCAGAGACTGCCTTATTAGAAGAAATTGGAATTTCTGGAATGGCCTGCCGTTTTCCTGGGGCACCAGATCTCAATTCTTTTCAATCTCTCCTCGAAGATGGAAAAAGTGGAATCAATCTGCAAAACCGCTTTCATTTGTCTCAGGGCGTGCCCTCCGAAGCGGGCTATATCGAAAATTTGGATCAATTTGACCCCAGTCTTTTTGGTATTTCTTCGGCCGAGGCTGCAGCCATGGACCCCCAGCAAAGAATTCTCCTGCAAGTCGTCGTTCAAGCCATCGATGATGCTGGATTAAAACTAGAAGATCTCAAAAACACCAATACTGGAGTCTTCGTTGGAATTTCGAGTTCTGACTACTCTATATTAATGGCAAAAGAAGGGGCGCAAAGTAGCCTTTTTGATGGAACCGGAAACGCTCACAGCATTGCGGCCAATCGAATTTCTTACCTTTTAGGTCTTCGCGGACCCAGTTTTTCCGTGGACACGGCATGTTCTTCTTCGTTAGTCGCCGTACACCTTGCCAGAAAAAGCATACTCAACGGAGAGTGTGATCGCGCCATCGTTGGGGGAGTTAACCTCATGTTAATCCCCGACATTACAGAAAATTTCTTTAAAGCGAATATGCTTTCACCCGATGCTCGCTGTAAAACCTTTTCCGAAGGTGCTAATGGTTACGTTCGCGGTGAAGGAGCTGGTGCTCTCATTTTAGAGAGAGCTTCTATAATCGAAAAATCTCACCGTAAATCCAGAGTACTTTTAAAGGGTTCAGCTATTAATCAAGATGGAAGGACCAATGGACTTACGGCTCCTTCAAGTTTAGCCCAAGAAATGGTTATTAAAGATGCTCTTAACAGTGCTCATCTCGAGGCAAAAGATATTGGATATGTCGAAGCCCATGGTACAGGGACCTCACTGGGTGATCCCATTGAATATGATAGTCTAAACAGAACCTATGGCGCGAACCCAAAACTCTATATAGGCAGTGTGAAAACAAATATTGGGCACCTAGAAGCTGCGGCTGGTATGAGTGGTCTTATAAAGGCGGCTCTTTCGGTTCAATCTAAAAAGATATTTCCCCATCTCAACTATACAGAGATCAATAAAAACATTGCCCAGGTAAACCCTAAAATTGAAATTCCTCTACGTAAAATGGACTGGGATAATGAACTCCCACTACGGGCAGGAATTAGTTCTTTCGGCTTTGGTGGAACCAACGCCCATGTCATTCTCGAAGCCAACGAAAATGCTATCAACCTCAGCGAGAAGACATTTAACATCGAGCCCGAACCCAATTTCTACCTATTGCCGTTTTCTAGCTCTAGCGTAGAGAGCTTATTGGCCGACCTCGAAGACTTAACCAAGCTCATAGACACTAACCAAGTCAAATCCATAGGTGATCTTTCACTCAGCCTTATCAATAATCGGAGTCAGTTTAAATTCCGCTGTAGTTTAGTCGCAAAAGATCTGAATGACTTGAAAAATCAAATAACTGATCTCTTAGAAAAGCCTCGGCTTCAGAAACAAAAAATTTTCTCACTGAAAAAAGTTATTCCGCGAAAAGTCCTTGGCCTCTTCACAGGACAGGGGTCCCAAAGCCCAAAAATGGGTATGGATCTCTATCAATTCAACTCAACCTATCGTGATTCTTTTAATCAGGTCGCAGAGATATATAGAGAATTGAGTGGAATCGATATTCACCGAGCTCTTTACATTGATGACGATAAAGCGGCGATCTATCAAACAGATCTTGGACAAATTCTAATTCTTGCTACGGAATACGCCCTCTTCCAATTGTGGAAGGGCTTGGGAGTTCAATTGGAATTCGCCGTCGGTCATAGTCTTGGAGAGATTATTGCTCTGGCCTGCAATGGCAGTTTGAGTCTCAATTCTGCAGTAGAACTGATTCACTACCGCGGACAGGTCATGCAGAAGAGTGCTCCCGGACAAATGCTGACTCTTTTTACTGATAAGGTTTCCACTGAAAAAATAATAAAGGAACAAGGACTTCACTTAGATATTGCAGCTATTAATGGCCCCGAGTTAACTCTCGCCTCGGGACTCGAAGAAGAGGTAGCAAAGCTGAATAACTACTGTGAAAAGGAAGGTATTCGCTCTAAAGTTTTACCTGTAAAACAAGGGTTTCACTCTTATCTCATGGAGCCGGTCCTGAGTGAATTTAAATCCCATCTTAAAGGAATCGAATATTCAAAGGGACAGTTTAAAGTTATGTCCTGTAAGGACTTAAAGTTTCACCAACAAAACCAACTCAGCCCAGAGTTTTGGGCAGGCCACCTGCGAAACGCCACGAACTTTAACGGAGCTATAGAACGACTTCCAGAAAGTGAATTTGACCTGATACTAGAAATCGGCCCTCACCCGACTTTAATAAGCATGTACAAGGAAATTCGACCTGATTCGAAAGTGACTCAGGTTTCTAGTTTGAATCGAAAAAAACCAGATATGCAGGCATTTTTAGAAAACCTCGGTTTAATGTGGTGTACGGGTTATCCAGTGCAGCTCGGTCAACTACGAAAGGCAAAGTACCACCTACAAAGACTCGCTCCTCGGCACTTTGCAACACAAAGCTTTTGGTTTAAAAAGGCCAAAGCCTCAGACCACCCGCAATTTAGGAATTCCACGCCGGCTCCCCTCGATCCAAGAGCAGTACCATCTGCTGAGATTAAGATAGAAGCTAAAAAACCTCAGACCCCTGTACCGCAAAAAAGGAATGATATGGCTCACACAGTTGATAATGTCCTCAAAGAAATTAAAGAAATCGTAGCCGAACAGCTCGAAGTCGATGTTGAAGAGATTGATACTTCAGCTCCACTGATGGAAATGGGCGCTGACTCCCTTGTCTTACTCAATAGTCTCGAAATTATAAAGGACGAATACGGAGTGAGTGTATCGGTATCAGATGTCCTAGGCGATCTTGGAAACCTCGATAAAATTGCAGACCATGTCGCAAAAAATACAACTCAAACGAGCTCTCCCCAAACACAGTCGGCCATTGACGATCAAAGTGCAGATACTCACACTTCAGCAGAACAAGTCTCAAATCCCCAGTCGAATCTCTCTCAAGTTCAACAAGCAATGTTTCAGGCGCAAACTCAAGTGAATCTCAGCCAAAACCTTCTGAGTGGTGGTGAAGTCTCTAACGACCTCATTCAACTTCTCAATAACCAAATGATCGTTATTCAAAATCAAATCAGCCTTCTCGCGGGCCAGTCTTACCAGAGCCCCCAAGCGAACCAAGCCGTATCAGTAAAGTCACAAACACCTACAGCAACTAAAACCCTACAAAGCAATTCAACAGAATCCAATGAAGCATCAGGAAAAGGTGTTCTCGGTAATTTCTCTAAATCGAGTTTTAATCAGGTTGACCAGCTGGATGAGGAAAAGTCGAAATATATAGATCAATTAATAAGTGAATTCACGGCAAAAACTAAAACGTCGAAAGATCTGGCCGAAACCTACCGAATTCCTCTTGCGGACAATCGAGTTCCCGCAGGCTTTCGCCCGCGCATTAAAGAGATGATCTATCCCATAGCTTGGAAAAAGGCCAAAGGGTCTAAGTTTTGGGATGTGGATGGGAATGAATACACAGATTACACAATGGGCTTTGGCGTAAATCTCTTCGGCCATTCCCCCGACTTCATTAATGACAAAGTTGCAGAACAACTTTCTCAAGGTATGGCCGTGGGCCCTCAATCTCACCTCGCTGGAACCGTTGCCAAAAAAATATGTGAACTCACAAATCACGAGCGAGTTGCCTTTCTCAACTCAGGAACAGAGGCGATTATGACTGCCGTTCGCCTGGCGCGAGCAGCAACTGGGCGACAAAAAGTTGTTCTTTTCGAAGGCTCCTACCACGGACATTATGACGGTGTTCTCGGTCGAGCGAATCGTAAAGGAAACACAGTCCCAGTGGCTCCAGGAATTTCAGAGGCCCTAGTTTCTGATTTAATTATTCTCGAATACAACAGTCCTGAGGCCCTCGACTACATTAGAAATAACGCCAATCAGCTAGCCGCTGTTCTTTGCGAATCGGTTCAAAGTCGATTTCCAGAAGTTCGCCCCCAAGAATTTCTTAAGGAAGTTCGCAATATAACTAGTCAATCGGGTACCGCTCTAATTATGGACGAAGTCATTACTGGCTTTCGCGCAGCACCCGGCGGTGCTCAAGAGCTTTTTGGTGTTCAAGCAGACCTTGCTTGCTACGGAAAAGTTCTTGGTGGTGGTCTGCCTATTGGCGCCATTGCTGGAGCTCAAAAATACCTTGATTTCATCGATGGTGGTGAGTGGCACTTTGGAGATCAATCCATGCCGGTCAACGAAATGACCTTCTTTGCGGGAACTTTCTGCAAACATCCATTGGCCATGGCTGCCTCTCTTGCAGTTCTAAATAAACTTCAGACTGAAGGAAAAAAGATACTCGACGACCTCAATGAGCGCACCCAGCGCTTAGCAGAAGAACTCAATGAGTTTTTTCAAGCGCGAAAGACTGACATTGAAATCGTTTACTTTTCTTCTCTTTTTCGATTTAAATTCAAGGGCAATAAAGACTGGCTCTTTTCGAAGCTTAACTTTCTTGGCCATTACATCTGGGAAGGTCGAAACATGTTTCTCTCGACCGCGCACTCAGAAGATGAGATTAAACAATTTGTTAACGACATAAAAGCGACAACGGATGAACTCATCAAAATTGGATATATTCCCGGAGAAATTGCTGAGGGCACCGAAATCAATACTCAGTCCTCAAGTCTGCTGCCAAAGCCGTCATTTGAAAAGATGAGTCTCGACCTTATCGAGCCGCAAACGCGCTTCTACGACTTGGTGGGTAACGAGTCGACTGCGACAGTTGCTAATATATGTGTCGCAGTGGATCTTATGGGTCAAGTCGACAAAAAGCTTCTTGAAGCTTCAATTCAGAAGTCGATCGTTCGTCACGATATTCTTTGGGCTAATTTTGCCGACGCTAAAGCTCACTTTGGCGAAAGAGTTTCTGGTTTCGAATTAAAAACAACGGATCTAACTCAAGTGACAGCCAAAGAGAGTGCACTTAAGGAGATCTTATCTGATCTCGCTTCGACTCCCATGGGACCAGAACAGTTTCCAATCTCAATTGAACTTATTGAGCTCGATCAGGAGCACTCTGTGCTCGCATTGTCTGCTAATCACTTAAGCTTAGATGGACTCTCACTCGCTATCTTAACGGATGAAATTGCAAAAATTTATACAGCGGGTGGTGATCTGAAAAAGGCAAAGCTCAAAGAGGCGCTCCGATTCTCAGATTACATGAAAGATTATCCGACCCGAATCGCAAAATTAACTGACTCAATTAAGTATTGGGATGATAAGGTGAAAACCCTATACCCTGGCACACTCGACCACAGCAAAAGCTACAAAGGCCAAAGGGTTTATACACAAATTGAAGAACCCGAATTTAAGTTGATAAAGCGATTTGGATTTAAAAACTCCAGCTCTTTACTGATGACGTTGATAGCATGCTCCAGTAAGGTCCTCGCCAAAATGAAAGGCTTTGAAAGCCTGAGTGTTGGAGTTCCCGTTGCAGGTCATACTTCGATTACACAACCTATGCTTGGTAACTGTGTCAATTTAGTTCCGATCAATGTCGAAGTGAATGCAACTACGGAGATCAAATCCATGATTCCAGATCTCAAAAAAGAGGTTTTGGAGAGCTTCAAGCATGCGGACATTCCATTTATTCGCTACGAAAAAAGCCTTGGTAAACCCCTATTCGACGTCCATATCAATGTCGAGCCCATATCAGATCTTCCGAAATTTGGAACGGTAAAAACCCAATGGCGTAGCTTCCCCGTGCAGTCCGTAGAGTGCCCGATCATTATTAATGCTCTTAAAATTGATAAAGGCTTTCGCATCGAAATGGACTATCAAGAAGATACCTTTAATACCGATGAAGCGAAGAGCTTTATGGATCAACTCGTTGCCGAACTTAATCACCTGGTCGAAACTGAAAAGCCTGCGCAGAAACTTTAAGAATTAACCTAAACTCAAGGCCGAAAACTGGCCTTGAGTCAGACTCTTACTTAAAATAGCCTTGAAGCACCCATAAAAAAGGAGCTTCAAGGATGATTCTTCGCACGGTTTTCGCAATTCTCTTTTTTTCTAGTTTTCTCACACATGCCTCGGCCAATGAAGATAGTATCGAAACTGATCATCGCTGCTCAATGAGTGCTGTTTATGAAGAGTACGGTTTTGACGAGGTTTCTTTTTCTATTGCGGCCGACAGCCTCGAAGAATGGCTTATCAATAGTTTTTACCCACAATTCAACGCCCCTTACCCTAGTGAAGTTTTTTACAGTATCCGCCCGCACTTGAAGGATACTGACAAAAACTTTATCGACACCGAAGAATTTCAGTTGGATCGGCTCAAATTTAAAAATAACCAAATATTTGAAAAGCGAGGCCGAATTACTTATGTAGGAATTGTGCAGAAGGGCTATCGATATCGCAACCAGATTGTTAACGGTGACGAGATAAAAGTTTCTGTTAAAGTCCATATCAAAAATGCCACAGCTGCAGAATTTGATCGCTTCAATAATGCCATCGAATTGGCAGAAGGTATTTGGAACAACAATAAAGTCGACTTTGGCTTCAATTATAGCTTTGATTTCGAACTCGTTTCTGCGGCCAAAGATGCATTTTTTAGTGTCAAACTTGTCGATAATTTGCGAGGCCCATATGATACCTACTGGAATCGAAATTGGAGTGCTAAAACCATAGCTCACGAAATGGGTCATATGATGGGACTTGGTGATGAGTACCAAACGCTCACTGGTAAATCCTATTGCCTTAATAGCTCAATGATGTGTAGTAGCTGGGGTCAGCCCCACTCTCAGCACTATTACCATGTTCTGAGAAGACTTTTTAAGAACTAAAGTGAACTTTTGAACCCACTAAAAGTCCAATTGAAAAACCGCTATGTGCTCACTCACCCTATTAGAGTCGAACTCTAATTGATTCATATAGGCAATTCTCATTGAATAATGGGAACGCTTCACTCTGATCCCCAGCATAAACCTGTTTTTGTCGACAAAGCGAAGATCTCTATACCTACTATCTACTAGAGTGAGAAACAATTCATCCCACACAAGAAGAGTGAGAGTGTCACTCAAAATGTAGTCATAACCAAGGGCATATCGTCCGCGAAGGGACTCATAATTGGGAGTTGAAAAAAAACGGCTTTCTACTCGGAGTCGATGAAAGAGCTTGTGTTCTTCAGAGCTCAAGTAATCTAACTTGGACTGGGCAACGACTCGACCTTCGTTTTTATCGCCTTCTTTAGCATACTGAAGACCAATACCTAGAGTATGACCATCACCGATTTTTGTGGCTGCCATTGATTTTAATTTTGTCTTTGCTACTTCACTATCGTCAAAACTATAACGGACTTCGACGCCAAACTTAGCGCCCCAATCCTCCGAGAGCTTAGTACTGTAGGAGCTGCTGAGCCAAGACGAAGTTCTGTTCTCTAAAGCGAAGAGCGGATCGATAGTTGCTAAAAAAACTAGAATAAGTACTAAATATTTTATAGCCATCCTCCATGAACTTAAGCATATCGTAGCAGAGAAATTCTAATCTTAAAACTGATATCGACTTCTCAAGTACGCTGTGACCGGTTCGTAGTCTCCAAAACTGGTCGCCACGGAATCTTCTTCAGCAAAGAGGAATAGGCCAAGCTTAGTGCTCCAATTGTGCCGATGTTTCCAACGAAAATAAGGATGTACCATAAATGTTTGATCGTAAACATCAAGAGCCGTATTGAGATTGACGCTAAATACTTCCGGGTCCTGAGGATATTGTAAGGTAAGAGTTAAAAGATCTCTCAGTTGACTAAAAGTTACATCCTCAGAATTCGAACGATCTGTTTCTATAATCTGAAAGAATTGAAGGTTTGCGTAGAACTTTCCAAAAAGGCGATCCACCCCCAAAACATACTCAATCTCTGGAACCTCTAATGCACCTTCGGGATCAGATAGAAAACCGGTCGAGGTCGGAGAAATGGGATATATGCGACCGGAAACATACTTCACCTCTCCCCGAAATCCGAAACCCTCGATATTGAATGCACCATCACCACCAAATGCGTATATTCTGTTTTGATTTCTTTGGATAAGAACATTAACAGGACTTTGCGGCATCAATTGATAATAAGGCATGCGATCAAATCCAGTAAAAGCCATAACTGAAGCATCCAGGCGTTTGATCCGAAAGCTCAAACGGGCCCCAGCCTCCCAAAACGAAAGTCTTTCTGAATCATCTGGAGTATAGAGCTCGGTAAACAAACCTCCTCCTTGGAGGTTCTGCTCGATAAATTTGCCATTGGTACCCAGACAGTCTTGAGCACACCAAACCGAGTCCACACTCGGAAAGCGATGGTCCGAACTCGCCAACCAAGGTGCAGCGATCACGTCGAGTTTGATGTCACCTTTTTTGTATTCGACCTGAATCATGGGCCTGGGGATCTTTCGATCTTCTTTATCGTCGAAAAGAAAGAATTTATAATCTTCGGCATTCCAAACATCGAGAGGATTGAGCTGGTCAGCCTTACCCCAGATAACGATCTTGGAACCAATAAAAAACTTAAGACCTTGAATGGGAATAAAATTAACACCAACATCTCTGGCTGTTAAAAAGAAGTCCTCTTCATTAAAATAGGTATCGAGTCGTAAATGGAGGCGAAGGTCGCTACTTTCAGAAAGAGATAAACCGAAATCGTCCTTCTTCTCCATAAATTTCTGTCGAAGCTTAATTTCACCACGACCACCGATCCAGTCCGCAAATTCACCCTGCCCGCTGAGGACTGGCTCAATACTCGCTTCAAACTCAGCCCCGAAGGACTGAGTCGCTGTTGATAAAACAATGAAGGCAGCTAGGAGAAATTTCATTCATTTCACTTAATTAATAGCATTCTATTAAAGTCATTTAACAACAAAAACTACATTTCAGCAGTTAACTTTTCAAAAGAAAATAACTCCTGAGAGACACCAGAATTATACTTTACTTTCTGTAATTTTAAACTGGTCTTTTTCTTTCTAACAAGGTCTGCCATTTCGGAGGCTTGAATGGTCCAAATACCATTCACCTTTGCGAGGTCTTTAACCCTAAATTCTTTAATTTTCTTTTTACCTTTGAACATTTCAACTTTTAGAGCGACATAGGAGGTTGGATCTACCCAAGAAATAGTTTTTGAGTATATTTCGTCTTTCGACTTAGCAATCGACTCTACTACGAGCACCGACTTTTTACCCAGTTTCTTTTTGCCAAGAAATTTGTGTTTGTAACTATCCAGAGGCCGATCTTCGAAGTCGGTATAGTAGAAGTCAGACCCAACAAAAGAGTTACCCTTATTATTCGTAGAAATCTTTCTAGGCTCTTTTTTCGCCGCTCGACTCAAATATAACCACATTTGATCATCTGACTTTTTATTCGAATGAAGTAAAAGTCCGGTGTTTTTCATGGTATTTGGCCCTTTAAATTTAATAAGTACTTTTGACTCAGGCCCCTGTTCTTTTCTAAACAAAACAAACTCCCTGGTCTCAGGACGCCCTCGCACCATCAGATCCATAGTCATAAGACTCTGACTGTCTTTACCGGTGTCTCGGTCCTGTACCCGCTTCATTATCTGGCGGCCACTGGCTTGCTTATTTATTGCGCCTGCAAGGGACGTAAACTGGGACTCCGCAGCGGCAGAGCCAATAAACATGAGTGCGAACGTGAAAGAAAAAAGTGATTTCATTGATTATATCTCCTTCTTAATAGATTTATCGAGGTAGGGGGCTATCAGCAATAGAATTGCCGGGATCGCCAGAAGTGTCGTCACAGTCGCCACGCTAATGGCCATCACATTGAGAAGGCCAAAGCTTCGAATAGGACTAAACACAGAAAACTGTAGCACCGAATAGCCGAGAACGAGTGCTATAGTCGTAAATAGTATGGCCTTACCAGTTGATTTAAATGTCAACTCAATGGCCTTTTTAACGTCACGGTGCTTTTGTTGGTATTTCTTGAAAGACAATAAAAAGTGCAAAGAATCATCAATACCAATACCAATCGACATGGCCGAAACCAGGCTAGTGGCAATATCGAGTTGAATTCCCAAAAGTCCCATAGCTGCAAAGATCACTAAGATCGAAACGACAATTGGAGTCAGGGCTACAAAACAAAGAACCGCCGAGCGAAGAACCGGAAAGGCAATTAAAAATACAACGAGCAAGGCAAGAAAAATAGATTGAATTTGCCCTTCGACGACTTCTGATAAGGTTGTACTCCACAGAGGAATATCTCCGTAGAAGTAAACTTTGGAGTTCTCGCCAATGTCCTTTTTAAGTTGCTGAATTTCATCGGTAATAATTTTTTCGTAATGCTGAATAGGTTTCTCCCGAAAACTTCCATCTGGCAACTCTTCAAGCTGAAACCGGCCCAGTAGTCTTACGAATCGAAAGTCTTGGTCGGTGACATACCGTAAATCTTGCTGCAAATTTCCAGACCAGGAGTAAACATCGAGATACTGGAGAATTTCTACATCATCTTCGGGAATTCGATAATACTTTTTACTTCCATTGTAAGCCTCTCCCATCATCTTTACGTAATCACCGAGACTTGTGGAAATGACGAGCTCAGGGATTCGCTTTTTGAGTCGATCACTTAAATTTTGAAGAGCGAGTAGAACCGTAGCTTTCGCTCCAGCGTCCCTTTCCTTAGCATCGACAACAACATTAAAGTCAAGAACCCCACCAAAGCTTTTAGAGATGGATCGAGCATCCGTAACAACTTGAGAGTCCGGGCTAAAATATCCAAGAATCCTGTAGTCTGTCGTGATGTCTTTAATAAAAACCGGTGTTAATGCAACGACAAGAACAAAGAGTAACAATATTCCAATGGGTCTTCTTTGAACGGCAGAGTTATTAACCTCTAAGAATTTATTAATAACTCCATCTACCTTTGAAAAGGACTTAACTTTATGTGCCTCTGCTGGAGTCCGCTCAATGGACCCCTCAGTTTTTATCTTGTGAAAAATTCGCAAAAACGCAGGAATCATCACAAAGGCCGAAATTGCAGCTGCAATGACGCCAAAGGCGGTAATCACCCCAAACTCGCTAATCGTTTTTACTGGACTTGCAAGGTTCGACAAAAAACCCGCCATGGTTGTCAATGCCGTGAGTAAAATTGTCGGTGCAATATGGTGGGATGTTTTAGAAATAAGAGACTCTTTGGATTCACCCGGATAATTATTTTTTTCAATATAAAACTGTGTGAGGTAGTGGATTCCATAGGAAGTACCAACGGCAATCAAAATTATGGGAATAGCATTTGATACGATATTCAGGTTAGCTCCGAGCAAGGGCATGGCCCCAACGGCTACTAATATTGAAAATATAATGGAGAGAATCGGAAATACAATTCCTTCAAGGCTCTTAAAACTGACCAAAAGAATCAAACCTATCACTAGAAAGACCAAAGGGATCAGTACCTCTAGATCTCTATCCATCATGTTCTTGAAAGTCGCGTTGATCATCGCGTATCCACTAACGGACCAGGACTCATCCGATTCTATCTTTTCAAGGGCAGTATCTACCCTTTGCTTCATTTGCTCCTCATTGAGCTCTTTAGAAAACTCAATGACCAAATTGAGTGAATCCTCATCGAGACCGATCAAATTACCGCTATAGATATCTTTCTCGAGGAGCTTCTTTTTAAGTTCTGCAATTTCATCTTCCGTCTTTGGAACCTCTGCCGCCAAATCACTGACATCAAAACCAGCCCCTGTATTTTTGAGAAACTTTTCAGAATAGATGCTTGTTACTTTAACAAGATCTTCATCCTCCCCAAGGAGATCCACAAAGGCTTTAATTTTTCCCAGAGACTCTTGATTGAAGGCATTTGTCACGCGTATTAAAACTAACTTTGAGTTTCCAAAGATTGACTCCATTTTTAAATTCTGGAGACGCACTGGACTATGAGGATCAACCAACTGACTCACGTCAGCTGCTTGCTGAACAAAGAGAGTATTTGTGGCAAAGAATAGACCTAAGAACAAAAAACTAAGCAATACGAGTTTCGGTCTTTTAATGGGGAGCTCAAAAAGATATTTCACTCAGGCTCCCCTTCATCTTTTGTGGAACACTTTAAGATTCCATCGTTATAGATTGAACCCATGTAAAAATGATCGCCATAGAATAAACCAACACTAATGGCCGAAAGAGGCTTTCCTTCATTAGAATAAAAAACCTTTGACTCATAATTATTGTGAATATTGATTTCTAATACTTGGGAAGGTGAATTTTTCTTGGCGTCTTTGCTATGTAACAAAAGATTGAGTACTTTTGGGTGTGTTCCCGCGTACAACTTGCCTCGGTCGGAGTCCCAATTAATATTGTCTGGACCAAAACCAATAAAGTTTTTCTCGATTCCTATGAGGCTCATACTGTTAACTTCAATCGTTGCCGATAAAATACTACGCTCAAGCATAAGGGCGACTAGGATCTGGTCACCCACGATTTCGATACCATTGGGAAAAGCATAGTGACCATTGAGTTTTTTAAACTTTTTCCCATCGTAGGCCATTAGGTAGCCCCTGCCAAAACGAGAGAGATCTTCGAAAAGTTTGCCCAGGTGACTTTGATAACCATGATCAATCGAAACAAAAAAACGGTCCCCATCGAGTGCGCCGATATCATTGGCATTAAAGAGGTCTGGATGGGAAAGTGATTTAACAAGGTTCAATTTTTCGTCCACAAAATCAAAGATCTCAATAAAGTCCCCTTGATTGGAGTGATTGACCACAAAAAGGCGAATTGTTTTATCATCAATTCGAAATACTTCGATTCCGTGGGGTTTAAAACTTCGGGGTAAATCCACTTCTAGTTTTACAGTCTCTTGTTTTTCTGACTCAAGATTCTTATAAAAAAGAGCTCCACTTTGATTAGGATCTTTAAAGAGGGGCTGATGCCAATTACTCGAAATAAAGAGGTATGGTCCCATTTTTTCGATGTCTTCTGCTCCTTGAAGCCCCGTCTCAAGCTCACAATTTTCGAGGCTCACTTTTTCGAGGCTCGAAAACAAACCGGCATCGATGACGAGCTTTAGAAAATGACCGAAAACAGCGACAAAAATAATAAACAAAATGAGGATTTTAGATCTTTTCATCGAGGACCAATTCTGCTCCAAAAACACTTTTAGAGCCAACAAGATGGTTAAACAATTAGCCTCAAAGAGTTCAAGAAGAGTGCCATTTTAATCATTCCAGCATTGGAGTGTAGCCACATAAATCACTGTAAATACATAGGTTTTTCACACAAAAAAAGGCTGCCCCAAAAAGTGATGGGGCAGCCCTATAGAAAGCACAATAGTCAGTCAAACCTCAGACAATTGTCATACAGGCTTGGGATTATTCCTTAATCCAGCTCTGGATATTCATCATGGGAGCCGAATTTAGCACAGAAGGTCGATGCATAATTCTGAGGAACACATATTCTCTTTTATTTCTAAGTAAACCTCTACGATTCACTTGTATTAAACGATAGCTACGGGAATCAATGTGGTGACAAGCCGATTTATTTGCAAGGCAGGTCTTAAGTTCATCTTCGCTGTCCAGTCCATTGTTGTCACTGGATTTACTCATGTATCGATCCGTTCGAACCACTTCTCCGTCATAATTCCATGCCCAAGAAAATCCCTGGTAATTCTCTTCGTTTTCTTCAAAACGAAGTCCACCAAAACCGTCCTCTCTAAAAACATAATGGGCACCAAACTCGGGGCTGTAATACTCCCCTGTGACCTCTTCTATATTTTGAAATCCTGGTCCAGCGACAAGGTCACGATACCAACTATCGATTCGAATAACAGTTCCGAGGTTTTCTCCAAGCTCTTCTCGGACAATAACCTTGCCTGTCTTGGCTTTGCGCATATCATTGCGACCCAAAAACTCATAACTCACTTTTCTCTCTGACATCTCAAGAGTAAGCTTGAGGCCCGCTTTCTGGCTAATAAAATTCATCGACTCTTCAACAACACCGTTCTCAGCATTCAACATCAAAGCTTGGCTACCCGATGAAACGTGAAAGTAGGTCATTCTATTCATTTGTGAATCGGGAAGAACGAGGCGATCACCAATTTCAAGGGCAGGGCCATAGTTTCGAACTGTCTCGAATGGGCGCTCGTCGAGTGAAATCCACTGCCCACCTTTAATCACTTCAGAGCGATTTTCTACATAGGTATCAGTGCTCCCTTTATAAACACCCTCGCCATTACTAGCCTGTAACCAAACCGGTTTTTCCATACGATCTTCGTAAACGACCTCGAGTCGAATTCCACCGAGTCCTCTTTTAAAAACAAGCTTCTTTAGTGTACTTCTAACTTCGACGGTGACCATCTCACCATCGGCCCCCCAAGGCTTCTGGGTATAGGCAACAACATTGAGATCGGAATCAAATAACTCTAAATCGTAATTGCCAAACGATTTTTTGTATCGAAAATTGCTCGATCCAAGCCAGGTATCAACTTTTCCAAAACTCTCATCATTGAGTTGAATATCGAAGACGACGTTTTCGGACTCTTGAAGAAATCGAAACGTTTCAGTGTGGGCCTGAGCCTGAACAAGAAACAAAAAACTAAATAAAATGGATACTAATGCATTTCGCATTTGATGGTACATATTCCCCCCTCAATTGAGGTTCATAAGCTAATCAAAGGTGAAACAGGCGTCAAATTTAAAGAGCTAAAGAAGCTTCATTCTTATTGAGACCCCTGGTGAACGCTATTTCAGGCGATACACTGGAAGCGCCTCGTCGAGGCCATTTAATATGACCTCTTGAGAGCGTAGAAAGAATGGCCCTTCGTCGTTTTGAAGTTTCTTTTGCAGACTAATCAGACTTTGATCGTCAGTGGGATCGACTTCGAAACCGGCATTTTGATACTTGTCATCAAAACCCTCAAAAGCCTTTTTAGTAAAAAACCGAGGCCAAAAACTGGGATCAACTTTAACACGGTAAGATAAGGTCCGAGCATGGGAATGAATTGGCGTATAAGCAGTGAGAACTTCAAATTCACCATAATAAGCGTGAAGTTTTACTGCAGGGTTTCCCCACTGAGTGAAGCCACAACAGGTATCGACATTGGCATACCAAAGACCAAAAGCTTTCGATAAGAATCCCAAACCATAGAATCGATCTTTCTTTTCGAGAAGGGTATTTACCGAACAGAGGTTGTGGGCCACCCATTCACCAGCGCGAGACATGGTTGGTATAATGATAAACAAAGAAAGTGGAGTCCACTCCTCCTCTTCTTCGACCATTAAAGCTTTTTTTACGACATCGGGAAGACTTTTTGTACGAGCGGCATAACCGGCGACAAAGCCAGGAACAATGGCACAGTCATAGAAAACCCAACGAGGCATGGCCATACCAGAGGGACCAAAGGCCTTGGCCTCAAGAAAAAGAATCCGATCGCCAAAACCCAATTCCGACATATTGAGAGGATTCTTGTAAACCGGTTTATGGGGGAACCAATCGATGGAATGCTTTTCACCTGGACTTTGAATGCGATTTTCTGGGCGTACAAAAACGTAGGGACGAATATCATCGCTGCGAAGCCAATCAAACTTAGAGTCTGAGAAAATCATAGTGCTGCAATCCTTTTGGCTTTAGAAACTCAATCTCACTAGAGACCTTAATCATCCTATATATTGAGTTCCTTCTCAATGGATTCTTGAATATGTGGCAGTTCTTCGAAAACCTGAAAGGTATTCATAGAAAAATCTGATATAAAGCCCTGGTCTTTTAGCCCGGCCAAGGACTTTAAAAATGGGTCCCAAAATCCTTCTGGGTTGAAAAAATAAATTGGCTTATCAAGCTCACCTAAAGTCTTCCAGGTCATAACCTCTAACATTTCGTCTAAAGTACCCAGTCCTCCAGGAAAGGCGACGAAAGCATCTGAAGCCTCCATCATCACTCTTTTTCGCTCCATCATATCAGACACTTTTTCAATTCTGGTAATTCCCTCATGAACCATTTCTCGGTCCGTTAAGCAGTGAGGAATGACACCGTGGACCTCGGCCTTACGAGCTAACATTTCATTGGCAAAATGGCCCATTAAACCGACTCGAGCCCCACCGTATACAAGTGAGAGATTTTTTTGGGCCATAAAATCGGTGAAGTCCGTTGCCCAAGTGAAAAATCGAGAATCGATGGTGGAACTTGAACTGCAAAAAACGCAAATACTTTTAGCCACGCGCACTCCTTTAATTCAGTGGACCAATCATATCTTCAGGTCGAACGTACTTGTCGAAATCATCAGCCGATAACAACTCCAATTTCTGGGCGGCATCTTTAAGCGTCGTATTGTTTTCATAGGCATACTTTGCGATCTTGGCGGCATTATCATAACCGACATGGGGGTTCAGCGCCGTCACGAGCATTAAAGAGTTCTGCAAGTTCTCTTGGATTTTTTCTTTATTGGGTTCAATGCCTATAACACAGTTTTCGGTAAATGAGACACAGGCATCACCCATGATTCGAATAGAGTTTAGAGTATTAAAAACCATCATCGGTTTAAAAACATTCAACTGAAAGTGTCCGGTACAGCCTCCAACATTAACGGCGGTGTCATTTCCAATGACTTGAGCACAAACCATCGTCATGGCTTCGCTCTGGGTGGGATTCACTTTACCCGGCATAATTGAACTTCCGGGCTCATTGGCTGGAAGCTTTAACTCTCCAATCCCGCATCGGGGGCCACTTCCAGAGAGTCTAATATCATTGGCAATCTTCATTAAACTACAGGCAATGGTTTTAAGGGCACCACTCACCTCGACAATAGCGTCATGGGCACTGAGTGCTTCGAACTTATTAGGCGCAGACACAAATGGAATTCCAGTTTCACGTGCAATTTCCTGGGCCGCTTTGACTGCAAAATCTTTGTGCGTGTTCAATCCGGTTCCAACGGCCGTCCCACCAAGAGCTAACTCGTGAATGGCGGGATAGGTCGATTCGATTCGGCGAATTCCATGATCGAGTTGAGCTACGAAACCACTAAATTCCTGACCCAGAGTAATTGGAGTCGCATCCATTAAGTGGGTCCGTCCGATTTTTACAATATCTTTGAAAGCCTTCGCTTTTTTATCGAGAGCATCACGAAGAGTCTTAAGACTTGGAACCATATGGTGATGGAGGCGGTCTGCCACCGCAATATGCATCGCCGTCGGAAAGGTATCGTTAGAGCTTTGGGCTTTATTAACATCATCATTGGGATGAATGTCTTTGCTACCCAACTCCCCTCCCTTGAGTGAAATGGCTCGGTTAGCGATGACTTCATTCGAATTCATATTGGTTTGCGTTCCAGATCCTGTCTGCCAAACCACCAAAGGAAAATGATCATCCAGTTTCCCTTCAATAACTTCATCTGCAGCCTTAGTAATCCATTCAGCTTTCTCTTTATCGAGAAGGCCTAGCTCAGCATTAACTTTGGCGGCAGACTTCTTCAGGACACCGAGTGCGCGAATCATTTCTCTTGGAAAGCGATCTCCACCAATTTTAAAATTCTGCAAGGATCTTTGGGTTTGTGCGCCCCAATATCTATCAGCTGGTACTTCAATTTCACCCATGGAATCTTTTTCTTTACGAAATGCCATATTTCTTCCCATCCTTCTTAATGCCAGTTATTGGCGGTGGACATGATAGACCGATGCTTGGTCGGTCGGATAAATCACTAATTCTTGAATATTAACATGTTTGGGCTGGTCGATGCACCACATGACCGTCTGAGCTATGTCTTCTGCTGTTAATGGTTTGAGGCCCTGGTAGACCTGATCCGCCTTTTCTTTATCATCTTTAAAGCGAACCACTGAAAATTCCGTTTCGACCATACCCGGCTCAATATTTGTGACGCGAATACCTGTTCCCAGAAGGTCCATGCGCAAGCCTTCTGATATGGCACGAACTGCGAACTTAGAGGCATTGTAAACGGCACCACCGGGATAAACGTAGCGCCCAGCCACCGAGCCAAGGTTAATAATATATCCCTTTTTATTTTTAATGGCAGGCATGAGTAATCGGGTTGTGTATAAAAGGCCCTTTACATTGGTATCAATCATTTGATCCCAATCGTTAACATGCCCCTCATCAAACTTTTCGGTTCCAAGGGCGAGACCCGCGTTGTTGACAAGAATGTCTAACTCCTGAATATCACTCAATGCTTTTTCACTTTCTGCAAAGGACTGTATATCGTAGTTCAGCTCCTGAACGACAATGCCGTATTCCTTTTGAAAATGTTCGCGCATTTTATCCAGACGGTCCTTTCTTCGACCTGTGATATACAAGTTAATTGAACGCTTCGCTAAATTCTCAGCGATGGCGTAACCTATTCCCGCGGTTGCTCCCGTAACTAAGGCCCAGCGTAGCTTCAACGTTTCCCCCTGTTGTTAAATCACAAAAAAAGGCAGTGATTTTAGCCACTGCCTTTGAGTTCCTCAAATAATCCGAATTAAAACATAAACCAAAGGTTTATCATTGGTAGAATTTGCGTCTCTTTGCGAGTACTATCAAATTCGACACCACTTACTTCAAGCTTATCATATTCTACAGAACGATAAGAGATTTGCGGCCCGAGGGCGAAGTTAGAAGCCACCATGAAGGCATAAGAAATATCCACCTGAATTCCTGAAGCACCTGTGTACTTTGAAGCACCATCTGGATCGTATTCACCGAGTAAGTGGTAAGTACCAATTAAAGAAAAGCCTGAGTTGTAATAACCAACGCTCAAACCACCATAATAAGAGCTATTATTTTCGTTATTCTCTATGGCGTACATTCCACCCAAATAGATTCCCATCGGAAGAATATAGCCGAGCCTCGCATCAACATAGGTCACGGAAGACTCTGAAGAAATTCCACCTTCTTCGGTTTCAAAGGATAAATAGCTGACCGCTGGACTGAAAACCACGGCCGCCTGGCTGACCGTTGTAAATAAAAGAAAACTGACTAAGCAAACTAAAGCTTTCATTGGACCTCCAAATTACTGAGATTTCAGTCTTGCACGGAGGCCCCTTAAGTCAACGAATGATTTAATGTAAAGTTATAGAGCCTGGGGATTTTTGCGATGCGTATGCCGCTTTGCAAAGAACCCCCAGTTGTTCGAAGAATTAGAGTGAATTCTGACAATCTCTAACACTAGAGAATGTCTGATTGCCGTACTCAACTCGTCCAGCAAAAGCATCGTATACCGCTTGAACATAGGGGCTACGATTATCGTTATCTTTACTCACGCAAAAGTAGGCAGCTCCGCGAACCTTCTTAGCCTGCCGTAGAGTGTTGATGCATTCATCAGCAGATCCGCCGATGGCTTTCAACTTCTGAGTCGAACCATTTGGCGTATAGGCAATGACCGCAAAAGGAGCACGTCCATCGTTATCGCGAGTTCCACAAAAAAGAGCTGAACCACGACCTATAAAAACCGCATTATCAATAGATTTTTGACAATTGGTGATATCACCGAGAACCGTTCCAGCTACTTTTTTAACTTGTACTGAACGGGGCTCTCTGACACCGATCATCCAAGGATTTCGTCCATCGTCGTCACGGGCGATACACGTGAACTCTCCGCGGCCGCCAGGACCGGGGTTGTGACCACGTAAAATCGAAAGAACATCACGAAGCTGTTGGTTGGCTTGGCGAATGGCCTCTGGATTATGGCGACCGAAATCGAGCTCCTGCTCAATATCGTTGAGCAAGCGATAGGTCTCTCGCTTATTTTGTGCTTGAGCAGCTAAAGATAGACTCATCACAGCCGCAATCGTTAGAATTAATTTCATACATTTTCTCCCTCAAATTTAAGAAAACCTTAAAACCCGGCACCATTACTAATTCAACACAAGGCGTAAATCTAGTGCTAATGCGGAGAGTATGTAAATTAGTGAGACTTCTAAACCCTTTACGGGCGCCGAGAACAAGGCCTCACGGCCTGTAAGTCTTTCTAGGGACTTGAACCGGGGTTCCATTAGACTTATAAGTGCTGAAAACAAGGAGAGAATCTTGTCCTATTGGCTCATGAAATCCGAACCAGATGTGTTTTCAATCGATGACCTCAAAAGAGTGAAAAATGAAATCTGGGATGGCGTTCGAAATTATCAGGCACGAAATTTTATGCGCGATGAAATGAAGCCAGGCGATCAAGTCTTATTCTACCACTCCAATGCCAAACCCAGTGGGGTGGCAGGAGTCGCTAAGATCAAAAAGGCGGCCGTTGTCGACCCCAGTCAATTTGATAAAAAAAGCGAGTACTACGACCCCAAGTCCAATCCTGAGGCCCCACGCTGGATTTGCTGTGAAGTCAGCTACGTTAAAAAATTCAAAAACTTCGTAGGACTACCCGAGCTAAAAGAGAACAAAAAGCTCGACGGCATGATGGTTATCAAAAAAGGACAAAGACTATCAATTCAGCCCCTGGATAAAAAACACTTTGAAGAAGTCTGTAAGATGGGCGGAGTGAATGTCTAAGGGACAGCCCCGAATCTTTCTCGCGCCAATGGAGGGCGTCGTCGACCCCGTCGTACGCAAACTCTGGTGCGAAATTGGTGGTATTGACGAATGTGTGACAGAATTTTTTCGTGTCACTTTTCAACTGGTTCCCAAAAAAGTTTTCTATCGAGACTACCCCGAACTCCATCAAGGTGGACTCACTGAAAACGGCACACTCGTAAGTTTTCAAATTTTAGGAAGTCACCTTGAACTCATGCCGGCCAATGCCTTGCGGGCGATCGAATTGGGAGCTCCGCAAATCGATCTCAATTTCGGATGCCCGGCGAGAACCGTCAATAAAAGTGATGGGGGTGCTAACCTCTTAAAAGAACCACAACGGATTTATGATGTCGTTCATGCCGTTCGCAAAGCGGTCCCTAAAGGGATCAAAGTCTCTGCGAAAATTCGCTTGGGTTTTGATAGCGACGAAAAATGTATCGAGATAGCCCAGGCCGCGGAAGAAGCAGGAGCGTCGTGGCTTACGGTTCACGGTCGCACCAAATTACAAGCCTATAAGCCTCCTGCAAACTGGGAGGCCATTGGTCGCATCAATGATGTTTTAAAAATTCCAGTGGTCGCTAATGGCGATATTTGGTCGCCCGAAGATTACCGGCGCTGCAAGGAGATCACGGGCTGTGATTGGTTTATGCTTGGAAGAGGCCTGGTTGCCCGGCCGAGCCTCGCACTTGAAATCAAAGGCCTCCATGAAAAATGGGAGTTCAAAAGACTTTTTCCCTACCTTTTTCGGTTTATCGAAGGAAGTATCGAACACCGAAACGAGAGCTATGCTCTGCAGAGGACCAAGCAAATGACGAAGCTTTGGGCGCAAACCTATCCAGAGGCCTACGAGCTCTTTCAAACAATAAAACGTTGTCAGGATTTAAAAGACCTAGTGGCCATTTGTAGAGAATTTGTACATCTGCACGTTGACCACATTGCCACCCCCACCAATATTGTTGATGGCATCAGAAACAATCGCACCATGCCCTTGATAGTGCCCAATATTGGGAGCTAATACACAGAATTCATTACTTTCACAGAGGCCATTTTGATTGGCCGAGTTTGGCGGCATAGGAAGACCATTGGCAATGGCCTCTTCACGCATCAACTCCCGGGCACCAATTAGAATGTTGGTAAGGCCAGCGCCCTCAAAGGTGTGGGAAAAGGTCGCATTTCCATCTGCCGGAATTGGCACAACTCCCTTTAAGGCCCCATCGGCACTGAGGAGATCCAAAGAAAACTCTTCGCAAGTCGCACCCGCCAGGCAAGCCCCTCTTCCTCCTACGTTCGGAAATCCTGTCGTTTCTTTCGAAAAGAATTTGATGTGGTTGGGTGCTGCTGAAAGCTGTCCATACCAGTCCGACGGACCAAATAAGGCAGTGTCATAATCTTGAGAGTTAGCGGCACCATCGGCAACGAAACTACTAGAAACATCAACACTCGAAGAAAAACCGTAAGAACCACCCTGCCCCGTGTTTGGTGCGCAAGTCACATCAGTTATTTGATCACCTGGATCGATGTAGCAATCAGTGCCGTTTCCTCCGACTTTTATTGTTCCGCCCACCTGAATTTGCGCTGCACCATAATCGACTTGAGCTCCATAGGTGGCGTTATTCAAAAAAGCACTATCAGAGAGAAAAACTGTGTCTGCCAAATTCGAGTGAAAACCGATTCCTCCATTGTTCATGGATGACAACTGCTGAAAGCTCACTCTTTGTGTAAAGTCATCGATAAATACTCCGTAATCGGCATTGTTCACAAAATTAACGTGCTGAAAAATACTTCCTTGGGAATTATACATTAAGATCCCATCTAAAGCAGAATTGGCAACGGTCACACCCGAAAATATCAGGTCATCACTACTATCGACGTAAATACCCGCTGAATTGGTATTATCGTGGAAATTACTCAAAGTTATATTTACGAAGGAATTTTCATGGGAAAGGTTTTCAATCCAAAGGCCGGAATCACCTGAGTTTTGCAAGTTTATATCCTGAAAGGAGTTGTTTGCCGAACCACTGACTAGCAAGGCACCATACACACCGATATTTTGTATCTTGGCCCCCCGAATGCGATTGAAATCGGCATTATCTAAATAAAAGGCCGAACCATAGGTAGAACCTAGAACTGCGGCCGGAGTATCACTAAAATTTCCGATATCACTGCCAATGATTTCGTTCTCAAATGAGTTTTTAAGAAAAATCGCAGTATCTTCACCGTGGTGAATATAACTATCTATTATCTTTGAATGGGATACATTATAAAAATGAACTCCGTAGTGACTCACTCCCGAGCCTTGAGAGGCAAGAATCTCACCGTGAATAAAGAGGTACTTGCGATCTTTGGCAACAATCATACAGTGGGCGTCAGGAGTTGTCGTTCCTCCGTTGGCGTAGTTACAATTCACTCCGCCACTATAACCATTGGTTAAACGAAGGGCGTTCGCAACCCCACCCAAATTAACGATACTAATCTTATCGTTTTCTATAGAGAGTCCACCCATATCCAGGTTAGCCGAATAGGTATAAACTTTTGAAAGATCAGAAATAACAACCGTCGAATTAGTGGCAACGATACCACTGAGATCTTCAACAGGGTTACTATAAGGCGCACCCGAGTCACTTGTAATTGATCCGATGGCACTTGGCACACTCGAGATCGTCACATCAATATTTTTCCAGGCCGATGGGTCGAGAAGATCGACGACTGATTTACCTGGCGCAAATCCTTTCGTATAAAAAGTGGCCGTTCCCGATCCATCATCACAAGGCTGCCAATTATAGACTCCTAAATTGTCCGTAATTCCTAGGGCTCCACAGGTGGCAACACCTTGAACCTCAACCTTACGCTCCAATCCGCCGTGAAAACAGGCCCCACTTCCCGAACAGGCCGTCGAACTTAAAACCATGGGGTCGGTAATATAATCATTCCAGTCGGGGGCATTATCATATTTATTGAGGATGACTGGCAAAATATAAGTATAGGACTCTTGGGTCTCTATACTCAGATTACCGGCGGCATCGCAACCCACGACTCGCAAAACTAAAGTTGTCCCTGGAGTACTCTCCGTTACGGTGTAGGACCCGCCCGGTGTCGATCCACAATTGGGAGGGGTGTTATTTGTCGTATAATAGTAATTATCAAAATTAGGGTCAGAGTCAGAGGTGCCAAAGGTCACTGTAAATCCAGTTCGATAGTTACCAGTAACTTGATCGAGGCTTGGCGCCGGAGGACTCGTAGTATCAAGGGTAAAGGTATCAAGTAGTCCAGAGCAGGACGATTCATTACCAGCGGGGTCGATTGCTTTCGCATATAAGACATAGGAAGCATCGGGCCCAAGACTCGACGTTGTAATATTAACTGTCGGACCTGCAGCTGTTAAGGAACCAACATTATTTGTACAAGTAAAGTTGCCGTGAATCTCGATAAGATCCCCACTTGTAACACCACCCACCTGGTATTCCGGAGTATCGTCCGTCGCAGGTGAACTCACTGGACTCACCAAGGTTAATGATGTCGGTGTCGCCGGTGCAATACCATCGACAACAATATTATTGTTAGCACCAATTGACCCAGCTGTTCCCGGGCTGACAAGGGTTAAGGTCGCTGGTTGTGCAAAGGTATCATTAATTGTTCCGCCATTGAGTTCTAAAGCAACTGTGGACTGATAGTCCAAGTCTGCGGAAACGTCATTGGCAGTCACAGTATAACTAAAACTCAAAGTCGGTGTCCCCGACCCACTGGTATAGTTAGCATAGCGGTCCGTCGCACCCGTTTCTAATAAGATACGAGGGGTACTGCCGACAATGACATTGGCATCAAAAGTCACTTGAACGGTCAGTGACGAACCAATTCCATAGGGGCCATCGGATTCTGCGATCGTAACATTTGTCACCGAAGGCGCTGGAGGCAATGCCAAGGTTACCGTGGAATTGGAGGGAGGTGAAATAACTCCATCGGGGTCCAAGGGACTGACTGAAATATTTAAAACATCTCCAGGATCGTTTGGTGATGTGAGTCCCGAAACAGTAATATTGTAATTACTCCCGCCATCGGTCATGGCCGAACAGGTTCCACCTGATGGGACACATCCCGGACTATCAGTTGCATTACAATAGCAAAAATTTGCAGAAGAATCGTTATCGGCGTCACCGGTGTAGGTCACGCTGGCATTAAAGCTTGTGTCCGTCACACTCGAGGTCCCAAAAGATCCAAACGTAATCGCATTGGGCACATTAACATTAAAGCCAAGGGAATTAATATTCAGAATACTCGCTCCACCGCTACCTGAGAGATCTTCTTTTTGCGCCAAGAAAACATAGGCTCCTGATGTTGGTGTACTAATAGTATTATCTGAAAAGTCTACTACACCACCACTCGCCGCTTCAGTTGCGGTACCACCAAAGGCTCCTGGACCAGAAAATTTGGACAAGGTCACGTTCGCAGTCGAGTCCACCCCTGTCGTTACTAAATTTCCAAAGGAATCTTGAATTTCTACCACTGCTGAAATGTTAGCCCCAGTATTCACATCACTTGGCTGAGTCGAAAAACTCAATTGCGAAGCAGCTCCGTGAGTAATTGTAAAATTAGATGTTGTTGCAGTCGTTAAAGCCAAAGTGTCAATATTTAGTGAGTGAGCACCCACTAAATCAAAGTAAACGCCATTTCCAGAGAAATCTACAATTCCATTCACCATGTTTTTTGAAATTGTCCCAGATAATGTACCAGGACCCGAGGATTTCGAAAGGGTGACCGCTGCCGTTTCATCTCCCCCCGAGGTAACTCGATTACCGTAAGCATCGAGGATCTCGACAACGGGAGCCAGCTCAGAACCTGCAATCGTATTACTGGGCTCTGAAATAATATTAATCGCAGCCGTGGTAGAGTGAATGATATTAAATCCATGGGTTGTATCTGCGACCACACTTCCACCGCTAGCACTCGTATCTTCTTTCGAAATTAAAAGTGTTTTTGCACCAGCCAACTGAATATTCATCCCAGCGGCAGAAAAGTCGGCAATACCACCGGACGCTTGAACGGTCGTCGTTCCTAAAATCGAACCCGTCCCCGATTGTAAAGTCACTGTTACATTGGCCGAAGCATCGGGACCTGTTGTAATTAAATTATTCTCACTGTCCCTAACTTCGACGATCAAAGGAAAGTTTGTACCTGCCACTTCGGAGGCCGCAGGAGTTGTGGTCAAAGCCAACTGAGCCGATGAAATAACTATGGGTGTGGGAGTTGGAGAGGCTCCGCTTGCATCGGCTAACAATACCGAAAGGGAACCACTGGAAAAGTCCAGCTTCGACTGATCTTCACTAAAACTCTGACCGGACTTAAAGGTATAGATTTTTGCATTCCCAGAGCAGGCCGCCGAATCAAACACTTCAAGTTTAACGCGGTATAAATTAGCATCGGATGGCAATCCCGTTGGTATTCGCACTTGTGAAGCCAACTGTGAAAGACTAAAGCCTGTCTGACACTGACTGATCAGTCCCTCTTTAATCTGCCCCTCTTCGATGTCAGAGTGACCATACTGCAAGAGACTGACTTTAAAAGAAAGAACTCCTCCCGGACTAGAATCACAATCGAGAATTGGACTGACCGAATCAAAGTCGGCACAAGTCACCAGACGAATGGGTTTAAAAGAATTACCCGTAATCATATTGGGTTTAGAATAGTTAGCCAACTGACAGTTAATAGGTTTTGCGATGATCGAAACTTGTTCTTCATCTTCTAATAGTTCTTTAGAGGCATGACCGCACAGACTGTCACCCTCTAAATGAGCTGGTCCCGCCCAGCCTATGGCATAAAAATCCCATTGCCCAAGAGGGACACTGATTTTTTGATCGGGATTTCCAGAGTTAACAACCGTGGCAAAGCGGTCCCCTTTTTTATTTATGGCCCAAACCATAACTCCGCCAAGGGAGTCTCCCGACAAAGACAACTGGCTGACATCAATTGAAATTTCTTTTTTACTCTGTGAGCAGGCAGCAAAAACTATAGAACTGAGACCGATCAGAATAAGTCTCGAAATAGAATTAAAAATATATTTGTTTTTTATAAATCTTTGAATCACTTAACCACCAGCAAACGTCCCGAAATTACAGAGATTTATCGGTGGAATTGGACCAAGGGTTTAAACAAGCTTTCAAAGAATTTCGTCTCCCAATCGAACGACAAAAGCTCTACTATTATAGATACTTGGCCCCTTAATGAAATACTAATAATTGAATGCTCATTATTTCGTAACCATAAATTAGTGATTTCTCAAAGAGAGAAGACGATCACTATGAAACTCTAGATCAAATCCAAAGTCATTGGCGATAAATTGAAAGCTCTTCTGCGAAAAAAAACAAACGTGACTGTAATCTCGAGCGTACCACCACTCATTAAAATCTGTGATCGTGTCAGACAAAAGAGTTTGAATTACGAGGGTTCCTCCGGATCTCAGCAGTGACTTTAAGAGGAGGAATTCTTTTCTCGGCTCATAAAAATGCTCTGCCGCCTCAGTACAAGTTACAAAATCATAGGTGTCTTTTAACAAGGCCTCATTGGGAAAGAAAAAGGGATCGTAATCTTTGCAGTTCCGCTCATTTTGTTTCAGTAGAATAGAAAGAGTTGGCCCGGGACCACATCCAAAATCAAGACCGCTCTCGCCCTTAACTGTATTCTTTAAAGTCACTTCGAGAGCCGGTCGTAAGAAATCGACATACCCGGAATCATTGATACTATTATTGTGAAGTTTGTAACGTTCTTTTTCTACGTCCGGCGGATCTCTCAATTCTTTGCCCTTAAAAACAAGATCACAGCTCCCACAACGATAAAAATGAGAGTGCCTTTCAATAAGATGGGCCCGTGAGTTCTCACAAAGACAATGAGACAAGAAACCTCCCAAAAACTCTTCAGATCAATATGCTAAATCAATATTAATTTCATATGTCCAGTAAAATGCAGCTAGACAAAGCCTCGTGATTTTTCTAAGGTTAAGAAATTAGGAGCAATTGTGGCACTCAAAGAAAAACCGACCTTAAGTTGGATCGTTGCTGCTGGAGTGGTCGGTGCTGACATTGGTACATCTATTTTCTATTCGACGGGAATCCTCTGGCCGACCGTCGGTTATCTCGCTCCAGTCTGTATATTATTTGTTTGCTTTATGATGTGGTTTTTCAAAGCCACCTACGAAGAAGGCCTTGCACTCTCTCCCTACAACGGGGGCGCCTATGTAATGATTCTTCGAACCATTGGTCGCCGAGCCGCCGTGTTTGCTGGCGCACTCACAGTCATTTCCTATTTAGCAACTGCTGCGGTTAGCGCGCTGAGTGGAGCGGGCTACTTTTCTTCACTTTTTCCGGAGTACTTTAATCACGGTGCTAGTGGTGGCATGGATTCCAGTTTGGTTTGGATTTCTTTTATCCCCATCGTTTTATTTGGTCTCCTCAACTGTAAAGGAATCAAGGAGCCAGCCAAAATCGTTACTGGAATCGCTGCTTTTCACTTTTCTCTCCTCATAGTGATTGTTTTTTGGGGAGGCTCTTACCTGCTATTCAATGATGTTAATTTCGAAAAGGTTCTCGATATTAAGCCCGATGGCACTTTGACTTTTTCTATGATCATTTACGGCTTTGCCACGGCTTTTCTCGGTATTTCAGGTTTTGAGTCTGCTGCACAAATTGTCGAAGAACTCGAAGAACCCATGCTTAAAACCGTACGAAGACTCTATTTCACCGTAGTTGTCCTGGTTTCTTTTACTGGCCCATTGGTTTCTTTTTTATGTTTAGTGATATTAACGGAACCCGAGGTCAACGAAAGCAAAGACTTTTTGCTTGCGGCCCTTGCCGGAAAAATTGGGGGTAGTGGCCTACTCACTGTCATTGTGATCGACGCCATTCTTACGCTTTTTGCGGCCGTAAATACTGCTTTTGTGGGTTTTATTGGTCTTGCCACAACAATGGCCAAGCAGGGGAATCTTCCGCAAATTTTGCTCACTCGTATTGCTCACAAAATTCCCTCCATTCAAGGTTACCCCCTTATTGCCATTCCTTTTATGATCATTGCAATCCTAATGTCGGCGCTAGTTTCTGGGCAAATTGAAGTCATTGGTCACGTTTACGGAATCGCATTTTTGGGAGTTATGGTCAGTTTCGCTCTCGGTGTTGTTCTTTTAAGAAATAAAGATTTTCGCAAAGACACCCCTACAGAGTACTTAACTTCTTTAATGGTCATCTATAAGAAATATAAAATCCCTCTTATTCCCTCCCTAGCCGGTGTTGTTCTCGCCTCGGCTCTACTGACCCTCGTCGTCTTTGCCCACGACTTTAAAGGCATTAATTTACTCATCGAACTCCTAGCGACAGTTTTGCTGATCATGGCATTTTACCGTTGGGGACAACTGGAGTCTCGCCTCGAAAAACGGACCGATCTAAGATTGGGCATGGGACGATTCCAAGGGGTCGCGGACCTTCCAATGGATCTTCCCCACTATGTTCTATGCGCCGGTGGAACCGGAGCACGACACCTTATCTTTACGGCATTGAAATACTTGATAAGAGAAAAAGATGGAAAACCATTCGAACTCGTTGTTTTTCACGCCGAAGACGGCAAAGACCCCGAAGGTTTTTTCTACGAACTCCTCCAACGTGTGGTATCTCAACAAGTCGCACCTGTCTTTGCCGATCGAGACTTCATTTTGACTGTCAAAATCCTTCCAGGAAATCTCATAGAAGGATTACAGACATTAAAGAAAACGAATAATTACAAAGCTTTACTTCTAGGCACCGGGCGCGACCCTCAACATGCGGCCGAAGTGGCAGAAACGATTTCTCAAGAAATTGAAATCAATGTCATCAATTTAGGGCTCAAATAGCTGATTTGAAGAGTTAATTCTACGAGTTTTTATTTTCCCTATACCCCAATTGTGCTAAAAACTAACTATGGCCCAAGTAAAAATGTATAGTAAGAAAATTTGTCCCTATTGCGTTCGAGCTAAAAACCTCCTTCAGCAAAAAGGCGTCGAGATTGAAGAGATCCTTATGGATGGTCGCTACGAGGAGTTAGCAGAACTTGTCGCCAAAACAGGAATGCGAACAGTTCCACAAATTTTTATTGGTGATCACTTTGTCGGTGGCTATACAGAATTGGCGGCTCTTGAGCGAGAAGGTAAACTCGATCCTCTCTTGAAATCTTAATTTTTACTGGCGCAATTCGGTTTTCTGTAGCATCGGCTGAGGAACAGAAAAGAAAACCTGCAGGTTTTTTAAAATGTGTTCCGGCGTTTTCGCCTGAGTCACTTTAGAAAAAAGGTCTTGTCCAAAACTCAACCATGGGGCTCCCGTCCTCACTAGAAAATGAAATTTCCGAATGGCATAGTTTTCATTGAAACTCTCTAACATTATTTTAAAACAAGACTCGAGGAAGCGACCATACTCTTCACCCTCTTCAATGGCAGTACAAGGCGCCTTACCCGTTCTACCCGGTGGCGGAGGGAATCCAAGACGCTCTCCCACCTGCCAAAAAATCCAGGGTCTTGCTGTAGCAGCTCTACCGATCATCGCCATTGAAACTTTGGTTTGTTCGAGAAGAGCAAAGACATCTTCGACAGTCTGAATATCCCCATTTCCGATGAGAGGAATTTTTAAACTGGCACCCACTCTTTCGATTTGTCCCCAATCGGCATTGCCTCGGCGTTTTTGCTCCGTCGTTCGAGGGTGAAAGGTCAACCAGTCCGCACCGGCACTTTCTAAATTCCACAGAAAATCGAGAAGCTCATCTAGATTTTTTTGCGGTCCGACTCTCAGCTTTACACTCACCGGAAGGTCACTAGCACCTTTTGCCATCTTCACGACTTGAGCGGCGTACTTGGAATCTCCCATGAGTGCCACGCCGTAATTATGACGGAGAGCCTTCTTTACTGGGCACCCCATATTAATATCTATGGCACTGGCTCCATGGGCCTTTAGCTTGAGAATCGATTTTCTTATGGCCTCTTCTTCGTTTCCCAAAATTTGCGGGACCCAATGGGTTTCGTCTTCGAGCTTCATAGCTTCAGGAGTTTTCTGGAAATCTTCATGGGGAAGGCGTCTGGAGTTAAGCATTTCACTGGGCCAGATAGTAATTGCCCCTTCAGGGAGATAGCTCCGCACCATGGCACGAAGCCCTATATGGCTCAAACCGACCATAGGGGCGAGACACAAAGGGAAATTAAGCCCCTTCAAATCTATGGCCCGATCTGCTTGACCGCGGCTCTTAATAATGTCAAATCTAGGCTCTCTCATGAAAAAAGCTCACTTTAATCAACAACTTGGAATACTCGGTGGCGGACAGCTCGCACAGATGCTTTGCCAATCTGCCCAGCGATTTGGCTACCAAGTCAAAGTCTTGGGTAAAAGCAAAGAAGAGCCTGCCGCCGCAGTCACGCCCCACTTTATAGAAGCCGATGCAAATAATCCAGAGCACTTAAAAAAATTTCTCCAGGGACTCGACTGTGCAACGTTTGAGAGTGAGTTTATGGATGCTGAGCTTTTGGCGAAAGTATCCAATGAGGTCAAAGTTCCGATTTTTCCGAGGCCACAGCACATGGCCAAAATACAAGATCGACGTACCCAAAAAGAGCTTCTCGACATTTATAAAATTCCCACCGCTTCATGGGTGATCGTCGATACCTTCCAAGATCTGGAACGTGCTGAAAAGGATCTCGGCTTTCCCTATGTCCTTAAGACTCGTCGCTTTGGCTACGATGGCTATGGCACTCAGGTGGTTAAGAACAAAAAACAACAGAAAAAAATCCAAGAAGGCTCCTGGAGTGACTCGGGATATATTGCCGAAAAATTTATTCCTTTTAAACGAGAGGTCGCCATCATGATTGCCCGCAATCACAATGGTGAGCTGGCCCACTTCCCCTGGGTGGAGAGCTTTCAAAAGGATTCTCGCTGCCTATGGGTTAAGGGTCCCCTTAAAAAAACTCCTGGTCTGTCAAAGTTGCGAAAAAAACTGAGTCGATTTATCGACGACATCGGTTACGTCGGGGTCATTGGTATTGAGGCCTTCGACACAGGCAAAGAACTCTGTATCAATGAACTCGCACCACGAGTACACAATAGTGGTCATTACTCCCAGGATGCGCTCAATGAAAGTCAATTTGACTTACATATCCGCTCTATTTTTAATCTCGAACTCAAAGATCCAAAAATTCTGACACCCGGATTTGCAATGTACAATTTGCTCGGTAGCAAAAATGGGAATACAATGAAAAGACAGGTACCGGCGGGAATGAATCTCCATTGGTATTCTAAAAAGGAGCTCCGCCAAGGACGAAAAATGGGGCATATCAACGCTGTTGCCAGTAGCCCTGGTAAAGCCTTGAAACTTCTTGAAGCGTTTCGAAAGGATTTTGAAATATGAGCACTCCTCTTATTGGAATTATCATGGGAAGCACTTCTGACTTGGAGGCCATGTCTGACGCCGTTCAATTTTGTGAAGACTTTAAAATACCCTACGAAGTCAAAGTCGTGTCGGCCCACAGAACACCGCAAAAAATGGTTCGATATGCAAAAACAGCCCGCCAAAGGGGCTTAAAAGTTATCATTGCCGGAGCTGGCGGAGCCGCTCATTTACCCGGAATGGTCGCTTCCATGACTGAACTGCCTGTCATCGGTGTACCTATCAAAATTGGATCCATGAAAGGTCTCGACGCCCTTTTATCGATCGCACAAATGCCCAAGGGAGTTCCCGTGGCCACCGTCAGTGTTGACAACGCCTTTAATGCTGGCCTACTCGCTGCAAGAATTCTAGGAACCTCTTCGAAGCGAATTCAAAGTAAGCTTTTGGAGTTTCAAAAAAAGCAGATTAAAAAAGTCGAAGTGATGAATCGAGATTTAAAGAAGTCGATGAAGAAATTAAAGTCAGAAATCGAAGCTTAAGGTTTGTAGGCCGACTCTCCGCCGACTTCCCCATACATTGATTCCATGCGTGCTAGGCACAACCCGCGTACGGCCCCAATGATGTCTTTCTTATTAGCGCATTGACTGAGAAACTCTGCCCCCAGTTGCTTCCACTGTGGATTCTCTTTGAGAAAGAGCGCCAGTTCTGTGAGCTTTTCGCCGGCACCTACAAGATCGCGACGAATGTGATAGGGGTTTTTTATTTTCAAATCTTCTTTTTGCGGAAAGCTACTCAGAATTTTTTGCGTCCAAATAACAAAATCCTCTTCGTTGAGAACTTCTAAACTTAAACCTGTACGACTCATCTCGGGAAGAATCTCATTTTCAAATTTCTGAACGGCCTCGGAATCTCTAAGGGAAAAGACAGCCATCGTGAGCTTTGCCCGATAATGGGCATAAGTCTCGGGATACTGATAGTAAACCGAAGTAATCAAGCTACCCGCTGCAAAAAAACCAATGATAAGCGCTCGACTTAAGGCTGGCGTTATTTTCATAGATGTTCAAATTAGCGGCAGTTTGATCGCACATTCAAGAAAATTCCCCAAAGCACCGCCTCACCAAGCCTGGCTGTGCATTACTTTCCCAGTTATTTCAGAAACTTAATGAAAATTAAACAAAGCGTCTCAGATTCTTACCCGACTGTGAAATTCGGGTCTATTTTAACGGAACCAGACCCTTTTACCATCAATCTTAGAGCCAAAATTCCGATAATTCCTTAGTAAGCGGTATTTTTATTTAAGGGAGGACAGGAATGTCAGCTGAAGAAGAATTTATAGTAGTCGCCGAGGACTCTGCACCAAACAGAACGATTCTCGTACATCTCCTAAAAAAATTGAACTACAGCATCTTTGATTGTGAAGACGGCGTCCAAGCTTGGCAGGCCCTCGAAGAAAATAAAGACAAGAAGATTGTTGCTGTTATTTCTGACATTATGATGCCCAATATGGATGGCTTGGAGCTACTCAAAAAGACTCGAGAAGATGAGCAATACAAAGACATTCCATTTTTACTGGTTACTGCAGTTAGTGAGAAAGAGTACATCTTTCAAGCGAAGAACCTCAATGTGAATGGATATATTCTCAAACCAGTTACCTTCCAAAGAGTTTCTAAGAAATTGCAGGAACTATTTCCTGAGAGAAAATTTCCAAAACTCGTTGGTTAATTTTAACCTCCAGCATAGAGACCGGAACAATTCGCCATGGGTGCAGCCGAAGATTTAAGAATTAAGCAAATAGTGGATCGAGTCGACGAACTACCGACTCTTCCCGCTGTCGTCTATGAGGTCACTGAAATTATCAATGATCCCATGTCATCGACTGCTGATGTCGAAGCTGTTATGTCTAACGACCCTTCTCTAACAGCCAAGGTTTTAAAATTGGCGAACTCAGCCTACTATGCAATTCCTGGTGGTGTTTCGAGTCTCGCTCGAGCCATTGGCTATATTGGTTACGATACCGTTCAACAACTCGTTTTATCAGCGTCGATCATTGATTCGGTAAAAATCGATTCACAAGGTTCTTTTGACCCCACTCAGTTTTGGTGTCACTGCATGGGTGTAGCAATGGCCGGCGAAACAATCGCAAAAGAAATGGACCTCAATGGTTCTTCTGACATTTTCACATGTGGCCTCGTTCACGATATAGGCAAGCTAGCGATATTTTTACTTCTACCGGAACAGTTTGAACAAGTCAGAAAAACCGCTCTCGAGAAAGATATTACTTTCTTACAAGCCGAAAAAGAATTGGGTCATATCACTCACACCGAGATCGGTGAGATTTTGGCACAAAAGTGGAAACTTCCGGCCAAAATTAGAAATACAATTAAATACCATCACGAAGCAAACCCCGAAAAGAGACACGGGGTCTCTTCGGAAGCAAATACCATAATCGATATTATTCACGTCGCTAACCTATTTGTTCATGCTCTTAAATTCGGCGATAGTGGTCATAGAAAGGCTTCAGGCGTTCCTAAAGCCGTCATCGAGCGCCTGCAACTGAGCCCAAATCAAGTCAAAGATCTTCTGGGCAATATAAAATTGAGCCTCGACAATGCAGAGGGATTTTTAAAAGTTATCGGAGTTGGCTAATGGCTAACGATGGCAAAAAAAACCTCCACCAGTCCATTTCAGATCAAGCAATGATGGGAATTGTCGCCTTTGAGATCGAAAATCACAATAGCTTTTACGCCAATGATCTCGCCCTTGAGACTCTCGAGTATTCTGAATTTGATCCCAATGCCAAGCCAGAGTTTAAAATTGACCAACTCTACCCGGATCCGGCTAAGGGCGGAAACTATAAATTATTTAACGAGGATCTCCTTAAACATCAGGGATTTTACCAAGACGTCCTCGTTAAAAAATTTGATGGTACCAATTTCGTCGGAAATCTCGGCATCAAAAAGGTCGAAGCCTCTGAGGGTGAATTTATTCTCATCATGTTTCAAGATGTCACCTATCAGAAGAAACTCCAACGTGAGATCAATCAAAAGCAGGTCGAAATTCGCAGGGCCCATGAAGAGTTACTCAAGCAAAACCAACAGCTCAAAGAACTCGACTTGGCAAAAGATCGATTTATCGCCCTCACAACTCACGAATTGCGAACACCCTTGTCAGCGATGATCGCTACCAGCGAAGTCTTAAAATACAAGCTCTACGACGATGACAAGCAAATGGAAGAGTTTATAAATACGATTTACCAGCAGGGATTTCACCTATTGGAACTCGTTAACGACATTCTCGATTTCGCCAAAGTTCAAGCCGGCAAAATGGACTTCTATATCCAAGAGCAAGAAGTGTATGACCTGGTCAAAAAGACGGTCGACGAGCAAAATGACTACGCTAAAAAGAGCTCTATCACGATCAAAATGGAAGAGAAAAAGGGCGAACTCAAATGTTACTTCGACCGACCTCGGCTCAGACAAGTTCTCAACAATGTGGTGAGCAACTCGATTAAATACAATCGAAAAGGTGGCGATGTCCTCGTTCAATTTAAAGAAGATGAGTCCATCGTTTGCATTGTCATTAAAGATTCCGGGGTCGGAATTCCCGCCGATAAAATTGACTCGGTGTTCAATGAGTTTGAGACCCTAGAAAAAGTCAGCCGACATCACAAAGGAACAGGCCTGGGTATGCCCATTTCTAAGCGCCTGATCGAGAATATGGGTGGTAAGATCTGGCTTGAGAGCGAAGTCGACGCAGGAACAACCTTTTATATCGAAATTCCCAAAACCAAAGTCCTCGAAGACCCTGAAGTTTACAGGGAAAGAGACGAAGACGACTTCGATTTAATCGCTTCTTAGACAGCCGCGTTAGTCGCTAATTTCTTTAAACATTTCCCGAGCTTTGCTATTTTCCCATGACCTATGGAATGTTTAATGTTGCAGAGCAGAATTCCCATTTCAATTCTGACTCTGTTTTTCACAGTTTTAATGGCGGCTCCCCAAAGCCAAGCCACAAAAAGGGCAAACCTCTCTGTTGCTCCTTACAACTTCTGTGAATTAACTGATCAAAAGGTTCATTGCTGGGGACAGACTGGTGAATTTAGAAATGCCAATTACCGAACTGAAGATCCTTCAACAACAAACATCATTCACTTGGGCAATAATCTCTGTCGGGTTTCAAATCGGAGTGTCATCTGCAATGACGTTCCGATTTTTTCTGGCTTCTCAAATATCAAAGCCTTTTCAAGTTTTGAAGATAAGTTTTGTATCATTACGAATACCGGGCTTCAATGCCACGGGAGTTTTCGATTTGATTGGCAAACGTTTGCATTCACCTTAGACTCTCCCATCGATGTCGCCGTTGGCGACGCCCACCTTTGTGTTATCGATGGCCCCAATGTCAAATGTGTGGGCGAAAAGTTTACCTGGAGGGATCTCGGTCAAGATACTCCTCCGAAGAGACGGTTTACCAACCCCCGACAGATTACAGCGGGTCGATTACATACCTGTCTTCTCAATAACAGTGAAGTCATTTGCTGGGGTGATAATCGCTCCGGTAAATTGAGCCCTCCCGATTCAACAGAGTTTATCCAAAAAATCAGCTCGGGCCATAATCACACCTGCTTTATGACTGATAAGGATATTAGTTGCTGGGGTGAAAACTATGCCGACCGTTTGGCCGTACCCGACCTCAAAGGTCCAAAAGAATTAGTGACGGGTTCAGATACGTCCTGTGCCCGCGACGAAGAGGGTATTAAGTGCTGGGGAAGAAACTCCACTGAGTTTGCAATATCAATTGCTCCGACATCGAGTCCCGCCCAGTCCATTCATTTGGGCGAAGGCTTTTCCTGCCTCTTCAACATTTCCAGTGAAGGTTTGTGTTGGGGAGACACCCGTTTTCAACTCACATCGATTCCTGATATTGACGAAATTCAAGCCGGTCGCCATTTTGTCTGTATTCGCCAAGGACACTTTATCGAGTGCCATAACAACAATAGCGAAGTAACAGGCATCGAAAGAAACGCCCCATTCAATTCAACTGGAAAACTCTTTGCCGGTGAAAACTTCGCCTGTGCACTCTTCGAAGGAAAGGCCGAATGCTGGGGTGAAAATCAAAATAAACAACTCTATGTTCCAGTTGATCTCACGAATATTCAAAGCCTTGCCCTCGGTGGCGTTCACGGCTGCGCCTTAACCGAAGATAATAAGGTAAGATGCTGGGGAGCTTACACCTGTGATAGTCGCAAAAGACCTTGTTGGGGCTATAATCAGATGGGTGAACTCGATGTTCCGGCCAATCTTTCCATGGTCAAACAAGTCGTTGCTGGAACCGCCCACACCTGCGCATTAGACGAAAATGGCGTTCAATGTTGGGGTGACAACTATTGGGGACAAACCGACGTCCCCGAAGACTTGGGTGAGGTTCAAAGTATTTACGCCAAAGGTGAATTGACCTGCGCCATGAACGGACGCCAACTCAAATGCTGGGGTAACACCTACGGCTTTATTAATCAAATTGAGCTTGAAGCCGACGAGCGCTTTGCCCTTGGCTATGGACAGTACTGTACTTTTGGTTCAGCAAAGGGTGTTCAATGCTGGGGCGACAATCGCCGCGCCCAATGTATCGCCCCCCAAATCATGTAAGCCCTATTCTATTCGCCCATTTTTTGATCACCTTCTATTTTGACTTTGTTCTAGGGAACTGTGACTTCTAACTCTCTTCCTCAGACAGTCCTCACTTCCACTATCTATCGCATACCACATATTGCGAGGATCTCCGCAAGGCGGCTATGCCGCCGAGGACCTGACGAGCAATACGGATGGGAGACGATAGATAGGGGAAGCTGCGGAACTCGTCAGAGAGAAGGAGTCACAGTTCCCTAGAAAAAGAAAACAGAAGGACACTTTAAAATGGGCGAATAGAATAGGGCTTACATGACTAGCGTTCGATGATCGCCGAGACGCCCATTCCGCCGGCCGTACAAATCGAAATCAAGCCTTTGCTCTTACCCGTTTCGTGAAGTGACTTGGCTAGTGTTGCTACAATTCTCGCTCCCGTTGCAGCAAATGGATGGCCGAGGGCTACGCTTCCCCCATTGATATTCATTTTATCGCGATCAATAGTACCGAGAGCTCCATCCTTACCGAGTCTCTTGCGACAATAGTCATCCGACTCCCACGCCTTGAGAGTGCAAAGCACCTGGGCTGCAAAGGCTTCGTGAATTTCATAGACATCGAAATCTTGAAGCTTCATATCCACACGATCCAGCATGCGACTCACTGCCACTGTAGGAGCCATCAACAAACCTTCTCCATCGACATAATCAACGGCAGCCTGTTGGGTAGTTTTAAAGTAAGCCAAAACTTCCCAGCCCTTTTCTTTAGCGTATTCCTCAGAACATAAAAGAACAGCCGCGGCTCCATCGGTGAGTGCCGTCGAATTCGCCGCCGTTAAAGTTCCCTTTCCACTCTTCTTGTCGAAAGCGGGTTTCAAAGTTCCCATTTTTTCTAAAGTGGTGTCGGGCCTTAAAATAGCATCTTGACTCAATCCACGGTGGGCTGTGATCAGGTCAGAGTAAAAACCTCTTTCGTAGGCTTGAAAGCCTTTTTGATGGGACTCATAAGCCAACTGATCTTGGTCTTCCCGAGAAATTTCCCACTCCTGGGCCATCATCTCACAATGCTGTCCCATGGATTTACCGGTTCGAGGCTCAGAAACTCCAGGAAAAACAGGAGTAATATCCTTAAAGCGCATGCCTAGAAGAGGTTTTACTTTTTGCCCAGGAGTCTTTCCTCCGCGAGCCGCTAACATTTTTTGTGTAAAAGATTTCGGAAACAAAACAGGTAAATCACTGTTGGTATCAACACCACCGGCAATTCCCACGTCAATCTGTCCTAAAGCAATTTTGTGGGCGATTTGGGTGACCGTCTCTAAACTCGTTCCACAGGCTCGAGTTACATCATACGCTGGAGTCGTTCGAGCTAAACCACAACCTTGAACACTCTCTCGTGTTAAATTCCAATCTCCCGGAAACTTCATGACAGCACCAGCGGCAACTTCGTCAATTTCTTGTCCTTCGAGGCCAAATTGCTCAACGAGTCCGCGAAAGGCCTGAGTTAAAAGACTTTGGTTAGAGTCCTGGGCATAGGCTGTAAAAGACCGAACAAATGGGATCCTCTGACCACCGACAATAGCGACTCTTCTTGGTTCCATGAAATACTCCTTCAAATCAAAATCAGTTCTAAAAGTTTATCTCTGCCCGGGAGTCTTGTTAAGAACAAAACAGACCTAAAGAATAACTAAATAAGTCGCTAACAATGGGCCTTTTGGGTGGGGATGGACGCCCTATGTCACAATCTCGACCCTGGCTCTGGTTTCGACATTAAGCTTAAAAGATTCATTGGGCTTTAAAACCCTTACTCGTAAAATAAGCGATCTATCCCTACTGTTTAAAAAACTATGAATCCGCAGTCAGCTAAGGTATCACCTCCTTATGAGAGTATTTTGGTTTCGTCGAGATTTACGCCTCGAAGACAATAGAGGTCTAGCAGCTGCATTGAAACAGTCGGCAGAAGACGGTATTCCCGTCCAATGCCTTTTTATATTTGATCGCAACATACTTGAAAAACTCGAGGATAAAGACGATGCCCGACTTCACTTTATTCACGAAACTCTAGTGGATCTGAATAAAGAACTTCAATCCCATGGGTCCTCGCTTTTAACCTTTTACTCAAAGCCCCTGGATGTTTTTAAAGAGCTGATCACCGAGGGTAAATTACAATCCGTTTACACGAACCACGATTATGAACCCTACGCGATCGAGAGGGATCACGATGTCTCGCAGCTCTTAAAAAAACACTCTGTCGATTTCCACACCTTCAAAGATCAGGTGATTTTTGAAAAGTCCGAAGTTGTAAAGAATGATGGTAAGCCCTACACCGTTTTTACGCCCTATAAAAACCGCTGGCTGAGTCTTTTTGACGAAAAACAAATTCGCCCCGTTCAGACCAAGAAATATTTCCCTCACCTGATTCAAAAGAAGAGCCATAAAGTTATTCCGCTCAAAGAGATGGGCTTCAAAGAAAGCTCCATCGAAATTCCCGGAAGAGTCATCTCTAAGAAAATTCTCGAAGTTTACGACAAACAAAGGGATTTCCCGGCCATTGATGGAACATCTAAGCTGGGTATTCACCTCAGGTTTGGCACTTTGAGTCCTAGAAAAGCCATGGCCGTCGCCATCAAGACCAACAAGACTTGGCAGTCAGAACTCATCTGGCGTGAGTTCTTTATGCAAATTCTTTTTCACTTCCCTCACGTGGTCAAAGGAGCTTTCCGCTCCCAGTATGATGCGATTCCCTGGCGCAATGATAAAAAAGATTTTAAAGCCTGGTGCCAAGGAAAAACTGGTTACCCACTCGTCGATGCGGGAATGCGCGAACTCAACGAAACCGGTTATATGCACAATCGAGTTCGTATGTTGGTGGCAAGCTTTCTTACGAAACACTTACTCATTGATTGGCGTTGGGGTGAGGCCTACTTTGCGCGAAAACTACTCGACTTTGAGCTTTCGGCTAACAACGGAAATTGGCAGTGGGCCGCCGGCACGGGCTGCGACGCGGCTCCTTACTTTCGAATCTTCAACCCCGAGACGCAAATCAAGAAGTTCGACAAAGATCTCCAATACATCAGAACTTGGGTTCCTGATCTCGATTCTCCTGAGTACCCAGAACCAATTGTAGACCATAAGTTCGCCAGGGAGCGTGCTCTGGAGACTTACAAAAAAGCTCTAAACAAAGACTAATAGACAATAGAAAAATGACTTCGACTCGTGTGTCCAGAGTTCGATATACAGAGAATCTTATGGAAACCCTTTTTGAGTTTTAGATAATTCTGCAAAGTACTTTCTTGTGAAAATTTCTTACCATTCAGGTAACATCGGCTTTTTCGCGAGTCCCCTTTGATTTTTAAAGGAATCATGGCTCCTTCTTCTTCTGAAACGTCAGTCATTCTATAGACAAAGTTATTTTTAGGAAGCTCGATCTCTATTACCGAATCTACAATCACTCGCTTTCCACACTGAGGATGAACTTTCGGACGACTGTGTATTAAAATGTTGTTCTCTTTAAACCAAGATTGAATATTGGTCGGAATATCAAGATAACTCACTTTCTTAAACTCCCCTTCGTAGTTTTGACAGCTCCGATTGACCTGAAGGCCCGTTATAGGATCAGCAAGAAAATGTTTATGAAAAGGACAGGGACTGACATCAACTATCCCCTTCGGTTTAAGAGCTTTCGCTCGGTGTTTACAATTTTCTGTCGGTAAAAATCCAGAGAAAGAACAAATTTCGATTTCTTCAAAATAGGAGCTCTTAAGACCAAGGCTTTTGACATTTTGCATGTCCTTGATTCGATCAAAAACATCAAAAACAATTGGTCCCGCTCGATCCGCTCCGACGAGAGCAGGGCTAGCCGTATTATTTAGATTTCCGAGCCATACCCCAACTGTGTACTTGGAAGTCATCCCTATGGCCCAAGCATCCCTTCGCCCTTGGCTAGTTCCAGTTTTCCAATAAATCGTTTGAATTGAGCTTGCCTTTTCGGGACCGGCAGAAAGAATGGGCCGCTTATTTTCTTTAAGGGCCTGAAGAGTCAATAGCGTAGCGCCCGGGTTCATCCACTGTACTTCTGGCTTTTCAAGATTCTTTAATACACTGACCTCTCTAAATAGACCAAGACGAGTAAAACTGTGAAACATTTGTACGAGTTCGAACAAACTCAATTCTATGCCTCCAACGATCATAGAAAGGCCGACCTCTTGTCGGTCAATGGACTCAGAAATTCCTGCCACTCGCAAAAAAGATAGAAATTGTTGGAGTCGCTCTCCATCGAGACTCGATATGAAGGGAATGTTTAGAGAAAGGGCTAAGGACTTCTTTAAGCTAACTAGCCCCCTAAACCCACCATCAAAATTTGATGGAATATAGTCCTTGTAAAAAAGGGGCACGTCTTCGACAAGTGATTCGGGCAAAAAGTAAGACTGACCAATAAGCCATGAGTACAAGAAAGGTTTTAAAGTGGAGCCGGTGGATCTCGGAATTCGAACAGAATTGAAGCTTTGCCCTCTGGTCTTTTCCAAATAGTCAAAATTCCCAACTTCAGCGACGACTTCGGAGTTTTCATTATCAACAACGAGAAGGCCTATATTATTGATACCCAGTTTATTGTGGGATTCTTCGATCTGTTTAACAAAAGACTCCAAATCTCTCTGCAAATTGCGATCTATCGTCGTATGAAATCGGTTCTTTTGCGGGTAATCTGTAAACAAGCTTCTGGTAAGATGGTAGGCGTCAGAGTAGCGAAAATTTTTGAATGATTCATGCTTCAAGCTAAGAGCATCTTTTTTTTGCCTTGGACTCATTAACCCACAGGATTCCCAACGCTCATAAATTTGTTGAACCTTTTTGTCCCAAGCTTTTCTAGATAATGACCTCAAACGATGGGGGTTTTGCGGAAGCAAGGCAAGACTCGCCATCTGGCGAATATTAAGGTCCCTTGGTCTAAGGCCATAAAGTATCACCGCTGCCGACTCAACTCCCTCTAAATTCGAACCATAGGGAGCAAAATTCAAATAGGCCTCCAATATTTCCTTTTTGGAGTATAAAAGTTCTAGCTTTAAAGCTTGCAGTGCTTCGATCAATTTATTTGATAGAGTCCTCGGCTTGGGCTGCAGAAGTCTTGCTAGCTGCATAGATATGGTTGAAGCTCCCGAGACAACCCTTCTGTGTTTGAGGTTTTGGTAAATCGCTCGAGCTAGAGAAAAACCATCGATACCAATGTGACTGTAAAACCTTTGATCTTCAAGGCATAGGATTCCCTTTACATAGAACTCCGGAAGGCTCTCCAGTTGGGTCTGAATCCGCCACTTATCGTCCTTTGAAAGACTAATTCGTAATGGGTAATCATTACGATCGTAGGTAATTTTAGAAGGCGGCTTGTGCAGGCGATCAGGGACTTTAACAAAAATCAAACTGAGGAGGAGTATGAAAACTCCTCCTAAAAATGAATACAAAGAGTACTTTAAAAAGTTCTTCTTAAGCATTGACCCTAATTAGATTTAATAGTTACAGATATCTTATCTGAAACTTGAAAGTTTTCTGGCTTGTACATCTGCTCAAATTTAGCAGGAGGTACGGTAAACTGTCCTGAAGTCACTGCCCTTACAATATAAAAATGAGAGTAAACAGATGACTTTGATCGCCAACCACTATCGAGGTTTCCAAATACAGCAATTCGATCATCTCGAATATCAACATATTCAGTCTCGAGTTTCTTGGTGTTTTTAATCCACTCAGGTAGTTCTGCCGTGTTCGATAACCTCGGATTTTCAATTTCAAAGCCCGCAGGGAGACGGTCTACGTACGCGAAATTCTTTATTTCTTCTCGAATATTTTTTGTGAGCTGGTTTTGCACAATAATCAGCTCACCCTGCTGGATACTATTCAAATTGACGGGCTCTCCTCTAAAATTGTAATACTTTCGAGATATCAAAACAGGCGCGGTCACATTGGGTTTGGGCCAAAGTTTTGAGTAGCCAGTAAATCGAGCTAGAGCACTCGGAAGGTTCTCAACTTCTCCCTTTATACTAAATTGACCTTTTTTAATTTCATTAGAACTCAAATCATATTTGTGAGCGTACTCCGATTTCTCTGAGATCTTTTTCGCCTTTCCAGCAAATAGAAGTTGGACCTTAGAAAGATTTGCCTTCTTCTTATTTTGTAGATATTTACCGAGACCCATTATTGCCCATGCGGCGCTCTGCGAGTGCAAGTAACTCATTTCACCAAGACCCGCGGCAACTTTATTGACGAGATCATCTATCTGAGCAGAATTAGGATTGTTATCCATTAGAACACTTAGAATGAGTCCCAAGGATCTCAATGGCGCCCAAAAGGTCACTGACTCGTCTCTAAAGTTTTGATACTTACCCATGTCGAGGGACACGAGTTTGACCGTGTTCTGATAACGAGCCGATAAATTTCTTATCTTTGCGGCTGCGCCAAGTAATACCAAGGACTCTTGCTTGAGGTGTCCCCAGTCTTTTGGGTTATTAATTAAGGACTTAATCAAATTATCGACGTTTTTATTAACCGAGGCTAATACGTAAAGCACAAGCGGAAGACTCTGCGAATAGTGACTGTATCTGTCATTCTCATGTCTTTTCTCTAAAAGGCCTTGATGAAGATAATTAACCACGCCCTCAAAAAAGCTCTGACTGACTTTGTAACCGGCCTTCTTTGCCTCAAGGATCAACATACTTGCATAGGCTGTTCCCCAAAAGTGTGAATTTGTATCCCCCGGCCAATATCCGAGACCGCCATCGGGAGTTTGCATACTCGCCAGACGAGAAAGTCCCGCATTCACCATGTCATCAATCCCCGGGTCAACTTCATCTTTGTCATAAATGAACTCAAGGAGATTGCGAACAAAGAGCAGTGGCATAGTACTCGATGTCGTTTGTTCGACACACCCGTAGGGGTACCTTACAAGTCCCTCTACCTTCGACATTTTATCAAGGTGAGGGAGGCTTGCTAAAGTAATACTGGCTGCCAAACCGTCATCTCGCAAAGAAGGCGGAATTAAACTTGCTAAACTAAATTTCGATTTCTCACGGATCGACTTCACGATAGTTAATTTTGGCGTCGAGGGGTGAATGGGGATGTCGAAATCATCTATTGCTTCATGTATTTTAGACGAAGCCTTAATGCTAAACTTTGCTCGTCCTGAGAAACTCTCCACTCGTGCTGCAAAAATAAGATTCGTGGACTCCCCTGGCTTGAGCGTTTTACTTAAGCGATTTGTCGCAAGCTTAATATTCTTCGAGGTTTTTAACTCAACATTTGCTTTTTGTTCCTTTTCGGAGCCGTTCACCAAAAAGACCGGAATTTCAAATCGGTCACCGGACGACAAAAATCGAGGAAGAGTTGTCTGAAGAATCAGGGGGTCTTTTACCGTAACAAACTCCGACTGTGAGCCAACTCGACTATCTGTGGCACCAACGACAACGACTCGAAGTTTTCCTTGAAACTGAGGAATTCTCACCTTCAACTGAGCCCGACCACTGGAGTCCGATTTCACACGAGCTTTCCAAAAACTGACCAGCCGAACGGGCATTGACGGACTATTTGGTTGCGCGAGAGCGGCATCACCACCCACTTTCTGCGATTGCACTCGATCTCGCGAAAATGTCCAGCCGAAACCTTCAAATAGATTTACACCCAACTGTCGAGGTTGGAAGAAATGGCCAATAGGTGATGGTGTTGTATATCGAGTTAACTGGTGAATGCCCTCGTCAACAATGGCAATACTGTATTCTGCTTCTTCCTTTTGCTGATTTGATACGTTGATAACCAACTCAGAATTACTCTTAATGGTCTCGGGTCGCGCTATATTCACATCGAGTACGTTCGATTTTGGTAGAACACTTACCGACTGGGATCCCCAGGCTCGACTGAGAAGAAATCTGCCTTCAGCATCAATTGGCTTTTTAACAACCATGACAGAAATATAAAAATTAGGGACATCTTCGGGAGAAGAAATATCGACCTTATTGGGCCCTTTCTTAACTTCAATCCACTGACTCGAGTGAACTTTATTGGATTCAATTGTTACATGGGCCCACCCCGAAAAAGGCGCGCTAAAGCTGGCCTGTAATTTCTCTCCAGGCGATACGGATTTTTTAGACGGCTTGACGGGCAAATAAATCGGAGACGTCGGAGAAAACAACTCTCCTTGCCGGGTCCCCTCGCTATTCCATCCAGTTTTCAATTGACTGAGTCGTTTAGAATCAAGACTAGAAACTTGAACCATATAGTCCGACCAGCGACTACTCAGTGGAAGCGTCATTTTTAAACGCCCCTCTTTTAGAGCAACAGTCTTTGCATGCTCCTCAAGAAAGATTTCTTCTTTCCGCCAATTATCAGAATAGTAACTACTTTCGTAATACCACTCATAGCGAATTCGATAAACCTTAACAATCACCTTTTCGTTCTTGTTAATTTTGTTTCCTTCAAGATCAAAACTCTGAACTTCAAAACTAATATCTTTATCTTGATTGAGAAGCTTAACCCCTAAAATGTCGTTCGTATCGGCAATGAGTATCGATTTAGAGTTCTTAGTAAAGCGACCACTTCCCGCTTCACTAACACTTGCATTCATATTCAAACGCCAAACCTGATTGTCGAGATCAAAACTAGAAGGGTCACAATAGGCCTTTGCCACCCCTTCTTTATTTAGCTTTCCATCTTGCTTAGAAAAATCAACTTTTAGTTCTTTTCTTTTAAAGGGACCTACTACGTACTCCGGGTTCTTAGGAACCTTTGTGAAGGCCGGTCGCACTTGGCACATTAATTTGTAATTCCCTCCTGAGACATCTCCGCCAAAAAGGTAGCGCGCCTTGATTTCTAACTGGGTTCGTTCGTTGAACTTGATCACATTTTTCTTTGAATCGACTCGAACAGAAAGTCTTTCGGGAACAAACTCTTCTACGAGAAACTCGTATTGCCCCACTTTTTCTTTACCGAGATAGGTCATGGCCGTATATTTACCCGTCGGAGAACTTTGATTGGTTTGGTACTCATGAGCGACTAAGCCATAATCTGAGGTCTTCTTGGTAATTTCACTAACGATCTTTCCCTTAGGATTTTGAATGACCCACCTAAGAGCAGTGTCACTCACCGCATTGTGATCGACCGATTGAACGATCGCAGAAAGCTCCACCGTCTCTCCGGGCCGGTAGGATTTTCGTGATCCATAGACGAACGACTCGATTGGCTGGTCCGCACTCTGATAACTTCGGGTTCCTGCATGAACTTGATCGTGGGGTATTCCTAGCTCGTCTATTTTTGCAAACGAAAGGTCATTTTCTTGAGTGAAAATAAAGGCAAATGGACTCAATCCCTCTTCGTTCTGCGAAGTCACTTCACAGCTCGCATCAGGGCCTCGCGTGACACAAGAGGAAATCTCTCGATTTGATTTTGTGTACAAAGAAACTTTCACATTCGGTTTAGCTTCTAGGGTATTTAACGATCGAGTCCAAATCACATACCCTGAGTCTGTTTTTTTAATAACAGGGGCGATGTCTGTCACAATAAACGTTGAACTACTGGTGTCAAAATCACCGGTTGCATAAACCTGGTAGACTCCCGTTCCTTTTGGTTGAAATTGGCTGAGATCGACTCGCCCTTTATACTCTTTATTTTTCGTATTTGGTAAAGCAATCTCTTTCCGATAGATAACATCGGCTACAGTTGTATCGACGTCATTATGGGTGCCACCTTTGGCCAACCAAAAGATTATATTCTGCTTGTAAACCTGCCATAAACTAAGATTTACTTTTGCCGCGTTAACCGCTTTATAACTGACTTTCATGTCATCAATGAACGGGAAGTATCGCCCTTCATTATTGACTGTAAAAGATTTTTTCAAATCCCCAGTGGCGACAGTAAATTCTTTATCTTCAGGGAGAATATGGTTTTTACCGACCCTGAGTCCCGTTCCAAATCTAAACTTATACTCTGTTTGAGGTTTGAAGTCTCCAGTCATCACAAACATTCCAGAGCGTGCTAGAACAGTAAAGGGAACAGCTGGCTCCACAGAAATCAGGGACTTCGTATCGCTACTCACGCGACAGGGTGGATCGGGGTTCCAATACCTCTCCTTCTTAAAGCCTTCGAGGCGACAGCGAAATGAAATCTTGAAATTACTTGTTCCCGAAATTGCTTTCGGCTGCCAAACTTTGAGCTCATCGGCACTTTCGAGGTCAAAAAAGGTTTTAGGAAGAGCAAACTCTCCAGCTCCCGGCCCAATGCCAATCGCCATTCGCCCTTTTAAAAAATCTTTTAAGGATGAAACTTCGACAACAACAGCAGTTGGATCATTTTTGTCGAGTTTAACATTGTACTCTTGCTTTTGATTGGGCTGATCGAGACGCTCGACCTGAATTTCTTTTTTAATAGCATCCAAATTAACAACAGCATTCCACTTTAATCGCAGCCGCGCGCGGTAGAAAGGACGATAGTAAATAACACTTGAAGCAAGAAAGCTTGTTCCTGGAGTTTCAAATTTCCAACCGTTTCCAGACTCTTTAGTTAGAACCAAGTTCTTACCGTCACCCAGTGGAAGCTTCTCTACATTGATTTCATAAATCGTCTTAGAATCCGGAGTCTTCTCAAAGTCGATGACTAGTGTTTTGTGGTCGTTCCAGCGAGCGCTAAAAGCAATTGCGGGCTTGATTTTAATTGAAGCCGACAGCTCTTCTGATCGAGCTGTCGGCTTCGACGCTAATCCCGACTTAAATTCAATGGACAACCCAGTAATTTGACTGTCGTAGACCTTTAATAAATCAAATTTAACTTCTCCGAGATATGCAATATCTCCATCTTTTGTCTCTTTTAATGATTTATCAGTCGCACTTTCTTCAATGAGAATTTTTTCGCCGGCCTCTTGATCAGAGAGGTCGACAACGGAGTCAGACTTATTGTTTTGGTCCGAACCACCCGATTCTTTCTTCTGGCACGAAACTGAAACGATTAGTAAAAATGAGGTTACAAACAGTAAAAAAGAACGGGAAATTCCAGAGCGGAATTCAGATAGCAAAGTCATTTTTCCTCCATGAATACTTGCGACTCTTTTACTTTATAGGTCGCAGAAATAACATCAAGGAGAAGTTCTGCAATTTTACTCAAGAATATTATGCTTCAATTTTTTTTACACAGGACCTTCATCACTCTTTTTATCGGCCAATTCAAAACCATGATTTTCGAGCATTTCTTGGCTGATACTCTGAAGCGTGCGCAAGATATCACTAGACTCCTGGGAGAGTGCGCAGCACTGCAAATAACCTAACTTGGTTAAAAACTCAGCCTTCAAACCTCTCTCTTCAAGCCATGAATCGATAATTTCATGGGCCAGTATCCAGTCTTCCAGTGAATAGTCTGAGTTATCCACATAGTCCAAAAGGATTTCCATGCCCGGTCGTTTGTGGGGATGACTTCGACCACTGATAAAGATCAGTTGAGCAAACTTTAAAAAGACTTCGATGCTGGGCGAAGCCTTTGCTAAATGAAAAATACTTTCATCCGAAAGGCTTTTTTCTGTATGAGATCGGCGCACGTGCTTCAATGCCTGATCCCAAGCTTTTTCCTCTTCGGCCGAAAGACTTAATGAAAGTTCGCTGAAGAGCTGAGACCAATCAGACTGAGCCATTAGTCTCCTTCAAGTTTTTTTTAGTTTTTGATCGAGGGCTACTAGGATCATAGTCCAGGTTTGGTGCCAACCATCTCTCAACTTCAGAAAGAGGCATTTTCTTGCGAATGGCATAGTCCTCAATCTGATCTCTACCGAGCTTACCAACATGGAAGTACTTTGCCCGAGGGTGGTGAAAGTAATACCCGGACACTGAACTTGGAGGGTTCATTGCAAAGTTCTCAGTCAGCGTAACCGAAAGCTTGCTCTCAACTCCCAATTGCTCCCATATTTTTGCCTTCTCCGTATGGTCTGGACAAGCGGGATACCCAGGAGCTGGGCGTATTCCTCGGTAATGTTCGGCAATGATATCATCGACACTCAGGTTTTCTTCTTTTCCATAACCCGCCTGATCGCGAATGATTTTATGCATATATTCAGCAAGCGCTTCAGCGAACCTGTCGCCAAGGGCCTTTACCATAATCGACGAATAATCATCGCCTTGTTTTTCAAATTGAGCAGCGTAATCTTCTACCTCGTGCCCCATTGAAACAACGAAAGCACCCATGGTATCGAACTGGCCCGATTCTTTAGGGGCAACAAAGTCACTCAGACAGTATTGCGGAGTCTCAGTTTTAGTTTTTTGTTTTTGCTGGCGCAAAAAACAAAAACGCTCTAGGTAATTTTCTTCTTCATCGTATATGAGAACATCATCCCCTTCACTCTGTGCTTTCCAAAAGCGGACAAGAGCTTGCGGATTAAAACGTTCCTCCTTGATGATTTTCTTCAAAAATTTCTGAGCATCCTTGTATAGCTCTGTGGCCTGTTCTCCAAATTTTGGGTGCTCAAGAATTTTAGGAAACATTCCCTTGAGTTCCCAGGTCCAAAACAAAGGGGACCAATCAATAAACTCGACAACTTCCTCAAGTGAAAGGTTGTCGAAGTGCTGTAAACCAAAATACTTTGGCGTTGCCTTGTCTGCTTCGGACCATACAAACTTCTTTTCTCGACTTTGTTTGATCGTTAGTAGAGGGGCTCTTTTTTCTCTATTTTCAAGATGCTGTTCTCTCAACTTTTTATAGGAGTTTTTAATCTCCGCAACGTAAGCCGCTCCTTTATCCTTAGAAAGAATGGAGTTACAAACTCCCACCACAAGTGAGGCGTCACCAACGTGACTCACCAGCTGCTCCGTCTCTGAGGCAATTTTTAAAGCCGTATGCAGGCGACTTGTAGTTGCTCCACCGACTAAAATGGGGAGATTCAACCCCTGCCTTTCGAACTCTTTCACATTGTGAATCATTTCGTCTAAAGACGGGGTAATCAGACCACTCATACCGACAATGATGGCATTGTGCTCTTTAGCCGCTTCAATAATTTTATCGACAGGCACCATAACACCAAGATCGATGACGTTGTATCCGTTACAACGAAGAACAACGCTCACAATATTCTTTCCGATATCGTGGACATCACCCTTTACGGTGGCGATAACAATGGTTTTTAAATCGGCCTTTTTTCCTTCCATTTCTTTTTCCATAAAAGGAGTCAAGTAGGCTACCGCTTTTCTCATCACGTGGGCTGACTTTACAACTTGTGGAAGAAACATTTTTCCTTCACCAAACAATTGGCCCACGACCTTCATTCCGTCCATCAAAGGTCCTTCTATGACCTTGAGAGGAATCTTCAACTCTTTTCGAGCCTCTTCAACATCTTCTTCAATATAGTCGACGATTCCTTTAACCAGAGAATAAGAGATCCTTTCTCCCAACTCTTTTTTGCGCCAACTCAAATCCGCCGTCTTTCCCTTTGATTTTGATTTCGTCCCTTTTATCTCTTCGGCGTAATCGAGCAATCGGTCGGTCGCATCCGGCTTTCTGTTCAGCAAAACGTCCTCAACGAGTTCGAGAAGTTTTGGTTCAATTTCTTCATAGACCGCTAACATTCCTGCATTGACGATGGCCATATCTAGCCCGGCTTTTCGAGCGTGGTAGAGAAAGGCTGAGTGCATTGCTTCTCGAACAATGTTGTTCCCTCTGAAAGAAAAAGAGATATTACTCAATCCCCCACTGGTTAAAGCATAGGGGCATACTTTTTTGATCTCTCTAACTGCTTCAATAAAGTCCACCGCATAATTATTATGTTCATCAATACCCGTTGCCACGGTCAGGATATTAGGATCAAAAATAATATCTGCGGGATTCATCCCCGCTTTATCGACCAATAAATCGTAGGCTCTTTTACAAATGCGAACTTTATCTTCTTTAGTAGCAGCCTGACCTTTTTCATCAAATGCCATAACAACAACAGCCGCACCATAGCTCATCGCTAAGCGAGCTTTTTCTAAGAAATCCTCTTCACCCTCCTTGAGAGAGATCGAGTTAATAATCGATTTTCCTTGTGTCACTTTCAATCCGGCCTCGATGACCGACCACTTTGAGCTATCAATCATCACCGGCACATTGGCAATATCAGGGTCTGGCCCCGTCATGTTTAAAAAGCGGGTCATGCAGGCTTCACTGTCGAGTAGGCCCTCATCAAAATTAACATCAATGATATTGGCACCATTTTCTACTTGTTGTCTTGCGATCTTCAAGGCCGACTCGAAATCCCCTTCTTTAACCAGGCGAGAGAATTTTGGCGAGCCCGTAACATTCGTCCGCTCTCCGACAATCAGAAAGGTTTTTTCACCTTTAAGGTTATCGTACAGAGGAGTAAATCCTGCGGCACTGAAATAGTTTTCAAAGCGAGGAACTTCCCTTGGGGGATAGGTCTTTAATGTTTCAACAACTTTACGAATATGATCGGGAGTCGTTCCACAACAACCTCCGACAATATTGATAAATCCAGCTTCAGCAAATTCCTGAAGGGCTGCGGCTGTAACTTCAGGTGTTTCATCGTAACCCGTTTCACTCAACGGATTGGGGAGACCCGCATTTGGGTAACAAGATGTATAGATATCGGCTTTATCCGAAAGCACTTCCATATAAGGCCTTAGGGCGGCGGCCCCCATGGCACAGTTAATACCGATACTTGTGGCGCCAGCATGGCGCACCGAAACCCAGGCCGCTTCCATGGTTTGGCCCGTAAGGGTCCTTCCTGAATTATCAGAAATTGTTAGCGACAAGTGGATCGGTAATCGGTAGCCGATTTTTCTAAACAATTTATGACAGGCAAAAATGGCGGCCTTTAAGTTGAGAGTATCAAAAGTCGTTTCCGGCAATAAAGCGTCAACACCTGAGCGGACAAGGGCCTCAGCTTGCTCATAGTAAGCGTCTACTAACTGATCAAAAGTGATCGCTCTAAAAGCGGGATCTTCGATTTTCGGTGGCCAAGAGGCCGTTCTATTTGTTGGCCCTAGGGCTCCGGCCACAAAAACTTTGCGCCCATGCTCTTTTTCGTAGTCGTCGGCAACTTTACGCGCCAGACGTGCCGACTCTTCATTAATTCGCACCACCCATGACTCTAAACCATAATCGGCCTGAGAAATCGAGTTCGCATTAAAGGTATTGGTCTCGATAATATCGGCTCCCGCCTCAATAAAATCCCTGTGGATTTTTTCGATAATATCCGGTCGAGTAATGCTGAGTAGCTCATTGTTCCCCTTTAAATCGGACTCAACTGAGGCGAGCTCGTCATTTCGAAAGTCTTCTTCTCCAAGGCGGTAACCCTGAATCATGGTGCCCATGGCCCCATCCATAAAGACGATTCGCTTCTCAAGGAGCTTCAGTAGCTCCTCACCACTTTCTGAAAACGGAAGATCTGATATATTTTTAGTCATATCCTCAGCTTAGCGAATTGATACTGCAAGAGCATCAAAAAAAACTATTATGTTTCTTAATCGGGATGAATTGTGCCAAATAAAATATTTCGCTAACATAAGCTTAATCAGGGGAAGGAGCCTCCGTGTCAGATAAGCCAAAAGAAAAAGCCTTAACAAAAGAAGAACGTCAAGAGCTTCGAGATCTCCACGATCAAGCGATCCAACTTATAGGCGAAGACCGCATGGAACGCCATGATGGGCGAATTTCTAATCGGCTGGAGCTGGTTGCGGCCTATGTCACACAATATAAAGGCAAGCTTTCCCAAGACGAAGCCGAACAACAGGCGTTTCCCCTAGGTGTTATGTTGGGAGCTGAATATTGTGAAAGCCTAAAGTGGGAATGGGTTCACCTGAGCTATAAAGATGGCTTCGAGGGCTTTGCCTGTGCGGCTCGGGATCGATCGATTCTCATTTTCCCAATACTGAATGTTTTTAAAGTTCTGGCCGACCGCAATCAGGCCAATAATATCAAAATGAATTTCAATTTGGTAAAAAACGGAGGCGGGCGACAGAACCTCAAGAGTATTAAACCGAACTCCTATGTGCCCCTTATGTGATGATTAGCGACTTTTATGTTCACGATATTGACCCCATTGCCTTGCAAATTGGGGACTTCTATCTCTCTTGGTATTGGCTTTTCTACCCCTTGAGCTTTTTTGGAGTCTTCTTTCTCTGCCTTAAGCTCAACCAGAAAATTGAAGCTGTCAGTCGTAACGAACTCATTGATCGATTTCTCATTGGCTGGCTGAGCCTGCTTATCGGCTCCCGACTCACCTACATCCTCTTCTACAACTTCGAAGCCTATTGGAATCACCCAGAATATATCTTTCAGATTTGGACTGGCGGAATGAGTTTCCACGGCGCCCTCATCGGTGGATTTCTCGGCAATCAAATCTATTCAAAAATTAAGAAGAAGAGTTCTTGGCCCTTCTACGATCTTTTAGTCTACAGCCTACCGATTGCTTTATTTTTAGGCAGAATTGGGAATTTCATTAACGGCGAACTCGTTGGTCGACCGAGTGAACTCCCTTGGGCCATGGTCTTTCCAAAGGTCGATGATGTGGCTAGACACCCTTCGCAACTTTATGAGGCTTTTCTAGAAGGACCTTTGCTTTTTGTACTCCTTTATCTCTTTCGCCACCAACTGGCGAAAACCCCGGGACGGTCATCGGCCTACTTCTTGATTGGCTATGGCGCGTTAAGATTTATCGTAGAGTTCTTTAGGGCCCCTGATCCGCAGCTTGGATTGGTACTTTGGATTTTCTCCATGGGACAACTCATGTCATTGGCCCTCATTGTCTGGGGAATTGTGATCATTAAAATTCCGTGGCGACTGATGAAATCTTGAAATACTCAGTCTTTCATGATTGAAATAAGAATCAGTTTTTGGAGAAACACTATGGCTATTACACTTCTTAGAATTCTTGTTGGTTTTGGAGCTTTGTTGGGCTTCTGGATTTCTCTTTTGGCTGGAGGTCCCCTTGGACTTTCTGTCGGAGCCGCCCTACTTAGACATTTTGTTGGTGGTTAAGAATTGAGCTGAGCCTTTTCCTTGGCCTCTGAATCGATCCACTTTTTAATCTCTTCTGTTGTTTTTTGACCGATCCTATTGAGTTCTAAACAGTCGAACTCAGTGAGGACCCCACCGCCATCTATCGTTTTTTTCATTTGCCTCAGGGCATTGGCAATTTGAAATGCCGTGACCGTTTCTGAGGCTCCCCGGTATCGGTGAATAACATCCAATGATTTCTTATCATCACTATTCTTAACAGCCTCTAAGATTTCCCCCTGGCTGAGCTCTATATTTTGCAAGAAACTCTCTAGGGCAAGACGGCATAAACTTATATCTTCACCCAGGTTTTTCATTAATCGTTTCGCATCAAAAAAGGGAATATCTCTATCGTGGACATAGTGAAACAACTGAGACGTCAGTTGCCGCTGCTCTAAATTGAGGGATTCTTGATTGAGGCTCAAATTCAGGGCATTTAAAAGGTGGCTCTCTTGAATAGGTTTTTCCAAAAACTCGATCGCTCCCTTTTTCCAAGCTAAGTCGGTAACAATTTCGTTGTTAAACTTAGTCATCACAATGATCTTAAGATCGGGATTAATTAAAAAGTAATCTTCAAGGTGATCCAGTGAGCTGCCATCGGGCAAATGAATGTCCGTTAAGAAGATATCAAATTTATCTGATTTAAGTGCCTCTTTGGCTCTTTCAATATTCGAAACAAAGCGCATATTAAAGGGATGGGATTGCAAAATGCCTCGAACTATTACTGAAATAGTCGGATCATCATCTAGTACCAAAATAAGACGATTTTTTTCGGCCATTTTTTCTCCCAAACACTTTCCTATCGGAAGGTCGAGTTAGAATATTGCTAAGAAAGCTTAAATGTTTCACCAACTTAAAATAAAAAGCATTTGAAGAATGAGCCCTCTAAAAAGACTGAACCTGTTTTATCATTAATCCGATAAAAAAGAATGCTTATTTTAGTTGAGTGGGGACTATCTTGTTTGATTCGCAAGCTGAGACAAAAGAGCAATTCAAGGTACTTGTAGACTATGTTATTCGAACTATAGGTCAAGAAATTGGAATTACTCTTAATGATAAATCGATTTCTATGGTCGAAAGCCGACTGCAGTCACGTCTTATTCAATTGCGAATGAATCACCCAGACGAATACTTCGTCTACCTCGAGAACAATTGGCAAAGTGAATTTGACGAATTGGTGGCACTTCTTACAACCCACCATACCTTCTTTTACCGCGAACCAATTCATTTTGAAATTTTAGAGCGAGAACTCCCTCGCTTAGTCAGTGAAATTCGCTCCCGTGGTGGCCGTCGACTTCGAGTCTTGTGTGCTGCCTGCAGTTACGGCCAAGAAGCCTATAGTCTTGCCATGGTTCTCTATCACCAACTCGCAGCACTCGGTAATCCTATCGATTTTGAAATTCTCGGTATTGATGTTGATAAAATGTCGGTGAACCGCGCGCGCGAGGGAATCTACAAAAAAACCGATTTGGATCAAACTCCACTCGTTTATATTAAAAACCACTGGGCGCCTGGCCGAGGAGCCGTGGCAAATCTGGTTAAGGCTAAGAAGAGTCTGCGCGAACGCTGTCGCTTTCGCCAGGTGAACCTCCTCAAGTTAGAAAATGATCGCTTCCTTGGTCAATTCGACATTGTTTTCTGTCGAAATGTATTTATTTATTTTCAGAGCGCTCAAATTGAGAAAACAGTCACAGAATTAAAAAAGCACCTCGATATTGGAGGCCTTTTAATTACGGGTCTTTCCGAGCCTCTCGATTACCAAAAACTCGGACTTAAAAGTATGGGTTCAACAGCCTACTTAAACCTTGGCGAACCTGCAGAACTTACAAGTCCACCGCAAAAAGCAACGGCTGTTCCTCTTCCACAAGTAACAAAACCCATTCGGGTCTTTGCAATTGACGATTCAAAAACTGTATTGAAAATTTTAGAAAAAATCGTAAGGGGTAGCAATGATTTGGAGTGGGCTGGATCAGCTCTTTCAGCAAAAGAGGCTATAGAAACATTAAAAACTGTTGAAACCGATGTTGTCACACTCGATATTCATATGCCAGAAATGGATGGAATTACATTTCTAGAAAAACATCACAACTGTCGCAAAACTCCAGTCGTTATGATTTCATCAGCCCGTCGAGACGATGCTAAGTTAGCGCTCAAAGCCCTCGAACTCGGGGCCTCGGATTTTGTCGAAAAACCAACTATTCATAATCTCAACTCCAAGGCGGACGAGATCGTAACGAAGATTAAAGCGAGTCAAAGAGGACAAAAAAGAGATTCTATTTCTTACCTCTCCTACGACCGCAAACATAGTCGGGCTCAAAAGTTTGATGATCTCGATGAGAAAATTATTATTTTCACAGCCTCCCTCATGTCTAAAGAGAAAGTTCTCAAAGAACTTCGAAAGTTTTCAAGGCCTCACCCGCCAATTATGATTCTTATTGATGACGAGGGGTTTGTAATTCCTGAAATTATTGCTGATTGGGAAACGCGCCTTAGTCAAGAAATGGTAAAGTGGACCCCTCGAAGCAAACCTCAACCCAATCAAATTTGCATTGCCAGCCTAGAGGATTTCACCAAGTATCCAAGTCGGGAAATAAGTCCCTGGCAAAAAGCAATCGCGATCTACGACGGAGTTCCCGACGCGAGTGCTAGAAAACTTCGTGGACTCAGAAATTGCTTCTATCTCCTAGAGGAATATGACAACAAGGCTGACGAAACTCGCCCACCATTTGCTCAATCAGAAGTGGTTCCCGCTACCAGCTTTGCCTACTTGGCCTCTGAAGTCCTAAACAAAAAAGCTGCCTAATTTCGAAAATCTAGAGCCAAAGTCGTTCTAAAAACTTTGGCCTGTGACTCGTTGACCTGTAGCATTATCGGCTAGAAAGCCTGGTAGAAGTGGATCGAGTGGTCTATTTTGATTCCTGTCACTCAACCGACAAAAAAAGGAATGACCATGGAACAAAGCCAATCCGTTCAAGAATACTATGGAAAAGTTTTAAGCTCGAATAAAGATCTACAGACGACTGCCTGCTGTTCGCCCGAAGACATGAGTGATGAACTAAAAACGATGATCAAAAACATTCACCCTGAAGTTATTGAAAAATTTTATGGTTGTGGTGCCCCTCTACCTCCCGCTCTAAAAAACTGTACAGTGCTGGATCTCGGAAGTGGTTCTGGAAGAGATGTCTATTTAGCGTCACAACTTGTTGGCCCGGAAGGAAGAGTTATCGGAATTGATATGACCGATGAACAGCTTGAAGTTGCAAAACGCCATGAGAAGCACCACATGGACCAATTTGGCTACTCCCAATCTAATGTTGAATTCAGAAAAGGTTATATTGAAGATTTAAAAGCCGCTGGCATCGAGGACAATAGTGTTGATCTCATAATTTCAAATTGTGTTATCAATCTTTCTCCTGACAAAGAGGCGGTCTTTAGTGAAATGTTTCGCGTTTTAAAACCCGGTGGAGAAATTTACTTTTCTGATGTTTTCTGTGACCGAAGACTTCCTGCCAGTTTTCAAGAGGACCCCGTTCTTCTCGGGGAATGCCTTGGTGGAGCTCTTTACACTGAAGATTTTAGAAGAATGCTAATGAAAAATAACTGTCTCGACTACAGGGTCTGCGCTTCAAGCCCTATTGAAGTTACTAATAAAAAAATTGCCGACAAATTAGGTCCAGCAAAATTCTTCTCTCTCACCATTCGGGCATTTAAAGTCGATGTTGAGGATCGTTGTGAAGATTACGGACAAGTTGCATATTACAAAGGAACGATTGAGGGGCTTCCCCATATTTTTGATCTCGATGACCACCATCGATTTGAAACCAATCGCCCCCTTCTTGTTTGTAGTAATACGGCTAAGATGCTCAGTGAGACACGCTTTGCGCCCCATTTCAGAATTGAAGGCGATCTTTCTGCCCACTTCGGTCTTTTTGATTGTGGTCCGGAAAGCATTCAAAGTGTAACAACGGATTCAAATGTTGGAGCGTGCTGCTAATAAACTGGCCCAGTTTCATGTGGAATCCAGATAGTCACGAATAGGTATCCTAGATGCAGTATCTCTAATCTATGAAGAGATACTGCCCTCAATGTCCCGAACAACACAGCGAAATTCGAAAACACGGATTTTTCAAACGAAAATCCGACTACAAAACTATCCAACGATTTAAATGCATACGTTGTAATACCACTTTTTCCAAAGCCTCAACACAAAAGTGTATCCATCAAAACAAAAGACACCTAAATTCAATCATCCTCAAACTCATTGCCAGCAAGAACTCCCAAAGACGAATCGCACTTCTTCTAGGCATTAGTAAAAATACAGTCGCTACGAAAATTAAATTTCTAGCCCGGATCGCCCGAGAAAAAAATCGACAACAGTTAATCCAAAGTTCGTCAGTTCAAGAGATTATTTTCGATGATATGGAAACCTTCGAGCACAGTAAAATGAAACCCTTAAGCATTACGGTTGTCGTCGAAAAGTACACTCAAAGAATCTTGGGAGCCAGAGCCTCCATCATGCCCGCCAAGGGCCTCCTTGCAAAAAGGTCTCGAAAAAAATACGGAAGAAGAAAGGACCAAAG
>JAUICP010000005.1 GCA_030427805.1 Bdellovibrionia bacterium
AATCAGGTCTAGAATCCAAACTTAAAGATTTTTTTGAAATCTATCGAAAAACAATTACCAGGGAGGCTGCATAATGCTTAATTTTAAACTCTATTCCTTGGTGTCATTTCTTTATGGGTTAATACGTCATCCTTTGAAAAGTTTGAGATGCACAGTCCCTTTTGGACCAATGTTATACAAAAATGCCGGTGATCGCTCTCAAAGTACTCTTCCACGAAAATTCCGTGGAGTTCTAGGTGATTTTGCACCATTTCATTGAGCTTGTGATCCCAAGAACTCTTCACCAGGGGCAGGTGCTTGAGAAGGTCCGCTTTGTGGCTAAACTTCTTATAGGCGTCGTTAGAAGCACAGAACATCACTTCAGAGTGACCGACAAGGTGGTGGTTGAGTTCTGAAAGTCTGGGCGGGTAGAGTGAAATGCCCCAATCGAGTTCATTGTTTAAAATTTTGTTTTCCATTCGTTCATGATTGGTTTCGCGAATGGTGTTTACAGTTCCAAACTTTTGAAACTTGCCCAGGTACTTAAGAATGAATTTGGTGGGAGTATAGACCGAAATGGTTTCTACAATTCCGATGCGAGCCGGGTAGCCGCCGATGCTTTTAGGAGAAACGGCATCGAGAAAGCGAATACCCGAGGAAAACATCTCTTCAGCGTGGTTAAAAATACTGCGGCCTTCATTAGTGAGCTCAATGGAGCGCGTTTTTCTGCGAAAGAGCTGCACGTCCAAGTGTTCTTCTAGGTTTTTAATATGCTCACTAATCGTTGGAGCGGAAACGCCGATGGCCTTGGAGGCATCCTTCATGGACATTCGCTTGGCCACCTCGTAAAAGTAATAAACTTGATTCCAGTTGATATCGCTGAGTTTTCTCGTCATGGCTTAGAATCATAGGCCATCTTGGCCTTCAGCCAAAGACGCAGCTTGCCTTGCCCGGGGGTCTAAGTGCTTAAAAATATTGCTCAAATTCTTTGATAATGGGTGTTGACAGGGGGGCGGTTTTTAATTAGATTGCTGACTTCATTCGCGGGTGTAGCTCAGTTGGCTAGAGCGCAACCTTGCCAAGGTTGAGGCCGTGGGTTCGAGCCCCATCACCCGCTCCAAATTCTCCTAAACAGCCAAATACTTTGTTGATATCGTCTTCGCCCTCGATCGAAGTACCTTTGTACGTCTCCTCGTTCGAAGACTCATCGCCGCGTCTTTGGCTGTTTAGGAGAATTTGGACTGAGTGATGCTGGTTTGAGGGTAAAGTACGAGCAGGAGCGAGTAGCGTGGGTTTGCCGATGGGAGAACCCCGCAGGCAGGATGCCGAGGAGTGAGGCTCCCATCGGACATCACCCGCTCCAAATTCTCCTAACCACCCACAAACCAACGGAAAGATCGAGAGGTACCACCGCTCGATTAAGGAAGAGATCAAGGTGTTCGTGTGGACGAGTCCTGATGCCTTGAGAGAGGCCATTGGTAAGTTCATTGCCTACTACAACTCCGAAAGATATCACGAGTCGTTAGGCAATGTGACCCCCGACGATGTTTACTTCGGAAGACGAGAATCAATCATAGAAAAGCGAAAGGAGGTGAAGAAAAAGACATTGAAGTGACGACATGATTACAATACAAACTTTGCAAATAAGAGATGGAACTGTTAACTAAAAATGAGCTTGTTTAGTCTCATATGTTCTGACGACGTACAGTTGCCTGAGCATCCCTCCTTCTTACACCCACAAATCATGCTAATTTTACTAATTGGAAACTTAGGCGGTCCTACCGAAATTCGTCAAGTTGGTCTCCGCGGTGGAGGACCTCAATTTCATCACTTGGAAATACTCTCATGAGAGGGACCCTAGGATAGGTATAGGTCGCACAGTGAGCTGAATACCCGAACATATCGCTGGAATTGAACTGTACAACTTCGAACCCCACATCCTCATAAACCTTTTTTGCGATTTCATCCTCAGGCACTCCAAATCTTGGCAAAAACACCTTGCCATTCAAGTAGACAGAATTGATATAACTTCGAGGATTATGATTATAGAGATGACTTCTAAACAGAGGGTGTTTTGGAGGGGGCGGAATAAACTTTGTATTGAAGCCTCGGTCTTTCAATATCTGAGAATACTGATAGTCACTGACAATAACCGTATTGTCCCACGCAAATTTGGCGTATTCATCAATATGACCTATACCACTTTTGTAGGGCAGTCGGACAAGTCTTCCTGTGCACTTAAACTTATAAATATAGACCCAGTCAGGTATCGCAGCATCACCTTCGCGATTAATGATGAGACAGTCCCCTTGTTTGTTAGCTATGAAATTCCCACCGGAAATCATGTAAGGAGTGTGCACAGGCTCTGCCTCAAAGAGTCGGTGTAGTGAACTCCAGTCTGTGTAATCTCGACGTCCCACCAGACTGTAGTTAGAATAGGTGCTAACCAATTGTAGAGCATCGTTCTCATCATAGACAGGGATTGGCGAAACATCTCTCATCATAAAGACCTTCGAATTGTCTTTACCACGCACTGTACTTTCATAGTAAGGGTGCCAAACTATGGTCACTTTATTTCTATCAATAGATCCTTCAAGGAATTTTAAGATTCGTTCAGTTTCCGTTCTGCTTTTTGAGGAACTGATCAAGATGAGGTGTTCATTCTTTATGTTTTTTGCAACCTTTTTTATCAGGTTCCTAAACTGTTTGTATTGATTCCTTACATGTTCGACATAAACTGGTGGTGTGTTTGGATGTATTTCTGTGGTTCTAATTGTTGCTGACATGATAATATAGCCGACGGGCTCCCGTTCCATAAAAGGGCGCCCTATATACTTGTTTGGTCCTGTGGAGAATTGTGGATCAAGAGCTTTTTCGTCAGATTCGCGGACCTTTTGATTGTAGTCGGCAATCTGTTTCTGATACTCAGGGTCCATTTGAGGTCTGGTTGATTCCAAGGCCTGCGGAGCGACTCCACAGTTTTGGAAGCCAACTAGGGATGCAGTTAAAATAAAGACAATTGAGACAATAGCAATCTTCATATTTCCCCCTTAGAGCAGCATTGGCAATGGGTTATCGTCTAATATTGAGTACATCTTGAGCCATTTTCGTTCGCTTGGGGGCGTACTCAAAAGCGGGATGATCATGCAGTAGCGTAAATTTAACCGTGTCTTGAAAAGAGTCAAATACAGTTGGTCCCAAATTGGAACAAATACAAGGCTTAGCCACTGAAACGCAAACCCATCTGTCAGCCCTGACCGATCAACATCGGCTGGTTTTGATCAAGCAAGACGTATTCAAGGACAGAGACGATGGATTGGGCGGCTCTTTGAGTACGTAAAGAAAATACGTCTTCGATTTGCCGGCCCCAGGTGTGCACGCGCGCCCAGCTAATTTGTAGATCCAAGTCGTGAAACGCTCCGGCAGCTGCGAGCAGGAGACCCTTTTTGATCTTTACCTCGCAACGACACTGTGAGCTCGCCATCTCCCTCCTCGGTGACTTCGATGGCGGGGGACTTAGCTCTACACGCTTTTGCTTTTTCAGTGTCTAGCGCTATCACCGAAGCCATCTTTAACAATTGCTTCGGTGTTTTGCTGGTCTTCACCTGAAACCAATCGTAAACCCCATAGTCTTCGATAGTTTTGATAGAACTTTGCCGAACCCGGCAACCAAGTGCGCTCAACAACGTGACGAATTGAAAAAACAGACCCGATTCGTCCTTTTTTTTATGGAACCGAATCCAAGTCTCTCCCTTTTTATTCCTCAGCACCAGAATCGGTAGTCATTAACATTTCCCAAAAACGAAAAACTTCCTTTCAAGGTCGTTCGCTATGGCGAACTCCCGATTGTCGCGGGTGATGGGGTGCATTTATTGGATGATCTCAAATGGGTGGGGCAGTATTAGACCCGAGTCATTCATTGAATGCTTTTAATATCTTTACATTTTGGAAGTTTAAGGCCTGCTTTAGTTCGCTTAAGGGCAATTTCGGGTAGAGCATCGTAATGCAGTGAAGGGAACCATTTCCTTCTCTAGAAAGTATTTTTGAGTTAATTTTAACGACTCGTTCGTACCCAGCTTGAATGTACTTACTTGCGGCAATATCATCATTTGCTGATCCATAAGAAGGCATAAATACGGTTCCATTAATAGTGACCGAATTGACATAGGTTCCGCCTGACACTCCGGTATTCGATGGCACTAGTATGGCTTGGTAGCCAAGTTTTCTGAGAATGGTCGCGTAGGACTTCTGGTTAGTGATGAATTTTTTGGCCGAAACTGGTTTTATGACTTCGTCGACGTGTCCAATACCAAAAATGTGTTTTAGCCGAGTTAATTTTCTACATCCGTAGTAATTTTTAAAAATTGAATCTGGAATATCACTTGTCCGATAGTTATTGACCATAAAACAATGACCATTGTGAGTTGCTAAGAAATTTCCACCGGCAATAAAGAAACTGTGTTTTCTTAATCTCCCATTAAAGGCATTCTTAATGTAGAAATCGGGATTATAGTACTTGTAGTATTTAGCATCGACAAAGATAGACTCGTTCCCATTTTTAACAAGGACAGGCGGCAGTACATCTCTAGACCAGAAGCTGTGCCACTGCTGGAATTTGGGATAAGTATCTGTATTTTCATGGGTTGGAGCCAGGTAAAGGATCGCTAAGCGTTTAAGATTAATATACCTCTTGTATTGATTCTTAATTCGGTTGATTTCTTCTTGGGTATTTAAATGAGTGTACAGGATTAAGTTAACATCACTCGGAAGGTTCGCGGCCATCTTTTGTCTTGCCTTTAAAGCTTGAGCCGACCAAGGGGCCTTTTCGGAATCTCCCCAAGTGCCATCTTGATTGTGAGCCGAGGCGACGAGGTATCCGATTTTAGAGTATTCTGCGAAAGGAAATATACCTGAATTGTTAAATGTTTTTTGGCTTATACCCTGGGCTTCTAAGGCTCGCAATTCTTCAAGGGCTTTTCGGTTTTCTTCGATGGTGCGTTTTGCTTCAAATTGACTGACTAGGCTATTTGGGTCACTGCTTAAGAGTTCAGTGGTCGGCGCAAAACCATCACCACAATTCTGAAACAAGAATAATAGCGGACTCATAGCCAAGACAATGACGAAAACCTTAAAGAACTTCACTGTTACCCCTCACCAAAACACACTACCCAAGAACCTCTTTCATTATATGGTTTCAACTTCTAAGGGATGAATAAACGGGCTATTTTTTCAAGATAAGACAGTCATTTCATCAAAATGAAACAATACCCTATTCATAGCGAGTAGAATTTCGACTAGGTGATACTGATGTCTAACAAATATTCTCTGTGACCCAAAATTCGTCTTTTTTTTAAAAAATCCTTATCAAATCAAATAGATGGACCTTTTATGGGGGTGAATTTTTGCACTTTGAAAGGGGGCGCCTAGAAGGAGTAAATTTTGAAAACGACGAACAATTTCTTGGTAACCAAGGTGTTAGGAAGAAAACAATAATGCTTTTTAGAATTACCGCGATTTTACTTACAATTTTTTCGCTCGGTTTGCCCGCCCATGGGGAGTCGTCTGCTCCGACTTGCGAAAACAGATTTCTTACAGACCTTCAAACCTCTGACCTGCAAAACCGATCCGAAGAGAGCGACACCTTAACCTACGAGGCCTTTGAAGTCGTTGGCAGGAACCCAGGGATTCATGGAGGTCAGAGAACGGTCGTGCGCCGAACCGGAAGTTGGTTTGATTTTGAAAAGGAGCTCAAGAAAAAAGGTGATCTAGTCATCGATCTTCGTTTTTTTCCCCATGTTTTGGGCGAAAGGGAAGCCCACTTTTTTGGCTTCGAAGTTTTGGATGATCACCATATTAGCCTGCCCAATGTCGAAGAAATCAACGGGGCAATCGAAAAATACAATAGTTTACTACCAGAGGATGATCCTAGACGGATTCTACTTCGCTATTACTCCATTCCTGAAGTCCACAATACCGTTCACGAGTACGTAACGATGTTTAGAGACAATTTAGCGATACCAATTTCGTCAAACAGAAAATCATATTTTCACGATGTGAGCGCCCATAGTATGCAGGGACTCTTTGTCGATAACCTGGTCATTCAGGCCATTCAACAGCGAGTGGAGCTGGCCTTCGCTGCAGTTGAGCATGTGAAGGCAAAATTTCGAGGAACGGCAGAGGAGCCTAGAGCAAAAAGGCTATCATCAAGCATAAAGGGTCAGCTCGCTGGTTTAATTGATCAAATTGGAGCCTTTGTCAGTCTTGCTCCAAATAAAGAAATGCGCGACTATTTTGGTCGAATCGGAATTGAACATTACAATGAAGGTGTTAGTTCGGGGAATCAAAATCAACTCGATGAAAACTGGAGACAGATGATCGAAGACAATGGCGCCATCCATAAAATTGCATTCTTTCATTTTGACTGGATCTTAAGCGATGATTTCGAATCTTACTTTAACAAAGAAGTGCGAGATACTTTAGCGACTAAGTATTCGAGGTACCGAGGGCTTCGAGAGCTTGAGACTGCTGTAATGGAGGCTTTGCAGGAGTTTTTTGATCAGAACAGAAGTCAGTTGAATGAATTGTATGGCTTAAAGAGAATGATCGATGATGCTCGAGAACTAGAAAAATCTCTTCGAGTTTTTGCCTTTCCACCTCGCTCTCCATCGAGACTGCAGAGAGCCGTTGAGCGTGTTGGAAGATTCCTTTCTCGAAGACGGCCCAGCGAACCAGACATTGATCTCACTCCCATTGATAGCGACTTAATCAATGATTTTGAGAGAAATCTATCGACCCATGAGTCAATGAGAGCCTATGTCAACAGGCTCATCTTTTTAAGGCGGAATTTGACCGAACTATCGGGTGAGTAGGTGACACAGTCGTAATCCTTAGTATTTTCTTTTTTTGAACGATTTAAGATTAAGAATAATACAGGAGAGTAAGAGCTCATCTAAACTCGTCGAGCTGGTCGCCGCGATGGAGGACTTCAATTTCATCGTTTGGGAAAATCCGCATTGTTGGTACACGTGGGTATGTGTAAGTCAGACAATGGCCTGACCCTCCACCACGTAGGACTATATTACTAGAAGAAAAACGAATCACATTGAATCCCAAGTCAGAGTAGACCTTTGCCGCTTGATTGTCTTCTGGTTCACCATAGACTGGCATAAACACTTTTTGATTCAAAAAGACAGAATTGATATAAGTTCTTGAATTCCCACTGGTTGACTTGAGGGGGTCTTTTCTAGGGGTGGGCATAAATTTCGTGGTAAAGCCATTCTGCTGTAAGATTTGTGCGTATTGATAATTGCTGACCAAAACAAGATTGTCACTGGCGAAGCTTGCGTACATGTCGATGTGTTCAATTACGCCATTTCCCAATGGGGGAAGTCGCACTAGGCGTCCAGTACACTTATACCTGTATATAAATACCCAATCAGGTGTTAGGGCCTCAGCATAGGACCGGTTTACGATCAGGCAATCGCCCTTGGTGTTGGCTACAAAGTTACCTCCCGCCCAAATGTAAGGAGAGTGAAGTTTTTCCGCTGCAAACATTCTTGCTAAGTAAGGGGCTCTATAGATGTAAACGCTTTCGTCATAGGTGCTTACAAGTTGGAGTTGATCATTTTCGTCATAAACTGGTATGGGTAAGCGGTCTCTCCACCACTGTAGGCCCCGGTTTGGGGTAGTATCAAATCTGCGGTCATCACTGTTATTAGACGCGATATGCACTATGAACAATTTGTTTAGATCAATATGGTCTTTTAAGAAGTTTAAAATTCTATTTGTCTCAGATTCCTGTTTTGATGAAGAGATAATGACAAGACGTTCACTTTTAATATTTCGAGCAATCTTTATTAAAAAGCGCTTGTATTCTCTTAGAGCACTTCTCCAGGTATCTGTATATATTTGTGGGGTTTCGGATCCAAACCTATACATTCTTGGGGGCGGCCCCATGACAACGTAGCCGACGGGTTCCGTTTCCATAAAAGGTCGGCCAATATATTTACTTGGAGCCGCGGCAAAAACCGGATCATTAGCCTTAGAGTCATTGGCCAGGGTTTCTTTTGTCTGTTCGAGCATGAGCTGCTGATAATCGGGGTCGAGCTCTGGCCTCAGGGATTCTGCAAGTTGAGGAGCGTATCCACAGTTTTGGAAGCCAATTATAGTTGCTGCTAAGAAAATAGCGATTGAGACGATTGCTTTTTTCATACCCACCCCTAGGACCTACATACTACCAAATAGATATCGGCTCTTTTAGGGGGGATCTAGATCAATTTATCAATTTGAGAAGTTATTAATTTCAGAGGCGCAATTGGCTATTATCCACAACACTTTTTGTACTTTTTGCCGCTTCCGCAGGGGCAGGGTTCATTGCGGCCAATTTTGGGGGTGAGGTTGACGATGGGCTGGCGCTTTTCGTGGTGATGGCCGTGGTTACAGTGAGGCCCATGGACATGGCCGTGGTGGTGATGATCATGATCGTGGTCATGGTTGCAGTCGGGACCGTGAACGTGTCCGTGCTCGTCGGTTTCATTATTTTTAGTTCCAGTGGTATGGTCCATGCTTCACCTCTTTTACTTGATCTATATCCCTGTTCTACTAAAATTCAAGTTAATTTACGGTAACTGTTTAAATTTGTTTAAAGTCAGGATGGATCCTTTGATTAGAGCTCATCTCATAAAAAAGCTTATAGAGGTCTTCGAAGAGCAGTGTAATTTATATAACGCCAAGGTTGCTTCGAGTTCGGCAAAGGAACACGCCAAAAAATATAAACTAGCGATTGATTACATAAAGAGTCTACCAGGTAAGCCTAAAAACCAGAAAATTGAAGAAGGTGCGGCTATCGAGCTAAGGTCAATGGGGTCGGGGTTGGGTGAACCTCAATCCCTCTACTTCTTGATTATCCCGGATTCCTTCGATCTGATCTCAAACGACTGGCAAATATATCCTACGACCGAAATTGGAGTCCTTACGGAGAGCTTTGTTTCGAGTCAAGCCTCTAGAATTGGCGACACCCTCGAATTCAAGTTCATTGAAGACAAGGGTGTTGAGTCGCTTGTGGCTTATAAAATTTCTTCGATTGAATCCTGATTTAGCGCGGCCCTGGGTTGGTTATTGATCCTGGTAAATCGACCACCATTTCAATGGGTGCCTCTTTTGGCTCGATATTTGTCTTCTTACACCAAGATACACGACTATTCATGAATACAACATATTCATCTTCAAGTGCTAACCAGGCCTCGACATAAGTTATTTGAGTGCTTTTAAGAGAGTCTATTGTTTTCTGCATCTTGCGTGCGAGAGACGTCTTACCTTTGAGAGTGGCGTCGAGCATTTTAGTTTCATAGTATGAAATTTGGCGTACTGATTTAAGAGCACCCTTTCGAATTACTTCTTGATTCGATTCTAAAGTAGCTGCGTGTTCTAAATATTTCTCGCAAAGATTTGCGAAGGCTGATTGTGTACCTAGTAAAATAATTATAGCGATTAATGTTTTCATGATATCCCCCTGTTATATTCATTTTGGGGGATGGATGCTCGTTATTGAGTAACAAATGTGACGAATAAAAGTCTATCAAAATGAGCCAATAGAATGGTGCTTTTTTATTGAATTCAGATATTTACCAGAATGACGACCCTAGTATCTGGGTCGCTTAGGATCAGAGGAAACGCATCTTACTGCTGAATACAGCCGTTTCTTAAATTGAAAGTTTTCTCTTGTCGATCGCCGAGGTGTTCGTTGTAAACGAGTGGCGCAAACTCTTTTCTGTAGATTACTAAAGAGGAAGGATTAATCTCTTTGTACTGAGCATATTCTAAGTAATCTCCATAGTTATCTGTTACCTTGCGATCACAAAGGATTTTTAGTTCATCCATTGCCTTATTGAGTTCAGAGTGGGCGTGTGTAGAGATGAGCTCTCTCGCTGAACGGGTGACTGCCAGAGTTCCTTCGACCCAGCCCGGAACCTGATCGCCATCGTTGTGGAAAAAGTTAGTGTACTGGCAAGTCGCCGCACAAACCCAAGTTCCAACACTAGAAACTTCCGGGACTTCTTCGCCATCATCGACGAGGGCCTTTGCGAATTGTGAAAGGCTTAAGATCAGCAGTGAGATGGTCAAAATTCGGGCTACAAGAGTCATAATAGAGTCCTTAATAACAAGATATTAGAGTAAAAACCTCATACCTTGGTTAGATGCTACCTTAAATCAAGATTACTGAGATCTTGAAAGTTATGAGACTAGGAATGTGCAATTGATATTCCAAAAAAACCTAAGCGCCCCAATTGACGGGTGCTAGGAGTTCTTTGGGAATGGGTTTAGAAAAGAGGGGCTTCAAACTATCGCCACCGATTGTATTTTGTGCCTTTTTTAAACTCTCAAGGTCTTTGACATTGATGTGGACATTTACTTTTTTAGTGTGTTTGGCAATTTGTCTGAAGTAACCCTTTACACTTTTTATCTTGTTAGATTTTGGCTGCATCACAAAATAAACATCGTAATCGTAGCAGAGGTCGTCTTTACCGTAACCATTTGTACAATAATTAAAAGTAGCCTGGGACGATTTGAGCCACCCCTCCGAAGACAAAGTTCCGCGCCTTTTTTCGATGCCCTTCAAATATTCGCAATAGATTTCGTATTTAAAGTCGGATTTATCTCTTTTAAGTTCGATAAAAGTTTGATGGCCGATAAGTTCATTGGCATGGACGAATTCTACAAAGCTTCGAGCTGGTGACTTACTCAAGTCATACTCTTGGGAGAGGATTCTGTCGCGGTGTATTTTAAAGGATTTATTGTCTCGTTTGATTAAAGCGATCTTTTCAACTTTGTAGTAGGCCCCGTCAAAGAGTTGATGCCCATCATAAAAAACATAATACCAAGGAGAGTCCTTGCGGTATTGAAAAATCCACGAACCAATTTCGTCGTTAAAAACCTCGTTATACTTGTGGTTTTTTCGAAGTTCTTTAAGCTTTTTATAATATTCCTTTAGATTTTTACTTCGGAATGCTTTGTTGTTTTTGTCTGTGCCAAGTACCTGGAGATCTTCGGCAAAACATTCTTTCATTTTCGCTTCAGTTAATGAGTCTTTAAAAATGTCGTTACATGATTTCAAGAAGGCACGAAACTCAGTATAAAGATTTTCACTTTCTTTGTCTTTGTGGGTATCGACTTTTACAATTCCTTTTTCGCTGACGGGGTCATCAACAATACTCGTGGGGAGTGAATCGAGATCGATCGGCATTTCTGCCTGGCCTGCTATTGCGACTAAAAAGACAAAACTGAATGCTAATAACTTCATAATTTTATTGAACCAGAGTTGCTGTAGAGCTTCAAAGATTTATTTCTAGTAATGGGACAAATTTTAAAATGCGAGAGAGGTGAAATTAGGTAGTTTTTAGTTTTAGAAAGAATCTATTGAGTGCAATGCCCAGGGCAGACCCGGGCAGTGTGAGGCACAAACCCAATGATAGGTAAATGGTCCAGTAGCCGAATTCGTCTTGGGATAGAAACATGTAAAGAGCAAATAGGAGGGAGGGTAGGAGTAGGGCGAGGGCAGTCGTCCATCGATTTTTCTTCAAAAATCGAACCATTAAAAAGCTTGGAATAAGGCTAAAGACCACGAGGCCAATCATAAAATAATTCACTGAATCAGCCTATTCTTACCCCTTAAAAGAGTCAGGTAAGCTTCTTGTAAATAACTTGAAGTGGCAAAAATTGGGCTCCAGAAGCAAAAGAGCGGCGCGCCGAGGGTGATTCTCACCCGCGTTGCAGGAATTTCGCAGCATTTAAGATTTTCTTTGAAACTTTTGCCCGGTCTTAATAGCATCCGGCCAGATTCAGGGGACAGATACTATTCGGGAGGGGATTCAAATGAATAGATCAATCATCAAAGTTTTACTCGTACTTTTATTTCCATTGCTTGCAATGGCCAATCAACCAAAAGAAGTCAGCTACATCGATAGTCTCTCAGATATTACCGATCCGGCCACTCACCACGGTTTTGTTGACCTCAATGATCTTTGGTATCCACCAGGAATTGAGATGAACGGTATGACCGAGGAAATCTTTAATCAGATCCTCGACAACGTTTACAAAGTTTACGAACCCATCTTTAGAGCTAAAGGCGCAGAATTTGTAATTGAGCGTCGTTGGGAAGACGGTACTGTGAACGCTTTTGCCAGACAAATTGGCAATAAGTGGATGATTCGTATGTTTGGTGGTCTTGCTAGACACGAAACAATTACTCCTGATGGGTTTGCCCTCGTTGCTTGTCACGAAGTCGGTCACCATTTGGCGGGAGCTCCTAAAAAAGGAACTCGTTGGGCTTCAAACGAAGGCCAGTCTGATTACTTTGCGACTCTAAAGTGTATGCGAAAGCTATGGGCTCAAGATGATAACATCGGTTATGTCGAGTACATGTGGGCCATGGAAAATCCTTTCGTTGATGAGTACGCCATGGAGATGTGTATTAAGGCTCACCAAGGTGGCCCCATGCAGGCTCTTTGTGGCCGAATGTCAATGGGTGGCCAATCGGTTGCTTTCCTCTTTCAAGCATTGAGAAAGTTGCCAACGCCTCCAAAATTCAATACGCCCGATCAAACCAAAGCGAAGCAAACTCAAGACTCTCATCCAATGCCACAGTGTCGAATGGATACCTACTTCCAAGGAGCGCTTTGCCCGATCAGTGCTGATCAAGATGTCGATGATATGGATCCAAGTGTAGGAACTTGTAATCGACTTGCGAACCACCCTTACGGACTTCGTCCTCTTTGTTGGTTTGCTCCAGCTGAAGCCTTTGGATTCTTCTAAGGGTCATGCAAAAATGATTTTAAACAAGGCTGTATCTTTCGGATGCAGCCTTTTTTTTCGTTTATCCGGCTGTCTCATTTTGAAATACCTGAATTCTCTTTTCTCGCTGGAACCGAGCTCTCGTTTTCTTACTTCATTTTGATGTCGAACTTTTTTGAGTTCTAAGTGAGAGTCGATTCACGACTTTTTGGAATGACCGTGCTCGATGCAGAATAACTAGACAAGTGTATACGAGTTAACGATGATAAAGTCCTGGTTTTATTAAAAAATATCGGTTTAGATAAAAGTACGGCAAGAGAGACAAGGCGAGAGGTTTCAAGTGGCGAGAGGTTTATTCTTACTTATTTTTTTAGTTTCTTTAGAGAGTGTGGCGCGATTGGAATCGGCCTGCTTTCCCGATCCTAATGATCCTGAAATGATGGCGGCTCTTCAGGCAGCTGGTGTTTCTGACTTGCACAGTATTCACGACTGGCCAGTGTCAGCCATTTACTTGCATGGTTGGGATGACATTACTCAAAATGGATCCACTGATGAGTTAGCCAATCGCGAGCGACTCAGGGAACTCGCCATTGAATTAGCACGAAGAGGGGAGCGGATTGCTCTACCTGTTTCGGGAATGACGAGAAGAGATCCCAATGGTCGAACCGTTCTTCATTGGCCCAGTAATTCAGTGATGCCCTTAGAAGAGGCTTCAGCATCTTCTCGAGAACAAAGTGTTGAAGGGTTGGCTCGAATGGCTTGTAGTTCTGATGGCTCGGGTGATGATGTGGAGCTCGCTCACCCAAGAACACTGATGGGTTATTCAAACGGAGCCTACAAAGCTCTGTATCTCGCTGAGGGCATGCCCTGTCCCGGTGGATATCTTAATGGTCACTATACGCGGGTTATTGCCATTGGCGCTCGACAAGCTCGAAGTAGTTGTGGAGCTCTCCGAGTGAATACAGGGCATAGTCCTGCTAACTTCTCAAATCGGCTCGATGGATATTTACAAGGCTGGGAAGTGACGGGTGCCGTGCGAACGTCCCCGCGAGCCGCTCCTAGAGGTCAGCCCTATACTCCTGGAGTTATTGAAGACTAATTCCTACTACGAGAACTTCTAAAACATATACATAATGCTTAGACCAAAAATCGATGACTGGCCGGTGATAGTCATTTGATTACTGTCTTCACCACCATCAACGAGGGCATCATCCCTTGAGAGGGTAAGGCCACCATCGACGTGAAAGAGAATTCTCTTGCGCACGCGAAAGTGAAAACCTGCAACGCCAGAGATGCGGAAAAAACTTCGATCTTCAGCGTAGTCTCCAAGGCCTAAACCTCCGCCGACATGGAATCCTAAGCGCTTGGTCCCGGACACTGTATACTTGTAAAGTCCACCGATTCCATAGGTCATTGGATCTGAACCCGATACTATTAAAAAGGCTTGCGCTGAAGACTTCTCTCCGACACTAAAAAGACCCGTTAAGGCCGTTTGAGAGGTGTAGAGAAGTTGTGAATTTGAAGCCAGGCCCACTGCCATGGTTGAATCTTTAGCTGACCATCTAATGCGCTTTTCTTTTTGTTCTGGTTTTTTATCAATATCAGGAAACTGCCCAAAGGCATGCGAAAGAAAAAACAAATTGAGTAATACAAAAAATAAAAAGGATCTTATCCCCATCAATAGCCCCCATTCCCACATATAAGACGAATAGACCCCTGAAGAGTTACAAAATAAAAGAGACTCGGGCTCTAAGCTCTTAATAATGCGAAAAAAATCAGTTTTTATTAAAACCCAAGAATTTCGTTTTGTGAAAGGGACTACGGATTTAAGGATCTCAATTCGAAACATGACAAAAGGACGTCGCGGCATTGCCTTTAATGGGAATGTGGGTGACTGGAGCAGTCAATAAAAAGGAGAAGTTAAATGACAACGAAAGCTAAACTCATCATGGGACTATTTGTGATTCTGTTGGCTCCTTCAATAAGTCTTGCTGGGACTTTTACAGGAGTGACGCCAGATGATCTTGAAGCATGCGAAAATAGAAATCAGTACGACTACTGTCGAATCTATAATTTACTAGATAGCGACGATTACACTAATGATCGCACCGAGGCAATAGCAGCTCTGAGAGACTATATGGTCGATACGACAAGTGATCGTAGGGAATCGGTTGATGTTAAGAACATCGAAAAGACGAAATCGGGTCGGGCCAATGGCGCTACTAATAGTGAGAAACGCACGGACTATTTAGTAGAGTTTAGTCATGATAAATATTATGGCTCGCGAACGAACTGTCAGGTCAAACTTTTTAGGTTTGAAGGCAGCGGAAACGCCTTAAAGGTTAATGAGAACTCCTTAAAGTGCGGTGAAGATCTTGTGAAAGCTAACTTCTTGGGGATTTCGAAAGCCTCTGTTGTTAGTCATATTCGAAGCCATGGCGATCTTCGCCAGATGATCGGTAGCTATGTGACGGAACAGAAGAAGATCCTTGATGCTCTTAACGAGTATTTTGTTTCGAGGTACTACGATGACGACAGCATAAAAATGAAAAGCATCGCTAAAACGAGATCGGGTGTTTGGCATGGAGATACCAAGGCCAAGAGAATTTCAGTCTTTACTGTAAAGTTTGAGCATCGAGATCGCAGTCCTTACCAGTATGATGACTGTCGGGTACAAGTGAGAACCCAAGAAAAGCGTGGCGGTCCCGAAGAAAATAGCTACTGGGTTGCTACGGGTGCACTTTCTTGCAAGACCATTAGTGTGAGTCCTTACTAACAAAATGGCAGCTTCTACCAGGTGAGGTGGAAGCTGCGCCCTCGGGGGTAGTTGATTTCCAGGTGGATTTCGCCTTCGCCCTGTACCAGCCAATGGCGTTTTACTTTATAATGTTGGGTTTCTTCGCTTTTAATTGAAGGTCCCATCATTTGCGTGTCGAATAATGCGAATTCACTGCGACCACTAAGGTGGGGGAGGCGTTCAAAGCGCGCACCCTGGACGAGTTTTTGGCCGCTGCCAAGTTTGATCTCGGCAAATGGGTTCGGAAGGGTTTTCTCAAGCCCTGGGATGTTCGCTCCTCGAGTCGAAAGATAGCCCGAGTTTTCAATTTCAATACTAATTCTTCGCGTCTTTGTGGCTTCGTCCACCATTTCGACTTCTGACTTTGTCATTTCCAGTCGGGGATTGGCCTCGGCACAGTACAATGCGAATTCCGCATTACCTTCAACTTCAGCCTCGAGTAAATTTTCAGGTGGATTACCGATAGGAGAAACGCGATCCCAGCCACCAACTTCGACTGGTCCCAATTCTGGATGATCCACTGCCGTCCAGTCTTTGAAGAAATCTTTAGGGCAGTGATCTTCACACCAGGCAATGACTTTAAGCTGTTCCTCTTCGTTGAGTGCGCGCAAAAGAAACTTAACGTGATCGCTTTTACCAATTTGAATGCCAGCCTGTTTGAAAACACTCCAAATCTCATTGGTGTATCCATAAATTCCAAGCGTTGCATACATCCAGTCGAGAAAGCCGCCGGTGATGTGATTTTTGTGGTCGTAACAAAAGTCCTCGGCCACGCTTACACAGGGGTAACCGGTGAGTTCTTCGCCCTTTTTTCCAAGAGCTTTAAAAATCTTTAAGTCGGTGTGGTCCATCTCTGAATCGGCTTCAAAAAAGCCCGGACGCAATATGATGGCCGAGAATGTATGAAAGTCTTGGGCGCCGATAATATTGGGGCGATCGAGAACCGCTTGGGCAATGGCCCGTGTTTCTGGATTGAGCAAAGGTCCCTGTCCCGCTCCCATCTGCAAGCCTTCAGGTCGCCAGCGCACTGGGAAGTTGCGGTTGTAGTCCTGGCCGAATTCATTTTGATACCAAGTTCCCTCACCTCGTTCTTCAGGACGTCCCTCTGGATACAGGTGGTAATAAGTTTCATCAGAATCAAAGTCATTCGGTTCTCGAAGTAAAAGAATGCGCGGGTCGCTTTTTGATTTTTTCCAAGTACCCGAAGGGCTCGGCACAAGCATGGAGCGAATCTTTCCATCACCATCCAGGTCCACTTGCTTAAATTTAGGGTCAGTGGTGTGAGGGTAGAGATCATTCACTGAGCGGACATAGAAGCCATTCATGACATGCTCAGCTCCGTCTGGAGAAATGCGGGGTAAAACGTAGAGCGTGTTATGTTTTAAAAGCTCGCGAAAGCGGTGTTCATTTTTGTCGATACCGGAAAGCACTTTGTGAATGACGTGAAGAGAAGCCTGGCATCCCGTCAATTCAGAAGCGTGAATGTTACCGCTGACCCAGTAGGCCGGTTTGTCTTGGTGTTTTCCGGTGGAGGGGTCGGTGAGAGTCATGAGCCAGAGGTCGCGCCCTTCTCTCGATTGCCCAACACTTTCAAGTTGAGTGTATTTAGAAAATTCCTCATTCCACGACTTAAGCAACTGAGTGAGTTCGTCGTAGCGTAAATATTTGCTCGGATTGTATTGAGTTTCCATCGAGGACTCCCTAATTCTTTTGTTCAAAATATTTAAGATCAACAAAGATGGCGGCTGCTAAGAGGACACGGCGCAATTCTTCTTCTGAGAGGTCGTTGCCGGAAAATACGACTCTAAAGTTATCCGCATCAGTAAAAATTTCTTTGAGTCCGCCAGACCATTTCTTTTCAATTCGACCTTGCTCCACCTCTTGAAGGTTCTTTATTGGGAAGGTCCAAAAGCGAAACCAAGGAGATTTGCACTCGAAAACAACTTTACCCTGAGCATTTTCAACGTCGAAACGCTTTCTAAAAAAGCTGAAACGCTGTTGAATTGCCCCTAGCTTTTGTCCATTCTGATCATTGATATCGAGACGGCTAAAAAACCAGCGAAAAGGGTGATGACCGATGAACACCAGGTTTTTGGAGGCGTCAAAAAAGTGAATATGGAAACTGCGCCAATGACCGAGAAAACCCCGAGCTAAAAATCCAAGAAAGCCCTTCCCTTGTTCAGCAGCAAAACCGAGGGGCGAGCCCTCTGCAGTTTTAATCTCGTATTTATTTCGAGTTTCAATATCGAGAAGAATTTCTCCCCACTCTTTTCTTTGTTTTATAAAGACTTCTGGGTGGTCTTTGAGAATCATTGAGCACTCCCGGTTGATTTTCTAGGCCCTAGAATTAGAACCGAATTCAGGCCGGGAGTCACTTTATGATGCTACTAATTGCTGGGCCTTGCGCAGCGTAATAGTGCTATTCGTAAAAAGAGATAATTTCTTCGAGGAGAGTCTTGATTTGGGCGTCATTGTTGATGTCATCCATAACCACGACCAGGTCGTCTAAATAGAACCAAACCGCTTTCTTCTCGGCAGTGAGATTCACGTCGCCCTCAAACTCCAGGTAAAGTTGATTGGTCGTCTGATAAGCTCCCCCAGAATTACTAAAAGAAAGGCTGATTCCCGACTGGCAATTGAGCCCATCGAGATCGAAGACCACTCGGTTGTAGTGTCCAAGGGGAATATTAAAGCCCTTAAAAAGGCTTCCTTGGGGTGAAATAGCCAGTTCACCCGGATAGACGATAACATCAGGTGTGTCATCGACACCGAAAAATCGCATTTCTTTAAAGCACATTTTTAAATTGTTAACGTCGACGAGCCCTCCGTCCTCGTCTTCGACTTCATCGTAGGCGATAAATCGAAGGGCCTTACTTGGATCTCCGGTGGATGTTCCCTCGCTGCCACCCCTGTTTTCGTCAGGGCCAATTTTCCACTCACAGTTTTGAAAGCCGATTAAAAGACCGAGCAGTAAAATAATAAGACCTAGAATCTTTGTTTTGTTCTTAAACACTACTTATCTCCCGCCAATTGGACAGCCGCAAAGCTGACGTGATAGACGCTCTCTAGGTTTTCCTCGGTTTCCTCAAGGGCAGCTATCTGCTTTTCGGCATTTTCGAGGATTTTGCTAAGCTCTGCCAGTTTCCCCTGGGGAATCGCTAGAGTATAGCCAAAGAGGCGTCGGTTTTCTTTTTTTATTTGATCAATTGAGTCGATGGTTATGTTGAGCATCTCTTTGTGAAAGTGATTGAGTGAAAGCTGAAAAGCGCCTCTCTTGCAACTGACGACTTTATCGGGGAGGTAGGCTTTTCCCTTGTCGTCCTTTGCGATAAAGCCATGGTCCAGTAGGAACTTAATGGCTTTTTTGATTTCTCTGAGAGGGACGGGGAGGCTGAGTTTTTTGCGAATCCATTTGGGGTCAAACTGAAAATCTTTTCTTTGGGCGAGCTCTCGGATCGCCACATAATACCAGGAGCTGAGGTAGCGATAGGTTTCAAATTCTTTGGGACGTTGTTTTTGAAAGCGCTTGAATTTCTTTATTTTTTCGAAAGCTCGGTTGCGTTCTTCGGCCTTGCGCGCGTCAGAGAGATCGACGAGACAGCGAAAGTAGTCTTCTTGTTGTTCGTCGAATTGAAAATAGAAAATGATTTTAAGAAGGAGTTCATCAGAAAGGTTTCTTCGGTTTGATAGTATTAGAGAAAGTAGGCTATGGGTGACTCCCAGGTCTTTTGCGAGTGAGCGAAGTGAAAACTTCTTTTTCTCGCTCTTAGCCTTTTCAATATATTGACTGAGAAACTCTCGATAATCGTGAAAATCGAAAATATCCTGGTCTAAGTTTTCTTGGCTCGGCAAAGAATCCTTCTTCATAGATTTATTATCTCTCAAATGTGTGAAATGAGCGAGCCGAATTCTCATTATGAGACAAAAAATGGTTACAAAAAAATAGCACTAAAATGAGATAAGTTCCCAAAAATAGGAGAATTACAACCTAAAAAACCTTTGAGTCCTCTAAAAATGGTTACAAATAATTAGCATTGAGTCTAAATTGGGGCTATTCTTAGTTACACAGAGAACGTTTGCGGAGTAAGAAGAAGGTGGAGAGAGTGAGAGTAAAGTCTTCGCGAGGGCAATGGGCCACGGATTGGCTCATTAGTTTTTTTGTTTTTATTATGTTTTCAATAGTTTTTGTTTTTGTCGGTCTGAGCGTCAGTTAAAAAAGCGAAAACAAATTCTGATATAAAATTATCTAGCGGGATGGGTTTTTGTCCTTAACCAAATATAACCCAGTCATGACCCAATAACTTTCGAATCCCATCTCGCTAGAGCTCTTTTCAGGTAGAAGCTTTTTTGTGCTGGCGTACCTGCATGAAAAAAGGCCTCCATTTCTGAAAGCCTTTCTGCTGATAATTACTTAAGCCATTCGATTTTTTCGATAGATCCAATAACTTCTTCAGAGAGTCTTCGGTTTTCAATACATCCAAAAAGACCATCATCGCCGTCGACGTAGAACTTTGTATAAGTCACCTTGAAAGCCAAAGTGCGATTGTTGAAAAGACCCTGGTCGAGGAATGACTTTTTCATAGGGTAGACAACAATGTCCGTATGCCAGCTCTCGGTACCGTCACCAAAAGTATTCACACTGTAAACAACAGGGGGGTCGACAAGTTCCCAAAGTTTATTAGAAATTTCTGCGCCTGTACCTGGCATTTGCACGACGCCTTGAGCACTGAGGCTATCGGTTACTGTTTGATAAACTACTGAACGCAATTCCTTATGAGAAGTGAGGCTGCAGTAATAGATGCCGGCCTGGGCAAAGACAGTACTTGTAGACAACACGATCAAAATAGAAATCAAAATTTTCATTAAATCCTCCAACACTAAATTAAGTAGAAAACCCTGTTTTTTTAAAACCCGTCAGGGGGTTTTAGGAAGCATTAGGGGCCAGGTCAAAGCCGAGTCCCCTTGGCTGTAAAGAATACTGCCTTTCTTGGGAAAGTCCCTTTTTGGGGAGATTAAGTCGGCATCCTTTTTGTTTAAGAGAATGCTATGTCTAAAACCCTGAAGGTTCTGTTTTTCTCAATGGTGAGCCTATTTTACGGCTCGATTGCCCTGGCGAGTCCCAGCTCAAGCTGTAGTGCTCTTTTCTCGCATTTGGGCCTCATTCACTCCCATAGTCATTTGATGAAGCAGTCGTCGAGACCAGGTTTTACTCCCTTTGTTCACTATGAAAATCATCAATTTGCGGCCCATAGGCGCTTAAAAGAGCTTGGTGTTGTAGCCACAATGTCCTCAGATGTTTACTACCGCATAAGGATCGAGCCCATCGAAAATGCACCTTCGGCCTGGAACCGACTGGCTTTCCAGTTAGAGGGTATGGGCTACGAACTTGTCTACGATATCAATGAGCTCATTGAGTCCGGTAACTCAAAAAGTCTTCACCAGAGTATCGTGCGACCGAAAGTGGGCGAGGACCGTAGAGTGCAACTTCTGAAAGATAAGTTTATTTTTATTTCTTTTGACGAGATCAGAGATGGATATTTGCAGGATCCAGTGGTTCACGAAAATTCCCATGGTGCCATGGAATATGCCAGCGAACTCGGGGCCATATCCTTATTTCATTTGGTTGCAACATCTATGAACGGCACGGCACTGGTTGAAAACACTGATGCGGATAACCCTATTCTCGCCTATTACACCCACTTTCTTCCATTCGAAGAAATGATTACCTTTTCGTACAATCTACTCCTCCAATCTGAAGAAATTCTTGAGATTTTAAAGGGAGACCTCCCTTTAAGTTTGATGCGCGAAAGACTGCGGACGAGTTATGATAATGCCAACGCCATAAGAGATGTTTCGTTCTCGGCTTTCAATAATATCGATCTGATAAAGAAAGCCTTCGACTATTTGGCAGGTCATTTCGGCTCGATGAGTCCTGCTGAAGACTCTGTTTCTTTCAAAGCACTTTACAAGGAACCCCAGGTTCGAGGTTACAATATGGGCGCGGCGATCTTGGGTCGTGGTGATTCGAAAATGTTTTTTAAAAAAGTTGAAATGGCCGGAGAAAATGGGCGTCCGGAAGATCGTTGGCTCTTTGAGTACCGTGATGATAAAGTCCATTTAGAGATGTTCCTTCCACCGGGCCTTGGATCTGAAATCAGTGAGTTGATGGAGCTCGAGCCGAATTCGTTCTTGGCAAAACAGAAATTTTACGGACTGATCTCGCAGTTGATAGTCCATCTCCAGCCCCTCGATACGATCGCAAGAAACATTTGGCAAAGGGCCGCCGAGATTGTTTACATATTCGGTGGTGCGAACCCTTACCCAACAATTCAAACAAATTCGGCTACTGAGTACGATCGTCTTTCTCGAGAAATCAATGAGCTAGTTCTTTCTGAACTGCCCGATGGCTTCAATAACTTCCTAGATGAGGTTCGTTTGACAAAAGAAGAGTTCATTCAAAAACTCAGGAACCGGGAAGTCACCATTTTCTAGACCCCTGTAACAACTACGAAAGGTCCTTGCGTTCGGTCTTTGGCTTGCGCTGCGGCTCAAACCTGGGTCGAGCTTTTTACGCAATTTCTCAGGCCAGTTTCTTGGAGTTTTTCTCAAGTCAATTAATCCCAAAATTAGATTTGTGAATAACAAGTTAAATCGAAGGTGATTGTCTCAGTTCTGTGAGTTGTTAAGAAGTCTTCAAAACCTCTACCATAGCCCTGTTTCAAGTTGGCTCAAAGCCGCTCTAATGCTCGAAAAATACAGGCCTTTATGGGAAAATTTTTCTTGATTATACTTATGTTGAACGTTGGCGAATGAGAAGTATGGATAGAACGATCATCGAACAAAAATTTAAGCAAATTCTTTTTGCACTTGTTTTTGCGAGTCTTGTCGCCTGTGGTGGACAGCCTACTGGTGACGACGATGAAGATATTGGTTCTGTTCCTCCGTTTGATATTCTCGGGATTGAAGGGGGAAGTGACGGAATCGTCGATGGCTTTCTTACCAACGGATCTCTCGCCAATATTTCTTGGGAGCCAAATTCCATGGCTTCCAGTTACGCTGTCGAAATCACAACGCCCGCCAATGTCGATGTATGCGCCAGTCAAACCACAACCAACACAAGTTTTAGTTTTGATTCTTGTAACCTCAGTGAGGGCCAAGATTACCTCGTTCACGTTTTTGCAGTTACGGCGGCGGGAAATATTCCTGCCACGAATTCTCCGTTTCCGTTTACGGTTGATACCGAAGTTCCAAATACTTCGATCGATGTTAATCCTGCGGCGATCGATACTGATGCGACTCCCACTTTTGAATTTTCAGGGACCGACGCCACTTCGGGGATTGCTAACTTTCAATGCCGAATAGACGGCAGCTCGTGGGCTGTGTGTACGAGCCCTTTTACTTTTCCTTCAGCCTTATCCGATGGAGCTCATACCTTTGATGTTCGTGCGACGGATGCGGCCGGCCTCGTCGAAGATAGTATTTCAAGTTTTGCTTGGACCGTGGATGCCACAGCTCCAGAGACAGCGATTGATGTAGCTCCAGTGAGTCCCGATACGGATTCGACTCCGACCTTTGAGTTTTCTGGGACCGACGGCGGGAGCGGTGTTGCCAGTTTTGAGTGTCAGGTCAATGCTGGGGGTTGGGCTGCCTGTTCCAGCCCCCATACTTTGAATCCCGCTTTAAGTGATGGCAATTATACCTTTCAAGTTCGTGCTATTGATAATGCTGGAAATGTGGATGGGACTCCTGCTAGCCACGCTTGGACTCTCGACACGGCTCCACCGGGATCATTTAATATCACCGGAGTTCAAGGCGGCACGGATGCGGTGAGTGACGGCTTTTTAACGGGAAGCTTAAATCCCCACGTATACTGGGGATCGGCAACGGGGGCCACTGATTATGATGTCCTGATCAGAAATGCGGGCGATACGGCCGATGTCTGTGCCACACAAAACACAGCCAATACTGACTATAATTTTGCAGCTTGTAATTTGGTTGAAGGAACTAGTTATAAGATTTTTGTTACGGCCAGAGATGGGGTGGGTTTAACAACACCAGCTGGCAATAATTCTTTTGATTTTACGGTCGATACGGTGGCTCCGGATACTTCAATAGATGTCGCTCCAAGTGATCCCGATTCTGATACCACGCCGACCTTTGAGTTTTCTGGGACGGATGCTTCGAGTGGAGTCGCCAGTTTTGAATGTCAAATCGACAGTGGTGGGTGGGCCGCCTGTACGAGTCCTCACACCTTGAATCCTGCTCTGAGTGATGGCAGCCATACCTTTGAAGTTCGAGCGATCGATAATGCCGGACTCGTTGATGGCTCTGCTTCCAGTCATACTTGGGAAGTGGACACCGCTCCTCCGGGCCCGTTTACCATCGCCGGAGTTCAAGGTGGCACCGACAACACAAATGATATTTATCTCAGTGGGGGATTGAATCCTCATATTTATTGGAATGCATCGACGGGGGCCACGAACTACGATGTGGTTGTTCGCAATGATGGCGATACGGCCGATGTCTGCGCCACGCAAAACACGGCGGGAACTGATTATAGTTTTGCAGCATGTACCCTTGTTGATGGCACTAGTTATAAAGTGAAAGTAACAGCCAAAGATGGAGCCGCTCAGTCGACAGATGCCGGTAATAATCCCTTTGATTTTACAGTGGATGTGACTCCGCCAGAAACGGCGATCGATGTGGCTCCGGCGGATCCCGATGCCAGTGCGACTCCCAGTTTTCAATTTTCGGCAACCGATGCCACCAGTGGTGTGGACTCTTTTGAGTGTCGATTGGACGGCGCTTCGTGGAATGCCTGTACAAGTCCATTTACGACTCCAGTCCTTGCAAATGGAGCCCATACTTTCGAAGTTCGAGCTTACGACAATGCCGGTCTCGTCGATGCCACTCCAGCCAGTCATAACTGGACGGTGGATAATTCTCCTCCAGGGGATTTCACAATTACTGGTGTTCAGGGTAACGCCGATGTCAGCAGCGATGCCTTTCTTACCAGTGGTGATAAGGCCCATGTTTTCTGGGGCGCTTCCAGTGATTCGACTAGTTATGATGTGGTGATTCGCGATAATGGCGATACAACTGATGTCTGTGGTCCGCAAAACACGGCGGGAACTGATTACGACTTTTCTGCCTGTGCTTTGACCGAAGGAACAACCTACAAGGTTAAGGTAACAGCCAAAGATGCGGTCCCTCTGAGCACTGATGCGACCAATAGTCCTTTTGATTTTACGGTCGATACGGTGGCCCCTGAAACAACCATTGATGTAGCGCCAAGTGACCCGGACTCGAGTACCGAGGGTGGATTTGAGTTTTCTGGGACGGATGCTACGAGTGGAGTCGCTAGTTTCGAATGTCGAATTGACGGCGGTGCCTGGGGAGCGTGTGTCAGTCCATATACGACTCCGACCTTGAGCTCTGGTGCTCATACTTTTGAGGTCCGTGCTCTCGATAATGCTGGTCTCGTGGATGCCACTCCGGCGAGCCACAATTGGACAATCGATAATACTCCGCCTGGAAACTTCAGTATTACTGGGGTTCAAGGTGGCTCTGATGTTTCGAGTGATGCCTATCTAACAAGTGGCTTAAATCCCCACGCTTTTTGGGGAGGGGCTACGGGCGCATCGAGCTACGATGTCGTGATTCGCAATAATGCGGATAGTGCTGATGTTTGTGCGACCCAAAATACGGCCGGAACTGACTTTGACTTTTCATCTTGTACCCTGGTTGAGGGCACAAGCTATAAAGTGAAAGTCACGGCAAAAGATGATGCCGCTTTAACGACGGCCGCTGACAATGATCCTTTCACATTTATGGTGGATACGGTAGCTCCGGCGACGACCATTGATGTGGCCCCTGGGGATCCCGATGCTGATGACACTCCCACTTTTGAGTTTTCAGGCACAGATTCTGCCAGTGGTATCGCCAGTTTTGAATGTCAAATCGACAGTGGCGGATGGAGTGCCTGTACGAGTCCCTACACACTCAGCACCCTAGGGCAGGGGGCTCATACTTTTGAAGTTCGTGCCTACGATAACGCTGGCCTGGTGGATGCAACACCGGCCACCCATAACTGGTCGATTGATTCCGTCGCTCCCGATGACTTTAATATTCTTGGGATTCAAGGTGGAACCGATTCGACCAGCGATGACTATCTCACTAATGGTAGCCTTGCCCATGTTTACTGGGAGGCAGCGACAGGGGCTACGAACTACGATGTGGTGGTTCGCGACTCGGCGGACTTGATTGATGTTTGTCCTACGCAAAACACAGTCAATACCGATTACAATTTTATTGGATGTACCCTAACTGAAGGGACCAGTTACCGCGTTAAAGTTGCTGCCAAAGATGATGTTCCTCTTTCGACGGATGCGCTTAATAATAATTACTACTTTACGGTCGATACTGTAAGGCCAGATACCTCAATTGATGTGGCTCCGAGTGACCCTTCAAACGAGGGGATTCCAACTTTTGAATTTTCGGGAACGGACGCCACGAGTGGTGTGGCCAGCTTTGAGTGTCGGGTGGACGGAGTGTCTTGGACGGCATGTACAAGTCCAACCACGTTTGGTTCGGCCTTTAGTGATGGCGCTCATACGTTTGAAGTTCGTGCCATAGATAGTGCTGGAAATGTGGATGTGACTCCAGCCCTCCACGCTTGGACCGTGGATGCCACTCTTCCGACAATAAGTATTGATGTTCAACCGCCAGATCCTGACACGGATCAAACGCCGACTTTTGAATTTTCAGGTACAGATGGTGGTTCTGGTGTTGATCACTTTGAGTGTCAAATCGACGGTGGTGGCTGGAGTACGTGTACCAGTCCCTATACAACTGGGACACTTTCTTATGCTAACCACACTTTCGAGGTGCGCTCTCACGATGCTGCCGGAAATATTTCAAACCCGGTTGCCAGTTATAATTGGGATATCGCTTCCAAGCCTGTGGCACCAAACTCTTTAACTTTGTCAAATCCGGTTAGTTCTCCTTGGGATGATACCACTCCTGAAATTACGGTCGGGGGAGTGACGAGTGGTAACACCGTACGACTTTATGCGGAAGATACTTGTACAACAGAAATTGTTAATGGTGTTGCCAGTGGTTCGACTATTGCGCTAACAGTGCCGGCCCTAGCCGACGGAACCTATGACTTTTATGCCATTCAGGATAATGGCACTCCATCGGATTGTTCAACGGCTACTGTTGAGTACATTCTCTACACGGGAACACCGGCCGATCCGAGCGGGCTCTCGCTCTTCAATCCGATTTCGAGCCCCGAGGCCGATGCCACTCCTGAAATTTTAGTGAGTGGTGTGACGGCCGGACATACGATTCGCCTTTATAGAGGAGCGGGCTGTGCGACCGAAGTCGGTTCGGGAGTTGCGGCTGGTTCTTCCATTGCCATTGCATCGAGTACTTTGCCGAGCGACGCGACCTACAACTTTTATGCGACGGCTGAGTACGGAAATCGCCAATCGGGATGTTCGGCTGCGACCGTTGCCTATACTTTAAATTCTTCACTGACCCCGGCTTCGATGCCGACGGGACTCTCGCTTTTTGATCCGGCGACGTCTCCAAGTGGAGATGCGACTCCGATCATTCAAGTAACGGGTGTTGCCAATGGCGATACGGTTTATCTCTTTACGGATTCGAGTTGTACATCACTTGTTGGAACGGTTACGGCGACGGGAACGGTGGCTAATGTGCAATCGGCATCCCTTGCCGAAGGTAGTTACACTTTTTATGCTAAACGGGATAACGCTTCGACTTCGCCTTCGGCCTGTTCGACGGCGAGTGTTGCTTATCAAGTTATTTTTACACCACCTTCTGCGCCTACGAGCTTAGCTCTTGTGAACCCCAATGTTTCACCGAGCAACGATCCAACGCCGTTGATACGAGTTAATGGCGTTGAAGTGGGCGCTACCGTGAGAGTTTTTACGGACGATACTTGTTCGACAGAGGTCGGTTCAATTACATCGGCCGGTGCCAGCGCTGAGGTTCTGATTTCGACACTGGCGGAAGCGACCTATAGCTTTTATGCCAATCAAACCAATGTCAGTGGATTGACTTCAAGCTGTTCGGGTTCTTTTGTTCAGTACCAGTACGACAGTGGGGTGAGTTTGCCAGATCCACCGACGTCATTGAGTCTATCAACTCCTTCCACTTCCCCTGATAATGACACAACACCAACGATCAGTGTTGAAGGGGTGGCTAGTGGGGATACCGTAAAACTGTTTACAGATAGTAGTTGTACGACTGAAGTTGCCAGTGGTGTTGCTTCGGGTACGAGTATTGAGTTGACGACTTCGGCTCTTTCTTTAGGGCAATCGATTATCTATGCCAATCGAACGGATACGGCAGGTCCGACGACGTCGAATTGTTCTTCGACATTTGTTATTTATGAAGTCACTTCTGATATTCAACTCGATAATTTCGAAGCCGGCTTTGGTAACTGGAGTAATGTTGCTGGCGATCAAAGGGATTGGTCTACTCGAACGGGTGGTACTCAGTCTAATGGTGTCGGGCCAACATCGGGTTACGGTGGCTCTGGTCAGTACATTTATACCGAAGCCTCCAGTCCAGTTAATGCTGATGATGAATTTCATTTAGAAAGTAATACTCTCGATGCCGGAGCTAATAACTTGGGCATAAGCTTCAAGTGGAATAAGCGCGGGGATGATATGGGAGATCTCCACCTTGAGGTTTCGACAGACGGTGGAACCACTTGGGATAGCGCCATTTGGTCCCATATCGGAGCTGACGTTGAAACCGGTGGTGCCGATGTTTGGAATTCGGCGGCCGTAGACTTATGTGGCCTGGGATATAATTCTGGAAATATTAAGCTGCGATTTAGGGGAGTGATGCCATCCAGTGGAACGACATGGAACTCTGATATTGCCCTTGATGACGTTCGCATCTATTCTACAGCTTGTGCTCCGTCGCCGAGTGTGACAATTGCCAGCGATGAAAGCTTCGTTTGGAGTGGTAACGAATCCGCCGTAACAGTTTACGGAACTTGCTCTAATAGTGGTGGTAGCATTGCTGTTCGAGGAGCAGGGACAGCCGACACTGTGTGTACTGAAAATGCGTGGTCGGCAACTCTTGATCTCAGCGCTGAGCCCGAGGGAGACCTGGATTTACTCGTACAACACTTCTACGGTTCATCCCAGGGGATTAATTTCTTAACTCTGGTAAAAGACAATAGTGTTTTAACCTACGATAATTTCGAAATAGATTTGGGGAATTTTGCCAATGTCGGTGGAGATGACAGGGATTGGACGCGGAATTCGGGTGGAACAACATCGAACAATGTTGGACCGACTGCGGGTTACGGTGGTTCTGGTTTCTATATGTATACCGAAGCTTCGAACCCTGTGAACGCCAACGATGAATTTTTCTTTGAGCACACGACAAGCTTTGATGCTTCGGCTAGTAGTCTGCAGTTAGATTTTAAATACAATAAGCGCGGAAACAATATGGGTAATCTCTACGTTGAGGTTTCTGATGATGGCGGTTCGACATGGAATAGTATTTGGAGTCATATTGGAGCTGACGTAGGAAGTGGCGGTACCGATATCTGGCGAGATGATTCCGCCGACGCCTGTGCGGCCGGCTATAATTCAGGAAACATACTCGTGCGTTTTAGAGCAGTCATGCCGTCAAGCGGAAGTGTCTTCAACTCCGATATCGGTATTGACGAAGTCATCGTCCGCGACGGCGACTGCACCCCCTAGTCATTCAGGGTAGCGTTTTCTTTTTGGTAGCGCACATGCGTAAAAAAAAGCTTTCCAAAAAGGAAAGCTTTTTATTTTGCTCTTAAAAGACGTTTTACATTTCGCCGGGTTCGCTGTGCTCGTAGCAGTCTGTGAAAAGCGTTCCTAGAAATTTGGTTCGCTCCTCGGTCATTTCAGTCATGCAGCTAAAATAGGTAAGGGGCCAGCCAGAGCCTCGGAGTTCAATTCCCCAATCGAGACCCGCTTCAAGTTCGCACTGACTTTCTTTCAGCTGAATCCAGGCCTTTTGTGACTTTACAATTAAAGCCCATTCTTCAGGAGAGTTGATCTTACAGACCCGTAATTCAATCCAAGTCATATTCAATTTCTGATCAGAGGCTTTGTAATCGCTAGCCACACACTGATTCATTTCTGATTGGGTCATACCCGTGCACTCTTCGCCGGCAACGGCATTAGTCGCCCAAAAACTGACTGCCACTACCAAAGTTATAATCCATTTCATCTTAACCTCCCATTTTATAGAATTTTATATGCAAGGGCCTATTAGCTGTGAAGTTATTGGGCCCGTTGAGTTATTGGTAAAACTCTCCACTTGGAGAAACCCGCCAGCGTCCTTCGCGAACTCGCCCCGTAATAACATTAATTGTGAGATTTTCTGAGGATTGAAAATAACTTCTTCTTGGCTCGTAGCCGTTAGCTTCACGAAGGGGGTTCTCACAGTTTCGAACGATGTAGAGTTCATTGCGCCAATGATTTGTGTCGTAGGCGGGGTCGAAGTTTCCGTATTTTGTATGGCAAAACTCGTGGTGAATAATTGCGATAGGATCAACTTCTTGGCCACCAACGGGAAAGTGGGTTCTGAACGCCCCGATTCTAACAAGGGCTGGCTGGGCAACAGCTCCGTAGGAGGAGTACTCTTCGATGATAAAAGGTGAATGGCCATAGAGGTAGGCCTCAAAGGGTGACTCAATGTCCTCTTGGATCAAACGAGCTGTTTCGCTCAAGAAAATTCGCTCCATGGTTTTTTGACCGTGGGTCGTGTGAAAATACTCGCAAAGGAGATTGAATCTCTCAAAACTGAGGTTGTCGTCAAAGTGAAATTTTTTGATCTGTTCGAAATAATAATTGAGACGACCCTCAGAAAAGTCCCTGCACGTTTTTGCAAATAGACTGTGAGATACTAAACTCAAAACTAATATGAAAACTATTTTCACGAACACCCCGAAAGTGACTGAGTCACAGGGGATTATCTAATTGAAGATTTCGATTCTGATAAGACTCAATTCTTCTTGGGAAAAAAAGTAAATAACTTTGAAATTATGTGATCCCAAAGCTGGACAGAAACTGTAGAATTTCGTCAATCGACCGTGGAATCTTCAAGCCCAAAAAGACGCCATCGACGGGATTAGGTGGCGGAGCTGACAGGATCGTCCTGGCAACGAAGGGTTTCAAGAGGTGAGGGGCCGTCACCCACCTGTTTGGCGGCACTTCGAATGGCCGTGCGTAGACCTTCTTCGACGACGGGGTGATAAAATGGAAGGCTTAGGGCCTCGTGAACAGTCTTTTTCCAACTAATCGCCCAAGAAATAAGGTGAGCCATGTGTTCTCCCGACGGAGCCATCATTTCAGCGCCCAAAATGAGACCGGATTCTTTGTGGGCGTATATTTTCAACAAACCTTTATTTTTTAGCATACTCAAAGCGCGCCCTTGGCTTTCAAAAGAAACTTCTCCAGCAACAAAAGGAATCTTTTCATCGACGAGATTCTTATAGGTCTTTCCAACAAAAGCGATATTGGGATCGGTAAAGGTGATGCCGATGAGGGCTCGGCGACTAAAACACTGTTCTTCGTGGACGGCATTGTAGCCGGCAATTCGTCCCTCGTCAGCGGCTTCGTGTAGTAAAGGCCTGTCCCCATTGACATCTCCAGCAATGTAAATGGAACTCCCTTTTATCTTCGCCGTATTAACATCAAAAACCGGGTACCCTTTGGCATCCAATTCAACACCGGCGTTCACAATTTCAATTCGGTCTAAGTTCGATCGGCGTCCGACAGCAATAAGTACTTTGTCAACGAGCCATGATTTGTCTTTTGAAAACACGCGTAGTTGCTGGCCTTCTTTTTCGAAGCGCTCAACTCCGTCTAAAGAAAGCTCGAATTCTTCGCCCATGGTTTTGACGATATAATCTTGGATTGCTGGATCACTAGCGCCCCCCAAGCTTCGGCCTAAACCAATGCCGACGACCTTTGTGCCCAAACGGCTAAAGGCTTGTCCTAATTCTAAGCCGATGACTCCAAGGCCCACTACCGCAAGGCTTTGGGGAAGTGTTTCGAGCTCAAAAACACTGTTGGTATCAATGAAGAACTCTTTAAATTCTTCCCAGGGTTTTGGCAAAATGGGGCGTGAGCCAGCAGCAATAATAATTTTATCGGCTTGGTACTCTTGGTTGCCGGCTTTTAAGGTATTTGGCCCGGTGAAATAGGCGCGCTCTTTGATGAGAAATTCATCTTGCCACTTTTCGACGCTCCTAACAACTCCCCCCGAAAATCGATCGCGAAGTTTACGAACGTGTTGCATGACTGCCGTTCCGTCGACCCTAAGGGATTCACTGCCTTGAATACCTATGGACTCGAATTTATGTCGGCGGTGATAGTCGTTGGCCACTTGAATCATCACTTTGGAGGGCATACATCCCACGCGCGCGCAGGTCGTGCCCAAGGGACCATCATCGAAAACTAAAAAGTTCTTTGTTATTTTTTCGACTTCTCTTTTAGCGGTCAGACCGGCTGAACCGGCCCCGATGATCGCGACATCGAGTTTTTTCATGAACAATCCTTTAGTGGGGACGGTTTTTGAAGTAACCCCAGGTATATTGATAACCGCTGACGAGGCTGAGGGCAACACTGACCCACATGACGATCAAGCCAATTTCGTAGATGGGAAGGCCAAATAGTGGTGTGTAGATTAAGATGGCGGGAATTCCGACCATTTGAAGGGCTGTCTTCCACTTGCCTAAAGAGCCCGCAGAAATAATAACATTGTTTGAAGCGGCGATGGAGCGCACTCCTCCGATAATAATATCGCGACAGAGTAAAAGGATGACCATTACCGGTCCCACCCGGTCAGAGGGAATAAGCATGATCAGGACAATGGCGACTAAGATTTTATCGGCAATGGGATCCATGAATTTTCCGAGAGTGCTCTCGGCTTGATATTTTCTCGCCCAATAGCCGTCTAAATAATCTGTTATCGATGCGAGAATAAACAACAGTGCGGCGATATAGCCAGCCACAGGCGAATCCCAGTAAAAGAAGAGCATAATGACTGGCGCTAATCCCATACGAAACCATGTGGCCCACATGGGTAGTCTTTTTTGCCAGTCTTGTATGGGCTTGCTTTGTTGACTCATTATTTAAGTGTTTAGTTTTTAGTTTAACGGGTCAAGGTCCTCGGAGCCTAAAAATTCCAAAAATCAAGGACTTGGCCATAGACAGCTCAGAGGCTTGGTGCCAGCATAAAAAAATGAAGTATTTTCTCATTCTGGTCATATTCAATTTCTGCTTTTTTTTCGGGCTTGAGGGAAAGGCAAAAAGTCAGCCAGAAAATTCCAATCCCAAGCTCTTGCGGCAGATCGAGCTCGAGCAAAGCAAAAGGCGCGAGCAGATGCTCGTTCATAAAAAACTTTTTGTGAATGTGCAGACAGACCAACTCAAAAACAAGGGTGAAGAGCTCGTTATGGAAGCCGAGGGAATCGTAGCTGCTCCCTATCAAAATACCTTAAAAATTGTGACCGATTATTCCCAGCTCAAAGACGTTAGTGGTCATTTTCGCAAGGTCGTCTATCGCAAGGACAATCAACGCCTTTACCTTTTGGTGGGAGCCATGGGGTATGTGGCTCAGCTTTGGATGCAGCTTAAAGAAAACCAAGACAAAGAAGAAGGCTATCGCCTCGATTGGTTGATTGACCGGGGAAAATTCAAAGGGATGCAGGGGCAAATCATTTATGAACCCATTGGTTTTCGCCATACTCGCATCCAGATGAAATCGAAACTGCAGGCAAAGAAGCTTCCTTTGCCACCGATCATTAGCCGCCTGGCACTCGAAGTCCTCTCCCATCGAGTTGCCTCTAGAATGCGCACCTATATCGAAACTCAAAGTAAGAAACCTAAATAACCTTGACTCATTGGTTCTTTCGATGTGTTTTAGGGCCTTTGGAGGTTTCATGGATCGCAATTTAGCCCTTGAATTTGTGCGTATTACCGAATCAGCAGCATTGTCATGTAGTCGTTATATGGGACGAGGCGATGAAAAGAAGGCCGATCAAGCGGCTGTCGACGCCATGAGACAAGCTTTTGATGATGTCGAAATCAAAGGGACCGTCGTTATTGGAGAAGGGGAACGGGATGAAGCTCCCATGCTCTACATCGGCGAAGAAGTGGGAATGAAAACCGAGAGAGCTCCAGAGGTCGATATCGCCCTCGACCCTCTCGAAGGAACTACGATTTGTGCCCAGGGTGGCGTTGGCGCCATTGCGGTGATCGCCGTTGCTGAAAAAGGCGGCTTTCTTCACGCCCCCGATACCTACATGGAAAAAATCGCAGTCGGGCCCAAATCAAAGGGTGTTGTCGATCTCGATAAATCCGTCGAAGAGAATATTGAAGCCGTTTCAAAGGCCGTTAACAAGCCCGTAAAAAACATGACAATTGTTATATTAAACCGTCCTCGCCACGAAGACTTGATTGCGAGAGTCCGTAAAATGGGAGCTCGAATTCAGTTGATTGGTGACGGTGATGTTTCAGCAGCCATTGCGGCTGCCACTCCGGGAACGGGTATCGATATGTTGATTGGGACCGGTGGAGCGCCAGAAGGCGTAATTTCAGCGGCGGCTCTGCAATGCATGGGCGGTGATTTTCAAGGTCGTTTGCAGTTTCGCAATGATGAAGAGCGGGTGCGAGCCAAAGAAATGGGCATAAAAAATCTCGATGGAGTGTTTACGATCGACGACTTGGCAAAAGGCAGCGTCATGTTTTGTGCGACGGGTGTGACCGATGGGCCACTCCTTCGCGGTGTTCGATTTGAAGCCGGTCGGGCAACCACCCAATCTGTTGTTATGAGATCAAAATCGGGAACCATTCGTTGGATGGACTCCGATCACGATATTAGCAAAAAGCCTAAAATCTTTACTGGAAACATTAACGGCGAGCTATAGATGGCTTTATCCTTCGTTGCCTGTTTTAAATGTGGTGAAAGAACCGAGTTTGATCGCAAGCTCGGTTACCGAGTCGAATGCAGTCAATGCGGAGAAGACCTACATTGTTGTAAAAATTGTCGCTTTTATGATCCCAGTGCATATAATGAATGTCGAGAAACTTCAGCTGATGTCGTTCGTGAAAAGGAACGGGCTAACTTTTGCGATTACTTTGAAGCAAAAGAAGGCGAGGGAAAGAAATCGGACCCTTCAGCTGATTTGAAAAAGGCTGCTGAAGCCCTTTTTAAAAAGAAATAGGACGATCTCTTTTAAGGAGAGAAAATGGCCAAAACCACCCATACCGAAGTTTTTAATTGCTCACTCCAACAGTTTTATGACCTGGTCAGTGATTACGAAAAGTACCCAGAGTTTATCAATGAAGTAAAGTCAGTCGAAATTGTGAAGACCGAGGGGAACACCAAGCATGTTCAATACGAAGTCTCCGTTATTAAAACGATTTCATATACTCTAGAAACGACAGAAAATCCGCCCAATGAAATACATTGGTCATTTACCAAGGGTGACCTCTTTAAGAAAATGAGTGGATCCTGGATCTTGAGTGAAGAGGCCGGCAAATGCCGTGCTGAATACACGATCGATGCTGAGTTTGGCGTATTTGTTCCGGGCCCGATCACTCGAACTGTGCAAACGGTGAATTTGCGATCAATGATGAGTGCATTTCACAAGCGCATTCAAGAAGTCTACGGAGGCTAAGGATGTCTGACTCTGACGAAGAAGTGAAATGGGATAGTGTTAACGAAGACAAGGGCTCTTTCGGAGATTACGTCAGAAAACTAGCGACAGCTGGTCTTTCTGCCGCGTTTATGACCGAAGAGAGTATTCGCTCATTTGTGAGCGAATTGAAGCTTCCCAAAGAAAGTCTCAATATTCTTTTACAGGGAGCGGCCAAGTCCAAAGAGGAACTCACTCAACGGGTGGGTAACGAATTGGTAAAAATGATTTCGCGAATTGATTTTGTAAAAGAGGCTTCTCGCTTTGCCAATGATCATAAGTTTAAAGTGACAGCCGAAATCGAAGTCATCCGTAAGGACAATAACGAAAAAATAAGCACGATCTCAAAAGATGGGGATTCCAACGAATTTGAAACCCATGTCGAAATCAAATCCGAATAGGTGGCATCTACTTAGGTCTAGATTTGTTAACCCATCGGCTTAAAACTGGTGTCTAATAAGGGTCTGGGGAGGTTCGTACTATGTCTCTTAAAACTTTATCAGCCGGTTTTATCTTTCTTTGTGGTCTGTATGTTTTAGTTGTTGATGAAATTCCGTTTCAACCGCATAAGTCACAGGCTCATTCTGATGAGTCGCAAGTCTTTTCTTCATTTTCTAATTTCAATGAGATGGTCGATCAGCTGCACACCTCTTCTAGTTTTTACGAACGTCTTTGGTTAAAACTGCAAATGACAGAATTGGACCTTGTTGAGCTTCCTAAGATAAAAAGGGTCGGCGAGCAATTTTTAATTGGCGATAAAAAACCCATTCGATTAAAAACTCTGGGCGATAAAGGCCGGGTTTACAGCGTTAATGGTGTTGTTATCAAGGTCTTTGATGATGATCGCTTTGTCGACGTCTTTAAAAGGGTACAAAAAATTCTAGAGGTCCGTTCCCCAGGGCCCTATGAAATCAGTGATCCCAGGCAAGAAGCTAAGGAATTTCTCTTGCGACTTCCAAAGAGCATCGAGGATCGCGTCGATGAAGTACTTGTGACTTCAAGCCTTATGTACAGTCGAAATTAGGTTTATTAAGAAAATCTTGCAGTAGAGAAACTGGACTCAATAACTAGCGTTTCATTCCGATACAGAATCTATGAGCGATGTTTTATTAGTCGGTATTTCATTTTTGGTTTTTCTACTCAGTTGCCACCTCATTATGCGAACTCTCGAGGTGAGTAACCCGTTTCAGGTAAGGGGACCATTTTCACGAAGAGCCTTGATCTTGCAAAAGGTTTATCTGCGCATTGCAGGGTTTTTATTGGCGGCGATGAGTCTCGCTTTTTTCCTCAAGACGATTTGGACGAGCTTTCTTTTAGAGGCTGCTGTCTTTTAATCAATTTCTTTTTAAAGAAGATTCATTAGCAGTTTAGTTTGAGTTTATTCGTAGTCAGATTGTTTTTCGTCTGATTCCGTTGAAAGACTTTTTGAATTCTTTAAGGAGTCGCGCATTTTACTGGCGTTATCGTCTTTGACTAAAGGGGATAGGGGGAGCGAATTACTGCCTTGAATGGCTTTCATTTGTTTTTGCTTTAATTCCTCGAGGCGCTTTTCGAGGGCGAGCCCAACTTCTTCGATAGGAACTTCAGTAGCTTTTGCAGCCAGTGCCCCGCTGGTGTAGTGGCGGTGTTCTAGGAATGCAAAAGGAGGTTTGGGTTTGGAAATGCTCGAGAAATTCAAATAACTTTCAATGAACTCAAAAAGGTTCTCATTGGGACTTGGGATTTCTTTGAGGGCGATGCTGAGGTAGCTTAAAAACCGCCACATTGAAGCGTCGGGCTTTTTCTGGCTCATTTCAACGACCGACATTTGCCTCAGAGTTTTAATAAGAAATGGGCGGGTTTCATAGCGGTCGGACCATTTGCTATCAATTTGAAAAATCATTCGATCCACAAAATCTCGCCGCAACATAAGCTCTTTGCGCCTTTGAATAAGGCCCGTGAGGTTCCCTTCCCACTGGTCGAAACGACTTTTAATTTCTTTTCCAGATGAATTAATACTCTTCATATCGAAGCTCTGACTACTCGAAACGATTTCGGTAATCTTGCGATCCAAGGCCTTGAGTTCTCCCACCTGCTTTTTCTGCAATTCGGAGAGTTGGCTCAAACACTTTGATTTTCTTTGCTTCATGCCATGGGCTTCAGAAAGGCCTACTAGGGCCACTAATAGCACAATTAAAAATCTGAAAGCCTGTGAGTTTTTTAACAATTTCATCTACTTATAGAATAAAGCAAGGTCAGGACCAAGGCGAGTCCTCGCCTGTTTCTTTTACTAAATAGCAACCTGTATAACTTATATTCACAGAGACCCTTATCGGGAGTAGAGGCACTGCGTTTAAAAGGCGATTAGGGGTAGATTCTTGAGGTTCTGCCTGTGATGATAGCCTTTCTATTGGAGGACCAAATGGGAAAAAACTTAGTGTTCTTGATAATTTTCGCAGTCGTTCTGAGCCCTTTTTACGGCAAAAAAGCAAGGGCAGAAACCATCGAAGAGCTTCTCAAAAAAGGGATAAAAACCTGTAATGATCTTTTTGATGGGGAAAGACCCCAGGAGTACGTTTTTGATAAAAAGAACGCCTATGCCCATGTGGCTGGAGGCTATCCCACCTGTGGATGCCCTTGCTCTTCGACGACGACGGTTTTTGTGGGAGCGGGGAAGCAGCGCAATCAGTGGACCTATGAGACCGAAGGTTGCAATCAAATCTTCAAAAACACGAGCAATCAGGACCTAAAGAAAATCCTTCCCCTGGATTTACTCAAAGAGTTTGGACTGAATAAAAAAGAGGCACCTTCCTATGGTGTTTTCTACGTTGAACCAACACTTCCGCAAAAGGGAACGACGGTGAGTCTCGAAATCAAAGTGACCCCCCTTGGAATTATGGAAGAATGTGGTAGTCCCATTTGTCTTTCTCTCCCCGGAGGGAGCCTCGAACGGAAAGTGAGTCTTGTCGATTACCTCAAGGAGTGGTTTAAAAAGCCCGAAGCGGCGAGTATGGCAAAGGTCTACCTGGAGAAAAATAAGATCCCCGAAGAGATTTCAAAAGAGCTTATTGAGTTCGAAGTTTCGCGCTACTCCAATCGCAAGCCCAGTGCCGAGAAGGTCTTAAAAGACTTGAAGTACGTGCAATATATTTATGAAATGAGCCAAAGTCTTCAGTTTTCAAAAATTGATCTGCGCTGGAACAAGAAGAAAAACCAGTTCGAAATTAAAAAGAAGTACCCTATTAAGAAAAAGAGTTTTAAAGACTTTTTCACAGAGCAGGAATTTGAATCGCCCAAGTGCTAGCCTATGAATTCAGAAACTAAGACAGCCCTAGATCGACTCGAAATGGAGATCTACCAACAATGGAAAGGCCAATTTCCAGAAAAAGTGCTACTTGCAGTTTCTGGTGGACTGGATAGCTGCGTTTTACTCGAGGTTTTTAGTCACCTCCGGGGTCGATTGAATACCGAAGTGGTTCTTGCCCATGTGCACCACGGTCCGTCGGATAATCCTTTACAGGTTGAATACCGAGATCGATGCCAGGAGTTTCTGAAAAAACGGGCCGAGGAGAATTCACTGACTTTGTTCTGCAGTGAAAAGCCAAAGAAAACCCTGCACTCAGAAGAGGAGTTTCGGGACTTTCGCTACGCCTTCTTTCGACAAATTCAAGAACGAGAAACGATCCCTTGCCTGCTATTGGCCCATCACCAAGAAGATCAATTAGAAACTCAGATGATGGCACTCCTTCGGGGAGCCGGAGAAGTGGGCCTTCGAGGAATGAGTGAGGGCAGCCCCCAGGCGGGAGTTTTTCGACCTTTTCTGAGACAGTCACGGGAAGAACTTGAGCGCTATGCTCGAAAAAAAGGCTTAGATTACTTAGAGGATCCCAGTAACTCTGAGGCGAATTACTTTAGAAATTGGCTGCGCAATCATTGGTTTGCCGACCTCGAAAAGCATAGAAAGGGCAGTCTTCAGGCCCTGGCCCGCTCTTTGGGCGATATTTCCGGTCTTCTCAATAGGGAACGAAGTACCTTTGAGGCGCAAATTTTTGCCGAAAAATCGGGCGCTTCATGCATAGATTTGCCGTCATACCTTGGACTTTCATCGAGAGAGCAGCTGAGGGCCTTAGCCTTGTTTTTAAAAAAGCACCAGGTCCATGAATTCACTCGCTCACAGTTGGTAGAAATCCAAAAGCGCCTTGACTCAGAACAAAAAGAACACAGTTTTAAGGTAGGTGGGCACCTGTGGAAAATTCAGTCCACTGAGATTCATTTAGAGTCCTGTCTTTAGGTCATGGCCCAGGTGGTTACGCCCTAGGACGTAAACGGACTGTAAAACCTCTCCTTCGTTGAGAGTCATAGGACTCGATGGTATCCTATAAAGAGGGGCTTACAAAGGGATCTCATGTTGTAGTGAGGGGACCTGAAGACCCCATTTTTAGAAAGGACCAAAATGCGTTCTAATCCAAAGAATATTGCTTTCTGGCTCGTGCTTCTCGTGTTGGGTATTGTCATTCTCAATCTCTATCAACAAAGGCAAGAAGCGAGTATTCGCGATTTTGATTACGACAAATTCACTCGAGCTCTCGAAGATAAAAAAGTCGAGAAGGTGAGTTTTGACCGCGTGAATGGAATGATTCGCGGTGAGGTAAAACCCGAGTTTGAAGAAGAGTACGGCGGTAAAGAATTTCTTATTCCCGGTAACGTGGGTGATGAGGGTTTTCGCATTGTTCGTCAAAATGGAATCACCCCGGTCTACGAAGAAAACCGTGAAAATGGTTTCCTGCAAATGCTTCTCGTTAACTGGCTGCCATTGATTGTCATCGTTGGTCTCTTTATTTTCTTGATGCGACAAATTCAAGTGGGTGGCGGCAAGGCCATGAGTTTTGGTAAAAGTCGAGCCAAACTCCTCACCGAAAATAAAAACAAAGTGACGTTTAAAGACGTTGCTGGAGTTGATGAAGCTAAAGAAGAACTCGAAGAGATTGTTTCGTTTTTAAAAGATCCAAAAAAGTATACGCGCCTGGGTGGACGTATTCCTAAAGGGGTTCTCCTGGTAGGGCCTCCGGGAACGGGTAAAACTCTACTTGCCCGCGCCGTTGCCGGAGAAGCGGGTGTGCCGTTTTTTACAATTTCTGGTTCAGACTTTGTTGAAATGTTTGTCGGTGTTGGAGCCAGTCGTGTGCGCGATCTTTTTGAGCAGGGTAAGCGAAATGCACCTTGTTTGATTTTTATTGATGAAATTGATGCCGTCGGAAGACAGCGTGGTGCTGGAATGGGTGGCGGTCACGATGAACGTGAGCAAACACTCAACCAAATGCTCGTTGAAATGGATGGCTTTGAAAGTAATGAGGGTGTGATTCTGATTGCTGCTACAAACCGCCCAGATGTTCTCGATCCTGCATTGTTACGACCGGGTCGATTCGATCGTCGAGTGATCGTTAACACTCCGGATATTTTAGGGCGACAAAGAATTCTTGAAGTCCACGCTAAGAAAACTCCTCTAGCGACCGATGTTGATCTCGAAAGAATTGCGCGCGGAACTCCAGGGTTTTCCGGTGCCGATTTAGAAAACCTCGTCAATGAGTCGGCATTGATCGCAGCTCGCGAAGAGCGCAGTAAAATTACAATGGCCGATATGGAAAAGGCTAAAGACAAAGTCATGATGGGTGCCGAACGAAAATCCATGGTGATCAGCCAAGACGAAAAGAAAAACACAGCCTATCACGAGGCGGGACACGCCTTAGTCGGAGTAAAACTTCCAAAGACAGATCCCGTTCACAAGGTGACTATTATCCCTCGTGGAATGGCTTTGGGGTTGACTCAATTTCTGCCGAGAGAAGATCAAAGAAGTATGTCTAAGATACAAGCTGAAAGCTTGGTCGCTGTTATGTATGGTGGTCGCGTAGCCGAAGAACTTTTCTTTGAGGATTACACGACGGGAGCGAGTAACGACATTGAGAGAGCAACCGATGTCGCGCGCCGAATGGTTTGCGAGTGGGGAATGAGCGAAAAGCTTGGACCTCTTGCCTACCAGAAACAAGAAGGCCCAGTGTTTTTAGGAAAACAAATGAGCCAGGGTAGGGAATACTCTGAAGCTAAGGCTGAAGAAATTGATTCCGAAATTTCGCGAATTGTGACTGAGGGTTATGAGAAGGCAAAAAAGATTCTCAAAGAGAATGAGAAAGCCTTGCGAGAAATGGCCGAAGCCCTCATTGAATTTGAAACAATTGATGGCGATGAAGTATTAGCCATTGTTAATGAAGGTGCCACGGTTGAAAGTTTACGCAAAACCCGTGATGAACAGGCGAATAAGATGAAAGAAGAGCAGCAAGCCGGTCACGAAGAGCTTAAGCAAAAAGAGCGCGAAGAGCGCGAGGCACAAGAAAAAGCCAATGAAGGGGGCGATGACCCTGTCGGCAATACGGGACCAGTCACCGCTTAATAGGAAAGATTGATATTACAGAATTTTTACGACAACATTGCTTTTCTCACTGAACACTTTAGGCCGCGAGATCTACTTGATATTTTTCTCGTCTGGCTTGTCGTCTACCGCATATTAATTTTAATCCGGACAACTGGTACCCTACAGATGTTGTCCGGTCTCGGCATTTTAGCTATCGTTTACCTTTCAAGTATTTGGTTTGAGCTCTTCACGATCCATTGGATCCTTGAAAAATTCTTCGGTAACCTCTTTTTGATTGTTGTCGTTCTGTTCCAAGGGGAAATTCGCAGAGCCTTAGCCCATATTGGGAGTAATCCGCTTTTAACGGGCGACACCCGGGTCGACGACTCCCAAGTAATCGAAGAGATTTCAAAGGCCGCTCAGAGTATGGCGAGCAAAGGTTTTGGCGCTTTGATTGTCCTCGAAAAAGAAATTTCTCTGGAATACTTTATCGAAGAAGGGACCTTGGTTGACTCCGAGATTTCCAGCGAACTTCTTATTTCCATTTTTGACCCTTCAAGTCCACTTCACGATGGAGCTGTCATCATTCGTGGCGGGCGAATATACGCTGCTGGTTGTTTTTTACCTCTAAGCAAGAATCCTATACTCGATAAAAATTTGGGAACTCGTCATCGGGCCGCCCTGGGCTTAACCGAAGAAACCGATGCGGTTGTGATCGTTGTTTCCGAAGAGTCGACCACAGTCAATGTGGTCTATCAGGGTAAACTCGACCCTGGGTTGGATTTGCCAAAGCTTCGTAAATTTCTATTCGATGCTTTTGATTTAAAGCCAAGAAGTGAGGTTAATAGATCATGAAGCGCTTCAAGACCCCTCGAACCTATCTCGGTTTTGTTACCAATAATGGAAGCTATAAGTTGGTGGCTCTTTTTGTGACCCTTATTTTGTGGATCAGTATTATGGGGCGGCGCCCCTTTGTCGAGGAAATGGCTCTTTCTATTGAGGCGCAAACGCCGACGGCTCTACAGGTTGAGTGGGAAATAAAACCTGAAGTTAAAGTTAAGGTAAAGGGTACGAGAAAACAGATTAAGAAGTTCAGAACATTATTTAGCAAATTAGTCGTTGATCTCAGGGGGGAGCCTAAGGGTAGACTGCGGTTAGACCTAAAAGATGAGCTTCACGACCTCCCGAAGGGAATGGACTTGGTTTCTGTCCGACCTCGGAGTATAGAAGTAGAACTCGTTGAGAAAACCAATTAAGGATCAATTTTAAGAGGAATGTATGGGGCAGAAAAAGACGGAAAAATTATTTGGAACCGATGGAATCAGAGGTCGAGCCAATAGTCACCCCATAACTCCCGATGTGCTCTTAAGAGTAGGACAAGCCATGGGATATCTTCTTCGTAAAAAGCCAGCACGGAATAAACATCCTAAGGTGGTCATTGGTAAAGACACGCGCTTGTCGGGCTATATGGTAGAGCAGGCTTTGACGAGTGGACTCAATTCTATGGGTGTTCACGTGCAACTGGTGGGCCCCCTTCCAACGCCTGGGATTGGCTTTGTAACGCAAAACATGCGGGCCGATGCGGGGATCGTTATTTCTGCCAGTCACAATCCCTATTGCGATAACGGGGTTAAGATTTTCGGCCCCGAGGGTTTTAAAATTGCCGACGAAATGGAAAAAGAGATCGAGCATTTGGTGGCAAATGCTGACTTTAACTCTCTTCTCGCCGGAAGTAATGATCTGGGTCGTTCTAAAAGGATCGACGATGCCCAGGGTCGATACATCGTATACTTAAAAAGTACCTTTCCTTTAGAGTACACTTTAGAGGGATTGCGGGTCGTTCTCGACTGTGCCAATGGAGCTGCCTATAAAGTAGCGCCAGCAGTTTTTGAAGAGCTCGGAGCCGAAGTCATCGTTATTGGCAATGAACCCAACGGTTTTAATATAAACGACAAAGTGGGAGCTCTGTACCCAGCGAAATTGTCAGAGGCAGTTCAAGCTTACCGCGCCGATGTCGGTATCAGCCTTGATGGCGATGCGGACCGATCTCTTTTGGTTGATGAAAAAGGCCGCATGGTGAATGGGGATCACATTTTGTGTCTTTGTGCCCTTCATATGAAGAGCAAGGGGACTTTAACGAAAGATACGGTTGTCGCCACCCAAATGAGTAATTTTGGATTGGATAAGATTCTTAATAGTAAAGGTGTGAAGGTTGTGCGCACTAATGTTGGTGACAAGCATGTCGTCGAAGAAATGCGCAAGAATGGCTTCACCCTTGGAGGCGAACAATCAGGTCATATTATCTTCTTAAATCACTCCACAACGGGAGATGGTTGTGTGGCAGCCCTGAATGTTCTCGCAGTCATGAAAGAAACAGGCAAGCGACTGAGCGAGCTTAATGACATGATGACCGACGTACCACAAGTTCTGATTAATGCTAAGGTGAGACAGAGAAAAGATCTCAGCGAAATTCAAGGCTACCCAGAGATGATTGAGAAGATAAAGAAAAAGCTCAATGGCGAAGGGCGTACTTTCGTACGTTTCTCTGGAACGGAAGATGTTATTCGAGTCCTTGTCGAAGGCCCCGATAAATTGGCCATCGGCAAATACGCTGAAGAAATAGCAAACTTCCTGCAGAAGGAACTTTCTTAAATCATAAATCATTGAAGAGGGGATCGATGAGAATAGCCACCTGTGACCAATGCCAGTCGATCGATCAAAGCTCTCAAGAAGAGTTTTTACTTTCAGCCGAGATTCTAATGGAATCCGCTGGAACGTCTGCGGCACGAGAAATCGATCAATCCTTCTTGCCAGAACTCACTCGCGGAAGTGTTGGGATTGTATGTGGGCCAGGCAATAACGGAGGAGATGGTTTAGTCGTGGCAAGGCATCTCCACTCAATGGGCCATCGGGATCTTCAGGTTTTTTTAATGGCCGAGCCAGACTCACAGACAGAGCTTTATCAAAAACAGCTGCAAAGAATTAGCAAACAGGGCATTCGCATCATAGACCTTTGGAATCAGCCCGAGGACACGTCTTTATTTAAGAATCTCGAGCTTTTAGTCGATGCTCTTTTCGGGATCGGTCTTTCAAGAGATATTGAAGCTCCTTACAGTCAAGTTGTTGAAGCCATGAACTCCGCTCGTTGTGCGAAGGTCTCTTTGGATATTCCTAGTGGACTTGATGGTGACAGAGGTGCCGTGCGCGGAATTGCATTTAGCGCCGATCAAACGCTTTCATTTGGCCTCGCCAAACCTGGTTTTTTTGTATCGCAAGGTCCTTCCCATGTCGGCCGATTAAGGGTTTTATCCATTGGCTTTCCATTTGAGCTTTTACGAAAGTTAGCCACGAGTCACTTTGCATTTGGTGAGAAGCTGGCCAAACGCTACCTGCCTAAAAGACCCAATAGCGGCAATAAGTCGAGTTTTGGTCATCTTATGATTATCGCTGGAAGCCCTGGTACATGGGGTGCTGGTTTGTTGGGAGCTACGGCTGCCTATCGAATTGGTAGTGGCTATGTCAGTTTGGTGAGTTTTGAAGACCCGCAAAAGGTTATAAATGATCAACCTGAAATCATGACCGGAGTTTGGGGAGCTGAGGGACTTTTAAAAAAAATGCCCAGTGCCTTTGCCGTCGGACCGGGTCTTGGAGTTTCTGAGAAGACAAAAGATGTTATTGAGCATTTAAAAAGTATTGCTGCCGAATCAGTTGTTATTGATGCGGACGGAATCACGACTTGTGTTCAATACGATCTATTCCCATTGCCGAAGTCTTGGGTAATTACTCCCCACGCCGGAGAATTGTCGAGAATTTTAAATGTTGAATCAACAGTCATAGAACAGGACCGCTATCGCTATGCCTTAAAAGCGGCCGAGGTGACTGGCTGTCATGTTTTACTCAAAGGTTTTCGCAGTGTCCTCGCCTATGAAGATCGCTGTATGGTTATCGTTGCTGGAAACTCAGCACTTGCAAAGGCGGGTTCGGGAGATGTTCTTACGGGTATGATCGGAGGACTTTTAGCGCAAGGGTTGCCAGCCGTTCAAGGTACGGCAACGGCCTGCTATCTCCACGGGCGCATGGCCGATGAATGGATTCGAAGTGGAAAACACAAGAGTAGTTTGATGCCCTCTGATCTCAGTCAACACCTGCCTTCGATTATGGAGCGTTTGGGTGGGGGAGCTTTGTTTTGAACGCTGCCATGCAGTTAATTGACAGTCATTTGTTTGCCAGTGTTTCTGAGCTTCAAGAGTGGACTGACGAGTTGAAATCAGAAATGAACGACCGTCAAATCATCTTACTCGAAGGTCCAATGGGGGTCGGCAAGACCGAATTTACCCGATGTTTTCTTAACTCTCTCAACTCTAACGAAGTCACTTCGCCCAGTTATGCGATTCACAATCATTACGAAACGGCATGGGGTGATGTTGAACATCTCGACCTTTACCGTCTTGAGGATGAAGATGATTTAGAATCAACGGGTTTTTGGGATTTGTTTGTTCGCGAAAAGGCTCTCATTATCATTGAATGGGCCGATCGATTGGACGCTTCTGTCCTGCCAAAAGCGTGGTCACAATGGCTTGTTAAGATGGATTTTAAAAACGAGTTTCGAGAAGTGAATAGGTATCTTGTTCCGGAGACGTAGACCCCTGTCTTTTGACACGGGTCTGCTACCAAAAGATACCTTCTACCTAACGGAATTTGGCGAGGTGGACTTCGCAGAGGTTCTTGGCATCCACGAATTTCCATTGGCGCCGACTGATGTTCCACTTCTTTAAGAAGTTTCCAAGTGAGATTTCGCCACCTGAATTAGTCGGTACAAAAATCAGTTGGTCTTCATCGATGGCCTCAATGGCAAATTTTTTGAAAATGGTTTTGCTCGCAAAGTCGGCGACAAAGTGTGTTTCACCGCCAGCAACTTCGGCACGAAAACGGTGTGGGATCTCTACTTCAAGTCCCTTGGCCCAAACGCCACGGCCCTTCTTTTCGGCAACACGAGCTGCGTCCCAGTAATCTTCGTGGTATTTAAATGTGGGGGCAAAGGTAATTGGAAAAGCCATTCCCTTGTAAATCATCTCTTTATTAATATTGATTTTCCCTTCGAAAATCGTTCCGAGAACGCGACCGAAGGGCCCTGTGGCAACTTCATCAACTCTGACTCGGACATTTGTGCCTACAGGAACAAGTTTTTTAAGGGTCGCGCTCGCTTCGTCGGCGATCGGCCCTTGGGTTCGACCCATGTGATTTTTTTCTGGAGTATCGATTCCAATCAAGCGAATGCGTATGATTTTACCTTTGAACTCGCCACGAGTGACTTCAACATCCATCGTATCGCCGTCAGAGTGTCTGTGGACCTTGCCATAGAGACTACTATTTGCTGGCGGGTCAATTCTTTCAAAACGTGGTTTCGCTTCAGCGGAATTTTGCTGAAAAAGAATGAGTAGTAAAATCCCCAGTGAAAAAGACATCAAGCTTTTCATTTTTCCTCCAAAGTTCGTTGAGCGCGCAATCTCGTCGGTCTTTTGAAAATTTGATAATAATTATCGACTCAAAAGGGTCTGACTCTATTTCAACGAACTTTGTTTGTAATAGCATATGTTATGCCACTTCTTAGGAAGCTTCTTTGATCTTAATTTTTTGATAGGCTTTAGAGATTTGTTCGGCCAGTTCCTGCATAAAATGCAAACTGTATTTGTAGTCTAAGATGTCTGTGTTGTCAGTGGCTCCGACAATAAGGCCAGCGACATTACCATTGATGGTAATGGGGAGCGCACTCACATGCTTAGGATTTTTGCTATCGTACCAGTCCTGACAGAAGAGATCATTGACCTGACTTGTACAAATGTACCCATGGTAGGGAAGTAGTGTATTAAAGGCGACTCTGAAAAAGCTTGGTTTTGCAAGATCTATCGCTGCTGGAGCTTTGGCTCCTTTGTACTGCCATTTTGATGTCCAACGCCATGGAATAAGCTGGTTTTGATGAAATACAAGAAGCATACTTTTTTGAAAATGGATCGCCATCTTCTTAAAGCTAATGCCTGCAACGTCGTCAAAGCTTTGAGCCTGGTCAAAGTTAGCAGGGCATGCGTCGATCTCTTTTTCGGTCATTGGTGCACAAACAGGACGGGTGTCGTCGTTGTACATGTCTGTGAATTCGAGAGTATTAGTGTGGTTAGTTGCTTCGATACTGCGCAAACTCGTGATTGCAGTGACCTCTTGAAAATCCCATTCTGATTTTGGAGAAGGGGGAAGAGGGATATTTGTTTTTGTTTCATCGATGGGAGTTTCGAGTCGTGTTACCGTAGAGGCTGAAAGATCATTTTCATCTTCACTTTCTTCGGTGGTTTCTGCGGGTGGTTCTGCGGGGCTCTCTTCGGGCTCATCGATACTCTCAAGGTTTTCTTCGGAAATAATGGGTGGAGGACTAGTTAGAGTTTCAGGTTGAGCTGGAGAATCGGTCGCGTTTGCTTCATGGGCCTCAGTGTTTTCGACAGGGGCCTCTTTAACTGACTCTTCTTGGGGTTGATTTGCTTCCGCCTGGGTTGGTTGATCTTTCGACTCGCCATCAAACTGGGTGAGGTTTAAACCCATCGGTGCATCTTCAGCGGACTCCGCCTCGGGTTCACTGGGTATTTCCTTATTTTCAGAGGCTTGAGTCGGCGGTATGACGAGCCCTTCGGGCTGGTCCGTATCGATATTGATTTCGTCGGCTTGGATCGAACTCAATCCCTCTGGAGCCTCAGAAACCTTTGATTCCTGTGGTTTTTCTTGGGCTTTTTGCGCTTCTAATTTTTCTTGTTCGGCGAGCAAATCAAGGGGTTGGTTTGCTTTTTCTGCTTTAGCGTCTTGGCCTTTTTCATGTTCGCGAGGTTCGAAGGAATTGACGTTGTTATTGTTAATCATTTCAATCGATTCGTTACTGACATCAATTTGGCTAATGTGATCTCTAACCTCGGCTTCGTGAACCGTGTTCTGAGCGAGACCGTCCTCGGAACCTTCTTCTTCTGTCAGGATCGGAGGCTTGGCCAGATTGTGTTCGCTACTGACTGAAATTTGTTGAGAGGTTGTTGAAGTGAGTTCGGAGGGATCGACCACATTTTGATTATTTGCCTGGGCCCAAAGAAGGCTCAAACCCGAAACCGGAGAAACAACATAAATGAGATTATAGCCCTCTATTTGCACTTCTTCGTTGGGTTGAAGGCAGGCCACGTAGATATTGTTTTCCCATTGTCCGAGTGGTTGAAAATCGGGAGTCCAATTGTAGAGAGAAAAACTACTTCCGCGAAAGTCTTCATCCAAGGGGCGAGTGAAGAAATCCCTTTGAATTCGAGGAACTTCGTAGCGCTGGCTCGCCCATTCGAGGTAGTCGTTTTCTTTCACAAAACCCTGGGCAATGCAGTACCACAGGAGGCTTTGGCCCTCTGGGACTTTTCCCTGAATCTCGGCAAGTTTACCTTCAGGAATCGCAAAGTGTTTAATCCATGATTTTTCTACGCTCATCTAAGACTTTATCGGCGGAGAGCCCATCTAAGTTAATGAAACCATTAGAGAAACCAGACCATTATCGAGGATGAATCCTCACATTGGTACAGTCAGAGATTTTCTAGGGACCATCGAAGCCAACAAAAATGGGTACAAATTAGAAAAAATCTCCTTATTTTGGTCATTTAAGAGTCTTGTGGGAGGGTGCGATATATGCTATATTTTTGCGCTTATGAACTTTACGACGCTTCGCGATAACAGTCTAAAAAAAGATCGAATCTACCTCGATTTCAACGCCACTAGCCCATTGTCTATGGAATTGAGCGAGCAGATTCCTGGTTGGCTTTCGGCCTGGGGAAACCCCAGTTCAATTCATTGTGATGGCCGGCGTCCGAAAACATTAATGCGAGATGCGAGAAACAACCTTGCCAAGTTTTTAGGGGTTCATCCCCTTGAAGTTATTTTTACAAGCGGAGGCTCCGAAGCCAATAATACGGCGATCAAGGGAGTATTCGAAAGCTTTCACAAGGTCAGCTCTGATCCAAAGAAAAAACAGCGCGGGCAACTCATCATTAGTGCCGTTGAACATCCAAGCGTAAAGGGCGCAGCCCAGTGGGCGCGCGAGCGTGGCTTTGAAGTCACAGTTATTCCTGTCGACCGCTCGGGTCAGTTGGATATTGAATTTTATAAAAAATCTCTCAGTGAAAAGACGGCATTAGTTTCTATGATGTACGCTAATAACGAGACGGGTGTCATTTTTCCAATTAAAGAACTTGCTGAAATGGCCCATCATCACGGAGCACTCTTTCATTCCGACTGTGTGCAAACTCTCGGTAAGACAGAATTTAATTTGCGGGATTTGAATGTCGATTATGCCAGCTTCTCAGCCCATAAGTTTTATGGACTCAAGGGGTCGGGCCTTCTTTATGTCAAAAAACGATCGGCCTACGGCAATCTAATCCAGGGTGGTGGCCAAGAGCGAGGTCGTCGCGGTGGTACTGAAAACGTACTGGCCCATACGGCATTCGGTTATATGACAAAATTCCAAGGACTTATTCCTGAAGCTATTTCTAAGATGGAAAAGCTGCGAGATTATTTTGAAGAAGAACTCATTAAGAGAATCGATAAAGTTTCGATTACGGGAAAAACCAGCCAACGCCTCCCAAATTCTTCGAATGTACTTATCGAAGGTATTGATGGAGAGTCCCTTCTAATGAACTTAGATATTGAAGGTTTTTCTGTCAGCACGGGTGCAGCCTGCAGTTCGGGAAACCCTGAGCCCAGTCCGGTTCTTTTAGCCATGGGATTAAGTGCTAAAGAAGCGCAAAGTTCTATGCGCATCGGTTTGGGTTGGACAACGAGCCAAGAAGAAATCGACTCTTTTTTGAGTGGTCTTGAAAAAGTTGTATCGCGCCTGAGAAAGATTCAAGCTGAAAGTCTCCGCCATGGGGAGGTGAGTTTATGAGTCCTAGGATTTTGAAGCCTTCACCCGTAAAACCCGACGGAACAAAAACCCGTGTCTTGGTTGCCATGAGCGGAGGTGTCGATAGTTCAGTTGCCGCGGCCCTTCTCGTAGAAGAGGGGTATGAAGTTATTGGCGTGACCATGCAAGTATGGGACTACTCTCAATGTGAAGTCGATGAAGGTGCGGGAACTTGTTGTTCGACCACCGATGTGGATGATGCTCGTGATGTTGCCGATCGTCTCGATATCCCTTTTTACGTGATTAACTGTGAAGCCAAATTCAAAGAAGATGTCATCAATCCTTTTGTTTCAGCCTATCTACAGGGGCAAACACCATTGCCTTGTGTGAACTGTAATACCTACTTGAAGTTCGATCATCTCATTCGAAAAATGAAAGAGCTGAATTGTGATTATCTAGCAACCGGCCATTATGCGCAGATTCAAGAAGGTCCGGCTGGAGACCCACAGATTTTCACTAGTGAAGATAGTTGGAAAGATCAAACCTACTTCTTGTTTACGATTCAACCTGAACTGCTGAATACTATTATTTTTCCAGTCGGGGATTGGACCAAGCCTGAGCTGCGTAAGTACGCCGAAGAAAAAGACCTTATTGTCGCGCGAAAAAAAGATTCCACTGGAATTTGCTTTGTTGGTAACTCTGGTTATGACAACTTTATCGAATCTCAGGTGGGTCCTGGTGACTTGCCACCAAAGGGGCCCATCAAAGAATATCCAACTGGTAAAGTCCTTGGTGAGCACAAGGGAATTCATCACTATACCCTTGGTCAGAGAAAACGACTCGGGGTTTTTGCAGAAAACCCTCTTTACGTTATTAAGATCGACGCGGCTGAAGCCACTGTATGGGTAGGCGATCAAGAGCACCTTTATCGATCTGAAATGGAAATTGCTAAATGTCATTTGCTGGACCAAATCGCAGAAGGCGAATCCTTGCGCGTGAAAATTCGATTTCAGCACCAAGGAGCCAAGGCACAACTTTATAAAAAATCAGATGATAGTTACTCGGTTCGATTTGATGAGCCCCAGCGAGCTATTACTCCTGGTCAGGCTGCAGTGATTTACCGCGATAAACAACTTCTGGGTGGAGGATGGATATGTCCTTAAAGCCAGAGTTTCACACATTTGGTTGTAAAGTAAATACCTACGATACGGGTTTGTTGCAAACGCGCCTTGAGGACTTTGATTCATTGTCACAGCCCGTACACATTTTAAATACCTGTGCAGTCACCGCTGAAGCGACTAAAGAAGCCATTCGTAAAATTAGAAAAATAAAACGAAACTCCCCAGAATCGAAAGTGGTTGTAACTGGTTGTGCCGCCCAGGTTGATGGGGCTCAGCTCGATCAATTGGCCGAAGCTGATCTTATTGTCGCCAATTCTCACAAAGGGCAAATTAAAAAAATCTTGAATGACTTTTTTAATGGAGAAAATGAGCAAAAAGTCTTTCGCGCAAATATTTTTAAAGAAGCAGAGCTCGGTCTTGGTGGCGGAATAGAAGAAGCTCACACACGGGCGTTTTTAAAAATCCAAGATGGTTGCAATAGCTTTTGCTCTTACTGCATAATTCCCTATACACGGGGTAAGTCGAGATCCTTAGCGGCCCCGGAAATGATTAAAAGAGTCAATGAGCTTTATAGTAAGGGTATCAGAGAAGTTGTGATTACTGGTATTCACTTGGGGGATTACCTCGACGAAGAAAGTAGTGGTGGTCCTTACGATCTCGAAGACTTGCTCGAATCCTTACTTCATGAAACGTCCATGCCGCGGTTTCGTGTTTCGAGCCTTGAGCCCCTGGAGTTGAGTGATCGACTTATCGAACTTTATAAAGATGAGCGTCTTTGTCCTCATTTTCATATGAGTATTCAATCGGCTGAAGACCAAGTGCTAAAAGATATGAAAAGAAATTACCTAGCCAAAGACGTTGAAGGGGTGCTTAATAAAATTCAAAAGAATCTCCCTGGAGCTTTTGTCGGTATGGATGTCATCGTTGGCTTTCCCACTGAAACACAAGCCTCTTTCGAGGAGACCTTGAAGCGCTTGCAAAGTCTTGATTGGACGCGAATCCATGTTTTTCCATACAGTGAGCGTCCTGGTACTCGAGCCGCAGAACTCATGTCAGAGTCCGTTCCTGTTGCGGAGAGAAAAGAACGTTCCAAAATTTTGCGAACTCTCAGCACAGAACGCTTTAGTATGAAGGCTCTCGATGAAGTAGGAAAAACAAAGAAATGTCTGGCCTTACAATCAAAAAAGTCTGAGAACTCCCGTGGATTTTCGCGGGATGGCTGGAATATTCAGTTGAATTCGAACCTCAATATTCTCGGTCGAGAAGTACAGGTAAAAATACTTGGTTTTGATCAAAGTGAATCATCCCGTATGGAAGGAGTCCATTATGGCGAATTGGTTTAACTTATGGTCTAAACCGGAGTTGGGGCCTATTGAAAAGTCACTGGGCTATCAATTTAAAAATAAGAGGCAACTCAATAAAGCTCTCACCCACAAAAGCTTTCAAAATGAGGGTGGTGATAAAAAGGGTGGAAACAACGAGAGACTCGAATTTTTAGGTGATGCTATTCTCGATTTTGTCATTAGTGATTTACTAATGAAGAGTTTTCCGCGAGACCCCGAAGGGAGTCTTTCAAAAAAAAGGGCTTCTTTAGTTAATGAAGATCATCTTTCTCAAATGGCAAAAGACATGGGTATCCCAGATGAACTTCGTTTGGGCAAAGGTGAGACTAAAACCGGTGGAAATAATAACCCACGACTGCTTGCTTCGGCTTTAGAAGCAATTATTGGGGCCATTTATCAGGATTCAAATATCAAGAAAACTTATGAGATCGTCAGCAATATGTTTGAACAATCCCTTGTAGACATTGGTTCCTCTCCTGATTATGCCTCTGATTACAAAACGCGATTGCAGGAACGGGTGCAAAAGAGCCTTCATAAAACTCCGGTCTATGAACTCATCGAAGAAACGGGCCCTGACCATGAAAAGAGTTTTTTAGTGAGTGTATCCGTAGATGGAAAAGTCCTCGCTCAGGGTAAAGGTCGAAGTAAGAAAAACGCCGAACAAAACGCCGCTCGAAAGGCGATGGAGACAATTAAATGAGTTATCGTGCAGGATTCATTGGTTTTTTAGGGTTACCAAACGCGGGTAAGAGTACCTTGTTGAATTCCCTTGTGGATGAAAAACTCAGTATCGTATCCGATAAACCACAAACCACTCGACAAACAATCACTGGTATTGTTTCAAGAGAAGAGGCCCAATATATTTTTCTCGATGCCCCAGGCACTTTAAAAAGCGATTCTGGTCTCAATCCGTTTTTGAAATCAGAGGTCGAGAGGGTTCTAGAAGAAGCCGATGGGATTGCTCTGGTTGTTGGCGCTGATCAAGAGCCTTCCGATCAATTGCTTGAGCTCATTGAACATATTAAGTCTTCGAAGAAACCTTGGATTTGCATCGTCAGTAAATCAGATTTGAAAGCGCCGAAGGAATGTCTTGATTTGCAGGCCCAACTCCGTGATGAAGGTGTCAGGGTCATGCGAGTCGCTCCTCAGAAAACGCCAAAAGATACGCGAAGTCGTTTGTTTGAAGAGTTTTATAATTTGATTCCAGAAAATCCGGCCCCCTTGTTTGATACAGACATTTATACGACAGAGACCTTGCGAGAGATTGCTCGAGAACGAATTCGCGAACAGTGCTTTGTTTACCTTAAAAAGGAGATTCCCTACGGTCTAGGTGTCCGTATAAATCGCTTTTTAGAAGATGATAAAGTGATCCGAATTTACGCCGACATTCTGGTGGAAAAAGATAATCACAAGCCAATTCTCATTGGTGGTGGTGGTTCAATGCTCAAAAAAATAGGAACCGAAACGAGAAAAGGCTTAGAAAAACTCATGGGAACAAAGGTCTTTTTAGACCTTCATGTGCAAGTGAGAAAGTCCTGGACTAAGGATGCCATGTTCCTCAATGAATTGGGTTACACCAAGAAAAAAGAGTCGTAGATGGAAGAAAGTCAGAAGAAAGCCAATCAGTTCGGTCCCACTCGTGTCGCCATTTTAGGTCGACCCAACGTCGGAAAATCGTCTCTATTCAACTATCTGACTGAGACGCGAAAGTCAGTGGTTAAAAACCAGCCGGGGGTCACAAGGGATATCATTGTCGAGACAGCTGAACTTTGGAATAAATCCTATGAAGTGATCGATACAGGTGGTTTAACAGAAGCTGCTGATGAAATTTCGCAATTAATTCGCGAACAGGTGGTCGAATTCCTATCCAGTGTTGACCTTCTCTTGGTGATGATGGACGCCAAGTCGGGGGTCATGCCCGAAGACCGAGATCTGATTAAAATTGCCTCCGAAGCGGGTAAGCCATTTCTGGTTATCGTGAACAAAGTGGACAGTCCCATTGATATCGAAATGCAGCTCGCCGAATTTTATGAGTTCGGAGCCGAGCTTGTCGGAATTTCAGTTGAACAGAGACAGGGCTTGAGCGAACTCTTTGAGTGGCTTCATCCTCGCCTTAATGAATTTGATGCTGACTACCAAGATGCCCTCAGAATTGCCATTGTTGGAAAACCCAACGTGGGTAAGAGTTCCATCGTCAACAAACTCCTCGGTGAAAAGCGTGTACTCGTTTCTGATATAGCGGGGACTACAGTTGATTCTGTGGAAGTTCCTTTTGAACTCGACGGAGTAAAGTATCTTTTGGTGGATACTGCGGGTTTAAGGCGCTCTTCGCGCAGAACTGAAGATGTTGAAATTCTTTCGGCTTTCAAATCAAATGAAGCCATTCGCAAAGCCGATCTCGTCTTGTTGATGATAGACTCTTCAGAAGGGCCTTCGGATCAAGACTCCAAAATTATTCAGCAAATCGTAGAGCAGCACAAAGGTGTCCTCGTTGTTGCCAACAAAATCGATAAGGCCGAAGAAACTCGTCCCGAAGCCAGAAAGTGGTTTCGAGAGGAGATGGAAAAGAATTTTCACTTTTTCCCAGACCTTCCGATGGTCTTTACTTCAGCTTTAACGGCGCGAGGATTTGAAAAACTCTTCGAGGCGATCCAAGACCTACGTAGTAAGTTAACGAAACGCATGAGCACTTCGGATCTCAATGACTTCTTTAGCCAAGTCATTCGTCAAGCGCCAGCTCCGCTCTATGGAACAAAGACGGTGAAGTTTTACTACCTAACACAGACCCATCAGGTTCCACCGAGCTTTATTGCCTTTGCCAACCATCCTGACGGAGTGGATCCGTCCTATCGACGTTTTCTTTCGAAGAGGATGAAGGAGCGCTTTGATCTGCACGGAGTTCCGATTCGAATTTTTGTGATGAAAAGTAAGAATCGATAGTCCGTTGCTTCCGCGGCGGAGCTCGCTTAAAATAGTTCTGATACTATTTTCAGGGGAATTCTATTAAGCGCGAGCTTTTTTCAACGAGAATTGGCTTTTACTGTGTCGCCATTGGTTCGGCCTTCGGGCTCGGTAATTTATGGCGCTTTCCCTATGTGATTGCCGAAAATGGTGGGGGAGCTTTTGTTCTCTTATACTTGGGTTTGGCCTTTTTCATTGGTTCCGCACTGATCATCGGCGAACTGATGCTGGGAAAATTAACGCGAAGGTCGGCCATTTCGGCTTCTGAATATGTCACGGGCAAAGACCCTGAACTCGCTTGCGATAAAGACGACCTAGGTATCAATCGTTTCTTCCCCAAAAAACTTTGGAAAGTGGTCACCATGGGCTCAGTGGTGGCGGCTTCGGCCTTGTTAATTTATTATACGGTCATTAGTGGTTGGGTTCTTCACTACTTTATGCAGATGTTAATTGGTCAACTCAGGGGTGATGCCTTTTCGCCAGAACAAACTCTGATGACCTTAAGAGATAATATTTTTCTCCATTTGGCTTTAATGAGTGTCCATTTCATTCTCATTATTTTTGCCGTGATTAAAGGCATTCGCAGTATCGAAAAGTGGATTGTTTATTTAATTCCGTTTTTTGCGACGATCTTTGTCCTCTTATTGGTGAGAACTCTTGAGTTGCCGACTTCCACCGAGGCCCTTCGCTACCTCTTTTACCCCGATTTTTCGAAAATGAGTTTAACTTCACCGCTTGAGGCCCTCGGTCATGTCTGTCTTTCGTTATCTATAGGTTTTGGTACCATGATAACTTTTGGCAGTTACATGCGTGACGACGCGAAATTACCAACTTCTGGATTCCGAGTGGCGAGTATCGATACGATCATTTCGCTCCTTTCAATTCTATTGATTTTTCCCCTCGTGGTGGGAGCGAGTTTTGCCGTCTCTGGCCCTGAGCTCGTTTTTCAGACATTGCCGCGACTCTTCTTAAGCATGTCCGGGGGAACGACCTTTGGCGTTTTATTTTACCTTTGCCTCTACCTTTCGACCTTCGCAGCCAGCGTCATGTTGATGGAGAGTGTGGTTTCGAACTTTATTGACTTTAAGAAGTGGCCACGAAAAAAAGCGACCTGGGTTTTTGGAGGTATTGCTTTTTTCTTGGCTATTTTTCCGGCACTCACCACGGGGCCTTTGCGGCACATCTCCATTGCAGGTCGCACTGTTTTAGAGGCTTTAGATCGAATTTTGGTCAATGGTTTGTTACCTCTGCTCGCACTTTTTATGAGCTCTCTCTTAGTGCTTTTCATGCGCGAAGAACGAAAGAAAGAGCAATTTGTTTTTGACGACAGTATTTCTTCTCAGCGGCTTTTTAAGCACTGGCAAGTGGTCATCACCTATGTCGCGCCAATTGTAATTCTCAGTGCCCTTTTAATGGCTCTCGCTTCGTTTTTCTTACCAGCATAGTTCTCAAACACAAATTAGAGGTGCCTCAGGTGCCAATGAGCCTTCGGTTATCCCATAAAAATGGCTCCTAATTTGCTCTTCTAAGCCTGCGAAATTGAATGAATATTTGGCTCCTAAAAAGAGGATTAAATTGTGAAATTAAATCGCTTCGGATTGACGATTCTACTCTTAGTTTTTTTAGCAATGGGCACGGCTCAGGCCCAGACCAATCAGTGTGAAGCTCGGTTTGGTCTTTTACCCGTTCCGACGAATGAGGCGCTGCAAACAACGACTGGGCGAAATGATCATTTCCCCATGGGTAAAAACGGTATTAAGCAGGTTCCGGTGGTGCAAAACAAGATCTATCAATCCATCCACAACTTGACTCAACATCTCGATCCAGAAACCCAAGAAGCCTTCAAAAACCTTTTTGGACAGGGCGGTCCATTCCTTAATGCCGACATCCCGACGATTATGGCCGATGCCCTTTCAGATCATAGGTCCTTGTCTCAGCAGTTGCAGAATTTTATGGGGGTCGAGAGTTTTGCAGACGGAGAACTCCTTGCGGAAATTGCACGAGTAACTAAAGAGAAAATAGAAATTGTCTACGATAAAAATCGCACTTACGACGATACTATGAGAATAATTGGATTAACAAATCGAGAGTATTACGAGGTAAGAAAACGAGCGCTTCGCTACTTTAAATTAGCCATTCAAGAAGATAGTTTTCTCCAACAGCACCCTGAAATTCGCGACAACTATGAGTCGGCTCTTCTTTTATGGGGCGTTCAATACTCTATGGTCAGCTTTAATTTGCTTAGCTCCAGTAATTACACCATTCAAGAGCAATACATGATGAATAACGATGGAAATGAACGAATGGGGTATTTTGCGCCTGTTTTACATACTGCTGTTTCCGGAGGAGCGAGTTATTTCACTTTAACCCAACTCGCAGGTGAATTGGCATGGGCTAGTTTGTATTCGACACCAGAAGGAATTCTGGCGGCATTGGCCTCGGGAACTGTCTTTTTAGTAGCCCAAGCTTATCGGGGTAAAGGGGCCAATACCGATGATTTTTTTGAAGGATTCGTCCCAGATCGAACGGGTACCTTTATTTCGCCATTGCGGATTTTCTTTAAGAAAATGGCCAATCGAGCCCGTCGAAGAAAATTGAGAAAACACGCTCTTCAGTTACAAGAAGCTCTTCAGTCCGGACAAATGCAACTCGTTGACGGTCGAAGTCGTCGTGCCATTGAGAGTGCGAATACTATTAAAGAAGATGGGGAAGTAAAAATTCCGATGATCGAAAGAGAAATCAACCTCGATGCCCATATTGCACAAATTCGCGCTTTAGGCGATGACCAAAACGAAATGGAGTACGCTCTTTCTCAATTCGTTATTGACGGGCAAAAGCTAATTACAAAACACAGTCTTAATAGCTTGCAAGGGGATAGCGATTTTACGAGACTTTGGGAAACCCTTGCGACTCTTAAACCCAATCGCGAACAAAGAAAGCGACTCGAAGACGTTCGCGCCAATCCTTTACAGCCGGTAGAGCGCCTTCAAGAAAAATCCGAACAACTGATCGGTGTTCTTAGAAGCATACGTTCGACTCAAAAAAAGCTCAATGAGCTGAATGTTCTGGTGGAAGAGCGCATGAAATCCGGTGTGCAATTTAGTGAAGAGACTCTCAAGAGGCTTTCTGTCCTCGGTAGATCCATAGAAAGTTTGGTTTCAAGTATCGAAGGACTGCGAGAGGTCACGGATTCTGTTTCGAGTAGTCTTCTCGAAGGAAAAATTGATGAAGCACTTTCTGAGGCTCAAGGTTTCCCGCAGTTTAGCGACCGCATTCTCCTTCAAAGTAGGGTTGAATCAACGCGGCCGCAATTCACGGTCGTAGGAGGAGTTTCTCCCAAAGCTCAAGTCTTCGAGGTACCCATTGAACAATTGCAGCTTGGAAGTGTCTCATCGATTGGATTGTCCACACGTTTTGAGATTTCTGAAATCCGATTAGATGGAGAAATGGTGAGTCTCGATCGACTGACTAATTCAGACCTTAAAAAGTTATGTAAAAAGCTTTCAAATCGATGGTTAATAAGCAAAGCAAATATTAAAGTAAGAGGTCAAAGAAACTCTAAATTTAATATTCTTGGCTTTGGAGCAAATGGAAAGAAGATCATTGTTGAAGTATTTGAATCAGCTGAAGATGGTTCCCATCTAGAAACAAATGTACTTTATTGTAAAGATTAATGGGCCTAATAAAAATTAGAAATTCACGCCAAGGACACCGTTAATCGTATAGGTGTCCCCACCGGGAAAGATTCCCGTGGCATTATTATCCGCATCGAGGATTTCTTGGGTTTCGTCGTCGAAGTTGAGTAACTGATACATGGCCTGGATCCCAAAAAACATTTTGTTCGATAAAATCGGGATTTCAATGCCGATCCCGATGTCTAAGCCGAGAGCGTCATCTTTAGCAAAAACCGAGCTTCCAGAAACGGTGAGCGTTCGGTAGTTTTGTGAAAAGCCCGCGACGAGAAATGGGTTGAGCTCGGCAAGTCCCTTGGTCACGTTTTGTGTGTTCATGTAATATTTTAAATCAATGCCGATCGATGTGAGGCCCACATTCCCCTGAATGACCGGGTCAGTGACATCGATGAGTAGGGCGTGGTCACCGGTTACAAAACTAATTTGCATGGCAAAGCGCAGATCAAAAAAGTACGAAAGAAAGAGTCCGAAGTTAGGGGCGGGGTCATAAATTTGCCCCAGGGTTTCGGTCCACGCGCGAAAGCCACCGATGAATCCCAAAGTAAAAAAGCGACCGTTGAGAAAGAAGTTGATATCAGCTTCTTCTTCGGCAGAGTTTTCGTATTCAGAAAAGTCTGCGAATGGGTCGTAGGCATCATCACCGTACTGGGCGACTTGGTAAGAATCGGCACTCTTCCACCAACCCTTGGGGATCAAGTCATCGACTTTGATGGATTCGCTCGCCTGAGCGGTCGTCGCACCTAGTAATAAAATGAGTATAGAAACTAAAAACCGGCCCGTGGGGACCCCCTTCTTAAAAGCTCTCTGTAAGTCTTTATCGGCTTTAACAAAATTGAGGATTAGTAAAAAATTTTTGACTATATTTTTGGCAGCTGAATAGCCTCTATACAAAGGGCCATGCCTTGCTTTATTGGTGGGGCTCTGGTAGCTAATGGCTGTGCTTTTGAGGCGCTTAAAAAACGGGGCTGATATGATCAATTATAAAGATTCTGGTGTTGATATCGAAGCTGGAGACGCCCTCGTAGACTGGCTCAAGTCCAATCAAGGCGAAAAGCGCCCCTTCGAAGACCAACTGGTCTCGGGAATCGGCGGATTCTCTGCCATCATGAAATTTCCATTTATGAATATGAAAGAGCCCTGTCTGGTAAGTGCTACAGATGGCATTGGAACCAAGCTGAAATTGGCCATCGCCAAGGGCGATTACTCCAGCATAGGCCAAGACTTGGTTGCCATGTGTGTCAACGACTTGGTCTGTTGTGGCGCTCAACCCCTCTTTTTTCTCGATTACTACGCCACCGGAAAATTGGAGTTAGACACGGCCAAAGAATTTCTTGGCGGTGTACAAAGGGCCTGTAACGAATCGGGTTGTCTCCTGATTGGTGGTGAGACTGCAGAAATGCCTGGCGTTTATTCGGAGAAGGACTTCGATTGTGCGGGTTTTGCTGTCGGGGTTGTCGATCGCGAGAAAATACTCGGTCGTCACTTGGTCAAAGAGGGAGATGTTATCCTCGGAGTTTCTAGTTCTGGATGTCACTCAAATGGTTACTCACTCTTGCGCAAACTCTTTAAAGAAGATCTTGAAGAGCACTTGGAGCAGTTAATTACTCCGACTCACTTGTATCCCAGTCTCGTTGGTACACTTAAAGAAAAGCTTGAACTCCATGCTCTCGCCCATATCACTGGCGGTGGCATCGACAACCTGGCTCGAGTCCTTCCAGAAAACCTTTCTGCCGAAGTAAAGCAGTGGAGTTTTCCAGATCTGTTTTTAGAAATTCAGAAACGATCGGGACTTAGCGATCAAGAGTTGATGAAGACCTTTAACTGTGGGATCGGGCTCATGATTATTTTACCAGAGTCAGAGGCCACCCAAGCTGTGGCTTTGATCAAGGATCAGGGCTTTGAAGCCTATCGCCTGGGGCAGGTTGTTTCCGGCGATGGAAGTTTAAAGGTTCACTAATGTTAAAGTGGGCCTTTTTTGTTTCAGGACGGGGCTCAAACATGAAATCCCTGCTCGATGGTGGAATGTCAGATGAAGTGGCTCTCGTTGTTTCCAACCGCCGATCGGCCTTGGCCCTAGAGCATTGTCATCGCAGGAATCAGGAGAACTTTGTGATGAAGTCCCAGGACTCCTGGCAGGACCTTGATCGGGAGCTTCGAAGTAAGGGAGTTAATGCCTTGTTTTTATTGGGCTTTATGAAAATTATCCCGAATGAATTTGTTCGAGCCTGGCAGGGGCGCATGCTCAATGTCCATCCCAGCCTCCTTCCTGCCTATCCGGGATTAAAAAGCATTGAGCGATCCTTCGAAGATAACGCGCCAATGGGAGTGACCGTGCATGAAGTCACTGAAGAGGTGGACGCCGGTGAAATCATACTTCAAGAGAAATTAATCGATAGACCGCAACAGAGTGGATTAAGCTTGAACGAACTTCAATTCAGGATACATTTGATCGAACATCAACTCATACGAAAGGCCGTGAAGTTATGGATCCCAAAAAGGATTTAGTTATTGTCTCAGCTTTCGGTCGAGGGCACTGGATTTGCCAAGAACTTTTACGGCAAGGATTCCGTGTCGGTTTGGTTGATGTATCGGGGCGACTGGGCCGTTGGGCCCCCGAAGATTGGGAAGGTCCCTTTCCATGTTTTGAGACCAGCCATTTAGATCCCAGTCAAAGGGCGCGCTTGGTTGAAGATGAAGAAACCTTAGCCTTAGACCGTGGCCTTTGCCTTTGGCTCAAAGATGGTCCCCTCGAATTAAAAAGTCCGCTAACGAGTTTTCTCCTGCGACAGAGAAAGATTCCCAGTTCTGTAGAAGATTATTTGTTGGCAATTCCTTCGGAAAGTTCCCAGCAGAAAAAGGCTCGAATCCAAGAACTTATGAATTTGGATTTCAAAGAAAACTGGCTCGCCCATTTCGCTCACCAGTGGTCTTCGAGTCGTTACCAAGCTAATCACTTGGCCATGGAATCGGGACAGGCTTTAGCTTTGTTCACACCCTGCTTTATGCGCAGGGCTTCGCGCTTTAGTTTTGAAAAATCCTTGCAGGAATTTAAGCGTCTCGGAGGAGATGTAATTCTAGGTTCAGAATTGCGCGATCTATCTATTCAAGGAAAAAACATCGCCGCCGTTGAAGTTGGATCCGATCTCAGTGGGGGAGTTCTTAGAGCCGATAATTACTTGTGGATGTTGTCGTCTCAAGAAACCTATTTTCTCTCGGAAACGATTGGTCACCTTTTATTTCCAAAAGGCCCTCTAGATCCCATGTGGGTTTGGTTGCGTTTTCGTGTCGAACTCACTGAAGGGGTAGAGAAAAATGCCCTACCTGACCATTTTGTGATGATCGATCATCTCGATCTCCCCTGGACGCGAGAGAACTTTTTAACCTGTGTGCGAGCGCCTGCTTCAAATCAACTTGATGTTTGGATGCGAGTTCCGCAGAAACAGCGATTTCAGCGCCAAGACCTCGAAGAGATGGCTGCAGAAATCATTTTAAGTCTTAAGCATCGAATGCCTTCAAGCCACCCAAAACTTTTAGAGATGCCCCAAGAATTTCTCTATAACTACGAAGAACTGGGTCCGTCACGACATGGTGTCTATCGCTCAGAAGATATTGAAGCGCACCCCGAAACCAACCACATTCAAAATATTAAATTTAATTCCCCAGAGACTTGGCCGGGCTTGGATTGGAATAATCAGCTCCTCAGTCAAAAGTCTCTCTTTAATCAGTACGTTCAAAGTTTATCCAAAGAGGAAGGTTCAGTCGATGATCACACGCTACACCCGTGAAGAAATGGGGCGCATTTGGACCCAAGAAAATCGATTTCAAAAAATGTTAGAAGTGGAAGTGGCCGTTGCCCAGGTTCAGGCCAAGCACAAAATGATTCCTACGGCCGCGGCGGCTGCCATCAAGAAGAAGGGTAAGTTCTCGGTCAAGCGCATTGAGGCCATCGAAAAGAAAACTCGGCACGATGTCATCGCTTTCGTTACAAACGTTGCAGAAAATGTGGGCCCCCAAGGGCGTTATGTACACTTTGGTCTCACTTCTTCGGATGTTCTCGATACCGCTCTCAGTCTTCTTGTCGCCGATGCTCGACCCGTTTTAACGTCGTCATTAAAATCTCTTTTGAAGGCCCTAAAGAAGGGCTCAGAAAAGTATTCCGATGTTCTTTGTTCGGGGCGAACCCACGGCATGCACGCCGAACCGGTTAGTTTTGGTTTAAAGCTAGCGGGATTTTATACAGAATTCTCTCGTCACATGGATCGAATCAATCGCGCCTTTGACCAAATGGCCATCGGTAAGCTCAGTGGTGCTGTCGGAACTTATTCAGCACTTCCTCCAGAAATCGAAAAGGGGGTTTGTGACCTCTTGGGTTTGAAGCCCGAAACATTGGCGACCCAAGTAATTCCTAGGGACCGCCATGCAGAACTGTTTTCAGCACTCGCCCTTCTCGGCGGGGGACTTGAGCGTTTAGCGGTGGAGCTGCGCCACTTACAACGAACCGAAGTTTACGAGGTCTTTGAGAGTTTTCAAAAAGGTCAAAAGGGCTCATCGGCCATGCCCCATAAGAAAAACCCAATCAGTGCCGAAAATATCACTGGCTGTTCGAGACTCCTGAGAAGTTATTGCCTGTCTTCTCTTGAAAACATCGCTCTTTGGCACGAACGAGATATTTCCCACTCCTCGGTAGAGCGAGTGATTTTTCCAGATGCTCTGATTTTAGCGGACTATGCCTGCGATCGCATGGCGGGTGTGATCGAGCGATTGGATATCGATGAAAAACGCATGCGCGCCAATATGGATTTATCCCAGGGACAACTCTTTAGCTCCCATGTACTTCTTGAAATAGTTAAAGCCGGGCTGACTCGCGAAAAAGCCTATGAGTTAGTGCAGCGGGTGAGTCACTCCCTTAAAGAAGGCGAGCACCTAAAAGAAGCTCTTTTAGAGGATTCTGAGGTAAAGAAATACGTGAAACCCAAGAGCATTAATAAAATCTTCAGTGGCGAGTCCCATCGCAAGGGAATTGAAAAAGTCGTTAAGCGGGCCTTAAAGTCGGGACCCAAAGGAGTTCAGATTTGAGTTACGAATTAGGAGTTCTTCTCTACGAGGGTAAAGCAAAACAAATATATGGTGTGAGAGATCATGAGAATCTCGTTGCGCAAAAATTTAAAGATTCACTGACCGCTTTTAATGCGCAAAAAAAAGATGAAGTTTCGGGAAAAGGGCAAACTAACTTTGAAATTGCGACGAAGATTTTTAAGTATCTTGAATCAAAAAATGTAGACACCCATTTTGTTAAGAAATTGCCCGATGCCTGCTGGATTACAAAAAAACTGGATATGATCCCCCTCGAGGTTGTGGTTAGAAATGTTTTGGCCGGTTCGACGGCTAAGAAGTTTGGACGCGAAGAAGGGGAGATCCTGGAAAAGCCTTTAACTGAGTTCTTTTATAAAGACGATGATTTGGGTGATCCTTTCGTCTCAGACGAGCAAGCGCTCTTTTTAAAAGCGGCAAAAGACTTGGACGAACTCCACCAACTGAAGAAGTTGGCTTTGGTGATCAACCGCAATCTGATGGAGTTCTTTTCGGCCATCGATATTACCTTGGTCGATTTTAAATTGGAGTTTGGACGCAACAAAGAGGGAAAAATTATTCTCGGTGATGAGATTTCACCCGATAGTTGTCGTCTTTGGGATAAGACCAGCCGTGAAAAATTAGATAAAGACCGATTTCGAAGAGATTTGGGGCCGGTTCTTGAGGGATACAAAGAAGTTCTTAGCAGAATTGAAAAGCATTGGAGTCATTTATGATAAAAGTCGCTGTTAAAATTTTACCCCGACCGGAAGTCCTCGATACCCAGGGCCGTGCGGTCAGCGAGATCCTGAATAAGCAGGGCCATGAACTTCACCAGTGCCAGGTGGGGCGCTACGTGGTTTTAGAAATGGAAGAAAGTTCTAAAGACGAAGCTCTTAAAAAGGCCAAGGCCATGGCGGAAAAAGTGTTACATAATCCTTTAATCGAAGTCTTTGAGGCAGAAGTATTATGAAGAAGATAGGTGTTCTACGCTTTCCTGGAACCAACTGTGATCGCGACATCATCCAGGCCGTGAATGAATCGGGCGGAGTCGGTGAATATCTTTGGTACCAGGATCGAGTCGATATTAATCAATACGATGGATTTATTTTACCTGGCGGTTTTAGCTATGGAGATTATTTGCGCTCGGGCGCACTGGCTGCCCAAGCGCCGGTTATGGATGATATTCGTGAGGCGGCAAGCAAGGGAATGCCCATCATGGGTATTTGTAATGGTTTTCAGATTCTTTGTGAGGCAGGGCTTTTACCCGGAGCCTTGATGAGAAATACCAGTTCTCGATTTATCGATAAGTGGGTCGACCTCGAAATGATTTCGCCCCATCAGTTTTTTGGTGGTCAGCGAATATCAAAGGGAGAAGTGGTTCACTTTCCAATCGCCCATGCGGATGGAAGGTACTACATCGATGAAAGAGAACTCAATGGCCTACACGACAATGAACAAGTTTGGCTGACCTACAAAGACAACCCCAATGGATCAGTGGCCAATATAGCTGGCGTAAAAAATAAAGAGGGCAATGTCGGTGGAATGATGCCTCACCCAGAACGAGCACTGTTCGAGTGGATGGGTGGTAGCGAAGGATTAATGATTTTCCTTTAATGGGAGGACCTAAAGTGGATTTAAAGGAAAAATTAGAGCACTACAGAATTAATAGTGATGAATATGAAGCCATTAAAAAGCAACTGGGACGTGAGCCCCAAGGCGTTGAATGGGCGATTTATTCGGCCATGTGGTCAGAGCATTGTTCTTATAAAAGTTCAAAGCTTCACCTTAAGAAGCTTTTTAATAGTTCGCCACGGGTTTTACAGAGCTTTGGAGAAAATGCCGGAGTTGTGGATCTCGGCCAGGGTGAGCGCATTGCTTTTAAGATGGAAAGCCATAATCACCCCAGTTTTATAGAACCCTACCAGGGGGCTGCGACTGGTGTTGGTGGTATCTTGCGCGATATTTTTACTATGGGAGCACGACCCATCGCCCTCGGAAACTTTCTTTGTTTTGGTGAGCCGAATGCTCCGCGAATGGAAAGCCTCGTCGACGGAGTTGTACGGGGGATTGGTGGCTACGGAAACTGTGTAGGCGTGCCGACGGTGACCGGTCAAACTGAATTTCATCCGAGCTATAATGAAAATATTCTGGTGAATGCTTTTGCCCTCGGTCTTTTTGAAAAGGGAAAAGAAGTCTTTTTGTCAAAAGCCCACGGCGAAGGTAACTATGTTGTTTATGTCGGAGCTAAAACAGGTCGAGACGGCGTTCACGGTGCAAGCATGGCGAGTGAGTCTTTCGATGAAGACTCTGAATCTAAACGACCGACGGTACAAATTGGTGATCCGTTCTACGAAAAGCTTCTCATCGAAAGTTGCTTAGAAGTTATGGAGAAAGGTCTCGTCGTTGCCATTCAAGATATGGGGGCTGCTGGCTTGACCAGTTCTTCATTCGAGATGGCCGCTAAGGGTGGAGTTGGTTTAGACATTGATTTGTCTAAGGTGCCTCTTCGTGACTCAAGCTTAACGCCTGAAGATATTTTGCTCTCTGAAAGCCAAGAGAGAATGCTCCTCGTTTGTGAACCTGGCCAATTCAAAGAACTCGAAGAGGTTTTTCATCGCTGGGGTCTCGACGCTTCGGTGATCGGAACAGTGACGAGAGAAGAAGCCATTAAACTCCATTGGAAGGGTGAGCTTCTCACGCAAATGGACCCACAGATGATTGTAGAGAGCGCTCCCGTTTATCGGCGTCCGTTTGAAAAGTGGGAAAATAAGTGGGAAAAAGCCACGAACTTTACTTCAATGGCTCCGAGTGAACCCATAGAAATCATTCGCAAAGGCCTTTCAAGTATTGAAGGTTGCTCTCGGCAGTGGATTTACCAGCAGTACGACCAACGTGTCGGTGGTCAGACGCGAAGAGATTGTGAAAGTAGCATTTCAGTGATTCGACTTCCGCAAACGGAGCGATCAGTGGCTGTCGTTCTCGGTTGTCGTCCCCACGTCATGCGTTTTGATGCCCGGGTTGGAGGTATTGATTCTGTGGCCTATCCAGCCCTTGAGTTGGCGATCAAAGGTTTTGAAGCCTTGGCAGTTACAGATTGTCTCAATTTTGGTAACCCAGAAAAATCAGAGCCCATGAGTGATTTTGTTGCGGCCGTCGAGGGAATGAGCGATATGTGTCGTACGATTACAGCGCCCATAATTTCGGGAAATGTTTCTTTTTATAACGAGACCCAAAGTCGAAATATTACCCCTACACCGAGTACTGGTGTCGTGGGGCTGCGAGAAGATTTTTCTGATTTACCAACTGACGAATTACTCGAAGAAGGTCTTCGCGTATTCTGGATTCGATTTAAGCCCGAACAAAATTACTTCTCCGGAATGTGGTCTGACGAAAAAGGCGAGAAAGCCAGCGGCCAGTTTAATTTAGATATCGATGAGTTGGCTAATTTCACGCGCTGTATGAAAAATCTTTGTAGTGAACCAAGAGTTAAAGCGTCTCGAATGGTCGGCAAATATGGTTTGGCCTATTCTTTGGCTCGCTTTTCAATGGCCGGGTTTGGTGTCGAAGGTCACCCTGGACTGAAAGCAGAACACTACAATCGAGAAGACTTTTATGGCGTACTTATCGCCACCCATGCCGAAATGACTCAAGAGATGGCCATGGAGCACATTAAAGATTCCTGTAAAGACAGTCCCGGTAATGTTGAGTTTATCGAGCTGGGCCAGAGTGTTCGCGACCGAATTGCCATTGACCATTGGCAGATACCTTGTTCAGAAATAAAAGAGATCTATTGCAACTCTTGGAGGAAGCATTTTGAAAGCTTGGCGTGATGAATGTGGAGTATTTGGTATTTGGAATCATCCAGAAGCCAGTCGAATGACCTATTTAGGGCTCTATGCGATTCAGCATAGAGGTCAGGAGTCAGCAGGTATTGTTACCCTGGACTCCCAAGGAGATCACATTCATGCCAAGGGGTTGGGACTCGTCGCGGATATCTTTAAAGAAAGCTCGTTGAACCGCCTTAAGGGGCAATCGGCCGTAGGACATGTTCGATACTCGACAACGGGTCACAATTATTTGACCAATGCCCAGCCTTTAACAGCGCGTTTGTTTAACGGGCCCATTGCAATTGCTCACAACGGAAATATTGTTAATGCATCGGTGATTAGAGAGGATCTGAAGGCCCAAGGAGCCATTTTTCAGGGGACAAATGATACCGAAGTTCTTCTTCATTTATTGGCGAGACACTCGAGTAATCACATTGAAACTTGCTTACAAGATGCTCTCAAGCAAATTCATGGAGCCTATAGTTTCACGCTTTTAACTCATGATAAATTAGTTGCCGCCCGGGACCCCATGGGTTTTCGGCCCCTTGTAATGGGGCGTTTGAAGGGCGAGAATGGTGCTGACTCCTATGTCTTTGCCAGTGAGACCTGTGCCTTTGATTTGATTGGCGCTGAGCTCATTCGTGAAGTCGAACCAGGAGAAATCATAACGGTTGATAAGGATGGAATGCGATCGGCGTCGATCGGAGTTAAAGTTGAAAAGCCGGCCCAGTGTATTTTTGAGCACGTCTATTTTGCTCGACCGGACTCGATTGTTTTTGGTCACTCTGTCTATCAAAGCCGAAAAGAATTCGGCAGGATTCTCGCCCGAGAAAACTCTGTTGAAGCCGATATCGTTGTGCCCGTTCCCGATAGTGGGGTGCCTTCGGCTCTCGGTTATAGTGAAGAAAGTGGAATCCCTTTTGAGTTGGGAATTATACGCAATCACTACGTAGGAAGAACATTTATTGAACCCAAACAAAGTATTCGAAGCTTTGGGGTCAAGGTAAAGCTCAACCCCCAAGCAGAGGTTCTCAAGGGTAAGCGAGTTGTAGTCATCGACGACTCTCTTGTTCGCGGCACCACTTCTAAAAAAATTATTCAGTTGGTCCGGCAATACGGAGCCAAAGAGGTCCACTTGAGAATAGCGGCTCCACCGACGGTAGGACCTTGTTATTACGGGGTCGACACACCTTCTAAAAAAGAACTGATTGCTTCCCACCAATCGATCGAAGAGATCAAAAATTATGTGGGGGCTGATAGCCTTTCATACCTTTCTGTGGAGGGGCTTGCAGGAGCTTTTGGGAGTCATTCGAAGTGCCGTGACTCTGGCTTTTGTGCTGCTTGTTTTGGCGAAGATTATCCAACTGAGTTATTTGATTCGACTAAGGACTAAAGTCAGGTTTTCTTGATCTTTTGGACTTCATTTTCAGGGCCCTTTGCGAGATAGTGTTTATACAAGGGTTTCTATGAAAAAAATAATGTCCTACTTGATATTGTCTTTAAGTTTTTTACTCGTCTCCTGCACGAGTTCCGTCAAAAAATTAGATCTCGATGAAAAACAGATTATCTGTCAACGTGGGCCGGCGAGTACCTCGAAGTCCTGCGAACAAAAATTTGAAAGTCTGGGTTCTAGTCCGCAAGCGGTAAGTATCGCTGCAAGTACCACGAGCTTACAAAACCGATGGCAGGACTACGCTTTAAAGTATGCTTGGGACCCGATTGAAACGCCTGAGTTTTGGTCGCGACTCATTGGCCTTTCTGCCGTCGAAGATATTACTGACCCGTCTCGGCATCCCATCGAGGTTTTAGGTCGGGGAGAAAGTCTGGCCTGGAAGAAAGCCGATCGCAATCTTCACGATATGAGTCAAGGAAGTTTTCGTCTTAGTAAGGATATGGTTCTTGGTTTTCACAAAGATATTTCAGGCGTAGTTAAGGCGCAAAGAGAATGGCTCATGAAGCAAAAGCCGGGTCTTCTTTCGCGTCTCTCGGGCTTGTTTCGCAGAGGCCCGTGGCGCAAACGAAGCATGTTTGATGTCTTCTCATTGAAGTCGCTTTCTGAAGAAGCTTTTCAGGCAAGTCTTGCCAACCAGGAGATCCTTGGGATTAAAGTTCGAGAACTCCCGACGTCAAGAGTAGGGAGGCGACGAGCTGTTGTGACTCTTGTCTCGCCAAAAAATATTGAATCAAAAGTCAATGAATTGCTCCAGTGGACTAATTCGCAAATGGACTTCATTCGAAGTGGTGATTCAAAAGCCATGGACCCGATTGATTTAGCTGCCGAATTTCAGTTTCGATTTGTAGGCATTATGCCCTTTGAAGATTTGAGCCTAAGGCTTTCAAGACTTTTCATGGATCGAATTCTTTATGAATTTGGATTGCCACCGAGTACGGAGCACTCACATGCGTTTGATTACACCCTTTCTTTAGAAAAGCATAAGAAACGAATTCGTGAAGGGGTCGTGCGCACGGTGACTCGCCTTGAAGGAAAGGACTTTGCCGAAAAAATTCCCACGATTTGGAATTTGGGGCAGGGAACAAACGATCGAGACCTATTGCGAAACCGTCAAGCCTTGCGACGTCTCAAGCCCGATTCTTGGCATGACGTTCTCAAATTTGGTGAAAGTCAAAAGATGTTTGCTTTTGGGCAAGACGGATTTTTTCACGATCAATACGGCGTGCCCTATATCATGCATGAATATGCCGAGGATAAGTACAGACTCTATCCAATTCCTGAATCGGTCTATGCCCTTTATGGACGATCGGGTCGAATTAATGGTGAAGAGGGTGTTGAAAGAGAGATTAATCCGGTTCATCGCAAGTTGATCGATACTCATGTGCAAGTTCTCAAGGATATGGAAGAAGGGAATATTGCGGCAAAGCTCGTAGAGATTGAGCCCTATTCAACGATTGCAAAAGCCAATAAAGCTTCGGAATTGTTTTTTTACGATTGGCAGTTTCCGCTTCTTTCTTGGGTGAGTGAAATTCGTGAAAACCCGATTTTGGACCCCATGGCGGCGCTATCTCCCAACCGTGGCGACCCCATAAAAAGAAAAGCCGGAGGAACCAGTCAGTTTGAACGGATTTGGTTTCGTGGAATGGAAGAAATGTTCGTAGGTGATGTTATTGGCCAGTACCAACTTCGCGACCTGGATTTTGCGCAGATGCAAGATTGGGCCGAGAAGAATCTTGCGGGAGACCAAAAAGACATTATCCTCGGGAAAATTTGGAAGAGCCGAAACATTTTACACGAAGCAGGTCGAAAGCTTCTCAGCAAGTTTTATTCTGAATTGGATCGACTGAGTCCAGCAGCCAGAAAGATTGCAGAAATGCATCCTCGCTACAAAGGAATTCAACTTTATTTAAAATACACGAAGCTTGGTTATAAAACCTTTTCTGAGGGCCTTAGCGTATTAGGGGATGATTCTATCTATCTCATGCGGGCCCAAGCGTCGGGAAGGACTTTAATTCTTGGTTTTCGTTCTGAAGTCGATCAAAGAATGCTTGCGGACATGCTCTTGCATAGGGGTGGCCGAGATTGGATGATTCAGGTTCAAAATGAAATTGATCGAATTTTAGAAACTATGAGCCAGGACGAAATCCAAGCAAAGATTGAAGCGGGTGAGAATTTAATCGATGGAGCTCTTGCCAATCAAATCGCCCAGAGAGCGACGACAGACAGTCGTTTTAATGCTCTTTTAAGAAGCGTCACTCGGCGCGTATTGGCGAATCCTTATCGTTCTCGAGGTTCTGAAGAAGAGTTTCAAAGAACTTTTGTCGAAATGTATTTACATGCTGTCAACAATACACCACCAAAGGCAGGGCTTTCGACAACGACGAATCCTTCGCTTTTGACTCGCGTTCGTCAAGATCGAGAGACTGGCGAGTATAAATTGGCATTTGCCAATAGTGAGTTTGATGGATCCATTTACATTATGCGAATTCCGCGAGAATATGCCAATGTTCAATATGCAACGACCTACGACGATCAATACGAGGTTTACGTGCGGAAACCACCAAAGACCATTCAGTCCTGGTTTGCAATTCGCCATAAGCTCGATTTAGAAGATATCATTCCTCCGGAACTCACTGACGTGCCGGAGCCAACTCGATCGGAAGTTGAAAACTTTCTGCAGGAGTTTTTCGTCCTACGCCGAGGCGTTGATTTCTAAAGCTTTGTAAAAAGCTGTTTTTTCGCTTTTCAGAGCAATATCAGCTTGGTAGCCTAGCTTTATGGCTGCTAAGAAAACTTCATTGTGGAACCCTTTAAACGAATCGTCTCGTGTGAGTCTTATTGCTCCAGGTTTTAAAACTTTGCCGCGACAATTGGGACCGGCCAAGAGCTTCTTAAAAGATTGGGGCCTCAATGTGGACTATCCGAAGGACACTTTTGGCTCTCACTTTATGATGGCCCATTCGGATAAGAAGCGCTTTAAAAACTTAAAAAAGGCCCTTCTCACTCCGACCTCAGATGGAGTTTGGTGTATTCGTGGCGGTTATGGTTCTATGCGACTGTTGCCTTATCTTGATCAAATCAAACGACCCAAGCAGCAAAAGCTATTTATTGGCTTGAGTGATATCACGAGTCTGCTTCTCTATCTCAAACAAAAATGGGGTTGGACGGTTTTGCACGGGCCGACCCTTGATCGCCTTGGATCGGGGCGTGTTGAGCCAAGAGAACTCGATCTTCTCTACGACATCGTTTTTGGTGAGACGACCCAGGTAGAGTTTAAGGGGCTGAAAGCTCTCAACTCCCTCGGAAAAAAGAAAGCACTCATCAAAGCACCTATTACCGGTGGTAATTTAATAACCCTGCAAGCATCAATCGGTACGCCATACGAGATTGAGACTCGTGGACATTTTTTATTTATTGAGGATATAGGTGAGCGGGCTTACCGAGTGGACCGGGTCCTTGAGCATTTAAGGCAGGCGGGTAAGTTAAAAGGTGTAAAGGGACTTCTCGTGGGGCAGTTTACTCACGGCAACGAACCCGGTAATAAAAGGTCACTCGTACCAAAGGCAATTCAAGAGTTTGCACAAACTGTTGATTTTCCTGTGGTGAGTGGAATCGAATGTGGTCACGGTTACATTCAACGTCCTTTGCCCTTTGGTCCTAAGGCGCAATTGAGTCTTGGAGCAAAACCATTCTTAGTTTGTGATACAGGGTGCGCCGGCTAATGCTTGAGGCGCGACTGAACGAGAAATTCAAATCCATCCCTAAAACCGTGACCCCGGGATTTCGACTTTCTGTTGTCCAAAATGGTAAGAAGAAAGCAGAAGTCAACTGGGGCAAGGTTTATCCCTATTACGACCTGGCTTCCCTGACGAAAATTTTATTTACAACATCCTTGCTAATGAAACTCGTTAGCGAGAAAAAGCTGTCTGTCGACGATCCCGTTAAAAAGTACGTCCCTTGGTTTGCAAACTCCAAGGCGAAAGTTAAAAACCTTCTCAACCATACGGCGGGACTGACTTGGTGGTTGCCGATCTACAAAAAGATAAACCGACATCAGTCGATTTCTTTTCGCTGGTTAGAACTCCAAGGGATTTTAAAAAAAGAAAGAGTCAAAGAGTCGGGGAAAAGGTCGGTCTATTCCGATCTCGATTTTTTTTACCTCGCTTTGGTTTTAGAAAAAATATTCGACAGACCACTATCTTGGATTTATCAGAGTCTAGCAGAAGATTCGCCTGTTTTTGAGGGGCTGCATTTTAATTGGGGTGAAAAGCTTCAGCTTAAATACAAAAAGAGCCAATACGCTCCAACGGAAGCCTGCCCTTGGAGAGAGAAGACCCTTCAAGGTGAAGTTCACGACGACAATACATGGGCTCTTGGGGGGCTTTCGACCCATGCCGGTCTTTTTGGTGGCTTGGGTGAGGTGGAAGATTGGTTTTTGGCTCTTCGGAAGTGTTATTCTAGCCCCAAAAACTTTTTGGGAATTAAACCAGAGGTGGCAAAACTCTTTAGCCGACCGTCTCTAGCGAGATCCCAAGGCGACTGGGGTTTGGGCTTTATGATGCCTTCAAAAAAGGGCTCGAGTGCAGGCAGTTATTTATCGCGCAACTCAATTGGACATACTGGGTTTACCGGGACGTCCTTTTGGTGGGATCAGAAGAAAGATTTAGCTATTATTCTACTATCCAATCGAGTTCATCCCAGCCGTAAAAATCGTGAATTTGTTAAGTGGCGTCCCAAGATCCACGACATCGTATACAAAGAGCTTTTTGCTTGATAGTTTAAAGACTTTTAGAGGAGAGCAGTGTGGCAATGGCTTCAAAAGGTTATTTTCAGCAGTTAAAAGCGGGAGCTCATATTCATTTGATGGGCATCTGTGGTACAGCCATGGGAAGCTTGGCTGGCCTCTTAGTTGATCGCGGTTTTAAGGTGACCGGTAGCGATCAGAATGTTTACCCACCGATGTCGACCCAACTCAAAGATCTGGGGATCGAGATCATGGAGGGGTATAAAAAAGAAAATTTACAGCCCCGTCCCGATTTTGTCGTTGTCGGAAACGTTATTTCTAAACACTATGAAGAGGCCGCCGCACTATTAGAAACAGATATTCCCTTTACATCACTTCCGGTAATGATTGGTCAGGCCATAATTGAAGATCGCCATAGTCTCGTTGTTGCTGGTACCCATGGTAAGACGACGACCACTTCGATGGCGACTTGGCTTGCTGAGTGCTGTGGATTTGAGCCCGGTTATTTAATCGGTGGAATTCCTAATAATTTTAAGAAAAGTTATCGACTTCCGCAAAAAGATCTCTTTGTGATTGAGGGCGATGAATACGATACGGCCTTTTTCGACAAAGTACCTAAGTTTAATCACTATAGGCCGCGAACTGTAATTTTCACCAGTTGCGAGTTCGACCACGCCGATATTTACGATTCTATCGACGATATTCGTAAAGCCTTTAGTCATCTTATGGAGATTATCCCCAAAGACGGTCTCCTTGTTTACTATGCTGAAGAGGATGAAGTTTCGTCTCTTGCCAAGAAGTACACGGGGAAGAAAATTGGTTATGGAATCAGTAGGGGCGATATACGGGCGAGAGATATTCGAGTTGAGCCCGGAAAAGCGACTTACTTTAAACTTGAAGGCGATGTGCCTGAAACGTGGAAGGATGTTGAATTTTGTCTACCACTATTTGGAGACTATAACTTGCTCAACGCCCTATCAACCCTTGCCGTTGCTATTCACTACGACTGGCCTCTCGGTCGCTGCAAAGAAGCCCTAGAAACCTTTTTGAGCGTCAAAAGAAGGCAGGAATTATTAGGAGAGCCGGGTGGAATTAAGGTCATTGAAGATTTTGCTCATCATCCGACGGCTGTTAAAAAAACCATACAAGGGGTGCGAAGACAGTTTCCGGACGGGCGATTGTTTGCGGTTTTTGAACCTCGATCAGCAACATCTCGGCGCAAAGTTTTTCAAAAAGCCTATGAAGAAGCGTTTTTGCAGGCCGATTATACTTTAATCGCTAAACCCTATGATCAATCGAAAATTCCCGAAGAAGAACGCTTTTCTACGGACGCGTTGATTTCGAGTTTGAAAGCACACAATAAAGAAGCCCTGGGTGCCGATTCTGTCGAAGAAATCATCGAGTCCATCCGCAAAGAAGCTCAGTCTGGGGACACGGTTCTCATCATGTCCAATGGTGGATTTGATGGAATTTACGTCAAGCTGCTTTCAGTTTTAGATGTGTAGAGTTCTGAGAAAGCCTGTCTTTTTAGGTATTAAGGTCACTTCCGTAATGGGTTAAACACCTATCAACTCTTTTGACAGCCAGCTAAGTTTTGAACACTCGTTCAGGATATTAGACAATCTAGGGACCTTTCGCCTGGCCCTGTATTCGCTATAGATAGGATCGTGGTTTGGAGGACTACGTAAAGGAATTCTAATGGGAAGAATTTTTTCGCGACGTCCTCTTAGGTTTAGGTATAGTCGAACTCTAAAAAACGGAATACTCAAATCGGGTTTACTTTTACTCTTAATGATGGGCTTGGGCGCCTGTGGAGAGTTTGAAAGTAAAGACTTGGCTAGTGAGCCTAAGGTTCTCGTTGCAAACGAAATGTTTAATAAGTTTAAAAAAGCGATTGATAAGAATTGTAATGCTTGTCATACGTCGGTCAATTCTCTAACTCCAGGGGTTTCGGATTTCGCTTCTTTAAAAACCGAAGACGACTGGACCAATCATCCTTTAAAATTGGTTGTGGCTGGTGATTTACGGAAATCTCTCGTTTATTATCGAATGAGATTTGCCAAAACAATTACAGGATCGGCGAGTTCAAACATGCCTTTTGAAACGGCTGGAGCTCCTGACAATATGACTCAGCAAGATGCCGATGATATTGCCAACTATATTATGTCTCTTGGGCCAACCACGGTTTCTGAGCAAGCTGCCGACCTCGGAACCCTTGCAAAAATCAAAATGGTTTTAAATGGCAAGGCGATATCAACTCTCGATGTGGCAAGTACTCTTAAAGATGGGTCGAGCATTTTGATTGACGAAGAAAAGTTGAAGGCTCGTGTTCAAATATGGCTTCAGGAGCCAGAGGGGCAGGAGAAGCTAAAGAACTTTTTCATGCTAGCCCTTGGGCAGAATCAATTGGAAGGTTTTAATAATAGTCTTTTTGGACGGGTGAGCACTGGAAATAACCGCGAAGTTCGTTTTCGTGAGAATATGTCAGAGTCCTTTGCTCGTACGGCTCTGAAAATTGCAAATGAGGATCAGCCGTTTACAAATATCGTTTCTTCGAGAAACCACGCAATGACTTCGGCCTTATTATCAGCCTACCGATTTGTGGATAACTCGAGTGTGCAAAGTGTTCCGATGAATCAAAATACGTTTAGGGATCATCTTCGCGCACTCCCTGTTAGCGACTTTACGGACTGGCGTTTTGTGAATCTTACGAATCGCAATAACGACAATCCAACGGCATTTGACGATATGGCAGCCTTAAGAGCTGTAGCGGATAATGAAGATTTCAGCCTACAAATAAGACGGGTGGGATTCTTTAGTACCCTAGCCTTCCAGGTCAAGTGGATGACCAATGTCGATAATGATTTTCGTGTCACGGCCAATCAGGCACTTATTGGGGCTCTCAATAAAACCTTCGAAGCCGGTGATGCCACGGCCCACGGTGAGGACCTCAGCGCCCTCGATAGTGATCATGCCGCCCCGGGTACTGCTTGTTATCAGTGCCATCGCTTGCTCGATCCAATGCGCGCTGTTTTTAGGCAGTCCATGAATGAAAACTATCGTGTACCCGCAAGTGGTATTAGCAATGTCCCGAATGCTTATTTTGCCTTTCAAGACTACCGTCAAGATATGCAGAATGTTGGACAGCTAGCGACGAACATTAAAAATCATCCGTATTTTGCGGACTCTTGGGTTGGAAAACTCTGTCAGTTTGTTAACTCTCAACCCTGTGATGACAAAGACGACGAGTTCAACCGAATCGCAGATGTCTTTAGAAATAGTAATTTTAACTTTATGACCATGGCCGTTGAGCTCTTAACTTCTCCTTTAGTGACTCGAGAAAGAGGGCTCGACAATGCAATGATTAGTATCAGTCGACGAAGTCACTTTTGTAGAGCCCTAGAGGTAAGGTTTGCAGAGCATATTGAGCGCACGGGTAGTGCTTCCATAGCTCCTCGGGAACTTTGTGATTTAAATAACGATGTTCGAAGTGCCGTGGCTCTAATTAGTGACGATGACGTTGCCAGAGGGGCCCCTGGATTTGTTCAATCTCCAGATACCAGCCCATTTAACTATCAGTCGGTTGAAAGACTTTGTAAGTTGATTGCGCCGACCGTAGTTCGCGCTGACCATGGTTTTGGTTTTGGAAATACCGAAGCACTCACAGACTCTTTAGATGCCATGGTGAATACCTTTATGGGTTTACCGTCGAATCATCCACGACATGAAGCAGCCGAGCGGGTACTCAGGGCGATTTATGACAAGGCGAATTCGACAGAAGTTGGTCTGGATGAAATTAATAGTCTACGAGAGAGCTTTATCTTTGCATGTAGCTCTCCAGATTTGGCGGGGATGGGATTATGAAAAATACAAAGAAGAAAATTATGAAAAGAAATAAAAAGAAAAACCAAGTACAAGTGGAGCGAAGAAAGTTTATAGCGAACCTCTTTTTAGGAGCTGGTGCCATTGGTATGCGATCTTTTCTATTAGGTCTTCCTCCGGCATTTCTTAGTCAGAGAGCCATTGCGGCCACGGGTAAAGAGACTTTTCTTATCTTTAGTACGAGGCAGGCCTCTTGCCCGATCAATGCCAATGTTCCCTATACCTACGACGATTCAATCGGCATCGAGCATCCCGCTGATTTTGCGACCCCTGTTAACTTCATGCTAGGAAGTTTTGGTGTCGCAGCCGCCGCCCCCTGGGCCGATTTAGCTGCTGGTATTCGCAATCAGATGCAGTTTTTCCACTATATGAGTCAGTCGAATGCTCACCCAGAAAGTATTGCCACGATTAAAGGGCATGGTGGAATTAAAACGACCGCCGGGAACGGTACTGAGATGCTTCCGTCGGCCATTGCCCAAGAAACTGCCGAAGCCTTGGGTACCTTAACCAGTAAACCAATGATATTAGATACCCCCGGATTCAGCATTTCTTATAATTCGATTTCTCAGGGCGTAACTCAACCGGGACCTTTAAAAAACCTTTTTGCCAGTGGAACAGCGGTCGATGAAAAGGCCATGATGGACTTTCGAGACTCACAGTTAGATCTTCTCTACAAGGATCTCAAAGCCAATGGTACGGCTAAACAAAAAAGTTTCCTCGATAGTCATGCCATTAGTAAAGATCAGGCCCGTCAGTTATCGGGTCAGTTGGGAACTTTGCTCGAAGAAGTTGTTGGTAACAATGCCAATCGCGATCGCGATCAATTGATCACAGCCGCTGCGGTTATTGCATCGAAGTCGGCTCCGGTTGTGGTTGTCAGTCTTAATTTTGGTAACGATAATCATCAAGATGCCAACCTCAATGCAGAGAGGGATTCCCTTATCGCACGAGTCGCCGACCTCAATGATCTTTATTCACGGCTTTCAGCCCTGGGGATTGAAGACAAAACGACCTTTGCCCTACAAAATACATTTGGTCGCACTCTTCAGAGAAATACTCGAGGCGGTCGGGATCATAATTCAGAGCATGCGGTCATGCCTATGTTCGGACCCAATGTAAATCCGGGTGTCACTGGAAGGCTTCAGCCTGTGGCTGGAAGAAAGCTCGGTGGAGCTACTGTTATTAATTCAAATGATGGCACTCAAGTGGGTGCAGATATCGCTCGCAATGAGACCCTCGGTGCTGCCTGTAAAACTTTAATGGCGGCCTGTGGAGTGAGCGATGAGAGTATACAAAAAAGAGTAACCTCTGGAAAAGTGGTTAAGTCGGCCATAAAACCGACTTAGTTCTTACTGTCTTTAGTTAAATAGAAGATGTGGTTTTTGTTGATGCTGGCCCTGCCTAAAAAATAGGCAGGGCGTTTTTGGTAGAAGCTTCCTTTTGGTAGTGCACGTGCGTTAGAGCCCTGGCCAAAATCCCTTCTTTTGACGCTGGAACGCTACCAAAAGGAAGCTTCTACCTGGTGATTGACGGGGGGAGTAAGGGCCGTTAGGAACTTATTCATGGCCCAAAAAAGTACCAAAAAAACACCGAAAAAGATGACTCCTTTGATGCAGCAATATTGGGAGAATAAATCCGCACATCCCGATAAGGTGCTCCTTTTTAGAATGGGAGATTTCTTTGAAATGTTCCATGAAGATGCACTGGTGGCTGCACCATTGCTCAATATTGCTCTCACCCAGAGAAATAAAAAATCAGGTGACGATACACCCATGTGTGGGGTGCCCCATCACTCAATTGCTGAAAAAATTAATCGGCTCCTTGCGGCTGGCCACAAAGTAGCCATCTGTGATCAGGTCGAAGACCCCAAGCAAGCTAAGGGCTTAGTCAAAAGAGCAGTGACTCGGGTACTGAGTCCAGGTGTGGTCTATGACCCAGAAACCCTTGAGAGCACGAGTTCAAATTATATTTGTGCCTTCGAAGACGGTGTCCTTGCGTTTTTAGAAACGAGCACTGGTGAAGCTTTTTACTTTAAACTGAGCCTCGAAGAGTCGCAAAAAATGCTGCGACGATTGATGCCTAGAGAAGTGATTGAAGGTGCAACAGAAGTTATTCGCCCTCTATTAGAGTCGAGCAAGGACCCTTTGTTGGAAACTTTGGTTTTTTCAAAGTTTGTTTTTTCTAAAGAGGATGCTCTCGAGAAGATGATCACTTCTCGCTGGAAGGGATTGCCGCGAGCTGCTCACATTTTATTGGGTTATTCATTGGAACTCCAAGGGGATGAGTTACTAAAGACCCTGCAGGGTTTTGAGGAGCGAGAACTCCTTCATTTTATGGAGTTGAGTCCGACAACGATCGAACACTTAGAGTTGTTTCGCACGAACCAAGGTGATCGAGATCTCAGTTTTTTCGGAAAGCTCAATCGCACTAAAACAGCCGCGGGAGCGAGACTCTTTAAGCAGTGTCTTGCGTTTCCATTAAAGTCACAATCTGCCATTGAACAAAGACAAAAACAGGTCACTTACTGGAAGGAAAACCTTTCTGATTTAAAAACTTTGCGGTCACAGTTGTCGCACATGGGAGATATTCAAAGGCGAATTGGTAAAGTTTCGAACCCCAGCTGTGGAGTACGGGACTTGGTTTCGTTAAAAGATTCGATTCGTGCCGGTCTCAATTGCGTTCCGCTGGCAAAATCCATGAAGTGGGAAGAGAAAACCTTAAATCAAGCCTCAGAAATCGTAAATCAAATCGAGCGAACCTTAGTCGAAGAGCCGCCATTGAATATGACTAAAGGGGAATTCATTCGCGAGGGGTTTAGTGCCGATCTCGATGAACTGATAAAGTGGGCCACCGAAAGTCAAAAGTTGATTTCGGAGCTTGAGGCGAGAGAGCGCGAAGAGACGGGGATACCGAGCCTTAAAGTACGATACAACCAAGTTTTTGGCTTCTATATCGAGGTGACAAATACTCATAAGTCAAAAGTTCCGAAAGAGCGTTACATGCGCAAGCAAACGCTCACTAATGCCGAACGTTTTGTAACTGAAGAATTGCAAGAAATTGAAAAGAAGGTTCTGTCGGCGCGGACTAAGCGGATCGATCTTGAAATGAAAATTTTTAAGGATCTTAAGAGTACGATTTTAGAAAAGAGCCACGACTTGCTCAAACTCTCTATTGATTGGGCGCGCATGGATCTCTACTCCAGTTTTGCATGGCTTTCTATTGAAAATAACTATTGTCGTCCTGAATTTACTTCGAGCAATGAACTAAAAATTGAAGCTTCGAGACACCCCATTGTAGAATTGACTTTAAGTGCTCCGTTTGTGCCCAACGATATTCATCTTAATCAATCGGGTTGCATCCTTCTGACGGGCCCCAATATGGCGGGTAAGAGTACTCTGATGCGACAGGTGGCACTGACGAGTCTCCTTTTTCAAATTGGTTCTGACGTTCCCGCGAGTCGGGCCGAGCTTCCGATTTTCGATCAGATATTTACGCGAATTGGTGCTTCAGATTCATTAACTGAAGGCCTATCGACCTTTATGGTGGAAATGCTTGAGACGGCCACGATGTTAGATGGTGCTACTGAAAATTCCCTACTTATCGTAGACGAAATCGGGCGAGGAACTTCGACCTACGACGGAATGGCCCTTGCACAATCGATTCTCGAGTATATTTTACGAGAACTGAAGTGTAAGAGCTTATTTGCCACTCACTATCATGAACTGACGGAACTAGCTGATTCCTACCAATCATTAGAAAATAAGCACATGGCCATCGAAGAAATTAATGGTGAAATTGAATTTCTTCATTTGCTAAAACAGGGACCTGCGAATCGCTCCTACGGTGTTCATGTCGCTAAACTGGCGGGAATGCCCGAGACGATTACGGTTCGTGCCAGTCAATTGTTGAAACAACTCGAATCATCTTCAAAATTGGGAGCAATGACAAAAGAAAGTCAGGATTCCTCTTTTGAAACTGTCAAAAGTGGCACTGGTGAAGGCGATAGCAAAAACGAGTTAACCCAGCAATTGGTTGAAAAAGTTCAAGAACAGGAATCACCAGGTACCGATCAATTAGGTTTTGGGGACTGGCTTGATGGTGAACCGAGTGACTCTAAGTACAAAGAACTTATCGATACTTTGATGGATCTGGACACCAGCCATCTCACTCCGATCGAAGCCTTGGTGAAGCTTGATTCTATCCGAAAACAAGCCGAAAAAATTCACTAGCTACCGAATGAAACATAATACTTTTTGACTGAGGGGAGTGCTTGGGGTGTAACGCAATCGCGCTACGATTTGGTACCCGGCACCTAACTGACAAGTTTGGCGAGCATTTCTTTTTCTTCGCCGGTTTTGTAGTGTTTTTTGAAGAAGGCGTAAATGAGATTGAGCATGCGAAGATCGAGCTTAGAGACTTCTTGGTTTTGGGCAATCAACTTTTCAATGGCGGGCCGGGCAGAGTAGAACTTTCCTTGAGCATCCATTTGTGTCAGTTTGTTAAATTCAATGGCAATATGGACGATACGGCTATGCTTAGAAACGGCGACACCATTGGAGCCGCGAGGGATCCCGGAACCATCAATTCGCTCCCAAGCCTGTTCAATGACTTTACTCGAAATTTCTAATAGAGGGACTTTGCGCCTTTTAATGAGAAAGATCGCTCGCTTTGGATAGCCCTTGTACTCTTCCCATTCTTCGTCTTCGAGTTCAGAGGGGTTTTTTAAAACCAGTTCAGTGCTCAGTCCCGAAAGGCCAATGTTGTGGAGAAGGCCGGCGATCGCAATTTCTTTGATTTCATCCTCTTCAAAACGGCAGAGTTGAGCAAAAATAGCCGAGTAAACGCAGACATTAATGGCTTCGTTGTAAGTTGTTATTTGGTGTCCCGTGTGGCTACGGATCATTGTTTTTATTTTTTCATCTTTATTTTTCTTGCTGATTTGCAAGTCTTCTAATATTTCTTCGCAGCCCTTAAGAATTTCTTTGCCTTCATCATAGTCGAGTTCCGCTTCGTCCAGGAAAACCGACATGATGCTTTGAATTTTATCTTTGGTTTTTTGAAATCGCTCTGTCGAAGAAATTTCACCTTCGGGTAGGTGTTCCCTAGCATATTCATAGAAGGCTTTGAGTTCTGTTTTTTTGATATAAACCCGGTGGCTAGGAGTTTTTCTAAATTTACTGAGAGTTCTTTCGTCGACCTTTCCATTTTTTTTGCGCAAACAAAGTGTTTTGTTATTTGTAGGCAGTCGCAAAAACATGGAGCAAGGAATGATAGTATCCGCTGCGAAGTCTTCGAGATCAACGGGCACGAGTGCCGATGTTGGAATGGAATCTCCAACGAGATCCACCGGCGCTAAATCAAGAATGATGTCTGAAATGTACTCAGCATCGAAAGGGTAGTGCATACAGCGAGTGGCCCCATTCTTTTTAACGATGGCATGGTTTACAGGGGCCTCTGTCGTAAATAAAACCACAGCGGGCACATGGGGGTAACTCATTTTTAAGGCTTGCACCCACTCGCTCGTTAATTGTGTATCTTCTTGGGCGTCGACAATAGCGAGCAAGGGGTTAAACAGTGCTTCGCTTCCGTGTTCTTTTTCAAAGACTTTTTCGAGGTCCGGGGCTTCTAGAAGTTTTTCGACACTATCAACCCAGGTTTTTCGGTAGGGGTAGAAACCACTTAACAGAGTTTTAACAGTCGACCAGAAAGACTCCTTGGGACTACATATGAGTACGTCCACATCATCTTCGAGGAGTCCACCTCCGGCCATTATCTCTCCACAGTGATTTCAATAAAGAAATTTCCATTATCGCAAGTAAATGGAAGAATTAAGGTGGCGCCATCGTGATAGCTCTTAATTTTTCCTCCACCTGTAATAACCGTTGGAATTGCCATTTCAAAACCATAACCCAATTCGTTGAGCGTGGTCTTAGCTTTACCATAAATCTGGTTAGTCAATTCACCGACGGCATCGGCAACTTCATCGTTAATTTGATCGTGTTGCTCCATCAGCCAGTTTTCTAAGATATGAAAAACAGAACTGTCATCAAAACTAATAGTTATCGTTCCACGCATGTCACCAGCAACCATCCCAATCATCCCGGCGATTGATCCTTTTGCTTCGAACTGTGGTTCAACAAAGGGCTTACCTTCTTTGACCTCTGTACCGGTCGACTTAATAACTTCGACCATACCCTCAACGAAGGCATTTACGAGTCTTTTATCAAGAAGCGGGTTCCCCTGTCCCAATTTTTCGGCCGCACTCATCGTGTTTACCTCATTTAGTTAAGATTAAGGAGGGCAGCTTAAGCAGCCTGTCCGTTATGTTTCGAGTAAAGGGCCTCTAACTTTGTCTTAAGCGTATTAGCGTTGAAGGGCTTAACGATGTAATCGCTCACTCCAGCTTTAACAGCTTCGACAATGTTTTTTTGTTCACTTTCAGCCGTAACCATAACAAAAGGCATTTCTTTAAGGTTGGCATCGCCACGAACATTCTTGAGTAAATCAACACCGGTCATTCCAGGCATATTCCAGTCTGAAATAATAATGTCATAGGGATTTCCATTAGAATGGGCGTCTTTGATCATTGGCCAAGCCGTATTTCCGTCGTCAGCCTCTTCAATGTTCTTATATCCAAGTTGAGTTAGGACTTTCTTAACGATCTTACGCATTGTGGCAAAATCGTCTACGACGAGAAATTTAGTGTTTTCCGGGAACATGTTGCCTCTCCTTTAACGTACAAGGGTTTCAGGTACTTTTATCGGATACCTCACTAAAAACCTTTTCGGAATCCGGTCTAGTTTTATAAAACCTTTTTATTCTCCATTTGATTCATCGGAATAATGCTGTCAGACTTTTATACAGCTAGGTTTTTTAATTACTTAGGTCCACTACGGACCAACTGAACATATAGCGGGGAGGGAGCAAGGATGCTCAGAGATGTCCTGATTCAAAAGGGTTTGTCGAATCGTGAGGCTGAAGTCGCGGAACTCGTGTCTAAAGGTCTTTCAAACAAGGAAGTTGCTAACCAGTTGTTCGTTACTGAAAAGACGGTGAAATTTCACCTGACTAACATCTATAAAAAGATGTCTGTGAAGTCTCGAGCACAACTCATCGTTTGGTGCTTGCCGCACATGGGTTTCATTGAGTCTGAGGCTCAAAGACCTGCAGCAAACACTGAGCCCCAGAACAATCAAATCGATACGATTCCTGCCGGAAACGCTACTGTAGGTAGTGACATCCGCAGAAATAACGATATGGGTTCTGGAAACAACGGTGGATCTAACGGTCCAGGCGTTGGCGCTTTCGGTCTTTAATCCTAAGAGTGAGTTGTTAACGAGGTAGTTTGGGTGGAAGGAAAGCCAGTTTCCGCTTCACAAGTGACGATGACTGAGCTAGTCCTTCCTACTCATACGAACTCGTTTGGCAACATATTCGGAGGGCAGGTTATGTCGTGGATCGATATAGCCTCAGCCATTTGTGCCCAAAGGCACTGCAATGGTCCAGTGGTCACGGCTTCGGTCGATGACCTTCATTTTATTAATCCCATTAAACTCGGTTGGGTGGTGAACCTAAAAGCCTCCCTTAATTACGTCGGCCGCACCTCTATGGAATGTGGAGTTCGAGTCGATGCCGAGAATCCTTCCACGGGCGAGTCTTTTCACGCCGTATCTGCTTACAGTACTTTTGTTTGTCTTGATTCCTACGGGAAGCCAAGAGAAGTTCCTGATCTGATTCTTGAAACTCAAGTTGAAAAAGAACGACATGAACGTGCCAAATTGAGACGTAAACAACGGATCGAACGCAAAAAGAAAATTTCTGAATCTGAAAAAGCCAAGAAAAACTCCTAATAGCCATTTGTTCTTTTAAAAACCGGCCCATCGTACCGATAAATAACTATCGGAGTCGTTTGTTATGTTAAAAGGTATCCATGCAAATCAAGAGGGTATGTCCCTTCCTGAAGTTTTAATAACTGTTGTTATTTCTGGAATTCTTACGCTCGCTGGAGCCACAATTATCAACTTAGCGGCAATGTATTACTCAAATACTGTAAATACATTGGAATCTGAAATTGAAGCCTCTCAGGGTTTATATCTAATTAAGAACGCTCTCGTAGGAGCCGTCGATATCAGAAGGACAAATGTAGACATTGTTGATGCAAATTCTCCTGGTGTAGTTGGAGTGGGTGATTCGAGAACTCATGGTCTTTTTCGAACTGGGACTTCTGCTGGTTTCACCGGTGTTACCCGTACATTGGCTCTTTTTAATAGAGAAACGTCTATTGATGGGGATCGTAGTCAGCTGGAGCCGACAGGAATAGCAATGGTTGGTTTTAATGCTGGAGCTTTAACTCAGGGAGCCCTTTATATTTACAATATTGATCCAGATACTACCAAGGCAATAAATTACACCAACGGACAGCGCAACTTTGTCGATTTTGCTGATGGAAATGCTAATATTACGGTCATTCCTCGTGTCGTGAGATGGGAAGTAAATCCATTGAATGCTTTGGGTGTCGATCCGGCGGCGGCTCAAGCCGTTGTTCGTCAAGCGGTCAATGGTGATTTATTACTCTCTGTTCAGCTTAATCTAACATTCAGATTTCATCCGTCGGCAAATCCGCAAGAATGGTGTTGGAGAGCTAACTTGGCCGCAGCTCCCTGCGCTAATGTTCGAGCTCGAGATGTTGTTAAGTCGACAGCGATTGTATTTAGAAATAATCGAATTTACTTTGACGCAAACGACGACACTGTTCCTGGAAATTATCCAAAAGCAGATTATAGAGTTAATGGAGGAATATATTATTTTCTTCCTAGAGGTCCAAGGGTATTTTAAAAAGGGTGACGAATGTTTGGTAATAATTTGAAGACATCACTGGTAAATGAACGGGGAGGAGGAAACATACTTCTTGTGTTTGTCATTACTACATTTGTTATGATTTTGATCGGCTCCATAGCGCAGTATTCTTTGGTATTTTATAGGCAGAGTTTTAGGGTCAAAGAATCTTTAAAAATGATTGAAGTTATGGAGCAAATGTCAAAAGTTATAAAGAAAGCTTTTGACGAAAACTTGGCGCAGAATGGAGGAATATCAGTTGCAAACTGTAACCCCGGTTATACACTTCGCAGTGTAGCTGTTAACGGCAAAACAACTCATTTTTGTTTTGAAGATACGATCGCCGAAAGGTGCGTTGCCGACCCGAGTAACCCGTTGGCGGTAGGTGTAAGTCCCTATTGTATTCTTAACCCTGGTGTCGATGTTACAAAAATTAGAGGCAAAGAAAACTTAAACTTCTACGTGCAACTGAACGAACCATTACCTGCGGTTGCAAAAGTAGGAAAGTGGTTGGATCGCAAAATTGTTAGTCTAGGATTAGATCAGGGTGATTTAAAGCCAATTCTCGAAAACTCTTCGATTCAGTTAAAAACAGCACATGCTCAGTCTTTGATTGAGCAAAGTTATGTACCAGCAAATCCCAATACGAATTTAGGAATTATCACGCCAAGCTGTGCGAATGGTGATGCCGATCAGTTTCATGATAATTTGTGTGTTATTTGTGAAGAGGTTGGTGCGGGAGCAGGGTTAGATCGAAGAGATAACTTGGTTCCGGCTGGTCCGAACCCAGGGGGAGTAGCAAGGTGCGTGACATTTAGAGTTTGTGCTTTATGGGCAATTGATGATCCAGCAAACCCTACAGCATGCGCTGCAAATGGCTATTGGTATCAAAAGATAGCTCTTATATCTAATAACTAAGTTAATCGACAGTAAATACTTCTGAAAGTAGAAAACTCCTCCCCAGGAGTTTTTCTTCCCCGAAACCAACGTTCATGGTTTCGCTGAGCATTTTGTTTCATCTCCAGAAGAGTTCACAAAAATTTTCCGGTCTAACTCAGTTCCAGAAAATCGCCTTCTCAAAAAATTGAGAGTGGCTTGAGCCAAGAGAGGGGGAGCGCTAACTTCAACAAGAACATAATCCGCATCAACTTCAACATGAACAGTAAACTGGTCCAAGCCACTCTCTGGAAATGAAACGCTTGCTGATCTTCCTTAGTGCAAGGGGGGTGCCCCGCTCAAAATGAAATTGTAAGCTTTACAGCCTCGAGCGACCGAAAACTCAACCCTAATTGTCCATTTGGGTGCCAATGATTGCTCATAAGTACTCGATACTACTTGTGAATTTCAGATTTTTTGGTTCCACTATGGAACCATTAAATCACCCATTCTGGCACTCGGTGATTAGAATTTGAAACTGAGTGATTCAGTGAATCTTCAAAAGAAATAAAAAGGCGGCTTCTAGAAATACTCAATTATCGAGAAGCCCACCTTGATGAGTACTAAAGTTGAACTTGGCTGAGTTGTCCTTTGCGAATAACCACTCGACCTTCCAAATCTCGATTGCCCACCTTGTACTTCACCACATAGGTCCCAGGGGGTAGGTTGAACACTGGCCCGGTCCCTTGAGTGACTTTTTGGTCGTTCAGGTCGTAAAAATAGAAATAATTGGCCTGGGAGGTTATTTTAAGCTGACCATAACCTCCGGCGAAAACAGTTCTCTCACGCCCTTCATAAACCTCGGCTTGTATGACAATGCTGGGGGTATAGTCACTAAAAATGAAGTTATAAACGCCCGCTGGTAGCTCCATTTCGTCGTCCCAACCTTGATGAACTTTCTTGTCGTCACTTGCGGTTCTGACATACACGTAACTTCGGAAGGGTTGATCGAGGCCATCCACCTTATTGAATTTGACCTTGCCGTAGCCAGCGCCAGGGCTCACAGGTGAGTTGAGGCCTCGATTAATTCTCACACCTTTGATGATGAAATTCGGGGTGTAATCAGAAAAATTCAAATCGTAGGTCCCTGGGGGTAAATCTACAACCTTCTGTTGCCCTTGGAATACCTTTTCGCCGGTGTCGTTTCTGGTGATGTAAACGTAGCTCTTTCGTTCTTTGCCAAAAGCATCACGAGGATCCATGGTGAGCCGACCATAACCCGAAGTCATAATACTTGAAATTTTATTAGCCTCAACTCGTACACCTCGATGAATAATTGGCGGAGTGTAGTCTGTCATGTGAATGTCATAGACTCCGGGTTGAAGATCAATTTGGCTCTCTTGGCCGGCCCAAACTCTTTCTTGAGTGGAGCTATCGTAAATGTATTTGTAGGACTTCATAAACTGGCCCATGGCATCTTGGTGAACCATTTTTAAGCGGCCATCGCCATCCACTTTGGTTGTAACAACTTGGCCCGCCGAAATTTTAGCCAATAGAACAACACTAGGGATGTAAGTACTGACTATGATTTCGTAATCACCAGGGGGTAGGTCGAATTGGTCATCCCAGCCCGATGTAATTCTTTGGCCATTGAGATTAATATACTTGTAGGTGCGAATGGCTTTTCCCGCGGCATCCAGAGAAAGTATGCGAATTCGCCCGCGATCAGCGGCCAAGTCTTTTTCTATAAAGCTATGGCCTTCAAATTCGTCGGCTAGATCCCGCATATAATAGCGAGAAAAGTCTTGGCGTTCGACGAGGGGACCCAGGTGTGAAGAGGTCTCAAAAGATTTTCGAATCAACTCTTCGCCATCAACTCCAGATTTATAGATACGAATATCGTAATCACCTTCGTGGATGGGGCTTCGAAGCTGAACGGGACCTTGCCATCTTCCGCCGATTTGAATCTTCCTTTTGAAAACAAAATCTTCAAGAGAGCGCGGACCATCGGTCGTGCTGCTCGGTAGAATTCCCAAAAAGGCTGACCTAGCATCGCACCAGGGGAGTTCATAGTTGATTTCCATGAGCTCGTTAGGGAGAAAGCGATCCTTAGTCAGGGTGACTTGGGGCTCGGGGCTTTCGGTGAGTTGAATCTTTTGCGCCGCCCCCTGGAGTTTTTGGCTCAGACCCATCAATATGGGTTCATAGGCTTTGAGCGCGCGACCATAGCTATCGAGTTTAGGTTCAAATTGAATATCGGGAGTTGTCTCGGCCAAGCCGCAAGGGCCATCGAGGCATTCGCCCATCTTAGGAGAAACTCTCTCGATTTCTTTCACGAGTTCTTTAATTCGCGTCAAACGTGAGTCGACACAATCTCGATGTCTTTTTACTTTCGCAAGATTTTCGCGCTGGATGCGCAGGTCTTCTTCAATTTTTTCGATGAGTTTTTGTCGCTCCATTTGCTCAACAATGGTGTAGCACTGTAGGGCCTTGACCGTAACACCGAGAACATTGGCACCAGCTTCGGGTTTTCCTTGCTTAAAGTTCTGAATGGCATTCTTTAGTTCAGATGCCGAGCTTTTAATGCAGAAAAAGAGTGAGACCGTGAGTTTGTTGAGAGTTCGTAAACCGGGCACGCCCTGTCCTTCTACAAACGGAATCTGAATGTCCCGCGTAAGGTAGTTGAGCATTGTCAGGGAGTCGGCCGCGAGTTCGTAGGCCTCATCGAGTTGATTGAGGTTTTTCAGGATTTTCTGCTTGCGACTTAAATTGACGGCCTCATCGGGAGATCTCGGCTTCTTTAGAAGCCCATGGATTCCTTTAACCACATCGCGAACATTGGTAAGAATCTGGCTGACGTCGAGAAGGGCCGCCTGGGTATCTTGCTTCCAGACTTCCTCATCGAGATTTTTTTGACTTTGAATGCTTAAGTCAAAAAGGGATTTATAGTGCTTTCGAGCCAGTTGATGGTATTCGGCTTGCCAAAGTTGGGTTTCGCGCAAACGTTTTTCTGCTTCCAGTAAATTTTGTCGAATGGGAGAGACCACATCACATGCAAGCTTTGCACATCGGAAATCATTTTTACAGGATTCGAATTTTCGCTCGAGTTGATAGAGGTTAGAACTGATGCGCGAAAGATCTTCAAAAACATAGGGAGCATCACCGAGATCTTCCTCGTTACAAATGATTCTTTCAGAGGGTCTAGAGTCGGCAATGATTGGTCCTTGTTGCTGACACTGTGGAGTCGCTTCACAGGTTTCAAGGGCCCGGAGATTTTTTGGGATATCTTCTTTTAAGCTCCGCAATTCAGTTCTTAGATTTGAAATGTGATCGAGAGCCGCTTCTCTTTTTTCGATCCACTCATTGATTCGAGTCGTGATCTCTCCCGCTTTGGCAAAAAACTCTGTTTCGCTTAAAGACTCATCCATATAGATTTTTCTTTTTTCGCCGTGGAGGCCCGCTAAAACCTGAACAGCGACATTGGCTTCTCGGTGGGCCCAGTAGAATTGGGTCTCAAAGCCATATTCCTCATTGCGAGAACCATTGTAGGCATCGGCTTGGGCCTGGCAATGTTTACACTGACTATGAATAATTCGAGGGGCCTCAGGTGGCGGTACGTATTCGACGGGTGGATAAGGTTGGATGGCAGGAGTGTAATGGTTATTGGTCGAATCTCCAAAATCCCCTGGGTTCAGACCAACTTGCCGTGGGTTTTCAAAGATAAATACGGGACCATTGCGATTGATATCGAGGTCTTCGTTATAGTCGTCGAGATCTTTGTAACTTCCAGAATCACAACAACTGCACTTTTGCCCGTTGTTGACCATGATGTAAAAGGCTTCGATGGTACCAGCTTTAAGAGCACGGCGAAGGCGACGCTCTAGCGGAGGTGACCAGGGGCGAGTGTAAACCGTGTCGTTTTGGATGTATTTAATTTTAACTTGGCTATCGATCGACTCCATACATGAAGTGCAGCGGGGGCTGATTCGGTAAAGGAGTTGAATAAGGCGACCTGGATAGAAGGCTACTTCCATCTCGGCTTTCTTTTCTTCGAAGGCTTTTTGTACTCCGCGATCAGCAGAGCATGTTCTGGTCTCACAACCAGAGCATTGGGCCTCGGCATCGAAGGTTATAAATTGGAAACTAAAAATAAGAGCCGCGAAAACGAAAAATTTCACTCTTCCCCCTAAACAAATTACTTTGAATGACTCGATATCCCACAGCTCGTGGTGAAAGTAAATCAGTACCTTTTGAGGCTAGGATATTGGAAGTACGCATTAATTTTCTTTTGGAATTCTCTTCACGACTTCTGGAGTTGCAGTTTTGACAAATTTTCAGAAGATCCAAGTGTCTTAAAATGAGACTGTCAAAAAAGAATCAGTAGTTCATTTCTTAAATAGGCGTCTAGAGGCTAGGCGAAACCCAGCGGTCAAATAGAATTGGCGCCCTCTAGAAGTGCCCTGGAATTGCAATCCTTATCGGTGAGTTGGTCGGCTGGAGAAGGAGAGATGTTTGAGCAAGGTAGATAATATTAATCGGGCCCTTGAGAATCTGGGCTATCAAGACAAAATAAAGTTGAGTCCCTTAGAAAAGTTTTTGGTAAGGATCGGGCTCATCGAAGGACCTCTGGTTCTTACACACCCATTACGGGCATTTTGCGTTTATGCCTGCTATTGGTTCTTAGTTTTCCCATTGGCATTTTCGTTCCTCATGTTTTTGGTGACCCCATTTGTAGGGCTCCAATCGAACCCCGTTTCGTTTATCAATTTAATGGGGCAAATTGAGGGAGTAATGCTCATTATGTTTTTAGGCAGCGTTTCGTGGGCACTTTTTATGATTGTCATCAATTGGCGCGTTCGCCGAGTCAAAGGCCTAGAGATTAAGGCTTAACTAAATTCATCGAGAATGACATCAATTAAGGAGTTTCGGATCGAGTCCCGTTCAATGTGGGGCTCGTGCTCTGAATTTTCAAATCCATTTCTATAGATATGGCAAGAGCCCTCTATTTTGTTATTGAAGGCTTGGCAGAACTCCTCTTGCCCCCGGTTGTCGACTACGGTTTCTCGTCCTGCCTGAATAATAGCAATCCGAAGATTTTTCTCTTTTCCAGAAAGAGAGTTGGTCTTTGCGTGGGTGAGCATGCGCTTCCAAGAACCTCTTTTAAAGAGTTTTGTCGTTGATAGGACTCCTTGATAGACCCAACCAAAAGTGGGACCGCTAATGGGGATGTTAGCAGGGTGCTGTTCTTGTATTTTTAATTGAAACCAATATCGATGGGGGTCACTGGTCAACTGATTGGTTGGTTCACCGTTGAAAGTTTGCTGCGAAAACGGATGATCCTCAGCCCGCCACTGATTTACGATGCCATGGACATAATCAGTCCATTTAATAAGGCCCATGTTTTTCATGATGAAGACAGCTGCTTTAGAAATGAATTGATTGAAGTAACCTGTTCCCGTCGAAAGGGCTCTCCCGGCCTTAAAAAGTTGAATCTTAGTTACAACGGCAGGGGGAAGGGCGATCTTCAGCATCGGACTAGTTAAGATGGACTTCTCAAAGGGGTTCGGGTGATCCTGAAGGTATCGCGTGGCGATGAGTCCGCCCATGGAGTGACCGTATAAGTAGAGCTTTTCAGAGTCGAGTAGGCTGCCCCCATCTGCTTGAACGGCGTGTTCGACGAAGCGTGCGAAGTCATTGGCATAAAAGTCAAAGTTTTCAACATAGCCTTTGTGCCGTTCAAAATCGGATTCGTCGTCGATGAGCCGAGACGACTGTCCTTGTCCGCGGTGATCGATGGCGTAGATGGGGCCATATCCTTTTTGTAAGAGGTCGTAGGCAAGCTCGGTGTACTTCAATGCAGTTTCTCTAAACCCTGGAGATATAAATAGGGCACCCAGAGGTCCTTTTTCTGAACCAAAGCGCGTGTAGCTTATTGTCACATCTTGACCGTCAGCCTTTGGATGAGTGCTCGTAAATTCGTGTTGCGAGTAAAAAGGCACGGCTTGGCTAAAGGTCGATTTATCAGAACCGGTGAGTGCCAGTTCGAGCATTCGAACCTGTTTTTCACTGGGTTCAAATGGAGCAAAGTGACCTTCACAAATATCGAAGGCTTTAGCAAAGCTTGCTGTAAAGCACAGGCTCGCAAAAAAAACGAGAGAGCATAGTTTGAATGTTTTTTGCGCCCATCGAAAGATCAAGTTACTTCCTTTTGAGTGTTTCAGTCGATCAGGCACTATAGCAGTGTTTGACTTTAGCTGCTTAAAAAATCAATAAAACAGGTTTACGGAAGATACATAGGTCCAAAAGTTTTCGTATTTTAGTCTAAAATGCAGAGAAAGAGGCTTGGGAGTTCCCTGTTAACAAAGGTTTTCATTTTATAATGCATGTTCGCTACCAAAAGGAAGACGCTACCATTTGGTGCCAGGCACTTAAAGGGAGAGGTCCATGAGGGTTTGCACGAGGTAGGGGCGCCACTTGTTCATTTGGTTTTTGGTCATCTTTGCGTAACAGACCGTACCCTGAGTGGCGGACTCTTTGCGCATGATTTGAGCTTCGCGACCCAATTGAAAAATTTTGTATTCTTCATCTTTTGGAAAAAAGAGTTCAGTGTCTTCGTAAAGAGATTGCAGGCATTCGAGCATGAGACCTTTCAAGCGATCAATACCCTCGCCGGTGCGAGCACTTACAAAGCAACGGGGGTAGGTCTTAACCTGAAACTTCTTCTCGAAAGGAGCGGCATCGATTTTGTTATAAACGTGAATGAGAGGTTTATTCTCCCAGCCAAATTCTTTAATCAAGCTATTCACGACTTCGATTTGCGATTCCATTTGGCCCGATGATAAATCAATCACGTGAATCAATACATCGGCATCAGCGGATTCTTCAAGAGTGGCTTTAAAAGCTTCAATCAAATGGGTCGGAAGTTTTCTGATAAATCCCACTGTATCTGTGACGACAGCGTTGGGACCATCGGGTAAATGGATTTTTCGCGTGGTCGGATCAAGTGTCGCAAAGAGTTTATCCTGCTCGAGGACACTGGCCGAAGTGAGCTGATTGAGTAGAGTACTCTTACCCGTATTCGTATAGCCAATGAGAGAAAAACTCGGCGTTTGGTTGCGCTTGCGATTGGAGCGATGCTGGGCCCGCTTTTTTCGAACAGTTTTTAATTGTTTTCTAATTTGTTTAACGCGATCGCGGATGCGACGACGATCCATCTCGAGTGCCGTTTCTCCGGGTCCGCGAGTTCCAATACCACCTGCTTGTCTAGAGAGTGACCCCATCCAAGCGTCGACCATTCGAGGCATTTGATCGAGCATCTGTGCCAATTGAACCTGTAGCTTTCCTTCGTGGCTTTGGGCTCGGAGGGCAAAGATATCTAAAATTAATTGCGAGCGATCGAGAACGCGGGCCTTCCAGGCTTTTTCTAAGTTCCTTGTCTGGATACCACTCAATTGGTGATCGATAACGACAAGGGATGCGCCAGTATCTGCTACCAGATCTGCAATCTCCTGAACCTTACCCGAACCGAGTAGGGTCGCTGGATGATACTTTTCAACGATTTGCGTGCAATTTCCGACGATTTCACCGCCCGCTGAACGAGCGAGCTCCTCAAGCTCTAGAAGACTGAGCTTGATATCTTTGAATGCTTCACCTTTGAGGCCCACACCAGCAACTATAACTCGATCGGGCTCTATTTTTTGGTTAACTTCAGCTATTTTTTCAACCTCTTATCCGAGTCTGACCTCAGCCAGTCTCGTCAGTAGTTCTCCTCGAAGGCCTGACATTCCAGGGCTGTAAGGACTACTGTATTTACTATATCGTCAACAACGGACGTTCTCTGCAGTACATTAGCAGGTTTTTTAACTCCCATAAGGAAGGGCCCTATAACCTCTGCACCGCCTAATTGTTGTACCAATTTGTAACTAATATTTCCAGAGTCTAAATTCGGGAAAATCAAAATATTGGCCCCGTCCTTAGTCTTGGCGAAAGGAAAGATCCGCTCTACGACCTCAGAATTGACCGCTGTGTCCGCTTGCATCTCTCCATCCACCGTATAGTTAGGTTTCTGTTGAGCCACCAGGCGGGCCGCCTCCTGCATCTTACGAGGACTCTCACCACGGCCCGTAAAGTTGGTATAGCTGAGCATAGCGATCTTTGGGCTAATTCCGAAATACTCGGCCACCTGGCCGGCGTGGATGGCTGCTGTGGCCAATTGCTCGGCCGTAGGGTTGATATTAACTGCCGTATCGGCAAAGAACACCACCTTGTCCTTAAGGAGCACGAGATTCAAGCCCGAGGCGCAGTTTCTGCGGCCGGTTCCGATGATCTGTAATATTGGTTTTACGGCCTCAGCATATTTAATAGTCGCTCCACTGACCATACCGTCAGCATCGCCCAGGTGAACGGCCATCGCCGCAAAGTAATGGGGATCGCCAATAAGTCTTTCCGCTTCTCGCTCCATAACCCCTTTGCGCTGGCGCATCCGGTAGAGTTCTTCTACATAGCGCCGATAGTTTTTGTGGCTTGAAGGATGAATGATCGGTTCCGTTTCGAGGTGGTTTCGCAAAGAATCCAGTTTATTTTCTTCGATCACCTTTTTTACATTCTCGGGATAGCCCACCAAAACTGGGTGAACCACTTTTTCGTCAATCAAGATGTTACAGGCTTTTAAAATTTTACTAGAAGCTCCCTCGGGAAAAATAATCTTGGGCAAGTTTTTGTTCCGCGTACGACATTGGGATTTCACTCGATTGATTGCCGAGCGCACGAATCCCACTTTGTAGCCTTGCATGGCTTCGAGGCGATCCTTATAGGCATCAAAATCTTCGATCGGTTGAGTAGCAACTCCAGAATCCATGGCAGCCTTGGCAACAGCGGGTGCCACCCAAAGGAGCACGCGAGGATCAAAAGGCTTGGGAATAATATACTCGGGCCCGTAACTAAAGTTCTGTCCGCCATAGGCCTGGGAGACCTTTTCTGGAATTTCCTGTCTGGCCAGTTTTGCCAGGGCGTGCACAGCTGCCAATTTCATTTCTTCGTTGATAGCGGTCGAAGCCGTATCCAACGCGCCCCTAAAAATAGAGGGAAAGCCAAGAACATTATTCACTTGGTTAGCAAAATCAGAACGACCCGTGGCCATAATCACGTCGGGTCGAGCCTCTTTGGCATCAGTCGGTAGAATTTCTGGATCGGGATTGGCCATGGCAAAAACAATAGGTTTATCAGCCATGCTCTTCACCATATCTTTAGTGACAGCTCCTCCGACACTCACTCCGACAAAGCAATCGGCCCCTTTCATGGCATCGGCCAAACTTCGAGCTTCGGTGTTATTGGCAAATTCCTCTTTAAAGGGGTTCATCCCTTCGGTTCGTCCTTTGTAGATAACACCTTTACTGTCACACATAATGAGGTTTTGTGGTTTGACCCCTAAATTAAAAAAGAGGCGGGCACAGGCTACGGCTGCGGCACCGGCACCATTCACAACCATCTTTAAATCTTCTAGTTTGCGCCCAGTTAAATCGACGGCATTGATGAGAGCCGCGGCAGATATGATCGCAGTTCCGTGTTGATCGTCGTGAAAGACGGGGATTTTCAATTCTTTTTTGAGTCGCTCTTCGATTTCGAAACACTCGGGCGCTTTGATATCTTCGAGGTTAATTCCGCCAAATGTAGGTTCAAGAGCTTTGCAGGTCGCAATAAACTCTTCGACCCCCGAAGATTTGAGTTCGAGATCAAAAACGTTGATGTTTGCAAACTGCTTAAATAGTACTCCCTTACCTTCCATCACCGGTTTACTGGCTTCGGGACCAATGTTTCCGAGTCCCAAGACTGCCGTTCCGTCTGAGATTACTGCAACTAGGTTTCCCTTGGTCGTATATTTATAAACGTCTTGGGGGTTTTTGGCGATTTCCTTACAAGGGGCAGCCACTCCTGGAGAGTAGGCCAAAGAGAGTTCCCATTCACCTGCCGTAGACTTTGATGGTTGTACATTAACCTTACCCGCAGGTGGTTCAGCGTGATAGCGAAGAGCTTCTTTGTTTAAACTCATAGTGATTTCTCCAGATCCAGCCACTTTTAGATATAAACTAAAGGCTAGGAGGTTTTGGCGACATCTGTCAACGGTCCATTCTGATTTATCGGCGGTGCTGAGAGCCTCAGCTTTTGCAGTATTCATATAAAAACGTAACAAAAAGCGGATGACAGAGAGGGGTGGGCTCCCTAAAATCCCAAAGTATTAACATTCTGCTTCCAACTGAGGTGCTTTTAAATGGACATAAATACCGAGACTAACAATGATAAAAAAACAAGTAATTCATTGAATGGAACGACTAAGGATCAACAGAGTATGAGCATCGAAGAAAGTGTGCGTTTGGTAGCAAAAGGGGACGTGGCTCTTATTGAATGGGATCTCATTGGCGAGAGCGCCAATAAAATGAGCAGTGCAACCATGACGCGTTTTAAGGAAGTTTTAGAGCAAGTCGAAGAAAATAAGGATTTCAAAGCAGCTGTCATTATATCGCGCAAGAAATCCATTTTCATGGCCGGCGCAGATATCAATGAAATAAAAAGCTTAAAAACTAAAGAGGATTTCTCTAAGGCCGTTGAAGGCGGTCAAGAGGTCGTTAATTTTCTCGAGGACATGCGAGTGCCTGTTATTGTGGCAATTCATGGTGCCTGTATGGGCGGCGGTTGTGAAATGGCCATAGCCTGTGACTATCGAATCGCTACTGAGGACAAGGCCACGAGAATTGGCTTACCCGAAGTTTTGTTGGGAATAATTCCCGGTTTTGGTGGTTGTGTCCGCTTGCCGCGACTCATAGGGATTGAGGCCGCCTACGATATTATTCTCAACGGAAAAGCCGTCGACGGCAAAAAGGCCAAGCGCATTGGTCTTGTTGATAAAGTGGTACCGGTTAAAGAACTCGAAAATGAAGCCATGAGAATGGCCCATAAAATTATCAAAAAGAAGTCGGGAAAACGCTATAAGGAATTTACTGGAAGAGGACTCCAGAAAAAAGTGATCAATTCAAACCTCATGAAGGGCTTTGTTTCGAATATGGCCAAAAAGAATGTGATGAAATTCACGGGTGGTCATTACCCAGCCCCTCTCAAGGCCATTGAAGTCATCAAGAAAACCTACGGACTCCCTCGTTCTCAAAGGGACCGGGCTCTTCGCATCGAGAGAGAAGCCTTCTGCGAAGTGGCAGTGACCCAAGTTTCTAAAAATTTGATCAATGTCTTCTTCTTGCGAGAAGATGTTAAAAAGCGCAACGGTGTTGCCGACGCTTCTGTTAAAGGGCACGACGTTCACACTGTGGGCGTTCTCGGAGCGGGAACCATGGGTGGTGGAATCGCCTATGCGGCCGCCGATAAAGGGATGTTTGTGCGCATGAAAGATATCGGGCAAGAAGCTATCGATATTGGATATCAGGCAGCTGAAAAGATTTGGAAGAAAAAGCTGAAGCGCCGTCGCCTCTCGAAATACGAGTTCAGCGAAAAGAAGTCCCGTATTACGGGTGTTCTTGATTACACAGGCTTTGATAAACTCGACGTCGTCATCGAGGCTATTGTTGAAAATATGGATATTAAAAAGAAGGTTATTGGAGAAACGGCTTCGAAAGTTCCAGCCGATTGTATAATTGCCACGAACACCTCATCACTCTCTGTCAACGAAATGGCCAAAGGCCACCCCAATCCAGCGAACTTTGTGGGAATGCACTTTTTCAATCCAGTTGATAAAATGCCACTCGTTGAAGTAATTCGCGGTGAACAGTCATCAGATGAAGCCACAGCGACAATCTTTAATCTCGCTAAAAAGATGGGTAAAGTTCCCGTAGTGGTCAAAGATGGCCCCGGCTTTTTGGTGAACCGCCTTCTTATTCCCTATCTGATTGAGGCCGCTCACTTTCTTCAAGAGGGAATGGATATTCAGAAGGTTGATGATCTTTACAAAAAACAATTCGGTATGCCGATGGGACCATTTCATCTTCTCGACGAAATTGGACTTGATGTTGGAGTGAAGGTTTCGAAAATTTTCCGCGAATCCCTCGGTGAGAGAATCGAGATTCCCGATACAATGGTCAAACTGGAAAAGTCTGATCGTATGGGTAAGAAGAACAAAAAGGGATTTTACCTCTGGGATGAAAATGGCAAAAAAGGGGGCGTCGATACGAGTATTTATTCAGAGTTTGGACTCGGTACTCCTACGAACCCTCTGACCGACGAAGAAATCATTGGCCGTGGTATTTATAATATGATTAATGAGGCCGCGACGGTTCTGATCGAAGAGAAGATTGTTGAGTCTCCAGGTGAGTTAGATCTTGCCATGATTATGGGGACGGGGTTTCCGCCGTTCAGAGGTGGATTGCTTCGCTACGCAGATACGATCGGCACACAAAAGATTTGTGACGACCTTGAAGTCTTTGCGACTAAGTACGGTGAACGTCTCCGTCCAATGCAGACTTTGCGGACTATGGCTAAAACGAATCGCAGCTTTTACTAAGTCCTATTTTTTAGAGCGTCGGCGCCGACGCTTTTTATTCTTTTTCTTTTTAGAGTCCGCCGACGCGGCCGGCTTGCGATAGGGTGCCAGGTAATTTTTCTTAACTTCAGGCACCTTGCCCGTTTGAAATTTGTAGAGTCCTTTTTTGCGAGCCTCATCGATCATTGCCGTGGCACGGGATTCAATGAGTCCGCAAACCTTTTTCATTCCCTTGGGGCAGCGTCCTCGAGAGCGATTTTTCAGTGTTGTTAAAGTTACGAATGGAGTTGTGGGCTGAATACTATCAACGATAAACTTTCGGTAGCCCTTACTTTTTATCATTCGCTTCATCATGGGTTCAACATTGAACCACTGGGCAGCAATGGTTGTAGGAACTCTTGTTTTTCTCGAAACACCAAAGAGCTCTTTATCACAAGTTCTGTTGTAGCCCTTGTAGACCTTCCACATAAGGCCTGGCCAGTGAAGAGTTCGATCCATTTCGACGAGCATTAGGTAAATTCGCTTACATCGAGGAGACATCTTCACGCCCAATTTATCGAGAAATTCGGCATGACTCATTTTAACGGCAGGCTTATAAAGAGGAGCCTCCGTTCGCAGTTGCTTTCCAGATTTAACAGAGGCTTTGCTCGAAGCTTTTGCCACTGGTTTTTTATTCGATTTTTTTGCGACTGGTTTTTTACTTTGTGCCTGTGCCTTAGTACTCGTTGCTGTGTAGGCTAAAGAAAAAAGAATACTGAGTACTAAAACTTGAGCTATCTTTGGATAGTTCATATTCACCCTCCAACCTATTGGAATTATAGCAGTCCAAAGGGGAATTGTCGCTTTTGTGTACGATAATCTGCAAAAAGGCGAGGCCAGTCTGTTTCATAGTGAGAAATTGTCTAGTTTTTAGACGGTTTGAAGCTCAAGTCTAAAATAGGGTGGGTAGAGATTTGGCCCTTCTGGAACCTAAGTTGCAAATTATTAAAAACGAGTCCCAGTTTTTTGGGCTCGGTTGAATAGAACGTTATCTCTTTAATTCTTCTAGCACGTTGTCGGTATTTATTTATTTGGAGGAATGAGCCTCCAAAAATTTGTCTAGATAGTAACAGCTTGAGGATAAAATGAGATACCTACTCTTATTATTATTAGTTCTTTCAACTGGTCTTGTGGCTTGTGGTAAGAAAAACGGTAAACCTTCAATTTCAACGACCAATCGCGAACGGGCGGCTGGACCTGATATTGGTACCAGGAACCACCTTTCTCCAACTGATGGGTCAGCTTGGGGTGAGATTACTGGAACTCCTCAGAATGCCTTTCAAGAGGCAGCAGAAGGTCTCATCGAATCAATTATGGATTCTCAATATGTTGGATACATTTCAGGAAATTCTGGAGACAATACTGGAATTCGCTTCTGGGGTGATGTCAGTACCGGTGGTGCTTTAACGACAAATATGCCTTCAACATCGGTAAGCTCTGGAAGTATGAGGCTCGTTATTTGGGATGAACATGCCGGTAAAACCGATAGTGCTTCGGGCGAAGTGATTCCTGAAATTCCTTTTTACTTCAATTCAGTATCTGGAACCGTTCAGGGTAATCAGGCCCAATTAATTTTTAGACAATCTGATGGATATACAACAGTAGAAATGGTTGGATACTTTGACGCTGAAAATTTTGTCGGTGTCTTTCGCTATCAGAACTTAACATCCTTTGATAACAGTACTCCTTGGCGTGGTGAGTTAGGAAACTTTGCCGTTCGTACGTGTCAATTCTTTAGATGTAACTAATTAAAATAATTCAGGTTTAAGCCTCATTTCTGGTGAGGTTTTAGTTGTCAAACCGGTTTCAGCTCGGCAAGCTGGAGCTATGTCTTTTAACGTCAGTTTCAAACATCAAGCCTTAGAAGCCCTTGTGGGTGGGCAATCTCCTTTGGACTTTAGTAATTTGTCTGTGGGCCATCTCGATGGCGCCCATGAATTTCTCTTAGCCTACGGTTACGATGTTGAACTCCCTGAAGATTTAAAGGTCGTCGAGATGATTCACCGCCAGGCGGTGGCACTCCTACGAGATAAACTCCTCGATGAAGGCGAAGAATTGCCAAAAGAAGTTTACGACCCGCAATCTCTCGAAGATATCGGAAGTCTCTTTGTTTATGCCAGTAACTTGGATGGCAAATATGACTCCATTCAGCCCTGGGCCTGTGCTCTTTTAAAAGTTATGCACGTTTTTGCCCATCTAGAAAATGATATTTTTCATTTGTTTCCACAGGATATTAAGACCCAACTCATTCGGCCCTTTCAAAGTTTTATTTACGAGGATTCTGTGACGAATAAGTCGGTAATGGGGTCCGAGCAGGATGGTGAAAAAATCGTTTTGGAGCGATTTGAAATCAAACCGACAAAATCACTGACCAGTTCAGTGATTAAGCTTCTCGCTAAGAGAGATATGTTTGCCATGACTTTGCTCGACAAGGTCGGCGTTCGTTTTGTGACCAGGAATGTTTTTGATTCCTTTCGAGTTTTGCGATTTTTGCACGAACACTCGCTCGTATCCTTCCCTAATAGTATTGTCGATCAAGTGACCAATACCATTTATCCGGTCAATTTGTTCTTTGAAGCGATGGATGAGCTGCGAAGTCGAAGTCCTATGGCACCCCTTGAAGAGATCGACGAGGTTATGGAAAGAAAACTCGATCAGCATTTTTCGCGCGCCGAATTTGTTGAAAAAGAAAATATTTTTTCTGGAGACTCCTATCGATTTATGAAGTTTATTTCGAGAAAGCTCATTCGCATTAATATGCCAGAAGGACGTCAGGTTCGATTCTTTTACCCTTTTGAGGTTCAGATAATGGACTATGATACCTATCTTAAAAACCTTCAAGGGCCGCAAAGCCACAAAAGTTATAAAGAACGACAGCGGATGGCCGCACGACGAAGAATTTTTGGATTTAAAGGGTAGGGCTTGTGCATTTTATTTATAGAATTCGTTCAGTCATTGGAAGTGTACTTTTTGTTATCACGACGCTGATACTCAGTATCGCAATGATCATTGTCGGATATTTGCGAATAAAGACTGTTCAAGATTGGATCGCTCGCATTTGGGGAAATTTATTCTGTCTTTACTATGGTATTCGATACACATTGGAAGGTACTGAGAATTTCCCGAAAGGCAGAGGCTTCCTCGTTCTCTTTAATCATCTGAGTCATGCGGACATACCACTTCTATTCGGCTCCATTCCCATTAGTTTCCGTTTTGGTGCAAAGATCGAACTTTTTAAAATTCCGTTTTTTGGCCCCGCCATGCGCGCCTGTGGTGTGCTCCCTATCGCCCGTGGTGATCGGAAGAAGGTTTTTCAAGTCTACAAAGAGGCCGAGGCAAAATTTAAAAAGGGGTATAGTTACGGATTAGCTCCAGAGGGAACGCGACAAGAAAAAGCTGAGATTGGACCTTTTAAAAAAGGACCATTTATTTTTGCGGCTAATGCTAAAGCACCTTTGGTTCCGGTTGTTATAAAGGGGACCCATCAAATAATGAAAAAACACTCATTAATGGTTAATGGTAACGCCTTCCGCAGTCATGTTAAACTCAAAGTACTACCACCCACTTATACCGATGATTGGCCCGATGTCGTTGAAAATAAAGATTTCTTAGAAGAACAGATTGCGGTTATTCGTTCGCAATTTATTCGTGCATACAATGAAATGTAGAAACTGACCCCGTTTAACTCTCGTCGTCTCGCAAACACAGGAATGTGGATTAGTTTATAAAATGGAGTATTTATTGAACATTTCTAAGGCGCTGCCAGCTGCGGCCGCCGTTTCGCGTGTAGAAGTGTTCTTTGCTTTTCGTTCCTAGATCGAGCTGAATCAGTATTTGATTGCCTTTTGCATCTTTGGGCTCGATTTTTTCAATTCGGAGTCTCTCGGCATTATGGCGCAGGGACTGGGGCAATTTAGAGAGGATTCGATCCCATCTAATGTAGGGCCTAAAACTCGATCCATGATCCGAACTCTGATAGGGACCGACAAAGATTTTTCCCGAAGTTGATATTGCGATGGGATGGTTTTGATTGTGAAACTGATCGACTTTCTCCCAGCGCTGGCCATCGATCGTTTTATAAATTCCCCCCGCCGAAACAAATGAAAGTCGTGGAATTTTTGGTGAAGTCGCCATATCAAATAAATTGCGCTTAAAGAGCTGCTTTGAGCTAAGGATGAGCTTGTTCTTCTGCTCGTGGTTTTCAAGCTGTTTTTCTTCCCATTGAATAGGCCACCAAAACTGACCCTTTCGGCGGATGCTGGATCTTCCCCATCGAACTCTCTTTTCGCTGAGCTTTATTAAAGGTTCATAGGATTTCAGGGGTTGAACCCGGCTCGAAGAGAAAGACGCTTTTGTATAAATGTAAGAAGGCTGGCCATTGTTTACAATAAACTGGCTATCAGTTTTGATTTTGTAAATCGTGTCTTTAACAAGGTCCGCATCGAGGCCACGAATAATTCCCCTTTGTGTGTAAACATCGGTCGCAAAATTAAGTCGCGAAAGAACTCCTTGGTTCTGGATGTATCCAGTACGAACACGACCGCCTCGATCCACAAAACGAACTTGGATCCAGTCCTTGGTGAGGTGAGTGGGGATCAGTCGCCAATTTATGGGTACGTGGGTGATGACTTTAGAGCGATGGTTTGCTTGGGCTCGAAGTGGGAGAGATTTTTTCAGCATGAGATAGCCGATGTCTTCCTCTTCTGGGATCAAATTGTGAAATTCGATCCATCCAAATCGCCTTGAGTCGTCCAAGAGCTTAACTTTGACCCATTGATTTTTATGCTGGAGGACTTGGACTCTCGTACCGGGAAAAACATTCCGCATGGGCAAATCATCCCATTTGGGCCGAGCTCTTAGGCTGGGATTTTTGCCAATTTGGGCGAATTGCGAGAAGAATTCTGAAGGAAGAACATCTCGCGCAGAGACCCAGCCCTGTATCCCTTTAAGGCTTCTGACTCGAAGCCATAGTTGAACAGTCACCTTGTCTGTATTTTTCTCTAGAATCGATCTACGATAGTGACCTGTTGGAATGGGGTGCTGCGGACTCAAGTAAACGGGGACCGCTCCCACCTCGCTCACTGCCAAGATCAACATCATCCATAATGTTGAAACTAATGACTTTCTAAGCATATAGTATATTTTGAGTCCTCCCCCAATTAACCTCAAGACTAGTTTTGGCTGACCTAGGCCGAGTTTGGCTGGACCCACCAAAGGGGAAAGCAGACAATAGGGTAATGAGGCCTTTGCTTTCTTTCTCTATTTTTTTCATCTGTTTTATACATCTAGGACAGACTGAAGAAATCGGTAAAATTTCAGTGAGTCAGATCTACCTGAATCCGAGTTTTAATTATCGCGAAATGAATCGCAAATCTGATTTTGATATTGATGATTGGTTTGTCGATGTTGATTGGGAAAAGGATGAAGCAATTTCAGGGAAAATCAAACTCGGTGGCCAGAAACTCATGCCCACGGCTCGTTTCTACGAAAACTCCAATAGTGACGAATTGAATCTACTAGAAGTGTACCCCGAGTTTAAGAAGAGTTGGGGGAGAATTCGTCTGGGACGAATCGAATTACCTTTTTCGATGGAGCGATTGCACAGCGAAGAAAAGTGGTGGTTCCCAGAGAGTTTAGTATTGCAAAATTCCTTCGTCGCAAGAAGGGACCTAGGGCTTTACTTCGAAAATCAATTTGCCGGTTTTTACACTCAGTGGGCTGTTCACGAGGGAGAGAATGGCGATAACCTCGACTCCCAGTATTGGTTGACGGCTCGTTGGTACTTCAAAGACAGCCAAGGATTTGTAATTGGTTTTTCAGCACAGACGGGCCGAACCGAGCCGACGAGTACCGATCCACAGGGCACTCGTGCTCCCATTCGCGGATTCCAGGTCGATGAGAATGCTAAAATTTTTCATTCAAATTTTTTCTTTGGTTGGATTCGGCCTGAGTGGCAATTTGTCTTCGATGGATATTTTGGTGAAAACAGACAAGGTGCGGCCGATGAACAGTGGCACAGTCTACGAGCTGATTACAGTCACGACATCAATAAGAACTTATCGGGTTTACTCAGGCTTGATAGTCTAACCATCGGCAATAAAACGAGTCGGCCTCGAATCACTGAGATGAGTCTCGGTTTTGCCCTTAAAACAGACTACGAAGACTCAAAATTATTTGTTTATGGTAAGCGCCGTGACGATCAATTATTGCGTCATCCGGATCATTCGTTTCAGATTACCTGGCGTGTTTCATCGCAAATCCTGTAGATAAAGTCCTAAATTGTCTCATTGTTGGGTCCCATTCTGAGAATTTCGCAAGGCTTGTTAATGTCCTGTAAAGAGCACATAAATAGGGGCTAAATTACCGATAAGACTGAGATGGGTCGATTTAATTTTTCCAAGATGAAAGCTGCATTTTCGGTAGCTGTCCTTTTGACAGTCGCATTGATTGTCATGCTGTTTTGGACATCGAGACAATCCCTTCACTTTATTCGCACACTTGAAAAGGTTCACTTTCCAGCCATTGAAGTTTCATTAAATACCATTAAGGTTGAAGAGAAGATTTTTGGAGAGCTCAGTAGAGAGCTATTTCTCGGTGAAATTTCAACAGAACTCGATAATCTTCTCCCGAGTTTTAAGGAGTTAACGGCTCAACTCTTTGAATTTTCCAGTGATTATGATCACTGGGGAATTGAAATCGCCGAGCAAAGTTATATCCGAAATAAATCCTTCAACGACTATATTTTCTTAGTCGAAGAAATTCGCTCTACATTGAGAGAGGGTGAACTTCTAGAAGCTCAAGAAATGTTAAGTTCCGTTGAGTTTGTCGATCTCCGTGCTCAGATCCAAGAACAAATGGAAAAAGAAGTTCAATACATTTTTGGTCTTAAAAACAGAGTTGTGAGTGAATACAACAGTCACCTCAATTACTTTTTGTGGGAGCTTTTTATTAGCTTCCTTTTTCTGGGGTCAACCTGGTTTTTTATGATTCGTGCCTACAACCGAAGCCTTAACGAAAAGAAAGAGGCCGAGGAAAGGTACGAAAAACAAAGAATTCTCTCGGCTCAAAATATGAAACTGGTAGCGATCGGTGAAATGGCGGGTAATATTGCCCACGAAATCAACAACCCTCTCGCGGTTATCAGAGGCTACAGCCAGCAACTCATTCGATTGCGAGATAGCGACAAAGAGATTAGTCCGCAAAAGACTGAAGAGATGCTCGAAAAAATTATTCGCACAACAGATCGAATTTCAAATATTGTAAAAAGCTTGCTAAAGCTTAGTCGAAAATCGGTCAACTCAGAAAAGATATGGCAAAGTTTGGACGCCATTGTCGAAGACTCGGTTAATCTTTGCGGAGAAAAATTTACCAATTTAGGTATTCAACTAGAGGTCGATCTATCGAATACGGATAAGTACTTAATAAACTGTCACCCCATTGAAATTTCACAGGTGATTCTCAACCTTCTCAATAACTCGGCGGATGCTATTGAAGGCTTCGACGAGCCTTGGATCCGCGTTCGATCAAGAGTTGTCAAAGGGGATCGACTGCAACTGACCATTACCGACTCTGGAGAGGGCATACCAGAGACAATTCGAGAAAAGATCATGACGCCTTATTTTTCTACTAAACCCGAAGGGAAGGGGACTGGTTTGGGTTTGAGTATTTCTTCTTCAATTATTGCCGAATCGGGAGGCTTCCTCTTTTACAATGATGGGGCGAAGAACACGGAGTTTGTGATTGAATTTCCGGCAGTTAGGGAGGGAGCTCGTGAAGCCTCGGCCCTGACTTCCGCAAAAGCGAAAAATTCCAAAAAAACAGCCGCTTAAGTCCCTAAAAAGGGCCTTCAATTTTTGACCTCCTTTCCACTTCCAGTTATAAGTAGCTCTTAAATGTTTTGATAACTAACTAGGAGCGTCAAATGAGTATTAAACAAGTTGCCGTTATTGGAGCCGGGCAAATGGGAAATGGGATTGCCCAAGTCCTCGCAATGAAAAATTTCGATGTGATCATGTTGGATGTTTCTAAAGATGCTCTCGATCGAGGGATGGCCACAATTACAAAAAGTTGTGACCGCCTTATTAAAAAAGAAAAAATGACAGCCGATGAAAAAACGGCACTTCTTTCTCGAATCACCTGTACCGAGTCCTATGGCGACTTGAAGAATGCCGATATGGCCATCGAGGCAGCCACAGAGAATGTGGACCTTAAGCTTAAAATTTTTAAAGAGCTCGATAAGAGTCTTCCTGAAAAGGCCTTGTTGTGTACGAATACTTCGTCAATTTCTATTACTAAAATTGCAGCCGTTACTTCGCGACCCGAAAAGGTGGCCGGGATGCACTTTATGAATCCGGTGCCAATTATGGTCTTAGTTGAAGGGATTCGTGGACTGCAAACAAGTGATGATACTTTTAACTCTGTTCGTGCTCTGGCTGAAGAGTTGGGAAAAGTTTTTGTTGAGGGCCGCGATATGCCAGGATTTATCGTCAATCGAATCCTTATGCCCATGATTAACGAAGCGACCTACGCCCTTTATGAGGGAATTGCCGATGTTGAGGGGATTGATCAAGCCATGAAGCTTGGCACGAATCAGCCGATGGGACCATTAACTCTTGCCGATTTTATCGGTTTGGATACCTGTTTAGCGATCATGAATGTACTCCATGATGGGCTTGGAGATTCAAAGTATCGACCGTGCCCTCTTTTGGTTAAGTATGTTGAGGCGGGATGGCTCGGTCGAAAAACCGGCCGCGGTTTTTACGACTATGAAGGAGGGAAGGCCTAATGAGTGCTGTAGAATTAAGTATTGAAAATGGTATTGCCCTTTTAAAGGTCAATCGACCCAAAGCCTTAAACGCACTTAATATCGAGGTGCTCAACGGAATTGATGAAGCCATCACTAAAGTTCAAGGCGATAAATCGATTCGCTCCATGATTGTAACCGGCGAAGGGGACAAGGCTTTTGTCGCCGGTGCTGATATCAAAGAAATTGACCAGCTCGATGAGAAGACGGCCTTTGAATTTGCGCAAAAAGGGCAAAGTATTTTTCGTCGCTTTGAAAAGCTAAAAATTCCGGTCATTGCGGCCGTGAATGGGTTTGCTCTCGGTGGAGGCTTAGAACTCGCTTTAAGTTGTGATTTCATTATTGCCAGTGGTAATGCTCAATTTGGATTGCCCGAGTGTACTCTCGGCTTGATTCCAGGGTTTGGCGGCACGGTGAGACTGGCTCGAAGAATTGGTCCCCATTTGGCGAAGGAACTCACATTTAGCGGAAACTTTTATTCGGCCGAAGATGCCTACCGCATGGGGCTTGTCAGCCGAGTGGTTGAGCGTGAACAATTGCTGAGTGAAGCCCAAAAGATGGCCCAAACTTTTGCTAAGAGAGCACCACTGGCTCTTGCGGGTATTAAGGCTTCAATCGACAAGGGCATGGATTGTGGAGTCGATCAAGCCCTAGAAATTGAAGCCCAAGTTTTTTCTCGTCTTTTTAACTCAAAAGATCGAGAAGAAGGGACAAAAGCTTTTATCGAGAAGCGAACTCCCAATTTTACAGGCGAATAAGAGATAGAATTTTAGAGGAGTATGAGTGAGCTATCAGCCTAAGAACCCTATTCGAATTGTGACCGCAGCCTCTCTTTTTGATGGGCACGATGCGAGTATTAATTTAATGCGTAGACTTCTTCAAGATGCCGGTGCCGAAGTGATCCATTTGGGTCACAATCGTTCAGTAATGGATGTGGTGACCGCAGCTCTTCAAGAAGGAGCCCAAGGAATATGTCTTTCTTCTTACCAGGGAGGTCATGTTGAGTACTTTAAGTATGCAAAGGACCTATTGCGCTCGGTAGGTGCTGATTACGTTAAAATTTATGGTGGCGGCGGCGGTGTCATTGTTCACGATGAAAAACGAGATCTTGAGGCCTACGGCATCGACTATATTTTTCACCCAGAAGACGGGCGAAAACTTGGCTTAGAAGGGATGATTGAGGTCATCATTAAGGGCTGTGACTTTAATTTACAAGAGGTCGAACTCAACCTGAGTAATAAAGAAAAGCTCGAACGCCGAGAGGACATGCCCCATAAACTTCTTGGAGTCGCTCTTGATTTTATAGATCGTGGCGAGAAGATTCCAGCGGAACTTAATAAAGCGCTCGAAAGCTTTGCATTAAATCGTAAAGAGTCTCCACTTGTTTTAGGTGTAACCGGAACGGGTGGGGCTGGGAAGTCGAGTCTTGTCGATGAACTCATGGGTCGATTTTTAAATTTCAATAAAGACTTAAAGATCGCTACAATTTGCGTAGACCCATCGAAGAGAAAGACCGGTGGAGCCCTCCTTGGGGATCGGATTCGCATGAACTCACTGAGTCGAAAAGGGAGCTTTATGCGTTCTGTCGCCTCTCGAGGTTCAGGAAGTGAAATTGCTCAAAGCCTTCCTCCTATGCTCGAATTTTTAAAAGGCATGGATTTCGATTTAATTATTGCTGAAACTTCGGGAATTGGTCAGGCCAACGTAGCTATTACAGAAGTGTCCGACCTCAGTCTTTACGTAATGACTTCAGAGTTTGGTGCCCAAAGCCAGCTCGAAAAAATCGATATGATTGATTACGCCGACTTGATTGCGATCAATAAGGCCGATCACAGGGGGTCGCTCGATGCCCTACGAGATGTGAGAAAGCAGTACAAAAGATCGCGAAAGCTCTTTGAAGCAAAAGATGAAGATATTCCGGTCTTTCTGACCCAAGCCGCTCAGTTTAATGATATTGGCGCCAATGAGCTCTTCTTTTCTTTGCTGGGTCTACTCAGCGGAAAGGATTCTCGGAAAGACTTTTTCAATCTATCCGATGAGGAAAAAAATAAAATTCGTGGAGTTGAGCAACAATCTATTATTCCTCCTGCTCGACAAAATTATTTGGCCGAAATCGTAAAATCAGTGCGCGATTACAAATCTAAAACAGAAGTTAAAGCGATTCAGGCCAGTAAACTTGGGGCCATCGAAAATCTTCGCGATGACCTAAAGAACGCTGGGCAGGACCTAGATACCTTAAAAGGGACTCTTGAAGCTCAGTTCGAGAAATCAGAATTAGATCGACTTCATAATTGGGATCAAGAGATCGACACTTACAAAAAAGATGAGTACGTCTATGAGGTCCGCGGGAAAGAAATTCGCCAGCCTCTTGTTGTCGAAACATTAAGTCATACTAAAATTAAGCGGGTCGAGCCGCCGAGATATGCCGACTGGGGTGATCGTTATCGCTACTTCCGACTCGAAAACTTTCCTGGGCAATTTCCTTACACGGCGGGTGTCTTTCCTTTAAAAAGAATCGGTGAAGATCCCACACGGATGTTTGCCGGCGAAGGACCACCAGAGCGTACCAACAAACGATTTCATTACCTATCGAAAGACCAACCTGCCAAACGCCTGTCGACGGCTTTTGATTCAGTCACCTTGTACGGAAATGATCCTGACAAGCGCCCTGATATTTACGGTAAAGTCGGTGAGAGTGGTGTTAGTATCTGTACTCTCAATGACATGAAGAAACTTTACGCAGGATTTGATCTTTGTGACCCAAAAACTTCAGTTTCTATGACGATCAATGGACCTGCGCCCATGATTCTGGCCTTTTTTCTGAATGCGGCTCTCGATCAGCAAGTGGAGAAAAAAGAAAAAGAACTGGGACGGCCTCTCAAAGATAATGAACTCTCTGAACTTAAAGAGTTCACCCTGCAAAACGTTCGAGGAACGGTTCAAGCTGATATCTTAAAAGAAGATCAGGGGCAGAATACTTGCATCTTTTCGATCGATTTTGCCCTCAAAATGATGGGGGATATTCAACAGTATTTTATCGATCATAAAGTTCGAAACTTTTATTCAGTCAGTATTTCTGGCTACCATATTGCCGAAGCGGGAGCGAATCCTATTTCGCAACTGGCATTTACTTTGAGCAATGCTTTTACATTTGTTGAATATTATTTAAGCCGTGGAATGGATATTAATGAGTTCGCACCGAACCTCTCGTTTTTCTTCTCGAATGGATTGGATCCTGAGTATTCAGTCATCGGTCGGGTGGCACGAAGAATTTGGGCCGTGGCCATGCGCGACCTTTATGGGGCCAATGACCGATCTCAGAAGTTAAAATATCATATTCAAACCTCGGGACGATCACTGCACGCTCAAGAAATTGATTTCAATGATATTCGTACGACCTTGCAGGCCTTAATTGCCGTTAATGATAATTGTAATTCTCTTCATACTAATGCCTACGATGAGGCGATTACGACTCCCACGGAGGAGTCGGTTCGAAGGGCCATGGCCATTCAAATGATTATCAATAAAGAATTTGGTGCGGCCAAAAACGAAAATCCAAACCAAGGTTCTTTCTTCTTAGAAGAGCTCACTCATTTGGTTGAAGAATCCGTTCTCGATGAGTTTATGCGAATTAACGAGCGCGGTGGAGTTCTTGGAGCCATGGAAACCCAGTATCAACGCGGAAAAATTCAGGAAGAGTCCATGTATTATGAAACCCTTAAGCACAATGGCGATATGCCAATTGTTGGGGTCAATACGTTCATTAATCCTGAGACCCAAGTTGATGGCTATGAGCCTCCTAAAATCGAGTTAGCCCGAGCTTCCTATGAAGAAAAGGACTATCAACTCAATAATTTGCTGGCTTACCAGAAAGAGCATGAAAAGGCTGCTTCTTCGGCATTGAAAGGGCTCAAAGAAGCCGCTCTTTCGGGCGAGAATATTTTTGCTGCCCTCATGGAGGCCGCTCGATACTGTTCCCTTCACCAGATGACTCAAACCCTGTTTGAGGCCGGTGGGGAGTACCGAAGAAACCTTTAATAGAGGGTCTAAGTAGCTGAAAAAACGAAAGTTCCTTTTCGTTTTTGGCTCAAAAGATGAATAATATTCAAGGCTTCACGGAACCCTTGAAGCCGCTGACGCGCCGTATTAAACCCATGTCCATAGTTTATAGGAGATTCTATGGGTTTATGGTGTTTACAGTTCTTAAAGAAATCCGTGCTGGTGGCGGTTCTCGCATTGTTAACCGGTCAAGTTTGTTTGGCTGAATGGAAGTATGAGCCCATTGATATTCACTATGGTGAAGCTTGGTCGAGACTTCCCAGAGAAGAAGTCCTTAAGATTTTCGATCATCCCGATCATTTTTACTACTATTGGCGCAAGCAAACTTTTTGGCGTTCGAAAAAAGCGGTCCATGAAATGAATCAAAAAGATTTAGATGAGCTCGCTAAAGATTGGTTCATGAAAGGGAAAACGGACCGGCCCGATTTTATGACTCGAGAAGACGCTCAAGCACTTTTTAATTTTATAAAGAATCATCCCGTAGCTGGTCTTCACATGGTTGATCACTATGATCCCCACGGAAATATTCAATTCTGTTTTGGGAAAGCCTTTGCCACTCATATTGCTTCTTTGCATGCCGGCCTCGATCCCGACTCCGTTCGCAAAGTCTTTGCTGTTGGAAAAATGGGGAAATGGTCGTTTCATGTGGCCACAATGGTTAAAGCCCATGAAGGCGGATATTGGGTTATTGATCCGCTCCTTGATAGACCGATGATGGTTTACGAGTGGATGGAGTATTGGGATAATCGTTATAGCAACGCAAAAATGCGTTTTTATTATACCGAAGGGGATCGATTTGCCTACTCTGTTCCCGACTATTCTCGAGTTAATCTCGGTTTAGATTTATCGGCCCAAGCTGATTTTTATAATAATTATTTTAAAGACTTCTTAGATAACATAGTTAAGCCTGAAAATCGGGTGGGCTTACCCGAACTGAATAAGCGCGAAAATAATCAACCTTTTTACGATGTTCTATCCTATTACAGTCGTCCTACGGTTTACCGTAGTCCTTTCTTTGGTGGATTGAAGTGCGAAGTTCACTTTAAGTTCTTGAAAGAGAGAGGAAGGTAATGGTTTTTTTTCGAGCTTGTTTACTTTTTTTAACTCTGCTGGCTTGTCTGCCCACGTTTGGGCAAACTCCTCAGGGCTTTGACGAGTATATTGATCTCGAGCAAAACTACAATGTGTTTGGACGAACCAGCGAGGTCTTGTCCCCAGAGCAGGCCGCCGAGCGGAATCTTTTCGGAATTTATATTCCGAGTGACCAGTTAACAGTAGTTCGTTCAAAAAAATGGCGAGAGGACCCTTGGGCTTCGGTTTTGGGGGATCACCGCCTGAGTCTTCCCTTGTTTGTTAGAAATGACCAAGAAGACAAAATGAATCTTATTAAAGACGCTAACCCAGGTGCCCTGGTTTTTAGTGAGCAAAAGGCCCTCCGCCTACAGGGGAAAAGTTCATTTCTCTCTTGGTGTGATGGGTGTCAGCGGCCGATGACATTTTTGAAAATTCAAACCAAGTGGGGCAGTCAGCAAAAAAATACGGCCTACCATGGGCAGCTCGCTGTGAGAGTTAATGACGTTATAGAAAGTCTTATGGAAGGAGCTTCTGGCTCAGGAGTTGATTACTTTCCCGAACGATTCTCGGTAGCCTACAAAGACGATAATGTCAGGCATTCGTATTCAGTACGATCTTTAGAAACGAAATTTCAGAGCGCTATGGGGCAAAGTAATGAGGTGATGCTTCCGGTCCATGGAATTCTTCGCAAAGAGTTTTTTGCCGAAAGAGGTTGGGATCTGGATCAATGGGTCCTCGAAGAGTACATTCCCCATTTAGCGAAAATGAATGCATATTTACAATTTGAAAAAGGGATTTATCTTGAGGGGCACACTCAGAACCTCGTTGTATTCGTTGACCAAGACACTGGCGAAATCAACCGTATGGCCTTTCGCGATATTGCTGACATCATGATAGACCCTTTTATCGGACTGGCGAAGGGTGAAAAACATCATTATGAGAGTTTAAAAGAAACGACCCAGCCTTGTCTTATTTATCAGCGGACCTATGAAGATCCAGATATTCCGACGCCAAAGGCCTACTATGAGTGGTATATGGGGCAGGGGATAACGACTTCGACAAAAAATTGGTTTAAAAAGCGGAAGATCGCTAAAAAATACCTACAGGTCTTTTTTGCAGAATACGAAAGTCTTACTGGAGAAGCCGTGCCGCGATCGATTCGCCGTAGTGTTAGAGAAGGATTTGCGCTCCAATATTTGGGTTCGGAATCGTCGGCTTCAATTATGGGAAATGCAGCAGAAGCCCTACAGAAGCACCAGTTTGCTAAACTATGGCAGTCCTATTTTCGACCGCAAAATTTTAAAGAAGTGCCCGTTAGCGAAAAAAGTGTTGAGCTGATTCAAGAGCTTCTCAAGACAAACTCCTTTGTTTTCTTTGAGAGTCATGCTTTGGGACTCATCAAAGGGATTAAGGTTAAAAGCTCGCAATCACTTTTGAAGCGTCTCTTCTCTGTTTTCTCCAGGTCCCGAGCGAAACTCTACTTTGATGGCGATCAATTATTCATTCAAAAATCCAATGGTCGCCCCTTGGGTCTCGCCTATATGTTGAGTGAAGAACAGAAGCTGGATTTTCGCCTTCTTTTGGCCTCCGACCCCCTTCTGAGTGAGGCCAAGCAAAGTCATGGATCCGATCGAGCGAACCAACTTTCGGTGGTTCCGCAGAACAGGGCCATTGGACTTTGCGAACTCAGCTTACTCGGCCGTTGAATTTCGCGCTATTTCAGCGCTTTTTTGTCACTCTATATAGATAATCTACACTGTCTGGCTTCTGAGAAGGGCACAGAATTCGCTCTGCTAGTTTCCATTAAAAAAGGAAGAGTAGCGTGGTTCGGTTTGTTATTATTTTCATTTCGTTGATTATTTTCCCCCTTGTCGGTCTACAGGCCCAAGAAGAAGAGTTTGCTTCGCAGATCATGGGGCATCCACAATTAAGGCGCCTATCATTAGCGGGTGGAACGTTAACGGAAGAGAAACGAGATGAGTTGAGACGACGTCTGGAGCAGCTCGAAAGCCCCAACGTTCATTATGGGAAGAGACAAAAGCAAGGGCGAATGTTGCTCAGTAATCTAAAAATGATGCTCGATTTAGCCGAAGATTTTAAGCTGCAGAATGTGGGTTCCGGTGAAAAGCTAGAGACTTTAGTGGTTCAGGTTCTGTTAATGATCGTCTCTGAATTGAAAGATCATGAAATTACTGGTTTTCACATCAACGTACTTAACTCGTCCATTGAAATGTCCTATGGGGATTTAAACAAAGTAGTAAAAGCGGGGTCGAATGCCCGTAAGCCAGTTGGTGAAGTAAAGTTTAATGGATTGATTTATTCTCAAGAGCTGGTTGATGAGTACAATGGTATTCAATTACAAATTGCAAATGTACTGCAAAGGGGACTTCGTCTTCAATCAAGTGTAGCAGATGCAGAGGCCGAAGAAACGGTGGCAACTCTAGAGCTCAGTGCCAGCGAGGATGGTGTTTATACATCGGAAGGGACCCCGGCTTTTAGAAAATCACACGCCCTTGACTATTTCGCGGCAAACTACCTCCAACCCAATGGGAAATATGCTTATAATCGTCCGCGTGCTGAGCGTATTGCCATGCGTGAATACTTGATGAACCGACGAAGTGGTATGAGTTTTGGATCCCTAGGAAGAATTTTTGGAGCGGAGAGCGCAGGTCAAGTTGCGGAACTGGTTGGAGAGTTGGACTCTGCTGAAGATATTGATTTTGCCTTAGAAACGAATCCTGCGATGGTTGACGATGTCTTGGTTTCAATTGTTGAGATGAATCGACTGGGACTCGGCGATCGCGTCGATGATGTCATAAAAGCCAGCCTTGAAGGAGTGGCAGCAATTGGCGAGAAAGTCCCTGTTGATCAGTATTTCTCGGGTTTAGCTCGGGTGTTAACTGACCCTGTAAAAAGAAATCAATTGGCAAGTCTTCCCGTTCTTGGATCTGATGTCATCATCAATGCGGTGTCTTTAGATCCCGACGGCGATACGCGAGTTATCGTGCAAAGTGTGATGGCAGAAATTATCGAGAAGGTTGGTTACTCAGGGGACGCCGATGATCTTGCCGAGCGTGTTGAAGGAGCCATGGGGAGAGCCTTAGCCGAGGGATTTCGTCTTCCTGGGAGGGTTCTCGGTCTCGGTGTTCAAGCCGTTGGATTGACGGCAGTCGGTGTTAGAGAAACCGGTCAATTCCTTGGCGATAATGTACCTGTTGTTGCCGAAGGATTTTCGAATAGTTTTTCGGAAGGAGCGAGTCGAGTTACCTCTGGTGCCAGAAATCTTTGGCGACAGGCCCGAGAGCGCATGGGCCAAGGACAGAGCCCAGGCAATCTTCTTCCAGCACCTGCGCGCACTTGCCAGTCTAACTTCTTATAAAATCAAATCCCAAAGCCCATTCACCCAATGGGCTTTTCTCTTACAAAAACTCTTTTTAGCTTTAGCCCTTTTTTATTGATCTGACGGCCCCTATTTTTTTCTCAAACAAGTCCTCATCTCTTAGGCTCTTGATTTTCAATCTCTTACCCTCATCGACGGGAGTTACCGGGGGTTACTTTTTCGAGTTCCGCAGGCCCTGTTGTCTTTCTTTATTTGAGAATAACTTACTTTTGAATTAAAGCGGCCAAGCGCCGAGGACTATTTGAGAAAAAGTGATCCCTGGGGACTCCCGTCGGTGAGGATTTTGTAAGAGATTGAAAATCAAGAGCCTAAGAGATTGCGGAACTCGAAAAAAATAGGGGCCGTCAGATCAATAAAAAAGAGAAAGCCAAAAATTTAAGTTTTTGAAATAAAAAAGCCCACCGGTGTAGGGTGGGCTTTGGTAGAAGTATTTAGAGAAGGCTTTACTTGGCCAGTTCCATCTTGGCGATGGTTTGAAGCTGCATGTTTGATGTGCCTTCATAGATTTGGCCGATCTTAGCATCGCGCCAGAATTTTTCAGCCGGATATTCTTTAGTGAAACCGTTTCCACCGAAAAGGTCGATGGTCATTGAAGTGATTTTTTCGGCGGCCCTTGAGGCGTAAAGTTTTGCCATGGCGGCTTCTTCGATAAAATCGAGGCCGGCATCTTTTAAGCGAGCGGCATTGTAAACCATAAGTCGCGAAGCTTCGAGGCTCAGGCGCATTTCTGCCAATTGAAACTGTACCCCTTGAAACTGGGCAATGGATTTCCCAAATTGCTCACGGCCTTTGATGTACTCGAGAGTGGCTTCGTAGGCACCTTGGGCAATACCCAACATTTGCGCGCCAATACCGATCCGTCCCTCGTTAAGGGTTTCAATGGCAATTTTATAACCTTTACCCACTTCACCAAGTACATTCTCCTTAGGAACTTCGCAGTTTTCAAAAAGGATTTCACAAGTAGAGCTGGCTCGAATACCGAGTTTGTCTTCTTTTTTACCGACACTGAATCCTGGAAAATCTTTTTCAACGAGGAAGGCAGTGATTCCCTTGTAGCCAGCATCTGGGTTGAGGTTAGCAAAAACAATGAAGATATCGGCGTACTCGGCGTTTGTAATCCAAAGTTTGTGACCATTGAGAACATACTTATCCCCTTTGTCCTCAGCTTTGAGGCGCAAGGCAAAGGCGTCAGATCCACTTGAACTTTCCGAGAGGGCGTAAGCTCCAACCCATTCCGTAGCCATCTTTGGTAAATACTTTTCTTTTTGTGCATCGGTGGCCCATCGAAGTAGAGCATTAGTTACCAGGGTATTTTGCACATCACAGGCAACACTGACAGAGCCGTCGATTCGAGCTAACTCTTCAACCGCGATACAAGCCGTTGTAAAACTAGCGGCAGTTCCACCAAAATTTTCAGGAGTTTCGATTCCCATAAGACCCATTTCAAAGAGTTTTTTAAGCAGGTCTCTGTCCATTTCACTTTTCTGATCCATCTCTAATCGTTTGGGCAGAATCTCGCTTTCAGCAAACTCTCTAATGGCATCGCGAAAGGCCACTTCATCTTCAGATAATTGCGTGATCGCTGGACGTATTTCAGACATTCTTCTCTCCTTTTTAAGGCTTCATATACTGGCTTCTTGGCGCGTAAAAATCAATTCAAAAACTGTAACTGGAGCCCAGTGAAAGGCTGAATATTTTCTCGTCAATGGGCAACAAGCGCCAGGAATCTCCAATGAGGTGAACACTTTGGCCCCTCCCACCAGAATAATAGCCACCGAGACTCCAAGTCATTTTATCGCTAGACAGCAAACCGAGATTGCTCGAAAAACCCCACATATGGGTTTTTGGAGGTTGTCGAACCGCCAATGAAACTTGAGGTTCTTTCATACTCGAAAAGTTACTAAAAAGGCCAAAGCGCCACTTGAGCCAGCGGCGCAACTTAACTTCAAACCCCGTTGAGATATTCCAGGTGCCATTATGGCGGATCAGTTCGCGTCCCAAATGACTTTCCATATCGAAATATTGCAGGGGTTCCGAATAGGTCATATCGAGAGTAAAACGCGTCCCTTCCTTTTGATAGGCGAGTCCCAAACGATACAACCCGGGTATTTTAGTTTCGGACTTAATATCATTGAGCCGAGTTACATTTCGATCAAAGGGAGAAGATTCAGTCTTTGACTGGTAGAAATCTCCCTTGCCACTAATTTCAATGGAAGGAAACCGATAACTGAGACCGAAACTCCAGTTATTATTCAATTGCAAAAGATAACCCAAGATATACACGAGAGAGTTATTTGTAAGACTCTTTTCTTCGGTTCTTAAATCAACAGAGGTCCCGCCTTTAAAGTTTTCATCGGTGAGTGAGAGCAGGTAACTTCGAGCTGTGTAATAGATAGACAAGCCAAGGGCCTGATCTCCATCTAAATTGAGCGCAAAATTTCCACCAAACCAAAGGCTTTCATCATTGAGTTTCAGGTAGTGGGACTGATCATCAGTGGAAAGTATTTCTCCAGAAAAAAAGTTGTAGTCATTGACCAATATAGAAAGACCTAAAGAAAAACTACCATAGGAAACCACACTGCTCGAAGCCGCAGGTATGGATTGAAAAAAACCTCGATTCAGCCGCAAACTTTCTTGCAAGAGACTTTGGCTCTCTCCAAATTCGGTTTCGTATTTATTATAAAGAGTTAGGGTTGCAGAGAATTCACGACCATTAATGAGAGCGATTCCGGCTGGATTGTAATAGGAGAGGGCGGTGGTGTCTTCAACCAAGGCCACGGAGGCGCCACCCATGCCGGCAGCCTGGTTTCCTAGGAGGATTGAATTGCTATTGGAATAGGCAGCTAATCCGGCGATTGCATAAAAAAAAGTCAGTGTAAAAAATAAATAGCCCATGGATTAAAAAAAGAATCATTTGAAATGAATGATTTTGCAAGAAGGCTGTTGCAGAGGCTTTACACCGAACAGCAAATTCGTTAAGACTGAAAGTTCTGGGGGGAATCGATGAAGACCTTCCGAGCGAGGCCATAAAATGTCTGAAGATACTGCAAAACAAGAAAAGCCGATTCGTCGAGTGATGGCTGGGATGCGTTCAACGGGGCGCCTTCATATCGGTCATTATTTTGGGGCTTTAAAAAACTGGGTGCATCTTCAAGATCAGTACCAGTGTTTTTTTGGTGCAATGGATTGGCATGCGATGACCACGTCTTACAAGAGTTCAAAAGAACTCCGAGAGCTCGCCTATGACAACGTGGCCGAATGGTTGGCCTGGGGTTTAGATCCCGAGAAATCGACAATTTTTATTCAATCTCAAGTGCCAGAGCACATAGAGCTCTTTATGTATTTTGCCATGATCACGCCCTTGGGTTGGCTTGAGAGGGTGCCTACCTGGAAAGATGCCGAAGAAGAGGCAAAGGCCAGTGACACCCACAACCTCGGTCGACTTTCATATCCGGTTTTACAGGCGGCTGACATCGCAGTTTATCGCGGTGAAGGTGTACCGGTCGGACAAGATCAGGTGGCTCACCTGGAGCTGTCTCGAGAGATTATTCGCCGAATGAACCATTTGTACAAGGTGAAGCTTCCCGAACCAAAACCACTTCTTACGGAAATTCCTCTGCTCAGCGGCACTGACGGGCGCAAGATGTCCAATTCCTACAACAATGTTTTTTATCTTCTCCAAGAAGAAAAAGAATTGAAAAAGTCGGTCAATAAAATGGTCACAGATCCGCAAAGGGTTCGTAGGGAAGATACCGGAAATCCCGATGTCTGCCCGGTCTTTAAGTTTCACCAGCTCTTCTCCACAGAAGAGGATCGCAAGTGGGTTCGCGAAGGATGCACCACGGCAGGAATTGGTTGTGGAGACTGTAAAGGCCGCCTTTATGACAACCTAAATCAATTTATGGGTTCTGCCCGTGAAAAGAAAAAAGAATTGTTGAAAGATAGGGAGAGGCTTGATTCAATTCTAGCCAAAGGGTGTCAAAAAGCTCGAGAGGAAGCGAGTCAAACCTTAAAAAGGGTCAAGGATAAGACCGGTTTTTAGTTAAAGAGGAGAGAGAAGACTTGAGCATCCATGTACACCTGCATCAATTTGAAGGGCCTTTGGCTCTCCTGCTCTATCTGATCCGAAAAGAAGAAATGGATATCATGGATATTAACGTCCATGAGATTACCAAGCAGTACCTCGAGTATATCAAGCGAATGAAAGAACTGGATCTCGAAGTCGCCGGTGACTTTGTCGCCATGGCCGCGACGCTGATTCATATTAAATCGCGAATGCTTCTTCCCAATTACGATGAAGATGGTGAAGAGATCGAGCAAGAAGATCCACGCAAAGAACTCGTGCAAAAACTTCTCGAATACCAAATGTTCCAAGAGGCGGCGAAAAAACTTTATGATCGCCCGCTGATGCGCCGAGATTTTTGGGCTCGCGGTGAAAAAGAAATTCACCTTCCTGACGAAGACGAAGGTGAAATTATTGTTGAAGAGGGCGGTTTATTTGCCCTGATTGCAAGTTACAAACGAGTGCTCAATAAGGTGCAAAAGAATGTTCACGAAGTGGGAGAGAATACTCAGTCAATCGCTTCGCGAATTATGGAAATTAAAAGTTCATTAGTGGCGGGAGTTAAGCTCGGGCTATCAAAATTAATTACCGCTAAAGAAGCCCCGCAACAGCGTTATCAATTGCTGATTACTTTTCTCTCTGTTCTAGAGTTGGCAAAAATGGGTTTCTTGAGTGTTTTCCAGAGTGAGAACTTCGAAGACATTCACATTACGGCCAAAAAGACCATCGATGACGATGCTATTAGTAATGTTGAAGAGTACGACAACATTCAATCGGAAGATCTCGCCGCTGAAATTTTTGAGCAAGCAGAGATCGAGTCAGAATTGGATTTCCCTGAAGGTGAAACCGAGGCTATGGATTTAGGAATGGCTTCGGATGAAGATATCGAAGAAGCCGAAGCTGAGATAGATCGCAATGATACTGAAGATCGAAATGACGATAGTGAATCAAGTGGGCCTGGTCGCGAACCAGAGATAATGGCTTAAGGAGAAAGCTGTGAGTGAAAATCAATTTCCAAAAGATCAATCTAATGATGGGCAAGAGGCGGAAGAAACTGTTGTAGCCATGGGTAATGATGAAATTGAAAATCCTGAGACTGATCCTGTCATGGCAGAAGAAGAGTTGGAAGCAACTGCGGACGATCTTGAAGTCTTAGAGGCCAGAGAACTTGAGCAAAAAGATCCTGAATCAGTTCTTGAGCAAATTGAATTTCAAGTGACCGATAAAGAAATTATCGAAGACGAGAAAGAAGAAGAAATTTTCGTCGACCAGGAACAATTGGTCTCAATTATTGAGAGTCTGTTGTTTGCAACGGATAAACCGCTTTCAATAAATAGTATGGCCCAGGTTTTTGTTGGAACTAATATCAAGAAGAAGCAAATTCGCTCGGCAGTCGAAGATCTCATGGGTGTTTACGCTGACGTGACTCGGGGAGTGACGCTAGAAGAAGTATCTGGTGGCTATCAACTTCGCACTAAAATTGACAATGCTAACTTTTTAAAGCGCCTCAATAAAGTAAGGCCGTTCCGACTTTCGGGTCCAGCTCTCGAGGTCATGGCTATTATTGCCTATAAGCAACCGATTATTAAATCCGAAGTGGATCAAATTCGGGGAGTGGAGTCTGGTCACCTGGTTCGCGCCCTCATGGAAAAGGGCCTGGTTTGCTTTTGTGGAAAGTCTGAGCTTCCAGGAAAGCCAATGCAGTATGGAACCAGTCGAAAGTTTCTCGATATTTTCGGCTTGAGAAACCTCAAGGAACTGCCCAGTCTTGCAGAAATTGAAGAATTGCTTCCCGATGGAATCGGCGATGAGGAAGACGAAGAAGTCCTTTCAGATATTACAGATCATTTGGCTGAGGAAGCGGCTTCAACTTACTCTGAAGGACAAGAAGAGCTTGAGAAAATTGTCGACCAGATTAACTCAATTGATACATCGACTGAGTTTTTTGAAGAAGAAAAGCGTCGTCAAAGAGATAAAAGAGATCGCGATCGTGCCGCTAACCTCAGGGAAGCAATCGATCTCGGGGAATTGGTCGAGGATAAGGATATGAAGTGGTTGCAGCGATACGAAGAAAAACTTGCTGAGATCCAAGCAGAAAAAGAAGCCCAAGAAAGTGCTGAAACTGAAATCCAAGATCCGGTCCTCAATATTGATGGGGTTGAAGCTGTGCCAATGACTTCGGAGTCTCTTTCTGAAGAAGAGTCCGGTGAGACCTCGGGCCTTGAGGTCGAACGGGAAGCTAACTTCACCGATGAAATCCAGGCTCTCTCAGAAGAGTCCTTTCAAGAAAAGCAATTATTGCCTGACGATGAAAGTGAAGAGCTGTCAGTTGTCAGCATCGAAGAGGCCCTTTTTGCCGATAGCGATACCGATGCCGACCCAGAAATTTCGACTGAAGATGAAGAAGAAACCAGTGACGAAGAGCTTGATCAATTCTTAGGATTAGGGGACGATAAAGATAATCCATCAGACTGAGGTGGTTTATTAGAGTTGCACTCAAAGTACTTTTTTATAGTTTTCTTATTTTTCATTTAACAGCAGTGGTGCTGGTACCTAATGAAAAGGCCATTCAAACCCGAGTGGCGCAAAACCTTATTTTACCCTATTTAAATCTATTCGGTTTTAATACCCATTGGCGCTTTTTTTCGCCGGGCCCCATGCCAGCACTTTATATGGAATACCAACTCAATAAAGAAGTGCAGAATGAAGATTCGACACAATCGGTAGACATGATTCAAGAGAGAATCTTTCCCAAGAAGAAGGGCGGGCTTTTTTATTCGTCCTCCTATATTCGCAGACTCTACACTCTTAGACACCACGGTTTTAATCGCGAACGAATCGAAAACTTTTTTGCGCCCTATTTTTGCCGAATTCATCCTGAGTCAGAAAATATACATTTTGAGTTTTTCACCTACAAAATCCCACGTATTGAGAGCTTTGAAGAAAAAATTGTTTACGAAGATTTAGAAAGAAAGATGATTCACGAACTCAACTTTCAATGTGATCTCGAAGCTCCCAAGGCGAGCGAAGAGGGGAAGACCCAGTACCGTTTTCTCGACGAGGGGGATTTCAAGACGGAGGATGAAGAATGATTGCAGCAGTCCTGGGGCAGTTTTCTGATTTCTTTCGCTATTTAGACCGTTTTTGGACGGGGCCAGTTTCGTTAAAAGCTCTTTCAATATTTAGAATTCTTATTGGTGGAAACCTTTTTATTTTATACAGCATTCGTCATTTTGACCTTAAATTTCTTTTTGGGGACGAGGCTGTCGTTCCCTACTCGATGTCACTAGATATTCTGCCGCCATTCTACAAACCGCCTTTCGCCTTTTTTCCTGAGAACTTTGCCCAGGTGGAACTCTTTCATACCTTTTTAATGATCAGTTTGCTCATGCTGACTCTGGGATTATTTGGTCGTTTTTTTGCGATCGTCGCCCTATTTTTTCACGTGGCTTTTTTGCAGAGAAACTACGCCATCGTTTATGGGGCTGAAATTGTTTCTTGTTACTGGCTTTTCTTTCTCGCGCTGGCCGATAATAGTCGCTACTACTCTGTGCGCAATCTCATTCCGCGGCTTAAGCGCAAGGGGGCCGGAGGAGACTGGCTCACCACAATGGCTTACCGCCTTATCCAGATTCAGATTTGTATTATCTACGCCTATACGGGCTGGGAAAAATTAAGGGGTAATGATTGGTGGACCGGAGAAGCACTTTGGTTGGTGCTGGGTAATGAGCAGCTCGTGGTGGCCAATTGGAGTTTTCTTAAGTCATTCCCAGTTCTACTGGCGAGTATGACTCATTTTACGATTCTCTTCGAAATATACTTTCCAGTTTTAGTTTGGTTTAAAAAGTGGCGCTTGGTTTGTATAATTCTGGGGATCGGCCTGCACACGGGGATTATTTTTGTAATGGGGCTCTTCTTTTTTGGAGTCACAATGATGTCGGTCTATGTTTTATTTCTTGGCGATACCTTGTTCCAGAAATCCCAAAATGAAGGTTCTCTCTTTGCTTCGAGCTAGAAATTTCTACTCATTGCTCTTTTGACAGGCTCTGGGAGCTGACCTTTTGAACTATGGCTTCAGCAACGCGAATTCCATCACAAGCTGCACTTGTAATTCCACCGGCATAACCAGCTCCTTCTCCAGTTGGGTAGAGCCCCCGATGACTGAGGGATTCTAGGGATTCTTTGTCACGAGTAATCCGAATTGGGCACGAGGTTCGTGATTCCACTCCATGGAGTTGTGCTTTTGAGTGAATAAAGCCATGCATTTTACTGTGAAAACTTTCGAGGGCCTCACGCATTTGCAGAGTCAGACCTTCTGGTAAGAGTTGATCGAGCCTGACGGGGATAATTCCACTGAGGCTCGAAGACGGGAGAGCGCCACGCGACTTACCGGTTAAAAAATCGATCAAGGCTTGCGCCGGGATTTCTTTTTTGCCCCCTTTATTTTTAACCATCTGCAGAGCATTTTTTTCAAGCTGCTCCCTGAATTTAAGGCCACCGAGAAGGTCACCTGCAAAATGCTGATCGTGATCGATACTGATAACGATGGCTGAGTTGGCAAAAGGTGAGTTCCGGTTGTAGTTACTCATACCATTGCAAACGACCCCACTGGCTTCTGTTCCTGCAGACAAAACATAACCACCAGGGCACATACAAAAGCTAAACACACCGAGGCCCGTTTCTCGATCGTTATAGGCTAATCGATAATTGGCCGCTCCAAGTTTGGGATGGTCATAGGAGTCACGGTACTGGATTTTGTTAATCACATCCTGGGGGTGCTCAACCCTGAGGCCCAAGGCAAAGGATTTACCTTCGACGCGGACATTTTTTTCGATCAACTCGTGGAAGAGATGATTCTCTGAGTGGCCTGTCGCTAATACGACATGGGGACTGTGAAACTGCGTGCCGTCGGCACATTCGAGTCCTTCGATTTCGTTGTTTTTTAAGAGAAGGGACGTCACCTTCTTATTGAAGTGAATGGTGCAGCCATTTTCTAAAAGGTACTTCCTCATCTTGGGGATGAGTCGACGAATTCGATCGGAACCCACATGGGGATTGGCCAAGTATTTGATTTCTTCTGGAGCACCAAAGCGGACAAAGCGGTCCATGACATAGGGGATATGGGGGCTCTTAATTCGAGTAATTAGTTTTCCGTCAGAAAAGAGACCGGCACCACCCTCGCCAAAGCAGACATTGTCGTCGGGATCGAGGTCACCATTTCTCCAGAATTTAGCGATTTTAAGAATTCTTTTTTCAGCGGGAGATCCTCTTTCAAGAAGGACACAGGGGATACCACGTTCGATCAGACGAATTGCCGCAAATAATCCTGCGGGACCCGCTCCGACGATCAGTACGGGTTCTCCTTGGTATTTAATTCGTTCAGGAGTGAGGTCTTCTTCGACGGGAGTTTCCCCGGGGCCGTAAACTTCAAGGCTATAGATAAAATGGGGCTTTCGGGATTTTCGCGCATCTATGGACTTTTTCAATATACGGTAGCTCGAAAAATCGGGCACCATATAGGCGAGCTTTTCCTCTAAATCTTCATTGAGTCGTACTTCGAGATCTTTAATCTGTTTACTCATTCCAGAAGGGCCCTTTAATACCATGGTCTAGTGCGACGATTTTCATAGATATTGTCATTCTACAATAAATGAGTACTAATATAAGTGGTTTCTATGAAAAACAAATTATTAAAAACAATACTGCCAGCTATCCCGAAAAATCTACTTTCACGCAAGGTAGGTGCATTTACAGATAAAGAGCTACCAGGCCCACTGGCCTCATTATCTCTAAAGGCCTTTGTAGAGTTTACGGGCATCGATATGGATGAGGCTGAAAAACCCCTCGCTGAATATAAAAGTATTGGCGATTTGTTTATTCGTCGCCTGAAGCCAGGCGTTCGCCCTCTCGGGACGGCGCCGGTCCATCCTGCTGATGGAAAAATTATCAGTGGCGGTCCGATTCAAGACGGAAAACTCGATCAATTTAAGGGAAGACAGTATTCATTGGTTGAATTTATTCGTCAGACCCAACTTAGTGAAAAGTTTGAGGGTGGGTATTTTGCGACCACCTATTTGAGCCCGAAAGATTACCACCGGGTGCACTGTCCAGTAGACGGAACTCTTTTTTGGGTCAAACACATTCCTGGTGAGCTGTGGCCCGTTAACCAAACCTACGTTGAGAGTTTTCCTCAGTTGTTTATTGAGAACGAGCGATTAGTTATTGGCATTCAGACGGCCACGGGGCCTGTCATGGTTGTGATGGTTGGTGCTACAAATGTCGGCAAAATGAGTTTGATCCCTGATAATAATTGGCTCACCAATCAGCCAAGTTCCATGCGCAGAGCTCGCGAAAAGAGCTATGAACCTGGTATTGAATTAAAGGCTGGTGATGAACTCGGGATTTTTCACATGGGTAGTACAGTGGTTTGTCTTTTTTCTAAAGAGTACCGTGATTCTCTGGATAGTTTTCAAGTGCCTCTAGGGACTTGTCGAGTCAACTCTAGTTATTCGCCGATAAAGGCCAAATGAATTCTCAAATAAATTCTATTTACAACTGATCACAGACTAAATGAGTCATGAATTACCTTTGACAGGCCTTTGAGTCTGGGTAGGATTAAGTGTTCGTTAAACCAAGGATGTGTTTAATAAGGAAGTATTAGTGGGACCTTTTTCTCTCGCCTATGAACAAGAGCCATATTATCTTTTTGTTGCTCTCGCAGGAAGCCTTCTATTTATTGTTCAGCTCGTATTAATGATCGTTAGCGGAGCGGGTAGTGAAGCCGCCGGTGTCGAAGCCGATGGTGGTGCCTTCGATGGAATCGATGTTGATGTCGATATGACCGGTGCTGAAGCGATCGATGCCAATGACGCCAGTCATGTTGATAGTACTGCGGCTTTTAAGCTTTTTTCGATTCAGTCGATTTTTGCCTTTCTAATGGGCTTCGGTTGGATGGGGTTGGCCTGCCGAATCGAATGGGGATTGACCGGTTTCAGTAGCTTTCTCGCTTCCATGGCCTTCGGTGTTTTTGCCATGCTTCTCTCGGCCTACCTCAGTTTCCAACTCAAAAAACTGTCGGGCAGTAGCATTTACGATGTGCGAACCAGTGTCGGGCAAATAGGCACGGTCTATCTGAAAATCCCTGCCAAGGGCATGGGTCAGGGGCAAGTTGAGGTCAGTGTTTCTGGAAGCAAAAGGATTTTAAAAGCGTCTTCGAACGGTGGTGAAATTTCATCTTTTACGACAGTAGAAGTGATCGATATACACAATGATGGTGCGGTGGTTGTAAGGCCGAAAGTTTAGGAGTTATAGTGATTTTTTCTCTCAATTTACTATTTGTTATCGTCGGTATTTTTCTTTTCTTTCTCATTTTTTTGACGAAGCAGTACAAGCGATGTCCATCGAACCGAATTCTCGTAATTTACGGAAAAGTTTCGGGTTCAAGAGCGGCCAAATGTTATCATGGTGGTGGTGCTCTTGTTGTTCCACTCATTCAGGATTATTCTTACTTAAGCCTCGAGCCAATCACGATTGATATTGAGTTGAATGGGGCTCTTTCAAAGAAGAATATTCGGGTGAATGTTCCCTCGACATTTACAATTGGTATCTCTACCCAGCCAGATATTATGCAAAACGCCGCCGAAAGGCTTCTTTCTTTGGATGAAGTGGCGTTGAGTGATCAAGCTCGAGACATTATTCTCGGTCAGCTCCGTTTAGTGATCGCCACTTTGTCTATTGAAGAAATCAACCAAGATCGCGAGAAGTTTCTTGAGTTGGTTAACAATAACGTTGGTATCGAATTAAATAAAATTGGTCTCGAAGTGATCAACGTGAACATTCGAGATATCACGGACGAGTCGGGATACATCGAAGCGATCGGAAAGCGGGCCGCCGCCGAAGCTATCAACCGCGCTAAAGTTGAAGTGGCCGAGCAAGAAAAAGAAGGGGCCATCGGTGAGGCTGCTGCCAATAAGCAAAAAGAAGTCTCCGTTGCCGAACAAATGGCCGAGAGTATGATGGGGCAGAAGAAAGCCAGTCGGGATCAAAGGATTGCTCTTGCAAAGTATGAAGCCGAAGGGATCTCTAGTGAGGCCGAGTCGCAAAGAGAACAAGATGTCGCATCTGCTGCCGAACAAGCAAAAACCATTGAAGGGCGAAAACTGGCTGAATCGAATCAGCGGGTTCAAGTTGCAAACTTAGAGGCTAAGGCCGTCGAAGGGGAGAACCAGTCAAAAGCGCAAATCGCCGACTACAATGCCCAACTTCACGTTAAAGAAGCCAACGCCATGAAGCTCGGTGAAACGGCTAAGGCCCAAGCGGAAAGAGCCGTATTAGAAGCCGAAAAATTGGCCGAGATTGCCCGCCTAGAAAAAGTAGAGTTGGCACAAAAAGAAGTCGATAAGCGCAAGATCGAAGTAGAAGCAGAAGCCAAAGCCGAAGAAATTCGTCGGATTGCTCGAGGTGAAGCGGATGCCACCTTAGCTCGCTACCAGGCTGAAGCCGATGGTATTCTCAAGGTCCTAAATTCGAAAGCCCAAGGTTACCAAAGTCTCGTTCAGGCCTGTGGTGATGATAAGCAGTTAGCGCCAACCTTCCTCATGGTCGAACAGTTACCTGAGTTAATTGCTGAGCAAGTCAAAGCCATTCAAAATCTCAAAATCGACAAAATTACGGTTTGGGATGGAGCGAGTGGAAATGGAAATTCTAGTACCTCTTCCTTTTTGCGGTCTCTTATTGGTTCATTGCCGGCAATGCATGAACTAGCAGAGCAAGCGGGAATGGAGCTTCCAGATATTTTGGGGACTCTCGGTAATAAGGATGCTAACCGTACTCCCCTGAATGGATCAAGACCTCAGTCCGGCTCAGAAACGACCCAATAAATCGCTAAATCCTTTAAATACTTGGCGCATTGGGTATAATCAAACTATCTATAAGCAGGGTGTTTGATGTCAGATATTAGATTTAATCCCAATATCGATGAAGAGTTGCGGCAGCAAAAGCCTCCTTCTGGTTGGGGGAAAATATTTGCGTGGGTCTTTTTCTTCGCCTGTTTATTGGGACTTGTTGGTACTCTGATTAACCCAATTAATAATGAAACCTATCGGGCACTCACTCATATTACCTCCTTGGCTTTCATAGTGAGTAGCGTACTCGTAATGCGCGAAATGGCTGGAAAGGCCGTAGTTATTGTTCTTTGGGTTGGATTGATCTTCTTTATTAATTCCCAAGAGTTCCGAGCCCCCGATCCCAATGAATTTACCAAAACCTTTATCGATCAAGTGACGTCCTATGACGGAGTTCACTACCGTTTCGGTGGCGAGAGTTTCTTAGGAATGGACTCTTCGGGGCTGGTTCGTAGAAGCCTGATTATCACCTATGTTAAATTGGCCATTTTTGAGGGCAAGTGGGCTCTACTCAAACGGGCTTACGCTGTTTGGAATAGCAAGGTCGCCCTCAGTATTTTAACTCTCTATGAAAACCCATACACCAAAGTCATTGGAACCTTTCAAAATATCAACGTCATCGTCAAAACCCGTTTGAAGGCAGGAGACCTGGCGATCGGCCCTACAGGTTCCCAGGTTGCGGTCTACATTGGCGGAAACAACTGGGTCACATCCGATAGCTCCGTATCTAAGGTCGTCATTGAGAGGGCTCCCTCGGACCGATTGTCGGTTTTTAGAGAAGAGATTAAGCTCGTCCGCTTCAAAGACAGCATCCTCGTGCCAAAATCTGAGGATGACTCTGAAAAGAATAAAAAATAAAAATAGGGGATCGGCGGCTGATTTCGATCAAAATTAGCCAGTTCCTTGAACATTGTCTTCTTCTTATACAAAAAACCCCACATAGAGTGTCTTAAACCTGGAACAGTCTTTGTAACTACCTATTCATAGACTTTGGTTGAAAATGATTTCTAATATTTCAAGATGTTTCAGTATGAGACCCGAGGTCTTTATATATGGTCAAAACGAAGTGCGATTGCACTCATTTTGTCCCCAAACCCTGTGCCTTGGACCACTATTGAGTAAGAGACGTACTTTCTAGTGGTCCTTTTTTTTAACTCATTGCATTTCTCTCTTAGAGAATTGAACCTTTTTTTCCCTCTGATAGCATTACTCTATGGCAAGAGAATGGCTGACCGAAGAGACTCTACTCAAGAAATTAACAGATCATAAAGATGGCGACCGACCTTATCTAGGAATGTACTCTAGTTGGTACGATGGCTTTGTGAGTGACCCTCATCTAATGATGTTGCCCATCGACGATCACATGGTCCATCGCGGAGACGGGATATTTGAAGCCTTTCGCTATAGCTACGGCGCTTTTTTTGATTTCGAAGGCCATTGGCAAAGGTTGAATCGAAGTGCTGAAATTGTGAAGATGGTGGTTCCCGTTACGAGAATGGATTTACTTGAAATCTGTTCCGAACTTGTTAGACCCCATAAAGATAAAGAACTAATAATGCGCCTTTATGTTTCGAGGGGACCAGGTAGTTTTTCTCCGAATCCAAAAGATAGTGTTGGTAGTCAGCTCTATGTGATTACAACGCCGATCAATCGAATTCCCGAAAATTGGATCCGCCAAGGAGTGACCTGTTGCCGTTCTGAAATTCCATTAAAGCCAAAGCCTTTTAGCATTGTTAAGAGTTGTAATTACTTACCTAATGTTATGATGAAGATGGAAGCTCAGGCCAAGAAAGTGGATTTCAGTATTTCAATGACTGATGATGGAAAAATTGCAGAAGGCGCCACCGAAAACCTTTTTATCATTGATCAAGAAGGCGTTCTGAAAGTTCCTAATTTGAGTTATATATTGCGCGGGACCACTTTGATTCACATGTTAGATTTGGCCGAAGAGTTAAAGGCAGCCGGTTTTATTAAAGAGACTCTTTTTACCGATATCAGTCTCGAAGAACTGCAGTCGGCTAAAGAGGTCGGTTTGGTGGGGACAACCATTTCGGTTCTTTCGGTCGTTGAGTTTGCCGGGCAACCTATCAACGGTGGTAAACCAGGTGAGGTCATTGCCAAGCTGAGAGCTCTTCTGGTTAATAGTTTTAAAAATTCCGAAACCATGCGAACCCCGCTCATTGAGTCTATAAGAGAATAGAGAATGAGTGAAAGAGGTCCGGGATACTCTCGCTTTTTAATTATTGGCTTACCCAGCATCGGAAAAACTTATTTTGCAGACCGACTAGCGCGAAAATACGCAATTCCCCATATCGAAGGTGATAAATACTTCTGGCTCGAAGGAGGCAAGCATTTAAGCCTTGAAGAGTTTAGGCAGCGAATTGATGAGTTGACCGGTAAAGGACGCTGGATCTATGAAGGCCACTACCGCAAAGTCTATGATATTTTAAAAGAACGGACAGACACTCTTATTTGGATCGACCTCTCTCTGTTTACAGCTCTCAAGAGAAGCTTCTTTAGTTCGAAAGAGGAATTTGGCATTAAATATACTCTGACGAATCGGGAGGGGCCTTTTCTCTGGTTGATCTTCAACGCGCGTAGAATGCTCCAAGATTATAAAAAGACTTTGGCCGATTTTGAGGCTTTAAAGTTACCGACCTTTCGACTGAAAAACGGTGACCAAATTGAAAATTGGTTAAAGAAAGAAGAGAAGAACAAAAAATAAAGATTTATGCGGCTTGAACTTGGGACTGTAGCCAGTCTTTGACAAAATTGACGTGCTTTAAAAACAGCTCTAACTGTTCTCGTTCAATCTGTCCCTCAGAAAGCTGCTTCTCGATATCTTCTGAAAATTCACTACTGACTTCTGTGAAATTGAGAAGAGCCCCTCGAAGTTGGTGGACGTTGCGGGCGGCCTGGTCCCAATTTGAATTTCGGACATCTTCTTTGATCGCTTGGATTTGTGTATCTGCCTGAGTAATAAATAGGCGAGAAACCGATTGAAAGAGGCTTTCGTCTTCGTGGAAGCGTTTTAATATTTTTGCCTTACTCATTTCTTGGAAAAGAATTTCTTTTTGTGCTTCATTGCTGAGATTTTCACTTTTCTTTTTACTACTAATGCTGAGTTTGTAGCCCACACCATAGATTGATTGAATCGAATGATCCCAGTTTTTAGTCTTCTTGCGAACACTGGCAATGGTTGAATCTACTGTTCGATCGAGTACGTTCCTGCCAGAACCCCAAATATTGTTCAAAAGTGTTTCTCTTGTGAGAACGCGATCTTTATTAGTAATGAGGTAGCCCAAAAGTTTAAATTCTAGGGGGCTTAAATCGAGGTGCTCAGTCTCTTGCGGATGAGCGCCTACGATATGAGCTTGCATACTATCGAAGTCGAGCTCGAGGTTACCGAGTTGTTGCCGTCTTTTTTGCTGGTCGATTTCTTTTACGAGCTCAATTCGGTTTTTAACTCTTGCATTGAGCTCAAGCAGGTCGAAAGGTTTTGTAATGTAATCGTGGACACCGAGACTGAGTCCGACCACTTTGTCTGAGGTCTCGCCTTTAACAGTGAGTATAATTACTGGTGTCGTACCGATATTGAGTTCATTCTTCATCTCAGAGAAAAACTGAAAACCGAAGCCATCGGGTAGCACTAAGTCTAGAATAATAAGGTCAAATTCTTCTTTGCGCTCTTCGAGAGCCTTTCTGGCTTCGAAAAGACTGGAAACATACATGTGGTTTCGATTCTTGGAACCCAGTGATTTCTGAATCAGGGCTTGATACTCGGGGCTATCTTCGATGACTAGAATTCTATAGTTTTCTAAGCGTTCCATGTAGTTTTATCGGAATTGCAGATCCTCGGGTTGAGAGTTTAAACGGAAATTAACGGGGCAAGATAAAGGTCTAGGTTGTATTAAGCTTATTCATCTATGAGCTGCATTCTCTTATCATTTAAAGTGGTGCTGATTTCATTTTGGGAATTGAATGGCTAAAGTAAAGCGACATCTGATCCATATTGAATCTGAGAAGTTGAGCTCTCGAAGAGAGGATTTCGATCCCATTCGCAAAAGAAAAATGGATCTTTCTAAAAAGGGTTATAAATTCATGCGCCCTTTGTGGATGCCCTTTTTTAGAATGGCAGGTTTGGTCAGTATTATTTTTATTCCAGCTATCGTCCTTCTTTTTGGAGACCTCAATGTGGGGGCAATTCTGAGAACGGGACAAATTCCGGAGCGGTTGGCAGCGACTCTATTTGGAGTCATTCTGATATTTATCGCAGTTTTCCGCCTCGTATTTTTAATTGTCAGTAAAGAGCATCGTATCGTGCGCTATTGGAAGCCGGTAAAGGCAATGGTTCTCGGTTTCGCTGAGGCGAGCCAAATGAGAAACAATGAGCGAGTCAAAGTTTGGATCATGAATGTTTACTATGAATATAAAGGTGTCGGCTATATCGGAAAGGGTATTATTTATAAAGAACACATGCCTGCCGAATTCCCCGCTGGAGTGCCTATTGTCGTTCTAGTAGATCCTTCTTCAAAGGCAGAGGGGCAGGCCTTGGTTATGGATCCCTTTGTCATGCGGCCTCGCTAAGGACTCCTCATCGACTTTTTTATAAATTTATTTTATCCGGACTTTTGATAGCGAAGAACGATACGTCCCTGGGGCTCATCACTTCCATTTTTATTGAGCCGCCGTAGTTGAAGCTCTTTAATATCGCCCTCTTGTTTTTTGAGTACGACATCAATTTTCGAGATATGATTTTTAAAACTTTCTGTACCATCAACGATCAGAAGGCTCTTGTAAGAAGCTTGATTTTCTTCTTTAAGCCAGAGCTGGTAGAAGATGTCTTTTTTTTTGTGGGTCATTTGGTTCAGTTGAAAATAGGCTTGATTTTTTTGTTTATTATAAAAAAAAACACCATTGATACTTTTTTGCGCCAGGCGATTGCCAAGCACTAAGACTTCAGTACCTTCTTGGGCAATGAATCGGTGTGGCTCCAGTTCTTTTTTTAAATCCATGACATAGAGACCATTTTTTACTTTTTCGATCTTTAGTTCATTCTGGGCGACAATTGTTTTCACTAAAAAGAAGCCAAAAAGGAGAGCAAATAGAACTAAGGCGACAAGGACGTGCACCTTGTACTTTGCAAATAGATCATTAGAAGGGGATTCACTCGAATTCGCGGAATCAGTGGCCATAGCAGAAGCCTTCTCCTCGGTTTTTTGGTTTTGTGGTTGCGTCTCCGAAGGGACTCCTGGGGCTTGAGCGCTTTGAGTCGGTGGATTTTGATTGTGTCGATTCGATTGAGAGGAATTGACTTTCGCCGACGGAGTTCGATGCTCGATAGTAGGTTCGTTTTTTTGTTTTTTTGCGGCCATTTCTTCAGCCGAGATAGGGACTTTGACGACGATGGGTTCGTTATCATCCTTTTTCTCGGGCTCCGGAGGAGAGACTCGCTCAAGAAGCTTCTTTTTTACGACTTTTCTTGGCATTTCAAGTGGAGCACAGGCAAAATAATTAACCAAGGCTTTCTGAAAGCTCTGATAGTTTTCGCTTTGAGATACATTTTCGAGTTGTTCCTTCGAGGGTGTGTTTGATGTCTCTTTGACCCTTCCTAGCGAAAGTAGGACGAGGTCGATGGCACCATCGGTCTCTAGGAATTCTTCGGCATTAAAGTCTTCTTTAAAAGCCTTAAGGCCCTTGGTAAAACGGTGAACCATCTCATTTAGGTCGGTAGCTCCAATACTTGACCTAATCTCATCCATACTTTGACAGGTAAATGCGATCGATTTCATAAGAGCAGAAACCTCGGGCTCTACCTTATCGAGAGTCTTGGTTGATTTTTCTATTTCTTCCTGAATGGCAAAGACATCACCAGGAAGTTTCATCTCTAGGCCCTGGTAGACCTTAAGAAGTTCTTTGAGGTCCGAATGATTTAATTCGGGGTTGAAGCAAATGAGGCGCAAAAGGTTGAGGCAGTAGCGGTAGGGACTGATCGAAACCAAGTCGATGGATTCTTGGTTCTCCCAAAGATAATTAAAAATTCCTTCGAATGCATTTTCGGCCTGATCTCTTTCGAGTTCGAAGTACACGATTTGACCGTAGAGGCTTTGCTGGTAGCGATCGTAAAGGGCGGCGAGAGCGGCAGCTTCGTTTTTGCCGATTTTCTCAAAGAGAATAATTTCTTCCTGTGTCCGCCTCGATGTCATTACCTCTATGATAACAGCCTTAAATTGATCCGTGATTCAATTGGTCGATAAATATAGATCAAAGTCGTGCTTCAGCAGTGAATCAGCCCAAAAAACTGATTGGGAAACAGATTGTTTCCCAAAGGGAGTGGGTTTATTTGTTTTCCCAGCGAAAAACCTCAATGTTATCCATGTCGATATACATTTTTTCTGTCGGAGCAAAGGTGGAATCGTTTCCACCGGCAAATACATTGACGTAAAGTTTGTCTATTTTTAAAGAGCTCGCCGTGCGGAACTCCAAATTTTTCTGATTGGAAAGTATGGCACCGTTGACCGTAGCCTTAACAAAACCATTTTTCTTGCCGGGAGTATTGTTCTTAATCACGAGTTGAACAGTTTGCCACTTACCAGCTATTTTCGCCAGATCAATAGTTCCATCGCTGCAACGATTGGCGTCTGTACAATTCCAGTAAAAGGCATCTCCGTAGGGGGCTCGCTGATTGGCATTCATGTGGTAAACATAAGAAACAAGGGTATCTATGTTGGGGCGTCTCCACCAATTAATCCGTGCTGAAAATCCATTGGTGCCTGTGGCGGGTCTTCCGCCTGTGGCCTCGTAACCTCCACGGAAGCCAATAATTTTTCCGCCCTTGCCAGCAAAGTTAGGGCTTAAGCGCATTTTAAATTTAAGTTTATAGCGATTGCCAGGCGGAATGGGCACTTCCCAGGACGCTCCAGAATCGTGAAAACCAAACTGATCTTTGTGAAGTAAAAAGCGGGCTGATCTCGTTCCACCATAGCCATTAATTATACGAACTCTTGGTGTTGATAAAGTTAAGGGGCCCGTGCCTGTCTTTGTGACCCCGCGGTTCGAATTGAGGGCGTGGTCACCAAAATCAGACTTCAGCATAGTGCCATTATAGTATCCGGTGGGGTGAGAATTAAAATTAACCTTCAGTTTTCTGCGCCAAACCTTCGTTGCAGAAGCTTGAACTTCGAGTTGATCATCATCACTCAAGCTTTCTAGGTTGAGGCTTTGATTGTCTTCGAGAAATTGATTGGAAAGATTGAGGTCACCACAGTTTTGAAACATTAAAACCAGTGAAAGTGCTGCGAGCACTGAAGCGAGACGAATTATTTTCATTTGAAACCCTTTCCGAAACCCAATCTTTTAGTGTGCAATCAAAGAGCCTAATGAGGAGCAACTGAATTATCTTCAATGTCTATTTCTTTAATGGCCCTGAGAAATAGTCCAAACCTTGAGCGTTTCAAAGTGATATTTTCGAGCAAATATGGATTTAAGTCGAGTAATAAAGATTGAGATTTAGTGGGACGATGATCAAAAGGGGAATAAGATATGAGATCTATTAGACGGCTGCGATGGTGGTTTCTTTTGGCATTGGCAATTATTGTTGGTCCTAGCTTATCCCACTCATTAATCGCAAAAAACAATTCATGGAAGGTGAGGATCATGGGGCAAATCGATAGTAGTCCACGAGTTCAGTGGACAAAGGTTTTTAGCACAAACATTGGTGGCTCGGATATGACACTCTCAGTGAGCATGACCCACGCGCTTAGAGAGGATGGAGCTCTTGATCCCAATCGGCCAGGGGGACCCGACAATCGAAAGATTGTTACGGATGTCGACTTTTCTCTTTATGTGGTTGATAGCAAAAACCAGTATTTGTTTGGTGATAAAATTCCAGAAAAGTTAAGGTCACTTGTTCAGGAGCTCGAAGCTAATGAAGGCCTCAAAAAAAACGCGCAACTGATCAAGTTCGAAGAGGAGCGCTTTGCCGACGAACTTGTTTCCTACGCCAAAGAAAAGTACGAAATCGAGCTAAAGAGTCAGGGTTCTAACTAAGTAAAGGACGATATTGGGTATTCTTTTTTAAGCAGTCAATATTCAGAAGGTTTATTACTGTTTCAAAAAGAAACGGCAATTTTCTTTTCGAGAGTCAAATCCTTGGCAGGAGACTTTCTGGGATAGGATGTTTCCTGCACATGAGGCACATCTGAAGGTCAAATAATGTCGAATATTTGGACCCTAATTTGCTTTTCATAGAAGAGTGGCAGGGGGAATTCATGTATCGAATTATTATATTCGTTGGCCTATTTCTATGGTCAACTCTGGGGCAATCACAAACTTTAATGCAAATGGGTAATAAGCATCGGCTTCAAATTGGGGCTTCTGTTAAAACAAACTTCGAAGGCGGTGCTACCTATATTCATACGGTTTTAGACCATTATCACTCTATAACTCCAAGCTGGGAAATGAAAATGCCCTATTTACAGCCTCGTCGAGGCGTTTATGAGTGGAGTGGAGCTGATGCCATAGTCAATTTTGCAATGCAAAATGGTAAAACAGTACACGGACATACGTTAGTTTTTGCAAAGGAGGATCGAGTGCCTTCTTGGTTTTTGAATCTATCATCCAGAGAAAAAGAAGAAGAGATGGTTAGCTTCATTAAAACGACTATTTCGCACTATAAAAATAAATTCCCAGGAGTTGTGACATCGTGGGATGTGGTGAATGAAGCTGTTGATGAAGAGGGTCTTATAAGGGATAGCGCTTATTCTGATATTGGAAGTAACAAGGGTTCCTTCGTTGCTTTGGCTTTTCGAGCGGCTGCTGAAGCTGATTCAAGAGCGCTTCTTTTTTACAATGATTATGATTTATCTTGGAATGAAAGAAAGCTGAGTTCCGTGCTAAATGGTATTTCAAGTCTTAAAAGGGCCGGTGTAAAAATCGATGGCCTAGGAATTCAAGGACATTTTACGACTGACCACGCGCCGAAGTCTGTTGGTGAGTATCGAAGCCTTATTCGAAGAATAGCCTCCTACGGTCTTGCTGTTAAATTCACTGAAGTGGATGTACGAATTCCAAAAAATAAGGTCAGCGATGGAGTCCACTTACAAAGGGCCGAGGACTATTATTCGAGAGTCTATGAGGCCTGTGCTAGAGAGCAGGCATGCATTGGAGTAACGACTTGGAATGTGAACACTAAAAACTCTTGGATTCACACCTATTCGCCCAGCTATGCTCCTCTTCTTCCATTTGATGACAATTTTAATAAAACCAGAATGTTCGACGCCATCGCCGACGGTCTTAAATAAAAAAGCCAGGTAAAAAACACCTGGCTACAAACAATTCTATAAATAACGCAGCTTCGCTACCAAAAGGAAGCTTCTACCTAATTGCTGAGATGCCGGTGGATTCGAGGCCGACGACGAGGCGGTGAATGTCTTCGGTGCCTTCGTAGGTGTTGACGGTCTCGAGGTTCATCATGTGGCGGATCACTGGATATTCATCGATAATTCCGTTACCGCCAAGCATGTCGCGCGCATCACGAGCCACATCCAGAGCCATGCGACAGTTGTTCATCTTTGCGAGAGATACGTGATGGGGTTTCATTTGGCCTTTTTCTTTGAGGCGACCCAATTGGAGAGCCAGGAGTTGGCCCTTAGTAATTTCTTGGACCATCTTAACAAGTTTCGCTTGAGCTAATTGATAGCCGGCAAGGGGCTTGTCAAAAATAATACGTTCTTTAGAGTACTCGAGAGCTTCGTGATAACAAGCATTGGCTGCACCGAGGACACCCCATGCAATTCCGTAACGGGCTTGCGTCAGACAACTCAATGGGCCACGCAAAGTACTAATTTCAGGAAAGATGGCATCTTCAGGCACTACGCAATCTTGAAAGTGAAGCTCACTGGTCGTGCTCACCCGCAAAGAAAATTTGCCCTTCATTAAAGAGGTTGTAAAACCAGGAGTTCCTTTTTCGACGACAAAACCGCGAACCTCTTCGCCCATCCGGGCCCAAACGACAGCAATATCAGAAACACAACCGTTGGTGATCCACATTTTATTACCATTGAGTTTATAGCCACCGTCGACTTTTTCTGCCGTCGTTAACATACCGCCGGGGTTTGAGCCAGCATCGGGCTCAGTCAAACCAAAGCAACCAATCATTTCACCCTTTGCAAGCTTCGGAAGGTATTTTTGTTTTTGTTCTTCTGATCCGTAGGTATAGATCGGATACATGACAAGAGCTCCTTGCACAGAACAAAATGAGCGAATCCCTGAATCGGCTCTTTCGAGTTCTTGCATAAGAAGACCGTAGGAAACATCGCCAAGACCGGGGCAGTCATAGCCTTTGATCGTCGAGCCTAAGAGTCCCAACTCGGCAAAGCGCGGTACTAATTCCATGGGGAATTTTTCATCGCGATTGGCCTGCTGAAGTTTTGGTATAATCTCTGCCGTGGCAAAATCTCGCACGGTATCTCGTACCATTAACTCTTCTTCGGTGAGAAGACTGTCGAAATCTAAGTAGTTGAGCGATTCGTATGCAGCCATATTCTCTTCTCCTTTTTGGTCTCGCGTATGGTCGAGCTTTCGACCCACAGAGATATTGCTTGTCAGGGCATGATAAGCCAAAATAGGTCCTAATAGAAGCGAATGACTGGCTTGTGCATCATATCAAAAAGGGGCTTCCGTGTTTAATCGTGCTGAGATCATCCATCAGAACTTCCAAAAGAAAGTGGCTTCTGAAAAGCTCCCTTCACCTCGCATACAGCGAGAATTGGGCGCGCTGACCCCCGAAGACTTCATTGATCTCTTCGAAACTCAAGTGATGAGCCGCCTTCTCGACCTAAGGGCTCGCGAGCTTAAAAAAGATAACCTTTGTTACTACACCATCGGAAGTTCAGGGCACGAGGGAAATGCTGCGTTCGCTAAAGCTTTTCGCGTTAGCGATATGGCCTTTTTGCACTACCGAAGTGGCGCTTTTTATATCCAGCGCGCCAAGCAAAAATCGGGGAGTACCCCGTTATACGATATGTTGCTCTCATTTATGGCCTCAAAAGATGATCCTATTTCTGGAGGGCGCCATAAAGTCATAGGCTCTAAGGAGCTTTTTATTCCGCCGCAAACCAGTACCATTTCGTCTCATTTACCGAAAGCAGTAGGTGCGGCCCTTTCCATTCCTAAATCTCAAGACCTCAATCACAATGGGGAACTGCCGAGGGACTCGGTTATTCTTTGTAGTTTTGGTGATGCCTCTGCCAATCACTCGACGGCCGTCGGAGCCATTAATTCCGCCTCCTGGATTTCTTACCAAAACCTAAGGTTACCCCTGGTTTTCTTTTGTGAAGATAATGGCATTGGTATTTCGGTCAAAACGCCAAACGATTGGATCCGGCAAAACTTTTCGACACGGCCGGGTATTAAATATTTTGAGTGCGATGGTTTGAATCTGATTGATGTTTATCACACCTGCCAGCAAGCGGAGCACTACGTTCGTTTAAGAAGAAAGCCGGCATTTATTCGCATGAAAACCGTTCGTCTCATGGGTCATGCGGGTTCTGACGTCGAGTCCAACTACCACTCAATGAATCACATCCAGGAAACCGAAAGCAATGACCCACTCTTGCATTCGGCTCGCCTTTTGATGGATCACTCGATTTTAAGTTCCAGCGATATTCTTGATATTTACAGAAGTACAGAAGATCGCATTAAACATGTTTCGAAAGAAGTCATCACAAAAAGTCCTCTGCAAAAAATCGAGGATGTAGCTGCCAGCATAACGGCCTGTACAACCTGCAAACCGAAACCTCCAGTGGTTTCCCAAGAAAAACGCCAAGCACTTTTTGAAAAAGAGTGGCCGAAGCTCGAAAGTCCGGCCCACATGGCCAAACTCATCAATTGGGGTCTTAACGATATTATGCTTCAGTATCCGAATACTTTGGTTTTTGGCGAGGATGTGGCAGAAAAAGGTGGTGTTTATCATGTCACCGACAATTTAAAAAAGCGTTTTCGCTCTAAACGGGTATTCAATTCACCACTCGACGAGCAGACGATTCTTGGTGGAGCCATCGGGCTTGCTCACAATGGGTTTTTGCCGATTCCAGAAATTCAGTTTTTAGCCTACGTTCATAATGCCGAAGACCAAATCCGTGGAGAGGCTGCAACTTTAGCTTTCTTTTCGAAGGGGCAGTACACCAACCCCATGGTCATTCGAATCGCCGGCTTGGCCTACCAAAAGGGATTTGGTGGCCACTTTCACAATGATAACTCCATTGCAGTTTTTCGCGATATTCCGGGAATACATATTGCCGTACCCAGTAATGGAGCTGACGCCGTTCGCATGCTACGAACCTGTGTGCGGGAGGCTCACGAAAATGGCAGAGTTTGTGTGTTCATAGAACCCATCGCCCTGTATATGACGAGGGATCTTCACGAAGAGGGGGATAAAGAGTGGACGAAGCCTTATCCAGCGATTGAGGAAGAGTCTGAACTGGGTGAAATATCTTGCCATGGTAAGGCCGATGTCGCCATTGTTACCTATGGTAACGGCACCTATTTGTCTCTCCAGGCACAAAAGATTTTAAAAGATAAACACGAAATAAACACCGAAGTGATCGACCTCAAGTGGATTTCACCCTTTAACTCAAAACTTCTGTTTGAAAAATTAGAAGGCAAGTCCCACATGCTTTTTGTGGAAGAGTGTCGCAAGACAGGCTCATTTGGGGAAGCCGTCTTAAGTGAGCTCCTCCAGGAGATTTCTCGTCGTGAGAAGGCTGGGCAGAAAATCAATTTACCGAAGATCAATGACCTTCTCGCTGCCGCGGATTGTTTTATTCCTCTGGGGCCAGCTGCAACGGCAGGTCTGCCAAGTCGAGAAAGTATCGTTGAATCAACAATTGAAATGGTTAAAACAAAATGAGTGATAAAAAACGAATTGTAGTTGTTTGCCCCGGAAGAGGCTCCTATACAAAAGATAATTTAGGTTCTTTAGCAAACCGTCCTTCGATCGCAAGTGATTTGCGCGATATTGATTCTTGGCGCGAAGAATTGGGTGAAATTAAAATCAGTGAATTGGATTCAATGGAAAAATTTAAAACTTCCATTCACACTAAGGGGGAGCATGCCTCTCCATTGATTTACACCTGTTCAAAGGCAGATTTTCTTGAAATTAATCGTGATGAATTTGAGGTTGTAGCGGTCACGGGGAATTCAATGGGTTGGTATTTGGCCCTGGCCTTTGCTGGAGCCCTCAGCCCCAAAGATTCTTTTGAATTGATTCAAACCATGGGTTCCATGATGAAGACTGGCATGATCGGCGGACAGATTATTTACCCCATTGTTGATGAAAATTGGATTGTCGATGAGGAAGTGCAACAGAAAATAAATGATCTTCTGAAAGAGATTAATAAAAAAGAAGGTCATGAAGCTTATATTTCGATTGAGCTTGGTGGTTACTATGTGCTCGCTGGGAACAAGCTAGGCCTAGCTGAGCTAACCAAATCCCTGCCTAAGAAAGAGAACTATCCTTTTCAGTTAGTTAATCACGGGGCTTTTCATACACCACTTTTTGATGCCATTTCGGTAAGGGCATTTAGAGACTTGGATCACCTCAATTTCCAAAGACCCCAGGTGCCCATGATTGATGGACGTGGCGTCATCTGGCAGCCCTATTCAACAAACATAAAAGAGCTTGCTCAGTACACGCTAGGCCATCAAGTTACTGAAACCTATGATTTCACAAAGGCGATCACCGTGGCCCTCAAAGAATTTTCACCGGATCACATTGTACTGCTTGGCCCAGGCAATAGTTTGGGCGGTGCCATTGGCCAAATCATGATTATGAATCAGTGGAAAGACATTACTAATAAAGCTGAGTTCTCAGAACTTCAAAAGAAGCAAGCCTATTTAATTTCTATGGGAATGGCCCAACAAAAAGAGAAACTAGCAGCTCCACCTTCACAAAGACCTTAAAGTGCCGGGTACCAAATGGTAGCGTGTGAGCGTCAATTTTGGGAGTGTAAGCCCAACACTGTGTTGGGCTCTTCAATTTCAGAGTTAAGATTAATTTTTAGAGCGATTCATTATTACTTGTTTATGAGGTCACTCATGAATTTATTGAGCTTCGGCTCGGGAACTTGATTTCGATCGAATGTATACTCGTCACCAGTAGAGAGTTTTATTCTTAACTTATCGTCATTAACTTCGACTTCAGCGATATGGTCAGTATTAAAAAAATGGTCAGTGGTCGTTTCAGATGGTGTAATTCGTAAAAACATCAGGGTCTCCTATTTTTGGTTCAAATAAGAGCCTAAAGATTTTTTAAATCGAAGGGAATCGCAGAAAATTTAATTAGCCCATGGTCCACTAAATGAAGTCGATCTAGGATTTTGAGATTCGAAGATTATCTGAAGTGAGAAATTGGTTGCGGGAGGCGGATTTGAACCACCGACCTTCGGGTTATGAGCCCGACGAGCTACCAGGCTGCTCCATCCCGCGCCAAGTCGTCTAACGATACAAACGAAACACTGTGATAGAACATTCTAGGAATAAGGTCAACCCAATTGTCAGTATTTTATTTGCCTGAATAATTAGCAATTTCAGCAACTTCAGCCCTAAGCATCCACTGCTAAGCCATTTTGCTTCATGATAATGAGGGCGTTTGTCGTAGGACAAGGGCCCTCGTGAATTTTATAGCTAAAGCTCATCAAGCCATCATTCACTTGCTCGCGGAAGTGATAATTCTTCAAGCTCTTCAATTCATCTTCCATCTTAGTGAGTTCAAGATCATGGGTCGAAACCAAACCAATAGAATTATGACTGACTAAGCTCTTAATAACGGCTTGGGAGCCAAGAAAGCGCTCTTTGTTGTTAGTCCCTCTGAAAATTTCATCAATAAGAAAGAGGCAAGGGCGGTCCGACTGAATTTCTTCAATGAGTTCTTTGAGTCGATTCACTTCGGCGTAAAAATAAGAAAAGCCATCGCGCAAGGAATCACTGACCTGAATACAGCTCTCGATGCGGTAGAGGGATGTTTTAAAACTCTTCGCAAAAACAGGAGCTCCCATATTTGCCAAAATTTGATTCACACCGAGGGTTCTTAGAAACGTGGACTTCCCGGCCATGTTAGACCCAGTCAGTAAGATCAGCTCGGCACCATCCTTGAACTCAAAACTATTAGCCACAACTTGTTCTTTTGGAATTATCGGGTGCCTGGCTTCGTCTATAGAAAAGACCTTTTCGCTCGATACTTTAGGAAAAACCACGTCCTGATAGCGATTCACAAAAACCAAGCTGGCAAGGGCTTCAAGCCTGTGCAGTTCATCTAGGTAGCTTGGAATATTAGGGGCGATCTTGAGGCGCTGTTTTTCGAGAAGCCAACTAAAAATGTAATTCCAAGGAACCAAGACGTTAATTAAAAAGCTGATAATCGGATTGGCTTCGATACTTAAGAAGGCCAAAACCCGGCGAAAGGATTTAATCTCTTGGGAGGGGGCTCCGCTTTGTACAATCGGGCAGAGGTGGCTGAGTTCAGGGTCTTTCGAAAACTCTTCCATTCTTTTTAAAAGCGGCTCGAGTGCCGAGAAATTATGGCTGAGACCTTCTCCGCGCTTGAAACTATTTTGAATGGTTTCGTAATTTCCTAAAGAAACTCCAATGTAAACTAAGAGAAGTAAGATCCAAACGGATGTCAGGCCCGCTGAGAGGAGCGGGATCATCGAAACCACCACGAGAAGCCAGCTGATACCGACAATGGTAAATGCCTTTTTAAAGCCCTCGTTTAAGACTGAAGCTTGAGTAAATTCTAAAAGCTGCTGAGAAGAAATTTGGTGATCAATGAGTGAGCCGAGAATCTTCCAGCGTACGAGAGCACCGATTCTTTTGCTGAGTTTTTGTATGAGACTTTGCCGCTCTTTAATCGTTTCGAGCTTTGGTTCTCGATCGAGCATCCACTTAAGAAGTTCGCTCTGTCCACCATCAGTAAAACTCTCATCAATTTGCGAGAGCAGGCCTGGCTTTTCCAAGAGCTTTAAATCGAGGATGAGTGGATTTTCAGGGGCTCCCCTAGGCGCGTTCCAGGTAAAGTCGTGAAGTCCGTGGTACCTTTGCTTTTGCCGGTGGTAGAAGGCTTGGAGGGCTTGGATTTGTTGGAGTAAATAGTGAACTTTTGCCGTCGCCTTAACAAAAAACAGAAATAGAACCGGGAAAACGAGAACTCCCAAGAGTGTGAGTGCGCCAGTGGGCTTAGCCGCAATGCCAATAAGAATGGCAAACCATAAAAGTCCCGTTAAAAGCCGCCAGTTTCGCAGTTGATTGAGTTTTACCTCAACCTTTTTGTTCAGATATTGGAGTCTTTGAAGGTGCTTTTCGCTGATGTTTTTCAATGCTCTACCTAATGCTTACCTTGATGATCTTTCTCGTAGGAACCTGCTATATCATTATTGTAATATATGTTTCTAAGAAGCCAAGCTTTGTTGGTCGTCGACAAGAAAATTAAGGGCTCTAAAGACCTGTTTATTGAAAGGCTGGCCCATGACATTTTCGATGTACTGGACGGCGCGGTCGGCTGACATGGGCGAAGAGTTGTTAGCGCTCTGTACGCAGAGTTCAACAAAGCAATTGGCGATAGATACGACCCGGCCCAAAGGATTGAGTCGAAGATCCCTAACTTTGCGGGGGAATCCCTGGCCAAAGGCATTTTCATGGTGTTCGTACACACAGGCCACGACATCATCGGGCACGCCGGGGATGGTTCGCAGCATTTCCATTCCTTTAAAAGGGTGTGTCTCCCAGAGTTGAATTTCTTCAGAAGTCATCGAAGAGCGAGGCTTATTGCGAATTTCCTTGGGTATAGCTTTCATGCCCACATCGTGAAGTAAGCCACCAAGAGCTAATTTTTCGAGGGTAATTTGTTTCGTCCACCCCATCTTTTTGCCAACCATGACCGAAACCATACTCACAGCGAGGGAGTGATTGAGGTAGTGACCGTCCTGGGCTGTCAGCGAATCAAGCAGAGCCTTGAAATCAAAGCGATTTTCAATCAGGGTCATCGTACATTCAGCAACGGTTTTGGCGGTCTCGTAGGTCTCTTGAGTGAGATCGAGTCCATCGATGGCCATCATCGCACTCGAGGTGGCCTTTGATAAAAAGAGAGCCTTATGTTTATTGGCAAGTTTAGGGCGCTTTACGGCGATGCCCGCAATAATCAAGTTGGTATTCACATAGCGATTAAATTGATCCTTCTCGACGTGGAGATATTGGATTTGATTGCCTCGAAAGACGGAAAGTTCTTTTAAGTTGTGATGGCTTCCACGCTTAGCGAGACACACGTACTTCTCGTCGCTGAGACGGACGTAAACGTCAACGGGAAGCTGGGTCCCTGACATAAAGTCGGCTACCGGGATCGGTATCATACTAGTTTCTGTTATTGTGTTATCCATCCAATTTGTTTATCGGTCATCCGTCCATGCTTATTGATGCTAGAATGAAACAATTTTGATAATGATTCTTAACATTACGCCCCATTCCTTAAAGTGTTCCTTGGATTCCCAACTTGAAACAGTAGATGACAGCCTGGACCTGGACTGTTAATTAGCGTGTCATGGCCGAATCACTATCCAGAGACGCAGAAATCCTGCGAAGACGAACATTTGCGATTATTTCCCACCCAGATGCCGGGAAGACAACCCTCACCGAAAAGCTCATTTTCCACGGCGGACTGATCCGCGAAACTGGAGAGGTCAAAGGAAAGAAGGGGGCTAAGGCCGCTACTTCTGATTGGATGACCCTCGAAAAAGAAAAGGGTATCTCAATCACTTCGAGTGTCATCCAGTTCGATTACAACAAGCTGAGAATGAACCTCTTGGATACTCCCGGCCACAAAGATTTCTCTGAAGACACCTATCGAACTCTTTACGCTGCTGACAGCGCAGTGATGCTGATCGATGTGGCCAAAGGGGTCGAGGAACGAACCAAGAAACTCTACGAAGTCTGTCGCTATAAAAAACTTCCTATTTTTACCTTCATCAACAAGTGCGATCGCGAGGGTAAAGCGCCCCTGGAACTGATAGACGAAATCGAAGAAACTCTGAATATGAAATGCTATCCCGTCACTTGGCCCATGGGTTTAGGCGGGCAGTTTTCGGGCCTCTACGATCGACTTAACAAACAAGTTTTCTTGTACAAGGGTAAAGACAATTTTGACGACCCCATAAAGGTCGATAGTTTCGATGACCCTCGCTGGGACGAGTGGCTCGCACCCGATATTAAAGAAACATTTATTGAAGAAGTAGAACTTCTCGACGCGGCTCTTGAGCCGTTTTCTCACGAAAAATACTTGGCCGGAGAACTCAGTCCCGCAAGTTTTGGTAGCGCAAAGATGAATTTTGCGGTGAACACCTTTCTTGATTACTTTATTCAATGGGCTCCGGGGCCTGGGCCACGAAAAAACGAAGAGGCCCTTATCGAGCCTCTCGATAAGGATTTTACGGGCTTTGTCTTTAAAATTCAGGCCAACATGGACCGCAACCACAGGGACCGAATTGCCTTTATTCGAGTTTGCTCAGGAGCTTTTGAACGAGGAATGAAGGTTAAGCACACGCGACTCGACCGCGAAATTCGTTTGGCTTATTCCAGTCAGTTTGTCGCCCAAAGTAGAGAAACGGCTGATACGGCCTTTGCTGGCGACATTGTCGGCGTGAACGACTCCGGTAACTTTCAAATTGGCGACTGTGTGAGTTCAGGTAAGAAAGTTCAATTCGAAGATATCCCGCGTTTTACGCCAGAACTATTTGCAAGGCTTTCTGTCAAAGACGCCATGAAACGCAAGAAACTTCAAAAGGCCATTCGAGAATTGGCCGAAGAGGGGACGATTCAAACCTTTATTGACCCGGTCATCGGAGACCAAGACCCGGTGGTGGGTGTTGTCGGTGAACTTCAGTTTACCGTTCTTCTTTATCGCATCGAGGACGAATACAATTTGAGTGGAGCTAAGATCAATCGCTTACCATTAACCGTAGCCAGGTGGCCGCGAAACGCAGAAGGTGAGTTTGTCGATGAGATCAAGGGTGCAAGTATCGTTTATCGGGACGCTTTAGATCGACCAGTGATCCTTCTCGAAAAGGAATGGGACCTTCGCTGGCTAGAAAAAGAGAATGAAGACATTACTTTTGGTACGCCATTTACTGACTTTGTAATTAGTTAGAACCCAAGAGGTATTGGGATAAGCTTGCAAGAGCTTGGGGGAACTGATTTGGAAAAAAAATCGCCGCTTAAAATTGAAAATCTCGTTAAAAAGTACGGTGCTTTTACGGCCGTTGATTCTGTCAGTTTTGAAATGAAACCGGGTGAAATTTTTGGGCTCCTTGGACCCAATGGTGCGGGAAAAACCTCGATTATCTCCTGTATTGTGACTCTGCAAGAACAGACTTCAGGCAAAATTGAAGTCTTTGGCCACGATTGCCAAAAAGAAACGAAGCTGGCAAAAGCGGCCATTGGATTTGTACCCCAAGAACTCATTAATCATGGTTATTTCAGCGTCGAAGAGATTCTCCATTTCCACTCTGGATACTACGGTCGCTCTAACAACACCGAGAGAATTCACTACCTTCTCGATAAGCTCGCTCTTTTTGAACACAAAGATAAAAAAGTAAAAGCCTTGTCGGGTGGAATGAAAAGGCGCCTTCTTATTGCCAAGGCATTGGTTCACGAGCCGGAGTTACTTTTACTGGACGAGCCCACAGCCGGTGTTGATATTGAGTTGCGAACATCTCTTTGGGATTTTGTTGAAGAGTTGAGAAAAGATGGTCTTTCTATTTTACTGACCACCCACTATCTCGAAGAAGCCGAAGAGCTTTGTGATCGTGTGGGGATCTTGCAGCGAGGGCAACTTAAAAAGATCGGACCCACGGCGGAGCTTATCAAGGAGCTTACGCAAAGAGAAATTATGATTAAGGTCTCTAGAGAGTTAGAGCTGATACAGCACGCTCATTTGATCGAGCAAGAAGGACAGCACCTTAAATTTCGCGTTCCCTCTGATAAGGGCGTTGGGGATTTAATTAATGACCTGGGACTCGATTTGAATCTCGTCATGGATTTGAGTATTAAAGAAGGTTCTCTCGAAGATGCTTTCTTGAGTATTTTAGGAGGAGACGTTCAATGAAAAAAACTTCTGATCTTACGTGGACTCCCTTTTTCTCTCTCTACAAAAGGGAGTTAAACCGATTTTTAAAAGTGATTTTCCAAACTGTTTTTACACCTCTGATTACCGCCTCACTCTACCTTCTCATTTTTGGAGTGTCCCTCGGTAAAAGCATCACCCTCTCGTCAGGGCTTTCTTACCTCAGTTTTCTTATTCCGGGTCTCGTGATGATGTCTGTGCTTAATAACTCGTTTCAAAATTCATCCAGTTCCGTTGTGAGCGGAAAATTTTCTGGTGACCTTGAGGACCTCAGGGTCGTCCCGTTGAGTGTTTCACAAATTCTTTGGGCCATGTCCATTGGCGGACTGACCCGGGGTTTTATGGTCGGCAGTATCACGTTTTTTGTCGGACAAGTGTTTCACTATGTGGTGATTGGCGAACTTCTGAGTGTGGAACAGCCCCTCGTTTTACTCTTTTTTCTCATCATCGGTGGGCTCAGCTTTGCCCAACTGGGAATTGCCGTGGCCTTTTGGGCAAAAACCTTCGATCAAATGTCGGCGGTAGGTGCTTTTGTCTTAACTCCACTCATATACCTTGGCGGAGTTTTTTTCTCCATCGAGAGCCTCCACCCATTTTGGAAAAGCCTTTCGTATTTTAATCCCATGCTCTACTTCATTAATGGGGTTCGCTATGGTCTTCTCGGCCAGTCTGATGTGGAACCGTGGATGGCAGCCGGAATATCATTACTAGCCCTCTGTGGATTCTATTTTTTAGCCCGCTTTGTCCTCAAAAAAGGTCATTATTCGCGCTGGTAGCTTCTTAAAATTAGAGTTTGGCTTGAGACTTGAGCTCTCTGACCAATTTGGAACCTAAAATGTCATAAAAAGAAGGATTTACAGTCCTTCTAGAAGTGGACCTCATTTTGCTTTATAAAGGCAGGATTAAACGTGAGGTTTCATTGTCACTAGGTACTAAGAATTTTATCAGTCTTTTGCTATTTTGCCTGAGTATTACGGGATTTAGTTGGGTCGTTAAAGCCCAAAACAATACCGATAGTGTCGGGCCCTATAGTTTTACCACGAGCGACCTCATTTACGAAAGCTTCGTTGAAAACTCTCAAAGGTACCAAGGGCCTTACAGTTCTTACATTCTGCCGCCCTTTGATCCGAATCGCTATGTTCGCAGTTTCCTGACACAAGCTGGGCCTTACAATCCCAACTTTGGAGTTCTCGGAAGTTTTTCTAACCTTGGCTCCTTCGGTCTATTCGGCGATTCGCTCCTCAACCCGGAGCAAGTATTTAAAGCCCTCAAGAACTGGGAAGAGTATTCCATTCGAATGGCAGAGCTTGCGGGAGCAGCGAGTCCCTTTGGCCCCAATAGCCAACTTCTCGCTGAAATGACCATGCGACAAATGGCAGCCTGGATGCCTGCCATGAATACAGTGGATGGTCCCTTGGCGGAGCTCGGTGCTTTATTTCACCAAGGCGTTCAATCGGCAACGGGCCCCAATGGATTTACCGGAGTTTGGGGCTTTGACATTGATCAAAGTGGACAATTCAGAGACAAGCATGGATTTTTAATTCGTCAATCGAGAGATCTCGAGGTTGATGGAAAGAACAAACAAGTCCAGCTCTACGAAATATACGATGCAGACCAAGCAATGAAACTCTCTGAGATTCCTGGCTTTCACGATCTTCATTTTGGAGTGCGAGGGCAAATCAAAAAAATGGGTTCAATATTTAAAATTCCAGTAACTCCCAGAAACGAGAGATGGGTTTCGATTATGCTTCTTGCAAAGAGGCCGGGAGATCGTTTTCGATTGCGAGTTCTCGATAAAAATGGTGATCCAGTTCCGGGGATGGTTGCCGGTGACAAAGAAAATATGCCACCCTTTATCAGGCTTGAAGTGCCAAAAGAGCGAGAAGTCATGATCGAAGTGGAATACTTCGAATCCTCTGCCCAATTCTTTTGGACTCCTTGGCACATCTACTTAGATTCCTTTTTTCAGTTTTGGTCGAGCAAGAAGTACCGCCCCTCAAAAGGACAGTTTGGACTTTATGTATCGGGAGCCCCTTTAAATGCTCCAGTGGGCGGGAAAGAACAGTTCTATCTGCGCCACTACGAACCCGAAAAGTATTTTCCTCAGCAAGAAGCATTTTCGCGAAATAATAATTCTTGCGAATACCTCTTTTTGTAATTTCGTTAAAACTCGAGTGATGATGCAACGCGAATCCTCTGCTAGAAGGGGAATTCCAATTTCTCCGTGACCCTAGGAGCGTTTCAAGTTAGGTTCCGGCCAAATTTTTAGGGTTTTAAAAGATCTGAAGGCTGGATGACTTGGGGGATTCTATGAGATCTATCATCGCAATTTTATTAATTACTTTTTCACTCGTAAGTGCAGAGGCGCAATTCACGATTTTCAACCCTTTTGGGCCCGCCAACGCTGAGCCTATTGTTTACGTTCCACAAAACGTTCAAGGTCCCGTACCCGTTGTCGTTATGCTTCACGGTTGTACTCAAGACGGAAGTGTTTTTGCCCGCGCAACGCACATGAATACAGTGGCTGATAATAATGGATTTGCTGTTATTTATGCTCAGCAGAGCCGCACAAATAACCCATTGAATTGCTTTAATTGGTTTGATTCTCGTAATCACCGCCGCGGTGGACCCGAGCTTCAAGCCATCATGGATACAATCAGTAACCTCGGTAGCCAAATTCAAATCGACCCCCGCAGAATTTATGTCGCAGGTTTTTCTGCAGGTGGAGCCATGGCTTCTCTTTTAATGGCATGCTACAGCGATGTTTTCGCAGCTGGTGCGATTCACTCAGGATTGGCCTTTGCCGCTGCTAGCAACCAATTTTCTGCCCTTTCTGTAATGAAAAATCCAAGTTCAATTGATGTGACTCGATCTGCAGAATTAGCAGCAGCCTGCTCAGGAAAGGCGGCTCAGCCAGTTCCTACTTTTGTGATTCACGGAACCAACGATACAGTCGTTCATCCCGGGCACTCACAAATGATTATCGATCAATTCCTAATGAGTAATGACATGGTTGATGATGGCCAGTTAAACGGCAGTGTATCGGCAAATATCTTCTCGTCTGAAACAGTAGAGGGAGCCCTTCCAGCGAATCTTCTCATCTACAACAACGGAGCCTATCCTTCGATGGCTCAGCTCATTGTTAAAGGTATGGATCACGCTTGGAGTGGTGGAAGTCCTTCGGTTCAATATACTGATCAAAGAGGCCCCGATGTGAGCGATCTCATTTGGCGTTTTTTCTACAGAAATTACCGTCATTCAGAGGCGACAGAAGGATTCTACAGCTACTAAGCGGTAAAATGCTGAAAAATAAAGCCTTCTGGGCTTTTCAGTCCCCAAAAAGCAAGCCTGAGCGCTTGCTTTTTTCGTATTCTATGGCAAAGCTAATGCCTTGAAGTTTAAAGGAAATTGAGCCCATGTTTGATCAACTCTCAGGAAAAATCGTAAATAGTTTTAATACTCTTCGCGGAAAAAAGCGAATTAGCGAGGAGAATATTGAGCAATCTATTAAAGAGATCCGACTCAGTCTTCTTGAAGCTGATGTTAACTTTAAAGTCGTTAAAGCTTTTATTGATCGAGTTAAGGCCAAAGCCGTTGGTACTGATGTAATTAAGGGCGTTCAGCCCGGCGAACAATTCGTAAAGATTGTGCACGACGAGCTCGTCGGTATTCTCGGTGGAGAAACCGAAGAGCTAAAACTCAAGTCAGATCCCGCTGTTATTTTTCTCGTTGGTCTTCAGGGAACAGGTAAAACGACGACTTCTGGAAAGCTTTCACGCTACGTAAGAGATAAGCTTGGCAAAAAGCCCGGGCTTGTGCCAGCAGATATCTATCGACCAGCGGCCATTGATCAGCTTAAAACCTTGGCTGGGCAAAATTCAATTCCAGTGTTCGATACTCAAGTGGGCCAAGATCCACGGGACATTGTCAAAAAAGCAAAGTCTTGGGCAAAAGATGAAGGCCTCGATGTTGTCATTGTCGATACTGCCGGTCGTCTGCAAATTGACGAAGATTTGATGACCGAACTTTCTGATATTAAAAAGATATGGACTCCAGACGAAGTCATTCTCGTTGCCGATGCCATGCTCGGACAGCAGTCGGTGAATGTGGCAGAAGGCTTTCACAAGCAACTCGGATTAACCGGTCTTGTTTTGACCAAGGTTGACGGTGACGCCAGAGGGGGTGCGGCCCTTTCTATTCGTGAAGCCACCGGCGTACCTATTAAATTTTTAGGGGTTGGTGAAAAGCAAGATGCCCTCGAAGTTTTCCATCCGGATCGCCTGGCGGGGCGAATCCTTGATATGGGAGACGTTCTTTCTCTTGTCGAAAAAGCGCAAGAGGTTATCGACGAAAAAGAAGCTGAAAAGCAGGCCAAGAAAATGGCAAAAGGGGAATTCACAATTGATGATTTCCTCGGGCAAATTAAACAAATCAAAAAGCTCGGGTCCATGGAAGGCCTAATGAAAATGCTTCCTGGGATGGGGCAAATGTCAAAACAACTTGAGGGCATGGCTCCAGCTGATGATGAACTCAAGAAAATCGAAGCCATTATTTCGTCGATGACTAAAAAAGAACGGCAAGATCACCGAATCATTAACGGTTCTCGCCGAGTGCGCATTGCCAAGGGTTCAGGGACACGTGTGAGTGACGTGAATAAATTCATTAAGCAGTTTGAGGCCTCTAAAAAAATGATGACCCAAATGATGAAAATGGGTCTCGGCGGTGGAGGCCTAGGCGGAATGAAGTTTCCGTTTTAACAAGGCTCCCTCAAAGCTTGGTTTATTGTGTGCCTGAGTTCACATCTACAGTGCCTTGAGTACAAAATGGTCGACAACGGCATCACCATTGGTCTGAAAAACAAAAACTGTAGCTCTATCGGTATTACCCGTCGTAAACACAATTTCTAACCTTTTGTATTTGTTCTTAATAATGCGCCAGTCAGTGAGTTGTTGGCCACCACCATAGTTTTTAATTCCAATTTGTGTGGCGGATTTGCCATTTCCCTTGCCATCGTAGTCCTTAACAAAGGCCCACATCCTATAGGCTGAATAGGGGCGCAGACCAGTGATGACTTGATGGGCACCGGCGGAACCTCTGAGGCGAAGGGCATCACTTCCCCTGAATTCGTCGCCCGAAATACTTGTGTTCCCATAGGTTGACCAAAACTTTTTACCGTTTTCAAAATTGTGATTTTTAATTTTATTGGGACGGGGACCGCTGGCATTTCTTTTTTGAAAGGCCCGCATATAATCAATTTTCATGGTCTTATTGAAATTCTGTTTTTGCTGATTAGTGGGGTTCCAGGCCCAATTACCTCCAATCGCCAGATTGGCGATCATGTACATGGGTTGACTCGGTAAGTACATTCCAGGAAATTGCCCCGATCTAATCTGGTGAACCTGTTTGCCATTATAATACCAAGTGATTTTGTTTTTTTCCCAGAGCGTGCCATAGGTGTGAAACCCATTTACTGGCGACTTGCCCATTTTGCCGATGTGTTTATGGGCCTCATTACTATCATCTTGCCAGTGGAGATTAAAATTGAGTCGATTCGGTTGCCGACCGAGATGTTCAAAAATATCAATTTCAGCTCGATCAGGGTCGATGCCGGGGCCCGGTTTTTTGGGCATCGTCCAAAATGCCGGCCAGGTGCCTTGTCCGGTTGGAATATCGATTCGTGCTTCGAAGTAACCGTAAAGTTGGGCATGACTGTCGTGTGAGGAGATCATTCCGGAGTTGTATTCTTGTTGCCAGCCACCGCACCAATTATCTTTTGCAACCGCTTTGATGACTAAGTTGCCATTAGAAACACTGACGTTTCCATCGCGATAGCATTGGAGTTCACCGTGTTGCTCACGGAGGGTTCTGCCTCCTTGGCCATTCCAGAAATAACGAGTCGCCCACTTATTTCGATTGAGCTGGCTGCCATTGAATTCATCTCTGAATGTGGATTGCCAATAATATTCTGGTGTACCTGCATTCACGAAAAGAATGCTGAGAGTAGTGATTCCTAAGATCAATAGGATGATATTTCTCTGCTTTTTCCCCATTTATTCCCCGTCCTTAATGTCCGATATTCCCAATTATGATGAGTTGCAGCAACTATTCCAAGGGGTTTTCGGAGCGTTTGATTCTGAGACTCATTACCTGTTTAATTTCAGTAGTTTAGAGATTTTGTTGGCGGAGGGTAAGGGGTATCTGTTTAGGCTTTTAGGGGGTATCTGAAATATGGACAGCAAAGCCCTTCTCCAGGAGGGCCGAACTGAGGGCGAATAAAACTGCTTTAAGTAGCTGATATTACGAAGGTCTTGCCGACCAAAGCCCGATCCAGATTCCTCGACTTTCCGCTTGCGAAATACCTTCAGTTTGTGTACAACTTCTGTTTCAACTATTGCGGAGAGTTAGGCCTCTAGTCTAGCTAATGAAGCTCAAAGGAGAATAGTGAAATGGTTGTAATCCGATTATCTCGTCGTGGAATGAAAAAGCAGCCTCGATATAGAATTACTGTTGCTGACCAACGTAGATGGCGCGATGGGCGCTATATTGAAGTGATTGGTCAATTCAATCCTTCACCTCGAGGAAGCGAAGAAAAGCTCACTCTTGATCTTGATAAAGCAAAAGACTGGATCAAAAAAGGGGCTCAACCAAGCGAGAGAGTAAAGAAACTCATCGCTATGGCGGAAAATAATTCAAATTAAGATTTACAGCGTCATAGTCCTCGTCCAAAATAAGGGTAGATGGTGACTGTGATAGCGAAGATTGAATGGGTGAGGTGAATATGGCATACGATCCTTCAAGTTTAAAAGACCTCGTCGAATTTATGGCAAAAGCTTTAGTTGACGACCCTGGGCAAGTTGAAGTGAATGAAGTTGTTGGGGAACAAACCACGGTTGTAGAACTCAGTGTTTCTAAAGAAGACCTTGGTAAAGTGATTGGTAAGCAAGGCCGTACGGCTAAATCAATGCGAACAATTCTAAATGCAGCCAGCACAAAACTTCAGAAGCGAAGTGTCCTTGAGATAGTCGAGTAAGAAGGCTTCAATTGTAATTTGAAAGGCGCACTCTAGGGTGCGCTTTTTTTTTATCTAAATCATGTTGTTCAATCTTTCAGACATAGAGAATCCAATATGAGTCTTTATATAAAGGTCGGAAAAGTATTAAGCCCCCAAGGAATTCGTGGAGAATTATTCCTCTTTGTTTTTTCGGGCGATGCGTTTTGGCTTGAAGAAATCGATCATATTGTACTGAGTAAGACCGACAGCGACGAGCCGATCGAAATGCCTGGTAGTCAGTTTCAAATACAATCCCACAGGCCCCATAAAAAAGAAGGAAAGCAGGGTTACGTCGTGAGCCTAACAGGTGTTGATAGCAGGGACCTCGCTGAAGAGTTGAGTAAATCCTTTGCCTATATTTCTGAAGCACACATGAGTTCAAGTGATACTTCAGGTGAAGAATTAATACTTAGAGAGCTACTTCAATATAAGGTGATAGATAAAACCCTTGGAGACGTCGGGGTCGTTGTGGGTTTTTCAGGGACTCAGATGCAAGATCTCATTGAAGTTGAGTACATGGGGAATCAATACTATATTCCCTTCGTCGATCAGTTGGTTCCAGAAATTGATCACGAGCAAAAGGTGATTCATACCGAATTGCCAGAGGGCCTCGTGCCGGAGGGAAAGTAAAATGCGTTTTTCATTCCTGACTCTCTTTCCAGAAATGATCGAACAAGCCACCCAATTTGGAATTCTTGGGCAGGCCGTTCGCAGTAAGAAATTAGAAATTGATTGTGTGAATCCGAGAGATTTTACGGAGGATGTGCACAAGACGGTGGACGACAAACCCTATGGTGGCGGCGATGGCATGTTAATGCTGTACGCCCCTATGCAGGCGGCTATGGAGTCCATGAAAAATACAATCGGTGAGAACAAGCTGACAAAAGTGATTCACCTTTCGCCCCAAGGTCAGGTTTTGAATGATCGAAAAGCTTTAGAGCTGGCAGAACTGGATCACATTGTTTGGGTCTGTTCACGTTACGCTGGGATTGATCAGCGATTTATCAATAACTACGTCGATGAAGAATTATCTCTCGGAGATTACGTCATCAGTGGCGGGGAGCTTGCTGCCCTTGTTGCCACCGATGCTGTCTCGAGAAAGCTTCCCGGAATACTTGGAAACTCTCAATCGGCATTGCGAGAAAGCTTTGCCCAGGACGGCCTTCTTGAGCCGCCCCAGTTTACCAGGCCCGCAGAGGTGGGAGGACAATTAGTGCCAGAAGTTTTAACTTCAGGGCATCACAAGAATATTCAAACTTGGGAAAGAGCCTTGAGTCTTTTGCGCACTTTAATATTGCGTCCGGATCTTCTGGATAGTGCGAAACCTACTTTGAATGATTGGGAGTCGGCCCTCGGTGTTTTTAAGGAATTGTCTGCAGAAGAGAGAAAAAGCTGTGGCCTGTCGATCGATCGTGATTTAGAAGCTTTAATTGCAGAGCAAATGAAGGGGTCTTAGGTTTTGGCTATTTCAAAAGTTGCAGTGGGTTTGGTTCATCACCCTGTGAGGGATCGAGCTAAAAACATAGTTGCCACAAATATCACGAATTTCGATATCCACGATATTGCCCGAGCTTGCCAGGCCTACGGAATTGACTCTTATTACATTATCCACCCCGCCAGAGAGCAGCTGATGTTTGTATCTCGGGTTCTTGACCACTGGAGAACCGGTGAGGGGTCAAAGCTGAACCCAATGCGAAGAACCGCTCTGGGGCCTGTTAAAATGGCAGAGAGCTATGAACTGGCACTCAAGGATTGGGGGCAAGAAAATGCCCGCGTGATCGCTACCACAGCGAGAAGCATTCCTCATCAAAAACTCTATAAATTTCGAGAGCTTAGGTCCGAAATTGAAGCCGAAGGGCCACCCACTCTCATTCTCTTTGGGACCGGCTTTGGATTGGCCGACGAATTACTCAATAATGTGGACGGTCTTCTGGAGCCAATTAAGGGGGCTCCCCCTAAAGATTACAGACACTTATCGGTTCGATCGGCCGTGACAATTGTGCTTGATCGACTGCTAGGTTCGTGGTAGAACTTCGCTTCTTGTATCAGGAGCAGGATAATGACAGATCTCGTTAGAAAAGTGACATTAGGTCGTACAGAAGCAGCTAAGCTTCCTTCTTTTAAAACTGGAGATACGGTTTCCGTATCGGTTAAGGTTAAAGAGGGAGAGAAAGAAAGAATCCAGATCTTTAAAGGCGTTGTTCTTAAAGTTCAAGGTTCTGGCATGGGTCGATGCTTTACAGTTCGTAAGATGTCGAGCGGAATTGGTGTGGAAAGAACTTTCCCATTCCAATCACCAGCTATTGCAAAAGTTGAAGTTCATTCACACGGTAAAGTGAGAAAATCACGAATTTTCTATCTCCGAAAGTTACGTGGTAAAGCAGCTCGTATTCAGTCTGACCTAGTTGTTGCTGGTAAAGCACCTAAGGCTGAGGCTGCTAAAGAAGAAGCTTCTAAGTAATTACCTTTATTAATAGGTAATTCAGTTGAAAAACCTCTGGTCATCGCGCCCGGAGGTTTTTTTATGCCTTGAGCCCAATATAAAAAATATCTCGATATCTCCATGAATCCCACTATACTACTTTTTCTATTTTTGGGAGGGTCCATGGACGAAATGTACGACTGGCGCAAGCTTCATCCGCAAGGTGCAATCGGTATTGATGAGGTAGGGAGAGGTTGTTTAGCTGGACCGGTCTATGCGGCCGCCGTTTTCATGTCTCCAGACCAGTCTGTTCAAGGGCTGACCGATTCGAAAAAGATTTCCGAAAAGCGAAGAGAAATTCTAGAGCCACAAATTAAAGACTGTCTTATCTATGGTATTGGCTTTGCCACAGTTGATGAAATCGATGATATCAATATTCTTCAAGCCTCCTTTTTAGCCATGCGCAGGGCGCTCGGAGAATTGGGTGAGAAGCTATCGGGATGGAAGAAACTTCCTTTGCTCGTCGATGGTCATCAAAGAATAAAAGAGTTGGACCCAAGCATTGAGCAGATTTGCCTGGTCAAAGGAGATTTGCGGGCTGAGCCCATTTCTGCGGCCAGTATAATCGCCAAGGTGGCTCGGGATCGACTTTTAATGAACTACGCAAAGGACTTCCCAGATTACCTCTTTGAAAAAAACAAAGGCTATGGAACAAAAGACCACAGGACGGCCATTGAGTCAGTCGGCCCCTGCGAGCACCATAGAAAGTCCTTTGCCGGGGTCAGGGAATACCTCTAGAAGTCTTCATAGAAAATTCAATTCCATCGAAAAGGGGCTCTGGGCGGAGAACGTCTGTGCGAGGGATCTTACCCTTAAGGGCCGAGAAATTCTCTGGCAAAGGCGCAAGCTCATCGGTGTGGAGATTGATCTTTGCTGTCGTTATAAAAGCACACTCGAACTTATTGAGGTGAAAACCGCTGGGCCCGGAGCTTTTAAAAATAAGCGCGTTTCTGATAAGCAAATAAGACGGCTCTTTCGGGCCAAATCCTACCTGCAAAAGGGATCGGGTCGGGTGGTGAAGTTGGTCTTCGCCTTTGTTAAGGACCAAGGTCATATTCAGTATCTACCTTTAAGCTCCATTCTATTTCTCAAATAATGGAGATTGACAGCACGGGTCTTAAGTCAAAAACTAGAAGTATGAGACTTATTCCACTCGTATTTGTATTACTTCTCTGTAGCCCCGTTGTGGCCCAATCTAATACCTTGAGCTCAAACCCCCAGGCCGGTCGAGAGTTTGTAATGAGCTGTACCTACGGTGTCCTCGCGGGGACCCTGGTGGGAGCTGCGAGCTTAGCTTTTGAAGAGCAACCTGGGGACAAGCTCCATAATATCGCACGGGGAGCATCCATCGGCCTCTACGCCGGGATTCTTCTTGGAGTGTATGTTGTTTATATTCTACCCGGGCAAATCGAGCGGCAGAATCAAAGGCAATTAGAAGAAGGCCTCGAAGGAACAACCCAGTTTCGCTTGATCGAACCCCCACGGGTTTCTTTTAATCCGACTTTTGATGGCGAGACGGGAGCCATTGATGGTTTGGCAGCAAATTATACTGTCCTTAAATTCTAGTTTAAGTTCCACCAAAGTTATAATCGAAAGAGAAACGCCAGTCAGGCGAGTTGTTGGTTGTTGTTTGGATCCAAAGTTTGACGCCCCAACAATTACCTGGGGGAATGAGATCAAAATAGAGGTTCCATCGGTTAATCTTAAATGAGACCAGCGACTGTTGAAGCGATCCAGAAATATTAAAATACTTCCATCGGAGACCGCCGCCGAGGGCTAAGGTTTCGATGCGATCATCTTCAATAAATGTTGAAGGGTCCTCGGGAATAATATAGCTCTGAGAATACCCTAGAGTAAAATAATTGCCTCCGGGAGTATTGAACTGCATCCGGGTCGCGGTGTTGGCAATATCTAAGTACGGAAAGTAATCAACCGATGTGTTCGTGTTGAAATACTTAAACCGCAAATCGACGAGGCCCGAAATTGCCGACCAGGGCTGATTATTTCCACTCCGTTTTGCTTCGTTAAAATCATAACTTTGTGAAAGCCTAAAAAGTGCAATCCTTTTGTAGTCCACATTCTTTTTATCGACCAATTTTCGAGTGACGTAATTATCGAGTGTAAAAGTAACGAGCTGTCGATCGGTAATCCGGTCCACATCATCAAACTGAATGCCTCGTTCGCCAACAAAGTCCACGTCCGAGATGGGCTCGAGAAGCTTATTGGCGGGGTAATTAGAGCTGTCTCCAAAAAAAGCGGAGTTTGTTTGTTCAAAGTAGGGAATGATTGACCCCTGAACATTGGCCACAATCTCGTGTTTGTAGGCCTCTTGACGTTTGACATCGGAGCCTTGATAGATTCGAGCTAATGAAGTGCTGGCTTTTAACTGCGTTTGAAAATACTGGCGGACAGGGTTGGTGTCGAAGGCCTGATCTTGGGGGTCGACCGTAAAAGCGTACTTGGTGTAGCGATAGGAAACCTTGGGGGTGAGATTTAAATACTTACCGACAAGAATCGGATAGGTCAGGGAGGGACGGACATCCATTCTCTCTCCGGTTCTAATCAGATCTTTATTAGCATTAAAAACTCCGTCTCGATCTTCGTCGGCAACATGGCATTTAATATCTATATCCTGGCAATCGTCCCCCACAACATCATTGGGGAGAGTAACATCGTCATAGGCATATCCATCTCGAGCAAAATGGACGTACTGAAGATCCATACTAAAAAAAAGATCAGAGAAAACCGGAGTTTCCCTGATTTGAAACTTAAGCTCCGGGAAGCGATGAACGGCGTCTTCGTTATTGGCCAGAGGATCTTCTTTAAGTTGATTGATATTATAAGTAATGTCCGCACTGAGGTGGACCTTTTCGAAGTTTTTAGCGAGACTCGTTCGGTTTTCTAGTGCGGGTTCACCCTCCAAGGGGAAGTCTTCAGGAAAGTCGTTGGCGTACATAATATCACTTGAAGTATTAATTTTCGCCCGACTGACATAGCCGTTAGGGAGCTTGAAGTAATGTTTATAGGAGCCAAACCAACGATAGTAATCACCATCGACTTTTCCTTGCAGGCGAGGTTCTTCGTTAAAAACCCGGTCTCTCAACAGGCCGAAATTAAAAGCCCCTTCACTCTCTTGCGAGAGAACATAGCGGTATTCACTTTTAAAGAACTCACCACGACGGGTGTAGTAACGAGCACTCAAAGTCGCATCTTGGCTGCGGTTAATGGCCCAGAAAAAGGGGATCGTAAAAGACGCTCCGTCCTCTTCAGAATAGTTCCAGGCCGGTACGAGAAGGCCCGTTTGCCTTTTTGATTTTAAGGGCACTACAATATAGGGCAGCCAAAATACTGGAACATCAACAATTCTTAGAACTGAGTTGTCAATGTAGGCGTAGCCACCAATCTCGGCCTTAATTTTACTTCCCGTAAATGACCAAGAGGGCGGGCACGTCGTACAAGCTGTATAATAGGCGTCATCGGCAATGAATTCTTTATCGTTGAGTTTTTCAATAACCCTTCCTTCGAGTACGACCTGCCCCGAACGAACGTAGCCATTAATTATCTTACCTTTATTTGTTTTTGTATTTAGCTCGGCCCGGTCCCCTTCTATATAGGCGGTGGGCGTTTGAATAGTAAGTCGCCCTTTTGCAATAATTAAATCTTTTTCCCAATAAATTTCAGCGCGATCACAATTTAGAATTTGTTGATTGAAGATGACCTGTACTTGGCCCTCCAGAATTGTGACCTTTTTATCGAGATCCCTTTCCATAACCTTGGCGTCGAGCAAAACGCCACCGATATTTGTCGTACCTTGAGTCGGTACGACGAAAAGAAGAGTTAAGAAAAAGCACAATAGAAGAAGGTTTTTCATAGTGAGAGGTGCTTAAAGTGAAATTTCATCCAGATGGTGAAGAAGTTTCATTCGCTTGGGTGAGAGTTTATAAAATTCATCGATGAGTTCTTCAAGAAATAGGGGTTTAAAGTGAGAAATATATACCGGAGTGTTCACTTCGTCTAATTTTTTTAAATCGTCCATCAATAGACTTGGCGTCATGTGGCCAGAGACTTCAGCAAGCCACTTCATGCGATCTGGAAACGTGATTTCAGTGAAAACGGCTTTTAAATTGCTTATTTTATTAGCATCGGACCAAATTTGATCAGTCGGGCCTGTATCCCCTGTGAATAAAACGGTCGAATCGCCATCGCTCACGGTGTATCCAGTAGCATTTCCTGGGTGATTCACATCCACAGGTTTTACTCTTAGGCCGGCCACCTCAACTTCTGAGTCGACTTCTTGGTAGGCAAGAATCTTTCTGCCGCTTTTATCGACATCAATTTTTGTGAAGTCAGGCCAAATGATATCGTTAAAGAGATGCTCTTTAATATCCTTTAAAACACTGGGTATTGAATAAACTGTGAGGGTCTCTCGAGCCGGAGAGAAGGTGTTTTCGGTAATAAAAGCGAGATCTTTAATATGATCGAGGTGGGGATGTGTTATGAAAACGTGTTTTAAGTTCATTTGCTCTTCATTAGAAAGAGACGAACATAAAGAGCCCGCATCGATACAGAGTTGATCATTTACCAAGTAACTTGATGTATGGTATCCGGGATTAACACTTCCATGGGACCCGAGAACTTTAATTTTCATAGCATCCTTACTTCGTTGTCATAATGAAGACTCCATCCCAATCTTCGGGTGGTGGAGCTTCGATGTATCGCTGACAACGATCTATATAAAGCTTCGAGACTGTATCGTCTGGGCGGTGATTAAGCGCTTCAGAAAAACAGCCGAGGGCCGCGTCAAATGCCTTTTCGTGGTATTTGATAAAACCCTGTTTAAAATTATCAAGCATGAACATAACATCGGATTGTGGTTCTTTTTCGCTGACCAGCTCGAATATTCTTACTGGTAGTGCCTTACCTTTAACTCGGACCCAATCAATTTCTCGAGCGATGACTTTATCTTTAACTTGTTCATAGGTGAATTCGCTGATGATGATACGTGTTCCATACTGTTTGTTAATTCCCTCGAGGCGACTTCCAAGGTTCACAGCATCACCCATGACTGTGTAACTGCGAACCGTCTGCGAACCCATATTTCCAACGGACATTTCGCCAGTGTTGACACCAATACCAATATCGATCGCCGGTAAGCCTTGTTTTTCGTATTGCTCCTGAAGTCGGCCTAGTTCTTCGAGTTGTTCAAGGGCACATCGACAAGCCATGAGGGCGTGATCTTCAAAAGGGATCGGTGCACCAAAAAAGGCCATAACAGCATCACCCATGTATTTATCGAGAGTTCCTTTGTTCTTAAACACGATCTCTGTCATGGGGGTGAGGTAGCTATTAAGAAGGTCCGAGAGGGCCTGGGGATCGAGTTTTTCGGAAATTGTAGTAAAGCCTCGAATATCTGAAAAGAAAACCGTCATGACTTGCTTTCGTCCACCGAGCTGTAGATTTGTTGGATCTTTAAGAACTTCATTCACAATACTTGGAGAGACGTATTTTTGGAAAGTTCCTTTGAGTTCTCTTTTTTGCGCCTCTTCTGTGAAGTATTTAAAACCCGTCAAAAAGATATAGAGCATTAAAACCAAAAGAACGGGGAAAAGAATAACTGTAACGAGTCCTTCGGCAAATAGAAACTGGGACTCATAATAAAAGATGCCAACGAGAGACATGATAGTGGCGAGTGCGCCAGTGAGTGCGCCAAACTGCGCGATAATTATAGACAAAATAACACCGAGGACAACTAAAAGGATTGGCATATTAATTTGTTCTGTAGCCAGGTCTTTCACTAAGAAGTCATTGCGAAGCAGGTTGTCGAGGACGTTCGCATGGGTTTCCACTCCGGGAAAGTTCTCGTTAAATGGTGTGACTCGCAAGTCATAGATTCCCACAGCCGTAGCACCCATAATAAAATAGGTATCTTTAATAAATTCGGCCTTATCGACCATTTTTTCTGTTACACCCCAAGTCCCCTTAACATCATCGTACAAACGAACAGCGACACGGGCCTGGGTGCTATCATTAAGAAGTTCACTGACTTCGAGGTAAGGGAATTGACGATCGCCCCCCGAATAATTGATAACCAGATGACCCTTTGAATCGACTGGGACATGTGTCACAACATCTTCAGTATGGGGATCATCAGATGACTCTTCGCCTTCAGTTGGAAAGTCTTGGTATTGAGGGTCTTTTAGAATCTTCAAATCCGAAACATAAGTAAATGTGGATCTCTCTGAGAAATCGTCTCCTTTGAGAGGAACTTCAGCCACATATTTATTTCCGATAAGAAAAGAGGCGAATGCAAGAGAAGGGACGAGGCGCTCTCCTGATTTTATAAAAAGTCGACCCTTTCGAATGGACCCATCCGAATCTTGAACAGCATTAAAAAAACCTGTGTGCTTAGTTCCCTGGGCTACGGATTTAATATTATAAGTCCATCCATAGGTTTGAGGGACCATCGTGTCTAAGTTTGAGCGTTTAAATTTGGCCAGGCCATCTTCGAAACTCAAATTTGAAAATTCTTTATATTCCTTCTCCATTTCAGGATAGACAGCCTTGTATTTTGGGAGGATTTCGTCGTTTGGTTCCAAAAACCGACGACAGTACTCTTCTTGTGTGGAGTAGATTTGTCCTTTGAGCTTTATTATAACATTTCGATCGACAATTTTTTGAATGGCATGCACCAAACGCATGAGATTTTCGGATTGGGCGAGCATGGGATTGAGTTCGATGAGTTTAGGTTTGAGATCTTCAATGCGGTCATTAACCACGAACTGGACGAGGGCGACATATCCTTTGAAGTCGAGCTTAATTCCGTAGCGTTGCAAAAGGGCAATGAGGCTTTTTAACTTTTGCTCGTTTTCGCTATTGGCTTTGAGCCAATCCCTGATACTTGAAAGCTCAAGGGTCGCAAAATGGCCGACCAGAATGTCAGCCCATTGAAAGGGGAGAAACACTTCTTCATCATAGGAAGAATAAACAAGAGGGTCCTCTCGATCAAAATAATAAAAGGCATCCTGAAGTTTAAAGAGTTCTTGAAAGCATAAATCCTGAAAAGGTTCCCCTAACTGAAGTCCTCGAAATTGTTCGTTGTAATAAGCACCCATAACGAGACGATCTGAGTACTTAGCGACGACTTGGGCAAATTGCTCGTCGGTATTGAGGTCTATCATTTCTTGATTGATTTTCTTTGCCAGTAAAGGCGGTAAAATGCTGTTGTCTTCTGCAAAGTTTTTTAAATCAAGTAGGGCGGGGATGGCTGATTTCGGATCTGGTTCGGCCCAGACAATATCAAAAGCCAAAACTTTCGGGTCGTAGGAAAAAAGTTTTTCGATCACCTGGCCAATAACTTCTCTTGACCAGGGCCACTGGCCGATTTCTTTAAGTGAAGCGTCGTCTACGGCAAGTATGGCTACTTTTGGTTTGCGATAATCCTGTCGCGGCTTTTCACCGCGGGCGAGAAGACGAAGATCAATAGTGCGTTCATGAAAGATATTAAACTGTTCGTAAACGTAATCATTGGGTAGGTTGTCAGAAATCTGCACGTAAAACTGTAGTGCGAACCACGCCCACGAAAATGTGATATAGAGCCCAATAGCCAAAGGCGCAAAAAGAAAACCTAAAATCTTGCCGAAAATCTTCATGATGATTCTTTCAGGTAGCTAGAAAACTGTTTCATTTTAAGACGTTTCAATGTTTTCCGCAATCAACAGCTGTGTACATTTTTGCGAAAAAACCTCCTGATCTCAGAATGATACGAGAAATCAGGTCCTTTTCTGCCGGGAAGGCCAGGTTGTCAGCTTATGTAGTAATTTGATATTCTGTTAGGGTGTTCACTGGTAGAGCTGGAGGCTTCATGCAGGCGAGAATTAAAGAAAATAACGACATTTTAGTAGTAGATTTAATTGGCAGAATTGATATTGAGGCTACTGTTGGTTTTGAGCGTGCCTGTGGCCAGCTTGCTGAACGAAAGATCGTTTTTGATTGCACAGACCTAAGTTTTGTTGGTTCAAATGGAATCAAACCCTTTCTCGAAGCCATGTCTGATCTTGTCGAAAACAAACAGGCTCAATTGAAGTTTTGTGGGGTTGGCTCTGAATTTAAAAAGATCTTCGCTGCAAGTAGCTTATCCCATGTTGAAATCTATGAAGATGTGAATCGCGCCGTCGATTCATTTAGCCATAAGGTTATCAATCCTTCAATGGTGGGTGCCCAGGGCGATCCAAGACCTTGGGCTGAAGCAACTGTAACGACAGCTCCGGCGGAGCCAGTCCAGGTGACTCAAACCACAAATACCGAAGGCGAAGACACTAAAGCCTGCTAAGGCTGGGGCTTCGGCGGAATTCCAGACTGTATTTCAGCAATGAGACCTTCAATTTTTTGCATGCTTTGCTGTGCTTTGCGAACGTTCTTAACTCGATCAGAAAGTTCCTCGTGTGCGCCCTCAAGGCTATCGCCCCTGGCATCTCCGACAGACTGTGACTTTAATTTACCGGCCAATTCGCGGTTTATCGACTGAAGGCGTTGGTATTTGCCAACAAGGTCTTTGCTCTCTTTTTGCTTTTCGTTCCAGAGAATTTGCAGAGACTCCAGCTGATCTTGAAGGCGATCATTCTCGTCTTTAAGGAATTGTCTTTCATCCCGAGATTGATTGAGCTCTTCTCTGAGATGGTCGATCTCAATACTCGAAGATTTGGCCTCAGAACGATAACTATTTAATTGAGATTGAATAGACTCGATATTTTCTTGGCTTCTCAGGCCGAGTTCATCAAGGTGACGTTTAAGACGAATATTCTCGTTGGCCAAAAAGCTAGCTTCTTCTGCCTTCTTTTTGAAAATCTCAAGACTTTCGCGGATCGAATTAAGTTCTGCGTTTAACTCTTCTGTACCTTTAATGTTTTCTTCGATTTTTTGCTCATAAGAGTTTGTTAAAGCGCTTATTTGCTGTTGATGCTGCTTTTCTTTATTTTCGATATGCTCTGCAAGTTGCAGGTTCTTATCTTTAAGCTCTGATCGGCGCATTTGCTCATCGATGAGGCTTTGATCCAATAGCTGAATTTTCGCTTTTAAGTCCTTTAATTCATTTTGCAAACTGCGAATCAAGGGGCGTACCCAGCGTTTAATTCGTCGCTGGTAACGTTTAAAGCTAGAGAGCAGTTTTTTGCTCGTGTCTTGAAGCTTCGCCAGGCTTTGTTTGCGCTGATCCATTTGGTCAGAAAGTTCAGAGTAGCGTATTTCGTAGAGCTGAAGTTCTTCTTTAAGTTTTGAATGGTTTTGTTCAAGTTCTATAAAACGCTTAGAAGCTTGTTTATCTTTCTCTCGTAATATTTGATTTTGATGAAAGATATTGTCGGCATGATCCTGAACTTCCAGGTTTCGATCTTTGAGCTCTATGATTTTCTGCTCGAGTAGTGATTGTCTGCGAATAGTGACCTTAAGTCGAGACATGAGGTCGTCATTCTGTCCGATCAGGGTCTCTACAGTTCCGGAGTGGAGGATGTCCTTGGGCAATTCAGAGAGCTGAGGAGGCTCAGGAATCTCGTTTGGAAGTGGTACCGGTATGCTGTCGATTTCTGTTTTAGAAAAGGCAGTCGTTTCTTCCTTTTCTTGATCCCAATTAGCCACTTCATTCCTCCTTGAAAAAAGTGTCTTTGATAACTCAATTGAAAGTTGTTCCACTTAGAAAACTCTTCAACTAGTCCTTAGACAGTATTATTTCATCCTATTGGTCTAGTCCTGTCAAAGAATGAAACAAAGGTCCTAACAGGACGCGCTATTAAACATATTTTTTAATTAGTAGCTTAGTCTAACCGATAAAAAGTCTATGGGTGAGAAGGCATTAACTCTCTTAGAAGAAGAAAACAAGATTCTTGAAGAAGTCTCTTCTCCGACTTTGGATTTAATTCAAGCGACTAAGTTATCGGATGAAGAAATTCTCCGTGAGTCGGGCTTGAGTCGAGATGAATTGGGAGGAAGGGAAGGGTTGCTACGAGCGATTCTTTCTTTCGTTATTAACCAAGAGTTTCCGAAAGCACGGGGAGAGCTCGAACTTTATGTCGACTCACACTATAACTACCCAGACTTTAAGCCTCGAACAGAGCGCTATGTTCAGTATGCCAAGGACTTAATCAACGCTATTCAAGCAAAGCGTGAATTTTCGGCCAAGGCCCATTTGCGAAATTCAAAGCAACAAGAGCTTCAAGAGAAAGTCTACAATCACTATCGAGAGCTAAAGATCGTTTTAAAGAGGATCGAAGCGGTCGATCGAGAGCTCCGACTTGAAGACGTGAAGTCGACCGTTATTTTTGTTAAGGGGAGTCTCATCACCCTGGCCACGGTCGTCAGCGTACTCTTCGTGAGAGAAGTTATTTTGAATCGCCATCCCGAATCCTGGTGGTTTGCGCTGCGGGATTTTGTGTTACGCTTCACCGGCTACTTCTTCGAGCTGATCGGCCTTTAACGTTCTTTATAACTTCGTTACATCGTCGTCGCTGTACGCCTATGTACAGCTTCCTCCTCGTGCCTCGTTATAAAGAACGTTCCATGACCGAAGACTTCGTTACATCGTCGTCGCTGTACGCCTATGTACAGCTTCCTCCTCGTGCCTCGTTATAAAGAACGTTCCACGACCGAAGACTTCGTTACATCGTCGTCGCTGTACGCCTATGTACAGCTTCCTCCTCGTGCCTCGTTATAAAGAACGTTCCACGGCCGACAGCATTTTCGCTGTACTAATTTTTTTGTAGGCTGGCTCGCTTGGCTTCAAGTAATATGGGCAACATCTGTCCGCCAGGAAGCTTCTTATTGTTTGCATAAATCGTCGGAGTTCCGAGAACGCCGACCTCTTTACCCAGTTTCGCTTGATTGCGAATGAGTTCATGGGTGTCTTCTGATTCGTAGCAGGACTTAAGTTTATCGCCGTCTAATCCCAAGTCAGCAATCATCTCGGTCATTTTGTTTTCGACAATCTCTTTGGTCGCGAAGGTTCCTTGCCGAGAAAAAATCCATTCGTGGGCATCCCAGCCTTTATCTTGTTCAGAGGCACAATGGGCAAGGTAAGCCAAACCACAAGAAGATCCCGAGCTCTGCGGAATCGCTTCGTTGCAAGCGCCGTCTAAGGGGAAGGCCTGGAATTCAAGGCGAACATCTGGGTTTGCTTGAACAAATGCTTTAAGAGTTGGTGCCGCGTTTTTACAGTGACCACAGCGAAAATCAGCAAATTCCACAAGGGTCATTACGGCTTTATCTTTATCGGCTCCTAGAGATAGGGGCGATAAGGTTGCAATATCTTTTACAGAGTTTGTTTTCCATTCCTGAATGCTCGCTTCAATAATTGAGGAAGCTCCCGAACCAAGAAACTGCTTATTGTAGACCTTGCTGAAGAGAAAGCTGAAAGCGAGAGTCACGACCGCAAGGATAATTCCAGGTTGAAGGACTTGGAAGTTTAACGGTGAAAGAGCGAGTAATTTGTCCTCTTTCATATACATCCACGCAGCAATTAAAGTGATAATTGAAAGGCCATAGGCGACCATACAAAATGGGCAAATGGAGTCTAATTGAGTAAAGGTTATGGCTGCCATTACGATTGAGGTCAGGAAGATGACCAAGGTGGTGCCAAATATAGCGTTTCTAAAGCCCGGTTTGTTATTTTCACCGAAAAATCGAAAGGCGTAAAGGAGAGTGAGAAGCGCTAAGAAGAAGTTCATAAAGCCGCCGAGCATGGCCAGAGGAATTCCAAATAACTCCGAGTAGGAGCTGGCAGCGGCGACATCGCAGTTGAGTTTTTCGCCGATATTGCAAAGGCTATCGCCTCCCAATTGCCCGGCTTTAACTTTGTAATGGTGAATGGTTAGGTAGCCGTGGACAGCCGCTGCGCCCAAAGTCGAAAGAATAAGTACTAATAGACCAGGACCTTTAAGAGAATTTTCCTTAACTTCACTAGACATTGTTGAATCTCCATTATTTTTTGCAAATCATGACTACAATATCACCAACAATAGCCATAGGATAGAAGAATAATTCAATGCCATAGGGTGAATTTTGAGAATGAAGCTTCCCTCGGATCCTAAGTGGGTTAAATCTCGCCAAAGGCTCCTCCATCAGATTAAGCAGCAAATCAAAATCCGATACGGGCAGGATACATCCTGGATTGGCGCTTACCAGAAAGAATATTTACGGGATTTTTACAGACCGTGGCGCGTCTCTAATAAGTCAGAACTCATGGAGCAAATTCAGTCTTCGGATATTGTATTTGGTGGTGACTTTCACCCGTTCTCACAGGCCCAAAGGACTCATCTTAAAATTCTTCGATCATTGCCTGCACGGCAGAAAGTTGTGCTCGCCTTAGAAATTTTCCCGGCCAGAGAGCAAGAACAAATTGATCGATTCGCTCGCGATGAGATCAGTGAAGCGGAGTTCCTTGAAAAAATCTCCTGGGAAGAGAATTGGGGATTTCCCTGGGAGAGTTACCGTCCAATTTTGGAGTTGGCAAAAAAAAGAGGCTTTACGATCATTGGGCTCCATCCAGAGAACCACCCAGAAAATCCAAAGAACTTCGATTCGTTTGCAAGTCGTATCCTTAAAAAAGTTTATCATCAGACGAGTGATCTGATTTACGTTCTCGCCGGCGACTTTCACGTCGGGAGAAACCACCTTCCAAAGTCGTTTTTGAACCATTTTAGAGGGGATCGCCCCAAGGAGGTCATCCTTTACTTGAACTCCGAGCGCACTTACTTCCAGCTCGCTCGACGGGGGATGGAAACGCAAATTGATGTCGTTAAGTTTAGTCGTCGTCACTTCTGTGTGATGGGTTCACCACCTTGGGTAAAATGGCAAAGTTATCTTATGTACTTAGAGGAAAACTATGATGTGGATCTCGAAGAAGATTTCGATGAATCCATCGATTACCTGGATCACGTTTCTTCTTTGATACGACTGATTGGGAGGGATCTGGGGGTCGAGGTGAAGACAGACCGGCTTCAAGTTTTCACTCCAGAAAGCCACAACATAGAAAGCGTTATTAAAACCTACCTTGAAAAAGATCAGGCCGCTTTGGCCCAAGAGCTTCTTGAAACAAACCGAAGTTTCTTTTTACCCAATGCAGGAATTATTGTTCTTGCGCAAACGTCACTCAATCATGCAGCAGGTCTGGCTGGACAATACGTCCATGCCCAATTATGCCGAAGAAAAAACCTAATGTGGGCAATGCCCAATGACTTTAACGCTTTGATTTGGATTGAAGCTGTCGGTTTTTTTGTGTCTAAGCTAATAAATCATAAAAGGCATGCGCAAACTCTCACTGACTTAAAGGATCAACTTGAAGTCATGCATCCGAAAGATCGGGGTCGGGATTCCTTGCTTTTGGCTCTAGACCAAAGAATGAAGGAATTAGTTACAATTTACGAAGATGTTTCCATCGAAACCAGCTACAAACCTAGCGATCTAGCTAGTTACGTCGAAGCGGCTCGTTTTCTTGGCGGAATGATGGGCGAAAGGCTGTATTTGGCTTATCGTTCTCGTAGGCTTAAGAGAACAGATGTGATAAAATGGATGAGTAAAAATCCCGAAAGAAAAGGATTTCAGGGCTTTTACGAGGAAGCCTTAAAGAAGTTAGAGAGTTTTAAACCTCAGACAAAAAGTCGTAAGGAAAGACTTTAAATGTCAAAGTGGTATTACAGTAAAGATGGCCAAGCCGTGGGCCCTGTCGATGAGAATTTCATTAAGGATGAAATTCGTGCGGGTCGTTTGACCTTAATCGACCTCGTGTTTCTAAAGGGCGATAATAAGTGGAAGCCGATCAGTGAGTTTTCTGAGCTCGCAGAACTGACAAAAACTTCAATTACATTAAAAAACGAAGACGATGAAAAAGAGCGGGAATGGGTTGTTTTAAAGAAACAACTCGGGGCCGGGCAAAATCAGTACGATCAAATTGGTCCCTTTACAATGGCCGAAGTCATTGAAAAATTGAATGCTGGAGAAATCAAGTACGCCGATCACATTTGGCGAACTGGATTTAAAAAATGGGTACGAATTGGCCACCTCCCTGAGTTCGATCGACGTGAATCGGGTCGAGAATCGAACCTTTTAGAGGTTCCTGTTCCCGAAGACGTCCATTCCTTGGGTGACGTCGCTGTCGATGAAGTCGATTTTTCCGAAAACATTTTAAAAGTCGAAAAAGAGGATCCCTTCGCCGAAGAAGAAGCTCCCCCAGAAGCACGAGGGGAGGATTTAGCAAAACCTTCTCTCGCTGATATTCCTGGGTTTGATGAAATTGACGAATTCGAAATGGACCTCGACGATTCAGTCGAAGAGGATTCAGAAAGCGAGATGGATCTTTCGGCTGTGAGGTCTGATGACTCGATCGCGGTGGACGATTTTGCCGTGCAAGAAGAAGTTAAATTATCTGACCTCGGTTCGACCGATGAATTAGAGCCCCTGTCGATGACAGGGAGTGAGCCGGCCAGTGAATTGGAAATTCCCCTCGATGAAGGCGGCAAAACGGCGAGTGTCCTCAGTGAAGATCACTTGGTAGGGGGTCCCTCTCTCAATGATGTTGAAGAAGAGGTGAGTGGCCTCGCCGAAGAAACTGTGAACATGAGCCCATCAGAATTAATGGGAGATGATTTTACGGGATCGGTCCATGTCGATGACCACGTTCAAGATCCTCTACAGGCGGGACCACAGGTGCCAGAACCAGTCGATCCAGTAGAACCGGAAGAGCCTGAAGAAGTCAGCCCAGAGAGGGAAGAGCGGGCCGAGGCGGCAACCGAAGTTGTCCAAGCTCCACAGGATCAGCGGGTTGATGAGGTCAATGTCGATCGAAAAAAACAACTCAGCGATTCCTTTGTTGATATTCCCAATGAAACGGGAACGGGATCAGTTACGAGTGACTTTAAAAAACCTCTTGAGAAATCCTATACCGCTATCGAAGAGGAAATTGACGCCCTCAATAGTGAAAATTCGGCTGAAGGCGCTGGAGAAGGGGGGCTTGGTACAGTAGAACCAAGCCAATTTGATATCTCCCTTTCTGATATTGAAGAGGAGCTGGAAAAATCCTCGCCCAAAAAAGTATCTTTGGATGATGATGACGATACTGTTCAACTTCAGGATCCCCAACCAGATAACCTAGTGCCCAAGCAGTCCAAAAGGGCCCAGAATCTTTCGGATGAATTTAATAGGCCCGACCCAGAGAACTTAGCGAGCAATCTCGATGAAAAGTCTGAAGAAGATTCTGAAGATCAAGGGTTTTTTGATGACCAGGAAGAGTCCGTTGGAGTCTTTGGCGTCGATGCTGAATCAGAAGGCGAAGAGAGCGAGTTCAATAGCTTTGACGAGAAGACATTCTCTTCATCTGAGCCCATTCAAGATCAAGATGTTTCAAAAGTTATTACCATTGAAGAAGTTAAAGAAAAGAAGCCCGAAGAGACCGAGACATATAAAAAGAAAAAGCCTTTCGATATCAACAAATTCTTCGTGCCTTTAGCGCTATTAGCCATCGTCGGATTAGTGGGTTTCGGTTTATTTATTAGCTATCCAAAGTGGAAAACCTACGTAGAGAACTTTGATCCCTTTGGCAAAATCGGCGACATCCCCAATATTGAAATCGACAATAGTGACGACCCAGAGTTTACGGAAAACCAGATTCCAGATCCTCCAGATACATTTGAACAGGACCCAGAAAACTATCCTGAAGAGGTCACCGAGAATCAAAATGGTGAGCCCCTAGATCCGAGAGAGGACCCAGTCGAGCCTCGGAATGTGGATCCTCAGCCGAAAAATACACCGGCTGTCGTTGCCCAAGAAACTCCAAAACCTCGGCCCACAGCCAAGCCACGGCCAGCCCGCAAGGCAAGTCGGTTGAGTCTGGCAGGGCAGTCCTTGAGCTCTTCAAATGCGCGGCTTAAAGTCACCAGCAATGCCTCTCCGGGGGCATCGATAACGATTCTGGCAAAGGGACAGTCCGGCCGGATTCTTGATCGAATTAGTTACTATCGAAAATTGACGCGAAAAGCAGATAAAAGTGGCAACTTGAGCTTGAGCTTGAAAGAAATCGGAGCACCCATCGGGTCTTTGGTTTTTGAGGTTTCGGTGGATTCCCTCGATCGCAGAATAGAAATTTTTCACGGCAGAAAGAACAACGATTTTAATAAAAAACTCCGCGCCCATTTGAAGGAGATATCCCTGACTCAACAGTCACAGAAGAAGGCCCTGATCTACACATCCAGAGGTCTCGAGGCCTTAACAGGGAGGCTCATACGCAATGCAAGTCGCCTTCGGGGGCAACCCAGTGCCTGGAATCGATTTTATCGTCAGTGGAAAATTGATCGCTCCAAAAGCTTATTGCCCCAATTTAAAAAGGCACTACGAGCCCCGCGTCAGAAGCAGGCTTACCCAGATCTCATTGCGGAGCTCAATGGAGCTTATAAAGATTTAATAAAAGAGGCCCAGGATTTGGACTCAAGCATCCGTTCGAAACGGACCATGGCAAGTCGCGGCAGTCTTCAAGTTCAACAGCGCTTTGCTGCCATCAAACAGAGTGCACTCAACCTATCGAACTATCGATAGCCCTAATTATTTCACAATTTCTTTAAAATCTTTGCCAGGTCGAAATTTTGGCACTTTGGTGGACGGAATACTCACCTTGGTTCCAGTTTTTGGGTTGTGGCCAGTACGGGCCGCACGTTGAGCTCGACTAAAAGTTCCAAATCCCACGAGCTTTACATCATCGCCCTTAGAAACAGCTGATTGAATAATTTTGATCGTCGCATCGATTACAGCTTCAGATTGAACCTTGGTCAGTTTAGTCGTCTTAGCTACTCGTTCCACCAATTGCGCTTTATTCACTACTCACTCCGCTCAAAAACTAGATGTAGATTAATAATTAAAGGCCCCCAAATTTTCAAGCCATTTTAAAAAAATAAACAGATTTAATTTTTTTCTTGGAGACGTATCAGAATGAAACTGATGTCATTTTGTTTTCATCTCCTCCTTTTTTCTTGACCTGTCATAAGGTCCGGATTTCTCAATAAGTTTTCTCGGGCTACCGATAACAATAAAGATGAGTACTCAGTTCTATGTCACCTATATACTATGCATTACTGCTGGAATGACCTATTTCTATAGTGTCATAAAAGACCATTATTCGGGGAAGCACACCCTGCAGGCTCAGGTCGAATTTTTGCAGAGTAAATACGACAAAGAGAAATTAAAAAATTACATCCTCTCCAGCGACTTTGAAGAGTACCGACAGATGGTCGCCGAAAACATTGAGTCACCCTTGTTGAAGCAAAAGAAATCTCCGGAAAAGGGATACCCTTTGCGGACCCTGGCGAGTCTTTCGGTTCGTTTTCCACCCATGGTAGTCGGTCCCTCTCCCGCTTCAGAACTGATGCGCGAAGGGAAAGAGTTGTTTTCTTATGGCGACTATGAGCAGGCTAAAAATTCCTTTGAAAAAGTCGTAAATCTTCACGACGGATCTGTTCATAGCATTGAAGCTCACTTCCTTTTAGCCGAAAGTTTTTTTCAAATGGAAAACTATGAGGCTTGTATCGACTTTGTTAACAAAATGGTGATTCACTTTCCGGAACACGAGTTAACAGGTTTTGGTTTAATGAGATTGGCCGCCATTTTCGAGATCCGAGAGCGGGGAGAAGAGGCCGCTAAAATCTATCGAACGATTCTTAAAAATTACGAAAGTAACGACCTGAAGTTAGAGGCGAGAAGTTATCTCTCACGAGTGGAGACTTAGTGAAATACTTGAGGCCTCTCTTCGCTTTTGTCTTTTTCTTTAGCCTCGAAGTCAGAGTCAAGGCCCATGAAAGTAGTTTAACCTTTGGTGAAGCGGCTCCCGTGAGTCTGATTCCAGAGGATTGTTTGTTAAATCAAGAATATCCCTGTTCTTTTCTAACAGCAGACCATGCTCGATTTAGCTATTTCCTTTCTGGCAAGGCAAAGATCGTCTCCCTAGAGGAGACGAGTCTCAGTATTATCTCAGAAGATCAGATTAAACTAATGAGCGGGGCAATTTTTATCGATGCCCACAGAGAGTTGTTGATTAAGACTAATTACGGATTTGCGAAGATTCCTAAAGGTCAGGCCTGGGTCTATGCGGATCGAGACCGTTTTTATTTCGAGGCCGTGAACCGAAAATTAAAGGTTTATGGTCGGGGTTTTGATCGGCCCTTTACTCTCGATCCAGGTCAAGTTGTTTGGCTGGGTCCAGTGGATCAAACATTCAAAGCTGATTCGGCCCTTCCGACACCGATAAACCTCAGTGACTTTACCAAAAGAATGGCCAAAATTAATGATTTGAGTAAAGAGGAATTCACACTGTATATTCAAGAATTTGCAAAAACTTGGAAGATCACAAGTCAAAAAACGGTAGCGATTCACAAGCACCTTTTACAGCGACAAATTGCCAGTGACCAGGACCTCTCAAAAAAGCGAAAACGGCAAAGAGCCCTCCAGATGCGGGAAGACCGCCGTTTGCGCAAGCTCTTTTATCAGAAGAACTTTCTCGACCATTGATCTTAAGACTAACTGCTTGATTTATCTCTTATGACATTAATCGATCATATGCGGAAAGTCCTTGTGCTATTATATAGATAGGACAGGATGTCCAGAAATAAGTCATGGAGGGCTTATGTCGAGTATTTCTTCATCTGATCGAAGTAATTCTGACGAGAAACTTCGCCAATCGAGAGAACTCTATAAAGAGCGCGAAGAAGAGTTGGTTAAAAAGCACCGGCGCGAGTTAAAGCGCATTAATCAAGCGCATGCGGATTCTCTTGAAAAAATGCGACAATCTACTGATGATCGTTTAGCCCAACTTCGGGAAAAATCGCAAAAAGCTTTGTCCCGTCAAGACATGGAATACCAAAAAGACATCAACGAGCTTAAAAGTTTTTATGAAACTCGTTTAAGAAAATCAAATTCAGAAAGTTTTGATCGCGAGAGAAATCTCATCATGCAAGGTCGTCAGCAGAAGCAAGCTTTGGAGCAAAAGCATGAGTACCGTATAGATAAGCTGCGAGAAGATCATGCGAAGACCATGGACAATAAAGATCGTCAACTGGCGGATCTCAGCGTTCGCAATAAGAATGAACACCAAAAGGGGTTTAAAGAGCTTCGACAAAAGCTTTCCGAAGCACATAATGAAGAACTTTCTATAGTTCAGTCAGACAAGAGAGCAAAGGTCAACAGTCTGCGTAAAGACTATGATCGCCTGAGAACTGAAAAAGATCGCAACATTGAACGTCTCGAAGAAAAATACGCTCAAGACACAGGGGATCTTCGCAAAAGTCAGTTTGAAATGCTCAGAGAAAAAGATGAGAACTATCAAAACCTCTTAGAGTACCAGCGCAAAGAGTTTCAAAAGTCTTTGAGCGATAACCGAAAAGAGTACGCCGAGCTCCAAGAGGAGCAAAGTCAAAAAAACAAAGATGCTCAAATGGGCTTAGCGAAGGATGTTTCCGATCGCACTAATGGACGAATTAGCAGTTTAGAGAGATCTTTACGCGATTCTGAAAGAGAGAAGGTTCAGCAGCGAATCAACATGAATCGAGCCAAAGCGTCCGAGGTCAATAACTTAAAATCTGCTATGAAGGCCAATATCGATGCCCTTCAAGAAGAGAAAACTCAAATCGTAGCCGCGAACACCAAGGACAACGCAAAAAAGTTCCAAGAGATTCGTGAAGAAGGTCAGCAGCATATAAATGAAACCAATCGTTTCTACCTCAATAAGGTTGCCGACATGGAGGCGAGGCAGCGGGTTAAAGATATCAAGAGTGATTTGAAGTACGACACCGATATGAACAAGCTGAGAAGCGAAGAGAAATCCCGTAAAGAAGTTCTCAGGCAGGCTCATCTAACTGAGCAGGAGCGTTTAAAAGACAATTACGATCGCTCTAAAGAGGTTCTCAAGCAAAATCACGCCCAGGCTCTTGATGAAATCCAAAGATCCAATCAAATGGAAAAAGAAGAATTGATTTCGAGTTTGCAGAAACGGGTTTCTGAAATCAGTCAGAAACAGAATGAGCAAATGACCAAACTTCATCAGAAGTACCAAGAACAAATAGTTAAAATCCAAGATGATCATAAAAAAGAGATTAGACAGCTCGAGGATTATCATAAGCGCACGGCGGCGACACGGACGCGTCAGACTGAGCAACAAAAAGAAGCTCGAGAGTTGAAATTTAAGGCTCAAGCTGATGATATGAAGATGGCTCACAAAGAACAAATTGATCGAATCCAAGCAAGACATAGGGAAGAGCTAGAAAGTCTCATCAACAGAAGAAGATCATAATATGCTTACAAAACGTCGTGTGAAAATTGTTGCGACCATCGGTCCAAGTACGTCCTCTGAAGACGGATTGAGAAAGTGCATCGAGGCGGGCATGAATGTAGCTCGCCTTAATTTTAGTCATGGAAGTCATGAAGACCACAAAAAAGTCATTCATCTGATTCGAAAACTTTCTAAGGAGCTAAAGGCACCAGTCACCATTCTTCAGGATCTCCAGGGGCCAAAGATTAGAGTCGGAAGATTTGAAAACGGCTCTATTGAGCTCAAGAGAGAACAAATTGTTAAGCTCACAACTGAAAATATTTTAGGAAAAGACGGGCTCATCCCTCTGGACTTTGATGGCCTGCCAAAGGTGTGTTTCAAGGGTTTGCGCGTATTATTAGATGACGGCCTACTAGAATTAGAAGTTATTGACTCGACCGAGACAGAAATAGAAGCCAGGGTCATTCACGGCGGGATTTTAAAAGACCGCAAAGGTTTGAATGTCCCCGGAACGACTTTACCTATTCAAGGAATGACCGAAAAAGATCGCGAAGACTTAAAGTTCGGACTTGAAGAAGAAGTGGATTACGTTGCCCTTAGCTTCGTTCGATCTGTTAATGATTTGAAGGATTTGCGGCAGATCATTAAAGAAAAAGAGTCGTCCGCTAAAGTTATTTCAAAAATTGAAATGCTCGAAGCCGTTCAAAACTTAGAAGAAATTATCAAAAAGAGTGACGCCGTTATGGTGGCTCGAGGCGATTTGGCCATTGAGGTCGGGCAGAGTCAGCTTCCTGGAATTCAAAAACGAATTGTTAAATTAAGTAACGAGCTCAATCGTCCTGTTATTACGGCGACACAAATGCTCGATTCTATGGTGAATAATCCTCGCCCCACTCGAGCCGAAGTGACTGACATCGCTAATGCCGTGCTCGACGGGACTGATGCACTTATGTTATCCGCGGAGACCGCTTCGGGTAAGTATCCTTTTCGCTGTATTCGCACAATGCACGAAATTTCTAGGGAAGTTGAAAAGAACTCGTCGGCCTATTACAAGATCAATCTTGGAGGTTCCCACCTTTCCGTTGCCGAGAGTATAGCGATCAGCGCCTGTTTAACGGCGCAAAAGCTAGACGCCACGGTTATCGTTTGCCTGACGACGACGGGAAAGACAGCGGCCATGATTTCGCGCTATCGACCGAAAGCTCGAATTATTGCTTTAACTCACATTATATCTACTTTGAATCGCCTTGAAGTCACTTGGGGGATTCAAACCCTGCCGATTTCACCCTATGGAAGTAGCGACGAAGCCATGCAATTGATTGAACAAAAGCTTCTCCGTTACAACCTGGTTAAACCTAAAGATCGAGTGATTCTCACCTATGGATCTCCGGTACTTCAACGAGCCAAAACCAATACTTTAAGGGTGTATACGATTGGTGAGCCCGATCAAAATAATGAGCCAGCGAAGAACTTTCCACTGCGCTGCCAGCCCCTTAGGCCCATCGATATTATCGAGAATGAATAAATTTAAGCTTGGTACTCGTTAAGGTCGTAAATGAGCTTCCAATGGCGGTAGAGGCGGGCGATTTCGTCGTAGTTAAATTCCACAAGGATTCGTGCCTCTTCAGAAATTTTATCTCCGATAACCCCCTTTTCGGTGAGGGAGTCGGTTTCACTGACATCACACTTAAAGCCAAGTTCGTTAGGACAGTGGCTTTGAATGCCAGTCAGGTTTACTTTAACATTACCTTTTGAATCGGGCTGATAGTTTTTGCCAAAGTGGGTGAAGGCTTGAAGAATTTTAACTTCGCCTCGATCGATAGTCGTTCTCTTACTGTCGTCTTTAAAAAGCCAATCGTTGTAGAATTCAACAAAATCGAAAAGTTCATCGACGTCTTTGACTGTGATTTTTTGTCGCCCCTCTCCCAAGTCCTCGACAGTCATGTAGCCTCTCTCGTCCAGGGCCGTGAGGAGGATTTGCATCTTGTGAGTGGGCTGTTGGTGAATTTGAATGCAATGTCTTCGCAGCATTCCGGCAGGCACGACAACGCCTTCTGTTCCTTCTTCATCTTCTCCGTAGCGATTGGCCACATAGGCGAGAATCATGATCAGACGGGTGATCAGGTGAGGCTGAAAGACTTGGGCATCATTGCCTTCAAGACGCTCTAAATTTTTAATACGCTGGTTGGCCATGCGCAGGTGATTGTTAACCGTTTTAACAACGGCTCGGAGCCACTCGGGAAAAGTTTTAAACTGCGCGTGAAGGGCTTTGAAAGGCAGTTCGATAACCGTCGTTTTGTCGATCGCTTTGGCACCTGCCGATCGCGGTTTATTGTCGAAAAAGGCCATCTCGCCGAGCATGTCACCAGGGCCGAGTTCAGCCAGAACGATTTCAGAATTTCCTTTGTTTTTAAGAATAGCCAAGCGACCGGATTTGATCACGTACATGGCGTCGGAAGGATCTCCTTCGCGAAACAGTATTTGGCCTTTATCAAGATCTTTTACACCAGCTGGCACTAGAAATTCCCCTTACAAAAATTATATGGGGGAATAGCATCGAGAACAATCTATTCTTCTTCGATGACTGGTAGTTTGACTGCCTCTAACCATTCCTTTGGCGGGTTAATAAGGCTTCGAGATTCCATGCTCATGATGCCGTAAACGAGATCGACTTCACTTACTAAAAGTCCAGAGTGCTTGAAAGTCATGCGCTGAAAGATATGTCCGATCTTCTTTACGATGGGACTCACTTGGGTGCGTATTTCAATAAGGTCGCCCGGCTTGAGTTCTTTTTTGTAGCGAATTTGCGCTTCGAGAATAACTGGGCCCAATTTAAGTTCTTCGACTTTATCTGGACCAAATCCCTGCTTTTTTACCATCGCCCATCGAGACTCTTCGAAGAGTTCGAGGTAGCGAGCGTGATTAACGTGGCCATAAATATCCACCAAAGAGGGATCAATCTCTCTTTGGTGAACATATTCGATATCAATGCGATCTGTTGCTTTCATCCACTAGCTCATGGGGCGGACTTCGGGAGAAATCTGCAAAGGCGCTCCCGTTGCCTTAGCCACTTCTTCAGGAGTAATATCAGGGGCGTGTTCTGTGAGTAAGAAACCATCTTTAGTCACTTGAATGACTCCGTAGTCGGTGACAATCATGTCGATACACTGGGTCCCAGTGAGTGGCAGATTACACTCCTCGAGGAGTTTTGGATTCCCTTTTTTATCCACGTGTTGCATGGCCACGACAACCCGTTGGGCTCCAGCCACCAAATCCATGGCTCCACCCATGCCTTTTACCATTTTTCCAGGAATCATCCAGTTAGCGATACTTCCCTTTTGGTCCACTTGCATGGCGCCGAGTACGGTGAGGTTAACGTGTCCGCCACGAATCATGGCAAAGCTATCGGCTGAGCTAAAAAAGCTTGCACCGGGTACAGCTGTAACGGTTTGTTTTCCCGCATTAATCAAGTCAGCGTCGACTTTATCATCTGTCGGAAATGGGCCGAGCCCGAGAAGTCCGTTTTCGCTTTGAAGCATTACAGTCTTATCTTCGGGGATAAAGTTGGCCACTAAAGTGGGGATTCCAATACCAAGATTAACGACAAAGCCATCTTGGATTTCTTTAGATATTCTCTGGGCAATTTGATCTCTATTTAAAGGCATCCGACTCTCCTAGGCTCTGACTGTTCTATTTTCAATTCGTTTCTCGTAAGAAGGGCCTTGCATGACTTTCTGTACGAAAATTCCTGGAGTGTGAACTTCATCGGGATCGATTTGACCATTTTCAACAATCTCTTCAACTTCGGCAATAGTGATCTTTCCGGCAGTCGCAACCATAGGATTGAAATTACGAGCCGTCTTTCTGAAAACGAGGTTACCAAAGCGATCGGCCTTCCAGGCCTTAACGAGTGCGAAGTCTCCAGTAATTCCACGTTCCATGACATATTCACGGCCGTCGAATTCACGAATTTCTTTTCCTTCTGCTACGAGGGTTCCGACTCCAGTTGGTGTAAAGAAGGCGGGGATTCCGGCGCCACCTGCGCGCAAGCGCTCGGCTAATGTTCCTTGAGGTGTGAGTTCAACTTCGAGTTCTCCGGAGAGGAACTGTCTTTCAAATTCAGCGTTCTCACCAACGTAACTTGAAATCATTTTTTTGATTTGCTTGGTTTGCAGCAGCAAACCAAGGCCAAAATCATCGACTCCGGCGTTGTTAGAGACACAGGTAAGACCCTTGGCTCCAGTATCTCGGAGTGCCGTAATCAAATTTTCGGGAATACCACAAAGACCGAAACCACCCACAAGGATCGTCATATTGTCTTTGACACCACTCAATGCTTCTTTAGCAGATCCTACGACTTTATTCATGCCTTCTCCACCATCAATGAAACACCTTCTCCGCCACCCAAACAAATGGCAGCAACACCAGTTTGCTTATTATGGGTATGAAGGGCGTGAACGAGAGTTGTTAGAATGCGAGCGCCAGAGGCTCCGATGGGGTGACCAATGGCTACGGCCCCACCATTCACATTGACCTTGTCGTGAGGTAGAGACATATCTTTCATGGCCGCCATTGTGACCGCTGAGAAGGCTTCGTTAATTTCGAAAAGATCAACTTGTTCGGCAGTCTTGCCAGTTTTCTCAAAAAGCTTTTTCATGGCACCGACAGGGGCGGTTGTGAACCATTTAGGGTCTTGTGCATAAGTGGCGTGCGCAGTAATTTTCGCTAAAGGCTTCAGACCATGCTTTTTGACGGCGTCTTCAGAAGCAATAACGAGGGCACAAGCACCATCGTTAATTTTAGAAGCATTGGCCGCTGTGATCGTACCTTCTTTGTCAAAAGCAGGACGAAGGCTGGCCATTTTGTCAAAGCGTGCTTTGCCAGGCTCTTCATCTTCAGTAATTGTTAAAGTTTCTTTCCGGGTTTTTACTTCGACGGCACAAATTTCATTTTCGAACCATTTTTCAGATTGCGACTTTTGCGCTCTCTCATAGGAAGTCTTGGCAAACTCATCCTGTTCTTCACGGGAGAATTGATATTCTTTAACACAAAGCTCAGTGTATTTACCCATGTGTTGACCATCGAAAGGACTTAAGAGTCCATCTTTGAGCATAGCATCTTCAGTGGGGATCGGACCCATTCGGTAGCCCGCTCGAGAGTTCATCATTAGATGAGGGGATAGAGTCATATTCTCCATTCCACCGGCGACAACAATCTCTGCATCACCAAGACGAATCATATCTGTAGCCAACATGACGGCTTTTAAGCCAGAACCACAAACCTTATTAATGGTCATGCACGGAACTGAATTGGGAAGACCTGCGCCGAGGGCGGCCTGTCTTGCAGGAGCCTGTCCTACGCCAGCAGTTAAAACTTGGCCCATAATAACTTCAGAAACTTGATCGCCATCAACACCGGCTCGCTCAAGAGCTGATTTGATAGCCGTCGCACCGAGCTCAACGGCTGGAACGGCAGAGAGTGAGCCCTGAAAAGCTCCAATGGGCGTGCGCGCAGCACTGACTATATAGATAGTTTTCGACATATTGATTCCTCCTGGAAAAAGCGCCCTATAGGACAAAACGTCATGGTAAAAGTCAACTAAGAGCTGTTGCATTTGCAGAATGTTGACGCGATACTTTATTGATTTCCTTGGGAAATCTTGGTGTGCTCAAGTAATTCTTCGATGGGAGTTTGACCATGAATCTAATGAATACAGGCCGTAATTTATCCCTTCTCACTCTGATCGTGATGGTTGGACTCAACCTTGGAGCCCAGGAAGTTCGATTTCCTAGTAAAAGCATCGAGATTCAAAAGGGAGATCGCCTTTTGGTAAAGGCTTTTTATGGGAGTCTTTCTCTGAGAGGAATGTCCAAGGGCAACTCTATTTCAGTATCTGGAAAACGCGTTGAGCCAAAAATCCAAAATGAGTTTTCTAAGAGCCAAGGTGCTTGGCAGCTCAATGTTTATCGCCAAGAAAAAACCATTGTCGTCGAGACGAGCCTCCCCCAAGAAAAGTCTCTCTGGCAGAAATCACTTAATAAAGAAGTTCCGCGCATTGATTTAGTCATCAGCGCTCCTGGAATTCCGACTGAAGTCGCTTTGAATAAAGGGCGTATCGACATTCTATCCTGGCAAGCGCCGGTGAATTTAGCCATGAGCCAAGGGCGAATTCAGGTGGCTGGTATGAAATCAGATCTTCGCGCCCATCTCTCTGAAGGTTCGATTCTAGTCAAAGATCACAACGGGCGAATTAGTCTGGATACCTTTAAATCGGATGTAAATATCACCAATCAAATCGGTGAACTCGATGTCAAAAACTTTAGCGGTGAGACGGTCATCACTGGTGTCGATGGAAACCTTGATTTCAAATCCTTTGATGGCAAGAGTGAAGTGAGAAAGCTCAAAGGTAACGCCACTTTTGATATCAGTCGTGGATCCTTTACCGGTAATCTTATCGATGGACGAGTTAATGGGAGTTCTGAATCGGGCCCTATTGATATCCAACTGGCGGGGGAGAGTGCAAATGCCGTCATCAATTCTGTCGATGGTCAGGTAAAAATTAAAGCGCCCTCGAACTCCAATGCCTATGTTCGCTTGAAGACCGAGAAGGGGAATTTGCGGGGACCGCGATCTTTGAAATTCAGTTCAAACGTGGCCGGTCGATTTCTAATAGGCCGCCTAAAAGGTAAGCACAATGGGCGAATCAGGGCGACGACTGAATCGGGCAATATTATTCTGCGTTAAATCGGAAAAATCTGAATAGTCTGGGAATCTTATGTTGACTGAGATCCCATTTAGGAACAACCATAGCGCCTATGGCAAAGAAGAAAAAAGCGGCTAAAAAACCAGCCAAGAAAAAAACCGTAAAGAAGACTAAAGCTAAAAAAGCAGCCAAAAAGGCTCCGGCCAAAAAGACTGCAAAAAAAACGGCCAAGAAAAAGGTTTCGAAAAAAACCAAGGCCAAAAAAGTAGCTAAGAAGGTGGCCAAAAAAGCCACTAAAAAAGTCGCCAAAAAAGTCGCTAAAAAGACTGCGAAAAAAGCGGCCGCTAAGAAGACAGCCAAGAAAGCTCCAGCTAAGAAGACGGCAAAGAAGTCTGCAAAGACGGCGCAAAAGCCAAAAGCGAAATCCAAAAAGTCAACAAAAGCCAAAGAAGAAGTCCAAGCCAAAGAAGTTGAACTTCTCGAGGACGAAGAATACGAAGAAGAGGAATACGACGAAGGTGAAGAACTTCAGGCTGAAGAAGACGGTCCTGAAGGTCACGAAGAAGTCATTCTCACCGATGCCGAAGGGCGAAGACTGTGCAAGGTTCTTAACTGTGACCAAGTGGCGGTTGTAGACGGCTTTTGTCGTTATCACTACCTTTTACTTTGGAAGCGGATTCAAATTCGTAAGAAAATTCTTTCTGAAGGAAAGCTCGAAAAGTACATCGAGGAGCTGACTTCAAGGTATCCTAATAAGTACCTCGAAGTTCTAAAGAAAGATCTTAAATCTCCCGAGGATTTCCTGCACGCGATTCAAGAGCTTGAAATCGATGATTCTGGTCCTGATTCTGAGTACGAAGAAGATGCTCAGTCCTATATCGAAGAGGTTCGTGGGATGCAGACAGCCGGTGGCTCTGATAATGAAGCCGAGGATGATTACTAGGCGGTCCTATTTATAAAAAGATGACTTACAAAAAAAGCTCCTCAGATCAGGAGCTTTTTTTTATTTATTGCAGCCTTTGATGGGGCAAGAGGTTTTGCTCAATCAAATTCAGTCGAATGTTCGTCTAGTGGTGGTACTCACCTTTGCGAATTTTCTTTTGTATGTCTTGGGCCAGTTCCGTATCGACCGTGGCTTGTTCCATAGCATCGCCCGTGGGCTCGTGATCTTTATAGAGTTCAGAGTTATCGATTCCTAAAAGGCGATCGGCTTCAGCTTCGAGCTGGGTATTTTCGGTCGAATACATGAAGGCGTATTGAAGTTCGCCAAACTCAACCTCTTTCCATTGAATGGGGTAGTCCTCTTCGTCGGTTTTTCCGCTGAAGAAGTCGTCGAGGTAAGCCCCCATGGGGTCCATGAACTGAATAATGAGATCCCTTGCATTTTGCTTTTTCGGATCGAACTCTACAGAAAAAAGAAAGTTATTTTGTCTGAGACGACCATTTTGTAAAAAGCCCACTTTAAAGAGAATTTCACTTTGGTAGAATCGACCGTCGACAAAGAACTGCCCTTGGGCCTTCTGGCTCGGGTAAGTATTCTCAAAAACCTCGATAATTTTTTCAATAAATTCAGCAGGAAAGGCGGTCCATTCCAATGAGCTCTCTAAACGTGGCTTCAACAAATCCTCCCTCAATAAGTTGACTTAGGCTCCGGGCCCTTCTATAACTCGGAGCGGCTTGTCTGTGGCCATTTTCAGGTGGTTTTAATGGTCTTTTTGCGTGTAGTCAAGCTTCTGGCTAGAGGATAGAAATAATGGATATTTCAGCTGAAATTCAAAATAGTTCAACCAAAGGTGTGTTTATAAACACCTATGGATGTCAGATGAATGTCAACGATACCGAGAGGATGTTTAGCCTCCTCGAAATGCTCAATTATCAATCGGTTCCCAGCCCAGAACAGGCTTCACTGATCATTATCAATTCCTGTAGTGTCCGCGAAAAACCGGTGCACAAGGTCCACTCAGAAGTGGGTCGCTATCGCCTGCTTAAAGAAAAAAATCCTGCCCTGAGAATTGGGGTTGCCGGTTGTGTCGCTCAACAGGAGAAAAAGCGTCTTCTCAAGGATATCCCGGTTCTCGATTTCGTTTTTGGCCCGGATAATATTGATCAGTTGCCAGAGATTGTTGGTGATCTCTACAAGAGTGATGACTCACTGATGAAAGCAAAGTTTCAACACGGTGAAGGCTATCATGTCGAAACGATGATTCGAAATCCTGGAGTCAGCACATTTGTGAACATCACAAAAGGCTGTGATAATTTTTGTAGTTTCTGTGTCGTTCCCTTTACGCGAGGACGAGAGCGAAGTCGCCCTTTAACGGAGCTGATTAAAGACATTCAAAGTCTTGTTAAAAGGGGCGTGCGTGAAGTCACATTGCTGGGACAAAATGTAAACTCTTACAAATCAGAGTGTGGAACAAATTTCGGCGGGTTACTAAGAGCTGTGGCAGAAGATACCGATGTGGAGCGCATTCGTTACACCACATCTCATCCGAAAGATTTTGATCAAGAACTGGTCGATATATCACAGCAGTATCGCAGTAAAATTTGTGATTATATTCACTTGCCCGTGCAATCGGGAAACTCAGAAGTTCTTGAGCGTATGAACAGAGGTTATTCTCGTGAAGAGTACCTCGACAAAGTGAGAATGATCAAAGAAACCATTCCAGGAGTTGCTCTCTCGACCGATATTATTGTTGGTTTTCCTGGAGAGACAAGAGAACAATACGAAGATACGGCATCCTTACTTGAAGAAGTAAAATACGAAAGTATCTATGCCTTTAAATATAGTCCGCGTCCGTTTACCAAGGCGGCTCGCTGGCCCGATCAGATTACTGATGAAGAAAAGTCCGATCGCCTAAATAGGCTTTTTGATTTGCAGAAGCGAATTTCGGGCGAACTCAGTCAAAAGTACTTGGGCCAAGTCAAAGAAGTTCTCGTAGAAAACTATGATGAGAAAAAGGGTAATAACAACGGACGTACGACAGAAAATAAATTGACCCATTTTCCGGGCCGTAAAGATCTTGTGGGCCAATTGATTAAGGTAAAGATTACCAAGGCCTTGCCCACCATCCTCCACGGAGAAATTATTTGAATATTAAGACAGAACTCTACAGCGATAGTGAATGGATCGAGCTTAAGCCCTACGGAATAGCGGTCGGCACCCTAGAAACTCGCCCCATATTCATGCTTAAAAATGAAAGTAAGAATGTCACTCTACCGGTGTGGCTCCTTCCGCAACAAGTTGTCGATACCTTAGCTGGGGCCGAAGGCTCCCACTTTCCGAGTGGTCCCCATAAAATCACCCAGGAAATTTTTAACTCTCTTGGACTCAAGGTAGAAAAGTGTCTTTTTGTGGAGTTGCGGGGACACCATCAATACGTCGACCTCTATTTTAAAGGGCATCCCGAGTTTAAAAAAATGCGTTTTCGCGCATCAGAAGCCATTCCGCTTTGTTTACAGATGGGAAGTGAGTTTTTCGCGCAAAGAGAATTCATTGAGTCCTGTCGACAAATGGATGCTGAAGTCTTCTCGGGCGACCCCAATATCGATAGCCATCAGTTATTAAAGCGTGTTCGCACCGATCAGCTGAACTGATAATTGTAATTGATCCTACAACTTTAAAATATCTTCTGGCTTTTCTGTTCCCAAAAATTTGATGAGTAAATTAAGGGCGTCATTCATTGTGAAAATTCCCCAGGGAGTGTCCGTTGTCTCTGAAACGATGGTGCTGGAAATGCCCTTATCCTTCATGGTTTTTATCACATCTTTGAGGTCGGCATCGGGCTCTACAACATAGGGATCAAGAGACATGATGTCGCCAGCGCGAAACTCTTCGTGACGGTCCTCAACAAGGGCCTGAGCAAATTCAATGTCTCGGTAACTAATAATTCCGGTGAGAATGCCGGTCGAGAGAACGGGGAGGTGGTGGTAACCCTTCTCGATCATAAATTCCTTGGCTTCAGAAATGCCAATATCTTCTCCCACCGTATCTGGTGTGCTACTCATAAAATCTTTAATTTTTAACATCGTTTCCTCTTTATTCGACATCATTGTTATACGAAATCGATACTTGAGTCCATACAATTAAAGTCGGTAGATAAAAACTAAACTGAGCTCGTAGGACGTTTCTCGCTAATAAGTCTCATTTTAAAACAATAGGGGGGAAGAAATGCAAGTCTTCGTTAAGCCGATTCGATGGATTGTGATGCTAACAGTTTTCTATTCAGCGGGTTCATTCGCTCAGAACTTTCAAAACGCGACTTCTGAAATGGAGAGTACAATAAGACTTTCTAAATATTTTGATGGGTCCACCTGGGATAATTATCACAAATATGAGACCCACGATATGAATGGGGATGGTTATATTGACCGGGTAACTTGTCGTGGGAGCGCAAGCGGCGTCTACGTTCAGATTACAAACCTTAAGAACGGTCAAACCCACACCCTTTCTAAGCCTGCCATGTCTTTTCGTCATGGATCTTTAACTGGAGAAAGAAGAGTAACGGGGTGTTCTATTGTTGAAGTCAAAAAAGGACATCCATCAATTGTAGTTTCCAGCTTTAAAAACATGAGCAATGGTCAGCGCTGGGGAGTCGATCAATATATGCTTTACAATAAGGGAAGAGGAAGTATTCCCCAGAGATTTCTAAAAAAGCGAATCGATGCCAATAATGGTGTTGTTAATATGGTGGGACGAGATGTGCGGTGTACGCGCTATCCATCGGCCTTAGAAAGCCAATTTGGCGAAGGAGCCCTTTGCTTTTTTTCTGCCTATCACGGTGATGCGGTCCTAACGAAAATAGAACCTTCTGGTGACACTATTAGAGTCATCGATATCACTCCTTCTTCGGGACTAATTTGGAATATGGGGAATCGCTCGGATAGTGGAGTTCGGTACAGTTATTATAATTATGATCGCTGTCAGAACTCAAACTGGGGAAGTTATTATACAATTGGTGGTACCTGGTTGGACTACAATCGAGATGGAAAACCAGACCTAGTAACTACTGGTCAGCATGCTCCGACCTGGGCTAATACCATGTATTTTGATACCCGTAGTACCAGTACTGAAGGAATAAAGTTCTCTCGCGCCATGATCCACAATAACTCGGACTCCCACGTTCCGACGGAGTTTATTAGAGTGACTGCGCTTAACGAAATAGAGCCGGAACTACCGAGCTCTTGCGTGTACCTCAGCATGGAATGGCAGGGATGTGGTGATGTCAGAGATCATTTGATGTGTTACCAGAGTGGTTCATGGGTACGCAAAGACCTTCCCCACCGGTATGTTAGTTTATATCGAAAACCCGCCATCAAAGGAAATGGTAAGGGTAGAGTGCTTCTTAAGACTAAACAACAGGACGGGAATACGAGAACTTATTACTACAACCACCAAGGCAGTCTCGTTGGTGAAGTCACTTCCTGGAGTCAGAATAGCAAAAATGTTTATATTCGCGGCTATGCCTGTCGCCAGAACACTCAAAAGAATATTCAAATTCGTGCAAAAAATAATGGACAGTTAGTCCTTGCAAAAAACACCAACGTTTCATTGACCGACATGCAAAAAATCAAGTGCATGCAGCCAGGTACTAAGGCTTTAGGTTTTAATATGTCCATTCCGAAATCCAAATTGAGCCGAAATAACAAGAGGCTAGAGATTCGAATACGAGATATAGATGCCAATGAGTACAAATACATTAAGACGATCAATTACTAGAAATAACCCACTCAGGCCCTAGCCTAGGGCTTGAAAATAGACGCGCTGTCCCTCGCTCCGCAGGTTTCGATAAATGCGGGGCACTTTTTTATAAAAAAGAAGCAAATTATTGGAAAAATTCGGTCATTTCATATATAAACCTATATGGCTCTAATCAAAGAAGTTCGCGGAAAAACCCCCTTAATTCCAAATAGTTGCTTTATTGCGTCAAATGCCAGTCTGATTGGTGATGTGAAGCTTGGAGAAAAGGTGAGTATCTGGTTTCAAGCGATCGTTCGGGGTGATGTCATGCCCATAGAAATCGGTGATGAATCAAATATTCAGGATGCCGTAGTCATTCACGGAACCTATCAAAAAGCTGCCACAAAGATAGGCAGGAGAGTTTCGGTCGGTCATGGCGTCATACTCCATGGCTGTGAGGTTAAAGATTCGAGCCTCATTGGTATGGGGGCTGTTCTCATGGATGGCTCACAAGTGGGTGAGCGCTGTCTGATTGGTGCTCGCACTCTTATTACTGAAAACATGAAGATTCCCGATGGCCACTTGGCTGTCGGCAGTCCCGCTAAAGTGATTCGCCCCCTCAATGAAAAAGAGTTGGCATTTGTGGATCGTTCGGCGGATAACTATTTACTCTACCAGTCTTGGTACCAAGAACCCCCTCAACCGGAGACCGGAAAATGAAGATAAAGATTGAAGAAGCTTTAACCTATGACGACATTCTCTTGGTCCCACAGGCCTCAGAGGTGGTTCCCAGTCAAATCAATTGCAAAAGCTTTTTTGCCAAGGACCTTTATTTGCAGTTGCCAATTATCTCGGCTGCCATGGATACCGTCACTGAAAATAAAATGGCCCGAGTGCTCGCTCAGCAGGGTGGACTTGGAATTATCCACAAAAACCTCAGTCTCGAAGAGCAGGCCTTTGAGGTCGAGAAGGTTAAAAAGTACGAATCGGGAATGATTATTGATCCGATTACTTTGGGGCCAAATTCTTTGGTCAGCGAAGCTCTCTCGTTAATGAGTAAGTACTCCATCAGTGGAGTTCCCATCACTGAGCAAGGGGAACTCGTCGGGATTCTTACTAATCGTGACCTTCGATTTGAAACCAATACGAGTCAGCCAATTAAAAATTTAATGACTCACAAAGAAAAGCTAGTGACTGTTCCCCAGGGAACAACCTTAGATGAAGCTAAAGCGATTTTGCAAAAACATCGCATTGAAAAGTTACCAGTGGTAGATTCTGCCGGTAAATTGGCAGGTCTCATAACAATCAAAGATATTGAGAAAGCGCAAAACTTTCCGGTCGCTTCAAAAGACAAACACGGCCGCCTCATCGTTGGTGCCGCCGTTGGGATCGACGAAGTATCTCGAAACCGTGTCGATGCCCTCGTTGAAAAAGGCTGTGACGTGGTTGTTGTTGATACAGCCCACGGTCATTCTCGCAACGTTCTCAAAATGGTTGAGTGGGTGCGAGGTCAGCACAAAGACGTCATCATTGTCGCAGGAAATGTTGTGACGGCTGATGCAACTAAGGATCTCATCGAAAAAGGAGCCGACGTCGTGAAAGTCGGTGTTGGTCCTGGAAGTATATGTACCACGCGCGTGGTTGCCGGAGTGGGTATGCCTCAAGTTTCGGCGATTATGGAATGTGGAGAGGTCGCAAAATCAAAAGGTAAAAGTATCATTGCCGATGGTGGAGTTAAATATTCTGGCGATGTCGCCAAAGCATTGGCCCTTGGCGCGAATACCGTGATGATCGGTAATATGCTCGCCGGAGCTGACGAGAGTCCAGGTGAAACAATTCTCTATCAAGGACGAACCTATAAAGTTTATCGCGGCATGGGTTCCCTTGGAGCTATGAAAAAAGGTTCCAAGGATCGTTATTTCCAAGGAGATGTGGACGATGCTGAAAAGCTCGTTCCCGAAGGAATCGAAGGTAAGGTTCCTTACCGCGGTTCGGCCAGCGGGATCCTTCACCAACTCGCTGGAGGATTGCGCTCGGGAATGGGATATCTCGGCGCTACCGATATCAGTGAACTACAGGCTCGTGCAAAGTTTGTACGTATTTCAAGTGCTGGCCTGAGAGAGTCCCATGTTCACGACGTGAGTATTACTAAAGAAGCACCTAATTACCGTTTGGAGTAGCAGCATGAAGGGTGGAATCGTAGTCTTAGACTTTGGATCACAATTAACTCAACTCATCGCTCGCCGATTGCGTGAGCTTCAGGTCTATTCGGAGTTGTTGCCTTACAATACGTCTCTTGAGCGCATCAAAGAGTTAGAGCCTTCGGGAATCATTTTGAGTGGCGGGCCGCAATCCGTGGCCGATAGTGAATCTCCAAAGCGATCAGTGAAAGAGTTAGCCGAAATCGCTCCAATCCTTGGAATCTGTTACGGCATGCAACTTATTGCCAGCGAACTCGGAGGAAAAACCGAACGGGCAGAGATTAAAGAGTACGGTGCCCAGAAAATTATTTGGGATGATGCTCTCGGGAATCTCCCCAAGGAGCAAAAAGTTTGGATGAGCCACGGTGATGTGGTGACGAAAGCTCCCGATGGGTTTCACGTAGCCGCCCATAGTCTCAATAATCATCCGGCCGCTCTTAAGAGTGATAAAATTTGGGCTGTTCAGTTTCATCCCGAGGTAACCCATACAGAAAACGGAACTGAAATTTTACGATCCTTTGTTTTTGACCTTTGTAAAGCTGAAGCTAATTGGAAGCCAGCGGATATCGCCAAAGAACTTATGGACAATGTAAAAAAGCAAGTCCCAGAAGGCGATCACATTATCGTGGGTCTTAGCGGAGGCGTGGACTCCACAGTTGTGGCGACCTTGCTGACAAAAACCTTCGGTAAAGAGCGCGTTCACTGTGTCTTCGTCGACAATGGCCTTTTACGTAAAAATGAGTACAGCAAAGTTCTCACTCGCTACGAATCAATGGGTCTTAACGTGCGTGGGGTCGATGCCTCTGATCGATTTATGAAAGAGCTCGCGGGGTTATCCGATCCCGAGAAAAAGAGAAAAACCATTGGCCGGGTTTTCATCGAGGTCTTTGACGATGCCGTTAAAGAAATCGGACAACCCATTCAATGGCTCGCCCAGGGAACACTCTATCCCGACGTGATCGAGAGCGTATCTCCAAGAGGAGAGTCTGTAACAATAAAATCTCACCACAACGTGGGTGGTCTGCCAGAAAAAATGAACATGAAACTGGTCGAGCCACTTAGAGAATTGTTTAAAGATGAAGTTCGTGCCCTTGGTGAACAGATTGGTATTGATCGCGCCTCCTTGTGGCGCCATCCTTTTCCCGGGCCCGGTCTTGCCATTCGCGTGATGGGTGAAGTGAATAAAGAAAATCTCGATGTTTTGCGTGAGGCAGACGATATTTATATTTCTGAATTAGAAAAGAACGACCTCTACGGAAAGATTTGGCAGGCCTTTTGTGTGCTCTTGCCAGTGCAAACTGTAGGAGTCCAAGGGGACGCTCGAACCTATGACAAAGTTGTAGCCATTCGAGCAGTAACTTCTCACGATGGAATGACGGCAGACTGGTTTGACTTTAGTCACCAATTTTTGAGTCATGTTTCTAACCGTATTACCAACGAGGTCAACGGGGTGAATCGGGTGGTTTATGATGTGACATCTAAACCTCCAGGGACCATTGAGTGGGAATAGTATTATAGGCTAAGGATATTTGGGGGATCCATGGCATTTGTTCATTTACATAATCATTCGCAATATTCCATGCTCGAAGCGAGCTGTCGAACTAAGGAACTCGCTAAGAAGGCAGCCGAATTCGGTATGCCGGCGGTGGCTCTCACTGACAATGGCAATATGTTTGGCGCCATTGAGTTTTACTTTGCGTGTCGTGGGGCAGGAGTAAAGCCCATTATTGGTTGCGATTTTTTCTTGGCCCCCCAAGGTCGTCTTGTCAAAGGTGAAAACAAGGAAGCTGCGCAAAAACCCAATACTCGTATTGTTTTGCTCGCCATGAATTTCAAAGGTTATCAAAACCTGTGTAAGCTTTCGTCGATTGGTTACCAAGAAGGCTTTTACTATAAACCGAGAATCGACAAAGACGTACTCAAGGAATACTCCGAGGATATTATTTGTCTATCGGGGGGAATTCGCGGGGATGTCGCATTAACTTTGCAAAACCACGGCGAAGAGGAAGCTCTCAAAGTTGCAAAAGAGCTTAAAGAAATATTTGGCGATCGTTTTTATTTAGAATTGAATCGCACCGGCCTTTCTGAGTGGAAGACCATAAATGAATTCATGCTTAAAGCCAGTCGTGAGCTCGATATCCCTGTTGTTGCTGCCAACGATGTTCACTATATGAAGCAGGGCGATCAAATCGCCCAAGAAGTTTTGATTTGTATTGGATCAAATAAAACCTTACAGGATGAGAGTCGTTTTAGACTCGGTTCGGATCAATTTTACTTTAAGTCATCCGAGCAAATGGAAGATCTCTTTAAGGATTTGCCCGAGGCCATTGAAAACACGGTAAAGATTGCCGATCGTTGTAATATCGAATTTATTCTCGAAGATGAAAATGGGAAGCCGATTTACCACCTTCCTTCCTATCCGACCCAAGGTGGAGTGAGTTTAAAGGATGAAATTCGCCGGGTAGCCCTCGAGGGATTAGAAAAGCGTTTTAAAGAAGCTGAAGCTCGAGATGAAACCGTTCCCGAAGATAAAAAGCCCGAGTATTTTAAGCGTCTCGATTACGAGCTCGAAGTCATTGAAGGAATGGGCTTTAATGGTTACTTCCTGATCGTACAGGATTTCATTAATTGGGCAAAGGACCACGGCATTCCGGTTGGGCCGGGACGAGGGTCTGGAGCGGGATCTCTGGTCGCCTATTGCTTAATGATTACAGATCTCGATCCGATGCCCTACAACCTTATTTTTGAACGTTTCTTAAACCCAGAGCGGGTTTCGATGCCGGATTTTGATATTGATTTCTGTCAGGAACGACGTTCTGAGGTTATCGACTATGTGACACAAAAGTATGGTGAAGAGTCGGTTTCGCAAATTATTACCTACGGAAAACTCCAAGCCAGGGCGGCCCTCAGAGATGTGGGTCGAGTTCTTGGAATGACCTATGCCGAAGTGGACGTGGTGGCAAAATTGATTCCTGATAAACTGGGGATTACTTTAGGCGAAGCCATAGAAATGGAGCCACGACTTCGCGAACAAATGGAAATGAATCCACAAGTGAATACCATGCTCGATCTTGCGCAAAAAGTGGAAGGTCTTGTTCGTCACGCGGGGATTCACGCAGCCGGTGTTATCATTGCCGATGGACAGCTCGTGCAGCACGCTCCACTCTACAAGGGTGTTGATGGTGAGAATGTTGTTCAATACGACATGAAGCACTCAGAAAAAATTGGCTTAATCAAGTTTGACTTCTTGGGTTTGAAAACCCTGACCCATATTCAGGATTGCTTAAATCTTATTCAGAAAAATCGTGATAAAAAAATTCTCCCCAACGAAATTCCGATGTCGGATCAAGGGATTTACGAAATCATGAGTCGGGGAGATACTTTTGGTATTTTCCAGTTCGAGTCAGAGGGTATTACCGACACCATTAAAAAGGTAAAACCGACCTGCTTTGAAGATATCGTAGCCATTAACGCCCTCTATCGTCCGGGTCCGATGGATATGATTCCCGAGTACGCTAAGCGAAAGCACGGCGAAAAGAAGGTTCAGTATTTGTTTCCGGAACTGGAGCCGATCCTCAAGGAAACATACGGAGTTATCATTTACCAGGAGCAGGTACAGCTCATCGCCGCAACTATTGCCAATTACTCACTCGGTGAAGCCGATATGCTCCGACGCGCGATGGGTAAGAAAATTGCTGAAGAAATGGCAAAGCAAAAAACACGATTCTTGGCAGGGGCGAAAGAAAACAATCACGACCCGAAAAAAGCCGAAGAACTTTTTGATTTGATGGCGGAGTTTGCAAAGTATGGATTTAACAAATCCCACGCGGCCGCCTATTGTGTCATCGCCGCGCAAACCGCTTGGTTGAAGAATTACTATCCCGTCGAGTTTTACGCCGCCCTTCTATCTACGGAAATGAGCGATACTGATAAGATTGTTAAGTACGTCAAGAAGGCACGGCAATCAGGTATCGAAGTAAAGCCTCCCCATGTGAATCACTCGGATTACAAGTTTAACGTTAATGGCGATGTCCTTTATTTTAGCTTGGGTGCCATTAAGGGTGTTGGGCAAAGTGCTGTTGAAGCTATTGTCGAAGCCAGGGAAAATGCCGAAAAAGGTGAGTTTGAGAGTCTCGAACACTTTTTTGATAGTATCGATCTCCGGCGAGTGAATAAAAAGGTTATCGAATGTCTCATCAAGTCTGGTGCCCTCGACGGCTTTGGTCCGACGCGATCGCAACTTTTTGATGCCTATACCCGCTTTTTAGAGTCCGCAGAGATTAAGCAAAAAGATGCTGAAGTTGGCCAGGGTAATCTTTTTGATATGATGGATGAAGAAGAACAGTCTGAAACTAAAGTGCAGCTGCCAGACATTCCTCCATGGAGCCGAAGAACGCGCTTGGCTTACGAGAAAGAAGTTCTCGGGTTTTATTTAAGTGACCACCCCTTGAATGGTCTAGAAGAGGTTTGCAGGCTTTGGACTGATTGTACGGTCGAGGGACTTGAAAATAGAGAACACAAGAAGCGAGTCATTTTGGCGGGCCTCATAGGGAGCTTTAAGGAGTTTATCACTAAAAAGGGAACCCGAATGGCCTTTGCGAGTATTGAAGATCTTACGGGTTCGGTGGAATTAATCGTCTTTCCAGATACATTTGCAGCCAGTGAGGCCGTACTAAAAAGTGATGCTCCTCTACTGGTGGCAGGAACTCTTGAAAAAGACGAAAACTCGCAAAAGATTATTGCCGAAAAAATTAGTATTCTCGATACGGCCATGGAAAAGGTGAGTAAGGTCGTCGTAAAAATTGAACCGGGTATGGAAGCGAAGATGGCTCTTCTTGAAGAAACTCTTAAACGCTTTCCTGGGTCGACCAAAGTGAGCTTTCAAATGGATCTCGACGACATTCATAAGCGGGTCGAGATGGATATTCTCGATCCCGAAGGAATTGCAGCTTCTGGTGAGGTCTTCGAAAGTATTCAGTCCTTACTAGGCCGCGATGATGTGATTGAAGTTCGTCGTTAGTTTTTAAAAAACTCGAATCCTTCCAAGTTCAATCTGATTGATACCGGTTTTTTGCCGGATACGGGCCTGGAGTTCGTCTTTGTGCCCGTTGAGGACATCGATAATCTTTTGTCGATTATTACCTCGTGTAGCGATCAGGGAGTTGAGTCGGTAGTCACTGTGAAGAATATTTCCGATGAGGATGTTCTTGTATTCATCAAAACTAAACTCACTTTGTAAAATGAGGCGCATTTCTTTTTCGAGGAGTTCGCCCACCGTCGCCATTTGCGTTCTTTGCTCGGCGGGAAACCCTTCGCTAATTGAAGAAAAGCGAATTCGATAGGGGGACCTCGTTTCTTCTGCAAAATTGTATAGTAGAAATGAGTAGACTTCTTCCCATTCATGGGGAGGGAGCTGTTCTTTGAGCCAAAGAACACAATCATCACCACTACAATAGACTTCGGAAGCATCCAGAGAAAACCGACCAGCGATCCACTCTCTTAAAAAACGGCTTAAAGAGTTTTTCTTGAGACGGATTTCTGCGGTGAGATGCTCTTCGTTTTCGCGAATTTTTACTAGAAGATCTCGATCGAGATTCATTCGCTTGGCAACAGCGAGGGCGACGACAAACCAGTTGTCCGCACCCATGCCGACGAAGTCGGCTGTAATTCCTCCGAACTCAGCTTCATTTAAATTTGCCGAGACTCTTTCTGGAATAAACAAGGCGGGAGAGAAAAGATCGATTCCCTCAGCATAGGAGGCTAAATGAAGGAGACTTTCATCGTCCATTTCGACTTTAAAGCGGTCTTGAATTTTTTGGCGAAGACCGTCGACCGTTCTTTCTTTGCGCAAAATTTCAAAGAGGGCTTGGTTGGGAATATAGGCTTCATCTAAAGAAAAGCCCTCATCTTCGGGGAGACGCAGGCGATGGCGATAGACTTGATCGTCTACGATCGCAAACATCGGAGCCGCTTGCTCGGGATTTGTTAAGGCCCACATTTCTAGGCGCATTCTGTTGTATTCGATCAGTCTTAAAGACGATCGCAAACTCTCTTGAGTTTGGGGGTCGTCAAAACGAGTGTACCATCGATCGCCTGTTCTTCGGACTTCTCTTACAGCCAAATTGGCCTCATCTGCGAGGCCGCCAAAGCCTACATTCATCCACTGGGAAAAACCAATATCGTCAAAAAGACCTGAGGCAATGCCATCGAGGGTTCTACGCATTCTTCGCATCGAAATTCGGTAGCTCCAGAACACAGCATCTTCGAACTCGGTCATTGTCTCTGGTTCGAGTTCCACTCGGGCGACTCCGCTTTCAACTTTAAAGTCTGAATAGGAGGCCAAACTATTTGAGACTCCTCTTGGAGCGAAAAATTTGAGAGCTTGGAAGAAATAGTATTTGTGAAGGTTACTGAGGATCGTAACGACGTCTTTGTCTCCTGCGAAGATTTCGTCATTGGCTCTTTTGAGCATTGAGTTTTCGACGATGAAAAACAGATGGTCAGGTGAGCCACTTTGTGCCATGTCGATCCAGACCTGATTCTCTTCGGGGCTCGTGCTAGAGTACTTTAAATATTGAGGTCCGTATTGGTCTTTGATGGCCCGAATGCCCTCTCGATGGGCGTCTGGAATGGATAAAGGTGCTAGAGACAGGAATTTTTGCTCGCAGCTGGGTCGCGCCTGACCCGTGATCGCCATAAAAATCACCAGAGCAAATGGTGCTAAATAGGTAATCTTGTTTCGAATTTTATGCAATTTCACTGGATCCTCTTTTCTACGCAAAGAGGAATTGCAATGAAGATTCCAAAATAAATTCCGGATGTAATCTAATTTTTTTAATTTTTGGAGAGGCCTTCGGAGGGTTATTTGGGGTGTTATTGGGGTTTTGTTTTCTTACCCCACCAACAACCGGCCTTGTTCAGCATATCACTGTAGCGCCTGAGATAAGGGCGGATGGAAGCCGCTCCATCGAAGTATTTATGGTAGGCCTTTTCTTTTTCAGTCGGTTGGGTCAGCATTTTAAAAAGTCCATAGTGGCCTTTTAGAATTTGAATATCAATTTTACTGACGATACGTTCCCAGTCGTGATTTTCTCCTTCGACCTGGAAGCTGCCATTGACTTTAACCACATTGGGTAGAAGATTCTTGTAGATCTGTTCTTCGTTAGCTTGAGCTTCTTGAGCCCCCTTTTCGCCATTGTTCCAAAGATCGGTGAAGTATTGATAACAGCGAGTCTTTTTTGTGAATTTCCCGTCTTTGTTAGTGAAGTACTTATAAGAAATTTCATAGCCCTCACGGGACGATATGTCGACGACTAACATTTGTTCCACAGGATATTCGCTTTTTAGGTAGAGTGAAACTGGTCCGTAGATTTTCAGTGGAAAACTATCAATCTCTTTTTGTGTGTGGCGATCAGTGATTTTTATATCTTCGGCGCGAATGGATTTAATGTCGTAGTAGTTCAATATTTTGAAGTCTGCTTGAACGGCACCAAGAACCACCTGCTGACTTTCTTCTGAGAAGAGAACGGGTTTTTCTTTGCTCGTTGTTTCGTTTTGCCCTTGCGAGGTCGTTTTCTCCATGGTCTTTTTTGAGAGATTTTCAGGAGATGATTTTTCTGACGTGCAGGAGATGAGAAGAAAAGCCAAAGATAGAATTAAAGTAAAAGACTGGTTCACGGATCCTCCAGAGCCCTTAATGCTGACGCGTTGCAATTTTTTACCAAGGCCCTTCTGCAAAGAAAAGTAAAAGGAAGCAAAATTGTAAACAGATCGAAAGATCGGGTCCCTTAAGTTGACAGGAATTACTATTGAATATCAAATAAAACCCATAACTTAGGTGGATTTATGGGAAAACTTTTAGCCTTTATTCTGACGACGCTTTTAGCCCTTCAACTGGGAGCTGCTGAAAACATTATCGAGATGACTCTCGAAGGTCGATCCAAGCGAAGTAACTTGGCCCAGGCTCGCAATGATATCTTAGAGCAAGTTATGAAAAATGCCGCTCGACTTAAAGTGATCGAGCTCATCGGTGAAGAAAAGTACAATAAGAACAGAGCTTTTATAAACACCTTAGTTTTGAAGCAAGCTGCTAAATTTATTCCGGTGGCCACACCGAGTAAAATGAAAAGAGCCGCCGACGGTTCCTATAGTATGTCGGTGAATCTTAAACTTTCAGCGGGATCTCTGCGCTCTATATTGCAAAAAAATGGACTGCTTTATGAAAGAGACGGGCAAGCTCGGATTTTGCCGATGATCGCCTGGGAAGACCGAATCAATTCGCAGCATTTTAGCTGGTGGACCTCCCAAGGGAGTGGAACGAATGCATTTTTGCAACAGCTCGACTCTGACTTAAATAAGAGTTTGTACAATGAGTTTGCGCAGAGGGGCTTTTACAGTTTTCAACCCTTAAGCTTTCCACTGGCAAGTTTAATCCCGAGTAATTTTGTGAGTGAACGTCTAAGAACCAGCGACTTTCAATTTTATGGCGACCTCCTGCAGTCAGATATCGTTGCTACGGGGAGTGTAGAAATTGTTTCAAATAAGAATCTTGTAGGGGCATCGACAGTCATGATTCGCATTAGTGCCATCCAAACGGTCAACGGTCGAACGATTGCCGAAGTTTCGCGAAACTACGATACCGAAACCGGACTCTTTGAGACGACATTGAGAAATCGCATGCAAACTTCGACCAGTGAAATCGCACAGGACTTAGCAGTACAAATTCGCGAAGCCTGGGAGAAGGGAACTTTTGGTGCTAATTTACTGCAACTCGCTTTGCGTGGAAATTTTGATTACCAATCCCTCAAGGATATTAAAGAATTCTTAGTGGACTCCTTTAGAGAAGTGAAGACGGTCAAAGAAAGAAAATTTCTTCCCAATGAAGTGGTTTTTGAAATCGATTATAAAGGTGGGGCAGAAAAGCTGGCCAATCAGTTAAATGCGGTAGATAAAAGTCGATTTCCCTATCGAATCGAAGGACTTGAGGCCGGTAAAATTGTGCTGAGTCGTCTAGGGCGACCGGACTAAGGTCGCTAGAACCCACTATTTCGACTTTTCTTCTGCAGGCAACCGTCTAAAATAGAACCATGTTGCGCTTTTTCTTTATTTCAACCATAGGCTTATACCTGGTCGGGTGTAGCTTATTCAATGTTCAATCGAGAAACCGGCCTGCCGTGGCTCAAGCTTCGGTCAAAGATGTTCCCTATAAAGCGCGAAGTAGCGAAACAGCCCCTTTACGAAAACGCATCGTAGTATTGCCTTTTATTAATAAAGCGCCGCGATCGAATGAGGAAGTCACTGAGCTTGCACGAAATATTTTCGTTGAAAACATCTATCGCAGCAATGAGTTCGTCTTGGTTCAACCGAATGACTTTAGCGCCAATATTGAACAATTTAAAGGCAGTGATTCTTATGACCTGGAGAGAATGGCGCAAACGGCTCGTAGCAAGGGCGTCAGTGCTGTGATTGAGGGAAAGATCATCAATATTAAAACTCGAAGAGTCGGCGATTCCGTAGGTCTATTTAGAACTGTTAAAGCGCAAACTGAAGCCCTGATTTCTTTGCGAGTCGCTTCGGCTAGAACAGGTAAGGTTATTCACGAAGAGGAGCGTTCGGCGACGGTCGAAGCCTCAACAACTCGAGTGGCGAAGTATTCCCATACTGATCGCTTTTTAGAAACCGACCCCAATTTAGTTCGGGCGGTAGTCGCTAAAGCCTTTCAAAACTCGGTAATACCCATAGTGACCGCTGTTTCTAAAATTTCTTGGGAGGGTCGAATCGCTAACATTCAAGGCGAGAGAATCTTCGTGAATGCGGGCCGTCTGACCGGAATTCAACTGGGAGATATTCTGCGCGTAACTGAAGAGGGACGAGAAGTCTACGATCCCGAAACGGGTGAACTGATTGGAAAAGTTCCAGGGCGCATGAAAGGAACCATCGAGATTATTAGTTACTTTGGAAAAGATGGCTCGATTGCACTTGTGCACAGTGGCTCTGGGTTTCTTGAAAACGATCGTGTCGATCTCTATTAGTGCCCCATTGTCACCTTCATTTTGATTTGAGTTCCCATTCGTTTTTTTAATTCTATTTAAATTGACGGAGCCCAAGAGCTTCGATAGGTCGAAACTATGGAATCCCATTGGCTAGGCAGCCTTTCGTTTAACGAAGGCCTCGAAAAACAACACTACTACTTTGATCGAGCTAAGAGTGAGTCTCAGAGCTTTGTATTGGGCCTAGAACATCCGAAGGTGATAAGCCTAGGGATTAGAGCCAAAGAGTCGGAAGATCTCCTTAGCGAAGATCTCGGGGGCTTTGAGGTTGTTAAAACGGATCGGGGCGGCCAAGCCATAATTCACAACCCGGGGCAGCTAGTGATCTACCCGATTATACCCCTAAGAAGTCTTGGCATCGGTGTTCGCAGTTTTATTCACCTTCTCGAAGAGACAACAATTCAGGCCCTGGCTTTATTGGGCGTAAGTAGTCGTCGCAAAATCGAGGAGCCAGGACTCATCACCGAAAAAGGTAAAATCGCGGCCTTTGGTATTCGGGTGAAAAACTCAGTGAGCTACCATGGGCTGTCCATTAACGTTTGCAATGACTTGGATTGTTTTTCACTGATTCGAAGTTGTGGTGTGAGCGGGCAAAGCCAAGATCGAGTTTCTGAGTACAATTCCCACGTGACTCCTCAGAGTTTGTTTAGCCTCTGGGTAGAGCTCTTTGAGAGCCATCTCCCTAGCCAAGATCTTGAGTTTATAGCACCCGATACGGATGGCCTCGTGGTTCAGCCCATTAAAGAATCTGAGGGCGATCGTGCTCTTCATCCCAGCTTAGGGTCAACCGACTCAGAATCGGTTTAGGGATCAGAGCACTAATAATTCTAGGGACTTAGTGCATCTGCTCCATCCGATTCTTGAGAATTAATGGGTTGACTCAATGGCTGTTCAATTGTTACTTAAATGTTTTCTTACGTGATCGCTTGGCGCAGTTGGTAGCGCATTTCCTTGACATGGAAAAGGTCACTGGTTCAAGTCCAGTAGCGATCACCAATTTTCTTTTTTTGGTACCGGGATCCCGGTATACCAGTTAACCGGAATACCCGGGTCCCAGAATGTTTGCTCAATTTCTAGTATAGAAGCCAAAGTATGGTAACCGAATGACTCGTGTACTTCCCTTGATTATTTACAGACTTCGTATGAGCATTGGCTATGGTCCGAAGTGTTCTTATCGTCGAAGATGAACCCAGTATTGCCGACACATTAATATTTGCCCTCGAAAAGGAGAGCTTTTCTCCGACTCGTGTGGCGACACTCTCTGAGGCAAGAAGTGCCATTGCCGCCAGTGAATTCTCGGCGATCATTCTCGACGTAGGATTACCCGATGGTAATGGTTTTGACTTCTGTAAAGAGCTTCGAAAAGATTCGGATATTCCCGTAATTTTTCTGACAGCCAGGGGTGACGAAATCGATAAGATTGTCGGATTAGAAATCGGGGCCGATGATTATGTCACTAAGCCCTTTAGTCCCCGAGAAATCACAGCGCGCTTGCGTGCTATTTTTAGAAGACTCGATAAGTCGGGTCGTCACTCTTCTGAAGCCTCTTTTTCGAGTTTTGAAATCGATAAATGCAAAAGGCAAATCAAGTTTAAAAATCAGACCCTCGAGTTGAGTCGCTATGAGTTTGGAATTCTAGAATTGCTATTGGCCCGGCCAGGACAGGTTTTTTCAAGGCAACAGATTATGGAAAGTGTCTGGGAAGATCCGGATATGAGTCTTGAGCGAACAGTCGATACCCATGTCAAAACCTTGCGCGGGAAGTTGAGTGCGATTGAAAGCGGTGAGGAGTATTTGCTGACCCATCGAGGGGTCGGGTACTCGATTAAAGATGAAAACGACTAGGATTTTTTAATTATCAGAAGTAGCTGGAAAAAGTAAAAGTGAAATATTCCTATAAGATCTTTTTAAGTATTTTAATTATTCTCGGATTAGGTTTTTGGGGTTATGGCTACTGGTTGATGAAAGAAATCCGTGGGCAGTACTCTGAAAGTATCGAAGAGTCTCTCGTGGACTTTTCTAATATTCTAGCAGCCTATCTCTCTGCCCAAGCTGAAGGCGGGCAAGTCAAAACCGATGACTTTAATGAAGCTTTTAAAAACTTCAAGAAAAGTAGTTTTCGAGCAAATATCCACGGTGTTATTAAAGGTGATAGTCCCATTAATGCCTATGTCACCGACGAAAAGGGTAAAGTCCTCTTTGACTCTCGCGATCCAACAAACGTCGGTAAGGACTTTTCTCAGTGGAATGATGTTTACCTGACCCTAAAGGGTCAGTATGGTGCTCGTTCAACTCGATCCAATGACAATGATCCCTTGTCTTCTGTTTTTTATGTGGCGGCACCCATCCAGTATGAGGATCGGATTATTGGCGTTGTTTCAGTCATTAAGCCCGAAAAAAGTTTGCAGGTTTTTGTGGCCCGGGGGAGACAGAAAATTATTTTTACAACCTTTCTGATCTTAATTGGAGCCACTATCATTGCTGCCATCTTTTCTTATTGGTTAACCAGGCCGATCAATGCCCTAACTCGATACGCGCAAAAGATTTCCGAAGGGGAGTCAGCCAGACCTCCAAGGTCGACGTCTACAGAATTCAATAATCTGGCTAAAGCTTTTGATGAAATGAGAATTTCATTGGAGGGCAAGAAATCAGTCGAAAACTTTGTTCAGCATTTAACCCATGAGTTAAAAAGTCCATTGAGCGCCATCATGGGGGCCGCAGAGCTTTTAAAAGAAGATATGCCTCCTGAAAAACGGGAAAAGTTTTTAAACAACATCGAAATTGAGTCGACCCGAGCAAAATCACAACTTGAAGATCTTTTGACATTGGCGACTCTTGAGAGTCGGAGTGAGCTGATTCAGTTTGAAAAGTTCTCCTTGTCGGATCTCCTCGAAGAACTCAAAATGTCCTATCTTCCGCTATTAGAAAACAAGGGACTCGAGTTGAAAATTAAGGTGGTGCCCCAGGATTTATTAGCTCGAGGAGAAAGAAAACTCATCGCACAGGCCATCAGTAGCATTCTGTCCAATGCGATCGACTTTTCTCCGCAAAATGGAGTGATAGAGATAAATGGCAGACGGGCGGATCGGAATACTTGCATAGAAATTTCAGACCAAGGACCCGGCATTCCCGAGTACGCCCAAGATAGAATTTTTGAAAAATTCTACTCTTTAGAGCGCCCCGATACCGGAAAGAAAAGCACGGGCCTCGGCCTGAGCTTTGTCAAAGAGGCGATTTCACTTCACTCGGGAGAAATAAAGATCCTGTCCAGCAATTCAAAGCAAGAAAGTTCTAATGGCTCCTCGTCAGTTGAATTCGAGTCTTCTGGGGTGTCCTCAAGCTGGGATTCTGGCGCTAAGGTACTGATAACACTTAAGAACTAGATTTCATAGAGAGTTCATCTAGAGTTCGCGAAGACTTCATATTCGTTCTCCAAAATGTAAGGACCAAGGGGTTTAGGTTTAAATCCCCATTTAAAAGGTCAGTACAAAGGAGAAACTTGAAATGAGCGAAGCCATCAAAGTTAAATTAAAGAGAAATATTTGGGTCAAAGTTCTACTTTCGATATTAATCAGTCTTCTGCTAATGATTCCAGCCTGTCAGATACAGTTTTTAATAGATGAGAGAGCTCTGTATGAACAAAATGTAAAAAGAGAGGTCGCCGAAAAATGGGCGCAACGACAAATCACCGGTGCTTTGGTTCTTTCCGTTCCAATTCTACAAAAAATAAAAACTAAAAATGATAAAGGGGAAGTAACGATCAGTGATTACCATTCTAAAATTCATTTTCTCCCCGAAGAACTCAATATCGTTGCCGATGCAAAGACGACAGTGCGCTATCGTGGAATCTACAAAGTTCCTCTTTACGAGACGAACCTAGTGATCTCTGGTGACTTTAATGGTGTGGACCCTAAAAAGCTGGATCTCGGTGATGCAAAAATATTTTGGCATAAAGCCATTCTCAGTCTCGGAGTGCAGGACGTACGAGGCCTAAAGAGCGTTGATATGCGTTTTAACGAGCGAAAGCTTGCCGTTGACGTGGGAGCAATGCCTGCAGGAATTTTTAATAGTGCGATTAATGGCGAAGTACTGCAAGACAATGCACTGATCGAGAAAGGTCAGGGCCAGTTCTTTATTGAGATTCAAATGCGCGGAAGTGAAGCTCTTGAATTTTATCCTTTCGGGCAAACAACCAATGTGAAGATGACCTCCGATTGGGGCTCTCCTAGCTTTAACGGTTCCTATTTGCCAGAAAACCACGAGATCACAGAAAAGAGGTTCAGCGCCGATTGGAAGATTCTCGGGCTCACTCGAAACCTTCCAAAGTTTTGGGCGGGCACTCAAGATATTACTTCTAATCTGTACAGCAGTCGGTTTGGAGTCCACTTGCTCATTCCCTTAAAAAACTATCAACTCAACACCAGGTCCGTTAAATACTCGATCCTTTTTATACTTCTTACTTTTGTGACGATGTTCTTTGTTGAAATTCTCTACGGTATTCGCTTTCACCCTATGCACTACGGAATGATTGGCGGAAGCTTAGTCCTCTTTTACCTGCTGTTGCTTTCTTTTTCGGAGCATCTAGGATTTAGTGCGGCTTATGCCATGGCTTCACTCACAACGGTGGCAACGATCTTTGCCTATATTTACGGAGTTACTAGAATAATCAAGAGTGCGAGTATTGTTTTAGGGCAGCTCTCGCTTCTTTATGGTTTTCTCTTTATATTGCTCAAGCAAGAAAGCTACACTCTGATTTTTGGCTCTATGGGGCTATGGGTGATTCTCGTCATACTTATGTACACCACTCGCAAAATTGATTGGTATAATTTGTCCGGAAAAGAGCCCAAGGAAGCCCTCAAGGCTTGATTTTTCACGGGGATAATTCATACTTCTCTCTCCAACAAATAGGAGAGAGAAGTGTTTAAAAGTCTCAATCATGTTATCGATGATTTCCGATGTCGATCAGATTTTCCTCAATCTTAAAGAAAAAAATGTCCCATTTTCTCTCGAACCGACACTCAGACAAGGGGAGTCAATTAAGCTGGCCGTGGCAAAGGACCCTGACGGCTTTGAAATCTGTTTTGCCCAGCGCTTGTAGAGACTTGATCTTATGATTTTTTTGGCGGATTATTCTTCTTAGTACAGCTGACAAAGGGTAGGTCGATGGCGAAATTTGGGATTTTAGTGAGTAGTATCTTTTTATCATGGACTCTTCTTTCTTGTACGAGTGCACCAAAGCCTGAATATGGGTTGAAGGCTCCTACTCGCCACGGGTGGACCGTTTTCTCCGGTCCTGCTCCTACACGGGTAACAGAGATGGATAAAAACGCTGTAGAGCGCGGTAAGAAACTCTATGGACAACACTGTGCTAAATGCCACGGTGATGATGGAAAAAAGCGAGGCCCCCTGGCGATTCAACTCGGCGTTGTGCCTACGGATCTCACTAAGTTCACTAAACTTCACAAAAATGCTTACTTTGTTTATCAGATTAACAAAGGTAATGAGGTCATGCCCCAGTGGGAAGATTACCTGACGCCGACTCAAGTTAAAGATCTCAGCGAGTTCGTAAAATCCCTACAAGCTAAGAATTAAAAAAGTACTTGCTACCTAAAACTGGAACCAGTCGATATTGAGGCAGGCGAGGGTTTCGGATTCGCTTTCGACAACTTGTTTGGTGAGGCGGTCGATGGTTTCGACCAGTTCTTTGCGGATTTTTCCGACCAGCTCTTCTGATAATGAGTATGGCCCAGTGAAGAAGAGTTCTTTTCGCGGGTCGTATTTATTCATACGATCAAAGGATTTCAAGCGCCAATTCAAATGGTGACGACTGAGGAGGGGTGAGTCTGAACCGATATGAATTCGGGCGGGACCCATCTGGAGTTGATTGTTTTCTTTTACGCAGAGTTTGTTCTCGATTAAAAATTGCACAACCTTTTTGACCAGGCTTAAAGGTAAATCGAGACGCCTTGAGATTTGATCAACAGTATTAACATCAGGGTGGTCGGTCGAAAGCCTGACACCACTGTAATACCAATTTGAATAGAATATGGCTCTGGTTTCTTCTGTGAGCTCTTTATCTTGTTTTAGCCGCTTTTTAAGATCCATCGACTTGCTTCGAGCTTCTTTGATTCGTTCTTCAAAATGGGCTTTTAAGCGGTAGTGACCCGCTCTATTCTTTTGAACGAGGAGGAGGAAGTACTCGGTTTCGAGGTCTGAGAAACCCAAGTACTCCGCCGTATCGTAGGCTTGTTCCATGCTGAGCTCTTTTTCACCCCTATAGACTTGGCTGAGTACGACGTTGTGGACATTTAGGTGGGCCGCCATCTTAGTCATTTGCCCACGGCCTTTCTTAGGCATATGAGCCACCAAATCCAAAACTAAGCTTTTATAATCGTCGTACTCAAAGAGTTCCATACAGTAATATCGGCTACTTAGCTCCACTTATTAATTGAAAAGTTAAAAAAGTCCTAAATTTTTAATTTTAATTACCTTTTTTTGGAATGACGCTTCGAGTAATTTCAGTCTTGCCAAAGGAACCCAACTTTTTAAAGGAGAAAGAAAATGCCTAAGCAAATATTAAAACAATTAACCCTATTAATGATTGTCATCGCTTTTAACAGCCCAGCATGGGGACAAGAAACCATGACGATCGAAACCCAAGCTGAGTACCAAGAAAGTGAACTCAATGAAGCCATGGATGCTCTCAACGAAAAAGGTATGAGACTTTTTGAAGAAAATGAGTCTGATAAGAACTGTCAGCTTCAGATTGTTTCAGAGTACACGATTGTCGCATGGATCATGAAGCCTCGATTTCTAAAGAAAATAAAGAAAAGAGGACAATTGGTGACTTTTACTTTCGAGCGCGTTGAGTGCACAGGAGCTGAGTGTGCCAAGTTCAAGATTAAAGGATTTTTCGACCTTGTCACTGGAGAGAAGAAGGTAGAAGAAGTTGAAGCGAGTAAGAAGAACAATGCCCGTTTTTCACGAGTCGCTCAAGCCCTTGGGTCACTCGCCGGAAGTGGTAACTCAGACTCTCAAGCCAATGAAGACGAAGAGAAGAAAAAGCCGATTCGTCCTGCTAAGCCAATTGGTTCTGTAGGAGCCCTCGTGAACCCAATCAACATGGACATCGTATCCCTCGAGCACGATTACAGACTCCAGGTTGTATGTAAGGACGAAGAAAAGCTTCCAATTACGAAAGACTAATTAACCCCAAACGCAGGATTGTTAAGCAATTAGCCACTGATTTACCGATTCTGTCACTATACATCCCCCCTCCGGCGGCCCACCAGGGCCGCTTCCTTTTACAGCGAGTTGAGCAACTAAATACGGCATAAATATAGCACCTATAAAAGTTGGATTCGGAGAGGGAATTGAAAGATAAATTATTCAACTGGTGGCAGATTTTAACCAGAGGCAAGAGCTTGAAATTCTCAGAGGATCTAAAAATGAAGTATTTAAAAATCAGTTTAGTCTGGATTCTCTCAACGAGCCTTTTGGTTGCATGTAAACAAAGTACCGATCATCGAAGCCCTATCGGTTCTCAAACACCAGCAACTCTCGATCGAGATTATACTCTTCCAGAACTTTCAACACTAGATACGACTTCAGGTGCCCACATGGGCGGAGCTGACACGGGTGGCGGTAATGGCCACTCGTCAACTCCCCAAGAGTTTCTCGAAAAACTTCACGAAGTAAAAAGAAAGGTTCTACCACGTGCCTTTTACCGCATTTCTCGAATCATCGAACCTATCATTGACGAGAATATTCATCAGCCTCAGGAGTTGATTTCTGAAGAACTTCGCCATCTTTTCAACGATGTTGGGGCGGGCAATTCCCACAACGCTCGAGGATTTATTGAAGATGTTCGCGAAACCCGGTGGAGAGTCGTTGTCGATGGACCCTGTTTCGATCGTCAAGGTCATCCCCACGATGCTTCGGAGCAAGAAGATGGGCGTATTTGCTTTTCTTTGCCGAGGTTATTGCGGATTCCATCCCATACTCTCGAAAAAGAACTCACAGCTCTAGCTGCCCACGAGCACTTTCATCGCTATAACTACTGGGATGAAGGCGTTCTTATTCAACGCTTTTTCTTAAGAACAGAAGAGTTTGCACAGTTTCAAAACTTTGTAAATCCGGACCCGACAACGGTTGATAGCCTCATGCGTGAATTGGCTCGGGTGAGTCTCGATGCTTCGTCATTAAATCGAACCCTTGACGGGGATGCTCCATTGCTTCCGAATAAAATTACGTCAATTAGTTTGCGTAGAGGGAGTAGTCGCGGAGATGAAGTTGCCAATGAAGACTCTCAACTCGACGAACTCGTTGAAGTTGACCTTACTGAAAACTCAGAGTCCGAAGACGGCCTCTCTCGATTCGTCGAATCAGATATGATTTCGGATACCCTCATTTGCTCCCACTTAGGACGCCTATCGGGATTGATTTCGAATCTTTACGGCTCACGAGATACGGGTGATGATGAAGAACTCGGTGAAGGTCTCATGCTCCATCCCAATTATTGGGTCCTTTCGGGAATACTCTCACAAAGAGTGGCCGGAGCATTTACTTTTTGCGGGTTTACTGTTGATAGTGGCTACGGGCACAAAGCGGATCGCATCCACCTCGATGGCAGTTACTTCCAAAGAATTCAAACTGGTGATCGCAGTCACTTGAGGTCCGTTATGGATGAAATTCAAAGTGCAGCGGCCGAGTTCTTGAACGACACAAAGGACTACTTTTTTGCTGTGAGCAAAGGTGTAGGTCGCGACCCTGAAGATATCATGCACACGATTACCATCGAAAATAGTGAAGGTGAAACCGTTAACTTACCCGAAACTGTAGAACTAGAAGAAACTGAGTAGGAAGCAGCTTTTCCGGGGACATAACGCTCCATTTAAACGGCTTTTTTATTGAGAGCTGTTGCTATCAAAAATAGGATAGAAACATATCAATGAATGGAGCCTCCTATTATGACTTCACGTCTAATTGCAATCGTTCTGACCTTAATTTCTCTCGTGACAACATTGCTTTTAAATTCTGGTTTTGGAAATATTCCTCCAGTCGGAAAAGTTCTCGACCCTTTTTCGGGGATTTGGGAGCAGAGACTCAATAGTAATCCCTGGCCGCGCCTGGATGTCCTTAGAAATCACCTTAAAAGTAAAATGCGCATTCAGATCGATGACTACGATATTCCCCATATCTATGCGCAAAATAATGAAGACCTTTATACAGCCCAAGGCTTTGTGACCGCCGCCCATAGACTCTGGCAAATGGATTTCACTTACCGGGTGGCCGCCAGTCGAATGTCTGAGGTCGTTGGCGAGAAGGGACTTCGATTTGACCGGCTTTTTGCAAATTTGGACATGGACCGTGGAGCTAAAAATAGTCTCAACGCTTTCATGGAAAATCCCTATTCAAAAATGGCAATCGAGAGTTTTACAAAGGGAGTTAACATCTATATCAAGAGCTTAGCTCCCGATGAATACCCCTTTGAGTTTAAACTCCTCGATTATGAACCGGAAGAGTGGAGTCCCTTAAAGACGGCATACATTTTAAAGCTCATGGCTTTTCGCCTTTCAGGTTATAGCTCTGATATAAAACTCAGCCGAACCCAGCAGAAGTTAGATCCGGATCTGTTCACGCGCTTCTTTCCTCTTTACCCGAGTGAGGGCGATACGATTATTCCCGAAGACATACAGTTCGATTTTAAACCAGATCTTCCGCAAAAGCCGACAACCCAGTTTCAAGCCGATTGGAATAAAATTAAACCCTACCCGCAACCCAATCCACGAAACGGAAGTAATAATTTTGCAGTTCAAGGAGAAAAGTCCTCGACGGGTTATCCCATTGTCGCCAACGACGTTCATCTCGCCTATCATTTACCAGCCCTGTTCTATGGAATTCATCTTCGTTCACCCAATCAAAATGTTATGGGAGGTACCATTCCAGGAGCTCCCGGTATCGTCATCGGATTCAATGATCGCATTGCCTGGGCCGTTACAAACGGGCGAGCCGACGTTATGGATTTTTATCAAATTCAATACGCCGACGAAGAAAAGAGTGCCTATGTCTACGAAGGCGAGAACTGGCCCATCAATGTCAAAGAAAAGCTGATCAAAGTTAAGGGCGGGGACGACGTTCTTTTAAAAGTGAGAAGCACCCATCACGGGCCAATCCTTTATGAAAATTCTGAGCCCATCTCGGGGCGATTTGCCAGTGGCTTAGCCCTTAAATGGCTGGCCCACGAAGGTTCAAATGAAATTCTTACGTTTTTGAATCTCAACCGAAGTGCAAACATTGATGACTGTCGTCAGGCTTTACGAAGTTACGTTTGCCCGCAACAAAACTTCATCTGTGGAGATATTGAAAAGAATTTGGGAATCTTTCCTTTTGGAGAAATTCCCGTGCGTTGGCCGGGCATGGGGAGAACGGTGATGGACGGTACTAAGAAGGTCTACGACTGGAAGTCTTTTATTCCCCACGAACACAAACCTTATGCTCTTAATCATCCGAGTCAGTTTGTAAGTTCAGCGAATCAAACTACCTATCCCGAACATTATCCATATTATTGGAACTGGCGCTTCGATGAACCCTTTCGCGCTCTTCGGATTAAGAGTGTTTTGAGCTCACGAAAATCCCACACTCCAGAGGACCTCAAGCGACTACAGATGGATCGAAAGATGCCCTTTGCGGAAAGATTGTTGCCGACACTGCTTGAAAATCTTGATGGGGAGCGCCTCACTCCGACGCAGAAGAAGTTGATCGTGAGCATGGAGAGTTGGGACTATGAAGCGCGGACTCAATCTATTGGGCCTGGCTTTTTCAATCGTTGGTGGAAGGCTTTGGAGTCACTCATCTGGGAAAATAAACTGGGTCCGAAATCGGACTTTGAATATCCGGCAATAGTTGAAACTCTATCTATGATCGAAAACGAACCTGAATCGCCATTGTACGACGATCCAAAAACTCAGGAAAAGATAGAGAACTTAAAAGACTTGGTAAAAAACAGTTTTATTACAGCCTTTAGTGAAATGACCAAGGAATATGGCGATGATTTTCGTCAGTGGAAGTTTCAGGTTGTTCAAGAAACGAAAATTCCCCATTTAACTCGAATTCCTGGGCTAGGAATTAGGCAGGTTTCAATGGGCGGGGAAGATATGAGTGTACTCGCCAATGCCGGGACCCATGGGCCTGCCTGGAAGCAAGTTGTTTCACTGGTACCCGGTAAGGTTGAGGCTTGGGCGGGTTACCCTGGAGGACAATCAGGACACCCCTTTTCGAAGCACTATGATTCAATGATGACTGAATGGGCGAGTGGGGACTTGGTCAAATTGAACTTTTCGAGAGATCCCATAGAGGATGCCGAAAAGCTTGCCGTCGACTGGAAGTATAAAGGAGAAAAGTAATGGCTAAATGGATTTTGTTTGTTTCAGTTTTGATTCTTAGCCAGTGGTTTTTACCTTGGTACTTTCTTTGTTTTGTTTCTCTAGTTTTCGCCTTGATATTTAGTCAAGAAAAGAGAGCCTTTTTATTTGGCTTAAAAACGGGATTCACTTGTGCATTAGTTTGGGTGGGTATGGCCCTTCTGAAAGATGCCAATGCCGAGTTTCTTATATCTAAAAAACTATCATCTGTATTAGGAGTCGAGAGTTTCATGGTGTTTTTAGGAGTCGGCTTATTAGCTCTTTTTGTAGGAATGATGGCGAGTTTTTCAGGAAGCTATCTGAAAAGAGCCTTCCTCACTTAAAACTGATTCTTAGCGAGCCTTCGAGACTGTGGCAAAAAGTCCAAAGGATTCACAGGCTTTTTATTCCTGCGGACCTCAAAGTGAAGGTGCACGCCGGTGGCATTACCAGTTTTACCCATTAAACCAATGCGTTGCCCTTTAGCAACCCAATCGCCCTGTCTCACTTTAATTTGTGAAAAGTGAGAGTAGAGGGTCGCCCAGTTATTATTGTGCTCGATGATCAGCATTTGCCCGTAGCCAGAAAAACCTGAACCTGCGTAAATAACCTTGCCCTGTTCAGCAGAAAAAATCGGAGTGTTCTTTCTTGCCGCGAGATCGATTCCAAAGTGTTTTTTACCGCGATAATTCTTAAATTTCTGGGTGAGTTTGGCGCGATCAACGGGCCAATCCAGTTGAACGAATTGAGGATAGCCCAACTCAATGGGCTGGTAGCTTCGATGGTCCCTAGGAACACTCGAGCAAGCGATGACATTGGCTAACACAAGAAGTAGTATGAGTCGCATAGTTTAATAATATCGCAATTTGCGAATTGTCCCCATCAAATGACCACCTAAAGACCTGGTTCTAGCTCTATCTGAGAAAAAATCAGGTCTTTTTGCCTAAATCTTTTTCACCTAAATCCGTCCCAATTAACGTCTTTTTTAACTGATCTTATTAATTGCGGTAGATTGGGAATTGTTCACAAAGCTCTTTAACTTCTCCTTTAACTTTAAGAAGAGTCGCTTCATTTCCTTGAGACGCAATCACTTCATTAATCCACGCGCCGACCTTTTTCATCTCGGTGGGACCCATACCTCGAGTCGTCAAGGCCGGAGTTCCAATTCGAACTCCACTTGTAACAAAGGGGCTCAACTTTTCATTGGGTACTGTATTTTTGTTTACTGTAATACCGGCCTGATCGAGAATCGCCTCTGCTTGCTTACCAGTGACGTTTTTATTAGAGAGGTCGACGAGAACCAGGTGATTGTCTGTTCCGCCAGTGACGAGTTCAAAACCAAAAGATAAAAGCGACTCAGCGAGAACCTTAGCATTGTCGACCACGTTTTGCGCATATCCCTTAAAGTCCGGTTGTAGAGCTTCTTGAAAAGCCACAGCTTTAGCGGCAATGACATGTTCGAGTGGACCGCCTTGGATTCCTGGAAAAATTCGTGAATTTAATTTTTTGGCCTGATCTTTTCCACAAAGAATAATTCCACCACGGGGGCCCCGTAACGTTTTGTGGGTAGTCGAAGTCACGAAGTCAGCATAGGGAACCGGGTTAGGATGAACACCACCAGCCACTAAACCAGCGAAATGAGCCATATCAACGAGGAGGGTGGCACCAACTTCGTCTGCAATTTCTTTGAACTTGGCAAAATCAAGGGTTCGAGGGTAGGCGCTATATCCGGCAATTATTAATTTAGGCTTAGATTCTTTGGCTTGTTTTCGAATGTTATCAAAGTTAATTCGATGGGTTTTAGGGTCGATCCCATAAAAAGAGGCATTAAACAAAATACCCGAAAAATTAACCGGAGAACCGTGGGTGAGGTGGCCTCCATTTGAAAGATCCATTCCGAGAACACTGTCTCCCGCTTGAGCCGCCGCTAAGTAGACCGCCATATTGGCTTGTGAACCCGAGTGGGGTTGAACATTGGCGTGCTCAGCGCCAAATATCTTTTTTACGCGATCGATAGCGAGTTGTTCAATTTGATCAACGAATTCACATCCACCATAGTAGCGCTTACCAGGATAGCCTTCGGCATACTTATTAGTCAGAATAGACCCTTGAGCCTCCATAACAGCCTTTGAAGCATAGTTTTCAGAAGCAATCATTTCGAGTCCGTACTCCTGCCGATCCATTTCGTGGTGGATGTATTTTGAAATTTCAGGATCAGTTTCTTTTAAATTCATTGTGTTTTCCCTCTTTTTTGGACTGATAAAACTTTATATTATTTCGATACTTTTAAATTTTTGCATTGAGCTTTTCAACGCGGCCTTCATGGCGTCCGCCTTCGAATTCGGTTTGCAAAAAGCGAAGCAGTATTTTTTGCGCGAGTTCAAAAGGAATCAGACGTGAACCCATACAGAGAACATTGGCGTTATTATGGGCTCGAGAAAGCTCTGCCACTTCCTCGCTCCAGCAAAGGGCAGCCCTAATCTGGGGATAACGATTGGCCCGTATTGCCATGCCCTGGCCGGAGCCACAAACGAGCACTCCTGTCCCATCGGATTTCTCGATCAATTTTTTGCAAAGCAGGTCCGCGTAGTCGGGGTAATCGACACGACTGTCATCGCCGGGACCAAGATCATGCCATCGAATTTGGTAGTCGCCAATTTGCTCAAGGGCGGTGAGTTGGGATTTTAGAGAAAAACCGGCGTGATCGCTCGCTATGAATAAATCAATGGATTGAGCCATGGTTCCTCCCCAGTGTCGAATTGCTTTTGCCGACGCGAAAAATTCTTTCATTGATTACTGGATCTGTCGAGGGAGAAACGTAGATAACACGCCTAAGAATAGGTATTTAGGCTTAGATGGGAGAGTCTCATCGATTCCTATTCTGCAAATAGTTTCTTCTTTTAACTGACTCCCTCGTAGTTTCAAAATGACCTGAAAAAGCAGTAATTTGCCTTGTGAATTTCCCTCACAACTGCTAACAACGCGGTGCATTATTTAGTTTCGGAGGTCCTGTGTTTTTGAGAGTCAGTGTTTTACTTTTTTTATTTTTGATACCCATAGGTAGCCCTGCCATGGTTGGAGAACAAGAATCAGGTGCTAGTATGGTTGCCTGTTCCGTTTCGATCTGTAAGTACGAGGGAGTTCCCCAATACATAAACTCTGAAAACCAAATTGCTTGTGAACGGAATGACGAGACAATCTCATGGCTCACTGAAGAAATTATTGGAACGAGCGAAGCCGATGTCCTTGAGCGATTCCGTGACCTCTACTACGAAACAAGCGGTAATGGTCGTGACTCTAGTAATTTTGATACTTTAATAAAGAAGAATTGGGCCTGTGGAGAATCACGGTTTTTTGGAGGTCCCCGACCTCTGCATGATAATCCAGAGAGAACGGATCACATTAATCCCCATTTCACATGGGATGATTATTCCTATGATCCTGAGACCTCAATACATACGTTCATAAGAGTCGGATATAACGACGGTGCAGATTTAATAGGTTATTTGACCGCTTGGGAAAAAACAAAGGAATTTTTATGTGAGCAAATGGGTTTTCGAGAGGCGACAGGACTGACCTACTACACCTTCACTGGAACTGGCGTTCACTATGAAAAGAATTCAAGCCGGATGGATACATGGACTGCTGATGGAGGCCATAGTCAAATGATCAATGAATTAAAATGTCGTGGTCCTATTTTAGACGGGCAATAAGGGATTTGAAAATGAACACGCAATTGTTGTTTAAATTTTTATTGTCAACTTTGGTTTTAATATTTCCCTTAATCACTCAAGCGGTTGTTGGAGAAGTCAATGATGGCGACGTCGAGACAGTCGCCTGTAGCGTGTCGATCTGTAAGAATTGGCAATTTAATGTCCATAGTACAAACAGTGCATATCACAAGAAATGTGAACAAAACGACTCAAGTATAAATTGGGTCACTGAAGAAATCGTTGGTACCAGTGAGATGGATGTTCTCAATCAGTTTCGAGATATGTATTACGATGACGGTCGGGTCAATGGCGAGCCCAATACCTTCAATACTCTTGTAAAAAGAGGTTGGGCCTGTGGGGCGGATCGAAATTCAGCTTCCTCAGAGTACCAAGGCGATCTATCAACGCCCGAGAAAATTCTCGAACGAGTCAATCCACGAATGACCTGGGATAGCTATTCCTATGATGCAAGTACAGGAGTATTTCAATTTTTCAATCCGGGCTATAATGGTCCTGATTATAGCGGGTACATTTCAGTCTACGAGGTCAGAGCGAGTTTAGTTTGTACGATGATGGGTTTTCCAAGTTTCCATAGCCATTCGAAGGGTGAAGTGGAGGGCAATTATCTTTACCTGAATGGCGATGGGACCATCAAAGAGTCGACGACCAGTAGCCGAGAAGGCCTGACAAGTATCTCTTGCTATGGCGACATCACGAGAGTCTTTAGCGACTCACCTAGAAATTAGAAATATCGAGAATTAGACCGGCGTGAAAATCACGCTGGCATTGGTTCCACCGAATCCGAAGCTGTTATTGAGAACGGCATCGAACTGACCCTCACGAGCGGTGTGGGGAACGTAATCAAGATTACAGCCATCACTGACATCATCGAGATTGATGGTTGGCGGAACAACACCGTTTTTAAGAGCTAAAATCGAAAATATACTTTCGATGGCTCCGGCGGCACCGAGAGTGTGGCCAGTCATACTCTTAGTACTACTCACCCATAACTTTTTAGAGTGGTCACCGAAAAGACTTTCGATGGCTTGGGATTCGATTTCATCACCGACTGGAGTACTCGTCCCGTGGGCATTCACATAGCCAATCTGTTCGGGATTCATGCGGGCATCTTTAAGCGCGCGATCCATGGCGAGTTTAGCACCGGCTCCTCCGGGAGCGGGATTAGTCATGTGGTAGGCATCAGATGAAACTCCGTAACCAGTGACTTCCGCATAAATTTTAGCTCCACGTTTTGAGGCGTGTTCGAAGTCCTCAAGAATAAGAACACCGCAACCTTCGCTAAGAACAAATCCGTCTCTGTTTTTATCGAATGGTCTCGACGCCATTGTCGGCTGACTATTGCGAGTTGAAAGGGCCTTCATTGATGCAAAACCACCAACGGCGAGGGGAGTGACTGTTGCTTCACTTCCTCCGGCGACCATGACGTCGCAGTGGCCATCGCGGATATACTTTGCAGCTTCTCCGATTGAGTGAGCCCCAGTGGCACAGGCAGAAGTCACAGAGTAATTGGGACCACGAAGTTTCCAATCGATAGTGACATGACCCGAAGCCATATTTGTAATGACCTGAGGGATAAAGAAAGGTGAGATTCTATGGGGACCTCGACTATCTAAAACCGCTTTAGCGGATTCAATACCTTGAAGGCCACCAATCCCAACTCCAATAATTGCCCCAGTTCGAAGACCTAATGCTTCATCTTCGCGAGGGTCTAAACCTGAATCTTCAAAAGCCATTTTTGTACATGCCAAAGTGAAATGGATAAAACGATCCATTTTCTTTTGTTCTTTCTTTGGAATGTACTCGTCAGTATTGAATCCTTTGACTTCACCAGCAATTTTCACAGAGTGGTTCTCTGAATCAAAAGAAGTTATTTCACCGATGCCAGATGTTCCCTTGAGAATTTGTTCCCAAGATTCAGTGACATTGGTCCCCACGGGAGAGACCATGCCCATTCCCGTTACGACAACTCTTCTTTGCTTTATACCCGGACGTTCAAATACTGTTTCAGCCATAGGATCCCTCGTTGAGATGGATGGATTATGCCTTACCTTTTGTTTGCAAGTAAGATGCTACATCTTGAACTGTTTTAAGCTTTTCAGCATCTTCATCAGGAATTTCAATTCCGAACTCTTCTTCCATTGCCATGACTAGCTCAACAATGTCCAAGCTATCTGCGCCTAGATCATCAATAAAAGAAGCCTCAGCCTTTACTCTCTCAGGATCAACACCGAGTTGCTCGACGATCACTTCTTTTACTTTTGCAGGTACTGCTGACATAATTTCCTCCGTTTACATATACAATCCACCGTTAACAGCAATTGTCTGTCCGGTGATATATTTTGAGTCATCACTTAATAAAAAGGCCACAGCCATGGCCACATCTTCTACATTGCCCAACTGATTCATTGGGATATTCGCAAGTATGGCTTTTTTCTGTTCGTCTGGAAGAGCATCTGTCATGTCGGTAACAATAAAACCGGGAGCGACATTGTTCACGCGAACATTGCGACTTGCGATTTCTTGGGCGACTGATTTGGCAAAAGCTTCTGTACCCGCTTTACTAGCTGCATAGTTTGACTGGCCGGCATTTCCCATCTGGCCAATGACGCTAGTGATATTTACGATGGAACCTTTTCTCGCCTTCATCATTGGCTTTGTAGCCGCTTTGGTGCACAGAAAAGTCCCCTTTAAATTTGTGTCTATAACTCGGTCAAAATCTTCGGGCTTGAGGCGCATAAGAAGTTGGTCCGCAGTAATTCCGGCATTGTTGACCAAGCCAGTAATCGATCCCCACTTTTCGTTGATCGTTTTAAAGGCGGCATCGACTGATTCGGGATCCCCAACATTTAATTGAATCAGGAGATGTCCTTCGCCGGGAAGGGAGGCCAAGACTTTTTCAGCAGGCTCTTTTGAACTTGAATAGGTCACAGCAACTTGAGCCCCCATATCGGCGAGAACCTTGGCGATTCCGGCTCCGATACCACGCGAACTCCCTGTCACTAATACTTTGTGATCGTTCAAATTAGTCATCCAGCTTCCTCTTTAATGAAGTTTTGAACAGCCCCTAAATCATCTAAAGAATTGATATTCAATGTTTTTAGACCATCACTGTCAATTTTTTTCACCAATCCAGCGAGAACCTTGCCCGGACCACATTCTATGAAAGCCTGGCAGCCTTGTACTTTCAGGGTTTCTACACACTGAGTCCAAAGAACGGCTCCGGTCACCTGGGAAATCAAATAATTTCGCATCTCATCAGGAGAAGTAGCGACTGTCGCTTTAAGGTTTTGCACCACGGGAAATTGGGGCGCTTTGAAGGCAATTTCACCCAAAACCTGGGCCATTCGTTCTTCGGCGGGCTTCATCATTGAGCAATGAAATGGTGCGGATACCTTGAGAGGAATCAAGCGCAACTTTCGAGGACTGGGATCAATATCGGTCCCTTTAATATTTTGCGCCGCCCATTCAATCGCATCTTTACTTCCGCTCACAACAATCTGCCCTGGGGCGTTGAAGTTGGCAGCTTCGATGATCCAATCTTTGTTCTGTTCTCGAGTTTTTTGCAAAAGCTGCTCGAGCTGCTGAGAGTCCAGTCCCATGACGGCAGCCATGGCCCCTTTTCCTACGGGAACGGCCTCTTGCATGGCCAGTCCGCGGGCTCTTACCGCGCGCATTCCTTCGGAAAAACTAAAGACACCAGCGCTGACGAGGGCAGAGTATTCTCCAATGGAGTGGCCTGAAGCGAGACTTGGTTTAAATCCAGCCTCATCCTTTAGAATTTTGTAGGTGGCATAGGACGTCAGAAGGAGTGCCGGCTGGGTATTTTCAGTCAACATGAGGTCTTCTTCAGGTCCTTCAAAGCAGAGTTTTTTAAAGTCTTGAGAAAGGGTGTCGCCCGCTTCTTCGAAAAGTTCTTTGGCGGTTTTAAAATTCTCGAATAAGAATTTTCCCATTTCAATATGTTGGCTCCCTTGTCCGGGAAAAAGTGCAGCAATTGACATCATTAATACCTCAACAAAATACTTCCGCTCGTCAGTCCTGCGCCAAAGGCGGTCAGGAGAACCATGTCACCGCGCTTGATTCGACCATCTTTGACGGCGGCATCAAGAGCCATTGGAACAGTGGCTGCAGAGGTATTTCCTTTAGTTTCTAGGTCGTAAATAATTTTTTCATCGGGAATTCCGAAGTGCCTACCAACGGCTTCTATGATTCGGCGATTGGCCTGATGGGGAATAACCCAGTCAACGTCGTCTTTTGACAGATTGTTGGCATCGAGGGCTTCCTGGCAGCACTGAGACATTGTTCTCACGGCATTCTTGAAGATCTCCTTACCTTTCATTTGCACGTACTGAAGGTCTTTATCGAGAACGTCTTGGCGAAAAGGAATTTTAGATCCACCGGCGGGGAGTACGAAAAGGTCTCCGAGGCTACCGTCGGCGTGGAGGTGCATGCTGAGAATTCCGTTTTCTTCATTTTCTTCGGCAGGACCAACAACGGCGGCTCCGGCCCCATCGCCAAAGAGAATGCAAGTGCCGCGATCTTTGTAATTGACGAGTCGGTGAAGAATTTCGGCGCCGATCACAAGGACGTTTTTGTACATCCCTGAGCGGACGAATTGTTCAGCCACCGAAAGAGAATAAACAAAACCGGTGCAAGCAGCGCTGAGATCAAAAGCCATAATGTTGCGGCATCCCAATTTATTTTGAAGCTCACAGGCAGCGCTGGGCATGACCTGGTCGGGAGAAACGGTGGCGAAGATAATCATGTCGATATCTTCTGGTGTCCTTCCTGCGGCCTCTAAGGCCCTCTGAGACGCTTTCAGTGCCAAATCACTGGTAACGACCCCATCCTCAGCAATTCGCCGGGCTTTAATACCGGTACGCTCAACAATCCATTCATCGTTGGTTTCGACCATCTTCTCGAGATCTTTATTGGTGAGCATTTTTTCTGGAAAAAAAGAACCAGTACCCAGTATTTTTGCACGGTAAGGACCAGCTAATGCCATAATCAACAACCCCACGTTATTATGTCTATTTCAGCTTTAAACAATATGACTCGGAACTCTTATAGAAATCTGACCTAAAAGCAACATAAATTTAGCTTTACAAGGATCTAGCCCAGTGAGCTAAAGATTTGAATTTACTTGCTATAAACACAATTTTTCCCGATTTTTTGACAGCTGGGTTGATTTAACGTTTACTAATTTTATGAAAGTCCCAAACACCAAGAGAGTTGCCGCGTGAGATTAAAAAAATGGTCGCGCTTTCAGTTAGCGCTGGAGCCCTCTTTAGGTGTGTTTTTTGCCCTTGCGCTCATGTTTTTTGGGCCCCTGTCTGTGGCTCAGGATTATAAAATCAAAAAGCCTGTCGATATCTATCAAGAGCCCAGTGAAGAGTCGCGCCTGTTGATTGCTCTACCGCCCGGGTCAGTGATCAACGTGCGCAAAAGTAAGAATAAAAATTGGCTGAAGGTTGAATACCTCCTTGCCGAGGACACGGTTTCTGGTTTTGTGCACGCCAAACAGTTAAAAAAGAATTTAATCCGCCCAGAAGAAGTAAAGGTCAAAAAAAAGCGAATACTCCCGCGCCTTAAAGACGAGCTGGAAAAAGAGTCGATGAATCATATTTCGAGTCGTTTTGCCCTGGGTTTGAATTTTTCCTATGGCAGTGCCATGCAAACCAGTCAAACCTTAATAACCGACTTTGGGCAAATTGCCGTCGATGACTTTAGTGGTAGTACCTTAAAGTACGGATTGAATTTCAATATTCCCCTTGAAGAATATACTCAGCTTCGCCTCTCAGTTTTATATTCGACCTACAGTATGAATAGCACGGCTAACTCGCTGATTTCGAGTGTCGGTAGTAGTAAGTTAGAGAGGGACCAAACATTTGTTCAGCTGGGCGCTTACTTTAAACCCTACGCCGGGGATGAGAGAAAGTACTATATCCTCGCGGGAATGGAGTTTGAGCTGGGAGTAGAGGTTAAAGTGAAGTCCACTGGTAACTCTACGAGTATTTCGAGTAGCGGGGATCTGGATTCACAAATAGGACTCGCCGTCGGCTTTGGTCGCGAGTGGACTCTTCGAAAAGATAGGGCCTACCTTTATACTGAAGGTCTCTTCAGCCTCATTTTTTCTGATCCCATTACCTATAATTTGGGCCTAGGTGTTGGATTTAGCTTTCTTTTTTAGGCGTCAATGACTGTCATCTCCCATGTTTACAATGAATCCATAGAGCAAAACACCCATCAATGGAGACTTTAATGAGCTTTTATGGAAGTAGTAATCACAAGGGTTGTGAAATGAAGTTACAAATCGTCGGAATTGATCACCCCGATATGAACGTTGATGTTTTTGCTGGCGATCTCGATGTTTTAGCTTGGAGCTGGGGCCTGGGTGCCCATCATCACGGCCAAGTTCAAGGAGCACAACCTCCCCAGAAGCCCGAACGGCAAATGCTTTCAATCACCAAGTGGCAAGGGCTTGAGTCAGCCTACTTTTATAAAATGGTTGATGAGTCGATTGCTATTGGGACCGTTCGCTTCACCTGTAGTAGCGAATCTTTAGATACGGTTTTTGAACTCAAGCAGGCTAAAATCGAATCCATTTATACCGGTGGAAGTGGGGGTGAGCAGAGACTCACAGAAAACATCGCCCTTCGATTTGAAAGCATGAACATTGAGTACGTCGACAAAACCGGCGAGTCTAAGAAGACCTCAAAAACAACTCTGTAAATACCGAGCCAGTCCATTGGGGATTGGAATGAGTTTCTCAAAATAAAATATTCATCGATGTTTCAAATCGTCATGGACAACTAATAGGCATTTAAAAAATATTTCGACAAGACTGACTCGTCACAATCGACCTGTCAGTCTTCAGTTTGGCAGTGGTTTTGCTCTATTAAAGGGTGAAAGAGGATTGTTATGAAGAGAGTCATGTCATTTTGTATTATTTTAATATCAGCAAGTCTTTTAACTCTGCCTGCAGTCGCAAAAAGAGCTTCAATTAAGAACGCTTTGAATGCCGCCCTTGAGGACTCCCATAAAGAGGCTCGAGTGAATAAGAAGAAGGCCAACAAACGCCCAAGAGAAAGCGATATTTTGATCCGAAGCAAAAGTCATTCGCCTGAAATCGTTGATATTGATCCCAACGAGATCTCTGGAGATAAGCCAAAGAGTGAAGTCCTACAGTGGCGCGATGAGCGCAGAGAGGTGATAGAAGACGCTCCTGTGGCCCTTGATGCTGCCGACGGCGAATAGTCTCTACTCCTATTTCTCGAATAAATACTACCAGTTCCAATAAAGCCGATGGTGAGGCTCAAGGTGTCTAATTATGTGACGCCGATCTAATTTTTAAACGCTTAGATGAGATTTCTTTTGTCTATACCCGGAATGGGTTTAGCACTTCTTAACTATGGGTAATTTAGTATTTGGTAGAAAAATAGGGGATATTTCGTGAAAAACATGGCTGTTTTCTGTGTTCTTATTTCGTTAACATTCGCATATTCAAATAGCGCAAAAGCCGATCGCGGCGCGACCGTCAATGCCTTAGAGAATGCACTGAATGATTCGATTAAAGAGGCTCGAGTCAATATTGATAAGAGTGAATCCCGCGTTCGAACAGGCGAGCGGGAAATTCTATCGACAGATGAAGAAGTTAAGGTTATTAAAATTCGCTCTAAAAAAGTGAATGTGCGCTAATTATAAAATAAGTTTTTTAAGTTCGTGCTGAGAGTAAACGTAGTCGGCATAAATCATGGTATTAGTGATGTTTCTGTGGCCGAGTGCCACTTGCAAAAGTCGAAGATCTTTTGTTTTTCTAAATAATCGAATAGCAAAAGTATGCCTCAGGGAATGAAACTTCTTATCGCAGGGTCGGTAATAGTCCCAAATATCTCGCAAGCGATGATAGCCAATCGGAAAAAGTCTATGTTGTCCCTTATAATCCATCGTTAATTCGTTCAAAGCCTGAAAGAGTTTCTTGCGCAAGGGGAGTTCCCGGTCGTTAGAACCCTTAATGCCATGGATAAACAGGCTTTCATCGTAGACATTCAGGTCATCCCTTGTGAGTTCGAGAAGTTCAGTCGCCCGAGCTCCAGTGCTCAGGGCTAATTCGAGCAATATGACATTTCGAGTGTCAGACTTAAAAGAAGACTTTAATAGTTTTTCGAGTTTCCAAACTTCGGGTTCAAGCAAGTATTTATTCTTGTTGAGTGCATAAACCTTTTTTCGGGCCTTGCGTTTGCCCGTGGAACTATTTTTCTGATGATTTCGCGGTTTAACAAACTCTTCCATGACTTCTATCGAGTTTATAAAGATTTCGGTGAACTCACAAGAAAACATTTTTAAAATAAGTTTGGAGAAGCCCCTATGAATCTTGAAGAACTCAGCGCTATTCACCTTGTGTTATTGGGCATTGCCTTTATTTTGCTCGTATTGATCTTTAACTTTGTAGGCGACAAGTACCACTCATCAAAAAAGAAAAAGCTTCTCAAGCAGCACAAGTCTTTCTTTTACCAAATGGGTAAGTATCGAAGCGAGAGACCTCCAGAAAAATACAATTGGCTTCCTCTTGATGCCCTCCATGAGTCGATTCGCATCGAACAGGTCGAAGATGTTTTCCAAAGGCGAATCGCAGATCACCTGGTCATGTTCTTTGAAACTAAGTTGCGGATTGATTCGTCACCATTAGCGATTCGTTATGACCACTTCATTGATAATGGTTTTTTTCTGCATTTTCCTGAAACGAAATTACAATCTAAAAATGTACTACTGTGTCCACCACTACGCATCCCCGGGAATATGAGTCTCTTTATCGTATATGTCTTGTCATCCGTCGGTCTTTACTATTATGTGCGCGATGAATCGGGCCTTAACTTGTTCTTGTGCTTTGCGGGGCACACAGCGCTCTTTTATTTCGCAAACATTATCACCTCGGGATTGAGTAAATTTAAGTCGGGTCGTTTTGCTCTAAGACGGCTGAAGCATTTGCTTCGGCGGCCTGTCCAGGAGCGATTTTCGAAGTACAGCCTGGTAGACTCAGAAAGTAACACGGTCTCTGCGCGATGGCTCGAGGCCCTTTACTCTCTCGATCAAAAATCACCTTTAAAAGGGGTGGAATACTTTGTCTGGGTTAAAAATGGCAAGCTGACCCTCGGTTTATTTTCGAAATATGACTTTTTTAGTGAAGATCGATTGGAGCAAGGTCATGCGCGGAGGAGCCTCGAAAACGAGCTGCGCTTTATAGAGAACCTGGCCGCAAATTCCTTGCGCGAAATTCAGGGAAAGCGCCTCTAGTCGCGCTTTCATGTCAATTTATGATTGATTCCAATAGTGAAGTTAATGGAGCTTGAGCTTACTTTTTACGAGCTGACGATATTCAATTTCATCTTCAAAAAGATCTTCTCCGCCGAGATCGATCGCATTAGCAAATTGAATTTTTGCTTCATCTTTCTTTCCGAGTTCAAAGAGATTAGCACCAATTCTGAATTGAATAAACGGGTTGCTATCATCGAGTTCAGCTGCACGCTGAAACTGCTCAAGGGATTTTTCGTAGAGTTCTCCCTCAAAATAGGCTTCGCCAATGGAGCCGTAAAGCCAAAGACAGGCTTCCCAGTCTTCTTTAGGCTCGGGAAGGAGAGAAAGGGCTTCTTCCCAGACTCGAATGGCTTCTTGCCAATTAGACTCCTCATCAAGAAAATGGTTTCCTCGCTCGGAAAGTACTTCGATTTTTTCTGCGATCCCATCTGGAAGTTCAGCCATAAAAAGTCCTCGATTATGTTTTAAAAATTTGCTGGGGCTAGGCCCTGTTTTAGAGTCAGAAAATCTGCCATACCTTCCATATATCCAATGAAGGGTTAAGGCTAGGTAATTTCAATTTCGCGAAAAATCAGAGGCCTAAAAATAGAGGTTATTAAAAGACCAATTGGTTCCGATGACTAGGAGAGTGCTTTGAGTGGGTTGTCTAGCCCTTAAGCATCTCGGATTTGAAATTGCCTAAGCCTTGATATTCGCTCGCCTGATAGCTGCTCCAGATGGCCCTGTGAACCAATCTCTCGAAAAAATCAATTCAATCGTAAAATAGCCTAGTAATTACATTAATATAGCAGTCTCACTTATAACTATAAGTGAGATACGCGGTGCATTTGAGGTGCTGAACGGGGAGCTTTGCCTTAAAAAGATAAAAATCTCTCGTAATTTCAATAACTTAAACCGCGAGCAGCCGATCACCTAGACCTATATATTGTGAAATACAACTAGTTATATTTTATTTTGCCATAGTAAATGTTGCGAAATACAATACAAATTATGGAGCCTACAAATACAGATAAATACACCGAAGATTCACGCCAGGTATTTAAAGATCGTTCAAAGAGCCCTTTAAGACTCAAATATGAGGCAGAAGTTCAGGTCATTAAGAATAAGCTCGGAGATCTTGAAGAAATCCGGCAGAAATTGGGCTTATCCCAACGAAAAATTTGCCAACTTTTAATGGTTGATCCATCGGCTTGGACCCGGTGGACAAAAAACCATGCAGAAGCCCCTCCCCATATTTATCGATCACTCCAGTGGTATATGGCACTCAATGAAAAGTACCCCGATCTGAATAAGGCCTATTGGTTGCAGTCTGTGGCCCGGGTTCATAGCTCTGAAAGTCCCACCCATAGCTGGAATATCGAAAAGCATCTTTTGAAAAAGCAAGTCATCGAAGAGCTCGAAAAACACTACGAATTTACGCCAAAAAACCAAGAAAATAGTGGCTCTTTTGATGAAGTTACTACTGATCAGCAAGAATTGAAAAAACCGCGGGAAACTTTTGCGGTAAAAATTCAAGATAAAGAATTTATCTCTTTAGAGGCCGATGAAACTCATCTCGAAACCGAGTCGGTCGATCCCGAACACGAAGAAATTAAAAACCGATTCCGAAAACTTTTTGACCAGGATTTTATCTCCGGCGCCGTTTTTGTGGGATTTATCTTACTTTCGCTATTCATTCTTCTTTATCGCCATATTTTCTAAGTGATTCGTTCTGAATCACCCTTTTAAACGGCATTTGTTAAGTTCTCTTATGAAAGGTCTAGTCTTTTGAGATGAGCGTATAACTATGGGACCTCATATTGAGAAGCTCTCTAAAAAGCCGAAAATAAAGAGAGAATCCGAAAAAGGTTGGACGTATGAGCTCATTAATATTCGATCGATTAAGATTGGCTTTATTTATTTCTTTGGCCCTTGTCATGACGGCCTGTAGTCAATCAAAGCAGTCTGAGACTTCAAGTATCTCTTTTAAACTTCCTAAGAAGATTAGTTATTCTGGGCAAGCGATTCAAGAAAAGTCCGGTGATGTCTCTTCGCAATCTTTGGTGGCTGGTTATGAAATTCAAAGAGTTATTTTCAATATTCGCGGTCCTGGCATTAAAAACGGCATTTTAAATCGTTGTTGGGATGATGAGGGATCAGATTGCTTGCGCCTTCCTTCGGATGACATTTACCGCATCAGAGAGCTTGGCACGAACAACGATGGTCACTTAGTGCAAATTCTCGTAGCCGCTGGAAAATCTGAGACCGTAGACCCTACTACGGGTGTTGCCGTTCAAGTACCTGGTCCCGATATGATTATTTATTATGGCGATAACACCGGTCGTTTGACGAAACTCAGTGGTGGTGACATTCCGGTTCGTATTAATGTATCTCCGACTTCAGTTTCCCAAGGGGAAGCTTTGATCAAAGGCCGTTATCTCGATGCTTCTGGAACTGGTCCCACGGGAATACTCGACATGATGTACAACCCCGGAAATGGCAAGCCTCTGATGCGAATTGCCGAGTCGGCGATATTTGCAGGGTGGTTCAATGTCTTTTCACTTTACGATCAATCTTTCACCTATCAGCTCAGAAGAACTGGCGACATTTTAATCGACGGCATTCAGATGGCTCCATCCATAAACCCTCTTGTCATCGCCGATCCCCAACAGCGACTCCTTCTTGAAATACCACAACACTATGACAGGTACACAGATGATCAAGGAAACCCAGTTGCAGAAGTAGAATCACCGGAGAGACTAATCATGGGTTTCTTTGGGCCGGGTAGCAGTTCGACGTCTTTATACGCGTGCGCCGAAGACAATGGAGATTCAGCGCCAGGACCCATGAATGATTTTTATCAAGCCGCAACGGGCGCTGCCGTTTTACAGTGGGATTTAACTCAAGCTCCATCAAGTACTCGAGTTGGACGACCTAAGGGTGGCGTTTTAACGTCGAGCTACGCCAGTCAGTGTGACCCGGCACGGACTATCGCAGGCGGTGTCTCTGCACTTTTTAATGAGTTTCTTTTTCTGAGTAAAAACATGGTCGAAGACGATCTTCATATGGCTGGTGGATTTTATGGCCCTCTAGGGGTGTTTCCTGTCGGTGCGGACATGGAGTTTTTAGATATTGGCGATTCCGGAAATGCCGCAGGCGACTTAAAAATTCAGTGGAGTTATTTGCCGGGAGTTTTTGGACAAAGTGATAGTATCGATGGATTTGAATTTTTCTATCGAACCGTCACTGCCGCCGATGAAGAATTTATCAAAGATCACTTTAGGGGCGGTCCAGAAGGCCCTCCTTGCGGGAAGCGAGCTCGAGATATCGGAATGGGCTCTGTCGGACGCACCAGCGGGCAAAGCCAAACGGATATCATTTTTTCAGGAATCCACCACCAGAATCGCGACTTTGTAATGACCATGTGTCCCTATCGAATTTCACAAGACGGAAAGACACAGTATTTTTCTGGTGGAGCCATTCCAATTACTCCAGATGAAGGCAATCAAGGTTGTGAGACCTGTGACCAACATGAATTAAAATTAGCTCTAGGAAGACAGGGTGATAGTAACCCTCGTTTTGAGTGGAGTACGATTCTCGATAAGGAAATGTATTTTCCCAAGTCTGTAATGACCGACTCATTTGTTCAGACTAGCTGGATGATTTACCCTGTTGTTGGGCGAGTAGGGGATTTTTGGTCCGATGGAATTTCAGCATCTGATATTGATGAAGTCGCCTATGCCGTTAATGGGTCTACCGCCTATACATCAATTCCTGTTGGGAACTTAAATACGAGTGAAATGATTCACGGTAAGTCTGTTCTAGGGATATCGGGCGGAGCGATTTATAACGATATGGGAGCGGCGGCTTTTACAACGGTGACGGAAGTTCAGATTCGATTTAAGGTTAAACCAAATATCGTTAGTCAATACAACTTAGTTAGCGATACCTTTACTTCGCCGAAAATTGGACTCAACGCTGTTTGTACCCCAGGTTCTAATAGTTGGGCCATGCAAGTCACAAATCTTGATAACACAAACCAGTTCCCGAATGGCATTGAAGACACTGCGGGGGTCAGTGATCAAGAGGTGAATTTACGCATGGAATTCACAGAAACATCTTGTATTGCGCAAACGATTGATATTCCAGTGCGGGGGATCTACGTACAAGGACCACCTTGTGTTAGCGGTGAAGACTTTGTAGCAAATCCTGAAGCCACACGGGCTTTTGACTTTCATTTTTCTTCATTAGATCGTTCTGGTAGAGATTGTAACTTGAGCTCTCCCGGTCACAATTTTGTTTTTGAATCGATATGGACCTATTCAGGAAGTTTTATTCCTGTGAGCCAAACCTATTCAGGCCTTGCCGGAAGTATTCTTCACTCGACCAACCAGCACACTGTTGCACCATTTTTGACGACCGCTGGAGCCACCTCTCAGGGCTATTTCTCAGTCCTCCTCGAAGCGGCTCACCTGGGTAATGGGGTCAACGTCAATATTGCTGGTTTTCCGGTGAACTCCGATTTTAGACCCTTAGGCAGTGCCACTACAAATGGTGGTGGAGAACCGGTTTGGGCCGAAAAAGATGCGACTCAATTTGATTCTTCAATCAGTAGTTTTAATGGAAGTGATGTATTTTCTGCAGCATCGACAGACCCAGGTGATAATGTCGGTGCTCAGTTTTATACTCTCAAGAAAGATGGCGGTGCCGTTAATGAATTTAAATGGGCCATGCGCGCTAAAGATCTCGACCAAAAGTTTTTTAGAATGTCTGAAAACTTCTCAGAAGGCGGTTCTCCGCTCATACTAGGAATAGAAGAGTCTACACCCACACGATTGAGAATTTGGCATTGGCCACAGGCATTTAATGAATACGGAAACTACGAAAATAGAGACTTGGTCAATTTAACAAGCGGATATGGCTCTGGCTTTGTGGCCTATTCGAGTGCTGCCGATGTTAAAGAAACAGCCTATATTGCGACCTATCGACCGAATAACTCTAACGGGCGCGAGCATTTTGTATTGAGTATTGGTCACCGGCTTCTCTTTGGTGCCTTTGCCAATGACGGCTCTGTAAAGTACTCCTCTCCTGTGGCGGTCACCCATTCCGTAGACTCCTTTGGAATGAGAATTCGAGGTATGGAGTACGTTGACGATGGTGGCAGTAAATACCTTGTTTTCTTCGCCCATTCATCGACGCAAAATGATGGTCGAATTTTTAAAATCACGCAAGCGAACATGCCTTACCTGAACCAATCCGATGTTTGGCAAAATGTACCCGGGGGACTCAATGAAGGCGCAGCTTTTAGCGGAGACTATACCTCTGGAGCCGCGAATTCCTTTAATGACTCCGGCATTATTGGCTTAAGATCGTGCCCCCAAGGTCAAAACGGGGGAGGCAAGCTCGCACTTATTGGGCTTCATGGGACTGGTACGAATGTCATGCTGGTAAAGACCCTTGATAATGCGGCAGCTCCTCAAGACAACTTTTTGTCAGCTGCAAGTCAGTGGGATTCAGACTTTAATGATGCCTCTTGCTTTATTGCCAACAAGGGTGGAGACCAAGGGCTGATGGTCATTCCGTTTTCTAATAGCGTTGCTATATCAAATTATGCACCGAGCTTGATGCTTCATGTTTGGGATATAACAAATGGCTTTTGTACTGGAGCCACTAATGGTGGTGCACACTTGTTTCAAGCTTTTCCCTATAATGGAGACTTCTTTTCGGGAGCGGTTTTCTCTGATTCACTGACAAGCCCGGGCTCTGTACGTCTTATCCACGGGGGATCGGGAACTGGATCAACTGAAATTGAAGAAATACAAATAGCGAGCTGTGACGATCCTTTAGGTACTCCTTCATTGAGTTGGTCGGGCTTTAACAACATCGCTGAACTTCCGGTGGGAACGAGTAGCTCAGACACGATAGTCGGTATGTTTTATTCACGCCACGAACACGGCTTACCGAGTGGGCCGGGACAGCGCTTGTTTATCATGGGACAGAAGAGCCAAATATACCAAACCAACGCCATGGAATCCGCCCCTTAGGTAGATGTATTCTTTGGATTAGAATGAGAAATGAGGACCATAAACACTTGGGAATTGTTAAGTTCCCTTAGTAATGGTCCTGTTTTTTGAGCTGAGCGTATCTGTCTGAGACCCCAACTCCAGATTTCGACCTAAATCCCGAAAAGTATTAAGTAAAAGCATTTTTCTAGGGTCTGTTAAGACAAGGTAGTACGTTTATGAAAAAGTTTACGCAATACTCGGTGATTGTTTTACTTAGTTTCTTTTTTGTTTCTTGTTCTCTTGAAAAACAAAAGACGACATCGACACTCAATATTTCGCTTCCTTCAAAAGAAAAACTTAAAGCAGCCTACCACCAGTCAAAAGGTGTGAGTGCCCAATCCCAAGAGCCTGCTAACGGATTCGTTGTGAGTCGGGTGATTCTCAATGTTCGTGGTGAAGGTATAAACGGGATTTTCTCTCGCTGCTGGAGCGTTGACGGAGACCAGGAATGTCATCATTTAGCTGGTAAAGACAGTCTCTTCGTTCCGGATCTTCCAACGGGGCAGAAGTTAGTTCAGTTGGTAATCATTGCGGACGAAGAGCTTTCAAATGGAGATCGAGGCGATCGCTTTTTAATTTACTATGGTGACAAGGATCAAAAATTTGAACCCGGTGTCGTTCGAGCTTTGCTCACTGTTAAGCTTTTTTCAGAAGAGGATGGCCAGGGTGTCGTAAAGGGTCGATTTTTAGGGACCGGCGGTAAAGGGCCGACTGGAAAACTCGATGCCTATATTGTTCCACCGACAGGTCGACCTGCCATGCGTATTACGGAGACAGAGATATTCGACGGATGGTTTACTGCTTTTTCACTTTACGAGAAGAGCTTCCGTTACGTTCACCGCGACAGTGGAACCGTAATCATCGCTGAAAACTCCCTCGAGCCCGGTGCTACAGATAGTTTTGTTAAAACAGCAACCACTAAAGAGCGTCTTATTGTTCAGATTCCAGAAAGTTGGGATCAAGAACAAGATGATAATGGCAATCCGATATACGAAAGAAACTCTCCGGAGCGGGGAGTGCTCGGTTATTTTGGCCCTGGCTCTGCTGGCAAGATGGTTTGTATTATCGATTTTGACGAATCGGGCCCTGGGGATTTCAACGATCTTTATGCGGATGACCAAGGGATTTCGAAACTTTATTGGGATCCTACGGATACGGCTCCGAATCCGACAACGGTCGGGCGCCCTTTTGGTGGCGAGCTGGCCTCTGTCGAAGGTGGCACTATTTGCAATGAAACTAATGTCTTTTCAAATGCGCTCGTCATGCACAAGGATATGATCGAACGAGATCTCTACTCGATGGGCTGGTTTTATGGTCCTTTTCGTCCCATCGACCTTGATGTGGGAGATTTTCTCGATGGAACGCCTTCAGTAGATGGTACCTCCGTTCAATTGCAATGGAAATTCTTACCAGGTGTATTTGATGGACCGAGTCCGATTCAAGGAATTAAGGCCTATGTCAGAGGCGGAATTACTGACATGAATCAATTTTCCCAGCAATTCGATGGCGGAGACGGTCTACCTTGCGACCACGATAAAGCTCTGAGCTATGGATTTTATTTAGCGGGACAAACCAGTGCGGGCCAAGAATCAATGACTATTACGGGGCTTAATATGCAAGCTCCAGACGATACCGCAGTTATGCTTTGTCCATTTCGCGACAATCAAAACTTCGACTTTGGATTGTCGAACTTTAGAGGGCCTGGGAATGATAACAACAACAATAATGGTAACCAGGGACCTACTAACAAATTGGTTCTCAGTTTTAATAATGGTGGTGGAAACGCCCAAGATTATAACTTCGGATTTCTAGATTCTGCCACTTCTGTTAAGCTTGCCAAGGATACTATCACTCATGGTGCCGCTGGTTTTAGTCAAAGTTGGTATTTGGGATTCGCTTCAAAGAATGAAAACGGCCCCAATTTTGACCTAATTGATCCAGCTGACATTGAAAGTCTCGAGTTTTCAATCGATGGCGGAGCTTTTTCTAATGTTGATATAACCACAGTTGCTGGAAAGCCTGCTCCCTTTGGAAGTACTGTTGCGGCGATTCGCGGAGATCAAATCGATGTTGAAGCCGGAACGGCCTTTTCTGGCGATGTTAACGGAGATACGTCTCTGAAAATTCGATTTACTGTCACTCAAGACTATGCAGACAATCACAATATTAGCAATCGTACTTTCGAAAGTGGTGATCTCGATTTTATCGGTCGTACCACATGTGATATTTCTGGGGGACAAAACCTTCAATTGGTGAACGAGGCTACCTCAGGGGTCGACTTTACTTCGATTTTAAATGCTGGTGAATCACAATTAAGTGACAATACCTACACTCAAGCCCTTTACTGGAGTCCGGCAGGGTGCCAAACAAATAAAGTCATTGCGCCCATTAAATCCGCTAATCATTCGGGGCAGATTTGCTTCGATTCCTATCGCGATTACAAGCCAGTAGATTCTGGTCTTGGGGTTATATTAGATTGGCGAGATCCCTACGGAAGAGATTGTGACCTTAACGGTGATTCTATTACTTTCGATTCTATTTATTTTAACGGAGCCTCAGTCAGTGATACCTATAACTTTTTCTCCGGAGATGTGCTTTTCCACTCACAAGCAGTGCATCAGTTTGCTCCATACCTTTCTGACGACATAGGCGCCGCTGGAGATAAGTCAGTCCTTCTTGAAGCGGCCCACCTTGGGCCAGGAGTGACAGTGGCTTGGCGAACTCATATGGTTAACACCGATTACAAAATGATCGATAGTACAAATGATGTTTCTAACGACAAGTGGAATGCTCCCGCAGATATGTGGAATAGCGCAACAGCCGATCAAGACCTCGGTGGACTTTTTAATAAAACGACTGTCGCGCCGAGCTCTGATACTGGCGCGAAGCTTCACACGGTCAGAGACGCTGGCGACGTCCATTCCGATTTTGAATTTCGGGTACAAGTCAAAGACATCGATCAAGTCTTTTTCCGCTCTTCATCGAAGTTTTTTGAAGGTGGGTCACCATTATTTATCGGGTACAGTGCGACGAATCCAAACGAGGCACGACTCTGGCACTGGGGAGATGCACTTGTTCAATATGGCTCCTATGAAGGTGAGAGTTTAAGTAACCTTACTCCGACGGCCAGCTTTATCGATTTGGGTAACAATGCTCTCTTAAGAGAATCAGTCCATGTGGAGTCCTTTAGACCATACAATGGTGATGACAACGATACCATTGTTCTCGCAGCCGGTGACCGAATTATGTTTGGTATGCGCGATGATAATAGTGGTGGCTTCACTTGGTCCAATCAAATTCTTTTTGAACATTCAGATACAACAACACTGATTATTATGGGACTTCACGTTTTATATAATGGGTCTCAACCTGACCTTTATATTCTAGCAAGAAAGCAAGATAACTCGGGAATGTTCCTCTACAAATTTACGGGACCGGCACTTCCTTACTTCGACGGTTCGAGTTGGACTAATTATCCGGGAGCTGGAAGTCCCATTGATGAAACAGCTTTTGGTGCCACCTATGGAACCATTGGCGGAAATGTAATTGGTTCTGGTGCGTTTAGTTCCCCTGGAGAAATTTATGGCTTTAAAAAGTGTGGTGGCGGTGATATCGCGGTAGTCGCCGGTAAAGACAATGATGGCGGAGGTAGTAATTTCCTCAACATTTGGTCCATAGGACCAGCTGGGGATAATACCCGTGTCGGTGGCGCTAACTCCTACGATCCGAACCACAATAGTTTTGCCTGTTATTCGAATTTTCTCGCAGGAGAAATGATCCTTCTGACCTTCGTGCAAGGTGCGGCCACCGGGGCTAATACTCCTAAAATTAATATTTGGAACGACTCAGGTAGCCCTACTCCTTGTGGTTCAAACGGAAACGGGGGGCACGTGATGCAGCCGTGGGGTGGTCTACTCGGAAGTTCCGATGTCGGAGGTGGAGTATTCATTCGCAGAGATAAAACCAATACCAATGCTTGGGATATAATTACCGTTGCCGGTGGCCCTTCAAAAAGTTTGATCCTGAATAAACCGATTGCTACGTGCGGAACGAACCCTTCAGGGCCTGCCGCCATTGAACACGGGAATTTACCAGCGACTCTTAGCGCGAACACCATTTTTGGTTTGAGCGCGGTCGACACTCACCATCACGGAAACGAGCTCTACACAAAAGATGGACAGAGAGTCTTTATCATGGGTGAAAATTCGCAAATTTACCAAACGAATTTTCAATTCCCAGCTCCATAGGTGGTGGGACCAGATGGAGCTTCTACCTTGGTCCCAATACTAGGCATTCAACATATTCTGTTTTGTAGAAGGAATGGGCTTTGTTAATATCGTGTGTAGGATAATTGCGAAATTATCCCGTCCGGCCCAGCAGCAATGCTGGGCTTATCCATTTCTAAGTCTGACAAATTCCTGAAATTAGGTTGTTTTATAAATTACGCGGGCCGCATTGTCCGGATAAACCCATTAGAAAAATTGATCTGTCCCTATCAAAGTCTTCATTTTTTGTTGTGCACTCGCAAATAAATTTTTCCAAAAAACCGAATAAAAATGACAGGTTGGCGCGGGAATTGGCACTTTTCCCTTGCGCAAAATCCCCTGAATACCTATTCTCGTGCGGCTAGTCTGTCTATTAATTCTAACTCGGAGGACGCCACTCATGGTTTTTGACATTATCGAAGAACATGGTTCCCATGAACAGATCGTTGTTTGCCACAATAAAGATATCGGCCTCAAAGCTTATATCGCCATCCACAACACAACTTTGGGCCCCGCCCTCGGTGGAACACGTATGTGGACATACAACAACGATGAGGAAGCTCTCGTCGACGTTCTTCGTTTATCAAAGGGCATGACCTATAAAGCCGCAGCAGCCGGTCTCAATTTGGGAGGCGGTAAGGCCGTTATTATAGGCGATCCTAAAAAAGACAAAACGGAAGCCATGTTTCGAGCCTTTGGTCGTTTCGTAAACTCACTCAATGGTAAGTACATCACTGCCGAAGACGTTGGAACGACAGTTAAAGATATGGAATACGTTTTTATGGAAACTCCTTACGTAACGGGAATTCCTAAAGACTTTGGTGGATCCGGTGATCCTTCGCCCTATACTGCCCACGGTGTTCTCATGGGAATTAAAGCTTCTTGTAAAGAAAAGTTTGGAACCGACGAACTTAAAGGTGTTCGCGTCACTGTTCAGGGTCTCGGAAACGTGGGCCACAATCTTTGTGAGTATCTCCACCAAGAAGGGGCTATTCTCACGGTGGCCGATATCGATAAAGAGCGCGTAAAAAGAGTTCAAGAAAAGCTTGGCGCGAAGGTTACAGATCCAAATACAATTGTCACAGAAGAAACCGATGTCTTCGCTCCATGTGCCCTTGGCGCCGTCGTCAATGACGATACTATTGGAAACTTAAAGTGTAAGGTCATCGCAGGTGGTGCTAACAACATTCTAAAAGAACATCGCCATGGTGACGCTCTTATGGAAATGGGAATTCTTTACGCTCCAGATTACGTGGCTAATGCCGGTGGCCTCATGAATGTCTTTGTTGAACTCGAAGGTTATTCACCGGATCGAGCTTTTGAAAAAACGCGCCAAGTTTACCACAACCTTCTCAAGGTTTTTGAAATTGCAAAAAGAGACAACATTCCAACTTATAAAGCGGCTGACCGTCTTGCTGAAGAGCGAATCCACACCATTGGTCGCCTCAACCAGCAACACAATGGTAAGTCGACTCGACCTTATACGACTTTAAGAGAAGTACTTAAAAGGTAGAGACGAGATCGGCGTCTCGATTATCCGAAATTTTCAAAGGATCTCCAATAGGAGGTCCTTTTTTTATGGGTCGGATGAGGTCGTAAAATAGAGCAACCGCAAGGGGTTGAGTCTGCTTCTTGGTTTGCACGTCTCTTGCCCGCACAAAGATTCCACGCAATTTATTGCGACTATTAAATCCCTGCTGAAACCCTATATATGATCCCGATTGGGGAGTGTATAAATCGACTTTTAAGAAGTAAACGTTCTCAGTTTTTGGTAAGGCGGGGAGTTGCTCCCAAGTTTCACCGCCATTGAAGCTCACTTCAAAGTCATTTAAAGCTCGATTGGAATGAATCTTTAAGTGAACTCTTTGATCAAAGGGACTAATCACTTTTGGATAGACTTCTGAGTGAACAAGACTTTTTGGTTTTGATTGCCAAAGTAACTCCGATGTTTCCACAGAGATTTGACTAGAGAGAAAGGAAAGGTAGGCATAGCCAAACAGAAATCCCCCTAAAACGATTTTAATGAGTTTATTTCGGTGTATCGTCAAACAGCTTAGTCCATCCATACAACTAGTTTAAGCAGTCTGTTTTGGGAAATCGAGAAACCTAACAAGTTATTGGAATATTTAATAATTATGAGATTTTAATAGCATTATAGTGTCGAAATCTTAGGCTCTATTTAGAAGTCTCTTCAAAGTGTCCAACTTCTAAACTGCGGTTTTCTCATCAAAATTACTCAGTGGGAAGTCGTTGTAAACCTTAATTTCTTCGCCCTTTTCGTTAACGTAGCCAATGATCTCGTAAAGCGAAAGAACTTCAGCTTTACCAGCAAGTTGAACATCTGTGATCTTCTCGGATACAAATCGATTATTGGTCATTTTAAGTACTGAGTCCGACACAAGAAGATCGACTTTTTGCATTTTAGTAGCCGTTTCGATTCGACTTGCGGTGTTCACTGCATCACCAATGACGGTATATTCCATTCGATCCTCTGAACCAATGGTACCGGCAATTACGAAACCGGCGTGGAGCCCCATACCTGTGTAAACGGGTTCTTTACCCTCTTCTTCGCGCCGTTTATTAAGGCGATTGAAGGCGATTCGTAATTCTAAACAAGCTCGAATCGCTCGTTCAGCAATATTTCCTTCGTCGTCTAATCCCCAAACGCCCATAACGGAGTCGCCAATAAATTTATCCACAATACCACCATTGCGATCGATGACCTTCACGATGATATCAAAGTACTCATTGAGCAAATCGACCACTTCTTCGGGAGAGCGGAGCTCACTAAACTGCGTAAAGTTTCGAATGTCACTAAAGAAAATTATGACTTCTTTGCGCTCACCACCCAGTTCCAGCTTTGAGCGAACGAGTTTTTCGGCAATATCAGAGCCGTGGAACTTATGGAGAACACTTTCCATTTTTTGCCTCTCGGCAAGTCCCTTTGTCATTTTATCAAATGCGAGAGCGAGTTGTCCGACCTCATCATGGGAATTGATATGCCTTCTCGCACGCACCGAAAAATCACCCTTTGCAACCAACTCGGTCAGTCGAAAAAGTTTTTCAATAGGGTTGGTGAGAGTAATCGCAAATACAAATATGAAAAAGAAGGCAACACAGAACACAAGCCCGGTCATAAAGACGGCACTTCGTTTGGCCTTGCGGATGGGCTTGGTGATTACAGACTCTGGCACTTGCGAAATGGCAAGAATTCCAAGACTGTTTCGCGCGAAATCACCGATAAACATTTCGCCTTTTCCTGTTTTGTAGTCTTGATAAACCGCTTGAGCCTCACCCTCAATAGAGCTGAGCGCTTTTTTGACGAGAACGTGGGCGTCACTTAAATCCTCGGGATTAACCATCCGATTTTCTTCGGCGTCGACGAGGATCTTTCCGTCATTGTCGACCAAAAAGAGTTTGCGGTTTTTATCGTTGTTTTGCACGATCTTTATAAGGCGATCGGGCTGGATATAGCTAATGGCGATGTGAGTAATGCGATTGGATGAATCTTTCTTAACGGGCGCGGCCACAAGAAGCATCAAGTGATCTTCTAGAAAACTCACATTTTTAACCTGAATTTCGCCCGAGAAGGTTGATTCGATTTCAAAAATATTTTGCGCTAGAACCTCGTCAGTCAAGTTATAGGCATACTTCAGTTTTTTCGGCAGCCGATTCCGGTTGATATCGAGCATGGGGTAGGCGCTGTAAATTTTCTTTCCGTGATTCAGAATGTGATCGACTTTTCGAAAGGGTTTTGAGCCAAAGGCCCTGCGCTCCCACACCTCCACGGCGGTAATCTCCCGGCTTCCTTCAAAAGTCAGACGGTTGAGTTTATCAAAATTACTCGGATCGATATCGTTGAGTTCAATGAGCATTCCACCAATGAGTTTGGTCTTGTCGACATACTGCCAAATGATTCGTTCGGCCTTTTCAGCGAGCCCTATGGCACTAGAACGGTTAAATTGTTTTTCGCGCGTACTTGATGCCAATTCATATTCACGAGCATTTTCGAGGAAGGTCGGTACTGTCGCAGTAAAAAGAAGAACAAGTGTAAATAGACCCAGCTTAACCGCAATGGGAAACGTCACCCTTGAACTATCGTATTTAGAATCCTTGCTCATCAATATAGTATCGACAAAAAGGCTCCTGGATTTGAAAGTAAGCCTCTAAAATAACTTCATTTTCGAAAAGAATAGACCATAGTCGAGTAAGACCTTTGTAAAAAGGCTTCCTTCTCGTTTTTATCTGAGACAGCAAAAAGATTTTTCTGAATCGTTCTCAGTATTTAGTCGGCAATTTCCGATTAAATACTGTATGAGTACGGTTATTAAAAAGCTCATTTTTCCATTTATTTTTTCAATGAGTGGAATCGTGGGACTAACATCATGGTATTACTTGCTCGAGCCCACAGAAGAAGTGGTTTTGCCGAGGAAGACAGTCGCTTATCTTATTGAACGTGACAATGAGGTTTCGATCCGTACTGCCAATACAAATGTTTCAGAAACAAGTCTCACCATTGGAGAAAAAATCTACCGTGGTGATCTTGTTTCGACAAAAAATGACTCTAGTGCGACGATCCGATTGGTGGCTTCTTCGGTTCTCGATGTCGACGAAAACTCAACAATTCTGTTTGATATGAATGACAATGCGATTGATTTGCGATTAACACGGGGAGGACTTTACTACCGTGGAGCGAACGAAAACAAAAAAGATGTTTACCTGAGCATTGGTCAATACAAACAATACCTGATTGAACTCAATGATGCTGAGTTTAGTCTCTCGCAAATCAATCGGGGAGAATACCTTCTAAACGTTAATAGCGATAATTTCTTCATGTGGGTCGGTAATAAGAGCATGCCGGTTGCCAAAGGAAGTAGCCGAGTCATTACTGCCAGAGAGTTTAAAGAACTTGAAAATCAGATTTCTGTAAAAACCCTCGACCGCTATTTCTATCTTAAAGAAAATGAGCCACTGACACTTCGCTGGGAGCCACTCAGAGGAAATTACAATTACATTCTCGAAACCGAAAATAAAAATGGCCAATTCGTAGTGACTAAAAACTTTTCGGGAAGCAATGTTGGTAGTGTTAAATTCTTTCCGCCACAAAAAACCTTTAAGTGGCGACTCAAAGCTCTTCCTACGCAAAAAGGGCAGCAACAAAGGGTGAGCCAAACTTTTAGGGTCAGCATTGACAAAATCGTCAATCCCAATGGAATTTCGCCAATTGTAGGTCAGCCTATTTACCTTTCTGATGGAAAAAGCACTCGTTTTAGGGTGGATAATTTTCAGCTTTTGCAAAAACCTCGAATTGAAATTGCCAACGATCCAAGTTTTAACAGTAAAGTTGCTAGCCTGAAAATCAATGAACGTAAATTTGCCGATTATAATTTTACGCGAACAGGACGCTACTTCTGGAGAGTCATTGGATACTTTAAACAGAAACGAACTTACCTAAAGAGTCCAACCTACAATGTCAGCGTACTGACGAGTAAACCTAATATCCGACGAGTCGAGCTTAAATTTCCCTATGAAAATGAACGAATCCCCTATCGGGATGCCAGTAAACGAGGAATTATTCTCGGCTGGGATCATGTCGGCGGAGCAAAAGCCTATGAAATCAATGTCGCCGGCTGGTACAACCCTGAAAATAAGCGCAGGGGACAGGAGTCTGACTGGGTTTTAAATACCACCTCCTCCAATGGAGGCACCAACTATGTCCTAACAAACCTTCGCCCTGGACTTTATACCTGGCAGATTACAGCTATGAATGGCACTAGAAAATTACTCAACTCTGAAGAAAGACTTTTCTTAGTCAACCCTCCGCGCAAACGCGGAAGGGTAAAGATAACACGGACCAAAGCCAGGCCCAATGGCAGAAGGACCGCATCCACAAAAGCCAGTTCAAAATCTTTGAATAAAAACAATAAAAAGGCTAATCTAAAAGCAAGTAAAGAGGCTGATAAGAAGAAGAAAATCAAGGCTCCGAAAATCCTAATTAAGGTGGGAGATTAAGAGCTGAGGTGAGATAAATAGAAATTTCACCTTTATAGGATCAGTAGAACGCGCAAATGAGTTCGCGGTAAATTTCAAGGTTGAAGAGTGCTACTTAGATTACTGACATCATCCATTTGTTTTTTTTCAATTTTGAGTTTAGGCCTCACTTTTACTCCTTTGGCATCGGCCCAAAACTTTACGCGAAAAATTAATCTTGGGTGGGAAGAAATTCCTGGAGCGGTTTCTTACGAATTCGAAATTACTCGGCTTTACCCCCTAACTCCGCCATTTAAAACTCTTATCAAAGTGAAGAAGACAACCTATGAAATGCAATTAGAACCAGGACGCTATCAAATGCGGACCCGCTCTGTCGAAAAAAATGGTACCAAGGGTGCTTTCAGTGAGGCCGTTGAATTTGTAATTAAATTCCCAGCCATTAAAACTATTTATCCCGCCCCAGGGCAAGAGGTTACGCCAACAGGTACTTCTAAAAATGCACCGGTTGAGTTTCAATGGGAACCCGATAAAAATTTCGATTTCTACGAGTGGACTGTTTATAGTCCAAAGGGCAAAAAACTCGCATCGAAGAAAACAAAAAACTCACGCATTAAGGTGAATCTCGTAGTTAACCGTTCTTACAAATGGACATTAACAGGATTCGCAGAGGGTCAACAGTATACGGAAGAGCAAAAAAAGCCCGAGTTAAAGTTTTCAATATCAGGCTTTCAACTGACGGGTCCTCGATCTATAAAACTTGTTGGTGACCCAGTACGAGGTATTCAATGGAAACGGGTTCGTCAGGCGCAAAAATACAATATTGTCATTTCAAAAAAGATAAAAAAGGGTGAATGGGACCCTCTTTTAAAGAAAAATACTCGACGGTCGTCCTTTCTCTTTCGCAATCGCTTCCCAGTCGGCGAGTACAAGGTTGACGTCCGATCTATGGCAAAGGGCTCTGACCGTTCTAAAGCTTCAACCATCTTTTTTAAAATTGGTAAAAAGAAAAAGACGATCATAAAAAAGGTCGTTGCGCCGAGTCCTCCCGGGCAAAAAGATTTTGTGCCCACGGGTCCGGTCGAAGCACTCGACCATTGGAACCTGGGATTGGGAGCTTCAATTCTACAAATCGAAGAAGTAACTCCTGTGCTCGACGAGAAAGGAAAGGCCTTTTCATTGGGAGGCAGCCTTCTTATATCGGGGCTTCCGCAGTTTGGAAAATCGAACTTCTTTGGTGAAATCAGCTTCGACCTCCAAACATATAAGATCAATAATGAAGCAGAGATATTCTATCGCGGCCTTCTCGGCGGCGGCTACATGATCGATATGGGTCGCTTTAATATCTACCTTTCGATGGGCTACTTCAGCTGGCAGTTTCCCCAGGTCAATTCTCCGTCTACCAATATCGTCGATGTTAATGGCAGTGTTTTAACGAACCCGAGCATGGCGGGCCCCTATTTTGGAGGCCGATTTGAGAGCGCTCTAGGCAGCAAGTGGTCCATTGGGGCTCTTGCCTACTATCACGGTGCTAGTGTTACCACAGGGGCCTTTGGCGACGCTGAATTGAGCCTCGGAGTTGTTCTCGATCTTGGCGTCGAAACCCTCGTCCAATGGAGCAAGAACTCAAGGGTCTATTTTCGAATCTCTAGGCAGTCCATCGTCGCTGATAAAACTTCCACAATCTACTTTGTCGATGAAACCGCGACCCTTCAGGAGACTACGGGGGATTCTGAATTTGATTCTGAGAACTGGCAGCTTTCATTTGGACTTTCTTATAAGTTTTAAATGTCTAAAAGTTTGTCAGGACTTTGTATTAAACTGAGAACTCCCTACTTTTGACCCCGAAATTGAGGCGATCAATTTCGAGATTTAGTAGACTATTAGAAGGGGAATGGATCATTCGTGGGGAGAATGCAAGGGTATGAATATCAGTAAAATGTTTCCAACATTATTGGTCGCACTTTTTGGTGTCCTCCTTATATCTTTCCAAAACTGTTCAAATACAGAAATTTCATCGGTCTCGAATCGAGCGAGCTTATTAGATCCGGGCCTTCCTGAGCCCGACCCCAATCCAACACCTGATTTAGGCAATCAATCGGGAGGTATTACCTCTCCTGACAACGTCCCAGCTTTAATGACTGGTTATGCGAGTTTTCCGGGCCTTGTTGACCCTGCTGGCGATTCACTTTTCTATGCCGAACGCAGTGGTTCTGGTTTTGAGATTTCAAATGGTGGAAGCGCAAAACAGTGGAGTTACTCCACTTATGTTTTCGTTGAAGAAGATGCCTTCTCGGCAAAACCTGAAATGACATTAATAAGTGCTTCAGCTCCAACATGGTTTTTTAGCCCTGGAGTTAACATATATCAACTCACTGAGGCTGCCATTCGCATCACATCGCAAGGTAAATTAGCCGTTAATTTACGAGATGCCGACCTGACCTATCCAACAGCACTTCAATCTGAAACGAGTCGGGTCGATGCCGAGACGACCAATTCGGTCATAACTAATTTGGGCTGGTATCATGTTCATGTTATTTACGACAGCAGTAACGCCGTTCAAAATCAACGGCTGAGAGTGTACATAAATGGTGGTGCCCTCGAGCCGATGACTTACTTAGCGACGGGTCGCTCTGAAATCGAACTCGACGCGGAAACGGCCTTTACCCACAGTAGGGCCAATCTTTGCTTGGGTATGCGCTGTGAATACAAGACAACCTATCCGGATCAACCGACTTGGGAAGATGCCGTTACCAACGGACTTATTAAAAATGAACTCAATCCCGGTGGCATCCCGATTGACAACAGTTACTACGCTGTCGACATGACTCTTTCTGAACAGTTTTATGGAGGCATGGGCTATACAACTCTTGCAACGGGCCACATAGTTGGTTGGACCGACTTTTTTAGCACGGTTAGCGGCGAAACGAGCCTGGTTTTGGGTGCGAGTGTTGACTCTGAAGAATCGGGTTTTAGCCTCGAGCTTCTTGACGCAGTGGACGTTAACAATGCCGTAGACACTTTCGAAAACTACACGGGAGGCGATAATTTTAGCCTCATCGGAAGCATCGTACCCACAGCCGTTGATCCCTAGTATCTCCTTTTTTCTCTTTAGAAAAATCCAAGTAAAATTAAACTAATAATGCAGCGCTCTTTTGCCGAGAATCGAGCTCAATATTGACTTTGATTCAGGCCTTTAGGACTATTTGCCTATTGTCATTTCGGTAATTTAAGGAGTGCCTCGTGAGCCAAGAAGAAAAAGAAAATTCAAGCTATAAACCTCAAACTTCAGTTCTAGAAAAGAACCTCAAACTAATTATCGGATTGGTGATTGTTGGTTTGCTCGTGGGCGGTGGAATTACTGTTAAAATCAAAATGGAACGAGATAAAGAGCTCAAAGCCTTTTCTCAATTAGCTCCCATTCAAACTGACTACATTAAAAAACGCGATGATTTCAAAAAGAGTGAAATGGGCGCTCTCGCAGCCGCCGCACAAAAAAAGGAAGCTCCTAGTGACGCACAAAAATCTGGGGACATCACAAAGGACTACGGCGAAACGGTCGATAAACTAAAAAGTTTTGCCCAGAACAATCAAGAAACCCGAGCAGGTGCTCAAGCGGCTCTTTATCTCTACGAGCTTTTTAAAGACTACGAAAAAACAGCTGATGTGGCGCCAATAATCGAATCAACGGCCAACAAGCAACCAGAAGGCTTGACCAAGACCCTTTTGCAAATTGCCGCTGGAAACTCATTTGCAGAAGCCGATCAATGTGATCAAGCAATTAAACACTTTGAACAAGTGGCCAACAAAACCAAAATTCTCGCCTACCTCAAGGGTGAAGCGAGTCTTAGGGCAGGGCTTTGTTACGAAAAGCTCAACCAATTGGATCGAGCTCGAGATATGTACCAAAGAGCTGTTGATGCAGATCCAAAATCTCAAATTTCAAAAAATGCTAAGCGCTTTTTAAAAGTACTCAGTCAACCTTCGGCGACCAAGTCGTCAGCTAAGGATGATGACATGGAAGGGAAGAGCTAGTGTTAGCTGTAAATCGTATTACCTTAATTCTACTTTTAATGGGCTTAACGGCTTGTTCGAGTTTTGAAGAAAACCGCCAAGGGCGAATTTTTGTATTTGAACCGCAATGGTCGCGATCCACGCAAGACCAAGAAGAATTGGCCTTTAAACGTCAGAATAGAATGTCTCCCATCGTCGCCAAAGACCTGGTGTTTGTTGGAAATTCTATTGACCGCATTGCCGCTTACTCTCGTAAAACAGGCGATGAAGTTTGGCACTTCAAAGTAAAAGGGGGAGTTGAAGGGGGCGCTGCTCTTTCTGGAAACAACCTTCTATTTGGAGGAGGCAACGGTCAGTTCTACTCACTCCAAGCGGGAACGGGCCAAGTGCAATGGAGCTTTCCATTGCGAGCAGAATCACTTTCAGCGCCAATTGTAGATGGTAAAACCGTCTATCATCTGGCTGGTGATGGCAGACTCTACGCTCTCGACCTGGAATCAGGCTCGAAAGTTTGGATTTACTCAAAACGTTCGACCCAGAATTTATCGATTCGGGCATCCTCGCGCCCACTTCTTTATAAAAACAGACTCTATGTGGGATTTGCCGACGGCACTATCGCTTGTTTGAACCCTCAAAATGGAGGAGTGGTTTGGGAGAAAAACCTGGGCCGGGGTGAAAAGTTTAATGATGTCGATTCGAGTCCCGTTATTTTTAAAGGCAAACTATTTGTCTCCAGTTTTGAAAGAGGTCTTTTTGCCCTCGATCCCTCTTCTGGAAAAACTCTCTGGAACCACTCTGAGGGCAGCAGTCAGTCTATTACTGGTCATGGAGACCAGGTTTTCTACGCCTCTGGCGAAGGGAAGATGCAGTCCATCGACCAGCAATCGGGTAAGCTTAAATGGCAATATCGCCTTAAAAATGGCATTCCTACTGAACCCGTTTACTACAAAGGCTTAGTCATTTTTGGGAGTTCATCTGGGCCCATCGAAGCTCTCGATGCAAACTCTGGAAAGTTTGTTTCTCACTACAACACTGGTTACGGACTTAAGGCGGCACCTCGATTGATGGAAAAAACAGGAGAACTCTATGTTCTAACAACCGGTGCGAATGTGTTCGGTTTTCGCCTTAAATACCGCAGGTATTCAGAACTCATGCCTTGGGATAAAAAGCTGTGAGATCAATTCTACTGTGTTTTGTGGCCCTTTTTATTGCTTCATGTACATCGAAACACTGCCGAACTGAACGCGATGTGATCCCACCTAAGGGCCCCGTTGAGACCAAGAAGGCCAAAGCCCTAACGGGTGATAAACCGATTTCAAAAGATCGCGTCGATACGGTTCGCGTTTACAAATATGATGGAACCAAACAGTGCTCTAAGGGCAAAGAAATCACTCTTAATGTAATGGCTGAAGAACTCAAGGACCTCGATGTATTTGTTAAAGAAAAACTTTCAGATGGTCTCATGCGCATTCAAGTATGTGGTCAACCCACTGGGATGGCCAATGTCTACGAGATACGAAAGTCCGATCTAGAAAAGGCCGAAAGTCGAGGCTTTAAAGTTTGGGATTTTAAGTAAATTCGAATCAGTTTGAAGTGAATATTATTCAGATTCGAGACAGGAGCAAACTTCCTTGTTTCTCAAATTAAAGAATATTACCTTTAATATATGGTTCGCTTCGAAAATCTCATCCCAAAGTTAGTTAATGGTCGATTTGAAAACGATGGCAATGATTTAATTTTCCATCCTTCATCCAATGATAGGTTTAGAGAGCCGCAACGGTACAATGCTTCGGACTCGGAGTTTATTAGGAGCTTGAATGGTTCTCTCTCAATCTCGGAGATTTGGTCGTTCCTTTTCAAAAAAGGCAAGAAAGTTCGCTTCGACCGATGTATCAATATCCTTAAGAATTTGGCTGGAAATAATCTTTTAGAAAACTCAGATGAAGTCAGCGAACACATTGGTCTCGTTGAAAGTAAAGCCAATGGCGCAATAAAGACTCCCGGTTCGAATCACTATGGAAACGCCCCCCATTTCGATAAATCCTATTTTAGTAAAGATCGAATTATTCACTCAATAAAACGATCCACACTCTTTCATCATACTGCCGAAGAAGATGTTCTTTCATTGTACAAGTATTCTCGTCTTGAAGAATTCGAACGGGGAACGATTGTCATTGAAAATGGGCAGGTCGAAAAAGACCTCTATATTGTATTGTCGGGTCACCTCGGAGTGTTTGATAATGTACAAAAAAACAATCGATCTGTCCTGGCTGTCCTCGATCAGTATAAGGTTTTCGGTGAAAGCTCTGCTATCTTGAACAAACCACGCACAGCGGATGTCGTCGGTCTTACTAAAGGTTGGGCTTTAAAAGTAAATATTCACAAGGTCGTCGACGTTAAAAAACAAGCGAGCTTCGACCATTTTAAGTCCCTTAAGACCCGTGTGCTCATCAATCAAATTCTAGCTATGAACCCACTTTTTAGTGGGATTCCGTCGGATGTCATGCAGCTTTTTATTAAAAGTTGTCACGTTAATCAATATGAGCCCGGACAGGTCGTCTTTGAACAGGGGCAGGCCTCCGACTCATTTTATTTCGTGCTCAACGGTACGGTTGACATTTTAAAAGACGATAAATGTATCGCATCCCTCACCAAGGGCGATCACTTTGGTGAACTCGGCGTGCTGGATCAAAAACCTCGCAATGCTACGATTAAATGTCCAAAAGGGGCGACATTAATGAAATTGTCGGCCGAAGATTTTTATGACGTCTTATCCAGTAATATTGCATTGGGACTTCTTATAGAACAGTCAGCCGATCAAAGGCGTACAACCGACCTCGGAGATTTTGACGAGTTTACAACGACTCGCCAGTTGGCCGATTTTGATGGGGCAAACTTTGAACTCGACACTGAAAACAACAATAGTAGTGACTCTCCAAAGGATGAGTTAACCTTTACCAATGCGAGTGCGACCGACTTTTCCGCTGGCTCTGAAGAAGAAGAGGGTCTATCCGAAGAGGAATTTAGCAGTTCATCTTATAACTTCGATGAAGACTTGGGAGCGTCCAGTGGCGGCAAATCTAATCTTGAACTCGATACAAGCGCCCTAGATATTACCCGAACAGAATTTGAAATCGAGTCTCTTGATTTTAGTGAATTTAGCTCGTAATTCCGTAGAAAGTTTTTGTCTCTCCGGGACTTGCAACTTCGCGACCAGTATCACGGGCGATCTTTGCCAATTCTTTTATCAAAGGCCCATTCGACCGGGCTTTATCTCCGTTGGGCAAATAAAAAGTATCTTCTAAGCCCGAGCGTAAATGCCCACCTAATCGAGCTGTTTCTCGGTGCAATTCCCAAACTTCTTTTCGCCCAATAGCAATGGTTTGCCAGTGAGCTCCTTTGGGTAACTCGTCGATCAGTAAGGGCAACCAAGAGGCCTTTGCCGGCATTCCGCTGGCAACACCCATGACAAAAGATGCATGAATAGGGTCTTTCAAGAGTCCTACTGACTGAAAGAGTGCTAAACTTCTTACGATCCCGGTATCAAAGCACTCACATTCTGGGACGATTTTGTATTCATTCATTTTTTCAAGAAAGGCTGAGATTTTCTCGACCGAATTATCGAATATCATTGGCTTCCAAGCCCATGTTCCATCTTTTTTAGTGCGAAGATAATTGAGAGACCCTGCATTGAGGGCGGCTATTTCAGGGCGGACTCTCTCTAGACAAGCGACCGGTCCATCAATATCTTTACCAATAACACCTGTCGACATGTTGATGAGCATCTCAGGAACTTCAGTGCGAATCTCATTACAAATTTCTTCGACAACATCGGGGTCCCAAGTGGGTAGATGTCCCTGAGAATCGTCCTGGTTGCGAAAGTGGCAGTGGAGTACACTGGCTCCCTCGTCAAAGGCCTCTCTGGCTGCTTGGGCCATTTCTTTAGCCGTAACAGGAACAGGGTGAGTTTTAGGGTCGGTGAGGACACCTGTGAGCGCGCACGTGATAATTGCCTTATTCATATCGACCTACATTCTAAACACACCATAAGAAGGATTTCCATTTGGGTTTTCATCTTTAGAAATAACCTGAAGAAGACTTCCGAGAACACTCCGCGTTTCCCGAGGGTCAATGACTCCATCATCCCAGAGTTGACCCGATACGAAAAAGGGGTCCGATTCTTTTTCGACTTGGCTAATGAGAGCTTGTTTGGCCTGTTCGACTTTTTCTTCGTCTATATCGATTCCACTTTTCTCGGCCTTCTCCCTTTGCACCCTCTCGAGAACTCCTGCGAGTTGCTCGGCCCCCATGACTGCAAGTTTTGAGTTGGGCCAACTCAACAAAAACCGGGGAGCGAAGGCTCGTCCGCACATGGCATAATTCCCGGCACCGTAGGAGGACCCCATCATTATGGTTATGGCGGGAACTTCTGAATTAGAAACGGCATTGATCATTTTTGCCCCTTCTTTGATAATCCCTTGGTGCTCTACATTTTTGCCGACCATAAATCCCGTAATATTTTGTAGAAAGATAATAGGGATTTTTCGCTGGTTACACAGCTGAATAAAGTGGGCCCCTTTCAGTGCAGACTCAGGCCACAGGACACCTTCGTTGCTGATGATTCCGACGGAATGACCATGAATACTGGCAAAACCTGTGACTAGGGTTTTGCCATAGGAGGCTTTAAACTCTAAAAATTCAGACCCATCGACCAAGCGAGCTATAACCTCTCGGCTCGAGAAAAAACCGGAGGCTTCACTAGAGAGGCACCCTAAGATTTCGTCTGCCGGAAACAGTGGCTCCTTAAATTTATTGTCTCTGAGGCCATCTAGGGGAAATGACGAAAAAATATCTCTAGCCAGCTCTATGGCTTCTTCCTCATTCTCGGCCAAGTAGTCCGAAACTCCTGAAGAAGTGGAGTGCATAAAAGCTCCGCCCAATTCCTGCTCGTCGGTTTCTTCGTTGATGGCCATTTTAACAAGGGGCGGACCAGCCAAATACATATGAGATTGGTCTTTAACCATAACAATGTAGTCAGACATTCCTGGAATATAAGCCCCACCGGCCGTTGAACTGCCAAAGACCACCGAAATGCTCGGAATTCCCTGTTTCGACCTCTGACTAATTCCCCGAAAAATTCTTCCTCCGGCATTAAATACCTGGGCCTGTTGAGATAAATCAGCACCAGCCGATTCGACCAAATAGACTGTGGGAAGTCGGTTTTCGAGAGCGATTTCGTGAACACGATGCATTTTTTCAACCGAGGACAAATTGAGAGCACCACCCTTTATGCTGGGTACATTGGCACAAACAAGACAATAGCGGCCTTGGATCTTACCTAAAAATACAACCAGCGAAGCTCCAACGGCCACATTCTTTTTTCCGTACCCGGCAAAGGGCATCAGTTCTATGGCTTTTTGATCAGAGTCTAAAAGGGCCTCAACCCGCTGCCGTGCCGTCATCTTAGCTTGATCCTGATGCCTTTTAATACTCTTGGTATCTCCTTCGAAGAGACTTTCATTTCGAACCTCTTCAAGGCGCTCTAAGAGCTTGAGCATGTCTTTGTAGTTCTCTTTGAACCGGTCATTATTATCTGCGATTGAGGTGCCTATGTGAGCCATGACGAAACATTATCCCTTGAGAGCCCCTCTATCAAGAAGTAAGCTTTTACTGCAAGGAGGCACTATGTTTGGTGACCAAGAGTCCATTAATGCGGTTCGAGAATCGACGCGAAAACTCCTTCAAAAGGAGCTTTTGCCGCGGATTGAAGATCTCGAAGAAAAGACTGAATTCCCCCTCGATATCCATCGCCAGATGGGAGAGCTCGGCCTCATTGCCCCCTTGTTGCCAGAAAAGTGGGGCGGCGCAGGAGACCCCTATTTGCAATTGGCCGTGGCCGAGGAAATGGCCTACATCAATAGTGGATTTGGCCTGTCTTCTTTGGCTAGTAGCTGCCTTTTTGGCGCCAATGTTTCTAAGCACGGTAACGAAGAACAAAAACAAAAATACTTACCCGGAATAGTCAGTGGCGAAAAGACCGGATGCTGGGCTTTAACAGAACCCCAGACTGGGAGCAATGCCGTCGGTATTGAAGCGACCGCGCAAATTCAAGGGGATCATTTCATACTCAATGGTTCAAAAACTTTTATTACCAATGCTCCGATCGCGGACTACTTTTTTGTGATTTTTAAAACTCTCAACGAAAAAGGCGAACTCATCGACCCTGGATTTGCTAGTGGGAGTGCCTTCATCCTCGAACGGGGAATGGAGGGGCTTACAACGGGCTCACCTCTCAAAAAAATGGGCCATAAGAGTTCTCCAACGGGCGAGATTTTTTTAGATAACGTCAAGGTCAGTGCTGAGGCACTTGTAGGAAAGGTCGGGGGCGCTTTTTCGGCGATGAAGAGTTCTCTTGATGTGGAACGAGTTATTTTCAGTGGCCTTGCTTTGGGGCTCATGCGCTTTTGTATTGATCAAAGTCTAAAGTATTCAAAAGAGCGAAAGCAATTTGGCCATCCCATTGCTGAGTTTCAAATGATCCAAGATCACATTGCGCAAATGATATCGAGTTATGAAGCCTGTCGCGTGTACCTCTGGCACTGTGTTGACGAAATGGCAAAGGGTCAAGATGTTAACGAAAAAGCCGCCGTGGTGAAATTACTTGTCGGAGAAACTTCATCAAAAGTGACAAATTTAGCGATTCAGTGTTTTGGTGGCTATGGATACATGAGTGAATATTTGGTCGAGCGATGTCTAAGAGATGCAAAACTTTTTGAGATCGGTGCAGGCACCAATGAGATTCAAAAATTGATTATTGCAAAGCAAGGACTCAAGCGGGGCCAAGCCCTCGTTTGAGAATAATTTCTCGTTTTTAAAAACTATTAAGGGTCATTTAGATGTCAGAATTTCAAAAGAAAAAGGTACTCATCACCGGTGGAACAAAAGGTTTAGGAAAAGCCACGGCCCTTGAATTTGCAAAACAGGGAGCAGAATTATTTCTCGGTTATCGATCCGACGAAGATTCCGCTATTGAAAGCCAAAAAGAACTCGAAAAGCTAGGTGCCTCTGTCCGTCTCATAAAGGCTGACCTTTCAGAACCTCAGGGCGTTAATTCATTGTTTTCCGATATCGAACATCTTGATTTTTTTATTCACAACGCTGCGGCAACAGCCTTCAAAGATCTCATGGATATTCAGGCCCACCACATAGATAAAACGTTTAATATATCGGTCACAAGTTTCATTCTCGGAGTCCAGAAGGCAGTTCCCCTAATGTCTAAGGGTGGAGCCATAGTGAGTATTAGTGGGATGGATACTGAGAAAATTGTTAAGAGCCATGGCTTGTTAGCGGCTGCCAAGGCGGGGTTAGAGCAATTGAGCTATTACTTTGCCCACGAACTCGGTGACAAGGGCATTCGAGTCAACTGTGTTAATCCTGGCTTTTTAGAAACTGAAAGTACCCAGAAAATGCTCGGTCCCTACTTTAAGAAAATATCAGAAGCCTACAGCCAAAGCTTGCCCAGTCAACGGCCAGCACGCCTCGATGAGATTGCAAATATCATTGTTTTTCTATGTTCTGAAAAATCGTCTTGGATCGACGGGCAGATGATTCGCGCCGATGGCGGTTTTGACCGCGCCATTCCTTTCTTAAAATAAACAAAATAAAATCGTATTGAGAGCCATCAATGAATAGACAATTCCATAGAGAACAAAGTCTAGGGCCCCCGTGTGCAGCTTTCCTTTGTAGTAGCGGTTCACAAAAGACTCTACGAATCGGACTTCATGCTCTTTGCGATCAACCCACGAGTGCCCCTTGAGCATATTTTCGAAATTAGTCAGTAAACAGGTGCCATGGTTAAAAAGCCATTGGAGGATCATAGCCACACAAACCGCTAAATAGAGGATTGTAGCTGTAGCACCTGGGAGGAGCCAGCCCAACAAAACAAAAATAATAAAGCCGAAATGGATCATTTGAATACTTTTGATGAGAAAATGCCGCATTCCTTAAATATCCAATTTTGAGTTAACAAGGTCCAGTAAAATGAATATAGTCTAGTACAAATAGTGAGGGAGAGGGCATGGCTGAAACATATCGCAATATTGATGATATTAAAAATTTACTGAAGGTCGTTCCCGATTTCCCAAAACCGGGGATCCAGTTTTTAGATATTTCACCGGTTTTGCGCACCCCTGGGGCTTTTCGTGTACTGATTCAAGAGCTTGAGCGCTCCATTGATTTTGAATTTGATAAAATCGCTGCTATCGAATCCCGTGGTTTTTTACTGGGATCGGCCCTAGCCTACAACTACCACAAGGGACTCGTCTTGGTCCGAAAAAAGGGTAAATTACCGGGCCAGACAGTGGCCCACACCTATGAGCTGGAGTACGGAACCGACACTCTAGAGATGACTGAAGATGCCATTAAGCCAGGTGATCGGGTTCTGATCGTCGATGACGTTCTCGCCACTGGAGGCACTGCTCAAGCCACGCAAACTCTGGTCGAGAAGGTCGGTGGAGAAGTACTTGGCCATCGCTTTTTCATCGAAATAGCTCCACTTCATGGCAGAGAACGACTCAAAAACAATATTCATAGTCTCATTATTGAGGGGGCTTAGGCTTTTTCAACCCCAGAAGAATTTGTCCCTCTTCGGTCAGGGGCACAGCCTTTTTGGGATTTATTTCGCTCTTCACTCCAGTGAGTAAACTCTTAAAGTCGAGAGTGTAGTTATCTTTCTTTTTGGGGCCCTGACTTCGCATTTTAACGAGCCCAAAAGGCTTCACCTTTTCGCTAATCCAATACTCGAGCACAAGACCATTTTTTTCTTTTTTAAAATAGAGGGTTTTCAATTTTCCAAATTCCATTTCAAGCTCAACTTCTTTGACAAAGTCTTTTTTTAAGTCTTGAGGACTAATCCTTGAAAACTCAGACATCTTCCATTGACCCGTTCCTTCAAGCACATTCCGCGGCATGCGCTCGGGTGGGGAGTTCGAACTCCGCTTTAAATAGGCATCTTTTAAGGCGACGTTTTGGCTCGAATTTAACTCTAGGTCAAAAGACTGATACAGACCCGGAGAGCGACCACTGGTTTCTCGCATATACATTTCGACGGCAAGCTTGTTCCCTTTTACCGATTGCACATAAATATTGACCTCGGCGGGCCCAAGTCCGGTGTTCAAAAAATATTGGCTCCCTGATCCAACAGGAAAGCTTTCTGCTAAGCTTGGCTTTTGCTGTAGAAGAACAAAATCGGCATGAGCTATTGAGTTGAAAACGAAGACAAAGATGATGCTGCTAACTATTTTCATATACTATTCAAACTGTTTGAGAGATTTGTTTCTTTTCTCCATAGACTTTTGCATTTTCTCCACATTTCGAAGGAGCTCATCCATTTGTTTTTGCGTAATTTGTGGTTGAGCACTTTGACTTGGAGAAATACTACTGGCGGATTTTCGATTTAAGTTTTGCACGGGAATCCCGTCGGAATTTCGCGTCTTGGGTGAGGCATCGATCTCAATCACGGGGCTTGCACCTGAGTTTGTATGACTGGCGGAAGCTGGTTTCGCCTGATATTTTTGCGGATTTTTTTTATAATCTTCGAGGAGACCCTTGGATTTTTTAAGCATTTCTTGAAGCGCTTTTTGCTGCTTAACTGAGGCATCATAAAGCATTTGCAGGTCTTCTTGCTCCGTGGGCACCCTCTTTTGATTAGAACGGGCAAAAAGGGGCAGAGTTAAGCAGAGGATTAGAGCGAATGATAATGCAGCACATAATCTTGTTTTCATGGCTTTATTCTACCATAGCTCCAGTGATATTACTTCGTTTACTCTAATTGGCTTTGGTCCATTATGAGACGGAAAGGCAGAGGAATGAAATACATTATATCCGGAACAGATCGTCCTGACTCGAATAGCATGAAAGTCTGTAAAATATTGCAGGGTCTCTATTCCAATCTCGGAGAAGAGACTGAAATCATCGACTTGAGAGATATTCCACTTTCGCAACTGGACGGCTCACAGTACGGAAAGCGGGACCTTCCCGATTTTGAAAAATGGGTGGATAAGACACTAAAAGCAGACAGTATGCACATCGTAATTCCAGAGTACAATGGCTCCTATCCAGGAGCTTTAAAGTATTTTATCGACCACTGGAAGTATCCAGACTCCTTTGAATTTCGTCCAGTTTCTTTTGTTGGACTCGGAGGTCGATTTGGCGGTTTACGACCGGTAGAACACATGCAAGGTGTCTTTGGTTATAGAAACTCCTTCATTTATCCCGAACGAGTTTTTCTAATGAATATTTGGAATATTCTCGATGGAGACAAAATAACCGACCCAATGGCCAATGAACTTCTTGAAAAACAAGTCAAAGGCTTTTGCGACTTTGTAAAGGGCCTTCATCAAGTAAAGCTTCACGCCAATGACAGAAACTAAAAAGAAGCAAAACAAGGATGATATTCGAAAAATAAAAAAGAATATCATAGAATGTGAATTATGCGGCAAAGAGTTTGGCTGTGAAATGGCTACCGGTCACTGTTGGTGCATGGATCTCCCCCCTTTAAAGATCGAAAAACCAACCGAGCAATGTATTTGCCCGGATTGCCTTAAGAAATATTCTCAGGAATAAGTCTCCTAACCATGCTTCTATGGGGACCGATAACCTCAATATTAAACTCAGAAGAGAAGTACTCAAATCCGAGACTTTCGTAAAACCCGTAGGCAACCTGTCGAGCATGACACCATAATAGAGATGCATTTCGATTTTTGAGCTCTAAAAGTGCTTCTTCTATTAGCTTTTGCCCCAATTTTAATCGTCGATGATCTGGGTGAACACCCATTTGCCTAAGGCGATATTGGTCAGAATCATCAGAAAAATGTTGATGGTTTTCTTTAATAAAACTGGCGATGGCAAGTGGACCTTTGCCATCTTGTAAGGCGCCTAAATGAAAACTCGTTTCTTCATTGTCGCCATCGATTTGACATTCCCCAATCTCTTTATGGGGCAACAAAACTTGATTTCTGAGAGACAGGCAATCCTTGGCTGAAATTTTCTTAATGACAAACATACTCTAAGGGTAAATCGAATCTCTAAAAAGTACACCACGGAATTAAAAAGTCTTGGGAATTTAGAACTTGTTCATCTTCGACCAATGATAGATGAAGGGCCGATTCATCACTTCCTGACTCCGTCACTTGAAAATGACTCCATATTTTTTGGCTTTCAATACTAAAGCTGACTTGAAGATATTTATTATAGTGAATGAATGTATTCCACTTATAGATGTCTTGCTCTAGCTCTTCATTGATTTTTGCCTGGTCTAAGCGCACACAATCAATGCCTGTCACCATTGCATCCATCAGCCCCAGTTGCTCTCTTTCGTAATCTGAAACTTGCCCAGAACTAAATTGATAAAATAGATGTTCTGAGTTTGTCTCGAGCCAAGAACTAATAATTTCACGGCGCTCTTGGTTCTTGGGCAAATAGGACTTATTTTTGAACTCCAGAGTTTGAGCACTCTCCCGTTGGGCACTATACTGTTGCCTGCACACCTCTGGACTCTCTTCGTTGCTTAAGATGTGTGTAAAACACCCATGAAGGGTGCCCCGGGCATAGAGTCCCACCTCTTCGCTATTAAAACGGGCAAACTCACTTTCAGATGAAATTATCACTCTCTGACTATGAAGCCCATAAAGCATTCCATCGTGATAGAGCGGGCTGCCGCTTTGGCCGGGAACGAAGTCGCAGTCACTAAGAGCATAGGTGGCTGAAGTTTCACCTGAAACAAAGTAAGGGTTGATCATTGAATCTTTAGTCACTCTACAATCCTGAGACTTCAATTCAACTTGGCGCGATTTAATGTTTTCGTAACTGGGAAAATCGGCCTGAACTATATCACCATCCGAAAGGGGGCCGGCAAAAGAGTCGAGAATCGGGATGCCTTCTAAGTTTTCTTTTAGACTTAATATAGCAAAATCTGGCCGCACATAGGTGGCCTCCGATTCTTGAGCCGATAAATCAATAACTGTCCCGCAGGACGCTTTTACGGTTTTGTCAGTTCGACCATAAATCGTGACGTCCTGGCTACAATCGACTCCTCTAATATGAAGTGACGTAGGAAGACAATGTTTATTAGTTACAAAGGTGGAACCGTCTAAAAAAACGCCTGCACATAGGGCAATTCCATCTTTGTTTTTAACTGTTACAATTCCAGTTGATGGTTTACAAGTCTCACAGAGTATCTCTAATTGCTGCAAAAACTCGTTTTCTTTTTCTTGAGAATCAAACGAAATGGTTTTTTTGCTTTGCTCTATTTTTACTGGTTCCGAGGGTGCTGCCGATGGGCGGTCCTTAGTGTTTTGACTACAAGCCAAGACTACAAATTGAACGAGAATCAATTCAAATATAAGAATGTATTTAGAAGAAGAAATAAATTTCAATAAAAACACCCAATCCTCCTGGCCCCTAAGCCGACTCCAACTTAGCATTCTCCAATTGAATAGGTGAGAGGCACCAAAAAGTTTTCATAAATGACAATAATTGTCTCTCCAACTGCAAAGAGAGACTTCAGGTGCACTAGATTCGATTGGAATTTAAGGGACTTGGCTTCAATTTTGAACATGTAGTTTATGAAGATTTCTTCGGTTCCACTTAGGGACTTTGAATAGAAATCGTGGGTGAATGGAAAATATTTGTAAATCAAAGCACTAAAGGAGAGGGCTTTGCTGAAGTATATTCTTCCATTTCTACTATTGATTTCTATGAGCGCTTGTCGCTTTAAAGTCAAAGATCTGTCTGATCAGAACGATCCCAGTTCTCAGCCAGAGGTAGAGACGAGTGCCAGCCCCACTCCTATTCCAGAACTCAATTCGCCTCGACTCGAGGGAACTCAGGCCAACCTTTTTCCAGCATTGAGGGAGTCTCCTGAGGTTTTAGCACTTGAAGTCCTTCGATTTAGAAATCCCCATGGAAATGCCGACTTAGAAACTCGTCAAATGACTTTTCAAGTTGAGCTCGTTTACGCCGACTCGTCTGAAGTAGTGAATCTGAGTGGCGAAATTGAAAAACACCAAGAGTACGATATTTGGGTTTCTTATATGTCAGACAACCAAAGGGCCGATACGGGTATCTCTCGACTCTCTGCCATTGGTGTCTGTACTGACAACGATTGTAACAGCTATTTCTTTGATGTCTTTTATCGTGTGAATGGTGAAGTAAAAAGAAAGCAATTTGAAAGTTCAAATGGTGAAGAGCCTGAAGAGCCAGAAGTTGATTATAATCCCACCGAGGAAGATTTAGAAAACCAACTTGATCATGGAGATGAATACGAAGACGAACTCCCGAACTTTGGTTACATGCGCGTAGGAATTCAGCCGCGAACAGATACTGTGTTAGACCTAAGAAATATCGAGCAAGAAGTTGTGAGTCCAGAAGTTGTTCCGGCTGTAGAGCCCACTCCTGAAGAGGCGCGAGAGAGACAACCTGCTCCACCCCGGCCAGAACAGGATGCCGAGACAGAAGAAGTAGTAGCGCCAGCTTTACCTCCAGCTCCTGAAGGAACTCCAGAGGTCGACGTTGAAGGCGGAGTCGAAGAAGAATTTGAAGGTCCAGCTCCGGCCCCCGCCGAAACGGTTGTTGAAAATGGCGGAAGTGGATTAAGTGCTGATCTTCCCGGAGCTGTTGATATGCCGTACTTGCCTCCCCGTGCACGCCCCGAAGGTGACAGTGAAGACGGAGTCGAAAGGGAGTACCAGGGACCACCTCCACCACCTGCCGCAGAAGAAACAGTTGAAGAGGGCGTCGCACCAAGTAATGAACGCTGCTTTCGAGCATTGTGGATTAACTGGCACTGCTGGGAGCGAGACGATTCAACAGGCCTCGCAGACCCATTGCCGCCACCACCAGAAGTCGAAGTCGAAACACTTCCACCTCTTCCTGAAGCGGAAGTCGAAGTAGACGAAGATCCTGAGGTAGAAGACGAAACCCTGGCTGTAGACGAAGCAGAAACGATTGTTGAAAATCGGCAGACTTGTTTTAGCCTATTCGGTGTCAATCTAAGGTGCTGGGACACAGAAGAAGAAGAAAACGAAGAAGTGGCTATAGACCCTGAAAGCCCCGAAAGAATAGATACGACCATTCCGGATCGGGCCAGAGTTCATCCAGAAGCTGTTGTAGAAACAGATCCGGAGGTTCTACCTCCTGTGGAGGCTGAAGTTGCAGAGACTCCTGCTGTCGAGGTTCTTGAGCCTAATGCCCCCGATGAGGTTATTACTTCAATGTCAGATCCAGATGCCGAATATGATGAAAGCCAAGTCGGAGTCGTCGGAGATGAAGATGTTGTCGACGAAAGCGCCGAAGAAGAAGTCTCGCCAACTCCGCTACTTACCCTACAAAGAGACGGGGAGGGCGACGCTACTGTAGTTACTCGAGATGGTCCTGAGCTCAGATATCACCTGGATCCAACAGCGACACGGCCCAACCTCGATCGACCTTTACACATGGCCGAAATCGTTCGCGCCCGTGAAGACGGGTCTTTCGATCCCGTTCAATTGGGTACTGATCTGGTTTACGAGACGGTGAATCTTTTGGCACCTTATATTAACTTGGCCTCGTACCGAAGCTGGGAAACGTTAACCGATAATGCTCCTTTTGATGTAGCAAGCTCGTTTAGAGTTCCAGGCTTTGCTGTTGGAAGACATAGCAATGGAAGCTTGAATGAAAGTGAGCCGATGCCCCAAGAAGGGCCTGGGTATTTAATTAGAAGCTATACGGTCAGTGGTGGCAAAAACTATAGTACAGGAATGATGATTCGCATCCTGCAAGAGGGTTTTGCCAGATACAATGCCGTCTTTCCCGATGACCAAGTTGTTGTCGGAAATCTCTCAAAGAGTGGCGGTGGGCAAATGCCAGGTACAAGACACCGAAGTCACCAATCGGGTCTCGACGTCGATATTTCTTTTGCCGGATCAGAAACACCTTTTCAAACCATGACCGACGCCAACGGCGAAGTGAGCGCTCTTTTTAGAAGAAACATCCAACGAAATTACGAGCTCATGCGAAATTTTACTGGGTCAGGAATTGTACAATGGATTTTTGTAAACAAAGTCATTAAGAAAGCCATGTGCGAATGGGCCGAAGAAAACGATCGCTTGGACGACCCAGAAACCATCGCGGTCCTTTCGAGAGTATGGCCTTGGTCGGGGCATAGAGATCACATGCACGTTCGATTTTTCTGTCCTCCAGGTGGACATCCTCTTTGCCAAAACAACACCTCCGCTCTTCACAAAATTGAAGATCCGGGCTGTGATGGCAATTATAAAGCGGGATTCTACTAGAGAAGTTCTCGAGATTGATACTCAACAACAAAATGTTCGTAGAGCCAACCTTGACTGATTTCTTGATCGAGCACTTCAATCTTATCCAGTACAGTTAGAAAATCATCGGATGATTCCAATTCTGGAAGTAAAGCCATGTAAAGACGATCTAAATCTCTCACACCACGGGCAAGGTCAGCGGAATAGACTTTCTCTCGCACATTCAACCAAATCGATGCAAAGAAACTTCCCATGGCAAAAACCTGCCCTGGTCGTCCTGCTTCAGAGCAAGCCGCATAGGCTTGACCTGCAAGAAGAGAGCGGTTGGTGCTCGCGTTTCGGGTGATCCCGCAAAAATCCATGCCTTGGGTATTGTTTCCTAAAGACTCAGCCACGGCAGGGAATTTTGGAAAAACAGCTGCCACCATATAATCTGACAGGCCTGCCGTCACAGCTTTAGAACAGCCGAAGCGATCGGCACAACAATCATTTTTGTAAACTTCGTAGCCGGTAATTCCACAATCCACATGTTTACTATCGGTACTCAAATCAAGGTGGGCGCCATCAGTTGCGTAGAAGATATTGGCTTCAGCCATATAGTGAATGAGCATACTGGCATCATAGGCAATATTAAGCCCCGTCGTCGGCTCTAGTTCTCCTAAGAAAATCGCATTGCTGTCGGCAGAAAACCCAGAGATTTTCGAGTCAGTGACAATTCGCAGATTTTTCTTATCAAGGTAAGTATACCCAGCCGATTCGTGAAACATCTGTAACATTCTCGTGCCCCAATAATAGGACATGGCCTCAGAAAGGGCAGGGGCGTCTTTTTGTGAGTACTTAACTCTGTACGTACCCACTCCTTCAGCGGCAATTCGTTTCTCAGATAAAACCTCGATGTTACCATCGGTAAGATATCCTGATGCCAATGATGGCTTCAACTTGACTCCGTAAAACTGCCATTTTTCGATTTCTGATTCCCATCGCTCACCTGGGCTCAGAGCTTCTCTTTTGTGAACGATCGGACTTTTATAGAAGATACAAGCGTCATAGTCGTTATTTTCAAGACAGTTCTCATCAATCACACCGGCCGTGGAAAATAAGTCGTTGAGATCGTCATCTACTGCGAATTGGCTTCCGCAGTTTTGGAAGAACAAGGTCATAGAAACCAGAGTAACAGCAAATAAAAAGGGCAATCGTTTACTAATTTTCATCGCTGAACTCCCCATTATAATTTGCAGGATTCCGCAATGCGGGCGCGCCAGCATCCTCAATTGGATTGAGCTGATTCATATATATTTCTCTAATTCCACCGGGGCGATCGATAAATACCTGTTCTCCATTTTTGAGAATAGCTGAGGTGTCACCGCGATCAACGGCATTGATTTCGAGAGTTACCGGAGCCGCCTCGATCGTATCGACACTATTTGATATCACCAAAATATATTGACCGCGATCGCGCCAGCTCACTCGAGGTATATCAAGCGTTGGACTATCGACTCCAATAATTTCATAGCGCTGATTTTTATGAACCTTATACCATTTATAGGTCGGATTTGGATTGGCTTGCACGCTGGTTTCAAATTGCGTCGACTCATTAATCGAAACTGTTTTAGAACTTGGAGCCAACATCATTTCAGGAGCAAACAGGACGTTAACAACACTCGGAGTACTGTCCGAAGCACTGACAACGTTTGAAACCCTAACCATATAGCTACCACTTTGCATGCGATCAATATTATTTAGGGTTAGCGAGGCATTAGTTTCTCCAGCTAAAGCCGTTCCATCCTTAAACCATTGATAGGATATCTGTGTACCGGTTCCTGTCGCAGTAAGAGTCACACTATCTTCTTCAACTATATCTACTGTCGGTTGAGGTTGTGCTGTAAATAGAGCTGCTGCAAATACCTCAACTAAACCAGGGTCACTCGTTATAGAATCAGAGGCTGCATTTGTAACAACCACCGTATACGAAGCCGTATCTGCGAGTGTTGTGCTCGCGATCGTGTAGGTGTTCGCATTAGCACCCGCAATGGCAGCGCCGTCTTTAAACCACTGATAGGTGAGGCCACCACCACTTGCAACAACACTCAGACTCACCGGATCTCCTTCAAGAATTTTCTGATCGGCCATAGGTTGAGTCACAATCATGGTTGGTGCTACGACTTGGAGGTTCAAAAAGTCGTTTCTAGTATCATCTCCAACCACATTAGAAACTTTTAATTGGTAGGTTCCTGAATCACTCATTTGAACATCTTTAGAGAATACATTTGTAGTTTGCCCGGCATCAATAGTTCCATCGACAGACCACTCATAGGTAAATGGACCATCGCCCGTGACTGTCGCAGTAATCGTTACTCGTGTACCGACATTGACGCTGGCATTATTAGATCCATCGACAGGAATGTTTAAAGTAATATTTGTAATAGAAGGTGGATCGAGAACAGTGAGTGTCCCGGCTACGTGAGTCACGCTCCCTGTATTATTAGATACAACGACGCTATAATCACCTGAAGCACTTTTTTGTACATTGGTTAGATTAAGAGTGCTGTTGATTGCGCCGCCGATATTCACACCGTCTTTTCTCCACTGGTACCTGAGGTTAGAACCCGTCGCAACAACCGCAAAACTCACATCATCGCCAACGGGAACAGTTTGATCATTTCTTGGATTCATGCCCGCGGGAACACTAATCGGAGATTCGACTTCGAGGTCGAGGATATCGTCTTGCATGACGGAACCGACAGCATTACTAACGACGACTCTATAAACACCCGAATCAGTGCCTACCAGTGACTTCATAAAGCGACTTGTTGTTTGGCCTGCAATGGGATTCCCGTTTCTAAACCACGCATAGGTCAGAGTCGGATCGCCACTAGCAGTCACTTGAATATCGAGAGTATCTCCAGGACTTGCATAGGTTTTTCCATTACCCGAAGCCGTTAGATTAACTGAAATGCTATCGATAGACGGGGGATCAAGAACTGTAAGAGTTCCTGCCGTATGATCGACGGAGTCTGTGTTATTTGATACGGTCACCGAGTAGGTGGCTGAATCACTTTTTTGTACGTTGGTCAGATTGAGGGTCGGACTATTTTGGCCCGCGATGTTTGTACCGTCTTTTTTCCACTGATAGGTCAGGTTATCACCCGTAGCTACTACGGAGTAACTGGTATTTGACCCAACAGCAAGAGTCTCGTCTTGACGAGGGTTCATTGCCGCTGGAACACTCACTGGCGCTTCGACAACCAGATCGAGAACACTATTCTGTTGGTCCGAACCTACGGCATTTCTAACCACAACTCGGTATGAGCCGGCATCGGCCCCTGTAATGGTGTGACTAAAGCTCGAGTCCGTCTGGCCCGAGAAAACTCGTCCCGCCACTGAATATTCATAGGTGAGGGTTAAGTCACCACTCGCATTAACATTGATAGTTAATGGGTCGCCGACCTGGGCGTATGTCTTACCGTCTCCCGACGGACTAATGTTCACTGTTATATTGTTAATTGTCGGAGTCGTGAAAACCTGAAGATCACCAGCCGTATAGCTGACAGCACCACCCGCATTGGCAATGGTCACCGAATAGGTTCCGCTATCGGTCTTCGCTACATTATTAAGACTTAAACTGCTCGAGTTTTGCCCCGTTAAATCTGTTCCATCCTTTTTCCACTGGTAAGTGAGACCCGATCCAGTCGCGGTAACGCTGAAATTAACATTGGCGCCAACCGGTACTGTTTGATCCTGTCGAGGATTGGCTCCGAGATCGACCGAAGGTGGGGTCGGCGTCGGTGTAGGAGTTGGCGTTGCCGTTGGAGTGGGTGTCGGAGTGGGTGTTGGGGTCGGCGTTGCCGTCGGAGTAGGAGTCGGCGTTGCTGTCGGAGTAGGAGTGGGGGTTGGAGTAGCCGTAGGAGTGGCGGTTGGAGTGGGAGTCGCTGTCGCTCCCATGGCAAAATCCTGAATATCAAAGGAGTTTGTACCAACCATATCGCCGACATTCTGCATCGAAACCGCATTTCCATCGAGTGAGTATACTGTTAGCTCGCTCACTTGATTAGATGTTCCCCTTAAAATACCTTCAACATCAGAAACGGTATAACTAATACCACGAGATTTTAAAGAACCGATGATCGTCGCCGCAGCTCCCGAAACATAGGCCGCAGCCTGGGAAGTTCCTTGCAAACAGGTATAGTCGTCGTCATCCACATCATTCACATCGATCCAAGTATTGCAAATTTCATTACTCCCGGGAGCAAAAATCTCTACCCTTGAGCTCGAATAGTTTGAAAAGCTTGATTTTCTACTCGTTTGAGCATCCGCCGAGCCTACGGTAATCATTCCATCATAGAGGTGACCATAACTAGCAGGAGTATAGTCAGTCGTAGTGAGGTCATCGCCTTGGTTTCCAGCAGCCGCTACAACAACAACTCCTGCAGCTATTGCGTCTTGAATGGCTTTTTCTATTCCGGAGTTTAATCCCGCTCCAGCTAGACTCAAGTTAATGACATCGGCGTTTTCGGCAATGGCGAAATTGATGCCATCTATAAGTCCACTGGCAAAACCATTTCCGCTAGAGTTGAGAACTTTAACAGGAATCATTTCGATATCTTTAGGCATGACCCCATAGGTTCCGACATTATTATCGATCTTCGCACCAATGATTCCGGCAATATGGGTGCCGTGGCCATGATCATCTTGCCCTGAACCCGCTTGCCCAGAGTTTGAATGATTGCTTTGAACAATATTTCCTTGGTTCCTTAAAAATTGGCCAGTCAGGTCTTCGTGGTTTAAATGGATTCCCGTGTCGAGCACTGCGACTTTCACATTGGAAGTAATTCTGAATTCGCCGCCATTGTCGTGAAATTTATCAACACCCGGCTCTGTCTTAGCAAAACCATCGTGGTATTTTGAGCTTCTCGAATCCAGTAGGGGATCATTATGTGATGTTGGCGATATACTTCCGCTTCCACTACTTCCACTATGGGAGTCAGAGCCCTGCATCGATCCAATAGAAATTTTGGAGTCGTAACCCACTCCTATAATACAATCATTCTTTAGAGCTGACTCGGCAATTTGACTTAAATTGAGATCGTTTTCAAGGACGAGCTGATGGGCCTGATAGCTCAGCCGATTTTTTATACTTTTACCACGCTGAGCTTGGGCCAGTATATCGAGAGCGGCTTTTTCTGTGTTTTGGTTCTGACAATTATTTTCGCCCAGAACGAAGAGGTGGGTCCCTTTCGGTATGACTACAGATTTTTGTGCCGCTGACTGGACACTCGCCAATCCCACTCTTCCGAGGTTGGTGAGTTGAGCTGAACTGACTGCACCTAAGCCTGAGTTCACTTCTTTGAATCGTGGATTATTTTGAGACACTTGATTGAGATCGATCTGAACTTTGAAATCAGCAAAGGGATCCTGGAACTGTTGTTTTTGCGAATGAGAAGACGTCAGGCTAGTGTCAGTCTTAAACACACCACAACCTGAACTCAGGAATGCTACTAACGTGATTAATATGAAAGTCTTAAATCTTATCACCAACAGTACCCCGTGGCTTTGTATCGGCATGTAACAACAAAAACCGAAGCCCATTACCCAGTTAAGCCCTAGAGATTTGGAGGATTTTCACCCGCAAACTCTCCTCAACTTATATATAGATAAAAGCAACCCAGGTGCCAGAGTGCTCGTATAGGATCTTGGTAATTTCAGATACTTACGTAAAAGATCTCAATTTAATATGTAAAAGCCCACAAAAGTGTTTAGAGTATAAACATCTGTTAAGCCTGTTTAGTCATCGCAATGTGTTTTAGTTTGAAACTGTTCAAATCACTGAACAAAAATTAGACGACAAAATCCAACATGAACCTTCGTTCTCGACGATGAAATAAAGTTAGGCAAAATCCCTAAAAACAATTGTTCTCGCTTCGATGTTTTCGCAATAAAACCGGCACCCTATGGAGCTTTTTTGAAGTGAATCTGAAATCAAACTTAAACTTTACATCAAGTCTCATTGCGAGAAACCCTGTCGATAAACTACACAACAATTGACCCCTTAGACATCTGCCTAATCTCTAGCTCGATATTACAAGCATTACACTTGGCAAAAGTCTTGCTCTACATACAAGTGGGTTTACGATTTTGATGTCTCAATTTAACACGGACGAACTAAATTAAGATTTAGGGGGAACAACGATGGTCACGGTCACCACTAGGATTACGAAGCAAACAAGACGTTTTGCATACTTCGCATCCCTTCTTGCTATCTTCAGCATGATAGGATTCAGCCCAGCTTCTGCACAAACAGATGCTGAGAAACACGCTTTAGCAATGTATAGACGAGTTGCCGGCGTTCGAATTTCACTCGACGATCCAAAAATCAGCCAAATGGCTTCTTTGATTAGTCAGGGACAATTCGAAAACGCTGCCGCTATTCCAACTGCTGATGTCAATTTTTACGGTATTACAGTAAAAGAGTTTGCCGCAAAAATGTCTAACCGAGAGTTAACGGTTAGTGCACCACTGACGGACTTTGTAGCGACAGTTATCGGTATCACCAGAGATGGTGTCGATGCTCGAGAAATGCTCACTGGCGATTTTTACTATGCCGGCGACAGCGGACAAATCAATAACTTACCGATGGACGAAGTGGATGATTTCTTAAAATCAAATGCCCACTACGAGGCTGTCGAGGCTTCGAACCAAGAATTGGTTGACGTTCTCGTCAGAGTTGACGGTCAAAAACTTGTAGGAGCCGATGCACAATCAGCAATCCCCCACAGAGACCCAGCTGGTGTGATCACTTCAAGATCATTTATGGCCGCACATGCTATCGATGGAACTAATAGAAGACTCGTTGAATATTCAATGAAATCTTTTGCTTGTATGGAAATTACCGAATGGGCTGATACATCAGTTGCCGATGTATTCGTTGGTCGAGATGTCGATCGCTTCCCAGAAGGTTCAAACAATCGCTTCCAAGCAACTTGTAAAGGTTGTCACGCAAGCATGGACTCTATGCGACCCGCTTTTGCCATGGTCGATTTTGACACAGAATACTTGAAGTATGCTGGCGTTCAAAATGGAGTCAATATCGAATTGAGAAACGATCCCGACAACGATGTTGTTGATGAGGACGAAATAGCAGTAGATAGCCAAGGTGTCCCTTTTAAATTTACGCGAGCAACCGATACGTTTCCCGAGGGTTACATTGTTGCTAGTAATGAATGGACTAACCTGGCGACAACCCGCAAGCACGAAAAACTATTTGGTTGGAGATCTGCTACTTCCGGTGTCGGAATGGGTGACTTTGGTAAAATGGTATCTGAATCGAAAGGATTTAGTGCTTGTATGGTCAAACGGGCTTTCGAATCTGTTTGTAAGCGTGGCTTTAACTCTGATGAGGACGCCTTAAAAGAATTGCTTACAACTAAATTCGAACAGGATTACGACTTTAAAAACTTATTCATTAGTGTTGCGGCTCGTCCGGAATGCTTAGGAATGTAATCAGGGAAGACTCGGGAGATTATAACGATGAAATTACTAAAACTAACACTACTACTAATATCAATGATGGGCCTGACCGCTTGTGGATTCTTTGATAATCAGAATAAGCTCGGATCAGGATCAGACGAAGTATTTTGTACAGACGCAAGTTGTGATACGACAGGTCTTTCTTCTTACGAAGCCGTACCCGTCGAAACTTTTGCGGTCCTCAACCAAAACCAAGTACTCAAATCAATGATTTCATGTACTGGCTTAACCAATGTCGACAATGCGACTAGAAACCTCTACGAAGGATCTAAAAATTCCTTCTCATTAGAAGGGGAGGCTGAGTCCGTCGGTGCTCCAATGTGGATGGCCATTACATCGCTTGCCGGTGAAGTTTGCGATGATTTGGTCGCACAAGAAGCTGGTCAAAGCGCTGACCAAAGAAGAATCTTCAGCGCCATTGATTTTAGTCAAGGTCCAGCCAACATCAACGCTCTGCAGGTTGCAAGCGTAACTGCCAACATGGCTCGTTCTTGCTGGGGAAGAGATGCTTCCAGTAAAGAACGTGAAATCATAAACACTGCCTTTTTTGGTGATCCAGCTGATAACAACGACGATACATTTTCAGGCAATAACACTCAAGAAACGCGACGAGCTGCTACCTTCCTTTGCGCAGGCATACTCGCATCACTTAGCGCAAACCAGATGTAAGAAAGGAAGGGGGAAAACATGGATAATAAAAAAGCAAAAAAGATCAGTGAACAAGAATTTAAAAGACGCCGTTCAAACGTTAAACAACTCCTTGAATGGTATTGTGAACAGCATAAATACCCAACGACTCGTAGGGAACTTTTATCCGCCGGTTTAATTACCTTCGGTGGAAGTCTCTTCCTTCCGACTTTTATGGGAATGAATAAAGCCCACGCCCAGGCCGATGTCTGTGATAGCGGTGGCGCTACTACGAATGATATGCCCGCATTCATTAACCTATCACTTGGTGGTGGAGCTATGTTTGCCGGTAACTTAAAGCCGCAAGATATAGCTGGATCCAACTTGGCCAGTTATACGACTCTCGGTATGGGTGGAACCCCGGGCGAAGTCGTTGTCGGTGGAGCCCTTTGGTGGGATCAATCTCCAATGCTCTCTGGCTTACAAGAGACGGCTTCTGCAGCAGTTCTAGCAAATACACGAATCGTTTCAATTCCGTGTCGATCGACAGATGATACGAGAAATAACCAAATGGATGCGACGGGAATGGTTCTCGCCGGTGGCCTCTCTGGAGCCGTCCTCCCTAACATGGGAGTTGAAGCTCGAGTAACGGGAGCACGCCACAATCCAGCCATCATTACTCCGCCAAATGCGCTTCGAGTAACCGGAGTCGATGACATGGAAAACGCCATTAGTCTTGCTGGAGCTCTTGGTACGATGTCTAATGCTCAAGCAGGAAAACTCCTCAAACTCGTTCAAGACTTAAATAGTGAACAGGGATTACGGGCGATCCAAAGAGATCCTGCGGCTTCCAACCTAGCAAAGCTTGCTAAGTGTGCGGCCAAGCAGAATACAGACCTTATAGCTAATGGTGTCGATGTGAACGCCCAAGACGATCCGCAAATTCAAGCCATTTGGAACGTCCAAGCAAACACGGATAACCGAAATAATAACAACCCTGATGATGATATTAGAACAAGAGCTCTTGCCGCTAACATGGTGAATGCTGCCATTACAGGCCAGGCTGCTTCGGCTTCTTTATCCTCAGGTGGATATGACTACCACTTAGGTCGTAACAGAGGCCAAGCGAACGTCCTTGACGTTGCAGCTGGGCGCTCTATCGGACGAATTTTAGAAACGGCCGCCCTAAGAGGTCGACCGACATTTATTTATGTGAATTCAGATGGTGCAACACGGACCCAAGATGCTCAGGATTCTGACGATCCAGGAAGCGGAAACTCTAACTGGCGTGGAGACAGTGGTTCTCAGGCCATGGGAGTTATCTTCGCCTACCACCCAGGTGGAGCCGTCGAGAATGTTGGACCTGCAGGGATGCCTCAACACCAAGTTGGTGGCTTCCAGGGCGCCAGTGTTAACACGAATTACTTTACTGGAAACAACCCTTCAATCATGGCCGCAGCCGTATTTGCCAACTACATGAGCTTTGCTGGTAAAACCGGTCAGATTGAAAGTGTGATTCCTGGAACATTTAGTTCGGCGCAAATCGATGAGATTATCCGACTCGGAAAAGATCCCGCTTCGTAAGATAATCAATCGTGTAATCCTAAATCTTAATAACCCTGCTCAGTTTTAGAGCAGGGTTTTTTATTGCGCCTTCTCACTACTGATATCTATCAATCAGAAAAACCTCAAAAGCTTCTCATTAAGCCGCAAATCTTGATTTTCCTTTTTACACGTTCAATTAGCATTTCTTATTGATGGTCCAACGAAGCCTTTTCGAATTGAAAGAAATTCCTATAATTCTTTCAATGACTCATCGAATCGACAAAGAATAATTTAAAGTGTCAAAAAAGAACTTTGCACACTGGATCAACTTTGGGTACATAGTGGTTCCATTTTGGTTCCCGGTCCAAAATGGCTTGGTGAATCCGAGGGAATAAGTATCTAAAAGTTGTATGGATTTAAAGATGCTTTGTTCAAGGGTTCAAAAAGGTACTGCAAAGTGCCTTCCATGAAAAAAGGTTAAAGTCCTTAAAAGGGGGGCTTCGACTAGGGTTACCGGGGGGTTTAAGACGTTACTCCAAATGGGGGAAAAATGAAGACACGAAGGTTCGCAGCCACCACAGGGTGGGGCCGCAATATTGTGGCTAGCTTGGCGTTCGCAATGGCTTTAGGGGGGGGATCCTTTAATGCCATGGCTCAATCAAGCTCAACAAATGTAAGAGACTCAGGTTCAACAGCTGCTGAAGGTCAAACTTCTGCAACTATGGAAAAAGAATCTAAGTCATCACTATCAATCGCAGCTTCGGTTGATGGTTCAGTTCTCAGAGATGATTTCCTGAAAAGTAATAACTCTGGTGCCAGCTTTAATATAGTTGGAGACCGAAAGTTCGGATCTGTATTCAAAGCTGATCTCGACCTCTTACTTTATTACGTAAATGGTAATTCATCTTCACTTTACGTTGGCGATGGAGATCCCGGGTCAGGTGCCGTACTTTACAAAGCATCTTTGACTGCTGAGCCGACCGATTGGTTAGAAATTCGCGGTGGAGTCCTACCGATCAATTTCTCAACCAAGCCATCCCTTTTCAGAACTACTGGTTTTCTTGGTTCTGAACAATTGATCAAGATGGGCGATGCCGAGAAGAACGGCGTTGGCTTTACTATTCGTACATCTCAAACCATTCCGACGGCCGGTGGTAGCGAAAAAGCACCCGGATCTGAGAGAAAAACTCCACTCTTATTTGTTAATGGAGCTGAACTTGATCTCGAGTCAGACTCTGTAGAGTTCGGTATTGGTGCCAGCTACTTCTCATTTAATGATCTTCCAAGAAACCTTGCTTCAAGCGGCGCACTCAATGGTAACACTATTTTAGGTGTTGGCTCTGAAGTGGCTGAATTCGCTTATCGATTTGAAGGTTGGCAGGCCAGTTCAGAACTTGAAATTGATTTAACGAAATCATTCGAGATCGAGTTTGGTGGATCTTACTTAGTAAATACAAAAGCTCCTTCGGGATTGAACACAGGATACTCTGCCAAAGTTGGTTTCGAGTGGGAATTCAAAAGCTGGACTCTCGAGCCAGAATTCCAATACTTGGTTAACGAAAGAGATACTCTTCCTGCAAGCTATGTGAGCAGCTCTTGGGGTAAGAACAACAGACGGGCATTTTCTAGCAAAATAGCCATCGATCTTCCTGAAGAAAAAGTATCCATGTACGGACGTTGGGTTCGTTCATTAGAAATCGAAGACTTACCATTCACAGCCGATAGAAATATTTTCCTTTTTGGATTGGAGGCACAATATGACGTTCTCTAGTAGATTAAAATTATTATTCGTAGCAGCCTTGATCCCATTTGCTCTTGGTTGTGAAGAAGTTGAAAGAGTGGCCGAAGAAGATTCTGCAACATTTTATGTAGACTCAATTTCTAGCTCTTTTACTGAAGTTACAGAGTTTAATGCTCTACAAATGCCAAAACAATTAACAATGACTCTCAAGGCTTGTTTGAACGACAGAATCGTTCGACGTCGCCTTTACGATCGACCTTTTACGGTTGTTTCAGGGAGCTCCACTAAAGATGTTACTTCAAACGACCAAGGTTGTATTTACTGGGATGAGAAGTTTGACTTTGATTACTTCGCTCCCGAGAAAAACATCGAAATCACTCGCAGAATTGTTGCGGGAGAGGGAACTCGCGGCGCTAAAACTGTCAAGTTTGCCGTCAACCCTTGGTCTAAAAGTGTTATCGATCTCGAGCGAACTCGCGCAACAACTAATATTGCCGAAAACGGTGGAGACCAAGGTGACTTTAAAGCCACTTTAAAGCCAAGCACGATTGCTGAGACGGACAAGGCCTATGTTGACCTTAAGTCGATCTCTCTTGGGCAAAGAAGACTCTCACTTGAAGATTTCAAAATCGATGAGAACCTGACTTTGCAAACACCTCTTACATTTGAAGTTGTGTTCAACCCAACTCTTTATAGAAAGCACATCAATTCTGAGTTCAAGGGTGAAGCAGCGACTAGTGGTCAAGTTCGATTCTCTTTCGCCATTCTACGCGAATCGGCTGAAGATCGTCCTCTTGATGATCCAAGAAACTACATTGCTTCTTACGAAAAAGTTCTTCCGATTTCAGAAGACACTGTTAAAGAAGATATCACTCTCTACATTACTAACTTAGCTGAAGTGACGACTCGAACACGAGTTCTCGTTAAAGTTGAGCCAATCGTTGAAAGCAATAGCCTTCGACCTGGTTACTTTGAAGGATTCCTCGGGCCATTAAGTGGTAGTACGTCTATCAATTTAAGACCTACGAATCTCAACGTTGCAGCTGCTTTCAACAAATTTGCAGCCGCGGCTCAAAGAGCTAAAGCCGAAGCTGTTGAGCCTCTTGCACGCTTTCAACAAAACTCTGGTTTCTCAGAAATGAAAACCACTGACCGTGTAATGACTGCTCAAAACATGAGAAATTTTGAGCAAGAAGTTGTTCCAATGAATCTTGCTCGGAAGGTTCTTGAGGGAGATTACAAACTTCCAGCCGTTGGCGAAGATCTTATCTATCAACCTTACGCTCGAGGCACAGCTGCCAATGAGTGGGTTGACATGCAAAGACTTTACACTTCGCTTTGTAAGCAGCTTTATCCAGCTCCTACTGAATCTCTTGGAATGTGGGAACGTAATAAAAGAAGAAATCCTTTCGATGAGAAAGTGAAGCCTTCAAATGCTTACCATTACTGCATGAATAATCCGACGGCTTTCGTAGCCATGCAGAAGCGACACATTGTTCGCGAAGCTAAGGGCAACATCAAGGTTATGGGGACTCTTCAAGAAGAAACCCTGAGCGTGAACTTAACAGTTCGCAAAGCCTTCTCTGAGTCTTCTTCTTGGAACCGAAGCCTTGGCTTCAACTCAGGAGCAAGCTTTAATCCACTAGCAATTGGTGGCCTTGGTAAGATCAACGAGTGGATCACAGGCGTTAAATTCAACGTTGGTGTTTCAGGAAGCTTTGGTTACGTAAAATCTTGGAGCAATACGAATTCAACGAGTGCTTCAATTACTGCGAGCCGAACTACCAGCATCTTTCACTCTTGGAGAACATTTGAAATCACAGTTGAAGCGAATACGTGTTTACTCGCTAGCCCTGTGGTTCCAGGTGTGACTGCTGATGACGGATCAAATGGTCGCTACTTATGTCCTGAGGATATGGTTGAAGATGTAACTACTACTGAGACTTATCACTTGATGACTCAAAGTTCTGGTAACTCTGCGAACCCATTCCTCGATACGAGCGATCCCCGAGAGCAGCCTTGGAGAATGATGATCCGTGGTGATCACACGTTCCAACAATTTGCTCAGTTGATCGGCGCAGTTGGCAACAACCCTCTCAACAACGAAGTTAAAGAAATCGTTATCGAGAGATGGGACCAAAACACTGACAGAAACTCGGTTCTTGAGATGTTCACACAGATTACTCAAGATTACCCAGGAATGTTGTCACCAACGAACCAATAATCGAATCTACAGAATTCCCTTTAGCGAGGGACGTCTTGACCTTTTGCGGGCTTCTCACAAGGAAGCTCGCTTTTTTCGTAAGTACCTGAAAACACAAGGTTAATTAATTTAAAAAAAGACTCGATTTTTATCCTGAAATTGTGTAAAAGATTGTTTTCCAAAAAAGAGGTAATAAATGGCATCTCCTAAATCTAGAATTCCACGATCGCGAAGAGGCATGAGAAGAGCTCACGACGCTCTTACGAGACAGCCCCTCCAGACTTGTCCAACCACTGGTGAGTTGATGAGACCTCATAGAGCTTATCAAGCTAAAGACGGAGCTATTTACTTCAAAGGTAAGCAAATCACTGCTCCTAAGTTTGAGCTCGAAGAGTAGGCCTTTTCCCAAGTCGGGGAATTAAATTAAAACGATATTTTAAAACCTTCGCTTTGTAGCGGAGGTTTTTTTTGGCTTGCTGAAAAGCCCCCAATCCTCATGCCCGAATCCACCATAACTCTTTAACTTCAATATCAGCCCATTTTAGGCCCCCACAGTCGGGCCTTAAACACTGTCTAATATTGAGACAGCAGTCTAGATTAGTGTACTAAAATGAGACATATTCAAAGACTTTCATATATATTCCTTAATATTATCAGGTAGTTAGCCTGGCAGGCCCATTGCTCAATAGTTTAGCAGTAAAGTTAATGTGAATGGATTGAGGACAAAAAATGGACAGGCACTTCGAACAAAACACTTCCATTGTTAATTTGAAAAGCACGATACAGCTCATCTATCGAGTCTTTGCACTGTCTGTGATCTTTTCCTTTTTCGTAGGCTGCGGAGCCTTTAAGGCCAAGGACGACCTCATTCAAACGTCTCGAGCCTATAACTCCCTTGGAGAAAAATACGAGTACCTTCACAACTTCGAAAGAATCAAGGGCATCGAAAGCACAGAAATTTTACAGACGCTCAAAGAGATGGGGCTTCCTGATATAGCAACGAAACTCATTAAATTGGGCTCTGTCGAAGTTTATAAAATCGAATACTATACCAAAGACTCTGACAATAAAGACCTCCTTGTTAGCGGAGCCGTTCTCGTTCCCAGTGGCAAAAAGAAAGCCCGATTGCTCAGCTACTTCCATGAAACTCTTTACGACAGTGAATTTGATCAAGCTCCCTCCTATGGTAACTTTGAAGACCTTGATGCCATTTCTCTCATTGCATCTCTCGGTTTCTTTATCGTCCTTCCTGATCATATTGGCTACGGATCGAGCAATAGTAAAAGTCATAAGTTGATGATTAACGAGCTCAACGATCGAATGAGTCTTAATATGTTGAGAGCCAGCAAAGAGTTTATCGAAAGCGAATTACAGTTGGAGATTGACGACGAAGAGGGGATTTACCTCGCTGGCTATTCGGAGGGAGCGAATCTTGCCATGTCCCTCCACAAGAGACTCTCTAACGTCGCTCAAAATGAATTTACCGTGAGATTTAGCTCGGTCGGTGGCGGCGTCTACGACCTAGGAGACTACCTTTCGAGTGTCTTTCAAAAGCAACAATATCCAAAAGTGAATGAAGTCATGTGGATCATTGAGAGCCTGAGACAACATTACAGTCTCGCGATCGACAATGACTTCATACTAAAGCCACCTTACAACATATACACGAGCGAACTCATGGGTGGTGATATCGAGCTTCCACTGGATTTAGATAAGGTTTTCACTCCAGAGTTTATTGAGATGATTATCAATGAAGAAAATATTGAGCTACTTGGTATCTTTGCCAGCTCCAACAGTCTTCGATTTGAATCCTCCGCTGATATTTATATTTACCACAGTAAAAACGATGAAGTGGTTCCCTACGATACGGCTTTGAGAGCGGCAAAAAGGCTCAAAGAGCAGGGGAACTCTGTAGTCATGCTCGCCGATAAAGTTTCTCACGAAGCGGGCAAAAGGCGATTCGCATTGATGACTGCCTTAGCCTATCTCAAATCTCGAGTTGAGTGGGAACCTCTAGATCAGCTCCTCGATATTCTCCAACCAAGTCTTCTCAATTCAAGTGCTCGGGCACAAAAAAGTCTATCATCTGTTGACGAAGCCTCGCACACCATCACCCAATCATTTGATCGAAATCAAATCCTAGAAAGCATTGATGCTGTAGAAGCTAAACTCGAGCTTCAGCAGACGAAGCCTTAGGCTTAATATCATCAATATGGTGAAAAGACTGGGCTGTTGCCGCATCTAAGGCTCTCTTATAATGAACAGGAACATTATCTCCGACAAGGTCTCCCTCGCGTAAATAGGTGTAAATCTCACCATAGTGCTTCGTCTCCCACTGGTTAATTCGACGCATGAGATGCCAGGGTCGAAGCTCTGATGGGTGATTGAGGCCCATGGCTCCCAACATGTGACTGAAAGACTCAATCGTTTCTCTGTGAAAGACCTCAACACGCTTTCGTTTTTCTTTAACCACCAGCCCCGCAGCAAGGTGTGGGTTTTGCGTCGCAACTCCGGCAGGGCACTCGTTAGTATTGCACTTTATAGCCTGAATACAGCCTAGACTCAGCATAAACGACCTTGCCGCGTAAACAAGGTCAGCTCCAAGGGCAATTCTTTTAATAATTCCAAATGCGGTTGAAATTTTGCCACCAAAAATAATTTTAATATCTTTTCGCAAGTTGAATCCTACAAGGGAGTTGTGGACAAAAATCAAACCCTCAATTCCTGGCGAACCAATATAATTCGAAAACTCTAAGGGTGCAGCTCCTGTTCCGCCCTCGCCTCCGTCGACGACGATATAATCCGGCAAGATTTTCGTTTCATTCATAGCCTTACAAAAAGCTAAAAACTCTCTGCGCTTCCCAACACAAAGTTTTATTCCGACGGGCTTTCCTCCAGATAAGTCACGGAGCTGTTTGATAAAATGGCAAAGCTCAAGGGGAGTGCTAAAAGCTTTGTGGCCAGGAGGAGAGTTTACATCCTTACCCCTCGGAACATCTCTGATCTCTGCAATTTCTGCGGTCACTTTTTCTGCTGGAAGAATCCCTCCATGTCCCGGCTTCGCACCCTGAGAGATTTTAATTTCAATCATCTTCACTTGATCAAGAGTAGCGCGCTCTTTAAATGTCTCAGGATTAAAATTACCCTCGGGTGTTCTACAACCAAAATAGCCCGTTCCGATTTGCCAAATTAAATCTCCGCCGTTTTCTTTGTGGTATTTACTAATTGAGCCTTCCCCGGTACAGTGTGCGAAGTTCCCATCTTTAGCTCCTCCGTTCAATGCGAGTACGGCATTAGAAGATAAGGAACCATAGCTCATAGCAGAAATATTGAGAATTGAGGCCGAGTAAGGCTGCTTACAGTCCGGCCCACCTATGGTCACACGAATATCTTCTGGATGTAAATTGGTCGGGAGAAACGAGTGATTGATCCACTCATAGCCCACTTCATAAACATCCTTTTGCGTGCCAAAGGGAAGAGTATCAAGAACATTTTTTGAACGGGCGTAGACCGTTTCCCTTTCTTCTCTAGAGTAGGGTCGACCACTTGAATTGCTCTCGATAAAGTATTGCTGTATCTCAGGTCGGATTGCCAAAAGCCAGGAGCGAAATCTTCCCAAAAAAGGAAAGTTTCTTCGAATGGTATCGTGTTTTTGCATGTAATCATAGGTCCCCAAAAGAAGAATGGGACCGACAAATACTGTGGACCAAATTATATGGCGATAAAAAGGCAATACAATCGCCATAAAAATGATATATCCAATAAAAAGTAATAAAAATTCTTTTCTCATTCAACCAACCCTCTAAAGTCGAATCTCAGGTGATTTAAAAATCAGGAGTTTTTCTTCAGTCATGTCTTTCATTGTATATTTAATTCCACCGGTACCGAGACCGGAGCGTTTCTTACCAGCAAAGGGCATCCAATCGACACGAAATGCCGTATGATCGTTCACTAAAACAGTTCCAGCTTGAATTTTTTCAATTGCATTCCACGCGCTGTTGAGCGAATCCGTAAAAATAGAACTTTGAAACGAAAAGGGGAGTCTATTAATTTCGTTGACGGCCTCTTCTACTTGTTCATAGGAATAAATAGATAGAACTGGCCCGAAAACTTCTTCAGTGGCAAGACGACTCGAAGGTGAGACATTTAGAATGAGGCTTGGTGAGTAACAGGTTTCACTCAGCCTTTGCCCACCGACAAGTAACTTAGCCCCTTTATCAACAGCCTCTGCAATCCAATCATCCATTCGATCTAATTCTTTAGGAGCAATCATTGGGCCGATATCTGTTTCTTCCTTTTCGGGATCTCCAACCTTCAATTGACTCATCGATTGGGACAATTGATTAATGAGCTCTTCAAGCTGACTGCGATGAACAAACACTTTTTGCGTAGAGACACACACTTGTCCAGCGTGATAGAAAGCCGCCTTTAAAACTTCAGGGATAATGGTTCTTAAATCATAATCTTTATCGATAATAATTGGAGCAACTCCGCCATGTTCCAGGGTTAAGCGGGTTCCCGGTGCAATTAAAGATCTCAATTTCCAACCCACTCGGGCCGATCCGATAAAATTAAGATAATGAATTCTAGAATCTTGGGCTAACTTTTCTGCTAAATTGTTTTCAAGGTTTATCTGCCGACACCAAACTTCGGGCAGCCCAGACTCATAGAGTTCGTTTATCAACTTTTGCCCCGAAAGCGGAGTTCTTAAGTCCGGTTTAAAAAGAACCGGACAGCCTGTAATAACCGCTGGTATTATTTGATGAATTGCTAAGTTAAAGGGGTGATTAAAAGCAGAAATAGAAGCTACGGGCCCAATGGCTTTGCGGATTGTAAAGGCTCTTCTACCGGCGGACGACGCATTTAAGCCCATAGAAATTTCTTCACCACCGAGAGTCTGACAGCTTTCTATGGCTAGTTGAATGCCATTCAAACCCCTATCAAATTCTACAAGAGAGTCTTTTAGAGGTTTGCCTCCTTCTTTTGAGGCCAGTAATGCAATCTCATTTTTTAGTGGCTTTAATCGATTCAGGAGATTTTGAAGGATTTCAATTCGACGATGAAGCGGAATACTTTCCTTTTTAAAACACTGAGTCGATTCGCTAAGATAGGATTCTAAATCACTTTCGTCATTGAGCTCGATTTCACCAATACCTTCGAGATTGAAGGGTGAGATCACTTTTGTTTTTGCCATAAACCTATTGAATCAGTTTCACAGGCTTTGACCAATCAATTTTTCGAAGAGGAAGGAGATAAAGTAACAACCTCGCTACTTTAAGCTACCTACTAAGGTCGTGATGCAGTGAAACTTTTGATTACTTTTTAAACAAAGATTGACGCTCCAAGTTTGACTTGAAAGCAGAACCATCCTTCTGAAAATGGCCTTAGTACTGGCTTTTAACGCATGGACCACTAACAAATGTCACGAATGAGTCTAGGTTTTTTATCTGACAAATTCCTAACTTTCACTCCGTGAGCTTTTGATGAATCCTCTTTATCAACTCTTATAACAACCATAAATTTTTTTTAGAGGAGGTCCCGTGAACCTTGAAAATACAATCCAACAAATCGAAAGACTCTACCAAACAGTTACAGGCCACCAAAGTCCAGCCACGCCTATAATGAGTTCTCAAAATACAACTGGTAACCTTGAGCTCGAACTTGAAAAAAAGATCGACCTTCTCGTTAATACACTTCAACAAACGGTAGCTCCACAGCTAGCAATGCCTTGGATTCCTACAATGAACATTTGGGAGTCAGAAAATAGCATCTTACTGACTTTTGACGTTGCCGGTGTCTCTAAAGAAGATATTGATGTTAGCGTTCGCGGTAATCTTTTGACCATAAGTGGCTCAAAGAAATCTCGTTCAGTAGAAAACGGCTTTACACCCATTCGATTTGAAATGAGAAATGGCCCTTTTCATAGAAGTATTGTCCTTCCAATCGACGCAGCTACTGCAGAAATTCGCTCTCAAGTTATCAATGGAATTCTTGAAATTGAAATTCCAAAACAACCCAGTGAGCACAAGGGAACTGTTCAGTGAGCGACAAGAAAACTAAAACCCTACGAAAAAAGAAAACATTAAATAAAGAAATAAAAACGAATGCGTCCAACGCACAAACCAATCCATCGGAGGATACAATGGAAAAAACTTTAACAGTCGATGCTCAAAAATTGCAAATTCTCAGCGACAGAATTGCTCAAACGATCGATGCATTAAACCACGTTCGCTTTTCAGCAATGAACCAAAACACAATTGCGGGTGTATGGGGACAAAACTTCAATCAAGTTCCTTTTCAAGGCACTTATGGCTTCGGACTAGGCGCTTCCCATATCCCTTCTTATGACTATAGACTCGGATTCAACGGAATTGACGCTCGATACGCTACTCCATCTTATGACTACAGCTTTGCTGGCCCTCAAGCTGGTTTTGGTTATGGTTTCGTACCTTCTATGACTCCTGCTTACGCAGCCAATGCTTTTACAACTCCATTCACTGGCGTATACGGTACTCCTGCCATGACTCCAACTTTTGGTGCACATGGGATGAATCCGGCTTCTTTCGTAGCTCCTTGGGCTGGTCAACAAACAGTTCCTTTTTACCGACAAACGGTTAGCCCAATGGCACACTCTTGGGGGCACTATAACCTTCACAACGCTCCTGTATATGGTGATGCTCTCAACCGCACTCGCATCAACGAGCAGCTCAACAATTCCGCTCTCGGCCAAACTTACGCTTCTAATCCTATGGTTTAATCCGGTCCAACGGATCGGATAGAACTATCTAGTGATAGAATCAAAAGGGTAGACTTAAGGTTTACCCTTTTTTAATTCCATACGGGTTCTAACTAATTTTTTTAACAGGGAATTTGCCGAGATCAACTTTGGAAGTCATGGTTTGACTTCGATTATTGCTGGGTTACGTATCCCGGAGGCAGGATTCCAACAACAAAGGGACCAAATTTTGTTGAATAATTGACGAGGGAGGCCTTACTCGTATCGTCAAGCTTTGCTATATCAAGTGCAATATTCTTTGAGTGGGGCAAACTCAGGTCATATTTCCCATCAGCCGGGCGCAGCTTTTCTTTAAGTATCCCGTAGATCGCGTTGGTAATTTCGGCAACACCATCAAAAACCATCTCATTCAGTTCGAAAAGGGGAACGCCATAACTTTTTTCTAAGACTTTAAATATAGTGTCCTGATCAAAGCCAATCACGAGTTCATATTTAGACTCACCACCATTTAGCATATCCAGATAACCCAGAACTACTGGTTGAAAGTCCGGCGCCTCCGAGCAAATGGGCTCTCCAGACTGTACCTCAATTCCAAAGTAACCACGAAAGGTTTCAATGACTGATAAGTTTAGTTTGTTTAAATCAACTCTTGCTTCGCTCATAGACCGCTAATTCAGGAGGTTCAATTCCACTAAAGACTCTTTAATATTGGACTCTGTAAATGGCTTTTTGATGTAGAGGTCACATCCCGCCTTCATCGCCGCAGCCACATTTTCTTTCTCTCTTTGAGACGTCACCATAATGTACTTTACGTTCTCGGAACCCTCGTTGTCACGAATATGTTTTAAAAGGTCTAATCCCGTTTCTCCAGGCAAACACCAGTCTGCAAAAATAAGAGTTATGGGTGCGCCTTGGCTTTTCTGGGTCTCTAGGACTTTAACAGCATCAGAAACTTGTTTCGCCTCATAAATAGCATCAAAGCCAAGGTTTTCGAGAGTTTCTTTTAGAAAGATGCGAGCTGTTTCAAAATCATCCACAATCAGAATATTTTGTTTCGGAGCCATGATAATTCCTTTGATACTTAATAATAAAGCCATCGAATACCGATAAACAAGTAAGAAAAGGTTCAGTTTTACAACTAGTTAGAACCTCGATCTGAAATGAGATGCTAGGTCATTTAATGATACAGGCACGAGGGTGAGATTTGGATACTAAACTTCCACAGCCGATGACTAATGCTCCGTCTGAAAGTTTTGATCTATCAAACTACCAGACAGAGCTTAGTTGTAAATTAGAAAATATTCTTAATGATACGCCTTTGTCGACAAGTTTCTTACTTCCGAGTAGCTCACTTTTTGAACCAAGAGTGTTGTTTGGCCCCATCGAGATTGAATCCCAAAATTTAATTATTGGTCTTTTTTATAATAAAGGAAGTATGGATTATCTATTAGATCGTAGTGCTAAAGATTTTTCAGACCCAAAGAGCCTTTACGACTTCTTAGTTATTGAAACACTCCAGGAACTGGGTGTTTACAAATCCCATGGATTTATTGTCGATATTTCAAGCTATCATTTTAGAAGTCTAAATTCGGTTTTCGTGGACAAACCCCATTTTTGGGCCATCAGTAGTTCAAAGTTTTCATTTACTTTCTCTTTAGGTGGCATCAAAAACTAGGTCAGGTCAAATATGCAAAACAAATCTACAGCAAAGAAATCTCCGCAAATTGACCTGAACAAAGTAACGATTCAAATTCTTGAAGATTCAATGAATCAGGAGAATTCACTCTTCTTTCACCTGCCGAGTACCATATTTGTAGTTAACAAAGATCTGCAGCTTGTAAAATTTAACAAGAATTTTCTAGATTTTGTGAATCGAGAGTTGGATGAAATGTACCAAGTCCAGTTCGAAGACTTCCTCAAACCTTATGAGTACAAAGAAATCAAAAATCTGATTGAAGAAAAACTCCGCTTCCCAAGAAACGAAGAAAGAGTCAACTTCTCAATTTCAGGAAAGCACCTTTCATGGCATTGCAAGAGTGTATCCAATGCCGGCAGCATTTACTACGCCTTCATTGGCTTTGATCTTGAACAAGAAATCAAATCGAGCCAAAGACTTAAAAATCTCTATCAATCTCTCGAGGCCTCAATTATTACAATCGACACCGAAGGGATTATCGAAGACTCCTACTCAAAGCACATCAATAAGTTGGTATCAGAGCCGAATATTGTTGGTAAAAACTTTTTTGATATATTCTTTCAACCTAACTGGCTCAACCTCGATGAGCTAACCAAAAACCAAATTAACAACCTTCACTCCTGCTTCAATCGCAATTCATTTTGGTTTGAAGCCATAAAAGATGAACTTCCCACCCAATATCACTTTGTTGACCCTACTAAAAAAATTGATAAGTTTTTGGGCCTCAAGTACCAACCATTGTATGAAGATTCTTCGATACAAAAAATACTCATTCTCATCGAAGATCGAACAAAAATCGTTCGCATGGAAGAAGAGTCGAAAAAGAAAATAGAAATCAAAGAGAAAAATCTAGCTCGCATTCTACAAATCAAAAAGAATAATCCCAAAAACCTTCCAATCCTCTCTGCAGAGTTCGACCGTGGAATGAAATCTTTAATCGACCTCATTAAAGTTCAAGATTATAAATCGATTTCTCCTGTCCTCCATTCGATCAAAGGAAATGCCTTCGTCGCTGGCCTCGACTTTCTCTCGGCCAAGGCCAATGAGGCCGAAGACCTCATCGAGAAAAGAATGAATTGGGATGCTGTTGAAAAGGCATGCTTTGCAGTGATTAAAGAGTATGAAGAACTAAAGCCCCTCATTTTAGCGATGACTCCAGATCGCTTAGAAGCTTCCGAGGACTTACAAAGAGTCAAGAATCTGTGGAATCAGTATTCAAATGCCTTGCGCGGCGATAAAGAATTGATTAATCAAATTCACACGGAACAATTCGCCTTTCTTCTCAACAACATGAATACATTTGAGTCCAGTCATTACAAGACAATCATAAAAGAACAGGCAAAATCTCTCGAGAAGGAAACACAAAAAACAGTCCTCGTCGACTTTAGCGCCAATGACGTAAGTATCCCGGAGGAATTACGGTCTGTCATCGGTAGCTTTATTCTACATAGCCTTAACAACGCCTTTCTACATGGAATTGAATCGCCGATCGATCGCGAAGCCGCTGGAAAGTCTGAAACTGGAATCATAAACATATCATTCAAGAAGTCTGAGGGCCGAATCAAGGTCTCGATTGAAGATGATGGTCGCGGCGTAGATCCGAAAAAAGTGAGGAACCTCATTGCAGAAAAGGGGCTACTCACCTTGGAGAAAAGTTTGAAGATGAGTGATGAACGAATTATCCAGTATATCACACATCCAGGACTCACTACTCAGAAAGAAGTCTCGCACCTGGCGGGAAGGGGAGTCGGCCTCGACAGAACACAAATTGAAAAGCTTGGAGGCGTGGTTAAGGTAGAATCCCAATCGGGACGAGGAACTCTTATCGAGGCGAGCCTACCGAGCCACCAGCTCAAAGTTTTTAAGAAAGCTGTCACTTTGCGCGATGTTTGCAAGAACATCGATCAGGTATTTGGTAATAACTCTAATAAGAAAATTCAATCCGAAGCTGGCCCCATGGAATACAAAGAGCTTAAGGGGATTACTTTTATTGATGAGATGAAACTCCTAACGTCGATTAGCATTATCAATAGCGCTTATCACGACGATTTGACTCAGTGGGATTTTGACGTTCGACTGACCCATCAAGATAAATTTTTACTTCAGTCAACATGTCAAAAAATTCCTGCCGAACGTAAACCTAACACTGAATTTTCAAAGGTCAGTGAATTGTGCAAAAATATCATAATCGATCACAGTGGATCTGTGTTTGCCGACGAAACCAAAACTCTTTTATCTTTCGGCCCAATATTATTAGAAAAAGATCTTCCCAAAATCTATCTATATACACCACGAGAATTCTACAATTTGATACCTCCAAAATTAAAGTCTTGCTTAGAGACTACTTTTGAAGAGGCGGGCATACAGTATGAGATTGTTCATGAATTGCCCGGAACTCGATTTGTCTTAAAAATTAACGATGGTCCATTTACGAAAATTTCAAAGCATTTAGAAGATGATCAAATTCGAGAAATTATACTCGAAGAGCTTACAAGGGTATTGGGCTTCGAGTAAACTTCACAGAGCCATAGTTTCGATCTCGCTGGCCCAAAAAGGGCCAAATCTTGGATAAAATACAAAAAGCTCAATAAATCTAGATGATTAATGCTTTGCATTATACTAAAGGCCTTTATGCAAAGGCCAGTTATGTTTCGTCGATTCTTCGCTCTATTCGCTATTCTTGCCAGTCATTTTGTGGCTTTCGAGATCTGCGCCCAAGCTAATTTTGATGAGATTGAATACAATCAAAGACTCTCTGAATTCAACGCCAACCTCAAAAGTGGCCACTTCGATCTCAATGATGTGCTCTATCCAATACCTGACCTTCAGCAACACCGTCTCAATGAACTGGCAGAAATTAGAGAAGCGCAGATCACTCCCATAGAAGGTGATCTCAGTAAAGCGCAAAAAAAATCTATTATTCAGCAGGAACTCGATACTAGAAATCGTGCTGACCTCCACCGAGTTAATCTCTCGTGGTTTGATGAAGTCGACACCGAACGCGCCCAATACATGCCCAAGAGCGCTGCCCAAAAAATACTTCGATATGTTTCTCGTCATCCCAATGTCGGAAACCTAGCAAACATAAGATACGATTGGTTTGGAAAAATCGGTTTTTGTTTTGGGCGGGGTTTTGCCGTTCATATTGCCAGCCTCTATAGCGGCCTTCATAAGAGATCCATAAAAAAAGTCTTTGCCGTTGGTGACATGGGAGGCTGGACCTTTCACGTCGCAACCATGGTAAAAGCCTATGAAGGAGGCTGGTGGGTGATCGATCCAATTATGGACGATGTGATGACTCTAGAAGAGTGGACGGCTTATTTTCGCAATGGGTATAAAAAAGCTCAGATTCGCTTCTACTTTACAGAGGGGAGTCGACTCACAACACGAGTTACCGAGTACAGCAGAGGTCAATTAGGTCTGGATCAGAAACGCTTTAAAGACGCCTATCGGGGCTATTTTAAGGACTTCTTGCGAGCTATAAGAAATCCGCGCCGAAGACGGAAACTTCCTCAATTGAGCCCGGAAGAGTACTCGCGACCCATTTACCGTCCGGTGGATTTTTCAAACGTCCAGACGGTTTTTAAGCCCATATTTACGAATAATCAAAATCAACTCTTTTCGGGGAAACACGCCTGTGAAATCAATTTTCGACTTCTTTCAGAGTAGACTCACTTTAAAGCTATTCATTGTTTGTGTGAGCTTGAGCCTGGGTGGACCTGTCTCGGCCCTTGAGCTTTGTCAGCAAAACTTTATCAACTACGACTCGTTTTTTGAGGTTTTCGAAAATCTCCCCTACGAATATCCGCAAAAACATAAACTCGAAATTGCTCAGCAAGGGGAGCCCGTATTACGACATATGGCCGACCCCATACCCCACCAATTTATTGAGGATGAACGCATACAAGCATTGATCGACCAGATGGAGTTTACCATGAAAAAAGCGGGGGGAGTTGGAATAGCGGCCCCCCAGGTTTTCATTCCATTTCGCCTTTTAATTGCGCAAAAAGATGTCATGATCAACCCCGAGTACACGCCAGTGCACCGGGGAAAGACGATCAGCTTTGAAGGTTGCCTATCGATGGCATACTGTGGCTTTGTCACGCGGTATAGAAAAATCAAAGTGAGTTATACAGATCGAAATGGACGCAGAATCCATAAAACGCTTCGTGGTTTTAGCGCCATCGTCGTTCAACACGAAGTCGATCATCTCAATGGTCGACTCTTTAGTGATGGCTATATCGAGGCCTATCGAAGTTACCTCGCAAGGGCTCAATCCTTCTTTAGAAGAAGGTCCACCAAGAGGCTACAAAAATAGAGAATACTCTCTAAAATTGTAAGCCTAGGTACTTTGAAGACCTTTCTGCGGAATCTTTTCAAGAACGATCTTTCCATTTATTAATACGATCTTAATAATCAAAAGAGTTGTGTATGTAGCTGTTATTACACAGTTTTATAAATTAGTTTTTATATGCGCCAATTATGTCGTATTTGCTCCATTGACTCAAACACCCCATTCTTAAATAAAGTATTAAAGGATTGTTTATAAATTATTAAGAACGACTCCGTTCATTACTCGAAAATCAAATAGGGCTCTCCTTCTTTACTTTTTTAAAAGAGTAGGGAGTAGTGAATGACATGAATAATGCGACTACTAAGCTAACCACCAAAGATGTACTCAATCGCATCATTCTTTTGCGCAACTATTTTGGTCTCACACAAAAGGATTTCGCCGAACTCATCCATGTCTCCCATCGCTCCTATCAAAGGTTTGAATCGGGCGATCGCGTACCTGATTTAGATGAAATTTTAAATATCGCCAATAGTTTGTCTCTCAATCCAAATTTCTTCTTAGCATCCACAGATGAATTCAAACCAAGTCCTGAAGTCCTCGTTCATCTCAATCCTATGAATCCATTTGAAGATTGGGACTTCTCGCAAAAGGTTATAAAAGAGCTTAAAACTTTTAAATCAATGGACCTTGAGGAACCAGGAGACCATGTTTCTGAAATTTCAATTGAGGCCTTTCATTTTTCAGAGGAACATAAGAAGCGACTTGGATTAAAAAAAGAAAAATACCTACATAAAGAAACTCTAAAAAACAAGGAACTCAGCTTACTGGTCTGGGAAAGGGCACTTCGTGAAGTCGAAAAAAGTAAGGATAGGTTCTACGTAGTGCAAGTCATGCTTTCGTTAAAAAATCGTTCTATAAACTTACTGGCCATTGCCAGAGTTCATAAGTTTTCATTCACAAGTCCATTGGCTAAATGTCTGTGCTTTGATCTCCCAGACGATTGCTATATCAGTAGGGACTATTTCAATGACATTTTGGCTCTTCTCAATCGAGAACTGAACGCTCAGTTTGAGGCCCTTCCCTTTGTTTGTTAACTGTCAGAATAATTAGTCTTTAAAAGGCGACAGTCTTGGCGTAACCGCAAAAGACTATTTATGACCTTCTATTGATCCCATATTATCGGGGTATGATTTTTTATCTGGGCGAAGACTTAGATTTTTTAAAACACTTATCTGGTCTATTTGGTCCGCGATTTGTCAAACTGATTAGCCATTTTCAACTTGATCAAATTTTATCAAGCATCAGTAGTACCACTCATAATTTCGCAATCGTCGATTACAAGACCTATGAAAATGCACTTGTTAAATTAATTAATTTTAATTCCAATTCAAATCTAGATCTTAAAATCATACTCGTTTGCGACATTTTGGGGGATCACAGTGATCTGAGCAATACGGCGGGAGTCATTGCTGTTCATCCTTCTAAGAATAAAGAAAAAATCGGGGAGACCATCAAAAACTTTACCCAATGAAGTCTCAATTTATTGGACTTGTTAATGACTCAATTACATTTGATAATTAGGGCATGAATGTCTTTTTCATTTTGTTTTTTGTCGCCCTTGGGCTCAGCATTTTGTCTATGGGTATGCTTGGTGCGATTTTGTTTTTTATTGCCACGCCGGCAATAAACCTTTTTAATGGCACTTCGATTCCATTATCACTTGCGGGATTGGATCAGACACCTTTTGCCTGCCTGAATGGGGACTCCACGTGGCCAACATTAATTGTCGCAGGAATTCTTTGGTCGATGGGATTTTTACTTCTAGCTGTTATAAAATGGAAGTTTAAAGGCTTTGATATGACTCTTTATATTGGTTCGCCGCTATTTCTTTGGGTTTGGGCCGCCATAACATGGCAGTTCCTTATAAAAGTGAATCTATTTTGAGGGAGTCCCTTAAAACCAGCGCTAGAGGGCAATGAAAGCCCAATCCACAATCTTCTGATAAGTTATATTATGTTACATATAATGGATATTTCGTCCACTCAGACTGAACCGCTCAAACTTAAATACTTCCCATTTGACCGATAAATAGTATCAATATGGTACAAATCATCGCTTTTCGTCGTAATGTTTTTTAATGAGAACACCCTCCTGCTATAGTCGAGGTGACTGGAGAGAGTGAGAAAACTTGGCAAAGAAACTACTATTTTTGGTAGTCTGTGGCCCTCTATTGACCAGTCTTACAAGCACTAAAGTTTCAGCAAATTGTGATTTTACCAACCTCGATTCAACCCATAGAAGTATCAATGTCGGCGGCTCGACGATAACCACCTATTATTCATCCCATTTATTAGGCGAAGACGAAGCAATCAATAAGATTCTTGAGGCCGCAACAACGACTGAGGAAATGCGAGATGGCCTATTAGAATATCTGGCTCGACCCGAAATTGCTGAAAAAGTTCTTTCAGAACAATCGGAATCGACATCCTTGATTCAGGCAGCGAGGAACGGATCAGTTGACTGGATTGGCATTGAAGCCTCTCCTGAAGAAATAGCTCGTGGAAGTTCATTTGAAGAGCTGATCGCCTCTTACAGCGGATTGAGACAATCCTTTTCAGAAATTCTGAATCAAGAACAACTCGATCAAATAATGCACCTTTATTTTCCTGCCCATATCATTGCTAGGGCCAAAGATCCCGAAGCCTTTAGAAGTATTAGGCCTGTTGGTCTCGACGATGATGCACAAAAAGCTCTTGGTTATGAACTCCTTGCACGAATCGAAAATACCAAACCAGAAATGATCGACCTCATCCTTGCCGGTCAACTATCACAAGAAGACGCCCTTGCTTTTCTAAGTTACCAATGGACTGCTGTTGAGCGTTTTAGCCCCTTTACTGAAGATGAAATCAATAGTTATATGAGCTCTTTTGAAAATGAACGTGTGCGAGAGATCTTCACGCAAAACCTTAATTCTATAAACGGATTTCTTGCCACTGCCGACGAGAGAAGTTTAACAGCTGCTAGAAGAGCTATTGCCGAATCGGGCAACGGTCTCATCATTTTTGGTAGCGCCCATGGGCCTCTGATTGATCAAGAACTGAGAAGGCTTTGTTTGCAAAGCGGCCAAGTCCCCGCCTCTGATGTTGGCCCGGCGGCTCCGGTGGAGGAATAAGTGACCAGATACTCACGCTCGTTGACTAATAAGGTAAGGCTTCGGCAGAAACATTGATATAGTCCGGTGGTGGCAAGGTCTTTAATACAATCGCGTCGATGGATTTCCGTTTTTCTAAAACGGCCTTACAGATCCTATGCATTCCATCGATCACTTTGTATTCAGGACAAAGGAGAATTGGAAACGACAAGTCCGCTTCGAGTATGAGCTGAGTATGCGCTATGACCTCATCACAGGTCATCGACTTCCCTTGCGCCCAATAATCAGCGTTTAACTGGTCACTAAAGGCATGAAGAGGCAAAACCTCCACAGGCCTGTTGTCGAGCTTTTGAATCATCTTATTCACATCCCAAATATGGGTGTCGTCACCGACTTTTCTAAAGTGGTATTGCTGTCTCATACCAAACTATTCTAGGTTAAAGTAAAAGAACTGTCGATATAGCGATGTAAGATAATTTGATCTAATTGACAGTCCCCTCGAATCGCCTCATAACTTTTTTCTTTCGAGTGCTGCGATACTCCTTGAGCTTTTTTAAGGCCTGATAGAGGCTATACTGACTACTATGGAAGGAATCATAAGTACGTTCAGATAGTATATTAGCAATTCGCTCACAGGCCTTTCCGTCTCCATAGGGATTCAATAGCCCGTCACTTTCGACTCCCGAAAACTCCAATGACTTTTTACCGAGCTCAAAGATAAGCTCTTCTGAATCAGCGACAAGGTGAGATCGCCCCGAAGAAATTGACTCCTTTCGTTCAGTCACCTTTCGCGTTACGAGTACCGGGATATTGAAAACGGTTGATTCCTCTTGAATGCCCCCCGAATCCGTGATGATCAGATCGAGTTGCGAATAAAGCCAAACCAGTTGCGAAAAATCGAGTGGATTAATAACTTTAAACGAATCGGACTCCTCTAACTCTTCGCCAAGAATTTCTCGAATTTTAGGATTCGGATGAATCGGCAAGATCGCTTGGGCTCCTGTACTTTGAGCTAAAGCTTTTGATGCCCTGATAATCCTTACGATCGATTCATTGAGGTTTTCCCGTCGATGGGCCGTTACTAATATTTTCTTTTTGCCGTCTCGTAAAAACGGATAAGTATTCTTAAGCTCATCCCCTACTCTTTGAGTTTTGCGGAGTATTTTTTTAGCAACAAAGACGGCGTCGATGATTGTATTACCCGTAAGATATATTTGGGACTCCGGAACACCTTCCCGAAGTAGGTTTTTCTTAGCCGAATCAGTGGGAGCAAAATGATAGGTCGATAATGAAGCCACGAGTTTTCTATTGGCCTCTTCAGGAAAGGGATGTTTCATGTTTCCAGAGCGTAGCCCAGCCTCGATATGCCCCACGGGTATATCGAGATAAAAGCCCGAAAGAGCTCCGCCTAATGTCGTCGAAGTATCTCCATGGACTAATATTAAGTCGACGGGTTCGCTTCGCAATTTTTTACTCAAACGGTCTGTGATAAGACTCAATGGGTCTTCGATATACTTCGCCTCTTTAGAGATTTGCAAATTAAAGCCAGCCTCGAGGTCGAAAAACTCTAGAATCGGAGAAACCATATCTGCGTGTTGTCCCGACAGTCCTAAAACAACTTCGAAACCTGATTCTTTAAGCTTTAACACCAAAGGAGCCATCTTTATGGCTTCTGGACGGGTCCCAACAAATACCAATACCTTTTTCACTACTGCAATCCCCCCGTTTTTTGTAAAGACGACGGATTGCCAAAGCCATCTTTATTCACCGTATAGAAACGAAGTGCCGTTTCATCCTCAGCTTTAAATAAGCGCAACTGTTGTATTTCGTGTCGATCTCGAGAGTCAGGATTGAGAAAAAATAGTTCCTCATCCCTATTAAATCCCCCAACCAAAGCGATCTCTTCACTGCCATTTTTATTGATAATTCTACCTTTTAAATCGCCACCCACCTTAAAAAGAGAGAGCTCGACTTCCCAAAAAACCCCTTGGGCGACCTCTAGACGACCCGAATAAGTCCCTTCAAGTTCACCTGTAAATAATCTTGTTAGCTGAGGGGCCTTTGGTAATGGGCTAAGAACTTGCCCATTTAGTTGAGTCGCCCCATCAAAAGAAAAAGGAATATTCACATTGATGAGATGACGATCGAGACGAAATTCCAAAAAGTCTTGGCGCTCATTAACCCTTTGGGTCTGAGCATAAAATACTTGGTCTTCAAACGAGTATCTCACCTCATTAAAAAAGATATGGGGACCATCGATACGAGATAAGCTGAGTGAGAAACTTCCTGCCTGGGACCTGAACAGAATCATCTTCCAGACTCGATTTTGACTATCGATCAGTTCATAGGATGCTTCATAGTCGGATAGGTTTAACCATGAAAAAGCAAATTGTCTTTCGGCTATATTTTGCAATCGACCCACCTGGGGCAACATTCCCTGGACGTGTAGAACCTGAATTGTTACTTCAATAAGACGAATATATTTCTCCAATGAGGACGATGACAATTCGACATCGAGGGCCGCAAAGGCCTCCGCATAATTATCGAGATCAAGTGGACTTAAAAATTCCAGGGACTTTCGATAACTCTCCGTAGAAATTTCGATTTCATAGTGAAGTGCCTGTCTCAGGGTCTCAAAAAGGAGATCACTGTAGTAGCGACTCACGGGATGGCGTACATCAATATTTTCGCTAAGATGTCGACCCAACGAAAGGTTTTGCTGTATCATCGATTCTAGAACATCTCGTCCCTCAGAAACTAACATACCATACTGGTAGTAAATCTCGTTCACTAAAGCAGTCTCATCGAGCAAGTGAACCAGCCAGGTATCGTACTGGCTAATAGTTAAAAATACAGATTGCCCGAGCACTTTTTCAGCCAGTTCTGAGGCGATCACAAGAGACTTGTCATAAAGATAGTGGTTTTTCGAATAATTCGTCTCGATGAACTCTCTCATCGCCAATAAGTTCTGGGGAACATTCGTAAATAGATAGTCAACCGACACGTATTTTAACTTGTAGTCAATTTGATCAAGGAACACTCCCAGTGTGGGCTCTTTCATATGAACCATCAACGACGTGATTTCTTCTTCACTGTGTTCAATCAGAGAAATCCAGCGCATTCCATGGGATACTAATTTGTCGGCCAAATTACTTACCAAGTCGGGATGAATTTTATCCACCCCTTGATCAACCGCCTTTTCTTCTATAAAAGTGAGAAGGTTTAAGTATTCATTAAACATCTCATAGTCACTAATTTCGTCGGCCTCAGCATAAAGCTTCATAACTTCTTCGACTAAGGTAACGGGAGAATTTGTAATTCTAGTACGAATCTGTTCGGGTGACTCAATGGCCAGCGCTCCCGTAGAGAAAGTAACTAAGACTAAACTAAGTAAAAACAAACTCTTAAGCAGTTTCATTCTTTTATTTCCTCAACCTGTGCATTCTTAATAGTTCTTTGCCTCTCAGCAAATTTATCTAAATTAATAAATCGGTAGCCCAGACTCTTAAGCCCTTGAATCAGTCGGCGCAATTCACTGGTATCACCCGGAAAATCTCCGATTCCATCATCAATATAGGTATTGAGTAAGTAGGGGTGAAAAAACAGTGAAGCCCATGAATCCCGAATAACTCGATTCCGACGAGCATCTGCGAGAATCTCATCGACCGAGCGGGGCCATACAACATGGTCGCTCTTATAGGGCTGGGGATTCCCCAAAATCTCCGGAATCAATCTCTGTCCGTACTTATCACCGTAAATTTCATAGGGGTAAAGTTGACCAAACCAATTCCCACGAGTTTGAACTTCGAGGTCAGTAAAGTGCTTTCTCTGGGCCTCGTGACGAGACGAGTTCTGATCGCTAAAGTTAATTCCTGTGCAAGGATGGCAATCTGGCCTCTCACCGGCCACCTCGTCCAAAAAGTAAATAACGCGCCCAACATTCCATTCAAAAACTTTTGAAAAGATACGATAATCAAGAGCTGAGGCTTGATAATGAGGTGTTAACCAAACTTTTGGGTAAATATCTAGTTCTTCTAAAAAATAGCTTCCAAGTTGCAAGCGATCTAGAACGAAGTCGACACTATCGTCCTCGACCGGTCTATTATTATTTGCGTCCCAAAATTCAAAATCATCAGAACTGTAGCCCGTATGTGGATTTGCAACTTTCTGATATTGATGGGTCACTCCATGCCAAATGTAGACTGTATCCCTACTTTGATTTTCTTTGATCCAACCTTTAAACTCTTGATGATAAGTTAACGGAAGCCACTCTTGGTCCTCTTCGCGGTCAAATCGATAGAGAGGGTCGTAAAATATTGGAACCAAAGCGATATGTAGTGGTACCTCTTCGTCTCTAAAAACTTCGGCAACAGCTTTCAGAGTACTGACTGGAGTCAATGGGTGAACATCTTCGATTCGAATGAGCGCTAGGTTTTCGTCCCACCGAGGCTTTTCGTTTAAAATGTCGAAAAGTAGGTCGCATACAATTAGGTAGCGGTCTGATTCGTGAATGTAACTAAAGGGAATGTCTGCGACATAGTAGCGATTACCTTTATTAATCACGTAAGGTATTTTTCTTCGACTTTGCGAGTGCTCAGCCCATGACAATACCCGTGCAGTGGGAGCGACTTCGAGTTCAACCAGTTCGAAAGCACTTGCAAATTGTCTCTCACCATCTCTTTCGACCCACTGACCGAACTTTTTAAAGACTTCGCCCTTATAATGAAAGCTACGAAAAAAGCTAGGATGGCCATTTTCATCAAGTTTTTCGCTATCTAGAAGTGTTAGGCGTTTGTATTGACTATCGAACAGCTCTCGTAACTGGTCATTTGAGTACTTCCAGATAGAGTAACCAAACCAAGCAACACGCTTTTTAGTTTTTGCGAAATCCTCTAAAAATTCTTGGGGAATTTGATTTTCAAAATAGCTTCCTAGGTAAATACTCGACTTACAGTTTTCAATTTCACCTTTGCTATAGGATTCAATGGGTTTGATGATTTGCTTAATATGCGGAAAGTGCGCTATTAGATTTCTAAGATAAACGGCATAAGTCTCGCCAAAATTATAATTCTGGGAAGTTGGGCCTTTGTCGTAATAAATTTGCACACATTCTTGTCCAGCTACAGCCTGGAAAGGAAGACATGCTAAAATAACCAAGAGTCCTAACTGGAGCTTCACTGTTAATCTCACTGTTAATCTCATTGGGAATCCCCTTGAATAAGAGGCTGACCGAGCCAAAACTGGCTTGCAGATAGTTCTCTTCGCACGCTTTCAAGGCTTGGCGGGGAACTATTCAATTGAAAATCAGCAGCTCTATTAGGTAGCCAACCGGGAGAGTTCCAATAAGAAACAGCTTTCACTCGTCGGAATTTCGGATTTTCCCTAAGGCTTATTAAAGCCTCTTCAATCCACTGAGACTTTCTCAACGGATCAATTCTATCTTCTATGGCTGCAAATTCTGAGATAACGATTGGTTTATCGCTACTCACCTCTTCAATCTCATTCCATATTTGATTCAGTTTTTGCGAAAACCGCGACCATCTGTGGGTCGGTAATTGAGCACCGAAAACCGATACTCCGATCCAGTCGATGTACTCATCGCCTGGATAGTAATAAAATGAGTGGTTCCACCAGACTCGAGGAGCTGGCGCAGAATCGATATGAAAGACCCACGTAACATTTCTAACGCCCAATTTGCTAAAAAGCTCAATAATATGACGATAGGCATCTCTATAGACCTCAGGGCCATCTGGATATGTTGGGTCGCCATAGATATGGCTGGTGCCCCCTCCGTTCCAAATTCCATTCCAAGCAAACCAATTACCATTGACTTCGGGCCCAAACTCCAACATCAAAGGCACATTTGCTTTCTTCGCATCGAGGGCCCACCGAGTTAATGCCTCGTCGTACCGCCCTTCAACAAAATCAATCATTTTAAATACGGGATCACTTCCACGAACTCTCATTTCTGACCAGGGCATGAGTCGAATATAGGGAATACGGCCAGCCTGTTTGCATACCTCGACAGATTTCATCGGAAAATGAATTTCTCCTTTGAACCAGTTGTTAGAAAAATAGACAAAAGCGAGACTCTGTCCCAACTGAGACTCTAGTTCTTTAATTTTTTCTATACTGACATCATCTGCGGCAGGCCCCGCATCCGTATAGGCACCGAAGTAGGCCGTTCCTTCTGGCGGAGGAAGTATCTTTAATGCATAAGCTTCATTCAGCAAAAGAGGACAGCCCATTAGTAAAGTTAGAATTGCTATCAAATGAGTACGAAACCGATTCATACAGATATTTCCTTTTTCACTTCGGCAATTACCGGAAGTTCGACATGTATTGCATCAGGGAACTCATGCTGGGTTTTCTCCCACTTGAGCTCCACGCTGGTCAAAAGCGATCTGTAGTGTTGAAAAAGAGCTCTAATCCCAGCAAAACTATTAATTAACATTCCAATCGGCCAACGTAAGGGTACAAGAAGAGCCGAGGTAAGACCGTAGAAATTGTAGGTCCATCGCATTCGTATCAAAAGGCGAGTCACCATGAAAAGGAGATTAAAACTCAGAAGCCAAGAAAGAAGACTCGGGTTTTGAAGCCTATCTACACCGGTCCATATCATATAACCAAGCACTGCAAGGCAGTTGATGTTTAAAAAAGCAGAAAACAATGCTTTGCGATCGCGCCACAAAAAATACATTTGAGCCAAACTTCCAAACCATCCCAATTGTTTCCAACCCTGGATTGAGATGCCAAGAGTCCATCGAGTTTTTTGTTTAACGGACGCCATGAATGAATTTGGAAAAAACTCTCTCGTAGAAACAATGTCCGTATAGCTCTCAGTGCTCAAATAACTCAAAAAACTGGCTTTAAATCCAAGCTTTTTAGCCTCATGACCGAGAATATAATCTTCAGTTAAATCTTTTTTAGCAAAAAGGTTACCCTGATTTCTCTTACAAAACTCTAGGACTAATTTTCGGGATAAACACGTCCCCACCCCTGCCGACGGAATGGCCACTCCCATTTTTTGTCGGACGAGCATGTCTTTAGAATGAGCTTCCGCAAACTCGTCGAGATAAATTCCACCAACCATAGCCTCTGGACTTCGAGGTAGGCTAAGAACTGGCAATTGAATGAAGTCCGCTGTTTTTAAGCCGAATCGATAGAGATCCATAGAGTATGGATGAATAACGTCTTCTGAATCGTGAATGATAAAGCCTTTGAATTTAAATCCAGCTTTATATTCGAATGTCAGCATCGATCGAATAATCTCATTAATCATTTGCCCCTTGAAAGTAGGCCCATTCTCTCGATTGACGACAACAATCACGCGTTCATTACTATTAGCAAGACGAAAGGCAATTTCGGCAGTTTCAGTATCATTGGGATAAACCCCGAGAAAGATAAATACATTGGGGTCCGCTAACAAACGGGAGTTGGTCTTAACCATAGCTTCTAGAACTTCAGACTCTTTCCAATTGGCGACCATGATTCCCAATACCTCATTAGATCTGCGAGACTCAAAACCTATGGGAAGTCTCTTCGGTCGCAAATTCATAACGAGTGAATAGGCATCGATGAATAAATCATCCAGCACAAAAATAAAGATTAAAAGCCCAGAAAGGAGCAACCAAAGTTCCACTAGAACTGCCCCCCATACAAAATAAAGAGGATATCAACTCCGTCTTTTCGAACATTACTCAAAGGAGCATAATTGATAACTAAACTGGGGCTGACTCCAGGCGCGAACCAATTTAACTTTGCCCCCAACCTGAATTCATTTTCGGTAGGACCGTATCCCAATTCAGGAGTCTGACGGGTAAACAACTCTAAATATACAGAGAAAAACAGTTTTGAAACCACTTCTTTTTCGAAGCCCTGTTTAGACCAAGCAGAGAATACCGAGTCAGTGCTCACTCGATCTATTTGAATGTATTCGCCGTAAGTCTCCCAAAAGAACTCTCTTTTAAGTTTTTTCTTCTTATAAAAATAGAGGCCGGATCGAAATTCTTCTAATTGGCTTTGACTCGCCAAACTGTCATAAAGAAAAAGTATCCTTTTTTCTGCATAGAGATAAAGGAAATCAAACCAATTTGGTAAGCGAAAAATAACACCTAGGCCCGGTGATACTGCGTTTTGAACAAACTGTGGAGCTCGACCATTACTGAGGTCTTTTGAAAGATTCAAACCAACAAAGGGAAGAAGACTGCCTTTAAAAAATGGCTTCGATAGACGCACTCGAGATTCAGTCACAGAACCTTCTATGCGATCTTCGTAATAGGACTCCGAATAGAAACTCCAATTGATACTGGATGTTTCAGACGCAAGTGCCCCCGCTTTAAACGGAAGTAAAGCGATACAAATAAATTGTAACAGCATTATAGCTAGCGATTTCACACCATCCCCTCACCACAAACAGGACTAGGCATTCTATAACACACCTTGCCATTAGAGGACATTTTTGAAATATCGGCTTCACTTTTTTACAGTTCATGGTTCGGATTTGGAACCAAATCAGCTCCCAGTAAAGGCATAAAATACATTTAAAACCAATAAGTTACGGGAATGGCTAAAAACTGACCAAGGACATGAATATCAGTAACATTTAACCTTCTTTGTGAAAGCCCTTGAATCGATGGAAAAATGAAAAATAGACGGCAATGGATCTCCCAATTTCCTTAATACTCAGATCAAAGAACTGGTTCCTGGGATAGAGGAACAAGACAAAAAGGCCTAGAAGAAATGTTTCCGCAAAAAAGGCACCCACAACCATGCCCGAAAACAAATTGAAGAAAATAAAGAAGACACCAAATACCCAAATACGTTTTTCGAAAAAGTAGGCAAGCGGGAGTGCCATCAATTGAAACAAAACTCCCACAAAAAAGAATGGGTAAGTCACGTAGTAGTATTTAATGACTATCTTTGCCAAATAGGACAACTCCCCGACATTCCAAGCCTCAGTCAAAATCATCAAATTTAAAATCATTGAATGACCATAATCTTCTATAAATGCGCCATTCTGCACGGAATGAAGTATTTGCATAAATTTGTAGCAACCGGCAATAAAAAATGGCGTTAAAAATATGAGGGGAATGTTTTTTAGGGTATTGAAAGATGGAAATCTCTTCTTTACGAGTTCATTGAAAAATAAAACAAAAAGAACATATATAAAAAAATTAGTGTTGTGATCGATTTTACCCGGATAGCTAGTTGCTCCCAAAATAAAGAATGCGGGAAAAAGGACCATGGCCGTACTTATAATCGAAGGTTTTATAAGATACAAAAGTGCCCCAAGGGTTGCCAAAAAGAGGCAGCAAAAAGCAAGTGGTTGAATATAAGTCGATATCCCTTCGAAATAGGCCAAACTCTCATGGAGAGAGGTTGTCTCAAAATCTCTAAAGACGACCTTGTTTCGATACTGTTGCCAAAGGTAAAAAATAGAAATCAGCAGGATGCCCGAGAGGTAATTCCTCTCACTCATTCCCTCAAAGGCTATATGATTTCGCATTTTTGAACCTCATCAGGGGCGCCAATTTCAGGAAGCTTCGTTAAAGAGTAACGTACTTTACATATCTTTAGCGGTTCAGAGCGAAACTCCATCTTTATAAAGGATCGAATCATTTCTATGGCCTTTTTGGAGCCATCAAAGGACCTGACACAAAGGTTCTTCAATCCAACTCGCATATTCGAATCACCAGTAACTGCCAGACTTCTCGAGTTGACAATTAAATTCTTCCAGTCACCATCAACTAGTACTGAAGCCTCACAAGAAGGAATGCTTTTCCCGCCAGCTGAAAACATGTTCCAGCGATAAAAAGGAAACACATCTCTTGTCTCGCCTGTAAAAAGTGAAAATGAACCAAAGAGCACAATGATAATTGGTATAAGCGACAAGCCACTTTTGACTTTGCGAACTAACATAATCTAACCCCACTTTTGAATTCATTAACTAAAGACGTCTACGACCGAGAGAAAGCTCTACTAATCCAAGAGTGCGTGCTTTGCACGACCTCATATCTCATCAATTCAAGACATTTTTAATTATTCATTTTTTAGTAAGGATTATTTGAATCCATTCATTTGAGACGAGAAACCAAAGGAATTACCCTTCCTGTGGGTAAAACAAATAAATCAAACAACTCTCTATCTCTAATGTAACCCTAACTCACCTATTCACAGATAAAAAAATATCAAACTGACATGTCAGTAGTTGCCACGTCTCAAAGTGATACAATTATTGGATTATGGTGGGTTGACTAGAGCCGGTTGAATTTGACTCTCGGAAATAAAAGGGATGTCGTAAAACCGCCTATGAAGCTAGCTTTCCAGCCCTTTTAAAAAATAAAACTCGGCGACTCGACTATCGATGAATTCTGTCTTTGGCAGTCCCTCATCATTCGACATCGAAGGATGGAAGTAAATCATATCTTTTGAATCGTCATAGAATCGAGACACGAACGTATACTTTTTTTTCATTTTAGATACTCGTCTATGACCAAAGTGAAAAAGAAATCTATTACAGTTTACACCAACTCTCGAAAGCCTTCTCTTAGCAATCTTTCCATATACTAGTTTCGGTATGTCCCTAACTAAAGCCAACGGCTCGCTGTAAACACGAGACAAAATAAAACTAAATGGTTGATCAAAAACTCTCACCCAAACCTTTTTTTCAACGAAACCTGCCCCAAAGAGTTCAGAAAGTGCGTCAAGAACTATCGGAGACTGGTGAACAAATTGATGACCATCTATAAACTCTGGATCTTTTGAAAAAATAGCGCGAAACTCACTTAACTGAGAACATATCTCACGTTTAATTTCACTCTTTATGTCAGAACGAAATCGTAAATTAAAAAAATAGTAAAAAACTGATCTAAAACTTAAAGCTTCACTAGATAATTGATGATTGGACAAAGTGATATGTAAACCAAATCTCAAGCTTGAATTATCAATGCTACTGAGATTTTCTCTAAATCCGGGAATACACATAACGGAGGCGTGAGTTAACACACCTTCTTTTGCGACCTCGTCAACTGCACTATTAATAGCAATACTCATTCCATAATCGTCAGCTACAAACATTTCAAGAGCCTATCATCTCACCGATGAGACTCGCAGCCTGGGTGGCCCCATCAAAGCCACCCGAATAAGTGACTTCTATACTACCTTGATCTCGTTCCTTTAGAGCTTCGAGGTCTTGATCTAAATTGGCATAGGAACTCACTATTCCAGAGGTAAACTCTCTAAGAACATTTGAGTTTAAATTTTGCTCAAAATGACCTTTTAAAGGGACTGCCAAGAATGGCTTTTTCAAATAAATCAATTCCGTCGTAGACATGAACCCAGTATTTGTAACCAAGGCTTTAGCGCGTCTCATTAATGAATAATTTTTTAAGGAAGGTTTTTTGTAGACCAATCTTTTTGAACGACCACTCCCCCCTAGAACTGTGCAATTATTTGGAAAATGTTGCTCAAGCAGAATCTCCATTCGATCTTGGACCTCTTTATCACCTCCACTGGGCATATAGAGAACCCCAATATCATCAATATTATTTTCCACATGAGAACACTTTCTAACAATAGGCTCTACAAACTTTACTCCATGCGTCTCCCGATGGACTCTACTTTTAAAGCTTGGTGAAATTGTTAAGTCCGGCAACTTCCTTAACAACCATTCATCGCAAAACTCAAGAATGATCGATGAGAAATTAGATCTCGCAACTGTCTTTTTATTTACTTTGGTTTTCGAGAAATGAATATTATTTATCGATACGAGTGGGATTTTTAGATTAACAAAAAACACCTCATAAACAGAGTCTGTAATAACGAGGCTGTATTCACTTTCCTCAATCAGGCTCTTAATCAACTTGAGGTTCTTCACAAACTTTCCAAAAAAACGTTTTCCAGGAAGCTGAAGGTCGCTGTAGGAATGTTGATTCATTTCAAAAATTTGGTTCGAATACAAATTCGCTCGGAGAAGGGCTTTATTGCGCATGCTCGTTACTATATCGACTTTAAATTGCGCAGCTTCGAGAGACTCAATTATTGGAATGGATCGTGTTAGATTTCCAAATCCATAGCCATTCATAAGGTAAAGTACTTTAAGTCCCGCCATTCTTTAATAAATAAGCAACATTGAATGGAAAAAGGTAGCACTTTTTAAGGGTTACAAAAGAATTGTTATTTAACTCTCTCTCTAGTTCATCCTCGGGAACGACATTGATATCGCGTTGCATTATTAGGTTATGGTACCTTTTATATAACCGAGAGGCAAAGCAATCCCTGGCCGTTACGAGAATGAAGTGCCCCCCTGGCTTCAATGCCTTTGAACACCTATTAATAAAACTTCGATAATCATCAACAAACTCTAAAAGTCCAAAGCTCAGCATCGAATCAAATCGATCACTACCAAAATCTTCTGTGCAATCGGCGCAAATTTTAGACACACCCCTTAATTGAATATGCTCGAGCATCTGAGACGATTTATCGAGAGCCGTTAATGAGCGAGGTTCACGAGAACTCAGTAGTGACGTCATAAAACCAGTACCCGCCCCTATGTCAATGCAATCTCCAAGTTCAATGCCATCTAGTAATCCAGCTATTTGCCTGCGTTCATAGCGCCTCAGAACCGACCACGGAAGGCGATCCATCTTCTTTGCATAAACTTGTGCGTCTTCTGTAAATTTATAACTCATCGGACTCACAGTTACTCATAATTCGAGAAAGGGAAAGTAGGTTTTTCTTATAGAGCTTATATTTCCTCACATCCAATAACCGAGCAACCTCCGCTTCACTTCGGTACTTTGGTACATAACCAGAAGATTTGTACCCATAGGTAATGCTCACGAAGCAAGAATGGAGAAACTTAATAGGATTCCAGTCTTTCGACGAATAGGAGTGAATAAAAAAAGGACTTTGAGATTCCTTCCCAATCTTAGATACTTGCTCATCGGTCAGCCAATCGAGGAGACCTAAAGAAATCACTAAATCAAACCCCTTGAAATCAACATCTTCAATTGATTGGCAAAAAAATCGATATTCTTTGGGAAGAGCTCTCTCTTCGGCCTTTCTAATAGCAACGGAAGAGAAATCGACACCGACGTATTCTATTTCGGGTTTATTTTGCAGCATATGAGCAAAACGTCCACTACCACAACCAAGCTCGAGTATTCTTAATGGAGATGACATCCCTGAAACCAGTGAGTAGGCCGTGGTTATTCGATCGTGAATTTCCCCTCGACCTCGACTGTAACGAGCTTTCTCCCAATTTAATATTTTATTGTCCCAAAATTTTTGTTGATCTAGAATATTCATAAACATTTCCAGAGGCCATGAAAACAAAGCTTTTATTACTTATTCTTAACATCGCCACGATTTCAATACTACTGTATTTTAGTTACGAAATCGACATCTTAAAGACCTACATAGAATCGAGTGGGTGGGCTGCCCTTTTCTTACTAATTCTATTCAATCTTAATAAGATATTGAAGACTTCAATCAAATCGAGTGTTGGGGCAAAAGATCTTCTTTTTGCCCTATCAATAACCCATATTGCCCCGATTGTGCTGGCTCATCTTTTCGTTTTAGACACCAATCTACTTTTAACGAACATCTATAGTCTTCTTACGGGTGCCCTAATAATTACCAGTATTTTTCTGCCAATTCCTGCAAAAGGAAAAGTACTGGCACTATCTTTTCTCGTGGCAGTCCATTCATTTCTCGGCTGGCAGCAATGATATATCTTCAATCGAAGACGCTTCAATTTTCAGAAGTTCGTTATTGAGCCCACGAATATTGGTGGTTCGTTTCCAACTAAAAATGCCACCTTCCGACCCTGATATTGAGAGAGCCGGGCCAGGAGTCTCCTGCCGTTATTTTAATGGGAACCCACAAAAAATCCAAAAGAGACCGCAAGCAAGATAAAGAGTCCCGAAGGTTACGAGCCAGGCAGTTTCTTGAAACATTAAATATTGCAAAGGAACTGAAAAGTGAATTTGGTCAGGACACATTGATCATTTTAGGCGGAGATTTAAATACTGATCTCAGAAAAGATCCCGATGCCAGAATGTTACTTGAAGAATTTGACGATGTTTTTGAACTGGCAGAAAAAACGGTTCCCGAAGATCAGCGAGTGACCCACACCTATCATCCAAGCTCAGGTCCCACGGTTTTTTCTCAGCTCGATGGTATTCTCATTAGTGGTTCATTAAGTCGCATTATCGAGGCCGGTATTTACCGCTATAAGGACAAAAGTGGTCGAGTTATTCCCCTACCAAATAGTTATGACCAACGAAGTAAAAACCCCTCAGATCACTTTCCGGTGTGGTTTACTGGCGTCCCCTAACCGTGTTTGAGTGACAATTCTTCGCACTCCTGCCAGTAGTCTTTAAACTCCGGAAAAACTTCGAGGAAATTGACGTTTCGTCGGTAGTCGTATTCAGAAAAGAATCGATAAAAGTCGACTTTGCGCTTGTGAAGCTCTTCCTCATTGCCGACGCCCTCTTTCGTCCAAGAAAGAACGCGTTCCATCTTCGCGATCCAGAAGTCCCTAAACCCCAAGTAGTTGTCATTGGTCTCCGGGTGAGCCTTCATGTACTCAATCGTTTCTTCTAGGTAATGGTAATAGCGATCATCTAAGTTCTGTAATGACAGCCAAGCGGGATATCGCAAGAAAGGAACATCGAAAAAGACCCTATGAAAGTGTTTGTTGTGCCTCTTTTGTAGCTCAACCACCCCCTCCATAAATCTCTTAAGCTGAGGTACAGACAGCAGATTCATGGTCACAATAAAAGTAATCAATCCATCCTCAACTTCATCCAAGTAGCGGTTGACGTTACCCCAAAACTTTTCCCAATCCATCCCATAGCGAATATAGGCCGCTTGTTCGCCCCAGGTATCGACGCTCGGAAACAACATAAAGCGTTTTAGTTTTTTCTTTCCGACAATGTCTTTCATAGAGCTCAGAAACTTATCAAAAAGGTCATCGTGGGCACACATATTTGAAGTAATAGCTAACTCTAAGTCATCTCGAGGATGGTCCTTAATGTAATCGAGAACCTTGTAGGTATTGGGATCGAGAAGGGGCTCCCCGCCCGTCATGCGAAAAACCTTCAAATCCTTGTAGAGTTCGGGCCAGTACTGCCAAAAGGCTTTGAGGTAAGGATTATCTTTTTTGTGCTTTATAGGCATCAAACCCTGTTTTTCAAGAGCTTCGATACTATTGTGCGGAATCAAAGTGGGATACTCACCAAACTTTTGAATTTCCTTTTCCCACGTCGTTGACAAGTGCGGCGAACAGTAGGCACAAGCCAGGTTACAACTTTGATTAAAATTGACTTCAACATATCGAGGATTTACGTCGTAGTCATAGGGATGCCCTACGACTTCTTCAAATGCCCCACGAGCCCAGGGCTCACCACTTCGATAGTGGCGATCACTCATATGCTCTCCAGGGGCGTCTTCAATTTTCCAACAGTATTCACAGCCCTTAGGTCTCAAGCCTTCGCGCATCATCTTACGCTCAGTTTTTTTCTGACTCGTATTGTGAAGAGCTTTTGGATTTTTCTCTAGCTCTTCGAGGTCAATTTTATGGGTCGGAGGATGATAGCAGGATTGAGTTAAGCCATTCGTCAAATGCATACTCACCTGGAGCCATTTGGCAAGGCACATACTCGGACTCACTTCATCCAAGCGTTTTTTCATGGTCTCTGCCTGCTGAAAATAGTCTGTAGTTACTTTGTCCGAAGCCAATAGCTGCCCTTTGTTATAGGCGTTTATTCAATCATAACTAGGCGCAAAAGGCCAAGTTTCTTGACTGATTTAAAGTGTCACATAGACTAGATCCGTCATTTTAAAGGGAGGGAAAAATGGCCAGCCAAAGTCAGACTCAAACAGCAAGTCATACATCCGTCGCAACCGACCTCTTCGACAGTAAATTGTGGATTAAAAACCCGCTTTTCGATTTACTTTTCGTCTCGGGCGGAGCTTTTTTCACTCTCCTCGTCGCGGCCGCAAGCTTTCAATTTCCAGAATTTTTACCGATTTTCTTTTGGATTTGGATTATTGGTTTTGAAGGCTCTCATTTCTGGGCCACTTTTTCGCGAACCTACGTCGACCCTGAGTATCGCAGTAAAAACAAAACACTTCTCTTTGGTAGTCTTATCTTCTTCCTATTGCCCGGCATAGCTATTGGGCTCAACCAGAGCCAGTCTCATATCGACTTTGCCCTTCTCTACGGATTTTTTATCTTTGTCTGGTCACTTTACCACAATGCAAGACAGCACTTCGGTTTTTTATCCATTTACTCGAAAAAGGCTGAGCTTCCAGACGAATTGAAATTAAAAATGACTCGAAGCCTTTACCTGGCCGTTGGCGCGGCACAGGTTTACTTCTTGCTAAATTTTAAGATTCAAAGCGCATTCGGTCTGGCTGGGGCCTCAGAAATAAATCCAAGTCTTGGATTCTTGATAGAGAGCCTACCTCTTTACTTTAGCATTGGCGTTTTTGCCTATTTGATTGTTCTTACATGGGGAGCTGTTAAATACGTGGGCAAGCAAAGTCTCGTGAGCCTTTACTACATTTTTGTCTGCTGGTTTTTTTATTCGACCATGTTCTATTTTATCGCCCCCCAAGATCACTTCGTTCAAAACCTAAGTGGTGGCGAGACACTTATGCTCATAGCCATAATGAATTCGCTTTTTCACAATATTCAGTACCACGCCATTGTTTGGTACTACGGTAATCGACGCTACAAAACAGATCAAAAAAAGAAGTTTGGCCTTGCAGGTTTTATCGGTTCAAATACCTTTACCTACCTGGCATTTGCTTTGATCTTAGGTTTAGTTTTTTCTTTTATAACATGGAATGTAGGAGACTGGCCAAGCCCTAGTGGTTCTTGGGCTGGAGTGACCATGAGTGAATGGGCCTACATCGCCTTTTTCGGAATAATCGGACATCACTTTTATCTTGATCAAAAAATATGGCGTCCGAGCCGCTCCAATGAACTTAGAAATTATTTAAAAATCAAAGGGAATCAATAACACGACCTTTCCTGGGGGAATTATGACTCGATGGATTTTAATCCCATTATTTACTCTTCTTTTTTCAAGCCTCAGCTATGGCTATGATCAGGGAGATCGCATCCAAACAAATCTCTGCCCCAAGGCAGGCGATAGTTTTAAACTCTATAAACCACCCGTTGGCCTTCTGCAATTTTCAATGGATTACGTCCTCAGCTGTACATCGAGTGCGGAATACTACTTTTTAAAGTCCATGGAAAATGAGCAGTTTGAAGTGGTAGGAAAGGTTCATAAGTCTCTTCCTGGAGGACTCTTTTTTAGGGCCGATGAACTGAGAGGTGAATCGAGTTTCATTCAAAACAACTACGATATTTATACCTTCTATTTCGCGGAAGGTCCGAATTGCCCTGATCATCTCGAACTCCATTCAAACATGGCTTCACTTGATCCTAATACGTTTGCCCTCAGCTTTGACTCTGGTCAGGCCCTGGGCATTTGTTCCAATTGGAAAAAGGATCAGTACGCCTACTATCCTCGCCTTGTGAACTTTCTTGATATTAACGACAATAGTTTTCAAGATGATGGCAAACTGGAAGCTTTGATTTACGTTGAAGACCCCAATAACCGACCAGACCGTCAACTCCTGTGGATCCACTGGGATGTTAATGCTAAAAAAGCCACATTCAAGGCTCGATTCGGCCAAGGCCACCTTTATCAAGACTGTGGACGCGAGTTTGTAACCGCTCGATTTTTACCGGGTTATGCCAATCGAATCATCTTGTTTGATATGCAGCCAGGCTTTCAAATCCTTCAGCTCGAAGGAACCAATAAAGTCAGCCAGCTAGAAGGTATCGCTGATAAGCACTATCAGGGACGCGGTCGCTCTTGTATCTTTCCATCTCCAAATTTCAATAGCCTTAGACCGGGCAAAGATACCCTCGGAAGCTTTCAAACTGTAAGTGGGTCTCCGACCTTTCAGTTAGATTTTTATAGTGTCTCTCTGTTTCCTCACTATAGCGTGCACTACAACTACTGGGAGAGTTGTGTTGACCAGGCCTATATCAAACCCGGTGGAATTGCTGAAATGACTTTATTAGGATCGACGCGAAGTAACTGTCGGACACGACCTCCGCGGAACGAACCGCGCCCCGTTCCGGCTCCAACGGATCCGAATGATGGATCTGGTGGTAAGGATGATGGAATCGACGTGAAGATTCCTATTTAAGAGAGAAAATTAAAGGCGGTCTCCCCAGACCGCCTTTCGCTTTTTGCCAAAGCTACCCAATACTTCTCATGCCTTAAATTCCCAGCCCGAGCTTTACTTGTAATTGTGATTGTCACCTATTGCAGTGAGCATGCCGACGTCACGAGAAAATGAGTGGACGGAGTCCATGACAGAGACGGAAAAATGCTGACTCACGCCGCCCCTTTGTGTCAAATTTTCTAATGATTTCAAGTAGTTCCAAAATGGCACTGGGATTACTTAATGAATGACCTGGCCAGATTGTATGAGGGTATTCATGACTTTCAATTTTTCATTGATGTCATCGATTTCGAGAAGAAGTTGCTGAATGTCGGAGTCTGCCACTAAAAATGAACCAAAAAAACCGACAATTTCTTCGGGCTTCTTTATACTCTCCGTAAACTTACTTCGCTGTTCTTTATTTCCAACATTTTTTTCGATCCATTGAAATAGAATTTTAGTAAGGTTTTTTAAAGCCGGCTCCGAAGCTTCAGCGATGTCTGATTTTTCATCGACAGGCCGAGCCTTACAGACGATGTATGGTTTTTCACTCGCCTGAACGTCTTCTAAAACGACCTTGCCTTGGCCATCGAGTAAAATAACCATTGAGCCATCGGGCCGCTCTTCGATGACATGGGGGTAACCAATACCTGCAACTGGCTTACAAAAGTACAAGGGTTGACCCGGCTCAATTTGGTCTTCAATCATACTGTCGGCAAAAGCCAAGGCGATCGGTGTCTGAGTGGCCAGGGAGTCTTTAACCATTTGAATATACCTTGGCTCAAAAATATTGAGAGGTTTCGTCGTATTCGGAAAAAAGACAGCATTAGGTAGCGGAAAAACAAAACAATTCATGATAGTTAATTATCGGTCGAATTGATTCTTCTGACAAAGGACTTTTGAGATATGGAGAAAATTGCCGGACAAAATCTCTAAAAAAGACAAAACACACTTTAAACTTGATTTTTTGCTCAGGTTTTAATCATTTGCCTTCCGTGAAACGCAAACTGTACTCCAGTTCGACTTCTCCACAGGCACCTTCGTTAAAGACAAAGAACTGAATCCCATACTCAGCTTTATCCATGAGCTCGAAGGCAACAACTCCGCCAGGAACAAGCAACTGTCTTTTTTGAATCTTATCGCCAATGACGCTCACTAAATTCATCTCTACGATGGGGTCAACAGCACAGTCATCGTGCTTTGTCTCTAGTGATTCAAGAGTGATTTCTCCCTTATTCGTCAACAATATAGGAAGAGTCGAAAGTGCGAAGTTATCCCTTAAGCGAAAACTCACACGATTTTCAATACTATCCTGATTGCCAGCTTTAGAAAATCGAACAGGCTGATTATTTCGCCAACCATTTTTAGTGCCTTCGATCGGAGATCTTGCCTTTTCTTTACCGCATGAAATTGAAAACAGAATTGAAGTGAGTAATACCAATTTAATGAGACGAATGAACATTATCTTCTCCCCCGTAACTTGCATAACTACATAAGTCTAAAACCGATGATCCATTGGACCAAAAAGAAGTTTTAAAGCTAAACAGTTCTTGGCGTAAGCGTAACGCGCGCCAATTATTATGTTGAACAAATGGCACCTGCAGGCCATTTGAGAGTTTTCTAAATCGATCTTCACTTTGCGTCCAGATCGAGCCAAAGCTCCCAAGTCCCGTAGTATTTGCAAACTTAATTGCCTCAGCAGGGTACTTAACACGAGAAAGACTCACATAGGGGCCCACCACAGACTCTTGCTGAATTTCAGCACAATTGGGTAACTCGTGAATAATCGCCGGTCCAAAAGAAAGTCCCTTTTGATCAGAGTACTTTTCAGGAGCGAGTAATTCACGCCCTTCTTCTTTTAGACTCTTTTGCCAAGCCCCTAAAAACAGTTCCTCCCTGCCACGATCACTCATACTCATTTGCTGTGATTTTTTCAGAAGAGAAGTTTTCAACCAGTCTTCAAATTGATCAATTATTTTTTCAACTACAAAAATCCGACTGGGCCGTGTTCGAGAGTAAAATTCAAAATTTAGAATACCTTCAGCCAGCAGGTCGCAGTGACCTTCGGTAATATCGTCAAGGACCAGGGCGACTCCACGGCCATCTGATTCGAAACTCACTTTCTTAAAACTGTCAGACAAAATACTCTTGAAGTGTTTGACTTCGGCAAGAGGGGTCTTCACCACAAGCGAAGTCACGGCAGGATGTCGAACCACAAAATCGCGCAACTCGCGGCTCTCACTTATTAAAAGGTGAACCAAACCTTTAAAACTCTCATCAAACTTAAATAGTCCTTGAAGAAGAATCGATAGGGTCAGGTTTTGATCTCCATCACCCAGGACAAAAACACCATTACCAGCTAATAAACCCATCAATACCTTATGAACTGCCCAGAACCCACAATTTTCATAATCACTAATGACACCCAATATCCCCGTAGGGGTTCCCCGATAATCCTCGAGTCCTTCGATTTCTTTAAAAAAGTGCTCAAACTCTCTTTTGGCTCCAACGAGATGACTATCGATGAAAGGCTCACCTTGTCCCGACTGAGCGAGTTCAGCTCGTTTTACAGACTCAAAGCTTTCGTACAACGCCGTCTGAAACGCCAATATCTTTTGCTTTCTTTTCTCAAAACTCTGGGCGGACCAGGATCGTTTTGCCTTATGAGTCGCCTGGACCGCGGCCACTAAGTCTCCCAGCTCAGAAAAAAAGACTTCCAGAGATTCTTCTGGCGAAGAAAAGCTTCTAAGAATCTTTGAAGAACTATGCCGAATTTCTTCTCCGTTAATCAGTCCAGTTATTTGCATTACTTTTTTACTCGCAATTCTTTTTCAAAAATAAGTGGGTTTTCACCCGTTTTTGGCCCCCACGACTTAACTTTGAAATCTATGCTTTTTGTATTCAAGGATTTGCTACTAATATACATATAATTAAAAGTTCCATCCTTACCGACTAACTGCCTGGGATTGGGATCTCTCTGAAAAGATCCTGGATAGACTTTTGCGTGCATACCACTCGAAGTGAGTTCATAGGTTTGATAGCCAACTTCTTTTTTATCAATCTTCATCACTTCAGTCAGATGACGGTCTCCTGAGACAAATATCACGGGGACCCTGAGCTTTTTTATCTTCTTTTTAAATTCAGTAAATGCTTTTGGGTGATTTCCCTCAAATGACTCAAAGGGGTGATAGGCTCCGAAGAACTGATCGCCACTAATAAGCCACGTAGGCCTCGGGGACCTCTTTATCTCTTTAAAAAGCCAGTCGAGCTGTTCTTCTCCAAAGTGTTCCTGAGAACCACTGCTTTGATTATTGGCACTTCTGAAGCTTCGATCATCCAAAAAGAAGAAGTTTTGACCGGCGAAGCCAACGTAACTGGAAACACCCGGGCCTGCTTTATAAAAACCTGGCATCTCGTTAACAGGCCAAAAACTCTTAAATATTTTCTGGGCCTCATTTCGATAGGCGTAACTAGAGTCTCCATTATTCCATCCATAATCGTGATCGTCCCAAGTAAAAAAGCTCGGCACCAGTTTTCGAAACTTATAGAATTTCACGCGATTTAGGGTTTCAGCATAACGACGCCACATTTGATCCGCGGTAGCTGGTCCTGGGATAATATTTATTCCCTTATCAGCGTAAACATTGTCTCCAATGAGAAAGGCAACTTCAAATTTGCCGGCATTTAAGTCCTCTTCAACTTGCGTCCACATTTCGTTTTGGGCTTTTTTAAAATTATCATCCATGCAACTCGCAACAAAAATATCGCTCGTCTTTTTCTTGGGATCAAAGGCCTTTAATAAACGAAGGTCCCTTAAACGGGATTCATGATCGATAATGGCTAAAGCATACTCCTGACCAACTACCAAGCCTGAAAACATCAAACGATGAACCTGCCAAGGGCTTTTAGGCCACGTTTTGACTTCTGAGCGACTGAGTTTTGCCAATTCTCCATTTTCACGATTCACTAGAAAAAACTGTAATTTTTCGGTGTTTTTCGAAAGAAGGCTCACTTGGGTTTGGGTCTCTGTAGTCGCCCCCTGAACAATAGCAAATTCGGCACTCGGCATTTCATAATCTGAATTACTGAGGGCACAGGCAGCTCGATTCCCCAACCCACAAAGCCGGGTGAGCTCAGTGAGCGATTGGCTCTGATTGACCTCAATTTGCCCCAGTGCTTTGAGTGTTTCTTCCTTGTAGGAAGGAGCTGAAGAACAGGCAGAGATTAAAAGTAATAGAATAGAAACTAAGCTGATATAACCCATAATGGACTCCTAATTCTTTATATAAAAACTAGTTTTTAAAAAGGAATCTGGCAAGCTTCAGTCTTCTGAAGAAAGCCGAAGGGACTTGAGTTCGCTACTCAACCAGTTCTGACAGTTTGAAACGGCAGGCGACTGACTGCGTCCAGCAAGGTAGGCAAGTGATATGGAGTTAAACATGGGCTTAGACTTATAGGGAAAGATTTCTATGGCATCCCCCGCCTCACGCATTTTTCTTACTTTGTGGAAAGGTAAAACTCCCACACCGATACCATTTCGAACGAATTGAGCGATCCCCGTCACATCAGCCACACGAGCTCTCACATTCAAGTTGATCTTTCTGATTTTGAGAACTTGCTGGAACCACATTCGCAGGACAGGAGCATCCTCTTGATAAGAAATATAGGACAATCCTTCAAAGAACTTTTTATTGAGTGATTTCTCATCGGGCAGCTTTTTGAGGTACTTTTTCGAGTAACACAGCTCCAAGCGCTCATCGTAAACCTTTTGCGTGGCAATTCGACCGTCGAGCTTAAACTCATCCACAAAGGCAAAATCCAGTTCTCCGCGAATAATCATTTCGCTGAGGGCTGGCGCCATGTCCACCCGCAAATCAATGCGAACCTCCGGATATTGACTCATAAACTCAACGATTTTAGGTACGATCAAATTAAATCCAAACTCGGCAGGCACACCAATAATAATATTACCCCGAAGTTCGTTTTCGTGGGCTGTGACCTCCAACAGGGTCTGCTCGAGAAGATTGAGGTTTTGTACGCTTTTCTCGTAGAGATGTTTACCCGCAGTGGTCGGAACGAGCTTTTGTTTGATTCGATCGAATAGCTGCACTTCAAGGATTTCTTCGAGAGCTTTAATATGCTGAGAAATACCTGACTGAGTCAGGTGGAGCTCTTCAGCGGCCTTGGTCATACTTCGAGTTTTATAGACTGACTGAAAAACTCGGATTTGATTGAGATTTATTTGATCGAGAAGCATAGGATTTTATTGCCCTATTTTAAATAGCTTGTCATTAGCTTGTACAAAACTTCTGCAATTTTTCGAAGTTTTCTGAGTCGTACTGAGAAGCTCGAGAGATTTCTTCACGAAAGTGACGAAGCTTTTTTCATCACAACTTTTTTTACAAAATGCTTTTTTTTTGAGTTTTCTGTAATTTCCGACACTTAGGGCGCACGACTTTGGGCCGTGTATCAATAATAGTTAGTATAATCATATAGTTAGGCTAAATTTGGTTTTTTTAGTCTAGACTTTTATCCTAAGATCAGAACACTGATTCTATTGTTCCTGTGGCATGTATGCGATGAAAAATAAATATTATAGGTCCAGTGGTACGTCGAGGAAGAGGGGGCCCCGCCATGAGAACAATTATTGTTTCTCTTATTTATTTATTGAGTTTAGGTTTTCTTACCGCATGCGGTGAGAAAGAAACAAGTTACTCACTATTACCCGATCAAGATGTCTTTGAGCAAAGTGCAAAAGAAGTCAGCGGAAAAATCGATATTCTTTGGGTTATCGATAATTCAGGCTCCATGGAAACGTCCCAACAAAATGTCGCAGATAATTTTCAGTCCTTTATAGAGCAATTTCAAACTAAGGGATTTGACTTCAACATCGCCGTAACAACTTCAGAGGCTTACCTCGATTACTTCCAATCTGAAATTGATTATTCGCGATTTCGAGATGGAACTGATTTTACTGAGCACACGGGTGTGACCATTATTAATAAAGATACACCCGATTTAAGCGACACCTTTATCACTAACATCCTCCAGGGTATTAGTGGAAACGGTGACGAGCGGGTTTTTCAAAGCATGAGAGCAGCCCTCGAAAACCAAGACAATTTAGACGAAGGCTTTCCGCGAGAAGATTCCTTTTTGGCGGTAATTATTGTCAGTGATGAAGACGATTTTTCACACGATGGCTCTAACTTTCTGGGGGGGCAGTACTCGAACCCAGATCTCCATTCCCACTTGGATTACGTATCGTTTCTCGATGGCATCACCAATTCTTCTCCTGGGCGACAAAACTACAGTGTCAATGCCATCGGAATTTGGGACGAAGATTGTCGCCTTGAACTCACAGATCTCTGGCCTGGTCGAAAAATTGGTTATCGAATGGGTGATCTCGTGGATGCTACTGAAGGAGTCAAAGGAAGTCTTTGTGACGACTTTGCTGGCACCCTTGAGGCGATCTCTGCCAGTATTATTACCCTGACGACTCAATTCTATATGTCGCGAGTTCCCGTCGAGAGCACCATCGAGATTATCGTTGATGGCGTCGAAGTTCCGAAGAGTAGCGAAAATGGCTGGTCCTACGACGAAATCAAGAATGCGATCATCTTCTCGGGAGACTATATTCCTGCTGCCGGTGCGGAGATTATCGTCAAATTTGACCCAGTAACGATTAAAGAATAATGCAACTAGGCATTTTCCTTTGATGACACAATAGCCTCTCTTGTTAAAATCGAGGGGCTGTGGATTTAGCTCGAAGACTTATCATACTTTTAGTTCCCGTATTCTTCCTCACCGGTCTCTGGTGGGGATTAAAGGAATTTCGCTCGCAAAAGACCGTAGCCATCCAGTACAGTAAAAGTCTCAACGTCCTCCTTCCGAAGGGCCTCATTAACAAGCCGACCCAACGTCGCATCGAACGGCAAAATGAAATCGGCCTCAATTTGATTGAAGCCGAGAGCCCTAAAGACCTTCTCTACCGACTCAAAGATTCGACCCAAAGCTATGATCTGATATTTGCAATTTCAGACCAGGTCACATTTGCGGGACTCGGTGATATTTTTACGGATTTGCCACCTGAAAAAAATAAACTCATCGAGAGTCTCCACTCTGACTTTACATGGAACCCCGTTGACCCAGAAATGCAGTATACGATCCCCTTCTTTTGGTATTTGGAGGGTGTCTACGTACAAAAGAAATTTCTTGAGGAGAAAAAACTGGGAACTGATTTTAGCTGGAAGGATCTTTACGGTCAGCTGGACAAGGACCACCAACTGATCATGCCTCGCCATTCGAAGAGCCTCCTCGATTTTCTTCTCCAAGCCGAGCAGCTCGAAGAAAAGTGGCTCAACCTATCCCAACCCGATTTCGCAAGAAAGCCCCTACGGGAAGCCCTTGAACGCATACAGATCAAGGAGGGCTTTAACATCGAAAGCCCCGCAGAAGAAGTCGTCGCGATCCTCTCTGCTGAGAACACCCAGCTCTCTGCCAAAGAAGACTGGCAATTTATTCTGCCAAAAAACAAGTCCAATCTTCGAGAAATTCTCGTGGGCATCGCTCGAGAAACCATTTATCCGCAAAAAGCCTTTGGCGTGATGCAGTCTCTGAGCGATGTAAAAACCAATTATGGGATCACCCAGTTTTCTCAGTTTTCTAGCACCATAAAGGCCATGGTGGATTCAGATCTCCCTGCCCATAAGAAGCCCACAGCTTTGCGCAAGTACCCACTCCCCCGTGTTAATCACTCTGTAACACAGAATACAGAACTCTTGGGCTGGGAGCGAATGCTCGATTCAATTATTGAAGAGAAAAAGGCTAACTAAGATCTAATTCATTCTCGAAATGAGTTGGGTTGAAACATTGGTACCCGTGGGATTGTCGATCGCTTGCCCCAAATTACTTTGGTCGACGCCGTATATTTTCACTCGAATTTGATAGTCTTGGGTGTCGAGATTCATGCTTCCCACATTAACCTGAATCCAAAATCGACCAATGTCATTACAGTTACTGGTGGCATCGGTTTCGCCAAGGTGAACGGCACCTGTGGCCGTAAGAAGCGTATATGTGATTCTGTTTAAATCATAATTGCCGGCATCGCAAAAGCCAGAAACATCAATTACATTATTTCCAGTGGGAACATCGATACTACTGTTAGCGATACTAATAGAAATTGCATTCTTGTCTTTGTAGCATTGCTTGTCCACAAGACATGAGGCATCTTGGTTGCTCGAAGTACCGGTCGTCCTTTTCTGTGAAAGACCAATCCCTTCAGAAGCTCCCCCACAGTTTTGGAAGGAGATTAAGCAGACTCCTGCAAGCATCATCATTAAAGTTAAGTGCAAATCTTTATTCATATTTAGCTTCTTATTCTTTTTCTTAGACGAATCCTGCCCCATATATAGACTTATCGACCCTATTTCACGAGACTGAAGCCTATTTTGTCTCATTCTTGTTTTTTTTTCAGTGAGCTTCTGAGGTCAAACTGAAGTAACGAAGACCAATATTAAATTGTATCGAAATGATACATGTTTTATATCCTATTCTATGTTGAAAATAGCCGTCCACCTCTTCTCAGCCCTTATTATTAGTTCCCCGCTCCTGGTGGTTTCAATTCCATTGAAGGCCAAGCAGAAGGCGGATACGAGCTTCTCGTTCCACCTCATGCAAGAACCCCATAAATTGGACCCAGCTCTCTACCGAAGCTCTGCCTCGAGCTACTTTTTTTCAAATATTCATCGGGGTCTTTATCGTTACGACAACGAACGGGGCTTGATCCCCGAGGGGGCTAAGTCCTGCAACTGGATCAATCCCAAAAAACTACTATGTCGCTTAAACAGTAACATTCGATGGAGCGATGGAAAATCTGTCACCGCAGAAGAATACATTCGCGGTTTTCATCATCTTATCAATCCTGAAACCATTGCCCCAAGGGCGAATCTTTTATTTCGCCTTAAAAACGCCAAAGAAATCTATACAAAGAAGCTCGCCCCAGGTCAGCTCGGTGTCAGCAGCCCCCAGAGTGATCAACTCATTTTTGAATTTGCAGAAAAGGACCGAGAGTTTATTCATAAACTGAGTTCTAATGCCATTATCCCGCGAAGAAACCTAAAAACCATTCAAACGAAGGACCTCAAGACTTTACCCGTCAACGGCCCTTATCGAGTTAAAAATTGGGTGCCCGGGCAGAAACTCACACTTGAGGCAAATCCCTACTACCCCTTTGGCAACAAGAATCGACCCAATGTCGATGTCTATTTTATCGAAGACGACAAAACAGCCCTTCGCTTTTACAAAAGCGGCAAACTTAAATTCCTTCGAAGACTTCCCAGTGGACTCATTGATACTTATAAAAAAAGTCCTGAGTTTTTACAGTTACCCGTGGCCCGTTTTGATTATATTGGTTTTGGCCCAAGACTTATGAACCGCCCTCAACTGCGTAAGGCCATGAGTTTAGCCCTGAACTACCAAGAGTTAAAAGATCTCTACAGTGCCCTAGGCAGACCCGGGTGCCCGAGTATACCGGCCCGTTACATGGATAAAGTCCCGTGTCACAAATTCCAATTAAAAGCCGCCAAAGAAGCCTTTGCTCAATACAAAAAGGGCACCTCACTTAAGGGCCTCAAGTTTGGTTTTTCTAAAATGGGAGGAGAGGACGTCCGTAGAGGGATGGAGTGGATTCAAGATCAGTGGCTCAAAAACTTAGGTTTGAAAACAATTCTCGACCCAACCGAGCAAGGAGTTTATCTCTATCAACTGGCAAACTCTCCACCTGACCTCTTTAGAAAAGGTGTTGGCTTGGATCGTCCGACCTGCCTGGCCGCTCTAGAAACCTTTTCTAAGAAAGGTTCAGAAAATTTTATTCGACTCAATAACGAAGACTACGAAGAAATTATTTCGAAACTCGATCTCGAGCGAAGCAGCAAAAAACAAAAAAAACTCTGTCGACAAGCCGTCGAAATTCTTATCGACAATCACCTGCTGATTCCCATGGGCGAAATCCATTTTAGTCTTCTCGTAGATCCACGCTTCACCGGCTGGAAGCTCAACGAAATGAATCAGCTCGATCTGACTGATCTGCGCTTCGACCCCACGAAAAAGGAAAAGCCTTAGCATGAAAGAAACAGTGTTTTTGACCGGAGCAGGTAGCGGCATAGGTAAAGCCATCGCTAAAAAATTGAGTGCGGACGGCTATGACTTGGTACTCATTGGACGTCGCCTCAACAAACTCCAAGAAACAGCAACAGAAATCAATAGGCCATCTGAATGCCTCGAACTGGATCTCTCCCTAGGAAGTCAAATAGTAACAGACACAGTCAAGTCGTGGATTCAAGATCACAGCGAAAACCAAGTTATTGGCCTCGTTAATAACGCCGGACAATTTCTTCGCTCTCCCTTTGGTGACGATCAGGATGACTGGGACCTTTTGTTTCAGGTCAACCTAATGGGGCCCGTTAACTTGACCCGAGCCCTGTGGCCCCACTTTCAAAAAAATCGAGAGGGTCGCATCGTAAATATTTCTTCAAATCTCGGACAAACTCCAGTGGCGGGAACTTCAGCCTATTCGGCTTTAAAGGCAGCTCTCGATAACTTCACAAAATGTCTCGCCCTCGAAGGAGGAGCTTTTAATATTAGAGTCAATTCCGTTGCTCCTGGTCTTGTGGACACACCGATCCACGATTTCCATCAAAAAGACGATTCGGGCTCACTACAGCTAAAAGCGGCCCTCCATGGAATGCATCCCCTGTCTCGGATGGGTCAAGCCGAAGACATTGCCGGAGCGGTCTCTTACTTTCTCAATCCCAATAACTCGTGGACGACCGGAGCTATTCTCAACGTAGACGGCGGCTTAAGTCTCACCTCAAAGGATCCCTAAATGAATTCAGAAAAGGAAGTACGCCTTTCGCGAAAGGTCTATTTTTCGAGCGCTCACTTCTATAAGTCTGATCAATTGAGCCCAGAAGAAAATGAAAAAAAATTTGGTGCCTGCTATTCTGAGAACGAATATGGACACGGACATAATTACGTCCTTGAAGTAGAACTTCAAGGACGACCAGATCCCGTCAGTGGCCTTGTCGTGAATCTTATTGATGTCGATAAAGTTCTTAAAAACATTATAGGTGAATTAGATCACAAGCATCTCAATCACGAAGTTTCACACTTTAAAACTGTTATACCGACAACAGAAAACATTGCCCTTTATCTAGGCAGCAAACTAAAACCTCAAGTCGATTCTCTAAAAGTGAAAATAGTTAAACTAAGACTTTATGAAGAAGAGGATATTTGGGTGGATATTTTTCTCTAATTGAAACACTATGACCTCGAACCGCGCGTTAATATCAAAGGACTTCGTTTAGTTCATAAATGGGCTTTACTTAAATTCCGATAAACATATCGGGAGATTTATGCTTTTAGCGGGCTTCATTCTCATTTTGCTCAGTTATTGTTTGGGACACTTTTTTGCCCAAATGCGCCCTCCTATGTCCAAAAAACAGATGGACAAAAAAACTCCCGTGCTACTCCACTCTTCAATGGCTTTCACCAAACTCGAAGAAATGCTTCGCGAAGAATTTAAACCAGAGTTTAAAGGTAAAAAGATTCGGCTCAGGCATAGTGAACCAGGTTATTTAGTTTTTCTAGAAAAATCGAGATGGGATCACTGGGGCTATTTTTATGGGATTCAAATATTTCCTCAAAATCGAGAAAGTCTCGGCTCCGAAATTAAAGTTCATTTCGAATCACGTCTTATATCTACAGGAAGTGATAAAAAGCACTATCTCAATTTTCAAGAACAACTCGAACACTTCGTCAATCACCATGAACTCGATGGTGAAATCAAAAAAAAATTGGGCCAAGAAAAGTCTTCATAGGCCCAACTTAAGATCACCTCGATATTCTTAGATGCTATACATTTAACTACAAGAGCTAGTTCGCCGCTTGATTGCTTCCTGCTTCGTCTGGATAACTATAGGTCGTAACGGCATCTAGGTCTTTCCAATCGTCTCCCTTTTTAATCTTCGGAGCGACTCGACCTTTAATTCGAAGCATTCTCTTTTTTTCAACGTCATAAGTGATCGTCAAATCGTCAACTAATTGGCGAATGAGCCAGCTCGTCGGGTTCATAACGACATTCATGAGTTTTTTTCCATTTTCTTCGTACTCTCTATTTTTAAAGAAGCGAAAACCAACAGTTTCTTTCCGGTGCCAAACTCCAAAGCGAAACTTCACTTTGTCACCTTTGAGGAGTTTTTCCCAATTGGCATTCAGCATTAGGTTTTTTGAAAGAGTTGGGCCAACGATAAGACGTGGATCCATGTCTTCTTTGTCAGTTTTAGTTTTTCCATCTTTGTCGGTGACAGAAAATAGAATTTTTCCATCTTTAACAAGAATTTGTGCCTTCTCGCCAGTTTGCTTTTGGTCCACCTTGTAGGATTGAACCATGTTACCCTTCACTTCCCCTGTCTCAATGACCGCTGGAGTTCCATCGGGATAGGTGTAGGTACTCGTGAAAGTCCAATTTTCTCCCTCAAACTTTGTTTCAGACTTAAAATTAAAAAGGAGTTTATCGGTCGCCATGTCTCTAACTTCACCCATAGTCACTTTGGTCTCGGCTAGGATCGAACCGCTAAACAACATCATTGCTAAAATCGTGAAAACGCTTTTTTTGAGCACTTTTAGCCCCCCTGATAAAATAGAAGTTTTTCAAAAGTGAGTGTAGCAGCCCGATCCGGGAAGTAAAGCCTTCAAGTCGGGAAAAAACGGTGCTATGAAGCCCTATGAAGAAATCGTCCCCGCCAAAGAAGTCGGCCCCAACGAGAAAAAATAGCAAAAGACGCCCCGGCCCCCAATCTGGCGCAAAAAAATCGACTCAGCCCGTGGTCCGTAAAACTGCGGATTCACAGCCAAGTCTCCTTCTCGACGAAAGCATTCGCCTCTCAAAACTCATGTCCGAGCGCGGCCTTTGTTCAAGGCGCGAAGCGGACCGGTTTATTGAAAAGGGCCTGGTTGAGGTTAATGGTGAGGTCATTAATGAATTAGGGACTAAGGTGACTCGGAGGGATTCTGTGCGCCTCCTGGAGCAGGCCTTGGCGCACCAGGACAAGCTCCTCACCATAATTATCAATAAACCGATTGGTTACGTTTCTTCCCAGCCTGAAGATGGATACAAAGCAGCAATGGAGCTGATTCTCCCTGGAAACTGCTTTGGTGACGAAAAGTATTCCTGGAAAGATTCCAGGTGTATTGGCCTCGCTCCAGCGGGACGACTCGACATCGATTCCAAGGGCTTACTGATTCTGACTCAAGACGGACGCCTTGCTAAGAAAATCATCGGTGAAAATTCCGAAATCGAAAAAGAGTACCTTGTGCGTATTGATCGCAAACTTTCTGAAGAAGAGATCGATTTACTACGTGAAGGATTAGAACTCGATGGAAAGAAGTTAAAGCGCGCGGAAGTTGAAGTCCTCAATAAAGACCAACTAAAAATGGTTTTGCGCGAGGGTAAGAAACGACAAATTCGTCGCATGATTGAATTAGTCGGCGCAAAAGTGACTGGCCTTAAGCGCGTTCGAATTGGCCAACTCAAACTGGGCCAGCTTCCCGAAGGCCAGTGGCGCCTCCTGGAACCCGACGAAACCGTTTAGGTGCCTGGCACCTACTGGTACTCCCCATCCCCAAAAGGTAATTGGTACCTACTTGCCGCACTCCATCCCCAAAAGGTGCTTGGTACCTACTTGCCGATCAGCTTGGCTCGCTCCGCTTCTAGGACATCGATTTCAAAATCGCTGAAACCGGCCTTCTTTCGAACCTGACGATTGATTTTCTCCCGTCGGGGAATGACTTTATAAATCAAAGCCATTTGCTTCTTAAAAAGGTCCTGTTCATCGACCCCAAATTCTCGACAAAGTTTTCGGTACCACTGACTCCCAAAATCGACATGACCAATCTCTTCAGACACAATCATGCGCAAGGTTTGATCCACTTGTTTTTGGGTGGAGTTATTTTGTAGTTTTCGCAAAAGGGTATCGCCAGCATCAAGCCCTGAACCTTCTAAGTACCGATGAACAATTAATATTCGCTCAAGAAGGTCATTCTCACTGGAGGTCGCTTGCCAAAGACCACAATGCACCGCCCAATTCCCCCAGGTAAAACCAAGACTCTCCATTGAATCTAAACACGAATTCAAATGCCTGGCTTCATCGAGGGCAATCTCAACCAGCCGCTCGCGAAAAGCCCGCGGGGCTTCCGGAAACTCACTCAAGGTTCTTAGCGCCAGCTCATAGGCCTGAAGTTCAATACTCGCTAAGTCGTGAAGGAGGCGGGCTTGAGCTTCTTTTTGCGAAAAACCCTTTTTGGCTGGAAGCTCAGAGGGCAGGCAAATTTCCACATCTCGACCGGGCATTTCGGGAACCTGCAACTGACCTCCATCGAGAAGAAAATGGCAAACTTCCCCTGCCCTAGCGATCTTATCGCGAGTCGATGGACCCTGTATGAAGCGAGCGAGGTTCTGCGCTCCCTCAATATCATTATTTTGCATAGCGAAATTTACCCCATGCCCCTTTCGCGGGCGTGACAAGGCCCAGGCTTTTATTTAATTTGTCACCCATGGGTAAGCAATGGAAAAAAGATGGAAAACTCGCCAATGCCAACGCTAAGGGGGCATTGATTTCAAAACTCGCCAAGGAAATCACCGTGGCCACCAAACTCGGTGGTCCCGATCCCGATTCCAACTCGCGACTTCGATTAGCTATTTCTGCGGCAAAAAAAGAAAGCGTCACTAAGGACACGATCGAAAGAGCCATTAAAAAAGGTTCCGGAGATCTCGACGGCGGTGAAATTGAAGAGGTCGTCTATGAAGGCTACGGCCCACACCAGGTAGCCGTCATCGTTGAATGCCAAACCGATAACCGTAATCGCACAGCATCGGATATTCGCTTTGTATTTAAAAAACACAATGGGCAAATCGGCAACCAAGGTAGTGTCGGCTGGATGTTTGATCGCGTTTGTTACCTTTCGGGAAGTCTTGAAGGCAAAGAGTTTGACCCCGAAGAAGAGGCCATTGAAGCCGGCTGCGATGAAGTCTTTGAAGACGGCGAAGGGGCCTGGGGATTCTATGGGGCTCCCGACGAGCTCAACAACATTCAAGAGGCTTTGACCGCAAGAGGTTGGAATTTAGAAAAGGCCGAACTTTCTTATAAGCCAAAGAATGTGACCGAAGTGAATGATGAACAGAGAAAAGAAGCTTTGGAATTCATCGAAGCACTCGATGATAACGAAGACACATACCGCATTCACGCTTCTTTGAATTTTGACTAAATCAAGCGAAGTCATCTCATCAATAACAGCTCGATTACTTTTAAAAGCCACTATGGGTGGCTTTTTTGCGTTTAAGTAAAGGGATTTTTAAGGAGTTTCAAAAGATTCACCCCCTCTTTCCCGGGGTACTCCTTGAGGCCTATATCGAGACCGCCTTGGCCTTTTTTAGGTTCGGCCACGTAGGTGCCAAAAACTCGATCCCAAAACGAAAAACAAAAGGCAAAATTGCTATCGGTTTCTCTCACAACTTGGGAGTGGTGAATACGGTGCATATCTGGGGTCACGAGAATCCAGCGGATTGGTTTTTCGAGAATCGTGGGCAAACTCATGTTTGTATGGTTAAAATTGGCACTGGTACTGAGAATGATTTCGAAAAGAATAACGGATTCCGCCGATGCACCTATCGCCATAATCATTAAAAACTTCACGCCCATCGACAACAAAATCTCTATGGGGTGAAAGCGAGCCCCTGTCGTAATATCAAATCCAGGATCAGAATGATGAACCCGGTGGAGGCGCCAAAGGACTGGCACTCTGTGAAAAATTCTGTGTTGAAAATAAATCCCCATATCGAGCAATAATAAACTGGCAACTAAGGCCACTAGGTAGGGAACCTCAATCCAGTGAAAGAGACCGAAACCTTGTGTTTCTGCCAACAGGGCAAAGCCCACGGCCGAGGCCGGAAAAATAAGCCTCAAAAGTAATGTATTTCCAAAAGTTAGAACGAGATTTGAAGTCCATCTTGAACTTCGACTCTCTTTGAAGTGCCGAAAAGGCTTGATTAACTCTATCGACATAAAAAGCAGAAAGCTGCCAAAGAAAAATCCAAGGCGTAAACTGGCTTCATTGCTTGTGAAAAACTCACCAAATTCCATAGTTTATTCTAACCCCTAGGCTTCAGGGCCATTATAACCTAGATTATAAAAACTAGCTAATTTGCTTGAGAGCTAAGGCATACATCATGATCTGCTTCACCATGGAGGCAAACCCATTGGCCCGACTGGGTGAAAGATGGGAATCGAGGCCCAATTCTTTCATAAAATGGGGCGGAGAGGCCAAAATTTCATCGGGCTTCGCCCCAGAATAAACCTTTAAAAGTAACGAAACTAGGCCTTTAACAATCATAGCATCGGAATCGGCCTGGAGAACCACATTCTTGTTATCGTCGAGGCTGGCGTGAAGCCAAACCTGTGAGGTGCAGCCTTTGACCTTTAACTTCTCGTCATAGAATTCTTCAGGAAGTTTCTCTAAATCTTTTCCCATTTCTATGATGCGCTTATAGCGATCTTCCCAAGTCTTGAGATGTGAAAATTCTTCAACCAATTGGCTCTGTTTTTCTTGAATGGACATGAAGCAAACTTAATCTAAAAAGAGATAAAGGTACAGCCATCATAGGCAGATAAAAACGCGCCGCATTTCTTGAATGTTTTTGGCATCACGTTTTTTAAAGTGTCGCTTTTGGTCCCTCCCATTGAAACCCTGTAAAAATAAAAGAGTCCGACTCTAAAGAGAAAAAGAAATATTCTAGCGCTCCCCTCGTAAATTCACATTCTTAACGCGATGACCTTTGAAAAGGATTCAGGACGCACCCCTGCCAAAATACTTTGGTACGAATCCTGTTAGTAAAAGCCTTGAAAAGTTAAGGGGGAAGGGGTCATACCAAAGGTGACTTCACTTAGCAAAATTAACAAAGGTAGGGGGACCTGCCCAAACTCAACAATTCTACGGGAGGTTGTTAATGGTAAAGTTACGTCTCATCAAATCAATGATGGCATCATCAGTGCTTGCGTGCACACTATCTGCTCAAGCTGATATGGACACAAGCTGGCTTACAGTCGAAGCACGCGGTAGTGCTGACGCTAAATGGGCCGAGGACTCTAGCGGAGATCTTAAAGAAAGTCTCAGTACTTCGGATGTCGAAGTTATTATGACGGCTCAGATCACCAAAAACATAAAGTTTGTCTTAAAGACAGAACTCGAAAGAGCACTTCGTACGAGTGGTACGGACGTCAGTTCTACTTTCGATTTAGATTCTTTTATAGAAGAAGCTTATGTTGAAATCAGAAATGTTGCAGGTCAACCTGTGGCTTTCGTTGTCGGTAAGCAGGAAATCCCTGTGGGACTACAAAAAACTTTAATGCCTTTTGACGAAGATGGAACAAAAAACATCATTCGTGAAAAAGGTGTATTCGGTTTAACTATGAAGCTCGGATATAACTTTTTTGGTCTCATCGATTCGGCAGAGGTTTCAGTATTCGAAACGGGTCGTGACGATCTCGAAATCGGTGATATCGAGGGCATGTCAGTTCGTGTGAACAAGCAACTCTCTGAAGTTGTTAAGGCTTCTGCCTCTTACAAGTATCGCGGAAGCGCTGGTGCCGGTGGTGAAGATGAGCACACAGTTTCAGTTGGTGCTGTCTATGACGATGGAACTTGGATTGCTTATGTCGAAGGTATCGGAATGGTGAACCACGCCGATTATCCGGATGCTGACTTTGCTGTCACTCTTGGTGCCGGTAGAAAAATTGGACCTGGACAAGCTGTTGTTGAATACAATTACATCGACAGTGCCTTCCATTCAATTGGACTTGGCTACAACTTGAAATTAACTGATCACCTCACGATTGGACCTGAAGTTCGTTACAATATGTACGAAGATGGCCGCGAAGATGGTGCTCAATTTGGAGTTCGCGCCACTGTAGACTTCACCGACGATCGCAAAGAAAACGAGAACACTCTTCTCGGCAATAAAGCTTCTGGCGATCCTATTAAAAAGAAATAATTTTAGAACACCCGGATGGTCTAACCAGCCATCCATAACAGAGAAGAGTTTAATTGAGGAACCTTCGTTAAACCCTTCTCGCACTTCCTTCAACACTCAGCTGGGTCTTCGGACCCAGCTATTTTTTTTCAAGTATTATACTCTCCCTGAAATGCAAATTGGACACTCCTTGTTCGGTACAAATATTGAAAACTAGTCTCAGGAGTTTTCTGAGTCTCATCAACTCAATGCTCAGAAGAAAGGTACCTGGAGAAGCTTTGAAAATGGGAAAAGTTCAAGTTGTATTCGCGCTCATACTGTCACTCACTCTCGCCATTTTGCCTAAAGCTCACGGGCAAAAATATTCCGAATTGGAGAATTTTCTTCGATCAAACTTAAACGCCAAAGAACTCCTCCACCTTACCGACCTCGGCTACAGTCGCATTATCCCCGCCCGGTTTTTAACGGAGTACTGGAGTGCTGAGAGCTTTGAACGCCTGGCACAGGATGCGAACAGTCCCATAGAGGTTGACGACGGATTAAGTCTCCATCATGCCCTGGCTCACGCAGGATCCAATGAAGCCGCAGGTGTTTACCGAAAGATGAAAAATTATGTTTCACTACTAGGAGCCCCCCATCGACTCAAAAGAGTCGATTTAATTCACCTTGCGACTCGCATATACTGGCAGAAAATCACTGATTCTGTGAGTGCCTACTTACCTGTGGTGACCGGAACAAATTATTTACAAATTCAATCCCATGCCATCACAAAGCCTCGATACGAGCGAATCTTTGAGCAGTTAAATTCTGGAGACATCGAGAGCATTGCTCGTAACCACTTGATCGAAATTGCACAGATCTTTGGGCCTATGGACGAGCGACTCTTGACCGTTAATCTCTTTCTCATTTTAAAAAGTATCGAATATTATGCTGATTCGGAGAGTATCGAGGAGCGGGCCCTTGATCAAAGAATTGTTCACCATCGAGATCCAAATGGAACCATTCGCTATGGCGTTCCTAGTTCAAACAGCGAAGGTGAATTAAAAATTCATTGGGTCAGCCGAACCGACTCGGGAGTTCAGGTTCAAACAGAGTTTCGCGATCCCAGTCCGACCAGCATCCAGTTAACTCGGCTTAAAAATTTATTACGTAGTCGTTTCAATACAGCGGAACTTTTTCAATTTACGGCAGAAGGACTCAGTGAAATCCTCAGTCCCCTTTACTTTCTAAGGCCTCTAACCGCTTCAGACTGTAAAGACATCGCCCAAGAACTACTGACCGTCCGGGAAGTCAATGTTCGGTCCAGTGCTCCACTTCAAATTTTTCATGCTCGCTCGGACCATGCAGGACAAACATTTAGAAAGTTAGCAGCAATAATGGAAGCGGGCCGCATTGAAAGAATTCAATTTTCTGATCTCCGACGGCTCGCTTCTGAAGTTTATTCAGAAATGAAATCGTCAGAGAATATTGCGGCTACTTTTCATATTAAAGCGGGAGCCTTTCACCCTGTGGTCAATCCCCAAAACATGAAAACATCCACCATGGAACGTATAGAAACTCTCTTTAGTGAGGACTTTACAATTCCTGTCGATGATAACGTGGACCGTAGTGATCGCCAAATAGGCCTTTCCCATCGAGCGATCCATGAACTTTCGGCTCTGCGCCTGGCAACTCGTTACTTCGAAAATGAGTTTGAAATCCTTAGAGAAGACATGGGCGGATGGGAAGGAAATATCCCACAGTTTGCAATCGACATCTATAATGATTACTTGGGTGGAACTCACAGAAACAGCAAACGGTTCGTTTGCACGGACGAAGCCATGACGACCATGTTCTTTGTTTTTCATTTAATGAAAAAAGGGCTGATTCGAGAGTTTGAAATCGTGGACTTCCGCTTTGCCCATCGTTTTAAAGAAAGAACTCTCGGAGGGAAATGGTATAAACAGCCTTACTCCGACCATTTTGGAGTTCTCATTCGCCACAAGAGCACAGGAAATTTTTATGTTATCGATACATGGGTCAAAAATGGCGGAGAGCCTGCTCACATAATGAATGTCAGTGACTGGAATAACCACGGTGAAAACAATGACCTAGATACCGTGGGTGTCCCTCGATTTTTAGAGGGATTTGATTCGTACCTCGACAATGCCATTCACAATCGAAGGGTTTTACGAAGTGAAACTCCAAGTTCTGCTGAAGAACTCTTAAATCCAAATACTCCTAACCCTCTCAAACGCGAAAAAAAAAACTGTGAACACTCTTTCTAGGTAGAGGCTGTCCTGAGTTCGCGGCTCCGCATCAAAGCTCCTCAGCCTTATCAGTCGGCAAAAAGAAACACTGTAGCTATTAAAAAGAAGGATCTATCGAGTGTTTCAATTTTGCACGCGACAATAGATGGTTCCAGAAATTCGTATTGTAGTTTCAAGACAACAACAACAGTGGGGTTCAAATGAAATTACTATCTATTTTTATTATTCTTTTAGGTTTATCGATGACTGCTCAGGCTCAAGTTAACTTTGGGAAACTACAGAACATGACACGGCAAAAATTAGTAAATCAATATCAAGACGGTCGTCTTTCACGAGGACTATTTGTTTACGCCGTCAATAGGGATCTTTTGGAAGAACTCATGCTCTATGGAAAGATTAACGAGCATCTAAAATCTATCGAAAATAGAGATTCTGATCGCTATTACAATCAAAAATCAACGTCAATTGTGACAATCGAAAAGCTTCAAGACGGTATCTGGTGGAAATCAGGAGATGGCTCTAAATCGATCTATAAACTCGTCTACAACATAAATAGCAATTATGGGAGCGGAGACAACTACTATCGCTGTGATGTCCAACTTTCGCAAAAAGTTCTACAAAACGAACGTCGAAAGTTTGTCATAGGAAACCCGAGTTGTGAATACGTGGTAGTCCCCCGTGATTATGGTCGCTACGGAAGATAGAATATTCTATTAAATAAAGACTTCAGTGAAGGCGAGCCTCAACTCGCCTTTTTATATTTCAACACTCAATGAAAAAAAGGTGAGTTTTCACTCACCTTTCTAAAAATATCGTTTTGATAAAATGATAACGCGCTCGCGCTACCATTAAGTACCCGGCACCTACTGGTTGACCGCCGTTGAGAGGTCAGAGTTTCCAGCAAGAAGATCGATGCGCTGTTCGCCGGCTTGAAGAATTTCTTGATGAGACTCTTCTTGGTGTTGAACAGGTCGAGCTTGCTCCGAAGAAGCCGCGTGACGATCGAAGTCTTTAAACATTAACCAGAAAAAGTGGTCGAGCTGAAAGACAACTTCTTTATTCTCATCATTCTTCGATTCAAGGGCTGCGAAGACCTCAAACTCAGCATACTTTTGATAAATTCGAACTGCCGTCTTTTTAGAGCAAGCAAAAGTATTTGTAATTCCGAAGTTTCCACGTCTTTTGTTAAGAGCTTTAATTTGGTGCTCAGCAAAGTAATTAGCGTATTCCAGTCCCAATTCAGGAAAATGACTGAAGTCGATTCGACCCATAGCTGACTTGTAAAATCCATCCTCGCCAAGCTCTAAAATACCGGCGTGATGAAGATTATCAATTTCAGTTACTACGAGGTTGGCATCCAACTCGAAGTAATCAGCAAAAATTCGAGCCGCGTCAGCTTTATTCTCTTTAGAGAAAATACTGGCACCTGAAATCAAAGTATGAACCCAAGGTCTTGAGATCATCTTTTGCTCAATGAGTCTATATTTAGCTTCCAACTCAAGGGAATCAGTTCTCAATGCGAACTTAGTTCCGATAATACGAGAAAGAGCTAAAGAGAAAGGTCGTGTTGTGTGTGTCATAAGAAGCATAATTTTATCGAGGTTTAACTTCACCTGATAAGATAAGATCTTACTAATAGAACTTGCCGAAAGACCGAGAATCTCTTCAAGATTCTGTCTTGAGAAGTCTTTCAGAAGAAAACCAACAAATCCTTCATAGCTTAAATCATCTGGTCTGTAGCCGATGAATAGCAACGAAGCCTTAAGATCTATATTATAGATCTTGCAGTAATCTACGAATTGATCCCAGCTTGGACATGAACGCCCAGCCATCCAATTTTTAATATTGGAGATCATCTTCATATCTGTAATTTGGATGTGTTTGTTTTTCTTGCGGATGATGCGCAACATTTCAATGCGCTTTTCTTTAATGTTATCGATTTCTGCCATCATAAATCCTCGTTAAAAGTATCACTTGTCACTCACTGAACCTATAGAGCAAGACGAAAGCCAAAACCGTAAACTAAGCGTGCGGGAATCCTTAGAAAAGTAGAATCTGCACACCAGTGAATCTTCTAAATACTCGATTTAATTCATTTTTTAAGGTGAGAAATTCGGCAAAAGAATTCTTAAGTTGTGCCAAAATTGGCTTAAAAAGAGGATTCCAGTTGCATAAAGAACAGAGCAAAACTGTTTAACTACTAAACATTCCCCTGCCGAGAAAAGTCTGACCCCTCTCATTTGCATCTGAGCCCACTCAGCACGAGGCCCAAAATAGGAACATTCCCTTGTTATTTTAGATAGATACAAACTTGTCCCAAAAATGCCACATTGGTTTGCGGTTTGCTCTTCTCTATAAATATGAAAAAGAAAATCTTTGAACCACAGACTATGACGAGTTTTAAGAGCAGCTTCCTTTACCTGGCTCTCGCATTGATTATTACTTCAAGCCTGGGCATTACCCCTCAGGATCAAAGCCAATTTGCTCAAGGCTCAGTAGAGCTGAGCAGTCAGGCTGAGGAGTTGGCCGCCAAGGCTGCTATGAGTAAGGCTCAGGTAAAAACTTTGAATCAAAGCCCCGAATCCTGGGTCGTTTGTAAATATCAGGCTCAGGACACTGGACTGATTCAATTTCGTGGCAAAGACTACGATCAAGCTTTTCGAAGAACAGCCAATAAGTGCTTTCAAGTTCGACAAGCCATTTACAAGAATAAGAACAACAACAAAGCTCTCGGAGAAGACCCCGGAGTTTTCTTTATAGAACTTTGTACGAATAAGATTACGTGCAGCTAAGTACGACATAGTACCCAACCCCTCCCCAACCCCGAGCCGGTGCTGCCCCCCAGCACCGGCTACTTTTTAACTCATTGCAATAGAAAAAAGGTAACCATCTCACCCAGCGAAATTTCGGAATGGGGTCAAATTGTTACTGATAATTTTCCCAAACTTAATTTATTTGATTTGAAGTTGGCACAACTTTAGCTATTAAGAGCTTCTGTAGATTACATCTATACGGGTTAGGAATATTTCATAGGGGAAATGTAATGAAAAAACTTATTAGTTCAATGCTAGTTTTCGCAACTGTGCTCGGCTTATCTTCTTTAGCCAGTGCTTTCCAACAAGAGTACACTCTGGATATGGGTGATCAGCTCATTCAAGCGGGTCCTCGTGTTGGTGCCAAGACAGTCTTTCTTAAAAGAGAGCTTATTAGAAGATATGGCCTTCGCGGTTTAGACAATGATCAACTCATCAATGTTCGAGTTGTTTCTAAAACTCGCGCCGGTCGTGGTTCTGTTGCTCTTTATTCTGGACAAAGACTTGTTGAAAAAGAATTTGTTGCCGCTGGTGACTTTAACAAAGATGGTCCACGTACATGGGATCGCGTTGATTTAACTCCCCGTCGTCCTGGTTTTTCTGTAGGACAAGCGTGGCAGCTCGACTTTGAAGGGTTTCACAAGCTTCGCCGTATCGTAGTTACAGTCAACCACATGCGCGCGCGCCCAACTCCTCCACCTCGCCCACAACCACCTCAAGTAGGCCGTGGTGAAATTGTTCAACTTGGTGGAACGACTGTTGAGAAATTCTTTATCGAAAGAGATGCATATTCTCCGAAAGGAAACGTTGTTGTTTCGCAGATTCGCATTAAAGGTGATCGCAACTTCATCCTTGTTGATAACGCTTACGTTGTTTTCAAGAACGGTCAAAGACGTGAACTCACTGAGCTCGAAGGTATGCTTGCCGATGGTGAAGTAAAAATCGCTCAGGTGGCTAACCGTGGTATTCAAAACATCGTAATCGAAGCCGTAAGCGGTTTGATTGGTCCTCGAGGTAAGTACACAGTATCTGTTCGTCAGCACAGAATGGGTGCCGTTCAGCCAAATCCTGGTCGCCCTGGCCCTGCTCCTGGCAGACCTAGTCGTCCCGGACGTCCTTTCAACGGCGGACATGGTCGATAATTAATTCGTTAATTAAACAAGACGTCACTCGCTAATTTTCAAAAAGCCCAGCTGATTCAGTTGGGCTTTTTTAATTGGAGCAGTAAATTAATTCATTTTTCTGATTTCTATTTGGTCAAGATCTACAGAGTTACCAGATCCTTCGTTAATCCAAAACTCTATGTACATATCAGGCCCTTTTGCTACAAAACTCGCTGAATAGTACTCCCAGTCAGAACTTTCACCAATCATCAAACTGACACTGTCACCTAACCCAGAATTACTTGAGGAGGTATCATAGTGATAGATGTACATTCCGGTATCTCTACTTCCAATAGCGAGACGTCTAGCATAAAAAGATACTTGATAAGTACTCCCCACCTCCAAGTCTGGTAAATCTGGAGGACTAATCGTAAACCAAACGTTATCGAGATGAAGTCCAAAGTTGCCGCTATAGGCCGACTCGGTTCTCAACTGACTTCGCCCGGGTCCGATGGGTACAGATAATCCGAAAACATCCAAATCGATGGGCGACTCTAAATTTCCTTCTAAAAATAAATTTTGAGAAAAGGAACTCTGACTACTATTATTGTCAGGGTTTTTCCCTTTAAATGAATCACAATTTTGAAAAAGGCCAACTGACAGACTTGCCAGTAAGATAAAGATAGTGCGCATTAACTTTCCCCCGTGATAAATCCCTAGTTCGAAAAAAATGCAGGGCTCATTCCAACCCTAAAATCATCAAATCGATTCCAAGCATACGAGACCGTTCTAAATTGAGATGTGGGGATCAGCCTCTTGACGGCTGTAAAGCTTTTGATCAACTTAGTTTAAGCAGTTCCTCAAAAGGCAAAAGTCAAAAATGCCGATAAAGTTTTATGTTACAGGCAATAGGTATTCGTAATTCAATGATGTACTTCACCTTTGTTGGTTTGTTCGTCTTACTACCTGGATGTGGCAACACCTCGGGCACGCCACAAAGTTTAAGTTTGAACTCTCTCGACTACGAGTGTGATTCAGGAACAGTTGCCAGTTGTAATGCCTCAGCTCAAAGCCGCACCATGCGCCTCGGGCTTATTTTGGCTCCATCCCAAAGTTGTGAACAGATGATTACAAATCTAGTTGGTGGGGACTTTTCTCAAACATTTGAATACAGCGGTTCTAGCCAAAGCCTCTTTAATGGAACAGTGGCCTACGGACGCATCGAAAATTTCGTGGACAGCAACGGCGACCCTGCCACTGAAGTGGATGATGGCAATTACACGGCCTGTGGTTTTATCGATATTAACCAAAACTCATTAATGGACACAGGTGAACCTTTTCTCGATAGTGAATACGACATCCGCCTAGATCTTGAGCGCAATCTCACCGATTGGTCCTCAGCCCCTTAGGTACAAGCATCTACCTAACGGGTTTTTACGGCGATGGTCATTCCTTCGCCCGTTGGAAGAATGGTAGTGGCAAAGCGATTGGATTGACTGAGTTCGCGATTGAACTGCCTGAGAGCTGTCACCTGAGCTTGAAGAGCTTCATCGGCAACTGAATTTTTTTGAATATTGCCGAAGGCAAAGGTGTTGTCTCCGATAATCATGCCCCCCACTTTTAAATTATCAATCGCCCACTTTAAATAGTTGGGGTAATTCAATTTGTCGGCATCAATAAAAACTAAGTCAAAAGGACCTTGGGACTTGATCGAATCCAGGTTTTCTAGGGCCGGACCGATGTGGACTTCAGCCTGCTCTTTATAGCCACAGCGCTCGAAGTTTTCGATGGCCACCTGAGCGTGATGGGGGTCCATTTCAAAGCTGTGGAGCTTTCCTGTGCGCCCCATTCCCCTCAATAAACAAATCCCAGAATATCCACCGAGGGTGCCAATCTCTACTGCTCTACGGGCATGGCTAGCTGCAGCAATCACTTCGAGATGGCGACCATCAGAAGGACAAACTGAGATCGAAGGCAATCCTGACTTTTCACAATGGGCTAAAACCTCTTCTAACTGGGAGTCCCCCAGCTTTAGTTCCTCAAAGACGTAGTTGGCTATGTCCTCATTATTACAGGCATAATTTTTCATTTCTAGCAGGGCTCCCCTAATTTTTTATTGGTCATCTCAGCGAAAACGAGTTACACCACAATAAAGGAATTTGGAGTATTAATCATGCTGAAAAAGATTTTAGAATTTTTAGGCGGTCATGCGCCAAAGATTTTTAATAGTAAGGGCGAAGTCCAACACGATCTTGGTGATAAGAAGTGGAAAGACTGGGATCAAAAGAATCGAACGAATCCTGAATACAATTGGAAGCAACACACGGGTCGCTCCTCTGGTAAAAAAGGCAACCGCGCCCACCACTAAAAAAATGTGGCCCGGGACGAGACCCAGGCCACTGGAGGGGGAGAATAATAACCTTGTTTTCTTACTCTTACTCTTCTTCATTGTCGTTCACACTCAAAGATGGTTTTTACGAGAGGGTCCATCGAGAGCTTAGAACAAGTACTTAACAGTCACTCCACCATTGATATACTGAGTCTCTTCAAGATCAACAGTCGTTGGCGTTCCAAGAATATCTACTTCCGCTTCAGTTTCAGCCGCAACAAGATAGTTCGCTTCAAAATCAATAGTCACTTGGTTGTTTACTTTAAATGAGTAGCCAAGGCCCCCACCGTAGGCAAGCGCATATTCATCAACTTCAACTCCAACAGTTTTCGAGTAACGATTCACCATACCGGCTTTACCCGAAACAAAAAGTCCTTCAACTAAAAAGAGATCCGCAGAACCCATGGCAAAAAGGTCTGATGCTTCTGAGTCAGCCGGCATATCTTCTGTATCCATCGGGTTATACATGACATGAAGCCCGAGATTGAGATTGTTCATGGAGTAACCGAGCTTACCACCATAAGCAATAGCCGGATCGACATCGTCTTCTTGCATAGCCGAGTAAAGCCCTTGGGCACCAACATATAGGTTGTTTGCCAAAGCCATGTGTGAAAATGTGAAAAAAGAAACTGCAAAAGTTAAACTTAAAAAGATTCGACTTAACATAAAGTCCTCCTTGGTTTTCAGTTCACAATCAGTTTCGACGAAATTTTGATTTGCAACCAGCATTTGGATCACGGAGCATTCCAAACCTGGTAACCTCTTCTATTTATTGAATTCTTTGGCTTGAAATTTATTGAGACTGGCCTCGATTTGGCCTAATGACACTCATTCTGGAACATTGGGAATATCAAAAGGATACACTCCCATGTAACTTCCCTGCCAAATATAGCAGGGCTTTTCACTCTCAGACTTACGAGAACATTCCCTCTCAGTCCCTATGCTCTTATAAGAGTTGAAATCAAGCCATCGCCCGATAAAGGCATCAACGTAGCCATGGAGCTTCCAAAAAATAGGATTGGCGTGGGCTGAAAGATTATCGCCAAGGTCATCGCAGCTCTCTTTATAGATCTCGCGATTTTCAGGGCATTTCCTTTCGACCACTGAATAGTCTTCAGAATAAGTGGTGTGAAGCATGATATGAAGCGCTTGAATATGAGCGCCCAACTCATTGAGGGTCCAAGTCTTTAAGCCCTCTTCCATCTTATCAATCTCGGCGCGAATCCATCGGTAATTGCCGTGATTGATTTCGTTGGGAATTGGCCAATTTCTATCTAGGGGATCATTTGGAACTTCTGACCACGGAGCAATGCAGGCCTGGCCATTAAAAGAGAGTTCAAAGTAGAGCATTTTAATCATTTGTCTGTGCATAAAAAAGAAACTCTCACCCCAGTGGGCTTCATTTCGCGCCAAATATTCGCTTTTAGTCTCCTGAGACAAGGCGTGCCCCATACTCTTAATCTTTTCAAATTCGGAATCAGTAAGCTGAATGCCATCGTTGAAGGAATTATGCCAATAGAGATGCCAATAGCGATGGGACCAACTCTTCAGCATGGGCATAACGCTCTCTAGCTGGCCCGTCCTCCACGTATCGCTGCAACCCCTACAGATATTCCAGTCAGACTCCCCTTGAACCTTACAGACTCCTGCCTGAGTCTCATCTGCGATTCCATAGGGACTGTAGAGCTCTAGAAACTGCTTAGGGAAACTCGATTCTTTGTGGTTTTCAGCAAAGAGATTAAGCGAACCACATACACTTTGTGCATGGCTGTAATGTGAGGCTAATAAAAGAAAAATCAGTACTATTTTACGCACGGTCCGTATCCTTAATCTACTTTTGGCTCGACTTGGGTTTTGCAATCTAAAGTCCAACAGCGGAGGGCAATACAACCCCGTCCATCCGCTAGTTTTATTGAGTTCATAACTTAGGTCTAAAAGGTCACGGGGCCTATGTTCCGAAAAGACTTAGGGAGACCGGATTTATGAAACTATTCATTTTTGGATTCATTGCAGGAAGCCTCTTGGTGGGCCTTTTAGCATCACATCTTGCAAGTGATCGATCAGAAATCATTCTGACCCGTACAGTGCCCAATAACTCACCTCCCAAAGAGAACTGCCGAAAAAGTAAAACGACACAGGCCTCTAGAGAGTCGCGAAGTCCTAGTGCTCAACAAAAAACCGTCGAGCCGCAACCGACTCTCAAAAAAGAGAGTCCAAAAATCACTCTTCCCGCTCCGGTTTTTCATAAAGACCTACCAACGAGCCTCGATACAGTCCCGCCAGGAGAGGTAAAAGTTCAATGGACTGCACCAAAACGAGCCAAGCGGACACGAGTTTATATTTACGACCACAACAACAAACTCGTTAAAACAAATAGTACTGTAAAAGAAAAACTCTTTTTAAAAAACATACCCTATAACGACCCAAGCAAACCGGTATTGAGGTACACCATTCGCCTTTCATCGCAGGACAAAACCGGCCAATGGGGCCAGGTTTCAAAAGCAAAAACCCTTTGGGTTCACAAGAGACACTTTGAATCACTCCGAGTGACCAACAAATAAAAACTGATTGCCGTAAACGAAATTATCATCAGAAAAAAAGACCTAACTCAGACGGGAAAGAATATCTTCTTTGCTAAGACTTGGATCCACTATTTGCCAGCAGAAAGCCCGATGGAGGGTTTCTTGAATAGCAGGCCCCTTAGGAAGCTGCATTGACTGGATATCGTCAAAGCTCACAATTTTATCGGGAAACCCCTGATCGCTATTTATCACCGAAGACAATGCCTCCAGTAAACTCGCAAACCCCTTCAAGGCTCCCCACTGGGAGTATCCGATTCTGTCTAGTAATGCGATCAAGTATCTCAAACTCTCATTAGCTGAAACGTTTGGGTAAAGGCACTTTTCTAGTGCACTCACTTTGCTCTCGGAGTCTAAGTTTTCACTTTCCCATTCAGGTAATTGTAAAAGCAGATTCCAAAGCTTAGATAATGTGGCCGCTTCGGTTTTAGAGAGCACCAGTTCCGTCTTTAACCCTTCTAAAAAGTTCTCAAAAGAAAACGGACTTCCATCCCGAGCCTGCAAATTTAAAAAAGGTAAAAAGAAGCGCACAAACAACTCTTCTCTCTCTAAGTTCGATTGACTCATTTTTCTCGGCAGGGTTTTTGAACTGACCTCCAATAATTCATCACGTGCCTCTTCATTTAGTTTTTGAAGCTCTCTATGGAAGCTTGGAACAATCCATGCAAATGCCTGCCAGCCATATAAAAGCCCCAATGCCCCAATAGCATCTTCAGCCATTAGCAACTTTAAAAACTCTTCTCTAATCCGCTCATTAGAAACCTTTTGAACCTTAGGTAAGCAATCTCGAATGGCTTTTTCAGTGCCTTCTTCGATTTCGAAACCCAGTTGCGCCTTGAAGCGAATACCACGAAGAACTCGCAAGTGATCTTCATTAAAGCGCTCTTCTGCAAGCCCAATGGCTTTGATGCGCTTTTTCTTTAGGTCACTTAATCCATCAACATAATCGATAATTTTCTTTTCTTTGTAATCAAAGAAAAGAGCATTGATGGTAAAGTCCCTGCGCTTTGCATCTTCTTTTTCAGAAGAAAAACTCACTTTTGTGGGGTGCCTTCCGTCTTTATAGGCTTCATCCATGCGAAACCGAGTTACTTCAATTTGATAACCTTCAAAGGGAATAATCATTACTCCAAAAGCTTTTCCTACGTCGATCGCGTTCGGAAAGAGTTTCAACACTTCATCGGGAGTGGCATCACTGGCAACATCAAAGTCTTTGGCTTTTACTCCTAACAAAGCGTCGCGCACACAGCCCCCTGCTAAGAGGGCTTTAAATGAATTTTCGACGAGTTTATCGCAAACAAAAGACAGTCCTTCCCACTGCTCGTGGGAAGTCATTTGAGAAATAAAATTCTGTTCTGGCTCAATAATAGAGCAATCTTTAAATTCCAAGAGATTTCAATAAATCGTTAATATCGTCTTGAGCCATGGCATCGTCTCCGGTCCCCACTTGAACGCTGGCACGAGTGTTCTCATTAAAGTGAGAGTTCACCCATTTTAAACGATCAAGGAAGGTATCCGAAAGAAAGTCATTCCAACTTTTTCTTTCTTTACCAAGGCAGTCGACGACCGACTCCATAGTTTCAGTCGCGTCCATTAACAAGGCCACGACGATATGAAAAAAGTCTTCATTCTTTTCAATCTGTGAGCCACGATAGCCAACTTTCTTACAAAGCTCGGCAAACTTCGCGATACGATCGATTTCAACGGGATCGTCAACGGCCATCGAAACCGTTGTCGCTCCGCCCATAATTCGATCAACGACCTGCCCGTATTTCTCCAGATCCTGGACCTTGGTGAAGTCTCCTTCGAGATCTTCCAAGATATTCATCAAGTCTGCAATCAGGGCCTTTGATTCGCTCTTAAAATCTTCTACAATTTCATCCATAATAGAAATTCTACCACCCCGTGAAAGGATCTCCAAATGGATTACGTACCAATTAGAACAAGCACCCTTCGAGGAGACCAAAAAACCGGTTTTGATATCTACATTAAAATCGCTTCTAAATACATTCTTTACATTCGCGAGGGAGCATCTTTTGAAGGGGCCCGACTGAGTAAACTCAAAGAAAAGAAGTTAAAGAAACTGTACATTCTCAGTGATAAAGAAGAGAACTATAGAACCTACTTGTCAGCCAATATAGAAAGGGCTTTTGACAAGAGCTCCGGCCAACCGATCGAAGAAAGAGGCCGAGTTATACAAGGCCTACAAGAGTCTCAATGTGATGAGATTATGGAAGACCCTACTAATGAGATTCAATATCAAATTGCTAAAAAAGGCGCGGGTCGTTTTGCTGAATTTCTAATGGCTGAAAATAAGGCAGTACAATCGATTCTCAATGTGACTAATGATGAGAAATCGATTGCCGCCCACGGTGTTGCTGTATCAACTTATGCCGTAGCTCTCGCTGAGAAGCTTGGATATAAAGATAACGAGACACTCAAGCAACTCGCACTCGGTGCGCTCATTCACGATATCGGTCACACAGAAAGCGAAGTCCCATTTGGTAGTCTTTACGAAGAAATGGATGCGACAAAACTAAAAGCCTATCAGGAGCATCCCTTTAAAGGGGGCCACAAGGTCAAGGAACAAAACCATTTCGATCGCAATGTGATCGAAATCATTCTCCAGCACGAAGAAACAGCCGACGGAACGGGTTATCCCAAAAAACTCAATGAGAATAAAATGAATCCTTTGGCATTGATCGTTGGAACTGCGAACTTTCTCGATCGCATGATGACTTTTGAGGGTGTGTCCGAAAAAGATGCCGCCAAAGAAATCATGGTACGCGGACTTTCAAAGTACCCACTCCAACACCTCCAGCACTTGCAAGCCATCATCAAAGAGGTCTATGTAAACTCAAACGCCAGTTAGAGAGTCAGCAATTCCCATAAAATCCAAAGGAGCGATGTCATTGTGCATCGCTTTTTTTTCAAGATCTCCGGCTCTAAACAACTATTCGCCGCATCGATCCAGGAATTTCAAACTAGCCCTTCCCTAAGTGAAAACCAGTTGGTAGGCTTTGCTTCAGTTTAAAATTAATATTTAAGGAGTCGAAACAATGGCTATTGAATTACCAGAGTTACCTTTCGCGATGGATGCTCTTCAACCTCATATTTCTAAAGAAACTCTCGAGTTTCACTATGGCAAACATCACAAAGCCTACGTAACAAAGTTAAATGCTGGCATTGAAGGAACTGAATTTGCCAACATGTCTTTGGAAGATATTATTAAAAAGTCCGACGGTGGAATTTTCAATAATGCTGCCCAAGTTTTCAATCACACTTTCTATTGGAATTGTCTCTCACCGAATGGTGGTGGCGAAGCAACTGGGCCTCTCGGCGATGCCATCAAAAAGAGCTTCGGATCATTTGATGAGTTTAAAAAGCAATTCACGCAAGCGGCGGCGACTCAATTTGGATCTGGCTGGGCATGGCTTTGCCAAAAATCCGATGGAAGTTTGACGATCGAGCAAACGGCCAACGCTGGTTGCCCTATTACTCATGATTTAAAACCCATCCTTACTTGTGATGTATGGGAGCACGCCTATTACATCGATTATAGAAATGCGCGCCCGGATTACATTGAACACTTCTGGAGCCTAGTAAACTGGGACTTCTGTAATAGTCAGTTCAATTAATAATGACGAAATAACGAAAAATGTTGCGCAGAGCTAATCGCTCTGCGTAATATTTGCTTACCGTCAAAGCCTTTTCCTTTATTGACCTAAGCCCTGGCTCCGGGTAATGACCTGCTAGGTATGGTCAAATTTAAGCTCATTCTCATCCTCATTTTAACTTCAATTTTGCCCCCTATGGCACTAGCCATCGAAGGCATTATTATGCGGACTGGGAACCAGCAGCTTATCTATTTATCTGACGGTAGCTCCTACCCTGTTTCAGGCAACTCTCACAGCAGTAGAACGGCCCTCAATCGTTTAAATAACGGAGACTATATCTATGGGGATGGCCGCCTCGAATACTCCTCAGGAACCATCGTCATGGAAACTGTAGACGTCGTCGGACTCAATAATTTATTGGGAGCCTGGGTCGGCAGCCAAGATACCAATATTTTCGATTTTGTGAGCTTCAAAAACCTCAAGATCTATACTCGAAAACAAAACCAAAACTTTAGTTCTATTCCACAGAACTGGCACTATTGGGTAACACCTGGAGACCTAGGCAGCTGGTCGATATTTATTTCGAAACGCGATCAAGTTCTTTACGGCAGTCTCGGTTTTACAAATAACCATCTCAGGATCTCGATCTACAACCCTGGTGGTGAGTATCTGTACAACGACCGGGTCATCCCCATCTCGGCACCCCGAGATTAGAGGCTATTATGATGGCCTTTCATACGACCAATCCTAGCCTTTTCTTTTCGAAGAACGATCGGGCTGATATTCGCCTGGGAGAAATTTGCCAAAGAATTGATTATTCCGGGGGTCTTGTTGAACTTAAAGATGTTCTTAAAAGTCACGATAAGCAAAAGCAGCACTATTATTTAGCCGGCTATCCAGACGACAAGGGTATTGAACTCAACGGTGGGCGGGTCGGCGCTAGAGAAGCTCCAGATACGATACGTAAATTTCTCTACAAAATGACACCCTCTGCGCAAAGCGAAAGTCATAGTTTCTATGATATTGGAAATTTAGAAACTTCTAAAGAACTGGAAGAGAGACACGACACCGCCAGGCGATTCGTCAAAGCCTGTTTAGAAAATTCTGGAAACTTTATCGGACTCGGTGGAGGGCACGACTACGCTTATCCCGACGGAGCTGGTTTTCTCCAACATCTCGAGGACAGCAAAAACAAAAAGCGGCCCGTCGTACTCAATTTCGATGCTCACTTGGATGTTCGCCCCTCAGACCGAGGTCTTTCGAGCGGCACACCCTTTTTTAGATTAATTAAAGACTTTCCAGACCAATTTGATTTTTATGAGATCGGGATTCAATCCCACTGTAATAGTCCAAATCACATTCAATGGGCAAAAGACCACAACGTAAAAATTCTCAATTTCGAAAAACTCAATCGATCCGGAAAATCCCTGGTTGAATCTATTCAGAAAAAGTTTTCTAAGAAAGACGAGGGACGTCCCTGTTACCTTTCTATCGATATTGATGGGTTTTCATCGGCTTTTGCAATGGGTTGCAGTCAAAGCTGGGCCACTGGTTTGACCCCAAATGACTTTTTCCCCTGCCTTGCCTGGCTCAGGGAATTTTTCGATATTCGAGTTCTCGGTATATATGAGGTTTCGCCTCCCCTTGATCTAGATGATCGAACATCAAAATTGGCCGCCCAAATTATTTACAGCTATTTAAATTTTTAAAGGGAGAACCATGCGAGGCTTTGGCAGTGATAACCACGCGACAGTACATCCCGAATTACTTGCCGCAATTAACGACGCTAATTTAAACCATGCACCCAGCTATGGAACTGATGACTGGACGGATTCAGCAAATAAAAAAATAAGATCTATTTTTGGAACTGAATGGCATCCATTCTTTGTTTTTAATGGCACAGCAGCCAATGTTTTATCCCTTGGCAGTCACCTTGAAAGTTTTCATAGCGTCGCTTGTGCAGACGTCAGTCACCTCAACGTCGATGAATGTGGGGCTCCCGAAAAAATTGCTGGAGTAAAACTCATTCCCCTTAAGAGTCACCTCGGGAAGGTCTCTGTCGACACTATCGAAGAGGTAAGAATTCGTCTAGGCGATCAACATTTTTCGCAATTAAAAATGGTGTCGATCACACAACCGACAGAACTTGGTACCGTTTACTCATTGGAAGAAATTAAGGCGATCGCTTCCTATTGTCAGAAACATGAATTACTTCTTCATCTCGATGGAACTCGATTTTTTAACGCCTGTATAAGCCTTGATTGCGAGGCTCCCGACATAGCTCGCTATTTCGATGTCATCTCACTCGGTGGAACAAAAAATGGCTTTATGATGGGTGAAGCGGTATTAGTGAAAAATCCTGAAAGAGCAAAAGTATTTAAATTTTTCAGGAAGCAGTACTTACAACTCCCTTCTAAAACTCGCTTTATTTCTTGCCAATTTGCGCGCTACTTTACTAATGAACTCTATCTAAAAATCGCAGCACACTCATGCTCTATGGCTAAACAACTTGAACAACGAGTACGCGAAGTCCCTTTTATGGACATTTTATACCCTGTTGAGAGCAATGCTGTTTTTGCTCGTTTCCCTAAAAAGTTTCTAAAGAAGATGCGGGAAAAATACTTTTTTTATGTTTGGGACGAAAATGATTTTAGCGTTCGCCTTATGACTTCATGGGATACCACAGAAGAAGACATTGAGGGGTTTTATAATCAGGCTATGGAACTGACACGGGAGACTTCACTTTGAAATTTGTGCTTTATACTTTTGCATTTCTATCCTCTCTTTTTACGCTTTTTGTTCTATGCCTATTGCTTTTACTTAATATCAACGGCGATCAGTGGCTTAAAGATGGCCTACAAAGTGAGATTAAAGATCAGTTTGGGGTCAACGCACGAATTGAGTCGGCTCAATTCTCTCTCATAAAGCCTGGAATCGAAGTTCAGGGGTTTTATGCCCCAATACAATATCCTCCCTTGAAATTACGTTTTGAAAAATTTAGGATTGCCTTTAATTTTCAACTTCTCAACCTATTTGATGCTGATAAAGAGGTCCTCGATATGGACCTTGAGCTCAAAGAGCCCAGAATGAGTTTTGGGGCCCATGGAAACGAAGATGAAGTGAGTGCCGATGAACCTACACAGGACGGTGAACAATGACAAAATACCCACCCATTAATTATTCCGACTATCTCCAGCTCGATAAAGTTTTAAACGCCCAAGACTTGCGGAGCGAGGAATATAATAAAAAGGCCCATGACGAACATCTCTTTATAATTATTCATCAAACCTACGAATTGTGGTTTAAACAAATTTTATTCGAAGTTGATTCGGTTTTAGAACTCTTTGGGCACGATCACTTTGATGAGTCCCACATGGGTATTGTAATCTCTCGGTTGAATCGAATCATCGAGATCGAACGGGTGCTCGTCGATCAAATTAATATTCTTGAAACTATGACTCCCCTGGATTTTCTCGACTTCAGAGATTTTCTCGTACCGGCTTCTGGATTTCAGAGCCTGCAGTTTCGACTCCTCGAAAACAAACTCGGTCTCGTTCCCGAAAAACGTCTTACCTATACAGAGAGCTACTATTCCGAAGCCCTTCGTGAAGATGAAAAGAAACACGTTCATGAGGCTGAAAAAGCCCCTTCTCTGTTTGAACGGGTCGAAGCATGGCTTGCTCGTACTCCTTTTCTTAAATCACCCGATTTTGATTTTTGGGGAGTTTATAAGGATGCTGTGATAAAAATGTTTCAGGACGAAGAAGAACTTATTAGAAATAATACGTCTCTGACTGAGAAGGATATCGAAAACAATATTGAACAACTCGCAAAATCTCGAGAGATTTTTGATGGCCTCCTCGATAAAGACAAGTATCAAGAACTTCAAGACAAAGGGCAGTTCCGTCTTTCGTATGACGCCCTCCACGGAGCTCTTTTTATTCTACTCTATCGAGACGAACCAGCACTCCAACAGGCGTTCTCGTTCATTACCTGCCTGCAAAACATCGATGAGCTGCTCACACAGTGGCGATACCGTCATTCCCTAATGGCCTTGCGTATGCTCGGCAGCAAGGTGGGGACAGGAGGCAGCTCTGGTCACAAGTACTTACGAGCTGCTACCGAAAAGCACAAAGTATTTCATGACTTCTTCAATTTAACGACCTACTTATTGCCACGCTCAGCTCTTCCACAGTTACCTGAAAACTTTAAAAGAGAACTGAATTTTACATTTACTCATAAAAAATAGAGTCGTCCGCCATTGATTTCTCGAAAATCGACTGGGGCTAGATCCCTGGTCGATCCTTCAGGCGATAAAAGCTGTTGATGATATAGTGATAAAGAGCATCCGAAGCAGCAGAACTTAAATACTGTTCGCAAAAATTACCGGCGTACCAATTGTCGGTAGCCTCAATCTCACCTTCTTGCAGTTCACATCGGCTATTAAGGGCGTCCACAACTTCTTCGAGACTAAAATTGCACTGAATATTGATTGGCCGAGCAAACCGAATTTGAAATTCGACGGCCAATGCTTCGTCACATAAATTGGTTTCGGCAACAACATCGGCCTCTGCGATACCGATTTCAGGAAAAATATCGACCCGTTGTTCCCGAGAGTCCTGCCCGACGCTCAATAAATCGTCTCGAATGTCATCTTGATAGGAGAGTGTTATGAAACGAGCTTCATCATACTCGGGAACATTGTAGCGAGGTGGTTCATCGACTCTGTAGGTGAAGTAACTCGCTGAATAGACAAACTCATAGGTCTGTGTCGAAAAAAATGAAGCGGTGTCTGAGTTTTTCAGAACACGAAAGGACTCCGAAGGCTTGCGAACATAGTTTTGGATCGCGTAAAAGTAACTGGGGTATTCGGCCATTAAATCCAGATACTGGTGGCGTAAGCTCCGACAGCTCCTCGGAATCGAAGATACACTTAACTCTGAAGACTCTCCAATTCTTAAGCTATTTTGGTAATCAATAAGACTCTTTCTTAATGATTTAATTTCTCGAAGTCGGTTATCAAGATTTTCATCTCCGACCAATTGAGGCCCTGTCAGACGACAAGAAGGACTTACTTGTTCCTGGGAAAAATTCTCTTTTTCATAAAGGCAACCTGAAAAGGTCTGAAACCTTGAGTTCGTCTCCACCAGGTCTTCGAAGTGGTCATAGTGGGTCAGGTTCGAAATACGCGCATTGATAAAGGATCTATAGTTCTGAATAACTGATTCGACGACGGTATGAATCTTTGGAGCCCTGGCAAAGCTATCAAAACTATTAGAAAATCTCTGGATCGTCTCAACACCCTGACAGATTGAACCACCGTGAAGCCTAGAAACCTGAATTGTATCTTCGGTCCTGATTTGTTCTTGAGAGATATAGGCCTGAGACAATGAGCTCAAAATTGCTACAAGAAAGGTTAGAGCAAGAATTTTCATATATCTCACAGAGCATCTTTTCATTCATTTCATAGGGGCAATTTGAATGCCAGGTATAAAACGAAAAAGACTGCGGCAATACCTCCTAAACCGTTTAAATAAGGCGGGAATTTCAGTCACGTGCGGGATTAAGGGGCTCTTTTAGGTCACCCTGAGGCAGCAAAATTGCGCGGACGGGACTGGCATCCCCATCTTTGATCGGAAGCGGAAGACTGATCAAACTATACTCCCCTTCGGACACAGAGCTTAAAACGAGGCCTTCAAGGACAGAAACATCGTTTCGCAAAAGAGCTTGGTGACTTTCAAGCTTCTTAGAATCTTGGGGGTCAACTGAAGGGGTATCAATTCCAACAAGAACAACCCCTCGCCCAGCAAGTTCATCAATAAGCTCCGGCGATAAACTATTAAAATCAGAATTCCAAGAGTTGGGATCGGGAAAGGAATTCGTCTTAAAAAGGATCCGCGGTCGCTTAACCGCAGACATATCAATATCTTCGACTTTGATTCTCTCTCCTGCGGGCAGGCCCGTCACATCAAAAACTTGGCAAGCTCCAAAGTAAATTCTTAAATCCTTTTGCTCGATCCCCGGGGAATTGGCCCCGTAGTGATTAACAGCATCGCAGTGAGCGCCAATGTGCAAAGTCGTGGTCACCGATGATAAACCAAGGTGATCACCTTTATCACAATCCATGTGAACTTTTCGTTCAAAAGATTGATCTCCTGGGAAGACGGCGGTCTTTTCACTAATCAAGGGACTAATATCTATGATGATCATTAGTTGTCCAAGCTTTCAAGAACCTCGGCAACATGCCCCTTTACTTTAACTTTTCTCCATTCCTTTGCGATCTTGCCACCTTTAATTAAAAAGGTACTGCGCTCCACACCCATGTACTTTCTTCCGTACATCGACTTCTCAACCCATACTCCAAATTTCTCACATAACTTTTTGTCTTCGTCGCTGATGAGCTCGAATGGAAATTTATATTTTTCTTTAAACTTGTCATGGGACTTTAAAGAGTCGGGGGACACCCCGTATATTTCAAACCCTTTAGACTTAAACTTCTTGTATTGTGCCGTGAAATCTTGGCCCTCTAAGGTACACCCACTGGTGTTATCTTTAGGGTAAAAGTAGACAACAGCTTTTTTTAAGTCCGCCAAATTAAGCGATGATCCACCCGTTACTGGAAACTTCCCCGAAGGAACCTTCTTACCTTCCATTTGGGCCCCACCGGTTTTTTTTGAAGAAACCTTTTTAGAGGACTTCTTTTTACCGGCCGCTTTCTTCGTCACCTTTTTTTTAGAGGTCTTCTTTGTGGTTTTTAGGCTGGTCTTTTTGGCGGCCTTCTTTTTGGTAGCTTTCTTACTGGCCTTTTTCTTTGTGGTCTTCTTCTTTACTGCTTTCTTTTTAGCCATGGGCGTCCTCCTGAAATCTTGAATTTGCCAATGCAATCATCTCAAGGCAAGATAAAATCAAGTGGGAGCCTATGAAATCGTCAATGAAAACAAATGAGGAATTTAAGCAGTTTTTTATCGATTTTCTTGAAGTCATCGAAAGGCAAATTCTGGAGATTGGCTATTCGTACAGGCAACCTAAAAAGCTCGCAACCGCTATCAAAGGTCTTAGCGACCACTTTATTGGCAATGAACAGCGTATTACACCTTGGAACTCTAAAGAGTTTAAAGCGGCCTATCTCGCCTATTACACGCCTCTCAACCTTTGGCGCTTGCTTCACCTATACAAAACAATATCCGAAGACATCCCATGGCAAAATTTGGATAATGTCCTCGATTTCGGCATGGGCTCTGGAGCAGCCAGTTTTGCCCTCGACTATTTGCTAAGAGAAAAAGGCATTTCAGCCCAGCTCAACGGTCTCGATCAATCTGACGAAGCACTGAGTTGTTTTAAAGAGATTTCTAAATCCCAGTTATCGCAATTGAAAGTATCTCGACTTGCAGAAGACTTTTCGAATTTCACCAATGTGGAATTTGATTTTGCCATCGCCTCTTATTCCCTGAACGAGCTCGAAAACATCCCAGAAGAACTCTACAAAAGCCAATGCCTTCTCATTGTCGAACCGAGTTCCAGCGAAGAAAGCCGAATCCTTATGGCAATGAAAGAAAAACTCATAGATCGTGGCTTTCGAATCCTTGCCCCTTGTAGTCACCAGACCCCCTGTCCCATGCTCACCACAAAAAAATTGTGGTGCCATGCAAGGACTCCAGCTCTTCCCCCATCTCATCTCAATAAAATTGAAGAGCACCTTCCCTTCAAAAACCGAACTCTCACTTACTCGTACTTGTTCGCTTCAAGGAAGAATAAAGCCGCCCCCCATGAAACCCACTATCGAGTTGTCAGCGACCCTCTTAGAGAAAAAGGAAAGACGCGTTGGAATATCTGCTCAGACAGGGGGATCGAAACCTTATCTCTTCTCCACAGGGCTCAATTGGACTTGGATTTAAACCGAGGTGATCTCTTGGAACTCAATCGAAACTCGATTGAGCAAAAAAAAACCGAGTTAAGAATTAAAGACTTAAACTCGGTTTCAATCGTCAAAAAAGACTCTTAATCGATAATTTACTAGGACACTGAACGAGAACGTTCTTTCTCCCACGTCACGAGTAGTTTTGACATTTCGCCAAAAAGACTTTCAAAAACCAATTCTGGGTCTTTGGCATGAGCTTGGGCTTGAAAAGGCCCATTCACTGAAGTCACCTTCCATTCACCAAAGTATTCGTCACCCACTTTTTTAATGGTAGAACGGACACCGGAATCACTTGGTGCCATTGAAAGAATTTGGCTAATGAGTGATTTCAATCGGATTTTGACATGGGAATTCGCATCAAAACCGAGAAACTCAAAATGTCTAGGCATCTAACCTCCTAAAAGTTAGTTAAAAATGTGGTTGGACTCTAAACAATAATTTAAAATCAGATAGAGATGGGGCCTAAGAAAACATCCCCTCACACCTTTCTATTCTTTGACAACCCCTATCAAATGTCAAGAAATCTCAATAAATTTGATTTGGTCTAGGGGAGAATGGCTGGTCATGACACGATGCATTTACCCTCAGGCTGTTTCCTTAGATTCTCAATTTGAGACAAATAGTGTGCCAGAGTCTGCAACCGAACACTAAGAAGAGGACTCGTTGAAAGCCGCTCCAGAAGCTGAACTGCCGGATAGTCGCCACGTTTTTTTAGGGCGAGGAGGTAAGTTTGAATCATTAGCTCACCCTTCTCCTCTAGAATGACATCTTGAACTTTATTCAAGCCCTCCTCCGAACAATCTCGCACAATTCGGAGGACTAATTTTGATTTTTCAAAGGGACTCAGCTTTTCTTTTTGTTGGATGATTTCACCTAAGACTTCTGGAGTTGCACTATCAATAGATTGAAGCCGCTCCTTCGAAGAAAGAGACAGGGACCACTTCGGATTCTGACTGGAGAGACTATCTAAGGTCATACCAAGGGCTTTAAAGCGGTCGATCAAGAGGGCTTCAATGGTTTCAGGAAGGTGGCCCAGGAAGCCCCTGCTCAACTGCAAGTGCTTCTGCCCCAGGTTTTTTGGGTGTATCTTTAATAGCTCCAACAGTTTTTCTTCTTTGGAATCGTGACTGAACATAAGAGCCGCATGAAACCACTCGAAGCTTTCTTTATCGTAGGAGTTCAATATTTCCATCTGAACTCGAGCGTAGCGGGCTTCGCGATCCTCATAGGTCGAAGGACGGTCATCGATCATTAAACGCTGACTCACAATACTGTAGAGAAACAAAGCGATAAATAATATGAAAAGGCCCGGTTTTAGATATTTCATAGTGATTTCAGTAAATAATGTTTTTCTGTTGGATTCAAGAGGCAGAGTTGATTGGCCAGTCTAAAAAAGGTATGAATTCGGGAAGGAGTTCCCATGGCTGAAAATAGTCGATTGAATCGAATCAAACGGAGCCAACGCAAGACAAAGGCGCGGGCCCGACTTATTCGCAAGAACCTGAAACAAAGGTTTTCTGGATGGACCTTCAAGGCCACACCCATGCTCACCGCCGATGAAAGACAAAGCCTCATGGAGTCCTATACGGAACTCCTAAAGAATATGGTTGAGATTGATTCCCAAACTCTAAATATTGAAGGTGTCAATAAAGTCCAAAAACAGCTGGCGAAATATCTCACCGAGATCGGCTTTTCCTGTGAATGGTTTAGCAACCCCGAGACTGAAAGCGGTGACTTTCTTAAAGCTGAACTCAAAGGTCAATCATCAGAATTCATTACCATCGTAGCCCATGGCGATACTGTGCTCAGTCCTTTTGGCAAAACTCCATTTGAGTTTTTCGAAAACGATCACAAAGTTCGGGGCTCAGGGGTTATTGACAACAAAGGGGGCTTGATTGTGGCTCTCGGAGGTCTCGATCTGTTTCTGGCAAGACACAAACCCTATTATTCGATACGCTTTGTGAGCTCTCCCAATGAAGAAATGGGTTCCGTTGGATTCCTTGAAAACCTAAGAGCATGTGCCGAAGACTCTGCCTTCGCCCTTGGCTTTGAGCCTTCTCTCGAAGATGGCTCCATCGTTGAATCGCGCAGAGGTAATCGCTGGTACAATATTACGATCCAGGGGAAAGAAGCCCATGCCGGTCGTTCGAAGGGCCAACACGTCAACGCCGCCCATGAGTTTGCAAAGAAAATATCTCTTCTGCATAAATTGAACGACTACAAAAAAAATATCGCCGTCAATATTGGAGCCGTCCAAGGGGGGCGTGACCGCCACAATATTACCTGCGGAGAGGTTCACGCCAAACTCGATGTTCGCTTTGCGAGTTTTCGCGACCGAGAGGCTGTTCACAAATCCATTGAGAAAATATTTGATAAAAAGTACGTTAAATCAGTGGATGGACTTGAGCACGCGGACACCAGCTACGAAATTGTCGATGATTGCCCACCATTTTCTTGCTCTAAAAAGTCTAAGAATTTTGTTCGAAAATACACAAAAATTATTGGGCAAATTGAAGCTAACAAGTGTCTTTCGGTTAAGGCTGGCGGCGCTGGTGACGTTAATTATATGTCAAAAAAAGGCGTCGTCGTACTCGATGGGCTCGGTCCAAAGGGTGGGCAGATGCACACCGAGAATGAATTCATTTATCTCCCAAGTCTTGTCACTCGCGCTGAGGCATTCGCTTCGTTCCTCGAATACGTCAACAAGTAGTCTTTCGAGGCACAAGGCCGAAGCCGTATCAAGAATACGCTCACGCTCCTGCGCTTTAAATTCGTGATTAATCGAGAAATGAGGAGGAAGCTTTATTCCCTAGTATTTAATATTGATTTTAATCGAGGCGCAAGGATGACGGCGTATCAAGAATACGCCGAAGACGCAGCAACGAAGAGAAAGATCAATATTAAATACTAGGTTGGGTTTGGGAGAGGAGGTGGAGCTGCCTCACCATCAACTGCCTCACCTTCTCGGCTTCTTCTCGAATCTGGGACTTTCTTTCTTCGATATTTTCACTGAGGTCTTCTGGCTTTAAAGGCGACTTGTAGAGAACGCAGCTCATTTTGAAAGCTTCGATACTCCCCGGCACAAGTGGTAGAGTAAATACACCTGTCTCGTTGATTTTCTTTTGCACGTAACTGGGTATGAATTGCGAAAAAGGAAGCAGGCTTTCGCCGATATCTAGGGCTTGGGCCCAAGACTCAGACCCTTGATGAACCACCAGTACAATGGGGGTTCCCGTCATTATAGAAAGCTCCACAAATCTGGGAGAGCGAAATTCTTGAATCTCTGAAGGCTCTCCAAAAAAGCAGTTAGATCCCTCCGGAAAAAGCATTAAATCCATATAACTCGAAGAGATGAGGCGATCTTTAATCTCTTCGAAACTCCACATCACCGAAGACTGAGTTAGAAACTGACTCATGGTTTTTAAAAAAGGAACCTGGAAAAAGAATTTATCCATAACTCCGATGGGTGTTCGACTCTCACCGCCGTTGCGAACTGCTTCGGTACCCAAAAGACAAATCGTCGGCAACCAAGATAAGGGAGTCGAATGATTGGCAATGAAAATAAGATTTTCATGCTCACTAAATAGCTCTCTTAACTTTGGCTGACTCATAAAATAGGAAGACCGGACCGTCATGGCCAAAGTTTTTTCTAAAAATGAATGATAATCCTTTAAGGTCTTCATGTAGAAAACTTATCAGGCCTTGACCCACCAGGCAAGGAAACCTAGAGTCAGTAGTATGTGTCGGCTCTTTGGTTTTAAATCTGTCATTAAGTCCCAAGTTCACCGTAGTCTTGTTAGCGCAGATAACGCTCTCGCTCACCAGAGCAAGCAGCACCCAGACGGTTGGGGAATGGCTTACTACATCGATTCAAGTCCCCATGTTGTTAAAAGTCCGTTAACCGCAGAAGACGATACCGTTTTTAAAAAAATATCGGGAATTATTTCTTCGCAAACGGTTTTGGCCCACATACGAAAAGCGACCCAAGGGAGCACTTCACAACTTAACACCCATCCATTTCAGTACGGACGTTGGGTTTTCGCCCACAACGGTAATATTGAAAATTTTGAAACCGTTAAGAAGAAACTCTATAACGAATGCCACCCTCGCTTTAAACGTTTTGTTCTCGGCGAAACGGACTCAGAACTTATTTTTTACTTTTTACTGAGTGAGTTGGAAGCGAAAATTGATATCAATGACTACGACCTGAGTACTCTTGAACTTTTAGAAGCTATCAAAACATCACTGCGAGCATTGACGCGAATTGTAGGCCCATTTAAAGAAGACACCAGCACTAATCCGCGGCTCAATTCGTATACTTTTTTATTGAGCGATGGCGATTTTTTAGTGGCCTATCAAGGCGGGCAAAACCTCTTTTGCTCGACCTATAAGAACTTTTGCGCAGACAAAGCCAATTGCGATTCATTTGCACCGGAATGTGAAAAACCTAACAGCAGTGGCAAGGTCACTCATCTCATTTTTTCAAGTGAAGAACTGCAAGGAGAAAATGTCTGGATTCCAATGGCTCCCGGGGAGCTCATTGGAGTGGGACCAGACATGATTGTTCATCGCGCTTAATTAGACTTGAGTATATTCCATGCTCGGTGGTCGACGCTTATTCTTGAATTGAATTGCGATCAATGCGACGGCCGCTAAGACAATAACTCCAACCAAGAGCATTAAGGTCGAATTACCTGTAATAGATTTCTGCCCTATTGTCGGCTGATTCCCAGCATTTTGCGGGTTGTTTCCGGCAATTGGGTCCTGAGCTGGCGGAGAGAGCTGGCTGATGTCCTCAGGAGGTAATTGCGCTGGCGGTTGTTGAGCAATAGGATCCATCGGTGGTACATCGGGATCTTGTAAGGATCCAATGTCATCGACTGGGTCTATTGTTCCGCCCGGATTATTAGCGGCAAATGGGTCAGCACCGGGGTTATTTAAACCAGGAGCCCCATTACCCGAGTTCATTCCGGGATCCATTGGATTAGATGGATCACCTAAACCAGGATCAATGGGCTGTCCAGCTCCATTGCTAGCCAAATTGGTCGAGTTGGGATCATTGATATCCTGAGGCTCGAATCCAGGATCAGAAACAGGAGAAGCGGACGCATTATTAATGGGTACAGAATCCCCGACCCAGTAACTCAAAACTTCGCCTCCGGCTAGGGAGTCCTTAGAAGAAACGTCCGGGTTAGTAGCCCAAACTTCTTTCCAAGCTCCTTCAAACCCAAGAAAGTTCTGTGAAAGAGTTCTTATATTGTCGCCCGCTTTTGCAGTATATGTTTGCGGCTGAACGCCAACATCTTCATAAAATGTAAGAACTTTTGTGTTATCAGCAGGACGAGTTGGAGAGTTATAATACATTTTCTCACCAACTTTAATGCCATCGCCTAACCAGGGGTTATCGGCTACTAGGTCCGCACTGCGATCTCTACCAAATATTTTGACGGAAACAGCAGTTACAGAGTCACCGGGACGCCCTATATAGACTGAGTTTAGTAAGCGTCCATTTTTTTCGTAAGGAGTTGTATAGATTTTCTTTACCGAAACAAGGCCTAAGCGAGCGTTGACTTCTTCATAGCCACCGACTGCAAACTCATCGCCTTCTCCTTCTTGAAGAGGATCGGCTTCACCGATGTCGTCATTACTATCGAGAGCGACATCTTCAGCTCCGCCTTCGATCGCAAAATCTTCTTCAGTCAGTCCTTCGTCGACGGGTTGAGTAGCATCTCCGGTATCGGCTACGGCCGCGCCATCGTCGAAATCGGCAAAATCATCATCTCCGCCACCTTCATCGACTGCAACTTCACCAGTGTCTCCACCTTCTTCATCGAAATCTTCGAAGTCCTCATCAGAGAATTCTTCATCGCCACCTTCTTCGGCGAACTCATCACCTTCTTCGTCACCAAAATCATCGTCTTCAAAATCTTCGTCAGCGAATTCGTCACCTTCTTCGTCACCAAATTCGTCGTCTTCATCGCCAAATTCGTCGTCTTCGTCGGCAAACTCATCACCTTCTTCGTCGCCAAATTCATCGTCTTCATCTGCAAATTCGTCGTCTTCGTCGCCCTCGAAGTCGTCTTCTACATCTTCACCATCTTCATCTGCAAATTCATCGTCTTCGAATCCCTCTTCTCCATTGTCGTCAGAAAAGTCATCATCTGCGAACTCGTCTTCTCCCTCGGCTCCACTGGATTCACCGAAGTCATCAGAAAAGTCATCAGAAGGTTGATCTTCAAAATCATCCTCTGTATCCCCCGAACCACATGCAGTGGTAAATGCGACCACTGAAAGGCTCAAAAGGGCTATTATGAAAAACTTGCGAAGTAGCATGTTAAACTCCCATTCCAACAAGAAATTAAAGTGCACTAGTATTGGCGAGGTGACACTTTTATCCCTGTCTTAACCTTTATGATACCGTCCGTTAGGGTTGTCTTATAGTCCTGAAAGCCGCTACCAAGGCCAATTTACAAAAACCCACCCTTCGTCATTGGGATATTAAACTAGTTCTTTATCAAAGTCTGATCCGGGTTCGTTTCAAGATAAAACACTCTCCTCACCTTTGGGCTGAAAACAGAGTGTCGAGAAACTAAGAAAAGGTCGGGCTAGAAAATTTGAGGTCCAGTGTTTTTCAAACAAAAAACACCGACTTCAGTTTAGAATTCACAGGCAATAACGAATAGTTTTAAGAATAAGACTTTTCAAATGAAAAAGTTAAGGGTAAGGCCTTCGATTTTGTTGAAATAAGAATTTTTATTTTTTAAAGATCCGCTCAATGCCCTGCCAGCACTGCTGATAAGCCTTGTCCCTTTGTTCAGACTTCATGGCCTTAGGAGTTGGCCGGTAAATTTGATTACTTTCAAACATAAAGGCCATGGTTTTGCCCTGATATACTGGTTTTAGTTCGCCGCTTGATGCCTTCTTAAAGGTATCGGCATCGGGACCATGTCCAGACATGCGGTTGTGAAGGCTCGCTCCACCGGGTTGAAAACCCTCGGCTTTTGCGTCGTACACCCCCTCGAGAAGCCCCATGTACTCATTCATGTAATTTCGATGGTAGTAAGGCGGACGAAACGTATTTTCAGCCACCATCCAACGGGGCGGAAAAATCACAAAATCAACATTAGCAGTACCTTCTGCAGTCGTGGGCGATGTCAGTACCGTAAAAATACTAGGATCAGGGTGATCAAAGCTCACCGTATTGATCGTATTAAAATTGCGAAGATTGTATTTGTAGGGCGCGAGGTTACCGTGCCAGGCAACCACATCGAGAGGGCTTTGTTTCAAGCACGCCTGATAAAGATAACCAGCAAATTTATTAAAAAGTTTAAACTCCCCTGTTTTATCCTCAAAAGATGCCACAGGATATTGAAAATCCCTAGGATTGGCCAAACCATTAGCTCCGATCGGACCTAAATTGGGAAGACGAAAGGGCTCGCCAAAATTTTCAGTCATATAGGCGGATACTTTGCCCCCCAGAGGATTGACTTGAAATTTCACGCCTCTAGGAATGACTGCAATTTCACAAAGACCCACTCGTAGCTCGCCCATTTCAGTTCGAATTTGCATTTCATTTTTGAAGGGTAAAAAAACAATTTCACTGTCAGAAGAGTAAAAGAAACTGTTTTCCATCCCTTGATCAAATTCGAGATGATAGATTGCAGAGCCCGACTGCCCGACTTCACCATTTCCGGCCATACAAATGAGACCTTGAAGAAAATTCTTCCCCTCACCGTTCAGTTTTTGTGGAAACCAACGAAGCTGATTCGGTGTGGGAGGTAGCTCCATCCAAGGTGAACCTGTAAACTCATTGTGAGCGACCTGTTCAAACTCGCCGTGAACAACCGTCGGTGTGATTCGGTAGAACCAACTTCTTAAATTATGATCCCGCGGCGCTGTAAATGCAGAACCCGAGAGCTGCTCGGGATAAAGTCCATACTCGGTTTTTTGTGGGGAGTTTTGACCTCGAGGAAGAGCGCCCGGTAAGGCTTCGGTTTCGAAATGGCTGGCAAAGCCGGTCATGTATTTGAGATCACCCATAATTCCCCCTAAATAATGCCAATTAGCCTATTAAATCTCGATTTAGAAGACAACCAATAAACTAAAGCCAATGGCAAAGAGTCCGAGAGCCACTAAATGGAGGCGACTGGGAAGCTGCCTTTCAGAAACCAGCTCGAGCAGAGTGGCAAAGAGCGGGCCCGTGATAGCAATGGCCGTCACGATGGCTAAATCACCGTATTTAATGGCCCCTAGATAGAGAAGTAGTGAGAGGAAGGTTCCGGCCAAACTTGCTACGATCAAAACGACTTTTTGCTTCTTACCCAAATCTAAATAACTTCTAAAAAAGCCAATGGGCTTAATCTGCATCCAAAGAAAGAAGCCAACGCCAGCGCCGAGGGTTCGAAAAAAATGGGCTTGGCTCGCGCCATATTCGGGAGCAGATTCGAAACCCTGCCTGGTGAGGAGTATTCCACCGGCATCGAGGAGGACTCCCAAGAGAGCATACCCCAAGCCCTTGAGATTCCAAGAACGGTTTTTTTGGTAGCTTTCCAGTGAAATACTCGTAAGACACCCAATAAAGAATAAGATTGAAATCAATTTATTGGCCGAAAGCACCTCACCATAAAGGATGTAAGAGAGAGTACCGAGGATCAGTGGATGAAAACCAAAAAGGATTAATGTTCGGCCCGGCCCCAAGGTGGCAAAAGCTTTCAATAAGAAAAAGTCACCGACACAAAGCCCGATGAAGCCACTGACCATGAAAAAACCAATTGAAGAAGGCTCGAAGCTGTTAACGGGATTGATAATAAACATTAACGTTAAGGCTGCGAGGGCCACTCCCGACTTAAAGGCATTCATCCAAAGGGGCGATACTTCTCTTGAGTACTTCGCATAGACCATACTGGCCGATGAAAAGCTCAAGTTTGCACATAATGCCATTAGATAGGACAGGTTTTCCACAGTCGAAGAACTAACTCGGTTTAAAGAAACTGACAATGGCCTTTTTAAACCAAGAGTTCTTTTTGGTTTTTAGTGAGGTTTTCTCGAACAGTTTATTATTTAGCACTGGAACCTCTATAAGAAGAGTTCGCTTTTCCTTAAGTTAAATATGAAAGATGCTTTTTGTTTTTTAGCCGAACCATGCACTAATCGTCGCCACTCCATGCGCAAAAAGTCTTATGACCTCAATTAGGTCTCCTAATGGCTTTAATTGCCCTGTGAGGTCGGCAAGCTTTTCGCAAAAGAGCCAGCCGTACTGAAATTATTATATTATAACGATTAATCTATTTTTACTTAATGGAGAATCCCATGTTGAAAAATACACTCAAAAGGTACGTGCTGGCTCCCGCTCTTGTTGCCTCATTTGCTTTTACCCCTGTTGCTTTTTCTCAAACTCAAGTTGATGGAACCATCGCGACTGTACAATCTGGCAGTGCCATTGGTTTTAACCAGGACGGAACCTACGACTTCAACCAAACTTCTCAAGATAATACTCGAGTTATCCAAGATATCTTAAATAGAAAAGAAGACTTGAACCAACAAGATCGTGCTTTCTTAGAAAGCGTTGTTGATCGTATGAACACACAACTTGCTGATATTCTTGTTATTCGTGACGAAATCAGAAAAATGAGTCAAGACTCTTTAGCAAAAGAAGTTTCACTAAATGACTTCTTAGCTGTTTCTAATAAATTAAGAACAGCCCTTGACACTCTCGATCGTGAACTTGACCTTAACACTGTAATCACAGCTGATTCTCTTCCTTCTGCCACTGAGATTTCTGTTGGTGACCAAGACATCACCTCTCCTACAGTTGGTAATATTGACTTTGGGCCTCTTGTAGAAAGAGTAAATGGTCAAAAATCATCAATCTTATCTGACCTTGATAATTATTCGGTAAAGGTTATTACTGAAATGCTCGACTCTAGAGAATTCTCTGGTGCTCAGGCTTTCTTAAACCCTGACCTTGCTTGCCTACAAATTATTGGCCCCGATCGCCTTGAAGAGTTGAACCTTCAAATTGAAGAGAATAACCAGCTCACACGAAGAACTAGAGACCTTCTTCAAGGGCTTGTCGATAGCCTACCTAGCCTCATTCAAAACTTTGTAACTGAATACGGTACAAGTGAGTGGCTTCGATTCACAAACGAAAACGATGCCATGGCTGCTCGAGAAGAGTTCATGAAGATTCAAGAGTTATTCTTTGTTCGATCTTACATGCGTGCTCGTTACCAGATCCCTATTGGAGCTTTCCAACCGGGTCCTAGCTTTGAAGCCAAAAAATGGATTGTTAACCTTGAAGACCTGACTCATCAGCCTCTCGTTCAAGCTCTTAAATCAGAAAACTGGTCACGTACTCTCGCAGTTACTGATCTTGAACTCGTTCAAGCTTTTGCAAAAGTTCGTCACTTCGTTGAAATGTACGACAAGAAAACGATCGAAGTTTTCGCATCACGCGACGATCTCGATGCTCGAGAAGAAGCTAACAACTACACTGCTAAAGATGTTGGTTTCGTAACTCGAATCAACGCCGCATTTACTTGGGCTACTGATCAAAGAGCAACGACTGAAGTTCTTCTTGGAATCTTAAAGCTCATGTTAAACGATATCCGCGAAGAAATGATGCTTACGAGCTTTGACAATACTGCTCAACAAAACTTTCACGAGCAAAATTACTTTGCAACTCCAGCCATGGCTGACAACAGCGCTCGCATTATCTGTAAGGTCGATTCTGATCGTTTCAATAATCAAAGGCCTGTTAAAGTTAATGTTGGCGGTCAAGTTCGCGATATGACTGAAGGTCAAAGAGATTTCTTAGCAACTTGCGGAAACCTCACTGATGCCAATGGAAATCGCATGTACACCGGTTTTGATCAGATCCCAGCTCTTCCGCGAGCTCAAAGAGGACGTAACCTTGTTGCAGTTGTAGGACAAATCTTTCAACAAATGAAAACGACTGAAGCCGCACGGTACAGAATTGTCGAGAACGCACAATCGCTTATGAATGGCTACGAAGCGTCTCGCTATACTTGCGAAGCTGGAGATGACTCTCCCGTACTTAACCTCGACGGAACTCCTGTTGATGGTGGAAATGACGGAGACTTCGGAAGCTTCTTCAACTAACCTTCAATCTGAACAAGACCTCAGCAAATGCTGAGGTCTTTTTTTGCCTACTAACTAACAGAGAGTGAACAATGAAAATTCTAATGATTCTATTTTCAATTTCTCTTTCAGCAGGCTTCGCTCAAGCATACCCCTATGAGTGCAGTCAGTCTGGAAAACGATGCTCTGACGCTGGCTACAATGAAATTCCCGCTCCAAGGGAACGAATCGTCCAGCCTCCTCGAGAGCAAGTCATGGGAAATTGTGGCGAAATGCTCCCCTTAGAGCACTCCTATCAAAATCAATTTCGAGGTTTTTCTTGCGGTGAAGCCGGAGAGAGAACCGTTCGTACAGCCCACCAACACGACCCAGAAGCATTTGCGCGCTGGGAAAACATGGCTGGCGCTAACCTGCAAAATGAAAGACAAGAACTCCTTCAATTTGACCTTAATTGGGAAGGCGAATTGGATTTCTTAGTTAAAGAACACTACAGCTATGTAGAGCTTGAAGGTGACTTCTTGAGTACATGTAACGGTTACTCAAACACAGAACCTTACTCTACAACCTGTTATGTCAACGTCGAAGAGCAGTACACTTACTACGTTACTGTTAATACGACCTGTGCCGAATACTACCCCGAGCCTGAACCATCAACCTATGATTCTGGTGGTTCTACCTACAGTCCCGGTGGATCGACTTACACTCCACCTTCAAGTCCTGGAAGTGGATTTGGTGGAGGTTCGAATCTAGGAACTGGTTTCGATCGTGATTCATCCTATGATGACTTCGATGGGTCTTTCTTTGACTTACAAAAATTCATGGAAGAAAGAAAACTCGTCCCCGAAATCGAAACAGTTCCAGCCTATACTGTAACTCGTAAACTGGCTGCCAACTGTAAGAGATGGAATACTAGAGAAGAGCCTCGCACAGGATGGAGAAGTGCTGGTAGAGAATCTTATTCGTGCACCAAGACACGAAACAAATTTTGCATTTACCCTGTGACCCGCAATGCCTCTCGCAGCTGTGGAAATCACAAAGCAAAATATTCTGTCGACTTCGAAAAAGATCCTAATTTTAAACCTGGCTATGTAGACGCAAGTCAACCCCACAGAAGCTACTATGATGAACTTCCAAACAAATACGACCTTCTCAACGGTGAGTTTGAAAAGTACATCGTTTATACAAACCTTGGTACTTCATCTATTGGTGGTAGCATTTCTCCAGTTTTTCACTTTGACGAAGATGAGATGTTCAATGAGTACGAGTACTCAGTGGATCAACCGCAAATTCGCTGTGAATACGGGATGGCTCCTGAATTCAATATTTCTGTGACGACTCTTGGACGTATTCCAAGAAGAGCTCCCAATCCACTCGCTTTTCCTGTTGATGAAGATGGAAATATTCAAAGCCCCATATCTTTTTCTGGTGGTGATCCGACTGTGAATGTAAACATCGACGAAGCTGGTGACCCGAACCTTGATATACTTGGTGCGGGCAACCCCACTGAAATCGTTCTTTTCGATAAAGCTCGAATGTTCATGCTCATGGCATCAGAACAAAGTCGACTCTTTTCTCGACCTGTTGGTGCTCCCGAAGCTGATGATGATGCGAATCTTGTCGCTAACAATAACGTCGTCGGTGTGCAAAGCATGGATCAAGAAACGGCTTTCTTCTATCGCGGTCGTTTTAAACTTCAGCTTTTTAGAAATGAAGGACTTTTAGGAAGAGAATTGATCATGTCTCGCCCACTCACTTTTAGCAACGACTCACAAGCCGATGTTTTTATGGACGAGATCCTCATTGATCTCGAAGGTAACGATGGGCTCGATCCTCTTATGCGAGGACCAAGAGTCTTCTTGCCGATGTTCAGCTTTATGACTCGTGAACTCGGTGGCTGGGTCAAGCCAGGTGCGGAACACTATATTAAGATTCAAGTGGCGCAGCAAAGTTTCCCATTTTACATCAGCGGATGTGATGACAAAGAATGTGACAGTGATGAAATTGAGGCCGCAGCCTACAGTGAACCACTCTACATTCGCTGGGAAGCCGATCGCAGTGTTGATGACAGAACCTTTATCCAAAAGCTTTTGGATGCAACTCGGTTTCAATTTTAGAGGTAAATTATGTGGTATAAATTATTTATTAAATTATTGTTTTTAGTTGTACTCGGCGCCTCTTCTGCAGTTGCTCAATTGACTGTTCCGGAAGACGAAGTCGGTACTGTCAATTATGTTCGACCAGGGACTCGAGTTAAAGATCTTATCGATCGAGCCGAGGCCATTAACCCCGACTACGATTCACTCCCCGGTGAATTTACTTATGACCTACCTATCGTTGATAACATCGAAGATTTTCACGAACTCGTCGATCAAACGGTTTATAGTCTCGACAATTTAGAAGCTGTCGTACGCGACATCGGCTATTGGCAAGAAATTGCCGGTGGTGCTATTACTGAGCTTGTTGTCGATGAAATTTTTAAACGCGTTCGAGTGGGTTTTGCTCTTCTTGGCAGCATTGCTGCTGACGATAATATTCCTAGTGATCGTCAACTAGAAGCTTTTAGGGAGCTTACGGTTTCTCTAGATCAGCTTCTTAAAGAAGTACTCAACGAGCCTGGTCAGGATATTCCGGACATTACCTATGAGCCGACTTTTTCTGATCGTTACTTTGGATGGGTCAAGGAACTCCGCGATTCAGCTTTCAATCGTTTTAAAAAGACTCCCGTTCGAATGGACGAGAGAGTTGATAACGAGCTCGATCCCTACACTCAACGCTACATCGATGGCGACATGAGTGATGAGGAGTACAAAGCCAAGAAATATGAAATCACGGCGAAGTACTTCCCTAAGTTTGTTGAAGAGATGAAAAAGCTTGATCGTAAGTTCATTGAAGGACGACTTCTCACTCCAGAAGAGCGAAGAGCTTACCAAGGAGACCCAAAGGGTCTTGAAAAAGCGCGCGAAGCTAAATACCGCATCGAAGAAGACCGCCTCGTGAGACTTCACTATGGTACGGGTGTTCGCACAAGTCGCGAGCGCAAAAACCGTAGAATCCTCGGCGATCGTCTTTTAAAAGACGTTGTCTATGAATATGCCAAATATTCTATCAACGAATTTGATGCCGAAGATCCTGAAGATCGTCGTGGCGTTACTTTTTGGAAGAATCGCTTTATCCCAAAAGTTCGCTGGCTTAAAGAACGTCGTCTCTGGAATCAGCGTGTCGCAGTGGCCGTCCCTTTTGTTGCCGCTATTGCTGGCTTAACCGGAACCTTCTTTACCGGTATCGGTTGGGATTGGTATGCAGCTGTATCTCACCTTCCTTACTGGCTAAAATTAACGGATATCCCTGGTGGTTACACAGCCTATTCAAGCGCGATTTCACAACTTGGGTATTTTGCTCTTTGGATGTCGGTAACGATTTACCAGAGAAGTACGATCAGTCGCGATATCGTAAGAAGTTTGCGTAAGATCAAGTATCTTTTCGAAAAGCCACATGAAGTTCTTAAGAAGCAACAGCAAAATGGTGGAATTGATCCTCCAAGCTTAAGGGAACGTTTCACTCCAAACTGGCTAAGAGGTAGAGGTGCTGATGATACTCCTCAATCTCGGGCAGAGAGTTTACCAATGACCTGCGAAGGCTCATTTGTTCTCTAAAAAATTCAGATAGAATTTCTATCGATACAAAAACCTCCCTCCCAAGGGGGGTTTTTTTTGGCCAAACCCCCATCCACAAACCATCTGACTCTCCAGTGACCCTCAGGCGACTCCCCAGCATCTCCCCGATTACTTCCTTTCAAGAGCCATCAATTACTACTCTTTTCTAGACCAGCCATTCCGCCTTTTGCGGATAGGGATTGTTTCTTTTTCCAAAGTGGAACCATATAGAAATTACAAGTAACTGTAATCATTAGATAATTTAAAAATCCTGTAAACTTTACCCAGTGTGCAGCTGGTTCCAAAGTGGTATGCATAGCGTCATGAAACGAGGCTACTTCGCACAATTCAATCAACTCTTTAAAAGCTTAGGACTGATCCTAGCACTCAGCGTCCTCGCTGCCTGTGCTCAAGATGCAAAACAAACAAATGCACCCCAAGAAGAAGATCAAGCCACCGAAGAGCTTATGCAGCTTTCGTTTGAAAGTCACAGGGATGGTTCAGTGCGAGAACTCACTCGTGCAACGAAGCCCAGCCATTCCACTGAGTTCAGTTTTCGCCTCAGCTCTGGTCAAAGTCTCAACCTACAAAACAAAGAATTTTCTCTCAGTCACTTCAATCAACTTCACTTTAGCCAAAACGGCAGTGAATGGAATCTTGAAGCACTTGAAGCTAACGGGGGAAGACTTAAGGTCTCTCAGCGCAGAGAGGTTCTGAACCTCAGCCTTCTTTCTAAATTAGAAAGTGCTCCAAATCACACTCTTCAAGAGGGAGCTACTTTTTACGTTCTCAGCCTAACGAAAGAGTCTTTTATCAGGGCCCAAGTTAAAATTTTGGCCATGAGTCAGCAAGGGATCGAAATCAATTACAAAGTTTTTGAAGACAGCGCGATCCACGCACTCGAACTCGATCAACTCGTTTTATCAGATCAACAAATACAGACTGTTGAAGTCAGTAGCCTCAATGCTGATGAGACTATTTACCTTCCCATCGACACAGAAGATTCGAGCTTTGGCAACCTTCCACTGGGCTTTAATTTACGGTTTAGTGGAGATGGTGAAATGCAAATTCTCGCCACGGACGCTTGGTTTCCCGGGCAATCTGGAGTTTTTGAGCTTCCTTATCAGAGTTCCCTAGAACGCTTGAGCGAAGCCGAACATTTCGCCTACTCTGGAAGTTTTAAAGGCTCCCGTCGCATCAAACTCGACGCGGTCTACTTATTGCGCTTAGAAAACCTCCACGAGCGAGTGCTCCTCGCCATGAGCTTCTACAAAGACTCTGAGGGTCGCATCCTTATGCAGTATAAAACCCAGGCCATTTATAATTAGTTGTTATTTACTCGATTTTTTCCTAATAATAGATGAAGTATGAATTGGCGCAATACACTTACCATTTTACTCATTTTTTTCAGCACTCCATTTTTGTATGGAGAGTCTTCTTCTGAAAAGGCGACTGCAGTAGAAGAAAAAAAGCTGGCCATGGAATTCGTTCCTGCGCTCAATATTGATGTAGAAATGAGTCCCCAAGCCCAGAAGCTACTTTCGCGTTATAAAGAAAATATTATTATCATGGCAAAATATGAAGGGCTCAGATCGAACGGCCAATTCGCAGGCCCTGAACCGCCTAAAGTTCTATCGCAAACCGTGAGTAAAAAGGGTGGTAAAGCCCACTTCAACTCATTCAACCTTTTGGATTTTGACGAAACCCCTCTCCATTTTGGCGGTATCATGATCCAAGCTGTTAACACGCAAAGAAATACCCGACAGCTCTTAGTGAAATGCTCATCGTTCTCGCTCTATCCAAAAAAGGCCAATGTCTTGCAGGAACGCTTTAAGACCAGCGTTCCCATTAGTTGTCGCGCCTCTAATGAATAACTTCAAAATCTCTCACCCAAATATTTTGCCCTGGAATATTTGAATTAATCAAAGCGCTTCAGATCAATTCCTGGAAGAAGTTGATAGTAATCAATCAGAAGATTTGCCCAGGCATTCAATCGATAAATAACTTCAGAGCGCTGCCCTTCGGCTCGACTCATGTATGAGAGGGCATTCCAAAAGACCCGGTAGGACTCTTCGACACTGGCATCATCTTCAAACCAATCGTCGTGAACACTCCAAGGATCCAACAAAAACTGTCGTGCCCAGACTCTCAATTTTTCAATACTTAAGTCTCCTGTGATATAGGAGTCGATAACCTCTAAGACTTCATAGGGTCCTAGCTTCACATAGGTTTTACCTGCTTCGATCACAATTCATCCCCTTTAACGTACCACTTGAAGGCTTTAAACAAAGCCCGGATGTTTTTAATATCATAGCCTTGTTTGGCCCCTTATAGGGGCTTTAACAAAAGATTGTGCCTATTGTGATGGTATTTTCGCAATCCTGGCTCAAAATTATCCAGGCCCTAAATCGCTAAATCCCAACTTCGAAAAACCATTTCAATTTGAGTCGCTAGGAGCCCCTCCATGGACCCTAAATCCATTCGAACCAGACTGAAGTCTCGTGTATGGGAGCGCCTAAAACACCGATTAAATATTTGATTGTTAATACTGGAAAGAACTTATGTTTCTTGAAAAAATCCTGGGCAAACGCCACACCATTTTATTCCAATACCGTGTTCTCATGGTGTTACTGGCACTCTTTTACCCGCTTTGGTATTTTGTTCTCGATAATTTCACAGACACCAGTGGTGATTCTCTTGTTCAAAGATCCGCTTTAGCAGGAATCTTTCTATTCGCCCTAGGTATGAGCTTTAAGTTTGTAAAGCTGCAAAAGCGAATCTACGAAATTTACTCACTCTTGTTGTGGACTCTTACTGCCCACAGTATTTACCTCTACGCTGAAAACTCCTTCGACCCAGCGTACAGCCTAAGTACACTACTCGTTATCTTTGTATCTGGTAACACTATAATGACAACCAGAAGCCTGTCGCTCTACTATGGCTTCGCTAGTCTCGGAACCTTTTATCTAGCCTATACAAATAATAGCTCCCATACTCTGCTCGCTTTTGCCGGAGTTATCTCTTGTTATTTTATCTCTTTTGTCAGTCTTCAGGGACGACTCAGCATTCTCCACAATTTAAGGCAGAGTAAAGATGAAATTGCCAAAAAGGCTGACGAAATTGAATCAACGGCCAAAGAGCTCTCTGAAATCAATCGCAAACTCGATAGTCTTGTGAACTCACTTGGACAAGCCTTTCTTATCTTTGATGAGTCAGGGCAATGTTCAAATATTTACTCAAAAGCGTGTCTTAAAATTCTTGAGTGCGACCCTCAACACAAGAATGTGACTGAAGTATTAAAAATTCCTGAAGACGAAAAAACGGGCTTCATTGATTGGGTCAGCATGGTCTTTGAGGAGCCCATTCCATTTGATGAACTCATCGATATGGCCCCTCAGGTCTACGATCACAGCGGTGGACGAATCATACCCCTTCAGTTTTTTCCAGTGAGAAATACAGAGGGACAAATCACCGACATCGTTCTTGTGGCTACAGATAAAACCGACGAGATCAAAGCCAATGAAGCTGCAGAAAAAGAGCGTAAAAACGCTAAAATGATCAATAAAATTATTTTGCAAAAGAAAGCCTTCCGGGAATTCTTGATGTTGATCAAAAACTACACGAAAATTTTCAACGAGACTTTGTCTAAAGATGCTCCTGACCACAACGTGGTCGAAGAGTACATGCGATACCTGCACACAATAAAGGGTTCCGCAGGCATGTTTTTTATGGATGATTTCGGCGAAGCGGTACACGTACTAGAGGATGCTTGGTCAGAAACTGAAAACGTCTCAGATTTACAAAAAGAAATGAACCGCAAGAAAATGCTCGAAGAAGTCGGCCAAATTTACGAGCGTTTCTTTAACTTTGTCGACGAGCACGAGAGAATTCTCGGTGCTGGGACGGTATCAGAAGAACGAATTATTGAGCTACCTCTGAGTCGCCTCAAAGAGACGACTCAATTTGCTGTTAAGCACGACACTCCAGATGTTGTCGTAGACCGTCTCGTGGATCTCATTAAAGAACCCATTATCGAAAGTCTACTTCAATACAGCCATTTGGTGGTCGAACTCGGCAACCAACAAGGAAAAGCCATTCTTCCGATTAACTTTGTCAATGGTGACTTCCAGATTGTTCCCGAGCCCTTTACAGAGGTCTTTAATACCATGGTTCACATTTTTAGAAATGCGGTCGACCACGGCATTGAGGAGTTCGATGAAAGGGATGATCTCGGTAAAGACTTCCAGAGCCGAATGAATATCAATATTATTTCGCCGGTTGATGGGGACTCTGCCCGCTTCAGGATGGTTATTGAAGACGATGGTCGCGGTATTAACCCCGAGATCATCCGCGAAAAACTCAAAGAAAAAGGGGCCGAGGACTTGGCCGCCGAAACAGACGATCACAAGGTCATCCAACACATATTTAGCAAAGCCTTTTCTACCAAAGAAGAGGTCACAGAACTCTCTGGTCGCGGCGTCGGCTTAGATGCCGTCAAAGACTCGGTTGCTAAGGTCGGTGGAAGTGTTTGGGTCGAGTCAGAGGTTGGAGTGGGGTCAAAATTTATCATTGATCTCCCCGATCTCAGCGCACAGATTATCTTCTCAGAAGAGCCGGCCAAGAAAAACGTCGCATAATATCGGTATCGTTTCAAACATCAAAACATCAAAACATCAAAACATCAAAACATCAAAACATCAAAACATCAAAACATCATCCAATCATTTGGATCAAGGCAACATCCCATTCATTTGGATTTTCAAACTAATTAAAATTATGGAAGAGAAGTTCGGCCCAGAAGGTTCCGTGATTAGTGTGGATTTCTTGGCTCCACTTGGTTGCACTCAGAGGAGAAAAAACTTTATGATTGGGGCCCATAACGACGATTGGCAGGCACATTTTGAAGCCATAGCCATAATCATTCAGGCTCTCTTTTAAGAGCCCATAAACGACGTTAGTGAGCTCTGCGACCGAGTCTATGGCTCGGTCATCAATTTTCTTAATATCTTTACTATAGAATTCAGAGAGGATGGGAAATACAGTCTCAGAACTAAAACTCAGACTAAATGTTCCTTCGAGATCGTCCTGGACGACACCAATGATCCCGGAAATATCATGCTTGTAATTGATTAAGCTTCCCTCGGTATTGAACACGCGAACCTGACCTTTTCTCAGATTCGTTCGAGTCATCTGATAAAAAGTCTCGTTAACGCATTCGAATACGATTTGGCACAATTGATCCCCTCGAGACAAATCGAGGAGACTCCCCTGTTCCGCAGCCATGGAAAGCTCCTATTCCCTATGCAGAAGCTCGTGCTGGAGTCTGCATCAAGATCCGTTCAATCTTCTTTGAGATTTGCGCCTTATTAAACGGCTTCACAACGTAATCTTTTGCACCTTGCTTGAGGGCTTGAACAACGTTGGCTCGGTCCCGTTCAGCAGTCACCATAACGATAGGAAGATCGCTCATTTCTGGGCGCGATTTAACCTCTTTGAGCATATCGATACCGCTCATATTCGGCATGTTCCAATCACAAAAAACCAAGTCAAATGGCTCTTTCTTTGATTGAGCCTCGGCCAGCATGTCTAAACCTTGCTGTCCATCTTTGGCCTCGTGAATATTAGTAATCCCTAAATCTTTAAGAATATTTTTAATACTCGCGCGCACCATTGAAAAATCGTCGACTAGAAGTATTTTAGCCTCAGGTATATTCACCGGTTCCTCCTCTATTTTTCATTACATTATTCGGAAAAATGGCTAGTTATATTGAGTAATTAATGTCTTGTTAAGGGCGAGAGAGACCAAAGGCCAATTAAACCTCCTCGGGTCCCAGTTTGGTACACCTAGACTCAAGAAAGCTTAATATAAGATCGATAATTACATATGGGCGCAAAAAAATTGGACCAACCAGACTATTCCAATGATCAAGCCGTTTTAGAGTATCTCTCTGAAGTGGCTAAAGAAGATGAGCCCCAAGCGCTCTTCGAAGAGGTCGTTCGAAATACCAAGGGAACGATTCAAAAGATCGCCCACCGTCTTGCCTTTTACGAAAAGCAAATGAATGAACTCGTCGACATGTCCGCCGAAGGCGTTCGCATGGAGAGCGATCTCTTCATGGCCCGAACGGTTCAAGACAACTACATGCCCATCAACAGCGCCTCCATAGGCGGAATGGAAATCGCCGGTTTTAATATACCTTGTACAGAAGTTTCAGGGGACTGGTGGTACTACTCAGAGACTGAGAATTATATATTCTTGTGGATCGGCGATGCCACCGGACACGGTATTGCTCCCGCCCTTCTCACCTGTGCTGCTAACTCGGCAATGAGTGTGATCAAGGATCTCACAGAGTCACCGGCTACGGCCATGGAGCTTCTTAATAACTGTCTTTATGACACCGGTAAAGGAAGCATGATGATGACCGCCTTTGCCTGTACCCTCGATAAGCAAACAGGTCAGTTCACCTACTCAGTTGCAAGCCACGACCCTCCGTTTATCATACGCGACCTCAATGAGAAGACGCGAATGAAGGATTTTATTTACCTCAATGAAAACAATTCGAATCGCCTCGGAGAAAAGGAAGGGTCCAAATATTCTGAAAGCACCGGACAACTTCAACATGGCGACTATCTCATCCTTACGACCGATGGAATTCCCGAAGCTAGAAATCCTGAGGGTGACGAGTTGGGTGATCGCAAGTTCACTAAATTCATTGTTAAAAATATTCTAGACAATAAAAAGAACGACGACATCAAAGCCGCTGCAAAAGGGATTCTCAACGACGTTAATAGCTTTCGCAGCTACGCCGAGCAAGAAGACGACCTCACACTCATTCTGTGTACCTATGATAGCCTCAGTGGTTTTTTCAACGAATAATTAAGAGAGTAAAAAAGAATTCCGCCGCTTATCAACTCGCTTGTTGATTAGAAATTGAGCCATGGGCCTTGAGTAAACTAATCATCTGGTTAAGGGCAAAGTCCTTTTTTGGAATGTGCAATAGAAGCCCTAAGCTCTGGGCGTAGAAATCGCGATCAATGGTTTTGCGATAGCCCGGACGATCGAAGTCTTCTTGCCAAAGCTTGTTATCGTCAAAACAGAGGATCCTGTTTTCGAGTTTGATTTCCGCTCGCTGTAGGGTCAATGAGTCATCGAGATTTAAGTTGATTTCCGTATTATTCGGCCCTTGATACCAAACTTGCTTTTCTTCTTCAGATTTAACATATTGAGGATTCACTTTTCTGACTTGAAGTGCCGTCAGGCGAATATTCAAGAAGTCGAAAATCGAGAGTCTTACAGTGCAATCAAGGTCGACAAATTCACCGGCTATGCGCCCTTCGATCTTGCGCACCAAACGAATTTTTAGCGGCAAAACAGGATAACCTGCAAGCAGAAGCTCCATTTGGTAAAGCATCCCGACATCGAGATTACTAAAGTGGTCTTCGGCGGTAAAAGAAATCCCATTGTAGCTGAGATCAATAACCTTTAACTGGTCCCCTGAAGCCAAACGAACATGGGCTCCAAGAAAATCAAATACTGGCTCCTCATAAGAAGAAAAAGGAACACGATAGTAACGTCTCTTAAATTTGTACTGACTCTGATTGATCATAGTTCCTCCAGCAAAATAGCCTAGATTTCAGTCTAATAGAGGGCGCTAGGCAAAAAAACTGGCTTGTAAAACGACTTATTATTATGAGACAGAATTTTTGCTTTTGACAAAAAAGTGTAGAACTTCTATGCACTATTTTGAGGTAAGCCTATGAAATCTTTTATAAATCGAGTCGACCACCTAGTACTCAGATATTTACCAGACCCCTTTGTCATTGCCCTTCTTCTCACTCTATTTGTCTACGCGATGGCCTATCTAACAACCGAATTCTCAACTTACTATTTGAGCGTTTACTGGTTCGATAATTTCTGGAAGCTTTTGCAATTTACTTTGCAAATGGCTCTCATCCTAGCCACGGGTTATGCCCTCTCTCAAGCACCCATCTTTCAAAAACTTTTGAGTCTTCTTGCGGGCCTCATGAATACCTACAGTAAGGCCATTGTTGGCATAACCCTCATTGCCGGTATTGCATCATTAATTAATTGGGGGTTTGGCCTGGTCATTGGTGCGATCGTTGCCAAGAAGTTAATACAAATTTACCCCCATTATAATTTCAAACGCTTGGTTGCGAGTAGCTATAGCGGATTTATTCTCTGGCACGGGGGAGTTAGCGGATCAATCCCCTTAGCCGTGAATACGCCCGACAATTTCAGCGTGAAAATTATCGGCCATACCTTAGAGCTCAGTCAGACTCTACTTTCACCGGTTAATCTCACAGCCATCTTCGGACTTTTGCTGATCCTCCCCCTTACAAATTGGCTGATCGCCCGAAATGATGAACAAGGGAGTGTCGTTTCAAATGCCGAGAACTCTAAAATGGACTCCTCGCCACCGATTGACTTGAAAGATCGAACTTTAACCAATGCATTTTGCCTCTTCGCACTTTTTGGCCTCTTAGCCTTTTTGATGAGTAAAGCTCCTTTTCATATTAATTTGAATTCTATTAACTTTATTTTTCTATTCCTCGGCCTATTCCTTCACCAATCAAGCCGTTCCTATTCGAAGTCTTTTGGTGAGGGGGTTTCTAAAGTATCTCCGATTCTTCTGCAATACCCTCTCTACGCCGGGATCATGGGAATTATGAGTGAGTCGGGTTTGGCTCGGGATATCTCGCAACTCTTTATTGACCTTTCGGGCAGCGAGAGTTTCGCTTTCTTAAGTTTTTTAAGTGCAGGCTTCATCAATATTTTTGTTCCGTCGGGGGGAGGACAATGGGTTGTTCAGGGACCCATCGTGATACCGGCGGCACAAAACCTGGGCGTAGATTTAGGCCTCGCAACTATGGCCGTAGCCTGGGGAGACGCTTGGACAAATTTACTTCAACCCTTTTGGGCTCTACCCCTACTTTCAATTGCCGGCCTGTCGACAAAGGACATTATGGGTCAACTTTTGGTTTTACTCGTGGTCTCGGGAGCTTTTCTCTCTAGCCTTTTTCTGATATTTGCGCTTTTATAGACCCCATAAGTAAGAGGATAACGAGGGACTCTCCATGAATGAAAACAAACACATAGTGATATTAACCACCGGCGGAACCATTGAGAAATCCTACAGTGAATTCGAAGGGGCCCTAACGAACAGAGAGTCACAGTTAAAGGCACGCCTTCTTTCTCTCCTCAGACTTCCCAAAACGAGCATTGAAGTCAACGAGGTCATGGCCAAGGATTCTTTGGATATGACAGAAGAAGATCGTCATTTAATTCTTGAGCAAATCAAAGAGCATTCTGCGAAAAAATCACCGATCATTATTCTTCATGGAACGGACACCTTAGAACAAACCGCTAAACTTGTTTTCGAAGCCGGCCCGTGGGACATTCCAATTATATTTACAGGAGCAATGGTACCAGCAGGCTTTATCGACACCGATGCCAATCAGAATTTTACTGAATCCCTGATCGCCGCACAAATTCTGCCCTCGGGGGTTTACGTGGTTTTCCACAATCAGATTTTTCAAGTTCCAAATGTGCAAAAGAACAAACCCATGGCTACATTCGAAACTAAAGATGGCCAAGGGGACTACCGCAGCCGTGTCGAAAACTAAATACTCAATTCTATTTGAGTAAGTTTTCTACCTTATCAATTTTATCTTGAATCCCCTGCTCTTTATCGGTTCGAGTTCCCACCCTCAAAGTCGATGATATTCGTACCGTTCCCTTTTTATGGAGCTCTTCATGGCACTGCTTGATCAGGGCAAAAACTTCATCCCAAGGCCCTTCTATATTGGTGCCATATCCATGAAGTTGATATTTCAAACCCGAATCTCGGATTAGCTTTTCGACAGCGGCAACCTCCTGAGAGACCGAAACTCCCACCCCGATGGGGATGAGACAGAAATCCACAATGACTCGCATTGGCCCTCCCTTGGCATACAAATAAGAATGTTATTTCAAAAATTTCATTTTTTACACCCAATGCTCATAAAATTTGAAAAATCTTATTCTAATGTCAGGATTCCATCAAGGGTCTTGTATAATGCGTCAAAGTGGAGTTTATAGGAGCGGTGGATATCTAGTGAGGTTTTGATTGGACTATAGTACGCTCTTTATGATTCTGGGCTTTGTCGCTGCCGCTTACTCTATCGTTGCTAACGACGCCATTCAAACCCTAGGAACATTCATTAGTTCCAATGGTAAACGTCCTTGGTGGGTCCTCTGGGGCTTCTCCTGTTTAATCCTAGGTGGAGTTTTGATCTATGGTTGGCTCGCCTACAACGGTGATGTTTCCTACGGCCGCCTCGGCAAGAAATTTCCGGTACCCGAAGCTTTCACTTGGGTTCACGCTATTCCCCCATTTTTAATCATAATTCTCACTCGTTACGGAATCCCTGTGAGTACGACCTTCTTGGTTCTCACCGTTTTTGCCCCCACTGTTCTTTCAGCCATCCTCCTCAAATCGGCCCTTGGTTATTTGGTGGCCTTTGTTGTGGGCCTTCTCGTTTATATTTTTGTTTCGAAGGTCGTCGAAAAGAAGTTTATGAGTAGCCGCGAAAAACCTGTGGCCAACTACTGGGTTGCCCTGCAGTGGATATCGACTGGCTTTTTATGGTCCCAGTGGTTGATTCAAGACTTAGCTAATATCTTTGTTTACATGCCGACGCGCCAGTTAGACTTACAAACGGTTTTAGTATCTCTGGCAGTTCTCTTTCTTTTGAGTGCGATGATCTTTTATCGCAGAGGCGGAGAAATCCAGGGGATCGTCAATAGCAAGACGAATACAACTGACATTCGCTCAGCGACAATTGTCGACTTCATTTACGCTCTCATTTTATTATTCTTTAAAAACATGAGTGATATCCCAATGAGCACAACCTGGGTTTTCATTGGTTTACTTGCCGGTAGAGAGCTCGGACTGACTCTATCGCTTTCAATTCGCCCCAGTCGCGGCACCATCGGAATGATCTTTAAAGACGCTGGAAAAGCTTTTATCGGTCTCGCTGTTAGTGTCGCATTAGCTGTAAGCCTACCTTACCTGAATAGTCTATGAGGCGAGATTTTCAGGTTGAGATGGAGAGTTTATGAAATCAAGAAAAGTCGTTGTCTGCATTGATGATATGAAAAATTTCCTCGAATCCTACGAGAAAAAAGAGAGCTTTATCGACGAGCTCAAAGCCCAAGATGTGACCTTCCTCCATGTTTTTGAAAAGACATTTTATAACGATGAATTTTCACAGTATTCTTGGCCTTCAGAAGAACTGTACTCTGAGATTAACGAGAAGGTGAATGAACGCCTAAAGAAAATTGCAGATGGTTTTTCTAATGTGGTGAATAGTTCGAATACTGCATGCATTATCGAAGATGATGCCCGCCAGGCGGTGACCCAATACCTTAAAATCAACAAAGCCGATAAGGTTATCGTTTTTGCCCGTGGATTGAGTCAGCTTGAAGAACTCTTTCTGAGTTCAATGACGGAGCATTTGGTTCGCACAGCACCCTGCCCAATCCTAGTCATGCGTGAAAAATAATAGAGAAGCATCGGAACCAGTAGATTCACACTCCCTTCTAATAAAATTCGGCCCTTCCCATTCATTTTAAAACTGTCCGTATTGCCATTTATTTGGCCCTGATTTAGATGGCACGTCTCATTTGATTCTAAAAATTGTAAAGAAACTAAACAGTTTTCCACTGTCTCAAAATGAGATTTAAATTTTCTCTTTTAATTTTAGCGACTTGCAACTGTCGAACTATTTTTCAGCCCTGACACTAGGAATACAAAAATGGCGCTATAGGATGAAATCATAGAGTGATACACAACAACTAAGATCAACATAAAAAACAAACGAGAAAACAACAAGCGAGAGACACAACTTAGATCTTCATAATAAAGGGCACAAGCAAGAGTACAAAAGAGTGATAAAAGCATCTAGGTAAAACATAATTGAACACAAGCGAGATAACATAAAAGAGTGATTTACGACATCTTTGAAAAGCAATAACCAAGGCACAAGCGAGAGAAACAAGCGATGCTGTACAACTTAGGTTCACAACAAGAAAGCGGCACAAGCGAGACAAAGTCGGTAAGGGAGTAATCGACATGCACATCCTAAAACTATTAGTGATAGCAGTCCTATTCCCTTTCTGTTTACTTCTCACTGGGTTCATTACCCCTACCCCCCACCCCCCAACTGATGGGCTCAGTGAGAAGAAACAGCCACTTAAATTTCAGATTTCACTAAAAACAAATAAACAACTCACATCTCAAATTGTAAGAACTCAACATGAAAGTCTAGAGCGCGTTCGACTTTGTTCGGAACTGGCTGGCAGAAGCCTCAACCTAGAACTCGAAAATAACCATAGACCTTCTGTCCGCAATCAAAAACTTAAAGAGACTCCCAAGAAACTGAGCTTAATTGCCAAAAATGGTTTTTATGGTTTTTATGGCGAGAATCTATTTAAGTTGAGCCGAAGGGACCTCTTCAGGCTAGAAATCAGTGACTGCCTCAAGGATTTTACAGGCGTCGTACAGGTCCACTTGCCTTCTCAACAAAAAATACTCGTTCCTGGAAAGTGCCTCAAAGAAAACTGTACTTCTAACGAACTGCTTTGGATGTCGAAAGATGGAAAAAACAAGATGGCGAACATGCGCCTAGAAAGTTTAGCCTGTCAGACCGACCTGCAGAAAGTTACTGACGCCAAGGAATTTAATCTCGTCTTAAATGGTGTCATTCATGACTTCCAAAAAAACAACTCGAAGTTTTTACTGAGCCAATTTCAATCTACAAGTTCGATCATGGGACTCAATGAAAGAAAAAAGCTCATCAAAGAACACTGTCAGTACCCGAGCCAAGAAAGCTTCGCTCAGGCACAGAATCGACTTCATTTTTAATCTAGACACTCTTCTGTCGAGCGACCCAGTCATTAATAATATCTTCTAATACATAAAGAGGAACTGCTCCATGACGTAGGACCTCATCATGGAAAAGACGAATATCAAAGTCTTTACCCAATTTCTTTTGCGCCATTTTTCTGAGTTCTAAAATCTTGAGCATACCAATTTTATAGGCTGTCGCCTGCCCGGGCATAACCGAGTAACGCTCAACCGCTTTAACAATTTCACCTCGGTCATTGGGAGTATTATCTAAAAGGTACTGAACCGACTGCTCATAGCTCCATCTCTTATAGTGGATCCCCGTATCGACAACCAAGCGAGTCGCTCTCCAGAGTTCATAGCTCAGGCGTCCAAAATCAGAGTAAGGATCTTTGTATTTGCCGATTTCTTTGGGGATGTACTCCGAGTAGAGCCCCCAGCCCTCACTAAAGGCTGTGTATCCCCAGTACTTTCTAAATTTAGGCAAGCCCTCTAATTCGCGCGAGATCGAAATCTGCATATGATGCCCCGGAATGGCTTCATGGTAGGCTAAAGCTTCCATCTCGTGGAGAGGAATCGAATTCATATCGTAGGTATTCACATAGTAAATACCCGGTCTAGAGCCGTCACTCGTGGGCCCCTGGTAAAAAGCAATTCCCGCTGATTTTTCACGAAAGGCTTCGACGGGCTTTACAACTAAGCCCGCTTTAGGAGCGATATTAAAAAGCTTAGGTAAGTCCTTTTTCATGTTGGCAATGATTTTATTGGCTTCGACCACATATTTTTTCTTACCGGCCGGAGTATTCGGAAGCTTAAGACTTCTTTTATTCTTAACATGTTTGAAAAACTGCTTAAGAGACCCTTTAAATCCAATTTTCTCCTTAAGAGCATTCATCTCTTCGTGAATTCTTTTTACTTCACTCAATCCCAACTGATGAATTTGCTCTGGAGTCATATCCGTTGTCGTTCTTCTCTTTAAGCGGACTTGATAGTACTTATCCCCGCCAGGAAGGGCCCAAAGACCGATTTCTTCTTTTGATCTCGATTTCTGGTCTCTCATAAACGCAAGAAGTTTAGTGTACGCCGGAAAGTAGGAGAGCTTTAACTGCTCCACAAGAAGTGATCGATACCTCTCTTCGGCCTCTTGACTCAGCTTAAGAGTTTTAATTTTCTGATTAAAATCAGCGAGGATGGGGCTTTCTTGACCTTTTTTATCAAAGGGCTTTCCCGCCAGTAAATTTGAGATATCTCTAATAACATGGTCATAGACGAAACGAGGCGGAATAATGCCCTTTTCTTCTTGTTTCTTCATATTGTCCATGAGTTGACCAAACTGGCGTTGGATTTGCGAAACTCTCGAGATATAGGCCACTATATCTTCCTCTGAGGAAACTCGGTGCATATTGATCATGAACGATGGGATTTCAGAGTGGGTACCAAACATCTGATTAACCGGAAACCCGAAATGACGAAACTGGTAGTCCTCGACCCCTTCCTCAAGCCGTGACCGCAAAAGTTGATAGCTGACACGGGTCTTTTCATCCATAAGTTCGGGATTAAACTCTTTAATCTCCTCTAGGAACTGCTTGGTGATTTTATGGTCTTCGATTTCTCGTTCTTCAGAAATATCATCGAGGTGCCCATAATCTTTTTTGATTCCGAGCATTGTCTGCCATTGGGGCGAGCGATCCACATGGCTATCGAAAAGTCGATCCGCAAATCGATTGAATCTTTCACTTTCAGAAAGCTTTTCGCCGCTCCCGCATGAAATCAATAGAAGTGTCATTGTCATTAAAACTAATAGGCGCATCCCATCCCCTTTCAAGTCCCCGTTTTTTAAACTTTAAGGGGATTTGGGTCAAAGGCCTGTAAAAGTTTTGAAATATTAGGAAAGATATCGCGTCGCATCCTTTTCGCTGTTGATGGGACTTTGCTGGGTCTCTGCCCCTAGCTGTCGAAGAAAATGCTCCATAAACTCAAATCTTTTGCGAGCTTCGGCCTGAGACCACTGAAAATTCATCAATTCAGGCAGGCGAATGAGCTTGGTAAATACGTGATCAATTATGTATTTGCGATCCTCATAGGTGTTCTTTGAAAAAACATCGATAGAGTCCTCGTAAAAGGGAGTACCCATGAGCGTCCCACAGGAAACCATTCGCATAAGCCCAATTGCACCTAGGGCATCGAGGCGATCCGAATCTTGCAAGATTGCTGACTCTACAGAGGTCGCAGCTAAGCCCCGGGAGTAACTGTGCTCGAGGACGGCCTGGGCAATTTTTTTAATATCATCTTTGGACCAACCCAAGGGTTCAAGGATTTCAGAAGCCTTTAGGGCTGCCATTTCACTGGTTGAACTTCGTTCGGGACTATTCTTGGGCACTTGAACGATATCGTGAAGCAAAACGGCCGGAATTAAGATTTCTAGGTTGCCTCCCTCTGTAGTGGCTAAAAACAAAGCGGTCTTTAAAACGCGCTTGAGGTGAAGCAAGTCGTGACTGGGATCCCCCTTTGGAAAGAGTTCGATGACTCGGTCTTCGAGGTTTCGTAAACGATCCCAAACCTGGGAGTCGACATTTAGGGAGTCGTCTAAAAGTTTCATTCTTACTTCTTTTTCTGCCGGATCAGTCTTCTCAAGTAGATCGCCGCCAGGTGGGTTCGATGAACAAGACTCGATACTTTGATCAACTCCCGATTGGAATGGGCTCCTGAACCAATAAGTCCCAATGAATCCACCGTGGGAAGCCCCGCCGCCTGCATGATAGAGCCATCAGTTCCTCCACCCGAATGACTGGGCCTTAACTCTAATCCCAAGGTTTTTGAAATACTGAAAATTTCTTTGAGCATTTCATCCGTTTTTTTATTTTCTTCCTTTGCCGGCCTATGGAGCACCCCCCAAACCTTAGTTTTAACTTCGTCTTTGGTTTCGGGATTTTTAACATCAACAATACTTCCAATGTCTTTGATGCGCTTTAAGAGTTTTTGCCCCAAACTGACTTTCGGGTAGCGAAGATCCACGTAGGCCTCAGCACAAGGTGGAACGGTGTTTCGTGCTTCCCCGCCCTGGACCATGCCCACATTGACGGTTACTCCCTTATTGTAATCCGTTAACTTTTCAATTTTCAAAACCTTGTGGGCGAGCTCCTTAACGGCAGAGACCCCTTTGTGATGGGAAGAACCGGCATGGGAAGCTTTGCCATTAAAAACCAAGCGAGCTTGGCCTAAGCCTTTTCGAGTTCGCGTGATTCGGTTTCCAGACGATCCCTCAAAGACCAGTCCCAAATCGTGGTTTTTCGCCAAATCGGACAACAACTTATTAGACCCCAGCGAGCCCATTTCTTCGTCGCTATTGAGAATAATTGAAATGTGAGCATCATTAAGTTCTCCCTGATTTTTGAGAGCTTTTAGGGCGTAAAGCATGACTAAAATACCACCCTTCATGTCGAGGACACCGGGCCCTCGTATAATTTCTCCCTGACGAATAAACTTCTGAAACTCATGGTTTTTGTTAAAAACCGTATCCATGTGGCCACTGAGTAGGATCTTTTGCGAGGCCCCCGCTTTTTCAGCCAACAAATGGTCAGAAAACTGAATCTCTCCCCCTTCACAAGAAAACTTGGGCACTTTGCCGCCATCGAGAGTTTTGGTTTTAAAACCGAGCCCTTTCAATTTCTTCTGCAAATAATTCCGGTACTCGTCGAGTCCCTCTTTATTGAGAGTTCCGGTATTTATGGCGACCATCTTTTCGAGGTCTTTAAGCATTTGCTTTTCTTGTTTTTCAATCCATTTGCCCAGGGCTTTTTCTTTTTGATTGAGCTCGGCAGGAGGAACTTCTTTTAGACTTTCGGGAATCTTGTACTCAGCCTGACTGGAACCAGCCTGAATCACGAACAGAAGAATAGAAATAAAAATGGACGAACTCATTCTGTAGAATTTGGCCACGACTGCAATCCCCTCTTTAAGATTATTTGCGAAAAAGCCACTCTATTGAGACCAGAGCGCGAAGTAAAGGATCTAAAATGAGAGTGCAGGGGGCTTTTTACCGCGTAATTTCAAAAACTTAAACCGAAAGTGCGTATTATTTGAGCAAATTAAATTAGAGAGATGACAGAAGCCTCTAGCTTCGATATGACTAACTTTCTTATTTGTCTTATGGCAATTAAACGAAGGCTTTTTTGGCTTTCAAAATGGAATTAAATAGGCTCGAGTGGCGAAATTGGTAGACGCACAGGACTTAAAATCCTGGGTCCCTTACCGGACGTGCCGGTTCAAGTCCGGCCTCGAGTACCAACTTTAAGTTTATTACCTTTAGTAACATCAAAAACTAAAGGGACGAGCCATTCCCAAAAAGCCCACCTGAATCAGCTCAAGTGAAACTCAATATGGGACTGAATAAAACTACTAATAAAATAGTAACTGTGATCGTAGGACTCCCGATAATTGACTTTCAAGGCCTGTCCGCTTTCTTTGCAGGCCGACTCAAAATTTGAAGTCAAAAGTTGCTCAGCAAAAAACTCATCATTGGTTCCCTGGTCGATCAATATCTCATTCCTCTGATGTCCCGAAGAGATCAACTCACAGGCATCGTAGGTTTTCCACAGGTCTTTGCGATCCTCTCCTAGATATCCGGTAAAAGCTTTAATTCCCCAGGGACACTGGGTAGGATTCACTATGGGAGAAAAAGCCGAAACTTTGCAGAAAGTGTCGGACTCTCGCAAACCGAGAACGAGAGCTCCATGCCCACCCATGGAGTGACCCATGATCGAAAGGCGACTCACGCCAAACCCTTTTGCTAGGGCGACCACTTCATCTTTGATATAATCATACATGCGATAGGAGTCTTTATAACCTTCAGTGAGCGCATTCACATAAAAACCAGCTCCAGAGCCGAAGTCGTAGGATTCATGCTCACCTGGTAAGTCGAGTCCTCGAGGAGAAGTATCAGGACAGATGACTAATGCTTCTTTTTCGGCCAAAAATTTCTGGGCACCCGCCTTTGCCATGAAGTTTTCTTCGGTGCAGGTTAATCCCGACAACCAAACGATTCCATGCTTCGGCTTTTCAGAAGGAGGAAGGAAGTATGAAAAATTCATCTTCCGTCCAATCACCTGGGATTCGTGCTCAGCAAAATGTGTCGTTCCTGCAAAGGTCTTATGGCTTTTCTTAACTAGATAGTTCACGTCTCACCTACATATTGAAATCGATGACTGTTCGAATACTTTTACCTTCATGCATAAGACCAAAGGCTTTGTTAATCTCACTCAGAGGTAATTTATAAGTAACAAGATCATCCAGATTAATTTCTCCACTCATATACTTGTCGACATATCCAGGAAGCTCGGTTCGACCTTTAACTCCGCCAAATGCAGAGCCGCGCCATACTCGTCCGGTGACTAGCTGGAAGGGTCTCGTCTTAATTTCTTCGCCAGCTCCGGCGACTCCAATGATGATAGACTCACCCCATCCCTTGTGACAGGATTCTAGAGCCGAGCGCATCAATTCAACATTTCCGACACATTCGAAAGAGTAATCGACCCCACCTTCAGTCATTTCAACGATGACCTGCTGAATGGGCTTATCGAACTTCTTAGGATTCACACAATCAGTCGCTCCAAATTTCTTCGCCATTTCGAACTTATCTTCGTTGATATCGATCGCGATGATTCTTTTGGCTTCGACCATCTTGGCCCCTTGGATAACAGACAAACCAATTCCACCTAAACCAAAGACAGCAATAGTAGCACCCTTTTCTACTTTAGCGGTATTAAAGACAGCACCAATTCCTGTCGTTACTCCACAGCCTAAAAGACATATTTTATCCAGGGGTGCTTCTTTACTCACCTTTGCCAGTGAAATTTCTGGTAACACAGTGTATTCGGCAAAGGTCGAAGTCCCCATATAATGGTGGATGGGTTGACCGTCTTTAGAAAAACGAGAAGTTCCATCGGGCATTAACCCTTTACCTTGGGTTTCTCTAATTCTCTGACAGAGATTCGTTTTACCGGATGTACAAAACTTACATGTACCACACTCGGGAGTATAGAGTGGGATCACATGATCGCCTTTTTTTAGAGTAGTCACTCCCTCGCCAACCTCTTCAACAATTCCACCGCCTTCGTGACCGAGAATGACAGGAAAGAGTCCTTCTGGATCAGCTCCAGAGAGTGTATAGGCATCGGTATGGCAAACTCCACTCGCGACGATTTTGACGAGAACTTCGCCTTTTTTAGGAGACTCTAAGTCGACCTCTTCAATTTTTAATGGCTCGTTTGGGCCCCATGCAACAGCAGCTTTTACCTTCACAATTGACTCCTTTATTTAGAAGAACCCATTCTAGGAATCATTTTTAAAATTGACAATATCTCTATATAGAGACAGTTTGTTTCTGTATGGAAACAATTAGTAAGATTCCTCTTATCTATTCATTTGTTAAGGTCGCTCAAGATAAGTCTTTTTCGAAGGCCGCTTCAAAAATGGGGGTTTCTCGCTCTCATATGAGTAAGCAAATTAAAGAACTGGAGGATCAACTCCAGTCGAGCTTGTTTTACCGTTCGACTCGGTCTGTTGAACTCACCGATTTCGGAACCCATTTTTACAATCTCTGCCAAAACCATGTCGTAGAAATTGAACGAATCGCAGAACAGTCTAGAAAGTTTCAAAACATCCCTGAGGGACGCTTAAAAATCACTTTAGCAGGTGCTTTCGGAGAAGAGGTCGTTTCTCCTGTGCTAACGAGACTTCTTCTCAGATACCCAAAACTGAGTTTTGAACTGCAGTTTAACGAGAAGGTCTTGGACCTCGACAGAGAAGAAATTGATTTAGCGATTCGCGTAAGCTCGACCCAACCTAAAAATTCCCTTTGCACAAAAGTGGGGGTTCGAAAGGAGTTTGTCTGCGCAAGCCCTTCCTATCTTGCGAGATGTGGAGAGCCTAAGAGTCCTAAGGATCTCCGTTACCACAACTGTCTTATTGGAGCTAGAGACACATGGCGCTTTAAAACTGAAACAAGCCACAGGAACTACAAAATAAGAGGTAACTATAAATCGAACAGCGGAAGAAGTCTTGTTCGGGCCGCTCTTGGTGGCCTCGGAATCGTGAAGCTTCCAAGTTTTTACCTAGAAGACCATTTTCGAGATAACACTTTGGTACCAATCCTTACCGATCACGAATTGAGTTCAGTGTATATCTGGGCCATACCCAATCGACGAAATCGCAATAACCAAACTCTACGCCTGATTATCGAAGAACTGCAAAAAGAGAGATTCTAGTCCCTTGGGCAAAGGATCCAGTTGGAAGCGCTTAATAACAGTCATAAAACATACCTGGAAACGCTTGTTTCCCCCTGGGAATGCCTCTCCGCACAATCATGCCTAAAAACATAGCATTTCCTATAAATCCTTTGAAACTATAGATTCCATCTATAGGTTCATAGAACTTAACGATTTGAAAATGAAAATTTATGGATGCTAACCTATCTCCATAATTAAACAAGTAGGGGGAGTACTATGCTCAAACGAACAACATTAGTTGCCCTTATGGCCGCATTCGGAATTCAGGTTGGAATTTCAAACAGCGTCCAGGCAATGTCAGATAAAGCGCCCGCAGAAATGGGGCAAATGGCCGCTAAAAGAATGGGAGAGGCCAAATCTCCCCAAGACTGGTGGCCCGATCAATTAAACCTAAATCCTTTGCGTCAGCACGCCAGCGAATCAAATCCTTACGGCGACAAATTTAACTACGCTAAAGAGTTTAAAAAAGTAAATTTAAAAGAACTCAAAGGCGACATCAAAAAAATCCTCACGGACTCCCAAGACTGGTGGCCGGCGGATTGGGGTCATTACGGACCTTTCTTTGTTCGTATGGCTTGGCACAGCGCTGGTACTTACCGCGTGGCCGATGGTCGCGGTGGAGCTGGTGGTGGACAACAGCGTTTTGAACCACTTAACAGCTGGCCCGATAATGCCAACCTCGATAAAGCGCGCAGACTTCTTTGGCCCGTAAAAAAGAAATGGGGAAAGAAAGTTTCTTGGGCCGACCTCATGATCCTCACCGGTAACGTTGCCATGGAAGACATGGGCTTTAAGACAGCTGGCTTTGCCGGTGGTCGTACCGATGACTGGGAACCAGATCTCGTTTATTGGGGTGCTGAAACTGTAATGCTTGCGGACAGTAAGCGCTACAAAGGCAAGAGAGAGCTCGAAAAGCCACTGGCCGCCGTTCAAATGGGTCTTATCTACGTAAACCCTGAAGGACCGGGCGGAAACCTGGATCCAATTTCAGCCGCTGCTGATATTCGCGAAACATTCGGCCGTATGGCTATGAACGATGAAGAAACAGTCGCCTTGATTGCCGGTGGACACACCTTCGGTAAAGGTCACGGAGCTAAAAAGCCTAAAGATTGTGTTGGCGCCGAACCCGCCGCTGCTTCTCTTGAAAAACAAGGCTTTGGTTGGACGAATAAGTGTGGAAAAGGAAACGCTGAAGACACGACTACAAGTGGACTTGAGGGCGCTTGGACGGCCACTCCAACAAAGTGGTCAATGATGTATCTCGGTAACCTCATGGCCTTCAACTGGGTTAAAAAAGAAACTCCTGCCGGTGGTACGGTTTGGGTTCCAGAAAAGAATCAAGCGGCCAACACCGTTCCTGACGCTCACGTTAAAGGAAAGAGTCATCAGCCAATCATGTACACGACTGATCTTTCTTTAAAGATGGATCCAGCCTACAAAAAGATCTCTGAAAGATTCTTAGCCAATCCAAAAGAGTTCGAAAAAGCTTTTGCACAAGCTTGGTTTAAACTGACTCACAGAGATATGGGACCTGCTGCGAGATATGTTGGTTCTGACATCCCCAAAGAAACTTTCAGCTGGCAAGACCCCGTTCCTGCTCCTAAGTACAAAAAGCTGAGCAACGGAGAAGTGAACAGACTCAAAAAAGCGATCATGTCTTCGGGCTTAAGTGTTTCAGAATTAGTGAGAACGGCTTGGGCTTCGGCTGCTAGCTACCGTGGAACGGACATGCGTGGTGGTGCTAATGGTGCTCGCGTTAGACTCGCTCCACAAAAAGACTGGGCTATTAACAACCCTGCTGAGCTTGCAAAAGTTTTGAAGAAGCTCGAAGAAGTAAAGAATAAGTCTGTAAAAAGAGCCACCATGGCAGACACCATCGTTATTGCTGGTGCCGCTGCCATCGAATCTGCAGCCAGAAAAGCGGGCGTGAAGATCAAGGTTCCCGTAACTACAGGACGCGGAGACGCAACTCAGGCGCAAACCGATGTTAAGTCTTTTTCTTACCTCGAGCCAACTTACGATGCTTTTAGAAACTACTTCAACAGCGGGATCTATGCTCCTACGGATGCACTCGTCGATCGCGCTAACCTTCTCGGCCTTACTGTTCCAGAAATGACGGTATTGGTTGGTGGAATGCGGGCTCTCGGTGCAAACGCTGCTGGAGTGAAACACGGACTTTTCACAAACAGAGTCGGTACGCTTTCTCAAGATTTCTTTGTAAACCTTCTCGACATGTCTACCAAGTGGAAGAAGGCCGGCAAAATCTATGAAGGTGTTGATCGCAAAACTGGTAAGACGAAGTGGACTGCCACTCCTGTCGACCTTGTTTTCGGATCTAACTCTGAGTTAAGAGCCATCGCTGAAGTTTATGCATCTGACGACGCCAAACGAATGTTCGTTGAAGACTTTGTTGCCGCATGGAACAAGGTTATGGATGCTGACCGTTTTGACATCAAAATGGCACGCCGATAGTAGGCACCAATTATGTTAGCGGGCCTTCCCGCTCTCAATTCTAAATTAAGCAAAAGCCCTGGCCATCGCCAGGGCTTTTTTTGGTAAACTATGTAAAAGCGGCACAATCCAATTAATAAATCTGCGTCTCAATCGTTTGAAGGGCTGAAACAACTCAAACAGGAGAGAGAGATGATATTAATTAAAAACCGACTCAGCTTAACGGCCCTTTTTATTCTTTTAATCAGCGCAAATGCCATGGCCGATATGGTTGGCACCAGCTGCTATAGTCCAAAGGACAAGATAGCCTTTCCCATACAGTCGATCCAATTAGTTTCGGGAGGATGTGTCGGCTACATCATCTTACCCACAGCGACCAAACCCCACCGCATCGTCGAGTTCCCATTTGTGGGTAGCGGTACCCTTGCGATTAATTCCCAGGCAACAGGAGTTGTTATGTTACAAGACTACCTGAGTGGAAGATATGATCGGGATAAGAACAAAATTTACGGAGGCTTTAGCAAAGAAAATGAAAATCCATTTGTCGTTTACACCTATTGGGACCACAAATTGACCGGAAAAATTAGAATCAGTGAGTTTATCGACCCAACTCAACCGACCTATAAAAGTATTAGAGAAAGTGTTAGCCACATTGGCTTTGTGAAGTCACACCGGTACGGAAAAGACGGCAAAATTCTGATCATTAAAAATCATGCCGACAAAAAATACCAAATTCACTTACCCAGTGGCCGCATCCTCTAAGCAAAAGAAAGCTATGTGCTGCAATAGGACGTAGCTTTTTCTGGCACTAATGTAAAAATTTGACTAGAAATTGCTTATGCCGTTTTTTCGATATCTGTGGAAGAGTAAAGTCTTTCGTTATATTTTCTTTATCAATCTGGGGTTGAATTTCTACCCCTTTATCGAAAAAGAAATCGCACAGTTAAATTCGATACCAGTGATTACCTATCAGGACTGTATCGACGTCACTCAGTTGAGACTATCTCCGCAAAAAAAGCAGCTGGGTTACTTTTCGCAATCCTTATCTTTACTGACTCATCAATTTGATTTTGATGTTGCTTTAATTTCTTACAATGAAAATCAAATTTTTGTGCTTGAGGAGGCACTCAAGCCGATCAAAACAGATACCATTTTTGATTTGTTTATAACCTCCTTGCAAATCCGAGGACCTCCGCAGGCTTAGCCCCAAAGATAACAAGCTAAATCAATTCTAACTGCATACCAATGAGGTTTTTGTGAAACACTTATATATTTTTATTTATCTTATACTAGTCTGCTTGGGTTTAAACGCTCGAGCTGTTGATCTCAGTCGACCCGATGGGCACGCCCCAATCGGAGTTATGGGAGATCACACTCATAAAGAAGGCGATTTTATGCTCTCTCTTAGAGTTGTGTCGATGGAGATGGAAGGCCTAATCGACGGCAGTGATGAAATCAGCAGCGACGAGCTCTTTGCGAGCACCACCTATATGATGGCTCCATCTAAAATGACTATGTGGATGACGATGCTCGGGGGGATGTACGCTTTGACTGATCAAATCACTATAATGGCAATGGTCCCCTATCTTTCAAGCACCATGGATATGAAGCGGAAAATGCAGGGTGATACGATTGACATGGATAGCGCGGGGATTGGGGATGTGAGTGTCTCGGCTCTCTATAATTTGAGCCACACATCTGAGCAAACCATTGTCGCAAGCCTTGGCCTCGGCTTACCTACAGGCTCAACGACAGAAGAAATGTCCAATGGCATGCGAATGGCTTACCCCATGCAATTGGGAAGTGGATCGACTTCTCTTAAGCCCGGGATTGTCTTTAACTATTTTATGGATATGATCTCTTTTGGTGCTCAAGCCAATATGACTTACTACCTCGGCAAAAATTCTGAAGATTACCAACTTGGAAATAAATATTTACTCAACCTTTGGAGTGCCTATCAATGGTCGGAAACCTTGAGTAGCTCTTTAAGACTTTCCCATCAAATCAAAGATCCCTTGAACGGTGCCGACTCTAGTATGAATGCAATGATGTCACCAATCTTAGACGCTCGACTCCAACACGGTCATTGGACGACTCTGCTACTGGGACTCAATTTCATTGGTCAGGGAGTGATCGAAGGACATCGGCTCGCCATTGAGGTCGGCTCGCCCATCGCGCAAGATCTCAGAGGCCCACAAATGAAAAAAGGTTTAGAATTCACTTTCGGCTGGCAAAAAGGCTTCCACTAAAAGAAAGCATCCTTATGGATATTCGGCAAGGATCGTGGTGAGAATATCGCGGCCTTGCTGCTTTAAGGTTTCTTTGCTCCGCCCCTGGGGATTGTCCAAGCGAATGTCACGTGGTGTTTCGTGGGTCATGGCATTGATGGTGAACTCAACAATTAATTCAATTCGAGCCATACCTTCTTTACCATTAGAAATTTGATCATTACCGCCCTGCCATTCATCGTCTTCTCCAAGGGTGTTTACAAAGTTTTCTTGGGTCGTGTAGAAATCAATTCCAGCAAAGTCTTCATCCACTCGGTAGATAAAGTCCTCATCAAAACTCCCATGAAGATCGAGAAGAACTTTCACCTGCTCAATTGAGCCAAGGGCTTTAAACTGATTTTTAAGGTGAGCGGCGATGATATTAATCTCATCAACCAAACTTTTCCACTGCCTGTTGAGGTCTCTACCGCGAGCATTCCCACGAGTGTGAGCGATGGTTCCATCGGGATTAATCATTGGATAAACAATGATTTGATATTCATCCATCAAACCACTGGCGAAGAAGGCATCAAGAAAGCCTTCAAGAATCCAATTGGCTGTCCCTTCGTCACCGTGGTGGCGCGAAAACAAAACAATGGTCTTTTTCTCTGGATCCAGCTTTTCGGGCTTTATATTGAACAAGGGACGCCCTTGTACTGACTGGCCAATTTCACTCAATTCATAACCATTTTCTTCAAGGACAGGTGATAATTTTTGCAAATAGGAGTTCATTTCCGTCACTCCGTAGTACTGAATAAAGCGATCGTTATAATCAGTAATATTGAGTTCCATGAAATAATCTTCACAAAAGAAAGCAGAACTCGGCACCGATGCCAAGCTAACTAAAAAATAAATTGCTATGAGTACAAAATTACGAGCACGAGACACAACCAACTCCCATTCTATAAAATAAACAACCAGAATGAGAGCTAATACTACAATATAAATGCCATTTGTTTTTTATCGGACGTGGATAAAACCAGCTTCCCAGGCGAACCAGCCTTCTCCCTGACCACCGGATTCTCCGAATTCGATGCGGAAGTTTCTCGAAGGACTGGTAAGAGTGTGAACATTCATATTCGGAAATGGAATATCACAAGCGCGACAATTCATATTGACTCCAGCCGCACCGAATGAAGTCGCTGGTCCTGTATTGTCGCCACCCGTTCCACCGAATGAAACATCACCAAGGGTATTAGCATCATTAGGAGCTCCCCAGGCTGACTGGGCAAATACTCCCCCATTGATTTCTGATACATCGCCCGAACCATTGTCAGGTGAATTGGCTTGAATTCGATAGTTTCTTAAGAAAAATTCTCTAAATTGATGCGGTAAACGAAACTGAAAACGGTAGGCGTGATTTCCTGCGGCGTCTCTTGCGACCGGTCCACGGTTATCCGTTCTCATGTTTGAAGAAGTTCCGGCCTCTCCGTTTAGGGCCGACAAAGTTGCACCAAAAACGTCGCGGGCCTCTGCATAGGTGACTCGCATCCAGCCACCGCCATTCATGGAATGAACGCAGTAAACATCAACGGGATCGTCAGCACCAAGAGGTCCATCGCCATCGATCGTGACAACACCATCAGGGCTCGTTCCGGCACCAGTTACCGTATTAATTTGTTTACAAGAACGAGGAAGGCCAACCTGAACTGCCACTTTATTTGAAACCTTTTCGCCATTGGCAATAACTTTAAATTCACCTGTATGCTTTAAATTATCGACTGCCGGTACTGATAAAGTTGCAGTGCCACCCTTTACCTCAAGAACATCATTGATATACCAGTCGTAGGTCACGCCATCTTGAGCATTGGTTACGACCAGATCAAGTGCCTCTCCGTATTCGAGAATATTTTTAGAAATAGCAAGATTTGGATCCACTAAATCGATGGGTCCTGGAGTTGGGGTTGGAGTGGAGGAACTCGAATTAGTTGATTTTGAAGGTAAACTTCCCGATTCGGCACAGTTCTGAAAACTAAAAACCATAGCCAAAAGAACAATAAAAATCGGAATGATTGAATAACGTTTCATGCAAATTCCCCTTAAAGCAAAAGTAACCAGCCTTACTAATAGCCTTCCCTTCTCACTAATAATTGCACATTTTATTCCATTAAACACCTGTCTAGTCCGTAGCTGACACGCTATATTCTAGATGTTTGTTTAAAATTTCAACGCCTTAAAACGAGATGACTGAAGTTAGATCACCGACCGTCTATAAATATTTAATCACATCAAGGCCCTGTCAATTTTTTGGACAGCTTAAAAGCTTTTGCCACCTCAGACCTTTCAGATTTTACATCGAGTGGAACAGTATTTGAAACCCCTAACTATGGATTGGTGTTATAGGTCATATAAACAAGCTTGGGGGATCCTTCATGGTTTTTCGGTTATTTTTACCTTTAATCTTTTTAACGGCACTTATTATTGGTTTTCAGAATTGCTCTGAATCCAATGGACCAAACTTACAAAAAAGCAATCAGTCCAGTAATCAACCCGCGCCAGAGCCCGAGTCAAAGACTTGCGAAACGGCAAAGGGGACCATCTTACAAGATGGTGAAACCGAGGACGGACTTTTTAAAGCTTCATCTGTAACCTGTGGAAATGCCTGCGAAGTGGCTAGTGTCACTTGTAACGATGGCGTTCTCGAAGGCGAAGGTGTGGCGGCTGAATGTAATATCAGTCAATGTCATAGCAAATCTAATAATTCAGATGTTTTATCTGGGCTTCTGGCCGGCGAAACTTATATGGTGAGCGTCTATGGCATCACTGAAAACCGAGGCGATAACAATCTCCAATCGATTACGGTTTCTGACTGCGACGGAAATATTCTGCAATCAACACCGAGTCAGGTGATTAACTGGCATGATGGACAAGCTCCCCATTCAACGACTTTGGCGGTCGAAGTACCAGCCGATGGTTGCATTAGAGCCGAAACTGACATGGGACCGGCTCTAGCGATGACGGCCACCCAAGCCCAAGGGGAAGCAAGCTCTGTTACTGGCAGCGTAGTCAACAACCTCGAAGCTGGTGCTAATTATATGGTAACTGTTTACGGAGTTACCACATTCAGAGGTGATGGAAACAATACAATGCTTCCAGTAGAAATCCAAGATTGTGCTGATCAATCGACCATTGCCTCACACGCATCTATGGTTATTGACTGGCATGACGGACAAGTTGGACAGGGCTCTAGTATTCCGATTGTGGCACCTGCAGGTGGTTGTATTATTGGTGTTACCGATGGCGGTAATGCCCTTAAAATGACCGTTGAAAAAATTGAAAAGTCAGTTCAAGAAGCGACGAGCGGTACAATCGTCCTCTTAAAACCGGGCGCAAAATACAAAGTTCATGTTTTCGGTGTCATTGGCGACCGCGGAACAGGCAATAGTTTACTCAGCGGCGTTGGTCTGACAGACTGTACAGATACGCCAATTGTGGGTACCGACAGTCTTACCATTGGTTGGCCCGATGGACAGGCTCCTCAAGATCACACTTTTGTTGTTGATGCTCCAGCCGATGGCTGCCTAAGAGGTGTCACCGATTTAGGGCCTGCGGCCTATATGTCAGCCGTCGAATTATAGACGAACCAAGCTAAGGCCCTTTTTCAATTCATTAAAAGAGGGCCTCAATTTCTGCAAAATTTATCAACCGAAAAGAACCATGAGGGGGCCTAGAAGGTCCACAGCCTCCTCGGTATAATAAAAATTTCACGATTCAATATTTCCTAAATATTCCAAAACACTTAAGTAGTCATGTCGCTGGGACTATGCTATCAGCAAAGCACTCTAAACGAATTTTAAGGAGCTGCTTTATGCTGAAATCTGGATTTATAGCAATTGTGTTGGTCTTAACTGCAAGCACAGCCTTTTCTGTTGATGGAAGTCTCAACAAATACTCACAAGGGTATCGACTTGGAGTACTATCTAAATGTGTGAAAAAACAATCGCCACTCGACCCGACTGGGCTTACTAAAACCTTTACGTGCCAGCTTCACATGGGAAGAGAAAGTAGCTCCACAAAAATCTACGGCAAAGCCGAGTCCGCTGCCACTACCGATCATAGCGGTTATAAAAATCCGTGGACTTTCAATGCCTCTGCCAATGACCAAGTGATCTCACAAGTTGAAGAGCACTTTTCTAAACCCGTAGTTGTGGAGTACAACGAATACAGAAACAAACTCGTAGCTGGCGTTAGCCCTTTACGACAGACCAACTACGACATGCAGGATGTCTATGTGATCGATCCTAAACTTCCTAGCCAACCTTCGATGGAAGTTCCCGTTCGAGGATTTCTAACAAAATCTCACGGTGTTCGCTTTGGAAGAATCGTCAAGGCCTCTGAAAAAGGTGATTTCATTGATAGCTTTGAATTGATCATTCAAGTGGGTACTGGCGGCTCTACTTTTTATACGATGTCGATTACACAAACCCAACGTGATCTCTACGATTACGCCGTTGAGGTCTTAAAGAGCGGAAAAACTGCCAAAGTTTACTACTTTCAAGATTCCATCGAACTTCTCAACGACACTAATTACACGATCTACAAGATTGAATTGGCCGAAGACCCTTGGAAGGCTTTCGATTAAGCCAAATCCCAATGACATTTTGACCTGAAGAAGCCTTGCCGAGAATGAATCTCATTGTGCAAGGCTTTTTTAGTTGGTAGTCTTGAAGGGTATGAATCAGGGTGATGAGAGAATTGACATAGAAGAAAAACACCAGGTCGAGCCCCTTGCAATTGGTACCGGTTCTTGGCCACTATTTAGTGGAATTAAGGATTCTTTTGTTATGCTCGCTCCAGTACTGGAGCGGCGCTGGAGCATTCTCTTTTTATTCCTCTTTATCGACTACATTACCAAATACAGCTTTTATCTGAGCTCCGTACGCTTTGACCTCATTTCATACGAAAACCCAGCCTCACTCATATTTGCAAGCCTTTGCCAGGCTGTTGTTCATATTCTAGTTATTAATGCTTGGATCTTAGTAACCGTCTCTGGTGCAGAAGATTACATTTGTAAAAGACGATTTCGGGATTGGGAAAAACTCCTCATCAAATACTATAATCAAATGATCATCGAAAATATCCGCTATTTAGCAGCAATCATCTGGAGAGTTCCCTTTCTCTTGATCCCAGCCTTTGTTGCATTTATCCGCCTCAGCTTTTTTAATTTTGTTGTCGCCTCAGATATCAACTATACAAAAGACAAACTCGATGCCTTAGAGCGCAGTAAAAAAATGACTCGCGGAGCGTTCTTTATTACCTTAGTCGCTGTTTCGGTATTCGCCCTTCTCCCGGGCCTCATAGAAACACTTCTCCAGCCTATGGGGCCTGACATTCTAGAATCTCCACTTTGGGTCCTTTCCTCTTTGCTAGCGAGCTTCATCATTCAAACCCTGGCCATTCTCTACTCCTATTCAATCTACCTCAACCTCAGCCGCAGGGTCGATAAAAAGAGGTCCTTTGCGATCCCTCCACAAGAACCAGAGACCAACGAAAGTCACTAGACCATTAATCCCCTTGTCTCAATTTGACCCGAATACTTATTACCTTATTAAAAGAAAATGAAATTCCGATAACTAATTGAATTTAAGGAGTTTTGTTAATGATCGAGGTTCGATGGTTCATATGGCTAGAAGAGAAAGTGCAAGGACCTTTTGATAGCCAAGGCATTATAAAAACCGTCGAAGATCACGGCATTCAAGACCAAGCCCATATATGGTGGCGTGGCCAGTCCGAATGGGTTCCCTATAAAGTCTGGTTCGACGAATACAAAGATACAGATATTTACGGGTCCTACGCCGACAACTGGGAACTCATCAGCGAGGATGAATCACTCGGCACCATGCCCTACCATGAAGTCGTGCAAATCCTTGCTAATCACAGTAAAGAGCTCAATCGTTTTAAAGTTCGCAGAAATGAATCCAAAGACTGGAAAACTATTTTTGAAGTTAAAGAACTTATTCAGAGCCTCAACCTTTCAAGGCGGATGCATCCCCGCGCACCTTTGATGGGAGTTGCACGGCTCAACACTGGCAATGTTCGAGTCACGGCTCGAATGACAACTATCAGTGAACGTGGTTTCGGAATCAAAATTGAGGGCTACCTCGAGGTGGGACGGGAGTACTTTGTAGAAATTGAAAGTCCAAATCTTTCAGATCGTCTCATGGTCATGGCCGAAATTCTTTATTCTGATAAGACAGGATACGTGGGAGCCACTTTCATAGGACTAGACTCAAAGAGCCGCCTTGCGATCATCGAATTTGTGAATAAATTCGTGGCCGCGCAAAAAGTAGCCGGTGATCTTATCGGTCGCGATTCAGCCTAAAAGTTCTTCTAGGCTGCCGATTTTCTTAAACCCAAGATTCGCTGGGCAAAGGTTTGCTCACTCTTTAGAACATCTAACTTGCCCTTGACGCCTTCCAAGTCATTTTCCAGATGAGCTAAGTTCATGGCCGCATCGGTGTCGACAGAAGCACCCAGTTTCTGCAAGCGATCGAGTTCACTTTTGTAGCCACCAATCAATCGATCGGCCGTTTCAAGAATATTTTGCGAAGCTTCGGTCAGTGAGTTTTGCATGCGCGCCAGAGATTCGAAGGCCACCGCCTGCCGCACGGCCAATTCAAACTCATCCCCATCAAATGGCTTTTCGAGAATTCGATAGACCCCTAAGTTCATTGCACGAATCATGGTTTCTTTTTCGAGAAAGCCAGACACTAATAAAAGGGGCACGCTGAGCGTAAGGTCTCGAACCTTACGGGCCAATTGTATACCCGTACAATTGGGCATCTTATAATCTGAAACAATCAAATTGGGCTTCGCACTGGCCTGAAGCTTATCAACCATAGCTAAAGGATCCAGAAACCCCTCCACATGAAAGTCATCCCCTAGGTAATCTTTGTAGAGATCGATGATATCTGGTTCGTCATCGACGATAAATACAATCGGTTTACTCGTCTCCATCTTAAAAACCCTCCGTTACAAATAGGCTATCTAAAGAAGGATAAAGGTGGTGTGAAGATCTTCCCAAAGGATTATTAACGCGGCTCATCTAGCCCTAGAAGCCTTTATTCTCTTGAAACCCAGCTCAGTTTGTATAAATTCGAAACCCTTGGAGGTGATCTTTGGGTCTCATTTTTAGATGGAAAGATATTAAGAATAGAAACCACGGCTTAACCTTTGACGATGTTCTTTTGGTGCCTGAGAGATCGGATGTCCGCAGTCGGCGCGACCCCCTCCTGAAGACCAAATTGACAAAGAGCATTGAGCTCGACATTCCGCTCATCGCAGCGAATATGGATACGATCACTGAAACCGACATGGCCCTTGCCATGGACCGCGAAGGAGGCCTTGGAATCCTTCACCGATTTATGTCCATCGAAGATCAAGTTTCCCAGGTTCAACTTTTAAAAGAAAAGGGCCTAAAAAATATATCTGCCAGTGTTGGGGTTGGAGAAGAAGCTAAAAACCGCTGTGCTAATGTCGTTTCAGCGGGAGCGAACATCATCACAGTCGATATTGCCCATGGCCACAATGTACAAATGTCTGAAATGGTCCAATGGATTAAAACCGAATTCAATGGTGTACAAATTATCGCTGGAAACATCGCTACACCTGCCGCTTGTATTGATCTTATCGAAGCCGGCGCCGATGCCCTCAAGGTGGGAATTGGTCCCGGGTCCATGTGTACCACAAGAATTATTACTGGCTGTGGAGTTCCACAACTCACGGCCATCGCTTTGTGTGCAGAAGCCGCCCAAAGCCGCGGTATACCTCTCATCGCCGATGGTGGTATTAAAACATCTGGCGACATCGTAAAGGCTCTGGCAGCTGGTGCCGATGCTGTCATGCTAGGATCTTTACTGGCCGGTACTTTTGAAACTCCCGGTGAAATCAAAAAAGGTAAAAAGCGCTATCGCGGAATGGCCTCAAAGTCGGCCCAGGTCTCCTGGCGCGGTGAACTTCCAAAAGGAATGGCTGCCGAAGGTGAAGCCACTCAAGTTGCAGTGAAAGGTCGCGTTCAAGACGTCGTCCTCGAGCTAACAGGTGGTATTCGAAGCGGAATGAGCTATCTCAATGCCGAAAGCATCCATGAAATTCGCGACAATGCACAGTTCATGGAAATGAGTCCCCTTGGAATCATGGAATCTCGAGCCCACGGTATTTAATTTTTCATGAGTGATCGACCTATTGGTATTTTTGATTCTGGTATCGGAGGGATGAGTGTTCTTAAGGAACTCCGCAGACTCCTACCAGGAGAAGATTTTATCTATCTCGGTGACACAGCTCGCCTCCCCTATGGCACTAAAAGTCTACAAACGATTGCTAAATACAGCGAACAAGTTTGCCACAAACTTCTTGAATACGATGTGAAGGCCATCGTTATCGCCTGCCACTCGGCTTCGAGTAGCTTTCTCAATTTTCCTTTCGAACTTTCAGTGCCTATTTTTAATGTCGTCACTCCCAGCTGCGAACAGGCGGCCCTCTACGGCTCACCCATGGGCGTAATCGGAACTCGCTCAACCACCGAAGGCGGTGTTTATCAGAAAGAGCTGACTCGCCTTGGAATTGACATGAAAATCTATTCCCAGGCCTGCCCCCTCCTCGTTCCTTTAGTGGAAGAAGCATGGGAGGACGACCCACTAACAAACCTCATCGTCTATCGCTACCTGGCTCCCCTCGAAAAGTTGGGGTTAAAGTCTCTGGTTTTAGGATGCACGCATTTTCCCATGTTATCGGGCTCCATCGACCGAGTTTTTCAAAAGCAAGTTCCCCTGATTGAGCCGGGTTTGGCCCTCGCTAAGACTTTAAAGTTGAAACAAGGCGACAACTTTCAACTTTCAAAACGAATCGACTCGGGCCAACTGAGGATTTTGACAACGGACATCTCACCCTTGTTTCAAGATTTGAGTCATCGTATTATGTCGGGCATTGAGATTCCCGAACCTGAGCTCATCAATTTAAATTAAGGATCTAAGATACTATGAAAACAAAAATTTTCGGCTACTCCAGTGAAGGCTTGCCCATTCCCTCTTACCAGTTTGGTGGAAGCGAAAACCAAGTCCTCATCTTAGGTGGTGTCCACGGCGATGAAATCGAAGGAGTCATAGGGGCCCACGCCCTACTCGATCATTTTCAGAAACAGTTTAATTACAATCTAAAAATCACAATTGTCCCCCAGTTCAACATGGATGGAGTCATTCGTTGTCAGCGAGTGAATGCCAATAAAATTGACCTCAATAGAAATTTGCCAACTAAAGATTGGACTTCAGAGGTTGCCAAAGAACGCTATAACCCAGGCCCGAGTGCCTGCTCCGAATCAGAAAACCAAGCACTCGTCAGTTGGCTCGACGAAAACAAACCAAAATTCGTTTTGAGTTTGCACTCTTGGAAGCCCATGCTCAACGTCAACGGCAATTGTCACGAAGAGGCTGAAGTCATTCGCCATCACACTTCTTATATTATCGAAGAGAGCATTGGTTACCCAACTCCAGGTTGTTTGGGCACCTATGCCGCCCTTGAAAGAGATATGCCCACACTCACCTACGAATTTGAGCGCGGCATGAGAAGTGATCAGATTATTAAAGTACATATTCCAGCAATTTTAGAAAGTCTTAAAAAAACGGAGGCCAAGGCGTGAGTTTTGAAACCATAATTAAAGAATGCTTTACCAGCGAAAGTCAGGACCTAACTAATGAAGTTGTTGAAGCCGTTCAACACTGCATTAAAGAGATTGATGAAGGTCGCCTCACCGTTGCAGAAAAAAAGTCTGAGGGCGAGTGGATCGTTAATGATTACGCAAAAATGGCGATTCTCCTGCATTTTAGAATTCAAAAAATGAAGGTCATCGAATCGGGGCCTTTTTCTTACCACGATAAAATCCCCCTCAAAAAATGGACCGGCGAAGAAGGCGTTCGTGTCGTGCCCCAAGCCTTGGTACGCCAGGGGGCATTCGTCGAAAAAGGGGCGATTTTAATGCCCTCCTACGTAAACATTGGAGCTTTTGTTGGGTCGGGCACCATGGTCGACACCTGGGCCACAGTGGGCTCTTGTGCCTACATTGGTCGAAATGTTCACCTTTCTGGTGGAGTCGGAATAGGAGGCGTTCTCGAGCCCGTGCAAGCCTCTCCTGTCATCATCGAGGATAATGTTTTTGTCGGCAGTCGATGCATTGTTGTTGAAGGGGTTCACGTTGAAGAAGGCGCTGTCCTCGGTGCCGGCGTGACAATTACCCAAAGCACTAAGATCATCGACGTCACTGGCAGTGAAGCAAAAGTGATTAAGGGCCGAGTTCCCAAGAACTCAGTGGTCATCCCCGGAACACAAATGAAAGAATTCCCTGCTGGAACTTTTGGTGTTCCCTCGGCTTTGATCATTGGTCAGAGAAAAGAAAGTACAAACAAAAAGACAAGTCTTACTGATGCGCTCAGAGACTTTGACGTGGCAACCTAGTTGCCACCGACCCAGTGGATGATTTGCTGAAGACCTTTTTCTTCGGCCACAGTTAATCCGCGAAATTGAATTCCCAGAGTATAGCCACCATTGATGACTTCAAGGCGAACAATCTTAGCGTCAATGGTTCTCGGGAAATCAGTCAATCGACTCATATCGAGAATAACACTCTGGTTGAGAAAGTATCGAGGTGTCCTTTGTCCCTTGGCAATAAAGATCTGGGCGCCCGTAAGGGAGATATCACGCAGTTCGAGAGTGACAGCCTGCCCCTTACCGCCGAGCTTGATATCGACAAATAGAGAGTCAGAAGAGTCAAATGCTCTACGTGGACTTCTTTCTAATAAACCGAAATTATAATTTCCCACAGCGACCTCAATTAAAAGGCATTTCAATGCCCAATTCCCATACCTTTAAATTGCAATTCTGATACCTCCCAAAATCCACACAATGCCCCTCAGTAGGGAACTGCAATGACATCTGTCTACATTATCAACAAGAGACAAGCTCGGCTCCCAGTTAGAAAGTGCCGATAAGAACATTATGAAAATCGATGGCTTCAAATCGGCGATAGAAACTCTTTCTCAGCTCCCTGAAAGCGATCAGGAGCGCATCTTAAAAGAGATTGCCCTTAAGGACCCAGCCCAAGCTGAGCGTCTCAGAGTGGGACTTTTCACCTTTAACGACCTCGCCTTTGCCAACCCCGGTGGTTTGCGCCAACTTATTTCAGATACCGAGGAAGACACTTGGCATTTTGCATTGCGAGGAGCTTCAATCGAAGTCCTCGAAAACCTGCAAAGCAACTTAAGTACGAATCACTGGCGAAGAATCAAAGAAGGAATGGAAGCCTTGGGGCCCCAGAAGAAATCAAAGATCGAAGAAGCCCGAGAAAAAATTATGGATGCCGCCCGCAAGCTCAAGAAAAACTCACAGCTTATTATCAACAAAGGCGGCGCTGACCCCATGGTCTAATCTAAATTTCGTGGGATGTGTTTCCGCGAAGGGCTTCGCTAGCCGTCAAGTCGCGAATTTTTCGGGTCGACAGCCAAGACGTTAAAATACAGAGAATAACGGCTATGGAGAGAATCCAGGTCATCTGGTTGGGATCGACCTTCGCTGGAATACTCGAGTCATAATAAATATCGGGTAAAATTCCCTTAGAGTATCGATCGATGAGAAAGCAACTGACAAGGCCAATACTGACTCCAAAAAACAGACCCGAACCCGAAAGCAGGAGTCCCATTTTCATGAAAAGTCGGCGTGTTCGAACCGTCGAAAGACCAATGGACATAAACACGCCCATCTCCTTTTTCTTCTGAGTCATCAAAAGAACAACGACAGTAATCATTGAGAAACCGGCAATGATGGCACTCATACCCAGTAACAATCCAACGAGAAAACGCTCCAGAAAAAGCGCTAGGAGCAAATTCGAGTTTCTATCTTTCCACGTCTCAACATCGGCGCCGAGAGCTTCAAGCTTAGCCTTCAAACCCGATATATTTTCAGGGTCTTTAACTCTCACTTCAATACCCATTAATCGACTGGCTGTATCTCTCAATCGGTAAAAACTTTTACCAAGGCCGTAGTAAATCATTTTCGAGTCGTGTTCGCCATAGTTAGAATCGATCACTCCGCGAACAGTCAAAGTTTCAAAAGGCGGAATTTCGCCCGGAGGCAATAAAAGTCCCTCGGGTGGAACCACGGTAATCTTATCTCCTTCATAAAGATTCAGGAGATTGGCCAACTCGAGACCGACGTAAATTTCATTAGACCCAAGGGTCGATTCCAACCATTTGGATTCCTTTTCGGTGCCATAACCTACCTTCTGGGCTTCGAGTCGGCGTGAGATTTTTTCAGTCTCATTGATAATGTACTCCATGGACTCTTTATTCACTCCTCGGGCAATGGCCGCGTGAACAATTCCATCCACCGTCCGCAAAATCACATCTTGGGATTCCGTAAGAAAGACTTTCGTATCGGGAAGCGACTTTAGATACTTGTGAATGGGATGATCGATATAATCATCTTGTCGAGTAAATCCTTTAACTGAAACAATTAAGTGGGGTTCGATAGACAACAATCGGTCGCGCAAGGAGCCTTGAAAGCCATTCATAACACTGACAACAATAATAAGAGCGGCAACTCCCAAGGTCACACCGAGAACACAAAGGGCCGCTACGATCCGAACGATCGCACCCGAACGCCTTGAAAAAAGGAAGTTTTTAAACAGCTCAAAAGATAACACTGAATTCAGTTAATCACTTTTCTTGGAGCGAAACAACCATTGGAAAAACCTTGTAAAAACCGAGGGCGGGTCTTGTCTTTCCTTATTTTTTAGATACTCAACATCGACGTACTTGAGCAATTTTTCGGTTTCGCTATAGCCCCACTCATTGCTCATGGCCCAAGGCGAAATGAGATTAGCCTTCAAAAGCTCTCGTACCTTAACGCCTAAATCCTCAATATTATCAATCACTTGAAGGGCTTGCTGGATGGCCGTTTCGTTGGGTTCGCGATCGAATCGAATAATCTCACTGGCCCCCATATCAGCGGCGTGCTCGACCTCTTCGATGACAACACCCGTCTTAACTCCATCGAGAATATTCCACTCGACAATCAGTCCGTACAACCCGAGTTGCTGTTTGATCAGTCGATCCTTTTGATCTTTAAAGAGAAACAAGTCGGCATCAAGATTAGAATGATACCACTGACTTCGAATCTTTTGATTTTCTGCCTTTATATAGTCTACAGAAACTTCCTTCAACGACTTGCCAATGGCCAACGGCTCATAAAAAGAAGGAATGCGTTTCGATTGACCCATGACAGTTTCTTTCACTTGATTAGTCTTCTTTATCTTTACTAGCGGGATTGCGCTTATCTTCTTCTTCTCGCACCTCTTCGGAGGCTGATTTTAAGACCCAGGTTTTCTGCAGAGCCTTCAATAGGACGACCGTTTCATTAAGAGCTTCGATCGCTCTGTTACTAACCGCTGGAACTTCTGGAGCCATCTCTCGAACCATTGGCAAAAATACTTGTAGCTCTTGAGTGATGGCCGCTAAGTTCTTTGTCAACTGAGTTACATCCTTACCCAATTCAGGAGCTTGCTCAGAAAAGGCTGGTAAAATTTTATTCACTTCAGAAGACGTCAAAGAAATATTATCGAGGGTCTTTATGAGTTTTAGGTTTTTATTCATATTGCGAGTGAGCGTCGTCAATTGGGTACTCATTTGATTCACATTTTTCAAAGTTGGCTTCAGCTGATCGTAAATTTCAATAAAGTCTTTTCCGCGTTTTTTATCGACAAAGGCATCGGCGATAAACTTCATGTTTTCAAGAAGCTTCGTAAAGTTGCTCAACAATGGTCCTAAACGCTTCCCACTCATTAAATCCATAATATCTAAGGTCTGCTTCGACGGAATCAGCTCTAACTTAGCAACCTGCCTAGACTCATCCGACCCCACAGAAACATCGAGAATTTTTTCACCAATGATAAATGGGCGCGTCACTTGCACATAACTATCTTTCTTGATGCGATCAAAGAAGCGACTCTTAACTTCGAAGTGGACAAGGATAGAGTTATCGCTTTTTAATTCGATATCAGTAACACTACCGGCTTTAAGACCCGCAACTTGAACCTGAGTACCAATTCGCAATCCATCAGCACTTTCTAAGTTAGTTCGCAAGCTGACTTTAGACTCTAACCAACCTCTTTTAATGGCAACACCGACTGAACTGGCCAAGGCTCCGAGAATGGCCGTAATTACAAAAATACCGGCAATGCGTTCATAATAGTTAAATTTGATTCTCATGCCACACTTCCTTGATCAACTCGGACTCTTTTTCTGTAAATGAGAGATTTGTTTTTTATTTCAAATTCGACAGTGGCTAAAAGTTCACCAAATGTTTTCCTCCGTGCCGAGAAAAAAACATGCTTGAGGCCCCAATACTGTCGAGCGATTTTAATAAGTTTAACGAGGTTTTTTAACTGATCCGTATCCATTGAGTCATCGGGATCGTCGAGGATAATCATCTCAGGTTTTAAAACAAAAGCACGCGCCAATATCGCACACTTCTGCACACTGGGAGTCACTGAAGCCGGCCTCTCGTCGGCATACTCCCCGACTTCGAAGATATCAAGCAGTTCTTTGGCAAAACGATTGGCCTCATCCGGTGGCTCAAAATCATGATACCTCAATGGCAGAGTAATATTTTGCAGAAGACTTCGATTACTTATTAAACTGAGGTTATCAAAGGCGTAGCCAATCCTTAAGCGGTAGGGCAAAAACTCCTCAAAAGACATATCTGTGATGTTGAGGTCGTTAATAAAGAACTGACCTTCTGATGGCTGATAGAGTCCCGCTAAAATTTTTAGGAGTGAGGTCCGGCCAGGCTCCCCTTGGCTTGTCACCCACACATTTTCGTTAAGCGGAAACCAGCAATTCACTTTTTCAAAAAGTAGATCATGCCCCTCAAATCCGAAGGTCATATCGCTAAACTCAATCATATCAATGCTAAATGAACGGTTTTTCTTTTCAGTTTCGATCATATCAGCCCCAACTTTGTAATTTGATTGAGGTAGAAAAGAGCCGAAGTCAGGATATTGAAAATAAGAACGAAAATAATTGAATTAATCACTGCTTTTGTCGTCACTTGAGGAATTTCATGGGGACTCTGCTTAACTAAAAGTCCCTGGTAACAACAAACAACAAAGATGATCATTCCACTAAAAGTGTTCTTCAGAAAGTACAAAAAGACGTCTTCTGCCGCAAAGGCCTGGGCGATCGCTTCTGTGTAAAAGCTAAATGGCATATCTTGAATAATTCGGGTTACAAAATAGCCACCGAAGACCGCAATCACATCAAAATAAAAAGCCAAACAGAGTACGCTGATGACTCCGCCAATGATTCTTGGAAACACAATGTAGCTCAGAGGATTAATTCCCATGGTTTCGAGGGCTTCAATTTCTTTATTAACTCGCATAGAACCGATCTCGGAGGCTACCGCCGTTCCCGAACGAGCGACAACGAGTAGTGCTGTAAAGATCGGACCAATCTCACGAACAATAAGAATCACCATGAGATCGCCAATGTAAGCCGCATTTCCGAAATAAGTGAGCTGAGCATTAAACTGCAACACCACAATACCACCAGCGCCTAAGGCTAAAGCTGAAATGAGAGGAAGTGCTTGAAAGCCCGTGAAATAAATTTGCGCAGAGACCACGCTGATGATCGTTCGAAGCCCCTGGGCTTGATCGAAGAAGGTGGCGCGCATACTCAGGTAAACCATCAAAAATACTTGATAAGTATATCGAAGGCTGCCAACAACTTTATGTCCAAGATCATCTACAAAAGTAAACACTAAAACTCCTCAAAGTACTGATCGGACAATACTTCCAGGAGCTTTGCTCGCCTTTGGTTGGTTTTATTTAATTATCGACGTTCTTCATAGGCCCAGATGGAATAAAAGAGGGACTTAATACTTTCGGACAGGATGTTAATCCGTGTCTCTGGGTAATTCCCCCCAATGGTCGCCCTAGGAGTGATATGAATTTCTCGAGGGTATGAGGCCTTAAAAGTTCTCAAAGACCGGTACATGTGAACATAGGAAGTCACTAAAAGAATATCTCGGCAATTTAATGCCTCGACTATGGATAAGGATTGTTCGGCATTTCCAAAGGTCGTCTGCGAACGTCTCTCTAAAATAATGTCTTCTTTTGAAATACTTCCGTAATAATAGGCTTTTGGAAAAATTTCTTCGAATCGACTTCCAGGATTTACTCCGGCAACGATGAGTTTTTTAACTCGACCTTGAGCGAGTAAATCCAAACCTTCATTGAGACGATTGGGACCACCAGTAAGAACAACCGCGCAATCGGCGGCTTGGTCTTCGGTCCACACGTTCATCGCGATCGACTGGATCCGATTGGTTTCACGAACGATGAACCAAATGACTCCCAGAAGGGAGCCAAGTAGTAAAAAGATAATAATCTTTTTGCGCATGCATTCAGTTTAGAATCGTTTGCAAAGAACTTCAATTTCCACATTGACGCCCTTAGGTAATTCTTTAACGGCAACACAGCTTCTTGCCGGTGGATTTTCAGGAAAATACTTCCCATAGATCTCGTTCACCTGGCCAAAGTCGGACATATCAGTCAAAAAGATCATTGTTTTCACGACATTGTCGAACTTGAGACCGGCATTTTCGAGAACCGCGGCCACATTCTGCATAACGATTTCAGTTTGCTTTTGAATGTCTCCAGTAAAAACCTCTCCCGTTTCGGCGATGATTGGAACCTGACCCGAACAAAAAACCGTTCCGTCAATCTCTACGGCTTGGCTATAGGGACCTACCGGTGCTGGCGCTTTATCTGTATTTAAAATCTTTTTCATTGTATCACTCCAATATTCTTCTCACCCACCGGTGAAATCTAAAAAAAAAGGACCTAAAACGTTTAGGTCCTTCTACTAAAAAAATCAAGTTTGGATTTACTTCGGCTGATCGTTAGGATCGATTTCAAAGGTTCCGGTCACAAAATTGACCTGTAACTTAGCGTCTGCCTCGTCATCATTCAGAGTGAACTCATCGCCGAAGTAGATGGCATTGCGAGTGGGATCATAGGTCCATCCCACTATGGGATCCGATGGAACCACTCGATTCCCTACCTTAACCTCAATGGTTTCAGGTACGGGAGCTTCGCGAAGATAGAAATAACGACCCACTTTATCAACAATATCGTTGGCTAGCATAGCTAACTTAGTTCCGAAGCTAGGGTCACAAAGACTAAAGTAATTTCCACCTTCAACTAAATTGAGGAACTCAAGAATTCGAAAGGGTTCAGGTGGGTCTCTTCGGCAGTCCGCTGAAGTATTGGGAGGTACGATCGCACCATAACCCAAGATTAAGTCAGAGTTGCCACCTTTTAGGTTGAGCAAGAAATCATAAAGCTGAACCGGGCCAGCGCCGTTTTTCTTATTTCCTTGGTCCTCAGTATCCGTCAAAAAGATAATTGCCAAGTGAGCCTTGGGTCTAAAGAAACCAAAGTTTCGCCCGCCACTCGATGTATGCAATGGTGAAAGGGCCAATTTTATAGTTTCAAAATGAATTTCAGTGGTATCGCCACCCGTGCCCACAAGAACGTTATTTCTCAAAGCCTCCAGGCCATTGGGCGTATTCTTATCGACGTAGGCTGGGTTGCCAACGAGAGCTCCACCGCCCGAACGGTTATAAGATGAATAGTCTAAACTCGTAGTGATGACACCAAAGTGATAATCAAGAAATGAACTCGTATTCAATCCCTGAATAAAGGTACTCATACCGTTTGAAAGGTTTTGTTGATGCTGGGTCATTGAACCTGAGTCATCCACTACGAAGAGAATATCCACTTGAGGGCGAAACTCTTGCCCACGAACTTCTCCCTTAAAAACCTTCTTTTCAAATTTTGGTTTTGGGATCAGCTTCTCACTAGCCGGGCCATCACAGCCGAGGAAAGCAAAAAATAGCAAACTCAATAATAAGACTCGCATTCTTCCTCCTAGCGTTTCTTCTTAGCCTGGCAGCCTTTTTTGACATCGATCTTGTAGTTTGAAACTTCATCAAACCAAATTTCTCCTTCAAATGGGAATGTCAGACGATCTGGGCTCTGACTACCAGTCGTACCCTTTTTGATATCGATTTTATCGGTATTAGCCGCAACCACTCTCTCAGCCAATGATAATTGCTGAATGAGCTCCGCTTCAACGATGTGAAGCTTATCAAGGATTCTTTGAATCTCACCAAGCTCATCCTTAGCTAACCTTTGCACTCTCGAAAGAGTGGCATTCTTGGCTTGAGTTGCTCGCTTCTCAACAGATTTGCGGAATCGCTCGATCGAAGCCTGGAATCCAACTTGTCCGGTACCGCCAGACAAGGACTGGGCGTAAAGCTCACCAGCTAACTTCGCTTCTTTTTCGAGGCGCGCTTGAATGCGAATCTGATGGGCCAGAATCTCATCTCTAGTAATAAAACGAGGGAGTTCCGTAGCCTCACCACCCAATTCCCTAAGCGTGACCCGCTTTTCTTTCATGCGCTCAATAAAGCTGCGCACTACTTTCTGATCAGCAGACTCAATCAGGGCCATCAATTTCGAAGCCTTTGGACGAAAACGACTGCGATAGGTTTTAAGACTCTGGGCCACTCCGGGATAATCACAGATCTTAAGCTGCGCCAAAGAATTTAAAAACACACTCTCAGGGCCTACGAAACCTGAGAATTCAGGAATCATAATGGTCTTCATAAGAGCCAAAGTGTTTTGTGGCTGTCCCTTTCTAATATAGGCCCAACCCATTTCTTCTTGTGCTTCGAACCAGTAATCAGATGATTTTGAAACCTGCTGATAGTAGCGAATTGATGGATCGAGATAACCATTCTGGTAAAGAAGTCTTGAAGCCGTTATGGTCATCAAATCCTTACCGATTGGATTGTTCTCAGCTTTCATGAGGTGAGCAAGAACTTTTGCTGCCTTCCCGATATCACCTTTAAGAGAAAGGCTCAGTACAAGCTGCCACTCAACCCAAGCCCGCTCCCAACTTGATAGGGATGTTTTCTTGATGAGATCTTCAATTTCCACCACTTTTTCGGGGTCGAAAAGGTTTCTTGAACGCACACGTATTTCTGTGGCAACCCCAAGTATCTCCGTCCACTGTGGGTTCCACATTGACTTAACAAGGGTCCAAGAGTCATGGGTCTCTGGTGCCATCTCGCGAACCATAGAAACAAGGTCCTTATCGAGACTCTTCGGCTCGCTGACTGTCATGATCGTTTCGAGACCGAGAACTTCTAAACCGTTTTTGAATAGAAGCACTCCATAAAGGGCACGACCATTGTCAGTACTTTCAAAAGTACTTCCTTCGAAGGCAACCGGCCACTGGTAAAGAGCTTTCTTGTAATTTCCATCTTTGAAAAACTGAGTGAATATATTTTGCTCAGCTGTTCTCGAAGTGAGAAGTCGTCCCATAAGGGCCGCTCTCGGGTGAATCGTTCCTTCTTGAGTTTTAACTTCTTCGTTTCCGAGGAGTTCTAGGAGGTCGTCCCCCATAGCCGTCACCGGAAGCATTAAAAAAGAAAAAAGAAGGATTGGTAAAAACTTTTTCATGCTTAACTCCTAAAGCATATAACCCATAGAGAACGTCGCTATGGTCATATTCATTTGCTGTTTCCCGGTAAATCTCTCGCTATCGTAGAACTGTTGTCTGAGCTCAAGACGGCTGGTGAGGTGGTTCGAAATCCAAAATCCAACTCCTCCACCTACGGTGTAAGTTTCAGAAGCGGCACTTTGTAATTCCATCTGTCCATAACCGAGAGTCAGATAAACATCAAAATGGACAATACCGCTATTGAACATGTTGAGTTTTCCGTAGATCGGATAGTAATTGAGAACGCCAAGGTAACCTTGAGTCGGCTCATCCAATTCAGGAATAATAGCCTCGTCATCTTTGAGTCGGTCCTTGAGTTCACCACCTGTACCAACAAGTGCTTCACCTTCGTTAGATAGACCATTATAGGTTTTGAGATACTTAGCTCCCACCGACCAGCGAGGATTAATGTGGATATGATAATCGAAATTGACTGACTGGGTATTCACCAAGGAGTCCCCACCAATAAAGTTCGAATAACCTACATTAAATTCATGACGCCATCTGCGCGGTACGATTCGATCCTGAACGACGCGAATCTCAGCCTCTGGATTGAGTGACTTCGCTCGATCGAGTAACACATCATTGCCACCCAAAGAATCGAAGCCTTCCATAATATCTGCAGAAGACATTAATGGAGCGAGCATTACTAAAACTAAAACTATCATTTTATATTTAAACTTATTCATAACTAACTCCATCTCTTAAAATCGGCCCGGTGTAGGGTCGCCACTGGTATTGGGGTCAATTTCCGGCGCCGGTGGAAGCTCTGGAGTCTGTTCAACAATTGGCGCAGGTGGTGGTGGTGGAATCGGAGCTGGGCCAGGATTTGATGGTCCAGTCGATCTCTTCACTCGAATAATTCCTTCCCAAGGAACCTTTTCGTAATCGTCGTCATCTTGAATGGAAGACTTATTAATTCCCTCATAGGCAATTCGAAAGCTCGAACTGGCGCCAATATTCTGTGGCATCCAACGAATCGTACAAGCCCTCACCTTACCGCTCGACTGCGAAATACACTTACAGACAGAAGGCCCTGGCAAATCGTTACATCGAGTAAGCCAGTTGACGTCAACTTGACCTTCGTTTTTGCGATCGAAAACTGAGAACGTAAAAATATTTTCTTTACCTTCTTCAAACTCAATAACTTCTCTCCACGTAGTGGAGGGCTCAGAAATTTTGTTTATAACTTCGAACTCACCAGTAAAGCGCGGCGACGACTGTTCAAACTGAGAAATCGCCTGAATAGCAAAGTCAAACTCAGCTTGTCTTGGTACGAGTTCACGGTTTTCAGTGTTAACTATTAAACCGATGGTCCAAATAGAAGGATCCTGACGATCCTGCTCTGGCTGCACACTTGTGTCTTTGTAGACCAAATGAGCCGCAGCTCTGTAGTTATTTGACTTATCAATAATTTTTAACTCAGGCGCTACACCAGTCCCCGTTCCATTGAGAGAATCTGGATCCCTAACAACGACCTGAAACTGTCTGGCCTCACCTTCGCGCAAAGGTTTCTCGAGTCCTTTGATTTCGAGGATTTCTGGAGCTTCAGTGACCCTGCGGATAACAACCATAAACTCTTGCTCGGTTCTGTAGATGGCTAATCCATCAACCGTAGCACGAAGTTCGACTCGCATCGTGATTCTTCGCTCGAGTTGCTCTTTTACGAAACCATCATCTGGAGTCCACTTAATGGTAATTTGCCCAGTTCTTGGATCTTCTTGCGCCACATCACCAATGAGTAGCTCACCTTTTTCGAATTCTTGAGTGGCCCCAGGAAGACGCTCTTCTAGGTTAAGAATTTCCATTTCAATTTTCGAATCAGGAAACGCTGAACGCCCAGAAAACGAAATCGTTGCTTCCGTTCCTTCAAAAAACTCATAAAAGCGAGCTGAATCAATTTGCAAAGAGTCTTTTGCGACGGCCTTTGGCTTTGGTTCTTCTGGCTTTTTATCTTTCTGAATAGCCTCAACCGTTTCGATTTGTTCATTCCAGCCACCGTGACAGGCTGTTAAACCGATTCCGGTAAATGCTATTAGAACCCATTTCAAATAGAAACTCATTTTAGAATCCCCTTGTTTCATGCTTACCCCCTCCTTCTCAACAGGAATGGATAGGCCACTTTAACGCTTATGCCACCTTCAGGAAGTGGAAACTTCCAGCTCTTCAAGCGACGAATGATGCAATCTTCAACCATTTTTGAATGAAGTGTTGTATTTAAAATTCCAGCTCGTGAAACACGACCATTCGAACCAATTGTAAAATCAACTGCCACTCGACCTCCGAGAGTAGGATCACCTTGGAGCCCCTGCTCGTAGCAGAATGTGATTTGACCTTTATTTCGCTCGATAACCGCAGAAATCAAATCGCGATCGAGACCACCTTGAACAATCGCCTCTTTACCTAAAGGAATTGGCGCATTACCCGCTGAACCGACAAGACTTAACTTTCCGTACCCAGCTTTACCGCCACCTTTACCTTTAGTACCGTAGCCGCCGCCGCCTTTGATGTTTCCGCCGACACCGACTGGTGCTGCCACAATACCTTTTCCATAAAGACTTGTCTGGACACCGCCTGAACCGGCAGTACCACCAAGACCTGGACCGGCCGTTGTTTTGACCTGCCCGAGGTTGACTCCGCCTTTTTGCTTGCTGTTTTTAGAGCTACCCAAAACAGCCAAGGCCCCAAGGCGATTCACCGACTTTGATTTTTTCTTCGGCGCTTTCTTTGGTGCTTTGTTTTGCGATCGAGTGACTGCAAAACGATTGGCCTTAAGCTCTACAACCTTTGGCGGCTTACGCTTGACCACTTTTACAACGTGCTCTTTAAGTTCTTTTTCGATTTCTTCGGTCGTATCCACTGGATTTTGAACGACGATCAAAACAAAGAACATAAACATGACGGCCACCATTCCAAGACTGGCCTTCCACGTCGATTCCTTCTCTTCTGGTTCAGGGTCATTTCGAAATACATTTTCTGCTTCAGTTCGATAGACAAGTCGCGTTCCATCGGCAAATTGAAAGCCGGTGGTTTTGACTTCTTCAACTGAAAGTTGATTGAGAACTTCGAAATCCACTGAATCTTCTACCAAAGCATCCGTACTCGGCAGAAACTCGATTCTTAAATTATCTAATCTTCGGACGACATAAATCTCATTGCCTTCAAAATGGGGCATGAGCCTTATTATCTTCCCCTCATTATTTTCTAGTGCAAAAAACTGACTCATGGTCTCTCCTAGTACCGGCTCGCTGATTTCTTAATTCGATCTTTGAAGTCTTTTCGAATACCCAAAAGGGCATCCAAAACTTTATCTTCTTCAACCGTTACTACCGACTCATCCGAGAAATGATACTTACCTTGAATCAAAAGGTCGTCGAAACTGACGTCAGTTGACTTCTTTGCTTTAGCACCTTTAGGAGCAGCCTGACTCGTTCCAACCACGAATAAGGTCATTCCAATTACAAGAAGTAATCTCATTGCTTTATTCATTACTGCTCCCTTCAGTTTGATCTGGGCTCGCGGGCTCTCTAGGCTTATCTAACTTGCTCAATCGAGCTTCGAGATAAGAAACCATGGCTCCATTACCCATCTGCTTTTCCAACTCCACAAGACTATTAATATGCGAATAACTTTCTGGATTCTCTCTAACATTCTGTCTCGCGGTCTCTAACAACTTAAGATCTGGTGTCTGTTTGACAGGATCTTTCATATCGATGGCAGCCTGAAACCGAGTCTTCACCTCATCTGGGGCTAAACCAACAACTCGCTCTAGGTCACCTTGAGCCAAGGCGCGAATATCACCTGAAGACTCTTCCACATCTTTAATTTTTTGATCAATAGCTGCGGTATTCGTCCAAAACTCATTTAACTTTGCACGAACATCATTGGCCTTTAATTGATGTGGCGCTGCCTGCTGCGAAAGGAGTCCCATGTACTCTTGCTGTTGCTCAGGCGTTAGGCCTTCGGGGATAGGCAATGAAAGAATCTCATTGTAGAAACGCTCAGACTCATCGGCGAGAACATTCAAAGCTAAGATCTGAGATGTCCAGTCACCCATGGCTACCGCTTCTCCAACCAACTTTTCAAATTTCTCGATCAGCTGAAGGCGACGTTTCAAGCTTCGAGCCATTCTATTTTGGCTGCGATCATCAAGCTTATGGGCCTGAAGTTTTTTAGCTTGCCCTTCAAATCGACTGCCGAAAATATGGCGCTTCATAATAACTTCAGTGACGGTCCCTTTAAGTAAAGGATCCTTCAACCACACTTTGGCTTTCTTAATCTGCGGATCTTTAGCATAGATTTCTAAAACCATTTGCGAATAGAGCTTAGGGTTTTTAGATAGGACTTTGCGATAGGACTTTAAGGTTTTTTCGGGAGTTTTGCTCTCTCGAACCAGTCTCGTGACCGTTGCTAAAGCTTTTTCACCCTCTTTTTCGATTTTCAAAAATGTCTTAAGAAATGGTTCGGCATTCTTTCCGGAGAGATCTGCGAACATGGCCAGTCGGAGCTGTCTGGCGGCAGGAGTCATCTCTTTGAGCTTCAATGCCTTAGTGACAGTGAGAGCCGTATCGAAATCGAGAACCATCTCGGCCAACCAAGCTTTGCGAGTTAAAGCGTACTCTCTATCCTCTGGCTTGAGAGTTTTAATGGCTAGCAATTCACCAACTGTTCTTCGAGCCACCCCAAATTTCTTTAAGCGCTCAGCAAGAACGAGCTTATTTTTTAGATAAGAAATTCGTTCATCGACACTCGCCCCTTGCAAATTCATTCTTTGCAAAGTTTCCCACGCCGCTAAATCACCAGTCTGAGTTGCTGGCGTGGCAGTTGCCGTCGTATCAGCAGATGCCTTGGTCTGACTCGCTAGTTGAGCGGCCTGGTTTAAGATTGATGTTCTTGCAATCTTATTAAACTCGGCAGCTTTCGTCGGAAAGCGACCGGCAAATTCAACGGCCCAATTCTCGAGGCGCGTATCATCTTTTAAGATAACGAGGGCATCGAGAGCCAGTTCAGCGGCCTGTTGCTTCACATTTTGTGGTCCACTTTCGAGAAGAGCAATTTCTCTTAAAGCCGGAGCGGCCTTTTGATAATCTTCTTCATCGTAGTAAAGCCGGGCTTTCTGATAGCGGACCTCAACCACTTTCTTTTTGTTTGGAGAAGTTTCTAAGTAGTGATCGTAAACTCTTACGAGTAAAGCTTTGTTCTTAGAGAGCTCAGCCACTTCGATCTGACTTAATAATAGTGTCTCGATCAAATCACGGAGCTCTTTTTGTTTCTTCAGCTCTTTCGCTTCTTCCAGCTCCATTCGCGCCAATTTCGCGCCGGCCTGATAGTAAGCGATGGAATCATCATACTTTGAATGCTTTCGAGCCACTTGTGCCGCCCAAACATTCATATCGCGCTGATCACCAAAGAATTTTAAGTACTCTTTATAGGCACTGTAAAGTTCCTCAGAAGGATTCTTTTTCTCCTGGCGGTTCCAATCTAAAATGTACTTTCTCAAGCGAGACTTGAACTCTTTACAGTTCGGATCTTCAAGATTGGTCTTGCACTCCGTAATTGAAGGCCAAAGCCTTAAGGCCATTTTGTAATCTTGAATGGATTGTTCTTTTTGCCCAGTCTCACGAAGCATATTCGAAAGTAGGATCAAACCCTCCATTCGCTTTTTCGGAATAGACTCACGCTCTAGAACCTGGCGCCAAACCATAATGGCACTCGGCTTCTTACCCAGTCTTTCAAGCTCTTTGGCTAGATAGGCTAGGTTCGCCTGACGTGTCGACTCTGGACTTCTCTGAAAAAGCTCATTAATCGTTTCCATTGTCACTGGCTTGCGCGAAAGGAAGGTTGCAAAGTCTCGAGAAACTTCCTCTTGGAATTGCTTATCGACATTAACAACTCCGGCCTCACCGCTTCGAGTGAGAAGTGCTGGCGAAGAAAGTACCTTTCTTAATCCTGCAATTCCCATATCGATTTGACCGAGGTTAAAGTGAGCCCATGCTTTTCTAAAAGCTGCTAGGCCCTTGTTCTTCGAACCACTAAAACCCATCACAGCATTGTAATGAGTAAGAGCTTGCTCGTAGTTATTTTGTCTAAAGTAAATTTCTCCCAACGAAAGGTGAGCTTCTGATAGAGCCGCTTCATTGGTATTTTTAGCAATAATATTTTTATAGGTCTGCAGAGCTTTTTGCTTTTCGCCAACGAGTTGATAGAGGTGACCCAGCTGTGCAAGGACCGTCCCCATCTTTGTAGCGTTGAGTTTTGGCAAAACCTCTTCGTAATATTCAATGGCTTTCAGGCGATCTTCACGGCCTTTTTCACAAACGGTACAGCCTTTGTCGAGTTCAGCCATGGCTTCGATACGGCCACGCTCGGCGTGTAAGTCTGCAAGTCGAAGCGTAATAGGTATCTTCGAAGCATCGTTAGGCGCTAAGTTGAGCTGGACTCGAGTTAATTTTTTAATAAGCAGAGTCTTTGTATCGGCATCAGTGTTCGCCCACGCAGCCTGGCTCGCAAGTAAAAGGACAATCAGTAAACTAAATAAGGGTTTCATAACTAATCTCCTCACCTACTTCTGCAAAACTGCAAAGTGGATATCACTGAAACCGGCGTGACTACTTGCCAAAACAACAGAGTTAAGAACCTCATATTTAGTTCTTCGGTCTGCCTGAATCGTCAAAGCTGGTTCCGATTCTTGCGCCGTCTCTTCTTTATGAGTCTGAGCCCAAGATTTTCGAACTTCTAGCAATTTAGCTACAAGGCCCTTTTGCTGAACTTCTTCGTTCTCGACAAAGAGCTTACCTTCTTCGATTTTGACAATAGTATTTCGCTCGAGCACATCGGTCTGTTGTGCGGTCGGCAATTCAGTATCTTTATTGATGTAGAGAATCTCTCCATTACTCGCAAAACTCATAAGGAGATAAACAACTAGAATGGAGAAAGCATCAACGAGAGACGTTAACATTAAGGTAACGACAATCAGTCTCTTTCTACCACCATCTTTGGGTTTGAGAGTCGAAGCTTCAGCCAGGGGGCTTCTTAAAGACGACTCTTCAATTATGCTTTGATCTAACACCTTACAACTCCTTTATAAGGGGGCTACACCCAAATCGGATAGACCCTCTTGTTTAAAAAGGTCCATCATGCCGATGATATCTTCATAGGCCGTGGCTTTTTTGGGTTGAATCAATGCCGTGGTCAGCGCAGGCAGGACTTTTTTGAGCTCTGCAACTTGAGTTCTCAATTGTTCAAAGTTGGGTTTGCCATCGATGGCCTCAACCCGCATTCTTGCAAACTTCCTACTGACTTTCTTTGGCGCATCCTCGAGGCGGAGAGAAAGACTTCCATCACTTTGAACCAAAGTCCAAAGGGCAGGATTTTTCTTTCCTTCTGCCGCTTGACCTCCAACCGCTTGCTTAACGTTCATAGATCCAATTTGAATCCAGACTGCTGTCAGTAAGAGAAAACAAATACAGACAGAGAGCAGCGATATAAAGGCCACCAAATCTATTTCATTATCTAAACTTTTCTTTCGCCTCATCTTTGACTCCAAAAGCTAGAGTTAAACTTCAAACTTCGTATCTAGAGTCTTCTTAGGCGTCGATTTCAGTTTGAGTGTGTCTAGAATGAGCAGCCACTCGCGCTGGACGTAAAGATAATGGGTTAAAGTTGTAGCTCAACCAGTTAAATGCTTTTAAAGCCGATTGATTAAGATCTTCAGCCAATTGGTTGGATCTGTTTGAGAGAACAGCAAACATAAGGAGTGCTGGAATCGCAACAATCAGTCCGTAGGCAGTTGTATTCATCGCTTCCGAAATACCATTCGAAAGAAGTGTGGCTTTTTCAGTCGGGCTCGCGTAAGAAACCGCCGCAAATGATTTGATCATACCAGTAATCGTACCGAGTAGACCCGTTAGTGTTGCAACGTTACCGAGCATGGCTAGGAAACCAGTTCGCTTTTCAAGAATTTGATTTTCTTTAAGTAATACTTCATCCATTTTACTTTGGATTTCATCTTTTCCACCAAAGTTCATGGCCGCGTGAGATCCGGCAACAATGGCTCGAGCAACGGGCTCAGCTGTTTCCATCTCTTTAGCGCGATTGTGTACGCCTTGAATATCCCCAGTTCGAATGGGGTCTTCAAATTGTGTCGCCACATCCATTTGATTTGTTTTGCGTTTTAGGAATAAAGCAAAAACGCGATCGATAATAATAGCAAAAGTCATCATTTGTAGACCCAGAATGACCCACATCCAAAGACCACCTGATTCAAATGCCATTGAAATTTTAGAAAAAAGCTCCATGGTTTCCCCCTGTAATTCGTCAATCATTGACTTATTAATTATGTTCTTGGGAGAGACGATCTGATACTAACTCCGTCCATATATATAGACGCAGCTTTAAAGAAGTAATTGAACTATTGGGAGTTTGTCCAAAACTGTCCCAGCGATTCTTTTAATTCCCCTAGCATCAGTCCTTTCCCCTCCTGAAAGAACCTAGCACTCCGAAAATTATTGAGGGCGGCCAATGTCCAGTCAAGAATTTCTCAGTGATTGCAAGGCGTTGACAGATAATGACAGATAATGCAGGTCTTGAGGCTAGCTTGAAAATAGCTTGGATTTCACTCTATATCGTACTGATTTCACTGGACTTTCAGTAGGTTCGATTTTTTATGGGGACAAAGAACACGCAATACCGGGGTCCAATTCAAACAGGTTCTTCTAAAAAAAAAATGGGCCTTTTAAAAATTAAGCATTCTTAATCAAAACTAAAAAAACGGCCCTTTGATATGAGGCCGTTCTCAAACAAACGATAGATTTTTTCGTAGACCCTATTGGCTTGAGTTAGAAATAGAAAATAATCCCGGCTCGAATGGGAGAATCTCCAAAGCTTTTAAAGCGCGTTCCACTGTCGATAGATAGAATGGAAACCCCTGTTTCAAAGGTAAAGCCTAAACTCTCAAGGCCCGTAAAGAAGAATTCACCGCCGACAAAGGCGTTGATCTCAAATCCCGACTCACTTTCACCGGCTTGCTCCAGACTTAATATTCCGGCTCCCGCCCCCATGTAGAAGTTCATTTGCCGTTCTGTGAAGATCACTTTATAGGCTTTGAGCATGAGTCCAAATTTTGAATTCTCCGATTCGGTGTCAATTCCGAGAGCCGCTGAAAACCCCAAACTATTGCTGGGGTAGTATTGAGCCGCAAGGCTTGGCAGATTGGTACTAAATTGATTTTTGTAGCCGACCCCTAAGCGATTAGTGAGATCGACAGCATTTGCATTTGCCGTGATGAGAAGCAGAGTTAAACTTGCGAGCAATGCCGTGAACTTCATGGGACTCCCTCTATATTATCTGTGATATTAGGTATTTAATGATTCAAAGATTTCACAGAGAATTCAATAGAAAGTGCTATAAAATGCAATGTGACAATTGACAATCAAGGGGCAGAACTATACAAAAAGCTTCTTCTTTTCACCAAGAGGGCCCTTAGCTCAGCTGGGAGAGCGCCACGCTGGCAGCGTGGAGGTCAGCGGTTCGATCCCGCTAGGGTCCACCATTTTTTTTCAGGGTTTTTCTCTAAAAATCTCAAAAACTAAATTTAACCACTTGAAATAATTAATTAATAGTTTCGTGTAGTTACGTTAATTCAGCCTCTTTTGAAGTTACTTAAAGTTACAGCCAGTTACTCACTGTCGCCTAGAGGTGCCTAGAGTAGTGGCTAGAGTGATTCGCAAGCGATTTTTGGACATCCAAAATTCGCAAATTTAAGAATCAAAACCAGTAACTTTAGTAATTTAAAACGGAGCGATACGCTGGCAGAAATTGCGAATATTTAGCCAGCGTTCCGCTCTCCCAAAAGCCATTCTATTGCCAAAGAACAATATTAAATACTCAACAAGGAGGCAGTAGTTTGGAAGCAACTAAGATAAACAGAAGTAAAACAAAATTGATGCTTCCTGAGACAATCGCTCTCAGGAAAATGCGTGAACTATTAAATCTGGATCGCAAACAAGCGGCCCTATTGATAGGAAAAAGTTCAAAACATCTTGAGAAGATCGAAAATGGGTTTGTTGAAGTCACTCCAATACTAATTGAGCATTTTCTAAAATCATATTCATTTCCCAAAACAAAATTCAACCTAATAGTAAATGGGAAATTTCATCAAATTGAAAAAGAAAATAAGCGACCATCTAAGCCCATAATTGAAAACAATAAACTTAGGAGAAGTTACAAACGCATTCTAACAAAAGATGTAGAAGTTCTTATTTCTTTTAGAAAACTCAGGAATCTATCGCAGTATCAAGCAAGCAGAATTTGTAGCTATGCTAAATGTACGATTGGACATATTGAAAACGGAAGAATTGAACTTCCCTATTCAAGAATAAAGCACATTGTTACCTCCTACGGTTTTACAATGAAAGACTTTGAATATCACAAAAAAAGTGAGGTTTTAATAACAGACATTCAAGACGAATGTATCAAAGCTGTAAAAAAAATAGATTCAACAAAATTAAATGCAGTACACGCCGTACTTCAATCTTTTATAAAATAAACAAGGAGAAACGAAATGAAACCATCAAAAGAAAACAACAAAAATTCTTCACTTTTGCGACTAGATTTAGATTTGCACTTAGCAATTAAAAATGAACTTGAATCACTAAAAAAACAAAAGAAAGGAAAAGGTAAAATAAGTTCTTCTGATATAATTAGACTTCTTCTGCCGCGACTTAATGATGAAGATAGAGCTGCACTTTTATCCTCAACATTTACAAGTGAGGACAGACATAGTGTAGCATTTAGAAATTATACTAAGAAACACAAAAATGCTACCGAAGATGAATTTAGAACGCTAGTTCAGTTTGGAGAGATTAGTTTCGCAGACTATTTACCAGCAGAAATGAAAAAATCATTTGTAGAGCAAAAAGGCAACAATATAGCTATTTAAAAAAATATGGGAAGTGGCAAAGGCCACTTCCCAATTAATTTTCTTCTTTAACTTTTTTCTTATATGGATAACTCTTTTTAAGAAAAGAAATAATGTCAAGTGTCTCGGTAAAATCTGCTAAAATCGTTAGTTCATAGCCGCCATTATATCGTTGACTAATGTTCGCATAATCAGAATTCACATATTTGTTATATGGACCGCTGCTATATCCATATTGATCACGAATTTCACCCTCTGTAGCATCTTCAAGTGCTTTAAGTTTTAAGAGGTCAGAATCAATTTTTTCCTGCCTTTGTTTCCTTTCTACAATATTCTCAAAATAGTCATCCCTATAATCTGGGAGTAATCTTCGACGAATATCTTTTGCAATTTTATCAAGAGGTTTTGTAAATGAACAGCCTATAGAATGACGTTTTTTACCTCCAAGACCTGATATAGAAGTCTTACCGTTCCAGGTCGAAGAAAAATGCAACTTCATACCACTACTGTTTTCAAGTATTCTTTCTTTAGCAGTGTAACCATGAAAAAGCGGTTCCAGTTTCTTTACAAGTTCGTAAATTTGAGAATCTTCCATTTTTAAATATCCTTTTGAATATCAAAATAAATAAAGGCTCACTTATGCGTGAGCCTGTAATGCGTATGGTTTTCTGTTTTTAACTTTTTCACTACCGTACTTGAAGCGTATTTCATCAATAGAAAGCTGATTGTTTCCACGCCATCTACGTTTTTGAGATTTTGGCCGAAAGTACCACATTTTCTTTTTGCCACTGTAGATAAATTTGGCAGATCCGAGAGTATCTTTATGGGGTTTAGTTTCACCAGAAACCCATACCCAGGAACCACAAACCTCAATGTTTAAGCCTTGAATATCAACAATGGTATTAAGTGCTATGTTAATTTCTTGACCATAATCGTATATTTCACCTTCCGTAACTGTGATTGGAAAGTCAGCATTTTGAAGTACAGAATGTGCTTCGTTTACAAGCTTCATCATTTCTTCTCCAGAAGCATTGTGATCTGGATGATATTTTTTAGAAGCTTTTCTGTAATATGATTTAACATCTTCTGCGGATATTTCTGATAATTCTATTCCTAAGACCTTGATAGCATCGTAAATATTCATAATGAACCTCCTGTGAGCCAAAGGCTCCGCAATTAAGCGGAAGCCTTTGTGTTGTTTTCTTTGTTCTCTTGAATCTTCTGAAGGTATTTTTCTTGAGCAGCTTCTTTCATCTCTCGGATTTCTTTCTTTGTGACCTTCTGACCGTTCTTCTTTGTGTACGGAACTTCAAGTTCATGGAGTGCAAGATTTGCGTTTAAGAAATAAGTCTCACCGGACTCAGTTTTCAAAAGTAAGCTGTTTGATTTCTTGATGAATCTTACTGATTTAATGTTTTTGTTACTCATTTTTTTCTCCTTATTGGTTGTTAAGAGCCTTTTTTTTCTTGGCGGCTCACCCTGAGCCTCCCGCCAAGACAAAAAAGCAGGAGTCAGAAGACGCATTTGCGTCCACTTGCTCGTCAAGCGTATGCGGCAGTCTGCGTGACCGCAGTGCCTTTAGGCCGGAGGCACGGAGACTGAGAGCAAGATCATGGATGCTGTGCGGATTAGACGACAGACAACAAACATAAGGAGATATAAATGAATAAGTATCAAAATATATTAAATTGAAAGTAAGTAAGAAACTCTATACTAATTTCTTTGCTCTAGTCCGAATATCTTTTTGTTCAACGCAAATTCTCCTTCAGGGCTGTGGGCCTTAAAAAAGGAGAATTTGGTATGAACAAACAAAGTAACGAAATAAAAAAAGATGAAGTTGTCTTTGAAATTACATTCAAGATAACAAATAAAGATTATAAAATAAGCCTTGCTACTCGCAGAGCTTGGCTTGTAGGAGTTATCATTATTATTTTACGATTTATACTATCATTCACGGGTCATCAGAACCCGTGATTTTAGTTGGCAGCAAGTCTCGGCTGAAAACCTTCTTTTATTAAATAATGACCTTCTTTGAGAGGGCCAAAATCTTGAAGTTTACCAGATGGCCAACGTATATGTACGGACTTTGCTTTTGTATCTGCGCCAAGTCCAAAATGAAGGAGCATCTGTGATTGAGCAGCTCCATTGTTAGCCACAAGTTGCCTTTTAATAACTTTTCCAGATTGAGTCGTGACTGATACCGTGGAGCCGATGGCATTCCTATTACTATCGTTCCCCTCAAGAGAGATTGTTATGCTGTGATTTTTTTCGTTAAAATGATTTTCAAAATACTGAATAGTTGGGTAGGTATACTTTAATGACCCTGGATCGCCATTTCTCAAAAAAAGATCAATCTTCCCATCTTTGTTTGGATCGCCTGTTGCGATTACATAACCATCGTATATAGAGTCAACACCTTCTAAATATCCAACTTCAACAAAATCATTGTTCCCCAAATTTAGAAAAAGGCGATTTCTCTGATACCCCGCCATAGATGGTGCAGTTTTAAATTTTCCGTCTCTTAGAATACTAACGAAAGACCAATCCCTCTGCCTATAAGTTCGATATGGCTCTAATACATCATTATATGTTTTCTTCGCAGCAACAGCACGAGTAAATAGGCTGGATAAATCGTATTTTTTATCTTTGTTTTCACCACTCCATAAACCCGTTGCTACATATATATCCAAAAGACCATCATTGTTGTAATCCAAGAATTCAATACCAGCAGCTCCTTCTCCAACAAACGAAGCATTAGTTGAACTTGTAATATCGGAAAAACTAATTTTCTTTTTTTCTCCAGATTGATGGCCGGAGAAAATTTTGATTCCAGGGTCACTAGGAAAATCAAAATACCAATTTGCATTACATGAGCTATTAAATCTCTGTCTAGCATAAAAGTTTACATTGGTAATTGCAATGTCATTAACTCCATCATTATTCAAATCTCCAATGGCAACGCCCATCCCATAGCCCTTGTTTTTAAAATCTACCAAATCATTAACTGGGGTAAATCCTTTGCCAGATTGGTTTTCATATAATGGGCTTAGGTTAGAACGATCATCAACAACAAGAAGGTCCATATCTCCATCAAAATCGTAGTCTGTAGCAATAGAACTATGGGGAAAGACACTTGTGTATTTGCTCAGCCCCTTTTTACCCCAAGCAGCTTTAGTTGCGTCAACAAAAGCCCTGTCTTTGCTTTTGTTGGCAAGATTTCTGAAAAACCCTTGTGGGTATTCAAACTTTTTATCAGTCGCAGAATCTAAAACGGTAAAGTCTCTTTTACCAGGAAATCCAACGTAAAGATCAAGAAATCCATCTCGATCAAAGTCAGCTACAGTTGCCGGCATAGGTAAATTGTAATTTAATTTTCCTTTAACAAAGTTTTTAACTGGAGTAAACTTCCCATTATTATTAATCAGATAAGCCAAATCTGAATCATCTTTGTCATATTCAAATAGAGTCATGATTGCATCCGAATCACCATCATTATCAAAATCCGCAAAAATTGCAGTCTTGACCGCAGACAAAGAGCTTAATATAGACTCGTTGACAATATTCCAAGTTCCATCTTTTGCGCCATATAAAAGTTGAGATAGTTTAGCTGATCCAGAATAAATATCCAAAAAACCATCTCCATTTATGTCATTAACAGATATGGCATAGCCACCTCTTCGGATTGCTTCTGAACGTTCATGAATAGATACCTTGTTTAATGAAGATTGAGATGTTCTTTCTATAAAAGCGGGCTCTCTATTAGCAACAACTCTTTCTCCCGAAAGAACCTTATTTCCTTCAATAATCCATTTGTTATTTTTGAAAGAAACTTGAACAGCCATTGTTCCTCGATCATTCAAGCGATAACCTTCCTTATTAAAACCACGAATATCATATCTGATTTCTATTTGAGCTGAGTTAAAGTTCAGGTTTTTGGAAGACCGTTCTTTTTCAGAAATAAGATATTTCATGCCTATAATTTCAGCCGATGAAATTTTTGAATAAGACTTTAAAAAGCTTCCATCCCATCTTGTTACGGAGTTATTTTTATCAGAAAGTTCATAGATTGATATGTCAGAATAGGTTTTCTTTGAGGCTAGACTTTTGTCTGCTGGGTATTGAAACTGTCCTTTTTCCGCCAAAAGCTCATTAAAAGAGCTGGCACTTCCATTTTCCCAGGACTCTTGCCAAGCTTTCAATAAGGTCTGTTCAATGCCCAAATATTGAACCTCATCTTGAAGACATTTATCAAGCTGCTTATCACGTTGCCAATCATCAACATCTTTTGAGCCAATTTCGGTAGCTGGATTTAGGTCTTTTTCTAATTGTTCTAGTCTTTTTTCAGGAGGGACCTTGGAGAGCCTTTTTTGATACTCTACAGTACCGTCGGCAAAAACATGCATTGGCACCAAAAGAAGTAATATCCAAAAAAAACGCCATTCCATCTTAAATTCTCCTCTTTGTCTAGGGATAAGTATATGCTAACATTTTATATGTATTATGACGCGGATCAACTGATAAGTTTAGTGGACTAAAGTGTGCCAACCTGAGTCAGTAAGAGCAATTTTGCTTTATTGGCTGTTAGTATATCCTTAAACACAGGCTGAAGACCGGAAACTAGATTTTCCCTTGGACGAAAGAAGAGGGACGGTCAGGGGGAAAAGATGAATAACAAAAGAAGGGGCTTTTTAATCTATGGTAGTTTTTTTAGTCTTTCTGGTCTACTTCCTTCAAGTATTTCTAGTCGCTTAGGATTGGACTCAAAAGACTCTTGCTTCTTAGCAGTGTTTGAAACTTTTTTCCCAAAGTCGCTGTCTCAATCTGAATACGACATTCTCAAGAAAAGCTATATGGATACTGACTCCCTGAATGAAGTTTATCTCAAAATGAAACAGAATGGTAAAATTCTCAATAGTGAGAGCTTTTATTCTAATAAAGGAAATAAGTGGGCAGTAGTCTTCGATAGCAAAGCATCCTATTATAGATGGTGCTATGATGTTGTTGGCTCAAGGTATTTCGATGAACTCAAACTTTTAACCGCTGGTTTTACTGTTGAAAATTATGGTTATAGAATCCCATCTAAATTCTCTAAATTAAACATTAAACAACTACTCTCTGAGGTTGATCGTAATAATTTAGAGAGAGAGGATTTGCACAAAACAAAGGCGATAAGTGACTTAAATGCTTTCCAACGGACAACTATATCTTAAATTAAATCTACACCCGACATTTTTGGCTGAATTACAATCAGAATTATATCGTTTATTCGATGGAATTATTTTAAAAAATATCAATGCTCAAAAGATTGATGAAATAGGGTTCCTCGTACCTATTCAGTCAATACTTTCAAAGGAATACCCCACAATATATTTTTTACTAAATCAAAAAAATCTGAGAAGTGTTATGAATGAAAATTTCTTTAGATTTTTATTTACTGATCCGAATCAGTTTGACCCCGATACTCCAAGCAAAAAGCTAGACAGGTACTATCCACATATCGACAAAAATGGACCTTCTAAAATACCAGCAGGTAGTCTAAATATTCCTGTTATAAATTGTGATGAAAATACGATTCTGAATTGGCACGAACTTAACGAAAGTGAACTTAAAAAAGTTGTACATTTCGACTGGGTTGATATTCTTTATGAGACTTCGGAAAAATCAGTCGTAGATTCACTTTCCATGAATATGGATTCTGCGTACTTAATACGAACAGATAAGTTTCATTCAGTCGTAAATCAGAGTCGAAAGAAAAGAGTTATTTTTGGATGGCATATTAGGCCCAATATTACATGGTTAAAAGTCAAAGACCTTTTGTTGAAAAAAGATTTATTTCAGAACTATGAATTTGATAATACTATACCATGACCCTTATTACGATTTACACGGAACACTGAGCCTTAGTTATATTAATGAGTTGGCAGACCTTTCCAATACAAAAGCCTGTTGTTTTTTTGATAAACGAAGTGAAGAAAAATTAAAGTTCTTAGAAAAACAATATCATAAAAATATTAACTTTATAGATGTGAGCAATTACACAGATGACATCTATTCAATTATGTATGATGAGTTTAATCCACATATCGAGAAACTTTGCGAAAAGCTTTGTTTAAAATTTAAACCAAAAAAAATTTTATTTTTTAACGAATTCTATTTCTTAAAATATTTTAGAAAAATTGATGCATCTAAAATATATTTTGTTAGATCTCTTTCTAAACCTCTCCTTCAAGCTCTCAAAAAAACCGCGACTGACTCTTTGCAAAGTGAGAGCTCTATAAGAATTGAAGAAAAACGAGGCCGAGCTGAAATATTGGCTATGAGCTATGCAGATTTATTTGTTGTTGATAGCAACTGTTCTCAAAAAGCACTTAAGGGTTATTATAATGAGACCTCAATTTTGATAACTGGATTTATCAATAAGCAGAAGTATGCAGAAGTTCGGCCTCCTAATTTCGATTTACTAAGCGCCTATTTTTTGGGCAGAATTGACTGGCAAAAGGGACTGCACCGACTAAAGAACCCTATATCCTCTTCTCTGGAAATTATAGGCGATCAGATACTAACAAAGGGTGGAGTTGATGGGCTTGATAACGCACGCTACCATAGTTGGATGAAATTTGAAGACTATAAACAATTGATCTCCCCCATTCCTTTTGCACTGTTTCCACATATTTGGGAGTCAAATGGTCTAACCGTACAAGAAGCCCTTACAATGGGAAAAATAGTAGTGGTGCAGGTGGGATCTGGAGGCTGTGAAGAATATATTAAGCATGGGATAAATGGATTTTTATTTGATTTCGGATTGCATGAGGATTGGGAGTTTTTTATAAAAAATATTAAAAATTCTTATGATTTAGAGTATGTTTCAAAAGCTGCAAGACACACAATCCCTGGGAATGGTTATGAAAAGAGTATTCAAATTTTGGCAGAAATTATTAGGGGCACCTAAAGAAAAAGAAATAAGGATAATTCAATTTGTAGCTCACCTGTTGCTGGTTTATTCAGTTATCAGATTTCCAATTCTTACATTTTACGGTTTTTTATGGGGATGGCTTATAAGTGGCTTAGGAGGAGTTCTAATTGGGCACAGATATGCAGCCCATAAACAATTTGAATTTCCTAATAATTTTATAAAATATTTTTTCTACACATTGTACAATTTAAACACCATAGGTAGTGCCGTAAACTATGCAAATATCCATTGGCTTCATCACCAATACAGTGATGATTTAGAAAAAGACCCAACTACATGGAAAAGAACTGGAATTATAGCGACACATTTTACTTTTTATGGCTTTAATTTTTCAGGAAAGTTTAAAATAAGACGCTACAAAACACTGATGAAAGACTCTGCTAACCGTTTTTTTCATAATTATTACTTCGCTCCTCATTTGGTTTTTGGAATAATCTTATTATTTTTCGGCTACCAATATTTTTTGGCCTTTTTAGTGGTTCCTGCTGTTATCTGCTTTCACATTGCTCAATTTCAAGTGGGTATTTTACACGTTAATTTACCTGGTGCTTTTAGAAAATATAAACACATGGAGGCATACAATATTCCCTGGCTCAAACCTTTACTTTTTGGTGAGGAGCTTCACAACAACCATCATGCCAATCCTAATGATGTGAACAGAGGTGAAGGAGATGGAATTGCACAGTTCGATCCACTATATAGACTTGTTATCAAACCCTTCTTTCGAGTTAATTGAACATTTTTCTTTAGAAGTTAATAAAGAAAGTGACCTTGTCGAGGATGACAAAGGTAGGTGGGATATTGATCGAATGAAAAGATATAAATTTGACGAATATCTGTATACAACGATTGATGGTAAAATTGTAAATATGACTTTCAATAAATGGTATGGGAATTTTTTAAGGGTGGGAATTAACTCCTACACTCTATCTGAATACAGAGGACAAGTATTTCGTCCACTATGGAAAAAAGGGGGGTATATGGATTTAACCCATAAAAAGCACGAATCGAATGCAGATGGGTACTTTTGCACCTTCTACCCCAAAAATTCCAAAATAAAAAGCGTCATAAAGATGCTTCAAAAAAAAACTCCGAACCGAAGCTTTACTTTTGGAGGAACTTCATCTGGATGGCTGAGTAAATTTCATATACATGGTGACACTCCTATCACTTTTAGGTTTGTTCCTCAGTATATCAGCTATGCCAACAACAAAGGAAGTGAAACTGAAAATTACACGGCCTTGATAGCAATATTAGAAAATGACAAAGTTTGAAAAATTACTTTACCTCCCATTAGAGCTTTCTCTTCCCTCTGATATCAATGTTGGACACTTAGATGGCATAGACTACTCAGATATGTATTGTGACGAATACCGGAACTGCTATCATATAAATCTTTTCACATCTAGGATGGAACCCACCAAATTCATGAACTTATTTCCTCAACTGTCGAAATGGCTTCATCAGGTGGTATTCCCAATTTTCCTTGGACGAGTTATGATTATAGTTACTCCTCCATATCAAAAAAATAATCTTCACATTGATTGTTCGCCAGATAAGTTTAATACACTTCAACACAAGTTTCGTTTTGTTATCCAAGGGCAGGTTGATAGTCTTTGTTTTTCATTCAGAAATAAAACGACTGTAAGCCCAAACAATATCAATATGCCATTTATTATGGATGGAAAGTGGCCTCACTATATGGTTAATTCCTGCCCTTATAGAAAATACACCCTTGCTATTGGTTGGCCGTGGGAACCCGACTTACAAAATGAGTCATACATAAATCTTTTGGAGAAAAGTTTTAAAATTCATGAGGAAAATGGATTGTTCATTCGTGAAAACGATGAATTGCCAGACAATTGGCAAACCCTTTTTGAAAAAAAATATCTTGGAGGAAAAGTTCCTAGCTGGCACAAGGATATCTAATTTTAAAAAAAACCTCACAGTTTAATGTAATTGTTCATAACTTTGAAAATCAAAGTTTCTTGCGGGCTGGTCTTTTGAATATTCACTCATTTCGCTCAAAGACTTCACATAGTTGATTTCAGGATTGTAATTTAAAACATCGTTGAGATCAGTAAAAACTAAAAATTCACCTTTGGCTGCTATCATTGAGTCAATAAGAGATAAGGGGATTTTTAACTCTAAAAAAAGACGAACTCTTTTCATCATAAAAACATCATTTTCATATATTGCGTTTTGTATTGTCTCCTTTGCGGCATCTAAATTTCTTACCAAATATGGATCAGTTATATGAAATTTTCCTGTATGCAAACCAAGCTGCCCGTCTAAAATCATATTTTTCCCACTAAAAAAAATAGGAGTGCAAGCCGAGAGGCACATTCTTCTTACAGGAACCCAAGTGTCAAGACCTCTTTCTTTTACATAACTGGCAATCTTGTAGGCTTCTTCTTCGGAACCTCCTTGCGAACTAAGAACTAGTGTCTCGACATCTTGATGTTTTGAGAGTAAATCAATAAGTACTTCGCTCGAACCTGGGCTTAGAGGTCCTTTAAAAGCTATGGTCTTTTTATTATTAACCTTTAGTATTCCAACTTCATATGCCCCAAGGCTAATCCTAGCAAGATTGTCATAATATTCTTTGTCAACATCAGAGCAATCTCCATTTAATACATGAGTGGGTGTACACAAATAGACACCTGTTATTGAATTTGGGGAGTATTCATACATATCAGGAGTTATCTTTATATCCTGAGCAATTGCATATGATGACATTAATGCTAAAGCAGATAATACAAAAAATGATCTCATTGGGCGCTCCTTTATCAATACAGTCGAAAACCTATTCAATAAAAATGCCAAATAAGACCAATTCTTTCATTTTATGATAAATCCATGAGAGGTCTAAAAAATGAAAGTAAAAGCAGATATTTAAAAACTCCAATAAAAAGCAATTGATAAAACTAGACCGCCGACTAGAAGGTATTGAAATATCTTGGTAAGTATCCGGTATCACTATAAAATATTCACGACATGGATAAAAAATTAAAAAACTGTATACTCTTTGGACACTTGGCCGCTTTAGGGGACTTTTACCCTCTTTCGATTTATGTCAATCCGTCAGATGTAAAAGATCAGCTTCAAGAATTTGAAGACGACTGGAAAGAGTATAACCCAAAGAAAGTAGGTTTTCGCCGTTTTGGATTATCTGTTACTTCTTTAGATGGAGGACTGGGTGGAGTGCCTGACCTCACATCTGTCTTTGAGTACAATAAAGAACACGGAAGCAATTATGATGAACTTTCATTTAATCAACCTACCAAAGTTTTTAAAAATGTTACTGCAATAAATCCAGTTTTAGATCCTTTTGGCGAGAATATTGGTCGATCTCATTTTCTAAAATTTGGTGAAGGTGGTTTTTTTCCCTTTCATAGAGACTCTCAATTTTTAGGGGAAGATACCTTTCGTATATTTGTTCCCCTATATATGCACGGGCTTAGAGATTTTGTTTTTATTCTTGGAGATAAAATGATTACACTAGAAGCTGGCACTGCTTATTTCATAAACACAAAAATCCAACACGCACTTTTTTCATTTTGTGAAGAATCGATCCATTTAGTTATAAATGTTGCTCTCAATGAAGAGACCGTAAACAAGGTGGTTGATTTATTGGTCGCAAATTGACTGAAAAAATTATTTTTTATACCTGCACAGCGTACATTCTCATACACTTGTATGTTGCCTTTTCATCAATACGATCTTGGCCATTTACAGATTACCCGATGTTTGCCGATGCCTATTATGAGTCAAGTGAGATTTTTGTATACAAATATGTACTAAATTTTCACAATGGCGAAACTCAGCATTTGGGTCGCTCTTTCGCTGGTGGTTTCGGCTCTACAGAATGGAATATTTCAAAACTAATAAAAATAAATGATCTCAATACTCTAAAAAATATACTGAGAACTTGGGTTAATAGACAAACTTTTAATACACCCGTTGACGCAATCACCATTTTTAAATTGTCAGCAACAATTCCATCAAAACGAAATGGTGCATTTGTTACAAAAGAAAAGCTCGTTTTAAAAATTCCAATAAGCGAGCTGAAGTAATGTTGAGAGATTTATTTTTTAAAGATAGAGCAAATTGGATTCTGCCGACTTTTAGATTTTTTTATCCGGCTTTCATAGCACTTGAATTGAGTGTCGAAAAACAATCTTTAGTTTCAAAAGTACAGTCACCGCTTTGCTATCCCATACCCCTATTTAGACATTTATCTATTCCAATTTTGCAGGAAAGCAATATTGATCTCTTCTACTACACATTGATTTTTTCTCTTATTTTTTTGTCCTTTGGTTTCATAACTCAATTATCTGGCATAATATCATCAGTATTATTTTTCCTTATTATTGGATCAGCCATAAGTTGTTCGACAGGAAAAAATCCTGACTATATACCATGGAATCATGCAATCGTATTTTTTAATTTATTTGTTCTTGGCATCTCTCCTTCAAACAGAAATTTATCCATAGATAAGTATTTGTTCAGATTTAATTCAGCTCAACAAAAGAACTGGCCTATTTTTCTATTAAAGTTCAATTTAATTTACTCTTATTTTTCAAGTTCTTTAGCTAAGTTACAAAATGGCTTTGATTGGATGAACGGATACTCTCTTCAAGCTCAATTGATCTATAGACACCTGAATTTGGACACGCCTCTTGCTCTCCCTATTATTAATTCACATTGTATTTCTGTTTCCATCTCTATTACAGTGGTGTTGATGGAGTTTCTTTCCCCCTTCGCTCTACTCAACAGATCTTTTGCGACTTTTTTTATTTCTGGAAGTCTACTTTTCCAAATGATTTTTGCTCTACTAATTGAATTGAAATGGATGCATTATTTTGGCTGGGCATACTTGATCTATTTTCTAGAATTTATAGCAATTCTAAATATATTAACATTAAGCAGACTTAAGTCTGTTAGTTTATCCTAAAAATGAGACATTCTTTACTTCTATATATCCTCTTAATTCTGTAAAATGGTGGTGTGGGAAAATTTAAACCAATTCCAATTTTATTGTTTATCTTAGTGAACTTCTCACAAGCGTATGCATTCGACCCTTTTTTTAAAAATGTTGAAAAGAAAATGAGCGAAAATCCCTCATTGGCTGCAAAAATATGTGAGAAGCGAATTCAATATGAAGTTCTTCAGTTGCGAAGTAGAGAACAAATTTCATTGAGACAAAAAATGAATCCGCAAAGCACTAAGTTTTTAATTGACTTTATATCTTTATGCACCGATGACATTTCATTCCAGAACAGAATATCAAAGGAATTAAAAGAAAATATAAAATCTGTTCTATTCCTGTTAGTCGAAAAAATTCTTAAATATCAACTAAATGAATTTGAAGTAGCACTAAAAAAATCTTTAAACTATATATTCACCGATTTAACTGTAAGTAAATTCAATACACTAAAAAATAAATTGCAGAAAATACTTTACGAAGTAAATAGTATAGTTGGTATGAATCCCAATCAAGACTTTGCACTATACATAATAGAAAAGTTTAATTCTTACGGGGATTTTAATGCATCTAAAAATACTATCAATAATCTGAAGAAAAAAAATTCCACTCAGAGTGATTATATAACCTCACTTAATTTAGTTTTAGCTAGAACTTTTCTTATTGAGGGTAAATATTCACAATCTGAACAATTATACATAGGGGCAATTGAGTCACAAAAACTTACAACATCTCAAGATATTATAACAAAAATTGAAATTTCAATGTTATATCGAGAATTAGGTAACATAGAAAAAAGTGAAAAGTTTATACAATCTGCTGAAGCTGGACTTAACTCCAATAAATTTGAATCTCTATATGGATGGTTCTACCTAGAAAAGTCACAATTGATGTTTGAAAAAAATAAAAAAATAAATGACGATGTTAGCAAGTACCTTTCACGATCAGAGTTTTACTACAACAAATATGGAGAACAAGATTTACTTTTTTTACACTTAAAAAAATCCGAGTTTTTTAGAAAATTAAAAAAATATGATAACGCTAAATATGAGCTTGATAAGGCATCGGAGTATTTATCCCACTATGAGGGGCAGCCATTTTATTTGTTCTATTTTTATTACGAACAATCAATATTAAATTTTCTAAATTCTTCAACATCTGATCTCTCTAAATCAATTGAAGAATTAAAAAAAGTAACAAGGTTTTCTAGCAACAACCGAAAATACTACTTATTAGTAGCCCCTTTACTAAGTAAAAAGAAGGGTGAAATTGAAAAAATGAGAAAGCAACTAAGTGAAGGGAAGCACTTCTTTAAGGATTATTTTCGTAAAAAAGAAATTGATAAATTGCTTAACTAGTCACCATATAGAACTGAAGATGAGTATTCCAGCATTTCTTTTTTCTTTACAATCATCTTTCTGTCTAATAATCTATTTATCCCACCGCCTGGATTAAAAGTTTTTTTTGAAATATCTATTCCAACTAGCTCATCCATCAAATTACAAAAAATTAGTTTAATTTCACGAAGTATTTCACTAGAAATTGCCATCGATATTCCAAGATTATCATTAGGAAAAGCAAAGATACCTTTTTCAATTAGTTTGTCAAAAAAAAGAGTTTCATCTTTAACTTCATTAAAAAGAAAAAATGGCATGGAATCCTCTCCACAGAGTCTTGCCGGAAACATAAATTCTTTAAAAACTGAATTGATTTCATCTTTTAAGGCTTTTCCTCTTTTTTTTAGTTCACTAACAACATTTTCCTCTTCATACACATTTAGTACTTCTAATGCAGCAGATAGTGCCGTCGCTTCAAAAAAATATGTACCAAAAATTATTGATCCATCTGAGGCATCCATAATGCGGTCTTTACCGAGCACTGCGCTTACCGCGTGTCCATTTGCCATTCCTTTACTAATTAAAACAATGTCCGCTTCCACCTGAAGCTTATGAGTGAGACCGAAAAGATCTATATGATAGCCATTTTTAACTTCATCAGCAATTAAGAGAGAGTTATTTTTTTCACACATCTTTTTAACATTAAAATACCATGACTTTTCTATTAAACCTGGTTCTGGTGTAATTAAGATTGCTGCTACATCATTTTTATACTTACAAAATAGCCGCTCCAGGGATTCTAAATCATAATTAAAATTGACTATCTTGTTTTCATCGGGAGAGAAAACGCCCTGTTGTGGCCACTTACATGATGTGAATTCATCTTGCCAGGAATGATAACCTGAGAATAATATTGTTTTCTTTTTTGAATAAGCCCTCGCAACTCTAATTGAAATTTTAACCGCGTCGCTTCCATTTTTTGAAAAAATACATTTTGAATTTTGATCATGATATGCTTGAGTTAATCTTTCGGCAAGAAGATGATACGATTTTGGAGCAATAGAAAATTGATTTCCGCTTTCTAATTGTTTGTAAACCGCATTGTTTATTCGTTCATTCCCATGCCCAAGAGTGACAGACCCCTTTCCCATTACTAAATCTATATATTGCTTTCCGCTCTCATCAAATAAATATGCTCCCTTTGCTCTATCGAAATAACTTGGAAGCTTCTCGGTCAAAATCCCCCTGCTTAATGTATGAATTTTATTGGGACTATACTTAAACATATAACTTAACCTTCAATTTTAAATATAACTGCAAATATATTTCTATCTTCATTTGATTTGTTTGAAAACGATTTATGAATGCTCAATGGATTATGTACAATTATATCTCCAACGTTAGTTGGACAAGCAACAACACTTTTTTCATCTACTATCTTATCAATTTTTAGAGATCTATAGGCATTAGCAACATTTATATGGTTCAATCTAGTGCTTTGTTTTTGTTCAAAATAACAAAGGCAACCATTGTTTTTATCAGTAGATGACGTTGGAATTAATACAGATAAAAAATTAGTGTCCGTTACATTAGTCCAATACGCAATATCCTGGTGCCAGTCTATGTCAGAATAAGATCTGGCTTTCTTTAAAAGCATATGGCTTGCAAACCAACTCAAATTACTAACGTCATAAGAAAATTTTAAGCAAGTTATTATTCGATCCCAAAAACTTAATTCCAAGATGGCTAAATCGATTAAATGTGGATTGTCAACTTGAGGCAAGATAAGCTCGCTCCTGGACTTTACCCTACCCTTGTCGAAATCCTTTAATACCCCTCGCTCAAGTAATTCGTCACTTGAGTACATAGGAAGGGTTAATGACTGAAGTGATTGGATCTCATCTTTTGAAAGTGCCGATTTAAAAATTTTAAAGCTTGAATACATAGTCTCTGCAATAATTATTTAGACCCCGCAGGGAGTTGTCAATATACCTACTTTGAAAGTATACAGATACCTCAGAGCCGTCTTGTCACTTTAAAATGCATATTCCGGAGCATATGAGGCCTTCATTCCGTAGTTAGCAACAAAAGGCTTCAGATAAAACGGAATGGGGGCCTCATATGCTCCGGAATATGCATTTAAAATAAGATCATTTTTATATGGACGTATCTATTGCTCTTGGGACATCAGGTCCAACGTCTGGGTCAATCGTTGCTCTTTAAAGCCACTGCTTTGTCTATTCACCAAGTTCTGGTTTTTATTCATCTTTATTTCCATTTTTTTTATTGTATTCGTCCTATAGTCGATTATAATGAAATATATGAAAATCAAGAAAACTGGCATGGGCCCATTAGAAGTGCGTTTTTTTACATGGGCGCAATCTAAGAAGCGCAGAGAAGTCAAAACTGGTGATCTTGTGGGAGCTTTAAAACTGAACTCCAAGCAAGAGGCCGATCTCCTTTATAATTTGTCCCGAAGAGGCTTAATCTTGAAGCTCTGGCGAGGCTTTTACCTTGTCCCAGAACGATTACCAGCTGGAGGAAAATGGACACCTTCTCCCTATCTTATAATCAATAGATATATGAATGAATTTGGAGCCGAATACCAAATCAGTGGCCCAGTTGTGTTCAATTCCTACGGCTACTCAACACAAATGTCTTCTGAGTTTTTGATCTTTAATGATAAAGTTTCAAAAAAAGTAGAAATAATGCAGTACCGATTTGTATTTGCCAAAGTTGATACTTCGAGATTGGGATCAACAAAACACTTTCAACCTCATGGCGAAGATGACAATGCGATAGCGATTTTCAGTTCTCAAGCCAGGATGCTCCTAGACGCAGTAATGGACCATAAAAGATTTGGAACTCTGCCCGATGCCTATGAGTGGATATTTAGAGCTATCACTGAAAAAAAAGTTTCTGTCTCTGAAATAGTTGAGGTCGTTTGTAAATATGGGAACACGTCAAGCAAGAAACGCATTGGTTGGGTTTTAGATAAAATAAGTCCCAAAAATAAAAAACTAAAGCAACTCTTTGCAGAAATTCCTAAAACAAAGTTTTTGGTTCCTCTTATGCCGGACAACTTTGATGGGTCAATAAATCAAAAATGGGGAGTTATTGAAAATGTTACGATATCCACATGAAGACAAAGATTCATTTGTTGAATCTATTCGTTATACAGCTGGAATAACCGAATTTTCAGAATCTCTAATTGAAAAAGATTATTTCTGCTCAATTATTCTAAGAGAAATTTATTCCTCTGACTCTCACAAACTCATTTTCAAAGGTGGAACACTTTTGAATAAAACTCATGCAGGATTTTATCGCTTAAGTGAAGACTTAGATTTTTCACTTGATGTGTCACCTACCCTAAAAAGAACTGATCGCAGAAACATAATAAATCCTGTAAAAAATGAATTTTTAAAAATTGCCAATGTACTGTCCTTTAAGTTTTCAAAAAAAATTGAAGGGAAAAATGAGAGCAGCCAATATCAAGGTGAAATCGAGTATGAATCTCTTTTGTTAGGAGCATCTGGGACGATCAAAATTGATATAGGTCTTCGAGAAAAGGTATTTCAATCAGAAAACCTTTTGGCTAAAACTCTCCTACAAGATCCATTTTCTCAGGAAGCTCTTATAGAAGACTTTGAAATTAAAGGATTAAGTCGCAATGAGGCTTACGCTGAAAAAATTAGGGCAGCCTTGTCGAGAGAGTACCCTGCGATACGAGATATATTTGATCTTGACTACGCTTTGAAAGGAAATCTTTTTAACCCACGGGAAATTTCCCAACTAGTGAAACTCAAGTTCAAAGCACAAAATTGTAAATCAGATTTGACGCCAAAAAGAAAAAAGGCTTTTCAAGCACAAATCGAGACTCAGCTACGTCCCGTTTTGCGTAAGAAAGATTTCAACAATTTCAACTTTGAAAGTGCTTGGAACAACATTTGCGAGCTGGAACACTTACTAGATTGAAATTAACCCATCTCTTCTCTCGAAGAGTCTGAAGAAATTCTTGAAAATTTTTTATAGAAAATTTTTATAAAACCATCTAACCATGCGTAACTAAATAAAAAATGTCTATCGTTCAGATTCTCATTTGCGTTCAGCTTTCCGAACGACTTGTTTTTTAATAATACTATTGGTAACTTGACGCACCAAGTAAGTGTTTTCGGCGAATTTGCGTTCGGAAAACTGAACGACAACTTTGATTTAACATCTACATTCACCCCTCTACTGCTCTTTATTTGCTCCTCACGAAAACTCTTATTGGCATGAACCATGCTTATGTACTTCGTGGGAGGAACATGAATTGCTCAACCGATAAGAACTTAAAAAAATCAATAATGGTTGTCGATGATGACGTACTTGCGATTGATAAAATCAAAACCATGTTCACGGCACATAACATTGATGTTATGGGGTTTAAAACTGCCGTAGAAGCACTTTATCATCTGGAAAATACCAATTCTTTATATCCCGTCATTATTTTAGACTATGTTCTTCCTGATATGTCCGGTGATGATTTAACTCGAAAAGTTAAATCCTTAAGGCCGGAAAGCTTTATTTTCACACAATCTGGTGTTGCTTCAACCATTGAAAATGCTGTGAGTTCAATTAAAAACGGAGCAGATAACTTTTTTCAAAAGTCAGAAAATTCAGAAAATTTTGAAGAAACTATTTTGGATGCTTTAAGAGAATATGAAGGCACTAGAGCATCAGTTTTCAATCAAAACTTACAACAAGAAGCCAAAGAAAATAATATCGTTACAAAATCAGAAAAAATGAAACTCTTAATTGCTAAAGCGATTCAGAGTTCAAAAAATAAATATAATGTACTTCTGACTGGAGAAACAGGAACAGGTAAAGAAAAAATTGCTCGACTCATATCGAACAAATATGGAGGCTCTTTTTATCCAATAAATTGTAGTCAATTTTATGGAAGTGATAGCTTACTTGAGTCAGAACTTTTCGGACATGAGAAAGGTGCTTTTACTGATGCCAAAGAAACTAAAAAAGGAATATTTGAGGTCGCAAGTGGTGGTGTTGTATTCCTAGATGAAATAGATCGAATGGGTCTTTCATCTCAGGCAAAATTGCTTAGAGCAATTCAAGAGAAAAAAATTAAAAGAGTTGGCGGCCTTAAGGAAATTGATGTTGATATAAAGCTAATTGCTTCTGCTAAACCTAATATAAAAGATTTAAGAGACTCTGGCAAATTTTTAGCCGATCTTTACGGACGTTTAAACGTCATTAGACTTGATATTCCACCTTTAAGAGAACGACTTGATGATATTGGAATACTATTAAGTCATTTTGCTAAAGAACATATTGATGATGTTGGCGAAATTAAAACTTTTGATAAACAAGCGATTGAACTATTAAAATCGTATCATTGGCCTGAAAATGTTCGAGAGCTAGAGAATTTCTATATCAGACTTGCTACTCATACAGCCTCCCAAACAATACAGCAGAAAGATTTAGTGGTTCATTTGGAGGGATTTAAGGAATTAAGTCTTAAATCAATAGATACCTTTAGTCTTATATTAAGTGAAAACGATGAGTTTTCATATAGTTCAATAAAAGAACGACTTGAAAAGATGATTCTTTCGGTATCACTTCAAAAATTTGGGTCAATTTCAGAAACTGCCAGACAACTTAAAATGAGTAAGAGTACGCTTCATGCAAAACTTAAAAATTTAGATCTACTGGAAAATGCTAATTAAGGGGAACTAGATGATGGAAAATTTAAACACAAAGTCTTCTGCGACTAAGCTTGCAGTGTTTGATATTGACGGAACTATCACTTCAGAGGGCAATGATAGTTGGCTGGAAACTACCTACGCGATGGTTACAAATCGAAATGAATTTGAATCATGCTTATCTGTATGGAAGGAAAATAAAGCGAGTGATCCTTATGGTGCTTCTATCAAAATGATGGAAGAAGCTATAAGCCTTTTTAAGCAGAACACCAGCTCAAATTGTGTTTTTGAGGCTGCTTGTGGGATTAGTTTCAAGGTTATCGACGATAAGAATGTTAGAGATTCTGCTTTAGACGCAATTAAAAAACATTATGATGAAGGATTTCAGATTGTATTTGCAACTACAAGTTATAAAGAGGCTGGTTTATCTCTAGTTAAAGCTCTTAAGGAGAAAGAGCTTCTTAGTGAAGAAATTTGTGAAAATATCATCGTTAGTGGAACAGACGTCGATTGGAAATTACGAAAAATCATACATTTCAATATGAGCGATGGAAAATTGGAAGGAATTGCAAAGACATTGGGACTCCCAACACAGAAAGTAAAGACTTCTATCGAGTATGCGTATGGTGATGATCCCTTGGGCAATGATTCAGGAATATTAAAGGCGGCATCAAACGGATATGTCATTCACACAAATAAGAACTCAACAGTAGAATTAAACAACATTGGAGAAAGAGTCAGATGGTAAAATTAAAAGTATGTCATAGTGAGCAAGTTGATACAAAATATGCTTTAGAAGAGATATTTGAAGAACTTAAAAGCATTCCAAGTGAACAAATAAAAGCTGCTATAGTATTTGCTGATATTGAATTTGATCTGGAAGAAATTCGATCAAATCTTATCAGTAATTACCATGATATTAAAATTGTAGGAGGCACGAGTTATGGCGAGATGTCATCTACCGTTGGTTGGCGCGAAGATTCTCTTGTAATTGGATTTCTCTATGGAGAAAATTTTTCTGTTGATTCATTCTCAGTGGATAATATTTCGCAGGACCTGGGGAAAAAACTTGCCCTTCAGTTTAATTCTAGTGAGGACACAAATAAAGCTAAACTTTGCATTTTAGTTTCTGATGCTTTCTCCATTGGTGGTGAAACTATTATAAAAAATGTTCGAGAGTATCTTCCAAGAGAAATTCCTATAATTGGTGGAATGTCTGCTGACCAATGGGCTTTCATTGAAACTAGACAAATTTCTGAACAATCAGTTTATACAAATGGTCTAGTTGGCCTCATTGTCTCTGGTGATTTCAAAGTAGGAATTAGCACATCAACAGGATGGGAGCCAAAAGGTAAAAAAGCAATTGTTACTCAATCTGAGGGAAATGTCGTAAAGCAAATTAATAACATTCCAGCTCTTGATTTCTATGCTCAAACTTTCGGAACAAAGAATGGAACATTCGGCGAATATCCTCTTGCTATGTATATTGAAGGAAAGGTTGCTTATTTTCGGGCACCTCTAAAATGGGATATTGAAACCGGAATTATGACATTTGCAGGGGCCGTTCCTGAAGGCTCTGAGGTTGCAATTTCGACTACAACAAGAGAACAAGCGTTAAAGGCTGCCATTGAAAGTACACAGGAAGCTTGTAATGAACTTCAAAATGATCCCGATTGGGCATTTGTTACTTCATGTGCTGCAAGAAGACAACTTTTAGGCACCCAAGCAGAATCCGAAATAGTAAATACATTGTCAGTTATAAAAAATAAGCCTGTATTGGGATTTAATTCTTATGGTGAGTTCTTAGATGTAATTCCAAAATATCCTGATACACCAGGATTTTTGAATGAATCATTTTGTGTGGTGACTATTGGAAAAGGATAAGCAAGAATTAGAATTTAAAAGGCTCAAGTTAAAACTTGAAAGAGAGCGTCAACATAGACGACATCTGGAAGATCAATATGAGCTTAACAAATCCCTCTTGCAATCAGCTAAGGAAGAAATTGAAAAGCTTGTATTTCAAGTTACACATGACTTGCGGGCACCAATATCCTCTTTAGGGCAAATTGTTGAAGAAATACTTCCACAATTACCATTAGATCGAAAAAATGTATTTCTATCATCAATTGCACGAGTACAGGACATATCAAACGAAGTTTTACAACGTCATAAAGTTACTGATAGAACGATACAAATTAACACAACAAAAAAGGCTGTGGATGTAATTGCCCTAGTGAAATCCATTGTTGATGAAAAGAAAATTCAATATAGTAGTTCTGAGGAAATCAAGTTTGAATTAAATCTTAAGGGCTTTGAAGAAAATGAACAAGCTTATGCTAATATGAGAGAGGTTGAGCTAACTTGTATTATCTATAATACTATAGAAAATAGCATAGAGGCCATCAGAGAAAGCAATAAGGATAAGGGAGTAATATCCCTTTCCATTGAAAAGGTTTCGACTGACTACAAAATTAATGTTGTGGACAATGGAATTGGTATTGAAGAAGAAAAAATGAAAGACCTTGGAAAATATGGAGTTACACTTAAGAAAACTGGTAATGGATTAGGACTGTATAGCTCAATTCATTATTTGAACAAACGCGGTGGCGATCTGAAAATTCAAAGTTTGAAGGGAAAAGGTACAACAGTAACAATTAGCCTCCCTATCTCTGATATTTCCAAGAAAAAAATAAAAGTTGCTCCAGATACCACTATTGTCATTGTTGATGACGATGTACTCATCCATGAATCAATAAGATTATTATTGGAAGATACTGATTTTTGCGGTGACATTGTTGATTTTTACACTGAAGAAGAGTTTCGATCTTGGCATAATCTATTTGGAACAAGCAACGAGATTAATACATTTCATATAATTGACGGATTTATTAACTCACATTATCCAAACGGACCAAAAATCGCCTGTGAACTTAACCTTATAGAAAACTCAATCATCTACACCGGAAAAAGAAATCTAATGCCTTCTGGCTCTGATGTCTTAAAGGTCTTTGATAAGTCAGTTCTACTTTCTGACATCATTACTTTTCAATCTAACTAATTTCTCAAATCAAAATTAGCCGTTCTAAAGTCCAGTTGCCGTTCAAAAAACCGAACGTGTAAACAGTTAAAATTTAAGCAGAATATTCACTAAAAAAAATCGTTCAGAATTTCAAACGAATCGTTCACCAATGCTCTGTAAGCCCCTTCTATATTGGCTCTCAGGCAGTTCCAAATTGGCACAACACTTGTAATAGAGAAAGACAAGTTGGCAATTAAGCCAATAAAAAAAGGAGAGGGAATGAAAGCAATTATTTTAACGACACTGTTGTTGGGAACATCAAGCGCAATGGCTTTCGAGGTTAGTCTTTCGGGAAGCGAAAAGATGACCGTCGATGAGCTGGTAAAAGCTGGTGCAACTGAAGTTTTGTGTGAGAAGCAAAGACCACTTTGTATTCTTCAAGATACAGAATACGGGATCATGTACCCAGGTCAGGAGCTTAAAGACGTTGAAATGACCAATGTCTATAACGCAAATGAAGCAATTAAATATGTCGTAAAGCTTAAAGAGTCAGGTCTTTGTGAATAGTAACTAATTTTTGGGGGTTGGGCTTCGGACTTTTGAAGCCCTTTTACTCAGGGAGGGATTGAAAAATGAAAGGAAAAAGAAAACCAAAAAAATTAAAGAGCCTACGCCTTTATCATCATGGCAATTTGGGCAAATATTTAGCATCTAAAGTTCTATTTGAAAGTGTTCGTGCGAATGTTCGAGAGGTATTTAAGGGACTTGATACCCGTCGGGAGTCTGAAGCTGAGTTTATGGATGTTGAACGTGAATTTAACCATATTTTGAGTCACTACAGACTTCAAAATATAAGGGGGCCAAAATGAACATTACTTTGTTAAGAAAAATCGAAGCTTTCATAGCTAACGTAAGAGAGAAAAATCCAGTTATGAACTTATTTGTCGAAACTGCACTCAATGATCTCGATGACCTAATGGAAGAACTTCGATTCTATTACAATACTGACAACTCTGTAGAAGAAATCGCAGAAAGTAACCAAATAGCTTGAGGGAGGGAAAAATGGGAAAACGAGTCGATTTAGATAGATTTAGTCAAAAGAAGAAAAAGCCATCGGGTTTGAATTTTAGCTTTGTTGCAAAAATGCTACTAAAAATCCTGGCTCAAAAAACAGGGGTAAATTTGAGATATGGGTCCATTACCTTTAACTATCATAATGGAGAGTGTGTAAATATAGACGCGAAACCAGCGTTTAGAATCCATGAGAGCAGACCCACTCCACCTGTGGTAAAAATGAAACTTGTGGGGAGCAAGTGATGGATGAAAAGCAAGAAGTCAGTTTGCCAGTAGCATTGCTTATGCTGGTTGGTGTGGTGGCTGTTTTTATAGGATTACAGAATAAAGACTTTTTAATGTCCAATTATAATTCCTATAAAATGGTCGCCACAGTTTTAAAAAACTATTTGTTGGTTTATTGTGGGCTAATCTTTATCAATTCCATTCTGGGTGTTCATTATTTAAGACGAATAATTGGACTTTCCAAACAGGGATCACGCCTAAGAGCAATTAAAAAGAAGCCACATGACCGCAAATGGATTATCAGTCAGTCGATTATTCTTCTGGCATCTGGCATCACTTTGGGGTTCATACTTAAAGACTATCTACTTTCTGGAATTACAATCAAAGGACTTGGAGAGTTTGATTTTTATCAGTCTTCTTTCTTTATTGCCAATGTTGGGTTTTTATTTTGGTTTATATCAAAGAAGATTTTCTTTCTACTTGGACTTTTAGTGCGTAAAGGGAAAATAGATTCATTGCCGAAATTTCCTGAGAAGAAAGACCATATTGTTTTAGGCTCTGTTAATGAAGAAAGCGAAAATGAGCCTTCTGAATGGGAAATGACAAATCGGAAAGGTCTAAATGGGTCAGTTTTAATTACTGGTTCAGTTGGAAGTGGTAAAACCGCAGGGGCAATGCTTCCCTATTTTAACCAGCTTCTAACTAATTTTGAGAGGGTTTCTTCTCTAGTGCTTGATCCAAAGCGAACCTTTGTTGATGAGGCTTATAGGCTTTTAAAAAAGGAGAAGCCTGAGATTACAGTGAGGCGTTTTAGCCTCGATGGAAATGAAGCCTTCAATCCAGTATATGTTGATAGACCGCTTAAAAACTCAAGGTTCATCGACATTGCGGAGATGGTAAGAGCTAGTAGTATCAATTTCGGGGGTGGAAAAAATGATTCTCCATTTTGGGATATTAGTGCTTTTAATTTAATTAAGAACAGCATTGTTTATTGTGCGGCGACTCTGGAATATTTCACCTTAAAGGATATTTACAGCACTATGATCCGCGCTACTGACCAAGATTTAACTCTTGAAATGGAATCCGCAAGAGTTTCAGAAAAAAAGACAAAGAGGCCACAACCACAAATGATGCCTCTAAACGCAATAGCGTAACTAAAAATAGATTCGATGAGGAAGAACAATACAATATAGGCTGCGCCATTGAGTATTTCTCAAGAGAATTTAAGAACATGGACAATAAGGTTAAAACTGGGATTTTAGCCACAGCTACTAGCTTTTTAAATCAGTTCCAAGAATACAGAGCAGCGAAAGTATTTTGCCCAAACAAAGAAGACAGAACAATTTTGTCAATGAATGAAGTTGTAGATAAAGGCGAAGCTATTTTGTTCGACATAGAAAGTCCCGCATTAGCACGATCTATGGGAACAATAATGAAGCTTCACTATCACCAGTCTATTCTTAGGCGCGTGGCTGATAAAAAAAGAGGCTCTGAAATTCCTGCACTCTTTATCTGTGACGAGTATCAAGACGTTGCGACCAGTGGTGCAGGAATTACAATGGGAGATGAGAGCTTTTACGCAAAAAGCAGACAGTCCAATGCTATATCTATTGTCGCCTCGCAGAGTTTAGCGTCTCTGCAAAACTCGCTTAGGAGTCAAACGGCAGCAAAAGAATTGATTCAAAATTTTCGGACAAGAATTTGTTTTCATTCTTCTGATATGGAAACGATTAAAAATATGCAAGAACTTATCGGTCAAGAGGACTTCGAGAGAGAGTCATTAAGCATTTCCGAAATTGCTCAAAAGACTGAAAGAAACCTTCTAATTGGTGGATTTGACTCAAAGGATGCCAATATCAGTGAGTCGATCAGTGTTTCTAAGCAGAAGGAATACATTTTAACAGGAAAGGAGTTCACAAGCCTCAAGACATTTGAAGCTTGGGCCATCATTTTTGACGGCACTAGCTCGAATTTAAAGAAACTTTACATGAAACCATTGTTCCTCAAAAAACGAGAAACAACTCACAAGGAGCTTTTAATGATTTTAAAACAAAAAGATGATCCAAAAGTATTAAAGCTTCTGAAAAAAGTTTTCTTTTTCTTGGGCTGCATGACATTTGGATATAGCGCAATGGCATTTCCAAATATCTGTGATGTCGTTAAGCAAAGTAGTTTTAGGTCTTGTTTCAAGTTTGATGTGAAACCAGATATTTGTGGTTCACCTCCTGCGGTATGGAGTTGTGCGCGGGTTAGCTACTTTGTGCCACAGACCTTCATTGAAACGACTGTAAAGAAAGGTGTCTCACACTTTTCAACTCTCCCTGGGGCGGCAGCCCAACTTGCGAGTGCTGGTATAGCTCCTTATGGAGCTGTGAATGACGATGACACTCAGAGTTTTGAAGGGCGCACTATTGCAGTTCCTTTAACACAGATTGCTTTTGCAGGACTTCCCTGTGGTGGCGAGAGGCAAGAAAAAATGTGTTTTGATGGAATGAGTGAGCATCTTAGAACTCATTGGGCAACAGGCCAAGGCGACTTAAAACAGCCGTTATTTCTAGCATGGAAACTAAGCCCTAAGCTTTGTCTGATGAAAGGGGCCGTTAGTGGTGTCGCTGGAGGTGTATCAAGCTCTGGGGGCGGGTCAATGATGTGCAGTGTGAATATGGATGCGATCCCATTCTTTCCCCCCTCTCAGATGCCAGTCTGTACGGCTTGGGGTGTGATGTTTCCTAGATATGGAACACAAGTTGGTGGTTCTGAGATCATCGGATCTTTGTCCATTGCCAGTAGGATTAAGAGCTTATCGGTTGAGGTATTTCAATCCATGCCTTCAAATCCTGGCGAAAAATGGTCGATGGTTTCCCCTAACTCAAGCCAGTGTTTCAGGGAGTTTGAAAATATCGCTTCTATTGAAACCTTTCGTCTTGGAAACAACCGAGGAAGAGTCATGGGAAAAGAATTAACCGGAAATCTCTTTTCAACTTGGAAAAGAGTGAGCTGTAAAACAGAATGGGCAGAATTGCCTTTTATTCAGGCTGAAATTTCGATCATAGAACAAGTTTGTAAGGGGTTATGACTATGATGCGAAAAGTTTTAAAGGAAAATGGATTATCACTTCAAGTGACTCTTACTTCAGAAGAAAAACTTGAGAGTCCTGGGTCTTACTCGCGCCTCATACGCTCTGCCGTTGATGAGGCTATTCGTCTTAAAGCAAGTGACATACACTTTGAGCCGACGAATAAGGGTTTTAAAATACGACTTCGCGTATGTGGAACCCTCCAAGTTTATTATTCTTCTGAGAAGAACATAGACTTAAAAATACTTCCTGATGTTTTAAGGGGTGCTATGTTTACAACGCTTAAAGCGATTTCAAACATACCTCTTGGAAAACAAAGTGAGGCCCAGGACTCTCGCATTTCTTTTACAAAAAGAGGAATTGATGTGCGAGTTAATAAAATCCCTACAGAGTTTGGGGAAAAGATAGTTTATAGGCTATTTAACAAAAATGAGTCTAAAAAACTGACAGACGCTGGGTTTCCTATTGAAACCTACAATGATGTGAGGTCAGCCATTCAAAAGAAGTCTGGTCTTATAATCATAACTGGTGAAACTGGAAGTGGTAAAACCTCAACTATTTACTCTCTTATTGAAGAGATGGACCGAGAAAGACTTAATATTTCCACACTCGAAAACCCAGTGGAACGTCATGTGGAGGGTGTCACCCATACAGGTGTCACGCAAAAACTTGGTTTCTCTGATGGATTAAGGGCATTACTAAGGCAAGATCCCGATGTGATTCTTGTTGGTGAGATTAGAGATGAAACTACGGCAAAGCTTGCGGTTCGTGCAGCTTCGACAGGCCATCTTGTTATCTCAACAATGCACACGAATACGGCTCTAAATATTCCTAAAGTCTTTGAATATTACGGGGCCGACCAAATGCAGCTTATGGAGTCTTTAGTTTTGGGTGCCAACCAAAGGCTTATCAGGAAAATTTGTCCTGAATGTTCAACATCATCCGACAAAAAGGGTGGAAATTTTAAAACGGTCAATAAATCTGGATGCAGTAAATGTTCAAATGGATTCTTAAATGAACGTGTTCTTTTATTTGAATATTTCACCAGAGATGAGATCAACGAAAAAGGAGGGATATTGCTAAAAAGAAGTATTAAGGAGCTTGTTATCGAATTGGCAAAGAAAGGAGTCATTGATGAAAACGAAGTTCATCGGCACACTCATTAGCATACTGCTATTGATATGTTCGATAAAGGCTCAAGCCATCGACTTCTTTGACGGTGGCATTGAATATTGGCCTACTGAAAAAAAGATCAAGCAGCAACTACAGAAAAGAAAGCTGCACCTGAAAAAACAAAAGAATCCTTCAACTGGTCAAAGCATTTAGACCCGAACAATGAAGAGTTCTTTAAGGAAGGCGATTATACGCCTCCAGCTCCCTTTATTGAGGTAGCCAGGAATCCAACTGACAAAAACCTGAACCTTTGGTTTCAGTACATAGAAACTAAGAACAAGCTTGCTCAAAGACTTCAAACAAGAATGTCTGAGTATATAAGCAAACACCCAACCGTTTCGGTCCCAAAGGTCACTCAGGCTGGTCAAAACTATAAAAGACAAAGTATATCTGCTGCCGATGCAAAACGATTCAGAATACGAATGTATTTCGAGTCCACCTGTCCTCATTGCAAGAGGATGATGCAGACTCTTAAATCTTTGCAGATGCAAGGTTACTTTGTTGAAGCCTATCAAATTGATGATCGGAGTTATGATAAGGCACTTTTTCCAATAGCTACAGGGAAAGCTAACCCTGAAGATATTAAAAAATATGGAATTGAAAGTGTCCCATTCACTCTTATTGCTGATTTAAAGGAAAAGACAGTCTCGCAGCCAATCACAGGCTTTCAAAGTGTGGACGAAATTAAAAACATAATGAGTCTTTTAAAACAAGGCTCAAAAAAAGGAGGTCATATATGACTAAGGTAATTATTTATCTTAGGGATAATGCCTTGAAGCTGTGGAGTAAATCACAGGATATATTAATCATCATTGGCGCAATTACTCTTCCTTGGTTCATTTTTATTTCCAAGGTACAAGCTCAGGTCAAAATCCCTGGGACGGATCAATCAGCGAAACTAGAAACTGCTGGAACACTACTAATGATCGTCGATACAGCTCTATTTGTATGGCTGGCACGAATACTCGCGGGAATTTGTATATTATCCGCAGGGGTTCTTATCAAGGACCAAAAATTCGGACCCGCCGTAATCTGTGTTGTCGGAGCATTAATCATTGGGACCAGCCCCGCTTGGGTTCTCAATATTTTTGAGATTTCAGGTGGTGGCGGTGTTTTTAGGTAGGTTCAGATGCTTGACTATTCAGAGCTGAAGAAAACGCATGGTTCAAGGATAAGCCAAACCCTAGATAGCCCAATCATGTTTGCAGACATTTGGGAGCTTTCTGAAGTTATGTGGTCACTTGGTTTTATTCTTGTATTTGGGATTTTGTTTTACTCATGGATTCTAATGATTCTCTCACTTGTTTGGACTCTCATTGTGAGTCCTTACATTAAGAGAAACCACAATAAAGGAATCCTTTTACATTATCCCTATAAAAAATTTGGAATGACATTGCCTGGAATTATGAACCCAGGTCACGACAAAAAGTATTCAGATTAAAAAGGAGAATTTAGATGAGTGAAAAAAATGAAAATAAGGAGAAGCCCTATTATGAACACAAACCAATCAGAGAGTTTAAAGCGTCTATTTCAAAAGATGGGAAATTTTGGCTTTTTAAAGACATTACAACTCATGTGGTGCCAAGGAGTTACATTTCTAAAGTCGAAAGCAATTCAAATGAAAAGCCGACTCAAAGAAAAAACTCTAAGCCTCGCGGTTCAAGTAACAAGGTGGAATAACGAGATGTTGACGGCCATTGATAAGGGAGTCAAAGCGGCTGAACTTACCAAGCCTCCAGCCGGAGTCTATGGCGATGTGGATTTGCGCGTACTTCCGCAGTTCATCAGCTTTAAAGCTGCCACACTTCGAGAAAAACTTAACCTTCAGTATGTGATTCTTTTAGGAGTCTTTGCGTGGGCAGCTACATTTCTGATTCAAAACAATCGGATTGACTATTGGCAGACTAAATACAGGGAAAAAGAATTTATCTTAGTTCCCTCAAAAATTGTTGGTCATACGCCAGCCGTTCCACAAACGGTTCCAAAGGAGTACGTCAAAGATGCTTTTGATTACTTTATTCAAATGCAGGGAACGACAACACCGAGTGGAATCAGAAACCAGCTTGAAAACTTTGCTTCCTATATGGAGAAAGGACTTTCATCAAAGTATCTAGCGCAAGTTGATGAATGGATCACTCTTTGTGAGAAAAAAGGTATTTACGAACAAGTGGAGATCACTAAATTAGATTTTGAATACAATAAGAACGGAGTATTCAAAGCCGAAATCCTCTTGCGTCGAGATCGACGAGAAAATTCTGATTTTCTTGGAACAGCAATGGAAAAAATTGAGATGACAATGACTGTGCAACCTCCCAAACCTGGGCAAGCATGGGCCTTTGAAATCACTGATTTTTCCAAAAAAGTAATGTAACGAAAGGAGATTAATTGTGAGGTATTTACTTTGGATTATTCTCCCATTGGTTTTATCCAATATAGCTTTCGCCAAAGAAACCAGAGACATTTTCTTTGGTTCAGCAAGCGAAACTGTGGAGATTCCCTTTGGAGAGAAAACGACCTTGATTTTTAACAAAAAAGTTAAAAGTCACTCAAGGTCATCAACCTATGAGATCAGACTAGATGACGAGTCTGATCCAAACTACAGAGCTTTTAGCATCACGCCCCGCTTTACAACGGGTACTGATAACTTGTCCTTTGTTCTTGAGGATGGAAAGGTTGCTAGACTTAGGTTTAGCACCATTCCTGCAAGTGATGAGGGCTTTATGGAGCTGACCTATGAAATCAGACCCCGAATGTATGAAGACGTATCAAAAGCACCTCCTATTGGCGAAATAGAGCTTTTAAAAGCCATGATTCGGGATGATTCCGTGGCTGGTTACAAGAGGACAGTCCTAAGCCAGTCTGTTCCCTCTGGTCGCAAAGGGGTCACTTCAAAGCTTGTGAGGACTTTTAAAGGGCGTAACCTTCATGGCTACGTCTTTGAGCTTACGAATCACTTGGTAAGAAACAAAGTGAAAATTGATGTGAGGAAACTAACTCTAGGAAATCCGAATCTAGCGATTCTTTCTCAAGCTGATTCCTTGGTTCTTTATCCAAAGAAAAGTAGCAAAGGGTCGAGTGAGTCTCTTGTGAGGATTGTGGCAAAACCAAGTTCAAATTTTAGAGCCGTTAGGATGCCCATGACGACTCTGAAAGAGAAAAAGGAGAAAAAGTAAGATGGAAATGGTGGATAAATATTTATCATCTTTGAGTTCCGATCAGAAAAGGTTCTTGGGGCTTGGAATTTTAATATTTTCTCTACTCGTCATTTACGGAGTTAGTAAGAGTACAGACGTAAATGAAAGAATTGTTGATGAACCAAAAAAAGAAGCCTTTAAAGGTGGCGACTTGGTTTCAAACAACACTTCAGAGTATTATCGCAATCGTGGAGAAAATATTGCCAAGCAATATGAAGACGTAAAATCTTCTCAAAAGATTCTTGAAGATCAACTCAAGGAGATAAAGATTGAACTTGAAAAAAGTCGTCTTGCAGCCGAGCAGAGTAAAAATCCTGAGACTCATCAGGGTCAAAACATTGCTGGTACTGCAGTTGATTTTAATAATTTAGGAGATATGGGAAAAAAGATGATTCGGTGAGGACGCAACCAGCCGAATATCAATTACCACTTGGTGTATCAGTTGAATCAAAAACTGATTTTAATGTGCCAAAAAAGCCAACAACTCACAAAAAGAAAAGCATGGTGAGTTACCCTGTCAAAACCAAAAAGAAGAAAACAACAGTAGCAATTCCATCTGGAAGCTATGTGAAAGCTTCTTTAATGACTGGCGTGAGATCACCGGAGGGCAAATTACTTCCGTCATTACTTGTTTTGGAAGAAGCCTACACTTCTCCCAATAGTTCTGGGGTTGATTTATCAGGGTGTTTTGCACTTGCCAAAACTCAAGCTTCAATGAGTACAGAGAGAATTGAGTTTCAAGTTTATAAGCTCAGTTGCGTATCACCTGATGGGAAAATGATTGAAAGAAAAATAAATGGTTTTGTCGTTGATGGAAAAGATCAAGGCTTTGCTGTTCAAGGTGAACTTCAATCAAATCAATCAAGGGTCGCAACAATGGCTTTTATGAACTCCATTGTAAATGGAATTGGCGAGATTATCACTCGTAAAGCTCAAAACATTGGTGGCGGCAATCCAGATTCAAACAGAAATGTGATTGTTCAACAAGGAGCAACTGGTGCCGCAAACCAAGTAGCACAGTGGTATCTCAATCAAGCTAATAATTTAGCAGCAACTTTAAATGTTCCTGCTGGTGGAAGTGTGTATGTCGTGATGAACGACAAATTCACAATTCCAAAATCATTTTTTAATTCGAGAAAGAAAGGAGGTTCTAGTGAAAACATGGGTCTTATTGATCGGCTTGTTAAGTAGCCTTGTAACAGGATGCACAAGCCTTACTAAAGGAAAAGAAATGCTTAAAGAGCGTTCAAGTTTTCAGGGTGAACTAAACGACCTGAACTTGGGAGTTTCCAATGTCTCAGAGGCAAAACTAAAGGAATCTGGAATTGCTCATGCTTGGAGGCATGAGACTGAGCTTCCAGGGGGTGACTACTTCTGGGGTGGCTGGATTTCAATAGTGGTCACAAAACCTCAATGGGCGAAAGCTCCTGAGCAAAACTAGGAGGTTTTAATGAACAAGACTAATACGATTATTAACGAATTACTTACAGACAAGAAACGATTCAATCAGACGCTCTTTGAGCGTCCTAAATCGTTGAGTAAGTTTCTTGTCTATGAAGAGTACATGAAGGAAAAACAAGTCTTCTTGAACAAAGATGGCTCTCTAGGTGCGGTTTATGAACTTGACCTATTGGAGCATGAGCCTTTGTCTGGGGATGAAATCGTTGACTATGTATCAATGACAAAAACTTTTTTCAAAGTTCCTGAGAATTGCACAGTTCAGGTTATCCATGAACAAGGTGCCGTTTCTCCACGCGATCCTATCTGGAGTTGGATAAATGATGCTTACAAAGAACCAAGCACAATTTCTGATAGGATTTTGGAAGAACGGATCAGTCTTTATCGTGAACTTTGCTTAAAAGATGGTCCTCATCGACCAATGAAAAGGTCCACTCTTATTTGCTTTCGTTACTTTCCAAAGAAAAGTCATCGAAAAACCTATAAGAGTTTTGTTGAGACAAGCAATTCAACTTTACTTAAAGAAGTTAAAAGCTTCATAAAGGATTTAAGGGAATTTGATGGAATCTTAAAGGATTTTGAATCCAATGAGACTTTCTCATTTAAGCGCATTGATGGTCAGGGACTACTCGATAAACTTCGATCATTTTTCAATCCAAAGGAGTTTTTTAATAGAGACTTTGCAAAGTACAATGGAAACGCATCTCTTTCAGATCAAGCAATCTATAAGAGTCCAAGACTAAACTATGAGGGAATTGAGCGTGAAGGTGTTAAAACACGAACCATCACTCTTAAAAACTGTCCTCAATTTGGGTTGCCTGGGGGTATGGCAGAGTTTTTAAATTTGAAATTTCCATATAAAATTGCTCTTAATTTCTGCTTGCCAGAAAAGCTGAGTGTCAAAAGAGGTCTTAAACTAAAGACATTCTTTTTGGAGAGAACACCATCGGCAGAAGCTAGAAAGCAAAGAGCTGACTTAGACTTGGTTGAAGAAAAATTAAGTCATGGGGATCGCTGCCTACAAATGACTTTTTCCATCATTCTTGAGGGAGAAAACCAAGAAGAGGTCGATCATAGGACAAGACAGGTACTAAACATTTTCAACAATCAACTAGAGTGTGAAGCCATTATCGAGTCTGATATTGGCCTTGGGCTTTGCCTAAACTCTTTACCGTTGATGTATAGTCCTGACAGTGATTTATCAACGAGAAGGTCCATAAAGATTCTTCAAAGTGACGCTCAGAATTTCTTGCCAATCTTTGACTCTTTTAAGGGTTCAAAAGATCCTATGCAGGTCTTTCTCTCAAGAGAGAACAACATCGTGCCATTTGCTATGGTCGATAAACAAAGTCCAAGCAATCATGCCTGTGTTGTTGCAGATACTGGGAGTGGTAAGTCAGCCTTTGTTCTTGATATTGTGCAAAGCTATAAACGGAAAATGCCTGATCCACTTATTTTTTATGTGGAAAAACGAGCTTCATCGAAAATGCTTTGTCGGTATTACAATGGGGATTTTACAGAGTTCAAGCTTGGTGAGAAAATACCATTTACTCCGTTTCGAGGTCATTTTGACGACCAAAAGGTGAATTTTTTAAGCCTCCTTATTGGATCGGCTATTGTTTTGAGTAATCCAGAGTTTGTCATTCAAAGTGAACACTCAGCGATCATTCAAGAGGCATTAAAAGTTGCTTATATAAAGAAAAGTCAGGAAATTGGAATGACTTTTGAAAATGGTGACTTTGTGGAAAAGGAAACTTCCGAAACTGCGATCATCAATATGGATGATGTAGTTAATGCCATTGGTTCTTTGCATGACGATCAAAAGTTTTCGAGTATGCAGCCTCAGATTGACGAGCTGATTCAAAAACTTCGAGAGTATTACGGAGATGGGAAATATGCTGACTTCTTTCGAGGTCTGGATTCTTACAATAATGACTCTGATAAGTCATTTTTTGTCTATGACCTTGATGGATTAGAGTCAGACCCAAAGCTACAAGCATTGGTGACTCTTTCTATTTTTGAAGAAATTAGAAGAATCATAGCACTTCCTGGCAATAAGCTTAGAGGAGGATTGATCGTTTTTGAAGAAATGGGTCAGATTGGGAAGAATAACCCAACAGCAGCAAAGTACATTATTGATTTCTCGGAAACGATTCGTAAACTAGGGTTCAATTTGATCTTTGTAGCACCAAGACCGAAGAATTTCTTTGAATCTGATGCCGGACGAGCTGCTTGGGACTGTGCTACGCATTACTTCTTTCTTCAGCTTAAAGCTGATTCTGTAAACTATATTAAACAGAACTCGGAAGTATTAAGTGATGTCACAGCACAGATTGTAAAGTCCATTAAGACTAAGATGGGAGAATTTGCCGAGGTATTCTACACCAACAAGGAAGGAACCAGATCAGGAGCTTTTAAGTTTCTAAGAAGCCCTATTGATCGGTGGATTGCTCCAACGAATCCCCAAGAGGACTACTTGGCAGAAAAGGCATTTAGTGAAAACCACCAAGATGGAGTTTTGGCCTTTGAAGCTCTTATTAATGGCGAATCAACCGAAGTTAGAAAAGCATCATAAGCAATAATTTTTAAAATTTAAGGAGAAACTATGAGACTAATTTTAGTTTTCGGCCTCCTATTGTCTCATGCGGCTTTTGCTGACAATAGTAGGTACGATTTTAACCACTCACCAAACGATTATATGTTCAAGAACAGAGGGATGAATACGCCATCTGTTTTTGACGAGTATCGCACGATTGAGCTTGGACTTGATCTTTCATCCGGCGTGGATTGCGGAAGGCTTGACCTGAAAGGCAGCCTAAAAACCTCAATCTCAAAGCTCTTGGATAAGGATATGTTCGGAAACGCCTTAGAGGGAATTATTGGGGGCGCGCCTCTTTTAACCATTTGCTACTTTTCACCAACTTGGTGTTCTTTGGCAAAGCATTTTCGCATGAACGCACAAGCCATGTCACAGGTCAGACTTAATCAGTGTGCCTTGATGGACAAGTACGTTGATAGCCGTGTGGAGGATTATTACGTTGAAAGGCAGAGTTGTCTTCATAAAGAATTGCAAAATACTGGCGGCAATCAGGAAGAAGCTATTTCTCGCTGTGGAGGCAATGGGCTATATACACAAGACTTGGCTAACTGGGCTGGTGAGAAATTCGGAGGCAAAGTTAAGACCAATAAGCTCATCGAATCCTCAGCTAAATGGGCTGGATTCACAGGGCCAAAAGCCAAAACTGCGATTGATCTAGTAAAAGCTTTTGTTGGAGATACTACAGTAAGCCAAGGTCAGGTTTCCGTAGAATATGGCCCAAGACAGGTAGCACTTTCTCCGAAAGTATATCTCGCGGGAATCAAGGATCAAACCTATAAGAAAATCTGCGGTGATGTTCTTGGGAAAATCAAGGATGGCAAGAGTTACGAGGTTTTTGGCAGTCTCTCTGATAAAGAGTTAATGGAGGTAACAGGCTCTAAAGATGCACTTATAGATCGGCAGAGCCTTTATTATCTCTCGTTAATGCCCCCTTTAAAAAGGGATATTTATTGTGAGAAGCTTGCCGCTTCTGTTGCCATGTCAAAGTTTTCTGAGGACGTAGGCACCTCAATGCAGATTCTAAGTGAGTTGACGAATAACCCGAATTTGCCTCCTTCTAGGAAGCGAGAGTTAGACAATAAAAGACGTTCTTTTAAAGAGTCAGTGGAGATCACACTTGACCTTGAAAAACAGCAGAACGAGCCTTTAAACCGCGTTCTAACTCAAATTAACTTTGAAGGTCAAAGCCTTGAACGGCTTGCAACCGGAGAATTTATTCAGAGTACAAATACTGAATCAGATTTTGAGAATTTAAGGCAAAGCTACTTTGATTGCGCCGATGGTTTGTATTGTGACCAAGGGGGCGACTGATGTTCTCTAACACTGCTTATGAAGCCCTTTATAAGTATTTGGGGCTGATGTTTCACTCAGGGTCCATTGAAATCATAACCAGTGAGCCGTTCTTTAAGGGTCTGCTCCTGTTGCTCTTTGGAGGGCTTTTTTTGCTAACAGCATGGAAGTTTTCAGCAAGACACGTTATGGGAAATCTAGTGAAACGCTACAATGTACCTGTTTCACAGTTTGTCAAAATCATCTTGTGTCTGGTGCTTGGAATCTCAATTCTCAGAATTGGGACCGACTCACAAGTAAAAAGCTTTGATGGGGCCGCTTGGAGTGAAAATCAATATGTGAAGACTAAGTTCTCTGATGTTAAAAGAGATTACAAAGTAAGCTTTGTTTTCGATCTTTTAAGTCGAACTACTGAAGAATTAAGTCGTTATGTTGCTTATGCCGGAGAGTACATTTTTGGCGGCAAAGAGGGATCATATTTAAACGGTCCACATGGATATGCCAAAGCCATTATGCTCGCTGGTAGCAGCACAATCAACGATCCAAAAATCAGAGAACAAGTGGATGCCTACACTCGAAACTGTGTGATGAGGGTCTTGGGTTCGGTAAAAAAAGCTGATGAGCAATTAACCAACTTGTCTGGCCTTTACAATGGAAACTCTTGGATTAATTCAATGCTTGATAAGATTGTTCTAAGAAAGGATGAGATAGGACGCGACTATACCTGTCTTAACCTGAAAAATTCAGTTAGGTCGAACCTTAAAGCCTACACAGGTCGTATTAAGTTTTACCCCTCTGCGGGTATAACCATTGATACTCAAACTAGGGTTTCAACTGAAAATGCAGCTATGTCTTCGATGCTGAATAACTATTATAAGGAGCAGAGAGAAACCTATTGGGGTATTCACAAAGGCTCTGAGGTTCCTGGTACGACTGGAACGGTTTTTCAATATTTGAATAAAGTGACATCTTGGGATGCCATTTTATCAATCTTCAGTATTGGTGAAGCTTCACACCTTCATGGGGCATCAGAAGCCGCAACAAGGGCCAAAGAGTTCAGTGAAATGCTCTCACGCGCCCCCCATATAAAAGGGATCGTTCAGATGATTTTAATTGGCATCTTCCCTTGGTTAATCTTCTTCGTGGTCCTTGGGAGATGGAAGATTTTAATGGGTTGGTTTTGGCTGTATCTCTCAGTCTGTATGTGGACTCCAATTTGGACGATCATGTACCACGTTATGAATCACATTTCCGGTACGGCTGATCTGTTAAAGAGCTATGGGACGTTATCAGATGGGATCAGTCTTTACTCGGCTGACCTAATCATGGACAGGATTTATTACAGCTATTCGGTTTTTACGATGGCTCAGACGATGGTTCCAGTTTTTACGACTGGGCTGGTTCTTTTTTTCCTAAGACCCATGCTTTTGGAAACCAAAGAAGAGGATCGTCCAGAGTTTATTGACGATGCCAAGCAAGGTGCCAGTACCGTAGCAGGTGTAGCTACAACAGTCACAACAGGCGTACCTAAACCGAGTTAGGAAAGAAGGAATGTTTTGAGACTGATAACGAGCGAAGCTCCCAAGGGGTTTGGGGTGTCCCCAACAAGCAAGTTTTGGCTGCAAGCCCAAAGCCCGTAGGGAGAACTTGAGGAATCAGAGATATCTGAGTCCGTTCTTGCATAGACCCCAAAAAAACAGCACGAAACAAAAGCCAAAAATATAAAAAACAAACGAAAGGAGAAAAATTGCAAAGAAAAAACAAAAATAGGCACAAAATAATAATCATAATTGCAACAATACTAATAGTAGGAATAGCCACAGGTTGTACCACTACAAAGTATCGAGATGAAGCCATAATCAAAGCTTTAAAACTTCAAAATGACACCATAGATGCGGCGGTTAATTCAAACGCTGAAAATAAGGTGGTCACAAATACTGAAGAAAAAGCTACAAACAAAATTCAAGAAAACTCGGCTTTAAAAGCTCTGGCTGCAATTAAAGATTCAAATGAAGTGCTTATCTCTAAACTTAAACCCAACGCAAAAAAGGAGTGTCATTGTGGGGAAAATGAAAGAGCTTGCGATAGATCACCAAAACAACATTAACGAGGCAATTCAAAAGCTAGAAGAAAACACAAAAGACCTAAAATGTGAGGATTTTGACGAGGTAACTGATCCCTCGAAGATTAAAGAAATTCTTTCTGACGTTTTAAAAATTATTAAAGAAATCAAATCACTTTTTTTACTTTAAAAAACAGTGATCTTGGAAAGCCAACGACCACAAACGAGTGCTTTTCTTTTGTTTAACAAAATACAAAGGAGGAGTAACAATGAGCAAAAATAATCAACAAAAATTAAAAATACCAAGCAAGGCGATTTGTCTAAAGTTAAGCATCGAAGAATACAATCAACTTGAGGAAGTAAGTAAAGAGCGTGGCGAAAATATTCAAACTCTTATTAGAAAATCAGTTTTAAATAATTCAAATTTGCGCCCTCTAATGCCTTCAACAGACGCAAAAAGCCATCTAACTGAGTTGCGGCGTATTGGAAACAATATTAACCAAATCTCGCGTATGATGAACAGTGGCTACAGACGAGATTGGTACGATTCATTTGAAAACTGTGTTGATAATTTAGAGCTTCTAAAAAAGGTTTTTACCAAAAATGTCGCTTCCTAGATTAGAAGGCCCGCGCAGAACCGTAGAGAAAAAAAGACGACTCAATGCTGAAGATTACAAAAATTATCTTGAAAGGAAAAAAATTGATGACTTAGACATACATTACGAAGGTTGTTCAAGAGATTGGGACGAAGACTTTAGGGATATTGCAAATCTTCACGGAGATTTAAAAAACAATATTGCTCTTGAATTTATGGAGTCTTGGTCGCCAGAAGAAACAACTAGGATTGGCGTGAGAACACTTTTTGAAAGAGGAATTGAAAATGCAAAACAGGCATTTCCTGAACGTAGCTTTATAGTTGTTCCTCACATGAATAAAAATGGTTGTTTTCATACTCATGTTCTCTATTGCACAGTAGGAGATGATGGAAAGCGTTTAACTGACAAAGGAATTAATCGAAGACAATGGAATAAAGTTTGCGACAAAACCTCTCGCAAATATGGCCTATCTACCCTTCAAAGAACAACCTCAGAACAAAGAGAAAAGCTTTCTAGGGATGCTCATAAAATGCTAAGGCGAGGTCAGACGCCATATCAACTCCAACTAATGCAAAAAGCTGATATGGCAAGAAGAATCGCAACAGATATTGATAAGTATATTAGCCTCATGGTTGTACTTGGTGTGGAAGTAAGAGTTAGAGGTGAAAAAACAATCTCTTATAAACATGATGCAAGTAAACATCCAACAAGAGGCAGATATATTGGAACAAACTATACAATGGAAGGGTTAAATGAAACATTTAAGAAAAATACAAGGGAGTTCAGATCAAGAGCCAAGCTTGAAGCAAGTCTTGAAGAAAAATTACGAATTATTGTGGCAAATGGAGGACCAAATGTGGGAGATGAAAGCGATTTTCCTTACCACCCAGGAGGACATCAAAAATTTAAAGACTCCTACGGTCGAGAAATCCAATTTATTTCTTCTCAGATGGTGGAAAGAAAATCGCTCGATTACTTTGCAGATCTTATTTTTTCTGATGTTCATAGCAGTCTTGTCTTTGCCAAATCACAATCCATCCCAGAGTATTGTGAAAGAAATGGGATCGCACTCAACAAAAATGAAGATGGATCATTTACCATTAAAGGTCGAGAACACATACTTATTAAGGGAACTGAGTGGGAAAACGTCAAAATCAGAAACGGAAGAAAAGTAGGTACAAAAGGCTCTCTTATTGAGTTTGTTGCAAACTATAAAAAAATTACTCTTACTGAGTCATTAGCCGAAATTACTGGCAACAAGAGATTATTGCTTCTTGAAGAGTTTCTAGGGAAAGAAGAGAGAAAGTTTATGGAATTTCATGTTCCAAAACAAACTCAAAAGAAACAGCCCCAGGATTATACAATTTCAAGAAAAAACCAAAAAAATGAGAAAGAAGCTGTATCAGCACTTGAAAAGCTAATTTCTCACTTTGGGCGAAAATCTGAGTTGTCAAAGTTCTTTTATCAAATGAAGCAAGTGCAAGTAAGAACGGATGGAGTGATTCGTTTTTTAGCGGGCGAAACTAATGCCAAAGGAGCTGTTGAATTTAAACAGGATAAAAAAGGAAACTGGCAAAAGCAGATTTTAGGCACTCTACGCTCTGGTTTTTACAAGCAATCTGGATCGAACAGTAAAATGAAATTATTTAAAGATCCATTTAGCTTTATGAGTGAAACCGAAGGGAAAGGAAAAATGGCCTTTAAAACTGGAGAGAATGTTCTTGTATTAGGAGAGAATAGCTTTGAGGCATTAGACTTCTTTTTGGCAAATAATCCAAAAGTAACCCATGTGGAGCTATTTGGTTTTGAGAGTAAAGAGTTATCAAAAACACACTTTTTAGAACTTAAAAAGCACGGAATTACTTTTCAGTTTATGGAGTCAAATTCATTACAGAGAGATAAGGGCTTAGACCTTACTCGATAATTTAAAATACATAAGAGAGGACCAACGACCACAAACGAGAGTTCTCCATAATTTTAACTAATTTTGGAGGAAAAAATGGAACAAAATTCAAATCAAATTGTAACAAAAGAAAAGAAAACTCAAACTAACTCTTTTTCTGTCCGTGTAACAAAAAACGGACAGAAAAAGTTGTCAAATTTGCTGACTAAGGCGAATAAAAAAGACTACGGCAAGAAAATTAAAGGTCATCAACTTCTAGAGTTAGGATTGAGCCTCATCACAGATTCTCACATCAAAGAAATTCAGGAAAAATCACTCTCAAATGCCGACTTAATTGAGCTTAAATTTCGTGATTATGTAAAGAAAAACGGAAAAGTATCTAAAGATGATTTTCTTGGTGTTCTTCTAAAAAATTCTCAAAGCGAAGTCGCGTAAAAATATTTTTTCTGTAAACAAAAACCAAGGAAATTGATATGCTAAAATCCTTAAATGGTCAGGATATGGCTGAAAGCCAGCCTGACTTGCTCTTTGACAATTTAGAATGGCTTACTTCAAAAGAAGCTGCGCTATATCTAAGAAAGACTTACGGTGCTTTAAAGGTCATGGTCCATAGGGGTCATATTAGAGCCAGAAAGTTCCGTAATAGGCTTTACTTTAAAAAAAGTGAACTTAACGAGCTACTAGAAACTTCTGACTTAATCGGAGGTATCTAGTGTCTGTAAGATTGATTGAATTAAATGGTAAAAATTATTGGAGAATGTACCTGTGTGAGAGAGTAAGACTCCCAGGCGGAAAAGTTAAAAAACTTCAAAAAAATTTACTATTTGATACTGACAAGTATGATAAAGCAGCAGTTGAAAAAGAAAGAAAGTCTTGGAAACGAAAACTTCTAAGAGAGGCCAATAATCTTGAAAATCAGGATTTGGAATTTGGTGAAATTTTAAGAAGATTTGAAGTTTTAGGTAAAAGTCAATTTGTAGGAAAACGAATTACCCCTAAAACCCTTCAAGGCCACATTAATCTTGTCAAAAAATATTGTGTTCTTTGGCAGGATAAAGTGGCCTCTGAGATCACCAGAGGAGATGGTAGAGAATTGCTCAGAGTCGCCCGCGATCAACATAGTGCGAGCATTACTCAGCAAAAGCGGATTAAAACTGCTGTAAATCTACTATTTAATTGGGCTATTGAAGAGAAATTTGTAACAGGTGTTCATAACAGCCCTGTATTTGGACTTTATATTGAGGATGAAGAGGAAGAAAAAGTGCCTCCAATTCTCAGCTTAGAGCAAGTACAACGGTTTTTAGCAAGCGCAAAATCTGTGAACCATCCTTGGTATCCAGTTTGGGCTTGTGCCGTTATGACGGGAATGAGAAGCGGAGAATTATTTGCTTTGAAATGGTCTAATATAGACTTCCAAAACCGAATTATTAGGGTTTGTGAGTCTTATTCCTGGGATCAAAAAGTAGATAAGAGTACAAAAGCTGGATATTGGAGAAACGTGCCAATTTCTAAGCAGCTTTACGCTCTACTTCAGTCTCTTCAATCCTTAAGGGGTGATTGTGAAAACGTCTTTCCAAGACTTCCAGGTTGGGAAAATGGAGAGGCTGCAAAGTTTCTAAGAAATTTCTTAGAAAGCATAGGCATTAATGACTATGTTGTTTTTCATACTCTTAGGGCTTGTTTTGCAACTCATCTGTTAGCCACTGGTGCTGAACCCGCAAAGGTAATGGCTATTGGGGGCTGGAAAGATTTAAAGACCTTTCAAATTTATATCAGACTGTCTGGTATAAATGTCGCAGGAGTAACAGATAATTTGAGTAATTCTGTGACCAAGGAAGTTGAAGAAAGTGATCTTGTAGATGGCGTTAGTGACCTCTACAATGTTGCATCATAGTCTAATTTTCTTAACCAATTCGGGGGAAAAGTTGTTGCTTTCCCCCGCCACTTTTGTAAACTCGAAAGTGGCAAAAGTAATGAAAGGTTGATTTGGCGAGTTACTGGTGGTTACAGTAAGGAGCCTTGAGAAGCCTAGAGTTAAGAGCCGAAATTAAATGGTTTCAATGACTTGGGCCGATGACGGTCCGGTCCACCATTTTTCCGAAGTCAAAATCCCAATATTTACCCAAACAATTGAATTAACTAAGAGAGTTTCTATTGAATACCTTGAGTTTAGCAAGGTGTAAGTGACCACAATTCCCCGTGAGTCCCCTCCATTTTGCTAAATTTAGCATTTTCTTATGCTAAGGGGTGAGCCGTCTTCTAGAAACAACCGTTTTCCGTGACCCTCTCTTAGCAAGCCTCTGTAAACATTAGCTTTTCAATATGTGCAATACAGGCAGAAAGGAGGACCTAAACTGTGAAGCACAGGCAGAAAAGTAGCTCAAAATGGAGGTCACATGACAAACAAGGTATCAACACAAAAGGAGTCACTAACTGATGTTAGTGACTCTGCAACTCTAAAGAAAATCCGACAGCTCAGAGGGCTCAGCCGCCAAGATGCGAGCAAGCTTTTAAACTGTTCCATCTCTACAATTAAGCGCCGAGAGCACCCAAAATGTCACATTTCTCAAAAGGAAATTGACACTTTTTTAAATGCCTATGGAGTCACAAGATCTGACTTTGTGAACTTGAAATTAAACCAACCTGTTCAAATTGAAAATCTACGCCCAACACGCCCTTTCAAAATTATTGAACACAACCAACTTCGTAGAAGCTACAAAAAAATCATCACAGATGAAGTAAGCACACTCATCCATTTACGAAAAAGACTTGGAATAACAAAACACGAAGCCTGTAAAATGTGCGGGTTTAATCGAAGTGCTATTGGCTCTATCGAAAATGGCCGCATTACACTCAATAAAAAGAAAATTGAGCACATTGTGAACAGTTATGGCTTCAAGCTCTCAGAATATTACTCGCTCTTAAACAGCCGGATCGACCGAATCAACACAGAAAATATTTGCATACGGAAAATCCAGATGATGTCAGATCAAAAGCTAGAAACACTCATGCACCTAATGAACGGACTTTAGAAAAAAACCATGAAAGGATCTTTACCAATGAAAAATACCGAATCAACTCAAAAGAAAAACAACAACTACACCTCTATCCGCGTGAAGGACAAGACCAAAGATGATGTCACAAAGTTCTTAGAAACCGTGAACAAAAATGATGACTGCGGAAAGGTCACCTTCGACACTCTGATAGGTCATTTTCTGGAGAAAGTCACAAAAGAAGATATCGCATCTTTACGGCTTAAAACCGTCACCTGGTCTCACGAAGAAAAACGCCTTCGTAAACTTTGGGAGAAGAAAAAAGGCAAAGTCTCTGACAATAAATGGAAAGAGATGCTGTTTTTAGGGCAGCTTGGAGAGTTTATCTCAGCCAACTCCCGATTGAAAGTTGCTACAGGTGCATGACAGAAACATGCGGGTTTTGCAGGGGGAGTGTCACAATTCCTCCTGTTTTCAGGTTGAAGAGTAAATAGGCTTACAAACTACTTCTCCCAGTGTAGTTCACCCCTATGGATATGGATTTATTTTGCAGAAGAAGGAAATGAGATAATTATTCTTCTCGCTGGTAGGGACAAAAGAACTCAAAGCCGTGACATTGAAAAGGCTAAGAAATACTGGAGGAACTATGGCAAACAGGCATAAAGACTTTGATGAATATGTCTCTCAAGAGTTTGAGAACATCGAGTTTGCTCAGTCCTATATTACTCACTTAATTAATGATGAGGGACTTTCTTTAGAAGATGCCTTGCGAGACTCTATTGTCTCAATGGGACTTCAGTCATTTGCAGATAAAGCTGATGTTTCTATCTCTTATGTCTCAGATTTCGTGAATAAACGTAAAAAATGGAGCACCGACAATCTCGTCAAGCATCTTCAAAAAGTGTTTAAACTTAAAATTAAACTGTCTATTGATACCAGTGACTCACCAGAGGTCACCTGATCTCAAAAAGCCCCAATAGACGCCCAATCAATATTAAAAAAGAGTATTGACCCCGAGCCAGACAGAAGAAGAAAGATTCCAATGAGCTTTGCGGGCTCCCCTATACTCTTTTTAAAAGATGCAAGAGCCAAGGTCATCAGACCGATGAAAAATATGAAATACCCAAGCCATTCAAAAATTTCTGCTGCTCTCTCAAGAGATCCATCCATAGCTTTTTCTATCAAAGCTTATATACTCTAGTCCAGACCAGAAATAGATAAATATCTCAATACACTGATATACAGAGAACTAAGGAAAGAAGAGTCCAATCAAGGCTCTTCTTCTAACACCTCATCGAGATAATCTTCAATATCAGAAACCCAGTAGTAACTAGACCCATTGTCAAAAGTGATGAGTTCTCCATCTTGCTCAAGCCCATCTATGTACTCAGACTTTGCCATATCCCAGGAGATGGGATCTTGGTCCTTCATGACGCTGACGGTACACAGCTCTAGAAAGCCGACGTTCGTAGTTTCGCCATAGCAGTCTTCAATCATCTGCTCAAAAATTTCCGAAACGTCAGCCGGGGTGAGGCTTTCTTCAAGAAGCTCTTTTACAATCCAATCGTGGCCATACTCACACCCCGAGCCAGGAAGTAGTCTCATGAGGTCATCATTCATGCAAGTTTTGCAGGTACCTGTTGGCGCCTCCCGATAACATTGATAGCAAAAAGGAATAGTTTTCTGATAGGCAATTTTCTGAAGCTTTTTTTCAATATCTTGATTCGTCATTTTAGTCTCCTTAAAATAGAAATGTTGAAAACAGAAGGTTTAGAAAGCGTCCTCATGGAGCCACCTTCTTTGAGACTGGCGTATACTTAACGCCTAGAATATGTTTGAAGAAATTGACATGTTTACTAATGACCGAACCATCTTCTAAAAAGATCAGGATGTAATCATTTTTGAGAGTGATGTTTTTGGCATTAGTAAGCTGAAGCTTTTTTTCTTGATTTTGGTTTTTCATAATTCTTCTCCTCGTTTAGTTGAATTTTCATTTGCCTCTTAGGGCGGAATAAAACGAGGAGCGCCGTCGAGCGAAAATCAATAAAAAAGTGGGTGGCAGGTCGTAGGAGGAGCCGGCTTTTTTATTGATTTTTTAGCGAGCAAAGCGGACGATAAATACAGCCTAAGATGGTAAGAATAAAAAGACTCACCGGCTAAACGTGAGATAAAGAATTTACTTAACCCAAAATCTAAAGTGATAAGTTCTTGCTAAAGACACCTCACCAACTTGTGATCCCAGATTTTTTATGAAGAAAATAGGCATTCCTTGATTGCTATTGAGAGGCTACACATGAGGTTTTAAAGAAGAGCGCTTCATTGAGTTTCATGCTTTGCCCTTTCCCTCCTTCATGGCCTTCGGCTGGGGTGAAAGGAGGCAAAATGCAAAACATTGAAAACGACAACAAAATTTTTCTTGAGTTAAACCTTAAGTTTTAAGTGCGAGACTATCGCTTCAAGTACCTCATCAAAAAACGCTGGACCACAGCCCTTTTAATGATCCTGGTAAAGATCTTATTCTGCTATTATCGCTATAAAACCTAGTCTGCCTTTTCTAGATAACGGTCGCACTAGATCTCTCTATTTGAACCTCCCACGGGATTTCCCCGTGGGATCAGCTCAGGAAAAAAGCCGAGGTGCCTTGGGCCTGAAGAAAAACTATTTCTCCAACTGTATGGTAAAACGCCTTGGCATTTTACTTCTTGCATACTCACTTATCCCAAGTCTGACAGCCAACATCCAAAAACACGCAACGAAACCCGATATTCGTGTTCGTATTCGTCGCCGAATTATTCAGATTGACAGCGAACGCACCGGCATTAGTTCCATTGTTCCAATTGCCGCCGCGAAGGACCGCGCCCGCTAACAACCCGCCAGGGTGTGGTCAGGCTTTTTCCCTTCTTCTATATCACACCAAGCCATGTAAGACAGCCTTACTTGATTTTTCTGACTCGGCAAGGCTTGCTGTTTTTCCAATCTCCTCATCTGCTTTATATGCCTACGATGATTTCTGGAAAGAGGCCTCACACCCTCCTCAGAAAGCACATAACCCAAAAATGGAACAGGGTCATTAGACAGAGACACTTTTTTATAAAACGGAACATCAAGTTCCAAATATTCCGATATATGAGTGTGTAGAGTATCGGCAACATCTCTTGCTTTTCTTTTCTCTTTAGCCAGGATAACTAAATCATCCATATACCGTATATAAAACCCATCTTTTATCAGAGCTTTATTTTGAAGCCAGTTATAATCTAGGTTTAACAGCTCACAGGCCATTCGGTCCGCAGAAGATAAATAGAAATTTGCAAAAAGTTGAGACGTTAAATTTCCAATGGGAATTCCCCTGGAAGCTATCGCATAGGCAGGGTAGGATTCAAGTAAAGTTTCAAGAAGTCTCTTAAGACTATCATCAGGCAAAAACCGCTCTATTTCCCTCATCAGAATCCTGTGAGAAATAGACATAAAATACTTTCTAACATCAAGCTTAATGACGTACCGGTCACGCCCCAAAATATCTAGAGCTTGCTTGAGATACAAAACAGCGTAACGATTTCCTTTGCCTTTTCGACAGGCAAATACACTATCACAGAGAGTTTTATCAATAATTGGCTCAATAACCCGATGTATTGCATGGTGAACAATACGATCTACAAAGGGGGCTGCCATAACAAGACGCTGTTTGGGGTCAGTGACGTAGAACTCTCGGTAATTGCCCCAAGAATATTTGCCTGTCTGAAGTTGTCCGCTGATAGATAAAAGTGTCTCACCAACACCAAATAGGGTATCCATATAACCCAAGGTTTTACGCTTACCTTTACTGCATTCTAAAAAAGCTGAGTGCAGGTTCTGAAAAGAGCTTACTTGCTCAAGAAGGTGCATTTTCACCCTTCCTAAACTCATATTTAATAAAGCCTCCTATTTCACGACCAATTTCTGCCGTCAGTTTTGAGAACTCATGATAACTGCCGGTGGAAAGACCTTTTAAGTCCTTTGCTATTTGTCCTAAGATTTTGATCTCATCAAGCAAGCTCGACCCAATCTTTAAATACTTTAATCTCACCTTGCCCGTATATACAGAACTTTTTCTTATCGCATAAGCCAGCTCCAGAGATTTCTCCTCTAAGGCCCTGCCCAAAGTTGGCCTCAAGTGCCTGGGAAAACTTTTTGTTCTGTGGAAAATCAGAATCGTGAGCTGATATGAATCTGCATAAATTTTAGGGTCTTTCACGATACTTTTTCTCTATTTTACGAATGAGGGCCGAGCAGGCTGGAATTACCTGAGATTCTAGAATAGAAATCTCACGACTCCATTGATCTCGCTTTATATGAGAGCTTGAAAGTAAGGCTACTATTGCCCCCAAAGCCGCGCGAGCTTGATTATAATATCTGGCTTTTTCTGAGTTTTCGTAGGAGTAAAACCCTGCTCCAAGATTTTCAAGAACTGTGGATTTAAGTTCTCGAACTCTTTGATCTCCATCATCTGAGGCAGAACGCTGCCAACCATCCAGTATAAAAGCATTGCAGGCGATCTGATAACACCTCAAACTATGAAGTGGGCGATATTTGGCTTTGCTGTTTACGGGAGGAGCTTCTTCAGAGGGCTCAACATCAAGGTTTGCCTCTTCAACAAAAAACTTGTCCGGGTTCAGCTCATCCATCTCAGAAGGTACCTCTTCAGGCTGGCCTTCCTTACCAAAATTATACCTTTTCTTAAAAGCTTGAAGAGATATGAAGTTGATATGCCAATACTTACCAACCTTAATAGCTTCTATTTCTTTTTTATTGATATAGTTAAGGACCGACCGTTGACTACAATCTAAAAACTTTGAAGCCTGTTCAACAGAGACTTCTTCGGGCTGGCTTGGGCTGGCTTGGGCTGGCTTGGGCTGGCTTGGGCTGGCTTGGGCTGGCTTGGGCTGGCTTGGGCTGGCTTGGGCTGGCTTGGGCTGGCTTGGGCTGGCTTGGGCTGGAAGTATTTCTCATAATCTCACTCTTTTCTAAAAAAGTGCATTTTGAACAAAATGAAGTCAATTTATTTTTTCCGAAAGTTTCCGAAAAATAAGCCATATCCTTCTTTTACTTTCCGCAAGCTCACACCTTTTTCTTAATCTTGCGGAAAAGCACCCCTAAGTATCCGCATCTTTCCAAAAGTTTCGGAAAGATTAAGAAAATACAGACAAAAAAAGAAAGAGTCTGACGACTCTTTCTTCCAAGTACCAATTTTTCAAGAA
>JAUICP010000008.1 GCA_030427805.1 Bdellovibrionia bacterium
CAAGCTCAACTGTTCGTAAATGTTGGATAATTTCTTCTGGGGTATAGCGCTTTCTCGCCATCTTTGACCTCCGGTTATGGGGCCCACTTTAACACAAAAGGTGGACCAGTTTAGCCCGGGCAGGTCACTTTACGACAATGACAGTAAATATGAAGACTCCACAGAACACTATGAAGCCATGGTTGCCGCGGCCAAAGACGGAAATTGCTCCGAAGCTAGAAAGTCTCTCGATAGGGCAAGACTCGCAGAGCCGAGAAGAATTAAAGAGGACGTCGATCAGATCAATTTGATACTCGAGCAAGTCGCTGAAGAAACGAAGGCTGTGCTTATCGACGCCCAAAGCCTTCTTAGCAATCGAGGCGAAAACTACGTCGATCCAGTACATCCCAGCCAAAAAGGACACTTGCTAATTGCTGAGGAAATGACTAACCTTAGTAAAGATCCATAGGAAATTATATGAACAATAAAAAAGGCATCGTTAAAATAACAGTCCTCTTGTTCAAAGAGATTGTTAAGCAAAAGAAGTGGCTTCTCTTGCCCGTCTGGATTCTTCTGCTAACAATTGCCTTAGCCCTTATTATTACTGGCTCCGCCTACTTAATCCCAGCTATTTATATTGCATTCTAGGGCAAATTAAATTGTTTTGACCCTTGCCTGTGCTAAAATTTCGACAATTCAATCTTCACCAAGGACTATCTAATGATCAGCAAAATACTTCTCGTACTCTGCCTCGCTTTTTCGGCCCACGCAGACCTTCGAAAAGACAGTAAGAGTCGAACGACGGCGGGTAAGGCCATGAGACACATTATAAAAGAAGGAAAAAAATTACCAAAGGGTGCCAGCGATAAAGCGGATAAAGAAATCAAAGAAATATGCACAAGACAGCTTCACAGGGGCTGCTATTTTTGGGAGAAAGGTTCAAAAATCTATTTTCAACCCCTTGATAATAAGGGTGAAAAGGATGGCAAGATTTACGAACTCGAAAATTGGTTAGAACGACTTTTTAAGTAAGATCACGACAAAGGGAGTCTTCACTCCCTTTGTTCTTCTCCCTGTTTTCTTAGGCAAAGACGTCTCTTTTGCGCTTGTAAAATGTTCGATTTTGAGACACAATCGGCCTTTATGTTCGTTAGATCCCTTCTCAAGCATTTAAATTTTGATCTGATCGGGTGAGCTGCTACCCTCTTCTTACAAGCGCGTTTTCTTTATATATTCCATAAAAATTGATTCAGACACAGGAGCCACCGTGAAGAACACGAGACGAGTGACAGCATGCTTTTATTTATTCTTAGCTTTCAGCATATTCCTATTTAGCAATAGCCTTCTCGCTGAAGAAGACATCTTTCTCGATGATCCCTCTGCCGAAGTAGAAGAACCGACGTCTATGACAGAGCCAACGAGTTCCGCAACTCAAGGCCTGACCCCTGAGGAGTTAAGGTCACGACTTGCTGAAAATGGAGTGCCCGAAGGTGCCGCTAACGCGCTCGTCGATCAACTCGAAATGGCCCGAAACGGCCAAGGCTGTTACACCAAACGAAGACCAACTAATCTTTACAGAGGTGGCGTTTGCAATCTATCTGTCGACCAAAACCAAAGGCGCTGTTATGTTGTAAACTTCGAAACCGGACGAGTTGAAAATAGAGAAGTCGTCGCCATCGGAGATGGACGCGCAAGAGGCACTCTCATTAATCCGAATATTCCATTTCCGGGGTTTTCTAATAGACACGCCTCAGAGCAGACTGCACTTGGACCCGTCATTACGGGTGCCATTGAGCGACGGAGTTCGAGGCACCCTTGTCAGTACGACCGATCCTACCGCGTTCGCGTCCATGGACTTTCTTCGAGTAACTCAGCGACGACCTCAAGAGGCGTTCATCCAATTATTAATGTGGACCCGCGCGTGTGGAATTGCCCTGAATTTACGGAAGAAGCCATTGCAAGTGGACAACCTTACCCTTGGAGTACAGGGAGCCCCACCATGTTTGGCGAACGGGCTCTTGCCATGGCTTACAACCTAGGTGAAGGCGCTATTCTTCTCAACTACTCTCCGGATGAGCAATACAATCGAGATGCAAATTATGATTGCGGGAATCCCCTCACCCGAGAAGACACGATCGATGGGACTACTACTAGCCCTGATTTAAATGTTGGTGGCGATGCCGACGAAACTTAGGATCTATTTGAAGATGGGACTGCCGAAAGTGATTCGTTCGACAGCTCCCATAATCTAGATATAGAATCTTTTGTATATTTTACATTCATTTTTGAGTGAGTCTAGTCTCCGTGATAGAAATCTCTATGGCTTCTATTTATCGCTCATACCTAGTTATTATCTTTTTACTGTTCAGCCCAATAACTTACGCATCAGAGCTATTGGAATCTGAGGATACATTGCGCTCGATGAAGGTTAAAAGTGCAATTGTGGACTATTCAAACTACTTAAAAGAAGCGTTTTCGAGCGATATCATAATTGCCTTTGCTGACCAATTGGCCCAAGTGGTTCCGGACTTGATCATCGAAATCATGCCAACCAATCCAAGTAGCGAACTAAGAACCCGGCAATCAGCATTTTACTCAAGACCGTTGAATACTATTTTTCTGCATTCCAATATCGCGAATCAAACAGATATCTACGCTGAAGGGCTGTATTTGCACGAAGTCCTTGGGATTTTAGGCATTGGCGATTCAGACTACCAACTAAGCCAAATGATAACAGTAATAAAAAAGTTGACTACTGATTCTAAAGTTCCTTTGCCCGAAATTCAAAAGAAAGCAGTAGAAGAGTTTTTGGAGAAGGAAGTTATTTCGAGAACCCAATTTAATGTAGCTTTCAGCAATGATATTCCTGGTAACAAAGCTCTTTTATTAGATAATGGCGCTAGTATTGTTGGCGGAGGCGGAGATTATTCAGATGCTTTCCTTAAAGGACAGATTGCCTTTATGCAGCTCGACTTACAAAGGTCGGCACTTTCGAAAGAGTATTTTGATAATAATCCTCAATTTCTACCTGAAATCATTTCAGACAATTTACGCAAGAACATTCCGATTCAGCTCACCTGTATACCAAGAAATCTTCTATTAATCAGAAGTAACAGTCGAATGGAACTCACCAATGGACAATTTGACTTTCATGCCACCTCTTATATCTATTATTCTAAAAAAACGCGCTTAGATCTTATTGTGGCGACCCTTCGTGATTTGACGAGACGATTTCTTTTTGCAAAACGCGATCAAACCGATGCACATCGTGCACTAAAGATAGAATTGTACTCTTCGGAAAATGTTGGTCATTTCCGACGAAGGTTACTTGAACTAGGATGTAATCTATGAAGAGCATTGATTTAATCAAAAAACATTTTGAAAAAAAACGCAATGAAAGCACGAAATTTAGCGTTAGAATGCTCGCAAAGAAAGTAGGCATCAGTCCCTCTTACTTATCGCTCATCTTGAACAACAAGCGAAAAATCAGCTTAAAACGGCTAGAGTCCATTTGCTTGGCTCTAGATCTGGACATTGAGACTCGCAACGAAGTCTTTAGTCGTTTTATCAAAGAAAATGGGTTTCAAAAAGGAGACCGTGTCACAATCCCTAGGATCGAGCCCGCTCCAAAAGGAAAATTCAAGACGGAAGTGAAGATTCAAACAGTAAAACAATTCGACCCGATTTCGGATTGGTATAGCCTTGCCATCGCCGATTGCACTCTACTCCGGGATTATGATGGTTCTATTGACTGGATCGCACAAAAACTTGGTTTAGAAAGAGATTTAGTAGAAAATACCTTAGTACGTCTCCTTGATCACGGCGTAGTAACAAAAGTTCAAGGTGTTTTCAAAAAAAAGGACCAATACATTGAATTTCGATCCAGTTCAAAGCCTGAGAATATTAGAAAACACCACCTTGAGTTTCTAAAATTGGCCGAAACCCAACTCACTAAAAAACATTCAGACCTCGATCTCGAAAGACGTCTCATCACGGGCATGACTCTGACACTGTCAGAAAAAAAAGTCGGACTGCTAAAACATCGAATCAATGAGCTTCTTTATGAGTTCATAGAAATTGCTAATGATGATCCCGAGACAAAAGATGTCTACAGGTTGAGTGTTCAATTCTTCCCCGTAACAGACTAAAATATTTGCGATAATTAACTTTTTAGAAACACAATAAATAAAGGAACTCGAACTTTATCTCCACTCCCCTGTTGACTTTTTGTCAACACTTTTAGAACAAGTCAATTTACAAGCGGAAGCCTCTGGAATAGCTTCACTCAACGAGGGAGGGGCTATCTATGTCGCTTATTAAAATTAAAAACAATAGTTTCATTTTTAATTACTTTTCACTTTTATCAATAATTCTGACGTTTCAGATTCATAATATCGCCCTCGGGCAAAATGAGATTCTTTCTTCAGTTAACCAGTCAATCTCACTTGGGCTCAATCATGGCTGCTTCATTAACAGCGAACAAAAGGTTGAGTGCTGGGGCGACAATCAATACGGACAACTTGACATTCCTACCCTCGCTCTTAAAAAGAAGATCGTTAATATCGCATCTGGACACCATTTTACGTGCGCCCTCTCTCAGGACAAAGTTCTTTACTGTTGGGGCGCAGCAGGAGTTAAAACCTGTCGATATTGTAAGATGCCTGACAAACCAGTGATGAGGGTCAGTCATCTACAGTCGTTGGGGAGAAACGAAGTAATTTACGTCAACTCAAAAGGTCAGACAAAAATTATCGGCGAGGATCCAGATTACCTAACCAAGCGTCATTCAAAATTATGGTCCCTACTAGCAGATACAACGAAACGAGAATTACTCTTGGCTTCACTAACGGATCTGCCTCGGTACTATCGAGATATCGCTACCTCAAAGGGAAATAATTTTGGCTGCATACTTCTTGAGAATGACGATGTCATCTGCCAAACCCTTGTTGGTTTCGACGAGGAGTTTGCAATTATTCCTAATATCAAAAAGATGACCGTTACTTATAACTATCCCGCGTTCTGTCTCCTTAATAATGTAGGAAAAATTAGTTGTTATAAATATAACATCGTTGGAAGATCGGGAAAAACTTTCGAGAATAAAATTAAACTCCCAGTTGAAGTCAACGATACGAAAAACATCTATTTAGATGCCGGTGAGCATTCGGCATGCTCCGTTAAGCCCGACGGACAAATTCTTTGCTGGGATTTGCAGAATTCAAAACTAATAGCCTCCCCAACCTCACACGTATTCTCTAAGCACCTCGATTATTGTCAAACAAGCGACCACTCTGGACTCTCAATTTGTCCGGTTGGTGATCAGAAGAGAATGACTTATGAAACATTTTTGGCAAGCCTCGAAAAGGTTAAGGACATCTCTATTGGTTACAATCTCACCTGCGTTACTTTCGAGGAAAAAGGCGCGCGTTGCTGGAGACCCCTCTTAAATCACTGGGAAAGTCGGTATGAAACGTCAGATCGTTTTAACTTCGAAGAGCTTTCGATCCCAGAAGAAATACGGACCGAGAAAATAATTAAGATCGAAATAACTGGTGGGAACGTAAAGACTCCACCTGGTAACGAAGGTATTTGCGCCCTAACAGAATCTGGCGAACTCTTTTGCTGGGGTTATGGCGTTGACCGTCCTTTTGCTAAAATTTCAGAAACTAATGACATTAGAGACTTTGGTGTCAGCACCTTAGGAATTTGCATTGTTCGAGAAAAAACTCGAGTCCTTGAATGTTATGAAAACCCAAGCGCTGTTAACAAAACTCCGTCGATCACTGACATTCCATCCGACAAAGGAGTTAAGTTCGACAAGGTTTCCATGAATAATCACAACGCCTGTGCCATTTATTCTGGCCCATCAATTGATCGATCTGTTGTTTGCTGGGGAGGAAATCACTTTGCAGGAAATAAAAAACTGATGCACTTTCCAGACGACCTAGAAAACGTAAAATATATTTCTTCTCGAGGCTACGGATCTTCTCATTGCGCGGTTGATGACACCAATGAAGTAACATGCTGGGGATATGACAGCGACTACCAACCCGCAACGATATCACTCAATAGCTATTTAAAATTAAACAATCAAACCAATGTAAATTCAGTTGTCGATTTGAACTTCTATTTGATGGCTGAAAAGCGAGGCCGAGACCGCACTACATACTCGGCCGGAGGGCAAAACGCATGTGTCCTTTTTGATGATGGCAGCCTACAATGCGGACGAAAATCAAGGGAGCCTTTTTTAGATTCGATACTTAATCGTTTCACTAGGGTACTTGAGCCCCCAAGAAATCAACACTTAAATCTTTGTCGCTTTGATTTAGAGAAATCGACCAAGACCGAGCCCTATTTGATTTGCAGTTCACCCGACCTCCCGACCCCTCATCGCTCGAAAAAATTCAAATCGATAGATATGGGAGGACTCAGGCAAGACCAAGTCTGTGGGGTCACTCTTGAAGGAAAAATATACTGCTGGAACTTTACGAGATAATGAAAGAGGAGACATCGATGAAAATGATCAATTTCAATTTTCGCTTTTTAGTAATGCTATTATTCGGAATCATCACGACAACTCCCTTCCTAACATCTGCTAATAGCGATTTGATGTACAAAGATATTAATATAAAACAAAAAGTGGAAGGCGATTACACAAAAGTAATTCTACAACAGTTCAATCAAGGTCAAATTCCGAGTGATCAGGATCTCGCGAATTCAGTCGGTCTGTATGACACTTATGTCGTGTCAAAAGGAAAACTCAGTGCCTTCAAAGACTTTGGCTCTTTCAACTATATGCAGAATCGAGACCCAGAAAACAGTTACGCCATCGTTCCCCTTATTGCTCTTCATTGGGACTACGTGGAAGCAAATCCCTATTTTTGGGCCTTTCTCGATAATATTACTGCTCACTTCCGATATAGTCGGCTTATTGTCGACTGGGACGAAACTGGCCCTCTCGTAACGGATGCGGCCTATTTGCCAATGTTTGACTCTACTCTTTCAAAAACATCAAGCGACTACCGTTATGAAGATAGCTGGGCAATTTGGCGAGAAAACCAGTATGAAGAAAACAAGTATTTCGTTAAAAAATGTGCTGATCAAAATCTCTGCCGGTACGTTCTCGCTGTTTTGAAGTACCGTGGAGTCGACTATAATTTTGGTGACATTTTTATTCTTTTTGGCAAGAAAATCTCCCCGTGTTCGTGGATTCCAGTTAATTTTCTTCCAGTTTCAAGTACCGAGTGCCCTAGATTAGGGTCTCAATAATTGTCCCAATTTGATGTCTTTATAAGAAAGGTATTTATTAATCTTATCCCTGGGACCAAGTTGCAACTATTAACCCCCCTTTTTTCTTCGAGATTTCGATCGAAAAAAGGGGGTTTTTCATCAAAATTCCCTTCAAAAATTTTGAAATTTCCAAATTTATAAAATTAGAATATATCCAACCCATGATAACTGGACTTATCATGGGACGCGCTATAGCTAAAAAGTCTAGGTTGAAATTTCGAAAGCCTGGCAGATTTGGCAGAATTTTAACCGCACGAAATCGACCTATTTTTTTTACTTTTTTGCGGCTAATTAGGACCTTTTCTTCGCTTAACAATTTCATCACATGCACTCACAATAGAGTTTCTATTAATTCTGAAATTCATTTTTTAAGGAGACCGCTGATGGGTTTAAAAGAACGTCGTGCACAAAAAGATTTTGAAGAAACCAAATATCCAGGCCTACTCGATAATGTAAAAACTGCCTTGGGATTCGAAGTTCCCATTGAAGTTAAGTGGGAAACATTGGCCATCGATGGCAGTAGTCACCTATACGATGAGTGTTGGCCAAAAGTATACTTTGAACCTCTTTCAGCCGCCCTAAAAAGTATTTGTGCCGACGATATGGGTAAAGAAGCTCTTCAGGGAACTTTAAAGAATATCGTTATTCAAAATACGGCTGATTGCTCAAACGGAAGTCGCTGGGCTGCATTTGCGGATGGAGTCATCACTCTCGACCACAAGCCAACTACAAACGTAGACAATATTAAAGAGAGAACAGACTCTCTTACGACTCTCCTAGAAAATAGTCTCTAAGAAAGTCTTTTTATTTAAAAGTCGAAGTGGCACTCCACTTGCAAACCTCAAGGGCACCGTTAAATAGTGCCTCTCGAGGAGGCAAACAAAGGAGTGCCATTTGTATTTAAAGAGCCTTTTGGGAATTCTATTGCTCATTTTCGCCCAAGAAAGTTTCGCAGCTAAATTTAAATGCCAAAAAACAGTCCTTGGCGGTAAACAAATTGTGGTCATCAGTGGAACAACTCGAGATGGGTCAAATACTTACAGAATGAGCCAGATTGTAACCGATCAGTTGAGAGGTCAGCTAGAAGGTGACTCCAATGCTTATGTTGAGATGATCAATCTTGTTGATTGGCACGATGAACGAACTCTAGAACATGCGGAATGGTTAAGAAGCGACCGAAGCACTCCGCGGCCCGACTACTGGAATACATCCCGCGCATTTAAAGATAACTACGAAGTACCCATTGCAATGGCCGACGCGATCGTAATTATTCACCCTGAATACAACAATGCCCTCAATGGTGATCTCAAAACTTTTCTCGATCTACTAAGTATTCGCAGCTTTAAAAATCACCAGATTTTTACTATTTCAATTGCAGCTGGCCAACTCGGCGGAATGGTTCCCGATGAGCAGCTCCATACGACTCTTTCGAAGAGGGGCGCAGCCTATAGCTCGGAACATCGCCTTGGAATTGCTAAAATTGAACAGTTCTTTTTTGCAGATGGCGAAGAAATAGAAAATCCCCAGGTCAGCCCTCGAGCGATAAAATTTATCAATCGAATTGCTGATTCTCTCTAGTTTTGACAAAAACTCTTGAGAGAAAACTTTTTGATTATGGTTTTCTGAGCACAGTTCTCATAGAAGTTTCTATTTTCACCAGAAATAAGCTCGGTTTCGCTGAAGACCTTAGCCATCTTGGTCTTCATAGCGACGGCTGTTCCCGATCGATTGACGACCAAGGAGCCAGGGTCCATGTCACATACGGAAAAGGAATCAGAAACTTCGAGTTCCCCAGGCTTTTCAACTTCGCCCGGGCAAGAAACACGAACTTCAACTTGAAATTGCTGACCTAAAATATGTCCCGCTTGCCGAGCAGTCACATAGACCTTACCGCCTTGGACGAGATCGATCTCTTTAAGTATACGAAGCTCTTCGCTAGAGCTATCGCCCCCACTCTCCCCTTCATGGCCAATGGCCTCTTGATGGGAGAAGGCGAGGAAACTAAAAAACAGAATAATAAAAAAGATAATTCTTCTCATACTCATTACCCCGCACACAGTGGAAATGAAAGGTGGATGTGATCGTTGTGGAGACTGTTACCCCCCAGCTTTGAGGACCGATGTCCGATGGACCCTTTGTACTCAGTTTGTCCCGGGTTACAGCTATTTTCGATAGACTCCTTCCAACAATCGCGAAATTCATCATAAAAAACCGCCTGGTCGTCTTTGTAGTCGCGCAGAAGAGTACTCACACGAATTCGCGCGCCCTCTTTATCGTAGAGATTCAGAAAGGCAATATCCATAGCCCGAGCATAAGCGTGATTACTGAGACGTGTTGAATTTCTTGCAACACGATCATTATAGGTTCCTAAGTGACGAATAAATACATATGCGGGATCGGGGTATCCGGCGAGCTTAGCCGCATCTTGAACACATCTAAAAAAGAAGGAATTCAGGTGATCCGCAAACTTCGGGTGCAAAAATCCGGTTCCACAACGAGAATCACTGTTGTATCCCCCTTGGGAACTAAATGATTTTTGACAACCATCCCAGCGAACGGCCCGATCATGGGCCAATTGAAAAATCGTATTTTGAATAAAAAATGTATCCACCTTGTATTCAAAAGGATTTCCCCCAGGCATTGGGATATCTGGGTTTGGCGGAAGAGGTTCGGGCACCTCCTCTGGAACTTCAGAAATTTCTTCGGGAGCATTTTCGTCTTCCGGTGCTTCAAAATCATCTTCGATTTCGATATCAGAAAAATCAGAGTTCATTCCCAACTCTTCAACACCGATAAAATCAGAACTGCAAGATGCTAAAAACAAAAATAGTAAAATCCCTGAAAGCCGCGCCATAACTGGTTAACGGCGGACTCACCTGTTCGCTAAAGTAAGCAATAGAGATTAACGAAAAAAACTTTCATCGATCTCGAAATTTAAAAACTATATCGACACTTTTTTTAAACTTCGCGCCTTACTTATAAGCGCGACAAATACTTAGTTATTCTCGCCGAGACTTTAGTCCCATCACAAAAATGAAGTATTATGTTTCATAATCTAACGCTCGCGCAAATTCTTTTGTATCCGCAAAAAGCTTTTTATTTTGCTTTCATAGAACGGGTCTTTCAAAAGATAGGATTCTCGAGGATATGGAGGCTCCTCTCCCCCGTAATAGAAAATCATCTCATAGATGTCTTTTTTATGCTTCTCAGAGTCTATGAAGTCTTCAAAGTCTTGAGTCGAAAACTCACCTCTTTTATCTGACACTCTCTTGATGAGAGAGTATAAACTTATTAGGTTCATCGGCTCTTCGCGGATTTCAAGTTCGGACTTATCAACTCCCGGCGGCTTAATCATTAAAAAAGGACGCCGTTGAGTTAGTCGGCCATGGTCACTATGGAGAATGATCATTGAGTTATCGTAGATACCTTCTTTCTTTAACTGACTCACAAACTCGCTGACCATTTTAAAGCTACAAACTAACTGTCGAAAACCATATGGATTGAATTCTGCATGAGCTTCTTTCTCAGCATTCAGTTTACAATTTTCATCACGAAAATAAGGGGAGTGTGAAAGATAGCTGTGAAAAAAGAAGTAGTTCGAGCCCTTCGAAAGACCCGAAAGACTTTTATTAACTTCAGAAAACACCTTGTAGGATCGAAAATGCCGGCCACGGATAATTTGATCCCACTTTCTTGTTTTTATAAGAGGAGCCAGCAACCCCCTGTACTTTTCATCTATTGCAATTTTGAGTAAAAAAGGAAATGAACGCAAAACGGAGAAGTCTAGCAAGTTAGTGAAAATATCGAATAGCTCTTTGTAGCCAGGACTGTAATCTCTAAACTTGAGGGCTTTCACTTCAAGATCCCAAGAGTTTCCATATTCAAGCATATCCCAAGCGGAGACCAAAATGCGACGGTACCCTTGCTCCTTTAAGTGCCTTGTGATTAAAAGGTCTGAAGAGCCCTCAAGCCACTGGTTGTAGAAAACATCTTCAGAAATAAAACTTCCACGCATTAATGCCGCAAGAGAGGGCTCTGTATATTGGTAGCTTCCGAAGGCATAGGGAAAAACCTGGAAGCCCCGAAACTCGTCGATTAGCTCAGGCTTTTTTTGCAAGAGATCGAGAATATCAGTGGATTCAATTCGATCTAACATAATTTGCAAGATATTTGGCGATCTCAGAGATCCACTTTGGATTTCTGTCAACGATAAATCAATATATGAACTTTTCTCATCCGGAAGGCTCGCATTAAAGACAATGAACTTATGCACTGAGAGGGTGATGCTAGTAATTAGAAATAATAGTAACATGAGAGTAAAAAAGCTCTTGTAACGATTTGCAATGGCTGCAGCGAACAGTCCAACTAATAACGTTACAATCGAAACCCACCAAGAAGAATCAAAGGATGGAGAACTGGATATATTCTCTAATCCTTTCAAATCCAAATCTAAAAAATAATCATTGAGTAGAATCCAAAAAAGTAAAGCCGTAGAAACGTAAAAAAATTTTGCCATTAATGAAGGCTGAACCCTCGCTACCAAATTTAAAGCTATAAACAGAACGGCACCCAAAGAAAAACCAACTGTCAGCATCATAAACAATAAACTGAGGGCAGAGTGCTCAACACTTGATAGGTCAGACTCTAAGATCTGCGTCGGAAAAAAGTAAAAAACTATATATAAAGGAGTGTAAACACTAATAAAAACTCTGTATAAAATCATCTGAAAATTATAAAAGATAGGCGAGATTTTGTCGAATTAGTTAAAAGTAGTATTGCAGGGGTCCTAGACCAGTGATATCTCAGTTGAACAAACGAACAAAATCTCCTCTAATTAAACTATAGACTCATTCACCCTAAGACGAGGTGCTATGCTCTTTTTGTCCCCTAAAATTAAGTCAGACGAACTAAACCAGCAATTGCTTGATGTTTATGAACAGAACTGGCATTTTCTTGCAAAAATAGTAAACAAAAATTTACTTTACATAAGTAGTCATAAGCCGACCCAACTATTCGATTTGATGCAATCCGATCAAGTCGTTATCTTTCCTGGTGGAAATAGTCTGGCACGAATTGAAGACTCTGAAGAAAACAAAAGACGAGATCAAATTGAGAAGCATCTACTTGAGTATTGCCTTAAAGAAAGCATTACAGTTTTAGGGATTTGTCGGGGGGCACAGTTTGTTTTTGACCATTTTGGAGGACTAGTCACGGAGGTATCCAAACATGCCGGAACAAGCCATTCACTTACCTGGCAGAGAAGTCTCTTTGGACTTGAAACCATCACAAAAGTTCTCAGTCATCACGACTATGGACTTTCCACAAAAGGGCTCCCAGACGAAATAGAAGTATTAGCCACTGACGATTTAGGGTGGATCGAAGCCTTTCGCCTCAAAAATAAATCCATCTATGGATTAATGTGGCATCCAGAGCGCCAATCAAATCTGGAGGACTACATTGAGTTCTTTCGATCCATCTAACTTACAAGTCTACATTTTGGGTGCGGGACGAGGTTCTCGACTAAAAGCCCTGAGCGAAGACAAACCCAAACCCCTTCTTCGTTTTCTTGATAAAAGCCTCCTCGAGTGGCAAATCGATCTTCTAGACCACTTTCAGATTACTGATCGCACCATCATAACTGGGTACAAAAAGGATAGCTTCAAAAACTTTCCCGTGAAGCAAATCTATAACTCTGAATGGGAGGCAAAAAATATGCTCCACAGCCTATTGCTTGCTCTAGAAGATGCCCAAAAAAAGAACCGTGACTTTATACTTCTCTATGGCGACATTCTTATCAGTAAAAGTGGTTTTGCTGAAATCCTTAAGTCCGCAAAAAAAACAAGCCTTCCGATAAACCTCAAGTGGCAATCATTTTGGCAAGCTCGAATGAAAAATGTTAAAGACGACGTCGAAAGTTTAAAATTTAACTCCAACATGTTACTCACCGAAATCGGTCAAACTGTGCAAAATCTCTCTACAGTTCAGGGACAGTTTATGGGCATCCTATCAATACAAACTTCAGAGGTGGGCCTTTGGTACAATAACCTGGGGGCCTATTTAGAAAAAGCAGAAAATGGGAAGAAGTCCACCACCGAATTCATCGAAGAATTGATAAAAAATGAGGGTTTGAAATTACCCGTTTTCCCCGTAAATGGTGGCTGGCTTGAGTTCGACACAAAGACTGACTGGGAAACTTACACCGACCTTCATTCAAAAGGACTTCTGAGGGAGGTCAGCGGATGGTCACCCTAATTCGAAAGTTTTGGTATCACAATTGAGATGAATATTCTTAGCCGATTTAACAGCAGCAAAACTATTTTCATCAAGACCCAATAAGCCAACACAGCCTGTTTCGTAACATCGAATGGCAACATGGGAGTTCGGTCCCCCATACCGAGTGAGCACGGCTTTGGGTTTTTGATCAAATACCCAATCGAGTCCCGGCTCTCCTCTTTCGAAGACTACGACCTTACCTCTTAAGTCTCGCTTACTGTTCTCGGCAGGCAAATAAATGACCTCTCCCTGAAGCTGACCCTCGCCAATAAAGTGACCGCGACGGGCTTTTTCTTCAAAACATAGGAATTCTTCTTTTCCACAAAAAACATCGGGAAAGCGTATTTTTGCTCTTTTCTCATAACTTCGTTGTCGTTGGGCCAGTTCGCTGAGAGCGAAATTCCTTTCACCGGCAACTAAAGTCACTAACTCTTCAATTTCTAAAAAATCAACATAATCTCTAAAAGGAGATGGAGTTGCCTGCAAAAGAAGATCGAGATACTGGCTTAACGCCCAATAAAACTGTCTCTTGTTTAACTCCCTTGCAAAATTGGACTGATGGATAAACTGCTCAAGTCCTTTAACTGAAAGTATGGCCTCGTCAGAGGACAATTCCAAGTTCAGCGGTTTTGAAGTCTCGACGAATTGATCTAAACTCCCAAAGTCGATTTCGACTTTATCTGAGCTGATTGAAAAAGCTTCCTGGCGAACAAAAACTGTTTCAACTCCATTTTCATTTAAAAATTCTCTGTGTTTTAAGAGTGCTTCTCTCGTTCCGCGGGCTACAATGTCGGATAGATCTTGATTCAATCTCGACTCGAACTCCATAAGCCAAGCCTTAGAAATAAATGAGGCCCTCGCAGTTTGTACAAAAAGACGAGCTTGATCTTGGCACACTTGATAGGCTTCTGAAAGATCTTTGGTCCGACGAGCAAATAGAGCACCTGACTCGACCAATTTTTGTATTCGACTTACAACTCTAAGAGAAATTTCCTCAAGGTCCCGGGATATTTTGCGTTTATCCTCTGTTGAGATACTCAAAACTTCTAAGGCCCGTGTTAATTGCCCCCGATACAAAGAGGAGTGGGAAAGACAAACAGAAAATTCGATTTGATCGTGAAGATCAGGATGTTCTCGCAAATAATTGACTTGTTCTTTATTGATTCTATCTCGTAACTCTTCGTCTATCGACTGGGGCATTAAACTTGCAAAAACAAGGGATGTGTCGACATAGTCTTGTCCGACAATTTCTTGCAGAAGGTCATCCCGACTCGCTCGATGGTAACCAAGTCGACTCCGCTCTTCGTTCCAGACCTTTTCGCAAATGAATGTTCTATAAAGTGAGCGATCCAGTGGTTTGGCTCTAGCACCCAAAATTTCAACGGGATTCCAGTCACTCATTCGACTCAGAATCGTATTTTCATCGGTTCGAATTCCCGTAATTTCAGTCTTGAGAGGTGGAGTGCTTTCATCCTCAATCGAGTGCACAAGAGGTCTCGCCTGAAGGATTTTCAAGGCCCCATCTGCCAACACGACAAATTCAATATCAACCGCGTGGACCATTAACAATTTCTCAATTTTTAGACTCGCTTGGATCAGATCTTTCGACCAAGAAGGAAGGTCGTGATCCATAGCCTTATGGCGAAAAAACACAAAGTTCTTTGAGCGGTCTAAACCAGACGTCACCCCCTCTGGCTTAGGAGACTGATCATTATATGATAATGAGAACTGCCATGGAGCTCCAGGAATACGACTGAACAAAACGCCGACTATATTAGGTGCATCAATGTAGACCTGAATAAGAACTTGATCACTATCTCTTGGTTTCGGGTTTGAAGCAAAAACTTCAGCTATTGATTTCCTTAGCTCCAGGGAGCTTTCACTGGGGACCCCCAATAGACTTTTATAGGCACCAGCATGACTTTCTAAAAATTGATCTTCTCCTATAAACGAACTACGAACGACCAACGCCCCTTTTGTAAATCGCTTCTGGATTCGCCTAATACATCCAGTGGGGTGGCTTTCAAACTCCTCTCTCTTTATAGAGACTTGCTCAAGAAACAATTTCTCGTCCATATTCTCTTTTAAAAACCATAGACTATCGGCCTTGGTTTTTTTTCGAATAAGACCAACATTGCCTTTTTTTCGCCACCAAAGCCAAAATTTTATGACCAATGCCAATGCCCCAGCAAAAAAGACCTGCAACCAATATCCCATGACACCGGGGTTGATGTATGCAAAAGCTATTTGTGGAATGATAATCACAGCTGTGATAATACTGACAATGTTCATAGGCATTTAAAAGAATAGAAGAATAAAACCTGAACTCAAATGAAAACTGACATTTAATGAACATGGACAAATGCGGTGAAATCCAAAAAAAGAATTGCACTATTTATTGAGCATGCTGAAGATCTCGATTATCTCGGAGAAGCATTCACCATACTCACAGAAAGTGAACATGAGATTTCATTAATTGGGCCAAAAAAGAGTCTCCATCAGCTAGACCTACCTACTAATGTCCAGCTGGTCAAAGCCAGCAATTGGCTTCACCTATCCTTTTTGTTTCTGACGAGTCGTTATGATTACGTAATAATGACCACTCCAGATCTAGAAAGTTTTTATTTAAAACGCTCTCGAGTCTACCCCACCAGATATATTTACTATTTTCACTCTCTAATTAGTAGTCACTACGCCTACCGCGAAAAGGCTTTTGATTATTTTGATTTCATTCTCTGCACAGGCCCCCATCATCTCAGAGAAATTCGCAGACGGGAAAAGGAAAAAGGCTTGTCACGAAAACACCTCGTTCAATTCGGATACCCGATCCTTGAGAAACTAAAAACAGGCACGGTCGATCCGGACACAATCCTCATAGCCCCCTCTTGGAATTCTTTCTTGGCTGAGCCCGAAAATTTGATGAAATTCCTCGAGTCCATCAATGAGTTTTCAAATATTATGATTCGCCTTCACCCCAAGACTCCCGAAATCCACAAAAGGAAGATAAGCAATTGGGCGACGAGAAATGAGAATTGCCAGTTATCTAAGGACTCTTTGCATCAGGATCTGCAGAAGGCGTCTTTACTTATCAGTGATTGGTCAGGGATCAGCTTCGAATTTGGTTTAGCTTTAAGACGCCCCGTCTTGTTTATAGATGAGGGAGAAAAAAGGATGGAACAACATAAGGTTACGAACCAGATCCCCATTGAAATTCAGTGGAGAGAACTTTTTGGCAAGAAACTCAATTATTCTCAACTCGATGAAGCTCCAGAATTAATTAATAGTTTACTCAAAGATTCGTCTTGTAGAAAAAACTACAACTGCGATTTGGTCTATGAATTTACCCCTAATACTCTCTTAGAAATTCTTTGATCTGTTTTCCCGCCCAGACTTTAGTCCCATCAAAAAAATGAAGTATTATGTTTCATTATCTAGCGCTCGCTCAAATTGAACTCGCTGTCTAAACAATATCTATTCACGCAAGCCACAGAGCTTTGTTTCAGGTTTTCGATTTGCATTGAATCGCTAGTGGGCTGGACTTCACCCTCAGCGAATATAGACTTGGAGACTTTGTAATGAGAACACGCAATTCAGTGATAACGATTAAACAATTTGAAGGATTTAAACTTAACTCCCCGCTCGTATTTATGGTTCTTTTTACTCTCACTATTTGCATCCTCCCCTTTTCAGCTTTTGGGCAAATGGCGAAAAAACAAGTTCCTTTAAGCAATGGCTACTTGCGACTAATGGCCGACGGAAGTTTATTTTTTAACGGACAAATTGAAACCCGCGGAGAGTTTCTCGCAGGGGGAAGTTTAGATTCCTCAAACCCCAATTACGAAGAGGGAGTCTACTACGAAGTCGAGTCTCAAGAGGTTAATTTACAGGGAGAAATTCTCGACCTTTTCTCCGACGAAAACTTTTATTTTCTACTCCATCGCAATCCAAATACGGGGCAAATTAAACTCCTCGTTTTTGATTCATCTGGAATGGCTCATGTCGTCCGTACTGCTGCTATCAATGATCTCATTGAAAATGAGCAATCGATGATGAACTGGCTTGAAATAATGGGATTAGCTGGATCCGCCGCTGGAACTGGAGGTAGCTTTTTAATGGCCGATTCGCCCCTTGGGGTTTCGGTTTGCATCGCTGTTGCCATAGTCGGCGGAATTGTCGCCTGTGTACCTAAATTAAGTAATCTTCTTGATTCTAGCTCAAGAGAAATTCGTCAGGGTTTCCAAAATCAAATACAAAATGCAACTCAAGATCACGGTCGTCGAGAGATCTCACCTCAAAGCATTGGCTTTTATTACCGAGAAGGCTCCAGAGATCCACTCATTTTGTTAAGGGAGATCGACAATCACTCAGAAAGACTCCTCGTTCCGCTCTATGAAATCGGTGAAGGACTTCTAGAATCGCAAAACTTTTCTATGTCGACTAACGGACAGAGCGAATTCTGCGAGGCCCACTTCTTACCCTCATTAACTCTAGAACTTTAAGAGTCGATAGTAAGAAGAAGAAACAACAGCCCCTGATCGCACCAGTGACAGCTAATCCTCGAGATCCGCAAATGGAAACATCCACGAAACTAAGTAGAGACCCCCGTCTTTTGTTTCTATCAGTCGGCTGACATCGTTGAGTTGACCAAAGGGCCCTGGAATTTTTAAGGCACGTACCTTCTCTACACCCTCAATGTTTTTGATTAAAAAATCCTTATAACTATAGGCGAAAAGTCGGTCTTTAGAATCAACAAAGCAATTTGAAATTACGATATCCTTAAGACCCCACTCCTCTTTTAATGAACTAAACTTTGAATGATTGGCATCTGACCTAAAAATAGAATTTTGTTCAACACCGTACAATCGCCCTTTAGAGTCAAAATCGATCTGACTACTCGACGCCGAACCAATGGGTGTCTGCGGACGAAAACTTTCAGTTCTTCGATCAAAGACATAAACCCCATGCCATGAGGTACAGGCGAGAATTCCCTGCCCACTCATAAAGCAATGATAGATGTGGTTATAATTGCTACTCGACTTGTCTGGGGCAATAAGAACCTTTTTAAAGCTTTTTCCACGATCCAAAGAAACGAGCAACCCAGACTCGGTTGCTAAAAAATAATTTTTCTGAGAGTCCACCAGAACACTATTAAAATGTTCTTTCAAAAGACCCTGGGCCTGCATTAATGAAAAGCTCTTCCCTTGATCTCTAGATACATAAACGCCTTTCGAACTGGCGATATAGATATGCCCCTCTCCGTCAATGAACAGGTCATTCAAATCCCTCGTCGCAAACTGATCAATTTTATAGAGTCGGTTCAATTGAGAGTTTTGGTCTTTTAAAACAGAGACACCCTCCGTCGTTAAAAAGTAAAACTGACCATTGGGTGCGACTTCGACATCATGAACATACTCACCACGACTTAGGTCGGGCCCGTTTTTTTCGAGTACAAATTCTCCTGACTTTTCATCGAAACGACTCATCATCAATCGACGGAGATTTTTTTGTTTCACTTTCACTTCCTTTGCGTCCGTGGGAGTCACTTCAATTGATATCAAACCGATGAGTAAAAAAAATAAAACTAATTTCATGATCTCACTCGACCTTTCTGAAGATTCATATCAGAATGTTCATGGCAGATTTGGCAGAATTTTGGGAAATTTCTTTTTTTCATCGAGGAATCATGGGCAACAAAAAGCGTTTAAAATCCCCTCTAGACTACCCCGTAACTATAAAAAAACATACAGATTTTATCGTTTTCCAGGTCCCTGATCTGGGCATTACAATTGTCGAAGAAGCACCCCAGGGAAACAAGATCACACCCAAGTTTATAAACAAGATTTCCAAGACTTTGGCCAAGACCTGGCTCAAGTCTTCTGAAAAACTCCATCAATTTCAACTGGCAGACAAGAAGCCTCCCGAACCGAGCCGACAACGGCGCCCGATCGAAGAGCGAGAAGAAAAACTCTACACCACCCCCCAGGTCGCAGAACATTTAGGAGTTTCAGAGAATACAGTAAGGCGCCTCGTAAAGCGCGGCGAATTGGAATGTATTAAAACTTCTGGCAAGCATAGAAGGTTTTCTGAACTTCAAGTGCAAAAGTACGTGAAGCGCCAACGTGAAGCCGTCGAAGCGGTTCCACTGAGCGAACCGCTTTGAAAGATTCATATTCATTCGTATCAGTTGAAATGATTAAGGCGAGACACGACTTTTGTCTTGCTTAGTTTTCGTTGGCTGGATTAACCGTCCGATCGCCGGCACCATTTTCACCATTTTGACCGAGAACCACTTCGTTAATGAAGGTTGCGCAAGCAGAGCCCGCAGAAAGCGAATTACGGTTCGCAAATAGCGTGAGGGGTGAAGCGCCAGGGTCACCGAGCCCAAGTCTCTGTGCCTCATTGTCGCAGCTCTGACGGCGAGCTGGATCATTGTTTATTCCACTGAGTTGACCAAAGGCTGCCATAATTTCTCTTCGGTTCTCTTCATAGCCTTGCTCTCGACCATACTCTGAGTCGCCGAGAGGGTTGTCCGACCATGAAAAGCCCATGTCTTTGAGCAGTGAGCGTTGATGCTCCAGGGCCTCTGCACTCATGGCAATTTCTTGCTGTAAACCTACAGCCGCGGGACAGAAAAAAGTAAGGGCTTCGACATTATCGCTGGTTAATGCACTATCGTAATAACTACGAACTCGATCATCGTCTGTGTTGTCCGCCAACTCAGCTCCTTCGATTCGCCGTGCTTGGATTACTTCATTCAAAAGGAGTTCTAATTGCAGTCTCAAGAGTCGTTGCTCTTCTTCGCTAGTTTGTGCATTGGGGTCCTCGCTAGGACATGGCACCTGGCCTCCGGCAAATTGGTGAGTATTATTACTCGGCTCAGCCATCGATATATTTGGAATTGATAGAATCAATAGAATAAAAGCTAAAGGGTATAACCCACTCATAAGCATCTCCTTGCCCGCTATAATTAAATTCTAGCAAAAGGAGAACGATCTCAGACTGACCCGTCTCAATTTGAAGCAGTAATTTTTGAAAATCGAAACAATTTTTGTAATCGCTGAAAAACATTTCGACAGGCTAAAACTTGATATTCACCATGAAATGGCTATTTCTAGCTCCATTAGGCGAATTGTCCCGAAGTCCAACTCAACCCAAACCCCTTAAGACTCCCCTGTCCCACTCAGGATTTCGTTCTTCTTATCGGGCCAGATGTTATCGCTGTACCACTGTTTAAGAAGTCGATTCTGATTTTCTGAACCTGACTCAACGATTGTTGTGGGCGGTGCGTACTGATCACGCTGAGCACTAGTAAGACCTTCAAGCCAATCACTGAATTCCATATCCAAGGCCCGCTTTTCTAGCTCAAGCCTTCTCTTTTTAGCTTCTTCTTTACGCTTGAGGAAGGCTTCAAGAATTTCATCTTCTTCGCTTTTAATGTCAGAAAGCACGTCCTCACCTCGAGCTAAACTCTGAACCATCTTTATGAAAAGAGCGGCCTTGTTTCTGACATTGGCAATATTACTCGGGTTAGAAGCATAAATAGAAAATCGAGATATAAAGTCTTCTAGTTGCGACTGGCTGACTTGCAACTTTTGGTTTTCGATATCACGCAAATGCTTAGTGGTAATTCCCAAGTGTTCTATTGCGGTGATTGAGACATCACTGAAATCAGGCTTAGCCGACTCACTTGGTTGTTCCCGGTTTCCTTCCCTAGTAGTTAGTATATTATTACTAACTAACTTACTAGAGGGGGTTGACCCTAGTTTTGACCCTAGTTCTGAACCTAGTTTGTTCCCAGTTAATGTGCCCGGTTTGTTCCCAGTATCTAGACTTCCCTTCTGGTGAAAGAGAAGTTTTGAATAGGCAGCAAGCACCATTGGTGGGATTCCCAAGTATCTGCGGGCGGCAGGTCCCCCCATTCTCAGAGTATTGTTCACTACCAAGTTCCTCTTCTTAAGGCGCTTGAGTGTGGTTTTTAACGTTTCAACGTGGATCTCTAGTGACTGGGCTACAAAACTATAGGTTGTTTCAAAAGGCTCTTGATTGTTCTGGAAACACCTTTCAGCTATATATCTGAAACATCTTTCAGCGTGGCCAGAGAGACTTAATATCTGTTGTTCGAGGTAGAAATTCTCCTCATTAAGATTCTCTGAAAGGGGCTTCTGTGGCGCCTTTTGAACCGGGTTAATGTTCCCAGTTTGTACTCGGTTTTTGTCCCAGTTTTGACCCCAGTTTTGAACCTGGTTTGTTCCGGGAACATTCCCAGTTTGTTCCGGGTTTGTTCCTGCTTTTGTACCCTGTTCGTTCCTAGTATTGTTCCCAGTTTGTACCGAGTCTGTACCTAGTTTGTTCCCAGTTACTTGGTCCCGTATATTTTGATCATTATTTTTATCAGGGATTTCATTGACAGACTCCCCGATTTTTAAATCTCTAATTTTCTCTGGAAAAGGCTCTTTATCCTGTACCTGGTTATTGTTCCCAGTTTGTTCCCGGTTAGATGGGGTAGGTAGATCCTTTTCTTGGATGTATTTCTGAGCAAGCTCCTTCTCTTTAGAAGGCTTATTATGTACCTGGTTTGTACTCGGTTGCTGTTCCCGGTTTGTGCCTAGTTTTTGTTCCGAGTTAGCGCCTGCTTTATCGGCCACTGTACTTGTGGGCTTACTGCCCTTTTTACTATGAGCTTTGCTTTTGGGGGATTTGTTCCCGGTTTGTTCCGAGTTACTGTTCTCAGTTTTTGTACTTAGATTATGTACCTGGTTTGTACTCGGTTGCTGTTCCCGGTTTGTACCTAGTTTTTGTTCCTGGTTCTTGTCCTGGTCTTTTTGCTGAGAGCCTGGGTCACCAACTTGGTTTGTACCTAGTTTTTGTTCCTGGTTTGTGTTCCTGGTTTGTTCCGGGTTAGAACTGGGTACACTTGGTCCTGCCTCACGAGCTTTGTCCAGGCTAGATTTGCCCTTGTCAGAGGTAGGGGTATCATCTGCGGCCTTCACAGGCGCATCTGCTTCCTCTGCTGGGTTCTCTGTGTTTTCTTGATCGCCCTTCTGAACGGTACCCAAAATATCATCCATCGACGCCCATGCTTTGCGTCGACGCTTTCTTTTGAGTCCTTCTTTTTTGGGGCCTTCAAAACGCGGCATTAAAGTCCAGTCCTATACAGCTAAATCATTGGGTCTTGCTGACCAAGAACAGGGGAGTCCATTCCCGCAGAATTCATTCCTTCAGTTTTTTGTTTCTTCATCGATAGAGCTCCGTCCAAGTCGAGCACCTCACGAGTCAGTAAGTCGATATCCATTTTTGCCGAAGAATCTCTGAGATTATCAAAGAGAGTCACAAGGCTCGCATTAGCATTGGGTATCTGCTGATTGGTCCCTACATAACTCTTGTAGAGTAGGGGGCCAAAAACTTCGTGTTTGATGAGCATTTCAAGTGTGTCGTGAGATAAGCTGGTTCGCTTATCAAATTTATTGAGCACAATTCCAATAGGTATTTGCTGGTCGAAATCACTTCCGATGCGGGAGACTTCCTCATAGGTAAATTGTAGACCTTTTAGGGCGTTTCGATCGGGATCAACAACCGCAATAACCTTATCCGCGGCCAAAGCTGCGGCCGCATTATTGGAGCCTAGAGCAGGCGGGCAGTCGAGGACAATTAAATCATAGTCCTCTTCGACGCTGGCCAACCTTTGTGAATAAACTCGGTCCAATCGAATCTTTTTAATCGTTAGGGTGTTCTCAAGAAGAGCATTGTCCAAATTACTTGGCACAAGGTCTAAGCCTGGAAGAACCGAGACGATAAGATCTTTGAAGTGGACTGTCGGATCTGTAATTGAGTCGATGAGGCAAGCGTGCTCATCTCCATCGACGCCGAGAAGATCTGTTAAGTTCCCTTGCTGATCGAGATCAACGCAAAGAACGCGCAATCCATATAAGCTCGCTCGAATTGCAAAGTTGAGAGCAATAGCGGTTTTGCCAGTCCCTCCCTTTACAATTTGGAAGGCAATCTTCTTTCGCTTGATCGGCAAGTCAAAGATTGTGCGTGCTGTGTCGTGCCCAAAGTAAAGACGGTTCGCGCTCTTGCGATAATCAACCTCTTTACTTTTTAGGGTTTTGTTTATGGCCTGCAAACTGACGCCTAAAAAATCGGCGGCATCTTTAGCGGTCATTTTTGGTTCCATGATAAAACCTCTGTTTAAGTTTGGACCTGTTTTTCGTGATTAACTTCAACCACCATGATTAGATCAAAAAACTCAATGATGTCCAAGATAAAATAAAAAAATAGTGAATAGAGTTTGGGTGGTGAATCTCAAGAGGTTTGCTTAAATGTTAAGCTTCTCTGATTTTGAATTATAAAAGCTGACTTATCAAGCAGTGCTGAAAGTGTTGGCAATCGCAAAGCTGAAGTTCAGATATCAAGATTAGAATTTATTCTTTTTAAAGTCTTCGGCAAAATCGAGGGCGAAGTAAGAAAGTATAATATCTGCGCCGGCTCGTTTAATTGAAAGAAGCATTTCGTCTCGAGCGGCTTGCTCGGTGATCGCGCCTGCCTTTGCAGCAAACTTGATCATGGCATATTCACCACTCACGTTATAGGCGGCAACGGGAACCGTAAATTTACGTTTCACATCTGAAATAACATCAAGGTAACTCAATGCCGGTTTGACCATAACCATGTCAGCACCTTCGCGAACATCGAGCAGTACTTCTCGCAATGCTTCCCTTCGGTTAGCCGGATCCATCTGATAGGTTTTTTTATCACCAGACTTTGGTGCAGATTCAAGGGCATCTCTGAAGGGTCCATAGAAGCTGCTGGCATATTTCGCAGAGTAGGCGAGGATTCCAACTTCACTAAAGCCATTTTCATCCAATGTTTCCCGAAGAACTTTGACTCTGCCATCCATCATGTCAGAAGGTGCAACAATGTCTGCGCCCGCTTGAGCTTGGGTGAGAGCCATTTCTGATAAAACTTTAAGAGTGGGGTCATTGAGTATTTGTCCCTGATGAACGATGCCGTCGTGGCCATCACTGGAATAGGGGTCCATTGCGACATCTGTTATGACGGTGAGATCCGGTACGGAATTTTTAATTTCCATGACGGTAGAGGGTAGAAGGCCCTCTAAATTTGTGGACTCTCTAGCAAAGCTATCTTTAAGTTGGTCTTCTACTGCCGGAAAGAGGGCGACTCCGGGTATGCCTAAGTCATGGGCCTTTTTACATTGTTCGAGTATCTGGTCCGTTGAATAGCGAAATTGGCCCGGCATCGAGCGGATTTCTTCTTTTCGATTCTTTCCTTCAATGACAAAAAGAGGAAGGATGAAATCTTTTGGATTCAGGTAGGTCTCTCGAACCATATCTCGTACACTTTTTGTTTTTCGGTTTCGGCGCGGGCGGTGTCGCAGAGAATAGGTTTTACCGAGTAAATCTTTTTCCATAGTTTCCTCTTTCTATTTATTTAGAACTATGTTGAAAGGCGAAGGAAGTCCAGACTTCGAATACGTCTATATATATAGACAAAATTGCCTCTATCCATTGGCTAAAATTGAAATCTAGTTATCACAAAGAAAACTTCAGTTGGAGCTTTATCAAGTGGGGTCATCCCGTCGGTAAACACTGAAGATAGTTGTGGCGCGTCATGCCCCATGGCGGGGTCGATAAAGGTCTTAATAGTTGGTTGGGAAGTCCAGGTCTTCGTCTCCCAGAAGATGCTGAATTCTCTTTGAGAGGGGCTAACAGAACCCTGACTTGTTCAAGCCCCATCTGCCCTTAGACTGAGCCTATATCGAGGGGGGTCAAATGCTCTTAGGTCTTGATTACGAATCGAATCGGCAACTCGCCATCAACGATCATGAATTTGCGCCACACATACCTCTTCTCATTCAATGTGGTCGTTACACAATAAAAACCATTTCATCCCGGCGGGAGCTCCATGAAGTTTTTCAATTTCGCCACGAGGTCTTCTACGAGGAGTTGATGGCAAAAGGGCAAAAGGGCATGGATTACGACTATCTTGATGAGGAGTGTGATCACCTAATTATCATCGATGATTCTAAAGGAAAAATTATTGCGAACTATCGTCTTCTTTCTTCGAGATTTTGCTCCCAGTTTTACTCTGAAAACGAATTTAATATTTCAAAATTTTTGCGCTTGCCAGGTCATAAGCTTGAAATGGGGCGGGCCTGTGTTCACAAGGACTACCGAAAAGGCCCCGTGGTACACCTCCTGTGGCGTGGTGTCGCAGAGTATTTGAAGCGCACTGAGACGGAGTATCTCTTCGGGTGTGCAAGCCTCCGCTATCTGGATTCTCTGCAAGTTGCGGTGGTCTGCGAGTATTTGCAGCGAAACAATCATATTAGTAAAGACTATGGCATTAGGCTTTTAGAGGGTCTTGAAATACCGGGCCTGAGCCGAAAGAAAGAGTTCGTGAGTCGCTCCTGGGGAGTTTTCCTCGAGGACAAGGTCAATGAGCTTATGAACCCTTTGTTTCGCAGTTATCTCAAAGTTGGCTCTGTTTTATATGAGAATCCCGCATGGGATAAAAAGTTGAAATCAGTTGACTTCTTCACGGTACTTAAGATTAAAGAGATGAACCCAGCATTTGCGAGAAGGTATGGTTTATGAAATGGCGTATTAAAGCCACAGTGATGTTGTCTCTGATCCTTCTGTATCTGATTACAGCACTTCCGGTGCAAATATTCGTTTGGGGAGAGAAGCTCAAAAGACAGATCATGTTTGGCTATATGAAGTTCTATTCGAGAATTGCCGTTTGGTTGCTCGGAGTAGAAATCAAAGTCGAAGGCGAAATTCCAAGTAAAAATGTGGCCGCTCTCTATGTGAGCAATCACATGTCCTATTTGGATATTATAATTTTTGCTGCCGTTAGTCCCTCTATATATATCACTTCAGTTGAGGTGGGTGACTCCCACGGACTGGGCTGGATCTCTAAATTGGCATCTTGTATTTTTGTGGAGCGACGGGATCGTTCTAATGTCGATAATGAAATTAAAGAAGTCGAAAGACACTTCTCCATGGGGCTACCTGTGGGTCTCTGCCCTGAGGGAACCTCCACTAACGGCAAAGAAATTCTAAAATTCAAAAGAACCTTCTTTGATCCTGCCATTAATACTCAAACTCCGGTATTGCCGATGTGCTTGCGCTACACAAAAATTGACGGTGTCGAGTTTAGCGAAAAGAATGCCGATAAAGTTTGCTGGTATGGTAAGATGACCTTTATGCCTCACTTCAATAACTTGATGAAGGTTAATCGGATTGAAGCGACTCTTTCGTTTTTACCAAAAGTAGAAATTCGCCCTGATCACGATCGTCGCTCTTTGGCCGATGAATGCCACGATATCATCGAAGACCGATATTTCGATAAATCAGAGTCCGTAGAAGCTCTCGTGAAATCGGGTATGGCCTGTGGCGTAGCTACAGAAGCTCCTTCAAATGAGCGCCCAAGTGTTTCTCCGTCATTGTAGCTTAATGGCTATGGTTTCAAACGAGGAACTGTGCTATTAAAAGTTCATGGTTGAAAAAGTCAAAGAGGTGTTTAATCGCCTTTCTATTCACAGTCTTGAATTAATAGACACCATATATGCCGATGACGTTATCTTTATCGATCCTTTTCAGAAAATTCAGGGTCGTGATGCGCTTAAAGAGTATTTTAAAAAAACTTACTCGGGTGTCGAATACTCAAACTTTCAGTTTAAAGAAGAGTTTCCCAAAGAGACCGAGGCGGTTTTGCTCTGGAATATGCAATTTAGGCATAAGTGGTTAAAACGCGGGGAATTGATTGAGGTTGAAGGTTCGAGTCATCTTAAGTGGACGATTGAGGGCCTGATTTATCATCGAGACTATGTCGATTCGAGTGATCTCGTTTTTGAGAACGTTCCCGGATTGGGCCGTATCTTTAGGGGCCTCAAGTCATTTATTTAGGGCCAAATGGACCAGGGCCTACTCTCAGCTAAGAATTTTTCTCAGCCCAAGGCTCGAACTTGAGTTGGCCAGGGCCTGCTTATATAAGTGATCCATGCGAATTCGAGTAAAAGATCAGAAATTGAGTATTTCTGTGGGAGAGTTTTCTCAAGCTCCAATAGTTATGGGGCAAGTGGGTGCGAGCCAAAGTCCTCTCTTTATCGAAGAGGGCCTAGGCGACGAGCATCTTAGAGTTCAAGCTTTACGTGCTGGTGAAGTTGAAAACTACGATACCGAGCGATTCCTCAGTTTACAGATGTCTGTTGCCTCGTGGAATATTGAAGTCAAAGGGCGGGTCGATGGCTTTTTCATTAACCAAGCCGGTCGCGCCACCATAGAAGAAATAAAAACCAGTTCTGACTATGAATCGCTTCTAGAAATATTAGGGAGTCCTTTAGAGCATCCCTACGGGCTTCAGCTCCTGAGCTATTGTTATATTTATCAAAAGAAAATGAATGAGTGGCCAGAGGCTCAGTTTGTTTTTGCAAAAACTGATTCGTCGAGTGATCATGAAGTTTTCTCCTTAGATTACGAGCCAAAAGCCGTCGAAGAGTTTTTTACGCAAAGGCTGGAGTATTTGGCGGTCGAAGGGGAGCTTCATAAGGCTCGTTTGGATCGAAGAAAAGAAAATATTAAATCGATTCAATTTCCGTTTTCTGAGTATCGAAAAAATCAAGAAAGTTTAATTCAATATATAGAAGAGAGTATCAAAGCGAAAAAAGTTTGCTTCTACCAAGCCCCTACAGGACTCGGAAAGACTGCGGCCAGTCTCTGGGCTCACCTTAAAAACTGCGGTGAAAAAGCGTCTCAACTGGTCTACGTCACACCTAAAAATAGTCAGCAGTTAAATGTGATTGATACGGCTCTTGAATTTAATATTGAGGGGCTCAAAGTACTTCAACTGAGGGCTCAATCCCGATTTTGTAGTTTGGATGAGTGCTCGAGTCTTTGTCCCCGCAAATCCAATTACTATGAATATATATCTGACAAAGAAAACTTAAGAGAGCTCGAAGAAATAGAGGGTCGTGACTCGGCATCCTTAGAGCAGTGGGCGGGCCAAAGAGAGCTTTGTCCCTACCTGTTGCAGATGGATCTCATAAAATCTTCGGATCTCATAGTAGGTGATTATAACTACATTATATCTGAAACGAATAGCATTGATCGCTTTCACTTTGGCGAGCCCAGTCAGTCCATGCAACCAAGTCTTGTGGTCGATGAGGCCCACAATATTGTTCAGCGATCATGGGATGAATATTCGGTTTGTTTAGAGTACTGGGACGATTTAAAGAGAACGTCAGACTCGGGTCTGAATAAAAAAATCCGTAGACTCAAGGATGAGTACAATGATTTTGTGAGCGGGTTTGAGAGTCAGGCACGCATTTCTGAAGAATTTCGTGAAGAACTTTTTGGATCACTCAGGGAGCTTCTCGAAGGTTTTTACGAGGTTCTTGGCTTCTATACAAATCGCAATGAGCATTTAGAATCCTATCAGCAAATCGAGACTTTTTACTTTTTGGTCCACGGTTTTTCCCGACTTTTGAGTTATGAGGTCTTGGATTTTGCATTGGTTAGCAATAAAGGCAGTTTAGATCTTTTGTGCTACGACGCCTCCCAGGTCCTTAAGCAATATTTTTCTCGGTTCAACCATCTCTGCTTTTTTTCGGGCACCCTCAAGCCAGTAGATCATCATGCCCGTTTACTCGGTTTCAATGGGGATGAGTATCAGTTCAAGGAATTTGCCTCTCCTTTTCCGAAGGAGAAAAGAAAGTTGATGTTTATCCCGCAAATATCGACCCGATCGAAGGCCATGGCTGTTTCGAGTGGTAAAGTTGCGGAGTTGATAAATCGAGTCATTCGTCAAAAGAAGGGCAATTACCTGGCTTTTTTCCCGAGCTATCGATTTTTAAATGAGGTCGCAAGCCTCGTTGAATATGACAATATCATTGAACAAAAACCGGGTTTGTCGAGTTATGAAGTTAAAGAGATTCTCGACACGCTCGAGACCAGTACGGGTAATTTATTACTCGGTGTGCAGGGTGGGGTGCTCTCGGAAGGCATCGACTACAAGGGTTCGATGGCGGAAGGAGTCTTTGTCATTGGCCCGGGACTGTCTGCTTACTCCCAAGAAAACCGTTGGCGAAGGGACTATTTTGAGTCGCGCAACCAAAAGGGTGAGAACACTATTTTTATCTATCCGGCCCTTCGTAGAAGCATCCAGGCCGCGGGGCGAGTCATTCGCTCTGAAGAAGATCGCGCTTTTATTATTTTAGTCGATGATCGTTTTTTGTTACCCAATTATTCGGAGTGCTTTCCTGAAGACTGGTTTGTTGAGTCGCCTAGAGAGTGCGTGCCGAAAAGCATATTGCGTGAACTCGATCAGTTCTGGCAGGAATCGGATCATGTATAGGCCTGGGTCATTCTTGATTGCGAGTTTGAGCTCTTCCGCCCTGATTGCGATTTTGAGCTCTTCCGCCTGGGGCCGCGCTAAAAGGAGTGGGTATGTTTAGGCCCATTCATATTTTTGATTTGCAGGCAACTTCTACGTCTCCGGCCTATGGATATATCATTGAATTTGCCCATGCTTATTACGATCGAGAGCTATCTCAATGGAAGAAGACCGTAGAATTTGTTAAGTTGCCTAAGGACGAGGAATTACCTCGGCACATTCAAAAAATAACGGGAATCACAGAAGAGGATTTGGCTTGTGGGTGGTCGCAATCGAAGCTCAAATCCTATGTGAAAAACCTAGTCGAGTCGCAGCCTGAGGCTTTGTATGTCAGTCACTACGCCCAGTTTGAAAAAGCCTTTATTCGGGACCTATTGAGCAAGAAAACTTTTGAATCCATGGAGTGGCTTTGTACACATAAGTTGTCCAAATTGATATATCCCTTTTTGCCGAGTCACAGTTTAAGAGCCGCTGCTGGCCATGCGGGTTTTTCTTTGGGGGCCTTAAAGAGATCCCATGGCCAACTCGATGCCAATATTTTTTTATGGCAAAAACTTTATCGAGAAATGAAGGAGCAATTTGCCCTTGAATCTTATGGGGAGCTCGAGGCGTGGATTCCGAAAAGAAAAAAAGATATTAAGATAATCTATCAAGAGAAGGGGCTCAGTAAGAAGTATTTGAAGATTTCAGATAAGGAGAGATTATCTCTTCCCGATGCCCCTGGTGTTTATCGGTTTTACAGTGTGGACGGTCGCCTTCTATACATCGGAAAGGCAAAAAGTCTAAAGACGAGAGTAAATAGTTATTTTACAGGCAACCCCAAGAGGCTTGGTAGGAAGGCGGAGTTGGTTATTCAAATTGCTCGGATTGAATTCGATGTATTGAACACGCCAGTAGAGTCAGCCCTTTACGAGTGCCTGAAAATCAAGGCCTTTGATCCGCCCTATAATCAGGCGTTGACTCCGAGAAAGCAGAAGCACCTTTATGGATATGATCGAGATCTCAATGCACATCAGGTGGAAGGAGTCGGGTGCGTGAGTTCGGGCTCCGGAGGTGAGGGTGTCGCGGGAGTTGAGCGCGTGAGTTCGGGGCCTGGAAGTGTGAGAGGTGCGGGAGTTGAGAGCGTGAGTTCAGGGTCCAGAAGTGCGGGTCGGAATTTACTATTGAGTTTGAAGGCCAGTGAGTTTGAGAGTCTCGATTTTTTACTGAGCTACTACCAGGGTGCCGGCCTTTCAGAGGAGATTCTTTTTGGTTTTGCTGAGGAGTCGGTCATCGAAGAGGCGATAGAGCTTTTTTATGAAGAGTATCCTCAACTAAAGTCGGCCGGATCTAAGCGTGACCTACTCGCTTGGTGCTATTCAGTTTTTTTAGATTCGCGCAGCGATTTTGATGAGGACATAGAGGCCATTGAAGATATCGATGATGACGAGGATTTGATTGAAGAGATTGAAGAAACTGATTTTGAAAATCCAGAGGACGTAAAGCTAAGTCTCTACAATGTTTGTGCTCATATCGCAAAATCCCACATGAAAATGAAGTTAATTGGGAGGCTTTTGGATTCCCGCATTCACCTATGTGATGGCAATGAATCGGCTTTGAACTTCGAACTGCAGGATGGGCGAATAAAAACTGATTCGAAGGTGGCGTCGGGTTCAGGTTTTTCGCTGGATGCGGAGTTGGAATCAGAGTCGTCGCGAGGTGCGGGGGCGGATTCTGATCTGTGGGCTGATTTTCAGAAGTTGAGTTCTGCCGATTCATTTGAGTGGTTGCGAGTTTTTTTAACAGAGATTTTTCGTATTCATCGAAGCGAAGCGCCCCATACATGGGTTAAAGTCGAATATCTCACTTCGAATGGTCAGTATCGACCTCTGAATCTCGATTTTTGGTGCCGCTACTTATAGGTTTATTCCCGTGCATAAAGGTTTATTTATGCGCAAATAGGTTTATTCCCGTGCATAAAGGTTTATTCCCGTTGCGAAATTTTTTTAGTTTTTGCCGAGGTCTTGGTTTTCGAAGCGGCGATAGGTTTTTTAACAAGCCTTTTCAGTAGGTCATGGTGAAAGGGCTCTTAAACAAGATTTTTAATAGAGGTTTTTTAAGTGCGTCTTGATGATTAGGGATTCTTAGTCTTTCTAGATTTGTATGGCTTCACGCCCCAGACTTCCGCTTCATTTTGCGAGATATAGTTTCTAGTACTCTCGAAGTCCCGGCCCCAATTCAATACGCGTGTGAAAGGGCTTAACATCCATAGGCCTTTGCCATACTTTCTCGCGAGAATACCTGTGAGTGACCTCGTGAATTTTTTGTAAGACTCCCGATTTTCAATCCTCATAAGAAGATGAATGTGATCCTTTTGCACACTCAAGTGATAGATTCTTATATGAAACTGAAAGGAGTATTTATTGATATAATACTTAACTTCGTTTAACTCACTAAAGAGACAGACGGTCTGACTAGATTTGAGTACAAGATGTAGAGCTTTTCTCGTGGCGAGTGGTCGACGGGTTTTTCTTTTTCCGAGATTAACTATTCCGCCATGGGATTTTGGAGTTTCGTCTTTGAAGAGTTGTAGCTGTCTCATGGAAATGACTATAACATGGGTTTTTAAAAACTCGTTTTTTGTCTTTTTCAAAAGTTTGATATCAGCTAGAAAACTCCTGTGAGTCGCGACTAGACTGCCTTCTAGCTTAGCCCCTGCGAGATGTAGTGAGCAACTACTCCCTCCCTGTCTCAATTTTAATTAATGAATAGAGGACGTTCTCGGGATCAAAAATGACGTCAATTCATTTCTTAAAAGTTTCAGTTTTAGTGAGCTGAAATATTTTGGGTGATTCTTGAATATATATAGACGTGGAATCAAAAAAATCAGTCTTTGGGTTTAAAACTGAAGTGGGCCCCATCAAAAAGAACTGGTAGGGCTTTAAGTAAAAACGTCGCAGCCTCCGGTTAACATTGCAACCCCCGGTTAACATTAATCGCGGGAGAAACTAAGCTTCATTTAATTATTCAAGAAGTGATTGAGCTTCGGTACGCCTCAGTCGTTAGTCTTCGAGACCACGGAGTCGCTCGTTTACTTTCAAGACCAGTGCCTCAGTCGTTAGTCTTCGAGACCACGGAGTTGTTCGGTGCGCTTTAGTCGGTAACCTCCGAGACCGCAAAGTCGGTCGGTAACCCACAAAATCACGGGCGAAGCGACTTATAGCAATTCTTCAATATGGGATTGAACTTCGGTGCGGGTCAGTTGGTGGCCTTCGGGATCATAGGGATCGGTGATTCGTAAAATTCCCTTACCGTATTGAAATTTCGTCTGCGGGCCACGAACAAATTGCACGACCTTGAGATTCGAAGCGAGTGCCTGTCTCACTGCCGGATCTTTACTAATTTCGCGAATAACAGATCCAACATCATTAATTGTAGCCATAAGTCTTCGGCTGGCATCCCCGCCATCTTTAAAAGCCCGCCAATCTACGGCCATATCGACTTTCTTTTTCAGATCGTGAGTTATGACTTTGATCCAGTCTGCGAGTTTTTTCTGAATTTCTTTGTGTGTCGGAGGTGGGCTCTTTGGAGCCATAATCGCACCGAATGAAATCAAATGGGCAAATTCAGGAGCGTCCAAGACCGTAAAGCCAATGATATTCTTCATCTTTACGTACATCGCTCCATTGAGCTCACCATTTTGCCCCTCTGTTTCGAACAAAAGGGTCGATTCGTCGTCACTGGAAGTGTAATCCAGGAGCCAACCAGTGGCTGTAACCCCATTTACGAGGGTTAGCTGCAATTTTGGCATGGTGATGCCCTCACCGCGTGTCCATTTTTTACGCAATAGATGAAGTTCAGTGAGAACCATATCGATTTCTTTGGCTGGTAATTGCGTTATGGACCGATCTGCTGGCACGAATTAACTCCCGATAAGAATTAATTTTTTTGTTATGTTCTAAGAAAGTCAAGATGAGTAAATTTAGATGTTGTGGAACGCAGCAGAAAAATGAAATGTTCTGTCTGATTACTTGCTGAATGTAAAAAATTTTTCTAGGCTTTTAAGTGGGACGGGCGATGGGCTTTAGGATGAAGTCGAGTGGCAAGGAAGCTGCTTCATCGCTCTTTTTTTTCACTCGACATATCTGCGCGATTATCCAATTCAAGCTCAACGTTTTCAAGTTTTTCCACAAATTCAGCTCCTTTTTCTACTGGTAGCTGATTAGAGCCGACTGCGGACTGTGCTTTGTCTTTAATCATCTTAAAAAATGCTTTCATCTTGGGTTTAGCGCGATTGATAAGCTTCTGGAATCGACCTTCTTTCAGGTCTTTCGATATTTGATTCGATTTATTATTAATTTCATTGGCGTAGCGAGAATAGTCCTTAATATCCCTTTCTTCGCCAGTATTACCCTTAAGATTTTTGCCGTATTCAGCAATCGTCGTGGTCGCTTCAAAGTCCTCAGCCCCTTCTAGGTAGTCATAGCGACCCTTTTTATTGCCGTTTTGATTGTGAACATTTTTAGCACGGTGGTAGCGGCCTTGAAGTTTCGCCTTAAAACCATCGAGCCCCTTCTTAGTCATTATTTGTGGGGCATACTTTGGTCCAGCCCAAAAGAATAGAGCAGCGCTGAGGCCGCCGATCATCATGAAGGTGAATAACATTCTGAATAATCTCATCATTTCTCTTATCGGCTTTGACAAAATAAAGCCTAAAGAATACCTCAGAATATGCTAAATATTTAGAAATTGTGAGTGTTTAAGAATGCTACAGAAGGGGTGCTCGTGAAGATTGTATTAGTGAGGCACGGTCAGAGTGTTTGGAATAAAGAAAACAAGTTTACAGGTTGGTATGATGCCCCTCTTAGTGAGCAGGGCTTTGCTGAGGCGAAGTTGGCCGGTGAGATTCTTAAAGAAGAGAATTTTGTTTTTGATCGAATTTATACATCAGTTCTAAAACGAGCCATCATCACCGGCGAAGAAATTCTTCGAGTTATGGATCTTTCGTGGATTCCGGTTGAGAAGGCTTGGCAGCTCAATGAGAGACATTACGGTGCCTTGATGGGGCTCAACAAAAAAGAAACCGTAGAAAAGCATGGAGCCGAACAAGTCCACATTTGGAGACGTTCTTATAGTACCCCTCCTCCGGCAATGGATATCGATGATCCTCGGCATCCTCGTTTCGAGGACAAATATAAAAATGTTCCTGCAGACTTATTGCCCACTTGTGAATCTCTAAAAGACACCGTCAATCGAGTCATTCCCTATTGGGAGTCAACGATTGCTCCAGCGCTCCAGGCTGGCGAGCGAGTCATTCTTTCGGCCCACGGTAATAGTATTCGTGCTCTTTACAAATATCTTCTTGATATTTCTGAAGATGAAATCTCCGAGGTCAATATTCCAACGGGTCAACCTCTTGTTATTGAACTTGATAAGCAGCTGAAGGGGACTAAGGATTATTATCTGGGCGATGCTGAGAAAATTCAGGCCCAAATTAATGAAGTAAAAAATCAAACTTAAATTTGGAATCGTGAATCAGTTGATTGCTGAAGAGCTTATTGAGATCGCTGAAAAAGAGCTATAAGCGAAAAAAAAGGGCTCTATTGAGCCCTTTTCAATTAAGTTTGCTCGAGGCAAATTAATTAGACATGAAGTCGTGTGAACGAACTGTTTTACGACCATTGTGATCAGCTCTTTTTACACCTTGCTCGATGAGCCAGTATACCCAGTCATTAAGACCGTCAAGAGCATCACCAGCTACGTTAACTCCATGAGCTTTTAAAGCTGCTTTTACTTTACTTCCAACAAGAAGCATTTCACCGCTTGTTTTAGTTTTCTTAGTTGCCTTCTTCTTTGTAGTTTTCTTCTTCTTAGCCATAACACTTACTCCTTAAGACAATTTGGCGTTTAACTTCAAAACTGATGAAGATGAGGATAAGAACACTGCTACTACTAATCAAAGAAAAAATGCAAAATGGCGCAAAATAGCGAAAAAAAGTGGTTTAACGCGATTTTAAGAAAACCTAGGCTGCGCGCTCGGGGTCATCGTCATCATCGCTTGCGAGATCGAAGCTAAAGTCTTCGTCGTCGTCCTCAGAACTATTAGGAAGGGGAGGAGGGACAAAATCGTCATCCTCAGGATCTTCGTCTTGATGGCCAAAGGCATCCGCTTGGGTTTGTTCGAGGTTCATTTGATCAGGAGTGGGAGGTAAATCGTTTTCCTCTTCCGCCTCGTCGTCGTCATTCATGCTTAAATCTTCATCAAATCCCTTAAAGCCATCAAGTTCTTGATGATAGGGGTTTTTCTCGAGGGGCGGTTTGGACACGACCTCGTCGCCATCACTTGTGGGTTCATCGGGGAGTTCCAAAAAGCCTTTTTCATCTTCTTTTTCTGGTTGTGGCCCTATCTGTTCCTCGGCGGCAAGCGGCCTTTTCGGTTTCTCACTCGCAAAGAGCTCTTTCGGTTCCTCGGCGGCAAGCGGTCTTTTCGGTTTCTCGCTAGCAAGGGGCTCTTCATCCGACTTCAATGTTACTTGGCTCGAGCTATGATTAGAGTTTACCCCACGAACTTCTTTAGTCTCAGATTTAGCTTTTGCTTCTTTTAATGGCTCTAAATCCCCATCGTGGTCATCCTCGTCGATCGGTGAGAGAAGGTGATTCTTAATTTCTTTCTTTCGCTCTTCTGCGGTCAAACGTGGTCTTCTTTGTTTTTCTCCGATCTCGATTTCCTTGGTAATTTCATCGTGATGGAAATTATTTTCTCGGCTCAGAGTGCCCTCATCGACGAGATCAATTCTCCGACGATCTTTCAGAGGCTTCAATTCTCTGGTTATGGTTTGCTCTTCTGCCTCTTCTTCGGTTGGATCGAAGTCACTAGCAGAATGGTCCTCGCTATTTATTTGACTCGAATGGCTCGGCGGATTCTGCTCTGCAAGAGTAGGGTCTTCGACTTCACTTGGTACTGGAATCTCGGCCAATTGCACATCATCTTTTTGCATCTGGGTGGTTGTATTGACGGTTTCTTCACTTAAGGTTGATTTTTGCACAGAATTTGTTTGATTAAAGAGGTCCGTCATTTTCTCAAGATTTCCTGTGCGACTCGTTTGAATCGAAAGGGTGTCTTCATCGACATCTTCGCTTTCGTCAACTTGCAGTTGAATGATACGGGTAGCAAGTTCAGAGCGTTCGTTAACGTCTAAGCTCTCCTCTGGCAAGTCGACATCGAGTACTGGCTTGTCTTCAGAATTCAGCGAAGGAATTTTAATCGTGTCGTCACTTTCTTGTTCTTGGCTTTTTGGTGACCCCATGGTCTGAGGATCGTAAAGGCTCGACTGGTTTCTGCCGCGATTTTTTGAGAGGTAGAGAGCTCGGTCCGCAAGCTTAATAAGCTCATCGACCTTGTCAGTATGCAGAGGGCAGGTTGCTATGCCCAGACTCATTGTGACTTTGAGGGTACCACTGTCACTTTCGATATTTAAATTTTCGATGGCCTGCCTAATTCTTTCAGCTTGTTCGAATGCGCTTTGCTCTGGGGTATCTGGAAGTAGAACAACAAACTCCTCTCCACCATAGCGGGCAGGAATGTCTTGGTCTCTCGATTCGTTCTTGAGTGTTTGGGCAACTCTCTTTAAGACTTCATCTCCAAGGGCGTGACCGTAAGTATCGTTAAACTTTTTAAAATGATCGACGTCTCCAATGATGACAGAGGTCGGCGATTGGGTGAGGAGAGAGCTATTTACAGCCTTTTGCAACTGGGCTTTAAAGTAGCGTACATTATTTATTTGCGTTAGTGAGTCCGTGTTGCTCAGGGAGTGAAGTGTCAGGTTTTCTAAAGTGAGCGTCATGTGACTTGCAATACCCATCAGAGAATCGACTTCGTCTTCGCTAAAGACTTCCAGTACATTTTGTTTTAGACACTGAAGCGCACCTATAACTTTGTTTCCGGCGCGAACGGGGATAATTAAAAACCCTTTAACATCTTGGGTCCCTGGCAGAGGGGAGGCCTTTGTGGGTGCATAACTTTGGTTCTGAAAGATAGATATCTTAATCATGTTCAATAGATTTGGAACTTCAAAGAGATCTCGGCAGTTTCGATCACTAAAGACCTTCATTCCCATATCGTTTTCAGAAACTTCACGGCTTTTTCTGTATTCGATTCGATCACCGGTGTCGTTGAGCATAAACAGTTCTATTTGCCGATAGCCAAACGACGAAATGATAATTTCCAAAATACTGTTTACGATTTTATCTTTGTTCATCGACGCATTGGTGGAGTTTGAGATTTCTAAAAGTAGAGAGCTCTCAAAGAGTTTGCGATCTAAATCTTGATTCACTTTTCTTAGGGCGTCGGTTTGATTTCTGAGCTCTGCTGTGCGCTTCAGTTTTTCTTCGAGTTCGACCCTCAGTTTTTGCGTCATCCGATTAAATGTGGTGCCAAGCTCACCAAACTCACCCTTGTCTTCTATTTGAATTTGCGTGTCGAGGTGACCCTCGGCAATTCTTCGCGCTCCTTCGGTCAAGAGTCGGATTGGTGAAGACAATTTTTTTGATAATTTATAGCCGACAAATATAGAAACTAGGAGAGAGGATACAAAGGTCAGAATCAAAATCAAATTGAGCGAGTTTCGTTCTTTGTTATACATTGTGTGAGGGACTAAGTTGACAAGATAGAAATTGCCCAGAGTGTTCCCTTGTTCATCATGTAAGAAGGGATGGCCTGTTATCGAGAATTTAAAGTCGGAATACTCTTGTTCTAAGTGAGTGCCAATGCTTTCCATTTTTGAAAGTGAAACTACCAGAGGTGTTTGAATGTCCTCAGATGAAATTTCGTGGAGCCAAGGAGTCTTCCCCTTTTCCCAAATGACGATGGCTACGTCACCACGAATGTATTTCTTTACACTGTTTAGAAATTCACCATCGAGTTCGTAGCCGCTCACAATGTACTGGTATCCAGTTTCTCTGGTGATACGTTGTTCAAGGCGGTTGGCAGCCACAAAAAAGTACTTCGAGCCAATTTTTATAATATCTGTGGCAAAGTCGCCCCTTTCAGCTTTGCGAATGAGGCTGGGGCTACTAAACATTTGGTAGTTATTAGCGCCAGATTCAGCCAGGTACATATTGTTTTTGTCGACCACTGCGATGAGCCCGCTAAAAAGACTCGCTTTTTTGTTGGCAAGATATTGAGAAGTAAATTTAGTTTTTTCTCTGTAGTCTTTGCGAAGATAGTAGATCAGTGAAGGATCGGACTTGAGGTTTGCAATGTCAGTTCTCAGTAAATCGGCTTTTGAATTGATGACTTGTAAAAGGGATTCGCTATTAAATTCAAGGTCGTCTTGAATATTCTTGTTTACCTGTGCGTTGAATTTGTAGTGAACAAACGCAAAGGTAATAACTTGGATTCCTGTTATTAGAACCAAGAAAGGGACTAAGAGTTTTACGTGAACTCCCAGTCTAAAAATGTCACTTTTAAAAAGTGATTTCAACGATCCTCCTAAACGTACACAAAGATCAATAACTTATCGGATTTTCGAACTTTATCTATGAAGCATTTTCAGCTTTACTCGACTCAAAACCCGACTGTTTTGTTTCAAAGTGAGATGGTTTTGGCTTCCCTTTTTTAAAGGCTCTTGAGGGAAGCGTAAATGTCACGATACTGAGAGATTTTGACCAAATTAGTGACGAGAAAATTTAATAAAATCCCTTTAAGTGGGGATCAAAAAACTAAAGTTATCGGAAGACTTCAAAGGCAAAAATTGGAATTGGTTTTGAAAATATTTTGAGAATTTAGTGAAGCTTCTAAAGCGAAAAATCTATTATCAATTTGTCTTATGGGTACCCAAAGAACTACTAAGAATTCTTGTCTCAATTAAAACCTAGAGTCCAGTTCATCGTGAAGCACGGCTTCAAATCAATGTAACAAAATGTAAATTGCACTCTTTAAAAATATTTTTTCTGGCGTCGAAGATTGAGCTGCGCTATATTTAAATTACCAAAAGCTCTATTGAGCGCGAAAGGAGGTGGTGCGTATGGCATTTGATAATTTTAGTAACCATACAACCATTAACCTGGAGGTTATCTGCTAATATCAAGCAAAATTAATGGTTAAATTTATTAGTTTATTAGTAACTACAAAGGGCGGAGAATTCTTCGCCCTTTGCTAATTTAAGAGTGATATTTCTATTTACTTCTCTAAAAAAACTCACTACTTTCTCCTCCATGAGAAACTTAACTTTAAGCGCTGTTGTTTTTTTATTTTGTTTATCGACTTACGCAGAATCGGTCAGTATTCTAAGTTTTAACGTCGAAAACCTGTTTGATACACTCGACGATAAAGATCGAAGTGACGAATCATTTCTGCCACTTGAAACGAAAATTCAAAATGATTCCATCATTCAATCCTGTCTTCGGGTTCGCCGTTTTAAATGGAAAAAACAGTGTCTCTATCTCGATTGGAGCGAAGAAAACTTAAAAGCTAAAATGACGAATATCGAGAAAGTCGTTCGCGCATCTAATAAGGGCAAGGGACCTGACATCATCGTCTTTCAAGAGGTTGAAAATCTGCGGGTCCTTACTCAATTGCGAGATCAACACTTAAAAGAGTGGAAACATATTGGCTTTATCGAAGGTTTTGATAAGAGGGGAATTGACATTGCCGTTCTCTCTAAGAAGCCCTTGCAAGGAAAGCCACAGCTTCACAAAATACCTTTTAAAAAAATGAAAAAGGGACGAGTTAAAGATACTCGAGGCATTTTACAAGTAGAGTTTCAATTGGACGATCATACTCGGTTGGTCATTTTTGGGGTCCACCTTCCAGCTCCCTATCACCCTTATCATTTCCGAATTCAAGCCGTGGAGTTTTTGAACTCCTTGGTCGGCAAGCTCGACAAAAAAGATATTGCCGTTGCGATTGGCGATTTTAATATTCCACGAGATGAAGAGGAGAAAAGGAAAATATTGCGTGGAAGAATTGATCAATACTGGCAGGCTCCCCACCTTGAATACTGTAAAGATTGTAAGGGCACCACCTATTATCCCCCTAAAAAGTCTTGGTCGTTCTTGGACCTCGCTTTGGTCTCAAAGAGTCAAGGAAAGTGGAGTTTTGACCCCAAATCCTTTCGCGTAGAAAATGGTTTGAATTTGCAAAAGACTCCCGAATCTTATCCAAAGAGTTTTGACCCCAAGACTCAATCAGGTGTTTCAGACCACTTTCCCATACTCCTAGAGCTCCAGAAGTCTTGACAAAACGACGCGTTTAGTCTAAGCCTAAGGTCTTGTCGAGGTATGTAATGAGAATCAATTTAACGGAAATTCCAGATGAAGGCCAAAGTTGGGAGTTCAGCGACCAGCTCAAAGAAAAGAAGGACGAAAAGCTTCCCGAATCGGTGAAGAGGCTCTTTGGTAAAAAGCCCTACAGCCTTCGACTTCGCCTCCTACCTATGCACTCAGGCTTTCAAGTGTCTGGAAATGCTGAATTTACCCATAGGCAACTCTGTAGCCAGTGTGGTGAAGATATTGATCTCGGGCATCAGTTTCGAATTAATGAATTACTTCTTCCAAAAAGTGAGTTTTCTAGGGCCGATGACCGCACGACAACTGGAAATCATTCGATGGATTACCTCGCTGACGGGCCAGAGGTCAGTTATTTTGATCAAAAGATGTTTGATTTGGGTGAATACATTCACGAGATCGTACAAGCTCAGTTTGGTCCCTATCCCTCTTGTGAGGACAATGCCTGTCCCAATAAGGAGTTGGTATTGAAGAAGATCAACGAGTACAGCCAAGCCTTTGAAGAGCAAAAAGCTCCGGGGCATCCGGCCTTCGGCGCTCTAAAGGATCTTCTCAAAAGGCAGTAGGCCCTAATTTCCTGGCATCTGGCATGCTGCGCATAAAGGGATCATTCTCAGGAATTCTTGTTAACAATTGAGCTAATTCATGGGATTCATTGCTTTTATCAAGTAATTAGACGGAGGTTCCATGGGGGAAGCCCAGGCTTCTTTCAAGCAGGATATTGAGTTCTACCAGAAACACTTGGATCGAGTGAGTCGGAGTTTCGCCTTTTGTATCAAGCAACTCAATGGCGAATTTAGGGCCCAAGTCGGATTGAGTTATTTGGTTTTTAGGATTCTTGATACCATCGAAGACGCTCCTTGGGAGACCTTTTCGGAGCAAAAGAAAGCCTTTGATCACTTTAATGAAATCATGAAAACTCCTGAGTTTTTCCAGCGCCCGGGTGCGAATTCTGATTACCTTGAATGGCTGGCTCTCTTTCCAAAAGATATACCTGAGTCGGAAATGGTTCTTCTCAAAGAAGGCCAAAGAGTTTTTTCGGATGTTCACAAGCAACCGGAACAGGTGCGCCAACACATTCAAAACTGCTCCATCAATATGTCCAGAGGAATGGAATTCTATGCCTGTCGGGCCCAAGATCGTCCATTACGTTTAAAAGATATAAAAGATGTAAATCGTTATTGTTTTTTTGTAGCGGGAATTGTCGGTGAACTTTTAGAAGGTCTCTTTTTAAATGCTCATCCCGAAGAGAAAAATCCCCAGGGACTAACAAAGGCTTTTCATTTTGGTCTATTCCTACAAAAGGTTAATATTCTGAAGGATCAACTTTCAGATGAAGAAGAAGGACGATTCTTGGTGCCAGAGAGAGATCTTATTAAGAAATCTTTGGTAGATAATGGTCGTAACGCTCTTGATTACATCCTAAGTCTACCTAAAGAAGCGGTCTCTTATCGCTTATTTTGTGCATGGTCTTTGTTTATTGGTCTAGCTTCTTTACCGTTTATCGAGCAGAGCTTTGAGAGTAAGAAGTTTTTCAAGCTGCCGAGAATAAAGACCCAATTACTCATAGAAAAAGTTCGCGGCATCATTAAGAATAATGATCGCCTTCAGTCGCTTTTTAGCGAGTTGCTTGAGGGATCGCGATTTAGTGCTTCTCAACCACAATCTGTGGAGTCTCAGGTTCAAGAATTTCCTGAGTTTACCAACCTTTACAGTGGTCAGCTGGCCCCAGCTGATATTAAAAAGTTAGGCCTTATTTAAGCTAGACAAAGGCAAGGCTTCCGCCGATTGGTGGGTGAGTCTGAGTCAGTAATTAGATAGAATAGAGTCACTGTAAATTTTGGGGGCTCCATTGTCAGTCAGGCTGCTAAGTTTTAATTCTATTTTCGTCTTGGGACTCATTTTTATTGCAATGATTGCAGAAGCAAAGAAAGTTCCTTCAAAAGTTTATGACTTACCCGATCTCGTAGCGATTCAAGATCGAGACTATTACCTCAGTCACGATTTAACTTTCAACGTCGGATGGCTACCTTCGGATGCCTTCAATAAGTACGCCGTGGGCGGGGTGAGTTATACCTATTTTTTAGAAGACTACATGGCGTGGGAAGTTGTGAATGTTCAGTATGCATTTCTTTTCGAAACGGATCTCAAGGGTGCTCTCGAAGAAAATTTTCCACTTGAAGTAGAAAACGTCGGTTTTCAGGGATTTCTTGATCCAATTACCTTTGTCGCGACAACCGCATTTCTCTATACGCCCATGTATAATAAGAGCCTGCTCTTCAATTCATCGCTCTTTCGCAGCGAAACAAGTTTCCTAGTGCAAGCAGGTATTGCCAACTTTAAAAGAAATGAAACTCGGCCGCTCTTTGGTGCAGGCTTTATTTTTAGAGTTCTATTGAGTGAGGACCAGTCTTTGAAGTTTGATTTTAGACAAAGCTTTTATTTAGAGGCTGATCGAGGACTGACGAGTTTGATGTCTCTAATGGTCGGCTATTCATTTCAATTGGGAGAGGGCCCAGAGCAATGAGGGCCAGTTTAGTTTGTATCTTCACCTCTCTGGCTTTGCTGTCGTTTGCCTTTGGGCAAACACCAACTCCTAGTCCGAGTCCTGAGAGCAAAAGTCGCGACACTTCTAAACCACAAGCAAAAAGCCAAGAGGTTAAGACACCCTATTCGTATATCCCTACTAATGAAAAGTTTTGGAACAAAATGAAAGAGCTTTGGGATGAAAAGAAATATAAATTTGCAATTGAGCAAGCGAGTAAAAGAGTTGGTGACCTGCAGACCAACCAACAAAAAGAAGCTCTTCTCGCCGTTGGAATTAGCTTGCGCAATGCTGGCTATCCGGCATCGGCGGGACTCGTCCTACTAGAAACTCTCAAAAATTCAATTGGTTCGGCGATTAGTGAGCTCAGCCTAGTTCACCTTGACGAACTTTACCGTAGGGACATGGTTCATCAGGCTTTCTTAGATGATGTGATTGTTGCGACTGCTGTCGAAAGCACCCACTGGGCCAATCAAGCTTTCATCGGGAAGCTTCGTTCGAGCTATGCACTCAAGTTTGGATTAGTTGACTGGTATAAAAAAGAAGTAGAGAAAGTCGTCGAAGAAAGTTATTGGGCTAAATACTATCAGTACTTAAAGGCGCTGAGTCTAATAACTCGCGGTGAAGTCGAAAAAGGTTACTCACTCATAGGAGAAATGTATGAGGACGAAACCATTGTTGACCCCCTAAAGCAAAAAATCGGTTTGCAACAAGCACGAATTTTGTTTGAGAAAAGAGAGTTCGAAAAGGCATTAGGGATCTATCAAAAATTGGAATTGCCATTGCGAGAGTGGGGGCGAAGTCTCTATGAGCAAGCGTGGGCTCTTTATTACCTCAAACGATATGACAAAGCCTTGGGAGTCTTGCAAGCAGCAAAAACCAAGTACTTTTCAGCTTCTCCGAGTTTAGAAAGTCACCTTTTAGAAATCATTATTTTCAAGGACCTCTGTCACTATAAAAGAGTTGATCTTTTGGCCAAGGATTTTAGAACTTTTTATAAGGATGCCTTTCGAGCGATTCGCAAAAGACAAGATTTAGGTGGAGTGCCTACCTTGGCCAGGATTTCATTGTTAAACAACTATCTGCAGGATGAGGCCAATCTAGCCTCTCAAGTGCGAAAAGAAAAGAATACCCTCAAAGAGCTGAGCAAATCTTTTACCCAATATAAAGGATTAGTGAATGAGCTAGGGCTTTTGGAGTCTGAAATTCAAGAAGCACTTAACATTGAAGTTCAAAGTAGTGCCCGCGGGGTTGCCAATGAGCTTCTCGATATTGAAGAGCAAATTCTATTTCTAGAATATACGGCCAAACTTGATGCCCTGAGAATTGCTGCGATAACCAATGAAAAGCCCTATGCTTCAGAGGAGAAGCCGACGACGAGTTTTGATCGCTTTTACTGGCCAGTGGATCGCGAAAAGTGGCTCGATGAGCTTAAAGATTACAAAGTTCTAATAAAGAGTAAGTGTTTTGATAAAAAGTAAATGGTTTTCTCTAATACTAACTTTCCTTTTTAGCGTCTGTGTTTTTGGACAAACGGATACTATGTCTGTGGATGAGCTAGAAAGTGACCTTGAGAAAGTCGACACTAAGCTTGAACAGACGAGGGCGAGAATTCAAGAGATAAAGGATGTTCGCTTCCTTCCAGACCTTTATTTTATGCTCGCCGAGTTTTATGTATCAAAGAGCCGCTACCAGTATCAAATTAAGTTAAAAGAAAACGAAGGAGTTCCATTAGAGGAAGTCGACTTCACCCTCGAAAAGAAACCCAAGTTCAAGGCCATTGAGACCTACCAATCTATTGTCGAACGGTTTCCAAAACTTAAATACGCCGACAAAGCTTTGTTTTATATGGCCCACGAATTTAGAGAGCTGGGTCAATTCGATCAGATGATTGCTACTTATTCGCGCCTTACGAGAGAATACCCTAAGAGTGAGTTTTATCCCGAGAGTAAAATTATATTGGGAGACTACGAGTTTAATACTCAGAAGAATATTCGCAAAGCGCTCGGTCATTTTAAGGATCTTCTTAAAAGAAAGACTACGGCCTTTACAGCTTTAGCGAGTTATCGAGCTGGATGGTGCTACATCAATTTGCGCTATTTCAAGAACGCCTTTTATGCCTTCGAAAAAGTTTTAACTGACTATGCGGAGCTCGATCTATCTGAACTTCCGGATCTTTATAAGAAGACAGATATCAAACAAGACGCCCTTTTAGCTATGGTATGGCCATACAGTGAGATTACTAGAGCTGAGTTTATAAAGATGGGCAAAGGTCGTCATGAGGTCATTGAATACTTTAGAAGACTATCGCCGACATTGCAGATGTATTTGAAGGTCATGTCTAAATTGGCGCGAAGACTGGTTCTTAAAAAGAGAAATACTTTGGCGACTCGTGTTTATTTTGAACTTTTGCGACTCTCTCCAGATCTCGATAGCCGTGTTACTTTTGTACCTGAAGTCTATAAAACCTTTCGTAATTCCCAAAGGGATTGGCCATTTTATGGCTTTGTTCGGGAAATTGCAAAAACAGCGATTCGAGCACGATATTCGCGGGTCTATACTGAACAAGAGAAAAAGAAGATCGACAATGATTATGAGATATTTGCTCGTGATATCGCTACGCGCTTACAGAAACAAGCTAGAGAAACGGGTAAAGAGTTCGATTATCTTATGGCAATTGCTGCCTATAAGTCATACCTCAATGCTTTTGATGGTTCTAAGTATTCGGCAAAAGTGAGACTGAACCTTGCTGAGAGCTTTTTTAATATAAAGGACTATATAAACGCGGGTAAAGAATATGGTGACCTTGCCAGACGAGTTAATAGTAGCAAGATGAAGAAGAGTTTACTAAAGTCTTCAATTGAGTCCTATTCTCTGGCTTTAAAGGCGACACTGGATCTCAGCCGTCTTGAAATTACTGAAGCCCGGGAAGGACTTAGAGAATCGGGAATTAGCTTTCTTAAGCGATTCAAGAAAGACAATTCAACTCCGAGTATTATCCTTAACCTTGGGCAGACCTATTATGACGAAAGGTCTTTTGATAAAGCCCAAAAAACATTTAGAGCCTTCATTCGCCTTTTCCCAAATAATTCCTCGTTGTCTCTCGTCGTAAACCTATTGATCGATACCTATCGCCAACAAGAAGACATTGATGGTCTCATTAAACAGGTGAAAACCCTCATTAAAAATAAATCGATTCGAATAGCTAGCGTCAGAAATACCTTACAGCAAATTCTTCAGCAAGCCGAGATTCGCAAGGTTCAAGACGATAATGATGATCCCACTGAATACGGTAAAAATCTTCTTAAGCTGGCGCAAAAATATAAGGGGAGTGAAGTCGGTGATAAGGCTCTCTTTGAAGCCTTTCAAACATTCAAGGCAAAAAAAGATCAGAGAGCTTTTGCTGTGGGAGAAAAGCTCTTAGCAAACCACTCGAAATCTAAATACGCCAAAGAGGTGGTAACCCAGCTGGGTCAGTTGTCGTTGCTAAATGCTGACTTGCGCAGAGCCTCACTCTATTTTGAAGTTTTTTACAATAAATATCCTAACGACAGGCAAGCCAAAGAGCTCTTGCTAACAGCTGCCCAATTTAGAAAATCTCTGGGTGACTATCGTTTTGCGGCGACCAATTTTAAACGGCTGGGGCAGAATAATGAAGTTGCTGAGTCCCATTATCTTGCACAAGATTGGTCGAGTCTTTTGCGTAGTGCTACTAATGTTGGTGGTCTAAAGAGTGTCTATTGGCGTGGTCTTGCCGCCTATCGCTTGCAAAAAACGAGAGAGGCCCTGCCACTTCTTAAAAAGGTGAGTCAAAGTAGTTCGAAGTCAGTTGAAGAAAAAACGATGATTGCCCATTCACTCTACATCGTTTCACTTGGTACCCTTCGTGAATTTGATGCGGTTCAAATCAGAAGAGGAAACGAGGCCGCAGCTGTAAATAGAAAGGCGCAACTTCTGCAAGAGCTGACTCAGACCTTTCAAAAGGTGATCGGTCTTGGCGATGGAACTTGGACCGTTGCTTCTTTTTATAGCTTGGGGCAAACATACCTGAATTTTGCAGAGTTTATTGCCAATTCACCCATTCCCAAGGGATTTCCAAAGAAACAAGTCGCTCTCTATAAGAGGGAATTAAAAAAGCAATCGAGTCAGTATGCCGAAGCGGCGGCTGGATACTTTACCCAGTGTATCGAGGTGAGCAGAAAGTATAATATTTTTACGGCCTTTACCAAGGGTTGTCTCTCGGGTGGAAAGAAGAAGGTTACGGAGATAGAAGCCCTTGGATCTCCGGCAAAAGCGGGTGATTTAGCCATCGCTGAAGCCTCTCGATTGCGCCGATCTTTGCTGGATAAGCCACGGGATATAGGAACCCTAATCGAACTGAGTCGCGTTCACGTCGAAGCTAAGGACTATCAAATGGGTCTTGCCATCCTCGATCGAGCCCTAGAAATCGCTCCGGATAATGCAAAATTGTTGGCCCTGAAGGGGGTCATTTATCTTTATTTAAATAAATTTTCGGATTCTCATCATTTTTTTCAGGCCTCGTTGAAGAAGTCGTCAAAAAGTTCTACAGCACTTTGGGGAATGGCTGCCTTGTACCAGCAGTTTGGCCAATTGAAGAAGGCGAAACAGCATGTTTCAAAAGCGAAAAAGATTTCGAAAAAATTAGATATTTCGCATCCTTATATTAACTCTCTCAAATAGATTCGGTGTTGCCCTGCTTGACTGTCGATAATTATTTCGACACTCCCAAACGAGAAAAAAAAGTGACTACTCCCCCTACAGTTTCAGGACTTTAGTCCGATAGGAATAGCCTAGGGGTGGACATTGAAAACTTTGGTTGAGGGGTTTGCTTTGCGCGTACTCATGTACCACGAAAGCTACCTGATTTTTGACAAACTAATCGATAAGACGCATGTGCGAGTTGGACACGAAGCACATTGCGATATCTATATACCTAAAAGATCGGACCTTGAGGATGCGAACTACGATTTCGTTTTCCGGGACAATCAATGGTTCGTCGAATTTGTAAAAAACCACCAGAAACAATCAGAAAAATTCGTCAATTTCGATATCACTTATAGCGATATTGAAATCCAAGTGCGAATTCCTGATAAATTGGTCAATACAGATGTTACGCCCACTAATGATTTAGAGATTCATAGCAATGACACTATCGTAGGGTTAGAGCAGCCCCATGTAGAGGGTCTTGGCGTTCCCAAGCCATCCTCTCCGGAGCCGGCACAATCTCGGCCGAGCATGTATTCAGATTATGATTCAAAAACGTCTCGAATGAGACTTAAGGATTTTGCTTCGAAGCCAATTAATCGTTCGGGACTTTCAGTTCTTGATTTGGACAGCATCAAGAAATTGAACTCTCCTCACGGTAAAGTCGTCGAGGCCACAGTTCTTTGGAAAGATACACTTATTAGCAACCAACTCTTCTATCCAGGAGATACCGTAACTCTTCGACCGAGTAAGGATGGCGGTTACGGAGTTGATGTTGATGTCCTTCCTAAGAAAATTAACATTGCTTATTTTGATGGAGAATCTCTCCAGTGTAAAATTCCTGCGACCTGGAAGTCTTTTGTGGAGAAGGATTCGGTAGATGTATCGATGGACGACCTTCTCTTGACTAAAAAGGCACGAAAGGACGGTCCTAACGCAGCTTTCTTACTGAGATCTGATGAAATTCTACGAATTGGACTCGAGGGTGACCTAATGGTTCATCTTCGCTGGGTTCCCGCTCCTCCTAAGTTATTTAAAGGAAGAATGGCGAGTCAGGATGTTCGATTTCAAGAAATTTCACTTTCATCACTAATGTTTCACTGTTTTCTTGTTCTCGTTGCCCTATTGGCTGCGCCAACGGCAGAGGAGAAAAAGAAAGACGAGCCAGTTCGATATGCAACCATAAAAATCGAAGAAGTAAAGCCGAAGCCGACGCCAGAGCCAACTCCCGCACCGACTCCGGTTGCTAAGAAAGAGCCACCTAAACCTAAACCGGTGGCAAAAAAGAAACCTAAAAAGCCTAAAAAGAAAATTGCTAAGAAAAAGCCAATTAAGAAGCTTAAATACAATAAGAAGTTGAAAATAGTCGCTAAGGCTAAACCCAATAAAAAGGTTAAAGCGCCACGTCCTGCAATGGACAACGTTGGTGTCTTAGCTGCGCTTGGAGCCATTTCGAAGAGTAGTCGAAGTTTGGCAATGAACAAGCCCATAGCCGTCAACATCAATAAGAATGCCGGTGGGGCCAAAGGAAATCTGACTACGAAATCAGTGATCGGAGCCCTTAAGTCTAAATCAGGAAAATTAGTCGCTGGCGGAATGCAATCCGTTGGGAAGCCCGGAAAAGGCTTTGGTTCAGGAACTGGATATGGTGTTCAAGGAATCAAAGGTACAGCTGGTCAAAGAGGAGTAACCGGTACTGTTGTTGGAGTCCCTGAGTTGATGGAACTCAACGAAAGAGAAGAAGGTCTTTCTCGAAAAATCGTAATGGATATTGTTAAAAAGCACTTAAGTAAGATACAGCGCTGCTATGAATTATCACTTATGAAACAGCCTAATTTAGCTGGAAGAGTTGAATACGAATGGCTGATTACCGCCTCTGGTAAAGTTCAAAATGTAAAAGTGAAGAAATCAAATGTTGGTAAAGGAGACGCTCTCAATGGATGTGTCTTCTCAGTATTTAAAAAGATGAAGTTTCCTAAAGCTAAAAATGGAGAATCCACATTGCCTTCAATTGGATTCCCATTTGGACGTCTCTAGGGTGGATTTATAGGTTTAAACAAAGGGTGACAAGATGATTGAAATGTTAGGAGAAAAGTTTGCAGAAGGTGGGATGTGGATGTGGCCACTTGTGGCGTGTTCATTTCTTGGCTTGGCTATCGCCATTGAGCGATTTTTCGTTTTAGCGGCCGCAACTCGAGTGAGTAAGGGACAGCTAATGACGAGTCTCAATGGATTTATTGTAAAAGGACAGATTTCGCAGGCTTTGGCCCTCGTTTCTAACGTTAAAACGCCAATGACTAATATAATTCACTCGGGACTTAATGCCATTGTAAATGGTGGTGATGCGAGTGATGTACAGACTTCAATGGATGCCGTTGCACTTAGAGAAATTCCAAGTCTCGAAAAAAGAATTGGTTTTCTTTCGACTCTGGCGAATATTGCAACTCTTCTTGGGCTTCTCGGTACGGTAGCTGGTCTGATTGGAGCTTTCGACGGAATTGCCACCGTTTCAGCCTCCGAAAAGAGTGCCTATTTAACTTCACAAATCGCCATCGCCATGAACACCACGGCTGGTGGATTGATTGTCGCGATTCCTTTACTGGGTGCTTATGGTTACCTCAGTGCTAAGGCTCAGGCCATTAGTGATGACGTATCAGAGGTGTCTGTTGCGACTTTGAACTTTATTATTGCTAATCAACACAAGATTAAAGGGATGAAGAAAGTTGGCTAGAAAGAACACGACTGAGGATCTTGACCTCACACCATTCATAGGTTTATTTGCGATGCTAGTGATCTTGCTGATTGTCACCGCTGCATGGAATCACTTGGAATCCTTTAAGACCAAAACGGATAGTGTCACAGCTGCTGAGTCAACTCCCCCCGAGGACGAGAAGAAGAAGCAGATTAAGCTTTCGGTACTTATTCAACCAAAAGAAATTAATTTAAAGCTCGATGAAGATGGTCAGATTTACCCATTCATCGTTAAAGATTTTGATAGAGAAGAAATTAAAGAGCGCTTAGCTCTTTGGAAACAGCGATATCCAAAGAAGAAGGATGTCGTTTTAATCACAGATAACAGTGTGGACTATGGTCAGATGATCGAAATGATGGACCTTCTCGTAGCGGGTGGGTTTCCAGATGTAGGAGTGAGTACACAGTAATGGCTATTAACTTTAGACCTATAAAAAGTAAAATAGAAGCTCCAGGTAATCATATTAAACCAAAATATGATTTAGACGGACTTCGCGCCAGAAAGGAAGCGCAAAAGGCAGCCAAGAGTACTCCTCCATTGCCCTTGACCTCGATGATCGACATGCTTTCGATGTTAGTTATTTTCTTGATCATGAATTTTTCAGAGCAAGGGGATGTGTTTTTTAATCAAAAGGACGAAGTCAAATTGCCACGGGCTGAAAACGCGGCTCCTCTCGAAGGCCTGCCTTTGATTTCGGTTCTCGAGGATCGTGTTTTATTGGAAATGCCTGACACGGTTATAGGTAAAAAAGTTTCTATCGAAGATAACGACCTAGAAACATTATTGAGAGTCAGAAGAGTGCTTCGCTATGTAAAGCAAAAGCATGACGCCGAAAATCCAGGTAAAGAATTTAGAGGTGCTGTCAATATCCAGGCGGATACGGGTGTTGAGAGTAAGAAGATAAAAATGGTAATGAATGCACTCATTACTGAACAATGGTTAGAGATTAACTTTGCTGTAAGAAAGTTTTCAGGGAAGTCACAGAAAACGGCAATGAGAAATTAAATGAAACTAAAGATACTATTAATTTGCTTATTATTTCCAATTTGTGCTCTAGGTGAAGAGGATGTTCTGCCTATTGCGCCGGAGGCAATGGGCGAATTTGAAGGTAAAGAAATTAAAGTGTTTGCACCCAATCCTCGCTTAGTTGTGTCCACCCAGACTCAATCAAAGAAGGCTCTGTCCAAGTCTCCTTTAATTAAGCGAAGGGTTGGGAAGCAATCACAATTAAAAAAGAATTCAAAGAGAAAGCTAGTAAAACAGTCTAACTCTAGAAATATTAAAGGTAAGGTAATAAGGAGAAGACAGCCTAGTTCAACAGGAGCTAGGAATCTTCAAAGAGCAGACCGTAAACGGAAAATAAAAGGAAAAGTCTCAAAAAGTAGGAAGCGGCCTTCAGGTCGAGTACCAGCTTCAGTGGCGGAAAAGCGGGTATCACGATCTAAAAACCGTATGTAAGTTGTCCGGGGGAGGACATATGAATATGTCATTGAGACATAAAAGAAAGACTTTTATAAATACGATTCTGCTATTAATCGTAACGATCGGACTGGGTCAAGCCTGTTCGAAAGTGAATCTCAATCGTATCGACTCAACTCAAGTATTTTCTTCGAAGGGTTCGTTCTGCGTGTCGGTTGATGATTTTACTCGATATAATAAGATTCTTTTTGTCATCGATAAATCTGGAAGTAATGGTAATAATGATCCAAACGACATAAGACGTGGTGACAATATTCAACGCTTTCTCGATCAGTTTCGCGCCGACCAATACTATCGGTGGGGACTCATTTCTTTTAATGGTGACGAAGCGAATTCTTACATTATTGATCCCGTTTCTGGGTCTCCTGCATTTGGGGATTCTAATCAGATGCAAACGGCAATTAACACCTATCGAAACGATCCTGACAATGGACAGACGCCTTATTTAACGGCACTGGGCATTGCCAAGCAGACTATTGAAGCGGACATGATCACTAATCCCCAAGAAGATTCCGTATACAATATTTTCTTTATGTCTGATGGGAGACCCACTGATGGCCCGACGGATTACGTGCAAAACAGTCCTACGGACCCTTACGTACGGGCAGTTAGAGACATTATTTCTATTGCGCCCAATCGGATTTTCTTGAGTACTGCTTTTTACACCCCAGGTGCTGCTGATACTGTGATCGAGGCACTAGGGCTTCGCTATTTGGCAGAAGCCGGTGGTGGCTCCTTTACGAACATGGAAAATAACGACACCATCGATTTCGATGAAGTTCGAGTGGGTATACGCAAGAAAGCCATGGTTATTAAACGAATGGGAATCGTCAATCTAAATTCTGGCTTCTGTCTGGACGGAACGGTTGGCGTCGATTCAGATGCCGACGGCCTTTGTGATAAAGACGAGATTTGGATTAATGAGAATTACCAAAACGCTCTCGAGGGGCAGCAACTGGACCCAAGAAATCGAAATTCTATTCATGCGGCCTATAGTGATAAGTTTGTTTACAAATTTCAACTTCTTCCTACGGGTGATCGACTGGGTAACTGCACCTTCGGAGTCGATGATGAAGACTTTGACTTAGTGAACCCTTGTGAAGAAATGATGCTCAATGATAATAATGCGAACGGACCGACTCCTCAGTGGACTGAACAAATGCGTAATGCATCCGGTGGTACTGCTGATAAAACCAACCCCGATTCTGATGGTGATGGTTTCCTTGATGGTTTAGAGTTTTACCAATTTGGAATTAGAGCTTCAGCGGTCAACTACCTCAATATTCTGGAGCGCTTTTCGGGTGGAATAACCGGTGAAGATCTTATGACGGAGCACAGGCATCCAAGATTTCCGGAACGCTTTGATGCTAATAGCTACGATGCTTCTTTGCTCTATGCCGGAGTTAATATGGAGGGAGAAAATTGCTATAACTTTAACCAAAGTCAGTTAGCACTTTATCCGACTTTAGAGGTTCCAGATACTTCGACGCCCATCGAGCGCTTGAGACATGGTGCTGGAGAAAATGTCGTATTGATGTACTATATTGCGGTTCCAGAGGACGACCCCAACTCAAAAGGTTACCTCTTTCACTCCTACCAAAAGGTTCCCTACACAGAGAAGAGCGGAATTCTTGGTTTGAAGTATGACCAGTACGAGATGTATAAGATTCCGAATTTCCCGGCGATTAATTGATGATTTAGACTAGCCATAGCTGAGCTCATCCCATAGAGTAGAGCTATGGCAAAAGAAGTCATCGAAGACATTCGCAAATACTACGAAAGCCAAAATGAAATCGATCGCTGGCAAAGCCAGCAACTCGAGTTTGAAATGACTCGACGGTTTTTCGATCGCAACCTAAAGCCGGGGTCATCGATTTTAGAGCTAGGAGCGGGCGCGGGTTTTTATACAACCTACCTCGCTCAGCAGGGACATCAGGTCACAGCCATTGAGTTGTCGGATAAACTCTCGCAAACATCAATTGAAGTCTCCGAGAAAGTGGGTCTCACCGAAAAAATCGAGCATATCGTAGGTGACGCCAGAGAAGTCACTGCTCTGGTCGATTCCCAGTTTGATGCAATTCTTGTAATGGGCCCTTTCTACCACTTACAAAACAGTAAAGAGCGCAGTCAGCTTTTAGGGGACTGCAAGGGGTTGTTGAAGCCGAACGGTCAAATCTACTCGAGTTTTCTAACGCGAATAGGTTTAGTCTCTTATATGCTCTACAAATATCCCAACTGGATTGTGAACAATCACAAGGATGCTGTATCAGTTTGGCAAAAGGGTCGCAATTACAGCCACCCTAAGGATGGAAGTTTCAGGGGCTATTTCTTTAATCTCGAACAGATCATTTCAATCCACGATGAGAACGATTTGAACTTAGAAATTCTATTCTCTCAAGACCCGGGGATCGGGGGAAATGACAAACTTTTCAACGAACTGGACGAAAGCACGAAAAGTGCTTGGATTGAATACCTTTTTGAAACAGCAAGTGATCCGCTCGTTCTCGGCTCGGGTCGCTCAATCCTTGTAAAGTCGCATATTTAACAGTGACTTCAAAGAGAACGTCCTATTCTGAAACTACTTTTTAACATAATCGTATAAGACCTTCGCACTGTAAAAATATCGACAGCTGTAAGCTATTTAGTGAGTTGTCGAGTTGGTAGGCAGTTTGCACTTACTATTTATGATTCTTTTTGAATCAGGTTGTCTTGGGGGTCTATTGTGTACAAAATTGAATCTTTGATTACTAAAATCATAGCGTTTTCAATACTCACAATCTCTATTAATGTAAGCGCACAAACCTATCAAGTTATTCCGAACTCGTGTCTCGAGGACATTGATACTCCTTTGAGTGAGGAAATTCAGAAAGCTCGCTCAATTTGGATGGCTCTAACTGGTACAACCGTACCTATGTGTGATGACCGTCTAAAGCGAATGGAGATCTATATAAAGAAGGGTGACTTCAGTAAAGCTGTAGATGTCGCTCTTAAGGATCCACTTCATTATAATATTCGAGTTCGAGATATGGCCGCTAGAATCTGTTCCAGAGACGTTACTTTCCGCACTGAAGTCAATGATTGTATCGCCACTATTGTGGGTATTGCCCGCGATGGTTTAGACGTTGCCGACGTTGTAACCGGTAATTTCTATTACCGCATTGATTTGGACAAGTTAAGTCCAACTAAGAGGCCCTCGGTGAATCGCAATAGTTTGGTCAATGATATCTTAAGAAGTAATCGTCATTATGAACAAATCAATGATCATCAGCTTTCGATGTACCATGTGTTGAAAAAAGAAGACGGGCAGCAGATTATCGATCTTCTCGATCAGAGCCGCGCCAGACCGGCCATCGATCCCGCAGGTGTGATCACGTCTAGAGCTTTTATGGAAGCCCATGCTACCGCCGGTACGAACCGTAGAATGGTGCAAATGTCATTTGAACAGTTCCTATGTAAGCCCATTACAGATTGGGCCGACAATACTGTCAGTGATCGATTTGTCGGTCGTGATGTTGATCGAAAGCCTGGTAATGATCCACAGAAATATCACATTACTTGTAAAGGGTGCCACGCACCTATGGATTCTATGCGCGGCGCTTTTGCTCGAGTTGATTTTAACAACAACTTCTATAGATATAGCCTGACATCGATTCAAGACAAAATGAATCGCAATGGCGATACGAATCCCGATCTTTTCTTTGTAGTGAGCGATGACAGTTATGACAGTCAGGCCATTTATGGCGCTAATGCTTCTCAATTTGGTTGGAGAGGCTATACAAAGGGCTCTGGAATGAGCGACCTTGCGCAAATGATTGCGGAAAGTCGAGCCTATAATTCGTGTTGGGCCAAGCATGCTTTTCAATCAGCCTGTGGACGTGCTCCTCAGACCGATGAAGAAATGGCTGTAGTTGATAGCTTGGGAGCAAGTTTTGACGGTCTTAACCAAAGACCATTGAGTTACCTCTATAAGAAACTGGCTCTCAACAGAATTTGCCTAGGAGTTGACCTATGAGATCACTCAAACTTCTAACTCTAATCATTATTGTTGCTTTCGCGGTAGCTTGTTCTGAGCAGAAGGTTAAAGACTCGGTAGGAAATCAAGCGACGGCGACAAGTGCCTATAAAACGGATCGAATTCTTCATGGCGAGCAAGTTGCCAATAACCTTGTAAACTCGCTCGGTTTGAAGAACTCCGGTCAGATCGATAATATGTATGATCGTGCTGAGAGTGCCAGATTGCTCCTTTCAGAATCTGGAAACTACGACACGATTACAGGTGGTTATCTTAATGTGATGACTGAATTATCTGAGGCGGCCTGTGAACACTTGGTATTCGACCTTGAAAGAGGACGCCTGCAAATTGTCGATGGCGAAGTCGAAGATAATCGACATTATTTCCGTGGGATTTGGTTAGAAAATGCAGCTCCTGGTGGTGCTGACGCTTCTCGAGTCAACGCGGACTATGAGTATACGACTTCAAACTATTCTGCAGCATATTCACCGAAGATTCGTTATCAGAGAGCTGTTAAGAGATTAGCTCGCACTCTTTGGGGGCGAGATATCTCCGCAACTGAAGAAACTGAGATTATGGCACTAATTCAAACGACCTTAGATGCTGGCGCAGCCAACAAAGGATATCGAGCCGCAATCATTGCTTGTACTACAATAGCTTCATCATTTGATTCGGTAAGACAGTAAGAGGGGTTGGGGAAATGGCTATTAAGAAAAAAGAACTTATCAAATTTTCGGATATTAAAGAAAGCGATCTCAGAAAGATTGCTGAAGATAAACAGATGTTTTTTCATGCTGATCACGATCGTCCTCGGTCGCGCAGAGACTTCTTGAAAACAGGAATGCTCGCGGCGTCTGCTACGGTGGTAGCACCTTCTTTGCTGACCTTCTTAGCAAATAATGGTGTGGCGCAAAGTACGATCAACTGTGCTGATATTCTTTCAGGAACTCTTCAGTGGCCTGGGTTTCTGCAAGTAAACCTCTCTGGAGGAGCGGGTCTCACTGGTAATTTCTATGCACGTAGAACTATTGACCCTAACTTGCCTTTGAGTCAGAGAAATGAAGAATCCAATCTTGAATTTTTAAATAGTTATTCACGTCTGGGACTCGGAAATGGAGTGCCAAGTGACTTCGCTGGTGGCGGTACTGTCGATCAGACCATGTTTGCTAATCCGTTTCCCGTGGTAAGAAATGCGGCTGACGAAACAACGGGTGGTCAATTTTTTCGCGGAATCCGTGAGATTGCGGGTGCTGCGGTGTTAGCCCAGACTTCAGCGACAGCTATGGTAGTTGCAAGCATGGATGATACGGGAACAAATAATAAGTTTGGTCCCCAGGGACTCATTCAAAAAGCGGCGTCAATTCGTTCTATTAAACACCAAGTCTATCCCCATCTATCAACACGAAATACATCGACTTTAGCTGGTGTTAGACAGGATATTGCTGGGCGAGAAATTCCGGCAGCTCCACTTGTCGTGAATCGAATTGATGATCTTTATAGAGCCATGGGTAATTCGGCAGCAGAAACGCCATCAAACAAAAACGTGGTCCTTAGCGATACTGAAAAGACGGCGATTGCCAGAACTCTTTCGAGTTTATCTCCTTCACAAAGTGAAACTGTCAGTTCCACTGGTACAGGCACTTTTGAAATGTTTAAGAGACTTTTTAGAGATGCGACGGGCAAGAATTATTGTCAAAAGACGGCTCCTGCTCCTGCGGTGGATCCATATACCGATGCTGCCTTTCCAGAGTTGAATACGATTTGGGCCGATGTCCGAGCGGCTCGTCCCAATGTGAATTTCATTACAAATGATAATCTTGTTCATTCCTATGCCGCTATCGCTAACTCAGCCGTTCGCGGTTGGACGGCGACGGCAGGAATTGATTTAGGTGGATTTGACTACCACAATAACGATCGAACAAATGTAACCGATCCTCGAGATCGAGCGGCTGGTCAAATTGTCGGTGGAGCATTGCGAACGGCTTCTGTTTTAGGACAACCACTCGTCGTTTTCATTACTTCTGATGGAGCTGTTGGTACGAGTGGTACCAACTACGGCGACGATTGGTCCAGCGATAGAGGTTCTGGCGGAAGTGCTTTGATCTTTATGTATCACCCAACTCAAGACTTGAGTGCCATTGATACGCAATTGGGTGAGTTTGGTTCAGGTAGAAATCGCGATGGTCAGGCGGCTGTGGATGCAACCCCAGTGGGTGCTCCAGAGTTAGCAACGTTCGCGTTCTTTTATAGATATTTAAAATTTTCTGGCGATGCAGATTGGCAAGTCTTAGCAGATGAGGTTTTGGATTCATTTGCTCTGTCGCAAGATGATTTGGATTATATCGTTAAGTTTTAGGTATAGGGTTGGGGTAGACGTGAGAAATTTTGGCTTTTATATAACATCACTTATGGTTTTGAGTGCTGTAGCCATAACAGGCTGTTCGAAGCACCACACAGATGGTGCCGTCGGAAGCTCGCAGTTAACAGCTGCATGTGTGAGCGCGCTCAATGATTCATTTGCTCAGGATGTTCATCCATTCTTAGTAAAAAACTGTGCTGGTTGTCATACTAATGGCGGTTCAGGTAAAACTAAATTCGCGGAGTCCAGTGTGAGTCTTGCCTGGGGTGAATTTTCGTCCATGGGCAACTCGGGAATTGAGAAGGTTTATAATAATGCTATTTCTGATAGTCATGCACCTGGTGTTACGGGAAGTGCTATCGAAAGTGAAGCCACTCTCGCCCACGACAACTATGATGCGACTTTATCAGGATGTACTTCTGGAATCGTAGCCGGTACTCAAACAGAAGCAAAAATCCTCAATCTCGATCTTGGCGATGAAGAAACTCTTGTCTGGAACCTTTCTGATTCGCTTTCGCCATCAGTGAGCGGAATGAGTGGAGCTTTTCTCTTCTTAGATATTCGTGCTGATGCCGGTGGCTATTATGTCATTTCAAATCCAAGAATTCGCACAGGCCCCAACGGAATTATTGTTAGGGATGTCACAGTCTATATTAATGGTTCTAAAGTTGATATTGCGACACTCTACCGTGGGGTCAATATGGAAATTCCCGCTTGGACTTCTGAATCTAGTAATGAAGGGACTCTCTCACTAGATAGTATAATTCTTGAGTCAGCCGTTTCACCTTCAACCGAGCTGCAGCTAGCGTTCGCTGCGCTTGTGGCGAACTAGGAGGTCCCAATGAAGAAGTTACTTGGAATTCTCCTCATCGCATTTTTGGCAACCGGGTGTGCTGAGATCGATGAACTTTTTGAGGGTAAAAAAGGCGATAGTAATTCTGGTGCTAGTACCAATCAGTTAAAGGCTGAAATTTACGCCGCAGACTGGTCGAATATCACTAATGTCAATTTACTCGAAACAGGTAAGACCTATAATATTAGGATTGACCGCAATCTTTTAGATGGAGCCATTGTTTCATGGGACCTTCTATTTAGAGGGGCTAATTGTGATATCCAGGTTTTTGAAGATGAGGGCGTGAAAGATCAAGCTCAGATTGTTTGTACAACTTGGGGTCAGCTCGGATTGGAAATAACAGCTCTTTTTGACAATGGGAGCGAATACATTTCGACGATTAACCTAGGTTTTATCGATACGAATCCTGGTGGTAATGGTGACCAAGGACCCGTACGAATTTACCGAGTTCTCAATGGCACTGGCGGTGGAACTTGGGGAAGTAATGGATGGCTGCAGTCTTCAGGAGATCCCGCTCGTGGAGTCGTCTATGTTGGTCAAACTCTAAAAATCATCAATGAAGACTCTGCGGAGCACCAACCTTTCGCGGCTAACGGTCTCAACTGTACCAATGCTCCTTTCCCATTATTAACGGGTCAATCTTACGATTGTGAAATCACCCAGGAGTTAATAACGGCTGAGGACTACATTGTCGATAATCTCAATTCTGCAGATGGACGATTGAGCTTTAAAGCCATCGATGCCGATCGGATCTACAACGATCAATTTAACTGTACATCCTGTCATGGTCACAAGACTGGATCCAGTGCTGCTCAAATCGAAACGGCGATCCGTACGGGGATACCGGCCATGAAGTTTCTCGAAGCGGAACTAGATCTTGATGACGGATTAACGGCTTCGGAAAAGGCCGATGCCATTCGTTGGTATCTAGATAATTCCATATAGTTTCATATTTAAATTGAAAGTGATATTAAACCCAGCTCATTGAGTTGGGTTTTTTCATTTTTGTCGCGGTTTTAGTTGCGAAGGCCTTATTTAAAATCAAGGTCGCGGCTAGTATGGCGCCAGGTTACCCACTTAAACTACGAAGGAGGACCCGATGTTGGTCTCTGCTATGTTGAGGTGGGTTGGGATATGGTGTTTATTTTTTATTTCTATTAATTCTCTTGCTCAAGAGTCTGTTGAGATAGACCCTCGGTTTACGGGCAACTTCTCAACATCTTACTATCAAGTTCTTCAAGACGGTAGTAATGCTGAATTTAGTATTCGCACCTCGCGAAATGTAATCGGTGTCGAAGATATCAAAGCAAAGGTTCGGTATCGTTTCAGTACGACAGTCACTGAGCCGCAGCCATTTGCTGACAAATACATGGAGCTTTTACTCCAGCGCAGTCCAGGCTTAGACATCGTTAAAAATCTTAACGTCGATAAGATATCTGTTGAAGACAAAGGTAAAAAAATCGTTGTCGATTTGTTTTATTCCTTTGGCTTTGATGGATTGTTTGGTGCCCTTGATGCGCGATTGAGTTTTACCACGACAGTGCGACTCATTGAGTCTTGTGAAGCCTATGATTATCGAAGTGGGCAGTACGTTCAGACGACTTGTATGGAACTTGTCGCCAACAACTGGCACCTCAGTCGCTTTGATTCCAGCCTTGACCCATATGCTAATGCCACTGCCGGCCTCGTAGCTGACCTTCTCTTTCGGCTGATCGGTGGGAGTCTTAATGGCGGAAATTTTATCAACTCAAGACTTTACCGCGTTCAACAGTAGAGAGGTCAGTCGTGAACTTTTTGAAACAAGTATTCGTGGTATTCGTTCTGATCAGTTTGAGTTTGGTCGCTCGAGCTCAGATTTCTAATGGGTTGATGTACCAGAGGCTGACTGGGCTTCCGGCAGTCGGTGACCTCGAGGGCCTTGAGTATGAGCAGGTCTTTGAAAAAGCTTTTACTGATAGCAATTTTTTGGATAATCGAATTTTGACCTTGGTTTCAAGGTTATCCGTGGAGTCAGCTGACCCATACGGACCTATCGGAACCTATCAGGCGGCCATTGCCCTGGGAATTGTACAGAATATTGATTTTCGATCCCTGTTTGATCAGCCCATTTGGATCGTCAGCAATGAAACGGCAAACCCTGTAACACCGAGATTGGCTCAATTAGCTTTCACACTCGCCTCTCTCGATGGATTTTCTAATCTCCCCAGTGAATTTCGTCTATTTACAGGAGACCCCTTTACCGAAATATCCTATGACGATGGCAAGTACGAAGGATTGTTTACCACTCCCGAGTTTGGTGAGGAGTTCATACAAGATGGAACCAATAGAAAGCCGATCCGTGGTATTTACGATATTTTTCTCTGTAGTAAAATTGAATCCTATAAGGATGCCAGTCTCGATACCTTCTTTATTGGCCAGGATATCGATCGGGTTCCGGGCGATCACCCCCAAGTTTTTCAAGAAGAATGCAGTGCCTGTCACGCGCCACTCGATGGGCAAAGACCGGCTTTTGCCTATCAAGATTATCAAAATAATCGGATGATGCTTTTGCAAGAGGTTTCCGAAAAGTATAACCGCAATTCGAGGGGCTATGGTGGATTACAAATAGTATCCGACCACTGGGAAAACCCACTCGTAACTCCAGTCCATCAAGAGCGTTTTGGTTGGCGCACTCCAACTACAGGTCGCGGTGTGGGCGAGTTTGCCCATATGATTGTGAATTCTGAGCAATTTAGTCGCTGTATGGTGCAAAAAACTGCAGCTGAATTTTGCGATCTCCCGATGGACTTTGTGCAAAACGACGCCATTGCTCAGGTCGTTCAAAGTCTAGCAACTCGCTTTGAAGTGGGTGAGTATCGATTTCTAAATCTAATTAAAGACATAGTAAGGAGTCCCCTATGCGAATAATTTATTTATGCTTTTTTGTTTTCGCGGTTTCCTTACCTGCGAGTGCCGGCTTGATCGAAAGAGAGCCTCGCATTCTGAATGGTCGCCAATATGTATTAAAACTCTCTCAGGTTTTAAATGTTTCAATGTACGACTACAGACCTTTATTTGAATCCTTAAAGTTGAACCTACCTCGCGAAGGAGAACTCAGTGAGTTTTATGCCGCTAAGGACTCGATGGCGAAACTCGCAGGATTTGGTTGTGACATCATGGAATTTTTAGAAGGACCAGATCTAAATATAGATTCAACCTACCAGCGAATTTTGGGGCGCAAGCCAACGACGAGTGAAATTGAAATTGCAATTTATTTGAGTAGTGGAGATTTAGATGTCTTCTCAACCTGTCTCCTTTTAACAATGCACCCAGAATTCATATATATAAAAAACTAAAATGTGAGAGATATGATGAAAAAAATTGATTTTTTAAATTTACACAAAAAACCAAAGACTCGAAGAGACTTTATTAAATTTGGTATGATGGCAGGAGGGGGCCTTCTACTTCCTTCTCTGTTTTCTAATAATACCTGGGCTGCGACGGGCTCCCATGTTCCCTTTCTTGTTTTCGACCTTTCTGGCGGAGCGAGTATGTCCGGTAATTTTCTTGTTGGTAAAAAAGAAGGCCCTCTCGATTTATGTGCTCGCTATGAAGCCCACGGATGGGATCCCCGTTCTTCGGGAGCGCTTGACGAAACCTTTGGTCTGCCTCTATCAGCTCAAAGAAGTATGATGCTTCGGGGTCTACGCAATAATTTGCCCGAAGAAATAGCATCTCAAGGAGAAAAGAAATATCTGCAAATGGCATCGATCTGTAATTTCTCTCTCGATGACACCTCAGATAATAGGCTTTCGGCACTATCCTTGGTTTCAAAAACGGGTCTCGTCGGAGAGTTCCTTGCCAGTGGAATTGGACTCACCTCCAATTTGTCAGGAGGAAACTCGGACGTGTTTTTAAAGGAACCTTCCTATAAGCCGAAAATGATCACTAGTATCGAAGATGTTTTGGATCTAACGAGTCTCGGCGATCGCTTTAAGCAAGTTTCAGATGAGAACAAACAAAAAATATATGCACATTTCAAAGAACTCGGTGCTAATTACCCAGAACTGGCCCAGGCCTACAATGACCTTGAGCAATTTGGTGAACCATTGCTTCAAGGAAATCCCCAGAATTCACCGGAAGCAATCGAGGTCTATGGTGACGAGTTACAATTTGATCGTACGACGCAACTGCGGGCCTCAATTGCTTTCAATGTTATTCAGGGATACACAGGCCCTGGAGTCATTACGATAGAGAACTGCGATTACCACGATAGCACCCAAGAAACAGGTGATCAAAAGGATGAAGAAATTGGCTCCGAGATCGGAAGGGCGATTTCGCTAGCACATAAGTTGGGTAAGCCCCTTTTTATTCAGATCATTACAGATGGTGGTGTTTACGCGAGCAGCGACTCCTACGATCGCGCATGGATCGGAGATCAAAACCAACACAGCCTTTCGGTCATGGCTTACTTCGATCCAACTGGGAGTACTGAGCAACAAAAAATGCAACTGGGGCATTACACGGACTCGGGCGTATTATCGCAAACTGACAATCCTGTAAAAGATGAAGAGGCCATGGTGAAAGCGGTCATGGCAAATTATCTCTCTGTTCAAGGACTACTTGGACAGTTTGAAGATTTAACTGGGCTTCGCGGTCGGGCCGGCGAAATTGACCCTTTGATTTGTTTTTCATAAGTGAGAGAAGAAATGAAATATATACTTATTATAATTATTGGGATGTTAGCCGTTCACCGCAGTTTTGCAGAAGAAGTGTCGGTAGATGCTTCAACGGCTCCATTGACAGAACTTCAGGTCTATCAACAGGAGGTCTATCCTTTTTTCCGGACTCATTGCTCTGAATGCCACGATGAAAGAGCTATCTGGCCAGTGGGGCCCAGTCACTCCCACAGTGACCCAGTCCTTGCCTTTGGTGAATTTAACAAGCGCTTTGATCGGACCAACTTTAGAAGGTCAAAAATCTGGCGCGTCGGTAGTAATGCCCACTATTGTGATGAACACTATACCAACTGCGATCGTGTTGCGGAGATAACATTGGGACTTGAGTCAGTACTAGGCTCATACGCTCAAAAAATTGAATCCACAGAAGTGAATCAGAGAGCGGGTACTGGTCTCGTTTTATCAGCAACTAGTAAATTTGATTCTTCCAATGCTTTTGTTATGATTCCGGCTGGTGTCAATAGCATGGGTGAGGATATTGAATTCACCATGAGTTTTGATCGAATTGGCGAAACTCATTTTTATGCCCTCAAGTATTTGCAGTTCTGGACCTTGAGAGGCTTCTATAAAATAGCGGGGATCCAGATTTTGATTAATGGTCGCGCCCCCAATAAAAAAACTGGTTACGAAAACCTAAGTCGTTTTATTGTCTTCTCCGATCCAGAACAGTCTAAAGAGTTTGCTGTAACAAGGGGAGCTGACGAACAGATTGCGATCAGCACGCGATTAGCACCACAGCAGCCAATCATAGAAATACCCGAAGGGGCTGAAATTAGCATTGAACTCACTTCTTTTGAAGAGCTCGAAACACTTCCGCAATCGACCTTTTGCCAATCGAGTGATCGAATTCTGGATTTGAGCGAGAGACTCTTTGAGTGGTCTTCTTATCATGAATTTCGCTATCGTCAGGATTTAAGTGCCTTAACGAAGTGTCGAATCCTTGAAGCCGATATCAACTATGATTCACCTCGAAGATCCAACTTATTCATAACTCTTGAGGGTCTTATAGTTGAAGGGCTTATGCTTGAGGAGCCACCGGAGTTCTTTTTTGAATTTTTGCATCAAGCCCTCGAATTTCGCCGATCCGAAGACCTGATGGAACATCAATAAATTCAAGTATTTTCAATTGTTACTTGGCCCTAAACCGCCAATTCGGGGCTCCCTTAGGCACTTTCAGACCCTGTCTTTTAACTAGACAGTTCGACAAAAGGGGGCGGCTCGTAAGGCCTTGATCTTACAAACCAATTTTAAAGTCATCGGGCGAAGAGATTGAAATCTCTTTTAGAAATCGGAACTTACTTTGCACAGATAGGATGCGAGGATAAAAATGCTAGATATTTACACCTACACAGAAGCACATTCATTTATGAAAGACGCGTGGCTTGAAAAGAAAAAGCGCAACGCCAGTTTTTCGATTACAGCCTGGTCCAAGAAGCTTGGTTTTGAGAATAGCAGTCCTCTTTCGTTGACTCTAAAGGGCAAAAGGTCTCTTCCGAAAAAGTACATTCCACGTGTTATTGAAACCTTAGAGCTTGACCCTAAGGAAGCCCTCTATTTTGAAGCCCTTGTTGAACTATCGCGATCAAAAACAGACGAACAAAAAGAATATTACCTCGAACAGATGCAAAGACTTTCTCCCACTGGGCATCGAATTGTTACCAGCGTCGATGAATACAACACCCTCAGCGACCCACTATCGACGGCGATTTTGGAAATGTCTGGGCTAAAAGGCTTTCGCAGCCAAGCTAAGTGGATCCACGAGCGAGTACGCCTCAATGTAACATTAGAAAATGTTGAATTTGCTTTAATTCGCCTTGAGCGCCTAGGTTTGATTAAAAAGAATGCTCAAGGTGAGATCGAAAAAACTCATCAGAATCTAAAAACCGAAGATGACCTCAGTGATTTGGCCACCAAACATTTTCATCAACGAATTAGTCATTTTGCATCTAAACAGGTCTATGAACAGTCGGTCGAAGAACGGGAGTATCAATCCTACGCGTTTAATATGAAGCGAAAGGATATGGAGCGTGCCAAAGATCGCATCCGAAAATTTTTAGACGATTTTTTTACGGAGTTCGAAGCTTCCGAAAATGAAGGTGATGAAACATTTCAGTTTAATGTACAGCTTTTTAAACTGACGAAGTGAAGAGAGAGAAGAGATGAGGCTCAGATATCTAATTGTGCCATGTTTATTAGGGACTGCCATAGCATTAATGCTGGTAAGTTGTGGTCCCAAGACATCGACGAATCCCATTGAAGGGCCATCGGTTGTAGAGCCGAGTCCCGAAGCTGATCTTGGTCGAGGCGACGTCACGGGTAAAGGTAATGGTACCGATTTACTAAGAATTTCTAACGAAGAAATATTTTCTTATTTAGAAAAAATTAAACAACCTCTCACTCGAACTTTCGAGGCCTTAAGCACTATGCTAGAAATTCACAATTTAAGACCAGACGCTACCTTGCTCGGTCGTAAAGAGGGTGTGCCCGAATTACTTGAACGCATGCTTAATGCTCAACACCCTGAAAACAACGGATTCGATATTTTTAAAGATATTCAGGTTGAAAACAATTTCGACATTCAAAGTGAGCCTTGTCTTGATGTCTATGGCAACGAAAAAGCGGCAACCAGTGTTCCTGGCGAAGTGGGAGGTCGCATCTGCATTTCTCTTCAGAAATTGCGGGAAATGTCCTCTCTCGGTGGGGAAGATGAATTGACCATGAAAATCATCTCCATGCTCGCCCATGAATTTTCACATCATTATATGACAGCCGATACCGATGATTTAGAGCTGGTAACCGAGCAGGAGCGATACGCCATGCGCTTAGAAGCCTTAGTTTTGTTTTATCTGCGTCGCTATACCAATGAAGAGCAGGATACAATCTCCCTCAATGAATTTCCCGCTGTGGATATTTTCGCCCAAGAAATGGTTAACCAACTGGCACTCATCGAGACTTCGGGAGCATTGCAGGTGACTCAACCTGAGGATGAAGAGGTCGAGGTTCCAGGTAATACTGTGGTTTACCAATCGGGAGCTGACGATTCTGAGTTGACCGTTAATAGTGAACTCATTCCGGTTGAAGGTGGAGAAACAGTGATAGTTGAAACTCCCGGAACGATCGAAGAGGTTGAGTAAGGTGAAGTCCTGGAGCGATCTTCAATTTTTACGAATCCTTCTTTTCGGTACACTTGGTGTTCTTCTTGTTACCGGTCTAGTAGCCTGTAATGATCCCGATCGAAATCGACCGCGAATCAACCAAGTGAACTTAGATAGGGATCCCCTCGGTACCGAAGGGCCTGAAGGACCAGAGGTCGAACTTGAAAGGCCCGACCCTTCTCGCGAAGCCCAACTCCGCGAAGAGATGGAGCGAGATTTTCGAATTGAAAGGGCAAACAATCGCCTTAATGATGTAGAGCAACTCTTTCATCCCCAGGGCTTTATCTATGCCAATCGACTTCTTGATCAGGTTTTGGAGCTGGACCCAGAAAACAAAAAGGCGCAATTTTATAAGGCAGTGATTAAACCCTTTCTTTATCTAAAGGGATTTAAAACTCTTTCAGAACCAATCAGGCGGAAAAGCGGTGTAGGTGATACTTTTGACCCAATCCATGCTTATCTCGAGGTGATGGGACGAGGTGGCCTCAAGGAATTCTTAGAGGATTTAGAGGGTGTTGAAACTCAACCGATTCGCACAATGCCTGAACTTCAAGCCTATTTTAACGGATGGCTCGTGGAAATCGAAGAGCTTCGGCAATTCTTAAAAAATAATTTGGATCTGGAATTTGAGATGATGGCTTTTAGTATTAACAATCCTATTTTGTACAGCCAAATGTGTGCGATCTCAGAATCAGCTCCTGGAGTATTGAGTATCAATGAATGTCCCCATGTCTCAATTTATCGAACCAATTTTGACTACTCAGACAATATCATATTTCAAAATGCCCTGGCCGGTTTTCAGATGTTTGTTGCCATTTGGGGAGCCTATAACATGAAGGGACTTGAGTACCTTTCAGAGAAACAAAAAGATAAGGGTTACTTTGAAGATCAGTTCTATGGCGATGGATACAATTACCCACGATTCGTAGTAACCGAACGGGCGGAGATACAAAACAGTCGGCAAAAGTATGACTTCTTGTTTTCTCAGAACAACTTTGGAGAGCTCAATGAAACACATAAGCTTTCTTTGGTTCAATCACTCGGCGTGGACTTCGCTGAAGCCTATCGTTGGGCACAGAGTTTTCAAGATAACCTTTGCCCAGAAGGAGACTATATTGAAGGAAGACAAAACCGACCTAAAAATTTATTTAAGTCGGGTTGGTGTTCTCGCGATCAGTTTAGTCGAATTATTCCTGAAAGTGAACGGGATGAGGCAGTTAAGAAGGCCTTTGGTGGCGAAAGTCAGAGGCTTCGCATTCACCGGGGGTTTGAACTTTCAGAGCCATTTTTGAAAGAAACTGAATTCCACATGTTAAAGCCATTTATTAGCCCCCAAGAAAATATTTTAGGTTTACGTCCCAGTACCTATGATGCCTGTGAAAGAGTGACTGCATTGACAGATCCGACATTTCTTGGCGTTTTTCCAGAAGGAGATGGTAACGATATCTATGCGGCTTCGGTTGGAACATGCCGGGAGCGCGTCATCACGGACCCTCAGACCTTAGCGATGATCAAAGAACATTCTTGGCAATTTAATGAAGACCGTTATGAGTTTATCAGTTGTCTCTCTGAAGAAAAAGTAGATGAAACGGGATTGACGTCTGGCGAGGATACCATCCTCCATCAGACGCTTCAATGTAATACCCGTTGGACAAGCCCGGGTGAAGAGTGGGCCGATATTTGCGAACGTATGGAGCCGGAAGAATTACAGTATTACATGTATCAAGAGTGTAGCCCAACGGGAGTACACCTAAGAGAGTATATCTGGTTAACGGATGAGGTAGCCCTGTAACTTGGGATAAGGGATGAAGATTGAAAAAGGATACCAGAAAATGATTGCGAGAAGATTAGTTTTTACGACACTACTACTATCACTATTTAGCCTTGGCTTAGTATTGCCGGCCCAAGCTGGCAATGAGAAGATCAAGGGCTTTGAATATCAGTACTGCTCTAAACAGTACTGCTATACTTTAACTTCAGAGGAAGCCCGTAGAAATCCCATGGATCACCTTTTTGTATTGAAAGATATTGAACTGGTTCGCAAGAAAGATGGAATTATCGAAGAGTTTAAGGCTTCTTATGGCTATTTTAATATCGATACCAATCGCGCAGCCCTTTACAGTGTGAACGGAATCGAAGACGATAACCTTTCGGTGAAGTTCCAGTAGTCTTCTCGTTTTGAGACATCTCTAAAAAAATATCATTCCTAGAAGCCTTAGAATGCCCTTTTGAAGATCAATTGATCTAGAAAATGAAAGGGCCCTCTGTTCGATTTGAAATCCATTGCTATAATAATGATAGCGAGAGGTTTCCTATGAAAATCATGGTATTTTTATTCAGTTTACTATTGTCCAGTTATGGGCTTGCCCAACACGAGCCACCAAGAGACGTGAATTTGACTGATCTCGATCATATGATGGCTTGTATGCAAAGCGGAGATGCGGGAAGAAATGGCACCGAATATCGGAATGCCATGGTGGCTGCCCCTGTAGATGCAACCGGTGGTCGCTTTTACAACAACATTGACTATGCCAATGCGAATCGTCTTGGAGCTAATAGTACGGATTATTATTACGACACCTATGTGAACCAAGCCGAAGAAGGCCAATATACTGCTATTCGCGACGATGCCATTTATGTGATTCAAAGAAATGGTAATGGTGTAACTATTCGAGTTTATAATATGCCACGGGGGCCGAGTCCAAGTGGTGATAGGCACTATCAGTTTAGTCAAACCTATGATCGAATTTGTACCCATGAGTACGATGCCGAAATGGGTGTTGCCAGAGAGCTTCCGCGCCCATCAAATACCTGGACGAATAATTGTAACGATCACGAACAACCTTTAACGATTCGTGCCACAGCCGATCGCGATGGAAATCTGACTTTTCAAGAGCCTGGAGATCCCCGTGGAAACCCAACGGTTTTAAGTGGAAGTTCATGGCCTGTTGGAGAAGTCGGTTCCTTTTATCGCATGCTCTCAGAAGAAGTGCTCCGTGGCCTAGAACGGGTCAGTGCTGAAACTCAGGGTGTTGCTAATATTAATTATGAGAATGCTGAAACCAACCCCTGTAATGGGAGTTCGGCTTGTAACGATGCCTTTAATTGTTTAACTCGCCTCAGAGAAAACGGCTTGCTGAATCAGCAACTCATAGATGGTGCCCAGGTGATGTTTCCAGGCTTTCCAGATGCGGCGGGGTCAGAAACAGGGCCAGCTCCAGTGGGTGAGACGGGTGACGACGAGACCTAGAATTTCATGTCAGCCAAGTGTGAAAGAAAAAAAAAGACCATGATCCTTCATGGTCTTTTCACTCTCGTTTATGCCGGATTCTAAAGAAATTTTGGGTTTACGCTTTTAGCGTCGTTTCTTACTGTCACCTTTATCTATTCCAAAGATTGGACCAGCCAAATCTAAATTATTAAGGAACGAGTAAGAAATTAAGCAGCTAAGCCGGATATTGACCATTTTGGGCTAGTCAGTGAATGTTTATTGATCACTTTTAAGACGGGCTACTAGGGCCTGTTAGCGAGTTAATCACCACCGACTAGACAATAAAGTGTTTCATATTGATACACCTTGTGGTTGTATCTCAAGATAAAGGTTAGGATATTCTTCTAAAAACATTTCATGAGATATGAAACACGTGTTTCCATCTGAGCGATAGCTTCTCTAACAAGAGTGGACAGATTGAATGGAGCATCAGTATACAATGTGCAGATGACAAAGCGCTTATTTATTAATACAAAAATTGATTTAGGAGAAGCCAACATTGTTAGATGGCAAACAATCCTCTTGTGTATTTAGCTCTACAATTAAAAATCATTTAACAGTGAGTTAACTTCTTTTTTACACTCTTGAATAGCTTCTGAAGAGTGAAGACTTCTGCATACTATTTCTGTACCGTCCTTAACACTTAGACTCTCATTAAGTCCCATATTGATGGCGTTGAGCAGGCATTGGACGTTAAATGGCGAATGATCGTAAAACATAAGTCCTCTTTGACAGCCTAATTTATATGCCTTCGTAATTATTACCATCTCTTCAGCAGAATGAGTAGGATCATCTACAATTGCAATAGATGTTGGACCGCCTAAAAAATTTAATATGCCGAAAATAACAATAAAGTAAAATACTTTCATTTTTATCTCCTTAGGTTCGGATGAATACTTATGTGGATGGGAAGTGCAAAGATCTGTCCATCTTATCCACCTTTATTGCAGACAGGAGGAATAAGATAAGTAATGATCTGAAGGTATTTGATATAAGTGAGAGCTGTGATTAGAATTTTCTTGCTATGGTATAGTGGAAACAGTCCGGCAAAAATTGCCGCTATACTGCAAAATGTGACCTCAAATAATATACCTTGGTCGGGGGATGGAGCAATTGCTTTTACGGAATCCGTTTTGCGAATAAAATAGGAGTATGAAGTCTTGGATGACCCACATTATATTTTGTATTCTTGGAATTCTTCTTATCATTCTTTCGGGACAAGAAAGTCAGGCCCAGCGAAAGAAGATCGATCTCGATGATATTGATATTCAAGGGGAGCTGCAAAAGGATGATCGTCTAAGAATTCTGGGTCGGCAAAAGAATCAACTCAGCAACTATGTGAAGTTTAGAACGAATTTTCGCAAAGAAATTACTGAAGAATTGCCCCGCCCGGAACCGAAATTCACATATTAAACTCCGATATATCCTTTGTAAAATCAGATGTTTAGGTCATTCTTTTCAAATTTGACGCAAGTTTTGACGCGCCCCTCTTCTTTTTTCTCGCAAAACAGAGGATATTGGCTTCGAAGGGAGGGTATAAACAGGAGTCAAAACAATGAAACACTTACTTTTACTTCTTACCATTAGTAGTTTGATCGCTGCCTGCGGAAGCGAAAAAAAACAAAATGAAGATCCGAATCGGATCGGCCAGTTTATGGGAACGCTCTTTAAAGCTAAGAACACCCCCCAACACTATCAATCAGAAGAAGGAAAACATTTTATAAAAATCTATCCCGATGGCCGCATTGAAGTCGATATGACTTATACGACCAACCTTACAGATTATGGACGCGCCTTAGAAAGAAATGAACTCGGTGACCCGCTGAGTACCTACGAACAGTTTATATTAGATAATTTAGAAACAGAAGATGTTGATTGTCGTTTTAGTTATAATGGAACTATTGCGCGCTTTGAGAGCTATGGTGGCGTGAGTGTCGGCGAACGCTATATGGAACTCGATATTTTAGAAATCGAAATGGGCTATGACCATGGAGTGACTACCGTGCACGCATACGATGATCAGTCAGAAGAAGGTCAACGCCTTAAAAATCAAATCGATGAGACTTGTAAGAATCTCTGGGAAGACAATTCTGATTTTCGTGCGGGATATTCAACTCTCTATGTTCTCGCTTATTCAGAAGAAGTACTCCGACTCCACCCTTATATTAATCGTCCCAGTGAATTTTTTCGACTTAATCGCGTGGCGGGTAAGGCCCGTTAGAATCAATTTATGAACTATTGATTGGTGTACTTTTCACCGTGTTGAACGATGTCCAAACCTTCGTTTTCTTGTTTTTCGCTGACGCGAAAGGGAGCGATTAGAGAAATCAATCGAATCACCAGATAAGTCATAATCATTGCGTAAATGGCGACAGCCAAGCTCGCCACAAGATTAGCTAAAAGAAGACTACCTCCCATGTGCTCATAGGAGGCCTTTGGACTGAGTAACTCTTCACTAAACATCAATCCTGTTAATAAAGCACCGACTAATCCGGCAATACCATGAGAGGAAAAAACTTCGAGTGGATCATCGACTTTAAACATGCGATTCATTGCGCGAACACTGTAAAAACAAATAAAGCAGCTGAGGATACCTATTAGTAAAGCACTGCCTCCAGAAACAATTGAGCAACTGGGAGTGATAGCTACCAAAGCGCATATTACGCCGTAGGTAATACCTAAGAAATTGATTCGGTTGGGTGGGTGGAGGCGCTCTAAAAGGAGCCAAGTGAGACATCCGGCAAAGGCGCAGATAAATGTATTTATAATGGCTGTCATGGCCACCATATTAAATTCGAGAGCCGAGCCGCCATTGAAGCCGAGCCATCCGATAAGTACCAAAAAAATTCCGAGATAAACGTTCCCGACATTTGAAGGGAGTCGCAGATTAAAGTAGTCTTTTCGTCGCCCTAAATGATTTGAAAGAACCAGAGATGAAAATCCCGCTGTAATATGTACGACAATGCCTCCGGCAAAATCATAGCCTCCAATTTGCCGATGGATCCATCCGCTTTCATTCCAAATCCAATGGGCCACTGGAATGTAAACCAGCAAGGGCCATAAAAAGAGTAAGAGCAAGATGGCTCGCTGACGAATTCGCTCTGCGACGGACCCCAGGGTTAGAGCCGTTGCGGTAATGGCAAAAGACATTTGAAAAATAATAAAGACCAATTCACCAGGTTCACGGTATTGTCGCCAAGAAAATTGGGGGTTCGAAATTAATCCAGCAAGACTTTCACTTCCAAAACTGAGAGAGTAACCAACAAAAAGCCAGAGAAGTCCGACGATGGGTATCGCCAAGAAGGTTTGAAAGAGAATTGAAATACTATTCTTGTAGCGGATGACTCCCGAGCCGATAAGTCCAAGGCCTGCAACCATGGCCATAACCAAGATCGCACTCAAGAGGGTCCAAATTTCAGAAAGTCCAAAGGCCTCAGCCATTAAACCACCTATTCGAATTAAATTCTTCGTACCAAATACAAAAAATCAAAATGGCGAAAAGCTGCTTACTTTCTACGAGATTCATTTTTTGCTTATCTATTAGTTTATTCACAGATGGGAGATCAATCAAATTAAGGTCGAGGGCTGAAGAACTATTGATGCGATCTTTTAAATATTTTGCGTACTTTGGTCCAAAGTAATGATCGGGTCTAATCTGAAAGGGCTTCTTTTTAGTAAAAATTTGCTTTTTACTCAAATACTTGTTGTTTTCAAGGCCCTTTCGAAAATGAAATTTGCGAAGGCCTCGCTTATAGCGCTTTTCTTTTGGATAGAGTAAATACTGACTAATAAAATCTGTATCAAAGAAGGGATAGCGAACTTCAAGTCCGTGGGCCATACCCAGTCGATCCATCCGTAGAAGACTATAGTCTGCCGACCAAAAATGAAGATCGGCAAGAAGTGTATTCTCGTAAATATCAGCCCTCTCCTCAAATTGATCGTAGGGACTGACATATTTCATAAGTTGATCCCTAAAATCAGGGCTCAAAAGCTTGTTCTCGGAGTAGGGGTGGAAAAGACTATTGAGAAGTCCCATCCGTTCACTATTTGTGTCGGCACTTATATAGCGACGCAATCGAGTAATGGATTCGTCTCCTAGTTTTCCCGGGTAGAGCTTAAGGAATTCATTAAGCTTCAGTAGAGGCTTCAGTTTTTCGAGGGCCTTGGCTGTCAAATTTTTAGGGAGGTAAGGACGAATTTGCTCTAACCGATAGATGCTTTCATGGTGAACATATCCGCCAAGGATTTCGTCGGCCCCTTCACCCGATAGAACAACCTTGTGGTTTTCAGCCGCCCTTTGGCAAAGTAAATAGGTCGGATAGATTATAGAGTCGCCGATGGGCTCTTCGAGGGCGAGAACAGCTTTTTTAAAAACTCCATCGAAATCTTCGGCAATACCCACAAAGCTCTGGGCAAAGCCAAGGTGACTAGAGAAAGCCTTGGCCTCGTTGCTTTCATCGTCATTGCCTTTTAATTGAAACGTATAAGCATGGGTTTTATAGTTATGCTCCTTCATATTTGCAATGATACTTGAAGAATCTATTCCTCCAGAAAGAAAACAGCCAATATCAACATCGGCAACAAGACGCTCTTTTACCGAAAGGCTCAGACTTTTTGCCAAATCTGAAGCCTCTATATTTGGGTCAAAGGATTGAGGAGGTGTCCAAAAACACTTAAGGTCTGTACTGCCGTCCTCGTAAATGGTGACATAATGTCCTTGGGGAATTTTATTGATGTCTTTAAAAAAGCTTTCGGTGTCGCAGTTGTAGCGATAGCGAAAATAAGAAAGAATGGCTCGATCATTAAAGTTAATATTTTCTTTTTGCGAGAGAATCGGTTTAATTTCAGAGGAAAATACTATTTCATCTTTCTTAGTCTGATAGTAAAGAGGTTTAATTCCAACGGCGTCCCTTGCTAATAGAAGGTGTTTTTCTTTTTCATTCCAAAAGGCGAAAGCAAAAAACCCTTTAATTTTTCGAATAAAGTCGTAGCCAAATTCATGGAGGCAATAGAGCAAAACCTCGGTGTCGGATTCAGAATGGAATTCATAGCCCAATTTTTTAAGGCGATCGCGGAAGGTTTTATAGTTGTAGAATTCGCCATTAAAGGTAATACAGTTACCCGTCTCTTTGTGAATCATGGGCTGTCGACCATTGCGACTGGTGTCGATAATACTTAATCGTCTGTGGCAAAAAGCCAAGTTTTCTTGAATCCAGTGGCCCTCATCATCGGGTCCACGATGTTCAATGAGAGAACTCATCTGTTTAATCCGTCGTTCGGCAGATTCTAGTTTATTTTTATAGGAGTAGATTCCGCCAATTCCACACATCTAGAGTTCCAAACTACGCTCTATTTGTACGACGTCGTTTTCATTGAGTTCGTTAATAAAATGGGATTCGATTTCGCAAGCAGTAAGTAGTGAGCTATTCATCCGATAGTAGCGAGACTGGGGTACGTAGCGCGGTTCAAACTCTCCCCAGCCCCACGCTTGATCAACTTTAATCGATTTAGACTTTTTGAGCTCGTCTTTGATGAGTAGGTGATTGTCTTTAAATTCAAGACTTCGATTGAGCTCGATCGCTACTGGTTTATCACCAACGATAAGGAGCTTTCGAATCATTCTCTTTAAAAGATAGGCCGAGTAGTGATTTGCGCCAATGGTCATCATCAAGCCCCTGAAGGCGATATTTTTAAAGGGCGTAAAGTAGGGGTTTTTAGTTTCGGTAAATTGTGAGTGGCTTTTTAAAAACCCTTGGACCTGGGAAAGGCCAGAGTGCAGGCTTGTAAAAACCTTATTTTTAACTTTTACTAAGTATCCTGAGTCGCTAAGTAATTCTTTATTGGCCTGACAATCAAATAGACGAAAGGACCCACCTCGTAGGCGATTCATAACAAGATAGTGCTTTTCTGTTTTTTGAATTGATATACCTGATTGGGGGAGATCATAACTAAATGGTGCTTGCTCATAGGGCATTTGGACGCTACACGATTTGGCATCACTATCAATAAGATCGGCCTGTAGGTACTCCCACATGCGATAGTGAATGTAATGGTCGTCTTGATCTTGGGTCTCGACGTGATTATCGGAATCGATGTTTTTAAGGCGCCAGTTTTCCATTAATAAAGCATCTTCATTGTGAGCGGCCCAGAACTTTGTTGCAAATGGGTAGAAGTGAAGAGTGTGCCGTGACCCTAAGTTACCGCCAAAGGCTCCGCCAGGAAAACAAAAAAACTTTAAGAACCCAAAAGACTTTTTGATATAATCGCAAAGTGTTCGGTCCGTAAAAATCCAAGGGATGCGCGACAGAAAGCTAATACTCGCAAGATTGTAACCAACATCCAGACCATCGTACTCAAGGGACCATCCCTCATCGAGTGTGTGGTCTAAGAAATATCCGCGAAATTTCTCGTAGGCATCTGTGAAAATTTGATCGGCAAAAATATTTTGTATCGAAGCCAAGGCGGCGAGGGTAATTGCTATGTGATTGGCGAGGACGTCGCTTTCATCTCTCCGGCTGAGGTGAAGACTTGCTGAATAGAGAATATCTCTTAAAACATTTTTGTCGGCGGCTAAGTCATCTTTTAAGAGATGAAACGTTTCACTGAGGCAGTAGACGATATAAGAAGTGGGGCCAGCCCACCCTCTTTCGTTGGGATACCACTCGTCAAACGACCCATCTTCGTGTTGGATGCTTCCTAAAAAGCGAATGCCCGCTTTGATCCATTGCAGGCAGACTGGATTCTCAAAGAACTCGTTGTCGTCGAATTTGTTTTTATATAAAAGTGCTAGCGTAAGAACCGACATTTGCTCCGCCGAAGAAGCAAAATCTTTGGTCTTAAAATGCCAATAGTCCTTGTCGAAGCATCCGTAACTAGGGGAAGAAGGATTGCGATCCAAGAGGCTGAGGAGGCGTGGTAGCGCTGCCTTGATAGAGGGGTAGTTGCTATGTGCCACGTCTCAACTCTCTTAAGATATTACATGTGATCTCAAAGAGTACAGAAAAGAGAATGAGAACGGTTCCTAAAATAAAAAGATCTAATTTTTGAAAGAGTTGAAACAAACTGCCATAGGGAGTGGTTAAACTCATATAAATATCGAATCCGAACAACATTAAATTTAAAAGTATTAAAGCGAAACCAAATGGAATGAGCCACCTTTTGTGGAGTCCGAGTCGATAGATCAGTACGGGCAGGGTGTAGTAGACGTAGCGGGGAATTGAAACTAAGACCCGGGAATAGCTATCGACTCGCTCTTTCCAGACACTGGGTATCTCGTGAACTTTGTAACCCTTCTCCACGGCGTCAATGATGGTCTCTTGAACATAGGTATAGTGACCTATCATTTCAATTTCTTCAGCCAAAGGGCGAGAATATATTCGAAGGCCACCGTGTGAGTCAGTGAGTTTTAATTTTGTTTTATAATTCATCATCCACGCGAGGATTCGTACTCCGGTGCGGTTTATGATGCTGTAATTGTATTCAACCAATCCCTTTTTCTGAAAACGAGAGCCGAGAACCAAGTCGGCCCCTTTTTCGACCTCGGCAAAGAAATCTTTAAACTCTTCGGCCTTGGTTTGACCGTCTCCGTCGGCAGTGACGATATAGTGGCAATCAATTTTAGCAGCGGCCTTGAGACCCTTGAACATAGCATAGCCGAGTCCCCTTCCGCCTCCTTGAACAACTTCAGCCCCACTTTGCTTGGCTACTTCGCGGGTATCATCTTTTGAATCATCGGTAATAAGAACACCGACGACTTCGTGTCCGGCCTGTTCAATGGCGTGGACCATATCATGAATTGTCTGGGCAATTCTTGGACCTTCATTTTTTGTCGGGATAAGAACAACGAATTTTGCCATTAGAACTTTCTAATTACTATTTAAATAGTCTTCGAGATCACCTAAGCCTGGAGCGGGCAATTTATACTTTCCATCGAGGTATTCTGTGGCCCAAATTTCTAAACTTAGTAATGTAAATATTCTATAACCATGGTGTTTTAATTCAAGTAATTCATGGTCTTTGGCCTCTTGATCGCGAAACTCTTGAAAGAGTTTTCTTATCTCACCTTCGTGAAACCACCCCCGTTTTACTAGACGTTTTTCTAATAGCTCAAGAACGTGGTGTCTTGGCTTTAAAATGCGATACCAGGGAATATCGTAACTTCTATTGTAAATTTCCTCGCGCTTGAGATATCGGCTCAGGGCGAGCTTGTGGAGGCGCCTGTTGATGGTTTTACTATTAACCAGACGGTGAAATGTCGTTCCGCCATTAATCCACTCTAGTGGGAGATTGGTAATGAAATCGATCACATCTTTTTGAATGGTCGGCAAGTAAAGTTCCAGACCAAAGTATTCTAATCCTTTAGTCGTATGGAAGGACTGGTAGGTGTAAAAAGCATTAAAGAGTTTTCCTTCGATCAAAGAGTTGTCGAAATTTTCTTTGGTAAATGGAATCTCGAGAATGCTTCGACTGGCTTGAAAATCTCCTGCAAAACCAGGACTAAGGAGTTGCCGCATATACTTGTCATTGAAATGTCGATAGGTGCAAAGTTTTCGCATGAAATCGTCATAAAAGTTTTCTTCGGCAAAAAGTCCAGCGACATGTTCCAGCTCCCAAAATCGTTCCCAGTCGGTAACTTTAAGAAGGATTTTAGACATTTGGTGAAAAAACTTGCGGACTCCAGTTGGAAGATTTTTTACCCATCGATGATATTCACCTACGGGATAGTATTCACCCCATAAAGTATCACCGCCATCGCCACCCATCATGGTGTCCACCTTTTGGCTAGCTTCATTGGCAATTTTAAAGAGGGGCAAAGAGGAGCCAACAACGGGTTCTTCACAGGACCGAATCAGCTGAACGACGAGGTCGACGTCTTCTGGTAGGAACGGAACTTCGTGAAATTGTCCGCCGAATTTTTCGCAAATATTTCGAGCATAGTCACCCTCGCTAAAAGCCCAGCCTGGAAAGGTCCCAGTGAAGGCGTGAACGGGCTTGTTGTGGGCTTTACTCGCTTGAATCATAACAAAAGAGGTATCGTGACCTCCACTAAGGAGGGTGCCGACCTCTTGGCTTTGTTTGGCTTGAAAGTAGTTCTCGATCGAATCGCGGTAGACGGTTTCATATTCATCGACTTTCTTTTCAACATCAGAAAATTTTTGTCGATGAAATTCAATTTCGCCATTCCAATGATGATTGAGCCTATGTTGTCCACCCTTGCATTCAATATAAAAACTCGGGAGAAGTTTGTTGATTCCCTGAACCTGAGTTTTGTCAGAGATGGTAAAACCATTTGACAAAAAGCCTAGAACGCTCGGTGCATAGACTTCGACAGCGAAGTTTTCGATTGCAATGATGTTTTCCAATTTTTTTGAAAACACAAAATAGTCGGCACAATCGAAGTAGTAGCCCGATGAGGCTTGATATCGATTATTAAATACAAAACTTTCACCTGTACTTTTGTCGTGGATAAAGAGCAGGTGAATACCATCTAGACCTTTTGAAGTTTCAGCTCTTTTTTGCTCGAACAATTCCCTGGCAATTTGAATTTGCTTTTCACGGCTCGAAGCATCACGCGTTTTGTCAAGAAGAGGGCCAACGAGAGTTCCTTCAAGGGCGATGATGTATTGATCATCTTGGTAGATTTCTCCATTGGAGAATAAAAGCTCTTGGCCCCATTCTACATGGTACTTAAGGCCCCCGCCCTTGATAAGCCTTTTAGAATTTTCAGATTTTGCCGCAAAATAAATCATAGGTTAACTCAGTATCGATTATACGAAATCAAGAACAAATAGACAGTTAAAAAGTATTTGCGATATCCTGATAAAAGCCATCTCGTTGAAAGGGTAAAGCTTGAAACAAAGGGTCGCAGTTTGGGGAATGGGTCGAGTTGGGCTCCCTCTTGCCGTATTATTAAGCACGGAAACCTCTTACCAAGTGATTGGTGTGGAGCCGAATTCTGAGCGAAGAAAATCAATTTCTGAGTACAAAACCCCTTTCTACGAAGGTCAGCTCGAAGAGTATTTCGAGCGTCTTAAAAAAACGGATTTCCAGGTTCTCGAGCCCCAGGCGATCGAGGCCAATATTCACATCATTTGCGTCGGCACAGAGGTTAATGAAGAGGGGCAGTTTTTAGACGGTCCATTAAAATCAGTTATCAAAGAATTAAAAACCTGTTTGCGAACAGGAGATTTACTTTTATTGCGTTCTACTGTTCCCATAGGAACCAGTGAATCCTATATAGTTTCCGAGTTGGATTGCGAGAATAAAGGGATTTACTTTTCTCATACTCCGGAGCGATGTTTTCAAGGTGAAGTTCTTTCAGGTCTAAAGAGCTTGCCGCAAATTTGTGGTAGCCTCAATAAAGAATCCGAAGTGAAAACAGAAGAGTTCTATTCCTCTTTTAACTCCCAGTTTATGGCTTTAAATAGCATTCGTTCGGCAGAGGTCATAAAGTTAGTTGATAACGCCCACCGTGATGCCCTTTTTGCCCTCGGAAATGAAGTGGCCATGATTTGTGATTCTATGGGTGTGCCCTCAACAGAAATCATTAATAAGGCAAACGATTATTTTAAACGCAAACCCATTGCCAGACCGGGACTAGTTGGGGGTTCTTGTTTAACGAAGGATCCAAAGCATTTGATGCGAAGCCATGAGGCGAGCCCTGTCTCTTTACTCGGGCATTCAAGACCCTTGAATCGTTCGGTCATCAAGCATGGACTTGATTTCGTTGAAAGTAGTATTCAAAAAGCGAAACAGATTACCATCCTCGGAACGGCTTTTAAGGGAATGCCCTTAACTGACGATCTTCGGGGGACTCCGGCCAAGTGGCTGATGGATGAGATATTAGAGAGAAACCCAAGTATTCAATTTAAGGTTTGGGATCCTCTAGAAATGCCTGAGGAACTCGATTTTGAGAATATGAAAAGAGAAAATACAATTGCTGAAGCCTGTGCATCTTCAGACTTGGTTTTTTGTCAGATACTCTCGGATCAAATTAGAAATGCTGGCCTTGGTGAAATTCTTAAAGGAGTCAATTCAGGAGCCTTAGTTTACGATTTTTGGGGCCATTTTGAAGATCAAGTGAGCCACTCTCAACGGGATCAGTATCTCTCGTTTGGAAGTCATTGTTTCTTCAAAGATTCAAAGTCTTAATTAAAAAACAGAACTTCAAGCCTTGATCTCCTTAAAAGAACAGTTCCTTGTGAATGCCTTTGTCTCCATACGGATCTTCAGTGCTTTCCATTTCTTTTTTTGAGTAACCACTAGACATGGATTGGATTGTCACTAAATGATTTTCCTCGTCGAAAGAAAATCGAAATCGAAAGGTTCGCAAAGCAAATTCAAAATCATCAACTAAGGCTCTGACTCTCTTACGGTTGGAGTCGGTTGGCTCATAGCTCAGTTGGTTTTTCAAAATGTTGGTAAAGTCGATATCTTTTAGGCTATTTTTTTTCAGTAGATCCCTGCAGTGATTGATTTGTGCCAATACCTCATCGGTGAAGTTCACTGTAAAAGAGGAAATATCGGCAGTCCAGCCAGAGCTCGCATCGATAACTTGGTCTGAATAGGGCAAGTAGGGTTTGATATCGATAATTGGTGTTTTATCTAAAAGATCCGAGCTACCAATAAAGATTTTTCTACCATCAACTCTTTTGAGTTCAACACAACTCATCCCTATAAAGTTCGGTCGGTAGTTAGAGCGAGTTGCAAAAACTCCCCTTTTTTCTTTTCCCCTTGGCGGAAGGACGAGGCTTTTCCAGTCAGCACTTTTACTAAACACGTAAAGAAGCCAAATGTGACTAAAACTTTCAAGGTCCTTTAATGAGATGGGGTCGATCTTTGTATCGAGTTCAACATAGGAGCCCGAATCTTCGGCTAAACTGGCTTGCCGGGGCGTTTCAAAATTTTGTGTGGCTAAACCCCTAAAGGTTGCGATTGCTTCAATATTAAAGTTCACGGCGGCCAGACCACTGCCTTGAAAGTTCGAAGGCAAAAATAGAAAAACAATTGGCCACATTGAGAGAATTTTTCACTCCCATCATTGGGATACGAATAATTTCATCCACTTCTTTTAAAATATCTGATTCAAGGCCAAAGCGTTCGTTTCCGAGTACCACACAAAAAGGCTCTTGAAAGTGAAATTCCGTCAAGGGCTGAGCTTCAGGGCTTGTCTCTAAGGCGTAAATTTTTCGCCCATCCTTTCGAGCTATTTCAAGGCTCTCATTCAGGTGATGAAAATGCTTCCAAGGCACTTGATCAAATGTTCCCATGGAAGTTTTTTGTAACATCTCGTTGTCTGGCAGGGGAGTATAGCCAACAAAGTGAAGTTCCTTAGCACCCAAACACTCGCTTGTGCGCATGATATTACCCACATTATAGGCCGAGCGAATATGATCCAGCACGACCCAGTAATCGTACACTTGCCGCTCACGATCCATCTGATCGATTGTGTCTACTGGAATGATGTTTTCGTCTTTAGTGTGAATATTTAAATAGCGTTCCAGGTGAACTGCAATATTTAGTAGTTTTCTAAGGTCCAAGTCTTCAGTTTGTCCCGGATGAAGTCTGCGGAGTTGCGCAAGCTTCGCATCGAGATCACACTCCATAAGCCAGTCAAAAAACTCAAGGAGTTGTTTGTACTCCGGGGAATCTAGAAAATTCTCACCCCACTCAGCCTCAATCTTCTGAATCGAGAGCAAGACGATCTGGGCCTTGCGCATGTGGCTGAGATCTTTAAATTTACTCTGGCTATAGTCTTTCATCGGAATCTACTGTTTAGACTCTTCGACCATTTCTTCAACCTTTTTTGGGTCAACCCGAGTCACAAGGTGCTCAAAGGGACCAATCTCGTGGTTAAGAAGAGTTTGGTGAATAGAATTCCAGTCGTATTCAGGCTCTTTAAAGAGTTTTTCGACCTTGGCTGTAAACTCGGGAAGAATTGGTTTGAGGTAAACACTCATGACCCGAAAAATATTAATGATGTCCGTAAGAATTTTCTTTGTTTCAATGGCGTCATCCTTGATGAGCTTCCAAGGTGCTTTCTCGTCAAAATAGCGATTGGTTTCGTCAGCAATATCGCGAATAACTGTAATGGCCTTAGCAAAATTCAAATTTTCATAAAGATCGGCAATTTCGTCGGCCTTATTGACAGCACTTGCCAAAAGCTCTTTCCCTCGATCCGTCATCTCTGATGTTTTACCGTCGAGTTTTTTGTTAAGCATCTGAGCGCCACGTGATCCCAGGTTTGCAATTTTCCCGATGAGGTCCGAATTGACCCGCGCACAGAAATCTTCCAAATTGAGATCGATATCTTCGATGCCTCGAAGTTTACACGCATAATAATAGCGCAGGTAAGTCGGATCCAAATGATTGAGATAAGTTCCGGCTGAGATAAAGGTTCCTTTAGACTTACTCATTTTTTCACCATTCACCGTGAGAAACCCGTGAACAAAAACTCCGTCGGGAGTTTTGTAGCCAGCGGTGTGAAGCATGGCAGGCCAAAAGAGTGCGTGGAAGTACACAATGTCTTTACCTATAAAATGGTAAATCTCGGTTTTTTCGCCATTCCAAAACTCTTTGAAATCGACATTATTTTTTTCGCACCACTTTTTAAGAGACGACATGTAGCCAATGGGTGCATCGACCCACACGTAAAAGTATTTTCCGGGGTGTCCGGGTATTTCAAAGCCAAAGTAGGGCGCATCCCGCGAAATATCCCAATCTCTGAGTTCCCCTTCGTACCACTCCTTTAGTTTATTAGAAACTTCAGGGGCTGTATGCTTAGGAACCCATTCCGTCAAAAAATCTTTAAAATGTCCCAATTGAAAAAACAAATGCTCACTGTCTTTTTCAACCGGAGGATTGCCACAAATAGAACAGGCCGGCTCCATCAGTTCTGTCGGTGAATAGGTTGCGCCACATTTATCACAGGAATCACCGTATTGATCGGGGCTCTTACAGTTTGGGCAGGTCCCTTTAACAAAACGATCCGGTAAAAACATGGAGTCGTGTTCACAATAGGACTGCTTTATTGATTTTTTTGCTATGTGTCCGTTTTCTTCCATAGCTTTAAAAATTTCTGAGGCCAGTTCTTTATTCTCAGGAGAATTGGTTGAATAATAGGAGTCAAAGTGGATTTGAAATTTATCGAAATCTTCCTCGTGTTCCTTTTGGCTTTTCTCTATGAGTTCCTCAGGTGTGATCCCTTCGTTGCGGGCTCGAATCATAATAGGCGTTCCGTGGGTGTCATCGGCACAGATGTAAAGACATTGATGTCCCCGCATTTTTTGAAAGCGAACCCAATAGTCCGTTTGTAGATATTCGACCAGGTGACCCAGGTGAATAGATCCATTGGCATAGGGTAGGGCGGAAGTAGTAATGATTGTTCGTTGATTCTCCATGGCTGGGAGACTAGAGGTTTTGCTCAAAAATGTCGAGAAAAAATCACTATAAACAGGCACTTAAGTGGCAAGACAGGCCTCAAACTAGAGATTTTTGCGAGGGCCTTGACAGATTTCATTAAATTCCCAAATTTGAAGGGAAAATAATAAGATTTTGGAGGTCTAAAGGTGGCAAAAGAAACCAAGCAGTTTCAGGCTGAAGTGCAGAAAATTCTCGATCTAATGATCCATTCGCTCTACTCGCAAAAGGAAATCTTTTTGCGCGAGCTGATTTCGAACTCATCGGATGCGATAGATAAGTTGCGATTTGAGAGTCTCTCTCACCCGGAATGGAATGTGGATACGTCCCAATTTAAAATTCAGCTCGTGCCCGATGTTCAGCAAAAGACCCTAAAGATTATTGATAATGGAATTGGTATGGACCTCGAAGAAGTTGAGGCAAATATCGGAACGATTGCTCGTTCTGGGACAGGCGCTTTTATCGAGCAAATGCAAGAGGCTAAAGATCGCCCCGAGCTGATCGGCCAATTTGGTGTTGGATTCTATTCGTCTTTCATGGTGGCTTCGAAAGTCGTACTTCACACGCAAAAAGCGGGGGAGACCATGGGAGTTGTATGGTCATCGACTGGCGATGGCACTTACACGCTTGATTCAGTACCGAGAGCAGAGGGAACTGGGACCACGATTACTCTTCATTTCAAGGACGATCTCGATCAAGACTTCACGACCGAATGGGTGCTCAAAGCGATCGTTAAAAAATACTCTGACTTTATTTCTTTCCCAATTGAACTGCAAAAGACGGTCGAAGTTGAAAAAGAGGGTGATGAGAAAGAAGAGAATAAAGAAACGGAATTCAAAACTGAATGGGAAGTGATCAACAGCCAAAAAGCTCTCTGGCTCAGATCTCCTAAGGACATTAAAGACGAAGAATACAATGAGTTTTATCGTCACATTTCACACGACTGGACTGATCCACGCAAAAATATTCACTTTAAGGCCGAAGGAACCCAAGAATTTTCAGCTCTGTTTTATGTCCCTTCTCAATTGCCCCTCGACTTTCAAATGCGCGATTCAAAATGGGGACCTCAGCTTTTCGTAAAGCGCGTTTTTATAATGGATGACTGTGAAGAATTGATTCCGACTTACTTTCGATTTGTAAAAGGTCTTGTTGATAGTAGTGACTTATCACTCAATGTTTCACGTGAGATTCTGCAACAAGATCGTCAAGTGCAAGCCATACAAAAAGCGGTCACGTCTAAACTTCTTTCGCGATTTAAAGAATGGATGAGCAAGGAGCGAGAAGACTACGAGGGTATGTGGAAAACATTTGGACCCATCCTCAAAGAAGGAATCCACGCCGATCACGCTAACAAAGATAAGCTCATCGAATTGAGTTTATTTAGAACCGTAGATGATGAAAAGTGGACGAGTCTTGCTGAGTACGTCGAATCCATGAAAGACGATCAAAAATCGATTTTCTATATTTCGGGCGATCGCTATGAGGAGTTACAAAACAATCCTCTTCTTGAGCGCTTCAAGCAAAAAGGCTTTAAAGTTCTTGCCCTTACGGATCCAATTGACGAGTGGGTAACAACCGCTATTAACAAGTACAAGGATTTTGAATTTCAATCGGTTCTAGATGAGAATCTCGATATTGATACAGAAGAAGAAAAGAAGGAAAAAGAAGAAAAACTCAAGAAAGCAGAAGAAGAATTTGCTCCAGTTCTTGAAACTTTTAAAACGAAACTCAAAGAGCGTCTTAAGGATGCGAGACTTTCTAAGCGACTCACTACGACTCCAGTATGTTTGGTCACTTCGACTCAGGACCCAACGGCTCGAATGGAACGAATTATGGGCGCTCTTGGTCAGGAAGTTCCAAAAACGAAGCGTATTCTTGAAATCAACCCAGATCATAAGGTGATCCAAAAGATGAAGAACCTTAGTGAAGAGCAAAAAGAAGTCTGGGCTCGAGTTTTATTTTCTCAAGCCCTTTTACAGGAGGGCTCGCCGGTAGATAGCCCGGTTGATTTAAGTCAGGATATTGCGAAAATGATGGAGCAGTTTTAAGTCCTAAAAGAAATTTGGAAGTTTGAAAGCCTGGGGTCACCTGGGCTTTTTTTATGTCTCAGTGAAAAAATGATGATTCAAGAATCACTAGTGAGCTCATAGAAAAGAATGAAAAGTTTAATGAAATGAAAGTTCAATCAAGGTTTTCTTTGGTACATACGTTCTAGGGTAAAAGTCTATTTACAAAGGCTCTAGCCTAATTGTGAAAGTCAAGGGCTCAGGCTTCTAAGTAGTTAAAATAAATAGATAATCTAACAAAACTCTGAATTAAAAGAGAAGTTTATTTTAAGCATAAGTAATATTTAAATGATTTGTGGAGATGTCGATATATAATATTGTGGATTGAACAATAGGAGTTTAATGAAAACCTCATCACATCGATTCTCAAAAAGTTCCATTCAAGCTTTTTCAATTGCACTCATATTTTTCGGCATCGTCTTTATGAGTCTGTTTTTTCCGATTTACAAAAATATGATTAACTGATTTCTAGGTAATCATCTAAGACCGATTTAAGTTGTTCCTTTAAGGGGCCGCTCGGCAACTCTCTTTGAATTTTCCGAAAGGAAAGATAGTTACTTTTATTAAGAAAGTGACGGAGTTCTTTCAAGGCTCTCTTTGCGCCAATTGGGCTTCCACTTTTTAGGAGTTGAGCGATTTCTCGAGAAATTAGAACCGAGTTTTTGTCCCCTTTGTATTTAAGCAATTCAGCTAAACTTTGTTGAACAATTTGTGGGCTCACAGAATGGAGAAACTTCTGACTAATAATTTCTCCGAGTTGGGGATCGGGCTGTAAGCGCGACATAAGATTTAATAGTCCCTCCTGAACAAAAGGGCTACTTTCTTCTGATAGTAACTTTATAAGTTCCGCCAACTCTGGATCGAGCTTTGTGCCAAAATTTATAGATTGAGAAAGTCGATTGAGGGCATTGCGAATCTCCCGGTCCAGTTCCAGGTCGTAACTTCTAGGGTCATTCTTTGCAAAATCACATTGACCACTTCGACATTTCAGGAGTTCACCGATTTTCTTTTTAAAACTTTTGAAGTCAGTCTTTTTGCGATTTTGTGAATTCTCTGCCGCCTCTAGTCTGCTGCTCGATTTTTGGACTTCATCTGGCTTGTGACTTGAAGCGAAGTCTGTGACTTGCTTAGGATTTTTCTCAGGTGATATTACTAACGAAGTTTTATCTCCACTGACCCTCGCAATTATTACGAGGGCTGCGAGGGTGAGCGTTAAAACAAGAAGTCCCTTAAAAACCTTCATTGAATCTACCCTTGGTAATCAATCAGGTCAGATTTTCGTATCCAGCCAATGCTTCCGGAACTCACTTTTCGAACTCTGACCCAGTCGCCTTGTTCGTCCACAATCTCCATTGAGTCGCCGCCAGGAGTAAGAAGAGGACTTCTTACATAGTCATCGATCACCCCACATTGAAGTTCTGGGCACTCCAGTAAGAATCGATACCACATATCGGCCCTTAAAGTATAAAGGGGAGCGGTTTCGCTAAACTGGACCCAGTTGCGATAGGTGGAATCGGGAATGGAGCGTCCACCGTAAATCCAGCCGAGTTGTCCTTGGTGAGAAACTTGATAGTAAACTCTTCTCTCATCACTTTCGATGGAGCGATTGAGGATTTCGACTTTACTAGCGAATGGAACGTGTCCGACTAGGCTTCCTCGAATCTCTGACCGCAGATTGATGCCTGCTTCACTGCTGATGGTGACTTCGTCTCCAATTTTTGCAATCCACTTAAATTGCGGATCTTCGTCAACTTTTTGCGCCCAATCTAAGTAGGAGCTATCGGTCCCAGCGTAAATAAAACCATTGTCTCCTCTGAAGTAAACTTTGTACCATCGTTTGCCCATATCGTATTCTTGGACTTCATAGTCGAGAACAGTGAGGACGGCGCCGCTTGCCAGTGTTCGAATCAGTTCGCCACCGGCAGACTTTCGGAAATTAATATTTTTTTCCAACTGGACGCTAGAGCCAACGGCGAAGAGTCCGTCAATTGTATCAGGGCACAGCGTACTTTCGCTGTATAAAGTTTTTGTTTTACCGCTCAATTCGAGTTCGGAGGCTCGGTAGGCCTTGTTCGTTGACTTGCCGAGATACCGTTCTAAACAAGTAAAGTTCTTGCTCTGTCGAATGCACGAAAGGCTGTCATCTTGCAGTATACAATGGTGACCTTGTTCGGTGATGATTTGCTTGTCACTGAGGTCGACGGGACCGGGCTCTACTTCATTGCAAGGGAGGCTACGATTTTCTCTGAGACAACTGAGGTTCACTTTGGAATCTTGGTCATAATCTTCGATGTATCGATCCCAAAGTTGCGAGCGAAATTTCTCGTAGAAGTTTTTATCGTTGTGGGCCCAACGGTCATTGGGGTTGGTCCATCGGCAGAGTTTTCTCGGGCCACCATTAAATGCAGCCCACGCTGCTCTAGTTCGACTGCGCCAATCTGTAGGGCTTGAAACACAAGAAGCGCTAGCGGCACGTTGCCATTCATTGAAGTAAATATCGAGTCCGTATTCTATATTGAAGAGTAGTTTCCAGGCTTCTCCACTTTTGACCGCATTATAGTGCCAGCGATCATCAACCTGAAAAAGACCATGACCGTGTCCAAAGTCTCCACGGGTGACTTTAAGTTTTTGATCGGTGGCTTCGCGGTAATGACTCCAAAAGGACTCACTATGGGCTAACGTGTAAATGGCATAAACAAAGGCACTTCGTTCAGTTTGTGATGCATTGGGTTTTCGACGGTCAAGGTACTCTAAGACGACATCTCTTAAAAAAGGTTGTAGATCATTCATGTAGCGCATGCGTTCGGACGATCGCGTCTCTCCATCTTTAAATACGACAGAATCATAATTTTCTGCGAGAAGATCTTCGTCGGTAAGGGGCGAAACATCACACGCAGAGGGGACGCGACCAAAATTCCATTCGCCTCCAACTCTGTTCTTACAGTTCCAATAGTTTGGAGTGGCATTTTCTGCCAATAAACTTTCGGGCGTTAAAAGGTTGATAGATAGACCCATACAAATTGTAACAAGAAATATTTTTGCGTTTTCCATGTAATCCTTAACGGCACTGGAAAATTTGCTTTGAATTCCCTTTTGAAAATTCAGGGTATTCCATGGGAGCAGGTCTAGTAGCGGATTCTACGAGAGTGGTGTGAATTGCAACTGAGAAGGCGGCACAGGGGATCAATTGAATTTTAGTGACTAAATTGTCGACGCTTTAAAACCTTTGATTAGTTTTTGTAAAAAATTAGGGTTCTCTCAAAAAGTTAAAAATATTCGCAATTAATTGGAAAAAGATCCCGTAAAACTAGACTTTGATAGGATGATATTTGAATATGCTGATTCAAACTGGCTGGAGTTTAAATTGTCGACAGCCGCTCCTATAGCTGATTGTAGAACGTAAACATTGAAACGATAGGTGTGACTTCCAGATCCTGAACTTAAGCATGGTCCTTCCCATCCATTTTCTCCAAAGGAGTTTAATCCAGGGATTCCGCTCGGGAAGGTTACCGCACCGGCGACGGCAGTTATTTCTGGAATGGAACCATCGGCGACAGGAACATCAACAAGATTGAGGTGTACAAAGTTAAAGTTGTTGAGATCTTCTACGACAACGGCGACATACTTAGCCCCCCATGGGAGGTTGTCCCAATTGATGCCAGGAAAGTCATTGTCTTCACTGCAAGTTCCAGAATGATGACCTGTGTATTGATCGGGGATTGTACTGCCGCTGGCAAAACTCGGCGAGTAACTACTGAAAGGTGATTTGATAGTTCCAGTCATTAAAGTTTCATCGTCGTTAGAACGAACCTCTAAAATTCCTAAACAAGGTACCGTGCAAACAAAACGAGTGCCGGCAGGTATATTGCTAATGTTGTAGGACATGGCATAGGGAGCGAGGGCGTGGGCACCAGGGTCCCTGGTTAAGTCGACAGTGCTGATAACAGTATTGGTGTTGTCGATAATTTTAACTTCTCCCTCTTGAAACGAAGCCAGTGAGACATAGTCGCCATCGAGAGGATTCACGAAATGAGTGGATAGCATAGATCGCGGAAGGCTTGGGGACGCATTCGTTCCGTCGGAATCCGCGTGCTGAGTTGCCACTACCTTTTTTGTTGAATAGATGGCGACGGCAGAGCCAGCTCCGTTTTGTGCGACATTTGAGGTAATATTGGAATAAATATCCCCGATGTCTAAGTTAATATTCTCAAAATTGCTTCCATCGTTTCGATAAACATCAACGACCGCTCCGTCTTCGACGGAACTGATCCCAGTCGGTGTTCCTCCGGTTCCACTAACAAACGCCAAAGACTCAAGGTCTGCAGCCGTAATAATTCGACCATCTCGATCATAATTTCCGCTGCTTCCAGAGCGAGTCGATACATAGGCAGCAACATCACCAGAGGTACTTTCGATCCACAAGGCTCCAACGTTATGCGGGAATTCGTACTCTCGAACTGTGTTTGCTGGAATCGAATCTGTCACATGGGTCACTCCCACTTGATTAATGCTGATATCAGCAGGATCGTCGAAGGCTGCGACGACGACTTTGGCTTCGGCATAACGACCGAGGTAAGTACTTAGAATTTGACTGGCGTAGGACTTTGTCGCCCACGCTGCTGTCCCATCAATAGGAGTAATGGTATAGCACCCCTTAGTGCACTCAAGAAGATCGCCTTGGTCGGTCGTGATCGTAAAGACTTCGCCTGCCGATCGGGTCGAGTGAAAAGAACTTTTTAAGAAGACTTGATTTTCGTCACCCAGTGAAGCCACATAGGCTGTCGTTGCCGAACCAACCATTGAAAGTTGCGGTAGTTTAGAATTGTCAATAATCACATCGACGACGAAGATAGCAGACCCGGTGTCTTCGCCATCGCTGGCTTCGATCTTAATTTCGAAGGTTCCCAGATTAGAAGACTGTATGGACCAATTAAAAAAGCCACTCGATGTACTAAAACTGAGACCAGCAATAGCGCTACAGTTGTTTCCTGAAGACACAGTTCCATCGATATTAAAATCGTATGTACAAGAGTAATTGAGACTATCTCCGTCGAGGTCGTAATCGGTTCCAGAGTTTTGATCGTTGAAATTTATTTGAATGAGGTCGTTGAGAGTCACCGATTGGTTTCCAGGGGATGCTAGCATCGGTGGAAGGTTGTTATTGCTCACATCGATCCTAAAAATCTCACCTTCCGAAATATCCCCTTCATCGGCGATGATTTTAATTTCATAGGTTCCAGCTTGACTGTAGTTGATTGGCCAAGAAATTTCTCCGGTCCCGGCATTGAGACTAAAGCCAAACAAAGACGAGCAAGAGTTGGTGGTATTGACGAAGCCATCAACCGCTTGATCGTAGTAGCATGAATATGTGAGGGTATCGCCATCGAGATCGGTGTCATTGCCAGTATTAGCGTCATTAATATCATACGAAAAAGTTGTTAGTTCTTGCTCTGCTTGGTCGGCAATACTTAACGACGGTGAATTGTCGGTTTTTTGGATACTGAGACTTGAGGCATCTGTTGTTGTGGTTACCGTTACTCCGGCATTTCCAACAAGATCATTGTAATCGATCGAAAAACTAACAGGCCCATCGGGGTGGCTGTTGTCCACCACAAGAGTTGCAGAAAAACTTGTGCCATTGATCTGATTCACGATAGCCGCTGCCCCCGCGATGAAGACCGTGGGAGTTTGGAGTTGTTCTGAACTTGTAAATAGGAGTTCAATGGTTCCTCCAAGGCCCACGATCGCTGAGCTCCCAGAAGATGCGATACTGACACTTGTTAAAGTCGGATCGGAAATATCGACGACATAATTGGCCGAACCCGATGAACAGTCAGAGCGATTTCCTGCTGGATCTTGGGCAATTCCATAAAAATTATAGCTTCCCTCTGTCGGGAGATCGCTGATTTGATAGTCAAAGGGACTTCCGCTGGCGCTGACCTGTTGATGGAGATTTGTGCAAAGTGAATCGAGATAGATGAAAATTTCATCACCGGCTTGCACACCCTGAAAGCGAAGTGTGGGACTGAGATCTGTAGATGGGCTACTGACTGGATCGATGACAGCAATACTCGTTATATCTGATGGTGGAGACGTATCGAGGGTATAGGAGGCAAAGTTTGTTGAACAGCCCGAGATATTTCCCGCTGCATCTTCGGCTTGGGCGTAAAAGTTGAAGCTGCCATCTGAGCTCAGAGCACCGGCATCGACAGTGAGATCGATACTATTAGAAATGGCTTGGCTGAAACTGACTTTTGAGCCTGCAGCACAATTACTCGTTGTGAATAGATTGATAATGTCGCCACTTTCGATCCCAGAGATGCGAATTGTAGGGGTGGGGTCAGTGTTTGGACTGGTGGCAGGATCAATCAAACTCAGGGTCGTCGGGGTCATGACGAATGTATCTAGCCGGTAATCTGCAGAACCGAGGCAGGCCGATGGGTTTCCGGCGGGATCGATGACTTGACCATAAAAGCTATAGTCACCATCGGTGACCAGGTTAGCCTCTAATACTTCAATATCGGATGTGGCAGCTCCATTCACAATTTCGGAGCTACAAGCGGCATCTGAGAAGAGGCCTACTTGTCCGAGCTCAAATTGACCTGCGAGTCGAATTTGAGGAGTCGAATCGTTGCCCAGTGCAGCCGAAGGGTTGTGCATCGTGACCGAGCTCATTGTCGGTGCTGTTACGTCTTTTATAATTTGTATGCTGTCACTCCCAGTACCGGAGGCGTTGGTTTGACTGGCTTGAAGTGTCCAAGTTGTTTCACCAAGAGTGTTTAAGTCGATGTTATGATCAAAGCTTCCACCGCTACAAGGTGCGATGAAATCCAATGAATCGACCTCAATCAAAACGTTAACGCTGGTATCGGTGCAGGTGCCTTGAACATTGAAAGAAGTATTGTTGGCTATGTTTACATAGGAGTTATTAGGTGTTGTGAGACTGACCGTCGGAGTTGGAGTTGGAGTTGGAGTTGGAGTCGGAGTTGGAGTTGGAGTTGGAGTCGGAGTTGGAGTCGGAGTTGGAGTCGGAGTTGGAGTCGGAGTTGGAGTCGGAGTCGGAGTCGACGTAGGCGATGGCGTGGGTGTTGGAATTTCAATGGGTAATTCTTCGACGTCTTCGATATCACCTGTGGGTTGCTCGGCACAGGCTGCGAGAACGAGTGACAGCGCACTCACTCTAAGAATTAGGTTCAAAATTTGATAAAATTTTCGCCAACGTACCATTAATGAATTTATCGGCTTATTCCGGTGGTTTATAAAGAATGGGAGACTACTTATTCAGTTAAAAAATCTTGATCGAATTGATCCGAAATTAATGACACTGAATAGGCTCAAAATAAGACGGTTTCTTAGTGTCATAATTATGATTTTTGGTCTGGTTGCTCCATTATTACGACACCGAGAGGCTGTAATCGATTTTAT
>JAUICP010000009.1 GCA_030427805.1 Bdellovibrionia bacterium
AATCAGGTCTAGAATCCAAACTTAAAGATTTTTTTGAAATCTATCGAAAAACAATTACCAGGGAGGCTGCATAATGCTTAATTTTAAACTCTATTCCTTGGTGTCATTTCTTTATGGGTTAATACGTTAAGCTTTGAAAAAATGCTTCAGGACTAATGAAAGCCACGAAAAACAAAGCGATACCAATGCCAATGCATTTGCGCACAGACCCCTCCCCTGGACTAAAGCATATCACATTACGGAGGTGGCAAAGAACGAATGTTTCTGGTTTCCTAAATCGAGTCTATAGATTTTAATTTTGAAACAATGGATGGGTTCTTCGATAGTCATAGAGGGCGATTCCGAGTGCTACCGATGCATTTAAAGAGTCCACTCCTGAGTTGATCGGAATAGAAATCTTTTCGATCGTACTTAGTTTAGGAAGTCCGGGGCCTTCTTCGCCAATGGCTAAGAGACAATTTTTTGGCCAATCAAAATCATTGAGTTCTGTGCCATCCAGATCGAGGCCAATGAGACTTTGTTCGACACCTCTTAACGATGGACCTTTAAAAAACTGAACCTTTGCAAAACTCCCACTGGCTGCTCGGATCGATTTTGGGTGATAGGGAAAGGCCGACTCCTCCGTCAGGATAATTCGATCCACACCAAAAGCATCGCAATTTCGAATAAGAGCTCCCAAATTCTTTGGATCGCCGAGTGAGCAGATCACCTCGCAACCGATAGGTTCAGCTCGATCCCACTCTTGGATCTTCGGGAGTTTCATCAATGCAAGGGGGCGCCTTGTTTTGAAAACATCGAGCTCCTTGTACAGAGAGGTGTCGAGCATTTTAATGGGTAGGTTTAAATCGAGCAGAGGGTCATGGCGTTTAATGTGCACAGGACAGGCCACAAGTTCAAGGAGATCGTCTCTTTGGCTCACATAGAGTTCTTCAATGACTTTCTGTCCGTATACAAAGAACTTTTCATGTTTTTTAATGCCTTGGGCTTTCAGTAGATTCTTTAGGCTTTTAAAAGTTTTGTTTGATTCGCTAGTTATATTCTCTCTCACGCTATTATCCTTGCGAAGTTCGATCTGCCCGCGAAAGCAGGTTCCCTACTCATCGAAATCCTCGTATAAATCGTCATCTTCTAATGGGATCGATTTGATTTTTTCAAAAATAACGAGACGCCTCTCGTGTTGGGTTTCCGGGAGACTGTATTTAATATCCTCTGAAAGTTTGTAATACTCAGACCATTTTTCGAGGGCCTCGTCGATCTCAGGGTCAACATTGGGTCCCTTCATCAAGTAAGCTTTACCGCCTACTTCGAGGCAGTTCGAAGTGTTGCTCAAAGTATTTCTGATATCTTCAACAGCCCTTGTAATGACCCCTTTCACGGGGAGATGAAAATTCTTATTGATATTTCGCCCGACGATATCGAGGTTTTCAAGATTCAATTCTTCACGCACAGATTTTAAGAACTCAACTCTCTTTTGTACGCCTTCGGCGAGGATAATTCGTTCACTTGGGAATTCAATTTTTAGAGGAATCCCTGGAAAGCCGGGGCCAGTTCCCACGTCGAGCAAGGGGAATTGCAATTGGCAGTGTCGAGTGATGATGAGGCTATCGACAAAGTGCTTAATACCGACGTCTCGGAGACTGAGAAGGCGAGTGAAGTTCTGTTTTTTTTGTACTTCCATTAAGAGTTGGTAAAAACGAACGAGTTGATGCCTCTTCCCGTGGGGGTAGTCAGCAAAACCATGGTTTCTAAAAAGGTCTTGGAGACGATTGTCGGCTTCGTCGAAATCGTAGATTTTCTCGGGTTTTTTGTGTCGCCCCCTAAGTCCCTTTTTTTTGGGTTTCATAGGGCTGCGGTTTCCTTGGTTTTTGTGCGCCATGTAAGCCTTATAGTAGTTGAAAATAGCTTTGTAATCATTAATATTTCAGGGATGCTGAAAGAAAAAATCGAGTCAATTAAAAAGCGTGCTACAGATGAATTTCTAGGGGCCGGAGAGTCCCAGAAGCTCTATGAAGCGAAGGTCAAATTCTTGGGTAAACAAGGTGAGTTTTCCCAGGTTATGAAAGAAATGGGAAAGATTCCCAAAGAAGAGCGTCCCCAATTTGGGAAGATGGTCAACGAGATCAAGATTGAACTCGAACAGGTTTACAAAGACCAAGAGAGCCAGATTCGAAAGAAAGAACTCGATCAAAAAATTGAAACTGATTTCTTAGATTTGTCTCTGCCTGGCCCAACAGCAGGTCAAGGTGGGGCTCATCCCTTAAGCCTTGTGACCTCTGAAATCGTTAATATTCTTGGTCGCATCGGTTTTTCTGTTCGGCTCGGTCCATTGATTGAATCTGATCGCTATAACTTTGAAGCATTAAATATTCCTGCTGATCACCCCGCTCGGGATATGCAGGATACTTTTTACGTCGACGATCAGCACGTACTGCGAACCCATACATCCCCAGTGCAGATCCGAACCATGGAAAGCGAAAATCCTCCGATTCGCATTGTTGCTCCAGGTCCGGTATTTAGAAAAGATCACGATGCATCCCATTCGCCCAATTTTAATCAAATCGAAGGACTTCTCATCGATAAAGAAGTTTCCATGGCGGACTTAAAGGGAACGATTACTTTTTTTGTGCAAGAATTTTTTGGTAAAGGACTGAAGACCCGGTTTCGTCCGAGCTTTTTTCCTTTTACTGAGCCATCTGCTGAAGTTGATTGCCAGTGCCCTGTATGTAAGGGCAAGGGCTGCCAACTTTGCTCTCAGACCGGATGGATTGAGATTGGTGGAAGTGGATTGGTTCATCCGAATGTTCTTCAGGCTTCGGGGATCGATCCAGAACGCTATCAGGGATATGCCTTTGGTTTTGGTATCGAGAGAATGGCAATTATCAAGTATGGAATCGACGATATTCGCATTCTAGCAGAAAATGATCTCCGCTTTTTAGGACAGTTTAAACTATGAAGATCTCTTTAAAATGGCTCAATGAATATGTAGATGTGGATGAATTTTTCGCTCGCCCCGAAGAACTTGCGGCCCATTTGACGGCTGCTGGATTAGAGGTCGACGAAATAGAAAACTTAGCAACTCCGTACAAGAATGTTGTCATCGGAACTTTGCTCGAAGTTGGAAAGCATCCGAATGCTGATAAATTGACACTTTGCCAGGTTTCTACCGGTGAAGGGGTGATTCACCAGATTGTCTGTGGAGCTAAAAACCACAAGCAAGGAGACCGAGTTGTGGCAGCACTCCCCGGTGCGGTATTGCCAGGGGACTTTGCCATTAAAAAGTCCAAGCTACGCGGAGTTGAGTCCGCCGGAATGCTATGTAGTGAAAAAGAGCTCCAGTTGTCAGAGGAGTCTGCTGGAATTTTGATCCTCGATGAGGATGCTCCTATCGGGCAAAACTTCGCGACCTATTACGGGCTCGACGATATTCTTTTTGAAATTAACGTGACTCCCAATCGAGCCGATTGTCTGAGTCACCTCGGTTTGGCCCGGGAAATTGGGGCCCTCCTAGGTAGAGAGGTTCATCCTCCTCAGCTTAACTTGAATCGCGTTGGCGACTCTACGAGAAATGAGATCCAATTAGACTTAATCGATATGGATCGTTGCCCTCGCTATGCCGGCTGTTTCGCTCGAAATGTAAAAGTGGGACCTTCACCCCAATGGCTAAAGCAGCGTCTCGAAAAAGTGGGTATCAACTCGATTAACAACGTGGTTGATATCACAAACTTCATACTCATGGATCTTGGCCAACCCCTTCACGCCTTTGATGTTTCCCATTTAAAGGGCAAAAAGATTTCCATTGAAGGAGCTAAAGAAGGCGAGACTTTTAAAACTCTTGATGGAACTGAATTAAAACTTGATGGTTCTGAATTGACGATTCGAGACGGGGAGCGAGCCGTAGCCCTTGCCGGCTGTATTGGTGGTGAGAACTCTGGAGTATCGGATTCAACCACCGATGTTTTTATAGAGTCCGCTTATTTTAGACCGAAGGCGGTTCGTACGACGGCCAGAAAGTTTGGCTTAGAAACAGACTCTTCCTATCGTTTTTCGCGAGGGGTGAATCCAGAGGGAGTTCCCTTTGCTATGGACCGAGCCTGTCAACTTCTGCAAGATATATGTGGTGCTGAAGTTTTCTCTGACCCTTACGATATGTACCCCAATCCCATTGAAATTCCTTCGATTCGCTTGAACCGCAAGTATGTAGAGCAGCGCCTCGGGTTTGAAGTTAAAAACGAAGACTTTGTTAAATGGATCGAAGGCATTGGTTGCGGTTTGGAAGTCCTCGATGGGGGAGAAGGCTACGTTGTAACGCCGCCACCCTATCGGACAGATATTTCTATTCCGGAGGATTTAGTCGAGGAATTTGGTCGCCTCTATGGCTATAAGCATATTCCCGATAATTTGCCGAGCCTCCAAGATGCACCGACAGAAGATGATCTTAATTACAAGCTCGAAGATGTCGTTCGAACGAGCCTCATAGCCGGTGGTTTTTTTGAGTGTTTTAATTATGCTTTTCTCAATAAAGCTTATCAGGAGAAGATCCTCGGGGAGACGTCTCCACTTGAGGTACTTAATCTTCGAGTTCCTACAGAACCCATCAAGATTAAAAACCCTTTGAATGAAGACTATGCTGTGATGCGAACGAGTCTTATTCCCGGATTGCTAAAAAATATCGAAACCAATTTGAATCGCTCGATCGATTTTGGTCAGTTGTTTGAAATTGGCAAGAGTTTCGATCGATCTAAAGACCAGTACCATGAAGAATCTCGATTAGCTTTGGGGATTTTTGGGCAATCAAATGGCCTTTGGGATAAAACCAAAATTCCAGCGGCTTTTAGATTGAAGTCTGCCGTCGAAGGGCTGATCCAGTCTCTCAAGGGGCGAAATTGGCATTGGTCCACCCCCGCCGAATCAAGACAAGTCCCCAGCTTTATCCACCCTAAGCAAGTGAGCTTTTTAACTTACGAGGGCAAAACCCTTGGGTTTATTGGAACTCTCCATCCAGCATTGGCTGAAGAGTTTAAGTTAAAAGAAGATATTGCATTAGCGGAATTTAATTTAGATCTTCTTTTTCAAGGTCAGCCTAGAAACTTTAAATATAAAAAAATCTCGAAGTTTCAAAGTGCAGAAAGAGACTTGGCTTTCTTAGTGCCAAAAGATCTTTCTGCGGGAGCTCTTTCTCAAGCCATCGCAAAAGCTGCTGGAAAAATATGCAGGTCTGTTGAGATTTTCGATGTCTTCGAAGATGAATCACTTGGTGATAACCGATCGGTTGCTTACCGAATAGAACTCCAAGATATGGATTCCACTTTAGACGAAGAGCAGCTGACAAAGACTCAGCAAAAAATCATTGAGCAGGTCACGAGCCAGCTTCCTGTTAAAGTTCGATAAAACAAAGGACCAAAGTCGAGGAAACACCGGCTTTGGGCCCTACGAATACCCTGGCTTTACATAAAAAACTTGAAAGTTTTCAAACACTTGGTAGCCTTAACCTAAGCTTAGTGTCCACAAGGAGTAGGCAGAATATGGGCGGTAGAAATATATCAGGCTCTACAATGACCAAGGCGGATATTGTTGAGAAAGTTTATCAGAAGATTGGTTTTTCAAAGAAGGAAGCTTCCGATCTCGTTGAGCTTGTTTTTCGAACGCTCAAGGATACGCTACAAAACGGTGACAAGGTTAAGATTTCTGGTTTTGGAAAGTTTGAAGTCCGAAAAAAGAAAGAGCGAATTGGTCGAAACCCGCAAACGGGTGATCAAATTAAAATCAGTGCACGACGTGTATTGAATTTTAGTCCGAGCCAAGTTTTGAAAGCGATGCTGAACGGAAAAGATACGGCAGGAATAAAAGACGACGGGTTTGACGACTAATCAAAACCGTGTAGAATATCGAGCCGAACACGAAATCCACAATTAAATCAGCACCTGGGAAAACATCATGAGTGATAAGCATATTAGTACGCCAATCGGTCAAGTCTTTGGTCCTAACAGCCGGCTCCAGGAAGATTTCGTAGAAACAGATCAAGGTCAAACCAAAGAAATTCAAGATATCATTCGTGGACTTAATCTAAGAATCGATTTCTCTGTCATCCCTGATAAGATGGCTTTCAAAATTGGCGAGGTTGCCGATATTCTCGGGCTCAAGTCCTATGTACTCAGATTCTGGGAAACTGAATTTGACGTTCTTCGTCCTAAAAAGTCCAAAAGTAATCAAAGAGTCTATGAGCGTAGAGATGTGCAAATGGCTTTGATCATCAAAGCCCTCGTTCATGAGGAGCGTTATTCCATCGATGGCGCGCGAAGCGCTCTTAAAAAAGCTAAGTCAGAAGCTAAAAAGATGATCGAGTTGCAAAAAGCAGACAATGAAAACCGGTTTTACGAACGCGAGTTAAGCTATCTCCTCAAAGAAATTCGCTCTGCCCGAGTAAGACTCGTAGGTAACTAATTTTTAATTAAATGGCTTACTTCTTTAGAAACTGGAAGTAGTCGAGACCAATGATATCGAGTTCCCACCCAGCACCAGCCCGCTCTTCTAAGTCAAATTTAATGATCGTCTCGCCATTTTCAATGGCGACATCGTAACCTGATTTTAAAAGTAAATCTCTCTCTTCATCGGTCTCTTCATTAAAGACCGGAACATAAAACGATTCAATTTTCGCATTATCGGGCAAGAAACCAGTCACCATATTCATTTGCAGGATAAAAGCTTGAGGAACATGGCGAAAAACAAATTGGTACTTCTTGGACATTTCACCAACCCAAGTCACCCAAGTACGTATGCCAATTGAGTTTACAGAAGAAGCTTTGGCAAGGTCGAAAACAACAGTGCCGGGTTCTAAACTGATATTGGGATCAAGAGTGGAATCTTCATCAAGGCTACCAATACCGTGTAATTCACCATTCACTACTTCCAAATTCATTGACGTCCTCCAAGGTGCACACACTATTATTACACCATTTCTGAGCCTCGTATACTAGCTCGCTTCGATCCGAGACTTGGGTTATAAGTGCCTGAAAATATTGATTAATTTATCAGTTGAAGCTTGTCTAATTATGAGTTAACACTATGGACCTTGTGTCGGCCCGTGGCGCAGCCTGGTAGCGCGCTACCTTGGGGTGGTAGAGGTCGCTGGTTCAAGTCCAGTCGGGCCGACCATTTACGAGAAAAGGCCACTTTGTGTCCTCCACACCCCGAGAGGGTTGGGAAGAGACAAAGTGGCCTTTTTTTATGTCTGAATTTTGTTTTTCATCCCCAAGTAACGGAAACGGTAAAACCTCAGCACTCTTCCCAGATTTTGAGCCGCCCCTTGTTGGAGTGGACGGCCCTGGTGTTTGAAAAGGGTCCAATGAAGTGACAATCTCCAAATCCACCCCCTTGTCAGTCACATGCACCACTATCTGTGGAAACACGGCCTGCAAAAGTGTCTTCTTTTCGATATCATACATCTTATCAAAATCCCTAAACGCCATCTTCAAAAACTTCTTAAGAGCCTCTCCATGAAACCCTTCGCGGTATTGGCGCTCTTGCTTATCCAGCTGCACAAGCTGCTGTTCAAGCTCAGTCATCTCTGCCTTGGCAGCATCCTTCTCCTCAATCAATAACCCAATTGCACTTTCTAGGTTATCCGCTCCCTTAAGGGCCAAAGCTCTGATGGAGTCACTAAACCTGCCCTCAATTTGTTTGAGCTCATCGAGTCTTGCTTGTAGCCCTTCTCTTTCTTCCAAAAACTGACCAAGTCCGAGATGCTTTTGTGCTTTAGTACTTTTGAGCAAGGCCTCGAATTTTCCAGAGTCTTTTATCAATCCTTTTAGCCTTTTCGTCACGACTTCATGAAGCTCACTAGCGATGATCCTGTGACCAGCCTTCCTGTTATAGTAATAAAAGTTCTTACCACTCTTGGCAGCCTCGCCGTAGTATCTGGTCCCGTCAGGTGAAAAGACAACTCCAGCTAAGTAAAACTCATTTTGACGGGGCTTCCACTCAATGGTCTCAACCAATTCGTCAACTTGTCGCAAGAGCTCTGAATCAATAACATCTCCATGCTCTCTATGGTGGAAATACTCCCAAGTCACATAACCATGGGAATCTTGGGCTTGGGGAAACTGCTGGTAGTAGTCGTAGAACTTATTAAACCCTCGATACTTTGGACTCTTTAAGACTCGCATTAGGCTGTCCCATTCAAAATCATGACCGCCCATTTTTCGAGGTGGAATTCGCCTTCCGTCCTTGCTCACCTTGGGCTCTGTAAACCACGACTTGGTTTTGTATCGCTTCTCTTTGCAATAAGAGAGTGTACCTCTCCTCGAGCCCTTCAGTTCGACGAACTTCTTCATGATATCGATAACAATCTTGAGTTCTTTTTGGTTCAGGTCATACATCCCAACCCACACTTTATGTTTATCAAAACCAAGTGCGGGAATCGGAGTTGGATCTTTCCCGTTGTTGACCATGGCCTCTCTTTGCTTGATGGAGACTTTTTGGGACAAGTCTTCGCTGTATTCGCCGGCTCGAATATTATCGATTTTAAACTTCCAGCGGTCACCAGACTGCCTAAAGTCAACCTTGCCACCATCAATCAAAAACAACTCAACACCAAACTTGACCAATTTCTCAGCGAGAATCAAATTGAAGATCTCATCTCGAGAAAGTCGGTCGAGTTTTTCAACTACGATAAAATCAATACTGCCAGATTCTATTTTTCTCGAAAGCTCTAAAAGCTCGAGTCGTCGGTGCGTATTTTCTCGCTTACCGCTCGTGTCCTCTTGAATATGGTGGACTACCTTATAAGTCAGGCCAGATTCAGCAGAAATATTATTTTCCCAACGGCTAATTCTGTTCCATTGCTGCTCAAGGGAGCCATGCTGAGTTCGAGCCCTCTCAGAAGTTGAGACTCGAGTGATTGCATAGCCTTCTCGCATCTCCTTTGAGTTTCTTTTCGCATGAACATCGATATTAAGCCGCATCTTTTCCATCCTTTGAATAAGCACCGGAGATAACATTGAATATATGGTCTTCGAGAATACTGTCTACGGTCTTGCAAACAGATCTCTTTTTCAAGCCCGCTGATTCCAAGCTCTCAACGAAACGAACACTGTTTATGACCATCAATCTTCCTTTTTTCATTCTTGCCTTAGATGCTTTTTTCTTTCTCTTATACCGATCGACCCGGATCTTCTTAGCACATTCTTTACATTTAGAGTCGATCCGCTCTCCCTTAGTGTAAAAATGGTTCAATTCTTTTTCTGCTCCACACTTGGAGCAGACTCTTCCCGTTTTGGGAGGGGTCAGCTACTGATCCTTTATCTTTCTAAAAACAACATCCACTTCTAAACCAACAACTTTTGCCATTTCAAAAAGTCGATCAAAACTCACCGACGTATTTGTTCCACGCAAATAAGTATTGATGTCCGTTCTCTTGATATCCATGATACGACCCATTTCAGCTTGGCTCATCCCAACTTTTGCCATTTCTTTTTCTATTCGATCTAGTATCTTTCTTCTTAGGTCCATAGCCTCACCAACATTGCCCTTAACTTTAGTAGATTTATTATCAACTATCAAGTTATTTATTTCTGAAACCATGAATAAATCCTAACTGCCCCATAATATATATGAGCGATAACTTTTCGCGGGAAAGACAGAATATCAGGCTTGGCGTCGACCTGTTTCAGCATATTCCGCAGAAATACCTGATCGGCATCCTTTAGATCCTGAGCAGTTCTCGCTTTTGTAAACATATAGTCATGAATGTCACAACTCATGCCCCAATCAAGTCCGAAAACTTGATTGGGGATGATATGGTTAAGCGGCCCATTAGGGCCGCACTGATTCAACATTTTCTTTCTTTCCTCGTCGTTCAATTCCCAGAACTCATCAGGCGCTTTGAGCTTCATCTATCACGCCTGAGTTCTGGTTATCACTTTTCTTTCGGACTTTTTTCTTCTTTGTCCTCGACAGCTTTAGGTATTGCTGAATACTTCCATCAATATCCTCGCCATCGGTACTGCTGATCAGTTTTCTCAGATAGCTCTTCTTATCAAAGAAAAGGGTCTTCAGAACTTCAAAGTCAGAATCACTCGCCTTTTCCAGAAAGAGTCTAACGAGAGCACTTACGACCTTTGAAGCATCGACTCTGCAGGACTCTGAGCGAAGCCTGTGGACGAGCTCAGTCACTTGCATCGCCTGATCATCTTCAAGAAGAATTCTCTTAATTGGCTTCATTCTCGTCCTCCTGTTTTGGTGGTTGCAATCGATCAGGTTCGATTGCCTCAGGTTCTTCTATGAGACTTTCGTAAAAACGGACCTTTAGTGACTTCTCTATTTGAGCCTTACAAACGTCGACACTATTCACCGCCATTTGATATCCAAAGGTGATAAACAACACTGAGAAAATAATTGGAACATAGACTCCCCAAACAAAAGCGCGTGCGCTCATCGCTGACCTCCCTCAGGAACCCAAAATGAATTCCCTCGGATAGTCCAAACGCAATGTTTTTGAACGAGTTTGTCCCCCTTGACCTCCCAGTCAAAGCACTCTTTATCAACATCAGGGGCTGAGAGTTTGAAATCATTCACTCCGCCTCCTTTGCTTGGTACCGATACCGAATACTTATCCAGATTGAGAAGCGTTTGCTTTCTCGTTTTTGAATCACGGCTCTCAAGTGATCCGTGAATGATATAGCTACTGAGACCACCGATTGCAGCTCCAATTAAGGCGCCTGTTGCGGCGCCTTTTCCTCTGTCATTTTTATTTGCAAATGACCCACCAATAGCTCCTGTAGCAGCACCAACACTCACGCCTGTTACAAGAGACTCTTTCATGGAAGCGCAACCACTTAAGGCAAAGCTTCCTACAATAATACTCGTCATAAATTTATTTTTTATGGCATTTCTCCTTTGTTTTATGTTGAAATTGAACCAGCTACCTCGAATTTGGGTAACTGGTCTTGAAAATCGACATCAAAGTGTCGTTATTTTAATAGTTTAGCGAATTTTCCCCGCCGACGAATCGGCATCAAATCAGCAGGCAATCGGCAGGAAATCAGCACCCAGACCGAACTATTCTAAAACTTGAACCTTCTTCCTGATAGACTTTCAAAATTGATCTCACCTTTCCCTGCGAGAACATTGTCTAAAAGACCGTAGAAAAATTTGTGCTTCTTTCCAGTGTCTTCCCTGACCAATCTCTCTGCATTCTGAACCATTGACAAAATACTCTTTGTTTTGCCGATGTAAAACACTGCGGGAATTGCAGTCTGGCGATAATACTGTTGCATCTTTTCCAAGTAACGAGAGGCTGTTTTTTTATTGGCGTCATACTCAAGAGCCACAAGAATGTCTCCAGAACTCTTTTTAATGCTGAGTACACCGTCACTATTTAGTTCCACAAAGGGAGCATACCTCTTGTCTTTTTGAAACTCCTGGGATGACTGGAGTTCGTTTTCTCCAAGAATACTCAGCACTCGGTCACTTCCCTTGAGGACACAGCGGATGTCATTCAAAACAATATCGTGTTCAGGAGAATCACTTTTTTGTACCTTCGATGGAGCCTCGTAGGGCAGCAATGATTGAATTCTACTGAGCCCCTTTTCTCCCAGTCCAAAAGTGATCTTCGGACTACCGTTTTGTAAGAAGACGTCTTTTGATAAAAAGGCAGTCTTTACAAGCTTGGTGAGTCTGCGGTGAACTGTCTTGAAACCGGTCTCTGGGAAAAAATAGCGATTGATTTGCTCAACCGTTGAGACTTTCCCTTGGTTCAAGAAGAAAAACAGTTCGTGATCTCGCTGAGTAATCACCACTTTTTCTTCATCAACTCTCGTCACTTGGTCCCTCAGTCATGGCGTCCAAATCTTCTTGGTCCTCTTCAATTTTCAGCATGTTCTGAAAGTTTGAGCGCTCGTTGTTCTCGAACTCATCTTTGATGACTTGAAGCTCCACGTTCATTGTCTCATCATCAATGTAGGGGGCCTGAACTTGCTCATGATCACTGCCGTTGGTCCACATAGCTCGTCCTTTAATCGCCGGAAGCTTCTTTGCCAAATTCCCTCCCATGGCGACATTGGATGCCGCAGCCGAAATCATCCGAAAAGTCATTCTTCCTGGCAAATTATCCAATGTTTCGGTTGAGATGGCCTCTTTCACTGGCTTCTGAGTCGAAGGAACTAGATGGATTCCTGCGGCCCTTGCAAGTCTTGAGAGTTCGCCGATGTGCTGTCTTGCCAATTCATTAGACTTTTTGCCAAAAAGGGCTGCTGCCTCATCGATGCCGACGACAATCAGGTCTAGCTTGTCTCTTTTGGGGTCGATGGATTTGCGTCCGTTCTTCTCCAAGATCTTGTAGCGCCGATTCATTTCTTTCACGAGCGCTCCGAGAATGTTGGTGGCCTCAACCTCATCTTTCGCTGTCCGAACATTCGGAAGTTCCGCAAACTCCTTCACCTCAACACCACGCTTTAGATCCAAGAGGTAAAGCTGAAGATGTGGAGAGCTTTTGAGTAGTGAGAGCATGGTCGATCTGAAAAACACCGACTTCCCACCACCGGTCGCCCCGGAAATCAAAAGATGGGGCAGTGAGCGAATGGGTTGAACCACAGGTCCCTTCATGCTCTGACCAATGATAAAGGAGTAGGGCTCCTTTACATGGGAGTAGAGCTCGTGAAACCCAACAAACTTTGGCAGATCCTTCTCGCAAAGATAGATCTCAACCTTACCTTTGTCTTCAGCGAGGTTTATGCTCTCAACTGTTTGACGAAACCCAGCAGTTAATGAGTCCTTTTGGGCCTCGAACTTCCCGACCCCGACGCCAAAGGTCTCGACAATCACTTTTGATCGGTGTTCACCAGTCGGAATGATCTTTTTAACTTTCGGCACTTCTCCAATCGCTGTCTTAAGCCCCGATCGATCAATCGCTTTCTGGAAGGTTTTATACCTTCGGTTTTCTTCAAAACCCAGATAGCAGAGTGAGCCGACCCAGAATAGGCCAACGAGAGTCCACAACTGGTTGACCAGAGGCATTCCGAAGAATAATTTAAACCAAAACGGTAAAGGATTGCCAAATACAAAACTGAACCCGTTGTAAAACGAGTAGTCTTTGTGGTAAACGAATACATAAACTGCACAAACTAGAACAAGCTGCTTATACCAAAACCAGAGGCTTTTCCATTCCAGTTTCTTGGCCCCATAAAAGCAAAGGGTCATGAGAAACACGACAATCTTCCAGCAGCCAATTGCTGCTTTTTCTAAACCATCATCATTCGATTTTTTTTGACTCATTTTTCTCCATAATAAGTTGATACAAGGTTAATAATCATTTCTGTTCCGGCAGGAATCGTGACGTACTCAGGCTGACTCTCAAGAGCCCTTGCTTGCCTCTGGGCCTCCATTTCACTGACTTTTGAAATACCTTGATAAAGAGCATTTTTAGTCGTGGCCTTGGGGGTGGTGTCGGTGGCAATCATTCCTCCATTGCCGGGGCTTGCTCCCAGTGCTTCACGCTCAGTCAGAGTGTCGGTCATGGCCGAAACCATGGTAAGACCTAAAGTTGATACGATTCTTTCCGTCGCCTTCCCGTTAAAATCACCCACCAACCCCGGTGAGTAATTTTTTGAGTTAAGTGCTTGTGCTTTCAATTGAACCTCCTTTCCACTAGGCAGTAGCGCCTTGTTGAATTGAATAAACACTTTCTTGCCGCGCCCTGGATAGTTGATGGTCCCAAAGGCGATACTATTTTTGGGGAGACTTCCCCCATTTTTGTCTTTCCCGCCATAAGGGAGGAGCACCTTATAGAGTTGCCCCGTCTCTCTGGTATCAATGGCTGTGAGAAGCTTTCCGATTAGGTTGGTGCCAATAGGGAGGCCTCGCTCGAATCCATCTGGGCCTTTTCTTTTGATGACCTGAGGCGCTTTGTACTCAATGTTTTTGACAAAACGAGCTCGTTGGCTTCGATCTATCCCTTGAATTTTATTGCTCTCGTTTTGAGCAGACGATTCAAATAGGTGTTTGACCTTTTTCGAAGTCTCAGTATTCTGTTCTTCCGACTGACCATCTTCCTCTGACCCCCTCTTGATGGGAGTCATGGAGCTTTCGACCACACTGGTATCTGGCCCGGAGCTCATAACCATTGAAATAGCAGCGCCTACAAAACACAGACTACCCAGTACAATCCCGAATTTCTTCGTTTGAAACACGCCTTTGCCGGCATCGTCTTTCACAAAATACCCTTTAAGTTTTTGAGTGAATTTCATCTCAAAAACTTTCTCCCAATGATTGTTTTGCTCCGCTCCTTCCCAATCAGGACATTGATGCTAAAGCCTTTCGTCTCCTTTAGAGGGATAAAGAGACGGGCCCTTGATGACTCATCAAATTTGAGATCATCTTTTTCGACCACAAAACCTTGATTCTGAAGTGGGACACCTCCTCGGGTGGCAACAATCCGTAGACTATTCAAAGACAGCTCCTTACTTTTTGGGAGCAGGCTTTTGACTTCTAGATCAATAAATCTCAAGCCCCGCTGAGGGTCAGTGCTTGTCCTTACCACAAGAACTTGAAGAAGATCTTCGATCTTAAAATCCAGTCCAATCGCCTTATGTCCCGGAAGAATAGATTCCTTGGGAGACACCTTCCTTCGTTTTGGTGGCGATTTTGATCGCCATTTTACATAAACTAAGTCATCGTAGGAGCAGGCATGACAGACTTTCAGAATAAACCCATAGGTGTGATAGGGTGTGTACACAAATAAATTTGTCTCCACATCCCCTAAAGGCTGAATCGTTAGGTCATTGTCGATAAACTCCACCGCATAGTAGTTCTGGTTTCCAATCACCACTTTCTTGGGCTTTTCTGAAAACCTAAGGACCGAAGCCTTCCCCATTCTGAGCTTAATCGGCTGCATCTTTTGATCGTTCACACGGACGGTGCGAATACCTGTGGCCAAAGCCATTTGACTCCAAAACAGAATCAAACAAATCAAAGCAAGGGAAGCCCTCACTTTGATTGATGCTCCCTAATCCCATTGACATAAAGACCAATGGGATTCCATGCATTGGCCGCTCCTTTTATAATATTAAGAGAGATCGTCGTTGGCACTGGAATCGGAATCCCTTCAATCCGAAGAAGTTTATCAAAACTTGCCACCACACTTTGCTCAGTCACGTCCACTTTGACGTTTACGATCACTTGCTGAGTCTCTTTCCCCTGAAACTCCTGGTCTTTGAGATGAGTCAAAAGACCAAATAGTTTTTTGCCGAGACCCTTAGTCACCAGCGGGGCGAGCGTTTTACTCTTTGACCGAGGGTCTAGAGCATCCCATTCGTAACGCCTTTTTAAGAAGTCCTCTACAAAAGCCTTAACGGCCTCTTCCGAGATCGCCACGTTTGACCGTTTCCCGGACAAGAACTCTTGCGACTCTCCAGACCGAATCACAACAATCGGATCGGAAAAGTACATCATTCCAATCACAACAGTCTGAATCAGGGTGAGCCCCAAAAGTCCCGCATTGATGAGTTTATGAGTTCTGAGTAGTGAATTGATATCCGTCCACGCATTCAGCGCTGAACTTTTCTTCACCGAAACCTATCCCTTTTTATTGGTTGATCCACCATAATGTCCTCCATTACGTTGAGTGTTTTGGCCATAAGACACCCCATGTGCCCTATGGATTTTTTCTTGATTTTTTCGATACTTCCACCCCATAGAATTGAGATCGGAGTACTCGTTTTTAAATTTGTCGATCTTGGGACCGACTTTCTCTTTAAATCGATTCATTCTTCCCACCACTGGGTTCGTCAGTGGTTTGGCTGCAAACTTGCTAGCACCCCAAGTTTTGGCAGCGCCTTGTTTGATGACCTTCGTTGCGTAAAGCTTTGCCGTTGTCGCTGCGGCCATGGCCGGAGCTGAAGCAAGAGCTGATGCCGCACTTTCCATCCCATCGTTGATCAAAGATCTGGTTGCAATCGGGATAAAAAGCATACAGAGTCCAATACAGAGATTGAGGATGATTGAAAGCAAATAATCCTCAAGCCCACCAATCTGTGGGTTCATAGCAAGCTTCAATAGAAGGACCCCTAGAATGGTCCACAAACACTTCCAGATGATGACTTTTAAAAGCCCTTTGTAGAGATTGGCCGTTACGTTAGCAGTGGACTTTGGCACATAGGCAAGAATCATCAGAGGGGAAACTGTAAACAGAATCACCCAAACCAAATGCGTCAGGGCCTCCGCTACAAAAAAGCCAAGGTAGGCAATGATGTAAGCCAGAAGAGCAAATACATACAGAATATGCCCTCTCAGATCAAACATACTGCTCGATGAGTCTTCGTAGTTTGGTCCAAGATTCTGCAAAACTTCCCAGACGTCGGTGATCTTATCAATTTTCTCAATGACTCCATCACCGATCATGCCGATCACATTGATTGTGTAATCAAATGAGAGCAGAAGAAAAATCGAAATCACTACGCGCCTTAAAATATCAAAGACATCAATTTGGTCTTTTTGAGCCTTGAAGAATTCTAGGACAATCAAAAGCAGAACTAAGGGTACGAGAAGCATCCAATAGATTTCTAAGATCTCAAGCCTGATATCTTTTGCGACAATTGCAAGTTGATCAAACACGACCTAAAACCTTATAAAACCTGGCTCGCGCTTGAAGTTTTTGAACGCTTTTCCAAGCCCTTTGTTCACCCGCTGGTAGGATGAAACTGAGTGTTTGTCGTTTCTATTTTTTAGTGCAAACTCTTCGCTTTGCATTTTAAGGCTTTGACTTTGCAAACGAATCAACTGATTCACACTCTTCAAGATCAAGGCATTGGAAACGGCCGTAGCTCTTGCTGCCCCTTTAGGGGAGGCCGACTGACCTTGAACTCTCAACGAATCAGAATTGGTTTCCTGTGATTTCGAAAAGTCTTTGAACGAGTTGACCATTCGAAGAGATTCCGCCACCGTCTGATCATGGAGTTTATGAAGGGCCTCTTCTGGAGATTTTGGAATCTGCCCGTAAATGTTAGCGACAGCTTTCATTGAGCGATTAAAATCTCGCAACTCCTGTAAAACTCCGTGATCTTGAATCGGCAGACTTTGCATAAGTCCCGTTATGTTCTCGAGGCCCTGATGAATTGTCCTGAAATAGTTGTCGGAATGTCTCGCCTGATCCATCATCGACCTTAATTGTTGATACCGTTTGTAGTTTTCCGCCAAAATCTTTACCAGATATGGTATTTGTGCCCACCCAGCACCCCCGTCGCCCCAGACCCCATAAGAGGGCGGGGAGATTAGGAGAAGCGGCATAAGCAAAATCATTAGTTTTTTTCGCAAGGATGCACCTCCTTTAAATTGGTTGTTAGTTGATTGAAGCTTTGCTAATTTCTTCCCCGTGGCGACTAAAAGTGAACTCTCACCAAAATTGATGAACCGACAACAACGCTTGAAGATTGCCAAGTCATGGAGTCAAAACGTCAATCCTAAGAAAAAGATCAAGGCCTATAAAGATCACTTCGGCGTCGATAAGTACTGCGCCGCTTTTGAGCTTAAAAAAGCTGGCGTTGAGATGAGTGAGAAGTTTGCCGAGCGGTGGGCCACACATTTTGAACGAAAGCGGGCTCACCGAAAACAACTGCAACAAAAAAAGCGACTAGACCCAATTCAAGCCTCCAGTTCTGAATTTGGCGGTGACGGTGAGTTCTATTTTATTGCAGGCCACACCTCTGCCGGTTTCCCTTATGGCATCACCTGGGATCAGGCCCTTGAAGACCAAATGATAACAAGAGAGGAATACAATTCCAGAGAGGTTATCTAGCCGGTGGCTTTTGTTCCATCTTGTTCGTGCAATTGACTACCCGAAATAAAGTCACCTCCGAATGCCAACTTCTCAAGAATATCCAGTAAACTTAAATTTGGATTCTCTTTTAGAGCCTGCTCGATCAAGACCTTGTCACTTGCATCTGAAGTTGAAAACCAGTGGCTCAAAGGCTCCGGCGCTAATCTCAAGATGGCTTCTTTTTCATCTTGAAGATAGTAGAACTCACTGTACTCACCCTTTTTGATCTGCAAGCTTTTGATTCTTTCGACCTGGGTGTCGTTAAAATCAAAAGTCTTTTTGAAATCATCCCAGTCAATTTTTCGCTGCCGCAAGATGATGACACTGGTGGTGTTTGTCATCAAGGCATCTTTAAGGGCCGGGTCGGCCATAAAGTCCTTGTAGTTTTGACTCAGGCACCAAATGCCACTTTTAAACTTCCTCCAAGTCCGGTAGCAGGTAATGACGACTTGACGGGCAAGCTCTGATTGAAAAAGCCTTTCGGCCTCATCAATTATGAGCAAGTACTCGCGCTCAATGTCCGAGGATGCAACATCTTGGATGTAAGACGTTAGTAGCAAAAGCAAAACGTCTTTGAGATCGGAGTAATTGCTCAAATGTTGAACTTCGATCGACACCAAGTCTTTTGAGAGTTTCACATTGGTTTTGCCATCAAGCATTTGACCGTAAGCCGACGAGCCTGTCCAGCTGTAGAGAATTTCTCCAAACTCCCTCATTTTCTGATCCCTGTGGGCGTCAAGGCACCTCTTCAGATCAGAAAGAGTCGGGGGGCCGTCGCTCGACTCGCTGTAAATTCTGTGAACCTGCTCCTCAAGTAAGGCTTTTTCTCGTTTACCAAGGGCCTTTTTGTCCTCATCTTTTAGGATCATTTCTAAAACAGCAAGGACTGTGCGAACCCGGTCAGGGCTTGGCTCAGTTTCTCCCTCTTTCAGATCAAACATATTGAGACAAAGATTCGAGTTCAGATTTAGATCCAAGAACTCGCCGTCTAAAATATCAATGAGCCGCTTTGAGGAGGCTCCATTGTCAATCCAAACGATTCGAGGTCTAAGCAGTGTGCCGTCATCTTTTCTTTTGGTCTTTCCATAAAACATGGACATCAATTGCACCACCGTATAGCTCTTACCACTCCCAGATCCACCAAAGACGATCCCGTTCCACGCAGGCAGATGATCGGCATAGGGGTCCAGAGAAAAAAGACTCCCATCTCTTGTCGGGATCAAGCAAACGGGCCTTGGGTTCCCACGCCAGCCAGAGAACACCGGCATTAGGTGAGAAGCGTTACTTGATTTCATTTTTTTCTTTCTCACTCCCTCACATCGGCCAGGGAGAGATTTTAGAAACACCTCTTTTGAGGCGAGGGTCTCCTGAAGCCCTTCAGCTTGATTCATCATGCGAAAGGTCTTTAAAATCTCATCGGTCTTGTCATCAAGCTCGGCCTTAGATTTTCCCCAGGTGATCACGTTGAGATCAGAGGAGACAAGTTTCTCCGAACCCGATAGCAAATTGCCAAGCAGTCCCTCAATTTGTCCAAGCTTGCTCTCGGACTCCAGATCAATCACATTTTGACTGCCTGAGGCCATAGAGTGGGCAATTCTTCGGCTCAGCTCTAATGATCCCTTTTCTTTTGACTGATTAAGCAGTTCAATGGACTGGCTCATCCAAAAATGAAAAGGGATACTTGAGAAAATATTGGCCATCGAAGCGTAGGTCTGACCTTCTGGCAGTAGCGCCATCGAAATCGTTCGAAACATTGTCCCGCCAAGGTTTACGGCCTCTTTGTTCCATGTAAGATCCGTCAGCGTTAGCTGCTCGCTCACAGAAGGGTCAAGAGCTGAAGTAGGATCTCGAAACTGAGTCGACCCCATCTTTTCGACTCGCTCAGGATTCAGATACTCAAACATCAGCTGAAACCATTCCCTCGATGAAAGAGGTTCTGGAGAAAGTTTTGCTGAATCCAGTAAGGAGTTCACCTGCTTGATCACCCTCATGAACTTTTCTCTTCTTCCTTGAAACTCCTCACTTGAAACTGGCTGAAATTTTTCGGGGGTAGAAAAGAGCGATTGTTTTTTCAAACTCTCTGGTCCACTTCTGACAAAAAAATACACCTTGGGAACAAAGTAGGTTCCGCTCCTTTGATTCTCTTCAAAAAAGCGGACCCGCGCGTTGGTGATTCTTTGATAAGCGTCGCCAGAACCCCTTGAAAGATCTCTATGCCCCTCGATCAAATCATCAACTCGACGAGAGAGCTTGTAGAAAACCTGAAGTTTGAGGCCCTCCTCACAAGAGACAAGTAGGTTCTCAAGGCCTTGGCTCATCTGATTGATCTGAAACTCTGTAGCGCAGGTCATGTCAAAGCCACCGAGGCTAAACCCTTTCCCTAGGGAGCCATCGCTAAAAACCATGAGGTCCTCATCAAAATGCCAAAGACCGAGCTCATCTGAAAGACTATTCATAAATGCTCCTCCTCATTTTTGAGACTGACTTTGGATCTGCACCGGCCGAGAAGAATCCAGGTTCCAAATGAAACCGTATCCAGTGGGCCAAAAACTGATCGGGTTTTCCTCTCTTGCCAAAATAAAGTACCCCTATGATTAAAGCGGGACCGCCTATCACTAGCGGGGCCTCCAGAGCCGTTCCGCCAAAAAACAAATTCATCACCGCACCAAAAATTAGGGCCACGAGAAGATCAAGGGCCTCAAGGCCCCCGATCTTAAACTTGGCATCCAAACTCCTGTGCACTTCAGAGGTATGGATTTCGATATCCTTACCCTCCGACCGCTGACTGAAACCAGCGAATGATCAGTGGGGCTAAAAAACCAATTGCACTGGCAATCACCACTAAAATCATTCTCTTCTTGGCTCCTTCGTCACCGCTGGCGGCGAGCATGGCCGCATAAAGAAGCCCTAAAATCGCTACGGCTGGCAAAATAACCGTCATCAAGTTATTGGTAAAGCCCTGTACGCGGTTTTCAAAACCACTTCCCCCAAAGTTCTGGGCCATCGCCGGATCTGCAAAAAACAAAATCCCTAACCCCAGAACTATCAAACTCATCAACCCATAGTTTTTGATCATCATCAGTTACTCAAAAACAGGACAAGGGTTTTATATTTCGATCCATAATTGACGTGGACGTTACCGCCGGTGGACTCATCGCTATATCCTTGTCCCACCAATTGCCTTTTTAGAAACGTTCCGTCTTTTTTCTTGATCACTTGCTCCATACGGTACTCGACCTTGTCGCCACTGCTTGAGTAGGGTTTTAAGAAGTACTGCTTCTCGCTTGGCTCTTCATCAATTTTGAGCAAATACTCACCGTAATTTGAGTTGTAAAAACTCACTCCAGCTTGGTTTACTGTGTTGTCCCTTTTGTCGAGCCAGCCGAGCGTCAATGTCTCAGATGGCCTAAAAATATTGTCATTGTTTGTAGTCATTGAAAGACCCCCATTATTTTTTGATTGAACGTGCTTCCCCTCAGACCTTCCCATTTTTTTTTTGCTTTTATTTCGTTTTCTCCTCCCAGTTTGGAGATGTTCATGCAGCGAGTTTCACCATTTCCCGGGTTTCATACCGTGCAAGATTGATGTAGAGGTTTGAACTGTCATAGAAATCCCACTCAAGACGGATCAATCCAGAGTTTTTCCCATGCATCAGATATCCAACCCCAACTTGTTCAAGCTCTTCGTTTTCAAGATTCTCAAAGAAGATGACATAGTCGTGAGCAGCGTTAACGTTTGGCTCTGGATTCAAGGTGTAGCCCTCTTTGTCCAGCCCATTGATCTGTAACTCACAGAAGTCGGCCTCTTCTGAGTAGTATCCGTGACCAATGCTTCTGATCTTGAGAACACGGCCCTTTTTGTTTCTTTTCCCTTTAAAAATATCGAATAAATTCATTGTTTCCCCTTTTTTAGGCGACCATCGCCAGTTTAAGCGCTCTAGAAAAGCGTGGATTTTTCATGCAGTCTTTTTTCATTTTGACCAGTCCATGTTTAATAACTTGGTCTGCTTCCCCCCAGCTGATTCGGAGCGCCTTGGCGACCTCGAATATTGAGTAATTGTGCCAGAACCTCAAAACGATGGCCTTGCGTTGTCGTGGCGGCAGTCGTTTTAAAAGAGATCTCGCAATCACTTGATCCTCACTGGTGAATACACCAAACACCCTAGAGCCCTCCCATATGGAAAAAAGCCCTCGCTTTTTGGTGTTCCAACTCTTTACTTTCCTCAGGTCCCAGTTTTTCAGTGTGGTAAAAACACTCCCTGGAACTGCGCCTGTTCTTTTCAAAAATCTTTCGAAACAATTTCGAAATAAGCTTCATTGTGACCTCCGTTTTTTTGTTAGTTTCGAGAGTTAAAAATTTTTTTGCCCCTCACTAATAGGGAAAACGTGCACCTTTGTTCACTCAACGTGCACCCTGCGATCTTAACAAGCCTCTGATTTCATTAACTTTTCCCTCACTGCCATTTCCGGAAAAAGTGCACGAAGTTTTTTGAGTGCCGACTGATGAGATTTGTGAACGGCACTCTTGCATACGCCCAGCTCTGTAGCGATTTGTGATAGGGTTTGCTGGTGCCAATAGATCTTTTTTAAGACAATGTATTGCCTTTGAGTCAGGGACTTGATGGCGCGAGCGACGAAGGGTTTGAAGTGGTCGAGCTCCAGGTTTTCACTGTAGCCAAAAATTCCCCGAGCAAGATCCTTCGGACTTAGTGAGTCCATAAGTTTTTCAGCAGTCTTTGGCTTGACTGGTGTGTCAGCCTGATTGACCTCAAATGTCTGAAGGTATTCTTCCCAAACACTGGGTAGCCAAGTTCTGCAGATCTTTCTGATCTCTTCTTCCGTTTTTGTTGTACCGTCGGCATTGAGCCATGGTTTTGATAAGTTCATAGGTTTTCCCCCTGATAAGTTCTTTGGACGGTGGCAACCATCGCCGCCGTTTCAGGACTTCAGAATTACAAGGGGTGTACCAAAACCATTTTTCTCTTAAGTTATTAGAATCACTGAAGCTGAAAACGCATCGAAGGATCAATCGTCCAAAAGCCTGGCCAGTAGGCTTTCTAAGGACTTGTTATTATTGAAACGGCATTGTCCCGAGCGCGGGACGAGAGGCCAACAGATGGGACAGCTCATTTTGCGTAAGACGAAAGGTGCTCTTCACTCAAACAATGGCCAACATTACACACTTTGGGATCTATAAAGATTTCAATACTGGTCGGAGCCAAAGAACTCCATCCTATGCTTGAATTCAAAAAGAAGAGGTCGACTGCGAGTAAATTTTAGATGTGCCTGAAAAAAACTTAAAAAAATAAACAAAAACCTGCTATATAGTTGAGCAGTAGAGGGGTTTGAAAACACGAGTGTCCCGTCAGCTGGACACCTGCCATCATCGTAAGCACCTAGATTTTCTCAAAACAAGTCCACAAATGACACCTTCGTTAAACTCACTGTCCAATTGGATGGACACCTTCGAGAGAGTCGATTTTCAGTCAAATCGGTCACTTGGAGAAGAGGTGTTAAAAATGCCAAGGGAGAAGTGGCCAAGTGGCTGGACAGTTTGCACCACCTAAGGCCCTAAGCCCTTGATATTTTGCATTTGAGCGTTGGCACCACCATTGCTCAAGGCTTAGGCAGAAGTCGCAAGCGACTCGAGAGGGGGAAAAGACAATGAATTATAAAATACTGGTAGCGGATGACAATCCCCACTCAATGGCGGGGCTTCAAACAGAGCTCGAACACCACCTCGATATTCAGCCCGTGATCGTCGGCTCCGCCAAAGAGGCCATAAAGGAATTAAAGAAAGATCCCTTTGGTTTTGCGGCGATTGTGCTTGATTTTCATTTTGAAGAAGAGGGAACGAACGGAGCGATCCTCGCAAAAGAACTTTTAACTGTTAACAACAAGCTTCAGATCATCATCTGCACTGGCGATATGAAAAAAGATCCCGTGATTGAAAGTCTCCGGGCACGAGTGAGCGACTTCATCCCAAAATCAGAGATCAATACTCTGATCAGCTCCATTCGCAGGTGCTTTCCTCATTACGATGAAACCATCCGGTCAGTTCGCCAAAATGAGCCTAGCCCACGCACCAGATTTTCTCAAAATGAACGCTACTTAAGAGAGCTTGGCATCATCGGGCGATCCGATGAAATGATAAAGGTGTATGAGAAGGTAAAAAAGAGCGCTGACTCTAAAGTCACTGTTCTTATCACCGGTGAGTGCGGGACGGGAAAAGAGCTTGTCGCAAAATCATTACATGAGCAATCGTCAAGATCTCACCGAAACTTTGTTCCCATAAACTGCGGAGCGATCCCGGATTCTCTATTAGAAAGTGAGCTCTTTGGCCACGAGAAGGGAGCTTTCACCGGTGCCATGACGAAAAAAATCGGAAAATTTGAGCTCGCCCACGGTGGAACAATATTTCTTGATGAAATTGGCGATATGCCAACGCACTTGCAAGCAAAGCTGTTACGCGTTTTACAAGAGGAAGCCTTTTACCCAGTGGGCTCTAACCAAATAAAGAAGGTGGACGTTCGGGTGGTCGCTGCGACCAACGTTAATCTTGAAAAGGCCGTTCAAGAAGGGAGATTTCGAGAAGACCTTTACTACCGACTCAAGGTGATCTCAGTATCTCTTCCCCCGCTTAGGGAGCGGCTAGAGGACATTGAACCCTTGGTGGTCCACTTTCAAACCAAGTACGACCCGACAGGCGAAAAACGAATCCTTTATAAAACCCTACGATATCTTAGGTCGCACAATTGGCCGGGTAATGTGCGGGAGCTAGAAAATGTGGTGCAAAATCTGGTGACGTTGTCGGTGGACAATGAAATTGGGCCAGAGAATCTTCCTTCAACTTTTTTTAAAGAAGATCTCGATATCAGATCCCTTGATGGGAAACTTAATTTTAGCTGCGATTACACCGGTCTTGAAAAGCAGCTCAAAGAGTACGCTGAGGAGGTCAAAAGGGAGTACGTTCTGGCAAAAGTTAGAGAGGACAGATCCTTAAGGCAGGCATCAAGTAAAATTGGCATGGCGAAATCGACTTTACAAATCAAACTTAAGAAATGGGGTTACACGTTTAACGATACAGGATTGGTGAGAGAAGATGTGGCTGGACTTTAAGAAAAAAATGACTCGAAAAATTGTTGATCTCATCGGCGGTCAGCGAGTGATGACTATTCAGATGGACATCACCAATGCTTGCAACTTGAGCTGTGCCCACTGCTATCATAGCCACCACAACAATAAGGGCGCAATAAAACTTGATGACTGGTTTGAAATCATTGATCAGTACAAAGAGTTTCTTGATGAGTATCACTGGAGACCTAAAATCGTGATATGCGGCGGAGAGCCCACCGTGAGTCCCTATTTGCTCCCTTTAATATCGAGAGTCGATAGCATTTGGCCAGGGGTTCGGGTTTCCATTTTGACAAATGGAACGAGGCTCACTGAAAAACTGCTTGATACCTTGGCTCCCTTTAATATTGAGATGCAGATCTCCCTCGATGGCCCAGACGCTGAAAAACATGACTTAGTCAGGGGACAAGGTTCATTTCGGAAAGCCCTCATAGGACTGAAGCTTGCTTCTTCAAGAGGTGTCGACATCTATGTACAGTCGATCCTTTCAAAAAAGACCTCCTCTTGGCTTGAGGACTTTTTCAAACTCGCCAGGGCCTTAAAGGTTCGCCAGATGAACTTCACTCGCTTTATTTCTCAGGGCACTGGAATCGAGCTTGAAAACAGCGGTGAAGACAGGCCCCTTTCACCACAAGAATTAAAGCGAGCAATGGAAGATATTTTGAAATTTTCCAAAAAACATAAAGTACCCACGAACACCAACCAAGCCCTGTTTCACCTGCTTGATGAAAAGCTCGGGGCCAATGAAAAGTATGGCTACCAAGGCTTGATTGTCGACTATAAGGGGAACTTAAAGGTGTCCAGTCGGGCCGACTATGTGGTTGGGAATATTCTTGAAGAGGGATTAAAAAATCTGTTCTTGAATGATCCAGTTTTTAGAAATTTAAGAAAGGCAAATATTGAAACCTGTGGCCAGTGCCAGTTCTTTAGAAAATGTGGAGGTAGTCGCAATGCAAGTTTTGCGACCACCGGTAGTTTTTTAAAGGCTGACCCTGGCTGCTGGATTCGGTAAACAACATACTAAAGGGAGGGATAAGATGAATCCATTGAAGAAAGCAATTTTTTGGCTGTTGGCAATACTGCCACTTGGCTCAATTTCCTATGCCGCTGATTATGAGCTGCATGTTGAGACTCCAGATTCGGGAGACATTATCTCTCAGTTCGAAGAGAGCTTTTCGGAAGAGACACTCCCGCAAAAATATTATTATTACATGGATAAGCACGGCATAATTACTTTAGAGGACCTCCGGGCAGAGAGAAACTATCGACATTTTCTCCAGATGCTCTTGGAGTTTGAGAAAGATAGTCAATATGGGGTCACCGCATCTGGCGGAGCAATCAGTATTGGTGGAACTCAGTGATGTCAAAGTCAGCATTTCTATCGTTTTATTTTCTTTTCATCATTTTTGGGGTGGGTTGCACACCCCAAGGGAGCAATAAAAAGATGATCACTTTAAAAGTTGGCTTTCCGGAATACTGGGGCAAAAACATGTCCCCATCACTTCAACATACAATCTACGCTGATGCTCTGATGGGTAATCAGTTTGAGGCTTTGGTTTCTATCGGTCCATCTGGTTCCATCAAACCATTAGCGGCAAAAAGTTGGACTGTGAGTGATGACAAGAAATCCTATACATTCAAAATAGATACCGAGCGAAAATTCTCTAACGGGATGCCTTTAACAGCCCAAGTTTTCAAAGATTCATGGGAATATGGGCTGTCGCTACCACCAAAGTCTGCAAATAGCAGCTTACAAGACATCCTTTATCGTGTTGTCGGGTATGAGGACTTCAAGGCATCAGGCACTCTCAAAGGGCTGCAAGTCATAGACAAAGAGACTTTTGTCGTTGAATTCAAAGAATCGTTTCGGGCAGCTTTGACCAATCTTGCGGGTAGTCGAATGGCAGCATTTGTGAAAAGCAATGAAGGAAGAGTGCTTGGAACTGGCCCCTATGTGATTGAAGAAGATGACAACCGTAAGTTAAACCTAAAACTTAATCCTCACTGGTCTGGCCCAGCGGATTTTGAAAAAGTCCAAGTCGAGGTTATTAATCCTAGTGAAGCCGAGCAAAGCTTAGAGTCCGGTAGAATTGATGTGTACACCCTCGCGGAACACGCCAAGTTTGCCAACTGCCTTGACGGCAAAACCAATGTTGGGTGCTTCTCGGGTAATGAGTCGCGACATATCGCAATGGTTCTCAATTCTAAACCCACAAGACTTTTTGAAAAGCTCGAGCACCGTCTTGCACTCCAGGCTCTTTTTTATGAGCTCTTTTCAGACACGAATATGCCTAAGAATATGAAGCTAAGAACCGTTCTTGATCCGCAGATCTTTCTGCCACTTCAGGCAGGGCGTATCGATGAAAGAGCCGCAATGGAGTTCGTACGCAAAGGTACTCCCTTTATTGAAGACTTTGTTAAAGCCACGAAAAAGCGTCCCATCAAGATCATTACCGCTACAAATGATAACCTAATCAAATGGGTGACAACAAAACTATCAGAAAAGGGAGTCAATTTCTCAGAAGAGAGCGGCGTCATTCCAATGAAAGACTTGGCAAAAACCTATTACAAATCATTTGATACGGACATTTCACTGATGACATTGAGTGTGGCAAGTGGAGACCCAGACGGCATTTATCATGTACTAGGAGCAAATGGCTCCATTGCTTCGCCTATGATGTTTAAGAAATCGTCGTCAAAGTTTCTGGAAGAAGGACGCACAGTCCTTGACCTAGAAAAAATTGATCCCTTCTACCAGAAAGTCACGGAGGCTGCTTTGGCCGAGGTTCCCTTTGTTCACATTGGATATTTAAAAACGCTGATGGCCTACCGTAAGGACCGAGTCAAATTGAAGAAAGCCTATAAACAACGAGAAGACTACAGGTTTTCTGAAATCAGTCCTCTATAGAGGGAATGGCAGGAGCGATGCTTTCAATAAATGACTGGTTCAAACATTACGCTAAAAAACCTCTAATTCTCCTTGGGCTATTGGCATTTGGGATTCAGGTGATCTTTATCTATCACAACTTTGCGAGAACTGAATTTGAACAAACCAGCCGGGTGAAAAACCTGGTTGACAAAATCGCCAACACGGCCATTGAGCAGAAGAATCGTGATGTCGTAGAGGCTACATTTGCCGTGGCAGTCGATGAGTTGGGTGCAAAGTTCATCCTTCTTTGTAAAGGCGACCGTGCCTATGTCAGCTATCCTTTATCTCAAAGTGAATGTGAGAGCCCGCTCAAAGAGTCATTTTTTCTTCGCCGTATTGAGATGGCAGCGTCCGGCTATACAGGTTACCGGTTCATTTTCTTTATCCCGAAGTGGAATTTCTCAGGGCGATTTCTTTGGCTCTCGACGATCTCGAGTCTGTTCTTGGTTATCTTCTTTTTGGTAGTCGCTCGGGTTCAAAGAAAACTAAAAAAAGATGTGTTCCTGCCTGTGGCCAGTAATTTCTTTGATCAAAAGATGGAGATTTTGGAGTTTGAGAACTTAAAAAAGATGATTGAAAGATCCAAGAAAGCTGATTCTGAGCGGATCAAAATCGAGGCAAAAGAGAAAATGGAGCAAAAGTTCGCTCATAATATTCAGTCACCACTTGGTAATATCAAAATTCTAAGAGATCGCTTGAAAGACAAAATTGACCCGAGCTCGGCCAGACTATTTGATAATGTTGTCCAGCAGATTTCAGATATGACATTGAGCTATACTGAAAACACCAAAGCAATTTCCGTTGCCGACGATTTATCGAAAATTGAAGACAAAAGAAGCCTTGTTGAAATGTCAGAACTCATGGAAGACTCGGTATCGGCCAAAACCCTTGAGCTTTCAGAGGCAAAGAGATCGGTGAGCTTGGTGCTAAACAATATAGTTGGAAGAGGCACCTTCATTGAAGCCGTTCCCGTCGAGATGAGAGCCATCTTGTCGAATATGATTAATAATTCCGTGGACTCAGGAGCCACCCGCATTGAACTGACCACTCAGTTGATCACGTCGAATTCATTGTCAATTGTGATAGAAGACAACGGTGATGGTGTCCATGAATCTCTTGCTAAAAAATTATTCAGCAAAGGCGCTACTTTTGGTAAAGCCAATGGGACAGGGTTTGGTCTTTACCATGCAAAAGAGTTTGTCACCAAATGGGGTGGTAGCATCCGTTTGATAAAAACAGCCTCCACTGGTACTCAATTTGAAATCAAACTTCCCGTGTATGAGATACCAGAAATAAAAATCGGTGATCACTCTCAGGTGGTGATTTTGGAAGATACGAAAGAGGAAAGAATTGCACTGAAGAAAAAAATTAAGGAGTCTTCGGTAAATCTGGGGCGCCCAGAGGTCATTGAATTTGAATCATCAAAAATGGCCCTCGATTGGTTTGAAAATACCGAAACTCCCATTGCTGATGTGATATTTTTTGCCGATAACGATCTTGGTCCTGAGGAGACGACAGGTCTCGAACTCATCAATCATCTTGGTATTTCTCAATTGAGTTACTTGGTCACAAGTGGCTTTACCTCACCCAGTCTCGTTCGTCAGTGCAGGGAGTTTGGAATACGGCTAATACCCAAAGGGTACTTGAGTGTCTCAATATTTTCGGTGACTTAAAGGCGTTTTGGTCGTTTGAGAGTCTCGTGCTGAGTCACTTGAGATCATACCGTTTCAATGAGTGGACAGTGTCGCCTCAGAACGTTAGCGGTTGAGAAAGAAACGTCTCACTCCAAAGCAACAGAGACTCGGATATTTTAGTCCACGACGATCGTTGGGTATAATTGAGAGTGATGGAATAACTGTTAAAACTTTCTACAAAAGTGTCGATAAGTCCCTGAGAAGTAACAGGTATTTATGAAACGACACCTCTTTAGAAAAGTTATCACCATCATAGTATGTTGTACGTTGGCGACGGAGGGTTTTGCTGTGACTTACACAGTTAAAAGAGGTGATACACTGTCTGAAATAGCAGGGAAGTATCTCAGGGGAAGCATCTATGGCGCAGTCGGGAGCTTAAAGAAGCTTTTGGCTGAAAACTCTCATATCAAAAACGCTGACTATATCAAAACGGGTGAAGTCATCGAGCTCCCAGACGACATTTTGAAGAACATAGACGATGTACTCGCCAGTTCGAATGATTTCTCTAGGTCCTCCGAGAAAGAGAATCTTTCCCAAACCGAAGAACCCGAGAGCCTTTATCCAGAAGAAGTTTTGGGTCAAGAGAAGTTCATCAATCAGAGAAAGGACCCTGCCTCAATTGACAGTTTCAAAACCTACAGTTCTTTTGGCTTTTATCCAAGCCTTGGTTTTTCGAGGCTTGATAGCACTCAAACAGGAAGTGGTTCTGCAGTTTCAGAGCTTGGCATTGGTGGTTTGATTGATTGGACAGTTCACTTTAGCGAGTCTTTTGAAGCCCAGGTTTATTTTAATTTGATGGACTACAACTACGAGTCCTCTCAAAGCTCAACTCTCACTGATTCCAAAGGCTCATTGGCTGAATTTGGCTTTGGAGTTACAAAGAGGTTTACGGAGCGGTTTAAATTTGGTGGAAAATTGGGATACAGAAGCTCTCCTTACTTGAGGGCTACCAACCAGAATACTGGGGCAGTTGAAAATGTGCAGACTGCAGTACTTCGAGCAGCTCCCAAGTATGACATCTTGAAATTCCAGGACTTAAGCGTCGAGCTGAATGCTCCTATCGAGTATGAGTTTTCAGGAACGGGTCCCAATATAACAACAGATGGAGGCTTTGGTTACGGCTTAGGTCTCGAGCTAAGACATGAGACCTCTTGGGGTGAAATAAATGCTGGTGGTATTTATAGGCGTCTTGATGGTGGCTTTAGAAACGCCACCACTTCAACTCAGGAGATTAGGTCCTACCTTGGAATCAGATACAACATCGGAGGGAAGAAAAATGATTAAGATTCTCTCTATCTTGCTATTTCTTTCACTGCTATTAACAGGCTGTAAAAACCCGTTAGGTGATGCGGACCCGTTTTCGGACACCTTCTGTGCTGGTAATACGGACCCAACAATTGATGAAGAGTGTAACCCTATCAGCCAAGACCCGGATACATCCATTTTATCATGGGATTTTTTGAATTCTGGGGATTATTCGTTTAATTCGAATTATGTCGAGGTGACCGGAGGGACTGCAAGTTTAAAAACTGTTGATCAGTCGTTCTCGGGAACCGACTTCAATAGTGGTAGCCATGTGGGGACCTCTGTTTCGGGAAGCGATGTGACGCTGTTGACGAAACCCACCTCAGATTCAACTCATGTGAATACGATTCTTCCAGATAAGACTTCATCGTTGCTTGGCTACTGGCGACTTAACTCGAATCTTGAAGACGAAACCAGTCAAACGAATGCCTCAGTAGGTGGAGGAAGCCCGACCCTTTCATCACAAAGTCCCATCGACAGTTCCAGCTATGACTTCGACGGTGCTATTGACTATTTAAGCATAGACAACAGCACTTTGTTCAATGCATCGAATGATTTGGTTGTTAGCCTATGGATAAACCCGGGGCGTTTGAATAATGCTGACACCATAATTTCAAGGTGGGATGAGAGTACAAACAATCGAATTTGGGCAATCGCATTCTCAAGCTCTTCAAACCTGCGTTTTGATACCTCCGACAATGGGATCTTTGAATCCGGGAACACAGCGACAAGTTCATCTGCCCTTTCTTCAGGTCAGTGGTATCATGTTGTGGTCGAGCACAATTCTGGCACAAGTGAAAACAGGATCTTCGTCAACGGTCAGCTCGAGGCAACACAGTCTTCAGTAGATTCCAATCTCTTTAACTCAACGCAAGAAATCAGAGTCGGCTCGAGCAATCAGTTTGGGTCCAGCCCCAGGTTCTATGAAGGCTTAGTTGATGATATTGCCATTTGGTCCGACACCATCACCGAAAGCGAAGTGCAAACGCTGTATGAGCAGCAAAAGCAGAACTTCACAGAGCTCTCGTCAACATGGACACCTCAATGGGACAATATCGTCGGTTACTGGAAGATGGATGGGAACTGGCAAGACTCTTCTGGCAATGAGAATCATGGAAGCCCGATGGCATCCCCTGAGTTTACGATTGGATCGAAAGTTGGTAGCCAGTCAGGTTTTTTTATAAGTGGAGAGGCTGATTTCATAGATGTCCCGCATGCAAGCTCAATGGACTCTACTGAGTTAACTGTAATGTCATGGGCAAAATCTAATGCTTTCGGTGCCTACAGGCATATCCTTGGTAAAACAACTGCCGGAAGCTGGACTGATGGATATGGTTTGGGCTACTTTACAAATTCTGATGAAATCAATTTTTGGATTAATCAGTGGAATGCAGCGGGGGTCGTTACTGCTGATTTTCCAGAAGATCGATGGTTCCATGTCGTTGGTACTTATGATGGGAGCACCATTCGCTTATACGTTGATGGGGTGCTCAAAGACTCAGTTTCTTATTCAACTCCAATAAATCATTCCTCTGCAGATTTTAATATAGCTGGTATTGTTGACTCCTATTGGTGGAATGGAGAGCTAGATGATTCTTCAATTTGGTCAACGGCTTTAAGCCCCTCTCAAATTAGGACTATTTATGATCGTCAAAAACAAAAGTACTCAGGTCACTATGATTCGCCCATTATTGATCTTGGCTCGGCAGGTAACTGGACAAACCTTGATACCGTCACGTCCCTTCCTTTCGGCAAAGAAATCGTCGCCCAGGGCAGTGAGAGTTCATCCGACTATTCCGATTTAAGTGGGGATTTGAACAATGGTTTGATTGGCCTGTGGACCTTCAATGAGACAGCAACTGGCACAGCACCGAGTGGGACGGATTTTGAAGATCTTTCTGGGAATGGAAGTCACGCAACTGGATTTAATGCTCCGACACTGGGTGTTCAGGCTAAGCTTGGAAGAGGGGTACAGCTTAATCAAGCAGCTAACGAATATGTTAGGATACTGGCTCCATCGGGACAAACGGCTCTCGACGCTACAAGTGATTTTAGCACTTCGATTTGGTTTTACTATGACCCGAGCTATGATGTCTCAGGTAATTCGCGTCATCAGTTTATGTTTATTGGAACTTCCGGAGGAGGATACCTTTTGGACTTCCAAGCCATGGATGGAGTTTCTGGAGCTTCTGGACAAATTCGTGCAACTCTTTACGATGGGTCTGCCTCTGCAGGACCGGTAACGGCAAATGGTGGACTTACAGAAGCGCGATTTTACCATCTTGTCGCTACAAGAAGTGGATCCAATGTCGAAATTTATATTGATGGTGTGGCTTCAAGCACCTCGTCTGGAGACATTTCCTCAGTTGACTTTAGCGGACAAACAGTTTCCCTGATCTATTTTGGATTGAATTCACATAACACCATCGACGAGGCCGCCTTTTGGTCCAGAGCCCTCACACCAACAGAAGTCCAACAGCTCTACCGCCGAGGTGCCAATCGAATCAAATACCAAGTAAAGAGTTGCGTAGACTCTTCTTGTAATTGCAAGTCCTATAACACTTCGCCTGTCGGATCGGCATCAGATTGTGATGGTGATGGGACTCCAAATAGTACTGATACAGATGATATCTACATGGCTGAGTTCATCGGCCCCGGTGGAGATGGGTCGACCCAATATAGCGAGCTCTTTAACCGTGCACCTGCTGATCTAACCTTTAATTGCACGGCCAATACATCTGATTCTGACAACGATATCTGTGTTGATGATGAAATTACACTTGAAGGTGACACCAATGCCACTCCACCAAGTTTTACCTTCTCGGATATGGCTACCTCAGCCGCTCCTGCAAACAACCGATATTTTCAATATCGTGTTTTGATGGAGGCTGAAGACAACACAGCTTGCTCTGGTGAACCCTGCTTGCCAGAACTCACCAGTGTTGAGGTTGGACCAACGGGTCGATACTACGGTGGATCACCGGTGATTTCATCAAACTCACCACTGAGTTTTGATAATATCCAGTCGATGAGTTTCACAGAGGGTGGCTCTTGTTCGACGACTTACCAACTCTCGCCTGATGGATCGACATACTATTATTTCGATGGCACCAATTGGGCGGCCGCAGGCTCGGAGACTGTGGGCCTAAGTAGTTCTTCAAGTCAGATTACTTCGAATATTAGCTCTTTTGCTGGGTCTGCGGGCACAGGTAACCTTTATTTCAAAGCCTTTTTGACCTCTGACACAAGCCAAGCTTGTACAATTGATAACATCTCACTCACTAAAGAGGTTGAGTAACGGGGGCACAACTCAAGCCTCATCCACCAACTGAGTCAAGGCTGTCTGGCGCTTTCGATTGTCAATTTGTCTAACGGCGATACCAAGGGCCTTTCGACTGCCGACGAAAATGGCGAGCTTTTTTGCTCTTGTGAGTCCAGTGTAAATGAGGTTTCTAAAAAGCATATTGAAGTGTTGCCCAAGTACGGGAATGATCACCACTTCAAATTCGCTCCCTTGGGATTTGTGAATGGTGACTCCGTAGGCCAATTGCAATTCACTCAGATCTTCCCTGTTGAAAGTGACACGTTTTTCTTCGCCTCCAGAAAAAAGAACTTCACAGGACAAGTCAGTGGGATCGATCGTGGTTATTCTTCCGATATCACCATTGAAGATCCCTAGATTGTAGTTGTTTCGGGTTTGGATGACACGATCACCTTCCCTCAGGAGTTTCTCACCAATCTGGATTTGTCTTTTGTTTGGGTTGGCGGGATTGTTAGCCTCTTGTAAAGCTTTGTTCAGGTTCATTGTGCCCATTGATCCTCGAACTTGTGGGCTTAAAACTTGAATCTCCGGTTTTCTACCCATCCATTGAGCGATGGTTTTGGTGTAAAGCCTGATTGTTGTATCAACAGCGGTCAGTCCATATTTCAAAGAAGACCAGGGGTGAATGGACTTTAAAACCGATATCAATTGCTCCACTTCAGAATCAGCATTGGAAAGCTTGGTGAGATCTACAGATTTGAACTTCTCGGGTATAGAAATCACCGGCCTTTTGATCTCCTCTATACTGATATCACCAGGATGATAATCCTCATCGATCTCAACACCCTCACTTGTTTTCTGGAGTTTTCCAATCCACTCGTCTTTGAGTTTGAGTAGACTTCCCTCGGCTCCCTCTTCAAGGTTCGAAACAGTGTAGTGAACTCTTTTGATAAATTTTAACTGTTCGACCGTCGCCTCGTCGGCATCAACAAAAAGGCAGTCGATACCTTCAGAAAACGCTTTGGGATTTTTCATTGGAGATATGATTTTTGGAAGCTTTCCTGAATTGATCTCATGAGCAAAGCGAATGATAGAGGAAGCTTGGGCTTGCCTAAAGACTTTGGTGAGCCGAAAGCGAGGGACATTATCTGTTTGAAGAAGATCAGATAGAACATTACCAGCCCCAACAGCTGGAAGCTGATCTGGATCTCCGATAAATAGGATCTGAGCGTGAGATGGAACGGCCTTAAGAAGGCTTGATGCCAAAGTGATATCGAGCATTGAGACTTCATCAAGGATCAGAAAATCAGTTTCAATGGGATTTTCCTCATTAAATTTAAACCCTCCAGTGTCGGGAGCCCACTCAAGAAGTCGGTGTATTGTTTTGGCTTCAAGGCCAATAACCTCACTCATTCTTTGGGACGCTCGACCCGTGGGAGCGGCGAGAGTGACCATTAGCCCCATCGCTCGCAAAAGCTTTACTAAGACCTCCGTGCAAGTGGTTTTACCACACCCAGGTCCACCTGTGAGAATTGAAAAAGGTTTCGAGGGAACTTCACAAACGGCTTGGTTTTGCTCGTCGCTGAGTTGGATGTTTTTGGCCTCACAGTATCTTGCAACCCAGGAATCAATTCTTTTCTGGTCGACAGAAACAGATCTTGCAAGTGAGCTTTTGACCAAGTTCGCAACAGTTTCTTCATCGTAGTAAAGGCTTTTTGAATAATAACAATCTTCAATCTCACCGCTATTGATTTCGAGTTTTCTGACTCGAACTTGGTTGGTCTTGAGGAGTTTATCTAAAACCTCTATGAGAGTGTCTGGCTCCATTTTCTCATCAAGAAGCTCAAGAGTTTTGCCAATAATTTGGCCTTGGCTTAAAAAGCAGTGGCCCTCGTCACGACTGGCTGAAAGCACATGCTTAATGCCCGCTTCAATTCGGGGGTGACCAGTTCTCGAAAATCCCATGGACAGAGCGATTCGGTCGGCTGAGAAAAAGCCAATCCCATAAATGTCGTGGGCCAACCGGTAAGGGTTTTGAGAAACCATAGTGATGGCCTCATCACCGTAGGTTTTGTAGATTTTAGTAGCAAACAGAGTACTGATGCCATGACCTTGGAGAAAAATCATCACATCTCTAATGGATTTGTGCTCATCCCAAGAGTGTTTGATTTTTTCGAGCTTTTTATCCGCAATTCCAGGAACGTCAGTGAGCTCGTCGATGGATTCTTCAAAAATCTCTAAAGTTCTGTCTTTAAAATGTCGGACAATCTTTTTTGCGGTAGCCGGACCTACTCCAGCAATAAGACCTGAGCCCAAATACTTTTCTAAGGCAGCGGCAGAGGCTGGCTTCTTTTCAATAGAGCGTGAGGCCTTGAACTGCTCACCATGTTTTGAGTGATGGGTCCAAGAGCCCCAAAACTCCATAGTGGCTCCAGCATAAACCTTGGCTTGATGGATTACGACAGTCGCCAAACGGCTTGGATCCTTGAACGACGAAACTTTGAGAACGGACCAGCCGTTTTGCTCATTATGGTAGGTAATCCGTTCAACGATTCCATTGAGTCTTTCTAAATTTTGGTTCTGCATGTCAGCATACATCAGGTGCAATATTCGTACATCTTGGCCAGTGTGTCTAGGGCTGACTCGGGAGATACGTGGCCGGTAGGTCGTTCAACCTCAACTGGCCATAGACTCTTCTAGAGACTCGAGAGTTCTGCGGTTGAGATCCAAATCGACGTAGTTAGAATACTTTGCTGCCATGGCTGATGAAGCATGACCCGTGATTGATTTAGCGGCATCTAAAGACCCTGATACTCGTCTTGCCATTTGGGCCGCAGCATATCGAATCTGGTGAGTCCCTGAGAATTTATCCGCGAGACCGGAGGCTTTCCAGGCCCTATTGTAGTTCTCGTTGATTTGATTGTAGCGAAGAGGGTTTCCGTTTCGCTGAAAGACAAATTCTGTAGTGTTTCGAGGATCATTCATTCTGCGCTCAAGAATCTCTGCCATTGTAGTGTTGATAAACACCGCCCGTTCACAACCATTTTTAGGTACAGACTTGATCTGGGGTTTATTGCCGATCCAAACGATCACTTCTTTGATCCTCAAGAACTTACGATCAAGATCAATATTTTTCTTCTGTAGACCTGCAATTTCACCCACACGTCCAGCGCAATAGAATTGTAGAGTGACGAAGTCTTGAAAGTCAGGCTTAAGTGCTTGGTGGAAGAGCTTATACTCATCAGCTGAAATCTGCCGCTCCCTGGGAGTGATTTCGTCGATAATCCCAAGCTTGATGTGATGCCTGCGTACTGGGTTTCGGGGCCGCGTCCCGGTGTTGGTGGAAAAAGGAGTTGGGATTTTTCCGCCACGAGAGCTTGTTAGATTCAAATATTTTTACGCAGCATAAAGGTCAAGCATTAGCTGTTTAATCATCGACTCTTTCTCCTCTCTGAGCTTCTTCCAAATATTTTTTGTAAAAACATCCACTTTGAAGTTTCTCTGAGTCTCAGCGTATTTTGACGAGAGTTTGTAAATCAACGATAAACAGCCGAGCTCATCTGGGTGTCTGCCGATGACTTTCAGCCTTCGCTTAATCTCTTTGTTGAGCCTTTCCAGTTTGTTCGATGTCCTCATCCGCTTCCAGTGGTGAGACGGAAAAATATAAAACGTAAGGCACTGATCGAGGTCATCCAGCAAACACTTCGTTGCCGTTTGATATTTTTTGCCGAAGTCTTTTTTGAACTGAGCTACAAACTGCTGGGCTTGAGCCAGAGACGTCGCACCATAAAAGATCTTCTTCAGTTGTTTTTTCACTGGCTCCTGTTCAGTCGCAGGAACGTACTCGAGAACATTCGCCTCTTTGTGTTTCACACACCTCTGGCGGTAGCTCGTAGGGAAGTTTGAGTCGATCGAGTTAATCAATGACTGGTTGCCATCAGAGCAGACCAGCAGTGGATCCTCAAGGCCTCTATTCTTAAGATCCTCAACGAAGTTCCCCCAACTCCGGTTGCTCTCGGCGTTGGCAAGACCGACTGAGAACAGCTCTGTAGAGCCGTCTTGAAGGATCCCGTAGGCAATGAGAACTGCATCTTTTCCCTTGCCACCCAGTCTCATGCCGATGCGAACGGCATCAAGAAACAAATAAGCGACTTTGTACTCCGATAGGTCTCGTTTTTTCCAATCCTCGAACTCGTCGCGAAGTCTTTTGGTGATCCTAGAAACAGTCGACTTGCTCATCCGAACTTTCTTGCCCGTCACAGCCTTCAGAGAGTCCTTCACTTTTCTTGTCGACACTCCATTGACGTACATGTCGGTAACGGCTTCTGCGAACTCTTCAGGGCGCCTCATGTGAGGCTGGTGGAACTGGGATTTAAAATCAGACCCAGTCACCTTCGGCCGATCGTACTCTACGGCACCTATCGGTGTATCGAGCCGGGTTTTCTGGGTGCCGTTGCGGTAACCTGGGGCTTCGCCTCCTCGTTGGTATCTGGATCTTCCAAGGTGCTCATTGATCTCGGCTGTGATCGCCTGTTTTAACAGCAGACCACTTCCATGTTGAAGCAGGCTCATCAAACTCATGCCCTGCAGCTCCAATTGGCTGAGATCGATTTGCGTATGTGATTGAAGTTGGTTTAGTGTACTTTCTGACTCTTGAGTCATAGGGATTTTCCTCCTTATATTAGATGGTTGTTTCGCAAACTCTCATCTTGGAGAAAATCCCTATTTTTTTCTACTCAAATTTCCACCAGACATGGGACGCGGCCGGTTTCGGAACTGAAAGTCGATATGATCGATGTACCAGTTAAAAATTGAAATCAAATCTTTGACCTGCTTGTCGAAGTTCTTCTTACCCGAATCTTTGTAAAACTGTCTCTCTTTTGAAAAGAGAATGAACTCTGAAATCAAGGCTGGTGTCATGAAGCACATTTTTATGTCATACAATGGGATCAGAAAGTTTTCGCATCTTTTTACTTTTGAGACCTTGGATGATTCACTTAAGGTGATCAAGTGGGTGTCCTTGTACTTCTGATAGACATCGTGAAAGTGTATTTTTCTATTCTCTCCGTTGGTCGGTTCGGTTGCGAACATTGAGGTGAACGAGGTGGTTGACGGGATATTTTTTGATTTTAAATGGGCCTTGAACTCTGCTGAAAGAGAACAAGGCTGAGTGTTGTTTTGAAACATTGAAAGCTCCTGTGATTGAAAGTTGATATGACTTCCCAAAGCTTCCCGACATCTTAAAAAGCGAGCCCCCTTTTTAGAAAGGCAGGCGGCATGAGCAGAGTTTCTGCGCGAAAGGCTCCGATTTTGAAAGGCCTTTGTCGATACGTTTGACGGCGGTTTTTTCGATTTCGAAAAATAGGCTTTTCACGGCGTAACCGGACCCAAAAGCAAACATGGCTACAATGATTGAGTTGACGATAATATGCATTACTTCCCCCTTGGTGGACGTTTTGGTTGATAAACAGATTCACGCTTTAAAATTGCTGTTACGACAGAGTGGTCCCATTTCTTACCCCGTTTTTTGGTGGGCACCTTCATTTGAGTGAGAACGCGAGCAATTGCAGTTACGGACAGTCCCTCCCTGGTGTACATATCGATGATGGCCTTTTTGATACTGGCTTCGGTCTTGTGCTCCAGAACCTTGCCGGACTTGAGCTTTTCGCCGAAGCTTAGGTTGGTTTTGCTACGGCATTTCATAACCTCGGTTTTGCGGATTCCAAACTGCTTGAGGTACTTCTTGATAACCGTCTCACCACACCCATGGAGGACACCCATTTGTTTGACTGTGAGGCCATTTTCGATGTAATTTTGGTGGAGAACAATGGGGTTTTTGTAGTCAGGAACTCTGGAAAGTTTAACAATTTCGGCTGCATAGGCGATGGAGGACAAAGAGTGGCCTTTAGTCGTGTAAGGTCGACCAATTCTCTTATCCGCTTCAAATACTTTGTTATCTTCGTAATCTCGTCGCTGCGACGTATTTCAATACGACTCGCTCCTCAATCACTCGATGCCGCGTCTTTGAAGCGGATAAGAGAATTGGTTTGCTTGGCGGAACTTGAGGTTGAGCGTTTTGCTGAGCAAAACTACGCTGGTTCACGAGCTGGAGAGCTCGCAGGCAGGATGCCGAGGAGCGAGGCTCCAGCGAGACAGTCGGGCCGACCATTTTAACTACAGATCTACTTCGTTTCTTGAAAACTCTATTCGCTCGGATTCGGTCACCTACCTTTTGTAGGCTCCCTTCATCTCTCTCTCATAGATTTCCAAGAAACTCGTATCTCTTTGTGAAAATTGGTCTCACTTTGGCGAATCTTGTTTCGCTCGGACTTTAAGGCCCTCCGAGACTTGGAAATTATCAAATCGGGCGTGAACATTGAGGTAGTTACCATCTTTATCTTTAGGTGCATCTCTGAGGCTGCCCCCGCCATGGAAAGTAGAGAAAAGGAACTTGGAAATTCTGTGATCTTTTTTCTTGCCACTCCAAAACCTTAGATTTTTATGATGAACGAGTAGCTTTCCGTCGACATAAACTCTCGCTTCGCCATCGGACTTATTTGCAGATGAATTAAGCTGTGTGTAAAGCGTGACCGAGTAATACCGTCCCTTTTTAAATTGAAACTGATCATTGGATTGAGAAGCTCCCCAGCGATGAGCTCGATCTTGAGTGTAGAGAAGCGTAGAAATTCTGCCGTTTTTTTTTGAAGCCCACTCGAGATGACCAATTATAAGGAGCAAGCGGCTGGCCTGCTCGAACATTGTGGTCTGTTCCCACTCCATGCATTTTCCCCCCTAACATAAATTGGAAATCTTCGAGGAAATACACATCATAGGAAAGGCTTGCTTTAGTAACCTTGCGGGAGAGGTTGAAAAAGCCCTTTACTCTAATACTTCCTTTAAAAATTGAAATGTACATGAGTTGGAGTGCTTTAGAATTTTTGACACCAGCATTTTCTACGATACTTACTTCGTGCCCGTGGGATACGAGGTCGTTAAAAATGATGGACGACTCACCAGTTTCGAAGTCATCAAAGAAGAGAGTCTCTGAGAATGATAGGGCTGGCCAGCAGATAATCAGTGCGAGAATGATGTGTTTTCCCATAATGTTCCTATGCTGAGGGATTTCTTCAACATAGTGAATTGAAGGGCAGTGTAAAGCAAATCGTTTCGCTATTTTTTTCTTGAGAAAAGAACCTCGAAAGAATTGGATAGGTACTTATCCTTTTTTAAATAACGTTCCACTGTCTTTCCGTCATGGGGGTAACTTCCCGGCATCCAAAAATTCCAGCCGTCAGCGACATAACGAGGATCTGCGTAATAGACAAGTCCTCCCTTTCTGTGTCCAGCTGCTGAAATATCTGGTAGTTGAGCCTTCATATTGGGCTCGATGGCGGGCGGTGGATTTGGGGTTCCGGTATCTTTTAGCACAGCATAGGGGCGAGGCTGGGATGCTTGTAAAGCATCGAGATGCTCTATACCAAAGAAATCGAAAAGAAAGGGTTTGGCATACCTAAAGTCGGCGCCCTGCTCTGGATAAAAATGGAGGCCTACGTATTCAGTTAAACCATCTTTTTCGAGATGTTTTCCAAAATGTTCACCGTCTTTTTTGTCATTAAAATAAACAATGGTCAGTGAGTGTCCAAAAAACCGATGTTGAGCGACATCGTTTTTCGGATACTTCGTTTCGAAGGCTTTTAAATGTTCTTCAAAACGGTTCTCCTTTATTGCATTCAGAAGGCCAAGAGTAACCTCTTTAAAACCTTCCTTTTCCTCTTTCGAAATAAAAGTACCGCGGTCTTTATTGATCTGGTACTTCCATCGCGCAGGGTTGGTCCGGCCGTCAGTGCCATTCACCTTACGGTACTCCTCTTGATCGGGATAGCTGAGAGACCTGTAAAAACCATCGCCTAATTTTTCAGCCACCCTGTACTGTGGGAGGTAGGCGTAGGAGGTTTCGTTAATTTTGATACCGGGAGGCATTTCAGGAACAGGTATCACAGCAGCGTCCGCCTCAATCGAGACTTCGTTGAGTATTCTTTCGCCATCGGCTTGTGTGATCGATAGTTGAAGATTGAGGCCATTAATGTATTTAATAATGGAGCCATCCGTGGAAAATATTTCTTTAAAAGGAACTTCAGATTCCTTTTCTAATTGGTCCATATCCACCGGAAAGGTCTCGATTCTATTTAAGTACGAAACAAGGGCCTTAAGTTGCTCCTGACTCACTTCTGACTTTTTCACATTCATCTTTGATCCTTTTGATTCTGACTCACAAGCGGTATTGGAGATGGATAGAAATAAAAATGCGACTAAAATGCTCTTCACCGATGCTCCTAAATATTGATTTACTAAACATTATCAGAAGTCAGGGAATTTAAAAATCAGGGTTTGTTGTGGAACTTGGCCAAGATCCAGGAGTTTTGTCTTTTCGATTGGAATGCTGGGTTTACTTTTCTAGAGTTCTTCGAACTTGAAGTTATCGAGGTAGAGGAAGTTAAAAGTGTTATAGGAGTAGAAGGTGACGTTAAGGCCGACTTGCCCACTGGGAGGATTTGATTTCGGTCTCAGGAAAATTTCAAAGCTTTCCCAATCCGTATTATCAATAACAGTTTCTCTACTCAGTTTTCTCCCGAATTTGTCAAAATAGTCGAAATTGTCGTCGACTAACAAAAGATGATCTTCGGCCGTGTCCGATGTGCTCGCAAAACTAATTTTGGCGTCAAAGCTAAGGCGATAATTTTTTCTACTATTAAGGTAAACAACGTGGACTCCGCCATTATCACTTTGATAACCCTTCAGTCTAAATCTAGAATTAGCCTGTCGGATTCCCTTTGATCCATTGTTACCAGCCTCTGGACTCACCTCAAAGACCCCATTCCTGTAATAGTAAAAAGCGGCTTCTTCTCCAATAATATGTTCAGCATCACTGGTACTGTCCAAAATGCCATCCAAGTCTTCTTCAAAAATAATCCTTCGGTTCCCTTCGACCTCGGAAAATCCGTCGGACCCTGAATTGATAATATTTTCATCGCTTTCAGCACAGTTCTGAAAAATTAAGAGGGTAGGAAGTATTGAAAAGATGAGTATCGCCCCATTTATTTTTTGAAATGACATTGCCGTTCCCCCCGAACTTCTTTTAAAAATTGCAAAAACGACTCCATCTAGTTTTTTATTAGTCATATATAAGACAGTAATTTGTTTTGTAGGATTAGTTGGGCGTGCAGATACTTGGTAGTTGATTAAAAAGTATTCGCTTTTAAAGTCGGTAAAGGCCTATTGGTTGTCTATATATATCTATTGAGAATGAAAGTGATTTTAATGTCACTTAATCTGTCGAAATTGAATTCTGCTGTAAAAAGAATAAACAGTCGCCTATGGTCAGCTAACAAATATGACCATGAGACAGCGAGAAGCCTGGTCTCAGCTTTGCTCTTACATGAGGGTAGTAAAATAGGTGTGGTTAAGACCGCGGGGGGTCTTAACATGACATTTGGACGAACACTTTTAAAGTATGCATTTTTACTCACTTCTTTATTTCTCTTAGGTGCTTGTTCACCACTTCATCAAGGTAATAATGATTTAGCATCCTCTTCAGCCTGCGGCGGAGGCGGTATCGGTGATTTCTGGAATCCTTCAGGCGCAGGTGAAAACCCAATCTGTAATAATCCTGACGTCGTTGATGGCCCTGGATCTGAAGAAGGGACTGAAGGTACTGAAGAAGCGGAACAGCCGCCACTGATCGTAGGCAAAGTCACATTAGATGATGTTGTTAATAAGCTGCCAAAGGCAGCCGACTCTTTTGCGATGGCCTGTCAGCTTTCTAATGGATTAGATAATCTCTTCACCCGAAACTACTGTAACGGGCAAGATCGACCGGCTAATTTAGATGAGCTTTTTAATACTTTAGATGTTCAAAATGGTCGTCTGGCAGTGACCTTAAATACTGGTGGTTTAACGGCCGAGGAAGTCACGGCCATGACTCCGCGATTTATTTTATTCCCGCAAAATGCGGATCAAAATCCAGATGGTGCTTTTTGTGTGACTGCATACGCTCGGGGGAAGCACGGTTTTGTTGAAGCTATTTGTCGAAATGTCGGAACCGATATAGATGCTCCAAATAATTTCAGCTTCTATCTCTTTGATTACGATCTCAATTGTGAAGCCAATGACACTTGTAATAATGGAAATTTCTTTGGTCCAACAGCCGAAACCGATTGGGCCCAGGTATCAGTCCATGAAAATACGATACTTCAAAACACTGTATTAGACTGTTCTCAGTGTCACCAGGCAGGAGGAACTGCCGCTCGAAACAACCTGCGAATGCCTGCTCGGGCTAATCCTTGGTTTGGTTGGTGTAGAAATAATAGACCGAGTGGGATAGCGGTCTTAAATATTTTAGATGATGTCCATGGCAACAATACCTATGCGACAGTGAATCCTAATAATTTCGACAATTGTGATCCCGCAGACCTTGAAGATCTTGTCATCGCTGTTGGAAATAGAAACTCTGTAGGTAATAGTACAGTCAACTCGAACAATGTTCAGGATGATAACGACAATACAACGGGTGGAACCTTCTTGCCCGATAATGCGAACGATCCCGATAACGACATTTTTAGTGATGATCTTTCAAATCGAGTGATCGGAATGATCGATGACCTCGAAAACGACGATCTTAGCGATGGTGTGAACGAACTCTTTCCTCACAAAGGATCGATTATCGCACCTGTTGTGAATAACACGCTTGATAATTTAACAACTCAGTACAATCAATTTCTCAATGGCCAGGTCGATAACATTGACGACCCATTAACAGTAAACACTGATAACGAAAATGTTTTAAGGCAAGCTGGTAAAATGATTTACCCAGCTGGCTTAGACGGGCAAGCGCTTCTTAGAAGAGCCTGTGCTCAGTGCCATAACTCTGCTTTGAGGCAAGATATTTCGCGAGCATTATTTAATGTCGACCTAGATGAGATGGGCGCTGCTAGAAATGTGGAAATTGATAAGGCCGTTGCTCGTATCGACCTAGAGTCCGACGACGCTCGATTAATGCCACCACTTTTTCACGGTCACTTGTCAGCAGATGAAAAGCAACGATTAAAGGACTATTTGCAGAGTCAAAAAGCGCCATAATCTTGATACAAAAAATTAATTTGGGTGTTTTGTGCACAATTTCTGGGGGGATAACTTGGCGCATTTTAGGGGTTACATTTGTTTAATGGTCTTGTCTTTTGCCCTACTGGGTTGTGACGAAGGTTTTAAGGCGAAAGGGTCCGATGAAGCTTCGGACCTATCGACCATTGATTTCAATTCAGAGTATCTTGACATTCCATTTGCAGAACTGGAAACGAAGGCCAGCGAGGTTTTGCAGACTCGCTGTGCAAGCTGCCATAGTGCCGGTGGAACTGGAGCCGCTGCCATTCCTGATATAATGGATACTAACGATCTTCTGCGCCGGGGACTCATTGTACCTAATCATCCCGTCAATTCTAAACTTTTTGTGGATGTTTGGGATGGTCGAATGCCTTCGAATGGAGAATCCCTTACCAAGGACGAACTAGAAATCATACAAATCTGGATTTATCGAGGGGTGCAGGAAGTACCAGATCCCATCTTATTGTCGGACGGAGTGCAAACCGTTTTCGAAGCCAATTGCCTCAGTTGTCACAGTCTCATTGGCGGAAATGCCGGCGGGGTCAATCTTGAAAGTTATGACGAAATTATGAAGTATGTTTCTCCGACGGCTAGCCCCGACGAGTCAGTACTTTTCGATAGTGTGGTGACAGGACGAATGCCAACCACACCAACTAAATTACAGCAAAGAGATTTAGCAATCATTTATAACTGGTTATGGGCGGGGGCCAACGAATGAAAAAGTGGGATATCTTAATTCGATTTACATTAGTATTCTTTTTAGGAGCAATGGGAGCCAGTTATTTTTGGGTAGAATCAAGGTACCCTGCTCTTAATGAAAAGGCTCTAATGGCCAACGACAACAAAGTATCTGACTTGATTACTACCTTTCCAGTATACGAGATTAAGCCGGAATACAGTTACGTCAAAAAGGTATCGCTTTCGACTGTTAATTGGATTTACGAAAACAAAAAGGGGATGACCGCTGGAGTCTTCTTGGGTGCCATATTTTTAACCTTATTTGGATATTTTAGAATACCTGGCTCAAGGAACCCATTTTTAAATTCATTTTATGGATTACTGTTAGGTTCTCCACTTGGGGTCTGTGTTAACTGTGCCGCTCCCATTTTTAAGGGAGTTTTAAACTCTAAGAGAGTTGAGTTAGCACTTTCGATGATGATGAGCTCACCGACGATGAATGTCGTGGTTTTAACCATGGTGTTCGCTCTCTTTCCGTTTTATATGGCGGTGACGAAAGTCATTTTTACCTTGGCCATAGTTTTACTCTGCGTCCCACTTCTCTCAAAAATGATCGGTAATAAAAAGAACTTAAATGACTGGAAAGGGGACTCGACAGATCAATTAAGTCACGCTTTAGTGGCCCCTTCAATTATCAATGAAGAATCCCTTCGTTGGTGGTCTCCAGTGCTAGCTGGGCTTAAGGATCTTGCGAGAAACTGGTGGTACATTGTCTCACGTACGGTTCCATTGATGTTTGTTGCAGGGTTTTTAGGAGCGGTTGTTAGTCATGCACTTCCCCCAGAACTACTGCAAAAAGATATGGGACTTCAAGGTGTTTTTATATTGTCGGCGGCATCCGTGGCGCTGCCGGTGCCCGTTGCTTTCGATGTGATCCTAAGTAATGCTCTTTTTTCGGCGGGCTTGCCCCATCACTTAGCATTAATACTGTTGTGTACCCTAGGTATCACAAGTATCTATTCCTTTTTCATTGTTTGGCAAAGTGCCTCGCGAATTTGGGCTCTTTCGGTCGCGGCCGTTGTTTTTGTCGGAGCCATCGGTCTTGGAACTGGAACTAAGAGGTTTAACGAATGGTTTTATTTACAGCCAAATATAGAGGCTTACCATCATTTAAAAGTCGATCCGAACTTTCTCGAGCCAGAGTCCACGGCAATTGACCGCTATTCGGGACATCCGATAGATCAATCGCTATTGAAGGCAGCGGAATCTCTGGACTTAGAAAGAGCCGCTGAAATAAAAAATATTACCCTTGATAAGAGGGCTTTCTTTAAGCCTGCAAAGTCCAATGAACCACTTCAGTTTACTAAAAAGGAAGGTCACGAAATTGGTCTTACCCACGGTTTTCGCTATGGAATTAGGGATTATCCAGATCCCTTTTGGCTCGGAAGAGGTACGGCCTCTGGAGATTATGATGGTGATGGGTGGCAGGACATATTGTTTGGTTCGAACACAGGCTTCTATCTTTACAAAAATATGGGTGGTGAGTTTAAGAAGCAAGAAATCGATAACCCAGTACTTAAAAAGCTTCGTGTTTACGGTGTTGCTTTTGTCGATTTTAATAATGACTCCTGGCTTGATATTTTCTTTAGCACATATGCTCAAGGTAACTACATTCTCGTCAACAAAAATGGAAAGTATGACTACAGTGATTTGGTTAAAGTGCCCAATAATAAGGCTGTCATTACTGTAAGCCCTTCTTTTGCGGATGTAGATGGTAATGGCTATGTAGATATAGTTAACGGCAATATGGCTCTAGGAATTGTGACGGGATACTATCGATATTCTCGTCGCCGAAATAATTCACTAACTTTTGTTAAGCCGGACTTAGAATTCAAAGAAAGAATTTTTAATGAACAATCGGGCGAGACTATGTCCTCTCTAGTTTCAGATCTCAATGGCGATAATTTGCCCGATATTTACTTTAGTAATGATTTTAGAGTCGCAGACGAAATACATTTATCCCGCCAGGGTGGGGGATTTAAACGGGTTCTCAAAGACGATCAGTTTATTTCCTCCACTCCTTATTTTTCAATGAGTGTGGATAGTGGTGATTTAAATAATGACGGAATTACGGATCTCATCACCACAGGTACCATTCAAATGAAAGAAGAGATTGGGAGTGAAAATATTGATGGGAAGACACCAGCTGATTATACCCAAGTTAAGTTTGGCTTAGAGCAATGTGAGGGCATCAAAGATCAAGTAGTTCGAGACAACTGTAAACTCGTTCGCCAGGCCGACTTGGCAGTCAACTTTCACCGTAAGCGAAGTCTCAGTGTTGACTCCTGTCATCAGCTTTCCAGTAAAAGAGACCGGCAAGACTGTCTTCTTTCGACGATGTGGATGATTGTCACCAGTACAAAAAAACTCCCAAAATGTAGTGTTGAATTTAAAAACGACCCATTTATACAAGGGGTGTGTGAACTTCTTGACGAAAGACGTCGCACCTACCGCGACAAGGATTTCAAAGACTATATAGCGCAAAAGCGAGATAGTTTTATATACCTTGGTACTGACACCGGAGGTATGATCGATTTCAACAAAAAAATGGGAGACGGAAGTTACTTCTTTCCGGGTGGTTGGACTTGGAATACCCGCATGGTGGACCTCGACAATGATGGCTGGCAAGATATCTTCGGTGCCGATGGCTCGATTCGAGGGCAAGGTTATGGCTGGAATATCTACTTAAAAAACATGCAGGGTAAAAAGTTCGAACAAAAACAGTTTTCTTCCAATTTAACTGATGACTTTAATCTATTTTCTTACGTGACTGTTGATTTTGACAACGATGGTGATCTGGACATTATAGGTAACTCCTCATCGGGGCCGATTCAGGTTTATGAAAACCATTCCTCGAGTGCCAATAACTCTGTAAGCATTTCTTTACGCGATCAATCTGGGAATAGTTACGGTGTCGGAGCTAAAGTTTATCTTCAGTACAAAAACAATCAGACCCAAGTACAAGAAATGAAGGGTAGTGGCGGTTATCTTAGTTTTAATCCCTATGTTTTGCATTTTGGCCTGGGAAAAGACAAAGAAGCTCAATCTGTTAAAGTCATTTGGCGCGACGGAGAAATCACAGAGCTGAAGGGCCCCTTTGCTGCGAATAATCATTATCGCATTTCTCGCAATAAAGAGATTCTGCCGGTCAGTCAGTTGCGCTCGCCCGCGAGTAAGACTAAGTGATAAGTGCTTAGAATTACTTTGAAAATCACCATTTTTCGACTCGAGGTGTTGGCTGTTTAGATTTCTCTAGACAAGATAGTACTATTTATTTGATAGTACTATCCAAGATGGAGGGATCAATGAATCAGCAAGATGCAATTAACAAAATCCAAGAATTTCAAAATATTTTTAGTAGTAGTAATCGGGTTATCCTGGCTCCAAAACAAATGATGGCGATCGGTATTGGTCTCTTGTTAGTGCCTGTCATCGAGGTGACAACACAGTATTGGACTTTTGGTTACGAAGTCTCTGAGGCTATAGCTTCTTGGTTACCTGCTATGAAGGGCCTTTTTTACGGATTGGTCTTTTGGGGAATTGGTCGGTTTTTTCCAGATCCAATGCGAGAAAAGGCTCACCCAATTATTAAAAAAGCCTTCGGTTTAGAGTACCCAATGGTGGCGGCGATCCTAGCAGTTGCATCTGGTCTCTCTCTAGTTGGAAGTGGCGAACTTGTGTATCCGCTTGTATTTTTGCTTTTGGGTGTGTTTTACAACTTACTTGGACGGTTTAGCAACTCAACTGTTACAACTGTGTCGTGGCTTTATATTTTGGCGAGCCCCTTCTATATGTATCTTCTCGATTTTAAAATAGATCGGTTGTGGATGTACTTCATGATATTTCAAGGGCTGACTTGCTTGGCAATCGGCTATTCTTCTATCAAGCAAAGGCAGACTGATGTCCATTGAGATTGATGATCTGATTCATCAGCCTGTAAGAACTAAGATCATGGCTTACTTAGGTAACCGTGGAGAGACCGACTTTAGTGAGCTTAAGCGAGCCCTTGAATTGAGTGATGGGCATATGAGCACCCATATTAAAAAACTCATTGAAGGCGAGTACGTAGAAATGACAAAGGCATTTATCGATAATAAGCCAAAGACGACCTATAAGCTGTCAAAATTAGGACGCCGCCGTCTCGTAAAATACCTCGACAATCTAAAAGCTTTGATAGAAGCTTAGATAAGACTTAGGGGTATAGTTGAGGAATGGTTATGAAGGATTTGATTTTTTTCTTTGTTTTAATATTCGGAGGAGCTATGGCTGAAGCGAGTCAGCACTATATTGTCTTTCACAAGAAGGGTGAAAAATGGCCCAAAGAGGGCTTAAGTTTTGATAGCCCCGTTGCGCAAGACCATGCCAAATACTTCGCTGGACTCAATAAAAAGGGAATTATTGTTCAAGGAGGTCCCTTTCCAGGAGCTTCTGGCGGGATGATGGTCTTTAAGGAAGGCGTTTCTGAAGAAGACGTTAAGAAATATGCCAGTGAAGATCCGGCGATTAAAAACGCTGTCCTTTCCTTTGAAATAAAGAAGTGGATGCGAGTTTTTTCTAACCAGTAAAATCTAATCAAGAATGGGTTCTAAAAGGTATTGAGGTTAAAGAACGGTAAGTTTAGTACCTTATTTTTTCTTAGGATTCATTCGAAATCATGCTAAGCTCTCGATCAGTGGTTTATTATGTCAAAGAGAGCTTTGTTTTTACTTATATTTAGTTTTTTTGTTTCTATAGCCGGTAGCTTACTCATTTCTGGCTATCTCTACTCACAAACTAAGGCGAGAATTCTAGCACAGCAAAACCTAGATGCGGAAAATCTAGTTTATCGCCTCGAATCAGTTATTAAAGATAATATCTGGGCTGTGCAAACGAGTACCCTTAGCGAATACAACAAAAACAATTTTAATATTGGTGTTTATGAGGAGCTAGCAAAACTTATTATAGACCGTTTTCCGAGCGTCTTAGCCGTAAATTTCGTAAATTCCGAGGGGCTCATTCAAAGGGTTTACCCCTTGAAGCCTAACGAGAAAGCCCTAGGAAAAAATCTTTTTGACCATCCCGAGGTCAAAACGTTTATTTTAGAGGCAAAGAGAACAGGGCAGACTCAATTAGTTGATCCCCTGGAACTCTATCAAGGAGGAGTGGGAATTACGGGGTACATTCCAATTGGGAACCGTTTTGTTAATGTGGTCTTTCGAATGAGTGACCTTCTCAATGGAGCAATGATTGATGGCTTCAAAGAAAATCTATCCATCAAAATTTTTGATACAGATAGTTCAAAAGTTATTCTCGACACAAAGAACTTTAATGGTTTCCAGAAGACAGTCAGAGAAATAAAGCTTTTTAATCAGTCGTGGACATTAGAAGCTTCGAAACTTGGAATGTCAGGGGCTATTCTCCAATTTTTTAAATTCATATTGCCGGCAATACTGATTCTCTCATTATCTCTTATATTCGCACTCTTGTATCGACTAATAGCTAAGAATCAACTCATTCGTGAAAAAGAAGTATTGATCGATCAAAAATCCAATTTGATCAATATGGTCTGCCATGATCTCGCAAACCCTTTAACCATAATTGACTATAACCTAGGGCAACTCAATGAGGCGAGTCCGTCCGATCAGTTTGCGAAACGAAAATCGCGCATAAGCTCATCTCTTCGATTTATGGGTAAGGTTGTAGATAATATTAATAAGTTAAACGAAACAGACGGAAACGACTTTAATGTTGAAATGAATGAGGTGTCTTTACTGGGTCTTATTGATCGGGTGATTGTTAACAATGAAGAAGATATCAAGGCTAAAAACATAAAAGTATCCATCGAGTCCGAAATTGCCGATCCCGTCGTTAATTTCAATCAGGGCTTGCTTAAAGTCAATGTCCTGCAAAACCTTATGCGTAACGCGATTAAATTTTCACCAGAAGGTGAGACCATCACCATTGAGATCGTAAATCGAAAAAAGAAAATTCATCTTTTAATAAAAAATAAAGGTGAAGATATGTCATCAGAGCAAATTGAGCGATTTAACCGAGGAGAAAAGCTTAAGTCTAGCCTTGGAACCAAGAAAGAAAAGGGAACTGGCTTTGGATTGCTAATTGTAAAGTCTATCGTTAGTAATCTGGGTGGGCAGGTTTCAATTCAATCTCAAAATGGACAGTTTCAGGTTGAAATTGTTTTCCCCTCTTGATCGATTCTCTAGCTCATGGAATGAGCCCTTGCAAGGCAACGCCACTACCAAAAGGAAGCTTCAACCTGCCAGGTTTTTTGTGGGCGTTCGTGTTTATCGACTTGGCGGGGGCGACTGCAGTCGCCAGTGAGAATCAGTTTTCCATCAGTAAATTGAATTTCGGCGATGAGGCCCGACTTATAAGAAAGGCTGAGTAGTTTCTTACCTTCTGGAAACGTGTCGTTGTAGAGCATGAGGTGACTCTGCCTCGGTCTGAAAGAGTCGCCTCCAAATCCGAAGAGATGAGAACCGGTATAATATACGACGAGTGTTCCTTTGAAACCTTCAGGCTCAAAAATACGCACAAGGTGTGAAGGGTAGCCATAGTATCCATTGACATCTGTTGCCACTTTTTTGAGTTCTTTTGTGGAGGGAATAAACTCAAAGAGTTCGTTTTCGGCCTTTTTCTGGTAACTGATTCCCAATAGCACTCGGTCCTTTGAAACCCCGTAGGCCCACCAAATATTTGGTCCGTCGTTATCGGGAAATTCAAAAAATAGCGAGTCGCGCTTGCCGTCTTTTACTTCGTAAATTTTTGTTCTTTTGATCACCCAGTCAATTGAGTATTCAGGTAGAGATAGGTGGGTGTACTCTTGGTACTCTCGCTCTTTAATTTCGTCGTAGGTTTCTACGATTTCATGGGTATTAACAATATAGTAAGCACTTTTCGAGGCCTTGAGGTGTTGTCGATTTCGATCGCCTTCAAGGGGAGATGAGTTTGCCGGTGTTATATCAGTGAGTTTGATGCTTTCGTCATTGAGTTCGAAAGCTTTTGCTCTTGAGATCTTCCATTCCGAAATTTGCACCACAAAAATCATTTGTGCAAAAATAGAGACAAAGTAGAGAACGGTCACGATAACGATGACGCCTATTAAGATGGCAAAACCAATTGCAATTTTAGACACAGAGACTCCTGATTTCTTTGCATCAGAATAATATAGATTTCATCTTTGTTTATTAAGAATTTTTGAGACTAGCTCTTAGTCAGGGATGCGCAAATTGAAGACCCAAGTATCTGAAATTAGGAGGAAAACTACTTCTATCCACATATATAAGTCTTCAGATTGAATTACTGAAATAGGATTATACCTATAGGGCTACTTACTATCTAGATACCAATTAGCAAAGTTTTTGGGAGCAAAAAGTAAAAAAGTAAGAGCGAAAAATTCGGAAGGGGAATCTCATGCAGAAGGTTTTTAAAACATTAATGGTTGGAGTCATTCTTTTACTGACCGGTTGTAATTTTACTGAAAAGGAAGCTTTTGAGTTTAGCGAAAGGCCATTTAGTGAGTCAGACCGAACGGATGATCCTAGTTTGCCAGAAGATATTCCTCAGCCAAATTCAGCCACTAGTTATTGGGATCAACTAGGAATTGATCTCGATCGGTTCACCGACCAGGCTCATTTGCAGTACATAGGACTCAATGACCAGTCCATGGAAAAGTTTTTTGCTCAAGAGTTGGAGGGGGCAGAGATTACCATTGCAATGGTCGACGCTGGTTTCGATGTGGATCACGATGAATTGGAAAACCGAATTTCAAAAGAAAGCCAATCCGTCGGTGGGCAGGAACCCGATTTTGACTACGATCGCCACAAAGCAAGAGGGAGTTTCCACGGCACCCATACGACCTGTTTGGCAGCTGCTGGAGGTTCTGAAGAAGTTATTGGTGTGCATCCCAGAGCCGAAGTTCTCCTCATAAACCCAATGGGTGGGGGAGCGAGTATTTACGATATGGTAGAAAATGGAATTAAACTTGCTGCTGAAAAAGGAGCTGATGTAATTAATCTTAGCATGGGTTGTGCAAACATCTTAGATGTTAACGAAGGTCCAAACCCCTGTAGGCAAGAACTGACTCCGACGAGAGAACAGCAATTTGTCGATACACTTAGGGAAATTACCTCTCAAGGGGTCGTTATTATTATGGCCGCCGGAAATTCGGGAAAAGAAATAAACCCAGCCAATTTCTTACCCTTTCCCATATACCTGGCAAAAGAAGTTGAAGGAGTTATTAGTGTGACCGGAGTCGAAAGTTCCACAGGACTTCTGCCCGATAATCAACAGACTGGAAATAAGTACTTTAACTACAGCGACGCCTATGTGGAGCTAGCGAGTCCAGGAGTTGATAGTGTGCAAAACCAGATGGGAATTAAATCCTGTTGGTCAGATACTGCCGATTATGCGCGAAAATTGGGGTCCTCCATGGCAGCTCCCATCGCTGCAGGTGCAGCGGCCCTAGTTATCCGGTACCTCGAGCAAAATTCAATTGATATTCCAGTAGGAGATCTCGCCGCAGAGGTGGAGCAGGTGATCACTCAAGGTTCAAAAAGTAATTCGTCATTGCAGCGTCTCGTTAAAGAGAGTCGTGATTTGAATTTGCCATCAATCCTTGAGTTCATGGAGACTCGATATTAGAGTCTCCACCATGGGTGAAATGAAGTTCTTTATATTTTCAGGTTTACCGGGAAGCGGGAAGTCCACTCTAGCGGGGCTTCTTGCTGAAAAAACGGCGGCTGTTTATTTGCGCGTTGATACGATTGAACAGGGGCTTAGAGACCTCTGTCATATAAAAGTAGAAGGGGAGGGCTATCGTCTCTCCTACCGAATCGCCAGTGAAAACTTATCTCTCGGAAATAGCGTCATCGCTGACTCGGTTAACCCCTGGAAGCTCAGTCGTGATGAGTGGAATCAAGTCGCAATCGATCTGGATGTTCCCTTCGTAAATATTGAAGTCAGTTGCTCCAACCCAGAAGAGCATAAGAGTCGGGTTGAAAGTCGCAAGCAGGCTGTGCCCGGTTTAAAAATGCCAACCTGGGAAGACGTCGTAAATAGGGATTATCACCCTTGGCACATTGATCCCCTTAGGATCGATACTTCCGGAAAATCCATCAATGAGAGTTTTAAAGAGCTTCTGACTCGTCTGAATATACAATAAAATCTGCTATCTATAGATGAGGCAGGTAGGGGCAAAGCGAGTTTTAGAAGTACAATCTGCACCCTGCTCTAAAGATTTACTATTACAGAGGGAACTCCTTTCAAAACCTCACCTCAAGAATGTCACTTCAGTGGGAATTTAAATTTATTTCAGGCCTTCTAGTTTTGTGGTTCCATTTCGGGTATAACGCTAGGCATTATTCCTTAGGAGGGATTAAAATGAAGACTTATTCTCTATTGTTCTGTTTTTTACTCGTTCTCGGTTCACCGATGGCTTCGGCTCAAAGTGACTCTACCATGTCTTACCTTGGTTCTGAGGTTTCGGTCCAACTTTCTTTTCTTGATGAAATCGCTCAATCAATGGAAGAAAAAATTCAAGCTTATCAAGATCGAAGAGTCGAACGACAACTAGAAAGAGCTGAAAAACGAAGAGTTCGCAGTAGAACGTGGCAGATGCGTTTTCAGATTGCACCATTTGTTTCTGGTATCGGTTCGTTGGCCTATAACCATCCCAACTTACTTCCTCAGTTATTTAATGTTCTCAATACAAATCGTGTTGAAAGAGAGTCTTGGGCTGGAAGGACCTTCAGAGGTGCAAAAGAAAGCTATCGAAAAATCAACCTTTGTTATTATCTAGGTGGAGTATCTGGTTTTCATCACACAGACGAAGAATGGGAGAAACTTTCTGAAGCCTGTCAAATGTCTTTAGAAACCGAGTTAACAGAAGAACAAGTAGCTAACCTAAGAGAAGTTCTCTTTGCTACAAACTTTCACGATGTTTTAAAAGGTCTTGGTGAGTACGAGAGAGAAGATGTGACTCTCGCGGGGCTTTGCCATGAGAATCCTATTTCGTATAAGATTTTTAGCCAAGCTCAGGAAGACTATTACTGTGGGCTCAATCTGCGATTTAGAGGTTGTAACCTTCTTTACCAAAGGCTTTACAGCGAAAATGCACAGATTGCTTTTGAAGCCTGTTCAGTCAATCGTCCAGAGGGCTTTTCAATGAATGATGCAGAACAAGCTGAGTATCAAAAAGTCATGGATCGATATTTACAGGGGCTTTCTTCACTTCGCTACGAGAATCACGGTTTCGAAAATTAGAATTGTCTTAAAATGTTCTGAAGGCTAAGCTGAATTCATGTCAATTCAGCGCCTTCTAAAATGGCCAATTAGAATTTTCGTTGGTCTTTTATTGTTGATAATCGGAGCTTACCTTATTCTCTCAGCTGCTCTTTATATTGAGGAGCAGCGAATGATTCGCGAGATCATCCCAGGCGATCCGATTTACGTCGAAACAAAAGATCCACAGCAACTCAAGCTAATCCCTGGCGGCTTTGAGTCTTTGCGCGAACGAATTGACCTTATTCGCTCCGCCACCAAGACCATAGAACTCGAGTTTTTTATCTATAATGTCGATCGTGCCAGTCGCCTTGTTACTCAAGAGTTGATTAAAAAATCCCAAGAAGGAGTCAAAGTAAGACTCTTGATCGACTTTGCCGCGCCAGTATTACAATTTAAACCCGTTTATGCTGACTTCTTAAAGTCCGAGGGTATTGAATTGAAATACTATAATACGAGTTCGTTTTTTCGATTGATGTCAGTTCAGCATCGCAGTCACAGAAAACTGTTAATCATCGACGGAAAGAAAGTACTTACAGGTGGCCGTAATATTGCTGATGAATACTTTGATATGGCCAATGAGTATAACTTTTTGGACACGGATATATTAATCGAAGGAAGTATTGCCGCTACTATTCAAGAGAGTTTTGATTTTTACTGGAAGTCTAAATATTCACAGAGTCCCGAGGAAATTGATTACGAGGTCACAAAAGAGGAGCTTAATAAAGTTCAGGGGTTCTTTGCAGAAAGCGAGGACCTTGAGCGCTTAAAGGCATCTCTTGAAGAGTTGGAGGTCGCAGGGCAAACCATTGAGTGTCGAGATAATTTATTCGTCACGGATTACCCCGGAGTCGGTCCAAGCCATAGAAAAGTCTATGACACGATTATAAAATTAGCTTCCGAAGCTCAATCGGAGATCATTGCTGAGAGCCCTTACTTTGTTCTTCAAGGTGATGGAAAGAACTTTGTTGACAGTTTGCCCAAAAAAGGGATTCGCTTTAAAGCTCTTACGAACAGCCTAAAATCGACAGATGCCTTTTATACGGTTTCTCACATGTATCCTCGCCTGGGGAATCTTGAAGCCTCTAGAATGGACCTTTATCTTTATAATGGAAGTCCCTTAGATTCTGAAACGAAGGGACGTTGGGGAATTCATTCAAAAAGAGCTATCATTGATGGTAAAACTTCACTGATTGGAACTTACAATATTGATCCTCGCTCGGCGAATCTGAATTCTGAGCTTATGTATGTATGTCGGGACAATGAGGAGCTTGCACGCCTTATGAAAGAAGATATCGACCGTCGTTTAGAAAACTCATGGCTCCTCCTGAAGGAAGGAAAAATTCAAAAACGAAGTCTGTTAACAAAAGAAGCTGGTTTTCAGCAAAAGCTGATGTTCTATCTCACTATGCCCATAGCCAATCTATTTGCTTTTCTATTGTGATTTTTTTGAAAGTCCGGTAGCGGAGAATGATATAAAGACCCTATTTAAAATAAAAAAGGGGCTTGATCCAAATCAAACCCCTTAAAGGAAGATAAAATAAATAGTTTTTTAATCCATACCCTGATTAGCATCGTGAAGAACTTGATCCACGAAATCAGGATAAATCTGTAACATGTGTGAAATAGCGTAAAGGACTTCAACCTCTTCTTGGTCGATAGATCCGTCTGAGTAACTAATCACCGCAAGATCTTTTATGACATTGAGTTTAGAGATATACGCCATGTGAAGATTAAGAGTTTTTGCAAATTGCGCGGTCATTTGCAAGAGCTCAGGAATCGACTTGTCTTTTACCTGTGGAAGGAGCTCAGTGAACATCTCTGCCTTAACAAGTGAGCCCAATGCTTGAACTTCGGACTCTTCAACAACGCCATTTGATGCGGCAATTGTATAACCACCACAAAATAAGAATTTTTGTATTTCATGACCGACTTCTGAGTCATCATCCATATAGTTAGGTTCCATAAGAGACATTACAGATTTGATCTCTTTTTCCATTTCACCTTCGGTGATTTCTCCGCCTTCTTTTCCGACTAACTGGTTAAAGGTTTCACTGCGGCTAAAGAGTTCAAGTGCTTGAATTCTCATTGGACTAAATGGATGAGAGGAATACCAATCCTGTGGGTTATAAGATTCATTGTCTGCATCAGCGTCTTTAAGCATTTCAGCTTTCAACTCTTTAAACTGGTCAATATACTCACTCACTTTGAATTCGAGAGAAGAGTCTGTTACACCAGAAGAAAGTTTAAAGAAGGCATTCGATACAGCGTCAAAATTTTCGCAGCAAAGGTAACCAATTCGGTCGGCTGAAATCTCAGCATTCCGCTTCCAAGAATAGAGTTTCATGGCCTGAACCGGAGAGAGACGTCCTTGACTAAAATCTAAAATCGGACCAATGGGCCATCTGTGATGACCTAAAACGTAATGTCCGATTTCGTGGCCAATAACAAATTGTAATTCGTCATTAGAGAACTTCTCAAGAATTCCAGAAGTGAGCATGATGTAGACCGAATCATCTTTTGGTGGATAACAAAAGGCATTGAATTGAGTGTCTTGGTACACATAGAACTCAACATTAGCGTGGAGGCCTAATTTTCTTTTGCACTCCTCTCCCATCTCATGAATATGGGGAGCAATTTTTGGAGAAAGTCGCAATGAGGATTTCAGAAGTTCCTTACGAGTATTATAAGGGTGTTCATGGGCAAATACCTCGGTGAGGATTTGTTGAAAAACTGGGTCTTCACCCATTTCGATGAGAATGTCTCTGTCGCCATCATAAGATAGAAGCTCAAGATTGATTTCGGTAAGGCTATCGTCATAGGCCTTTTTTTCGGGATGTTTGAGGCCAGCCGTTTTTTCTTCTACAAGCTCGAGAGTTGTTTGTTGATACTGCTGAGTGACTTCTTCTAGTTTTTCTTGCATCTCTTTCATGACGGCTTTTAATTTTTCTAAGTCGCCTTCGAGTTGAGCGAGTTTAATTTTTCGATTGTACTCTTTTTGAACTTCAATCATTTTTTCTTGGAGACTATCAGTTAATTGGTCGATAGTTTCTGATTCAAGGCGTGCAGACATGGATCCTCCTCAAAGCTGCTATTATTTGACAACTTTAATTCGGCAAATTTTTAATTTGTAATGAGGATTAGTTGTTTAAAAACGTAAAATATTTTTTTAATGGGCCGCTGCTATTACTGAATGGAATGGGCTTTTGGAGAATCTCTGAAAGATACAAGACCTAGGTAAATAGGCTTGCAAGGATGGCAATGAGAGGTGGTAGTCCCTGTATCAATGCGGGCCGCAGCAATTTCTTGGCTGAATAAAGAAGCACCATTGCTGCGCCAAGCATACAGGCCGATGAAAATAACATTATTGTTAGAGCCACTGGAGAGCCCTGGCTCATTACGATGATGGCTCCACCGGTAGCGCCAAGTCCTAAAAACAGGTTATAAAAGCCTTGATTAAAGGCAAAGAGTCGATTGCTTTCCGCCTGTTCTGGTGTCATCGCGAAGACCTTATTAATTCGTGGCGTGCCCCAAAGTAGACTTTCCATAACAAAAATATAGACGTGAATGAGCCCTGCTATAAGGGCAAAGATAGCTGCGATCATAAAAGAGACTCCCTATTACTGGCCACAAATTAGATTATTATTAAGTGCTACATTTCCTGTGGCGACTGATGCTGTATGATCATTTGAAACTGCGTTAAGGGGAGCAACAGCGGGAGATATTGCCGCATTTGAGAAAGTAATTGGCTGCTCTGGAATATTATAGTCAGGGAGGCTCCCACAGCTTGTGGTAAATTCACCCTTGGCGCTCATTCGCACCAGCATCGGTTGGTGAAGACTATTACCAATTGTTAAGGACTGTGTAGAGAGCGTCGCTAAGTAGGCGCCATTCTCGAGGCGAATGATCGGGTGTTGGTCAGTCATCTCTTCATCGATGCCCGCCAAACCGCGAAGAAAGTTTCTACTCAGATCAGATGTATTAATTTCACCAAAGTAAACATCCGAGTCCGGAGAAGGGTCTCCTGCCAATGTTGAAGATCTAAAGATAAATCCCAATTGCCCTTCTTTTTCTTTGGTAATCCCGCGAATGACATCACTGTCCGCCGTACCAAAGACGACGGCTTCGTTAGTATTATCTTGAATATTGTGCTTTAAAATGAAGGCGTCGTTATCGCCAAAAGGACCATTGGCTATCATTCCGCCGAGAACGAGTTCGCCACTTTCCAGCTTTTCGATGGCCCAAGGGAGCTCAAAATTATTGGCCGGACCATCAAAGGCAATTCCGTTCAACACAGCCCCATCATTTTCATTGATATGAAGAGCGACTGCTTGTGTTTGATTGCCAGCGTCCCGTAACAGTCCCGTCACCCAAACCTCTTCGTCGTTGACGACAGTGACTTGGCGAAAGGTTTGCGACGCTTGGAGGCCTCCGTAAGTATTTGACCACTGAACAGCGCCATTTTGGTCAAGCTTCATTATAATTCCAGAGCTTAAATTAAGGTCGGCCGCATTTCGAAGGCGACCAGCAATATAAATATCTGTTCCCTTGGCATCTATGGCATAGGCTTCTTCGTAGTCGACAGTACCAATGTTCCTAGACCATATAAGTTGGCCGGCAGCGGAGATTCGCGCCAAGTAAACATCACCATTTCGGGTTGCCCCTTGAAAAAATGAAAAGGCGAGGCCTGCAACAATAACTGAATCATCGGCGAGTCGAACAAGATCAAAGAGCTGATCGTCATCTCCACCTTCGATAGAAATAGCCCAAATTGGAGTTCCCGAGTTGTTTGTCGACATAACAAAAAGGTCTTGATCGAGATCAAACCTGCGACCAACGCTAATAATGTTGCCATTTGTGAGTTCCACGCTGGCGTTGAGATAGACGTCAGAATTTGGGTCGACTTGGCTAAGTACGCGGGCGAAGCTTCCTTCGTGGCTTACATCTGGAGTTGGGGCCGGAGTCGGTTCGGGCGTAGGCTCAGGATTGGTATTGTTCTGCGGACCTTGGTTGACGTAATTAGTAAAATTTTGATTGAGCTTCAGATCGCCTTCAATACAGTTTTGATAACTGACCATTGAAAGTAACAGAAGTGCGAAAATAGGAACTATTTTTTCTAAACGCGACAACATTAAGATTTGACCCCACTATATATTTACTGACCCTGTCTCTATAATAGATGTAGTAAGCTGAGATAGAAAATTCTATCGGAGTTATTCTCATAATCATTCGATCTCAAGTGTTTCAAAATGAAACAATATAACTCTATTAGTCTCCTAAACTGTCAAAAAAACCTTCAACAAGACTTTTTTGGTGTAAACTATGCAGACAAGAGGAATGACTGGTTGGCCCTTTCCAAAATAAGGGATATCAAAGCTTTAGCGAGCGTAAGTGACACTGCTTTTAACAAACTAAATACGTTCTACGTTTCCGGATACTAGGTTAAGGAGATTGTCTTAATGTCTATTAAGATCAAAGTATCTAATATTTGTAATACCCTCATATTTATATTCTCACTACTTATTGTTACGAGTTTTTCTCAGGCAATGCCTGGTAGCTATACTCCTGCATCGGGAGATGATAATTACGGTCAAGACTATGCTGGACGACAGCGGTCAGGGCGATGCAGTGGTGTTCCTGCCGAAGTGATACGTGTGGCTCGAGGAATGATCGACCTTCGAAATAGTTGTGGTGCCCTCAGCATTATATCTAATCGCAATAAGCCAGTGATGGTGGCGGATCTTTCTAATGATGATGGCAGTTTTTATGTGTTTAGTGCCAATGGTCAGTGCCAGAGAAAAATTACTTCTAATTCTTGGGGGCACGGTGGGGCTGGACCGAGAAGTGATGTCGATCCGGAGGCCTGTTCTCGAGGCGGATCCAACTTAAATCCCGCAGGACTCCATGTCACAGATGCGAGTCACAATACTGCCAAGTTTCCGAGTGGTACGGCACTTCTGATGCGTGGTTTGGATGGGCAGAGAAGTGAAGGCCGAGGTGTTTTAATTCATGGTGGTCACCCAATGGCTACGAGTTCTTCCATTGGTTGCAATGCCATGAGTGACTCTGATTTCAGGTATTGTCGCGATCAGGCGGGTGGTGGAGCCCTCGTCTATAATTATTTTGGAAACAACAGACCCAGTGATCCGAGTTGTCGAGCGGGCTACCGACCCAATGGTGGGCTGCCTTCGTGTTCTTCGTTTACTCCCCATTTACTACCTCCTTCACTGGGCGGTGGAAGGAATGAAGCGAGAATTGAAAGTGATCCGCTTGATCATTTCTTTGTTCCCGCCATTGCAAAGCTTTTTAAAATTGATTCCGCTCAAGCTCTTGGGATTGTTGAGTACCCCATAAAATCAGGGACGGCGATCAAGGTTGTTAAATTTGACCCTGAGTTGCGCCTCTATGAAGTCATTATGGTAGAGCAAGACGCTGTTGGCCCCAACTATGCTGACGTTAAGGATTTAATGAAGGCCCTTGGTTTTTCTCAGGAAAAGATCGAGATGTTCAAAGAAAATCCACGAAATATTTTTGGTGCTGAGTACAATTTAAAAGAAAACCTAGAATTACAGAACTATAGCCAAATTATATCTCGTTTTCCTAAGTATAAACTCGTCGAAATGAAAAACGAGTGGGAGCGGAAAAAGAGATTGAAACAAGAGGAACAAAAGAGGCGAATCGAATCCGGTCGCTCTCCAGCTTCCAACTAAAAAAAGCTCCCACATGGGAGCTTTTTTAATGCCCTACTATCAAAGTAAGTCGATAAGTTCATTCTTGATGCGAGCAAAAAGGTTGTGGCTGACGTAATCGGAACGCACACTTAAGTAGAGAGGGCGCTTCACGTCTTTCCACTGGTTGACTTTAATCCTCTTTAACTTCTTCTCTTCAAGTTTTTCCTTGCAAAGGATGTCTGGCAGAAAAGCCACCATCTGTGATAATTCTACAATTTGGACGGCGGCATCAGCCGTAGTCGTTTCGGCCCCGATATTTCTTTGTTTACGAGAAAGTGGGCAAAGGTCTTTTCCGGTTTGAAAACCTTCGGCAGGAGACCAGTAGGTCGGCAAAACAAAGTCGCATTTTTTAATGACCTCCACATCTTCTGATTTTTTTAAAGGGGAGTTTCGTCCTGCATAGAGTGACCAAGTCATCTCGCCAATTTCTTCGCTGTACCAGGTATTGGGCCACTCGAGGCGATCGGCGTGAATACATATTTCGAAAGCCCCTCGCAAGCCACTATTAATCATTTGTTCGGGGGAAAGATTAATGAAGGTGAGTTTATATTGGTTAGGGTCAATCGAGAGAAAAGCCTTAGTAATGAGATAAGTGATCATAAATGAAGTTCCACAGACACCAAACTTTTTCTTCGCTCGCATATCGTCTTTGTGGATCAGGTTTTCTAAATCCTCATAGCTTTTTAGAATCTTTTGGATACTTTTGAGCCCTTCACTCCCTTTAGTGGTTAAAAGAAGGCCACGGGGACTTCTCTCAAAGACCTTAAAACCAAATTTCCGTTCGATATTTTGTAGCTTTTTAGAGATCGCTCCGGCCTGGCTTTGTAAACGTCGAGCCGTTTCTCTTAAATTAGAGGTGCGTGAGAGTTCGTTAATGAGATGAAGGTCGCCGACGGAAAGTTTATCGATTCCCTGAGATTCCATATAAGCCCCCTAGGCTGTCTCTTGGGCCATAGCCCTAGCCAGCACGGATCTGTTCTCTAATTTAAAACAGGTGTTGTCAAACAAAAAACTATGAGGATCCATTAAAACCACCTACAACCTGTTGCTAGGAGGTATTGGATGAAAGTTTTCCTTTTTATTATTTCACTTTGTGTTTCTTTAAATGCTGGGGCCAGTCTCGAAAGTCTCGATAACCCCATTTATCCGCTTAAAACCAGCGTAGTTAAAAGCCAAGTTGTACTAACTATTCTCAGTGGTCTTTCCATTTATGTTTTCGATCCCGACTTAGTTTCAAGAGGATCGACCTGCAATGGAAAATGTGCAGAAGTTTGGCCACCTGTTTTAGTGGGAGATGACGAAATTGAACGACTTCGCGGCCCATTGAGTTTTATCGAGAGAAAGACTGGCACCAAACAACTGACTTATAACGGTCGTCCTGTTTACACCTATTTTCGAGATCGTGTTGAAGGTGATGGAATTGGTGATGGTATTGGCCGCGTTTGGCACTTAGTACCTTTACAGTAATTTTTTTTGAAAGGCATAGCAAATGGCTATGCCTTTTGAATTCAAGAATAGTTTATGAAACCTTGGTTCATTGAACGTGAAGTTTAGAGGCCAAGGCTGTTTTTCATGATGGTGAAAATTTCGGTATTTTCGACCGTTCCTTTGACCTGATCAGATCCGGGACCCATGCCGTAGAGATTAACATCCGTCCCCGTGTGGGTGGTGAAGGGAATCTCTTCAAGTTTCATGTCGGGGCGATCCGTTGAAAGTCTAAGGACACGAAAATCAGGGCCTTTTCCGGAATAGTGGCGAGTTATAATACTTGTGTACTTTCCATTCTCTTTTTTGAGTAGACTTTTTGGTGTCCCGACGGGACCATTAATGGCAAGCCCCCCAGTATCGTGATCGGCTGTAACGAGAATCAATGTGTTCTTAAGGTGGCCAGTTCTCTTGAGATGAGCGACCGTATTTTTAATAGTTAGATCAAGTTCTTTAGTTTCATGCAGAGCCGCGGGAATATTTCGTGCGTGCAGGGCCTGATCGATTCGGCCGGCTTCGACCATTAAAAAGAACCCTTTTTTCTTTTTTGCCAAAAGGCATTTCAATGCCATGTCTGTCATCTTTGGTAGGTCCATGTGGCCTTGAGGTCGGTCAATAACAAAGGGGAATGACGCCGGAGAGTACACGCCAACAATTTTCTTATCTTTACAATCCTTTGCTTGAAAGCCACCGCGGGTAATTGTGAATTCAGTTTTTTCTTTGGAATAGTTCTCAAAGTTCTGAATGTATCGATCGCCACCGCCTAAAATAACATCAGCAGAACTTTTAAACATTGAATTGACGATTTCTTCGTACTGTTTGCGGCTTTTGTTGCGAGCATAGAATGAAGCGGGAGTTGCGTGAAAGCTCTCAACTGTTGTCACGAGCCCTGTCGCCATTCCTGCCTTGCTTGCCATTTCCAAAATCGTGGTTCCAAGAATTGGTTTTTGCGGATTACCATTTTGGTGTTTCCACGGCCCAATAACACCGTTATTGACTTTCATGCCTGATGCCATGGCGGTGGCTCCAGCGGCGGAGTCAGTAACGTAATCATTCAGAGAGTATGTTCTTACTTTGGCAAGGTGAGGGAACTGATCCACTTCAAGTTGACCTCCAGGACCTAGAAACTGGAGTCGTGTTGCGGTCAAAACCGTTGGCCCCATCCCATCGCCGATAAAAAGAATTACGTTTTTAGCCTTTTCAGTTCCATGAGCCGGAACGAGGATCGCCATGAGAACAAGAGCTTGAATAATTGCTTTAATCACTTTTCACCACCTTCGAGTCCTAGAAGTATCCATACTTTAAAGGATTGAGTAGGTATTAAACCAAATCCTAACTTGAATTGTAAGATATCTAAAAGCCCAGCAATACACGGCTAAAGCGGGGGTTTTATGCACATACTTGAAGAAATTAGGTGGAACTCATTGAGCTCCGATTATAATTTTGGGACTTATTTGTACTCAATTTTAACGATTGTGACATAAAGGTCGCCCGCAGGCCTTTTAATCAAAACTTCATCATCTAATTTTTTTCCGAGAAGGGCTTTCGCGACCGGAGATTTCCATGAAATTCGCCCTCTTTCCAGGTCCGTCTCGTGCTCGCCCACGATTTGATAGCGCTTGATTTCGCCGTCCTCGTCCTCAAGGCTAACGGAGGCTCCAAAAACAATCTTGTCTGATTTCACTGTTTTTGGATCAACAACCTCGGCATTTTCCAACTCTTTTTTTAAAAATCGAAGGCGTCGATCGATCTCGCGCAGTCGTTTTTTGCCGTATATGTAGTCGGCATTTTCACTACGGTCTCCATTGCCAGCGGCCCAGGCTACCACTTCTACGAGTTTTGGCCGCTCCTCGTAGAGAAGCTCCCGGTACTCGGCCCGTATGCTCTCAAATCCTTCGGTTGTCATATATCTCAGTGTGTCAGCCATGGATCAGAAGGCTATGGCCCCCTACGGCAAAAGGCAAGATTATATTGGACAAAAGTCTAACTTCTTATTTTGATTAAGAATATAGGAGGAAGACTATGAAAAAACTAATTACTGCATTAGCTTTTACCGGCCTATTTTGTGGCGGAAGCTTAGCGATGGCATCAAAGGCACGACTTCAAGCGCTTGGACAAAGTAGCGATGGAAGTCTTTATCTTCAGGATGCAAGAAACATTTTTAAAAACCCAGCCTACCTTTCCACTTACACGAATAGTGTCAATTTAGAGTTTGGTACCACGACTCGAGGTGGAACAACTTTCGCCGAAGGTGGATTTACCAGAAACTTTGGTGGATTTGACCTTGGTGTGCAGCTCGGTCGAGAAACTCACATCGAAGATGCTCTCGGCGTTGCCGCAGCTTCTGGGGTGAACAATCTTGCGCCATTTAATACCGCCGGAACGGCATTTCAGGCGCCAAACAATGCTGTCGAAATTATTGGTGCTTTCAAAAGTGGAGCGAATAATTTCGGTGTGAGCGTTCTTTTTGCAAACACCGAAAATAAGCCAGCTGGTGGTGCTTTTCCTATCAAGGAATCGGGCTCACTCACTCTAAGAGGTGGTGTTGTTAACGATGCTGGTTGGGAAGCTTATGCTTATATCGATTTCATCAACGAAGCAAAAAATGAGACTGCTGCAAATACCAACGACGAATATAAAGGTAAATTCGTTGGAGGCCTTGGCGGATCGGTTAAAGCTTCTGAGAACGGAAAAGTATACGCTAAACTGACTTCTAACACTCTAGAAGCCAAAGATGCGACTCCAACAGTTGAATACGAACTTGATCTTCTTGAAATTGATCTTGGGTACGCTATGCAACACGACATGGACGGAGCCCTTCTTTTCTACAGTGCGGGTGTTAAGTACTCGACTGGAAAATTCGAAGAGAAGTTAACCAATGCCGATGCAGACTTAAAAGAGACTTCAATTCCACTAACTGTCGGAGTTGAAGCCCAAGCCCTCGACTGGCTCAAGCTTCGTGGTTCAGTTTCTCAAAGAGTCATCTTGAACTCTATTGAGAGCACTACTTTGGACAACTCAACTCACCCTGCGAATACGACTGTCGTTGCCGCTGGTGCAAGTTTTGTCCTTGGAAAATTCATGCTTGATGGTGTTCTTGCTGGATCTGGTTCTGGAACCGGTGCCTTTAACGCCAATACTTTATTCGTTAATTCGTCTTTGACTTACAATTTCTAGTAAGTTTTTAAGAAATTGCTTAGGTTGCCTCTCAATTTGCGAAACAAATTGCGGGGCGCCTAGCCTTGTTGGTTCGGCAAAAGCTCCAAAATAACTTCCTGCAAATCCCATATAGATATCCGAAAGAGTTTTCTGCCCTTCGATCAACTGAGGTTCGCGAAACGCTTTTTGCAAGACATGTTCGCCCTTGAGTATTTCGTAAAGGTAGTTCAGTAAAAAGGGAGCTAAAAAGCTCACTTCTTCGATATGTCCTAAGTCGACCAGTTTTTGAGCCATTAGGGCCGGAACATAAAAGTGATAAAGCTGATTGTTCACCACATTTGAGACATTTTTATAGGAGCTTGGGAAAAGACTTATGCCCTCGGGTTTTCTAGCCACATAATTTCCCCAGTCCTTGAGGATGAGGTGAATTTCTACGAGGAGATCGAAATTGGCTAGAAACACCTGGCTTGGTTCGAGGGTTCCCTCATCGAGCTGGATCTGCAACCAATCGAGGTGGACGAGTGCGGGACTGGTGTCTTGAAAAAGAGTGGCCAAAGCCTTAATGGCATTATTTCGATCTGTATAAGTATTGAGAGCGAGTTCCCAAAGATTGAAATGTTCGCCTTTAATGTAAGAGCTTGTAAACGCAGCTCTGGCTCGATCGAGAAAAAGATAGGTATCCTTCTGATCGAGAAGTTCGACGAGATCCGAGCGAAAAACGATGGTCGGTGACCGGGCCTCATCTTTAATGATTTCTGAATCCAGTATCGTTATTAAATCTCTAACAGCTTGTCGGCAGAGATTCATTCTTTTGAGAAGATTAAAATTAAGATGGGATGAATTGAGATAAAATTGACAGCGATGATGAATGAGAGTTTTGAGTGCCTTATTTTGCAGCCATTGATGCTGAGAAATCCAAGTTGAAGCGCTATCATCCCATGACCCGGCTAGAGCCGACGATCCCACAAAAAATACTATAAGAAAAAGATACCGAGCTTTTACGAGCAAGCTTCCTCCTATAAACTACAAGGGCTGTCACTCAAATGGGAGACTTCGTCGGCGTAGGATTCTTGGAGTGACTGGCATTCCTCAAGCATGCGCTCTTTTTGCTCACGATCGAGCGGATCGATGAGTTCATCAACTCCCTTGCGAATATTTTGTGTAATATAGTTAAAGATTTCAGAGCCCTCGATGAGTTCGTCCTCTTTGGCCCACGAAAGTCCCGTCTCAGGGCTCACTAAATTCACGTCATAGGTGATTTGTTCTTTACAGAGACTCACCACAAATTCAGATTTAATTCGCAGGTTACCGGCAAAATCTTTGTATTCAACGGGCTGGCTGCAATTCGAAACTCTTAAAATTTGATGATCAGGTGAGTAATAAGAGCGCTGCTCAATTTGTTCAGCTTGCACCTGAAAATTAACGAATAAAAATAAAATTGATAGAATGCGTGCCTTCATTGATATCCCCTTGAAATCCCAAAGGAAGTTGTAGATCAATAGGGAGGAGGAAACAATGTACGACTGAATATTGGTAAAATATTTAAGGTAATATAGCTCTATAGGCCCTAGGTTTTATCTTAGAGGGCTTAGGCGGCATAAAATCGATCGAGAAGGAGATGAAATCGATCTCTTAACTGTTTGAGAGTCTTCTCTCTCCAGATATTAGAGTCGGGGTTATAGGTTTCAATAACGCCCAATTTCTGCAAGAGAACAGCCTTTCTTTTGAAGCCGATCGATCGATCTGTAAAAATTTGATTCTCCCGGACGAGCTTATAAAAGTCTCTGATTTGATTCAGAGGACGGTGGTTATCGACAGTTCCTATTTCGAAAGTCATAGAGGCTAATTGTCGTCCTTTGAAAAGCTCAGCGAGAAAGCTCGAAAGGTCACCTGCCGTTTCATAGAAGCCATCATCTTGGACGCTGTAAACTTTGAGTCCTGAATAGAGCTGTTTGGTAAAGTATTCCTCGGTTTCTGAGCGGTAGTTGTGTCCAAAATTGTAAAGCTGACCTCGCTCGCCGAATCCAGTATGAATATCGAAAGCTATTATTTTTTTATAATTCGAACACTTGGAAACAAGTAGGTTCCTAAACCACTCTGTTTGAGGTTCGTTGTATTCACCGGAATAAAACAAGCCTTCAGGAAACTGATTTTGCCCATAGGCGACTGCCCGGGAAATATTTTGAAATTTATTTTTATTGAGCGCTTTTAAGACGCGGATGAATTCTTTAAATCCACCACTCACTGATTTCACCATAAAAGGATTTAGGAGAGCTCGAAGTTCGTAGTAAAGTGGGTTGTAGTTGGTTTGACTCTTACTTTGTATAAAAAAGTTGCGATTGAGATCGACATTGTTTTCAGTAACTCTGCGATTGTAGGCAAAGCCAAAGGGGTTTAAGCTGTGAACAATAAGTACAGAAAATCCTCGCTTCAGGGACCGACTCAAATACTCATTAACAAAAAGTTCAATGGCGGCACTCCCTGCCGGAGCTTCAAGGCCATGAACTCCGGTGGTTAAAATTACCAATTTCTCTCCACTTTGATTGGGTATGTAGCAGGCGTCGACAAAAAGGTCTGAGCGCAGTTTGCTGGGTACTTGAAAGCTGAGGTGTTCGGCATTGATTCCTTGCTTTTTAAATTCCTCAAAATAAGACAGAAATCGCTTTCGAGAGTGATCGTAATCTCTCGGAAAGCTGTCTTTAAAACGTGCTTTGTCTCTTTTTGGACTAAAATCAAATCTATTTCGGAAGCTAAAAAGAGTTCGTTCAGTAAACACGGGCTTGAGGTCTCCATTTAAGTTATTGAGTTATGCTAATTAATAACTCCTCGGCCTCCAAGTCCTCCAGAGTTAGGATTTAAGTAGGATCTAGGTCACTTTTTGCATGAAATCCAAAGGAACTTTCAATTGTCATTAAACCCCTAACTTGTCATAGTAATTAGGTGAAAGCGAATCTCATCGAAGGCTCTATATCGAGACAACTGGCGACTATGGCTGGACCAATGGTCGTTGGGATTCTCGCGATCATAGGCTTTAATTTAGCGGACACATTCTTCGTTGGTCAGATCGACGAAAACTCTCTAGCTGCGATGACATACACTTTTCCCGTGGTCATGTTTTACGGATCTTTAGCTCTAGGTCTAGGAGTCGGTGCCTCAAGTCTCGTGGCACGAGCTATCGGTGAGGGTAACCAGAGTAAAGTTAAACGTTTAACCACTGATTCAATTTTACTGTCTGTCATCATCGTGACCTGTTTTGTACTTCTCGGGATTTTAACGATTGAACCACTATTCAAACTATTGGGAGCAAATTCAAAGTCCTTGGTACTGATCGATCAGTATATGAGGATTTGGTATTTCGGTATGCCATTTCTAGTGGTTCCAATGGTTGGTAATAGTTTGATTCGAGCGACAGGGAATACTCGATTTCCAGCAATTATTATGATGATCGCAGCCCTCGTTAATTTGCTATTAGATCCACTACTGATTTTTGGTTATGCTGGATTTCCGGCTTTGGGATTGGAAGGGGCGGCCATTGCGACGGTCGTTTCTAGGATGGTTACTTTTTTTGCTTCGTTATATTTTCTCTATTTCAAAGAAAAAATGATGAGTTTAGAGCTGCCGAGCTTTCAGAGTTTAGTGGAAAATTGGAAAGAAATATTAAAGATTGGAATCCCAGCGGCAACCAACAATATTATTATTCCCGTTTCATCGGGGTTTATCACTCGGTTTCTTTCAAAGGAAGGAGATGAAGTGGTTGCCGGCTTTGGTGTTGCAACCCGCTTGGAGAGCTTTTCAGTCATTCCTCTCCTCGCTTTTTCTTCGGTAATTGGTCCATTTGTTGGACAAAACTGGGGGGCGGGGAAGTTCGAGAGAGTGACTCAAGGGATACGCTTTACTTATCTCTTTAGTTTTATATGGATCGCAATTGTAACGGTCTTTTTCTTGGGCTTTGGTGAGACAATAGGCTACCTCTTCAATAGGAATGCACAGGTGGTAGAGGTTACTGCGGATTATCTAAACATAGTGACTTGGAGTCTTTGTTTTTACGGGGTTTTAATCAATGGTTCTGCAAGTTTTAACGCCCTCGGAAAACCCCTTCCAGCGACGATCCTCACGATCTTGCGAATGATCGTGGTCTACATTCCACTCGCTCTCCTGTTGCAAATGTACTATGACTACCCCGGGGTGTTTTGGGCGGCGAGCATAGCCAATGTCATCGGTGGAGTTCTTTGTTTTATTTGGTTAAAAACTTATTTCACGATGTCTCTCAAATATAAGTCTAAATATTAATACCTGATGCTTCTTAATGATCAGTCTAAAAATTTATATCTTTTACGATTCACTATCTTTGTGGGTATCGCGATTAACACTTCGCCTTATGACCATTTAGGAAGTGAAGTGACAAATGCGGTCTGCATTATTGAGACGAGCACCGTTTCATCATTGTTCTCACTTTGGCCCAGGCATTGCTCTTATATTCAGTCGAAATCGAAAACTGTCCTGGGGGGGAACTATAATGTACTACGTGAAGCTCTTTGCTTTTCTCACTCTTACAATTATTTGCATGATCATAGCCAGCGCCAAAGAGGCATGGAGTTTCGAAGTTCCATTTGAAACGATTGATAATAAAGAAGTTTCTTTTGGCTACATGACGGGCTCTAAATACATTGAAAAAGACATGTTCTTACATCCGTTAACCAAGGAAACCTATCAGCGGTACATCACGTCGACTTATGATATGCGAGACGAAATGCCAGATCACTTACCCGGCGATTTTAATCCTCTCATTGATCGAATCGAGTCCTATATCAAGAACAAAAGAGGCCGCCAGGGAGGGCTTAGCGACAGAGAATTAGCTCGTTTCATTGTTCGCGCCTCTTTTTGCGCTGGGACCGATCCATTTATGGTGACTGCTAAAATTGAAAAAGAGTCGACTTTTAACAATCGAGCCGTTTCTCCAACCGGAGCCGTTGGCTATACGCAAATGACTGCCTATGGAATTGAAGAAGTCCACGATCAATTGGGAAATCGTGGTGCAAGCCATGCGCCCGTTAAAAATACCCGATTCTTTGAGGAAGTGAGTCTTTGTATACTGCCGAGTTTTAAGGCCCCTTGGCACGAGGGAGTCATCCGTAAAGGGCAAAAGGTTCTTAGCTCAAAAAGTAGAAATCTAAAAGTTAAAGATTGGCTTAAGTCCCATCCAAAAGCTGACTTAATATACGGCCAAGTCTTATTGAAAACGATTTTAGCTTCGACCTATAGTCCTTCAACGAGTTTGCTGAAAACCTACCGCAGTTCTCTTTCTAAATACAATGGTGACAATAATGTGGTTAGACGGGGCCCTTATAAAGGGCAACGGGTAAAGGTCGCCTATGCCTCACAAGTGGTGAGGCTCTACGAACAAGTCTCCAATTAGTCATAAATGTCTAAAGTTTGATAATCCTAAGCAATTAGGATCTATCCCTCCGACGGCCGCGAAAGCGGTCGTCTTTTTTTAAACTGACCCAAATTCCTGTTTTTTTGGAACGAGGAGAATCAGGTTCTAATTGTTCCAAGTATCCTGGAAGTCCATTTTTAGGGCCGGGCTCCTGCCCTTCTTGCCTGGGTCGCATCCGGCTGGCAAGAGCCCTAAAAATGAACCCCCATAATACTTTCCACAAAGAATAATTCTCCTCGTTCCACAAACAAAGAATTTAGATTCAATTTATAAAGTGAACTAAGAGTGGGCTGCGATCTTTCGGCTTTTCAATAGGAAGTTGTTGTGAAAATAAGTGTAGATATCAAGACGATCCTGAAGATAGTGAATTGTTTTAGATGTGCACCAGGTTCTTCTTACCAAACAACCCAAATTATCTCGAAT
>JAUICP010000006.1 GCA_030427805.1 Bdellovibrionia bacterium
TATAAAATCGATTACAGCCTCTCGGTGTCGTAATAATGGAGCAACCAGACCAAAAATCATAATTATGACACTAAGAAACCGTCTTATTTTGAGCCTATTCAGTGTCATTAATTTCGGATCAATTCGTTAAATTCTGAAAAGTCGTTTCAGAGTGAGAATCAATTTCACTCCTATTCCCTTTTGTCGACTCAAGCTTTGGCGGATGAACCAAGTTCATTTTCATTCAATCCTGAAGTCGTCCAAGTGAGTAACAATGGTACAAAAAAGTGTATGAATAAATGCCATTGGCACTATGTTGTTTGCACGACGTCCTCTTCAAAGGACACTTGCAAGCGCCTCTACAAAAGCTGTGTTAAAAAAGCCGCTCGACGCTGTCAAAACTAGACCTTTCAATACCCTCTCGGGAACACTAGAGCCTACTAAATAGTTGATTTTATATCCGAATATTCCGATTACTTGATATGGGATTGCGCAACTTTATCTACCTCAAAAAATTAAACCAAGGCGGCATGGGAGAGGTCCATTTAGCTGCTCGCCACGATCCCATTTCGAATTTCTCAAAACTATTCTGCGTTAAGACGGTCCGAACAGAAAAAAAGAATTCCAAAGAAATCAAAGAGTGGTTTCTCGATGAAGCCCGAGTTGTGAGTCGCCTAAGTCATCGAAATATTGCACAGGTTGTCGATTTTGGTTTGTACGATAGCCAATACTATTTAGTCAGTGAATACTGCGAGGGTCTCAATCTCAGTGAAATTGTAAAGTCCTTAGGACGAAATAAACGCGGCCTTTCAATGCCTCTAGTACTCTTTGTGATTTCAGAAATTCTCGACGGCCTCGCCTATGCCCATGGAGTACGCGACCGGATAGAGAATAAAGCCATGGGCTTGGTTCATCGCGACCTTTCGCCCAATAACATCATGATCAGTTTCTCTGGAGAAGTGAAGATCATCGACTTTGGAGTTGCAAGAAGCTCTTCACTTAATAAAAAGAAAAAAACAAGTGCCGTTGGAAAAACCTCTTACATGTCTCCTGAGCAAGCCTCTAATAAGGCGGTCGACCGTAGAAGCGACCTTTACACTCTCGGTGTTATGATGTGGGAGATGATCACCTTCAAAAAACTTTTTTGGGCCGAAGACAAAGCACAACTTGTCAGTAAGGTGCGACGAGGTATCCAAGGCAACCTTTGGAAGCAAGTCCTTGTTTTCGACGAACAACTGAATTCAATTTTTAGAAGGTGTCTCGCTGCAAACCCTGAGTCTCGATACGACAACGCTGCTGACTTTTTAACTGATTTGAATAAGTATATAAAATCAAAATCAATGTTCTCTTCAACCATTGAAATGCGACAATTCATCAACTCCAATTTTAACGATGAGTTTAATAACCACGAAGAAGAAATTTCAAATCTTTTGAAAACTCACAAGTTTGACCTGGACAATCAAGACGCGATCCAAATTAATGCAGAGTCTGGCCGCCACTTCCAGGCTCCAGTCCAGACGAGCATTACTGAGTTACGCGAGTTAAAAAAGGTACCAAGTTTCGACCCCAATTCGGGTGATAGCCTCGACTCGTCAGCTCATTTATCGGCTATTGCCGACGAAGAAAGTATTACTGGTAGTTCTTTCACTTTTGGAAATGGTGCCGATGTGACCGAAGCCGAAATGGCTGGTAAAGGCTCATTTGACTCTCCTAATGATTTGGAAACTCTAGTTCCAGACAAAGAAGTCGTCCTTGATCGAAACGTAAAAAAAGGAAAAGCGAATCCTTTTGATCCCTCTAAAGCGGTCGATATTGGCCCCGAATTGAATTTAAAATCGGGATTAATGATGGAAAGCGAAGGCGACGAGTCTGATACCTTCCGTCCCCACAACGTTGTTAAATCGTCGGGTTCCGCTAGTTATGACAACTTGAAACTCGTTGATGAGCAAAAGACTGAAAAATGGAAACTCTCTGGCGACTTTGACCGCAATCTGAAGTACGGACTGGTTATCGGTATTCTTGTATCGGTCATTGGGATTTCTTATTTCTTCGTTGGATTTAACGAGGTCGACGGCCTTATCTTGGCGAGTAAACAATGTCAGGAAACACCTTTTACTGAAGATTGCGAACGGAAAAAGATCGTTGTCGGTGACCCAAAGAATTGGTTCCATAAAAAACCAACCGAGCGCTCGCCATCGGCGACCCAGAGAAAGCTCAATGAGCTCAATAGCGAATCTAAGGATTCAAATTAATTAACTCACTCGTAATCGATCGAGGTGGAGGAGTCGACCAGAGACTCAAAACAAAGCCACCGTCACCACTTCCAGTCAGTTTACAGGCTCTCGCGCCGAAACTATTGAGCCTTCTCATATGCTCGAGCACGGACTCATTACAAAGCCCCCATTCATAAAAACAACTGTGGGCTAATTCAATGGCCTCTTTGAGGAGCGGAAAACCACCTCTTTCAGTTTTTTGCAGTAACGCATCCTTAGCCAGGGTCACAGAGTCTCGCATCCTCTGGTCAATGAGTTCTCCCCTTCTCGGGTTTTCTGCAATTAATTTTTTAACTCTCTCAACACATTCCGAAGTTAATCCGCGCTTTCCACTGTAGGACAAATACCATTTTGGTCGCCACTTTGGAAGAAGCTCGTTACGCTCACCATCTCTTGTGAAAACGAGTCCGCTTCCCGATAAGGCTACAGCGATATCGACACCACTACTCTCACCGTGAAAGGTATCTTCAAGACCTCTGGCGAAGTCATAAATTTCATCTTCTTTTAGAAAATCGTTGGCAACTAGGTAGCGAGATATCGCAACACAAAGGGCCGCAGATGCCCCCATGCCGGCTCCCACTGGAATCTCATTATCAATGACCAAGCGATCCTTAAGCTCGCTTCGCTCCCGTCCGAGTTGCTTCAAGGCCTTATCAAATATTCCAGAGAATAAAACCTGAACTTCTTGGCCACGGCTCCCCTTGAATTCCACTTGTAGGTTTTCAGAATTTTTCTCAGCTAGAATCTTAAAGCTTTTTCCGTAAACGGGAAAAACGAGGGCTGGAGCCCCCCTAAGAACGGAATGCTCTCCTGCAAGAATCCACTTACCATAGACTTGGGATTGAAAATAGGCTTTGGGTTGATCTAGATGTTCCATTAACTATTGACCCTTACTTGAGACTCTTTTTAAGACCGTCAAATAAATCTTGATCTTGCTTGCGATAAATAAAGTGAACGTTGGGGCCAGCATCCATAGTTATAATTGGACCCCGACCTTCATTGTCCCACTGACTCTTTCCGAGTTGAATCGCCTCTATCGAACCCGCATTCATATAACCAAAGTGGGGATGAGAGGTTTCAAACAAGGCGTGCATATCCCAGAACTCTTGCCAGCAAATCTGATAGGCTGACTCCCAATTCTCACTTTGTAAACTACTCATCAAAGCCTCGAGTCGTCGATGGGCTCTCTCGGGACGCCCCAAAAAGAGTTCACTACTCGTCACACGTAAATGGGCTTCACTCGAAGAAACCGTTTTTTTCTCGTCAGAAACAATTGCCACATGATGAAGCAAGTTCTCAGAGTTATAGGGCAGGTCTACAGATTTACACTCACCTTCTGTTGTCCACAACCCCCAGGGCGCAAAAAAGGATCGACAGGAAGATCCCGAGCCTTGTCGACTGACTTGACTGAGTTGATTTAAGTCCAATTCCTTACAGCCACTGTCTCTTCCGCAATCATAGGAAACCTGAGTCAATGCCGCAAAACTCGAAGCCGAACTGGCGATACCACAGTCCGCCGGAAAATTACTCGCCGATCGAACTATAAAGTTCCCCCGAATGGAAAACTCATCTTTCAAGCGAGAGAAAAAGTCGAGATACCGAGTTTGAGCTTTCTCCCCAAGTTGAATCGGGTGATATTGCTCCCCCTTCAAGGCCTCCCAAGTATCTTTACCTGAAGCCGTTTCTTCAATTTCTACGAAAGTTTTTAACTGAGATAAAGTTAAGGAGATCGAAGAGTTAGTGGGTTGATTGGTCTCAGACGAAATTTTCCCCATATATTTGATCAGTGCAATATTAGAAGGGGCCTCTGCTTGCCATTTTTTCAAGGGAAGAACTCTCCTTATATTCAATCAAAATTAAAAGTAAGACCGTGGGCAAGATCATCACTCGAGCCGATGATCTTTAACTTATTATTCTCAAGCCACTTAACGAATTGAGACTTATCAGAATTTTCAACTATTGCCAAAATAATATCGGCCCCCATGGCTCCACAGCCCTTAGCAGACTGAATGAGCCCTGAGTCATACATTTGCCCGATGAGGGCTCGACTCGAGGGTGCGAGCAAGCCCTGGCCATCTAAACATTCGCAGTACGCTCTCACAGAATCACTAAAGGCTTTCGAATTCCCAGAGATCAGTGCATTCTGACCGGCACTCACAATTTGATGCAGCTCACTATAGGCCAGGGTTTCCTGTTTTCGAAGGTGCTCATGGGTCGCCAATTTAACACCTGTGCGGATCAGGCAAAAACTGAGGTCCGAGAAGTTCCACGCTAGGTTTTGGGCTTCATTGCTCGATTCACTAATTTGGCTCAGCCCCCCCATAAATTGAGATATGAGGTCATATCCACTAGGAGGAACCCCTTCGCCATTCCACGAATAGCGACGGTAAACTGAGAGCAAATGATTGAGATCAAGGCCCTGGCCACCAGAGAAGTCTTTGCCATATTGCATTTTAAAGAAAAGCGCATAAAGGGCTGCAAACTGGGCACTCGATGCTCCGAGACCTCCTGCACCCTCATGGGGATCTTCAAATTTTAGATTAAGCCCAGAAAATATGGGAAAACTAGAATCCGAAAGGTCTTCGTGCCCCTCTTGTGAGCGCAGGTCTCCTTCGGTATCGACCAGCTCTCCCCAATAAAGGCCCGCGGGCGAGTCAGCGTGAATTCCACCGAGAAGCCCATCCCCAATATCAACTTCTAATAAAAAGTAGGGAGGAGTTGAGGCCAAAATGGCTGGGCCACCAGAAAGGGCCAGATATTCTCCGAGGAGAAATGTTTTACCCGGCACTTGAATTTGAAAATGATTGTGTGAAAGCTTAGGTGACTCAGGTGTTGTAGACATTCTCTTTTCCAGAACGAAGATCTTTTAAAACCTCGATGGCATTGGAAAGAGAAATTCTCTTTCGAAGAAGCAAAATTTCTTCCAGGCGCTTTTGCACGATTGGAATTTCTTTTTCCTTGGCGCCAGCCCCTAAGGTCAAGTTCTTAATATGAAGCTTCATGTGACCTTCAATAATACCCACAGTGGTAAGAGCCCGCAAAGCACCTAGGTTTTGCACAAGACCTACGCAAGCGCAGATTCTCGATAAATCTTCAGCGCTTTCGATCTCCAACATTTCTAGGGACAATTGTGCAGTTGGATGGAGGCGAGTGACTCCGCCTACAGTTCCGACGACAATTGGAGCTTCTAATATTCCGACAAGAATTTCTGTCTCGCTATCGTATCTCCAGCGAGTAATGCTTCTGTACTGCCCATCTCTGGCAGCAAATGCGTGCATTCCCGCTTCGACCGCTCTCCAGTCATTGCCAGTGGCAATTAAAATGGGATCGATTCCATTGAGGACACCTTTATTATTTGTAGCCGCACGATAGGGATCTTCTTCGGCAAAAATAGAAGCTTCTTGGATCTTCATCCCTATTTCGGGATCAACTTTCATCTCGACTTTGGCGCGAGTGAGTTTGGTGTCGACTAAGTTCGAGAGAATACACATCGTAACAGTTTCACCCGTTAAACCTTGTATTGGCTCTTTTAAAAATTCACAAACTTGATTCATGATATTTGCGCCCATGGCATCACAAGGGTCAGCGAGAACATGAATAACGGCCATGGTTTTTCCATCCGTTCTTTCAATCTTTCTCACTTCAATGGACTTTACTCCACCGCCACGTTCGACAAGGCCCTTCGCGACCACCTCGTTGGCCTGCTCGATGAATTTTGCAGAGGCTTCTTCGATTCGCATCTTAAAACGGTCAAAGTCCTTCACTTCGGCCAATTGGATTTGTCCTATGATCAAGCGACCCAAGATTTCAGTAGTTATCTTGCCACTTTCTCGGATCCAACGTGCTGTTTTACTAGCAGCCGCAATAATAGAAGTCTCTTCAACGGCCATAGGAATGACGCGATCAATTCCATCAATATTAAAATTGGTAGCTACACCCATTGGTAACTGAAAGTAGCCAATAACATTCTCAACAAACTTCTCAGCCAAACCCAAATCTTGGATGCCGCCCGTTCTTAAAAAATCGGCGTCTTGAGATTTAAGCGCACCCATTTCAACGAGTCGCTGGTAACGCTCATCACGACTGAGCTTGGAAAACCCTTTAAAAAATTCTTTTAGGTCTTTTGAAATTGCCATTTATCTAACTCCTGCAACTGCTCGTTATGAGCAGAACCCGTACAGAACAGCGCCATTCTATACTCATATTCTAGGATTTCCATACAATTGTTCAGCGATTGAGATCCCTCGACAGCAGCTGCGATGATCGGCTTCGCCAGCCCAACCATTTTTGCCCCCACAGCTACACATTTGGCTGCATCTAATCCAGAACGGATGCCCCCAGATGCCCAAACTTCATAATCTGTCTTAATAGTACGTGCTGCTTGCAGAGAATCAAGTGTTGAAATGCCCCAATCCTTAAAACTCTCAGCGGCGCGATATAACTTTTCGTCCGGTTGTGAGCGATGCCCTTCAATTCGACCCCAATGGGTACCACCAAGGCCAGCAACATCGACAGCGTAAAGCCCAAGACCATTGAGGCGATCTAGACTTTTCGCTGAAAAACCGCAACCGGTCTCTTTAATTATAACAGGAACCGATAACTCCTTACAAATTTTCTCAATAGCTTTTAAACCATTTTTAAATTGCGGAGTTCCCTCTGGCTGTAAACACTCTTGAAGTGCATTTAAATGCACGAAGAGTGCAGAGGCTTGTAAATTATCGACTAACCTTTGTATCTCACTCGTCTCAGTATAAATAAGTTGGCTCAGCCCTATATTTCCTAGAAGTTTTACTTCAGGAAAACTTTTACGTATTTTACTCCACTCGGCTGCCGCTTCCAGGTCTCCCAACTCTCGTCTCTGGGAACCGACTCCCATCAACCAACCTCGGCTCGAACAAACTTCTGCCATGGTGTGATTCAAATCAAAGGAGCCTTTATGACCAGCTGTCATTGAGCTCACAAAAAGTGGGGTCGGAGAGGTCGTATTTAAAACTTGTACTTGAGAGTTAACCTCGTCAAAGTTCATTTCAGGCAGAGCTTCGTGAATAAGTTCAATCTGCTCAAGTCCACTCATACCAGTGGTTTGGGTACGAGAATCCAGTGAAAGCGAAATATGATCTCGCTTCCTCTGTTCAAAGTCCTCGGTCTTTTCTCTGTGCTGAGTGTTTCCCATTAAAAATTCGTCCATTATAAAAAAAGGAAGCTCGAAGGCTTCCTTTTGTTTATCCCTGAGCTGGAATAACTTTTTGAACGAGTTGGGTAAATCCCTTGGCATCGAAAACAGCCATATCGGCTAAGACCTTGCGATCCAGCTCAATATTGTTTTCGCTCAAGGCGTGCATCAGGCGAGAGTAACTCGTTCCATTCATTCGAGCAGCTGCATTGATTCTCTGAATCCAAAGCTGACGGAACTGTCTCTTTCTCTGCTTGCGATCTCTATATTGAAAGTTAAGAGCTCGGTCATTTCTTTCTACCGCAGTGATATAACAACGGCTTCCAGATGAGTAATAACCACTGGCTCTTTCTAAAACCTTTTTTCTTCTTCTTCTTGCTTTAAAGCCTCTTTTTACGCGCATCTTTCAACTCCTCCAATTACAGACAAAGCATCTTTTTAACGTTGTTCATGTCAGCATCATCGATGTGCTGCTTAGCACGAAGCTTACGTTTGCGGTTGCTGGACTTGTTAGAAAGAATGTGGCGAAGACCTTTTTGCTTGTACTTGATCTTGCCGCTGGACTTTACTTTGAAGCGTTTTTTCGCTCCTGAGTGTGTCTTTTGTTTCACTGTTTTTCTCCTTCCCATGCAGGTGGCAGCTCGGGCTACTCTTTCGACCTCACATAGTGCTTTTAGCGAATGCCTTTTATAACGACATCCGGCCCTGTGCGCAAGGAGAATCTCTAGTTCTGGAGGGCTTTTACGAGTGTAAGCTTTACAGAGAACCCTGACTCTTTTGAGCGAAATTGGGGGAGTATTTCTGCAACTTTTTGTGGATTTCTCATCATCTTGCATTTGAGCTTTGGTACTATTTTTGAACTACTGCGTCATTATGATGTTTCTCAGGCTGTTTCTTTGGATCCTTTTAATTTTCTCATATCACGTCTCTAGCTTTGCGCGGATTCATTGGTGTGAGAACGAATTCATGAGTGAAGACTACCGTTTAGCGCGACCTCAGTTCGGTAATATGCGCTACCCGATCAAAGCCAGAATCTGGAATCATCCCGAGCGAATCAAAGCCCTTGAGAATCAACTCACTCCCGTCAATTTAGTGGGAAGCGGTGACCCCCAGTATCGGGCCCAAGTGATCGCCGAATACTCGAGTGTTCCCGGCAGACTGCGATTCGTGGACCTACCCGCCCATTTCTCGGTGGACACCTACGACGTCAGGGTCCCTTTCAAAAAGAACCGCCACTCAGAAGTCGAATACGTCGATGTTCGAGTGACCTTGCCCCAGAATGTTGATCCCAACGAAAAGCTTCCGGTCATTCTCAATTTACCAACCCTGCAAGGTTGGCTCGATATCTTTGACGGTCGCATGGGAATTCAACTGGCAAGACAGGGCTTCATGTTAGTTTCCCCGATTCTCGTCGACCTTGAAGTCACCATTGACCCGGTAACAGGCTATCCTCCCGCAAGAGACTTTGATCGAATTTCACAAATAGAAATGTTGCGGGCTCGAACCATAATTAATTACCTTGAAACACTTCCCAATGCCGACGCCGATCGAATCGGACTCATTGGCTTTAGCCGAGGCTCTATAGCAGGAGCACTTCTTTTGGGCTTAGAACACGAACGAATAAAAGCTGCATTTTTTGGTGGCGGCGGCATGGGCATCGCCGAAATTCTAGCGGAATCGCGAACTGAACTTGGAACTATTCAAAGAAATCTCTACATCGACGCGCGATCTGATGACTCCATAGAAAATGCTTCGGACTATCAATACTTTTTACACAATAGCCTTCGCTATGAACCTCTGCTATGGGCCCACCGAGTTCCCACAGACCGAGTTAAAATGATGATTATAGAAAATGATACGAGTGTTCCTACGGGTAACCAGTACCTGATGTGGGAAGCCCTAGGCCGTCCTCAACACTTTGTCGAAAAAGACGGTCACGTTAAAGATATTATGGAGCAGCTCTACGGCGGCTGGATGCCATTTAACGGGCGCGGTGGAATCAACTACATTAATTTCTTTAAAGAAAAACTGGGTGTTGATCAATAGTTACCGACTTTATAAATACTTACTTAGTTCAAATCAGTTCTCAACATCATTAGATATATTAAGAATTTTTTTATCTTGATCCATGACCCAAACATCGAGAGTCTCATCAGAATCTAAATTTGAAAAGGCAATGATCTTGTAAGCCTTCGCTGTCGCCGTACATTCTGGACAAAATCGCTCAGCCACTTCTTGAAAACTTTCTTTGGGTAATCTTTCGGAGGATTCCGGGTAATTGATATAGGAGCGATTGGCTAATATATCCGAATCCTTGTTTGCAGGAGATAAGCCCACCCCTTCGCAAGATTCGCTGGCCTTGGTAAAACCGAATTTTACCTCAGTATTCATATGCCCGGTCATGAAGTCTACGACGTCTCTTAACTTTGACAGATCCGTACAGTAGTGACCGATTTTTTCAAATTGCTTTTGGTAGGCCTTGTGAAGGTCATGCAGGACCCCGACATTGTATCTCTGCCGGGCCTTGAGCGGAAATTTTTGATAACTCTTAAAACCAAAATATCCAGCCACAAGGGTTAAGATAAACCCCAGTGCGACAACAATCCCAATAATTCGCAGGAACTTTTTTTCCACTATTCCTCTAAGTCGTTGACGACGTTGACCATGTTCTTATCTTGATCAATGGTCCACACATCGAGCGTAGGGTCGTCGTCGATATTAGAAAAAGCAATGGCTTTGAAGGCTTCTTTTGAAGCCGTGCACTCAGGACAATGCTTTTGCGCTACTTCCTGGAAGGAAATATTTGCAACGCGATCCGAGTAGGTAAAGGGTGCCTTTCCCGACTGTACAAGAGCGTCCGTGTCTTTTAGGGCCGGATTAAACTCCTGACCAAATTGTGGTTCCATGGACTCACTGGGGTTGGTAAAGCCAACTTTGGCATCGAGTTCCCCTTCTGGAAAGAAGCCGATGGTCGCAAGGTCCGTCGAATAAAAGTTGTATTCAGCATGGGTTGCCATATTAGCCGTATACATACTACTCAGCATTATTTTAGACATTTGTTGCCTCGCCTTGGACTGAAACTTAGTCATGGATTGCTGCAAGAAATATCCAGCGACTCCAGCAATAATAATCAAAACAGCAAATACAATCCCAATAATCTTGAGAACCTTCATGGCCACCTCCAAAATGAATATCTTCAGTTTACTGGGAAGGAATAAATAGACAAAGTCTGTTGAGATTTCTGGACCAAAAAAAAGCTCCCAAAAATGGGAGCTTTAGAAAAAACACTTAATTAAAAATCAACTTCCTACTCAGATGCTGACTTTTCTTCGGCCACAGCTTTCTCAGAAGCTTTTACCGTCTCTTTATAGGTTTTGATTTTTGCAGCATCGGGACTGAGCAAAACAAAGAGCTGACGTCCTTCAAGCTTTGGCTTCGCTTCAACACTTGAAACATCTTCGAGTTGAGCTGTTACTTTATTGAGAAGCTCTAAGCCGACTTCTTGGTGGGCCATTTCTCGCCCCCAAAAGCGAAGGTTTACTTTAACCTTGTCACCATCGAGTAGAAAACGACGAGCGTGCTTTAGTTTTACATTGAGATCGTGTTCATCCGTTCGCGGTCGCAATTGAATCTCTTTGATCGTAATCACAGTTTGCTTTTTTCGAGCAGCTGCTTCTTTCTTTTTATTTTCATACTTCCACTTACCGTAATCCATAATTCGGCAGGTCGGCGGTTTTGCAGTGGGAGCGATCTCAATTAAGTCGAGACCTTTTTCTTGGGCAATTGAAAGTGCTTTCTGAGGAGGAAAAACTCCTAGCATTTGGCCTTCTTCGTCGATCACTCGAACTTCTTTAGCCTCAATGTCCTCATTAACTCTGTATTTGTCTTTTTGTGGACGCTTTCCTTTTAAGCCGCCCCCTCGACGAAATTTTCTAATAATTTTCCTCCTGGTTACTTTCATCTTGCACAATCAATGGACTTTCTAAATTAAAGTCATTGATATCTTTCTCAAGAATATCAAAAAACTCTTCTTGAGACATATTTTGAACAGTTTGACCATTCCTCAATCGAATGGAAACCGTCTTTGCTTCTTTTTCTTTATCCCCAATCGTAATCATATAAGGGATCTTCATCAGCTGGGCCTCACGAATTTTGTAGCCGAGCTTCTCGCTTCGAGCATCAAAGTGGGCTCGAATATTTCTCTTTTTTAATTCCGCTACGAGTTCATCGCAGTAATCCGCCTGATTATCAGTGACGTTCATCACGACAACTTGATCTGGGTGGAGCCACGTTGGAAAGCGCCCCGCACAGTGCTCAATATAAATACCTATAAAGCGCTCAAGGGTTCCGAGAACAGCCCTGTGGAGCATCACCGGAGTGTGTTCCGAGTTGTCTTCGCCGATATATTTAAGGCCAAAATTCATTGGCATATTAAAATCAACTTGCATTGTTCCGAGTTGCCAACTTCTTTTAATGGCATCAACAAAGTGGATTTCTATTTTAGGTCCATAGAAAGCCCCATCGCCTTCGGCGATTTCAAAAGGCAAATTCATAACATCGAGGGCTTTAGCTAAACTCTTTTCAGCACGATCCCAAACTTCGTCAGAACCCATACGCTTTTCAGGGCGCGTGGCCAAGCGAACTTTAAAGTTTGGCATTCCCAAAGTATTATAAATCTCTTTGAGCATGCTCATAAAAGATTCAATTTCAGACTGCATTTGCTCTTCTGTACAGAAAATATGGGCGTCATCTTGAGCCATGGATCTCACGCGAGTAATTCCGTGCAATGATCCACTAGTTTCAAAGCGATGAAGCCTTCCGAAATCGGCAATTCGATAGGGAAGCTCACGATAGGAATGTCTCTCAGAAGCAAACATCAAACAGTGGCCCGGGCAGTTCATGGGCTTGACGGCACTGACGCGCTTTTCATCGACTTCAGTGAAATACATGTTTTCACTAAAGTTATCCCAGTGACCCGAGGTCTTGTACAACTCCACATCAAAGATCTGTGGAGTGATCACTTCTTGATAGCCATATTTTTTATAAAGCTCGCGAATGTATTGTGTCAGCTGATTATAGACGACAGTTCCCTTGGGAGTAAAAAAAGGCGACCCTGGAGTCCACTCGTGGAACATGAATAAGCCAAGCTCTTTACCCACTTTTCTGTGGTCTCTTTTTTTAGCCTCTTCAAGGTTATGAAGGTACTGCTTTAATTCTTTTTTGTCGTTAAAAGCCGTGGCATAGATACGCTGAAGTTGGGGATTATTGGAGTCCCCTCGCCAGTAGGCACCCGCCGTGCTTAAAACCTTAAAGCTCTTGATCTGGCCCATGTTCTGTACATGGGGACCACGACAAAGATCAAACCAGTTCTCACCTTGCTTATAAATTGAAACTTCTGGCTCACCGAGGTCTTCGATAATCTCAACCTTAAAACGCTCACCCATCTTCTTAAAAGTCTCAATGGCTTTCTCTTTTGACCAAACTTCTTTAACGACTTCATCTTTGCGTTTTGCGATCTCTTTCATTTTCGCTTCGACTTTTTCAAGATCTTCGGGCGTGAAGGCTCTTGGAGAGTCAAAATCATAGAAAAATCCATTGTCGATGACCGGACCAATCGTGACCTTAACATCGGGCCAAATTTCTTGAACCGCCTGGGCCATGAGGTGAGCCGCCGAATGGCGAATCACTTCGAGTGAGTCTTCATCTTTGGGCGTAATAATTTGAATCTGATCATTGTCGTTAAGGACAGTGCGCAGATCTTTAATATCTTTATCGTCGTTAACACGAGCCCCTAGTGTATTTTTAGCTAATCCCGGACCAATGCTTTCGGCGACCTCTAGGACAGTGGGATTGTGGTCGAATTCTTTAACTGATTGATCAGGTAATCTAATTGAAATTTTTGACATTAGAAGGTGGTCGCGATTGAGGTCTCAATCGTCGTCGATGCTAAAGTTGAAATGATTTCGTGATGCCACTGTTTCATCTTATTTGAAATCTCCAAAAATTATCTGTGTTAATGAACACATACATAAGTATACAACAAAATTTAATATAGCTAAATAATTAAAATTTCAATGGGACCCGGCCATTTTTGTCCCCTATTTTAGATTTTTTATAGTTTCTTTCGGGTCGGTGCCCGATCACGGCCGGGTGGAGATGGACTCTCAATTGCTCAACTAGAATCTAGACATTTCAAACACTTGGGGGGCCTCGTGCATAGAATTCTTTCTATCTTACTGTTTATATTAACAAATTTACTAATTTTCAGCTCAATAGCTCAGGCCATAGTCGGCCAAGGGCTCTATGAATACTTTACCGGCAAAGCGAGCAAGTGCATCACAGCCGATTTCGATAAAGAAGACCGAACGGTCAACCAGCACTTCGAAATGATCAATGATTATGTTGCGCGAGAAAAGTTCTGTAAGGCGGCTCTCCAGTCAATTGCACTCAGCGAGCAACACCCAAGTCATCAAAGAGTCAGACAGTTTCCAGAGAGAACCATTGAGCTTCTCATTCAAGGCGAGCACTGGACTCCTGCTATTGTGGAAGTTCACAATTATTTTATAAAACATCCAGAGGGAGTCGAAGCTTTCAAGGCTGAAAAAATGTACTTCCTTCTTACGGTCGCCTACGGTGGGGCTCAACCTGAATACCGAAATGACCAAACATTGACCATGGAAGGGATCGAAGCCTACCAGGGGTTTCTCGATTACTTTCCGGACAGCCCCTACCGCAATCAAGTGCAAACTTTCTTAAGCATCGCTCTCGACAAAAAATCTCGATACGAGGCCATCGAAGTCGGTGGTTACTACTTAAAACAAGGTTTGCAGCGAAGAAAAGAGCGGGGTCGCTATATGGCAGCTGCCTACAATCGCATTAAATCGGTTTTTGTTATTCGCGACTTTGAAGGAAGCCCGGTAGAGGGACAGGCCTTTGGCATGCTCTATCAAGCTCTTGATGGGATTGAGTTTCCGATCAAAAAGAAGTCAATTGATGAACCGCTCAGGTGTATCAGTGAAGACGAACCGCGAATGATCGTCGGTGGTCTCAAGAAATTTGTCGAAAACAAAAGGGCTTCGGTAAAAATCCTCAACCACAAAGGGCGACAGATCAAAGGAAGTCCTTCGGCGATGCTCTCTGTTATGTATGATCGCCTCGCACAAAATGAACTCTGCGTGGGTAAAAAGGGCCTCGAAGATATTCCTTACTATAAAAGTATTCTTGGTAATGAATTTGACGATGTTAAAAAAGTGATATTTTTAAACGCAGCCTTTGATCGCTTTAGAAATGTCTTTTTCATTAAAGAGTTTCAAAAAAGCAGTGCCGCTCCCGAGGCCCTTGCACAAATCACTCGAATCGCTGCCGCCCTGGCTCGCTTATCGGAATCGACTGAAGTTAGAAATGAATGGAGCGACAAAGTCGAACAGGGGCTGCAAGCTCTTCGCAAAGAATTTCCGCAAAGTCAGTGGCATCAACAAGCTCGGAGTTGGGCAAAAAATCCTGGGTTATAATTGTCTTGATTATCTGTTTTTTTAAATCGCGCTTCGACACTCCTAGAATGTCGTATTTTACACTAAATACGGCATTCTAAGACTTTTGCATCATTTTGATTGCCTACATCTTTTGATACTCATCAACATATAGACACTCGCTGAATAGAGGTCTAGAAATGCGTCTCAAATCGATATGAAATGCCCCCCTAACCCCCTATTTTCTCACAGTTTTTGCGATAATTAAGTATGGCACAACACTGGGTAGGAAAGGGCTTAAGGCTTTCTTATATATTATCACTTCTATTCTCTTTGCAGCTGATTGTTTTACCAGTCAGTGCAGACGAGGAATATTATTCTGGCGGCGCTGAAGATGTCGCCCCACCGCCTGCCGCCGATCCCGAAGTTGTCTGTCGCAATTACCTCGTCAATGTTAGAAACGACATGCTCACCCAGCTCGCCGCTGAAAGAGACCGACTTAATGGGATCGCAACATGTCTTTCTAGCCCTGTTGATGAATCGGGAACCTGCGGAGAGCAAACTGCCGGCGTCTTAGATACTCTTGATCAGTATCGCGATTACGAAGCCAATCGATTTTTAAGTACCGTCGGGTATGATGAATACCGAGGTGACGCCGCGGCTCTTCTTAGAACCAATGCTGACTTCGGAGTAGAAAACACCAATACAGCTCTCATGGGTGGTTTTGCTCCAATGACCCACATGAATCCCAGATTTCAAGGTGGGTTTATTGGTGATCACGTTCAACGCTTTCAAGATGCCCAACGCCCTCACTTAGCAGGTTGGTGGCAAAATAATATTACAAGTGAGCGCTTCCCCAATTGGGACCGTTGTGTCGCTACCAATGATAGCGGCGAAGTGCAGTGGGATAGTCGCAATGGATCGGCCCTCCTCTACCCCCAGTTTTTAGACTCTCCGAGGGCTGATGATGATGACGATGACGAACCCGTAGAAACAGAAGAAACAACTGAGGTTGCCACTCCCGAAGAGAGCGAGCCAAGTAACCTGCAGACTGATTGTGATGCTCTTAGGGCTTTCTTTCAAAACAATCCGCAGGCCATCGACCTCACTCGACAAGTGGCCACCGATAGTGAAGCAGCCCTTTTGGGAGCTGAAAATCTTCAACCTTGGCATGGCTTTTTAGATCGACTTTCAATTATCGACCCCGATCCTCAGTTGCTTGCACAACTCTCTCACGAAGAAATCATCAACCTGGAAGTCGCTCGCGCCCACAATCGACTGGCATCACGCTTTGTCGATTTCGAAGACCATGTTTCTCGTTGGGATGAAGACGAAATCATGCAACTCCTGGCCTTCGATCAAATTCGCAACTCGCCAGCAACGGCACAAAGTTGCCCTGGAATGGAAGCTCCAGATGGTTTTCAGTGGAGCGACCTCCTTCACCTTATTCCAGGCTACAGTGTTGTTGCTGCATCTTTGGATTTAAGAAATAACTACACCGCACTCGTCGTTGGCGCTAATGGCGAAGGAACCTATTGGCAAAATCACGGCGACACCAGTAGGGATTTGGCTGTAGGTGCTGCCGCAGCAGTTCCACTGATCGCAGCTGAAGCCGCTGCCATGAGATACGTCGTGGGTCCTGCTGCACGGGCCGCCGATGATCTCCTTGGCGTGAGTGATTTTGCGGGCCGATTATCCGCAGGCGCGAGAGACCGAGTTCGAGAAATATTTAGAAGAGCACCAACCCCCGACGAAGTTGGTCAACTTGGTGATGCCGCTCGCTTAACAACAGCGGGGAATGTTTTAGGCAGAGAACTCACAGAACCAGAACAAGCTGCAATATTGAGAGCTCATTACTCGGGTTCCGGTGAACTGGGTGCCGACGGAATTAATCCGGCCGGAATCGGTAATTACACTCCCGCCCAACTGAGAGCAAAAACCGCTGAGCTTCGTGCTGCTGGGTTTAGCCCCGAAGAAACACGAGCTCTCATGGAAAGCGGAGTCACCGGACTCAGCCCACAGGCTCGAGTACAAGCATTTAGAGACGCCTATACAACGGGAGACCTATCGGGCCCCAATTCTTTTATTTCGTTTCAAACGGCTGACGGCGGCCAACTCGCCGGACAAATTGTCGGAGTCCTTCCCGACGGAGGATTGCGAGTACAAACGAGAAATGCCGCTGGAGAAATTGTAGAAATTGAAGTCCCTCGCGCACAACTTGGAACTGTTCGCCTTTCTGAAACTGCGCGCCTCGTTTACGAGCGCGGTGCCAATCCAAATGTTGATCGCTTTAGAAATGCGGTTCTCACCGGAGAGATTGATCCCGCACAAAGATTTATCTCCTTTGAAACTCCGGGTATTCCAGGGCGCTACTCCGGAGAAATAGTTAGCATCGACCCACAAACACAAAGAGTCACCATACGCACTCAAAGTGGTGAGACGCGAATTCTCACTCAAGATGAACTGATCTCAGCCAGAACTTCGACGACCTCTGGTTTCAACTTTTTATCTGGATCAGGACAACCCGTTCAAATTTCTTCCAGGAGTGGTAATACATACACCGGAGTTGCCGACGGTGTTGAACTTTTTAATGGTGAAGAAGTTCTACGTTTGGTTCAACCTGACGGTAGCGTGCAAAGGCTACGACTCGATCGTCTCGACGTTGGGTCAATTACAGAACGAGGGCCTCCAGGACAACCTTCCAGAGTCGTCTCTGGTACTCCAGTTGGTCCTCGTGTTGAGGCTGCTCCTCCACAATTTACGGGCGATGGTTCGACTGACTATTTCGTAAGAGTACCCGGAGCTCCTATCACCGACGAAAATTATATTTTAAATGCTGGCGATTCAATAACGGGATTTAGTCAATTCTGGGGAAGCGCTGATCGAATCACCCCAGAATCATTGACTGCAGCAACTAGAGACATGCATATCACATCAGGTCTCGGTCCAAACCGCAACCGTCCCTATGCTGGTGCTACTCGTAGAGACGGTACCCTGCCTGAATACGGTCAGTTCCACACTGCCGAAGCCATTCGAAATGGTCGCCCCTCAGATGAATACGCTCAGGCCATATCTGAGCAATTTGGCTTGGGACCAATATCGGTAGAAGGTCGTCTTGAACTACCTGGTATTCCTGCACAACACCAGCCAGTAAATATTCCAGGTGGTCATTATTACCCTGGGGCTTCAGCCCATGCTTCTTACTTTGAATCAGGCGCGCAAATTCTTGACGGATTGCGATCGATGCCTCGTGGCTCGGACGAAGCCTTAGCGGCAATTTCTGATTATTATCAAGTCATGGCCAATGCTAGGCCATTTGAGAACATCAACAATTCGTTGTTCATGAATCAAACAAATTACCTTCTTGAAACTTATGGATTCAGTCCCATGTCCCATGGTTATCTTGATCACTTAGCGATGCGACTCAGTCCCGATCAATTTAGAAGAGTTTTTCGACTCCATATGGAAGGACGATTACCACTTCCTGATCCATCCATTCGAGGACGTCTGTAAATGAACTCCCTAAGACTCAGATATTGGCTTTCGATAACGACGATCGCATTCGCAATTTTTATGACATTTTCTCCTCAGCTTTTCGCCGAAGAAGAATACTATTCTGGCGGCGCTGAAGATGTAGCCCCACCGCCTGCTGCCGATCCCGAAGTTGTCTGTCAAAATTATCTGGTTAATGTCAGAAATGATATGCTTACTCAGCTCGCCGCTGAAAGAGATCGACTTAACGGAATTGCAACATGTCTCACAAGCCCCGTCGATGAGTCAGGAACTTGCGGGGAGCAAACTGCAGGTGTCTTGGATTCACTCGAACAATATCGTAATTACGAGGCCAATCGATTCTTAAGTACGATCGGTTTTGATGAATATCGAGGTGACGCTGCAACTCTGATTCGAACTAATGCCGACTTCGGATTGGAAAATAGAAACACAGCAATCATGGGTGGCTTTGCACCGATGACCCAAATGAATCCACGTTTTCAAGGTGGGTTTATTGGCGATCACGTTCAACGCTTTCAAGATGCCCAACGCCCCCACTTAGCAGGGTGGTGGCAAAATAATATTACAAGCGAACGCTTTCCAAATTGGGAACGATGTGTTGCGACCAATGATAGCGGCGAAGTGCAATGGGATAGTCGCGATGGTTCGGCCCTTCTCTACCCGCAGTTTTTGGACTCACCCAGGACAGAACGTGACGAAGATGAAGAACCTGACGAAACAGCCGAAGTTGTCGATGAGCCTTCTGATTTACAAACCGATTGTGACGCCCTTCGATCTTTCTTTCAAAACAGCCCACAGGCTCCGGATATTACGGGTCAGGTAGCAGCCGATAGCGAAACGGCTCTTCAAAATGCCGAAACTCTTCAGCCTTGGCACGGTTTTTTAAGTCGTTTAGATATTATTGATCCCGACCCAGAAATACTTGGGCAAATTTCTCACGAAGAGTTAATTAACCTCGAAGTGGCCCGAGCCCACAACCGACTGGCTTCACGTTTTGTCGATTTTGAAGATCATGTTTCTCGTTGGGATGAGGATGAGATCATGCAGCTTCTTGCATTTGACCAAGTTCGCAATGCTCCTGCGACGGCACAGAGTTGCCCTGGTATGGAGGCTCCCAGTGGATTCCAATGGAGTGATCTACTCCATGCGATTCCCGGTTATAGTGTTGTTGCTGCCTCACTCGATTTAAGAAATAACTATACAGCTCTTGTCGTTGGAGCTAACGGCGAACAAACCTACTGGCAAAATCATGGCGATACGAGTAGAGATCTGGCAATTGGTGCGGCAGCAGCCGTGCCACTAGCCGCTGCTGAAGTCGCCGCCGGTCGATACGTCATCGGGCCTGGGATGGAACTTGCCGATCCTTATGTTCGCCCTGTTCTCGATGCTGCTGGTGAGGTCGTATCTCCTGCGGTCCAGGCCGCTCGAAGAGCGGCTGAGCGACTCAGACTTCGGCGCCTCGCCGGTGACGTCGGAATACTGGGCGATACTGGGCCCCGCCTAGATCCAACCCAGCTTGATATCCCTGCCGGTTACCCTAGGACAGCGGATATTCTACCGGCACCTAACCGAGACTTCGATGCAATTACAGGTTTTCCAGAACTTTCAACTGCCGAAATTCGTGCATTTAACGCTGCCAACCCAAACTGGCGTGACGAACTTCGTGAACTCGGCTGGGACACATTTAACTCCACAGGTGGTATCAACTACAGCCAACAAATTTATATTTTACAAAATAATATCCGCGCCCCAACTACTAATTGGGTTTACCATGGCACTTCTACTGAAAACTTTGAATCGATCTTACGCCATGGCCTAGATAACGGAAGAGGGACAGAGGTTCATGCTGGTGGAATGATGATGAGGCAAGATGGCCGTGCCACCTATGCTGGATCGACCGATTTTGTTTCATTTTATGCGGACAATGCCGCACGAGAGCTTGGTGGAAGAAGTATGATAATGAGGTTCCCTGTCGACACTGGAGTTCCTCGTACCGTTCTAGGGGCCACCTCAGGAGTCGTCCCCAGTGACTTTATCGAATACAGCCTTGATGGTGGCGCCACATGGTACCGAATGATTTATACGAATCCCGCCAATATTCAATAGTGCGCCTCAATTGAGCCATCCCGAATTTAAAGCCAATTTTTTTTACTAAATGTCCTCACCAACAGGATCAGTGGATACATCCCCTGGCCTGATACCATAGGCACCGCAACGTTCTTCGCCCGGGCTGCCCTGACCTGAACAACAAGCACCCACTTCGGCGAGTGTTGCTTGATTCATGGATAGACTACCAATTCCTATGACGGCATTATTGCGATTCACACCACCATTATTCGGGTCCTGAATAACATTTATTGGAGTTGTTTCGTAGGTCCCCTCAACCGCATAACGCCTGGCCTGATCAGGATTATCCATCATTGCGGGCATCCACACTGCAGGAACTCCAGGGCTTCGAACTTCAGAGAGACTTCCATCTTGAAAAAAGTAACCCAGGTTTCCACCGTGTTCCAATGCACCATCACCTTCTTGAAAGATCTGCGCAACTTGACCGACCTCATCCCCATAAATAACATGGTAGTCTGAATTTCCGCCTCTCGAATTTAGGCGAAAGCCACTTCCCCCTAGACACTCCGCCGAAAAGTTTTCTGGCCCCGAGTGTTCACTGTAGAGTTGATTAACAACATCGCAGAGACCTGGATCATCTTGGGCTTGTCGCATAGCAAACTCAATGGGCAGACCAATAAACTCTTGAGTTGTTGGATGACTAATATCGACAAAATTACCGCAACCACCTTCGTCTGTAACACGAAACTGACTTTGCAAAGTGGCGCAAGCAGCTCTTGTGGGAGTAAGAACTTGAATCCCAACATCGGCTGCCATAGAAGTACCGGCAGTTACTATCCCTAAACCAACGGAGGCCGCGAGTCGGGTTCCACCCGTCACTAAAGCTCTTCGCCCCATACTCAAGCGCCCTAAATTAGGCCCTTCCCAGGTAGAGTGGGGAATTCGAATGCCAGCATTCCTGACCTGACCGTACTGCCCAGGAGTCGTTAGATTGTGAGCCGCCGAAGATAGCCTAAAGCGATCGTGCTGCCCAGCTCCTCCAGAAAAATTAAAATGCCTCACTTCGCCTAGCATTTCGATGACGGCATTGGGATTGTTCATATATCTAGTTCGAGTCGTGGGATTATTGAGAAGGCGGGCGCGCTCCTGATAAAGGGCCCGTTGATGAAAAGCAATGGTTCGTGTTCCTCTTGCCTCTAACATCGCATCGAGGTCATCAGCGTATTGTGGAAATTCAGCCCTAAAGGCATCAATTCGCCGAGTACTTTCTGAGGACAAAGCATAGGGCGCCGAAGAAGGTCCATTGGATCTTAAAATATCTGCTATTCCTTCGAAGGCTTCTGTTCTGGTGGCTAAGCCACGGTTGGCCATGGTCTCTTCCAAGGGCCCTAGAGATTCATCGGGAAAGAATCCCGACAAGTCAAAACGAAGACTTCGAAAGTTTTGCGCAACCGCGTCGTCCGTTAACTCTCCCCAAGACGCTACACGACCTTCAAGGAACTCCATGACTCTAACACGGTCGTCGGCATCGCCAAAAATCATATTGGCATCGTCAGCCATGACCGCCCCTCTGAGGTTTTCAACATAACGATTAAAACTAGCAACATCCGTTGGCGGATTCGCTCTAAAGTTAACTCCGTCGGCCCCACTTAAAAAAGCTTCCATGGCATCTCGTTCACGCGCAAATGCGGCGTCAAGTTGACCAGCCCCACGGTTAAAGTAGTTTCTTGCCTGGGAGGCAAACATTTCTTCTCGAGCAATACAGGATCGATTCGCGAGCGCGGGATCAATTACAAACTCAAGCACTCGCGCAATGAGTTCCCAGTTTCCGGCGGTAAATGGACTTGTGAAAATTCCCTCATCGATAACCGATCCAATTCGGCAAAGGTCCGGACGAGCCCCTTCCATAGCAGCACTAGCCCTAGCCGCCCTAATTGCAGCGATTGAGCCCGCACCAAGCCCGCCAATGAGGCCAGCACATTCCAGCATATTTGATGATCCAGAACAAATGAGAGTGTCGTTCAATACGTTCAGTCTGCGCATGAATTCTTCGGGTGTACCGCAAAGTCCTTCATTCCAAGGCCTTGCATACTCACTCGCCTCATCGTAGGTGGGTAAGGAGTCTGCGTCCGGTGTAACACCGTCTTCAGCGTAACTCTCTAAAGATAAAGAGAAAGCAAAAAGCCCTGCAAAGAAAACCCGAGAGATAATCAAACTACCTCCCCATCCAGTAAGTCATATTATTGCAAATTTTTGTTTTTTGCTTTTTAGCGCGAAGTCTTTTCTCAATAGCAACTCCAGCACATTGCCCCAGATTTGCACCAATTTTTATGCCCTCGCCCCTTGGGAAGATTTTGTTTGAGCGCACGGTTGTTGATTGCCGTCCCCAGCAAGTCGTCATTGACTGCCTAAATTCCTTTACGCAGGTTTTTGCTTTAAGATTGAAGCAAGTTCTTAGATAAGACCCCTTGTTGCACATATCTCGACTGAGAGTTTTGCGCATTTTCTTAAACCAAGTTTTTTTAGAAAGAGGCCGTTCTTTTGCGTAGGATCGCAATTTATAATCTTTAATTCGTTCTGCTTTCGATAATTTTGCTTTCTTTATCGAAGCGGGCTTACGAGATGACTTCTTGCTTTGTGACTTCGTTATCGATTGAGCCTTTTTCTTTTTAACTCTCTTTGCGAATGAATCATTGGACAGAACTGTCAAAATCGAAAACGATAAAAATATTAAAAAGATAAGTCTTAAAGACCCTTTCATACCATCAACCCCGCTATAGGTTTTATCGGTATTAAGACTCTATTTTTTTATCTCTATAGGGTACTAAGGGCGAGTCGTCTCATGTTAAGACAGTGATGGATTAATTGATTTAAGAGTTATGAATATTTTAATCGATTTCAACTTTTCGAGGAGCACCAAAAGAAGCTGGTGCTCGTGAAGGAGTTGCTTTTTTAATCGAAGCTGGAGCTCGAGATGGAGCTTCTTTTGCGACCGAGGCAGGAGCCCTTGAAGGAACTTTCTTAGCGACCGACGCCGGCGCTCGCGAGGCTTGACGCTCTCTGAGCTCAGCAACCTCTTCCATTACTTTTACTTTTTCATCGATTTGATGCTCAAGATTTTTTGTTAGATCGACTATGTGTTTTAGATTGTTATTTGCTAACGATGGAAATGACAGAAAACTCAATATGCCAAATGACAGAATAATCCTCGAAACCATTTAATCTCCCTCCCCTCCAGTGTAGCAAAGATCGAGAGCCCTTTTTTGAAAGCCTGGCTAGAAGTTCTCCGAATTCTCATTTTGAAACAGAGTCGATTTTGACCTGTCGAACAATTGGGCTGACCTGACTAAAGGGTTTTCAGTCGTAAAACGATAGAACGATAAGTTCATTTACAAAAGATTCCCTCGTTCCAAAGTTAGAAACTTGGCCTTAATCCCCATTATTCTTCACATTTTTGGAGATAATTAAGTATGGCAAAACTCTGGGTAGGAAAGAGCTTAAGGCTTTCTTACATATTATCACTTCTATTCACTTTGCAGCTGGTTGTTTTACCAGTCACTGCAGATGAGGAGTATTATTCTGGCGGCGCTGAAGAGGTCGCCCCACCGCCTGCTGCCGATCCTGAAGTTGTCTGTCGCAATTACCTCGTCAATGTTAGAAACGACATGCTCACCCAGCTCGCTGCTGAACGCGTCCGTCTCAATGGGATCGCCACATGTCTTACGAGTCCAGTTGATGAGTCGGGAACCTGCGGGGAGCAAACTGCTGGCGTCTTAGATACTCTCGATCAGTATCGCGATTACGAAGCCCATCGATTTTTAAGTACCGTTGGTTTTAATGGCTTTGATGCCGAAGCACTAATGAGAACTAACGCCGACTTTGGAGTGGAAAACACCAATACGGCCCTCATGGGTGGTTTTGCTCCAATGACCCATATGAATCAAAGATTTCAAAACGGGTTTATTGGTGATCACGTTCAACGCTTTCAAGATGCCCAACGCCCTCACTTAGCGGGTTGGTGGCAAAATAATATTACAAGTGAGCGCTTTCCCAATTGGGACCGCTGTGTCGCTACCAACGATAGTGGTGAAGTCCAATGGGATAGTCGCGATGGATCGGCCCTTCTCTACCCCCAGTTTTTAGACACCCCAAGGGCTGATGAAGAAGACGATGAGGAACCCGTAGAAACAGAAGAAACAACTGAAGTCGCCACTCCCGAAGAGAGTGAGCCAAGTAACCTGCAGACTGATTGTGATGCTCTCAGGGCTTTCTTTCAAAACAATCCGCAGGCCATCGATCTCACTCGACAAGTGGCCACTGATAGCGAAGCAGCCCTGTTAGGAGCTGAAGATCTACAACCCTGGCATGGCTTTTTGGATCGCCTTTCTATTATCGACCCTGATCCTCAGTTACTTGCGCAACTCTCTCACGAAGAACTCATCAATCTCGAAGTCGCGCGAGCCCACAACCGACTCGCATCACGCTTTGTCGATTTTGAAGATCATGTTTCTCGATGGGATGACGATGAAATCATGCAGCTCTTGGCCTTCGATCAAGTTCGCAACTCGCCAGCAACGGCACAAAGTTGCCCGGGCATGGAAGCTCCAAGTGGTTTTCAATGGAGCGATCTCCTTCACGCGATTCCGGGTTACAGTGTTGTTGCTGCTTCACTCGATCTAAGAAATAACTATACGGCTCTTGTCGTTGGCGCTAACGGCGAACAGACTTATTGGCAAAATCACGGCAATACGAGTGGGGACCTGGTAGTTGGTGCGGCAGCAGCCGTACCTCTAGCCGCAGCCGAAGTGGCCGCCGGTCGATACGTCATCGGCCCGGGAATGGAACTCGCTGAACCCTATGTTCGCCCGGCTCTCGATGCTGCCGGTAACGTTATTGATGGAGCGAACCGACTTTTAGCGCCTGTTACTGAACGAATCAGTGGAATACTCAATCGCACACCCAGCTCTCCAGACCGCCCAGTAATTACACCTCCAGGAAGCAGCTACCCTCCAACTGGAAATGCCTTGATCGACCGACCTCTCCATGCCCCAGATACGGCGGCACTTGAAAGGTTTGCCAGCGAAACGGGACGCGACCTCGAAGTCAGACGAATTGAATTAAAATACGGTGAAGAATGGGATGTCATCACCGACAGGCAAACAGGAGAACAATTGTTTTTCTTCGAAATGACCGAACCCCTTGAAGTTTACCAAGGGCAACCTATGCTGGGTGGGCCATTCGTTCACGCCGCTTCGGATCCCGTAACAGGGGGTTACAATCAAGACTATATGGGACGAGGATTTAACTCCTATATGTTCAATCGTTTCGTTCAACAATACCCAAATGTTAATTTGGCAAAAGTTGAATCACTAACGGGTACCAATGAAAGGCTCATGCTCGATTTAATGGGTCAGGGTTTTTCAGCTGAAGATGCCTTTCGTGCAACTCCGGCCTATAGAATTCGCGCACAAAATGGCTTTACTGAAATTGTTCCCGGCAGCTTCGAATACCAAATTGACCCCAGGTCAGGTGAGCTTGGCTTTATTGAAGTTGTATTGCGAAGACCGTCGAACTAACTACCTGGCCAATTCCGATTGAGATACTCAAAAGCCATCACTACGGCAAAATAAAAAAAGAGCAAGAAGATCGCAACCCGCCCAATAAAAACCATAGAGTTCTTAGCGGTTCTAAATATCAAACTAAGAATGACCCCTTGAATGATCAGGCAGGGAAGTGCCATTAGCGGACTAATGATCACTCCTAAAAGCCCCCCACCCGTTAAAAGCAAGAGAATCAAATTAACGAAAATTAAACCGTGAATTTCAATATCGAAGATTTCTCCGACCTCGACCAGGCCCAATGAAACCAGGTAACCCGCAATTGGCCACCAAAAAATCAAATTTTTCTTAGATAGAAAATTCACCTTCAGCCCCACCGATAACTTTTTCGAGGATTGATGGGGTGCGCGGCCCAAGGCCGAAGCCTAAAGGTAAATAATTGCTTTGAGGTTTTCTTTAGACGAGGCTCAAGCTGCACCAGAGAATTTTTTCGAGGATTGATGGGTTGCGCGGCCCAAGGAGGAAGCCGTAGGTCAACTACGGCGACGACGAAGGAACAAAGCAAACCGCAATCCTCGGAGAAATTAATAACTGACGTGGTGATCGAGGGCCTCTTGCAGCCTCGGATCCTTCACCGGAATCACCTTATGTTTAGCCAAAAATCCCATAGTCGTAAACAAGAACAAACCAAGGAATCCCATAAACAGGCCGACTTCAATGAAGCCAAAACTTGCGTGCTCACCATTGAAGTTTGGGTAGATCAACCAATAAAGATCTACGTATTGCATGATCATCACTAAGACACAAACAGCAGCGAGATGACCAGGGGTTCTTTTTGCCCATCTTGGTAATAGAGCAATAAAAGGCACGATAAATTTAAAGACAATCAACGCCAGTGAAATAACAGCCCAAGCCCCATGACTTCTATGGTAGTAGAAAATCGTTTCTTCGGGAAGGTTCGCATACCAGATCAGAATAAACTGAGAAAAGGCAATATAGGCCCAGAATACAGTAAAGGCTTTCAAAAACTTACCCAAGTCGTGAACGTGCTCCATGGTCACCAGACCTTTAACATGACCTTTTTTCATCATGTAGAGAGCCACTAAAATCATAAAAGCAATGGAACTTTGAAAAAGTCCCGCAAAGGCATAGACACCAAAAATCGTAGAGAACCAGTGGGGCTCAAGGCTCATGAGTGTGTCGACCGAAAAAAGTGAGTAAGAAAGAGCGAAAACTAAAACAAAAGCAATGGATGTTCCGACATTCTTAACGGTCAACATTTTATCGCCCGTTTCATCTTGCTTTGTAGAGCGGTTTATAATCACTCGTGCAAAAAGCAACCAAAGAAGAAAAAAGACGACGAGTCGAGCGATGAAAAAGCCCTGATTTAAGTAGGCTTCTTTGCCTGCTAAAATTGGGTCCTTCTTAACATACTCAACGTCGAGCCAGCTATATAGGTCGTGGGCACCAAAAACCAAAATCACAGCACCGATGGCTGCAAACGGAAGAAAGGCTCCCATGGCTTCTGAAAATCGGCGGATGGTTACACTCCAACCAGCCTTAGTTACATGCTGGATGGCCGTAAAAAAGACTCCTCCGAGACCTAAACTTAAAAAGTAGAAGTAACTCAGTAGATAGGCATGCCATGTTTGTTCTTTATTAGTACTCAGACCAATAATAAAACTAATTAATCCCAAGAAACTGAGAACCGAAAAGATAGTCTTTCCACGGTTTGATAGTTCAAATTTTCCGGGATTCACTTGATCAGCTGATATATGATTATGAGCCATTTTATCCTCTATTTATTTCCGTAAGACTTCTGCAAACTACGTACATAATTAACGATCGCCCAACGATTTTCTTCATCAGGAATTTGCGACGCATAAGAGCCCATCAAACCCTGACCGGCTGAAATAACGTGGTAAATGTTTGCATCAGGCCACCTTTTCACACGATCCGTTAAAAGAGACTTTACAGCTCCATTAAACTTCTCTGCGACGGGCCCCATTCCATCACCCTTGTCACCGTGGCAAACAGCGCAATAACGACCGTAGTAAACACGGCCCTTAGTGAGAATTTCGGGGGTCATCTGGTTGCGGTAAGGGTTCGAAAGCTCCCTGGCCGCCTTTTCCATATCGTATCCATAGCGATAGGGAGTTTTACCAATTGGCGCCGTACCAGCAGGAGGTACGTACATTCCCGACTTCTCACGATCATTGGGATGATAGTCTTGAGTTTTGATAGCTGGTTGATCCAACATATCGTGAACTAACTCCTGATTCGGGGTCTTGTGTTTTGTATCACAACCCACCACCAAGAGACCTATTAATGCGATGAAACTAAGAGCTAGGAGTTGTCTCATTAAAACTCTCCACTTTTGATATCTTTAGCGCCAAGCTCTTCCATAAAAGCTTTTACCTTGTCTTCATTGTAGCCAGGCTCCGTCGATGGAACCCATAGGGCAAAACGACTGCAAGTGAGTAAGGGATCGAGTACTGGTGGATCGACCTTGGGTAACTTATTAAATGCAAACATTGCCGCCACTGAACTTAAGGCTCCGAATAGAATCGTCGTCTCAAAAGTCACAGGAATAAATGCCGGCAGCGAAAACATGGGCATACCACCTACGAGTACCGGCCAGTCCACTGCTGACGTCCAATACTGAAGAAAAAGTCCAGCCGAACATCCCGTTAGTCCCATAACAAAAGTAACGTAAGGGATTGGCGACCGCTTTACACCAACAGCCTCTTCCATTCCATGCACGGGAAAGGGAGTGATTGCATCGAAATGCTTATAACCTGCTTCGCGCATTTTAGTCGCGGCAACAACACATTCGTGATCGTCATCAAAGAACCCGACAACACCTTTAGTGGTGGGACTTCTTAGGAGATTGTTCACTTTATCAATAATAGAGTCGATCATTAGTGCTCTCCCTTCTTCTTACCAACATAGAGAACCGGCTTCACTTCTGCGATTGAAATTGCTGGGAAGACTCTGAGGTAACCAAGGAATAAGGTAAAGAACATTCCGAAACTACCGCAAAGGATGGCCGTATCAAACCACGACCATTCGTACATGCCCCAGTTCGAGGGCAAGAAATCTCTATGCAGCGAAGTGACTGTAATCACGAATCGCTCAAACCACATACCGATGTTTACAAAAATTGAAATGATAAACATGGCCGTGATATTTCGTCTGAAAAACTTAAACCAAAAGAGCTGCGGTATAACCACGTTACAAGTCACCATGATCCAGTAAGACCACCAGTAAGGACCCGTTGCTCTGTTAATAAATGCATATTGCTCCACCTCGACTCCCGAGTACCAGGCGATGAAAAATTCCGAAGCGTATGCGTAACCAACCATCATACCCGTGGTCATGATAATCTTATTCATAACCTCCATATGATCGATGGTGATGTAGTCTTTAAAGGCAGGGTACGCAGCGCGAACCAAGACCATCAATGTGATCACCATACCGAAACCAGAGAAAATCGCACCGGCAACGAAGTAAGGTGGAAAGATAGTCGTGTGCCACCCTGGCAATCCAGAAACCGCAAAGTCAAAGGATACGATCGTGTGAACTGAGAGAACGAGAGGGGTCGCAAGACCGGCAAGAAGCATATAAACAATCTCGTAGTGACTCCAGTTTCGAGTCGTTCCACGCCATCCTAAAGATAAAACGCCGTAAACAAGCTTTCTAATCTTGTTTTTAGCGCGATCTCTTAGGGTCGCAAAATCGGGAATCAAACCCACGTACCAGAATACAATTGAAACCGTTGTATAGGTTGATACCGCAAAAACGTCCCAAAGAAGAGGCGATCTAAAGTTCACCCACAAGGGACCTCTTTGGTTTGGATAGGGAAGTAACCAAAAATCCAACCAAGGACGACCTGTGTGAATCAGTGGGAAAAGTCCCGCAGTGAAAACCGCGAAAACGGTCATGGCCTCAGCCGTTCGAGCCACCGAAGTTCTCCACTTCTGTCTAAATAGAAACAAAATCGCAGAGATCAATGTTCCAGCGTGACCGATACCAATCCAGAAAACGAAGGTAACGATATCTGTACCCCATCCAACCGGGTGGTTCGTTCCCATCAAACCCATACCAGTTCCGAGAATGATTCCCATATGAGTCAGGTAGAATGCAAAAAGCGAAACAGCTCCAGTAAACAGAAGGATCCAGCCTTTAGAAGGCAGGACTTCAACCGGCGCGCAGATATCATCTGTGATGTCTTTATAGGTCTTATCTCCGAGTACCAGCGGGCGACGTTCAATCATCAGTGCTCTCCTGCTTTCCCTTGGTCTGAGGTTTCATGGTGTCCATTGGATTTCCCATTCATTTCACCATGATGGTCATCGCCATGGTGTCCCTTCATCTCACGTTCGCCATTTCTAACTTTAGCTAGGTAACGAACTCGAGCCTTAGTTTGTTGTTCTTCAAGAAGCATGTAAGCTCTCTGTTCTTTCCAGAGCTTAGAAACTCTCGAATCTGGATCAGCAATATCACCAAAAACGATACCGCCCGAAGGACAAGCATCTTCACAGGCCACTTTGATATCGCCATCTTTAAGAAGACGGTTTTCATCTTTTGCCGTGTTTTTAGCCTCTTTGATTCTCTGAACGCAGAAAGTACATTTTTCCATCACCCCTCGGCTGCGCACTGTAACATCAGGATTGAGCGCCATGTGAGTGGTATCGTTTTTATCGTTAAATTGGTCGATGTAGTTGTACCAATTAAAGCGACGTACTTTATATGGACAGTTGTTTGAGCAATACCTTGTTCCAACGCAACGGTTGTAAGACATGGCATTAAGCCCCTCATCGGTATGGACTGTGGCAAGTACTGGACAAACACGTTCACAAGGTGCGTTTTCACAGTGTTGACACATTACCGGTTGCATAACCGCATCTGGAGAGGAAGGATCTCCACTCCAATAACGATCGATTCGGATCCAAGACATCTCCCGGCCGCGCATGATGTACTTCTTACCGACAATAGGAATGTTATTTTCAGACTGACAGGCAACCATACATGCCGAGCACCCAACACAAGAGTTCAAATCGACCGCCATAGCCCACTTGTGCCCTGTGTACTCAAAAGGAGTCCAGATATCTTCTGTAAATTTATGCCTGTGAATTCCGGCATTCTTATCTTTTTTATAACCCTCAAGTGGCGCTTCAACAACAATCTGTCGACCTTCCATCGAGTGGTGCCCTTGGGTATTCGCAAGAGCATAGGTCTTGTTGAGTTTGGTAAAGCTAACATTAACTCCAGAATAGATGACTGAACCACTACCCGTATAGACCGTTAGGTTTCTCGCATCGAAACCAATATCGTAACCCACCTTGAGACTTCTTACTTTTCGACCGTAACCCAGGGCAATTGCCATAACGTCATCGTGCATTCCAGGAAGCACGTGAGCTGGCAACTCGACCTTGATTTCAGCCATCATAACAGCCAACATATCGCCGTCTTTTATGGAGTGTTCTTTAGCAAAAGCTGGAGAAACACATACGTAGTTATCCCAAACAATTTTAGTAACCGGATCAGGTAATTCCTGAAGCCAAGCATTGTTTGCAGTTTCACCAAATCCCACTTTAGAATCGGCAAAAAGAACAAGCTCAATACCTTCAACTTTTGGTCGATTTCTAAAGTTCAAGGCAGCTGTTCTAAAACTACGGCCTCTACTTTTTCTTTCTGTCTTATTCGTTGGCATGTAATAGCCATTATGAAGAAAACTCACCCAGCGATCTTCAGGCAGAGAACCCTCTAGGTTTCCACGTCGTGAGCGAATTTCACCCATGTAACGAGACTTAATAAAATCATGGAAGTTCTCAGGCAAACTTCCGCCGCGACCTGCTTTTTTAAGCCAAGCCATAAGAGAATCTTGCATCGAACGGGTTTCAAACATAGGGCGAATGGTAGGCTGCTGAAGATTGTAAACTCCAGACTGAAATTCCCAATCGTTCCAATTTTCCATGGCGTGGCCAGCAGGAGCAATATAATCAGCCAAGCCGCCTGTCTCGTCCATATAATTAGAAGTGGCTACAGTCATACTAACTTTGCTGAGAGCCGCTCTAAATTTTGCTGAATCCGGCAAGTTCAATCCAGGATTCACCGATGAGTCGATGATAAGAGTTTCAACTTTGCCAGCTTCCATATCGTCTATCAAATTCTTGAGATCTTTAGCCGAACTATTTAGCCCGAGGAAGTTGGTCTGATCGTAATCAATCGTCGATCCATCGTTACCCAAAATTGAGTTCAAAAAGTTAACAGCATTGTGGAGAAGTTTAGCATCTCCTCTTTCGATGGCAGGACCACCCGTAATTACAATCGACTTTCCACGATTTTGCCAAAGCTCGGCCGCTGTCTTCTCGATGACGCTGGCATCAAATGCCATATCTTTGATCGCAGCCTTGTATGTTTCCAGAGAGGATTTCGTTGCCGAACTCACTGAAACCCCACCCGTACCGTGCTTCGTTACTATTTCGTGAGCTAAAGCATAGACGAGGTCAATTTGCTGAGAGGGTTTAATTCTATATCTGTCATCAGCATTCATTCCCGTTAGAGTCGTCATGGACTCGAAGGCAACGAAGCGACTCATCTCACCATCTGGGTTTCTATTTTGTACAAACCCGTGAGTAAATTGAGCTGGCGAGAGGTAGGTTCCTAAAAAGTCACAATCGATTGCAACTATATAGTGAGCTCGGTCAAAGCGGTAATTGGGAACAACGGAATCACCGTAGGACTCTCTTTGAGAGTCTCGTAGGGATTCAACACTATTTGGTGACCAAACAATATGTCTGGCACCAAAGGCTCTTTGAAAACGCCCAATTAAATCCATTGTTGAAGGAGACGGCAAGTGCCCTGTTAATAGGCGAACGCTACCCTTCTTCAACTGTTCTGAAACTTTAGCGTCGAGATCATCCCAAGAAACACCCACAGTTTCGCGATTGGTTCGCTCAGGATTGTTCAAGTTTCGAACCGGCTTTCGCAGGCGATCGGGATCGTAAAGATCAAGGACTGCAGCCGAAACTCGTGCCGTTAATCCGTTTCCATTGAGAGGGTTCCCATCCTTGTGTGAACCAATAAAAATGGGACGGCCTTCTCGAGTCTTCACTCGAATGGAAGTTCCCTGAATTCCATCAAAGTAACTGCTCGCGTAGTAGTTCGCTACTCCCGGAACAATTTCTTCGGGTCGTTTATTATAGGGAATAATTTTTTGAACAGGTCGCTCTAAACAACCGGCTGAAGTCAGCGCGATACTCGCGCCCATAAGCTTCATAAAATCACGACGATCTACCTTGGATTCGCCGCCTTCTTCTTGGAGCGGTGACGACATAAACTCGTTCTCCGCTGCTTTTAGAAACTCAGGGTCTTTATTGAGTTGTTCAAGACCTAACCAATACTGATCTTTATCTTTGTCCATCATCTGATCAGAGCTCCTTAGTGGTGACAGGTCGTACAGTTCAACTTACCTTTTGGTGAACCGGCCTCTGTATAATTCTTTTCAAGTTCTGTTGGTATAAATTCGCTCGGGTCGCGGTGACAGTTAATACACCAGCCCATGGCCAATGAATTTTCTTGGTGCACGACTTCCATTTCCTGAACCATTCCATGGCAAGTCTGACACGCCTGCATGCGGTTCTCCTCACCTGCCAAAAACTTCACGTGACGTTTATGATTAAACTTTACGTGATCGGGAAGCATGTGAACTTTCACCCAATTAATACTTCCGCCCGAATTGTAAGCTTCTTGTAATTTTTGAATCGCCGGCTTGCCCGCACCAACGATTTGGTGGCAATTCATACATATATTAAGACTCGGTACTGAGGAGTGCTTAGATTGCTCTACATTCGTATGACAATAAAGGCAGTCCATTTTGTACTGACCGGCATGAAGTTCATGGGAAAATGGAATGGGTTGATCGGGCTGATAACCAGTGTTGTAGCCAATATGACCCCATTCAAATTTGCACCCTGTTAATAGAATGCCTAACGAAAATGTTAAGCAAAGGATTGCTCGAGTTCGGATCCGCTCGGAAACCATTGATACTCCTCCAACCGCCCTATTCAAGGCGTGGTTGCATTATCTAACGATGATTTTTGCGACCAGACAGTAATAACAAAAAGTCTAGGTTTTGAAACCATTTTTTTGAAAACATTTTGAGAAAGCAAATCGTATTAAGTACTTGCACGGCAAGCCCTTACACTCCACTCTTCAAAGAAATAATTTAGCGCTATACCACCCCCTTAGGAATTGGCTGGAGCCCCCTCCTACAAAGGCTTTCAGATACCTCAATCACCTCAATAAATTTAGTTGAGTTCCGGCCGTGAAGCCCTGTGTGGCTCGGCTTAAGAAGTTGACCAAATGCACAAGAGCTTCGGAATAGGGCTAACCATAGCCCTATTTAATAGATGGGAGTGACTTATTTACCACACTAAGAGGGACTCCTCCCAAAGGCCTTATGACAGAGGTTTTCCTTAATACGTGAACTTCGCTCTTAATTGAAGAGCACTCGCTAAGGCTTTCGTTAAGAAATCTTTAAGAGAGCGCCGAGCTCCCCCAATAAGGTAAGTAAAGGCTGAAACCAAATAAACCTTGCAGATCCAGCAATTCTTATTTGAAATCAAACCTCCTAAGTAATTTTGTTTAATGAAATCTATTTCCATCAAGGAAGGGGGGAATGTGAGAGTTCTTCTACTTACAATACTCGCATCACTAACCTACTCCGTTTCGGCATTGGCCCAGGACATGAATACTTCTGTTTACGGATACGTTGAAGGTTACGCAGAAAAAGTTGATACACAACCAGAGGTCCTAGCGGGCGGAGCTATCGGAGATAAAGAAAACGTCGTCGAATACGATGTCCCTTCAATCCACCTCCTCGTACAAAGTACCATTGGTAAAAACAAGGCCTTTTTGAATCTTGATGGCGGTGGCGGTGGAACCGTCGGCGTGGCCAATGCTTGGGTAGAACGGTCCCTTGTCGAAGAGTACCTAAACTTTCGTTTCGGTAAAATGTATCGACCTTTTGGTTTGTACAATGAAATTCTCGATGCAACTCCAACCTATATCGGGATCGAAGCCCCCGAACTCTTCGATGGCGACCATCTCTTGCTGACTCGTGAAACAAACCTTATGCTTCACGGTCGCCATGACCTCGGTGATGGGAACTACATCAACTATGCATTGACCACCGGTAATGACCAACGCATGAGCGATGAACTCCCCCTTGGTGGAGACCTTAATTACACAATGGGTTCTAAGATTAAGACCGGTGTTTCCTTCTATACATCAGGTGGCCCTGCAAAGCCAATCAGCGGCGGCGGTGTACTCCCCTGGATGAGCTCTGATAACTTCACTGTTTTTGGCGGCTACTTTCAATTCACCGACGATGTTTGGACGGTTCAGGCGGCCTACTATACTTCTGATCACAAAGCGACTCGAGATGTGGCGGCGGTGACGGCACTCTGTACAAAGAATGAACTCAATACAGCCCAGAGAACTCGATTCAATTGTGGCGGAACAATTAACGAAGACGGCGATTACGAGGTTTCAACCTATTACACGCGAATTGGTTATACAATCGATCTCGGTGGACTTGCGGCGATTACTCCTTACTTTCAGTACGATGTCTATGAGAACCCCGAAGTGATTTACAATAAAGATGATGGTGGAGATGCCGAAGCCGGTCTCGCTGATGACGGAATGTTTACCAAGTTAACACTCGGAACAGTTTATCGCCCCCTACCGACTATTGCCATGAAACTCGATTACTCTCAGCACTTACAAGAGGCTGGCGGTAAGGCCGACAACTACGGTGAAATTCGCTTTTCATTTTCATACCTATTTAGACTTTAAGACACGAAGGAGTAAGAAATGTATTTTAAATTAATAACTAGTTTATTTGTTCTCTTTTTCTCCTTCGGAGCCTTTGCTGCGGATTACGTTGTCATTGTTAACAGTGGTACGGGTGTCAGCTCAGCATCGAAATCCGATGTGAAATCATTTTTTATTGGTAACAGTAAAAAAGTTGCCGGCAAAAATATGACTGGAGCTTTTTTAAAAGGCGATTCTTCGGCGGCGAAATCATTTTTTGCCGAAGTCGTTGGAATGACTCCTCCAAAGTTTGAACTCATGTGGGTTAAAAAAGAACTTTCTGGAGCCGGAGTTGGACCAAAAAAGAAAAGCTCTTCCACTGAAATGATTAACTTTGTTGCGGGCAAATCAAATGGCATCGGTTTTATTGAGTCGAGTGCAAAAGCCGAAGCTGAAGGTAACTCTTCGGTTACAATCCTCAACCTCAACTAGTGATTCGTTTGCATAAATTCAAAAAGCGCCCACGAGGGCGCTTTTTTTTGAAAGGAACTCCAGTGAAACTACTTTTACTCTTTATTCTTCTAAACCTTCCTCTCGTCGCCCAAGCCAAGAAACAAAGTATCGAATTGAACTTTGAACTGAGTCACAATAAAAAAGCTCCCATTAAATTCAAGGTCATTACACGAGCAGGCCAAGAAGCCCAGATCAGTAATCATCTCCGCGGTGTCGAGGAGACGCGAATAACAGCAACACCAACCGTCGATAAAAAGGGCCACCTCACATTAGATATGGCCGTTTTTAAAAGCTTCAAAGGGATTCCTGTAATCAATGCAAAACCAAAAATTAAAACTCTTTTTGGGCAAACAGCCAGTATTGAGCAATACGATGAGGAGACCGGAGAGGGTTATAGCCTTAAAGTGATCGCCTATGAGAAATCAGCGACTCCGGCTAAGGACAATACCAGCAAAAATCGAATGGAAATAAAGAATTAAATCATTGAACTATGCAAAGAGGTTTCCATAAACCTCTTTGCTTTTTTACACTAAGCAGAAGCTTTTCCTTTGCGCCCCACGAAGTAATGAATAAAAGCCGCGTAAACCACATAGATAAAGAAGATTCCACAAAAACCGGCAACCCACTCAACTCCACCGGCTCCAAAACCGTAGGAATGAAGACCCGCGCCAAGTACAAAGTTCACTCCATACCAGGCCATAATCACTAAATTGAAAGTAATAATTGAAAAGGCGAGCATTCCGAAGTTTCGAACCCAACCAACGAGGCGGCCGTGAAGGACGGCCAAGTAACCCATAAGGGCAATAAATGCCCAGGTCTCTTTGGGGTCCCAACCCCAAAATCGCCCCCAAGAATAGTCAGCCCAAACTCCACCAAGAATGGTTCCCGCTGCTAACAACACAACACCAATTTGGATATTTCTATAGCAAGCTTGAGCCATGTGCTTTACTTTTTCAGAGGACTCACCCTCACCCTTGATAATATACCAAAGTCCGACAGCCCCCAATATTGAAGCCAAAAAGAGAGGAGCATAGCTCAAGGTAATTGTAAGGACGTGTACAGTCAGCCACATGTTACTACGTAAAACGGGCTCAAGGGGCTGAAGACTTTTATCGAGCATGACCGGAGCATTATCAGCAACGATCATGCAGATCACACCAACGATTCCACCGGCCATCAACAGATACCCTTTCTTGCGGAACCATTCAAAAAACATTGCAAAGGCCACGGCACCCCAAGCGACCCAAATCACGGTCTCATACATATTTGAAACCGGAGGTCGGCCTGTGAGTACAACTCGAAGGTACATTCCGTATGTATGGATGATTAAACCACCAAACATCGCCACAAACGAGGCCACATACATAGATTTCCATGATGTTTGCCAGGCCACCAATCCGAGCAAAGCGCCAATAAGGTAAATAATCCACGACCACTGGAAGGGATGAAATCCGTTATAAAAAACTTCTGTATTGATTTTCTTCTCGCTCGGATAAACTTCTGGATTACTTTTCTGCGCGACCTTTTTAAAGTCGTCGAGAGCCTCTTTTAGTGACACTCCAGGAGAACCTGCAGCAGCCATTGTGCTAAGAAGACCACCGCCGTGGGCCGACTTGAACTTATCAGTTGGCTTGGGCTCACCGTCTTCATCCATTTCACTGGCGGCAGCTGAATCACCACCGCTTTCCTCACCTTCGCTCGCAGGCATTCGGTCTGCATCGGGGGTATTCGTCGATCCCGTCATTTGACCCGAAAGTGCGGCGGCAAATGAGCGGCTAACAATGATAAACTTATCTCGCAACTCACCTTCCAATTGATTGATTTCAAGCCAGGCATCTCCATTGGGATGTCCCTTAGGAGCTGGAGCCACTCTCAGCGCCCCCATTCTAACGGCATGAAACGTAAGAAGCTGATTTTCTAAACGCTGTACTGCCTGAAAATATGGAGTGAGCTTTTCGTTATTTCGGCGCATTTCGCCAAGTTCGCGCAACACTAAATCGGTTCTCGGGTTACGAATGAGCTCATCCGGAGAAAAATACTTTCGATCCCCTTCAATCTTAAGGGCTTTCTTCATTCCTTTGTGATCAACTCGAACAAACTTACGTCCTTGCCAAAGCTGAGGTGCCATTAACCATGTTGTAACGATATCAACTGCCGGCTTGCCTTCGTAGTGTGACTTTCCCCAGACCAACTGTAGAGTTTCCCTGGCAAAAGTATCATAGGGTTTCACTCGACCGGCATCCTGTATAGGCAGATACTTTAGGGCGTCAGTTCCCTTTTCTTTAGCATGAAGGGAAGGACTTAAAGACATTAACAATAATAGGGCTAAAATACGAATCATGAAACATCCTTAGTGGTGGTCATAGGTTTTCGCTTTCTACCTTTCATATAAAACAAATGGATGGCTCCCAAACAAATAAGGAGAGAGCCAAGGTACTTTAAAAAGCGTCCCGGGTCGCGATTCACCGATAGAATCGACGCTGTTGGGTTCCCCATATTATCTTGCTCAAACGAAGCCTGATAAAATGTAAACCCCCTCATTTTTAAAGGGTTATTCATTGAAATCAATACATCTCTAAATCCCTCTTTCTTCTTTTTTTGCGCATTAATCATCGCCATGTGAGAGTTGGGCATAGTTTCTAGGGTTTTCTTCTCTTCCTCATTAAGGTCATCCGATTCCAGCAAGCTCGACTTACTAATATTCTGTTTTTCAAGGGCTCGCTTCTCCTCTTCACTCACAGGCACCTCGACAATACTTTCATAGGATGCCGCTCGCATAGTCCCTTGATACCTAGGAACTTTAAATTCTTTAAGTTTCATTTCAAAACCTAAAGGGGCATACACATTTCCGTACCGAAGCAAATAAACTGTATTGTTAGTGAAAAAGCGAACGGGGCTATTCAAACCGAGCCAGCGCTCTTCATCATTAAATTGAACTTTTACAGCCGAAGTCGACAAGGGCCCTGGGCGTTTTATGGGCACGTAAGACACTTTGTTTTTCGCCTGTGGGTGATACTTTAAAAGACGGAACTTTAAATTCATCCACCCCGTCTCAACCGTATCGCCGGGCTCAATAACTCCCGTCTTTGGCTGATTTGGGTTGCGCATCGTTTGAATATGATAGGTCATCTTTGTTTTGTCTTTTTTGTCGGGTCGGAGGAGTATGTAGTTTCCCGGTCCCGGAGGAATATCTCTCGTCGTGAGAATAACCTGGGCTGGCCCCAGTTCCTCGACTGCAGTTCTTCGTCCGCCACTGGCCATTAACCAGTTGCTCACGTTTACTCTTTCATTTTGAATCTGAAAACGGACTGCTGGTCCATCTGCCGCATTTTCTGAAGCTTCTATTTTTACGTCTCTTAAGGCGTATGGGTGATAATCGAGAACTTTGATGGTTTGACCGCCGGCCGAATAATCTTTGATGTTGTCTGGCCCAGGGCGATCCGTCAAAAACTGCACTGGTTCTGCAGGACTCAATCTGCGAAAAGAAAGTCCATCGAGAGAACTCCAGACTTCAAACACTTCATCCGTAAGCCAAATGTTTTTTTCTTTTTCACCAATGGCAAAACGAATGGACCCATCGATACCGTAGTAGCGAGTCAACAAGGATCCCAAAAGCAATACGATAATACCGATGTGGGCCATTAGAAAACCAGAATGTCGTGGCTTCCATGGCCAACGATCGACCATGACCGCAATGAGGTTGACACACAACAAGCCTAAAATTGTGTAGCTCCACCATGAGTGGTACACGAGAGTTTGGGCAGTCCTTGCATCGTACATCGATTCAACAATGGTACCGTAGGCACTCATAAAGCCAATTCCAATGAGAACAATCACTGCTAATTTTATAGATGAGAGAAATTTACCAAATTTATGTAAGATCGATTTCTGTTTTGCCATTCAATGTCTTGCTTTAAAAAATTGTGTTTCTGCTAATATGATGTAGTGCCTATCATCCTATTGTACAATTCTTTTCGGGTCGATTAAATCCCTGAAATCTTATCCGATTTAAGCAAACAGCGCCTTTGACTTATACACTGCAAAAGGGCCAGGTAAAATATGTAAAAAGAAGTCCCATCTCAATCTGAAACACCGGGAAGCTGACTGATTCCCGACTTAATTTCCTTAAGAGCACGGCAAAGGGCCTCACTTAACTGATCGGCGCGCTCCGGAATGATCGCTTTTGTTTCTTCATTCATATAGAGTTTGCGATTCAACTCCACTTGAATCGTATTTTGTCCCAACTCTGGGTGGCCGTAGGTCTGCGTAATCCCTCCCCCGATGTAGGGCCAGTTAAGACGAACTTCAAAGCCCTGATTCTTATAGGCATTAACAACGAGGTCTCGGTACTCGGGCATACAACTCTTATCGGGACCATCAGAAATCACTACTTCGGCTCGCTTTTCACCATAATCTTTATGCAGCCGAGTCCCCTCTGAGGGCATACTGTGGGCATCTAATTGAAAGACATGAGCAAAGCCCTGGGCCTTAAACTCTTCGAATTTTTGTTTAAGGCTGTCGTGAAATGGCTGGTAATAGTCTTTGACCAATTTTTGATGCAACTCCAAGGACATGGGCTCGCCAATCAGTTTTTCGCCAAAGGTGGTTACCGACCAATGCAGCCCCTTGGGGTGAGTTCCGCTGGGGTTTGAGGAATCTTGCACCGAGTCACAATCCACCTCATGGGGTTCGCGATTGAGATCAATCACATAGCGGTGCCACTTCGTGACGATAGCTGGCAATTTTAAATCGTCGATCGCCTTTTTATACAAACGATCCACAAAACGATCCACATCTCGCATGAGATGAGCTTCGTCGAGCCCTTTCAACCATGTGACTTCTTGGGGTATTTCTTCTCCGGAATGGGGAATACTTATAAAAAATGGAGTCATTACTCCCCCTCGACCAACGAGTAAAATGAAATGCCGACTCGGCATTTAGTGACTTTCTACAGGATTTTTATACAATCAAAGACCAATCTCAAGCAAGGGGATATAAATGAGCTCAAAGATATACACTGGTGGTGGAGACAAAGGTACAACCTCTCTTGTCGATGGATCGCGAATTTCAAAATCGAGTTTGCGCCTAAAGACCTATGGCACGATCGACGAACTAAATAGTAATATCGGCTTTCTTTTAGCCGTATTGGAAGATCATGGAAACAAAGAGCTTTTCACTCCTGATATTAAATTTCTTTTTTCAGTGCAAAATGACCTTTTCGTAATCGGCAGCCATCTCGCCTGTGAAGATGATAGCTCCAAAGAAAAGCTTCCCGAGTTCTCCACTTCCAGGATTGAGGGAATCGAAAAACAAATTGATCACCTTGCAAACCTCCTCCCCGAAGTTACCGAGTTTATCCTTCCGGGTGGCACAGTCCCAGCAGCGGCAGCCCATATCTGTAGGACTCTATGCCGCCGCACCGAACGCTTGGTTGTCGGACTTCACGAGGAATCTAAGTTTGATAACAGTTTTATAATCTATTTTAATAGACTCAGTGATTACCTCTATACTTTCGCTCGCTATATCAATCATCAAATGAGTCACAAAGAAATGGTTTGGAAGAAGCCAGAAGCTGGTGAATGAGACTTTGTCGTGCTGAAGAAAAAGACAGCGAAAAGCTAAAAGAGTTTTTTAGCGAACAAAAAGTTCCCGGTGTGATCACCTATTCAGTGGATCGACATGGTAGCTTTTTCGACAAGTATCGACTCCAATCTGACGATTTTGTGACCTTCATGATGGTCGATCATAATGAGCAAATTCAAGGTGTCGCCACTCTCGTATTTCGCAAGGCCCGACTCAATCAAGTCGAACAAGTTGTCGCCTACGCCATGGACCTGCGAATTACTAAGAGCAGAAAAGCCGTAATGCTTTGGACACAACTTTTCCTCGATGCCTTTTACCAAGAAGCCAAAGAACGAGAGAGTATTTATACGTTCTCAGTCATCGAAAGGACTGAGAGTGCTGCCTACAACGCACTGATTCGGCCTCGGCAATCTCGTCGAAAGCTTCCACGCTACTATCTGTTTAGACAATTTTATGCCGTCAGTATTCACGGCAAATGGCCCCTCCTCGGTGAAGAACCTATTACATCTTTGACCATCAGAAACGCCGATATCAACGATGCTGAAGAGATTCACAGTTATCTTGAGGCGCAAAAAGAGGGCAAAACCTTGTCGTTCCCCTTGAGCTTCGAAGAGTTCATCCACCGAATCAAAAATTGGCGGGGCCTCGACTGGAGCGATTTTATTATCGCAAAAGACGCCGACGGGAATATTTGTGGGTGCGTGGCTCCATGGGAATCGGAGCACATTCAAACCTACAAAATCCATGAATATTCGGGAAGAAGCCACTTGCTCTACCAGGGATTGATCTATGCAAGTCTTCTTGGCTTTGCCAATAAGTTGCCTTCAGTCGGAGACGCCATAGAACCTGTGATCTTGACTCACCTTGCGGCCGACAATCCCGATATCTTTCATGCTTTACTCGAAAATTGCTATCAGAAGCTCAACGATCGACAATTTTTACTCTATGGAACTTTTAAAGGTGATTACAACCTACGACCACCACGGTCCTATATTTTCGCGCAAATACCCTATGGACTCTACTCGGTCCTTCGGCCCCAGCAAAACTTCCCAGACTTTCTAAGGCCTAACCCCTGGTCACCAGCTCCAGATTTAGAACTCGCAGAAATTTAAGAAATATTTCTTGAAAGCGTTAATCGAGAGTCAGTCCAAAACCAATTAAGCATTGGGTCCATTTCGATTGAGTCGCAGAGCTGAAGTTCAACAAAACAATTATTGCGCATAGATTCGTTTACCAATGGCATGGAAGGACCAATATTGATAAAGCGTTTCACATCTTTTTCACAGACGAGGTCTTTAAAGATCTCCTGAAAATCCATTTGTTTCTCATTAATTTTCTTTAAATCCCGCTCTTCTTCTAAATCTAAAGAAACAACTTTGTACTCTTCAAGAGAAACACCTGAAAGGACCAAGTTTGTCACATTACTCGTATCGACTTCACTACCAGCCTGCTCTAGGTTCAGGCTTGAGTTGTTGATAATCATTTCTTGAAAGCTTTGCTGACCACTAATCACATTGAGAGCAGAATCACCATTAGAGTTCCCAACTATGAAATTAGGCTTTAAGTTAAATTTTATATAGCGCTCATAGAGCCCAATTTGAACGATGGCAGAGGCTAAACTCTTCAAACGGATATTGTGAAGAAAGCTCGATTGCGGAGACACTATATAGGAGTGAAGGTCGAAACTTTCTTCGAAACAACGATCGATTATTTTTTGAGCTTCTTTAACTCGAATGGAAACTTCGGGTATCCTTACGACAGCTTTTCGGATCTCCTCTTGATCCAATCCATTCATTCCTGCAAATACGACGGCACTCAAACTCATTCCAACCCCTGTAGTTGTATTTTTTTTCAAAAGCTTACGACAAATGTCCTGCTTTTAGGTTAAGAGCAATATGCGTACCGAAGCGCTATCAATTGTTTTGGAAGTTTTTATAGGCTCATGGGCAAATTAGGGCCCACACGCAGTTACCTTGCCAAAAACGAACTTCACTTTTTTTCTCAAGAGAAGAAAGAATTACAAGATTAAAGTCGAGCTTAAGAATTGACTTGAAGAATGGAAAAAACCTAAATGATGCGACTTGTAATACTGTCCATTTTCAAACTTTTACGGAGACACAAATCCCCGATTTAACTTGAGTTTTTTTTGCATCGAGACCTCTGTCTCTGCTACACTTATGTTCGTAGACAAAAGAAGAGTTACAATGGAATGAGTTAACTCACTTTTTAATAGGGGCACGTTCTCGAGGATGAGTTCAAAACGAAGCAGGGATGCTAAAAAATCAGAAAGTTTACTTAAGGTCCCGCGACCACCACTAGAGTCTCTCTACATTTATGTGTTTTTGGGAGCCGTTAGTTTTATGGTTGCGGATACGGTAGTTCTCTCAACGCGAGAACTCATGCTCCCCAATCAAACGCCTCCCAAGAAACTGGCGCGCCGTTCGGGCGGAAGACTTCAAGCCACGAAAACAGGTACTCTGCGAGATAAAAATATTTTTTCTGGAAAAGGAGAAATAGCTCCTCCATTTGGGCAGTCCAAATCGAATGAACCTACGCAAACTCCGACCCGTGATCCCGTTCTCACTCGACTCCCCATTGTGCTTGGCGGAACCATAGTCTCTAATAATGAAGCTCGGTCCATCGCGACTATTAACCTACGCAGTAAAAACGAGATCATTCCCGTCAAACAGGGTGAAATCATCTCAAACGTCGGTCCCGCTCGAATAGAAATCCTTAAGATCGAACGGGGAAAAGTTATTTTTAGAAACCTCCGCAATTCGGCCCTTGAGTATGTTGAGCTGAAAGTCGACGAAAAGATCAATTTCGGTGTGGCTAAACGAACAACTCCGACTCCTCAGAAAACTTCAGGAGAGGTTATCGCCGATACCGAAACAGACTTTCGAATCAGTGGAGATACGATTAAGAAGTACACAGCTAATCTTACGAACCTTTTACAGCAAGCTCGCGCCGTTCCCAATATCATCCCTGGTTCTGGTGGCCAGGTTGATGGGTATAGGATCGTAGATATTAAGAAAGATTCCATCTTCACAAAATTGGGCATCAAGCGAATGGACGTTATTAAAAACGTCAACGGTGAGTCGATCAATAGCCCGGCTAAGGCCATGCAGATGTACAACGCCCTTAAAAACTCCAATGAAATTTCTATCGAAGTAGAACGTGGTGGAAGCGTAGAGACCTTTAACTATACGATTGAGTAATATGAAAACTGACCAAGAACAAAAAAAGAAAAGCAACCGAAAGCTGATAATTATCATTGCAGCTTTTTCTGTTGTTATTGGTTTAGGTGCGATCGCCTATGTTACTTATGAGTTCTATAGAGTGACTAAAGCTATTGAAACCATCGCAAATGTTCCTGATATGGCAAAAGACCTCGAGGCGAACCGACCCGACTCTGCAAAAGGTACAAGCGAAAGCTCTCCCGTCAATTGGGAAAAGGCTGTCAAAAAGCTTGAGGGCAACCATTTTCAGTTCTCAAGAAAGCAGATTGACGATTTAAAGATTACTCCCGAGGCTGTCCTTTCAGAAGGTCGAGTCGTTCCCAATATGAATGGTGATACAAATCAACTCAATGGCTTTAAAATAGTTTCCGTTAAAGGAAATGGCCTTCTTCACCTACTAGGAATTAAAGAAGGCGATATTTTGGCTAGGATTCACGGCCAAAGCATGGATAACCCAATGGCCATGCTAAAAGCTATCAATGAATTCAAAGGCCAAGATGAAATTGTACTAACTTTTAATCGCGAAAATAGTGATTTTGATTTACGTCTGACATTTATCGATTAAGCCCACAAAGGAAGGTGGCAATGAAAAAAACAGGATGCGTTTACTACACATTTCTTGCTTTACTGTGCTCTATCGTAATGACCCAAGCTCAAGCTCAGTCCGGTCGCTTCGGTACTCAACCAGCGGAAGAGAATGCGTCAAAGGATGGAGCTAAAGGAGAGGCCGGAAAGTCTGAAGAAAATAAGATGGACTTTGCCACAGCAAACCCCGAGGACATCACCAACGAAAATTTTCCCGACCTTATTGAGAGCTTTGATTACCCCAATGCTGAGATTTCAGATGTTATCAAGGCGATTTCAAAGTTAACGGGAAAGAACTTCATTGTAGACCCTGGTGTTCGCGGAAAAATCACTATTATCGCTCCTTCGCAAATTACAATTGCTGAAGCCTGGAAAGCTTTTCTCTCAGCTCTAGCCATCAATGGGTTTACCGTTGTACCCGCAGGACGCTTTTTAAAGATTAAATCCTCTAGGAACGCCGGTCGCGATGCTATCGAAACTTATACGGGCGATTACTTTCCAAATAGTGATCAGATGATTACGCGAATCCTAAAGCTTCGCTACATTTCAGCTGATGAAGTCAATAAGCGACTCCGTATTCTCCCTTCAAAAGAAGGTGAAATGACTCCCTATGAGCCCACCAACTCATTGATTATTTCTGACTATGGTTCAAACGTTGAAAAAATGGTGAAAATCATTACCGAGCTCGATCGCCCTGGATTTGAAGAAAAACTTGAAGTGATCCCCATCAAAAACGCGACAGCTAAAAAGATAGCTGAACTTGTAAATACGATCATCAATAAAGGAGAAACCGGCGGAAGCGGAAGGTTTCGCTCTTCGAGCCGATTCAGACGCTCGAACAACAAAGACTCGGGCGCCACTAAAGGTTCAGTGACAGAATCAATTTCAATTGTAACTTCTGATGATCGTACTAATGCCATCATCGTACTCGGTAATGATGCTGGCATTAAAAGAATTCAAAGACTCGTTCGTCAGCTCGACTACCCACTCGATCCATCAGAGAGTGGTGGTGTTTATGTTTACTATGTTAAAAATGGAGAAGCTAAGCTCATTGCCCAAACCCTCTCTGGGATAGCCCAAGAGGAAGAAAAGAAAAGGCAAAAGCAACAGCAGACTTCAAATCGTGAAAACGCCAATACCAACCCAGCTCAAGAGTCTCGACCCATTTTTGGTGGCGATGTTAAAATTGTGGCCGATGAAAACACTAATAGCTTAATTATCACGGCCAATAAACAGGATTATAAAACCGTTCTCCAACTGCTCGATAAAATTGATATCGCAAAAGACCAAGTCTATGTTGAGGCCATCATCCTCGAGATGAACATTCAGGACTCGTCTAATTACAATGTTAACGCCTTTCAGTTTATTAAATCTGGAGATGGTGACGGGGCTCAAACACCTCTCCGCGTCGGTTTCAGCTCAGGCGGAGTGACAAGCCTCTTCGACTTAGCCAAAACCGGGGCTATTCTTGGTTTCGGAAGCGGAGACACCATCGAGGTGGAAACTCCAACTGGAAATATTCGAATTAAAGAGCTTGTCGGCTTTGTTGACTTCATCAAAACCTACACCGAATCCAATGTACTTTCGACTCCGCAAATTATTGCCCTCGATAACGAAGAGGCAAAAATTAAAGTCGGTGACGATGTTCCTGTAGCCAATAATACGAGCACGGGCACAAACGGAATTCAGAATAACAGCATCCAGTTTAAAGAAGCCGCTATTGAATTAAAAATTAAGCCTTTCATTAGTCCCGACTCGGACATTGTTCGATTGAACATTGATCAGTCGATCACTGAAATTAACAACAATGTTGTTCAAGGCTTTGAAGGAAATGCCCAGGGCCGTTCAATTCGCGAGGTAACGACAAATATTGTTCTTCGCGACGGAGATACGGCAGTCATCGGTGGATTGATGAAAGATGTTGAGCGCGTAGAGGAGCAAAAGGTTCCTCTTCTCGGTGACATTCCAATTCTTGGCTGGCTTTTTAGAGGTCGTAGTACTACGAGCCAAAAGGTAAACCTGATGATCTTTCTCACTCCGAGAATTATCAGAAACCCTCTTCACGCCAAAGCGATTCTCGACGAAAAGATCGATGCTCGAGCCCGTTTTATACAAACTTTTACAGAGGGTAATGATCCCCATGGCGCACTTTTTGATAGACTTAAACTCGGTAAGAATGGCATCGATGACGCCCCTGTAGAGAATCAACAACAAGAAGTTTTTGAAGAGCCCCAAGAAAAACTAGAGCTTGATCTCGAACAAGCTCCTCTCGAAGAAGTTCAAGATGGTGATACTGATGAGGACATTTTTGAGGAATAGAATTTGGAGTTTTATTTAAATGGCAACGACAACAGCAGCTATTGAAAACATACTGTCCAAAAATTCGGGGATGACAAAAGATCAGGCCATCTCCGTTCTCAATATGCAAAGCGACAGTGGGCTCGTCTTAAGAGAAGCTATCGAAAAAAAGGGAATGCACGCCCCCGAGGACATCTTGGCTGAAGTTTGCCGACAAATGGAACTTGAGTTTATCAAAGATATTCCGGTGAACGACATACCTGTGGAGCTTATCAACGATATCCCGATTTCATTTGCCAAAGCCCATGAGGTTCTTCCGTTTAAAGCGGACGATAGAAAAGTTATCGTTTTATCGACAAATCCCCTCAATACAGAGGTCTATGACGATTTAAGAGCTCTCTTTAAAAAGCGAATCGAACCTCTAATTTCTACAAAGACAAAAGTTCTAGATGCCATTGATCGTGTCTACGAAAAGGGAACATCGGCCCTCGAAGGTCTCGACGAGATTGAAGAAGAGGAATACGATCTCGACGATCCGATCATCGATCTTCTCGAATCAGGAGAAGACGATGCACCAGTCATCAAGCTGGTAAACACTCTTATTTTTCGAGCTGTTAAAGAAAAGGCTTCAGATATTCATATCGAGCCTTATGAAAAAAATATGGTCGTACGATTCCGAATCGATGGAACGCTTTACGATGTTTTTAAACCGCCGAAAAAACTGCAAAATGCCATTACATCGAGAATAAAAGTAATGGGAAATCTCAATATTGCAGAAAAGCGACTGCCACAGGATGGCCGAATTCCTATTAAGATTGGTGGAAAAGATATCGATATTCGTCTCAACACAGTCCCCACTTCATTTGGTGAGAGACTGGTTATGCGTCTTCAAGATCGCTCGAATGTCATTCTTCAGTTAGAGCAACTCGGTTTTTCACAGAAGAGCTTGAAAGAACTCGGAGAGCTACTGCAAAGAACCTATGGCATCATATTAGTCACAGGACCTACCGGTTCTGGTAAGTCGACGACACTTTATGCGAGTTTGCAAAAGCTCAATAATATTGAAACCAATATCATTACCGTCGAGGATCCGGTGGAGCAACGAATCCCCGGTATCGGCCAGATCCAGGTGAACTCAAAAATTGGACTGACCTTTGCCGCTGGACTTCGAGCTATTCTTCGTCAAGATCCCAACATTGTAATGCTTGGGGAGATTCGTGACCTAGAGACAGCAGAAATCGCAATTAACGCTTCACTCACGGGTCACCTGGTTTTATCTACAATTCACACCAATGACGCTTCCGGAGCTTTCCCCCGACTCATTGATATGGGTTGTGAACCTTTTCTTATCGCAACATCACTTCTCGGAGTCATCTCTCAACGACTTATCCGCGTCCTTTGCCCCCATTGCAAAGAGCCCTATGAGCCAACAGATCTCGACTTAGCAAATATTGAAATGACGCGCCAACAAGTCCAAGGCGCTAATATCCACAAAGCAGTTGGTTGCGATCACTGCAATGGTAAAGGATATTCAGGTCGAACTCTCATTCAAGAACTCCTATTGGTAACTGAAGAGGTTCGAACTCTTGTTATGCAGCGAAAAGATTCTGGACAAATTAAAAAGAAAGCCATTGAGCAGGGCATGATCCCCTTTAGAGATGACGGGATCCAAAAAGTATTAAAGGGAATTACCACGATCGAAGAGGTTCTCGCCAATACGCAAGTTGATTTGTAAGGCTGAACTTCGATATATTTTAAGAAATTCTATTAAGGAATCCTATGCCTGTTTACGAGTATAAAGGCCTCAATAAAAAGGGACGAAATATCCGCTCAACCATTGATGCGGACAATATGCGAGTGGCCCGAACTAAACTTAAAAAGCAAGGCGTCTACGTTGTCGAAATCAAAGATAAGTCGAAGACAAAAAAGAAGGCCAAGAGCAAAGTTGCCAATAATAAAAGCGTCGGTATTAAAGATATATCTTTAATGACTCGACAATTGGCAACTCTCCTACGCGCCAATATCCCCCTTGTGGAAAGTATTGGGGCCTGTGCCGATCAGATGGAAAATCCTATACTCAAGGATGCTCTCTACGATTGCAAAAACATGGTTAACGAGGGTTCTACCTTTCACAAAGCCCTCAGAAAATACCCAAAGATGTTTGATACAATTTTCGTATCCATGTGTGAAGCCGGTGAGACTTCGGGAACTCTCGATACAATCTTGATTCGACTTGCAGAATTTAAAGAAGCCCAAAATGAACTCCAATCAAAAATTACCAGTGCCCTCGCCTATCCAGTGATCATGATCATATTTATGTTGGGTATCTTGGCTGTAATGTTCCTTTTCGTGGTCCCTAAAATGACCGCCATTTTTGAGGATGCGGGTATGGAACTCCCCTGGTACACGCAAATGGTCATCGATTTTAGCGGTTTATTGGTAAACTATTGGCTTTTTATCATCGCGGGAATCGGTCTTTCTGCCTTTATTTTCAACAATTGGAAGAACTCTGTAAATGGACGTAAAACAAATGATGCCATCGTTTTAAAACTACCTCTCATTGGTAAACTAGCACGAATGATAGCAGTGAGCCGTTTTACAAGAACATTATCGACATTGCTCAATGGGGGCGTCCCCATGCTCAACGCCATGGATATTGTCCGTAACGTTGTAAATAACAATACGATTGCTAAGGCCGTCGATGATGCTCGCGACAACATCTCCGAAGGGGAGAATATCGCAGGACCATTGAAAAGGTCGGGGCAGTTTCCGCCCATTGTAATTCACATGGTCAATATTGGTGAAAAAACTGGCGAACTGGAAAATATGCTGGAACAAGTCAGTGATTCCTATGACTTTCAGGTCAAAAACGCTGTCGCAGGTCTCACATCCATTCTAGAGCCTCTACTCATCATTGTTATGGGTGGCGTCATTGCTGTCATTGTATTTTCAATGCTCATCCCAATGTTTGAAATGGCGAACTTCGGAGGTTAAAATGGTATCCTTAAAAAAAGTTTTTTGGAGGAACACAATGTTGCGAAATGAAGAGGGACTCACACTCGTTGAAATTATGATCGTTCTTGCGATTCTGGCGGGTCTCGCTGCTATCTTAGGTACTACAGTCTTTGGTGCACTCGATAAGGCAAATGTTAGGCAAGCAAAGATTCAAATGGGAACCATCGCCGGTAAACTCGACGAATACTCGGCAGACTGCGGAATATATCCTACGACGGATCAGGGCCTAGAAGCTCTTATCAACGCTCCCGAAGTGGCTCCCACCTGTGATGACTGGGGCCCTACTCCGTACTTTAAGAAATTACCTAAAGATCCGTGGAAGAATGACTATGTCTATGAGTCTGATGGCTCAACCTACACACTATACTCCTTGGGCAAAGACCGTAAAGAGGAAGGTGAAGGCTACAACAAAGACATTTATTACGAATAGGAACGAGCACAAACTTGTGCAATTTATCTCTTAGAAAAAGAGCTCGTTTTGAGCTCTTTTTTTTGTGCTGAAATCCGGTTTTAATAGGCAAAATCAAAGGGATTTTTACGCAATTTTGCATGGGTCTGAGGCCATTTTAATGTAAACTACCAGGTGTGAACGTTTACGAAACTTTCTCTCATTTACGTAAAGATGAAAAGGGACTCACCCTCATTGAAATCATGGTGGTTCTCTTTATCATTGCGGCCTTTTTCGCCATTGCCCTCCCCTCTCTCAACGACCCCGGAAGAGAGATACGCTCTGAAATTCGCAAACTCAAAGTATTAACTAGAACCCTGAGGTCCCGAGCACGGATCTCTAACCAAACATTGAGACTCGTTCTCGAGTTCCCAAATGAAGATGCTGAAGATCCCCAATATCGTTTTTGGGTCGAAGCCACTACTGAAAGAGTGACCCTACTTTCGGATGATCAAAAAGAAGATATCGAAAGAGAGCTTAAAGACGATCAAGATGTCGACAATCTCTTTGGTTTTTCTTTGGACGAAAGGTTTTTCAAAGAACCTAAAGTTCTACCGATGAACCTCCAATTTGATCGCATCGAGTACACTAAACTTGAAGAACCCATTGTCGAAGGAAAAGCCTTTATTCACTTTTTTCCTTCGGGTCTTGTCGAAGAATCGGCCATTCACATTAAGAGTCCCGATGATCAGTTTAAATTCACGCTCGCCGTTCACCCTCTTACCGGTGAGGCTGAAATTGTTTATAAAGACGTTGAACTCAGGGATATGGTGGCCCAATGAGAAGAGATCAAAGCGGATTTACTCTCATAGAGACTCTCATTGCAACTATGATTATGATGGGGACCATCGTTATCGTAGCCAACACCTGGTCCGGCAATGTCAGTCGCGTACAAAAGTTAAAAATTCAGCAAAGGGCGGCCCTTCTTCTTGAACGTTTGATTACTGAAACAAAAATCAAATACATCAAAGACAAAAGTCAAATTCCAGAAGAGGACAGTGGCCCATTTGATGATATAGAAAACTACTCATGGGAAATACAAACCCAACCTGCCGAAATGGGTTCTGTCATCGAACTCGCCGCCCAAGGAATCTTAGCGGATCAGGGAGGTGATGGAGGAGATGCCCAGAATCAAGAATTCACTCAACTTCTTATTAATGTTCTTAAAGAGTACCTCAATCAGCCGGATTTAATTAGAGAAATTCAATACACTGTTATCTATACCAAAGGAAAGAGACAAGTCCGTTACCGGGCCTCGGGCTACCTGGTCAACTTCGATGCGAATATGCCTTCGATCCCGGGCCTTGGAAACATTAACCCCGCTGGAGGCGGAGAGAACTCAGGGGGCGATCAGTGAAGACTCGATCGATTTCTACTCTCCCTATGAAACTAAAAAATGAATCGGGACTCACTCTGATCGAATTGATGATTTCGATTATGATTATGGCCGGACTATCGCTCTTAATTGCACAGGCGATTAATAGTGGCGTTCGAAGTAAAAAGAAGATTGAAGTCATGCTTGAAAAAGAAACTCTCTATGCCGATGTCATAAAAATCATCGAGCAAGACATAAACAGAGCCTGGCACTATCGTGACTTTCATTTTGAAATTGTAAAAGCAGCCAAAGAGGCCCGAGCAAAAGCAAAAAATAAAAACAAGAATAAAAATAACAACGGCAATCCAAATCAAGCTCCGGCAATTGTTTCGGGCCCAGGAGAGGAACTCAAGGCTCCGGTCAAGTTGACTCACTTTGAGGGAACAAAAGATACTCTCAATTTTACAGCGCTCAGTAATTACCGAATCCGAAAAAACTCCCAGGAGTCCCAACAAGCCGAAGTGGGCTACTTTACAAAGTCGTGCAAAAGAAACAAAGAGGACCGTGATGGTTCTTTGTGTTTATTTCGCAGAATTTCTCCCTACATTGACGAGGATATTACCCGAGGAGGCACCGAAACGGTTTTACTCCACGATATTGACTCCATTAGCTTTCGTTATTTTGGTGAAGGACGTGACGAGTGGCTCGATCGATGGAGTACCAAGGAGCGGGCCGAACCCCATTCAAAGGATAAATTTCCGATTGCCGTGGAAGTCACTTTAAAGATCAATAAAGAAAACAAAACTAAAAAAGTACCACCCATCGTTAGAACCCTTGTGGCGTCTGTTCGTTTTCCTAACAACGCCAAACCAGAAGAACCAAAAAAGAACAAGCCTCCGATAGAGGGACCGATCACTTCGGGGGGCGACAATGGGAATTAGATCTCGACTCTCTCAAATTCTTCGCAATGAAGAAGGGTCTGCCCTTCAACTCGCTCTGGTAACAACAGTTCTTCTCATGTTTTTAGCCACAGAAATAGCATCCGAGTCCCTCACTCAGTATTTGATCGCCCGTAAAGAAATGAATCGAGTGCGAGCCTATCAGGCGGCCGAAGCCTGCATGGAAATCAATCTACTCAGACTCAAACTCTACCAATTTGCTGCCAATTCTCTAGGCGAACAGGCACCGACAGAAATGCTTGATCTGATCTGGCAGATTCCTTTTTCGTGGCCGCCGACAGTTCCCGATAGCACCAACAATATCAAGAAAGGTGAAATACAGAAGCTCGTAGGCGAGTCTCTTATGAAGCAACAATGGATCGGTACGATTCAGCCCGAAGGGAATAAGATTGATATTAATGATCTTGGGTCGGTGTCTGAGAAAATTAGAGAGAAGACTAAACAATCTCTTTTGCAAATTTTTACTTCGAAAATCGAGAACGATGAAGAGTTCAATGATCGCTGGGGTAATTTTAATTTTGAAGAACTCGTAAACAATATCACCGACTGGGTTGATAGTGATTCAAATAGCCTCAATGGCGGCGACGAAAGAGGTTACTACAGGGACCTTCCCGACAATGAATACCTCCCTCCTAACCAAAGCTTTAAAACATTCGATGAACTCTTGATGGTTCATGGGATGGAGGACGAGATTTTTGCGCTCCTCAAGGAACGAGTCACTATTTTTGGAGTTAAAGGAATCAATATCAACTACGCTGAAAAAGACGTCCTACTCGGCTTAAGTCCTGAGTTTACTGAGGATGTGGTCGATGAACTTCTAGAGCGACGATCCAACCCAGAACTCGGAGGACCTTTTAAAAACCTCGAAGCCTTTCAAAGTTTTCTCGATGACATGGGAATTGACGGAGAGGAATTTTTAAACGGAAGTATTCCACTTATCTTCGATCCTGAATTCAATTTTCGACTCGAATGTGTCGGCACCGAAGATAAAGTTGCACGTAAAATCGTTGCGATCGTTTACGACTTTGATAAGGTAAAAGAGCGCCTTGTTAGTTTCTTAGAAAAAGAAGAGCAGGACCAAAGTGGAGATGGCTCTGACCCTGAAGAAGAAGATCCCTGTAAAGAGATTGAGGATGAGGGCGAAAAGGCGACGTGTATCTGTAATAATAAAACGCCAGAGATTACAGACCCCGCGGAAAAAAGCCAGTGTGTGCAAGAGGAAAAAGAGCGAATTGTGAATGCTAAAAAAGAATCAGACGCTGCAGAAAAAGAGAAGCAAAACAAACCCAAGGTGAAACCTGGCAAACCTAATATAGTTCGCTGGTATGAGGATACTCTATGAAAAGTGTCGGAATTGACATTGGAACTTTTGCAGTTGATGTCGTCGAAATCGAATCAACATCTAAAGGCTTTTCGATCTCGGGTTTTAAAGAGTTTAAGCTCAGCCAATCGCCAGGTGCTGATCACGAAATTGAAATCATCGAAATTCTTCGAGAAATTGCAAAAATTTACGACCCGCAAACAACTCGATTTGTTTTTGGGGTCCACCAAGACTTCGTCAGCTTAAAGCACAAGTACTTTCCATTTAAAGAGAGAATTAAAATCCTTAAATCTCTCCCCTTTGAACTCGAAGACGAAATTCCTTTGAATACCGATGATGTTATATTTGATGCTCGAATACTCTCCTACCGTGGTAACTTTTCGGAAGTCTTAGCGGTCGCTTGCCCTAAAGAAGAAGTCGAACGCATCCTCAATTTAGCTCTCGACTCGGGGGTTGAACCCGATATTATCAGTGTCGAAAGCCTTGCCTTTGCGAATATTTTTGAAGAATGGCATTTACCTCCACCAAATCTTCCTCCCCTTGAACGTTTAGAAATGGACGAGGACGAGGATGAACTTGACGACGAAGAGCACGTCAAAGAGCCACCTGAGCCGACCAATTTAGTTCTTCACATTGGTCACCAAAGAACTCTTATCTGTGTCCTCAAAGACAAACAGTTGATCCACGCCCGAACGATCCTTTGGGGTGGTCGCGATGTCGCCGAAAAACTCTCTGCGAACTATAATGTTTCTGTGGCAGAAGCCATTGAAATGCTTCCAACAAAGTCATTCCTTTTAATGACCTCTGTCGGAGCAACTCAACAACAAATCCAACTCAGTCAGGTTATTGCCGACTCGGTTAATGAGTTATCAAAAGAAGTCAAACGCATGGTCGTCGACCTCGAGACCAGCTACAATATCAAAGTTCAATTTGTCGATATTATGGGCGGAACAAGCCATGTTAAAAACTTGGGACCCTATTTAACCCAACGCCTAGAACTTCCGGTGAATCACTTCAATCATTTTGATGTCTACAAAAACATCAAAATCCCTAGAACTCCAGAAATCGAGGCCAGTTCGCCCATTGCAATCGGTTTAGCGATTGAGGGGCTAAAAAAAGCAACCAATCCGGCAATCAACTTAAGAAAAAATGAGTTTGCAAAAAAGAACCGAAGCTTCGAAAAAACTTGGGCTCGATGGGGCTACGCTATTCAACTCTCCATTGCCCTCTTTTTCTTGTTTATCGCATTTGGATTTATAAGGGGATCAATAGCCAGCGATTTGTCCTTTAAAGCAGAAGACAATCTTGAAGATGTTGCCCGAAAAGTCGCCAAACTTCCCAAAAACCGTGCTCGAGCCCGATTTATCAAGCGCCATATTAAAGAACAAGAATCAAAAATCAAAACGGCCCAGTCACTGGCGAAGGTTAAAGACCTCAACTCGGCTGTTTCTATTATGTCGCGAATTTCTCAAGTTCTCCCTCAACCGAGAAGGGGCTTCGGAAATAAAGCAACCCCACTCTATGAAATCAGAAAACTCAATGTCGATTACGACAGAGTCGAAATCGAAGGCGTTGCTCTCAGTGCTGGAGTCGACCAACAGATCTTACAAAGTCTAAAGAACGTTTCAAGCAACAAAAAGGTGACATCAAAACGAAGCCTGCTAAAAGTAAAGCCGGGAGAACGAAGTTTTGCCTACACCTTTAAAGTAAAGAGAGGACTTTAATGGCCTTTGATGATTTGCGAGAACAAATTAAAGAGCAGTCCAGTCAGCTCCTGGGGCGAATTCAAGAGTCCACGGCATTTCAGCAATTAAAAGAACGTTACGACACACTCTCGCCCAGCTTACAAAAAATTATAAAAACCGGTAGTATTGCACTCGTCATACTTCTCGGTATCTATATACCTTACTCTTTTTACTCCAGTTCTTACGAAATTGAAGAAACCTTTACCTACAACAGAGACATGACTCGGGACCTACTTGCCGCCGAAAGTGAAGCCAGTGCCATTGGCCAAGTCGGCCAAGCCATGGATGGGAACGCATTGAAATCGAGAGTTCAATCGGCCATTCGAGGAGCGCAACTTCAGCCAGAACAACTTAAATCCATTCGCGATCTCGTTCCGGCCAATGCCAGAACCATCAAAGGAATTCCTCCCAATGTTCAACGCTCTGGAATAACTGTCGACCTCAGCAACCTCAATCTCAATCAGATGCTCGAAGTTTCGGAGAAGCTTGAAACCATTGATGCTAATGTCAAAGTTTGGTCAATGGATGTTAAGGCCACAGAAAGTAATCCTTTGTATTATGATGTCCAATACCAATTGGTTTCATTCTACTTGCCGCAAAAAGCTGAAGAGAAGAAAGCCTCCACAAGAGGTTCACGGAGAGTTCGCAAACCTCCGACCCGCAGAAAAGGGCGATAAAAATGGAAGATTCTGGAATCAAAAAGGCCTTGTGGTGGCTCAAATTGAATTGGGGTAAGCTTTTTATTTTCACTCCCCTGTGTATCATCCTTTTTATTATCGTCCTCTTCCCCTACTCAGACCTTAAAGATCTCGTAACTGGACAAATCGCTGCAGCTACGAACAACCAAGTCTTTGTTCAGTATGATGAAATGGGTTTCTCGCTCGCGCAAGGCCCCGGTATAAAGCTCAAAGACGTCAAAGTTGAGGCCATGGGACTTCCTAAAATTAAGCTCGACTCTGTCAGTGCGAGTCCCGATATTTTTTCACTCATCTCCGGAAAACCCGATGCAAAAATTAGTGCGACTGGCCTGTTCAAAGGAAACCTCGTTGGTTCATCTAAGAGCCAATCTAAGGGTAATGATCAAGTTTTTGCTATTGAATCGAGCGCTGACAACATTAACCTCAAGAATGTTCTCGACTTTGTAAAGGATGCCCAGTTTGTATCGGCGTCTCTTCTTCCTCCCTCGTTAGGAGGGGTCTTTTCCCATGATATCAACTTAGTCTATGATCCCACTGGAACCATCGCACCCGAGGGCGAATTTCGAGCTACAATTAGCAAAATGGTGGTCGAAGCCTTCACCTTGGGTATAAAAAATGGCCCCATGAATATCGATTTTGATATTCCGGCTCTGCAGTTTAGTAACGTGAAATTACTCGCGAACATGAAAGAGGGTAATACAAAAATACAAGAGTTCAGAATGGGCGAAGGAAAAGACGGCCTTAAAATTAAAGTTACAGGCGATATTGCAACTCCTATGGTTAAAAGAGGCGCTCGTTCTTCCCTTTCCACGGGTCGTTACGATCTAAATATCGATATGGAGTTCGATTCGAAGGCCCTTGATAACCCAGATATCCAGTCTCTGTATAATTATGTGGATTTAGCCCTGAGTAGTTGTAAGCGACGGACGGCCAGCGGAGTGCGTTATAGCTTTGGCTTAGCCTCCACCTCTCTGACGCGACCCACCACACCCCGTTGTAAATAGCTCCTGCCGAGCATTCTCTAATTTTCTGTTGAAACTCAGTCCTCTAGTTTTTAGTCTAGGAGAGTAATGATAAAGCGCATTAGGAGATAGTAATGTCTGGAATTAATAAAGTCATGCTCATCGGCCGATTGGGTGCCGACCCTGAGATGAAAACCGTTTCGAATGGTAATAATGTCACTCGATTCAGCCTGGCAACGAGTGAGAGTTGGGTCGATCGCAATGGCGAAAAGCAAGAGCGTACTGAATGGCATCGAGTTGTCGTTTGGGGTCGAGTTGCAGAAATTTGCGCAAAGCACTTGGCAAAAGGCCGTCAGTGTTTTGTTGAAGGCCGCCTGCAAACTCGCAGTTGGGAAGATCAACAGGGGCAAAAACGCTACACGACTGAAGTCGTAGCAAACAACGTTCAGTTCTTAGGGGCTCCCTCTGATCGTACATCAAGTCATTCGAATGCTTCAGGCGATCCGTTTGCTGAAAACGATTTTGGTCCTGAACCTTCATTTGATAGTTCAGAAGAAATTCCTTTCTAACTGATTGAAAAAATTCTGATCTTATAAAACTCCAACCCATGGGTTGGAGTTTTTTTATGCTCCTGGTCCGTGGACACCCATGACAATCGTGCTAAAATTACAGCATGAAACGACTGATGTTACTCATCACCCTTCTCAGCTTTTCTACTTCTTGTTCGATCTACAAAACAGAAGCTAAGAAGTTCTTTGAAGAAAATGGTGTCGCCTACTTCTTGGGCGAATTTGATGCCACGTCTCTTGAGAAGGTTTCTAATACCCATTGCACGACTCTCCAAAAGTATGAACTTATCAATGCGTATCACCTAAATCATGGGAAAGCCTGTCTCTGGGAAAACGAAAGCAAGAACCAACTCTTGTGCATGTACGAAACCACTCTGCAAAAGTCAGATGTTTTCTCCTTCATTAACTTAGATCTACCAAAAGAGTCAGAGTTTGAATTCATTCAATTGCAGTCCGACCTATACTTTTGGCAACAAAGTAAAGGCATTAGTAATTACCTGCTATTTGATCCAGACAAGAGTAGTGAAACCTTTTGTGTCTTCTCGTCGAACGTCCAGAGCTCTGAAGATCCTGATGCATTCTTAAATCCAAAATCGATGGACCAAATTAAAGCCCTCTACTAAGAGTTTAACTTCTAAAAAACTAGTGGCCTCAAGTAGTTATCCCCATTAACATAATGAGAGGAGGCATCAATGGTCCGACATCTTACTCGATTTCTAATTGTATTAATTCTTCTCGCTTTTGTTGTTGATGCTGAGGCAGCCAAAGTTTTTAAACGCAAAGGCAAGTCTGTACTTATTGTTCTTAGTAAAAAAGAGGCCAAGTCTGTTTCAAAAGGTGATGTTCTCTATGTTGTTCGCGGAAAAAAGCGAAAGGGATCTATCCTCATCAAAAAGATTAAAGGGCGCAAAGGAATTGGAAGGCTCACAAAAGGTTCCGCTAAAAAAGGAGACCGTCTCGTCTCTGCTAGTAAAGCGGTCAAGTCTGTTGCGAAAAATATCGATGCAGCTGCGGGCGATTCGGAAATTCAAGAACCTTCTAAACTCGATCTCGGTGCACTTGTTGGTTACGGCCTCTCAAGCCAAACCATTGAAATTGAAGGCCAAGGGAGTCTGAAACAAACTGGGAGTGGGATTGGCTTTAAAGCTTTTGGTGATTTCAAACTACTCAATAAGATTGGTGTACGAGGTCAAGCGGGTTTAGAGAGTTTCAATGTTGAAGGTGAAATTGACGAGGGCGGATCAACATCAACTGTAGCCACAGAAATCGGCTACTTTTCACTCGATGTCCTTATTCGCTATCGTGTTCTCGATGGTGGATTTAAGGTTTGGGTTGCCGGTGGTTTAGGTATTCTTGTTCCCATGAGCCAAGCTTCAGATACTCTTGATGAGGGATCTATTTCTTCAACAAGTACCTTCATTGGACAACTGGGAGTCTCGGTAAAACTTGGTGAAAAGCTCTTTTTACCCATTCAAGCCGAGTACGTTTACTTTCCTCCGAGCGAACAAGTCACATCTTCTATGCTTGCTGTAAGAACAGGCTTGGGGTATCAATTTTAAACACTCCTATTAAACTTTAGTTAAGAAAACTATTTCAATAATGGCCCCTTCTCTAAGGGCCTAAATATAGGTGAAAAACCCCTTTCATTGAGCAGTCTGACAATTCCCCACAAATATGAACAAATCTTAATCATATATTCCAGGCAAAAAGTCCTACTTCATATTAGAATGTACAGTGTAGAGAAGTGTAAATAGTGTGTTAAAGGAAGGGGCCTTTCTTAGGCGTGAATCAGATTGTATTAATTAACGATTCAAACGAGCTTTTGACCGACACGGTCATCAAGTCTCAAGGTTTGGGTAAAAACATTCAAATAAAAAGGGCTCGAGACTATGAAGAGTCCATGGAAGCGCTTCAGGATGAAAATTCACTCATTCTGAGTTTTTATGTTACGAAAAATCCAAACGACTTCACTCATCTAAAACTATTGCAGAAAGCTCACGAGCTGCGCCCCTGCATGCCTCTTTATATCCTCGAAAACTACGCTACGGTCGATGAAGAAACCGAAAAATATGAACGCGAGTTAGTCACGAAACTCGGTGTTAGAAAGTATTTTTCAGATAAAATTACCGCCGAATCCCTCGTTAACAGTGTCTACCCATTTTTTAAACAGCAAAATGAAGAACGAATTCAACAAATATCCGAACATTTTTTCAAAGATCAAACCGAAGGAAGCAATCACGTCGTCGATGCCAATGGTGACTCCTTCTTACAGGTCAATCCCGTCTACTTTTTCACTGGAACGCGCTCTCTCTTTGATCTTTACATCAAAATAGGCACCAATCGCTTTATTAAAATCATTACATCTGGAGACCCCGTCGACTTTATACGTCTCGACAATTACCTCAAAAAAGGAGCCCGATCGTTTTTCGTTAAAGATGTCAGCCTCAGGTCCTATGTCGATCATTGCAAAAAATATCTGCAGGCATCCTTACTGTCTTCCTGTCTATCGACTGAAGATAAATTAGATGCCACAAAATCCTACGGCAACCTATTGGGCACTTTGATAAATAAAGATTTTTTCTCAGAGGAGCTCCTTTCTCTGAGCCTAGAATTAACCCATGCCGTTCGAACCTATTTGGAGAATATAGACACTAGTGGTTCAAAGCTCATTGAAGATTTTCTTAAGGACCCCAAGTCAATGAGTCATGGCGTGGCCACTTGCATGGTTGGTTCTCTTGTTGCTGCCAAGGCAAAGCTTGGTGACTCTGAAACAATTCTTCGCATTGGTCTTGCTTGTTTTCTTCACGACATCGGCTTGAAATCAATGCCTGAGGAACTCCTGCAGAAAACTGAAGATGAAATGAGTTTAAAAGAAAAAACACTTTATCGAACTCATACCGAGGTTGGAAGCAATGAAGTGAGCACAATTAGCAGCATCCATAAATCCGTTCCTCGCATGATCCTTCATCACCATATACGAAAAGAGAGCTTAGGATTTCCCATGGGAATTCCATTTCAAAAACTCGATAAAAACGATCAGGTCGTGGGACTCGCTAATGATCTTTGTGACAAAATTGAGTCCATGGCCTCAGAAGATTCTAGCAAAGTAATAAAAGAGGCCCTTGCAAGTATCGAGGCCAATTTCAGCTCAGAATTAGTAGAAGTGACTCAAAAGATTTTTAATGGTGAATCATTCGAAGAGTAAGATCTTTATTAGATCTGAGTCACCCGTGTGACACCGAGGACTCCCTGAATTTTCTGTAAGTGTGACATGGCGATTGATAATTGCTCAGTATCCCGCACCGAGATATCAAAAATACAGATCGCCTTTTTATCTTTTGTCGTGCGAATTTGCGCATTGTGAATATTAATATTCAATGTGGCAAATGTTTCTGTCATCTTTCCTAGCAGTCCTGGTATGTCATGGGAGACAACCCTTACTCGAGCCGTGCGCTCAACACCCTCGGGAACTTTATCAACCGTCCAAGCCACTTCAATTTCCCTTTGGTCATCCATGGCAAAGACTCGCTCACAATCGGATCGATGAACGGTAATCCCTCTACCACGAGAAATAAAGCCCACGATGGGGTCACCAGGTATTGGGTTACAGCACTTGGCAAAGCGGACAAGGACATCATCCATACCATCAACGCTGATTATTGACTTCGACTTTCTCTTTTTATTGAGAGCTGAGCGATAAACCTTTTGCAGAAAATTCTCATCATTCTCTTCGACCACAGGTTTCTCGACGGACTCTTTATATTCTGGTGCGTATTCAATTAATATATCTTTAGCAACGATTTTTCCGTAGCCGACTCTGACGTATAAATCATCGAGATCATTGGCTCCAAGTTTTCTTAAAACTTCCGAAAGCTTAGAAGACTTTTCGAACTTAGCGAGACTGTATCCGGCTTTTCGAAAATCCTTTTCTAGCATCTGTTCACCCATGACCAAGGCTCTCTTGCGCTCTTCGTTTTTGACATGCCAACGAATTTTATTTTTCGCTTTTGAAGTTACGCAGTTTTTCAACCAATCCTTTGATGGACTTTGGTTGTCATTGGTCATTATTTCGATTCGATCTCCACTTTTCATTCTGGTCTTAAGTGGAACGAGACGACCATTGATTCGTGCGCCTGAGCAATGGTTGCCAACATCGGTATGGATCGAATAGGCAAAGTCTATGGGAGTGGCCCCCTCTGGAAACTCTTTAACTTCTCCCGTCGGAGTAAAAACATAAATTTCAGATTCAAATAATTCCGACTTTACGTTTTCAAGAAATTCTCCACTCGAACCAGCATTTTGATGGTGCGATACCAAGTCTCGAAGCCAATGAAATTTGTCTAAAGAGCCATTCGCCGTGGATTGATTGCCTTCTTTGTAAATCCAGTGAGCGGCAATCCCTCGTTCAGCAACCAAATGCATCTCTTGAGTTCGAATCTGAATTTCAATTCGTTCGGCATTGGGACCCATCACGGTCGTGTGCAAACTTTGATAATTATTCACCTTCGGCATGGCAATATAGTCTTTAAATCGCCCCGGAATTGGCTTCCAAAGAGAGTGCACGTGTCCCAGCACTTCATAACACTCCGGCACACTATCCACTACGATTCTAAAGGCGAGAACATCATACACCTGTTCGTAATCTATATTACGGCGTTCCATCTTGCGGTAGATCGACCACAAGTGCTTCGGTCGCCCTTGAATTTCATACTTTAGTTTACTGCGCTTATCGAGTTCCGATGCCAACTGATTTTTAACTTCGTCAATGTAGCGCTCGCGCTCTTTCTTTTTCTTCGCAACCTTTTGCACCAAGTGATAGAACATCTCAGGTTTTGAATAGCGAAAACTCAAATCTTCTAATTCAACTTTAACCGAACTAATCCCCAATCGAGAAGCAAGAGGTGCGTAGATGTCTAGAGTCTCAGTGGCGATACGCAATTGTTTGTTGTAGGGCATGTGGTTAAGGGTTCGCATGTTGTGCAGTCGATCTGCAAGTTTTACGAGAATAACGCGAACGTCTTTTCCCATGGCAACAATCATCTTGCGAATATTCTCACCCTGTTTTTCGTGGGTGTTTTTAAACTGCATCTGAGAAATTTTAGTCACACCGTCTACGAGTTCACGAACGGACTTACTAAAGTTCTTTTCAATATCGTCGAGTGTGACATCGGTATCTTCGACCGTGTCGTGCAGAAGTCCCGTAGCAATTGTATCTAAATCGAGCCTGAGGTCGGCAAGAATTCCAGCAACTCCCACCGGGTGCATAAAGTAGGGTTCACCACTTCGACGAATTTGGCCCTCGTGGGCTTTTTGTGAAAATTCGTAGGCTTTTTCAATAAGAGAGAGGTCACCCTGGCCATAGAAACCACGGATACGGTCGAGAAGTTCTTGCAAATTCTTCGGTGAGGTTTCGGATATACCTTCTGAGGCTATAACCGTGTCGACCATGCTGCCCAATACCTTTCTTCTTCTAAAAAGTTATCGACGGACAGGGCAAATATCTGAAGTTATTCAGGTTTTTATTTGTAGAAATCAGCGATTCAGATCCCGTTCGACCTGTTCGATCTGACTCATCTTACTTTCGTCGATATTAAAAAGAACAGAACCTTGAGCCACTTCACGCAAAGAAGAAACAATGTACTTGTTGCTCTTTGTTTGAACCATGGGATTGGCCCCTTTGAGAAGCTGCTTGGCTCGCTTTGATACAAGCAATACAAGAGCAAAACGGTTATCAACTTTTTCCAGGCAATCTTCAACTGTTACGCGAGCCATGGCACCTCCAGAATCCCTACAATGTAGCGACTTCCAAGAATTTATTCAAGTTGAATATTAAGTCTTAGCCTAACTGAGGCCTAAGAGCTCTTGAATGAGCTTGCGAAATTCCCCGTAGGAGGTCTTAAAGTCATCATTAACGATCTGGTAGTCGAACTTTTCAGCGTGGGCCATCTCTAACTCGGCATTCTTCATGCGAAGCTCCAAGTCCGCAGGTGCCCCACCGTCCCTGCCAATGACTCGTCGACGAAGCTCGTCCAAAGAGGGAGGAATGATAAAAATGGTTTTAGAGTCCGGATACTTGGATTTAAAGGTTCGAGCTCCCTGAACATCCACGTCCATGATCACGGTCTTCCCCTCTTTCCAGAAGTCCTCTATTTGATGAAGCGGCGTTCCATAAAGATTGCCATGAACCTCTGCCCACTCCACAAAGAAGTCTTCTTCAACGAGTTCTAAAAAGCGGTTTCGGTCGACAAAGTGATAGGGATTTCCCTCGGACTCGCCCCGGCGAATCTTCCGGGTGGTGTAGGTCGTAGTATCTCCAAGCTGATCAAATTCAGAAATGATCGCATTAACAAAACTCGATTTTCCAGCTCCACTTGGGGCCGCAATGATAATCATGGGAGTTTTCATGGACAGACCTTTGACTTTACAGCCTTGTTTTAGCCTTAGGCCCCAGCGGGGTCAAGTCAGATGCAGATCATAAAAAGCGAAAATATGCCTGAATTTTAAGCCACTTATTCAATATTCTGAACTTGCTCTCTGATGCGTTCGACTATGGTCTTAGCTTCAACTACCAATTGTGTGAGCTTAGAAATTTGACTCTTTGAACCAATGGTATTTACTTCGCGCAACAGCTCTTGAGCAAAGAAATCCAGCTTCTTACCGTGGTTTTTCTTATCGTCTTTTAATAATTTTGAGCAGGCCGCTATATGCTCATTGAGGCGAGTGACTTCTTCGTTAATGTCACTTCGATCAATCTGCATAACCACTTCTTGAGCAATGCGATTTGGGTCTACCACCTCTTTTAGATCATAATTACTAATTCGATCGAGCATTTTCTTTTCGAGCTCGGTATTTGCCTTCTCGCGAATTTTTTCAACTTGGGCCACCAGGTCACCTAACTTCTTTAATTGAGAGTTCACCTCTTTGCGTAAAAACTCTCCTTCGGAAGTTCTCTGCTGAATACAGCCCTCGGCCGCCTCAGAAAGGCATTCTAAGACCGCCTTTTTTTCTTTGGTGTTCATTTTTTTGATTTCTTCAATATGAATAATCTCGGGGACCTGGACAATTGCTTCCATTTCATCTTCCGAATCGAGCTTTAACTCTTTGGCAATTTCTCGGTAGGATTTAAGCCACTTCTTAGCCAGGCCAATATTGGTCATAACACTGACCTGATTTGAGGAGGGCCCCAATCTTTTCTGGATATAAATATCCACAGTTCCTCGTTTAAAAAACGAAGATAGAAATTTTTTAAGATCAACTTCGATGGCTGAGTATTCTCGCGGCATATGAAAGCGAAAATCGAGAAATCGCCCATTGACTGATTTAATACCAATTTCTAAATCGTATTCATCACTACTAAAACGACTACTGCCATAACCTGTCATGCTTTTCATGGATTTTCTCCGGACTGCACTCGACTTAAAACAAATTTTAATTGCTCATCAAGGCTATCATGCCCTGAGAGACAGGCAATATCTTGTTGTTTTTTAAACCAAGTTCGTTGTTTTTTTGCCAACTGCCGAGTTCTTAATGAAATCAGCTCCTTCAGTTCGGACAAATCGAGTTCTTCACCTTTTTTAAGGGCTTCAACCACTTCTTTGTAGCCCACTGATTGCATGGGTTTCCAATTCTCATCACAGACCTGCAATAGGTCTCGGACTTCCTGCAAAAAGCCCATCTCAAACATTTTTTCCACTCTTTGACTAATTCTTCGACTGAGAAGATCTTTCTCCCACTCAATCTCAAACTTAAAGACTTGTCCCAGAGATGCTAAACCACTTTTTGTTCGCTCCAAACCTTCTCTGAGCTGCGATAAGGTCTTACCGAAGGCCTGATAAATCTCAAGAGCTCGAATAATTCGATAATGATCTTGCGCAGAAGTTTTTCGTGCCGCCTCTGGGTCGATGGCAAGCCACTCTTCAAACAAAGCCTCTCCCCCCTCCGTATCGATTCTTTTTTGCAGAGATTTGCGAATGGATGGGTCAATGCTGTCGATTTGGAACATTCCCTTTTCAATGGATTGTAGGTAAAAGCCGCTCCCCCCACAAAAGACAAAAGACTCGTGCTTTGAATCGGTGACGATATTCATAACTCGATCAAAGATTTGAGAAGCGTCGAGAAGCTCTGGATAAGAGGCGATCGAGAACAGGTGGTGCTCCACCCCCGTTAACTCACTCTCTGTCGGTTTGGCCGACCCGATATCCAAGCGTCGATACATCTGAATACTGTCGAGATTCAATAGCGGGGCTTTTAATTTTTGGCAAAGCTCGATGGCAAGGTCTGTTTTGCCCGTCGCCGTTGGCCCCAAAATAAAAATAAATTTCTTTTCTCTCATCATTAACTCAGACTCAGTTATAGAACGCGACCGAAATCTTTTTCTAATTTAGTGATGGGGTACTCGACATAGACTGGGCGACCATGGGGACAAAAACTTGAAAGAGGAAAGTCATCCATCTGGCGCAGCAGACTGACCATCTCTTCTTTACTCAATATTTTTCCAGCCCGAATAGCACTGTGACAGGCCATAGTGGCAAATACGTGGGAAAGGTAGCGTTCGACGGCGAAGCTGCCTCCCTGCTCGAGAACTTCATTGGCAAAAAGCTCAATACTCTTCGCCGCTCCCGATTCAGAAATTCCTTCGGGCAGTGATTCAATACTCACCGATTGAGGGCCGGCTTGCTCGAGTTCAATCCCCATATCAGTCAGTACCTGTTGGTGAGCGACCAAAGCTTCGATCATTTCTGTTGAAAACTCGAGAGTGAGTGGAATTAAAAACTTCTGGCTTGAAAGACCACCCTCTCTGTAATTTTTCATGAGTCTTTCGTAGAGAACTCGCTCATGGGCCGCATGCTGATCGACGATCATAATTGACTCATTACTTTGGCATAAAATGTAGGTCGTATGACTCTGACCAATCACTTCCAGTTGCGACCAAAAGCCTTGGTCTTCGCTTTCTTGAAGCTTACTGAGCTCTTGACCACTCACATTTTTTTGCGGAGCCCCCGTCTGATTTTTGTACTCAGCTCTGGCCTGGTTGACAGAATAACTGTTACCGCCCCCCACTTGAGAGCTCGTCGTTTTACCGGTTGTCTGTGACTCTAATACATTTTGTGAAAATTCTTTTTTTGCGAACTGTGTTCTATTGAGGTCATCGGTATTAAAGATAAGATTGGCCGCCTCAACATTTGAAACCTGAACCTCTTTCTTTTTGAACTCACTGAGCTCTCTTTCTCGGTCGGCTCGAATTTGAATCCACGGCGTTTTTTCGAGAGCCATTCTCAGACCACGATTGATCACCCTAAAGGCTTTGTCCTGGCTTGCGAACTTCACCTGGGACTTGGTTGGATGAATATTGACATCCACTTCATCAGGTGGACAATCCACAAAACAGACACAATGGGGATACTCACCGTGCATGAGCAAACTGCGGTAAGCTTCCATGACTGCTGCTTGCAGGCTCCGATCCTGAACCCAACGATCCTGAACAAAAAACCACATTCCTTTTCTGACTCGCATTGTTTTGTTGGGAGCAGAAAAAATGATTCTCGATTTGAAGTCTTCGAACTCAAACTCTGTATAAAAGAGTTCGTCCATTTCTAGAACCTGCTTGGCTCTTTCAAGCAAACTCTCTACTTTTTGATAATTAAAAACGAGTTGCGACTTACTTTTAAACTTAAAACCCACGTTCGGGTGAGAAAGAGCAAAGGCTTTAAGGCAATTTTTTATGGCTGTAATTTCGGCCGAATCAGATTTTAAAAATTTCTTTCGCGCTGGCAGGTTTTCGAAAAGCTCAGAGATATGAATTTGCGTACCCGGTTTTGCACCCGTCTCAATGAGTTGAGCTTTTTCTCCGAAGTTCACTTTTAAGCTGTAAGCCTTATCCGCATCTTTTAATTTCGAAATCATTTGTAAGCGGGATACGGAAGAGATTGAAGCCAGTGCCTCTCCTCTAAAACCAAAGGAATGAAGGTTGTAAAGGTCCTCAGATTTACTAATTTTTGATGTCGCATGACGGGCCACCGAAAGGGGCAAGTCCTCTGGCCCCATGCCCGAACCGTTATCGAGAATGGAAAGCTTTCTCCCGCCCTGATCGACTTCGATATCAATCTGATCGGCTCCAGCATCAATACTGTTTTCGAGTAATTCTTTGAGCATCTGCGCTGGGCGCTCAATGACCTCTCCGGCGGCAATTTGATCGACAACTTGTGGACTTAATTGATGAATTTGCATGTCCCATGTATAGGACCGAGGATTTGAGGCTGTCACCTATAATCCCGAATTCCTGACGACTCAGGGTGTTGCTCTGCGCGTTATCTACTTGGAATTAGGTAAGGGCCTCACTACTTATAGTGATACTGAAGACTGATGTTAACTCCGAGGTAGGATTTTCTTTCGAGGTAAAAGCGGCCATCGATCTTACCAATCAGTCGTCCGAACCGACGCCCGTAGCCCACTCCTAGAACGCCACCCACTTTAGCCTCTTGAAGATCGAAGTTTACAGCATCATCCACTGTTCCTCCAATGGGAACGACGACTAAGGAGTAAGTGGAATAATGAATTAAGGGACCTACTGAGGCGTAAAACAAGTTCTTACCAGCCTGCTTGATCGGAAACACAATAGACAGGTCAGCAAACACCGCAAAACCACTGGGAGAATTAGCAGCTACATCTTGTAAATACTTGGGTGCTCCAAAACTCAAAGCGACATTGAAATCCAGCACGGGACCGCTAATCAAAAAGTCAGGCCCTGTAATTCTGAAGCCAACAATTGGCAAATTCGCTTTGGCATCGAGACCATTGATATCTTCCTGATAATTATAGTACCCCGCGAATCCACCCATCATATTCATAAAATAAATCGGAGGCTCTCCATCGACATCGGGCTTAGAAAAATCTTTTTCGTCGGCAAAAATGTCGCCCGAATTATCGCGGTCATCGTCTCTTAAATCATCATCATCGTCGTCATCGAAATCGTCATCATCTCGATCTCGACTTCGAGCACTTTTCTTTTTCTTTTTGCGTTTTTTATTGGCGGTTTTCTTGCGACGCTTTTTCTTGTTCTTGGCCTTCTTTTTGCGTTTTTTCTTCTTTTTAGCTTTTTTCTTACGCTTCTTTTTCTTTTTGTCAGAGACGTTTTCAGCACCACCACTGGCCTTTACATCGACATCAATAATGGCGATGTAGCCAATTCCCTCTTGTAATTTTACTTTATAGAATTTGCCATAGTTGCCGTAGATCTTCTTAGAAACCGAGATTTTCTTGCCCTTGGCAAGATTGGTGAGGACTTCCGAATCAAATGACGGCTCCGTAAATACGAAGGCACTTTCTTGGGTAACAATCGCAGCCAATAAACTTTGAGCCCATAGAGTCCCAAAAACTAAAACACTTAAAATGAAGAATTTACGCAATCTAAATCGATCAAACAAATCTCATAACCCAAACACGGTAAAAGGCCTCAACCACAATTTTAAGGCTCATCTTACTTTCACCGGCTCGGCGGTCCTCAAAAAGAATGGGGACCTCTAAGGCTTTTTGGCCTCGCTTCAGCGCTTTATATTTCAGTTCAATTTGAAAACTGTAACCCTCAGATCGAACCGATTCTAAGTTGATGGCCTCTAATGCCTGGCGGGACCAGGCATTAAAGCCTCCCGTCCAGTCATATAAAGGATAACCGAGAATCGTTCTGGCGTAAAAGCTTCCGCCCTTACTGATAATCTTTCGTCCAAGGCCCCAATTAGCGGTTCCACCACCCTCAGTGTATCGAGAGCCAACCACAAAGTCCGCTTTAGGAAAGGATTCTATGATTTTCTTGAGGTCATCAGGACGATGGGAAAAGTCCGCATCCATTTCGACAAACCAGTCGTAATCCTTCTCAAAACCCCACTTAAATCCAGCTAGATAGGCTTTTGCCAATCCCGATTTACCAGGGCGTTCCAGAATGTGCAGCCGTGGATATTCGCTCTGTAGAGATTTAACGATATCGCCAGTTCCATCGGGAGAGTTGTCGTCCACGACGAGAATATCGCAATCGACACTCTTTTTATAGATATCGCGAACGAGGGACTCGATATTTCCGGCTTCATTGTAAGTAGGTATTATTACTAGTGTCTTCATGGCACAAACTTACAGATTTATATCTGTAAATTCAAAGTATTTTTACTGGATTTCTCGGCTCCTGGCTTCACTTTCCGGACGGGTAGCTTTGGCATAGGGCGCAGAAATGAAGTGGGATCCATCTTGCGATGCTCTAGGTGAGCTTTGACCTTCTGAGCGGCGGCTTCGTTGTTCTTTTTGTAGAGGACAGGGTCAAAACCACAGGATTTACATTGAAGGGATAATCGCCAGCGGAGGTGTGTTAACACCTCGCCGATAAAAGCCAAGCAAACAAATATCACCAGGGCCCTGAGATCAAAATCATCCCAAACGATGAACATTAGGTAAAAACTCAAGATCCCAATCATCAGAAAGTTAACTGGACCTAGATGGCGATGGCCATAGACCTTCATCGAGCTACCACAGAATGCACAGAGTGCTTTTTGAATTCGAGCCATCCTAGCCTCCCTTCAATTTCATTGGAGAAATCTCTTCTCCAGTCCAATTTTCGCAGGCTTTTGGCAATTTTGAAAGACGAGATTTTGATCCTGGTTCCGCCTTTGGTACAATAAACGAGTCACTTAGCTCAGGGAGGAATTAGGTGCGTTTACTTTCTATTGTTATGGCTATTTTGGCCTTCTCATTGGTTCTACCCCTTAAAGCCGAAGAACGAGTTTACGGATACGATGCGATCGTTTCCGAACTTTCCCGAACCCGCACGAGCAATCAAGTCACCTATGTAAAGGATCCGTTCTCGGCCGTGCAAATTCACGCTGGCCTCGGTCTCGCCAATACTCTTTTTAGCTTACAGCGGGATGGCCAACGGGATCTCAATATTGCCCAAAGTGGACTCCAACTCTCTTTGGGAATTGATTTGTTTTCGCGAAATTGGATGGCCGAAGGGACAATCAGAAATTTTGGTAAAACGAAAAAAGAAGGAATTGAGTCAACCCTAAGAGAGTTTGAACTCAAGCTTGTTTATCGATCCCACCTCAATACCTTCTTAAAGCTGCGCACGGGCCTCGGGGTTTCGGGTCGTTATCTCGATCTCAATGGCGTGCGTGGAAATGGTTCTTCATTTGATGAAACCTATACGACGCCTTCAACACTTGGCTTTTTGGGTATGAGTACTTTTATTACCGATGGACTCAGTTTTGGAGCTGATATTTCTGGACGCCTATCGATGATTTCTGACACGGCCGACAGCAGTTCCGTCGATATCACTCTGCGTATGGATAGCCACTTCTAATGCTCTTTTTCAGCTTAGCCCTTGCCGTTTTCGTGAGCCTTGGATTGATTTCTGTCAATTACTTGCGTTTAAAACGAAGAGTCACTCCTAAGCTGATACCCAACTGCCTTCTCACTCGCTATCCGGTTTACTTTATTACGGGCCGTCGCAGTCTCTTCTATTTTATGAACTACTGGAACGATATCCCTTTTTACCTCAAGGAACACGGTTATGATGTTCGGGTTCAACACATGAGTTGGAGAGACAATAAAAAACGGACTCTCGAGCTTACTGAGTTTATTTTTAAGCTGAGCGGGCCGATTCATCTGATCGCCGATAGTTCTCTCGAAGACGAAATGAGAAGTCTTGCCGACCTCCATCTTGAGAATTTAGCATCCATAAGTCTTGTGGAGTCAAATAATCGCATCAGAAAACTCACCACAGAACACCTCAAACCAAAAAATGACGGAATCCAAAGACTCTTTGTACCCAATAAGGAGTCTTCGGGATTTACCAATCGAGTGTCTAAAATAGCGCTAAAAGCTAACAACTTGGCCAATTATCCGAACCCGCCCGTTCAAGCGGCAGAGATTGGTCTAGGTCAATCTCCCGAACACCAAACAATGAAACCCTATTTAGATCATCTAATATCCCTTGCCGAAAAAGATCTCCAATGTTGAGATAGGGGTAATGGAATTTTCAAAAGAACAAATTAAAAAAGAGCTGACCGACTTTGTTCCCTATCTAAAGAATTTCATTCGTAGACCCATGACTGAAGTCAGAAAAATTCCTAAATTATCATTACCGAGTAGTTTGATTTTTCTCGCAGCAGCGAGCTTAGTCAGTGGTTTTCTTTCGGGCCTTCTTATGTTTAGCCCTTTCACTGCCATATTTGGCGGCCTCTTTATGCCCTTTGCTGCCGGAATTTCTTCTGGTTTACTGACATTCTTTATTTATTACTTCTTCTACCTGTTCTTTTCGACGGAGCTCTCCCTAGAGAAGCTTTTTAATCTCGTCGTTATTTGTAGTATCCCCTTTTTGGTTTTTAATATTGCCGCCGGAGTTGTTCCCTTAATTGAAATTTTCGCCTATGCCTTTTCTGCGATGCTTTTAGCAGTCGGCCTGGTCGAAAACTTTGGCCTTCCCAAAAAGATCGTCTTAAGACTCGTCGGTGGGATATTTTTGGCTCTCCTTTTGGTTTGGCTCATCAATCTATTGATGTTCTGGGGATCCATGGCCAATACCATGCGACCGAGCCCCCTCGATCAAATCGAAAGAGAATACTCCCGCTAAAATTGTAAATTTATTATGTGACAATCAGATTCAGAGATCTATTGAGAGTTCGATGACCCAGTCATTTCGACATAGGTTTGAGAAATTTTTTGCACCCTTTGATTATAAAGGTCTGATACGTAAATAAAGTCACCCTTTGCCGCTAACCCCAAGATGCCATTGAAAGCCCCGGCGGTAATACCGGAAACTCCAAACTCAACTTTTTTTGTGAGCGCTTTCGTATCCCAGATCTGAATAGTATTGTCATAATTTAACAGAAGTTCACCCTCATCATTGACCGCTAAAGCGTGAACTTTGTTTTCCCCGATATTAATAGAGGCCTCAAGGCTGTCATTAAGAATGTCATAGTAATAAATCCGTTTTCGATTGTTATCAAACCAGTACAAGGCACCATCTTTAGATACAGCCATTGCTTTACAGTAGAAGTCATCTTTGGGATAGTCGATCTTTCCATTTTCGAAGTTATGGTTGCGACGAATATAATTGCCGTCGTGGTCGAAAATTATAATTCCCTTATTTCCGGAACCGACAATAAGATAGTCTTCTGTTGCCCCCAATTCTGTTGGTGTCAACCCAAATCCATTGCCATCACCTGTGTTAAACTCAAAAAGAAACTCGAGACTGAATTTATCAAGGACTATGATTTTGGTTTGGCCCTTAGATGCCAAATAAAGTCGATCTCCGATCACAACCAAACTACTCAAATAATTAAAACGCTCATTGTTTGCCCCAAAATTATTTACACGATACATGATTTTGTTATCTTTGCTAATTCCCACGAGAGTACTGTAGTCGGAAATAACGAAATAGTTCCCCTCATCATCGGCCGCAATTCGTCGGGGTTCACTCACTCCCGTACCGAATCCACCGAGTCGCGAATAGATATAATCGACATCATTTCCATCGAAATCTAGTAAAGCCACATTTTGCTTGGTATCACACACCGAAATCGAGTCATTAACTATAGAAAGGCAACTGGTATGGTGAAAGTAATGAGTTAAATACCTCATATACATCTTTTTTACAGACTGCTGAGCTACGCTACTCTGATAATTGAGTTTGAAAACCCACTCTTCACCAGTACGGCCATTAATTGGATTCTTGTATGGTCCCGATTTAAACACGGCATCAGTGAGAAAGATATCTCCCTTAGAATTGATTCTGATATCGGTGACACCAAGAAATTCATGCTGAGTTCCGTCTTCCATTATAACTGAATTAAAAGCACTGACCAACTTACCCTCTTCAAAGACCAAAATCCCAAGCCCGCCTTTGTCAGAAACAAAGTATCGATCCGGATGACTTGGGTCGAAGGCAACTGACGCGATGTAATCAATGACCTGAGAGTCTAAGCCCAGGGTCCCAAGGTAGCCTCCGTCGATGTCTAGCTCGTGAACCATTTTTCCTAAATAGTCTGCAATATATATTTTAGAATCGTAAAGAGTAAGGCTAACAGAAGATTGAATACTGGAGAATTTCTTGAGATCTATAGTCTTAGAGTACTTGTAGTTCAAATCGTATACGTGGACACTCCTGTCTTTTGGATCAAGAATATAGGTGATACCTTCGTACTGTCTAATAACAACTCTTTCCGTTAGAAAATCGAGCTTAAGTCGATCGTAGGGCTTCAAAAGCTCGATAGGAATTCCATTTTCATCGAAAACAATGACCTTATTCATACTATCGTCATAGAGAAGGTAATTATTCTGAGTGACCATTGCCGAGGCTGCCTTCGAAAAATTAAAGACATTATCTGTCACTATGATATCGATTCGCGCACTTGCTTTATTGCCAACCGCATCAATAACGACAATTTCAAAAGATTGAACTGGTTTACTAAAGTCGTTCACGACTTCAAAGATTTGACCATCACTATTCAAGATATTGATCTGACCTTGCGGTGAACTAATCTTATAAGGTGCAACTCCACCTTCGATCGCTATGGTATAGCGCTCGCCTTGGTCGATCGTCGCTGGAACTGTAACAACGAGTTTTCCAGTGTAGCCACCAGCATTACCACTACCATCGGCTTCACCCTTAATCGGTTGAAGACTCGGAGGGTTTTGATTAAAATCTGGGGAGATATCACCTTTCTTTTCAAAATTACAATTTTGAAAAAACAATACGAGAATTGTTAAAAGGATAAATATTTTAGAGAGCTGCTCTAAAGATCGATTGATCTTTCTCAGTTTGATACCCACGACACTATCCCCTGACCATCGGATTTCTCCGATTCCCCCAGACAATAGAATACCATATATACCTTTAGATGGATAAGACCCCCTCCGAAAAAGACTTATGAGCAAAAACCAACCAAAGTGGATACAACAGGCCGATTCCGAAATACGCAAAGGCCAGGGCGCTAAGGTCCTAAAAAAGCTACGATCGTTGCAGAAGACAGGGGTCAGCCGAAATCAAATTCTCGATGTAGGAAAACTAGCTCGAAGGGTCGGAATGTATCACTTTGGTGCAAACATTCTCTTTAGGATTTACAACGATCCTCTTGAAGAAAGTTCCCCCCAACTCATTGCCGAATACGCCTCCTGTCTTGCTGGTGCAGGAAATTACATAGAGGCTCAGAACCTTTTTTCTAAACTACCAGATGATGTACTCAGTGATCACGTACTGAGCTATTCTGACTCTCTATTTCGCCTTTGGGAGTCTCAAAAGGCCAACGAAGTTCTAGAGCGATTTGCTCCGAAAAGCCTAGAGACATATGCAGATCTCGTATACGGTTTAAACCTGGCTGCATCCCATATTGTTTGCGACAAATATTCTCAAGCAGAAGAACTACTTACTGAGATTAAGAAAAAGGCTCACAAAGAAAATCACAATATGATTTACGGCAATAGTCTTGAGCTTTTTGGGCAAATTCACTTTTCTAAAAATCGAATTGAAAAGGCGAACCAACTATTTAAAGAAAGTGAGAGACTCCTACGATCTTCGAATAATTTGAGCTGGCTGTTCTCGTTAAAGTGGGCCACATTTTCTACGATCGAATTAGGAGGTATGTCTCATCAAGAAATGAGTGACCGAATCGATGAAGTGCGTAAAGTAGCAAGACAGTTTCTCAATTGGGAAACCCTGCGCGAATGTGACCTCTACGAAGCCGTTTGTACGGACAATCAATGTCTATTTAATAGAGTTTATTTTGCGACTCCCCATAGAACATTTAGAGAGAAGGCTTTAAGGAAAAGTCAGTCTCGATTTCAGCTGAATTCTAGTGTTCAGATTGGACCGGGTAATCAAAAGCGGACTCAATGCTTGGATCTGAATCTTATCGAATTCCACCCCTTCGATCTAGAGATGTCAAAAATTCAGAAGATTCTCCTGAAAACAGTCACAAAAGATCTATACAGTCCTATTCCGATCTATCAGCTCTTCTACGACCTCTTCCCGGGCGAGTTTTTTAACCCTCTGACTTCAAAAGATAAAACCTATAAACAAATCTCAAAATTGCGATCGATACTCGAGTTACATCCGAGTCAACTCAGGCTCGATAATTTAAGAAACTACGGATACCGATTTCGAAGTAAAGAACCTCTGACATTGATTTATCCGCTAAAAGAAGAGTCTAATGAAGCACTAACCGACAAAATATTTGTTGTTAAGGCTCAAACCCACTTCGGGTCCCGCCCATTTTCGCGTAAAGAATTTAGCCAACTCAATGACATGACCGATCGATCCGCAAGTCGAATCCTAAAGCATCTCGAAGAAAGTGGTGACTTCGAAAAAGTCGGCCAAGGTCGATCGACTAAATACAAAGTTGCAAGCTAGCAACGCCTATCACGGCACTCTTCTGAAAATAATTTGTTTCAGTTCAATACGTTTTTCTCGCCAATTTTATCCCTAATTCTCTATTCCCTATTCTCCTATTCTGTAAAAAGAACGGATGGAAATTTAATTGGGGGAAATAATGGGGAAAAGTATAGTGAGAAAATCAAGTTATGAACTAATTAGTCTATTAGTGGCTTTCTGCTTAGCATTCTTTTTAGCTAAGACTGCTTTCGGAGCCAATTTATCAACTCTTCCTATTAAATCTAATGGCGATGTTGTAGTGCCCGCAGGAACGACTGCTGTGATCGATCGCTCCTTAACCATTAACGGAGCTATAGTCGTTAGCGGCACCCTCAAGTGTAAGACGACTGGCGACTACACTCTCAATATACGAGGCGTGATCGTCAAATCAGGAGGACTCGTGCAATGTGGCCAATCTAACGACCGAGTGACCGGAAACATTCTATTTCATATCTCCAAGGGTCGAAATGTAAATGTCAATATGACCATGCCCGACGGCAGTACTATGACCCACAAACTTGGACAACGGGTTTTTGTCGTCCTTTCGGGTGGCAAACTGGAAATGTACGGAAAGACCAACCGAGCCGGTTACGTTCAACTCAAAAAAACTGCCAATGCCGGCGATCAGGTCATTCGCATTAATGCCAAGAAACACTGGTCCGTGGGCGACCGAATTGCAATTGCACCGACAGATTTTGATGCTCTTGAAACTGAACATCGACAAATCACAAAGGTTACTAAGTATGATACATATACAGACCTTGAGCTGAACTCTCCGCTCAATTACACTCACTTTGGTAAAAACCAAGGTTACAGTAGCGCTACAAAATCTTGGACGCTCAAGTCATCGGCTGAAGTTGCCAATCTCAAAAGAAATATTCGCATTAGAACGGCCGACGCTCAGTGGACCGATGTTAATAACGCTAATCACTTTATGGGTGCCCATATGATGATTATGAAAGGGGGCTCAGGAAAAGTCGACGCTGTTGAATTTGATCTCATGGGACAGGCTGGACATCTTGGTCGTTACCCATTTCACTGGCATATGCTCGGAGATGCCAGCGGCCAATTTATTAAAAACTCATCGGTCCACAACACCTTTCAAAGATGCATCGTCATCCACGATACGAATAAAGTTAAGGTCGGAAACAACCTCTGCTACTTCCACCGAGGTCACGGGATCTTTATGGAAAATGGTAGTGAAGTCGATAATGAAATTACGGGTAACCTGGTGATGCTATCAATGCTCGCCTACGGTGGTCGTCACCTACTTGAATCGGAAGCCGTCACTACCCAGAATTCTGGTATGAATGGTCGAAGATGGAGGGCGCCCTCAAGTTACTGGATTGCCAACCCTCGAAATACCGTCGAGGATAATATTTCCGCGGGCTCCCAGGGGACTGGCTTTTGGATGTCCTTTGAAGCGACCCAACGCTGTAATCCCAGTATCTGCACAACACCCGCTTATACGGCAGCTACCAGTATTGCGCGCAACAGAGCTAAAGCTAACCTCATTGGTATGACCTGGGATGGGGCCCGGTCGACAAAGTCGGCCAACAATCCGCGAAATAGTACGGATATGATCATTCAAGCTTCGAAATATTACCCGCCGAGCATCCCCGTTTTTCGCGGCAACCAAACTATGAAAAGCTCAAAGGCCTGCTTTTATAGTAGAGCAACTACAATTAATCTCAACGGAACGGTTTCATCAGATTGTAGCTGGCATCACTTTCACGGCTTTAATACAAGGGTGAATGACTCGATTATGATTGGTAAAGGACCCTTTCCGATTACCCATAAAAACAAACGACTCCTAGCCAACGAAGTGGGCTCTGGACTCTTTGGGATGATTCTTTACGATGGTCCTTTTGAACTTCGAAATGTTCACTTCCAAAACTTCTCTCAAGTGGAGGAATACTACAACGATAGTAGGGGGCGTTCGCAGAGAATTACCATGTCGCCTTTCGGAAAAATCGGTGCTGCACAAAAATATGTAAATCGCACGGAGAGTCTTAGTTTTAGTCCGGAGCCCTACCTGCGAGCCGATTTTAGACCACCTCTTCAAGGGGTTTCCTATAAAGACACCCATGTTTCAAACTCAATTCTCGACAAAGATGGCAGCTTATTTGGCGACCCCAATAAAGCCGGTTGGGTTATGGTCACAAAAAATGATTTCAATCGAGCAGGGCTTCCCTGCAATAACACCAACACATGGAACCGCTGGAATGTTGTGGCCTGCGACTACTCTCGCTACAAATTCGGAATTGTCAAAATCCTCGATTGGGGTGGTACATCCGATGACCTAAAGACCGTTTACTTTAATGCCATTAGAAACAATCAGTACCCGGTTCACCCAAGTATTTACGCCAATGCCGATGATCAGCTTCACACAAAGTTCAATATGCTAACTGATACGAATCAGGTCTACAAAGTAGATATGGACAATCAAGACATACACGATCACGAAGTATTATATCTTTCGGAGCGAGCTAATGAGTCATCAAACTTAATACGAATTACCAATACGCCAAGCAAAGGCTGCTACCTTGCCTCCGCAACAAGAGTCTATAGCGAGGCTGAACTCCTTAGCTTTAATGGTGACGCTGCCTATTTTAGACAGGGCATCGGAGGAAATCGCCAAGACTTGGTTATCAGGATTAAAGCTAAAACACCGCAGGCGGATAAGTACATCGGTTGGTACATGGCTTATTCCGATGCTCGGAGAATTTATTGTAATTAGGAATTTAGCTTCAATTCAGTACCTCAAGGACGTTTGTGACGAATCATTGACTGAAACGAAGACACTTAACACCCATATATACCCTCCCATTTTGCCCCCTGAATAAGGGGGCTTTTTTCACGCCAAACGAGTCCGTAAAACTCAGCGAAAAGGAGGACTATAATAATAAGTGGTTATGTCAGAATAAGGGGACGCTATGAAAAAGAATCGTAACACATTAATCGATAATTCGTTTTTCGACTTAGTCTTAGTGGTAATACTATTAATTATTTCGATTCAATCAAGAGCGATGCCAACAGGGTATAATTGGACACAAATTCTCAAGTTTGAAACCAAGGCGGATCGCCTCATAGATATCATGTATTGCGATCATCCGTCTTGTTCCAAGCTAATCGGATCGGGTCCAAAAGATACACTCAATTTTTCGTAACATATCCTAAGATGCAACTTTGCGAAAAAAACCCTGGAGACATTCCTGACTATTCAACCTTCCAGGCACAAGCTGGAGGGTTCGCATTTTACCAGACTTCAGAGTCCTATGATCAGAGTGGCGATTCAAAACTTATGTCTGGTGCCAACTATACTTATTCAGCCCCTTTGCGTCCGAGACCTTGGAGTGGAAACAACTCAGCTCTACTGACACGATTCAAAGTTGCAATGCCACTTGTGGAGTACGACCCTGCATTGGTCAATTCAGCGGTAAGGGTACTTATAAAAATTGGGTACAACAACCCTTCACATCCAGCCCATAAACTATTTTTTTGGGTAAAACCCCAATTCTACGCAACCGACCCTTCATCCCATACGGACAACGTCCGCGTCGACCCAAACACCAGCATTCTTATGGTTCGATCTTTCTTTAAAAGAGACTCTCAGTTCATGAAGATATCGGCTGAGAGCTCGCTCGTTCAGTCTAAACCATTTGCCGACGAAAAACTCTTTGAGATGATTCTTGAAAAGAAACACCTGAGGAGAATAATCAATGAAATCAACGAGCACCCAAAATATGAGGGAACAAATCTACCTGTCGGAAACTCCCACTGGCAATACTACGAAGTAAAAGGTTTTAGCCTCAACCAAGAAACCAACTTAGATAGTCAAGACTTAGGATATGTGAACGACTTTGAGTCTGCCCTCAGAAGCTCCCTTCTTGAAGCTTATGTGGGCCGTCCGAACTGATTAAGCCTTACCCGTGCTGCCAAAACCACCGGCACCGCGATCGGTGTCGGTAAGATTGTCTGTGACAGTGAAGTCCGCTTGAACAATCGGGCAAATCACAAGTTGGGCAATGCGGTCTTGAGGGTTGATTTCAAAAACCTCTTGGCCGTGATTAATTAAGATAATTCCAACTTCACCGCGATAGTCGGCATCGATGGTTCCCGGAGTATTGACTAAACTAATACCGTGTTTAATGGCCAGACCACTCCGTGGACGGGCTTGTATTTCAAAGCCAATAGGGATTTCAAAACTAAGACCCGTGGGAATTAACTTTCTTTGCCCGGGCTCAAGAGCCATCGGTGAATCGATTTGTGCTCGAACATCAAACCCACTCGCCCCTTCACTTTGATAGGCAGGAAGCTCCCCTTGAAAGTTATCTCTCTTAAGAACTTTAACTGATAGTTTTTCCATTTCCCCTCCTCAATATCTACAAGCGATTATGTTTGGGTCCAAAATCAATAGTGCACCTTGGACCCAGGCCAAATGTTTATTAAACCAATTGGCTCACATCCAATTCAGTGCTTTGACCTAATATATAAATGGACATTTTGTCCGTGTGAAAATCATTTTCTAAAAAGTGAGAGATAGACTCCTGACTCACCTTTGAAATTTGCTCAATGACACGACTGACAGGTCGATACTCTCCGTAAAGCCATTCATTAATAGCCAGAGAATTCATTCGAGATTCCATATCATTGCTTCCGAGTAGAATCTGCCCGCGCACCTGGTGCTTGAAAGACTCAATTTGCTCATCATTCAAACCATTTGTCTTAAGCTTTTCTAATTCATTGAGCACAAGACTTGATATGGGCATGACTTGAGCCTGCTCGGTTCCGGCGTAGAAAATATTTATTCCAAAATCACGATAGGAAGTCAGCATCGTATAGACATTATAGGCCGCCCCCATTTTCTCACGAATCTCCTGAAAAAAGAGCGACGTCATTCCACCACCCAAATAAGTATTCACAATATAGGAATCAAATCGTGTTTGTTCTTTGTGGCTCGATACGGGCCACCCCATAACAAGGTGGGTTTGCTCACTTGGCCTTTGCTTCTTTTCGACAAATTGAACCGGCGCAGGAGCCTTCGGATAGATTTGAGTCTCTGCTTTTTTTAAGTGCCCCAAAAGCTTTTCAACCTGATTGTGAAGGGCTTCATGGTCCACATTTCCGGCAGCCGTTACAATAATCGTTTCGGGATTCTGGTAATGCTTTTGGTAGAAGTCATAGATTTTGTCGCGATCCATTCCCGCAATATTTTGAGCGGTCCCTAAGATGGGCCATCCGGCGGAGTTTCCTTCAAAATAGAGCCCGAAAAATTCATCAAAAACTGATTCTTCGAGGTCATCTTCAGTCATTTTAATTTCTTGAAGAACCACTTCTTTTTCGGTTTTTAGGTCCCCAGGGTCAAAGCTCGCACCAGAAATAAGGTCACATAGGACATCGGCAGAAAGGGCCTGATCTTCTTTTAAACAATGGGCATGAAAGCAAGTATACTCCCTACCCGTCATTGCATTGAGCTCTCCACCGACGGCTTCTAAACTTCTTGCGATTTCAAAGCCAGAGCGTTTTTCGGTTCTCTTAAAGACCATGTGCTCAATGAGATGAGAAACCCCCATCATTTCAAGGGATTCATAGCGGACGCCTGTTTTTTCAATCCACAGGCCCAAGCAAACAGAATGGGTGCTCGGATATGACTCCGTAAGCACCCTAATTCCGTTGGATAATACTGTCTTTTTAAAAGACGAATTGAAGGTCACAGGTGACTCAATTAGCTCTCTTTCTGAGGAGCATCGAGAAGAACTTTTCTAGAAAGTTTCATCTTTCCGTGTTTATCAATATCGAGAACTTTGACGTCGATGTCATCGCCTTCTTTGATAAAGTCAGAAACATTTCTCACACGCTCATGGGCAATCTCAGAAATATGGAGCAAACCTTGAGTGTTAGGTAGAATCTCTACAAAGGCACCGAAGTCTTTAATGGCAACAACTTTACCGTTGTAAACTTTGCCAACCTCTGCTTCTGCACAGATTTCTTCAATCATCTGAATCGCGCGACGTGATTTTTCAGGATCAGTCGATGCGATGTTGATCGTACCATCATCTTGAATGTCGATTTTAACTTCAGTCTCTTCGATAATAGACTTAATGACTTTACCGCCCGGCCCGATGACTTCACGAACCTTGTCTGGCTTGATCTTAATAGTCTCAATACGAGGAGCAAATTCAGAAATCTCACCACGAGGAGTAGAGATGACTTTCTCCATTTCACCAAGAATATGGAGACGACCTTCTTTAGCCTGATGAAGAGCTGTCTCAATGACGTCAAAAGTAATTGAGTCAATTTTGATATCCATTTGAACAGCGGAGATACCTTCTTTTGTACCAGCAACTTTAAAATCCATATCACCCAAGTGATCTTCATCACCAAGGATATCTGAAAGTACTGCAAAGTCATTTCCTTCGGCGATCAAGCCCATGGCAATACCCGCAACATTTGCTTTGATCGGAATACCAGCATCAAGCATCGCTAGGATTCCTGAACAAACCGTACCCATTGAACTTGAACCATTGGATTCAAAAACCTCACCAACAAGTCGAATAGTGTAAGGGAAATCATCATAGTCGGGAAGAATCGCTTTAAGCGCTCTTTCCGCCAAATTACCGTGACCGATTTCTCGACGGGATTGTCCACCCATGCGACCTGTTTCACCCACGCAGTATGGTGGGAAGTTGTAGTGAAGTAGAAACTTCTTTTTATAAGATCCCATGATCTGGTCGATGATCTGCTCATCTTCACCAGTACCAAGAGTAATTGTACCGAGAACCTGAGTTTCACCACGAGTAAAGAGTCCAGAACCATGAGCGCGAGGCAAGAAGCCCACTTCACAAGCGATCGGACGAACCGTTTTCATGTCACGACCATCGATTCGAACTTTATCTTGGATGATCATAGAACGAGCGAGTTCATACTTGAGATCACCGAGAACGATTCCAAGCTCTTTCTTTTTAAGAGCCATTTCATCTTTATCTGTGATTCCTTCAAGAAGAGTCGCTTCAGCGTCTTTCTTAGCCTCATCATAGGCCGAGTAACGCTCCATTTTATCAGTCTTGCTCAGAGCAGACTTTACTTTATCTCTTAAGAAAGCATCTGCTTTCGCTCGGAAGTCTTCGGTCACTTTGAAAACATCGTATTCACGAGTCGGTACATCGCCTGTAAGTTTACGAAGCTCATCCTGCATATCAAATATAGGCTTCATGGCATCGTGACCAAACTTGAGTACCTTAAGAAGGTCTTCTTCAGAAATTAGCTTTGCTTCCCCTTCGACCATCAAAATACCATTGCGAGTACCGGCAAGGGTGATCTCTAGGTCTGAGTTTTCAAGCTGACTTCGCATCGGATTGATGACGAGTTCACCATCGATTCGACCTACTGTTAGAGAAGCCGTCGGACCGTTAAATGGGATATCTGAAATATGGCAAGCGGCAGAAGCACCGATACTTGCTAAGCTATCAATTGGGTAGTTTCCATCACTACTCAAAATTGTAGCTACGATTTGTGTGTCTTTGTTATAACCTTCAGGAAAACAAGGTCTGATCGGACGGTCAATCAAGCGGGCATTCAACGTTGCCTCAGCTGAAGGTCGTCCTTCTCTTTTGAAAAATCCACCGGGGAATTTACCTACGGCGTAGTATTTTTCTTGATACTCAACTGTGAGTGGGAAGAAATCCATATCGGAATCTCTTCGACTGGAAACCGCTGTTACGAGAACAATGTTGTTTTCGCAAGTTACGACGACGGATCCATCGGCCTGTTTTGCTAGGCGTCCGGTTTCGATCGTGATCGTCTTGCCACCAAGCTGTGTTGTTACGGTTTGTTTCATGAATTCTCCTTATACCTTTTTAAAACCTCTCTTTTGAACCACATTTGCCCAAAAGATCGAGAAGCCTGTTACCGCGACTTCTCTTATCTAAGAACAGTCACTCAGCAGGCTCAAGGAAGAATTCGTAGAATCGATACTTTATCTGAACGATTACGGGTCCCCCCATGAACCCACGTGATCTATTCAGATTACTTTCTGATATTAAGTTCTTTAATCAACTTAACGTAAGAGTCGAAATTCTTCTTTTTAAGATAGCTAAGAAGTTTCTTTCTCTTGTTAACCTGGGCGATCAAACCACGGCGACCATGATAATCGTGCTTATGTTGTTTGAAGTGCTCAGTTAAATCATTAATTTTGTAAGTAAGAAGTGCTACTTGAACTTCAGTGCTTCCAGTATCGAGTTCTTTGCGTTGGAAATTCTTAATGATTTCTTGTTTCTGAGAATTGAGTATTGCCATTACTTCCTCCATTGGATGGTTAGAAAAGCCCCATAGATAACGTCATGGCTGTCGCTATTAAGAGCAAAGCGGCATAGTAGAGGATTTGACCATCACCGTCAATAGGAATCTCCCTCCTTTTGTTAAAGAAGGAGCCTTAAAAACCCTTTATTTTCAGATATTTACCGACGAGGAAAGACGCGCTTGATTTTAAAGCGCCCAGTATCACTGGGTTCGAGAAGAGCCAGAAGATGCTTATCCCTTTTACTTATTATCTTCACACCCAGGCCAGATCCTAGTTCACTAAAATAGTTCGTCAAAATCAGCGAAATGGATTTAGAAATCTGCCCATTGAGAAGGAGCTTTTCATCGAGCCCTTCGATGCGAAGCCTGGGCCACTCGGGGAGGCATTGATCCAATTCAATAAACGCCGGCTTAAGCACACCTTCTTGGATTTCCCTAAGCACAGCCTCCTGACTCTCACATCCTTCGAGCTTTTCTTGAATACTTTCGAGGGAAAGAGCTGAACCCACCCGATATGGGAGGCTCGCAGTTCTTCGCAAAGCGGACAAGCTCGCTCCACAACCCAGTTTCTTACCCACTTCGTGGACAAAGCTGCGGACATAACTCCCCTTGCTACAAGAAAAGCCAAGACTAAAAGAGTCACTACTAATATCGAGATCTTTAAAGTCAAAAAACTTCATGGTTTTTTTAGGTATCTCTTCGAGGTCCACGTTTTTCCGAGCGAGTTCATAGAGCTTTTTGCCGTCCCGTTTTATGGCCGAATACATGGGGACTTCTAAATCAAACTCCCCTTCATAGCTACGAATGGCGCTTTCGATCTGCGACTGACTGAGATCAAAATCCTTTTGCTCTAGAGTTTCGCCGGTCACGTCTCTTGTGTCCGTGACAATTCCCAGTTTTCCAGTGAGGTGATAGGCTTTTTCAGCGGTCAGAAGCTGATCCGAAAGTTTTGTGGCATTACCGATAAGAATGACCAAGAGTCCAGTTGCCATGGGATCGAGAGTGCCAGCGTGTCCAAGGGCACGACAGTGGAGGGCCGATCGCAATCGTGCGACTATATCATGACTCGTTAGCCCTTCCGGTTTATCAACCAGAAGGACCCCGTGAATGAGTTGAGGTTTCTTGGATTTAGCCATTCAATCCTATTGAAGCTCTCTTTGACGCTCTTCTTTGATAAAGGCCTCGATGACGTCGCCCACTTTAATATCATTGAAGTTTTCAATACCGATACCGCACTCGTAACCAGATTGAACTTCTTTAGCGTCGTCTTTAAAACGCTTCAACGAAGACACATTACCTTCGTAAACAATTTTACCATCGCGAACCAGTCGCAATAACGAGTTACGAGTAATTTTTCCGTCTTCAACGTAACAACCAGCAATCATACCGATTTTAGGAACGCTAAAAGTATCGCGAACTGCTGCACGACCGTGGGCCACTTCCACAACGTCTGGTTCAAGAAGACCAGAGAGGGCTTTCTTAATATCATCCATCAATTCGTAGACAATCGAGTAGCACTTTATTTCGACGCCCTTTTCTTGGGCCACCTTTTGCGCTCCACCATCTGGTCTCACGTTAAACCCAACGATCAAACCACCCGCTGTCGAAGCAAGAAGCACATCGGATTCACTGATTCCACCGACAGCTTTGTGAATGACTTTAATAGATACTTCATCACTTTCGATTTTATCAAACATTCCGATAATGGCTTCGGCAGAACCGGCAACATCAGTTTTTAAAACAATTGGAAGTTCTTTGAGGTCACCGGTTTGTACTTTTGAAAAGAGATCTTCAAGGGACATTTTAGATGCCGGCTTAATAGACTCTTGTTTTTGCTGCTCAATTCGTTTAGCAGAAATTTCGTCGGCCGTTTTCTCATCAACAGTTACGTCAAAGCGATCCCCAGCCATCGGGCAGTCTTTAAGACCCATGATTTCAACCGGTACACTTGGCCCAGCCTCTTTAATGTTGGCACCAGTGTGATCCATTAAACTTCGAACCCGACCGGAAACGAGACCGACCACATAGGTCTGACCCAGCTTTAAGGTACCATCTTGCACAAGAACTGTGGCCACAGGTCCACGGCCTTTTTCGACTTTAGATTCGACAACAATACCCGTTGCTGAGCGCTCAGGATTGGCTTTAAGTTCGGCCATTTCAGCGAGCAAAGTAATTTGATCGAGAAGATCAGGAATTCCGTCACCCTGAAGGGCTGAGACCTTAACAAATGGAGTATCTCCACCCCACTCTTCGGGAACCAACTCATGCTCTGTCATTTGCTGAGTGATCTTATCGACGTTGGCCTGAGGTTTATCAATTTTATTCACGGCTACGATGATAGGAACACCGGCTGCTTTTGCGTGGTTAATCGCTTCGATAGTCTGAGGCATCACACCATCATCGGCAGCACACACGATGATAACGATATCTGTAACATTGGCACCACGGGCTCGCATTGCCGTAAAGGCTTCGTGACCGGGAGTGTCGATAAACGTGATTTTGCCGTTATCAGTTTCAACCTGGTAGGCTCCGATGTGCTGGGTAATCCCACCCGCTTCACCTTGCACGACATTGGCTTTTCTAATGGTATCGAGAAGTGTCGTTTTACCGTGATCAACGTGTCCCATGATTGTTACAACCGGTGGACGCGTTACTGGTTCAGCTTCGAGATTTCCAAAAGCTGCAGCAGTGATCAATTCATCTTCAGACCGAGCCACGTTTTCAGCTTCGAAACCAAATTCAGGAACAATCAATGATACTGTATCGAAATCGAGCTCCGTATTTGGCTTGGCCATTATACCATTTTGAATAAGTACCTTCGTTAATTGCGGCATTTTAAGGGCCATCTCTTGCGCTAAGTCCGAAACCTTAATGGTGTCGTAAACTTTTACCACTCGCTTACTCGCCTTTGGCGTAGTGATCTGGGTTTTCTTAGCTTCTCGGTTCAACATTCCCTTTTTCTTTCTCGGCTGAAAAACCATCTCCCTCTTCTTAAATTCAGAGGTGTGGAATACTGGCGGACGCTCTTCCTCTTTTCCAGTGTTTTTTGAAGGATCCTTTGCCGAAGTTGTGGGAGTTGCCTTACGCTTATCGCGATCCTTGCGTGTATCCTCTTTGTTAAATTGAGGATCCTGGGGGTGTTGTTGGCTCGAGGCATCTTGCGTTCCGGTGCTACGATTTCGTTTGGCATCGTCTTCGCTCACATATCCAGGGCGAATATTTCCGCGACCGCGACCGCCTTGATTCTTTTGCATTTCTTTAAAGCGACTTGGATCAATGCGACCAACGATATTTCCACCACGTCGTTCAGACTTTACACCACTGATGGGGCCATCTTTAGTCATGGAAACTTCGCGCTTACGCTTAGTCGTTTTCTTTTTGTCGTCAGAGTCCGACTCTTTAGCATCTACTTTTGAATCTTCAGCCTCTGCTGTAGCTGGAGCCTCCGTTTTCGCCTCGGCACTCGCTTCTACCTGAGCCTGAGGAGTCTCTTCGGCTTGAGCCTGAGGAGTTTCAACAGCAGGAGTTTCCGTGGCAGTTTCTGCAGTAGCTTCAGCGCTCGCTGCTACTTTGGCTTCTTCTGCTTCAGCCGCTTTTGTGCTGGCTTTCTTTCGAACGACAGTCCTTTTAACCGGTGGCGCCTGAACTTCTTCTGCCGCCTCTTCTGCCTCAACTGATTTTTTCTTGCGTACGACTGTCGTCTTTTTAACGACAACCGTCTTTTTAGCAGCCGCTTTTTTAGCCGTCTTCTTTTTGGCGGTTGTCTTTTTCTTTGCCGTCGCTTTCTTTTTAGAAGCGGCTTTTTTCTTGGCAGTTTTCTTTTTTGTCTTTTTCTTACTCGACTTTTCTTCGTCCAGTTTTTCTTTAATCTGATCAATGATCTCGGGAGACAGGGCCGCCATATGGCTCTTCACCGGAAGCTTCCATTCACGGATCTTATCCATTAGTGCCAGGGTTTCTAGGCCCATTTCTTTTGCAAATTCAAATACTTTAGGTTGACTCACTCTTAGTCTTCTCCTCAATCAATAATATACAACTCAATAAAAGAACCACGGTTAAGAAAATGTTTATTCTTTTGTCGCTTCCTCCATAACCGGTTCTTCTACGGGTGCAGGCGGCACCACATTTTCACTGGCCGCACCTGCTTCTTCAGTCTCGGGAGCAGCCTCTGCTGTTTCTTCGTTCGCCTCTTCGGCGCTCGCTTCTACAGCCTGAGCTTCGCCTTCTTCAGAAGTCGCTGCCTCGTCGCTGGCTTCTTCACTGCCTTCTTCTTTAGCAAGGGCTGCTAATTCCTCTTTCAATCGAGCATCGGCCTGAGACTTCGCATCACCGGTCGCAGCTTCAACAGTTGCCTTAGGCGCTTGCGGAATCTCCATCCCCTCTTGGGAGTATTTTTCAATAAGATCTTTGGCATCTTGAATAAGCTTTTCAGCTCGCTCTTGCTCTTCGTAGCCCGGAATGCTCAAGATATCTTCGATATCGGCATCGGCAAGGGCTTGAAAACTACCAAATCCACTTTGAAATATATTTTGCGCCATAGTTTCATTCATCTCAGGAAGTAGCATGAGATTGAAAATTGATTCGGCGGTTTTCGCAGAAGCATTGGACTCAGACAAGATATCTAACTTCCATCCAGTCAATCGAGCAGCGAGACGAACGTTTTGTCCCTTCTTACCAATTGCCAAACTCAGTTGGTTATCGGGTACAACAATTTCCATTTCTTTATTATCTTCATCGAGGAAGACTCGAGAGATTTCTGCTGGCTGAAGGGCATTACAAGCAAAGCGCGTAATATCTTCATCCCAAGGTACAATATCAATTTTTTCACCTTTGAGCTCTTGAACAATATTTTGAACTCGAGAGCCTTTCATACCGACACAGGCTCCTACAGGATCGACGGTGCTTTCTTTTGAATAAACGGCCACCTTCGCTCTTTGCCCTGGCTCACGAGCTGCACCCATGATCTGCACAATACCATCATAAATCTCTGGGACTTCAACTTCGAAAAGTTTTTCTAGGTATTGAGGAGCCCCTCTAGACATAATAATTTGCGGGCCACGGGTCGTTTGACGAACCTCTGAAAGGTAACCCTGAATGCGATCTCCTTGGCGATACATCTCACCAGGAATCTGCTCTCTTGGCGGAATATAAGCTTCTGTTCGCCCGAGATCTACAACGATGGATCCTCTTTCAACTCGACGAACGATCCCCGAAGCGATCTCACCTTTTCTCTGGTCAAATTCATTAAAAATAATTTCGCGTTCAGCATCTCGTACTTTTTGCGTAATGATTTGTTTCGCCATCTGCGCGGCGATACGGCCAAGATCTCCGGCCTCAAGACGAATACCGATAGAGTCTTTCAGCTGAACATCAGGATCGAGTTCTCTTGCCTCGTCGAGAACGATTTCGATAAGCTCGTCTTCAAATTCTTCTGGCGTTACTACTTCTTTAAATTCGAAAAGTTCAACTTCTCCGGTCTCTTCGTTATAGCTCGCTTCGATTTCTCGGTAAGTTCCGTATTTTTTTCTAGCGGCAACGAGCAACCCTTGGGTGACGGCATCGATAACAATTTGTCGGTCGATACCTTTATCCTTACCCACTTGTTCAATCATTCGGCTCAGATCAGAAAACACGCTATCAGCGGCCATTTTAATTACCTCTTCTTCTTTTTCTTAGGAGAACGCTTGGGTTTTGCTGGCGATTGGTTGTGAGCGCGCTCATCAACAAAAACCACGTTACTCTTTTCGACGTCCTCGAAAGGAATCTCTACAGTGACTCCTTCAAATTCAAATTTAAAATGCTCGTCACTGGCATCAACAATTTTACCTTCACCTTGCTTGCGCAACCCGAGGTCAGTGTCACCTTCTGTATTGTAGTCAGCAAATGCAGAACTCGTGCGTACAAAGGCAAGCTCGCCGACAGCCCCTTTAAAGTGCTGTGGCTCGCGCAAGCGTCGTTCTAAACCGGGGCTTGAGACTTCAAGATTATAGGCCCCGCCGGGAATGACATCTTCAACATCGAGGAGAAGGTTGAGACCATTGGAAACATTAGAACAGTCATCAATGGAGACCGAACCTTCTCCCGGTCGATCGATAAAAACTCTGAGAATTCGGCCTTTACCAGCGCCGATAAACTCTAAATCATAAATTTCACAATTCTCCCTCTTGGCCACCTGGTCAGCGAGACCTCGTAGCTTGTGGAGAGTTGCTGAGTCGAGCATACAATCCCTAAACAAAAAAAATAGGCCCAATTAGGGCCTATGGAACGATACAGCTTAGTTAACAAACCCAGGGCTCTAAGGCAAGTTATTTATATAAGTATATAAAATAGCATCGCTTTTATCTGGGTAGTAGGAGGGACGGCGACTGACTTCTTTAAAGCCAAGCCCCTTGTAAAGGGCAATGGCTCGGTGGTTTAAAGCACTCACTTCGAGCCAGATTTCTTCACCGGGAGCCAACTGGCCCTGAAACCAGTTGATGAGGCTTTTCATAACACCCTGCCCCCGACACTGGGGTAAAGTCGCTAAGTAATCAATTTCTTTTATTTTTTCATCGATTTCACGATAAATGATAGTGCCGATCGGACCGCGATCGGCAATTGCGAATAAACTATAGCCCGCCGCAAAGAGGTCAGTGAGCTCACTCGCCTTCTTCTCAAAGACTTCCGAAGCCGCTTCACAGGACGACAACTGCTTTTTAAACTGAATCTCTAGTTCAGAATTAGGCCCACGGCTGAACTCAAAGTTTGCTGCCTCTAGTTCCAAGACGCTTCCCCTCGGTTTAAGATTTGAAAACCTTAATTTTGTACTTCCGCTGAAGGACATCAAACCAATCTTTCAACCGAGAGTCGACCTGGCGGCGAATGAGAAAGCGCTTAATATTGACCTTAAAGCGCTCAAAGGGAAGGTTTCCAAAGCGACCCTTATTTTTTTCAAAGTATTCCTTGGCCTCCTCATCGGTCACCGGCACTAGAGAGGAATCCGTTTTGAATTGAATGAATTTTTTTGCAATCAACTTTCGCTCGGTCATTTCATTGAGCTCTTTCACTCCCACTTCCCAGTCGCGCCAAACTCCGCTCTTTTGATAGGCTTGATTGATTTTGTTCACTGCAAACTTAACTTCAGCACTCGTAACATTGGTTACACCAAAGGATTTGGCCTCGAGGTACACAACCCACTCGATCAGAACGGCATTAACATGCTGCTCAAATTCTAATTCTTTTTTTTGCCCACTATAGGGCTGAAGAACTCTTTCAATGAGTTTGTTAATCTCTAATTCGCGAAGGGTCAGTATGTGGTCTCCGACCCGAGCTACCGCTTGGCTAACGACCACATCTCTTCGCGTTGTTTGCGCTTGAGAGGTCTCAATGGGTGAAACTAGCGTAAAAACAGTCACCGCTAAAGCCATTAGGCTAAAAGCCAATTTGTATCCGAAAGTGCGAAAAACAGTCATAGTTCCATCATGATCCCATCTAATGCCACTGACAAGGCCAAGGATGTAAATACTTTGGGCACTTTATTTGCTCCTTAGGGAGCTCTAGAAATAAAAAGAGGAATAAAAATGAAAAAAAGCCTATTGTTTTCAATATTTGCACTGACCGCCACAACCTTTTTATCGGCATTCAATACGGCATCGGCCCAGTCTGTAGACGACGTGAACTTTTATTCCCAAGACACATTCTTCTGCCAGGGACAATTCCTATTCAAGGAGAGACTCTTCAGTACCGAGTACGCACACCCCACTAGACGAGTGTTGCAAGAGAAAAAAGATGGGCAAATCGAAATATCCGTGGCCCTCGATCGCGACGCTGAAAATATTCATGTGACATACGGTGATGGTACTTTCACGATTCGACCGGACATCAAAGAAAATGCTCAGGTCCTCGAACAAGACAGTGAAAAGCGATATCGCTTTAAAAGAGCGATCGGAACCGAAGTGACTAGTACTAAAATTAAAAGACTCGTTCCCACTCCAGACGGAAAAGGCTTCTATGCTGTCGTCGAAGAAACCTTTAAAACCTACCCGCGAGAGCGCGACGATATGAGCATCCCCTTTGTTGATAATGGCTTTGGCAGCTCGGTCAAAGGCATTCTTCGGGGTACCATTAATGGCGCCATTGGTTTTCTCACCGATGGCCTTCCCGGTGCCGCCGACCCTCTGACTGTAAAAAAACTTCGCTATTCAGTTGTAAAGTACAACCTTCAAGGAGAAGTGGTTGATCAAATCAGCATAGACGAGGCTTACGATACCAATGAATTCCTCGATGGAATTGCTAGCCTGAACGGACTCAGACTCTTTGACGAAACTCCAATTTACATCAATGGAAACAGTATCTATGTCCGCCCAGCCCGAAAAGAAATCAATCTCGGTGATACTATTCTCAGCTCGAACCCTTCTGATTTCACAGAAGATGTTTACCGAGTCGATGACACGAATGAGGGCCTCGCTTTAAGTGGTGCTCTCAATCGATTTGATTTTTTCGAGGCCGCCTCTGGAAACCTCGACGGATCAGTTCAGTTGTTTAGAACTGATTATCGCAAGACACTTTTGGACCTTGCCCCTCGGCCCGATGGAAATATCTTGGTTTATGCTTCCAGATGGCTTGGTAATCACAATCCCAGTGAAGTCGTCTTTCAGGAAAACCTAGGTGGATACACCTATCTCAATGGTCAGCTTGTCGAGTCACCAGACGGAACTCTTTATATGAATAAACCCTTTCTCTGGCAGAGCCCAGTGGATCTCGATGAAGCCCTTATCTGGGGACGTGGTCGCTTTTCTGAAGTTGCTCCTATGCACCATGCAAAGGTGGTACGAGTCGCTCCCGATGGCGATCTTATTTTTGTATTTCCCTATCGGAGTGAAAACTTAGTTCTCTCCTACGCCGTTTTAAAAATTCGCCCTGGATACTATGAATCGACTTCTGAGGATGGGTCTGCCCCTGGAGCTCAGAGTGCCCCGATGAGACAAAAAGGTGGAATCGTTGCTGCATGGGAAGTCGTTGGAAACAGCGATAATGACAACGATGGCCTCATCGGAGTTTATATTATTGGAAACACTCTCTATCTCCATGGTGATACTGGCTTTGGTTTATCGGAGGATGATTTTAATTTAGATATGGATCCGACGGTCGTCAGAATTGAACTGTAGAAAATAAACTAGTGAATCTTTAATATCTATTAATTTTGTCATAAAAAAAGCCTCGACGGGGATCGAGGCTTTGTATCAATCATTTTTTTAAAATTAATCTTAACGATTAGAACATGAACTTTCCGCTCACTGTAGCGAAGTAGTAGTCGAATTCTTCAACCGGATTTCCGAAAGTTGGATTCACAAAAGATTGAAGAACTTCAGAGTCCTGTCGGAACGTGATGTTTGTCATGTAAGTAAAATCAGCACCGATAACAAAACCGGGAGTTACTTCCATTTCTCCACCGACCATAAAGCCCATATCAAAAGCGTTTGAAGACGTATCACCACTGGCGATAACAAACTGTCTGTCAGTGTAATCACGACGAGTGAATGACAAAGCAGCACCTACAACCGGAGTGAACTTCGTAGGAAGAACACTATACTTAGCGATTCCAGAAAAGTTGTACTGATCCATCTCTTTAAAAGAAGGGAATGGATTAGCAAATCCAGTTTGATCAACCACTTCGATATCGTAGTTAGAGTATTTAAAAGAACCTTCAAAAGTAAAACGGTTTGGCAATTTCACTCCAACACCAAATCCAGTAGCCAGATTACCACGGATGTTAATGACATCTGGGTACTCAGGAAGACCAACGTTCGCGAAAACGTAAAGCTGCTCAGTGGCTGGCTCTTCTTCATCTTTTAAGTCAGAAATCGCTGAGCGAATTTCTTCTTTAATGTCAGTAGCGTCAACTTTTTCTACAACAGGTGCTTGTTGAGGAGCTTGATACTGAGGCGCTTGATAAACAGTCGTCGTTTTTACAGGATACTGATTCTGGCTGTACTGATCGCCATCATAACTGCTTGCTGAACCATTTAACTTATCGCCGAAAAGTCGTTGCGAACGAGCTCTTTCATCTTCCATACGAGACTCTTCAAGCTTCTCAACAATCTTTTGCTCAGTTTTAATTTCGAGATTTTCTCTGGCCTTACGCAATCGCTGAGCACGAGACTCAGAAAGTGGTGAAGCTTCAATGAAAGTCGTCGGTTGTTCTTGGACTTGTCCTTGGTAACCTTGAAAATCTTGCTGCTGGTTATTCATGATCACAATTTTGTTTGATGAATTAGCGTCACCTTTTTTCTTCTTCATTTTTTTAAGCTGGCGCGCTTTGATTTTTGACAACGGCTCATTGTATTCCGCTTCGTATTCATCTTCATCGTATTGGCTGCCATATTGTTGAGCCTGTGCCAGTGCTGCAGGAACAAAAATAGCGAGCATGAGTAGAACTTTAAAAAACTTCATTGTAGCTCCCCGTAAGGTTAAAAACTCTTCCGAATCTCGTTTGAAACTCGGCTGATTGATTGAGTTATGACTAAATAATTAGTCCGTATACCCTGGACTACTAAGCAATACTGGTGCCGAAATCCGAACAAACTTAAGGCGCGATGCATCAAGTAACGGGTATTCATATACTTTCGTTAAATTTGCCCCTTTTTTAGGCCGTGGAACTGAAATTTGCAAAGAGCGCGAGTCATTTTGTTAAGTTCAACTTCTTTATTAAAAAACTTAAATGATTTAGAAGTCTTATTAAGTTGTAGGCTTTTCACGAAATGCAAATTTAGTCACTTTTCATCTGTCACTAAGAACTAGAACAGGTATGAAAAACTTTCGATGACCCTGAAAGCCTTTCACTGCTTTATTTCCTTTTAGCGCAACTTTTGAAGTTTAACAGTTCGGTATTTTGTTCCGATTTGTTCTTACTCGAAGAAATTACAACTCATCTATTCATGTCCCCATGACTCAGTTATTGTCTGTGCAGAAAAAATATTTCGCTGGAGATAATCATGAAATCGTACCTATTGGGATTTGCACTGCTCTTTATTTCACTACCCATCTTTGCACTACCTGAATCGACCTCGCTAGAGACCATGATCAGTTATATGGAAGACGGAAAGACTTGTGACGATGGGACTGATTTTTGGAAAAGAAAATCGGTCGAAGTCGTAAAAAACATCTACTCCCATCCGACTCCCTTTCACCGGTTCGGCAAAATATTAGAAGAACCCAATGGAAGCTACCGAGTTCGTTACAGTAAATACGGGTGCGGCCTTGGAACTAAAGGGTCTATCGTGGTCGCTCCAGGCCGCGGAGAGTCTTCTGTGGATTATTTCGAAACCGCCATCGATTTTACTCAACTCGGATATTCACCGGTTTACGTGATTGACCATCGCGGGCAAGGACTCTCTCCACGATTGGGAGACGATCAACAAAAACAACACCTCGTCAATTATGCCCACTACATTACCGACATGGATGCCATTGTTGAAGAGATTCTAGAAGATTTATCATCCTTAGGTCGATCGAGCGAGCCTCTTTTTTTAACGACCAATTCAATGGGTGGAGGCATCGCCCTCGTTTACTCAATATCGAAGCAAAGTAAAGGTCAGGAGTCACCATTTACAGCGATGGCCCTCCTTGCACCTACTATTCGAGTTAATTATCTGAGCTATGTGCGAAAGGCCCCAACAAAGTTAAATAATTTGCTTTATTCAGAACCGGGAGCCCTTGCAATTGCCTGGAAACGTTGTGGAATCCCTCGTAACTGTGATGTCTATGCCGCTGAAGAATTTAGCACCTACAAGCCAACGGACTTTATTCTCACCGGGACTCCTAGTGATGAAAATTTTATGACCCATAGTAAAGCGAGATATGACTTCCATAGATATCTCTTCGAAGAATTCTCATGGGATGAAATCAAAGAAACTGAATACGGTGATGAAAACTGGCAAAGCGTTCTCATTGGTGGCTCAACCGCCGGCTGGGTCGTGGCCTCTACGCCTTACTTCCCCTACTTAAGAAAATCAGAAACCTTAAAAAAGCTGCCCAATGTTCCAATGCTCGTTATGACAGCTGAATTTGACCACCGAGTTTACCGTCCTTATTTTACGGGCGAAAAAGACGAGAACGGGAATAAAGTCATTGATCACGACCTCAAATATCATTCTGATTTCTGTGAGAACGTTAACACTCATAATCAGCATGGTAATACAGGTCTTTGCCGATTCCATGAAGTCAAAGGGGCCTTTCACGAGCTCTACAAAGAAACAGATGTCTTCAGAAATGAGGCCATATCTAAAGTGGACGCCTTTTTTAGGGAAATGAGCCAGTAAGTACGAGAGCTAGCATCAGGCCCCTCTTGTAAGGGGCCCTTCCGGATTCCATGACTCGATCCCATAATTGAAAAAGATTTGCTTGTTTCTGCCCAAAAATTCTATTACTTTCCGAAATCTACCTATTGACTCTTCTAGAGTAAACCATGTGCCGACGTGGCGGAATTGGTAGACGCGCTGGATTCAAAATCCAGTTCCCTCACGGGAGTACGAGTTCGATTCTCGTCGTCGGTACCATTCTCATTTTTAAATTTTAATAAATTTGAGTTTGATTAAGAGGATTGCGCCTTTCAGTAAACGCAATCCTCTAGTGATCACTACTAATTCTTTTTCATAACTTCTAGATAAACAGCCGTTTGATTCAACAACACGTATGCAATTTCACCGAAGGTTATTGGTCCATAGAAACTGCCTGTGCTTTTTCCCTCGAGATTGGAGTAGAGGTAATTCAGAATACAATTGCAACTAAATCCTGGGGAGTTGCCGCTATCTTTCATTTCGCGCCGAAAAGCACTTTCATAATCCCCAAGGGGTTTTGAAAATTGATATTCAACACCTTTTACCACAGGAGCATAAAAGCTCACCTTTTTACTTTCAAAATCGACAGCCTGAAAGCAAACGTTCACATTGGAGCCATTGTAATTGGCGATAATAGGCAGCTTCTCTTGGTAGCCTTGGGATTTCAAATAGTCTGCGAACACCACTTCTTTGCCGTTCACAATGGCATCTTCAACCTCAAAGGATGTTTCTTTGAACTCAATTCTGTCGCCTTCAAGTGCTTCAAAAGGGTTTACAATTTCTAACCGCGGATAATAGCCCTCTTCTATTTCACAATGCATAACAAGTGCCTGATCAAAAGACTGCTGTCTTGTGTTTCCATCAAACACACTGGCCTTGGCTCCCTCTTTATTCAGATCGAATCCAGAAACCCAGCCAACTAATGGTGAGTTAAATATTCCGTCGATTTCGAGCGCATTTTCTCCAAAGCTAACATGGGTTTTCGAAAAACCAGGAATACAAATAAATGAAACACCATTCTTCGGATAATCGGCTGCAATCCCTTTTATACTCTCGGCATCGTACTTTTCGATACTTTTGAATCGAATCGAATCCTCGAGTTCTAAAATCTGAACGATCTTATCTGACTGAATTCCTCCCTCTTCGGTCATAAAGTAAGGAATCGATCCGCCAATCCAGTTTCCTTCGGGGAGTTCACCTAAAAGAGACTCGTCGCCAGCTACCATCAATGGCTTTTCTTTATTATTTAAAATGAACTGTACGGCATCTTTATGAGTGTAAATTGTCTTTCTCATAGCCCCCTCGCAATCAGTTCCAAATCGGTTTTAACCAAGTCTTTATTGGATGTAAAAAACTCGTGGGCGATAAGAGCCGCTTCTTCAATTTTTTCACGATTTCCTGGATTAAGCTTGATCAGCATTTGGCATCTTTTAAACATCATTCTCGTCGCTAAATTCTGAAATGGGACTTCATTTTTCTCGACAAGAACCCTCCACTTTGGACTGTCTTTTGGTGGAACCATAAATACCCCCTTTTATTGGCTCTACAAAATTATAAGGCAGGATTGAATCCAAAAAAGACTGGAAGTAACAGAACTATAAATTTCTGGTTTCAAAGCTGAAACCAGGACTCAGGCAATTCCTCAAGATTCAGAATTGACAAGCCTTTTTAAGGTTTCTTTAATGAAAGTTACGAAAAGACTAAAGACTATGGTTATGACTGTAAAAGACATACTTCGCAGAGAACTGCTTAAAAGACAGACAAAAAATACCAGCTATTCTCTAAGGAGTTTTGCTAACCACCTTGGAGTCAGCCACTCTTGTTTGAGTTTAATCATGACCAACAAGCGTTCGCTTTCAAAAAAACTCGCTCAGATACTTATAGAGAAACTAAGTCTCAGCGAAGAAGAGAAATCCATCGTTTTGAAAACTCAAGGGAGCCGCATAGAGGCGAAGATTCCAAAACCGGCTCTCGATAAAAGAGAGCCAACGACTGGGGTTTCAAGTATCAACCGTCTCGAACACCTGGCAATTCTAGCGCTAATTAATCTTCGGGGGCCCTTGAATCGAGAACAATTATCAAGTGCTATTGAGCGCCCGATCGGCAAAACAAAAGAGTTACTTGATAGCTTGTGCAAGGGTGGCTACCTCCTAGAGCATGATGGTTACTTCTCAAGAAAACAGGAATCTCTAAACATTAAAACAAGTCAAGACAATGAAATTCACGAGGAATACCTAAAAACTGCATTGGCAGCACTAAATACCACAAGTAACTCAGAATCGGCCTATAGCTTTAATTGTGTTAATGTCGATCAAAATAATATTCCCTTCTTAAAAGAAAAAATAGATGAATTCTTACAAACCATTTGCCAGCAGTTTAGCAGTTCCGAGTCAGGAGGCCAAATTTCGTACTGCGGAATTCAACTGGTTCCTGCCACCACCACAGAGTCACAAAAGAAGCCTCCACTTTAATGGAGGTTTTTTAAGTTTAGTATTTACATGAAACCAATTAGACCACCTATGGGTGACTTCACATTTGTGTCAAAAACATGCAATAAACTGGGAGTTTACTTTTCGGGTCGAGAAACAATAAAGCCCGAAACTCCCAAGAGGATTATACTCACACTGAGCTTAAGCCAAAATATTTCAACCTTTAGCCAAAGGATCGTCATGGAAATAGCGATTAAACTGACAGCGAGGATCTTTACGTTTCGTCGAATAGCGCCGGTTCGCTCCCAATCTTTGAGAGCCTGACCAATATAGGGTTGTCGATAGAGCCACGCGTGCATTTTAGGGGAGCTCCGTAAAAAACACCAAGCTGACAAAATCAAAAATGGAGTCGTAGGCAAAAGCGGAAGAAAAATTCCGACGATCCCCAAAATTAAACTCAATATTCCAATGCCAAATAGAACTGTTTTCACTTGTTACTTCTGTTTATTAAAATCAACTACTGTATATTAGTGGCCCTTAATAGGCCTTGCACGATACTCGCTGAAATCTTACTATATATGGCAGAATAATGTCATTTAAAGGAATTTATCTTCATGAGTAGGATCAATTGGCGACAAATAGCCATTATTCTTATTTTCGCCACGCAAATCATATTTGCAATCATCGTCTCGCCCTTGACCGGTATCGAAGATCTATTCCCTCTCCACAAATGGGCCCTCTTCCACACTGCTGTAAAAGGTCGAGTTTATCCGATTATGTACATTCACCAGTGGGACGATGAAAAATTTGACCCTCCCATTAACTATCACGATTTTTTTCGCGGCAAAAAACACATCGACTTTCTCGCCGGTCGCGATCACTTAGTGTTTTGGACCGATAAACTCAGGGAACATCGTGAAGACGCTCAGTATGAAAAAGAAACATTTGAAAAGCATTTTTTTGGTGAATCTAAAGTCATCTACTCAGTGAATGAAGAGTACCTCGATCAGGTCGAATTTAGAAAAACGAGAAAGGTCATCCGTACTGAAGAGTCCCATGGACCTTTCACCTACCCGACCGATGATAGTTTCTCTAGAGAAAAAAACAGTCCAGCTCCACGAGGTAACGAGGTGGAGCCGTGAGAAAAGCATTGAACTCCTACCACATCATTATGTTTTTCTACTTCTTATCTTTGATCAATTTAATTTCTAGATTGCGACAGTATGCCTTTAATGACTTTCAGTTAGTGGCGACCAAAGACAACTACATGTATGGCTGGATCCCAAACGATATTGACGTAAACGCCTATCTTTCGTTTATCAATCCCGTCATTATGATTCTCTTAGTATTTTTATTTCCACTGATTCGCTATCAAAGTGTCCGAATCCTTTGGGCTTTGATTTGTTATTGCGTAGAAGGCTTTCAATTCGCCTACATTCTCGGCCATAGCAGTCACGCCTTTGTCTGGTGTTCATTCTTTTTTGCCTTGATTCCAGGAGACCTGACCTATAGGGCCCAAGCTAAAAAGTGCGACCTTGATGGCTACCTCCGAGCTGGGCAACTTCAAATTTTTTTGATTTATGGGCTAGCCGGCTTTTGGAAAGCAATCGGTTTTACGCAAAGTCTTTTTGATCCGAAAATAGCCGGTGGCTTTGACTACCTCCAGTACGCCATGTCCTCTGAATTTGTTCACAGTAATACAATGGGAGCCGCTGCGAACTGGGTCGCTGATCAACCAATAATGGGGTTCTTTCTCTCGGGACTGGTACTTTTCGCGCAAACGGGTTCTTTAGTTGCGGCTTTTATTCCAAGAACTTACTTTTTTTGGGGGCTCACTTTAGCGAGCTTTCACATAGGGACACTGATAACGACAAATATTATTTTCTATTGGTCCATACCACCAATACTTTTACTCTTGACCCTTCGACCCATGAGTGACGAATCGGTTCTAGCACCCCTTAAGAGAATTTAAGGTTGAGTTAGGTTTTAATATCGAATCAGAAGTCTAAGCTTCAAACCGCACTTGGGTTTGAAGCTTGAACCACAAGCCGGGGTAATTAGGGCCTTGGTGATGGAGAGAAACTATTGTTTTTAATAGGATCAGGAATATTAATTTCCATTTGTGGAAAGGGAATTCCAATTTTCTCTTTATCGAGTTCTTCTTTAACTCTTTTGGTGAGTTCGTCCATGGTTGGCCAATAGTTTTCAGTTTTAACCCACACACGAACCGCCCAATCAACACTCGAGGCACCAAGACTAACCAGGGCAACGGCTGCTTCTGGCTCTTCTAATTTATGCTCCAACTTACTGATGGCCGTCATCAGGACTTCGCGAGTTTTATCGAGATCGGCAGCGTAATCTGTTCCAACAAAGACATCGACCCGACGAGTATCGTGAAAGGTCGAATTAATAATTTTAGATCCAAAAACAGCGCCATTTGGAACAATGACACGACGGTTATCTGGAGTATCGATCATGGTAGAAAACAAATCGATTTCGGCAACTTTACCAATTGTCCCCGCGATATCAATAACCTGCCCTGGGCGGAAGGGTTTAAAGATCAAGAGCATGACTCCAGAGGCAAAATGCCCAAGGGTCCCTTGCAGAGCCATACCGACGGCAAAACCCGCCGAAGCCAAGACGGCCGCAAAACTGGCAGTCTGGATGCCAAAAATCCCCAAACAGGTTATAACACCTAAAGTCACAATCCCCCACTTGGCCATTTTAGAAAAGAAATTTGCCAGGGCATCATCGAGCTTCGATCGGCTCAAGCTGCGAAAGACGATTCTTCGCGTCCATCCCGCAACGATAAAGGTGGCGATCAGTAAAATGATAAACCCAACAATTTTGGCACCATAGGTTAAAAAAAGTGTAGTTAACTTCTCTACGTCTAATGACTTTAGATCGAACACAGACATCTCCTCGTTAGACCTAAGCTCTTACGAATCAATCACCTTAAAGTCAAATTATGCTTGTGAAGTTGCCCCTCAGAACAAATCTCTATAGCATTGAGATATGAAGATTTTATTACTTATTTTCACAGTCTCCCTAGGTTTATCCACTTCGGCGAAGGCCTGCGAACCTCCCCCGTCTTTGGATTCAGAGTGTAAATTCGGCGAGAAGGTCGATTACCAAGATCAAGTAACCCAGGAGCTTTACAAAAACGTTAAGGCTTTTTACGACATTCTGCTGGCAGAAATTAAGGGAAAGAAACCAAAGGTATTCAAGTCCCGATATGGCGATGGATCTTGCTATCTCTTTAATTTTGCTCCCGACCATTTAAAGGACCTTAAGGACTTTGCAAAGTCCCACCTTGGAAAGATCTGTTCCCAAGACGCTGGTTACATTAAAAGTGAACTTGAGCGGCTCATTGACCCAAAAGCTGAAGAGCTCGGTGACATCGACTCTAAAGATGCCATGGCGAAACTGAAAGAACTGCGGCAAGCCATTCAGAAAACCTTACCTCGCTTTATGAAAGCTCATCAGGCCAGTAAAAAATAATATTTCGACGAGGATCCACATTTGTATTGTGCCGACAATGGGGAATTACGCGAGTGCGCTACCAAATGGTACCCGGCACCTCAGAGTTTGAGTTGGGCGATCAAGGGGTCGAAGAATCGGTCACTCATGAGATCGAGTTCCCATTCTTCTTCGGCTTGGTTTTCGATTTCTTTGTTAATCACGAGATCACCGGCTGAGTCGAGAGTGATATCGGCGTCTGAATAAAAAAGAAACTCACGGTCCTCTTGGAGTTTTTCTGAGTAGTAGGGAACCTTGAAAGAAATAATTGAGCAATTTTCAGGCAACATTTCACTGACCATTGAGGCCTGGTGAAGAAATGTCACCGATACGTATTCCATAAAGATCTTGGTGCCTGGGTTGCTTTCGATCCAAGAAATCCACTTGGCAATCCCCGAAGAGTTGATGGCTCGATTATCTTCGAAGGTAATATGGAGCGACTCCACCCCTTGAAGACTCGGAAATTCACATTGCTCGTTGATAAATTCAGGTACGCTATAATCCATTGAGCTCCCAACTACTAACAAATATAATTATATCGGATATTTGGCAAGTGTGAACCCTTCCACTGGATCGCTTTTATAATTACCTTTTTTGGTCTAGACCACTGGGACGATTCATCGCCGTTGATGACGCGAGCACGCCAATAGTAGGTGCCAGGCTTTAATCGGTTGGAGAATAGCAGGCGCTTTTGATCGGTGGTGGTTTTTTCTATGACCGTTGAGAAATCCGGTGTCTTTGAGACCTCGAACTCAAGACTTGCCCCCGGTTTGTAGGAGTTTGGATCCCAATTAAGGCGCATGACGACTGGAAACTTTTTATTGGCGATAAAGGTCTCACCATCGGAAAGCCCTTTTAATTTTGGCGAACTTAAAAACATGGGCTTTGGCGGCGCAGGTGGCCCCATCGGTGCAACTGGAATCAAACCGCCGACCGGTGGAATACTGGCTGCCCCTCGATCCGGTTTTTCAACTTTCACATCGACCTTGCGAACCTCGGAATACTCACTCCAATCGCGATTGGATAAATCGAAATAGCGCACTCGCACGTAGAAGTCTTTTTTCGGAAACTTTTCAAATGCCACACTATTTTTGCGCAATCGTCTCTGGGAGAGAACGTCCTTAAAGCTCGGCTCAGTGGAGACTTGAAAGTCAAAGACCCGATCGCCCATTTCGACATTTAACGACTTCGCAACCAGGTCCTGATCTTCGCCGGCTTCGATGAACTTGCCTTTTTCTTTCATTTGCTTTTCGCTGACTTCAAGTTCCAGTCGATTGAGATTGAGCTCCGGTTTATCAAGAATCTCGAACTCAACGGCCGTTAGCTCTCTTGTTCGATCAATTGCAGCCAATGACTTGTCATGAACCGTCGGCCCAATAATTTCCTCACGGATCTCTTCGGTGATATCACCCACAAAGGGATCCGAAAAGGATTCAAGTGAGGTGTCGATGAGTTCAATCTTGTCGAGGTCGATGGCTTTACCTATCGCCAGAGGACTTTTGTCCACTTCGACAGACTTTGACACCAGCTTCTTGTTCTTAGCTAGTTTTAGTTGACCAGAGACAACACTCAACTGGGATTTCTTTTTGCCAACCTTGAGCTTGACCCGAGCTTTGGATTGGTCACCACGAAGATTGAGGCGTTTACCTTTTGAAGCGAGGACAATGGGCTGACTCACATCCACTTCGATTTCACCAAACTCGAGATTAATCTCTGGTGAGTTTGAACGGGTGTTCACTTTTGCCAGCGTATAAGCTCCGAGGCTTATCGACTGGTTGCCCACTTCAATTTCCACCTGACTCTCGGCCCCTGTAAAGATCTCATCGCCTTCTTCTAGGGCTAAACTCTCACCAACCTGGTACCAACGATAATCGCCTTGCTCTTTGATTCTAACGTCATTCTGGTAGCTCTTAACGAGTCCCACGGTTTGTTCATTCATTGTTCGTGATAAGGAGTTTCCGAGGAGAGATTTGTAGAGTTGAGACAAAGCAATCCCCATCAATGTCAGAAAGACAATGACCAACAAAAGATCAATGGAGATAGTTCTCAGTCGTTGACTGAGCAAATTCTTATTCATTTTTGTCTTAACAACTCCTTAAAATTTTTTTACTCTATATAATATGTTTCGGCTGCAACTAGGGATCCGCTTTAAGATATTGATTTACTTTCTTGCACTCACTTTGGTCGTGTGTGCGAGCTTGATCTATGTCGCGGTCGACTACTTTGAACGGGACAAAATTTCTTACTTATTCGATTCTTCACTCAGTTCAACTCGGCTGAAGGCCAGACAAATCAGGCAATCCATCGATTCAGAGCTGCAAAACATCCGAAACTTGCTGATTCACTTCGACCCCAAGGCCAAAGACTTTACAAAAAAGGGCCGGCAGATCTTCGCTCGCAATCGAAATATCCTAAAAATCCAGGCTGGCTCTTTGGCCAATTTTCAAGAGAACAAAATGATCACCCTGGTAAATACCCAGGCCATCAAGCCCCCTGGCCAGTCCAGTCTAGACATTCAGTCCAGCCAGAACTTCGATGCTTTGGGCTTTCAAGTCACGCGGGCAAAAGAAGGAATCGTTACACTTTTCTTTCCATCAAATCTTAAAGGCGAAATTATTGCCTGCGAAGTTTACATCAGAAGTCTCGAAGAACTTTTATCTGAAGCTTCACCTTGGAAAACCTCTTTGCTCTTTGATCAGAGCCGAAGGGTTTCGTTTAGCTCGCAAAAAAATGATGAAGGCCTGTTTGCCGAAACGGCTCAGTGGATTGAAAACCTGACGACTCCAGAGGGCACTCGCTTTATTGGGCAGATGGATTCGCACTTAGTATCGGCGTCCTCGATCGGTTTTAATTTTTATGCCGCAGAATTGATCCCCAAGAATCAAGCACTCACAGCCATATTCGAATATCGGCAAATGGCTATTTGGTTGGGGATTTTTCTATTCAGTCTCGCTGCCATCGCCGGATTGATTTTCTCGAAAAGTATTTCGAAGAATATTTCTTCACTAGTGACAGCTACTGATCAGATTTCAAACGGAAATTTTGATATCGATATTTCCATTTCATCCAACGATGAAATCAAGAACCTGGGAGATCGCTTTAACCAGATGGCCAAAGAAGTCTCAAGACTTCTTAGCGAGTCGGTGCAAAAAGCCAGAATGGAAACAGAACTTAAAACGGCGCAATTGGTACAACAAACACTCGTGCCCCAATCCGGTTACAAAGATGATCTCATTGAAATCTACGGACTCTATGAGCCAGCCAACGAGTGTGGGGGCGATTGGTGGCATTTTCACCACGACGCCCGCGGAAGACTTTTCTTATGGCTTGGCGATGCCACAGGACACGGTGCTGGACCGGCTTTGATCACTAGTGCTGCGCGAGCCACCGCTGGCATTTTAGAGAGCATGGACAATATGACGCCAGCCCAGGCCCTCGGTGTACTCAACGATGCGATTTACAAAACTGCTCGCGGCGAAATCGTGATGACTTTCTTTTTGTGTTGCTTTGATCCAGAAACTAAAAAACTTTACTTTACAAATGCCTCCCATATTTCTCCCATCTACTTGAGAAATGTAAAACCCGGAGAGGCCAATAGAAAGTCATTTCTTTCACTCGAAGGGTCAATGAATCCTCGTGTGGGATCAAAAGAGAATTTTAATGATTTTAAATTGGATGAATTCCAATTGGAGTCCGGCGATCAGCTCTATATTTTCACTGATGGAATGCTCGAGGCCGAAAATAGAGATAAAAAAATGTACGGCAATAGGCGCTTCCGACAAAAACTCGCTGAAGCCTATAATAATGGACTTGGCGTTAAGCAGGCCCTTCGCGCCCTTTACTCGGATGTGAAAGTTTTTGAGGATGGACTGCCCCAAGAAGATGACATAACAATCATTGGCTGCAGGGTTCTATGATTCGCGCACTCAAAATCATTACTCTACTGAGCCTTTTTCTTGTAGCGAGCGCTTCGGCTCAGACTGATGATAAGGCAAAAATCGAAAATGAAGAGAGTGTCGCGACCCCTAAAGAAACCTCTGAAGCCAGCCCCATAAAAAATCAAAAAAGAATCCCAAAAAATACCCCAAAAAACACCAAAGACTCGAAAAATAAATCAGTGCCGTCGGCGCAAATCACATCTGGAAATATAAAACTCGAATTTTACCAACCCTTTCTTGGCTTGGGCACTAACAAGAAGTTTGTTGACGTGGTGATCACCGGAAAGACGCTCCCATACTCGACCGTAGAGTACTCTCCGGATATTATCCGAATTCTCGATGCCTCTGTTAAAGAAGTTAAGGTTAAAAAAAGCTTTATGCCCATCCAACAAACACAGGCGAATTCTAAGGGCGAGTTTCAACTCCAAGTTATTCTACCCAAGGGAGCCTATCAAATTCCGATCAAAGTAAGAAAGGGTTCGCAAAACGCTTCTTATCAACTGATTCTCGAAATCAGTCCTGAAAAAATTATTGCTAACACTCCTACCTTAGCGGGCAAGTCTCCTTTTTTAAAAACAAATCAACTCTCGGTGGGCTTAGGGGTTAACTTTGTTCTCTTTAAACAAGACTCCAATTATCCCTCGAGTACGACGTTTCAGAGTATTAATCTCGGGGCTTTTTATATCGATTACTGGAAGCAACTTTCGAACGAATATCAAGTGCTTTTGACAGCAAAACTCACTCCCGGCGAAACAGCCTCTTCAGAGCAAGCCCAAGTCCGGGATAAAACTTTTAATTGGATTATGGCTTCGGCGACCGGAGTTTACTTTCCACAAAAGTTTCGCTACAAACGCCCGAACGACACTCTGAGAATGGGTTTCCAGGCGGGTCTGCAGTACCACTCCGTACCTTTTATAAATATTCTCAGCGAAACTCCCAGCGTTGTTGAGGTCAATAATAACCAAATACTTTTTGGCGCCCTGGGTATGCACTTTGAGCTTGAACAGGCGCGCACCTTTTTATACGAAATCTTTTTTAGATTACAGTTTCCGCTCTATTCAGAAAATGTTTTTAATCTCGATTCAGCCTATGGAATCGAAGGCTCTATTGGCCTAGAAAAGTATTTGGGAAAAAGATGGAGTATCGGCGCTTTCTGGTACGGCGTTTTTCATTGGTACACCTTTAGTCAAAACAATACGTCCTTGTCGCAAAACCTAAAGGGCGACATTTACCTCTTTTACTCAAACGCTGAATTTCGCGTGGGTTATCGTTTTTAATTACTCAACCGAAGCAGGGGCGCGACTCGAAGACGCCGAAAGCGCTTCCATCATGGCTTCGAGACGATCCATGCGGTTTTCTAGGCTCTCGTTCTTTTCTTTTAATGACTTGATCTCTTGATCCTTTTTGTTCAACTCTTCTTTGAGTTTTGCGATCTCAGAATTTTGCTGAACATCGGTCGAAGAAATATTGATATACACATTTCCGCTTGCTAAGGCAAAACCCAGAGGTGCACCGTCATTGGCATAGGCAAAACCATTATGATAGTAAACTTGATCGGATTGAACCGGAAGTTGTCCAACAAGACCAACGAGAACGACATTATCTTGATTTTGTAGTTCAGCATTACCGATCACACCGGGGTTGGTAGATACAATACCAAGAAGGGCATCACCCTTTTGGTAGCCACGGGCGAGTCCTGTAGCGGGGTTCAAACCAACCAGATCACCTGGCTCTAGCTCTTCTTCTGCGGCAAAGTATTCCGCGTAATCGGCACCTTCTGAGTTGTAGGCCACAGCTGATATCTCACCACCAGCAGGCACAGTACTACAGGTCCCATCGCCGGTAACACAAAGTCCTTTACCGGCTCCAGAGCCATCAATGTGGACAAGGGAATCGGGAGAAGTCGTTCCAATACCAAAGTTTCCTGATACATCGATGCGCATTCGCTCAGCGTAGGATGATGCGCCCGTTTGCTGAACCCAGGCGTAGGATGGAGAGTAAGTGCCTGCTCCAGAGTTCGAGAAGGCTCCCGTAAAGAAATACTGATCATTGGCTGAATTTCGTACATTGTGGGTTATAAAAACTGAGTTTGAATCAACAAACCAACTGTTTTCTAAAAAGAGATGATGGTCCGGAGCAGACCCAGGAGTGTACGCAGTATTTTTGCCTTTAGTAACAAAGAAGTTACCACTTTTAATGTCGGCAGAAAAATTACCCGAACCAAACCCACCGGCTCCATCTCCGACTTCTAGAAGAATACTTCCTCCAGTATTCGAAGCGGGGCCCGTCGAATCTTGAGCGTAAAGCTTTATTCCTTTACCCTTCGTACTAGCCGGAGCCGCCGAAGGCTCGACGTGCAGTATAGAATCAGGAGCTGCTGTTCCAATACCAACGTCACCGTCGGCATCGATGCGAAGAGACTCAGATCCAGAGTTAGAAAATGCAATTTCATTAGAGGCTGGCGTGAAAAGACCTGTATCGGGATCGTTTACAAATGTGAATGCGGGGTTGGCTTCGACACCGGCAGCAGAGCGCATAGCAGCCGAGCCAAAATCTTTACCTTCAAATCGGTTTTGATTGACTTCAAACTTCATACTTCCCGCAGCAGTAAAAGCCATTTGATCCGCGGCAATTCGATAAATCCCTAAATCTTCATCTCCGTCAAAAGTGATCCCAGGTGCTGCGGCTGTACCAAAATCAGCTGTGAACTGACCAGTCATTGGAATCGTACCATCCGCCAGAAAATCACCACTTCCACCACCGGCGGCACTCCACGAAAGTACACCTGATCCATTGGTTGTTAAAACATGCCCGTTTGATCCATCAGCCGCAGGTAACGTGTAAGTCTGGGTCCCGGTTACTGTAGCTGGCGCCTTGAAACCGACGTATTCACCACCCGTTGCATCTTGTAAGCGAAGTTCTTTTTCGGCCAAAATATTAGTGTGTCCCGAATTATCAATGGTCATACGTCGATTTGCTTCAGCGCTTCCATCGGTGAAAAAACTAATCGAACCGGAAACTCCGTTGCTTCCAGAAAGAGATAAGCCGTTAGTACCACTGGCACTAATCAACGAAGAGTTTGGAGAATTAGCACCCGTGCCAGTACTACTTGAGCTAATTTGTGTAAATGAAAAGTTCGCCGAGCTCGTACCTAAAATCATTTGCGAGTCAGCATTGGCTCCCGCAGTAAAGTTATCGACCCTAAAGGTCGTCGTTGCATTTTGATCTTTTCTAACATGAAGTTCTTCTGTTGGATCGACACCAATACCGAGGCGTCCAGTACTATCGAGAGTCATTCTTTCGGTCGCACCTGTTGCAAATGAAATCTCGTCGATACCAGATCGATACATTCCCGTATCGTCATCTCCATAGAAGGCAAACGAAGGCTGAGCCGCTCCACCCGGCGCCGCCATACTAATTGAAGCCGCACCCGTTCCGCCACTACCATATAAAAAGACGGCGTCCATGACCATCACAGCTGAATTATTGCGCTCAAACTCTAAGTCAAATCCATCGTTCGTACCGATCGTCATGGTAGCACCAAAGGAGTTACCATTATTATTGACATCACCACTTCCGCCACCGGTGGCACTCCACGAAAGCACACCAGAGCCGTTTGTCGTTAAGACTTCACCATTAGAACCATCGGCCGCTGGTAGAGTGTAGGTTTGACTTGTCGTTACCGTTGCTGGAGCCTTGAAACCAACGTATTGGCCACCGGCAGCGTCTTGCATTCTAACTTCATTTTCTTTGAGTAAATTAATATCTCCCGATTCTGTTATTAAAACAGCATTTTCAGATGACGTCGTACCACTTGGAGTCACACTGAAACGCAAGCCCGTACCGCGGTCTGTGGCATTGAAGTTTTCAATGGCAATGACTTCCATTCCACCACCCGTATGCCAGTTGGGAGTCGTATTATAAGCGCCAAGTCCTACAAAACTTGCCAGGACATCGCCCGTTTGGGTTTCTGTCGGTAAAGCTTTTGTTCCCCGACTGGTTCGACCAGCAAACGTAGGAGCACCGAGAATCGTTGCACCCTTATGATGATCGACGATGAAGCCAGGGTATCTCGCAACAGTTGAATCTGTATTTGTTACTTTAACTGCGACCGTCGTATCGGTTCCCTCTACATGGAGCTCCTCTTCGGGAGCGGCAGTACCAATTCCGACATATCCCGTTGAGTAATCCCAAGTCTGAAAATATCCGCCAGAGTTATTTCTAATATGCAGGTCTTCAGTGTCATTACCGCTAAAGCCAAAATGCCATTTATCGAAGGAGGCTTGTCGGAAGCGCACTCCCATATCGTATGACCAATTGTTATTTTCGAGAATTAAGTCGCCTTCACCATTGACAGTGTGACCACTGTAGACATGGAACTTGGCTCCAGGTGCTCCATTTCCAATCCCAACATTGCCGTCGGTATCGACAAAGACGCCTTCACTTCCACCATCGTTACTGAGGTAGTTTCCGTTTAAGCGAATGTTGCCCGTCATTGACACGGTACCATTCGCTAAAAAGTCACCTGCGCCAGTCGATTGCCATGATAAAACACCACTGCCATTTGTAGAGAGAACTTGTCCGTTGGTTCCGTCGGCTGGTGGTAATGTATAAACACCAGATCCAGTAACCGTCGCCGGCGCTCTAAAACCGGTATACTGGCCGCCAGAGTCATCTTCGAGGCGAAGATCTGTACTCGAGTGAATGGCCACATAGTTATCATAGGCAATTGACATCGCTGTTCGTGGCACACCTTGATCCGTTACATTGAACTTAAGGTCAGCCGTACGATTGGCGTCAACGGCATTGGTCCAAGAAGAAGAAATATTTGCTTGCTCACGCATGAGGCTGGTTGAAGTTTCAGCCTTAAAAGTCATCTGTGCACCAAGGCCTGGTCCACCCCCAGCGCCTCCATTTTCAGCTTCAAGAGATAAAATTTCATAAATTGCGTTTGTTAAATCTTGCTCTTGTACAGTAAGGCGCGATGATGGAGCCTCTGTACCGATACCGACGTCAAGATCCTTGGTGATCCGCATGGACTCGTTATAACCTGTAGCAGCCGTTTGTTGTCCAAAGACTAATTCTGGGGTGAAGGTTCCGTCGTTTGAAACAGCACCTATATAGGCCGTTTGTTGAGTTCCCGTGCTATTTTCGACACTAAATACGGCTAGCGAGGCGGCACCCGCATTTTCAGAAGTGTTTTCAATCGAAAGAGTTGGAGCATTAGGAGTGTAAATGGCCGCACTACTAGAGACATAACCACTATTGATCGAATCGTTAATATGAACAGAGGATAAAAACGTCGTATAATCCGGACCAAACCAAATGGAGTCGGCACCATTTGAACTATAGGCCGTCCATCCATCGCCCCCCATGTTATAAAATCCGGTATCTTGATCATTTGTATACGAAAGTGAAGGTGCCGCAGCGGATCCATCTGGCAGGTCGAGTTGCCCGGTCATAGCGACACTACCATCGGATTCAAAGTCTCCACCCGAAGCTGGAGTTGTCCAAGACATGACTCCTGTACCATCGGTCGTTAAAACTTGCCCGTTGGTTCCAGGGCCATTTGGTAATGTAAGGTTTGTGTCAGCCGTTACATCGGCTGGAGCAACGAGAGCGACATATTCGTTGGTACCAGTATCGTAAAGGCGAATACGATTGTGATCGAGCATATTAAGATTACCGTCGTCACCGAGTTCCATTTGTGTTTTGGTGGAACTCGCTCCAACTTCGCGGGTGATAAATTCTAATTTAGTAGGCGCGCGATTGGCTCCAGTGTCGGCCGTCGCCGTCGCTTGAATTCCCGCAGCTCCTCGGTAAGTACTAGAGGTATCATAAGAATGAAAGAACAAAGACCCTACTTTATCGCCAGTCAAAACAGGTGTTAGCGTATTAGCATCTCCTCGACTTCGACGTAAAATTAAATCCGGGCCTTGGTTGAATATATCGTTGTGCCCATCGAAATAAAAATCTCTATTATTGTCATCTGTAATATGTACAGCACCAATGGGGCTCGGATTAAATATACCGAGTTGAGCCGTATCCCGTTCAGCGTGAAGTACCGTTTTTGAAGTTCCTGCTTGAATTCGATTCAACTGAAAAGAATTATCCGATTCATCGTGGTGAACCATCTCAAAACCATGATTATAGTTACCACTATTATAGCCACGCATACTGATGCTTATATTCGTATCATCAACATTACCATTGAGTTGTAAATTGGGGTTGGTCCCTTCAATATGAAGAATCGAACTCGGGTCAACACCAATACCGACACGGCCAACACTTGTAACACGAACCCGTTCAGTTCCACCCGTCGTAATCGCCACATTGTCAGCAGCCGGGCTAAAGAAACCGGTATTGGCATCAGTGCCAAAACTAATACCAGGATTCCCTTGGTTACCTAGTATGGCGTCAATTTGCCCTGTCATTGCCACTGAACCGTCAGATTCAAAGTCACCGCCACCACCAAGGCTCGACCACCCTAGTTGACCCGTACCGTTGGTAGAAAGTACCTGACCCGAAGTTCCGTCCGCAGGAGGTAAAGTCCAAACAGTCGTAGTCGTCACGTCATCTGGTGCACGTAGCCCCACATAATCTGTTCCAGCCGAAGCATCCAGTTCGTATAGGTAAAACTGGCCACCATCACCGGCAGCTGTCCCTTTCGGATCAATCTGAACAACACCGTCTACCTGAAGTTGCGACTGAACCGAACTACTAGAGAAGTCACCAATCCCCACCTTACCATCTTTTTGGATTTTGACAGCTTGGGTTTCACCACCCGCTCCACTATCAACCCAAAAGGTCATGTCTGCTGGAATGTTTGCACCACTCGGAGTTCCGTTAACTTCCATCTGTATATAACCAGCTGTGTAGTAGTCCGGACCACCGGTGTTTTCGAAACCTCGGAACATAAAGGTACCGATGACATCGTTATCAACAACGGATGTGGGCGCACCTACAGTTCCATTTTGCCTTGCCACGGCGATGGAACTCTCAAAGGCTGTGGATATATTGTATTGTTCAGTAGCGCCAGCAGACAAAACGGTTAACTCCCTAGTCGGAGTAGTAGTACCGATTCCTACTTGTCCCGATGAATTGATCGTCATCGCGTCAGCTCCGCCAGTTACAAATGTCAATTCATCGGCTGTGTCAGAATACAGACCCGTATCCGAATCAGCTGCAAAAGAGTAAGATGGCTGGGCCTCAGTTCCGTTACTACCACGGAGTAATACGGAATCAGTGCCCGTTCCTCGAAGACCACTGTTAGTAACGTAAAATCGTCTCGTACCACCAGTGGTAAACGCAATTTCATTGGCACTAGAACTATAGATACCTGTATCAGCATCCCCATTAAAACTAATACTTGGAGCTGCATTAGTACCCTGCTCTAAGTTCACAATTCCATTATTATTTAAATTTAGATCACCGCTCATTGCCACAGAACCGTCGGATTCAAAATCACCTGTACCAACAGAAGCCCAACTAAGTACTCCACTGCCGTTCGTTTGCAGAACTTGTCCGTTTGTTCCGTCGGCTGCAGGAAGCTCCCAAATTATGGATGCAGCATCACCAACGGCATCAGGGGCGCGGAATCCAACATAGTCAATTCCACCCGCTCCAATGTTTGCCGCAAGTTCTTCAAAGACAATAGCTCCACCTTCTCCAGCTGCAGTCCCTTTCGGACCAGAAACGATGGTCCCTTCGACATCGAGTTTTTCGATAGGAGACGTTGTACCAATTCCGACATCTCCAGTTGAGGTAATGCGCAATCTCTCTGCAGGAGAGCTACCATTTTCTCGTGTGGCAAAAGAGAGATAACCCGCATAATTACCACTAATCGCATTTTCTTTTAATCCACCAATGTTAGCAAAGTCCCTCATTTGCACGCCGTCAGAGCCGCCGAAACCGAGAGTTCCACCGACTCCAACACCTTGAGCAGAATTAGAATTAATACTGACTAAACCTCGAGCTGTCGTAATCGGTACAGCCGTACCATTCACCTCAAGAAGCGACCCTGGGTTATTGGTTCCAATTCCAACCTCTCCAGTCGCATCCACAAATACACCTTCATTACCACCGTCACCACTCAAATAGTTTCCATTCAGTGGAATGTTACCTGTCATGGCAACACTACCGTCAGATTCAAAATCGCCACCGGTTGCATCGGTCACACAAGACCAGGCATAAACGGGACCGGCACTCATTTGTAGTTTCTCAGAAGCCAAACAGTTAGGAACGGCGTCAGCACCCATGGCATCACCTGCTGCAGTACCAATATCAAAACCACCAATGACTTGGGCCGCAGCACCATCCCAGATTTTGAGTTCATCACTTGTTGAATTATACCAAGTCACACCTTCATGGCCTGCCGTTAACCCCGGAGGATCAGTCGCATAAGTCCCAAGGTGTAAGTAGGTATTAGCTGACATGGTAATAAAACCGGAGTTGAGAATGTCATTTCCACCCATGTCGATATCGCCCGTCATAGTTCCACCGGCCAAAGGAAGTTTTGTTGCATCTGTAGCCGTCGGAGTATTAGCGACCCAGGTCGTTCCATTCCAAGTCAGAACTTTTCCGATATCAGCTCCACCGGCCAAACCCGAGAGGCTTGCCGAATCGGCTGCAGCTCCCCCGATGTAGGTATCTGAGTAATTCTTTGTAGCAGCGTCTGTGGCGTTGGTAGGATCCGCTAGATTTTGCAGGGCTTGGTTATTGAAATCGACGGGAGCTGTCGGCGTAAAGTTGGCTCCAGCCGGGTCTGCGTACTGGGCACTCGTACCGTTAATCAGGTTCATGAGTTCGGTGTAGTTTCCGCCACCAAATACATTTTGTAAGTTGGTTTGATCGATGTTGTTAGCGCCATCTACGGATAAAAAGTCATTTGCTCCATGCCCTTCTAACTTTGTGGCATAGCGAGCGTAGGGTACCGAGGCCATGTTGATGTTTTCAGAAAACTGAATAACACCCGTACCTTCGTTGATCGTTAAACGAATGGCGCGTGCATCACCGGGGGCAGCATCATAAGCTGTTCCCGAATCACAGGTCAAAGGAGTTACATTCCCTAAACCATTATCAAAGGCTTGATCGAGTGTTGAAGTATCTTCGTAGTCCGTTCCAGCCCTTGCACCAGAACCCACTTTTAAGTTGAAAACTCCGGCAGATGTCGACATATCGAGGTTGTGTGTTTCCTCGTAAAGAACACAACCATCGGTTGTTGAAATGATTTGTACGGTAAAATCGACGCTGGCCGCGTTCAGTGGAGTATCATCCGGACGGAGGATGCGGCCATTGATTAAAATACAATGGGTCTGCTTTCAGCTCTAAAGCCAAAACAAAGATGAATGTAAATGAGAGAAATGCTTTTAAGTATTGATTCATTAACCTACGTCCTACTAGTCTTTTATCGGCCTAGACATAAGCTAACTTCACAATTTAACTCTGTTTTCTCAATATAAGATGGCACTCTCTTTACCTAAATTGAGTAGTTGTTAAGATTCCTGAAGAGAATACCGGAGGAACAATTATTCCGTATAGATATGATCTAAAGAAAAGCCCTTGGAGTAGAGAATATAATTATCCCCTGGAGCGCCTATTGGATCGGGACCTTCAATTAAAGTCTCAGAATTAAACGATGTTGAAAACACACCCTTGTATCCTGTGGCCTCTGTTTGCCCCTGTTCGATGAGAAACAATCGACCCGAAAAATCGACCGTAGCCCCTTGTAGTTTATAGCCTCCGTCGATGATGGGAGTTCCATCACCAGGGCCATCACCAGGATCGTCACCATCACCGGATCCACCGATTCCGATTTGATGGTTAAACATCTCACTACAAGCTAGACCTGAAAACATTAAAAAGCCACAAAGGACCAAGCGTAAAAATAGCATTACTCTAAGATTAAAGAGAAGTGACCTAAAAAATAAAGGGAATGATTCGCTTCGTGCCCTTTTGATACTTCTTAAAGGATTTAAAGCGAGTTCCCAGTTCTTTTTCTTCGATTATGATTTTTATCACCAGAGTTCCAAGGAGTAGAAAAAACACTATCGAGTAAATCCCGTTCATTTCAACAAGGACTTTTGGGAGAAAAATTATGAGCAGGCTCAAGTACATGGGATGACGAACCCATTTATAGGGACCCTTTTTAACGAACTGTGCCGACTTTTTAAGGTGAGGATAAACCGAAAAGGACTTACCCATAACGACTAGGGCCCAAAGTCCCAGAGCCAATCCCAACAAAAGAGCTAGAAACTCAACAAAATAGGTTTCCTTTGAACGGACAAAGAACAGGTAGAGCATAGTTAAAACCTGAATGCTCACCAGTGAGGTAGAAATAATCTTCTTTTGTCGGTCCATTTTCTACCCCATTCCTTAGACGCAAAAAGCCGCGCGACCTAGCAAAAATCAGGAATACCTGAGGACTTTTGCATAATTATCTCTAATTTCAAGTATAAAATGCCTCTCCACCTCTCACTGAAGGCTTCTAAACTATTGATTACTGGTGATAACTGGATCCAATTTTTTTTAACTTTTAACGGACTCAATCTATTAACTTCGTACGACTCTTGCTTAGTTCTTACCTTCGGGAAGTGAAGCATGAAGTTAGATAGAAGAATTCAAATTTTACACCTTATCATTTTGGCTATTGTCATTAGCCTCGCGTCTTCCCATGCCGCTTACTCGCAAACGCCCGATGCCTCACCGAAAACTACGACTATCGATTATTCGCAAAAAGCCCGATCTTCTAAGAAAAAGCTCTACGCTCAATCGAAAAAGCGTTTTAAAAAACGAAGTCGTAAAGCCAGTCGTCGTTTACGAAAAAAACGGAGCTATAAATCCAGCAAGAAAACTTTTGTCGTCAAACGACCTAGCCTGAAAAGCCAAATAAAGCGAAAAAAACAACAAAAGTTCTCCCTAGCCTTTTCTACAACCTATTCTGAATCTTCCATTAATTTTCAAGATGGAAGAGATAGCCAGAGTCTTTCGGGGCAACTCTCAGCTGGCTACCAGTTTCATAAAAACTTTAAACTGGGTGCTAGTATTGATGGCTACCAGGACCTAAACAAGCGATCTGAAGATTATGGTGACCTCCATGCCTTTGACCTCAACGGGCAGCTTCCAGGGCTCATCCCCAAAATGGCTGCATGGCATACCCTGACGCCAATTCTTGGTTTGAGCCTGCCTCTTAGCAAAACTCTGACAGAATATGACTCCTTAAACCTCTCTTTGTCGGCGGGGTTATCCAACCTTATTCGCATCCCTAGTACGAAGCTTTCTTTGAGCTACTTGATTAACTACGCCCGAAATATTCACGAATTCGAAGAATCCCTCCGAGGCTTTGATAACAAACAACACATACTTACTAACAGCTTTGGTGCAAGCTACCAGATTTTGGACAAGCTTTCTCTTACTCTCAACTTCGCACTGAGTAGTCGATGGACCTATGAGTCGGTTTACGATTCTGTTTTCTCATCGAGCCAGACATTAAAGTACAACCTTCACAAAAATATGAGTTTAAAGTTCGGTCACATGAACAGTGGACAAACCCTCCACTCCGATGGTCGCTCGAGCAATATACAGCTTTATAACGAAAACTCTTCGGGAGTTTTCTTGGGGATTAGCGCATGGATTTAATGAAGAAACTTCTAAGCAAAACTCGATTGATGGTAATAGCATTGCTAGCAATGGGCCTTATTTCGTGTACCGAAAAAAGACCCGCCAAGTTCCCGGATGGGGCTGGCGACAATATCTTTTCGATCAGCACTCTAAAGAAAATGCGAGTCACTGGCAGCACCGGACAAGAGGCCGATGCCCGCATCTATCAAAGTAGAAATGTGTTTCGCCCACAAGTTTTAAGTCAATTCCAAGCTTCGAGTGTACCCGGAGCCTTAAAACCCCTTTTTGACGAGCTTTACCTAGAAACGAGCACTGGCCAATCACTTGAATTCAACCTTGAGGTGAACGAGAAATACATAACGGTTTACCAGGTTCTTAATGAAGAGGTCGCCGCTCACATTAGAAACAAAGCCATCGTATCGAGCCACAATAACTCCCAGGTCTATCCTGCCTTCATGTACCGGGTCCAATCCTACGGTAAAACTAAAAGAATCAAAAACACCATCGACGAAGAAACGAGTCTTTTACGCCTTCAAGAAACATCTTGGGAAAACGCAACCCACCTGAGATTCTCACCTTCCGTAAGAAGTCGAATCATGGTGGACTTCCCTCAAACCATTAAACCTCAAATGTTTGGACTCGAGCAGTTCAACGGAATTCAGTTTGAAGTCACTCTTGCTGAGTCCGAAGAGATGTTTAAGGAGAGTCCCTCATTCGGTAGACTCCTTCCCGTAGCCAGTAGTAGTGCTCCCGAGCAGATGAAACTGCTTCTTGATGAACTCTATCTTCCTGGAACTCCAGGGGAGCAAATTCAATTAAAAATCGCATTTGATAGCTCCTATATGACGGCCTATAAAGTCAGTAGCAACCCTGAAAATCTTTCGTCCATTCAGCAACAAATCAGTATTCAATCTGAAGATGGAAAGACCATCACTCCCCTTTTTAAAGTTCCCGTCATCTCTTACGGAAAAGTCGCACAAATAAAAGATGATCAAGGATTCAAAGGCCCCACTCTTTACCTAGAAGAGTCGAGCTTTTCTGAGGCAAGTCACGTACAAATTCCCCTGAATAAAGACCGCAGGCTCGCCGTCGACATGCCCCTTAACACCGATGATGCCGGCAGAGAAATTCTGAACTCGCGGGATTTCGACCAGCGCATTTTTACGGTCGGACAATTTGAGAGCGTGTCGGGTCTAAATATCAATTTAGATGATAATGCACGAATATTAACGCGCACATTTAGCAGTGGCCTTTATATTTTTAAAATAACGACTCTCAATGATTCGAGCATTACTGAGCGCAGAAGGCAGCTTCTCGCTCAAGGTCAAGATCAAGAGAGAATCCGTCGATGTACCCCAGAAGAAGCCTCTCAGTCAGGACTCAATCCCGGCAATTGCGTGGTTGTTATATCTCATAGAGTTCCCATCCAACCCATTGAAGTCTTTTTGCCTTCAATTCAAGCCGATAATGATATTCAATCTCCCACTCTTTCAACAAGACGGGCGCTCAATCCGGGAGCTCAGTTTTTAATGATTATCGATTCGAGTGCCACTCCTGAAGTTATTAGAGATGGTCTCACGGGTGACCTCAGAAACACCCTCATCGTCGATCAAATGAGAAATCAAGAATTTCTTTTTAGAAGAACACTACTCGATTCTCCAAATCGCTTTCCACTGACCTTTCCTGGTCTCAATGGTCAACTCGAGATCGTGAAGTTTTATTTTGAAGAAGAGCGAGTCGTAGTAAAAAGAGCCTATGCTCTCGATCCCCATCCTAATAATACAGAAACGGATTTTGAAGAACTCATTTCCCTTCCAGCTCGTTATTATGTTCGAAGGAACCAAAACGAACGGGGCGAAGACCTCTGGTCTGATGAATACATCGAGAGTTCACCCCAGGCTGAAGGTGCAATCGCCATCATCGACTGGAGACAAAATACAATTCCAATCGTTGCCTCTCCCCTTTCTTACTTTGGGGCAGGTCAGTGTTTAATTCGCCAGGCGAATAGTACTGTGGACGATATTGACATGCGCCTACCCTCTGATGGAGTTCTTAACTTCTCTCTTGAGGGAACCTATGCCGTTCACCCTTACCCCGGTTGTAGTTACCAGTGGCTGACCTCTGGCTTAATTCATTATTGGTATCCGTCACAAGCGAACTTTACCTTCAAGGAACGTATCTCTTTTAAAAAGTATAATGGAGAAAACGACGTTCCCGACATCGAAGCCATTCCCTACGAGGCCCAACGTCGGCTCGGATACGGTATTTTCACATTTAGAGGCAAGAATCCCAATGAGTACAATAATATCGGACGCATTGGCACAAGACCACCCCTTCAAATGCAGCATAGTTTTAGAAATGGCAAAGTTATTACCTATACTCTTGCAGGTCTTCCGACCAATGATGGGCGTCTGCGCGCAGGCCTTATTGAAGCCACTCAAAGTGTCATCGAAGACTGGAACAGAACCCTTAAGAAGGCTTTTAAAGACACTCCCCTTGAGCGCCAGGGTAACTACTTGGCTCTCGAAGTTCTAGAGGACGATTCGGCCCAACTGGGTGACCTCGATAAGAACTTTATTTACTGGCTCGACAAAGATCTTCGCATGAAAGTTCTAGGAATGGTTAACCCTTCTCCGAATCCGCGCTCTGGAATTTTTGAAAATTCAGATGTCATGGTTTATGGCGGAAACATTCGCAACGTTTTAGAATGGGAAAAGGATCGCGCTCTCGCCCGTAAAGAATACAACGAAAACATGAAGTATCGAGAGACCATTGAACGTCTGAATCAACTTGAAGATATCCAAGAACAAATCGATGAGGAACGTCGCGAAAGAGTCCGTCAGGCGGGCGAGAGAATGCGCGCTGAAATGGAAGCTCTTGAGGCGAGAAGAGATGGCGAGGCTGGCGACAGCCAAGAGGTCGCTATCCCTTGGTATTCTGATATGGATTTCACAAGCTTTAATCCAACTATCAATTATGTAGAGCGACTCGACACCCTTCCACAAGAGAGCCGAGATCGAAACATTTTTCAGGCAACTCTTAGTATGAATAGAAATTTGCTGGATATTAGAAGCCTCGAGGTTCCGAACCATCAAGTAGGCACTGAAGACCCTAAACTTAAAAGAGAGCTCTTCTTACTCAGGACTTTACAAAATACCCTCGAAGAAGGCGCACTGACTGACGAAGCAAAAATTGGAGAAAGCCTCGGTCGTGAATTAATGGAATACATCCGCACCAGTGAGCGTTTGGATCAAAATACAAAACAAATGGCACTTTTTGAAATTCAAAAAGAACTTTTCACCAATGAAGTTATTAAAAATATTAATTCTGGCCACACGGTCCTAGAAACCAAAGAAATCGGCTATTCGGAGCGCTATATCGATGGTAATATTACCGACCTTTTAGTTTCAAGCTATCGCAAGACTCTGAGCCATGAACTGGGCCACGCCTTCGGCCTTCGTCATAATTTCTTGGGTTCCTATGACAAAAAGAATTGGAACTTTGATGACGAAAACCCCGAAGAGGTCAACCGTAACTACACCACAGTTATGGATTATATTTCAGATGCCCATCTAGAGTATAACGGCCCCGGCCCCTATGACGTTCAAGCGGTTCGCGCGGCCTATACGGGACTTCTAGAGGTTGATCAGAGTCGAATAGCTGATAGTGAACAAAATTGGAATATCGTTAACAATCGTTTTATTCAGATTTCAGATATTAAAGAACAGCTCGATCTCGAGCACTGGGAAGAAATCGAAACCTCACATATTAGGCAGATACCCAACAAGCGTTATATGTACTGTAGTGATGAAGATACTCGTCGCTCGCCTATTTGTAATCGTCATGATCTCGGCACGACACCCGCTGAAATCGTGAGTAATGTTATTGATGACTATCACGCCTTTTACAGCCTTACGAACTTGCCAAAGGATCGCATTAACTTTCAGTGGTATCAAGTCTATCGCTACATCTATCGGCTCTACTTTTATTTTATTCGTATTAGGCACTTTCTTGACGAAACAGCCTTCCGAATTCGTAGCTTACAGACTGAGGCACAAACACGAAGCGAAACTGATCTCGGCTTGCGCATGCAGTTTGGTGCCATCGAAGACGAATTTGGTTCAGCGGCAATACTTGGTCGCGACTTTTTCCATTCGATTATTCGAACCCCCGAGCTAAATCCTTTACTCGATATCGAAAATCGCTTTAAAGAAGTCACAATTCAGCCTCAGGATCTTCCGGAAATCACCTATGTTGTCGAACGCAAACCTTCGAGAGATCAGTGGCTACAAGGTTCATTGGGACGCCTTAAAGTCAGAGGAATCGAGTTTGATCAAGTGATTGCCATGATGATGCTCACTACTCGACGCATTGGTATTCCCGAGTACGATCAGCAACTCGTTCGATTCTCCTACCCAGATTTGGAAAAAGTAATTTCAGGAAGCGCATTTGAATCTGATACCATTCAGTTAATCATATCGATTCTCTCCGAGAGACTCCGGCCTGCCTTTTTAACGCCGCAAAAGACCCTAGAGATTGTCCCCGATGCAACTTTTTCAGCCTCGTCCAGTGAACTTGTCCGCATCTACTCGGTCATTGCTGCGATGGTTATGCTCGACACCAATACAATTGAGGCCACTGACAATTTTTCTAGCTTCTTTCGCTTTGGCAGTATTTTAGGTCACGAAAGCGAACGACTTTCTGGAGTTCCAATGCTCACACAACTTGGTGCGAACCCAGACTCTATCAATACCCTTAAGTATTGGCCATTTGATGGGGCCATCGGATCTTATATGATTCACAGGCAAGCTGCTAACCTGAGATTTATGATCGAGCACGAAAACGAATTCCGTCCGCGCTTTAAAGAGTATTTTATTACCCACCTCAGAAAACAAAAAGCTGAACAAGAAATTCGCGCCGGAAGAGAAGAGGAAGTTTACACTCTCGATGGTGGTGCAACTCAAACAGAACTCGAAGCTCTCGACGAGCGAAAAGAACAAATTCGAAACGCCATCAATGAAGGGCTTAGGAACTTTCCAGAAAATACTGGATCGAGAGAGGCGCGGCTTTTCCTCCAAGAAATGGACAAGCTCATTCAAACGGCCGTCCAGGTCGTTGAAATTCAAGAGGATGACAATGTTCCTCTCCAAGAAAAATTTGAGTTTATACTGGCCCAGCAAAACCGTATTAAGAATTTTATTCGCCTCAACCCAGGCATTTGGATTGCCTATGCGACTCTACTCAAGGACGACCTTGGCCTTCCGAGACCATTAAAGAATGCTCTAAGTATTCTATTGAGCGAAAGCTTTATGGAGCTTCAGTACGCATACCTATTTAGTAATATCCAATTTATGAATATGTTTCTTTACTTTACTCACCCGGAGTACGTTCAATGAAAAAACTTTTATCCATCCCCTTACTACTGCTATTGTCTTCAACAGTCTTCGCTGTGGACCTAGAGAGTATAACCGAATTCCCCTTTGTAGAATGTGGGATGCAGTTTAACCGCGTCTTTGTCGAGTATGAACAAGGTGGCGATATGAGCGAAATTGAACTGACCCAAAGTGAAAGTCGCATTCAAAATATGATGATCGGAAAACACGAGTGGTTTGTTCCCAGTGTCGAAGAACATTCCGGTGGACGATTGGGAGGAGCTGGTCAAGAGGATGCCGCCTATAAAGTCAGCATTATTCTCAACCTTCACCTCAATAGTTCGCAATGGATTCGCTACGGCGGAGAAGGCAGCCCAAGGGGCCATCGATTAAAGGCCTATATCACTGTCTCTAGACGCTTAGAAAATGGTAAATACAAAACCGTGGCCCGAGGTATGCGCGATAGTGATGAGATTTGGACTAAAACGCAACTGACCGAGGTCAGCGCTAACCGTATGGTTCAACACGTCTTTCGCGCCATCAGAAACCCCGAGGTCTTTGATTACATCGATCCCCAGAGTGAAAAGTACGCCCTTGGCGACAATAACGATGTTCTTCTTCAATTCGAAAGAGAAGGTCCCGAATTTGGTGTTGAGGCTGCTGGGCAAGCAGGCATTTTCCCAAAAGCACTTTTTGATAACGTCAATGTCTTCTGTAACGGTGTCTATCGACAAAATGCCATTGCTGAAGACTTGTGGCTCGTGCTTGGTGTGAGCCAATCCGGTGAACTCAGAAATGCCCCCCAAGGAATCAAAGATATTTGCGAAGCCAAAGTCCCCGAAGTGGATATGGACTTCTTTACAGAAACCTATGGAACGACAGAAGAGCGAGGAAACTAAATTCATTCAAAGTCTTCTCTTTTAGAGAGAAGCTTGGACGAAATATTCTTGCCTTTAACTCAGTGCCCAAAAGACTGATAAAGCGCCCCCAGACTTGATCTCTTTTCTGAAATCAGAAAGAGTCATAAAGGTCTGGAGGTTGCCCTATGAAATATCTAAGTCTAATAATTCTTATCCTCGGTTTGAGCCCTATCTGTCAGGCCTCACTGTTTAATCCTGAACTGGATTACGCCAATCGCGATCACAACCTTGTGGGAGCTCTTGGATTTCACGGCGGTGGTATCGGCCTTGGTATCGACTACGAATACATGCTCCACAGGGATTTTGGAATCGGCGGAATGGCTCGCTTCTACACCGGGGGTGATAATGGACAACCCGAAGTCATTAACTTTGGTGCTTTTTACAAGGCTCACTTCCCCATTCGCTCTTGGGAAATCTACGCAGCGCCTGGCCTCGGTATAACACGAATCAAAATCGACAATGTGGATGGAGAGCTGACGCTCACACCGATGTTTGCCATTGGTACCATGATGACAGTCACCCAAGGACTCAATATTGGTATCGAAAACCTAAATATTATTAATGCCATCGGTAGCGAAGATGTCTATCGCGGAAACATCGTCAGTGACTGGATGCTTAAGGTCCAAATTATATTTTAATTGTATGGCGATCAAATCTAGAGAAAGACGAGCGTCTTTCTCTAGCCTTTTTTTGAACTAATGATTAGTCTTTTTCTAGAACCTTGGTCCACTCGCTGATTTGGACCTTATTCATGTCATCAATGGCATTGAACTTCACACCGTAAGACTCTTGATCCTTCGACCAAACAATTTCACCACTGGCTTCGATGTAGCTATCTTCGTCAGGCCCTTGGATCTTCATTGAAATTTGATCACCGTCATGGAGTGAATCATGGGTGTCAATTCTTACACCTCCGAGGGAGATACAACTGACAGCACCACAAAGCTGTTGGCTACCGAAGAAAATCTGCACCTGAGTATCGACTTTAAAACGGTCATAACGTCGTCTATTCTGTCCGCCGCCTTGGGCCTCTCGTTCTTTTCTCGCATTTCTCATGGTTAATAGAATCATAACCGGAGAAAGGAGAACCAGAAGTAACCCGAGAAAACGCAAGTAACTTGCAGGACCCGATGGTCCCTTAGGACCTCCAATAATGTCTTTCATGAGCGGAAGAATCGCCGCACAACCACCGCCCTGAACTTCAGAGGCGATTTCTCTCGAGGGATCAATATTGCCCCCGGGCTGATAATTGAGAGCCTGTCCTGTCGCTGCAACATTAACAGCGTTGTACATATTGATTCGTGATTCACTGGCAACACGGTTTTGTAAACTGAGGACACGATTGGCCGTATCTTCAATAATCGTTTTTACTTGAAAACCATCGATGCTGCTTTCTTCATGGACCATCATAGCCGCAAGACCCGCAACAAAAGGAGCTGCCATACTCGTTCCTGACAAATACCCCATGCTGTTTCCGGCGAGAGTACTGTAGATTGAAACACCCGGGCTCGCGATATGAACTGTGCTCTTTCCATAGTTGGAAAAACTAGCAAGATAGTCATAGTCGTTTGTGGCAGCCACCGAAAATACATTGGGAATGTCGTAGTTAGCAGGGTAAGTCGCATAACTATCGTTATTAGAAGCTTGGTTTCCTGCGGCGGCGATAAAAACCAGATCATTATTATTAGAAGATACAATAGCGTCTCTGAGTGCTTGAGAGTATCCTCCTCCACCCCATGAGTTATTGAGAACTTTTGCACCGTTATTTATGGCATAGTGAATAGCTTCAATAGCGTCTGTTGTGGTTCCAATTCCCTGGTCATCAAGAAACTTGAGAGCCATAATTCGAATTTGTGCCGAACCGATGGGTGAAGCCAAAATATTCTGGGTTGAACCCAAGATAATTCCCGCAACGTGGGTTCCATGATCATCGTCATCAATGGGCGAATTACTATTGGCTACAAAATTCCAGCCATGAATATCGTCAATGTAACCGTTGTTATCGTCGTCGATTCCATTACCGGGTACTTCACCGGGATTGACCCACATGGCGCCACTGTCTTGAAAAACATCGTGATTGTAATCGACTCCAGTATCAATGACGGCGATCACTGGAGGAGTCGCTCCCCCGGACAATAGGTCCCAAGCCTGCTCGGCCTGAATATTGGCGCTACTTTGATTAAAGCTCGATCCACTCATCGATTGAACTTCATAAAAAGCCGCCTGGGCACTTTCGTAATCGACACGGCCCTGGGCCTGCTCAGTACTTGATTTTCTGAGGTAATAATTTGGTTCAGCATATTCGACATCGGGGTCATTATTAAGGGCATCGACCGTGGCCATTACATCGGCACCACTTTTGAGGGCCATTTTGTGAGTTCTTAAAACTGGATAGGATTTTTTGAGAGTCATCGAAGCTGACGACTTACTCATGAAATTGGCTTTGCCAGAATCACGATCTTTCAATTTGACGATGACTTCCCCTGGAACAAAATCTTGTGCGAACCCCGGACTCATCCACCCCAATAAAACCAGTAGGCAAAGTAAGGACCTAATAGACACCAAAAACTCCCCGTAGACTTTATATTTATCGGACTAAGGTCTGATCCTGTTTAGGCCCTTAAACTAAGTTTTTTATTTTCAAGAACAAAAGTTCAGCTGGAGCTGAATTGAGACTAATTTATGAAAACAACTGGGATATTTTAGACAAACTTTAGGAAATCTTAACGTATGAATTATCAGTATGAAACGCTTATTAAGAAAGGATTCAAAGTGCTCCGATCATCTCCAAATTTCTAACCAAACCGCGGTCCCCTTTTTCTTTGGCCCAGTCGAGTGCCGACTTACCAAAATCATCTTTAGCATTCAAATCGACCTCATAAACTGGCTTGCGATTCGTGTCTAATTTGAGAAGGGCCTGTATCACTCTGCGAAAATTACGATAACTTCCACGGTCCTTAGGATCTGCTATCTTAAGAACCAAGATAAGAGCGGTCGCACCACCCTCGTAGCGGACACTTGGGCTCACTCCCAGTTCGAGGAGTTCGGAAACTCTTTTAAAGTCAGCAATCACAAGAGCCTCTTTAAATTCAGCCTGTAGCTCTTCCCGCATTTGCCAAGCCTCAATAAAGACCACGAGCTGCTCACTGATGTCGCGATATTCGAAGATAGTCCGTCCATCTTGGTCACGTACCTCTAGATTAATTCCCTCTTGGAGAAGTAATTCAATGATCTCTTTTTGGTTCCAAACGACAGCCCACATAATAAGAGACTGACCTTTTTCATTGGTCAAAGCGAGATCACTTCCTTGAGCGATTCGCAATCGTAAATTTTCTATGTCTCCACTTTCTATAAGTTCAAAGAGATTTTTTTCGGCTGAGGTTTTCGGTTTATCACCCCCGTCGAAGCTACTATCGGCTGAAGTTTCTTTAGAGACAGTTCGATGATACCCACAGGAACTCAATGCGAAACCTATTAAAAGCAAGGCCACTATCATTCCGAATTTCGAACTAGAGTTTTTATTACCTGTTGCCAAACCTGCCATTTAGTAACTCCCCGAAAAAGATAGGCTAAATGCACGCCCTTTTTTATAACGTCGTGTTATCTCAGCGCCTTGCCGAGCCGTTGCGTAGGGGTCCAGTAGATTTTTAGCTTTCACCCCAACCGAATAAGCTTTTCCAATCTTTTGTTTGAGAACAAAATCCAGTTGATAAAAGGGATCTTCAATTATGTCTGGACGCTTACTCGTTCCCACCTCTGTAATTCTTTGGCCGAAGACATTGTACAAAAGTGAAGCCGTAGTACCCGATTTTTTGCGGTCGTACTCCAACTGAAAATTAAAGACGTAAGGGGACTGTCCTTGAAGTGGTCTAACATCAGAGGTTTGAATAGACTTGGAAGCTTCGTCGATTTCAACCTTCGATAAAATTCTAGAAACATTAGTGCCAATGATGAAATTTCTTAAATTCTTACTCATTGGCTTGAGGCGAAATCGAGTATCGAACTCGAGACCATAGTTTCGCGCAAACTTCGCATTATCAAATGATCGCTTTCCTTCGGTTCCAGGTTTAATGATCGCTTCAATCGGCTTCTCGAAGTATTTGTAAAAGCCTCCAAAACTAATTTGCTCATCGGAACTAAAGTAATATTCCCATCGCAAATCAGAATTACTAATGACTGCCGTTTCTAGCTCAGGATTCCCCTCGACCTCGATATTGTCGATATCGTCGGTATAAGTCGAGCTACTCAGTTCCCTGAAGTCAGGTCGCGAAAGGGTCTCTGAGTAAGAAGCTCGAAGCTGCATATTGCCCTTTCGATTCAGCTTATAAGTCGCCGTATAAACTGGAAGAATATCTACCGTTTCAAGTTCTGCACGAATGGGTAAATTGTCTTTGTTGTGCAAATCAAAAGTCGTCACTTCCTGTATTGAGTTCTCATATCGGGCCCCGGCGAGAATCTTAAGCTTAGAAGTGATCTCACTCTCCATGAGAGCATAAATGGCTCCGATTCTCTGTTCCGCAAAATAGTTATCCGTCGCCCGGGTTGACTCGACCAACAGGAAACCATCTCTGCCAATTGCGCTTTGACCTAGGACTTCGTTGATATCTCCTTTTAAATCTTCCGCCGACCCGTTAGTTCGCTTATCCGAGAAGGTAAAACGTCTGGTGTCGTTCTCCCGCCTTTTTTCAGTCAGACTCGCACCTGTTCGAATTTTAAAACTATCAACGATTGAACCCAAACTCACAGGAATACTCAGGTCGAATCCATAATCGACAATATCGTCGACGAGCTCATTATACAGTCTTTGATTGCCATCATTGCGGTTACTGAAACGATATTCACTATCCACTTCTTCAAACCGATAAAATCTTTGATCGGAATTGCTTCGCAAAGCTTGAGATTGAGAGACTCGCCAATCTATGCCAATTCCGGCAAATAGGTCTTCGTGACTCCCTCGCAATTGATGAGATCTCAATTGAGTTTCAATATAGTCTAGAGTCGTATCGATCGTATTTTCACCTTCGGCATTTGTACCCGAATTTATTTCGACAGTATCTGTTGTCTTTCGAAGTAACAAATTAGTTACCTCAATCCTATTTTTCTTATTCCACTGAAAACCGAAGTCTAAACTGAGCGCTAGGTTAACTGTCTTTTCATTTTCCTCGATACGTCGTGACTCACTTTCGACAAGTTCATCACCCGTCGACAAATACTTGGATTGCTGTTTAATGTCTTGATCGAAACTATTTTTATAAAGAACGGATCCCATGAGACCAAAGCGCCCCACCCCAAGGTCCAACTGGCCTCCGCTGGCAATTTTAATATCATAGGGAATTTCAGGGTCCTCTGTTTTTATCGAATAATTATTCGATAAACTTCTAGAAAGAGTCGTTAACTCTTCGGCTGTAAACCCCTCTGGATTAAATGGATTTACTTCTCTCAGTTCGCGATTTCCGGCTAATGCTTCTTTTAATGCTACTGGGAGAGCCCTTGTTCCATCATCAAATCCAAGCGCATCGGTTTTACCACCATTATAGGATTTGAAATTCTCGTAGTCTTCGACTGAACTTCCTAGAGAGTATTTAAAGAAAAATTTCTTGGGAATCGACTTAGTTCGCATTTCAATGGTTCCGCCTCCGAATTCACCAGGACGATCGGGAGAGTAACTTTTTTGAATGACCATAGACTCAAGAACACTGGTCGGAAACATATCAAGTGGGATCACTCGTCGATATGGGTCCGGACTCGGTAGATTAAAACCATTGAGTAAAATACTCGAATAACGTTCTCCCAGTCCCCTAACATAAACAAATTTTCCATCAACAAGCGTTAAACCAGTCACCCTTTTTAAACTGGCTGCGACATCACTATCACCTGACTTGGAAATTTGCTCGGCGCCAAGTACTTCCGCCACATTACTCGTATTTCTCCTAAGCTCGATGAGGGCCGAAACGGATCCTTGAACCTTAGGAGCTAGAACAACAAAGTCATCGAGCTTTAGGCCCGAGGACTCGAGTTTAATGTTAATTATTTTGGCCCCAGAATTGACTTCAAAGTCCCTTATCGTCTGGCTTGAATACTTCGGATGAACCACTGTTAGGGTGTGCTTACCAGCCGGAACCTTGACTCGAAAGCCCCCATTGGAGTCACTCACGGCCTCTTCTTCTAAACCCATAAAAAAGATTTTTGCGCCCTTCAGTTGAGCTCCAGATTCCGCATCTTTAACGTGCCCCTCCAACTCAACAATGTCCTGACCGGCGAAACTTTTTTTCTCGATCGATCTTTGGCTCTTTTCAAAATCAGAAACCAAAGACTCTCCTCTGATGTTAATGAAGAGCTTTCCAGGCTGATCTTTTTTAAACTGGGCTGGATATTTAAGTGTTCTGCCGCGACTCAAAACGAATTCAATATTTCTGAGCCCCGTAAAACTCTGGAGTATGGCAAATCCATCTTCGTCTGTTTGAGCGACTGCAACTCCATCGATTAAAATAGGTACAAATCGAACCGCTTCGCCGGATTCAAAAAGATAGACTTCGATTTCCGCTTCGGATTTTGTTTCAACTTTTAAATCGCGATCAGTATTCATCTCAGCTTTAATCTGCTGAGCTCCAGCGGGAATACAAAAACTGAAAATAATGAGCAAAGATAGAATCAGCTTCACAAACAAGCTCCCTGACCATCAAGACAGGCTGACATCAACGACTTTAAAGCTAGACTTTTGCGGTAGAGATCCTCACGGGTGACTCTTCGCAGGAGTTCTTTAGATTGCTGAATTTTCCCGATCTGAAAGTGACTATAAGCTAAGGCATAGCTGATATCTTGGTCTTTTCCGAGACCCAAGTTATTTAACTCCATTTCCATACTCGAAGCTAACTCAAAATCCGATTGATCAATATAAATTGCCAACCTCTGCTTCAGTTTTGTCTCTGAATCCTCTATCTTTCTATTTAAGGCAAGGGCCCGCATCGGATACCCTGCCCGTCGATAAAGTTCTGAGGCCTCTTTGACGTACTTCGTATTTCTACGACTCAATTCTTCAAAGATCTCAGCCGCCCGGTAGAGCTTTCCTTTTTCGTAGTAACTATTGGCAAATTCCAGCAATATCATTTCATTTTTCGGAAACCTTAGCCGAGCCACCTCAAAAAGTTTGAGTGAACTCTTCTCTTGTTTAGCTTTTCTAAAGTTCACAGCAAAACTGAGAAACTCTTGAGGAGGTGCTGAGTTTTCAACCAGATACTGCAAAACTAACTGAAACGCATTTTCATAGAGCCCAAGCTCCATCATAAAAACAATTTTCTGTCGCGAAAAAAGAATTTCATTTGGGAAATCATTTTCCCCCTGAAGAACAATTTGCCACGCTTCTTCTTTGCGACCGAGCTTCCATAAACTATTGGCTCTAATAATTTGGGCCTTTGGTTCCCTTACCAATTCCTTTGAGTATTTTTCTAAGGATTTTAAGCTCCCGTTAAAATCCCCTTGCAAAAAGAAGCTCTGACAATAATAGAGATAAACCTCAGTGGGAATCTTTAGCTCTTCGTCTTTAAACTGAATCAAAGCTCTATCCAGCTCTTTTCGCCCCTCTTCAAAAGCCTTGGTATTGACGAAGACAATTCCTTTTAACAAGCTCATCCGAGCCTTAGATATATCTGCGTCTTCAGGAATACTTTTTATATAAGTTAAGGCACGGTTGTACTGGGCATCTTGAACCAATCTCTGTGCAATCGAGTAAAAGTCGACATCATCCTGGGCCACAGTTGAGTTGACCATCATTAAATGGGTCAAAACTAAAGCACTGATAATCTTGAATTTTTGCAGGAAATTAAATTTCATAGTCTACTCCAACTCAAATCGGATTAATTGCTTGGCCCAGACGCGAACGGGTTCTCCTTGATATTCGGCTGGAGAAAAAACCCAAGATCGAATCGCATCCATAGCGATCTGATCAAATACTCCACTGGGGCTTGATTCTTGAACTCTCACTTTTTCAACTCGGCCACGTTGATCGATTAGAACCTTTAAGTTGACATAACCTTGAATGCCTCGAGCCTTTGCTTCTGCAGGGTATTCTAGGCTGACACCTCTTTGGCTTGCTACGGGCTTTTTATCAACACTATCTTCGGTCATAACCATGTCTTGGAGATCTTTTCCTAGAGAGTCCCCCAACCCGAGGTCGACCTGAAAAAGATCGAGACCAAATGTGCTTCCAGATAGAGCTGTCTTTAAATCGGGTCTTGCTCTTTTTTGCGCCTGGCTGTTGCGCTTCTTTTTACGTTTTTTGGGTTTCTTTATTTTTGCAGTCTTCTTTTTTTCGATTTTTTGTAGGTTAAAATTAACCGTGCTTCCATTTGTTTTTGAATTTTGCACGTTCACAATGTCATTCAAATAGGCCATTACACATAAAATCAAAAAGCTGAGTCCTGTACCCACTAAAATTGATTTAATCTGCAGTCTATTAAAAAAGTCTTTCAATTAAGACTCCTGCTCGGTTGCAACACCGACGTCTTCAGCTCCGGCTAGACGACACTGGTCAACGACTTCTATCAAACGCTCAGCAGGTACCCCTAAATCAGTAACAACTAAAACCGATTTTTGATTTGATGCCTGAAGAAGGTCTCTTAACTTACCCTGAAGCACCCATATTCTTACGGACTGACCATCGAGGAAGACTTCTTTGTTTTTGTCTATGTATATACGAATACTCTTACTCGATGCCGGTTGTGCACTTGAGGCTCCGGGCCTTTCCAAATCGAGTTTCATATCTTTTACAAAGGTCGTAGAAACCATGAAAAAGATCAGAAGAATAAAAACCATGTCAATAAGGGGCGAGATATCAATTCCAAACTGATCTTCACTTTGGCTTCCTCTGCGTCTCATTTTTAAGCCTCCTTATTCGGAAGAGACAGACCACCTAAGGACTGTCGTTGTAAAAAGGTATCTCTTTTGATTTCTAGTTGAGCCGAAATATTCTTTTGCTTTCCAAAAAGCAAACGCATCGCTATGAGGCCAGGAATTGCCACACAAAGGCCCATTTGCGTAGAAATCAATGCCGAAGAAATTCCGCCAGCGATTCCACCACTCTGAGAAAAGAGATTCATATCTCCGAGAGAATCAAATGTTTCGATCATACCGTCAACGGTACCAAGGAGCCCCAGTAAAGGAGCGATTACAACGATGACACTGACCAAAGTGTTCTTTTCTGAAAGTCGAGACTTCCACTCACTTAAAATAACATCGGCTTGATTTCTAAGGTCCCGCCGATCGAGGGATTCTAACTCCGAAACAAAGTCATTAGTTTGAATCGACTTCAGTAAAAAGTAGCGATAACTCAGAGCAATCCACAATACAAAAGTGAGAAGGGCGAGAGGTACCCCGACAAAGCCACCTGATAGTATGAGTTCAATGATTCTCTCAAATACCTGCATAATCTTACCTACAAATAACTTGGCATATTTTAAGGGCAGCTGCCTCAGTAGACTCTTTTATCTTTTTCGACCATGCCGAAAGCAAGTGTCCCAACAAAAGAGTCGGAATTGCCACGATCAAACCTAATTCCGTTGTGATCAAAGCCTCAGAAATACCACTTGAGAGAAGTTTTGGGTCACCTGTACCGAACTCGGTAATAATATCGAAAGTAGAAATCATCCCCGTAACCGTGCCCAGTAATCCTAACAGAGGAGCAATCGCCGCAAAAACTAGGATGATTGTGCTAAATCGATCGAGCTTCTGCCCCTCTTGAAGAAGGCTTTCATTGATCACATCCTCCATGGATTCACGGTCAAAACCCACTTTTTCTAGGCAGTAATTTAGAACTCGAGCTGTCGGTGTGGTTTTCTTGGCTAAAAATTCTTTCGTGCTTTCGTGCCCATCGTCGACAAGCCTTGACTCGACTTTCGAAACCAAATCAGCCTCTTCTTGACTCGCTTTTCTGAGCATTAAATACCGTGCGACTATAAAGAAGAGTCCTAAAAGGCCCAAAAAAACAATAACCCAGGCAATTGAACCACCCGCCTGAATGGTTGATAGGATGGTCTTTTCCGACTTTTCTTCAAAAGCCTTTTGACCATCCTGATAGAGAAAAATTGGAAGGGTTTCGGCTTTAAGCTCTTTCTCTACGGCAAATTGAGAAATAAGTTTGTATTCGCCCTCTCCCGCGGGTGCCAAATTTCCTGTCTTACCAGAAGCGAGTCCGAAAGAAGCAATCCTCCCAAGACGGAGGACTTCGCCATTGATTTCTTTTCCATTCTCATCAAAGTAGGAACTCTTAATCTTCATGACTTGATTAGCTCTATTGAGTCCCACCAAAGAATTTCGAAGAAGCCTGTCCATTTTTTCAAAATTGGCAATTTCTTCTTTTTGCGTCCAAGAGTCTTTGAGCCCCAGAGTTTTAAGACTCGCCTGTGCCTGGGTCATCGTGTTTTCTAGGAGATTGACTCTGTCGTCGACACTTTCAACTGATCTTTGGGCCATTTGAAGGTTTTGATTTAATTCTTCAGTTTCGGCGCTGACAGCAATTAAATTTTTTTCGAGTTGGCGAATTTGACCTTTAATTTTTTTAATCTGCTGACCGTAAAACTCCGAAGCCTGGGTCTTTCGCTTTTCTAGAATTCGCTTTTGGGATTTCAAAAAAGCGAATTCTCGCATAAAGGCTTTTTCGAGTTGGGACTTTTTATTTGCATTGGTCCCCGCCTTCACAGATGTCTCCGACTGGGAGGAGGCATGAATGGCGCCAGAGTTCATAAATATCAAAGCCGAAAAAATACCTAGGGTGATAACACTAAACTTCATTTTATACCTCACCATCGGAAGGGATCGATTTTGCACTCAATATATTTGGAATTTCGAAATAGCCACTGCGAATCTGTTTTTTGAAGGACGTAAAAAGAGTTTCAATTTGTTCTTTTGACTCTCCGGACTTGAGCTCTATAAAAACCCAAGCCCCCTGCTTTTTTTGCGCCATTCCCACTTGACCGTCTGCCAAGCGATAAAATAAAGCCATCATACCCAAGCGAATCACATTTGCTAAATGATCGCCCTCTTTTGTTGTAATTTTTTGCTTAAAGAGACCGCTTTCTTTAGTTAAACGAATTTCGTCCTCTATAAAGTTCCAAAGACGATTAAAGGCGATCTCTGTAGCCATCGTTTCTGACTCAATAGAAGACTCGAGCTTGTCTAATGCCTCCACGCGCATGTCTTTTTGAAAGGGGAGAGAACTAGAAATATAGGCGCGCAGTACTTGAATGTGATTGGTTAGAACCTGTTTTTGCTCCCCTTTACCGAGGCCCTCATCTTTGAGCTTCGTTTTTATTTTAACAATTTTCGATTTAAGCTGATCCTGAGTTAACCTCTGTCTTTGTAGGTCAGACTCCAACTCACTTTTCTGAATTGAAAGGGCCTTAAGCTCATTTTGATGGAGTTCTTTACTGGTTTCGACCTCTTCGTTGAGTCGTTCAACCTCAGATCGCAGGCGAAGAAGTTCTTCACTGAGCTGATCAATTTTTTTTGACTGACTTCCGCTGACAGAAATCACTGAGAAAAAAGTGATCAAAGATAAAAGAATTGTACCCACTCGCTTTTTCATGACATCGTCCCTCTTGCAAAAATAGCCCCGGTGGGGCTTAAAAAACTCAGGGCCCCTCGTGAAAGGAACCCTGAAACATTCTTTATTAATTCATTGTGTGGATAGTCCACTTAGACGCCCAATCATCAGACGAATCTTCGAAGGCACCAATGTAATCTACTGGCTCGAACCAGAAATCAAATGGAGCTTCACCGTTACCCATGGCAATTGAGCTGGCAGAAGGCATGTACCCTTGAAGCTCAGGGCTTTGCACATAGTTAGTACCAGTCGCCATTACGAAGTCAGAAATCGTGAAAGAGTCAGTGAAAATCACATTTCCATCACTATCTTTCTGTACTTCGCCATCTTTAAAAGTCACACCACAATCAGCAAAGATTGTATTCGTAATCTCAATTCCAGCTTCTTCTTTAGCGTGTCTGAAAGTTTCAGCATCGTCGATATCAAGACATGCTTTCTTAAAACCAGTAACGATTGTATTAGTGATACTAGCGCCGGTACCGACTCGAAGAAGGATACCGTCTCCACCTTTTGCGGCATCTGACTTAGTACCAATCATTGTCATATTTGAAATCGTTGGAAAAGAACGAGGCATGGCATTCATTGGCGACTTCAGGTTATCGGCTTCGATACCGTTATTCGCTTGATCCGCATACTGCTCGATAAGAACAAATTGTGCCTTACCTTGCCAACCGCTTGTCCAATCCATTGAATCGTCTTTGTTTCCAGTAAGAACAACGTGCTTTACGTTAACTGTTCCACCGAAAAACTCAACGCCATCGTCAGAGTTCATGTGAACCTGGATGTAGTCGACTTCAGTACCAGCTCCAACACCTTGAAATGCAATTCCGTTTAGCTCGTTATCTGGAGTGATTTCATTTCCTGCAAATTCAACTCGAAGATATTTAAGAACACCTGAGCTATCCATGGCATCAGTTCCGCCGTAGAATCCAGTAGCTCCTTCACCCTCGGCTTCGCAAACACCCGAATCACAACCGTTGATGGGAGCGTTTCCGTTGATGATGAGTCCACCCCAGTCACCACGTTGACGCTGACCCTCAGCTTTTGCAGAGGTCATCACGATGGGAGCATCTGCCGTCCCTTGAGCAAAAATTTGAGAGCCACGTGTGATCACGAGGTAATCAGCACCTGATTTGCCGTAAATTTTTGTCCCCGCTTGAATGCGGAGAACCGAATTTTCTTTGTTGTCGTTTCCAAAGAAAACTCCACCCTCTAAAACGTATTCATTATTATTTGTGAGTACCATTTCAGTATTCATGTATGAACCACTGAGAAGGCACGCTGTTTTACCGTTTGGAGCGCCCAAATCTTGGGTCCCAGCAGGACAATTTGCAGAGGCTACTGAAGTAGCACCCAACACGACTAATGTCGCTGCACCTGTAAAAAATGATTTAAGTGACATCATAGAACCAACCTTTCGATGTTTGATAAAAAGGGCTTTCCCTATGCCCTTTCGAGAACATCTATAAGAAAAATCCTACGAAAATTCACATCAGGGTTTAGTCAGGGTTCTGTTAGCGAAGTAAATAATCTAACGACTTACCGTATCATTGGGCTTAATTTGCAGATCAACTAGACCTTTATAATTATTTGAAAGTTTAATTTCCCAATTTTTAGATAAGTCTGGTGGCACCATTGCACCGTCAAACATCTTTTACACTGATTAGTAATTCAACACCGCACATTTGAGGGATGTTTCAAATTGAGAGAGTTCCTCATAGGATATGATCCGCGATTCGACCTATGAGATTCTAAATAAGGGTTATGACTTAATTTCTGGGGGGAAATTTGAAATCAATCTATCGCGCGATCGTTCTGGCGCTTCTACTGACTTTTAGTGTTTTAGGTTACCAAAACTGCTCTGAATCAGATGCATTCAAACTCAGCAGTAAAACAACTAATGACGGGACCGATAACCAAGGCCCTCTTGATGACAATGGCAATGTACCTGAAGAAGAAGAGCAACAAACGCCAAAGGCCTTTTATGCCGGCGATGCCTTCTCTATTAATAAGATTCCATACACACTAGATAGCGGATCCTATCAAAATATTGTTGATAATTACGCAGGCCTAGCAAATCCAAAAGCCATTGCGGTGGCAGCTAATGGAATGGCTTCAGCCTGGGGTGGAGCCAGCTTTTCGAGCCAAGCCGAAGTCAATCAAGCCATGCTTGAGCGTTGCCAACTCAAAACCGGCAACCAGGCCTGTGCTATTTTCGCCGAAGGCGACTTAATTAAATATGATGAAGATGTTTTCTACAACTCACTTGGTTATTCGATTCAACCGACGACCACTTTTGATGCCTCAAAAGTTCCCGGCGTAAACAATAATACGAAAACTAATCTCGCCGGTAACAACTACGCCAATCGAACCAATGCCTTTAAAGCGGTGGCCATCGGTTATGTCGGTAACTCCAATGTCGGATGGAGCGAAGTCAGTCAAGCTGAAGCAACCAGAAGAGCCATCGAGCGCTGCGAATATGTTTCTGACCTCCCCTGTAATGTCTTCGCAGAGGGCAATACCGTGGTATTTGATTTTACAACGATCACTTGGAGCCCAAGGCTTTTAACCTATGGCCCCGTCGCCTATGATACCTTGAAAGTTCCATTTGTCAGAGAACAGGACCGAGATGGCAACTTTGCCGACATCCCCGGTCGGGTTGGAAATGGTCAAAGAGTGGTCGCTGCCCTCCACGTAGCTGGTTACTATTTTATAGGAGTGGATGATAACAATCTTGCCGCAGCAGAAGATACGGCTCTCACCAATTGCAATAATTCAGTTCCAGCCACGAGTAGCTATAACTGTTTTGTATATTCTCGCGATCTCAACGTGGTAATGACCCACGATACGATTGTTAATTCAAGGAAGCCTTAACTATCTACTGAACAGCCTGTAGATAGTTCGGATTCTTTTTAATACTAGCTTCTTCGGCGATTGATTCCGTCCAAGAATTGAGCGCACCTTCGACTCGAGCTCGACTCATCAACTGCGCAAAATAAGGATAGGCCTTCATCGGATCATCTTTAGAGTCTTCGACCCTCATTTCATTAAGTCGAATGATATAGGCTTTTGATCCCTGGCGAATCAAACTGTTGTGGATGTCTCCCTTTTCTTTAAGGCCAATGGCTGCACTTAAAAACTGCTCATTAAGACCAATTTTAGGAATTCTTTGCGCTCCCAAATTAAAGAAATCCGTTTGATCCCACTTGAGTTTATATGATCCAATTAATTGGTCGACCGATGACTTCTCGCCCGTCTGAACAGCCTTTTCAGCTTCGTTAAACAGTCGATCCATTTCATCTTGGGCTATTAATGTCTTGGCAATGGTCTTTTTAAGTTCGTCATCGAGCTCCTTCGCCTCAGCTTCGATTCGGTCGGTCAGCTTGATAAGAGTATAGCCTTGCTCAGTTTTAATAGGATCACTCACATCACCTTTTTTCATACTAAAGGCAGCACTCTCAAGTTTCTTATCGAAGCTTCCCTTTTCGAAAAAACCGAGATCTCCGTTTTTAGCTTTCGACTGGGGATCTTCACTGTGTTTGGCAACCATCTCCTCAAAGTTGTCGAAGTTAATCTCTTTTTTAATCTTCTCAATCTCACCCAATGCCTCACTCGACTTATTCATATCGTCTTCAGGCGCTGTAATAAGTAAGATAGAGGCTCTCACTTTTTCGGGGTTTGTGAAGCGCGTACTTTTGTTATTGTCATAAAAACTTTGGATTCTCGCCTGGTTTTTCTCGTCCTGAACGAACTGAGAAATTTCATCGGCACTGGCTGTTCGAGTCACCTTTTTGTCTTTGTTTAACTCGACAAATCCGATGTTGAGTTTTGTATTCTTAAGAACATCTTCTTTTTCTTGCTCTAAAGAAAGTCGATCCAGGGACGCACTAAACAGACCGCTCACCTTTTGCACCAAAAGGTCTTCACGAATCTGTTCCTCGATATTGACTCCTCTTCTCTTGTAATCTTCAAAGACATTTTTATATTTTGAGCGAGAGAACTTCCCCTCTTCAATAAAAATTGGGTATTGTTGAATCGTCTCAAAGACTTCTTGGTCAGAGACAAAAATATTTTCGTCTTTTGCCGCCTGAAGGATCAACTTTTTCTTGATCAAACTATCGAGAACCTGATTTTCGAGCTCTTTTCTTTGGGGCGTCGTTAAAGTCTTGCCTCGTTCTTGGTTTTTTACAATCTGCAGAACTTCGGCAGACGAAATCATTTCAGAGTTTACTTCTGCAGCGGCTCCGCCCGTATTAAATAGGGAACTCCCTCCGGTGAGACCAATAAAAGCGAGGGCGATCGTTGCCACAGTCAGCAGGAACCATCCGACGAGATTGTAAAGGGGATTTTTGCGTTTCTTTAAAACCGATTCAAACATTTGAGCCTCCGTAAGCCCCCATTCCAATCATATTTGTAAGTTTTTTCAAGGAGATTGTTGGAAAGTGCGCCTGTCTTTGCTAGCTTTTTAGGGTGAACTTTTTCTCTTTTGATCTCAGAAAAATATTAATGTTCGTTTTTTTGGCGGCGATCCCCTTGGTATTAATGAATACCGAGCAGGACCCTAAAGATACCGCGTTGTATAAAGTGCCATTTATCTATGTGGGTGGAACCCTGCAAAAGGCCTATGCCGGCTTTAGCGGGATGATCCGAGGAACCACTCGCCAGTATCTCGACCTCATCGGTCTCAAGAACGAAATGGCAGAGATAAGGGATGAGAACCAACTCCTTAAAGCCAAACTCATGCAATACGAAGAAGTCGTCGAAGAAAACAAGCGCCTGGGGCAACTTCTCAATTTTAAAATCCGAACTAAAATGAAGCTTCTGCCGGCAAAAGTCGTTGGCCATGACCTCTCTGCCGATCATTTTACGATTACAATCAATCGGGGCCTCAAACATGGCTTGAAAAAGCTGCAAGCCGTCATTTCCGTGGACGGAGTCGTTGGCTATATTTTTGAACCCCAGCAACATATCTCACAGGTCCTGTTACTGACCGATCGCTCGGCGAGCGTTGACGCGATAGTTCAGCGAACTCGGGCTCGCGGAATCTCCGTTGGACGATCTGTTCAATCCTGTCGACTGCGATATCTAGAACGCTCCGATGATATAAAAGAAGGAGACAAGGTCGTCACAAGCGGACTGCAAGGTTACTTCCCCAAAGGCTTTCCCATTGGTGAGGTCGAAACCATTAAAAGTACCGAGTACGGAATTTCCGTTGAGGCCTTTTTAAAGCCTTCCGTTAATGCCTCTAAACTTGAAGAAGTCTTTATCGTCCTCGAAACCGGAGAAGCCGATCTAAAGCTGCAAAGCCAATCTGAAAAAGAAGAAGCTCCGAAAAAAGAAACGGAAAGTGGTGAGTGAGAGAAGTTAATCGCAGAATATTGAACATTGCTTTTTACGCTCTATTCACACTTATTCTGGTGAGCTTTCAAACTTCTCTTTGGCCCCAGTGGCTTGGCCCGATCCCTCCTCCTTATTTTTGGATACCAACAATCGTGTATTTGGCCCTCTACCAACCTCCCCTTAAAGCCGTCGTAACCATTTACGTTACTTCGCTGGTCATTTCGTCGATGAGTTCAATGTCGGCGGGACTTCTCATGCTGAACCATTTACTTATTTTTACAATTCTTCTCGCTCTCAAAAGTCGAGTGTTTTGGCCGGGTACTTCTTACTTTATGCTCGCAACAGCCATCGCTAGCTTCGCGTTCAGCCCCTTCTTGTTCCTACTTTCAATTATGATCGAAGCGAACCCCATGCCCTACCCGAGAGTCCTACCCTGGCTCACTGCCGTTTTGCTCACTCCCATTTTAAGCCCCTTCTTGTATAATATTTTTATTTGGACGGATCGAACCACTAAAATTGACCAGGCTAAAGAGCTTGGAGCGGACTTTATATAATGCAAATTAGTTCTCAAGACGCTGACCCAAAATCACTTCAATCGCGATACAAAATGCTTTATATCGCCGTGGGCTTCTTTATCTTCGTCATTATCACCCGTCTTTGGTTCTTGCAGATCATGCACGGCAATGAACTTCGAACCTTCTCTGAACAAAATCTCCTCAAAGAAATTCGCATCCCCGCTCCGCGCGGAATTATTTACGACCGCGAGGGAAAGATTCTCGTCGAAAATTTGACCGGGTTTGAAGCAACCATTTCTCCTCAGTACACCGAAGACCTGGAGGCGACTTCAAAGGCTGTTGCCAAAGTCCTCGATATGGCGTGGAAGAAAGTCGTTAAAAAAGTAAAAAAGAGTCGGCGTAAGGACGGACCTTTCCGACCCGTCATTATTAAAGACAACCTCACTCGAGATGAAGTGTTTAAGTTGGCACTTCTAAAACTCGATCACCCCGGTCTCGATATTAAAGAGAATATTTTGCGAACTTATCCTTTGGGATCCAACGGCGCCCAGTTTTTTGGCTACGTGGGTGAAATTTCTAAAAAGCAAATCCCGGTTTACAACGAAAAGTTTGCTAATCAGCACGTATTTAAACAGGGCGATATTATCGGCCGCAGTGGCTTAGAAGAAACACTCGACCTCCATCTCCGGGGCCACGATGGGCTCTCCTTTGTAAAGGTGGATGCCAAGGGAAGAGAAGCTGCAAGTGAGTCCACAAAACTCCTTGGCCCCATCAGTCGTCCGCAAAGAGCCATTCCCGGCGCCAACCTCACCCTGACGATTGATAGAGATTTACAGCAGGCTGCATACAATGCCTTTCAAGAGAGTGAAAAAACAAAGACCGGGGCTCTGGTCATGCTGAAAACCAACGGCGAAGTTCTCGCTTGGATTAGTACTCCATCTTTTGACCCTAACGAATTCTCGCGCGGTATTTCCGCTAAACTCTGGTCCACCCTGGTGAATGACCCCGACAAGCCCCTGCGCAATAAAGTTCTACAAGATCACAACCCACCGGGATCTACATTTAAACCTTTCGTTGCACTCGCCGCTCTCCAAGAAGGAGTCATAACTAAGGACACTTTAGTCAATGCCCCTTGGCGGATAAAATTCGGGAGCCGCTATTACCACGATCACACTCGCTCTGGCCAAGGACAGGTTCGATTGAGAGAGGCCATCGAGCGTTCTTCGAACGTCTTTTTCTATCGGCAGGGAATCGCCCTCGGCGTCGACAAGATGTACAATTACATTTCTCAACTGGGCATTGGTGAAAAAACGGGCATTGATCTCATTAACGAAATCCCTGGCCTGCTTCCCAACTCAAAATGGAAAAAAGAAAATATTGGTGAAGAATGGCAACCGGGCGAGAATCTCACCGTGGCCATTGGGCAGAGTTACGTTTTAACAACTCCCTTACAAATGGCAGCCGCCTATGCGGCAATTGGCACCAAAGGGAAACTCTTTAAACCCTTTATCGTGAAAAGCTTAAAGGCTCCCGATGGTCGAATTATAAAAGAAAACAAACCTAAACTCGTTCGCGATATTTCAGACCCAAAAAATGAACACCATATCGAAAAACGCCACTTTGATGCCGTCAAAGAGGGACTCTGGCATGTGGCCAATGGTGATCGCGGAACCGCCAAGTGGTGGAAAATTCCCGGTGTAGAATTCGCAGGTAAAACGGGAACGGCCCAGGTCCGCGGTTTTTCTTCGGACCAAATTTACGATAAGTGTGAGGAGCGCCCTAGAGAACAACGCCACCATGGATGGTTCATTGCTTATGCTCCAGCAGAAAACCCTGAAATTGCTGTTGCCGTTCTCGCCGAACACGCCTGTCACGGTTCTACCGGTGGTGCGCCGATCGCCCGCGATGCCATATGGGCTTATATGGAAAAGTATAAACCCGAAATGTTAAAGCCTCACAAGTGGTTAAAAGGACCCTTGCAGAGAATGCGCGAGGCCAAGGAAAAAGAAAAAGACCCAAAGAAATTGAAAAAGGCGCAAAAGAAGAAGAAACCTCTGAACCAGGCCAGCAATCAAATCTCTTCGCCACCGCCACCTCCGAAGCCAGCTCCCAAGCCCGATGCCGAAAATGGCTCAAGCACTGAAACTCAGAACCAAGATACAACAGCAACCCAACCAGCAGGATAAGTATTGTGCGAGTAAATGAAAGAACCTTTTTTAAACGAGTCGACCTCAATTTTGCCCTCGTCATTGCCGTGCTCAATTTCGTTGGTTTGGTCAATCTCTACAGCGCTAGCAGTAACGACGCCAGTGGTGCTTCGATGATCTTTTTTAAACAAATCGGATGGCTCACAGCCGGTTGGTTTATTTATTTCGTCCTCACAGTCATCGATTATAAGGTTTTTACGCGGATCGCTTGGTTTCTCTACGGACTCAATCTCGCCGCCTTGGCCGCTGTCGAATTCGTTGGAAAAACCTACTACGGGGCCCAAAGGTGGCTCGACCTTGGCTTTTTTCGCTATCAGCCCTCAGAAACCATGAAACTATGCCTTATTCTCATTCTCGCAAAGATTCTTTCGCGCAAAGCCTATGAAGGCGGAATGGGCTTTAAAGACCTGGTCTTTCCATTGATTATTACTGGCGTTCCCTTTCTGTTAACCGTCAAACAACCGGATTTAGGAACGGCCCTTTTATTTGTCGCCATCGCTGGATCGATGATGTTATTTGTCGGCGTAAAACGAAGAATCATTGTCACCGCGGCAATTATTGGCCTGATTACCGTGCCCGTTGCCTGGCAATTTGGTCTTAAAGAATACCAAAAAAGACGGGTTAGAACTTTTTTAACTCCGGGTAAGGATCCTCGGGGTGCCGGCTATAATTCGATACAATCTAAAATCGCAGTCGGTAGCGGAAAAGTCTTGGGCAAAGGCTTTAGAAAAGGCTCCCAGAGTCAGCTTGAATTTCTACCTGAACGTCACACTGATTTTATTTTTTCGGTCCTCAGTGAGGAACATGGTTTCTTAGGTTCCCTAACTACGGTCAGTCTTTTCGCTATTTTGTTTATTAAAATCATAGGCATTGCCAGTCAGGCCCGCGAACGATTCGGGGCCATTATGACCGTGGGAATTCTTGCCTTTATTTTTTGGCATATGTTCGTCAATGTCGGGATGGTCATCGGTATCTTGCCCATTGTGGGCGTGCCGCTGCCACTCTTGTCCTATGGCGGATCGATATTGATCGCCACAATGGTTGGGCTTGGTTTAATTTCCGCCGTCTCTTACAGACGGTACCTCTTTTAGGTCGAAGAATTTCACCCAATATCTTTAAAATAAAAAAGGAGCCATAAGGGGCTCCTTTTTTATAATTAGAAAATATCAAAACACAGAATTAAACGTGCTTATTGATCATTTCTTGGATGTTTTCTTTGGGATGATTTCCAACGATCTGGTCCACCGCTTTTCCATCTTTAAACAAAATCAAGGTAGGAACGCCACGAACACCAAACTTAGCCGGAGTATCCTGATTCTGGTCAATATCCACCTTCATTACTTTGATTTTTCCCTGGAATTCATCAGCAATTTCATCCAACTTAGGCGCAAGCGCACGACAGGGGCCACACCATTCAGCCCAAAAATCGACGAGAGTTGGGACATCTGCCTTAAGAACATCATTTTCGAAATTAGTATCAGTAGTTGGGAAAGTATTCGCCCCCATTTCAAGCCTCCTTTAAAAGCTTCAATTCTTTGAAACCCTCTCAAACTGACACAATCTGGACCTATTTTAAATTTAAAAAGAGAATTTCTTATGCCGCGTCAATACCATGGTCCTGCTTTTACAAAACAAAGGCCCTTTCCTTTAAAAAATTAAGCTTAAAGGGCCGATAGGTAAGTATGCAGAAAAAGGATATAAATCTTGTAATTCTAGAAGATGATCAGGGCTTGGGAAAGTCTCTTAAACAAGCTTTGCAAAGAGCCGGCTATACCGCTGAACACATCGCCCGTCCCACCGAGCTGAACAAGTATCTGGAGATGAATCAGGTGCACGGCTTTCTCATCGATTGCATGCTCCCCAAAAAGAACGGGGTTGCCATTGCCGAAGAATTACGCAAAAGAGATTGGGAAGTGGAACCCGTCATTTTTCTGACTTCTGGAATTTACAAAGACAAGAATTTCGCAAAGACCTCTACGAAAAAAGTGAAGGCTTTAGACTTTCTAGTTAAACCCGTTCAAGTTTCAACAGTGGTCAAAAAATTTGACGAAGCCTTTGGCGATGTCATCGATGAACCGACGTCTCCCCTCTATGAGATTTTCTCGAAAGAAACGGTTTCGAGTCGGCAAAAAATTAAAGCGATCAACAACTCCGAGGATGTCCACGGTTTTGACCTTCCTTGGATATTTTCACTCCTTCTCGACAAGAAGATTACGGGATACCTCAACGTGGTACACCCCAATGGAGATGTTACTGGCGTGGCTTTCAACGGTGGTAATATCGTACAAGTGAACTTAAAAGACACTAAGTCCTATTTTGGTCTTCTCCTTGTCGAAAAAGGATTCATCAGCTCAGAGGACCTCGACATGGTTCTCAAGCAAACAGAAAATAAGAAATTAATTGGGCAGAAGCTCGTCGAAGCGAACGTCCTCAGCCCCCATGCCATTGATATTGTTATTTCTGAACAGCTCGGAATTCGTCTCAGTAAAATCGTTAATAATACGTCTGTGAACGTCAATTTTAACAAATCCGACGACGTCACGATTGAAGCCGGTTTCGACGTTCAATCTCTCAATGAGCTGACTGAAACCTGGGTGAATTCAAAGATGAGTAACGACTGGCTAAAGAGCCTTTACTTTCCATGGGTTCACAACTTAATTCGCAAGGGCCCTAACTTTGCCACTAATCACAAAGTTTTAAATTTACCGACCCTTGCTCGATTCCCAGACCTGCTCGATGATCTAACGAGTGGTGCAAACCTCGAAAAACTTCTCGATGGGGACAAATATGAAGAGCGCGCTTTTTATCAAGCCCTCCACCTCTTAGTCCTTAATCGATTGATTCTCTTTGATCCCGCGGTTAAAAACCTTGATTACGGAGCCCATAAAAAGCGACTCCTTAAAATTCAAGGTGAACTCGACGACAAAAATTACTTTGAACGTCTCGGGGTTTCGAATGCCGCAAAAGACATTGAAATTAAACGGGCCTATCACGATCTCGCAAAGACTCTACACCCCGATAAGCTCGACCCGATGACTCCCGAAGATATTACAGCTCTTTCAAGAGTTGTTTTTGAAAAAATTCAAATTGCCTATGACACTTTGAAAAACAAGGTGTCGCGAGATGCCTACATTAGGGACCTTGAACAAGGTAAAGCCGAAGCCGTTCTCAAGGCGGAATCTCTTACTGAACGAGGAAAGACTTTCCTCAAAAAGGGAGAGATTGCCCAAGCTAGAGAATTTTTTGACGAAGCCATTAAACTGGCCCCTCCGAGTTCTGAACTTCGACTCCTCGCGCTTTGGGCCGCAGTTAAATCTCCTGGCGACAAAAAGCCCACGGCTGACGAACTGAAAAAAGACCTCAATGAAATCCCACCAGAGGATCGTCACAACTCTACTTACTACTTTGTAAAGGGTTTGATTCAGAAAATGGCCCATCAAAGAGATGAAGCTATGAAGAGCTTTCAACACGCCCTTCATATTGATTCCAGCTTTATTAATGCTCGACGGGAACTTAACTTTCTCAAGTCAGAAGCGCAGCAGAAAAATAAATCTGTTGATATTTTTAAGAGCGATCTCAAAGACGTCGTCGGAATGCTCTTCCGCAGAAAGAAATAAGGTCCTACTTTTTGAAAAGAGCTTTTAGAAACTTTTCAGTTTCCTCGAGGCGAACTTCCTCGTCGGGGTCATCTTCAAATTTTTGTGCCGCAAGCTCTTTCTGAAACTGGCGCATGGTTTCAGGAGGAAGTGTTTTATGGGTGTCTACTGGAGCCTGATGACTGAGAAATTCTTTATAGGATTTTTCCCTCTCCGTCAGTGGAGCCTGCCCTTCACTTTGTCCCTTGAGGTGTTGAATACCCTCTTTGTCTTCTTTGTGATGAATGATGTTCACGTCTTTTTCACTGGCCTCTTTGGCTACCTGACTCTCACGGGCCGAGACCATTTTTTGATACTTATTAATGAGCTTTTCTTCGTCCATCTCTCCGATGACCGAAATAATGTGGATGAGCTTTCCCGGGTCTACTGGCGATTCAATAAAAGCAGAAACGAGGCCATCGAGCTCCATCATCGACTCGGTCGGCTTTCCCGAGTAAAGATAGATAATATTGGGCGACGATTCGCCGTGCTTTTTGAGGATATCTTTACAAATCTCAACAGCTGGAATCTGTTTCGACTTACCGCTGATAAATAAAATATTGGGATTAAACGAGAGGAGCTCCCCCTCCAATTTAGAGGCCTTTTGAATGCCCACGACGTCAAAACCAATCTTTCGCAGAAAGGTTTCGATAAATACCATCTCATTATACTCTTCGATTAAAATCAGAATCCGACGCATATAATAATTCTCGCCCTTGGATCTGAGGGGGTCAATACACAGCTTTGCTACGCATCCATATTAAAGCTTAAGTTGACCCCCCATGACGCCCTTGGTAATACATCAATATTATGAAAGTTAGTGGTTTTACAGTTATTCGAAATGCGGAATTGATGGGCTATCCCGTCATTCCATCGATCAAAAGCATCCTTCCCATTGTCGACGAATTTGTTATTGGAGTGGGCCAAAGTGATGACAATACCAAGGCCCTTATCGAGGGAATCGGCGACCCCAAGATTAAGGTTTTTGACAGCTTTTGGGATACATCAAAAACTAAGGGCGGTCTGATACTCTCAGAAAAAACCAATGAGGCCCTCGACCACTGTAGCAATGATTGGTGTTTTTACTTACAGGCTGACGAAGTCATCCACGAACAAGACTTGGCGAGAATTCACTCTGCCATGGAAAAGTACGAGAACGACGATTCGATTCAGGGACTTCTATTTCATTACACCCACTTTTATGGCAGCTACTCCGTAGTCGCCCAGTCGAGAAAGTGGTACCGCAATGAAATTCGAGTCATTAAGAAATCCAGTGGGGCTCGAAGCCACGGTGACGCCCAAGGGTTTCGAATTCCCCCTGATAATCAAAAATTAAAAGTGGCCCATTGTAGAGCCCAGGTTTATCATTATGGCTGGGTGAAACCACCGCAGAAAATGGGGCAAAAGAAAAAACTTTTGGATCGATGGTGGCACGGAAATAAAAAAGATAACGAAAATGATCAATTTGATTTTGATCGGCAATATGGATTGAGAGAATTTAAGGGGAGTCATCCCGCAATTATGAAAGATTTGATTGCTCAACAAGACTGGAAATTTGACTACCACAGAAGTATCAGCGACATGACATTAAAAGACCTCAACCTCATGGCCAGTGATCTTTTCGAAACTATATTTAACTATCGAATTGGTGAATACAAACCCTACCAATTAATCAAATAGAAAGAAGAGCTTATGGAAAAGAAGCGTACAGAAACCATACAAATTCCTGATAGAAAATTCGTTGTAAAAACAGATCGCTCCGAGGTCCGAATCGGACGCAACGAAAAACTCGCCGTGATTTCTGGCCCGTGTGTTATCGACAGTAAAGAACTCATCATGGAAACCGCTAGACGCCTTGTCGATATTTGCGAACGCCTCGACGTGCAGCTTATTTTTAAAAGCTCATTTGAAAAGGACAATCGAGGTAGTGAAAGAAATTGGACAGGCCCTATGTGGAAAGAAGGTTTAGAAATTCTTGCCAATGTTAGAAAAGAGTTCGGGGTTCCCGTACTTTCAGACATCCATCGAACTGAAAACCTCAATGAGATTGCCGACCATTTAGACGTCCTACAGATACCAGCCTATATGTGTCAGCAAACCTCTCTACTCCTAGCCGCTGGAGAAACCGGACGACCTATTAATGTTAAAAAAGGACAATTCCTGGCTCCGGAAAACATGGCAGGAGCGGTCTCGAAAATTTCGAGCACCGGAAATAAAAACATATTACTCACTGAACGAGGGACCTGCTTTGGTTATAATCGCCTGCTCGCGGACATGAGATCCATACCAATTATGCAGCAACTAGGAGCTCCCGTTTGTTTTGATGCAACTCACGTTGTTCGACTCTATGGAATATCCAGCGCTGACCCCGCCGGTGGCGAACCTAAATACGTTCCACACCTTACTTTAGCGGCTATGGCAGCTGGAGCCGACTCTCTCTTTATAGAGACCCACCCTCGCCCTATGGAAGCCAAGTGCGATGCTGCTTCACAACTGAACCTCGATCACTACGAGAATTTAATTAAAATGTCTCTAGAGGTAAGAAAGGCCGTTAAATCTGCAGAAAACATAGGCATGATTAATCCGGATTTATAGATCTTGGAGCTCTTTCGGTCGCGACTCCTCATTCGATATCTTATTACTGAAATGATCCCGAGCTTTCTCATTGGGGTCATTTCTTTTGTTTCGATATTGTTGATGTTTCAAGCCCTGCGCCTCACCGAGTTTGTTCTCATTCACGGAGTGGAAATCGAAACCATCGGCCGCATCATGATGTATCTTTCGATTAGCTTCCTTCCCGTCATCTTTCCTATGAGCCTCATTTTTACGGTCTTACTCACCTATAGTCGCCTGAGTGCCGACTCAGAGATCGTCGCCATGAGAAGCTCCGGGATTAGTATGGCTTCAATACTTTCTCCGGCGGTGCTCTTTTCTGTTGCTGTGGCGATCCTAAGCGCCCAAACTTCTTTTCAGTTGGCTCCCTGGGGAAATAGAAAATTTGAAGTCCTCATCAATAAGCTCGCTAATGCGAAGGCCAGTGTAGCAATAAAGGAAGGGACCTTTTCTGAAGGTTTTTTTGATCTAGTCATATACGCCAATGAAGTGGACAACGAAAAAGGGCTACTCAAGGACGTTTTTATCTATGACGAGAGGGACCCAAATGTTCCTTTAACCATCATTGCTCAATCGGGCCTTATGTCACAGAAAGAATCGGACGAGTATCAGTCGGCCCAAATCAAGCTTCTAAAAGGTAACCTTCATCGAATCGCTAAGGGTCGGCACACTAAATTGAACTTTGATGAATACGACATTTTACTTTCAACCCCTATAAAACAAAACGTCAGATCTAAATCAATGCCCTCACTCACTTTCGACGAACTCAATCAGCTCATGAGGGACAAAAAAATTGAAGAAAAAAAACGACGTAAAGTCGTTGCCGAATACCACAAGCGATGGGCCTTAGCCTTTGCCTGCATTCTTTTTGCATTGGTGGGTGTCGGTTTGGGAGTGCGAAAAAATCGCCGCTCGGCCCGCTCCAATGGAATCGTCCTCTCTCTCGTCGTCATCGTCGGGTATTGGGTCATTTATGTCTCCAGTGAATCCCTGGTCCGCGGTGGCGCAAGCTTTCCTCCAGGACTCGCTATGTGGATCGCAAACTTTCTTTTTATTATAGCTTCATTCTTCTCTTTGAAGAGAGTTTGGAATTAGCACCCCCACTCTGACTCTATTTCGTTGACGGCGGTGCTTTATCGCAAATTTCTAAAAGTTGGCGAAGATCCTCACACTCCCTTATAAGTTGTGCTCCTTCAAAAAGAAGTTTTAGATTTCCGGCAAATTGAGGGGAATCTGGAAAACTCGGCAAGCAGGCAATGGTTTTTCCGTGCTTCATCGCCCATCCGGCTGACATATAGGATCCACTGGGAAGTCCCGCTTGAATGAGCAAAAGAAGTTCTGAACTTGCAGCTATTAATCGGTTTCTCATAAAAAAGTGATACTTCTTCATTTCTTCGTCGGGAGGAAATTCACTAATTAAACAACCTCCACGCTGTAGGATTTTTTCGTAAATTTCTATGGAAGATTTCGGATAAGGCTGTCTAATTCCAGAGGGCAGAAAGGCCACAGTTGGGCACGATTGATCCATGGACAACTGGTGAACATAAGAATCAACACCTCGGGCACCGCCACTGATACTGACAAGGGAGTTATCGATGAATAGCTCTGTAAGGTGAACTCTCATCCAATGAATGGATTGCGGCGTCGGATTACGACTCCCTACAATTGAAATTCGTTTTTTCTGCAAAAGACTGAGATCGCCTAAAAAATAGAGCTCTTGAGGTGGAGAGACCATAGCCTTGAACCCAGGAGGCATTCGCTCATCGTCTTCGTCGATTCGATTTATTTCTTTATAAAGACTCTGAAGGTATTCCATGGTTCAGAAACTTGCAAAAAAAAGCCCCTCGTCTGGACTCATTGAGGGGCTATTGATTCTTTTTTGTACGCCTTTTTAACCCAATATCGAATCTGGGATGGCTCCTATACACCTATAGGTCGTCATCCTCATCTTCGTCATCTTCGTCATCGAGATCTTCGTCTTCTTCATCTCCATCAGTGAAAAATTCCGAACTCAATCCCGCTGATGCCGAATCACTTTCTAGGTCTTCTTCGTCATCAAGCTCTTCCGGATCCTCGAGTAGTCTAAACTGATCGGGAGTCACCTCTTTAAAGTTATCGCTATCATCTTCCGGAACGTAAACGTCTAAATCTTTTCTTAAAACAGTTAATCCAGTTCGATCGCCAGGACGTATATCGTCAAAAGATTTAACAACAAGGGCCGTCGAAACATCATTATAAACTTTAACAATCTTCAACAAAGCACTGTAGTCTGGGGCCTGAAGAATCACTGGATTTTTAAGTCTCTTCGTTCGATCTGCAGAAACCGCTAATATGTCCCCCACCTGAAGACCTTGGCCCGCACCTCGATCTAAATAAACAATCCCACCAATTCCAAAGAGCTCACGCTTTTTATTAAACTGACCACCGATAATTGAGGCCACGATATTTTTTGGAGTACCCTCAACGTTAAAAGTAAAACGTGGAAGGTTTTCATTGATCAGACTGGAACCAACCCAAACTTGATTGACCGCATTTGTAACTATGGCCCTATAGTATCCAGAACCTTGATCGATTACATCCGTGATCGTAACTTCCCCTTGGACCTCTATAATCTGACCAAGAATTCCCGTCTCATCCGAAAGAATTTCTTTTTTCTGTATGACTGTAAAACGCTCACCAATCCGGGCCGGTTGATCAACGCGAAGGTAAGTATATTGGTAATTTGATACAACTTCGTTGGCCGCTTGGTTTTCGACAACCTGACCCACTTCGGGTAATTGCGAATCAGTAATGAAGTTGGCTAATGTAATCACTGGCTCTTTATAAAGCGCTGGGCGATCTCCTACTGCAAAACCTAACTCGTCAAATTCGGACTTAATCAATTCACTTCGTTTTACCAATGAAGGTGGGAACTTCTTTAGAACATCTGATTTCTTTTTAATAGGCTCAGGAATTTTAGGTGCCCCCGGAAGAAGAAACGTCGGAGTCTTTTTTACGAACCTCTGAATATTTGGAACATTATCAGCATACTTTGGAGCTGGCGGCTCGAGTGTTTCTTCTGGAAGTTCTACAGCTAAATCTTCAGGTTCTGGCGAAACTTCTTCTTCGACCTCTGCCGGCTCGACTTCATAGGATTGGTCAGTATCGATTGCGATCGACGAATCCGCCCCATCGGCAACTTGAGTGATTTCCAACTGAGGTCCCATCTCGGTTGTTCCGCCGACAAAGTTAAGGCGGTCACCCTTGTTAATAAGGTGAGGATTTGTAATTCGACCATTGACTGCCCAAAGTTTCGACCAGAAAAACCCATCACCAAAAAAGATTTGCGAAATTTCCCAAAGGGTATCTCCCGATTGAACTTCGTAATCATTGGCGCCCAAAGATCCGAACTCTTTTTCCCATTCCTCATCGGTAATGGGACTACTTTGGTAATTGAGATAAATTTTGTGCAGTCGTTCCTCGAGAGCCACATCGCGAAAGTTGTCGAACTGAGGTTCAGAAAATGCGTCTTCAACCAGCTCTTGATCTAATTCAATTTCGCTCTCTTCTTGAGAGATTTCTTCTTCGCCTTCTTCAATAAAGATGTCGTCAGCCAATTCGTCGAGCTCACCATCCTCTTCCAAATCCTCATCGGTAATCTCTTCATCTTCTAGAACTTCACCGGCGAAAATATCGTCTTCTGTTCCATCGGCTTCGGTGACTTCCTCTCCATCTTCATCGCTATCGTCGTCTTCGTCACCATCAACAATCTCTTCATCTTCTTCGCCCTCGTCATCATCATCTTCATCACTATCATCGTCTTCGTCGAGTTGAGCGATCAAAAAGGGAGATTTAAAACTAGAGGGATTCTTAACTTGAGCCACAGCTCTTTCGCCAAGAAAATCTCCACCTAACAATAAAGTTAGTATGAAAAAAAGAAATAAAAGAAGTTTCATCTAATTACCTCTGAAGATTATTTCCAAGGTGGTCTAAAAGTTTTAACTCTGCTTTAGCTGACTGTGCCTCAGGACTTTTTGGATAATCACGAATAAGCTCTGTGAGTAAGACCCGCGCCTGTTCAGCTAGAGACATTTGATAATATATTTTGGACTTTGCCAGCTTCACTGAAGGAATTTTACCACTCTGAGGATAATCGGCTTCAAGAGTTCTAAAATATTTGAGGGCCTCGGCAAACTCTCGAAGCTGCAAAGACATATCACCCATCATGAAGAGGGCTTTGTCCTTATATATAGTCTGCGGAAAAGCTCGCATTAGATCCCGATAGGCCCGGATCATTGTCGCTTTGTCTTTGCGAACATAGGCTAAGCTCAACTCTTCAAATTGTTGTTTTTCAGAAAGCTGGTTCTTAACGACGGTTCTCGTAATATCGGATCCCGTTCTAGCGGCTGGCCTTCTTTTTAATTCCCTAAGACTTTGCTTGAGGACTCTATTTTCATTTTTTAAGCGCTGGAGTTCCTTTTGCTTGATCAACAAAAGGCTTTCTAATGCCCGTCCGGGCTTAGACTTTGGGCTTTCTTTGGGTGGCTGCGTAACACAGGCACTGAGAAAACTACTAATTAATAGTAATAGAAAAATCCGTTTCATACTCAAGCACTCCATTGCTTAAGAAGTCCAATATTTAGTTTAGATGGATATTAATGATCTGCAACAAGGATTATTCATCGAATCAAAATCCCTGTTTTTGGGCACCAATTTGTTCGTAAATATCCTAATAAATTTCTGACAGAAACTTATCCACAATTCCTGTGAATTTTCCACCTCTCTAGACCTTGGACCCATTGTAACACAAGGGCTTCAGCGAATTGCTTAATGATAAAGCACATTTTAAATACATGAAATTACTGGATTATTTTAAATTTTTTCATTTTTTTTGGGTTTTTCTGTACGGGAACTTACATCCGAAAATCGAATTTCTAAACTTTTCTGTCACGTTTTTCGCGGCCAGACGTTGGAAGGCTATATGCTAAAAAGTGCCAATATGCGCCTGTTTATTGCTGTTTGCTTATCGATAGTATTAGCAGATGTTTTTGATCTGCTGAGTTATTTGGCAAACGCAATCCTAACAATTCACAAACAGTGTCTTGTCATCGCACCCGATATCCACCAAAAGCCTTTAATTCAGGCACTCCTATGTGGACGCAGTTTAGCAAAAGGTCCTCTTTATTCAGCATTACAAAGCACAGGATTACTCCACCTGATCGTCGTTTCCGGAGCCCATTTGGTCTTCATTGAACAAAATTTAAACTTTCTCTGCAGAAAACTTAAATTATTAGAATATTTTCGACTTCCCCTCTTAATCGCCTTTAGTTTCGCCACAAACTTTCAGGCACCAATCGCAAGGGCTCTTTGTTTTAGACTCTTTAGAAAGCTCAGTCGGTCCTTAGGATTGAATCACCCACCCCTTCTCAGTTCACTATTGAGCGGCCTGATCCTTCTTACCTTTATCCCCCAGTGGAGTCAGTCCTACTCCTTTCATCTCAGTTGGGTGGCCCAACTCGCACTTCTTTTGGGTAGCGAGAATAAAAGTAGATTTCAGCAGTTTGCAATTTACTTCCTTTTGCTTCCCTTACTCATACCACTCGGGCCTCCCCACCCCATTAGCATTCTCCTCAACTTACTAGTGACCCCCTTGATTGGTTTTTTACTAATACCCGCAGCCCTTTTTGCCTGCCTTCTCTTTCCGCTTTGGCCCGGTTTCGTAGAGTTTATCTGGAGAAACCTAGAACACTTCTTTCTTTGGTTGGGCCAAGTCAGTCCCGATTCACTTTACTCAAGCCCCTTGCCGGGAGTTTTTATATATTCTTTCGCCCTGCAATTTTTCTTTTGTAGAAAATTTCTTCGGTAGGTCTATCTTGAAGCAATTTGCCTTTATTTTACTCACCTTAAGTTCCATGCATTGCGATCACGATCCTTTTTTAGGTTTTATCATCTGGAATGTTGGACAAGGGCAGATGGTGACCTCAGTGACTCCAGAATCTTGCATTAATTTTGACTTTGGCGGGGAAAAGTTTCCACGAAAGGGCTACCAAAAACTTTGCCAAAACAAAAAGCAGGTCACCTACATTTCTCACTACGATCGAGATCATTTCAACTTTCTTTATAAAGTAAAGTCACTCAATCATTGTCTGGCCCTTAAGAATCGACCAAAAACACTAAGGCTTGGAATTCCTCTTTGCAAAGAATCAATTCTTAAAAAGGTTTCGTCTTTTAAAAACCAAGGAGCTTCAAAAAATAATTCAGGGTTTCTTCTCTATTACAAGGGTTTTTACTTTCCTGGTGATGCCGACACCAGGTTCGAAGGCTGGTCCTTCAAGGCGAAGCAAGCTCACGAAGTGAAGTTTCTAATGCTTGCCCATCATGGTAGTAATACATCCAATGGCGAGAAACTTTTTTCATCTTTCAAGAACTTAAAGATGGTATTTGCTAGCGCTCGCAAGAACAAATACGGCCATCCCCATTGGCAAGTCCTTCACCGAATCAAACAAAAGAAGATTCCACTCATCAGAACCGAAACCTGGGGCCACATCGCCCTCCCCCACTAATTTTTTACCTCTCCCTGTACAAAAATCCTCTTCTATTTTTTATTTTCTCCCCGAGCCTGACTCTCCCATTTTTTTGAGTTCCGCAGCCCAAACAGGGCCCGGAGCTCCCTTGGGTAAGATATAGGTGTCTTCCCATTATTAAACTCTCGAACTCTCCCTAAATTTACTCAAACAGTCCTCGGCGCTGATCATTCCCCAAAACAAAAAAGGCGAGTCAGCAAATTATGAATAAAGACTTGGCCTGCGGAACTCGAAATTTAGGGAGAGTTCGAGAGTTTAATAATAGAAAGACAAATACCCAAGGAAACTCCGGGCCCTGTTTGGGTGAAGACTGTCTGAAAAAAATGGGAAATGAGTCAGGCTCGGGGAGAAAACTACTAAAAATAGAGAAATATTTTTGTACAGGGAGAGGCAAAAAAAAGAGACCGGGTGAGGTCTCTTTTTTGGGTATTCACATTTGGAACGTGAAATTACATGGGCTTGTAAGGAACGTAAGGCATATCCAAGTCCTTAGCGACTGGTTCGTAAGTTACGTTACCGTTGTAGACGTTAATACCATCTACAAGCTCAGGAGCTTTCGTTGCCGCTTCTTCAACACCAAACTTGGCAAGAAGTGAGGCATACTTGAAAGTTGCATTTGTAAGAGCATATGTACTCGTACGGGCAACAACACCTGGCATATTCGGTACACAGTAGTGAACCACTCCGTCCACTTCATAAGTAGGCTGAGCGTGAGAGGTCGGTTTACACGTCTCGATACATCCACCTTGGTCAACGGCAACATCGACAACGACAGAACCAGGGGCCATGCTCGAAATCATTTCTTTAGTAACAAGGTGTGGAGCCTTGCGACCGTGAATAAGAACAGCACCAATGACAAGGTCAGACTCTTGAACAGAGCGTTCGATATTGTGTTGGTTTGAATAAATCGTAGTAATTTGGTTACCGTAAACATTGTCGAGGTATTCAAGACGATCGTGATTCACGTCAATCACGCGAACTTCAGCACCAAGGCCCACTGCCATAGTCAAAGCATTCGTACCAACAACTCCACCACCGATAATGGTAACGATTCCGCGACGAACACCGGTCACTCCACCAAGGAGTACGCCTTTTCCGCCCTGATCTTTTTGTAGGTAGAAAGCACCCACTTGGGTTGCCATGCGACCAGCCACTTCACTCATCGGTTTCAATAGAGGAAGTGAGTTATTTGGACCTTCGATTGTTTCATAGGCAACGGCTTTTACCTTTTTCTCACAAAGAACTTTTGTGAGTTTTGGCTCGGCAGCCAAGTGAAGATAGGTATAGAGAATTTGATTTTCTTTCATGCGATCAAATTCGTCTGGGAGAGGCTCTTTCACCTTAACAATCATATCGGCCTGGGCCCAAAGCTCATCGGCCGTATTGATAATTTTGGCTCCGACTTTTTCGTATTGTTCATTGGTAATCATTGAACCAAGGCCGGCGTCTTTTTCGACGAGAAGAGTGTGACCTTCTGTCACGAGTTGACGAACACCTGCTTCGGTCAAACCAACGCGGTTTTCACTAATCTTAATTTCTTTTGGCACACCAATAATCATGGCACCCTCCACACATAGGAATGTTTAAAGACTCTTGTGTATAACGAAAAGCCTGGCGAAGGGCAATAAGGGCCTAAAAATAATGATAATTTGTGCATTCGCACGAAGTATTTTTTGAAAGCTTTACGCGAATTCTCTGAGGGCCCAGATTGAACCTGGGTCTAAATCATCGGTCTCTGGGAGCTCCGAGCCCAATTCAATCAAGCGAAATCGGTCTTGAGAAGCCAAAATCGTTTTCACCAAACGATTCATCACATCGTGACCCGCCTTATAGAGCACCAAGTGCCCCATCAAAGGCATTCCCAGAGTCACTAAGTCGCCAAGGGCATCAAGCGCCTTGTGACGAACAAACTCATCGGCATAGCGAAGTCCCTCGGGATTGAGCACCTCTTTTTGATCGAGGCCAATGGCATTGTCTAAGCTCGCCCCTAGGGCCAAACCCTGGGCACGCATTTTCTCCACATCTTGTAAGAAGCCAAACGTACGAGCATTTGAAAGCTCTTTTGAAAATGTATACTCGTTAATATCAATATCAATTTGTTGTTTTTGAATTTTCGGATGGGGAAATTCAATGGTACAACTCACCCGCAAGCCATTATAGGGGACGACATAGGCGTGTTTTTCGCCGTCGCCAAAGTAAATCGGCTGCGTAATATAGGCGTACTTTCGCGGACAATCTTGCTCCACAAAGCCAGCTTCTTGAATGGCCTCCATAAATACTTGAGCACTACCATCACCGATCGGGATCTCCGGGCCATCGAGTTCAATGAACAAATTATCAATGCGAAAGGCGGCCATGGTAGAAAGACAATGTTCAACCGTCGAAACCGCAAACTCTGGTCCCCCAAGAGTTGTCGCAAGAGAAGTCGCTGTTACGAAATCTGCTCTAGCTGCTAGTGCCGGTCTTCCAGGAAGATCGTTTCTGACAAAGAAAATACCAGTGTTCGATGGAGCTGGACGAAATATGAGTTTCGCCGGCCTTCCTGTATGGAGCCCAATACCTTCAACTTCGACTGGCCTTTGAATCGTTCTTTGTAAAAACATAGCAACCTCTCCTCGGTACTAACATCCGCTTGAGCTTTACTGCCTAATAGAGCAAGTTAGATACCAATGAGGACTCTCTAAAAATTGTTAAGCTAGAATCCGTCTATTAATAGCTGAGTTCAGTAAAAGCTCAAGCAAATCTAATGCTTCGCGCATTCTGTTACTTTTTTTCAACAGTCTGTATGGTTTTTCGGAGACACAGAACTGGTCTAGAGGTCTTGCTTAGAAAGTCCGATCCAAACTTGAAATGTATTGTTTTACCCTTTTGAGACCCCTTATTTTGGCGACTGTTTTCAGTACTTTAGGCTGTGCCACAGCCAGTACTAACAGCTATGTGGGATCGAGCCCTCCGGCAAATAATTCCAATGCCAGGGCTGCCGCCTACACGGTCGATGGGTTTCAAATTGATAAGAAATGGAGTTCGGGAAAACCGACAGATTTTCAATTTTTCTACAAAGAATGCGAGCTCTCACGAAGAGCCCACTTTACGAAGGCCGATTACGACTGCTTTAAACTTGGTTTTTAATACCTACTGAGACAAAGCCCTTGAGACTAAGCGCCACCCAAGTCCATTTGACCACTCGAACTCGGAGCGACTTTTGGAATCCCCATGTGCTCATGGGCTGTGTCGGTCAAAATTCGTCCGCGAGGAGTCTTCTGCAATAATCCCTCTTGAATTAAAAAGGGCTCATAAACCTCTTCGAGAGTCCCTTTATCTTCGGATAATGCCGCCGACAAAGTTTCAATCCCCACCGGTCCACCACTGAACTTCTCTCCAATGACCCGCAGAATATTGCGATCCATATCATCGAGGCCCAAGTGATCGACTTCGAGCTGGTCGAGGGCGTAGTTGGCTAGTTTAGCATCGATTTCACCATTCGATTTTACTTCGGCGTAATCCCGCACCCGCTTCAAAAGGCGATTGGCGATTCGAGGAGTTCCACGACTACGCCTTGCAATCTCTCGAGCCCCCTCTGCATCAATTTTCACCTGCAAAATACTCGCGGAGCGATTCACGATTTGCACGAGTGAATCTTTGTCATAAAAAGAGAGTCTTTCAACAATTCCAAAACGATCTCGAAAGGGACCATTAAGAAGGCCTGCCCGTGTCGTAGCTCCGATCAAAGTAAATGGAGCAATTTTAAATTGAATCGAGCGAGCACCTAAGCCCTCACCCGTAACGATATCGACATAGAAATCTTCCATGGCCGAATACAAATACTCTTCGACCGTACGATTGAGTCGATGGATTTCATCAATAAACAAAATTGAATTTTCAGTAAGGCTTGTAAGGATCGCCGCCAAATCCCCTTTTTTGTCGAGAGCTGGTCCCGAAGTTGTTTTGATGGGCACGTCCATAGAGTGGGCAATGATATGGGCCAATGTCGTTTTACCCAAGCCGGGAGGACCACAAAGCAAAGTGTGATCAATGGGCTCGCCCCGTTTGCGGGCCGCCTGTACAAAAACATTGAGCTTTTCTTTTAAGCTCGCCTGCCCAGGAAAATCTTCAAAAGATGGAGGGCGAAGTTGGTTTTCCCAATTCGATTCGACTGATGTTGTTTCTGAAGCTACGATTCGTGCCATTCTTCCACCTAATTTTGATTAGAAAGGATTTGTAACCCTTTGCGAATTCCATCTTGGACATCAATTTTCTCGTCCATTTCAGCAACGAGCTTTTCGACATCCAAAGCCTTAAAGCCGAGATTCACCAATGCCGATTGAATCTGATCTTTAACAGGCGATTTAATGACTGCCGACATCGGTTCGTCCATGACGAGCTTTCCTTTTAAAGAAAGAATCATCTGTTCTGCCGTTTTTTTGCCGACTTTAGGGAGAGTCGTTAAACCCTTCACGTCACCCTCACTAATAAAACCAATGATACGATCGAGTGGAGCTCCCGATAACACTTGAATCGCCATCTTTGGACCAATGCCATTGACTTTCAAAAGTGAGAGAAACAATTGTTTTTCGGTTTTACTGAGAAAGCCATAAAGACTGAATTGATCCTCTCGAACATGGGTGTAGACATAAAATTCAATGGCCTCACCCAAAACCATTTCAACCAAAGAGTTTTGCGAAAGAGTCAGTTCATAACCCACTCCACCGACATCGAGAATGACTGAGTCTTCGAAAATTTCGTGGACAGTGCCCCGTAAAAAACCAATCACAAATATCTCCTCAAATTTAAAATACTAAGTGTGCGCCTTTTTTAAAGCCTCGGCTGCAAATTGGCCGTCCGTCTTTGACCGTGATGAACAGCCAATGCCAGTGCATCGCTCGCGTCTTCGGGAATTTTACCGGTGATACTGAGTTGTTTTTGCACAAACTCAGAGACCCTTCCTTTATCGGCTTGGCCATATCCCGTAATCCCCTTTTTTACTTCACGAGCGGCATACTCAAAAAGCTCGCAAGACGCCTGCAAAGCCTCTGAGATAATAACTCCACGAATATGACCGAGCTTGAAGGCACTGTCGATATTTTTACCGAGAAAGATTCTCTCAACGCAGACTGTAGAAGGCTGGAGCTCTTTGATAAGTGACCGAAAATCAAGATGAATCTCGGAGACTCTTTGCTCAAAACGAGGCCCTTTAGCACGTAAAACACCGCATTCAATTAATTCTAGGTGGGAAGACTTAACTTCGATCAAGCCATAGCCGGTAATTCGACTCCCTGGGTCTACTCCGAGGATTTTCATCTAACTCTGATCAAACACAAATGTTTTTTGCTTTTCAAGAATTGTATTTGTCGCAGCTCGGTGCAAGACTCTAGTTATGCCTGAGATTAATCCAGAGTTCATAGAGCGCTACCAACTCATTCTCGAAAAAGACCCCAGTTCTAGGGTTTTTGCCCCTCTGGCCGAGGCCTATCGAAAGCTTGGCCTCCAAGATCAGGCTTTGGAATTGTGTCGCAAAGGAGTTGAGTTCAATCCGCACTTTGCTTCGGGGCGGGTCGCCCTGGCAAAGGTCCTCATCGACAAAGAATCCTTTTCTGAGGCCATGGAACACCTTTATAAGGCGATCGAACTTTCTCCCGACAATATCTTAGCCCACAGGCTCCTCGCTAATGCTCTGATTAAACTTAAAAAACCAATGGAAGCCCTCAAATCCTATAAAATGATTTTATTTATAAATCCCAGTGATCAAGAGGCGCAAAAGGCTGTGCAAAAGTGGGAGTTCCTCCAGGCTATTGAGTTTGAAGATGAACTCTTTGAGTTTGTCGACAAAGAAGGCTTTAGTATTTTTGAGTCCGATCAGGGGGAGGAGAGCACCGTCGCCAAAATATTATCCTTGGCCGATGCTTTAACCATTCGTGAGGAATTTAACAGAGCCCAAAAGTTTCTTGTTCGGGCCTACAAACAATTCCCTACTGAACAAATAGAGAAACGCCTCAAACTTTTGCAAACAAAGGCCAAAAGCGCCACTCAAGCACAAAGCACTACCACCCAGCCTTCTTCACCCAATACTGAAAAGAAGAAAAGACTGCTGAGCAAGATGTTGCATAGAATAAAACGTAACCAGTCGACCCAGAACCTTGACTAGGCCCGCCAACTTGGGCACGAATTAGGGATCAAACAGAGGTAAATATGTACGAAACCAGTGATTTTAAAAAAGGTCTCAAGATCTTACTCGAAGACCAACCCTATACAATTGTCGATTTTCAACATGTAAAACCGGGTAAGGGTAACCAGTTCACCCGAACAAAGCTTAAAAATATGCTCACTGGGAGTAATTTAGAGCGAACCTTTAAATCGGGCGAAAAATTCGAAGTCCCAGACGTTGCTACTAGGGATGCCAGCTTTCTCTACCAGGACGACAATGGTTTCAACTTCATGGATAAAGAAGATTACAACCAATACACTATGGCCGCCGAAGATATCGGAGATGCCAATTTATACCTTCTCGAAAATATGGAAGTGACGATTCTCTTCTTCAACGACCGAGCCATTGGTGTTGATCTACCCAATTCCGTGGTGCTGGCAGTCCAGCAAACCGATCCTGGCGTAAAGGGAAACACGGTCACAGGGGGCTCAAAACCCGCTACCATGGAGACTGGTCTAGTGGTCCAGGTCCCACTTCATATCAATGAGGGAGACCGACTAAAGATTGATACTCGAACCGGTGAGTATTCAGAGCGCGTAAATAAGTAAAAACCATGTAATTGCCAAGCGTTAGGCCTCCCATTTTAGTGGACAATGTCGCACAATGTAATGTGAAGAAAAGTGCGTCATTGAAGGGGCTAAGTTGCAACTCGAATTAAAGATCCGAGATCTTCTAAATAAAATCGCCGATCCAGGTATCGTCGCTATCGAACTTCTCAAGTGGTGGGAAGGTAACGATCTTAGCGAAGAAGAAAAGCGTGGAGTTGCATGTTATGCGATCAATGCGGGAAGCATAGGCCCCCTTCTTGAACTGTATTCTAAAAAACTTATGGCCAAAGAAACCATTCCCTGGGGACCGTTTGTAGAGGCACTTGGCAGAGCCAGCTATCGACCGCAAAAGCCAGAAATTCTCGCTCTCATCACTGGCTCTCAAGCACAAGAACTTCTCCCCGATTTAACAACGAGTTTTGCACTCGATACTTTTTCTTCTTTGTTTATCGAAAACAGGCGCACCAAGTTTCGCAGGGAGCGTCAGCGAATCCTCGATCTCAGGCAACAACTTCTAGAAAAACTTGAATTCGTTCGATCGCAAAGAATTCCAACCGAAGAGAAAAAAGTTCTTCATCAACTAGGGACTCTATTTCCTGGCGACCAAAAGGTACAGTCCGAGGCACAGGTTCACGCCGAACAATGGGCCCGGGAAATTATCAACCAAAGAGAAGCCTTTACCGATCTCGATACGGCCCTTGAAGATGCTCTCCCGCCCATGAGTACAGAAGTAGTCTCGGCTAAAGATCACCTATTTAATCAAGTCATGAAGTATATTAAAAAGCATCCCGATCAAGCTTTTGATTACGCTCTGATGTTTGAGTCCCTTGAGTTCTACAAAGAAGCCTATGAGGTACTCTGTCACGCGCCGAGTACAAAACAGGCCGATTGGTTGAAATTAGAAATCTTAATCAAAGGGCGACAATTTGTTTCGGCTCTCGAAGAAACCAATGGTCTCGAGCTCAAATACGCAGGAGACCCAAACAGCACTTTTGCCGTCATCTATGCAAGAGCCCAAGCGCTTTGGGGCTTAGGACAAAAAGATACGGCGATTGATCTCATGAAGAGTATTGTTAACCTCCGCCCCAGCTACCGTTCAGCACGTGCGATTTTGAGTAGTTGGAGTGAGGGTAGCTATGACTAAAACGACTAAGAAATGGATCATTATTGGTTTACTAGGAGGAATATTCTTTCTTCTGGGGACTATCATTTCTTACAACATCCCAAAAATTGAAGCTTGGATTCTCGTCAGTATCGAAAAAGAGTCGCGCAATCAAGGGCCCGCAAGGATACTACCTCAAAGTGCAAGCTTAAGCCTTCTACCCATCGGCGTTGAACTCTCAGACGTTAGAGTCATCCCCTCTACGGAGTTCCAAAAAACAATCGATCCCTTTATCGTGAAAAAACTCAATATTGGCTTAAGCCTTTGGTCTCTCATTCGCGGACAAATCAATCCCGATAGCTTAGAGATTGAAGGTATAAATTTAAATCTTCGCATTGCCGATGAATTTCAAAAAGCTAAAAAGAGTGGAGAAAAATCAGAAAAACTCAACTTTGAAAAAATCTTAGATGCCATTCCTGTCCGCCAGATAAAACTTTTAGATGTTTCTGGAGCCCTTGACCTAAAGACTCAAAAATCAAACTTCCTCTTTGAAAAACTTGAACTCACACTGAGAAAGCAAAGTCGAAGTCTCTTCTTTTCACTTGATGCTCCCGAGATAAATGTAAAAACGAAAGAGCTAAAAGAACCTCTTACAATAAGCACCGAAACTAAAATATTTGTTCTCGAAAATAAAATTACTTTGTCATCCGCCAAAATTTCTAATGAGTCTTCATACGCTCTTGCATCTGGAATTTTAGACGTTAATTACGAAACTCAAAAGCTCGAAAGTCTCGACCTTAAAACTCGGCTCAATATTCAGTCCGAGGAGATGACTAACTTAATCAATCAAAAAGTCAAAGAATTTGAACTGCCTCCTAGTACTGGTGTACTCAAAGCTGACTTAGAGTTTAGAAAGAACGCTTCTCGCGCACCCATAACCGCTACTGCGAAAATCGAAACTAACAATTTCTTTATCGATGGACACGAAGTTGGAAATGCCAATATAAGTGCAAGTGCGAGCCCCGACAAAGTCAGCTTCGACAAAATTGAAGTTGTTGGCTCAGGTGGCAAAATTCTACTTTGGGATACAGTCATAGAAAAAACGATCCCAGATTTAAAGAGTCAACTCCCCATTGAGCTGCCTCCGCGAACAACAGTGGGACCGGTCAAACCACCCGAAAAACAAGAAAAAAAGAGCGAACAGTTAGAAGTAAAGACTAAAACACCTCAAGTCCCAGAAAAACCAAAGGTCGCCAAAAGAGAAGAAGTCTGGACAATGAAAACGCAAGTGGGAATACCGAGTCTTGAGGTGGCTCGTTTTCTCGACTCGATTCGAGTTAATGACGTCCCTATTCGATTGCCACTCAATGGCCAGTTCCCCTGCACTGGTCAGGTCTACCCCGAGTTTGAGTTAAAATGCGAAGGTTCATTAAATATTCAATCTCTCAATGTGACCAACAGAGGTCGAACAACAAAGATTGTCGATTTTCTAGACGGAGAACTTGTAGGGCAACTTCGCGTTAATCTCGAAGAAGTTGAATACGACACTAAGATTCGAATTGGAGAGTCCAAAGGACATTCCAAAGGAATCATCAACTACGAAACAGGGTTTAATATTTCATACAGCACCGATCAGCTGCGCTTTGAGGATATCCAAAATTTGGCGGAACTCGATTTTGAGGGAGATTTAAAAATAAAGGGCGTCACCCAGGGCACGAGCGAATGGGCGACAATTGACATGAATGTTTCGGCAAAAGATTTTGTCATCGAGGATTTCTACCTATCCGAACTTTCATCACGCATGACTTTTAAAAAGGGAGTCATTGGACTCAAATCCATCAAGGGTACTGTTGGAAACTCGCGTTACCTTGGAACTCTCGATATTGATGTCGATAACAATCGTATTAAGGGTAATGCAACAATGCCTTTTATGACGGCCCCCGATCTCCTTCGGGCCTTTAAAAGAAAAACGCAACTTCCCTTCAGGGTGAATGGCACAGGGACGGCTCAAGTTGAAGTCAGCGGTCCACTGCGATTTAACGAACTCACATATAATTTAAAGTCATCCTTGTTTCGGGGCAAGGTCGGCCCCGAACCCTTCGACGAAATCGCCTTTGATGTCGTTTCAGAGAATGGAAATGTTCGCACTAAGCGAGTTTTTGTCTCGAGAGGTCGCTCCAAAATATATATGAGCGGTAAGGGATATCCCGACGGAAATATCGACGTTAGAATTTTTGGCCAAGGGCTTCACATCGAAGATTCAAATTTGATCTCCCAATCGGGCTTGAAAATCGTTGGGCTGCTCGATCTCGACATGTCCTTAAAAAACTATGTACTGAGCCCTGATACCAATCTCTACGGAAAGTTTCACAGTGTCAGTCTGGGGGGTCAACCCGTCGAAGACTCATCCGTTAAACTCCAACTCAGGTCAACGTCAATCGAAGGGATTGCACAGTTTCTTGGTGGGACCTTAAAAACTGAGTTTCTCTTACCCTTTGACCTCGAGAATCCTTTTCGACTAAAGATCAATGCAAATAACTGGAACTTCGCAAGACTCATTTCGAGTTTTGACGAAAACCTCTTAAAAAGAAACTTTGATTCAAATCTGACCGGGAATATCGATATTTACAGTGCTAAAGGTGGAATTTGGGCGGCATCAGGTGGCGCAAGAGTCGACGACTTTATGGTAAGGCGAGATACTCTGAGAATGATGAACCCCAAACCCATCGTCGCAAGCATGACCGAAGGGCGCGTCGAAGTAAATGATCTGAATATTGTTGGTGAAGACACGTTTTTTAGAGTTAAAAATACCCCCCGCCCTAAACAACCCCTCGACATCCAGATCAACTCAAAACTCAATTTAAGTCTATTGAGTCTGTTCACCCCTTTTCTAGAAGACCTCCGGGGGACATTATCCGCCGCCTTTGAATTAAAGGCGGGACCAAAACACTTTGAAGTTCTTGGCTCTTCATTTATCGATAAAGGATTTTTTAAATTCTATAACTTCCCCCACGGTCTCTCAGAAGTTCGAGCAGACTTGTTATTTAGCCAGCAGCAGATTCAGGTTAACTCGCTCAAGGGGAGCTTTGCATCCGGCCGTTTCTTTGGCGATGGTAAAATCGAGTTCAAAGGGTTTCAGGACATTCCCATTGATATTTCCGTTCAAGTTGAAGAGGCAAACTTAAAGTTCCCACAAAACTATGACACTTATGGGGATGCTACGGTAAAGATATCTGGCAATTGGTTCCCCTTCACAATCGGAGGAGAATACCTCATCCAAAGGGGAAGTATTACCGGAACTCTCACTCAAGGTACGGGCGATGGTTCCAAAGAAGCTAAGAATGAGTTTCTTCCCGAACTCTTTCTAGAAACAGAATTTAGCCCACTCCAACTGGACATGAAGGTAAAGACCTTGAATCCCGTCGACCTCCAAAGAATCAAACCGATTGTCATTAGTGAAGTTCAGGGACGGGCCATGGCCGACATACGAATCAAAGGACCACTGAGCGATCCGAAAATTTTTGGCCCCATCTCTGTTTTGTCGAATTCAATTATCGACTTTCAAGAAAATGAATTTAAGATTTCAACGGCAACTATTGAAATGAGGGGGCAAGAAGAAGTCAATCCAAACCTCTATGTCGAAGCAACGACTCGCAAAAATGGATATGAAATAAGCCTTCTCGTTCAGGGTGAGGCCCTGAATCCCCAGGTTTCTCTGACTTCAACGCCAAATCTACCGGAGCAAGATATTGTTTCACTTCTTGCTCTTGGAATTACCTCTCGCGATCTCGATGAAAGCGTCAGCTCAACAGAGCAGCTAACAACTTCGATATTCCAGGGCGGAGCGGCCTACCTCTTAAGCAACCCAGTACAAAAAGAAATCAAAGAGCGTTTTGGGTGGGATGCACAGATCGCTCCGACATTCGATGATGAAAACAATACTTCAGTACCAAAGGTTCTCGTTTCAAGGAAGCTTTCAGACAAAGCGGATATTACCGCATCCAGAGAATTGGGAAAACAGCCAAAAACTGACGTCAAAGTGAAATACCAACTCAATCCTAAGCTTTCAATTATCGGTAGCTTTGAAAGTACCGGAGCTTCAGAAACGACAACGACGACAACAACTGAACGGGATGAGGATGAGGTTTATGGCCTGGATTTCGAGTATCGATTGGAGTTTAAATGATAAACTCCTTGAAACTCTATATTCTTACTCTTGCTTTGTTCTTAATTTCTAGTCATAGTTTAGCGGCTAACCGCCCACCGATAATGCTTCAGGGCTTTACTCCCGCAGAAGTAAAGGATTTAAAAAACAAGTATCCTAATATCGACAAAGAAAACCTGAGCCTTGCGGTTCTCGATCAGGTCGTTCGCTATTTAATGACCACCGAACAGTTTACAAGTGTACTTTTAAGAAAGCGTAATAAAAACTCGAAGCAACTCATTCTTGAGGTCAAGTCCACGAGGCGAGTGGGACGCATCACGATTAACGGAAATAGACATTTAAATAGAGATCAAATTCTGAAAGTTCTTAACTTAAAACGTTTTGGCACTCTTCGCACTGACGAGTTGGAACTCAGCCTCGATCGCCTCAGAGAGAAGTACCGACAAGACGGATATTTTAATATTAAAGCCGAGGTTCGCATGCGACCAACAACTCGAAGAATGACGGACTTAGAAGTCGTCATCGACGAGGGACAGTCCTGCCGTATTACTGATATCGACTTTCAAACTGAAAATAAAAAACTCAAAGGCCAGTTACGAAGAATTTCTACAGGAGTGATGCGAGAGCGATATTCCGAAGTACGTCTCTCACAATTACAAACGAGGATTAGTAGTTTCCTATCAGATAATCGCTACTTAACAACTCGAATATCTGAACCCACCATTGAATTTAACAGTGATAAGACTGAAGTTCGAATTCTATATACGATTGAAAACCCCTATGAATATGAATTTCTCATAGACAACAACACCTCAATTAAAGACTCAAGTATCATCAGACAATTCGACCTCGGAAAATACTCAGGACAAACTTTCAGTCCCTCGGGTCAACTCGCTCAAAAGATCAAAGAAATCTACTTAGAAAAAGGCTTTGCCAATGTCGAGGTCACTTTTAAAGAGGAATACTTTAAAAAGAAGTTCCGACAAAGAGTGCGCTTTAAAGTAAAAGAAAACAATCGCATTCGAATACGATCCATAAGAGTCGAAGGGAAAATATCAAGACCATCCTTTTATTATGCCAACTATATTAGAGAAAATAGCTCCACCTTGGTTCGACAGAGCTTTTATAATAGAGAAGCTATCGACAAAGGAGCTAAACTTCTCATCGACCAACTACAAAACGAAGGCTTTTTGCGAGCTGAGGTTCTTTCCATTCGACCTCAATTTAATAAAAAGAAAGAGGTCGTCGACATTTTTGTCAACTTAGATGAAGGCCCCCTCACTCAGATCCAGAAAATTCAGTTTGAAGGTATCAAAGCTCTCAGTCGAAACCAAATTCTTGATGCTCTCGACCTTAAAGCCGGTAAACCTCTACGTCTCAATTCACTTCAGCCCAATATCGACAAGATAATGAAACTCTACCGCAGTAAAGGTTACCTCGAAGTTCAGGTTTCAAACTCCAAAAAAGATCTTATTTCCTATAACCAAAATTATACTCTGGCTGTCGTAAGGTTTAAGGTCAGAGAGGGACCACAAATTGTCGTCAACTCAATTCGAGTCGACGGAAATACGTTTACTAAAGAAAGTGTCGTTTTACGGGAGCTTGAATTTAAAGAGGGGGATATTCTTACTCCTGAACTGCTCAGCGAGTCTATCATTCGCCTGCAAAAAATTGGTCTGTTTTCTCGAGTGCAAATCTCGACCCTTGAGGAGGGTTCTAAAATTTCACAGAGAACCGTTAGAGTTCAAGTTGTCGAAAGGGACCCCGGATTATTTTCTCTGGGTCTAGGTATTACCAACGAACAACAAATTTCTTTTCGAGGATTTACCGGGCTGGCTTATCGAAACCTCTATGGTACTGGTCGCAAGGTCTTTTCGCGATTAGATCTTCAGTATTCAACCGACCCTGATGTGAGCTTTCTCGAAAACGAAGTCACAATTTCATATCTCGAACCAGCGGTTTTTTCTGACCGAACACAATTACGAATTAGTTTAATTCGCGCCGAAAATGCTTTGGACCCGGAAGAAGGTGATGTCAACATCACTATTCAAGAGAATAATGAAATCAACTTTTTACTCGAAAGAGAATTTTCAAAACGCTTAAAAGCTTCATGGAATTTGTATTCATTCTCGAATCAAAGATTTTTTGATCGCGTGACTCGTGCCGATGAACGAACCATTAATATAGGTACCATCGGTCCCATCTTCGAGTACGACCTCAGAAATAATATTACCGTACCCACTGAAGGCTCATACACCCGCCTCGAAGTCGAATATTCAGATCCACTCTTAGGCTCTTCGCAGGACGCCCTCAAGTTTTTGCGCTTTGCTCGCGTCACAGGTAACTACACCTATTACAAACCATTGTTTTCGCCAAAGTGGGTTTGGTATAACTCATTTCGCTCGGGCTACGTCGCACCACTGACCGACGATGATCGCTCAGGTGTCCCCGGAGAAAAAGCATTCTTTCTCGGGGGACGGACCACCATTCGAGGCTTTGATTTAAGTTCTTCAGAAAGAATCCCCCGACTCAGTCGCCTCGGAGTCACCGAGATTGATGACTTCTTTCTATCCACAGACTCATATTTCTACCTCGTAAAATCTGAAATAAGATTCCCAATTTACGATATCGTCGGTGGACTTGTGTTTTACGATGGTGGGGCCGTTCACATCACAGGAACGACGTTTGATGACCCCTTTAGGGATTCAGCCGGGTTTGGCCTGCGAATTATCATCCCTGGTGTCGGTACAATTAGCGCTGAGTACGGATTTAAACTCGATCGCTACCAAGACTTCTCAATACCGGGCAACCCTCTCAATGAAAACGAGGGCTCGTTCCACTTTTCATTCTCGACCTTTTAAAAACACCCTCTTTTGAGAGCTCGGAGAGACCCTTTCAGTACAATTTACAAGGTCTTTGCCGCTGGCTGTCCTTAATCGAACTTATGCCACTGATAAGTGATTTCTCGCAGTAAAAAGCTCTTCAATTCTAGGGAGTTAAAAGCCTCATTTTTTTCAAGTCGAATTCAACTCTGGCATATTTATTGGAATGTCTAAAGGAGCTTGCCCGGAGATGGAAGGAGTCCCAAATGCAAATCACTATTTTAGAAATACTCGGCCAAATCGTAATTGCCACGGCAATTAGTCTTCACCTCGTTTCGATTTTTCTCGGATAAACAGTTCTGACAAGCAAATTAGGTTAACTTCTTCAGGCGAGCGCCATAAAATCCATCAAAAGAATCTCTCGGATCCATAAAGACTTCCTCAATCAATTCAAAAGCACTCGTAGACTCTAAAAACTTTTTCACTTGCCCTGAATTTTCTGAAGGGAATATCGAACAGGTCGCATAGACCATTTCGCCTCCAGGCTTTAGCATCGAACTATAATCCTCTAAAATGTCACTTTGTAATTGAATTAAACGATCAACCTCTTCTTGATTCAGCTTCCACTTGGTATCGGGATTTCTTCTCAGAACTCCCGAACCACTACAAGGAACATCCAAAAGTAATCGATCCGCTTGACCCTTGAGCCTCTTAATGACCTTACTCGAGGAGATCGGACGGATCTCTAGAATATCGACCCCTGCTCGTTTTCGCCGCTTCTTCAATTCCTCTAGTTTTCTTTCATGGACATCCAAAGAAAGAATCTTGCCTTTGTTCTGCATTAAAGCTGCTAAATGGAGAGACTTTCCTCCTGCCCCGGCACAGGCATCAACCACTTTTTCACCCGGCTGAGGATTTAAAAGATAGGAAACCTTCTGACTTGAAATATCCTGAACCTCAAACAATCCCCTCTTGAAAGCTTCTGAGATAAATAGGTTTTTTCTTTTCAAAAGCTTTATTCCGGTGGGAACCTCTTCTACGGCCTCGACCTCAAATCCCTCTTCGCGCAATTGTTTGAGTAACTCTTCCCGCGATATTTTGAGTTCATTAGTGCGCAAATAAATTTGCGCCTGGTGATTGAGGCTTGATAGTAAACTGTCCCAATCATTTCTCCATTGGCTAAACCCATAATTGTCAAACCAGTCCGTAACGGATTCCCTTAAAACTCGCTCTTCTTGTAAATGTTTCTTTCTCTTTTCTAACTCAGAGACATTCAAATAAGAAAGGCGCTTGGGTAAGTCACTCACTATACCCTTATTCCATACGTAGATAAGAACGAGATTGACCAGGTCCTCACGGTCAAAATCCTTGTTTTCGAATTTTTTTGCATCGAGGAGGTACCAAAGGCCACGCCAGTTTCGAACGCAATCATAAAAAGTTTCTGCAACAAAACGGCGGTCTCGCGCTCCCCATTTTTTGTGCTGCTTGAACTGTCTCTCAAGAACCTTGTCGGCGTAATAGCCTTCACCGAAGCAATGCTCAAGCGACTCTGCAACTGAATTAATAAGGTGATCGTGAATTTTCAAAACTGAAACACAGCTCCCAAAGAAACAAAGGAACCATCTGAATGCTGACCATCACTTAGAACCAGAAGTGAGTTCTTAAGGCCGGATTCAATAAAAACGCCTGAGTTTTCGTAAAGATTAAAAAATCGCAAACCAATCAACAATTGGTAGTCGAAAGCTATGGCCGACTCTCCCGGCAATTGTTTTAGAAAAACAGAAGGCCCGGCAGCGATTCCGAAGTAAAGGGGGAATCCACTCTTCGCGTCAGGTAAAAATATGGCGGGAAGGAATGCGAGTTTATTAACCCGTTGACCATCAGGCTTGTAATTCATCCAGTCCACGCGAACCGAAAGATCCGTCGACCACATCCAATCACCGATTCGATAGGTAAAGCCCAATTGATAGGAGCCGACATCAGATTCGGCATCGGGACCCCAGTGATAGGCGCGATCCGAGAAAAAGTGTCCAACATGGACGGCCAAAAAACGATCTCCACTGGCAGAACTAGAGCTCTCAGGTCGAGCCTCGCCCTTGGGTTTCTGCCCGATATATTTGCGCGCCGCTTCTCTACCCACTTCTTCCGCCTGACTGAACAAGGGGAAAAACAACACAATGAGGCTGAGAACAATCCGAAAATGACGGTTCATATCATTACTCCTACTGAAGATTACAATACTCTGTTTTCACCCTAAGAGTCAAAAAACAAGCTTCTTGACCCTTTTCATGGCACTGCCTAGAGTAGCCCCCACCAGGAGGCAAATGCGTGAAATGCCCATTTTGCAATCATAACGAAGACCGTGTTCTAGATACCCGGGTTCAAAAGCAAGGTGAAGTCATTCGTAGAAGGCGTGAATGTTATTCCTGTAAGCGCCGATTTTCCACAATAGAAATAGTTCAAAGGGTTTTCCCTCTGGTCGTTAAAAAAGACGGCCGACGGGAGGATTTTTCTAAAGAAAAGCTATTCAAGGGTGTCCAAGCGGCTTGCCAAAAGCGTCCTGTCAGTATCGCACAGATGGAACATATCGTAGATAAAATCGGTCACTGGGTTCTCGATCAAGGCGAAAAAGAAATCAAGGCCGAACTTATCGGCCACCAAGTAATGGATGCCCTCAAGGGGCTCGATGATGTGGCCTACGTGCGGTTTGCTAGCGTCTATAAAACCTTTACAGACATACAAGAATTTGTTGAAGGTTTAGAGCTGGGAAACGATAATCTTCGGTCTGCGACTAAAAATTACTCGCCCAACTCTATTTGATCCTAAAGGAACCTGCTCAATGGGTATTAAAAGAAAAGCACGCGAATTTGCCCTTCAAATTCTTTTCCAGAGAGAATTCGATAAATCCAAAGAATTGAGAGATATTATTGCCCAGTTTGTTCAAAACTTTGACGTGGACACTGACGTCGGAAAAATGGGCTCAAAAATAGTTAACGGAACCATGGAAAATCTTGATGAAATCGACTCTAAACTCTCTGGGGTTTCTCGAAATTGGTCGACTTCTAGGATGGCCTTTGTCGACTTAAACATTCTTCGGATTGCGAGCTTTGAAATCCTCTATCTCGAGGCCGACACTCCTTTTAAGGTTGCTATTGATGAGGCCATAGAATTGGCTAAGAAGTACGGATCAACTGAGTCGGCGTCTTTTATAAATGGCATTCTGGATCAATTGGCCAAACAAAAAGAGGCTTGACCAAAGCCCCTCAAATTTCAATAGTTAGACTATGACGATTCAAGAACTATCCCAAGCAGGGGCTCTTACAGCAGGTGCAGATCTATGGTTTGTTCCGGCACTCAACCAGTCGCATTGGACGAATCACATTGATTGGTATCTCAATTTTCAATTCGTTAAAGCAAAACTTCACCAGCGCAAAGAGTTGAGCCCCCACCTGAAGGAACTCAGTGAGGACTGGGAATTTCCTCTCGAAGAAATAAACCTTTCTATGAATCGAGATCTTTTAATTAGTAGTCGAAAACTATTGCCCAATCAGTTTACTGTGCAAGTTGAATACGACGGTAATTTGAATTCTTGGATCGAAAGACTTCTCTCTATTTGGAAGTCCCTTAAACGACCCAGCCTCCGCGTATTTTTACCCGAGGGTGTCTCGAGATCTGATTTTGAAAAGGCCACCGAAGGCATCGAAGACCCCGAGCATATAACAGTCATACCTAACGAGTAACTCGTGAGTGAAAAAAAGCAAAAAACAATTTATATAATTTCTGATGGAACTGGAGAAACTGCCGTCACAATGATTCGCGCAGCACTCGTTCAATATCGCGATCTCGATATTAATATGGTTCGATGCAAGAATGTTCGAACAGAAGCCCAAGTAGAAAGCACAATGGATCAAGCTTTCGAGGCTCAAGCCATGGTCGTTCACACGGTTGTAAGTCCGCACCTACGCAAGAAACTTCGAGAAACTGCAGCTGCAAAAGCTCTGGTCGAATTAGATCTTATGGGCCCTATGCTCAGTCGCTTGGATCGCTTTTTTGAGGTGGAGTCCAGCGAGGGTGAAGCCGGAATTCTGCGCACGGTGGATGATCGTTATTTTCGCAGAATAGAGGCTATCGAATACACGGTTAAACATGACGACGGAAAAACATTTGCTAACCTCGATCAAGCCGACATCGTTTTGGTAGGTATAAGTAGAACGAGTAAAACTCCCCTTTCCATTTTTATGAGTCACAAGGGGTGGAAAGTCGCCAACGTTCCCCTTGTTAAAGAAACTCCACTCCCCGATGAACTCTTCGAAATTGACCAGAAAAAGATCGTCGCCCTGACCATTGACCCCAACTCTCTATATCGAATTCGTCGTAATCGCCTTGAAAAGTTTGGCCAAGACCCCGGTGGTGAATACGCACGTCTCGATCGCATCGAAGAAGAAATTGGTTGGGCCAATGATATTTTTAAGAAAAACCGCAAATGGCCGGTTTTTAATGTAACCGATCGCGCTCTCGAAGAAACGGCGACTGAAATAATTAAAATCGTCGCCGCTCGAATGGGTTTAAAAAACCCAATGCTCTTTTAGCGAGGTGTGGATTTAATCTGCTGTTCTATGGCTTTGTAAAAGACCTCAATAGTTTTATTCGGATGGTCTTTTTGTGAGTAGTAGTAAACATCAGCTTCGTAGCGAAGACCTTCAACATCAATCCTCGCCATTCTTCCCATTCGAACCTGTTTACGAATACTATGGGCGGGTAAAAATCCCCAGCCAAGTCCCGACTCAACCACTCGTTTTAGGGTACCAACATTCGTCGATTCAAAAACCGGCGCATAGGCTGTCGATGTATTTATAAATGAGTCCTTCAGTGTCTTTTCAAAATTGGGATAGGTATTAGAAAGGGCCACAAAAGGCTTACTCCCCAAATCACTGACTTCAATTTTTTGCGGGAGAGCCGTTTCTTTGCCCGATGCCGCTAACCAGAGTTCATCTTTTAGAAGAAGTTGCTTGTCAGCATTAATCAATGACTCATGAAATTCTGATTCGGTATTTGGCAGGATTGCCACATCCAATCGCCCTTCATTGAATTCCTGAATAATCTCCTCTCCCCGAGCGTAATTCAAAGAGATATTTAGTTTAGAATTGTGTTTTAGAAATAAGCCAACAACGGGACTAATCAAATAAAGCCCTAAGCTATTGATCGTGCCGATTCTCAAACTTCCAGAAATCTCCGCTCCAATCGTTTGAATGGCGACCTCTGCTTGTTGCGTAAGAGATATAATTCGTTTTGCATAATCGTAAAGTATTTGCCCTTGCAAAGTGGTTTTTGCTTGGCGAACTCCACGCACTAATAACTCAACACCCATTTCTTCTTCGAGATTTCTAATCTGCTGACTCACTGCCGGTTGGGTCAGAAAAAGGCGTTCAGCAGCTGCTGTCATGCTGCCTTCGTTGATAACTGTTGTGAATGTTATGAGTTGTTGGAGATTCATATTCACCTTCCTTATTCTGAAATGCTTAGATGCGTTAGGACCTTTGCGAATTTATTATTACCTAATTTATTTCGTCCTGTCCCCTCTAAGTTATGGAAAATTTGAATAAATTCTTTTCCATAAGGAATCATTATAGCTGCAAAAAAAAGCTTCAAGTAGACAAAAATTAAAATATTAACTCCAATACCTAGGTCCATTGATGGACTGACCATATGGAGGGGTTATGGTTCGCTTAGGAGTACTCACGATGAGTCTTATGATCCTTGCTGCTTGCGGGCAAAGGAGTCACTGGACTGAAAAGGTTCCAAATTCAAACTTAGAAACAGGATTTTTAGTAAAAACTGAAAAAGCAGAACTCGAAAGTTTTCTCGACAAGAACGGACTTGAGGCTCGAGTTATTAACGAAGAACAGGGGCTCTTCGAAGTTTTTGCCAAGGATCCAAGTCTCATTCAAGATCAACTGAAACCACGCTTTATGGAAAAGAACCAATATATGGAGAACTTGGTTCCCGTGGCAAATTCGCGGCCGTTGATGCCTTCAAATGTCTTCTCCCAACTGATTAACAATCAAACGAGCGATGATTCCGAAGGTCTTGAGCGTTGTATTCCCATGCGCAAGAAGCCTGACTTACAATTAGTTATTAAAAGAGACGGACAAGCCGTTGTCGGCATGCCGACGATTGAACTTGGGTCTGAGTTTAGCTTCGATGCCTCGGGCTCGAAAAACCATGCTGATGTCAGCGGAGACCTAAAAATTGCCTTCGCTGTCATGGCACCACAATTTTCAGATCAATCTTCGTCGGGTCCGACAATGCAAGACCAACTCACTTTGAAGCCCGATGCTCTAGGCATGTACCAGGTCATGGTTCTCGTCCAAGACGAAAACAGAAGCTGCGACTATTCAGGCTTTGCTTTTATGGTGACTTCGAATCCTGAATTCCCCGGCAATCAAGAAATCAAAGATCTCGATGAGTCCATACTCAAAAACTTTCGGCACCTTGATCCTATTAATGCTAGAGAGGCCTGGAAACACTCCATGGGTGAAGGCCAAGTCATTGCCATTGCCGATACAGGTGTCGACTACGCCCACCCAGCCTTGAGTGGAAACTTTCTTACAAATGACGGAGAGATTCCAAATAATGGTATCGACGATGATGGCAATGGATACATCGACGATTACGTAGGATACGATTTTTCAAATAATGACGGACATCCCTTTGATGACGGTGGACACGGCAGTCATGTGGCTGGCCTTTCTTCGTCTCCTTACTTCGGGACAGCCCCTCGATCAAAAATTCTACCGGTAAAACTTCTCAATGCCGCGGGCGGTGGAGATATTGGTACCATTATTAAAGGTTTCTATTACGCCGTCGATCGTGGTGCCGACATTATTAATGCTTCCCTTGGCAGTCATTCTACGGAATTTCTCCTTCTCAAAGAAGCCATCGACTACGCCGAGAAAAACGATGTTCTCGTCGTCGTATCTTCAGGAAATGGGGATCCTAGAACCGGAAGAAGTTTAGATATCGATACTTACCCACAATGGCCCGCTAGTTTTAAAAACGACAATATAATAACCGTGGGCGCAACATCGATCGACCGATCACTCACCTTTTATGCAAATACTGGCGTAGAGGCCGTCGATATCGTCGCTCCGGGTGGGGATGAAATTGAAGGATTGATTTCCGCAGCCTCTTGGAATCCAAAAGGAGTCGCGCTCGTACCCCAAGTCGGAACTTCCATGGCAACACCAGTAGTTGCAGGTGCCGCTGCCGTCGTTCGCGCATTACATCCGCAGCTCTCTGCTTCAGAGATCAAAGATCTACTGATGAACCGCTCCTATGAAGTCGTTTCCTACAAAGACTTGATACGTTCATCAGGGTTCTTAGATATGCAATTGGCAACTCGAAGAAATTCACCAACGGTTTTGGCCGAAGCTCCTCTGCAAACGACGACTTCCAAGCCAGGCCCACTTAAAGCTGCCTTTGATTTAATCAACTAACAGACTTAAGTTTTTACAATTCATGCAATTAATTAACCCGGCCGCTGGCCGGGCTTTTTTTATCCTGACGAAAGTCTTGAGTGTCGTATCATTATGATACTCTAATCAAAATCGTTTCACTTTTAGATAACAATTCAGCCATATTCTTTTTAAAATAAAGGTATGTTTTGTTTTCGTAAGTTCAGTCAATTCGCTCTCTTAGGATTAACCTTGCTCTTTCTCTCGAGCCCCGCTTCTGCACGGGTTTTCAGGAATGCCTATGTGAGTTTCGAGCTTCCTGAAAAGTGGAATTGCCTTTTAGAAGATACCGAATGGGTTTGCCGATCCACCTTTGCTCAACAGGCTAAAGAAGCCATTATCATACTAACGGCCAAAGAAGTTGGACCAAATGATAGTTACCAAAAGTACCAAGCCTTTCTAAAAAACCCACGACAAGTGATGACTCGTCGAGGAGCTCGAATTTCTTCACGGGTTTTTCACGCCAAACCCGTTCGAATCTCAAATCACCTTTGGATTGATGGGTTTCATCTCGGCAGTGAGATTCCGAATTACTACACAAGATACCTTGCGACTGTGAAGCAGAAGATCGCAATCCTTGTGACCTTTTCAGCCCATAAACTTCACTACACTAAGTACTCCTCTGACTTTTTTAAGGCGATTCAAAGTTTAAAAGTTGTCGCTTCAAAGTCTTTGCTCTCGAAAAAGACAATTGGCGGCCGACCGGGAAGTTCAGGGACCTTTGGTACCAACCTAGAAGGTGATCTTCCGATGGGTTTAGATGGGGATTTTGACGGTGAAGGGAGCGTTGGCGGAGGCAGTGGCCTCGATGCCACCTCATTATTTGGCCTCGCCGTGATTCTCGGAGCCCTCGGTTTTTATTTCTGGATGAAAAAGAAGAAAAAGCCCAAGGTTAAGAAGAAAAAGAAAAAGGCCTAAGGGTGATCGACTCATCGCACAATCAACCTGTGTCTTTGAAAAAATTGCAGAGCCCCGCAAAAACTTGATCCCCAGCAGTCTTATGTCATTCTTGGTCCATGGAATTATTTAGAAATCTATTAGAGCCCATGAGCTGGTGGCAACTCCTACTACTATCTTTTGTTTTAAGCTTCACATTGTTCTTTTCAATGCGAGAGTTTCTCAGTTGGTATCTAAAGGTTCACGATCTCAAGACCGAAATCAAAAAGCTCATGGCAAGAATTGATGACCTAGAGGCGTTGATTCGAGAAGGTAAATCCGAGCCATTCGGCATACAAAATGCCGAACAAAAAAAAGACGACTCCGAAGAGCCGTCTATTGATTTTAACTTGAACGAAAAACCGAGTGTTAATCAATTCCCCATTGATCACTAAACACTAAACACTAAAGTAAATCCCCTGCTTCTTTGATCTCCACAGGGCCCAGTGCCTGAACCTGTTTGAGAGAAGCTTTCTTGTCGCCATAAACGAGTATCTTCATGTTTTTAGGATTCATATACTTCTTGATAACTCGATTGACGTCAGCAACGTCGATTTTATCAATATTACTGATATAGTCGTTGAGGTAATCATCACTAATGCCGTAATACCTCAACACGAGAAGGTTGTAAGCCAAGCGTTCTGGCGTCTCGATACTTCGCGGAAATAAACCTTTAAGGTAGGCCTTGGCCGATGAAATTTCTTTTTCACTGACTCCCTCTTGATGAAACTTCTCGAGCAACTTCAAAATCTCTTCAAGGGTTTTTCCGACAGTTTGGCTTTTAGTAAATGTCGAAACTTCGAAAGGCCCAAAATCTTCTCGAGCATCGAAACTTGAATAAATAGAATAGGTCAATCCCAGTTGGGCTCTGATCTTATTTACGAGACGACTCGAAAAAGCTCCCCCCAGAATGGTATTGGCAACTCTCAAGGTCAGGAAATCCTCATTGGATCTCTTGATTCCTTTTGTTCCCAAACGAATCTGCGCCTGAACAAGTCCATTCTTGTGAATGAAACGAAGTTTGCGCCCTTCAATACTCGGGAAAGCACTAAAGTTAGATTTCTTGGAATCAAAAGACTTCCACTGCCCCATATTGGCTTCAATCTCTTTTTTCAAGCTTTGATCAATCTTACCTACGACAGCTAAAATAGAGTTGTTGGGTCGATAGTTTCTCGCATAAAACTTATTAACATCCTTTTTACGAATCGAAGATATGGACTTCTTTGTACCCGTTGAAGGTTTCGCATAGGGATGATTTTCGAAAAGATAATTCTGCCAAGCGACATTAGCAAAGTAGCCGGGGCTATCAATTCTCTTGATCGACTGAGCAATGTACTGATTTTTCAAGTCACGAATTTCTTTTTTATCGAACCCCGGCTTTAAAATCACCTTTGAATAGAGTTTAAATACCTCGGGTGCGTGAAATGAAAGGGCCGTCGTTGAAAGGACCGTAAAGTCCTCACTCACCATAGAGCCAAATTCCGTTCCGTACTGACCAAAAGCTTCGCTTATCTGAATGGCATTCATTTCGCGAGTTCCCTTACTCAAAAGGTCACTGGTCAAACTCGCTAGTCCCGCCTGGGTCGCTGGGTCCGTCGCTGAGCCCGAACCAATGAGCATTCTAAAAGATACGTAAGGAAGGCTATCGTCACTGACATATAATACTCTTAGACCGTTTTCTAGAGTCACTTCTTTGTAGTCGCGGAGCTCAAAGGAGGATCCCCCTCCGAGGTTCACCGACGCGCAGGCCGAAAGCAACAGAAACCCACCAAGAAGAAAAAAGTTTTTTACTAAGACTCTCACTGTTGAACTCCTTGTGTATTCGCTGAAACATTTCGTGGCTTAACAACAACCCAAGAGGCTTGCTTGGGTGTTAGATACTTTTTAGCAACTTCCTGTATATCAATGGCAGTTACCTGATTGTAACGATCGAGATCCTTGAAGAACTCAGAATAATCCCCAAATAGAATTTCGTTGAGAGCTAAGATATTTGCCTTTCCATCAACCGTTTTCATTGAACTCACATAGGAGAGCATTGTTTGATTCTTCGCCTTCTGGAGTTCTTGTTCGGAAACGCGGGTGCTTCGCATCTTATAGATCTCGCCCAAAAGTGCCTGTTGAATTTGCGACTCAGGTACTCCTGGCTTTAAAGAAACTCGGACTTGAAAGACTCCAGGGTCTTTGCCGCTGGCATTGTAAGCACCAACTGAGGTGGCTTTCTTGTTGCGATAAACGAGACGCGTATAAAGGCGACTTGAAGTTCCACTTCCAAGAATTCGTCCCAACAAATCGAGCGCATAGGTATCCTTATCGCTGGCAGCGGGCCCCCGATAGGCTAAAGACACAAGAGGAGCTTGAACATCTTTAGTGACGACCTGTTGCCGAAAACCACTCTGCACAGGTTCACTGGCGTACTTCTGCTCCGGCAAAGGCTGAGCCTTGAGTGGGCCGTAGTACTTTTGAATCATTTTTTTAACGTTGGAGGTATTAAAATCACCAGCAATAACCAGTACGGCGTTACTGGGTGCATAGTAGGTCTTGTACCACTGCTTGAAGTCTTCAAGTTTATAACTGGAAATATCTTTCATCCAACCGATAACCGGCCAGCGATAGGGATGAACCCTAAAAACAGTTCTATAAATATTTTCGTAAAGCACTCCGCCAGGGCGATTATCGACTCGCATGCGACGCTCTTCTTTAACGACTTCCCTCTCAGCTCCTAGCATCTCTTCATTGAGATCTAAGTTCACCATGCGATCGGATTCGATATCCATAATGAGTTCTAACTTATCACTTGGAAAGTTCTCGTAGTAACCCGTGTAGTCATGGGACGTGAACGCATTATTAGTGGCTCCGTTGGCCTGAAGTAGCTCGTCGAACTTTTTATTCGGATACTTCTTTGTCCCTTTAAACATCAAGTGTTCGAACATATGAGCGATCCCCGTAATACCAGGTCGTTCATGACGAGAACCGACTCTAAACCAGGTATGATAACTAATAATGGGGAGACTGTGATCTTCGTGGAGTAACACCGTCAATCCGTTATCAAGTTTATACTTCTCAACAGGAATTCGAATTTGAGAACTCAATTTAGTCTGCAGAGGCGTCTCTGCATGGGCACTACAAAATGCGAACACCATAAGTAGGCCAACATAAAGCTTTTTCATAATTTTCCTCCAAGATCTTATTCTAAACAGAGCCTTCGAAGGGTCAATATATGCTGTGGTTAGATTTACCGAGCTTGTACAACAAAGCGTGAAAAGTAGACGTCTTTAACTACACCCTCGTCGAGGAAGTCGTTAATAGCGACCGTGATTTGGTCTTTTAAGAAAAGTTTTCCCTGAATATTTTCAAGATCCTTTTTTTCTTTTTTATTGAGAATTCTAACAATGGCGTCCCGGGCCTTTGGGTTCTCTGAGATGACTTCCTCAAAACCATCCTCATCCAGAAGTTCAATGGAGACTTCGAGGTTAATCACATGACGCGGCGTTAATAGATTCACGGTGAAGGGCTCTAGGGAATAAAGAATTGGATCTCCCTTTTCGAATTGCTTTTGGAACTGCGTGTCCATGAAGATATCCTGCTCTGTAAGCATCGGAGGCTTGTATCCCATGGTCATGGTGTACACCAAATAAGCTCCCCCACCCATAACCACAAGGTTAAGGAGGGCAAAAACCTGCAAGAGCAGCTTTTTAATATTTCGACCTTTGGGCGCTTCAGCCCCTTCTGGATTCTCTGCCATCACTTTCTTTTCGGAATGACGCTAGGCTAACTCAATGGAATCCTTTGAATTGAGAGAAGTATTTTGCAACACTTTTACCAAAGTCTAGGTCGGTAAAGTGTCTCAATAGTGAATAAGTTGATGGACTTTAGCCGAGTCTCATTGGCAGATGCCTCTGAGCCCCTTAAAATAAGGTAATAACTGACGGTTGGTGATATGCGTAATTTATTTGTCATTTTGATCACTTTTCTTCTTAGCTTAAGTCCCATGGCCAACGAGGCCACGAACTTAGAGTCCAATGCGCAGAAGCAACAAAGCGAAACGAATTTGATTACCGACGATCAGGACGACGCCAATGAAGAAACCTCGTCCATATCTCCTGAGGATCAAAAGTTTGAACAGAGAGATCTGAGTCAGTACGGAGTGAACTCCATTCCTGAAGGACTCATTCAATTGGGCAAAGAATCCAATTACTTTTCTCCTTACGTTTTCATCGTTGATAAAACGGATCGCGTACTCAGTATTTGGGAAGAAACTCCTATGGGAGTGAAAAGAGTTGCCGCCTACACCGCTGATATCGGCAAGAACCAATCAGATAAAAAAATTCTTGGTGATAAGGCGACCCCTGAAGGTATTTATTTTATGCTCGAAAAGTACGAAGCAGAAGTACTCGACTTTTCACGATATGGAAGCCGTGCTTTTACTCTCGACTACCCCAATTTCTATGACAAGTTAGAACGTAAGACCGGAAGTGGAATTTGGCTTCACGCCGTACCCGATACGGTTTCTCTGCGCCGAGGCTCTAGGGGCTGTGTGGTCGTTAGGGATGAGATTATTAAAAATCTTCACCCCTATTATAAACCTGGCTTTACTCCCGTTATCATTCAAGAGAACGTCAAAATGCGAAGTCGGAAAGAGGCGAAGAACCTAAGGAAAGAACTGAATCAACTGGTCGAAAACTGGCGCCAAAGTTGGGTTCAAGGTGATATCGATACTTACATCAAATATTATCACTCCCAGTTTAAATCTCTAGGCATGAACAAAGAGATGTGGGAAAAGTATAAAAGGGACCTCAGTGAACGCTATCAGAAAATCGGAGTTCAGCTCTCCCGCCCGGTTATTTACGAACACAAAAATGAAGTCATTGTCCGATTCGTGCAAAAGTACTCATCTAATGAATATTCCGACTTTGGGCAAAAAACTCTTTATCTCAAGAAAGAAAACGGGTCCTATAAAATTCTCGGTGAGCAATGGAAGAAAGATGGAAGTCGCCTTGCTCTCGACGAATTAAGAGGACGTTCGATGGTGAGTATGTGCCAAAACCTCATCCAATGCGGCAAAGATGTGATACCAAACTAGGTTTCTAAATCTTTTTACAACCCACTAAAATTTCGACAGCAAAACAGCGACCATTTTTGTCGCTGTGAAAAATTGATCTCCACAAAAAAAATAGTTTCAAAAGAAAACGTTTCAAACTGAGACGCAAACTCCCTCAAGTATCGAATATTTCAGTGATTCCTTCACAATAGAAGTAAGCGAAAAAGGGAGTGATCAATGAATTCCAATAATAGGTGGCACAATGATTTGCCAGCGCTAATGATCATCATAATTGTAATCGTGGGAATGATTCCTATGATTTCATACGGAAGTCCGAAGACCAGCCAAACAAAAATTCAGCGAACTGAGCTCAAAAAAGTTAGTAAAAAACAGGCCAAGAGGTCTTCGAAGAAATCGAAACGCGCGCAAAGATACAGCAAACTTAAGAGACAAAAATACCTCAAAAAACTTCGCATGAAGAAAAGAGCGCAAAAAAGAAAAATCGCTTCAAAGAACTCTAAGGCTCGAAACAGTCAACTGCGAAAATCTAAACTGAGTAGGGCAAAAATTAAAGCCCTCAAGCAGAAAAAGGCCCGTAAAAGTGCTTACATAAGCATAAAGAAGAAACACCTAAAAATGCGAAGAGATGCTCGTAATGTAATGAAACTCTCTAAATTGAAAAGAAAATACGCCAAAGGTAAGAAAAGCTTCAACGTTACATTGGGTATGTGGAAGTTTGCTAACCAACGAACCAAGCTTCGCTATGCCATGGCCTTACGTGATAGCCTTATAAAAATTCAAAAAGAAATGCTTAAGAAAAATCCGAGGGATTTTGCTCTCAACGAACCCGAGAATCCTTTTGTGGCTCTCCTCAATGGACTCTTTCAAGAAGCAATGGCCGCCAATGTCGGTGATCGCTGCCTCTATGCCGGGTGGCCTTCTACCTATCAAGAGCATCCTGGATTCGGACGCCCTTATTGTGTTCCGAGTAATGGAAGTGGCCAGGGTATTGGCCCTAATGAAGAGCCTTTTCGAACTTGGAATGGCGAACTCAAATGTTCTGCCGGACAAATCCTATGTAATCCCGCAATATTCGGAATGGGTAGCCACGGAAATGGATACTGCACGAACAGAGGTCGCAGAGCCTTTCGCAACTGCCAAGATCAGTACTACTCTGACCGCGGCTTTCCGGCCCGGGCAATTGTTGAACAGCTCATAGCTAACCCACAAACGGGCTATCAAAATATTTCAGAAATGCAGACATTTATCGATGACTACTGTGGAAACAGTCAGGCCTATCAATGCCGTTCAATTAGAGATCGACTGGCTCGCCTCGAACTCGATTTTCCGCAAGAGGCCCGTGCGATTGTTGCAGCAGCCCCTGCGCCTGAACCAGCCAACGCTGAAGGTGAATGTGCTGCAGGCGATACAGAATGTGAAGAAAGAGCAGCTGCTGCGGCGGCGGCAGCAGCCGTTGAAACAGCTGAAGTCCCTAACCAATACGCCCATTTGGCCACCCACGATGGCCGATGTGAAACGGGCCTGCCCGATGATGTCACCGATGTCGATTGCGATACTGTATGTGAACCCCCATCAGAAGAAATTTTCAATCTCGATCGCGATTGCCGAGTTGATTACACGTGGAATGCAGAACTCGGTCAAGCCGTTGAGATTGGCGCTGCAGCTCCAGAAGTCGAAACTGCAACTGTCGGTCCTGCGCCAGAAACCGGAGTTGAAGAAAACGGCTGGGCCGTTCACGATGGAAATTGCCAACGCTGGGAAGGCGGACAAACTGATGTCGACTGCGATGCCATCTGTGAACCGGCAACCCGAGAAATTTTTGATCTCGATCGCGACTGCTTCGAATATACTTGGGAAGAAGTCGATCCTGCCAATAGAACACCAGCCGTTGCTGAAACTGAAACCGAAGAAGTAATGACTCCAGCGCCAGAACCTGAAGCTGAAGTCGCCGCTGGTGACACACGTTGGTCTGTTCATAATGGAGTCTGTGATTACAATACACCCGAAGGTGTTGTCGATGTCGACTGTGACACGATCTGTGAACCGGCAACTCGAGAAATTTTTGATCTCGATCGCGACTGCCTCGTCGACTATGTTTGGAATGATGAACTCGGCCGCGCGGTAGAATACGGCACTGAGCCTCCCGCAGCAGAAACCGGAGAAGTTGTTGCTGCTGGAACCAATGCAGAAGTCGCAGCCCCCGAACCGGAAGCGGATGAAACTGAAACGTGTACAGACAATGATTGTGCTGTTGCATCTGGAATCGCTGCCGCACCAGAAACCGAAGAGCTTGTCGTTGCCAATGGAGACGCAGAAACAGTTGTCCCCGAAGGAGAAGTGAATCCGTCAGCAATTGTTTTGCCCGGCCAAGGGGCTAACCCTATTGTTTACCCAGACTATGTTGAAACTCCGACTACAGTTCACATGTGTCATGGTAGAAATCAGGTCGTTAACTCTAGTGGAGAAGCAACAAACTTCTTCCCACAAGGGGTCGGAAGCTGCGTTGCCTGCTCTCTTGACCTACAAATTAATGAACTCAACCCTGATCAACTCAATACTAAGAGAGTTTCAACGAGGTACTTGGATCTAGTTTCTGTAATAGCTAGAACGTGCTACTCCGGTGACCGAACTCGAAGCGCTTTGACTGCCAATGAAATCACCCAACAACTCGGTTACTGTGGTGAAGAGACCTATAATTTTAGTCAAATGACTGCCCAAGAGATTCTCGCCCATCAAATGCATATCCGCTCTATTTTAGGTGGCGGTGGAGATGACTCCTCTTTTCAGGCCCTTTATGGAATGAGTAAAGAGCAATTCCAGCAAAGTATGTGTGAAGGTCAGAATGGTTTGAAATCGAGCCGAGGTGAGGTCTTAAGAGCGATTAATGGACTCGCACCAGGCCAAGGTGTTCCTGGTGACAATGGCAGGGTCTTCCCTGAAGGCAGTTTGACAGGGCAACTCAACGCCTGCCTCGAAGAAGGTAATGAGAGAATGAATTTAAGACCTCAGTACTGCTCACTTAATGCGGACGCCCCAGAAAATAATGACCCAACAGATTTTTATAATCGTGAGATGAGAGAGCACATCGACAGTGCTTTCCTTCCCGCCCTCATTCAAACAGGTGAATTCGGCGGATGTACGACAATTACTGATCCCATCCCAATGCCTTCCGATGAAGAAAGGGAAGAGCTAGATCGAACGAGGCAAATGATTTTCACCCATGGAGGCTTTAATCACGATGGTGAGCCTACACTGTTTTACTACGACATGGGCGGATCAGAAGGTGAAGGTCTTTATGGACGCACTGAAAGTTATCGCTCTCGCCGTGAGTTTTATCTCATGTCAGGTCAAAACTTAGACTCGTCCATCCAAAGAGAGCAAGCGCGACTTGCGGAGATTACTGCTGAACTCGAGGAATTTAGAGCAGCACTTCCAGAAGAGCCGAGCGAACAACAGAGGGCCGACCTTGCCCAGCTCGAGTCCGATGCTGAGCGAGCACAAGCCGTCGTTGATCAACTGATAGCAAGCCGCCAATCCCACCTGGAAGAAGCTTCAGGATGGAGAGACCCAGGTCAATTTGTACGCTCTGGAGATAGCTTTATGATTTCTTGTAATCGTCCCACGCGAATTCATGCGACCATTCCGACCCACGGAGACCAAACCGATCCAGATGCCAGTCTCGTGGGAACTATCGATGGTACTCCCAACGAAAATTAGGTCGTACCAAGTCATTTAAAGCATAAAAAAAAGCGCCATCGAAGTGGCGCTTTTTTAATTGATTATGTGGTTTTACTTTAGAAAGTATTTCCACCCTGATTGGGGTCATTTCCGCCCATGCCTTGGCCAAAAGGATTTGATGTTTCCATCCCCTGATTCATTTGCGATTGATCCTCAACAAATGGCGATGAGTGATCTTGGGAATTACCCTCGTGGGCTTCTACAGAAGAAGCATCTTTAATATCTTCCTCAAGATTGAAACGCTCTACTTTTGCAGATTCATCGGGCTGGCCGTCTCGGTGTTGCTTAAGCTCTTCTTCAGTAAGAGTCCCTCGCTTGAGATTGATATTCACCATGCGGTTATCAAACTTTAATTTTTGCATTTGATCGTGAATGTAAGCCACAATGCCTCCTAATTCCAATATCGGGGACCGTCCCCGCCGTCATCATCGTCTTCTACCCTGACTTTGTTGTCGTTGTTTACCACGAGTTTCAGCTTGCGTCCACCGCGCTTAGGCTTTTTCGTCTTCTTTTGCCCTTTATAGCGGGTCCAAAAGATCAGAAAGAGAAAGCCTGTGACCAAGCCCCCGAGGTGAGCCAGATTCGCCGTCGAAGAGGCCCCTGACACCCCAGTATTGAGGCTTGAAACAATTTCAATCATCCCAATGATCATCACGAAATACTTCGCTTTAATCGGGATCGTCATAAAAAGATAGATCACTCTTTCGCCAAAGATAATCCCAAACGCCAAGAGGAGACCGAAAATAGCCCCCGAGGCACCGATCACTGGAGCCGTCCACAGAATGGGCTGGCTGGCTTTAGCGAGCATGGCGATCACGACAATAAGGCTATAGAGTAAAGCCGCTCCTACCCCGCACACGAAGTAATAGAGCGTAAAAAAGCGAGTTCCCCACTTCTGCTCCAATTCGCCACCAAACCACCAAAGGACCAACATATTCATGAGTATGTGCATGGGGCTCGTGGCGTGGAGAAACATATAAGTAAATGGCGTCCATATATTGAAGCTCTCAATAAGGCGAGCGGGACTAAACGAAAAGAAAAGAGTAAAGGGCTGGCCGCTAAAAAACTGCCCCTCGATGATGACCTGAACGACAAACCATATGAAGAGATTTGCGATGAGCAGTTTCTTCACCATGGGGGTCATGGGAGCCATCATTTGTAAGTTCATGCCACCGCGCTGCATTTCCTCTCCTAGAGTTTGAGCTTCTCGAAATAAGGTATCAAACGGCCATAGCTTTGCTCAAGTGTTTCGATAACCACTTTTGTATCGGCGATTAAGGGAAAAAAGTTCGTATCCCCTCGCCAACGGGGAATTAAATGAAAGTGGAGGTGGTCTGGAATTCCAGCTCCCGCCATGGACCCTTGGTTCAGGCCCACGTTCAAGGCCTCACATTCATAGGCCTCTTTAACGATAGCCGAAGCTCTTCTCAGCAGCTTTGTGACGCGAAGGTAAATATCTTCGTCCAAGCGGTCCATTTCGCCATTATGTTGAACCGGCAACACCAGGAGGTGGCCGTTGTTATAGGGATATTTGTTGAGAACCACCATGGCCTTGTCATCCTTGTACAAGCAAAGGCTCTCAAAACTCACTCCCCGCTTTGCTGCCTTGCAAAAAACACAGCCCTTGGGTTTGACGAGCTTGCGCACGTATTTGAGGCGCTCCGGTTTTTCAATAAGCTCCCGCTCCCCGGGCCAAATATCGTGGACAGAGGCACTCCGAAGCTTTCGAGCTTCGCTCTTTGAAGTAATAAGAACTTTCTTAGCCTTCTTCTTAGCCTTTTTTTGGGGCTTCTTCTTAGAAGCTTTTGTTTTCTTTTTTGAACTCTTGGCCACGATTCAACTCCTTACCCCACCTAGATTGACTTAAAAAGGCCTTTGGCACAAGAGCCGGTAGAAGCTTCCTTTTGGTAGCAATATCGTGTCAATTTCAAGTAATCCCCTATCGGCCTTCAAATGATTTACCTAAGAGTTAATTTCTTTTTGAATATCGGCGGCCCAGCGAGAAAATAATTGTGAATCGGTAATTTCTTTCTGCAGCTCTTTATGGGTCTCACTGGCTTTTTCAAAACCAGAAACCCGACTGACTATGTCGTGGGCGTAATGCTCGGGTGTGAGATTGAGAGATAGATTCTCTGACCGATCAAAAACTGCGGCAATTTGATCAATCCACCCACCCCAGTCCTTTGCCTTTCCAAAAAGGTCAATGTAGTGGGTTGTAACGAGGTAAGGGCTTTCTGCCAGTGAAATCTCCTTAGTGACTGATACCTTTGGCAACTGAACAAATCGGCTCTTGCGAATTTCCTCCAATGGATAGTGAGAAAATTCTTTTTCAATCTCCCCGTGAAAAGGGCTCTCACTTTCTAATTTGAAAAGTCCATCGGCGAATTGAATCATCATAGCGATGTAGCGAATTTCTCGTCTCATTTTATGAGTACCCACTTCAATTTCGTCATGGGGATAGCAATTACTATCGATCCGCTCCTGTAGCTTTGAAAGGCGTTTTGAAAGGCGCTTACCAAAGAATTCCCGGTCCTTATTATTTTCGAAGAATGAAAAATCAACGACCTGCGAGCGAATTTGTCCAACCCGATCTTTTCTGAGCCAATCATTTTCAATGTGATCAGAAATAAAGCCCATTTGCATGAGTTGGCCGTTGGAAACAGCTTCTACCAAGAAGTCCCTGTGTTGAAACTCAGGCCCCAGTTCTGAGTTGGCCTCAGCCAAAAATTCCAGAAGTTCCTTTTCTAGATCGTAGGCACCGAGCGCATCTTCCAAAAGTTTGGCTTGAACCCGAATCTCCTCAAACCGGGGATCTAACTTTCTGTAGACTTTACCCAAGACCTCTAAGCGAAAGGCTATTACTCTTAAGTCTTTATAAAAACGATCAAATGGATTTTCTAGTTCAAGAAAATTCTCGAGACCTCGTTCGAGCTCCTCAAGAATTCTAAGAAACCTCATCGCACCATCAATGACATTAGGAACGTTCAAGAAAGTTCCTCGATTATGAGATGGCGCTCTTCGAGCCGTTTCCCATCTGGCCCTGAAAAGGTATAAAGCCGATACTTCTTACCCAAGAACTCGAAATCCTGATTAGGAGGAGGCAGTTGGCCGTGTACGACTTTTAATATCAAGGAGTGACCATCTTTTCTCGCCTCAAAAAAACGATACCTTAAAGATGCTGTTGTTTTATCTTCGCGCTCTGATTCTGGATCGACCATCCCGTCATAGGTGAAATCAAAATCCGGAAATTCAATCCGCTCGCTCTGTATATATTGAATAGGTTCCCCAAAATGACTCATACCCTAGCTTACGGTAGAAGCTTCCTTTTGGTAGCAATAACGTGTCATCAGCAAGCAGAAGCCTCCTTATGGTCGTGCTTCTGCGTTATTTTCGCGAACTTGATGAGGGAACTTCAATGCTTTCGTAGGGGAGTCGAAGATTATAATTAGGTATCGTTTCCACCAGATGTATTCTGATCAACGACTGTCGAAGCTTCAGGCCCGATCCATTCACTCGAAATTTGATTGACCTGATTCACTAAGAAGTCTGGACCAAGACGATTACAAAGGTTGCCTTCAAGAAGGTCAATTGTTCTGCGTTGCGAGTAATTTCCTTTGCCGTCACCGATACGGACATTCAACTGAGTAATTCGGCCCTCGTGTACTTGTGGAAAAACCTCTACCACGCTGTACTTATCTTCATTCTCCAATTCAGTTTTCAACTCATCCACGGCAGCGTTCAATCGCTCCAAACAGATGCGAGAGTCCATTCGAATAATCTCTCCCGTACCAAAAGCCCTTAGCCGGACTGGTAGATCAGAGCCTTCTATTCCAAAACTATAGTCAATGTTAACTCCAGAATCTTGCGCCCGAACCTCAGTCCACGGCAAATTGATTCCTACTATTAAAATCAAAATCATCCCGACTTTGAAATTTAGGTTATTTGACTGCATTAGAATCTCCATAAATCCTCCACCAAAGGTCGCAAGAAAAGATCTACCTTCTAGAAATTCAATTTGCGCACCAGCCCAGCATGGCTCAATTAGATCTCACGTTCCAAAAAGCCTGCATAGGACCTAAATGACTATAATTGCTAATCAACTTGTTAGAATTTTGACGTCTCATTTTAATACAGTTTGGAAAAATGAATTATCGCAAGCGAAAGCGGCGTGGAGCCGGAGGACGGTTAGAAGGAAGTTCGTAAAGAAATTCTAAACGAGGAAGATCAGACTCATTCACCTCACTCGTTTTCGTAACCTTAATCACGGTCGGACGACTAAAATCAAAATCTCCCGTTGCTGTTAGAGAACCGACGAGGGCCTCAACATCAAGACCTGGAATTGCTGAAAGGATATCTAAAATAGAAACGATGCCATTTGGAGTTTCGATTTCGAGTTTAGCAAAATTACTGTGTATATAAAATTCTCCACCGACTTTTAAAAGAGAAAGTGATTGCCGAAGGTAGTATTCGAGATCGTGAGTGTAAGTAAAAATCCCCATTAAATCTGTCATTAAATCGGTTGAAGGAACTTCACTCAGATCCATTTCTTCAAAAGCGCCAGCAATATACTGAGACGGATAGTGCTCCATCATTACTGCAAAGGCAGGAGGCTCCAGAAACCCTAAAGCTGTTGTCTGTCCTCGTCCCCTTCGCATGTGGTATTCCATTATAGCTCGGCCTTCTCCAGCTCCCAGGTCGAGCCAGTGCTGATCGGCCCTTAGAGAAAGAAGGATATTTGATAAACCCGGAAAGAAATCAAAATAGTCCTCAAGACTTCGATGGGTTACGTAGGAGTTGTTAGCTTCTTCTCGAACATAGATTGATAGGCTAGTCTCCGCAAAATGCCTCTCACAGGACCTGATCGCCTGGGCCTCTGACCGAGGGAGCAAAACCAAGAGCCCGAGAATTAAAATAAGAATGTTCCCGCAGGAATTTAGTCTAACAAAGCATTTCACAGAAAGAGAAAGTTCAAATTAAGTACCAATAAAAAAAGCCCTGTTGTTTCCAACAGGGCTTATAATATTTAAGAATACTGACGCAGTATCGCTACCAAAAGGAAGCTTCTACCTTAGTCTTTTTTGAAGCCTTCGAGAGCGTCGCCGAACATCTCACCAAAAGTGGTTTTAGATGTTGAAGTGGCTTTTTTGATGTACTCGTCAACATCGCCTTTTTCTTGGCGAAGTTTAACAAGCTTAGCACTCAAGCCGATTTTGCGAGCGTCGCTATCGATAGTGATAACTTCTGCTTTAATAGTGTCACCAACATTACAGAAATCTTCTGGCTTATTGATTCGATCCGTACTGAGTTCAGAAATATGAATCAGACCTTCGATATCTGCCTCGAGTTCAACAAAAACTCCGAAGTCTGCAGTCTTAGTGACCTTAACATCGTGCTGTGAACCAACAGAGTATTTTTGATCGATATTAGCCCAAGGATCTGCTTCTAGTTGTTTGATACCAAGAGAGAATCTCTCGTTTTCAGTATCAACACCGAGAACAGCGGCACGGACTTTATCACCCTTTTTGAACATTTCGCTCGGGTGTTGTACGCGCTTCGTCCAAGAGAAGTCAGAAATATGAACGAGTCCGTCAATTCCGTCTTCGATACCTACGAAGATACCGAAGTCAGTGATCGACTTCACTTCACCTTCAATAATAGTTCCTGGAGGATAGGTTCCACCGAGTTCATCCCATGGATTCGGCATTAATTGCTTCATACCAAGAGAAATTCTGCGGTTTGTGCTATCCACTTCGAGAACGATCACATCAACTTCATCACCAACATTTACAACTTGTGAAGGATGTTTTACTCGCTTCGTCCAAGACATTTCAGAAACGTGAATGAGACCTTCGATTCCATCGCCGAGTTCAACAAAAGCACCGTATTCAGCAAGTGAAACAACTTTACCGTGGAGACGAGTGTCTACAGGGTATTGAGCTTTCGCTGCTTCCCAAGGATCTTCTTGGAGTTGCTTCAAGCCGAGGCTAACGCGCTCACGCTCGTTATCGTACTTAAGAACTTGTACGTCGATTTCATCGCCCACATTAAGGATTTCAGATGGGTGCTTAACGCGGCCCCAGCTCATATCAGTAATGTGAAGGAGTCCATCCATTCCACCGAGATCAATAAATGCACCGTAGTCAGTGATATTTTTAACAATACCCTTAACCTGGCTACCTTCTTTCATTGTATCGATAGTTTGGTTACGTAGATTTTCTCTTTCTTCTTCAAGAAGAGCTCGTCGAGAAAGAACAATGTTTCCACGTTTCTTATTGAACTTAATAACTTTGAATTTATAGGACTTACCAATGTAAGCATCCATATTGCGAACTGGTCGTAAATCGATTTGAGATCCAGGCAAGAAAGCTTTAACACCGATATCGACACTCAAACCACCTTTAACTTTAGAGATGATTGTACCTTCGATAAGCTCTTCGCTTTCAGCTGCGCGAGAAATATCATTCCACACGCGAAGCATGTCGGCCTTCTCTTTAGAGAGGACTGCCATACCGTTTTCGTTCTCAATCTTTTCGATGTAAACTTCAACTTCGTCACCAGGACTAATTTGAGTTTTACCTTCAACGACACGAAATTCTGAGAGGTCGATTAAACCCTCTGACTTATAATTAATGTCGACGAGGACATAGTCCGATTGAACTTCGATAACTCTACCAGTGACAACGTCACCAACCTTAAAGTCTCGATTTTGTAAGGAACCTTCAAAAAGTTCTTTAAATTCGCCTTCTCTCGTTTCCTCTTGTTTGTCTTCCCCCTCGTCAAGCAGGGCAAGAATCTTCTGCCGCTCGATTTGGGCCTTAGTTAGATTCTTGGTGTTCTGATTATCAGCCATAGCGTAAATTTGTACCTCCTCCGGCCACAGGCGAACCTGTGCCTAATAGAATTTCTCAATATAGGGACGCATTGCCACAATTTTTTGAGAGAGGCTATTTATAGAGCCTAAATGCCTAAAGTCAAAGAGAAATCTGATAAATATCTGTGAACTCAAATGGAGGGCGATTTGAGTCAGGAATCGGGAAAATTTTCCCTTTAGATCCGACCCTTGAGTTCACTTTCAATGCGCGCGACAACCTCATCAAAACCGAGGCTCGAGGTGTCAATAACTAGAGCATTTTCAGGTACTTGCATGGGGGCTGAGGCCCTGGAAGCATCGCGCTCATCGCGAAGTTTTTGCTCCTCAACGGTGGACTCCAATTCAAGCCCTTGCTCTTTAGCTCGGCGCTTTGCCCGATCTTCACTTCGGGCCGTTAAATAGACCTTGAGAATCGCTTCCGGAAAGACGACCGTACCACAATCTCGGCCCTCGGCGATCAAGCCCGGAGGCTGAAGACTGCAATCCCTCTGCGCCTGCAGAAGTGCGGCTCTGACTTCGGGGTATTGACTGATAATACTGGCAATAGACCCAGTTTTTTCGCTATTAATTTCGGCTGTCACATCCTTCATTTGATAGATGACAGCGGTTTTTTCTGAGGTCATTTCAACAGACCAACAATCTGATTTTGCTAACTTAGCGAGGGCTTTTTCATCTTGAGAAGGTGTTCCCTCTTGCATGGAGACATAAGCAAGGCCCCGATAAAAAGCACCGGTGGAAACCCAATTCCAGGCCAAATGCTTTGCAATTTCGCGGCTCACCGAAGACTTACCACTGGCCGCAGGCCCATCAATTGTGATGACTGGATTAGTTAAGCTCAATGGGACTCCTCAGGTAGAATATCGAGTACTTCTTTTATACGCTTCATAGCAAATTGATTTTCAGATTCCAAGCCCACACTCAGGCGAATATGCCTCGGCAGCCCGTATCCCGCCATGGGGCGAACAATCAGCCCCTTTTTCAGGAGCTCTTCGGTAAACTGGCCACCATTTCGACGACTATCAAACAAAACGAAGTTAGCTTCAGAGCGAATAAACGGAAGACTCAAACTTTCCAGCTCATTATAAAAATAATCGAGCCCCGCCCAATTTGTTTGTTGGGCTTTCTGCAAATAATCTTGATCGTCAAGAGCCGCAAGAGCTGCCACTTGTGCCAGTGAATTGACATTAAAAGGATTGCGAACTCTGTGGATATAATCGCAATGTTCGGGGTGAGCAATCATATAGCCGATGCGAATTCCCGCCAAGCCATAAACCTTACCCATTGTTCGCATATTCACCACGTGCTTGTATTTTTTTACAAGCTCTAGAGCATCGGGGTAATCAGGGGCCCTTACGAATTCATTATAGGCTTCATCGAGAATCACCATGAAGTTGTCGCGGCCTTTTGTCGCTTCACAGATTCGAAGAATCTCTTCATTCCCCATGTAACTCCCCGTCGGATTATTGGGATTCGCAATAAAAAGAACGCGATCTTTTGGGTCATTTGTAGTTTCAAAATACTCGGCAATACCCGAAGCATCGATCTTTAAGTCATTGCCCATGGCAAATTCTTTTGTTTCGACTCGAGCCGCTTGAGCGCATATTTTATAGGCAATAAATGATTTGTCAGACATCAATACCCGTGAACCGGGCTCACAAAATACTCTTATAACCAGGTCGATGAGTTCGTTGGAGCCATTGCCAAACACAATCTGATTTTTATCAATTCCCAGCTTGCCACTGAGCTTTTCACTCAGCTGAAAGCAGCTGGCATCAGGGTAGCGATGAATTTCGGGAAGAGCTTCTTGAATCGCGCTTAAGACCTTGGGGCTGGGACCGAGGGGGTTTTCGTTACTGGCGAGTTTAACAACCTCAGTCAAATTGTAATCCCTCTTGGTCTCTTCAATTGGCTTACCCGGTTTGTAGGGAATCAAACTACGGATTTCTTCAGAAACTTTCACAGGGACTTGCTCCTTTTTAAAATGAATGGCTATATGTAGCAATAGTCGCGCGAGGATTCAAGATGGAGCCAACTTTTGGACTAAGTTTAGAAACCGACTTTATCGAGGTCAGTGGCCCCGATGGTTTCCACCGCCGATATCGTTGGAATCATACGGCTCTGCCAAAAGAAATGATCTCGGATATAAAAACGCATTGCGACGCAACTCCTCGAATTCAAGTCTTGCCCCCCCCTACGGAGTCATTCGTTATTCGAGGGCAAATTAAATGCCCTGCCCTCATAACGACTTCGGGTATGGAACATTGGCTCGATCTTCAAGGGCGCTACCAAAATCAAATCCCGAGTGATTATATTTCCTATGTCGACACCCATGACCGAGTTTTTCCGGTTTTTGAGAGAACGTCCGCAACGGGCGATATACTTAAACCTTTAGATTTAGAAGAACTCGAAGCGCTCCATTCAAAATTTGAGATGGAAAAAGTTGAGACGATTGCCATTTGTTTTCTCCATAGCACCGAAAATAGTACAAACGAAAATCAGGCCTATACCTTTTTTAAAGAAAAAGGTTACCAAGTCTTTAAGTCCTGCGACTGGGATAATTTTAAAGATGAAGTGGTTCGCTGGTCCCAGTGCCTCAGGACAAGTTTTACTGCGAGTTTGTTAAGTGAGGATTTAAAAGTTATCGAAGGTCTCGAAGGAGAGAGTTCATCTTTAGATATCATTGGCGCCACCGATCTGGCAGGAAGCAATGAATTAAGCTTCTTTCCTCTTTTAGAGAATTGGTTTAAGAAGAGTCACCTTGTTCACGACTTTGCTTACTTTGGTTTCGACGAGTTCTTTTATGCGATTCGCAGTGAAGCCGGCCCCCATGTACAGAAGTTAAAAATCCAGGCTTCTAGCCCGGTCTCCCACAGCATTTGGGGGCAGGCCATGGTTAATGTGGCGATCCCAGGTTCGAGTTCCATACTTCTATCGCCCTCCCTACGCCCCAATGTCTTTGATGTTCTAATTTTAGGAGCACAGGCAAAAGACAGGCCCGATATTTTTGATAGTTTCGATTTTGCAAAACTTCAAAATCGTTTCCAAGAAATTTTATTTTCTTTTTCTAGCTCTGAAAAATCAAAAACGTCGAGTATTATCGAAGACCAATCCCAGCTAGAAAAATCCGTTTACAGTTTTATCCTCAATGAAATTCTGCTCAATAGAATGGGTGACCAAATACACATTGCCGGTCCGCTGGCATCAATAGTAAAACGAGGAATAGAGTCTTTAAAACCACCTTTTGAATTGGAGCTTGTTGAAAACTATGCTTTCTTTAAAAGCCAGTTACTCAGCTCCGGAGGTAATCAAGATTGAGTCGAGCTACGAATAAAAGTATTCAGCTACAAAATCTGCTCGATCGAATTCTTGATTCGACCCACCGCTTTTGTTTTTGCGATGACCTCGGGCAAATTATCTCGGCAAAACCGAGCCTTCCTTTAGATCTTATGGCTATGGCTCAAGCGGGCAAGTTGGTTAAGGATTATTTAAAACCTTCAGATGGCGACATCATACTCACCAATGATCCCGAAATTTCTGGTTGTGGTCTCAGTGAATTCGTTGCCATATTGTATTTTCAAGCGAGCCCTAAATCTAAAGAGTTGTTTTTTATTTGTGAGAAATTTTTAGCAGGTGATCTTATTTGGGAGGGAATGGATAAAGATTCTTCGAATCAAAGCCTCCCACCTGTTCCCGTCTTTACTAATGACGAACTCCAAGCACCGATGCTCGATGCCATGGAAGCAGGATTTGGTTCACACTTCAAAGACAGAGTCTTGTCGAGCATTAATCGCCTACAAACAATACGCCTACAACTTTTTGACCTGAGCCTATGGAATCCCCAGCTTTTTGAAAAAAGCTCCATCGAAGCTCTATTTCGATCGACTCTCATGACAACCCATGAATCCATGGAAGAGTTTCGATTTGAGGAACAGAAGCTCAGCAAAACTTTTATGGGCAGCCGATTGCAAATGAAATTGCAAAAAGAGGAACAGGTTCACATTGATTTTAATCGATGCGAACTCAATTCACCTTTTACTTTTGACGATACCGACTACTTAAGCTGTGCAAGTCTGGCTTTAGTCTACGCACTCGGAGGAGACATTCCTCTAAATCATGGCTTGCTTTCATACTTGAGTATAAAACCGCCGCGGACCAAGAGCGAAAAGAGAACTGCCAGCGGAAACTCGCTAACACAACTCCTCATGGCTCCACTCGTTTGCGAATTGATTCTCACTATGCTCAATCAAATCCACCGCGAAGGAATTACCGCGAGCAATGCGTGCTTGCCTTTGCTAGCCGGTCTCGAGTTCGCCAATGGACAATCCTTTTCAAGACCTTTTCTCGGTGGTGGCGGCGCTAGTCTACACCTGCATGGCAAAAGGGGTTGGAACCCTTGGCTTAAGGATTTTGCCACTCTTTCGATCGAGTATTTAGAGAGTCACTATCCCCTCCGGGTAGGCGGTGTGGTTTCGCGCCCCCAATCAGGTGGCCGTGGTGAAAAGAATGGTGGCGAAGGACTCTCGTGGACTTTTCATCTTACCGAGGACGGAACGCTTAATTGGATCCTCGCAGATCAAGGCATCAAAATCGATGGATTTAAAGGCGGCAAGCAGGGGCAAATGAGTCAGCTCAAGCTTATTCGTGACAAGAAAGATATTCTTGAAGGTGTCGAACTTTCTGAAGTTGGCACTATTGATTTTAAAGCCGGCGATAGCCTCAAAATTCTGACCGCCGGCGGAGGTGGCTTTCTCCCTCCTCCGACGAGTGATCATATTTAGAAGCTTAATTCGTATTATAATGAGACATCTCAATTTAAGATCTGGTGTTAGACTTCCGATAAAAACTAATGATCTTACGGGCTTTTATCTTTATTTTGCTTATAATACTCCCCACATTGGGGACAGGCCTTCCCGTGAAAAATGTGGAAAAGTCAAAATCGCAAACTGCCAAGGATTTAATTGAGTTTAGTCAATTAGCGCGACTTCACTCTAAACATCGCAAAGCTTATATTAACTATCTGGTGAAGCTTTTTAGTGAACCACAGTACAAATTTTTGAGTCCAATCCTTTTAACAAAAAACAAAGAACTCAAAACAAAATGTCATCCCGCACTTTTTGGCAAAGAAATCTGGATCACTAATAGTGACCAAAGTTCACTTAACTTTTGCAAAAAGAATATTGATTCAGCCTCGAGGTATTTTTTAGAACCTCGAAATCAAACTGAATGGGATCGACTCCGAATGAGTTTAAAAGTCAAATGCCTCGGCAAAGAGGATTGCATCCAGTTTTACAAAAAACTGTCTCGACTCAATAAAAAAGTCATTCGTATTCTTACCCGGAAAAAGAAATGACTTGTATTAAAGTCACCCTCGTCTTGCTTATTTTACTTTTCTTCCTCCCTCTTAATGGAGCCAAGGCATGTAACTTTGAAAGTCAGGGCAACGGTGTCAATGTCGCTACTATTAATGGCGGTCAAGTTTTTACGCGCTTTAACCGTCATCTCAGGGGCCAGGGAGAGGAATTAATGGCATTACTTGGAGCCACTACAAGTCCCGAAGACTATGAAAAAACCGTTAGAGAATTCTTTCAAAGACCTGACATTGTTCAAGTTATCGAAAGAGAGAGGGCAGAAACTTCCGCCCTTCGTGAACTTCTTCAATCTCAATCTATTAGCTGGGTGGGAATCGAAGCTACGCCCGAAATGGAAGCCAATCACTCACTTGAGGCTTCCATTGCCGAATATCGCCAAATGAAGCAACAACTATCTACGGTTCCAAACCTCCCGCCTGAAAGACTGAGTGATATTCTTCACTTATTTTACAGCTCAGACTCAATTGCTCTTGGAGAGTTACCACCGGAAGTCACCAATAGAATCCGAACGATTCCCCTCGAGACCGAAGAGGCAAGAGTTCCTTACTACCAAGCACAAAGACTCAACGAAGAAACATTCGATCAATTAGTAACACTCGCTCCCAACGGAATTAGTCACGAACACATCGACCGGGCCGAAGAAATTTATTACGTGGCAAGAAGCGAAAATCGAGCTCTCACTCAAGCCGAAATCGACCGGGCCCTTGAAGGTGTCGATCCTTCGGCCCACGACGCTCTTAGGGCCTACTTCAACAATGCTGGATCCTACGCCGAGGCCAACGCTGGCAGGGAACAAGTTATTGCTGAGAGAGCATTTGCCCAAGGCGGTGACGGAGTTATTCTAATGGGTGAAATTCACCGCAATGGTGTCCAACGCAACCTTGAAGCTCTATGCAATGGAGCTGCTTTACCTACTCCTACAGGAACTCAAGGCCCCGACGAAACTTAAAAAGGGCAGATTTCTCTGCCCTTGCGGTTTAGGAAATTGCATAGACATGCAATATTTCAATAACACTCAAAAGTTAGGGCTGAATGTCATCAGAAGAGTTGCAAAAACGCGGTCGCATGATGACTTTAGAATGAGGTCCGAGTGCACGGGATATTGTATCTCCTAAAGAGCTTCCATCTTTAGTTACGATCGATACGCCATCAACGTAAGTCCAAGGAAGTATTTTCACTTCAAAGGACAATTTATTCACAATGTGAACAGGAGTCGCGTTACTTCCCGAAAGCATAGTGTAAACATCAAGGTTTTGAACCAATTGATCAATAGTTTGCATAGTTCCATAGCGACTTGCGATCACTTGAACCGCGCAAATGCCCCATTCATTTTGTCCAGGATAATGAAAAACCGCAGAAACTGAAGAATCGGCTACGTTTAGACTTTTCTGTTCAGTGATATCCATTCCGTTGAAATCTTGCGCTTGAGCTGAAAGAGTAAAAAGACTGATTAATATGAGAGTTAAAAATTGATTCATGTATGCCCCCTTTATTGGTTTACGGGAGACTATTAAAACTACAGGATTAAATACAATTAATAGATTCAATTTTAACTATAGGTAAATCCTATGCTCAAACCTTCATACAGGGCTCAATCGACGTGAAAGCCATCCATTTGGTTGAGGTGGTCCTTGATTTCTTTAACGTGATCAAGAGACTTGGTTTCGAGTGTGAATATAATTCGAGTTTGCCGCAACAGAAGATCTGTCGAAGCTCGATCGTGATCCACGTCGAGGACATTGGCCTTTTTCTCAGCAATAACATGAGTTAATAGGTCAAGAGAGCCAGGCAGGTCATCAACGACGACTGCAATTCGTGCGAGGCGACCGCGCGTGCGAAGTCCCGTCTCAATCACCCGAGAAACAGTATTGAGATCGATATTGCCTCCGCAGAGAAGAGCACAAGTATTCTTAATGGGTTTAATTTTTCCAGAGAGAAGGGCTGCAAATCCTGCCGCCCCCGAGCCCTCAGTCATGGTCTTTAAGTGCTCTAATAAGTAGACGATGGCTTGTGACACCTCTTGATCGGTGACCGATACAATTTCATCAACATATTTAGAAATAAAGTTCTCATACATTTCTGGGCTTGGATTCTTAACCGCAATCCCGTCACATATTGTCGGCTGCACTTTCATTTTAGAAAGGTCCTCACCTTCGAAAAACCTTTTCATTCCAGGGGCCGCAGCAGAAACAACACCTACCACTCTAATTTTGGGATTCAAGGTTTTAAGTACCATAGAAATACCACTGATGAGGCCGCCGCCGCCGATCGGAATTATAACTTGTCCCAAGTTTTCGACTTGTTCCAAAAGTTCAAGACCGATAGTCCCTTGCCCTGAAATCACATAGGGGTCTTGATAGGGATGAACAAAAAAGTATCCCTTTTCTTTTTCTAGAAAACGCGCATGCTTGTAGGCATCGTCGTACATTTCACCCTTTAAAATGACTTCTCCACCGTATTTCTGAGTCGCCAAAATCTTTACCAAGGGTGAGTTCTCGGGCATGACAATATGACTTTTCACACCAAGTTGAGTCGCTGAATAGGCCACTCCTTGGGCGTGATTACCGGCACTCGATGCGATAACCCCGGTTTTTCTTTGTTCGCTTGAAAGATTGTTCATGCGATTAAGTGCACCACGGATTTTAAAACTTCCGGTTAACTGTTGATTTTCTAATTTTACAAAACAATCTTCCGGAAAGAAGTCTTTAGAATTATTCAGTTTAAAAACAGGAGTGCGAACGATCGTAGAGTCAATAAGCTCACGAGCCTTCTTGACCGAGTCTAAAGAGACGTCAGAAATATTCTTCATAGAACCTCCTGTTTCGTCCCTTTATAAACTGGATAGGCCCTACCAACAAACACTTAATCCCCGGACCGGGAGATTAAATTCTTTGTGATTAGGACGCGGTCTAAGCCGATCGTCACTCAGTGGTTCAATTTCAGTTTCTCGGAAAAAGTAATATAGACCTAGTGATCTTCCGCAAGAGTCGCAACGCTCTACTGGTTGCCCTTGCCTTTCTGTGATCGCCTCACAGTGATGGCACTTACGAATAAAAAGACGATGATCGTGGTCGCTCATGGATCCTCCTAAAAACAACCACCCACAGATTAAGCCCATCCTTAGTCTAGCAAAGGGCTCTAGAAAAAATCGAGCTTTTTCTTGCAAACCCCTAATTTTATTGAATTTTGTGTCTAATGACTTTTCGCGTTACAAGTTTTTGTTCGGATATTTTGCCTACTTAGAATCAATCTTATTTCAGTACTGGGCTGTGCAAATCTGGGAGAAGCTCTCCACCTTGAGTGAAGCTCCTCCTACGAGAAAGCCATCAATATTAGGCATTTTCGCAAGATTCTCACAGTTATCTGGTTTCACACTTCCACCGTACAGAATAGAAGTCTTCTCGGAAAAAGCACTCCCTTTAAGCTCATTCATTTGCGAACGCAAAAAAGAATGGGCTTCTTCTGCCAGTTCTGGAGTGGCAACTTCACCTGTTCCGATGGCCCATACTGGCTCGTAAGCAAGAGTTACTTTTTGCTCAGGATCAACTTGGCTCAAAGCGGCCTTCAATTGACGACCAATGACTTCATTGGTTTTTCCAGTCTTTCTCTCTTCAAGAGACTCCCCTAAACAAATTACGGGATGCAAGTTTTGCTCGAGTGCCGTTTTAACCTTCTCGGCAATCAGCTCATCGCTTTCAAAAAAGAGACTTCGTCTTTCACTGTGCCCAACGAGAGCATGGGTACATCCAATTTCTTTAGATACACTCGCTGAATTTTCACCAGTAAAAGCACCATCATTTTTTGAATATATATTTTGCGGCCCAAAACCAATCTCTGTATCGCGCAAGATTTCTTGGCTCACCCATAAATCAATGGCAGGAACAAAAAATAAAATCTTGGACTGGGAATTAGACTTTTCTACAATAGGTAGAAACTCCTTAAAGAAACTAACGGCTTCTCTCGGACTTTTATTGAGTTTCCAATTGGCTGCACAGATAAAGTCACGCATGGGAGTCTCCTTTATTATTTTTTGAATACGCTGATGCCAGGGAGCTCATTACCCTGGAGGAATTCTAAACTCGCACCACCACCGGTAGAGATGTGGCTGAAACGATCGCTAAGACCAGACTGATTGACAGCCGCCGCGGAATCCCCACCACCAATGAGAGTAAAGGCATCCGGAAGTTCCGCTAAGCTGTTGGCCAAGCTCATTGTACCCTTAGCAAAGTTAGGATTTTCAAAAACCCCCATCGGTCCATTCCACAAAATGGTCTTGGCGTTCTTGAGTTCCTCACGATAAAGCATTTGCGTCTTAGGGCCAATATCTAGTCCCATCCACTCAGGTGGAATGGCGGAGCTTTCCGTCGATTTACATGGGGCTGACTCATCTAAACTCTGGGCAACAACATGATCGATCGGCAATAAAATCTTTTTGTCGCGGGCCTCAACTCGACTGATGAGTTCTCCTGCAAATTTGACTTTATCCCCTTCAACGAGCGAAGCTCCGACTTCGATACCCTGGGCTTTCAAAAAAGTATAAGCCATAGCGCCGCCTATAATGAAGCCGTCAACACGATCAATCAGGTTTTCGATCAACTGAATCTTATCACTGACTTTTGATCCGCCGAGAATAGCCCAATAAGGAGATTCTGGAGATTCGAGAATTTGACTCAGCTTCTCCACTTCATTGAACATCAAGAAGCCAAGGGCTTTTGTCTCAACTGATTCGGCCAAGGCCACAATGCTTGCGTGGGCCCTGTGACTGGCACCGAAGGCATCGTTAATATAAACGTCGGTATAGGAAGCCCACTGGTGTGCGAGCTCTACATCGTTTTTCTTTTCACCTTTGTGAAAGCGCAAATTTTCTAAAAGAATAATTTGATTTTGATTCAAACCAATATGGAGATTTTTGGGGCCGTCGGATGCAGGGTCTTCCATAAGAAGAACTTCCATACCCAGAAGTTCATTCAATCGCTCTGCCACCGGCTCTAAAGAGTACTGTTTATCGGCGGCCGACTCGGGACGCCCCAAGTGAGAGGCCAAAACCAATTTTGCACCTTGCTCGATCGCATACTTTATACTCGGCAAGGCTGCTTTGATTCTTGTGTCATCCGCGACTTTACCATCCTTAATCGGACAGTTCAGATCAAGACGCATAAAAACTCTTTTATTCTTAAGATCGACTTGATCGATACGCGGAATACCATCCAGAAATCGAGCCATTTACAGACCTTTCTCAGCCATGTGTAGAGCTAGATCCACCATGCGGTGACTAAAACCAGCTTCGTTATCATACCAAGAAAGAACCTTAACCATATTTTCACCTATAACCATAGTGCTTTGTAAATCAACAATCGAACTATGGGTATTACCGTTAAAATCGATAGAAACAAGTGGCGCCGATTCACAGGCAAGGATTCCCTTAAGGTCACCTAATGAAGCTGTAAGAAGTTTTTCATTTACTTCTTCTTTTGTAACGGCTTTCTGTAATTCAACAGTGAGATCCACTAGAGATACATTGGGAGTGGGAACGCGAACAGCCATGCCGTCGAGCTTTCCTTTCAGCTCAGGCAATACTAAACTGACAGCCTTCGCAGCCCCAGTCGTGGTCGGAACCATTGACATGGCAGCAGCTCGTCCTCGGCGAAGATCCTTGTGCCCATTATCGAGAATTCGCTGATCACCGGTGTAAGAGTGAACCGTTGTCATCATTCCCCGTTCAATTCCAAATTGATCGTTAAGAACCATCGCGACGGGAGCCAAACAATTGGTCGTACATGAAGCATTACTCACCACATGGTGTTTACCCGGGTCATAATTTGTGTGATTGATTCCGACAACGGCTGTTAAGTCAGCTTCTGGAGCCGGTGCAGAAACGATGACTCGCTTTGCTCCACCATCAACGTGTTTTAAGAAGTCTTCCTTCTTTTTAAAAGCACCGGTGCACTCAAAAACCACATCGGCGCCCCATTCTTTCCAAGGAATATTGGATGGGTCTCGCTCACTACTAATTGGAATGGTTTTGCCATTCACCTGCATGGTGCTGCCTTCGCCCTGGATATTCCAAGGAAGAGTACCATGAGTACTGTCATACTTAAGGAGGTGAGCTGTCCGCTCTCCGTCACCGGATAAGTCGTTAATTCCAACAATTTCTACTTTTTCAAAACCTGCTCTGAAAGCAATTCGACCAATTCGGCCAAAGCCATTAATTCCGACTCGCAAAGCCACCGTGACTCCTTTGTTAGTGAAGCTCGGAAATTGACACGGTTAGAAAAAAAAAGCAAGTGATTACAATGGGTGAGAAGGGCTCTAGCGGCTTTTGAGAAGGGTCTTAAACTGGATTTACCCACTGAATCCGCGGAAAAAGCCCAGCGGCATTCTTACGGGTCTGCTCTTTGAGTTCTTCAAGACTGACGGACTTCAACTGAGAAATAAGTTCAGCCGTGTGTACGACATAGGCTGGAGTATTTTTCTTACCTCGCTTTGGCACTGGAGCGAGAAAGGGAGCATCTGTCTCAACATGGAGGCGATCCAAGGGCACTTCCACGGCAAAGTCCCGCAAATTCTCAGCTTTTTTAAAGGTGCAAACGCCACTAAAAGAAATATCGAAACCGCAGTCCAAAGCCGCTCGGCCCAATTCAGCCGATCCGGTAAAGCAATGGATCAAACCTTTCACTTTCGATTTATAATCTTTAAGAACCTCTATCGTTTCCGCTTCTGCGTCCCGAGTATGAATCTGAACCGGCAAATCAAACTCTATTGCCAAATCCATTTGTCGGCGAAAGGCTTCGATCTGCTCCTGTTTTGGCGAATGATTGTAATAAAAATCCAAGCCAATTTCGGCCACGGCTACAACCTTGGGATTGACCAAATAAGAGCGAATACTCTTTTCGACCTCATCATTGTACTGAATTCCCTCATGGGGATGAACACCGATCGTACAGTGGACCTGAGGAAAGTATTTCTCGGCAAGTTCGATAACTATGGGGTGATCTTTGGGTTCGGTACCGATCGTAATAACCTGGTCAACACCGCTTTCTTTGGCTTTTTTTAAAGCCTCTGCAGGTTCATCTTCGAGAAAATTGAGGTGTGTATGGACATCAATCCATCCCGCCACTTTGAAACTCCCTTAACTCTTTTTTTCTTCTTGGTTCTCACTATCGACATCGGCAGATTGGGACTTTTCAGGGACCTCTTTCGATTTATCATTGGCCCCACGATCCTCTTTTGCCTTCTCTATTTGCTGAAGAAGCTCGCCCTGATCCGTCGTCGCCACCATTTTTTCGTTCTTATGTTCGTACTTCTCAGTCTTTTTTCCGTCCCTAAAAAGGTCCTTCACATCAACTCGAGAAACATGACCATCCTCAAATTGAACCACGACAAATTGTCTGAGAACATCAACATCAGAAACCCGACCACAGCCCTTCGAACATTTAACTTTTTGCCCGACGTGGGGAGTTCCTTTGATGAGAGACCTGTAGGCGTCATTTTCATATTGCAAACAACACTTCAGGCGTCCACACATACCCGAAACCCGAGTGGGCTTTAGGGAAAGCTTTTGATCTTTAGCCATTTTAATATTTACGGCATGGAAGCGTTTGATATGGCGACTACAACAAAGCTCCTCGCCACAGGGCCCGATTCCACCCTTCATCTTAGCTTGATCGCGGACACCGATTTGACGTAATTCAACCTTGGCACGCAGATCGTGAACTAGTTCTTTAAGAAGATTTCTAAAGTCCACGCGGTTTTCACTGGCAAAATACACAATGGCTTTTCGCATATCGAGCGTATATTCCACATTTAGAATTTGCATATCTAAATTGAGTCGTGCGACATGCTCTTTAGTTTTCATAAGGGCACGTTCTTGTTGCGCCATTAAATGCTCATATTGGTCAACATCGGCATCCGAAGCCATTCTTTGAATTCTTTTGAGCCGCAATTTGATCTCGCTATTGTCAAAGCGAATAGGTTCTTTTGCCACCCAGCCGAGCATTACTCCCTTGCCCGGGCATTCCGCGACAACAGGATCATCAACCATAATATCTTCGTCATCGTCACAGAAAAAATCATGAACCTTTCCGAACTCGCCAAAACGCACACCCACAGATCGAACCATGCGAGGAGCTTTTTCATTTTCGGTGAGGCTTTCTGGAATATCGCCCAATTCCCACTTGTAGGATTTGAGCGAAGGTAAAGGCTTCAAGTTTGGTGGGTTATCCAAAAAGTCGTCGTCTATATCTACATCAAAATCATCTTCACGCATGATCTCTATATTTCCCTTAGGTCATTATTTCGAAAGTCGGCCACTAAGTCTTCTAAAGATAGGAGTCGGTCGACGTTAAATTCCATATCTTTCAATATTCTCGATAATCCCCAAAAAAAGCCATTTAAATTTTGCTCGTCCAAGGACCTATAATTTTGAAATTGCTCAACCTGGTCCCTGTGAATGAGTGGCTGCAGGTTTTTCTTCACAAAGAGGAGGTCCCGCGTGAGTTGTTGCCATGTCTCAAGAAGTTTTTGAGTATTTTCCTTATCTCCCAACCAGTCTTTCATTGAGTTAATGTTTCCCTGGGGGTGCATGACAGAAAAGAACATATTGATGAAATCACTTCTTTGGTGACTCTCCCCTTCATTGAGCAACTGCTGGACAATATCCATTCGCCCTTGGCTCGAGTACAAGGCCCATTCAGGCGCTTTTGGCGCAATCGCCTTAAGCTCATCAATTGAAAGCGGTGAAAAGTGCACTTGTTGAGACCGGGAGCGAATTGTCGGCAAAATCATTCCAACCTGGGAAGTTACAAAAATAAAGTGACTGTTCTCGGGAGGCTCTTCGACCGACTTCAAAAGCGCATTGGCCGTTTGTTGGTTCATCTTATGGGCATCGTGAATTATAACAGTTCGTCCCCGACTCAGACTGCGCAACGAAAGAAATTGAATAATCTTTTGCGCACTTTCGATCTTGATCATAGAGGACTGGGGTTTGATTTCTAAAAGCGCTTCGCTTTGGCCTTTTTCGATACGTATACACGATCCACATTGTCCACATGCTATATTTGCTGTTTCACAGGCCAGGGACTGGGCCATATGCTTGGCCACTAATTGTTTTCCAATTCCAGGAAGCCCAACAAATAAATAGGCCGGAGCCAAGCTCTCACTACTCAGAGAGGCATTGAGATGCTTGATATTTTTCTCATGTCCTTTGATTCGCTCGACTATTTTAGCCAATTTCTTCGCTCCAACTCAGCTAGTACCTTGGCTTGTAACTTTTCGGGGGAATCCATTGCGTCGAGAACGAGCCAGGATTCGGGGTTTTCATTGGCCTGGGCCAGATACCCTTCTCGCACCTTTTTGTGAAACTCAGTGGGCTCACTTTCCATGCGATCTTTTTCATCATTTCTTGAGTTTTGCCTTTTAAAGGATTCATCGGTACTGAGATCTAAAAGTATCGTTAAATCGGGATGGGTTCCACCAACAGCATAATTGTTTAGCCAGTCCGTCGACTCTCGATCGAGTCCCCTTGCGAAACATTGAAAGGCCACTGTACTACCATAAAATCGGTCGCAAAGGACCCAATCCCCTTTTTGCAAAGCGGGCTTGATTTTATAGTCCACATGTTGCGCCCTGGACGCTTCATAAAGCAAAAGTTCGCAACGATCCACGGGCTTTTCATCGCCAATTTTTAAAAGGAGTCCGCGAATCTCCTCGGCCAAGGGAGTTCCCCCGGGCTCTCTAGTGATCATTCGCGAAATATTTTTTGATTCTAACTCTTGGTCTAGTGCCTTAATAAGAGTCGATTTTCCGGAACCATCCAGTCCCTCAAATACGATAAAAGCCATAACCTTCTTTTTGCTGGACCAAAGCAAGGCTGTCATTCTTTTTCAGAACGTCGTGGCGCGTAAGTTCCTGTGCTGCAATATATCTCAAATCACGAGCCATTTATTCCGATATTTATATATGGATTTAAAAGATGTGCGAGTCATTATAGCCGCAGACGACGGCCCCATATCGAGAAGATTGCGCGATTTTCTGACCGAAAATGGAATGCTCGTCAATGTGGTGGAAGATCCAAAGCAGTTAAAAACTCTGCTTTTGGAATGGAACCCTAAATTCCTCATCGTCGACTACATGTTCCCCAATTGGAATGCCGTGCATATTTTGAAATTTATGAAAGAGTCGGGAATTATGCACGAAGATGGCTGCCGCGTCTTTGTCGTTTCAGCCCACAGTCATGAAACCAACGTGAATGAAGCTCTCAAAAGAGGAGCCAGCGATTATATCGTTCGCCCCTATCAGCCCACCGAAATACTTTCACGGATCGTACTTCACTTGCAAAAGAACAAACAGATCCCGTTGATTAATGAAGACGACCGCGAAAAGGAACAATTCTACCTTCACCTGACTGACCTCGCCCTTAAAGAAGTTCTCAACTCTGAAAACCTTCACAGGAGTCTTTTCAATCTCACAAACATGCTGGCCATGGCACTCAAAGCAGTGCGTGTGTCGGTCATACAGTGTGACAGTAACTTGATGATCGGAAAAGTTCGTGCCTCGAGCGATGATCGTGACCTCAATGATCTAAAGATCGACTTGCAAAAATATCCCGAGGTCAATTACGTGCTCAATGGTAAAAAAATGTTGGCTCTGGACAATCTGAAAAACGAACCGCAGATGCAGGAAGTCCTTAAAAAAGTTCAGAGCATTAGCTTCAATTCCATGATCGTCTGCCCTATTTTTAGCTCTAAAGAACACCTTTTTGGAGTTCTATCGGCACGCCTTCCAGACAAGGCCCCCATCCTTAACGACTACCATCTTCGCTTTGCCCAACTCACGGCTCGAAGCTTGGGAATCCTGCTCAAGAGCTTTGCCGCTCCGGAAAACCTTCTCGAAGAATGGCCTAAAGCCTCATAAATACTAAGCTTTTACTTGAAGGCTCCAATCGAAAAAAAAAGTTTACTAGACCTCCTTGAACCCCTATACTGCTGCTCTGTTTAATTGAAGGAGATCCATGGAAACTCTACTTTCTATTTTTCATATACTCGTTGCACTTGGTCTACTCGGAATCATTCTTATCCAAGACCCAAAAGGTGGCGGAGCTGGCATGTTCTCGTCGGGCGGCGGTGGAAATAGTTTGTTTGGAGCAACTGGTGCGCCGACGTTTCTTTCAAAAGTCACTAAGTGGCTCGGTATCTTCTTCGCAGTGAGCTCGATTGCACTCACAATCATCACTAAAAAGCCCGAGACTTCTGTTACGGATCGTCTTGTTCCCAATAGTGCTGGAACTCAACAAATGGTTCCTGAGGCTGGTGAAACAGAAAAGCCGACTGAAGAAACGGCTCCAGCACCCGAAGCCGAAACAAACAAGTAATTTAAGAGGTTCCCTCTAGTGAAGCAGATTCTCGTTCTGTTGGGATTGGCTCTGGGAGTTTATCTCATTTTGCAAACTCCAAGTAGTAACGATGAAGAGCAAGGCCCTAGCTCGGTGGCATTGGGTTACACGGCTAAATCTGTAAAAGAACTCTTTGTTCGAAGAGAGGGCCAACTCAAAGATCAAGAAGTCAATTTTCGAAGTGAAATTTACGATCTCGATACTTGGGAGACCGGCTCAGGTGGATCGGCCATATTACAATTTAATTCTGGTGCCGTACTCGAGATGAAAGCAAGTTCCCGACTGATCGTCGATTATTTCGTCAAAGAAAGAAAAGTGGAAGTGACCGTCCTGCAAGGGCAAGTGAAACTCGTCACACAAGTCGATCAAAATGTTTTTGAACTCATTCAAAGTCCCTCGGGATTTATAGATGGAGATACTTCTGTATCCGATATCCACATTAAGCTTCCCGCCGAAACACCGAGACCCACACCGATTCAAGTCGTCGAAGAGCAACAGACCCCTGTTCCTGCGCCGACGGCCCCTAAAACTCTTCCCCCTCGCCCCAAAGAACCAAAGGGCAGTCTCTCCATGGACTACATCGACAAAGTCATCGCTGGACAAAGACGATTTATCCAGCGCTGCTACATCAAGTACTTCAATCGCAATAAGGGTCAGGTCAAATTAGGGCAAGTGACTCTTGGTTTTATCATCGAGCCATCCGGTCGAGTGAATGCAGCTAACATTGTTAACAGTGAAATCGAAGATAAGAAGTACCAATCCTGTCTCCTTCGAGTCATCGAAAGGGCGAGATTTAAGTCTTTCGAAGCCCAGCCAATCGAAGTTGAATACCCTATTCAAATGGCCCTACAAAATTAAAACTGACCCCGTTTAGTGTGTGTGTCTCTATCAATATGCTTGGCACCCTAAATGCAGTATCTCTAATCCATGAAGAGATACTGCCCGAAATGCCCCCACCAACACAGCGAAATTCGAAAACACGGATTTTTCAAACGAAAGTCAGACTACAAATCTATGCAACGATTTAAATGTATTCGTTGCAATACCACTTTTTCTAAGGCTTCAACACAAAAGTGCATCCATCAAAACAAAAGGCACCTAAATTCAACCATCCTAAAACTCATCGCCAGCAAGAACTCCCAAAGACGAATCGCACTTCTTCTAGGCATTAGTAAAAATACAGTCGCTAGGAAAATTCAATTTCTAGCCCGGATGGCCCGAGAAAAAAATCGACAACAGTTAATCCAAAGTTCGTCAGTTCAAGAGATTATTTTCGATGACATGGAAACCTTCGAGCACAGTAAAATGAAACCCATAAGCATTACGGTTGTCGTCGAAAAGTACACTCAAAGAATCTTGGGAGCCAGAGCCTCCATCATGCCCGCCAAGGGCCTCCTTGCAAAAAGGTCTCGAAAAAAATACGGAAGAAGAAAGGACCAAAGGCACAAAACGAGAGAGCAACTTTTTCAGGACCTTAAAAACACAATTGGGTCTCCTGCTACGATCGAATCCGACCAAAATCCCCATTACATTAAAAGTGTTACTCGACATTTCCCTGAGGCTAACTACATCCAGTATCGAGGGAGAAGAGGATGTGTCGTTGGTCAAGGCGAACTCAAAGAAGGAGGCTTCGATCCTCTTTTTTACCTCAATCACACCTGTGCCATGATTCGAGATAATTTGGGTTGTTTGGTAAGAAGAACCTGGTGCACATCTAAAACAATTCACTATCTTCAGGATCGTCTTGATATCTACACTTATTTTCACAACAACTTCCTATTGAAAAGCCGAAAGAAAGCAGCCCACACTTAGTTCAGTTTATAAATTGAATCTGAATTCTTTGTTTGTGGGATGATGAGAATCATTCTTTGTGGAAAGTATTATGGGGGTTCATTTTTAGGGCTCTTGCCAGCCGGATGCGATGTGGGCAAGAAGGGCAGGAGCCCGGCCCTAAAAATGGACTCCCAGAATACTTGGAACAACTTGAACCTGATTCTCCTCGCACCAAAAACACAAGAATATGGGTCAGTTTATACAAAATTAACGGTAGTCGTGAAGGTAGTCGATGCGCTCGGGAACCCATGGTTCGTGCTCGCCATCGAGCTCAAAAACTCGACTTCCAACGCGGGAGACTTCTTTAGCCGGCTGAAGACTCGGTTCAAAGTCTGAAGCAATAAGATCGTGCTCTTTTAATGCTGGTAAAATCTTTTCAACACTATTGGCCCCAAGAATCCTTCTTCGAACGAGATCATCGAAACTATTTTCTAACTCATCAAAAGAAAAACCATAGTTCATCGTAATGTCGAGAGCGACACGCAGAACCTGCTCGGTGTTCAATCGTCCATCCTGAAACAAATCAAGAGCCGTCTGAAAGGTATTGTAGGAAGGAACAAGACGCCTTCCAAATTTAATGTAGTAGTCAGGATCCGTGTCGGTCGCCAAGTTGATGTAAACCTTCTCTACGGGATCTCCAGTCGGAATTTTATCTTGTAATTCAAGAATGGTTTCAGTCTGCCCCCCGATCACTCGAAGGTTTTTTAAAATATGGCGCAGTTCAGTTTCAGACCAGCGACGGGCACAGATATCTGAATAGAGGGAGTAGATAATCGCATCTGACTCCGAATCATCCCCCCATAAAACTTGGCGAACGTTTTCATTGAGGTTCAAGCGCAATTGCAGCAATGCTTGGATTTTATAGCCAATCTGCTGAGTGAGACGCCAAAGGCGACTGGGTTTTAAGTTGCGAAGGTTGTCCTTATAGAAACTCCCAAAGGGTAAAATCTCGTCGATTTCTAACTTCTCTCGAATCTTCCCCTCGATTTGCGGTGGGCTCGCTGTGATGAAAAAGATCGGCAGTCGGTCCCGCCCGGTTCTTTGAATATAGGAATTTTTAAGAGCCGTTACCAATGTAGCCGTGCCGGGTACATTCTTTTTCTGGAAGGCTTTTTCGAGAGCCGTTCTCATTAGGTCCCTGAGGTTTCCAAAGCTCGTGTCCAAATAGGTCTTATCCAGGTCCCAAACAAAAACCTCTTCACTAGCGGCTTCTAAACCACTAGAAACATAAGAAAAATAGACTACGTCCCCTGAAATTTCAGCGCGGGATTTCCAATCGGCCATACTCAAAATCTATGCACTTTTTACACGGATGTCACTGATAAGTCTCCTCCAATTATAGACCTTCAGCCGGGGCCGTGGTATCTAGCCCCATGGTTTTACAAGATATCGATCGCCTTAGTCGTGACATGAACTTTTCTCCCAGTACTCCTTGGAGCCCTCTTCTTCCGGCCGTTGCCTGGCGGGGAACCCTCATAGCCGGGTTTGAACACGAGGGAATGGCTGTTGATCACTCGGATAAGGAAATAGCCAGTCTCTTTAAAGAACTCTATTCTGAACTCAACCTTATAGAGTTGGCCAAGATCTATCGAAATTGGACGCTCCTTGTTGCTCACCAAAAACAAGAATGGTTGAAGTTTTGGCCTGAGCTTCAGAGACATTATCATTTTAAAGATAATGAAACCTTTCGCAGTTTTTTGCTCACTCTCCTGCAGACCCCCTTTGAGTTCCAAGAGTGGTTAGCGGCGAAAAAACCAAGTTATAAAGAGTTATCGATATTGTCGCAACTTGAAGATCGATGTGCTTTTAACAAAGTACTCCTACAGATCAGTGACCTAAAATTATCCCGGTCCGAAGCGATTTCTCTTCTGGAACTGGCGATCGAATGTTTTCTTATCCACGAAACTCCCCTAGATGAGCTTGAAGCGCAAAAATCAGAATCCAAAGCTCAGTGGCTGCAAAGAATTAAAAAACTGAGATTTCCAAATACGAATGAAATCGACTCGTCGAAAAAAGAAGAGATCGAAAAACTATCTCTTCCACAGTTTGTACAGGCGCGGTGGACACGAATTGGTGATGAGGCAGGAATCGAATTAAAGTTCTTAGCCAAGAATAGCAAAGACCTCGAAAACAAAATGCAGGCTGTTAAACGGTCCTCAGAAAATATTAAAGCATGGCAGGATCTATGAATTTAGCCACCAAGCTCGCCGCAAAATTTGAAAAAGTCTATATTTCCGAAGAGAGCTGGGAAAGCCGTGTCGCCGAACGTTTTCGAGCCGTTTTTCCGAACGAAAAAATATTTAAGGTCGATGATCACCCTTATGCAAATCACAAAGGTACTTTGAGTTCTGAGGAATTCGATCAGAGCAAGAAAGAAATATTCTTAACTCATTTTAAGGGTAGCTTCTTTAAGCGCTGTCCCGGAGCCAAAAAGGGTTTAGCCTGCTGTAACTATTTTGTACTCAACCTTGGACTTCAATGCGATATGAACTGTAGCTACTGCTACTTACAGTCTTACCTCAACACGCCAGTTCTCACTTTTTATTCAAATATCGAAGATGCAATATCTGAAATGCGTGAAATGGCTGTAGAGCACCCCGAAAAAAGTTATCGCGTCGGAACAGGTGAAACCATCGACTCATTGAGTTTAGATCCAATCACTCTCTACTCAAAAGATCTCATGGAGTTCTTTTATGATTTCCCCCAATGGAAATTAGAATTTAAAACAAAGTCAGACCATGTCGATCAGTTTCTCAACTTTAAACATCAATCGAATATCATTGTGTCTTGGTCAATTAACCCCGAGATGATCGTGAGTAATGAAGAACACGGAACCGCTTCACTAAAAAAACGCCTTCAAGCGGCAAGAAAGTGTGTTGAGAAAGGCTTTCCGATTGCCTTCCATATTGATCCCGTAATTTGGTCGCCCGATTGGAAAGAAAACTATTTGGGCCTTGTCGACGAAATCTGTGAACAATTTAGCCCCGAACAACTACCCTATATCTCCCTTGGGGCACTAAGGTATCAGCCGGAGCAGAAGCTAATGATGAGAGAACGTTTTGGTTACAACTCTCAAGTTCTTCGCGGCGAAATGCACCCAGGTAAAGACGGTAAACTTCGCTATGACTCTCAACTTCGGACTCAGATGTTTCAGACAATTCTTGATCGCTTCAAGTCCCACAGTCCTCTGTGGAAGGTGTTTCTATGCATGGAGACCCCAGAGAATTGGCTCAACACTTTTAGCGAAGTCCCCCATCGAATTGATGAAATGAATGAGCTATTTAAGCCCTTGCCAAAAATAAAATCTCTGAATCTCTAGTTAGAATGCAAGTATAAGAAGAATAGCCAGGCTCGAAACCCAACTGAGGACCGTAGAAAGAGATCGTTCTTCGTCTTCTTTTTCTTTTTCCATGGCTGCCTCTGGGCTCAATAGCTTTGTGTCCAAGTTTAAACGGCTGGGAATACCTTTTTCAATGGCATAGAGTTCTTGAAGCTTTTTAACTTGCTTGGGGAATCTCACCAAAGCACCTTCAACCAAAAACTTATTACCCGCGGATCGAAGCACTTCTACTGTTACAACTCCCTCTTCGTATTTTAAAACCTTGCCGAGGGCAACGACTTCCATTTTTGCACCCGACTCAAAAAGCGGGAGCGTCGAGCTATGAAAAATTTGAATCCACTGAACCTCATCACCCTCGTTAAAATCACCATTACTACCAACGTTAACTCTAGCGACTTTGAGGTCACCTTCATTGACTAAACTGGTTTTCATGACCGGGTCTAATATTTGAAACCCTTGATAAGGAACTTGTGAAATGAAGTCGCCCATAAGGCGCTCCGAAGCCGGCCCAATTTGCTCTTTCATCGTTTGCGAAGGTTGAAAGTTCAAACTTCGCTCCCAAAGCTTGAGTCCACTATAACCGTCGTAAACGATCATAGACATCTTTCGATCTTTTATAAATGTGACGACAACAGCGTGAGCGTCGAGCAGCTTCCCGAGAATAATCACATCTGAAGGCTCCAATTCTTTACGAGCTTGATAAACATCATTCTTCAAAAGAAATCTCTTGGTCGCGACAAGAAAGCGCTCATTTTTTGCCAGCAGGTCGCGCATCTTCCACCAGGCCTCTTCGGCTGCCTTTGATTCACGGGATGGAGAATCAATCGGAAAGACGGCAACCCTTCGAATCAGTTTGTGCTCTATTTGCGCTTCTAAAAAAAGCGGAAACAGGCACATCAGGACTATGATCGTGCTTGGAATTCTCAGCATAATTTATTGTACAAATTTAAGGCGCGAATTTCTATTTAAAACCATTGAATTTCTTGATGGGGAAACTCGACCCAAGCCTCGGACCTTGGAAAGCCCGTGGGACGCTTTACAGTTCTACCGCGGAATTTAAGGTAGGCGGTAATGGCCCCTAAGAACGCATCAAAGCTGTGTGGGCGATCAATCATCTTGCGTAAATCCTGTTCGTATATAAACACGATTTCATTTTCTACGAGTTGTCTTAAAATAAACTCACGACATTCGTCTGAATCAATTGCGTGCCTATGAAATCGCAAATAACTTTTCTGAATCCGTAAATCGCAACCGATTCTCCAGAGACTCAGCTTGGGGTAAAACTCAATACACGGGGTTTTGATCCGACGAACCAAAAACTGAGCCCTTGCTCCGAGCGGAGCTCCATTAGCCCCTAAAGCTGCCGGAGGAAAAAACTGTTCTTCGAGTTCATTTGAAATATAGTGCTCAACACATCTTTCTGTATAGGGCGTAAATATTTTATTGGGTCTCTTCTTTTTAGCTCTCTTACGATGAACTTTCCAAAGCCATTTAATCTCGGGTTCGTCACAAGCTTCGTAACCCGGACATTTCAATCGACAACGCATACATTTGGGCATCTTTAAGGGGGCATCAAAAGCGATTAATTCGAGATTCTTTTCTTCTTTTTCGAGTAAACTGTAAAGGTAGTAATCCGAAGACTTTTCTTTTGAGGCTTTTATGGGTTCGTGGAGATCCCGCATAAACAATTTCTCTTCAGAGGGATAATACTCTAAAACCGAAACAGCGGTCTTATCAGACTTCCCGCCGCCGAGACAAACTCCCGCAAAGCGATGGACCTTTAGTTTTTTCTTTTTAGAAGATGCAGCCTTCTTAGTCGTCTTCTTCGCCATTAATGAGTTCGCCAAATCTTATAGTCGAGCACCGAGAAGTCGGCTTCTGACAGGTGGTCTTCGACTTTCTTTTTTACTTCAGGAGGACTTAAAACTAAAACACAACCTCCACCACCAGCACCACATACCTTAATCGCCTTGGCCCCACTATCTAAAGCAAGTTCTTTTAATTTAAGAATGCGTTCATTAATATAAGAGGTCGAAAGTTCCATGCGTGCCGAAAACTCGTGGGTAAAAAGTCGGCCCATTTCTTCGATATCAAAATTTTTGACCAAGGAACTCATCTGCTCTGCTACTTGATTAATCTGATTCAATGCACCTAAGACTTTTTCATCTCCTTCGAGTGCACCTTTAATTATCTCCCAGTTATTCAAACCCGAATGATGGGGTTGCCCCGTATAAACCAGCGAGAGGCAAGACTCTAAGGGACTCATGTCGATCGTCGGACTCTCCCATTCCACTGAACCCATTTTATAGTCAATAAGACACAAGCCACCTTTAAGGGCCGGAATATAATCTTGAGTTCCAGCTGGCTTTCCTAAAATTTGAGTCTCTAGGTCTCGAGCTAAACTGACCATCTCCCAGTCAGATAAATTTTTGTCGTAAAAATCAGTAAATGCTTTTATCAATGAAATACAAAGAGATGAACTTCCCCCTAGGCCACCACCAATGGGACTCTCCGAATGAAGTTCAATGGTAACCCCATCGGGCTTCCAATAGGAAATATGTGGCTTGAGCAAAGTGAGTTCATTATCTGGACAGCCAAGCAAATCCAACCATGAATTAAAACTCTTCTGATACTTCAGGTCCGGGCAATTCACCAAGACCTTTTCTTGATCATTAGATGACAAGTGAACCTCTGTTTTTACATCGATCCCCAAGTTGATGGTTTTTGCGCCCCCGAATAGGCAATATAAAGGCCAACAGTCTATAGTTCCACCGGCTAAATCAATTCTCGTAGGCGATTGATAGCTCACTTTTTTCATTTCACGTCTTTCGTTTCTTTTGACTTATCTTCTGGCTTGTTCGTCGACTCACCTTTTTGCCCACTGCTATTTTTTGCTACGAGCAATCCTTGCAAGAGTGGCTCAATATCACCACCAGGTATGGCCACAACGTCGCTTCCGAGGTTTGTTTTTACTGGATAGTAATCTTCTTTACCCTGCTGAGGGCTTAAATTCTTTTTAAACTTCTTGCCCCAAACTAATTCAAAAAGAATCTGCCCCTTTTTATCTTTTATCTTAATTTGAGGATCTTTCGGAAAAGTCTTCGGATTATCCTTTAGAAGACGAATGGGCCGCAGGTTCACAATTTGATTTAAAAGACTGTCGACTCGAGCGGTATTGAGGCCACTCTTTCCCGCTGGCTCTTTTAGCTTCCAATCACTTTCCTCTTTTACAATGGTAAACTGGTTACTCTCGTTGATATCGATTTGATCAATTTCTGACCTCTTCAGCTTAAACAAGTAATTGAGATCATAGTAATCGGCCTCAGGCTTTAAAAACGACTCTATGACGTTACTGTATACTTTTCCGACGGCAGATTTACCCGTTGCTTTTACATAGGTGTATTTGTTTTCGTCAGCATTTGCCCCAAATCCGATTCGATATTCTCCGTTTAACTCGATTTCTAACTTTGGTTTTCTCAAGCCAAACTGCTTCTTATTAAAGTCCTCATCAATCAAGTCAATGAGTCTCAGGTCATTAAGACTTCGCAGGAGTTTATCGACTTCCTTTGAATTTAACTTTCTTTCGGCATTTCCTTTGAGCTGCCACTGCTCCTCATTCTGACTGAGATTAAGTAAGGTATCCCCTTCAAAATCTATCTTAATTTCTTGAATAGGATTCACCACTACCAAACGTTTATCTCTAAACTCAAAAAGTGGCTTCTTGTAGTAAGAATCAATTTGATTGTTAAAAATCATAAGACGTTTATTGCTCAAATCGAAAATATACGAATTTCCATCGTAGGTCTTTTGCGTCCCGATGTGGAACTCATAAACCTTGCCATCGCTCGTTCCAATCGCAAACTTCTTAAATCCACCGGTCAGCCCGTAATCTTCTTTAGAAAACTCTTCACCGGTATCAAAGGCAATCGATTGACTCTTCATTACAATCAAGCTCTTAACGAGACTCGTGACTCTTTGTTGATCGGCAACCTCTTCGACAGGAGTATGTATAAACCACTGCCCGTCTTTATATGAAAATTCTTTAATATCCTTTCCATTGGCGAGACTAAAACTGCTGACGTCTTTTTCCTCGACATTAATAAGGCGCGCTTGTTCCTGCTCTTCTTCGGCTTCTTTCTTGTCTTGTTCGTATACCCCAAAGTATCCGTAGGCGACTACTGATAGAACAATAGCAGCAAAAACTAGAGTTCTCATGAGCTCCTCCTTCTAAACCAAGTCACGGCCCCTCCACCAAGAAATAAAAGCGGCAAAGGGAGAATGAATGCTAGAAGATAAATAGAAGCTTCGGTTTGCAACATATTGATCTGGGTTGTTTCGGCCATTTTAGGTCGAATCCCTATGACATCGGTATCATCCGTTAGGTAGTTAATGCTATTCAGAGCTAAGTTGTAGTTAAGCTGGTTCTTAATATCAACATTCGAGAGAAAATCACTATCCCCAAAAATAATGGCCTTAAACTCGCTATCTGAAGTTTTGAGAGTTGGCGTACCATCTTCGGGCTCGAGACGCTTTAGCTTTCCTGTAACTAGGTAGCCTAGAGTAAAAGGACCATTTCCAACAACCGGTGCATCTTCTTTTAACTCCGACACACTCTGGGTCTTGGTTTGAGAAGTAATCAACTCCTCATATTTAAAGTTTTTAGCGTCAGCCGTTTTCTTAAGTGGGGATGCTATTGTGTGAAGCGAAGGTGACTCAGGAAAGTCTCTGGTAATTTCGCTGGCTTTTGAGGGGATTCCAAAAGATGTCGTCGGGCCACGACCCACTAACTGGCCAGTATCATCGAGAACAATATGGTCTGCAAACTCAACACCTAATTTTTCAGTGAGCTCACCTACATTATGTTCTTGCGCCGGATCTGCTGCGATCAAAAGTCGCCCACCATTAAAGGCAAAGTCCGTTAGCTTCTTAATCTCCCCGTCTAAAAGAGCCCTTTGCGGGCCAATGATAGCGATGAGACTCGCATTCTCAGGCACATCCTGATTTCGCAAATTAAGTGACTTAACTTTATAAAACACGCTCTCTAGCTCTTCCTTTAAGAAGGAAAGAGCCTGTGGTTCGTTCTCTTTGGCATCAAGTGGAAACTCGCCATGGCCAGTGACAAAGTAAATGACCTTTTCTTCATCCTTCGTCAATTTTGTCATGACTTTTGTGAAGTCTTCTTCGGAGACATTCTTCACAACTTTCTTGCGACCCTTATAGCTCATAAAAAGTCCATAGGCTCCTCGATTGAACCCAAACTCCTTTGCTATATTAGGTTTTTTAACCACGTTGTGGTTTTCGTAAACGACTTTCTTTGTATAGTTCTCGTAATTTCGAATTAATGGGCCAACTTGTTGCTCAACTTCAGTTCTCACACGAGGGTCAGCAAATAAAAGAACAATTCGCAAGTGATCATCGAGAGCCGCAAGCACTTTTTGCGTTTGACTGGACAATGTATTGACTTGATTAGGAGTTACATCCCAAGTGACATCTCTTTTATAGGTTATGTAATTGATTGCAACCAAAAGCACAAATATTAAAGCTCCAACCGCGCCCACGTTGATTCCCCGTCTCGTGGTCTTTAGAGCTAAGAAAGAACTAAAGAGTGTAAACTCGAGTGCTACCGCCAGGCCCAGGAACATAATGGCCAGACCTAAAAGAACCCACAAAAAGTCATACCAGGCACCCATTAAAAATGAGGAAACGAGGGTTGTAACACCAAAAATTCCAGACAAAATAAACAGAATTTTCGACGCCAGTCCGACCTTCTTTCCTTCAAGGGACACCATTGAAAATTTAATGGCGTTCTCTGCTAACATCCCGAGAAACAAACACAAACTCAAAAACAAAACCAAAGAACTGAGTTTGATAACACCGCTGAGGAGATCATTGAAATGGGTCATGATAGCGATATGTTTAAAAATTGAAATCACTACAGGGTTTGTCGAAAGGTCCGCCCCAATGGCCACAAGGAATAAACTTAAATTAAAAACAAGTGCTATAAAAACACTGAGCACACTACTTTGAGTTAAGGCCGAGGCAAACAGGCCTGCAGCGACATAGCAAGCCGCCACCATAGCCATCCCGATGTATGAAGAGAGTAATGGCCCCCAGGCAAAGTCTGCAAATAATGATGCGCTTATTGGGTAAAGCGACGAGACAAAAATCAAAACCCAAGAAGCAGCAACACCACTGAGAAACTTGGCAAAAACAATCTGCCAGGCTTCAACCGGACTCGTCCAAAGAAGGTCGAACGTCTTTTGCCTTTTTTCTTCTGAAATAAGACGCATGGTTAAAGCTGCCACGGCAAAAATCATCAGGAAATTGACGAGACCCACGTGATTTTTAAAAAGGTGTTCTTGGATATTCAGCCCCTGCATTTCTCCTCGCGAACGACTCGCTACTTGGAGTGATAGTTGAGAAAACTGCCAAATGCCCGTGTAAAACATAAGTGACCAGATGGCCGTACAAAAAAATGTAATTATATAAAAGAGAGGACTTACAAAAATCGCCTTAAAGTCTTTCCAAAACAATGTGGCAACACTTCGAATTGCATTCATGACAGGGCCTCCGAATCATCACTTTTTTCGTTCGCTGAATCACGGTTTGTTAGTTTAATAAAGATGTCTTCTAGATTAACAGATGCGGCTTTTAACTCTAATAAGCCCAATCCTTTTTTTACAACTCGACTGGCAATATCTGATTGTAACTCTTCGGAGCCATTGAATTCGAGAGTCAAATGGGTTCCCTTGCCATTAGCTCGAGAATTCAAAGAGTAAACTCCGTCCAGTGCCATCAACTCATCTTCAATATCTTTTTTATAATCGAGAACTCGAATTTCTAAACTCTTATGCCCCTGAACTTTTTTGGTCAGTTCCTCGAGGCTGTCTTTAGCAACAATTCGCCCCTTATTGATGATAATGATTCGTTCACAGGTCGCTTGAACCTCGGGCAGTATATGAGTTGAAAGAATAATTGTATGTTCTCCGCGCAAGCTCTTTATCAGCTCTCTGACTTCAGCGACCTGCCGCGGATCGAGCCCAACCGTGGGTTCATCAAGTATTAAAACCTTTGGATTCGATACGAGAGCTTGAGCAATTCCCACCCTTTGACGAAATCCCTTAGAAAGGTGACCAATGATTCGATTTTTAACTTCACCGAGATTGGTTTTTTCTATGGCCCCATCGACCAACTTCTTAATTTGGTCCTTAGGGGTGAGTTTAATATTCGCAACAAAATAAAGGAATTCCTCCACACGCTGCTCAAGATAAAGAGGGGGCGTCTCAGGTAGATAACCGATGCGCTTTTTGACCTCTATTGGATTGTCAAAGACATCCAACCCATCGAGTTTGACCTCGCCACTCGACGGCCCCATGAAACCTGAAATGATTTTCATGGTCGTTGTTTTTCCGGCACCATTAGGCCCGAGAAAACCAACGACTTCCCCTTTCTTTACTTCAAAACTAATATCGTCGACGGCAAGAATACGCCCATAACGCTTTGTGAGATTTTTAATTTCAATCACGAGCTCCAACCTCCGAAGAAAACTGTATCAAGTTACCTTAATAAGCTAATTCTTCGGGGTCATTAGTCAAGATTGTCCTTTTTGACAGTCCGTGCCTTTATAGGGCTTTAAAACGGATTCTGAGGTTTCGATCGTTCTTGATCGTCACCCGGCCATGCTTATCACCCTTAATGGGCTGGACATAACGAATTTCCGTGACAATGAGGTCGATAATCTCCCCGTCGCGAAACTCCTTTTTTCCGCCAAGACTGGCTGAAGCCACGAACTGCCCAGCCTCTTCGAGCTCATGATCTTTAATTTTTCGCCCTTTGTTGCGTCGGAGAATGCCATGACTTCCCGGTAAATCTCGAATGTGAAGCCAATAGTCCCAGGCCTTTGCTCGGCGCAGTAGTTGAAGATTGTCCTTTCCTGACTTTCCGACATAGAGAAAGAGGTCTTCGGCAATATGACGCTTTCGCCCTTTTGCCCCCGTCTCCTTAAAAAGATCACCCTTCTCTTTGCTCGATGAACCTGCTTGAATTGAAATTTCCCCGGCTTTGACGCCTTCAAGCTCTACTTTTAAATCTTCGAGTCGATCATTGAGACCTGCCAATTTTTTACGCTGACTCTTGGCCTTCTCAAAACAGTTATTGATATTCCAAGATAGAGATTCTTTTGAATCATATAACTCGATAAATTCATCGGCTAGAGCATCGCCTCCCTGGGAAGATAGAATTTCCCCAAGCCTTTGCCAGGTTTCGGGCTTCTTTGCTTCAATGTCTTTTTCGACTTTAAGAATAGCCTTTTCAATCTTTTTAATGCGCGCTTTTCTAATCTTTTCAGGATCACTCTTTGCTGTTCTATTTTGTTTTTTCGCAAAGTATTGGTCCCAAATCTCTTGCCTGGACCGAGGCTTTGAGTCCTCCACTAAGGAATCATTAGGATGGGCTTCCAGTTCTTTTGGCTTGAACAAGTGGACTTCTTTTTCAGGAGTTCTCACACTGAGATTCATCCCGTGTGGAAACATTCGAAAGTCTATATAGGTAGCCTCCTCGTGGCCCAATTGGATTTCAATAACCCGACCAAACTCGGCCAACCTTTGAACCTTAAAGACTCTTCTCCCTCGTCCATGGGCTTTTAAAAATAGAAGCACAGGGCTCGATAGATTCTTGTCTTTGCGCGGGCGTTCAGTGTGGAGAAATACCAGTGGGCAGAGCTTATCGAGAACCAACTGCAGCCACAGGCTTTGAGAATTATTGTAAATCTCTATGAATAAACTCGCTCCCGCCATGAAGACATCTTGAAGTTGCCCCCCGACCAAGGGCTGCAAGCTCTCTATAAGTTCGTCAATTTCCAGATTACTGAGTGCTTTCAAGCAGATACTCCACGCCATCGGTCTAAAAATTCATTCTTACTGTAAAAGTTTAGCAGGCCCTTCCCGAAACGGAAAGTAGGAGAACGAATGCAAAAAGAGACCGACCTACTCTTTCAAATACTTGAGGATTACCTCTACAGCGATCTTTTCGCTGGCGACAGCGAGTCAGAGCTGATCGCAAGGGTCGCCGACGCCTATTTGGCCCATTTGCTCGATCTAGGAACAATTACCGAAATGTACATCGCAGAAGTCAGAGAAGACATCGAACAAGAGGTACGAGAGATGTACCTCAAGAAAACCTATGGTCATTTTAGCTTAAAAGATTTTCGCCGAGCAAAGCCCTTAAAGTAAGATTACCCACCGGCTGCATCAAAAGCGTCTTGAGCTTCATCAGCTGCCCCTTGATTACAACGAGGTTCGCCCGCATCACAAGCATTTAGGTTGTGCTGAAGCCAACCAGCTCTGTAACTAATTTGACACGTAAGCATCGCCGCAAAATTCGCAGTAGCATGATCAGAAGGAATTGGATTCCCCTCTTGATCGGTATCGCCATTACACTCAGAGCTATCAATAGCAAAACCATCTTCATTAAGACCTGTAGCTTCCGGGCCATCAACGATAGCATCGGCCATCAACTCATTCTTTTCTTCATTCAATCCATCAAGAGTCGACTGACAAGACGAATCCGGTGATCCAGCTGATTCTTGTCTACGACAATAACCTTCAACCAATGCAATTAAGGTATCAATAACAGTGACATCACCGCCATGACCCATTCCAATTTGCTCTCTATAGTGAGCACGACACTGCTCGAGAATAGGAAGAGGGTTTCCGTCCATACATTGGTTATCCATACTGACTTCAGGCTCGGGCTCTGTCGCCGGTGCCTCGCGCATTCCGAAGAGTTCTGTGCACACAGGGTCAGAGTTTCTTTCTTCAATATCAGTTATAGCATCACAACGAGGTTGCTCTTCTTGCCGTCTTAATTCAAGGTCATCTCCAGATAAAGTCGGGTCCACAGGAGCCAACTCGGCAGGGAGGGCCTCAAGCAAATCATCACAATTAAAGAGATCCGCAGCGACGTCTCGGTTGGCCTGACAAGCGGCAACCTTGTTTTCATCAGACATATTCAATTGAAGCTCTTCCCAGCAGTCGGGACGACTGACTACCTGTTCGGATTGAACGGCCCGGCAGGCAGCTCTTTCTTCTTCGGGAGCAGCGGCTTCGGGGTCAGCTCCTTCGCGCTCTCTTCGCGCTTGTTCAATTGTTTTAATTCCCGCAGGAAAAGCCGTCTGAATCACGAAAGATCCATTCTGCTCAACAATCTTAGCGAGGATAGCCAATCGGCTTACGGCTTCACCATTGCCCTGAACAAGACCATCAATCATCACGAAAATAAAGTTACAGGAATCAAAACAAATGATCTCTACTTTTTGCAACTGAACTTCTGATCCCTCAGGGTTGCTATTCGAATCACTGGCTGTCATTTCGAGGGGCTGGTGGGTCGTTCCTACTCGACGACTGAAACTCAAACTAGCATCTCTTCCCATCAATAGGATTTCTAGGGTTATATCAGAGGCGACCGCAGTTTCGCTCGCTTCGTCTTCGGTGATATCTCTTCCTGTAAAACTGATCCCTTCAACCTTGTTCTTAAGGGCTAAGTTGACCGAAGCATTCATCTCATAATCTGAATAGTACCGTTCAATAACTTGATTGAATCGATCGCGATCCTGGGTCAGTGCTTTAAGGTTAACAGGGGCTCTACCGCCAATGAGATCAGCTCTTTTGGGCCTCATCGTACCCGGTCCACAGGCAACGATGAGCAAACAACATGTCACCATAAAGCAGTAAAATTTGATAATTCCAGTATTCATTATAAAACTCCCAGCTTGCTCGCTACCCTCTATAAGAGCAACATAGATGCCATAAACCCCTATAAATAGAGCTTATTCCTCGGAATGATTCTGTTTATAAATCAGACAGAACAGACAATTTGGGCGCACAATTAAAAACTGTAACCCATCCCAAATCTGAATATTTGGCGGTACTGATCGACAAACCACAGGGTAACACCTGGGTCGTCGGCATAACTACCATTTCTAAAACTTAGACTGGCAGAGAAGGCTTGAATTGAATAAGAAAGACTCGCACCGTTATTATAAGAATAGATCCAAGAACTATCGAGGTAGTGAGTCGCATCGATACCGAAGCTAAGACTAAACCGAAATCCTAAACCCAACTTAAACGAGTTACCAAATGAATAGGATGTGGAAAGGTCTGAGTTAATGGCATCCGAAACAGGAGAGTACTCAAAAGTATTTATAATGTATGAACTACTTAAAGAGTGACTCATGCTGTAGATTCCGTCAAAAAACGGAAGGCTCACCGAAGTACTTCCAGATACGATTCCCTTGTAACCTTCATACTGAGCCGTTTCACTGGTAGGAACCACGTAGCCAGCGCTCCCGCTCCAAGTATACGACTTGTCCTTTTTCATAATCGGAAATGACAGGCCTAGATTGATGTTTGATATCCCCGCACTAAAATCCCGGTCATTATTATCAACTCGAACAACATCTCCAGCGGAGACATAACGCATTCCGAATCCAAGAGACGTTGAATACTTCCCTAAAAATCGATAGGAGCCTCTAACACCCATTGAGTGGTTGTAAAGACGGGGTTCAACATCATCTGTAAAGTCGGTTGAAACACCGTACTTCAAATTAATGGCCCAGTTCTTTTTCGGCTTTTTAGGTTTTATTGATTTAGCACTCGTAACAAGCTTAGCTGGCATCTTGTGGGACTCGGCTTTCTTGCGATTGAGTTTCTTCTTTCGCGCTATTTTCTTACGCTTTTCTTTTTTGATTTTAGCGAGCTTTTTTGCTCGAGCAATTTTTTGCAAACGTTTTAATCGCTCTTTAGAAATAGGCTTTTTTGCAAGTTTTTTCGTTTTTGGCACTTTCTTAATCGACTTCTTTTTAGCTAAAGTCTTCTTCTTTTTGCCGGTCTTCTTGCCTTTTTTTGTCTTCTTAGAAAGCTTCGCCCCCGCCTTTTGACTGAGGCCCGATTCAGATTTTACACGCTCAATGGCGGCTGACCCAGGTTCCACATCCGACTTTTTTGCCTTAGCTGCAACCAAGAGGCTACAGGCAAACAAACAGATTAAAATGATCGAAAATGGCGAATTTCCTGTCTTCATTGAGTCCTTTCCTCGATCCATTTAAACAATGCACAGGCCAGACCAAACTCAGATTCCATGGATTCCCGTTCATCCCCAATTGACCCCGACTGACTTTCGATCCAGTGTCTGTTTTGTTTTCATTACCGCCGAAATTGTCACTGTAAATATCGAAAATCTCGTATTAAATTAGATGTTTAAGGAGTGACCTATGGATTCGATGAAAAGACGAGACTTTATAGAGTTTATTGGAGGAGCAAGCTTAAGCGTGGCCCTCGGCACAAGCCTCCCGGGATGTATTAGCCAAAGTACATCGAGTAAAAAGATCGTTCCCCTTGAAGTGGGCTCCCATGATCAACTCGTCACTCACAAAGAACTCGATTATTACATTCTTAATAGTTACGGCGATTCACTCGGTAGAGGAAAGGTCTTTGGTTTTAATTGTGATTACAATTGCATTATACCTCTTCCAGGAAAGTCAAACGAAGCCCTTCTGTGGACTAATCATGAATTCATCGACCCTTACTTCGTAAATCTCGGCCAAAAAAATCCGTTTGTGAGAAGTAAAGAACAAGTGGAACTCGAACAAAAAATGGTTGGAGGGTCAATTTGCCATATAAAGAACGTGGCAGGTCAATGGACTGTTCTTCGTGACAGTCATTTCAACGCCCGCATTGACGGTACCACTCCTATTCCCTTTTCTGGGGGAGCCGAGGTTCTTGGCGCGAAAACGGCCAAGGGCACCCTCGCTAATTGCGCCGGCGGAAGAACTCCATGGAACACCGTTTTAACCTGTGAGGAAAATTACGAAGACTTCTATGGAGAGGTTAGTTATGAGGGAACAAATAGAAAAGTATCAAAAAGTAAAGAGTTCTCTTGGGAAGACGTGGACCCACAAGCTCCTGAGCACTATGGCTGGGTCGTTGAAATTGATCCTCTGAATAATGCTCGAGCAAAGAAGCTCTTACCCCTTGGACGATTTGCCCATGAAAGTGCCACCTGTGTCCGCGCTAAAGACGGAAGAGTGGTTGTCTATATGGGTGATGACAAAGTTAACGAGTGCTTCTACAAATTTATCTCCGATCAACCCGACTCCCTTGAAAGCGGAAAACTCTACGTCGCCAACATCGAAAAAGGACGATGGGAGATTTTAGATGCTCGCGAAAACCCAATTCTAAAGAAACATTTTTCGGAACAAAAGCAACTTCTTATAGAAACGAGAAAGGCCGCCAAACTCGCTGGCGGAACTCCTCTCGATCGCCCCGAAGATGTTGAAGTCCATCCTTTTACTAAAGACATCTATTTAAGTTGCACGAATAATAAAACAAAAGATGTTTTTCACGGCTCTATAATGCGATTTCAAGAAGACCAATCCGATTTTACCAGCCTGACCTTTAAGGCAACTGCTTGGAAAGAAGGGGGACTCCAAGAAGGTTTTTCTTGCCCAGACAACCTTTGCTTCGACCCTAAAGGAAACCTTTGGATGACTTGTGATATATCTGAGTCATTGATGAATCGGTCCCATTGGAAAAGCTTCGGCAATAACTCTCTGTTTGTTATCCCTTTTAGTGGTCCACAAAAAGGCGAAGTGATTCGCGTTGCCAATGGCCCCGTAGACAGCGAACTCACAGGCCCCTGTTTTAGTGAAGACGGGAAAACTCTTTTTCTCTCGGTTCAACACCCTGGCTCCGGCTCCCACGAGGCCGGAAAGCTCACTAGTCATTGGCCAAAGGGTAAAAACGCAAAACCTTTGCCTTCGGTCGTCGCCATGAAGGGCCCTCTTCTCGACAACTTAATGCGTTAGGTCAGTGAACATTATGAAATTCTTGTTGAAAACTTGATTTTTCAATAAGGCTCTACTCTAATCACCTCCAAGGGGAGGGGAATATGGACACTGATACTAAGAAACAAATCGAAGGGCTGCGTGATCTCAAAGCACAAATCCCAAATATCGGTTCATGGATTAGAAATTTCCGAAGAATACTGGGGATGACTCAGAAACAACTTGCTGCAAGGCTAGGCATATCAAGTCCGAGTCTTTATCAACTCGAACAAAATGAGATTGAGGGGAAAATCTCAATTAAAAATCTAGATCGAGTCGCTCAGGCAATGGATTGCGAACTTGTTTATTTTCTAGTTCCAAAACAAAAGTTTAAGAAGATTAGAAAAGAACAGGCTCACAAACTCGCTTCTAAATTCTTAGAAGAATCATCATCACAAGCCTTACTCAACGACAATCCACTTGAAAAGGAAGAGGCCATCGAAAAACTCGTGGAGAAACTCGTTCAATCAAAACACTTGTGGAATGACGATCCAGAGGCTTTAAAGTCTATTTGGGCTGCCAAAAGTAGCGAAGCTACGACTACGCCGACGAGCAGTGAAAACTTAATGAATTAATATTTTTATGGATTGATGGGGCTTCAATGTGTTTAATGGGTTAAACCCCAGCAGTTGAAGTCTCAGTCATGAAAACGATCTTTCAAATTTGTCTTAGCATTTGGCCACTGATTGTCTTGGGAATCAGTCTCGTTTATTGGGCCAAAAAAGATCTTCGTGAAAAGTACAAAATCGATTACCCCAGTCTACTTTGGTGGTCATACACCTTGATCTCTTGGTTTCCAATGGGACTCGTTTACTTTGTACTCCCACAACTCGATGAGAGTTTTTATTTTCTCCTCGGCTTAAACGTCTTTGTTTCCTCGATCTTGATAGCTCTTGAAATTTATCTCCATATAAAAGGAAAGTTAGATCAGTTAAGACTCCGGGCCGTTGTAAGGATCATTGGTGCTCTTACAGTCATAGTGAGTTTGAGATTTATAGTGAGACAAGATCTCGATTTAAGTATCAGTGACCTTTTTGCCAGTTTTTATTTGATTGCGGTGGTGTGCTCCCTGGCGGTGGATGCCTATTTCCTACACACGACTTACAATCATATCGACTTCGAACCCGGTTATAATCGCTACGCCTGGTACTCTCCCCTAGTCACCCATAGATACGGACTAGAGAAATTAAAACTCATAGGCTCTTACTTCTTAGTATTTCACCTATTTGCTCAGTTATTTTTTGCAGTCATTATTTAGGGAGCGTTGACCGTCCCCAAGAAACTAATCACTTCTGACTTGTTACGAAGTTTGGCCGCGCCTAAGGCTGTTAACCCATTACTCGTTTTCTTAGTGAGATCCGCACCCTTCTGCACTAAAAATTTTACGACATCGAGCTGCCCATCGGAGCACGCGAATATCAAACTGGTAAAGCCTTCCGTCGACTGTTCGTTTAAGGTCGCCCTTTATCGAGAAGCAGTTTAACCGCTTCTATGTGCCCTTGCTTTGAGGCTGCCATGAGAGCCGTCATTCCTCGAGCATCTTTGGCGTTGATGTCGGCATTTTTGTTAATTAAAAAATCACTGACCTCTTTATGACCCTTAAGGGATGCGAGTATAAGCGGCGTTAAGCCTTTGTTTGTCGAGCTATTGACATCAGCTCCCTGGCCAACCAGGTTTTTTACTGTGTCGACATCACCCTTCATAGCTGATTTTAGAAGATCTTTTCCCAGGTCACCATAGGCACTGACCGAGAATGAAAGTAGGAATACCGCGGTTGTTAGAAGCCGTAACAATTTCAATTTTCACTCCAATTACCCAAGGTGTCTCTGTAATGGGTAATAATTTACTTGTTTTAGCTTAACAAACCTTGTTGAATAAAGACAATAGCCTAAGCAGTCATTGTTTCGTCAAAACCACCGTCGTCGTCGTTGTCATCCTCTTCAAATCCAGAATAATCGTCTTGGAATGAGTCATCATTAAGGTCCTCTCCTCCAGAGATATCATCGCCAGAAATAAGACCGTTTAGATTAGAGATCGTCGCCACGAGTGAGTTGGCCTGAGCTCTCAAGGCTTCTGATAAATCCGTTATTGAACGAGCCATATCTTTAGTTTCTTCAGCAGATTGATTCAACTCACTCATTGCATCACCAACTTGCTGGATACCAATAGATTGCTCTTTGGCCGAATCCGAAATGGAATTGACCATGTTCTTCACTTGGCCTGATCTGTCGTTCAATCCCGTAAACACGCCCGAAGCCTTTTGAGAAATATCATTCGCTGCATTCACCTTTTCTTTGGTGTTCTCGATGGTCTCAGCAATTCGTTTGGCCGAGTCCTCAAGGAGCTGACCAATTTCGTAAGATGCACTCCCCGAAAGTTCTGCGAGCTTACTCACTTCTTGGGCAACAACGGCAAAACCTTTACCATACTGTCCTGCACGGGCGGCCTCAATAGATGCGTTAAACGATAGGAGCTGCGTTTTAAAAACGATGTCGTTGATGACATCAGTCTTATTGCGAATTAGGTCAACCATATCGTTCACCTCTTGCAGGCGATCATAAATAGCTTCAACCTCTTCCATACTGTCTCGAAGCTCATCAACAACCACCGTTCCGTTTCTGGCTTCTTCGTAACTGTCTTCTGAAATCTGCACAGCCTGTGTTGAATTATTGAGGGTTTCATCCATCAGAGATTTCATCTCTGACATACTCGACACAGTTTTGTTGGCCACTTCGGATTGCTCAGTCGACCGCGAGGCCAATTCAACCGAAGCAGAGTTCGCTTGCTCTGAGATTTTCAGAACTCGTTCCGCCGCTGACTTCAATCGTTCACCCGCCTGAAGAAGTGACTGGTTGATCACAGAGTAAAAGAAAAACGAAAATGGAATCGCAGAAATTAAAATTACAATTCCGACAATGAGTAGCAAGGTTCCACCAAAGTTTACTGACTCTATCGCAGACCGCATGTTTTTATCGGCTCTTCTCTTAATCGTGGCTAACTCTTGCTCCCTCTGAATGAGGTCTTTTGAGTAAGTTCCGATTTTCAATTGAACCGCTGAAAGTTCTTCAAGACCTGCGATTACATTTTGAATGAGTTCGTTCATTTCAGTAAAGGTCGATGAGTACTTACTTTCGATAACTTTAAAGCGCGTGCTAAATTCCTCATCAATCTGTTTTGCTTTTTGAAACTCTGCAAGCACTTCTCGGTTGACCTGATCCAACTCTCCGATCCCTTCCATGTTCTGTGAAAGGGCAGTTTCAACGACGGCAGAGCGGACGGCATTAATTTTATTGGCGAGAATTTCTGATTGTTCGATGATTGGTAAGTGGGTATCGACGATGGATTTCAAGTTACTTCGATTGTTTTGTGAAATGACACCATTACTAAGAAAGTAAACCAGTAGAACCATTAATCCAGAACTTAGAATCGTAATAAACTTCTTCCGGATCGACCAATCTGAAATTTGTCGGCTTATCATACTATTTCTCCATTGAGAGTGACGCTCTCTACTATATTAGAGTAAGTCCCTTTGCCCTAAGCCACCACCAGACCGGACTTTTATTAGCCCTTGACCCAGATAGAATAAAGTCTATGAAAAGCGGAGTATCTTCGAGGATTTGAAGGGTTTTCTCGACCCAAAAAACTAATTATTACACTTCAACCTTATTGGTCTCGTTTTTCGGAGAGACACATAGCATCAACCCCTTAAATTAATTGCCATTTACACAAATTATACAAAAACTAAACCTATTAAAACAGAGGACTTAAGTCTTTAAAGAACAACCTATCGTTAATGAGGGAGACAAACGTATGAGCATCAAAAGAATTTTGGCATTAGTGCTCACTCTAGTAAGTGTTAATGCCTTTGCCGACGACAGCGACCTAATTGAGATGTCCCTTGGTGACCTACTCAATATGGAAGTCGAGTCTGCATCCAGACAGAAAGAGAGTTTAAGGGAAGCACCGGTTCCTGTGACGGTTATTACGAAAGAAATGATCAAACAGGCTGGTATTCGAAACATTCACGAAGCTTTAATCACTTTTGTACCGGGCTACACCGATGCGGAAGATAGAAACGAGCTTAACTTTGCACCTCGTGGTATTTACGCTACGTCTCAGCAAAAAGTTCTGATCATGATCAATGGTCACAGAATCAACTCAAGATCTTACCTAACAGCCCAACCTGACTACGGTATAGCTCTTCACAATGTTGAGCGTATCGAGATCCTTCGTGGTCCTGGTTCTTCACTCTATGGTAACGTTGCCCTTTCAGGAGTGGTAAACCTCATCACAAAAAAGGGTAAAGACGTTAACGGTACAATGGTTGACGGCTCTTTCGGAAACGCTGGCCAAGGACGCCTCCGTTTTCTACACGGGTCAGGTAGTGATGACTCAGATACTCTACTTTGGGGCCAGTTCTATCGTGCTGATGGAACTAAACAAGAGCTTAAGGCTGACGATCCTCACATCGGTGGAGCTGCCAATACTGGCGACTTGCAAATTGATCGCGTAGACGATCCTCCTGCACATGATTTCGGTATCACTCACTCTAGAGGAAATTGGACATTCTTTGGTGCTTCTCGCCAGACAAATTGGGGCGAACCCTATGCCAACAACGGTGCATCTGGTGCTTACGAGTACAACGGCTTTAGAACTTTCCGCGGAACGGGCCCTGGACTGGCGATCGGACATCAGCACCTCGGCGGTAAGTATGTAGGTGAGCTTGGCGGTGGCTGGGGAATTACCGTCAACCCTTACTACGACAACACAAATATTGAAGGAATCCTTGCTACTGCAAATGCTACAGGTACAGTTGGCAGCCAGGGCGGCCTTATGATTAGCTGGCAAGATCAAAACATGGGTCTTACTACAACTGTAGACAAAGGCTATGACGACTTCATGGGCGGCAAAGGAACTTTCCTCGCTGGTGTCCAAGTTGATACTTTCGAAGTTATTGATTCTATCATCATGGGTATGACGGGCGGTAATTTTAATGGTTCTGTCGGTAACGCCGGAGTTGGTCTGCCCGACCCTGCGAACACTCCGGGTGCACAACTTCTTGCTCCGGGTTCTGAGGCTATATACTCAGCATTCTTTCAGAATAAACACTTTTTTAGCGACGAGTTGATTCTGAACTTTGGAGTTCGCTACGACGAAAAAGTGAGAAGAACTGGAAACAACAGGCAGAAAGTCTCTCCACGACTCGCTTTTATTTATCTTCCAAGCGATAACTGGGAATTCAAACTTTCTTACTCTCAGTCTTTTGTTGATTCACCTTATTGGTATCGCTACAACTCTTTGGTTCTTTTTGGTGGAGCAGAAAATACCGATCCAGAAGTTCTTGGAGCAACTCAAGGTGTTGTTACATACACATCTGACGACAAGAAAATCAAGAACACATCTGTTCTCTACTACCAAAACGCAAGTGATTTACTTACGGCTCAAACAACGAACCCGAGATACATCAACTCCGGTCGTGTTGAGAGTATTGGTCTCGAGAATGAATTTGCTTACCTTGAAGCGAACTGGCAAGCCTTTTGGAACTTCCAGTACTACCAAGCAACTTCGACTATTGATTATACAAAATTCGATGATGCTTTCGCTCACGTTCCGCAAATTACCAGTAACTTGATTTTTAACTACTACTTCAGCAAAGACTTCCTAACCAACGTAACAGTTCGTTACATTGGTGAACAGAAGTACGCTGATGGCTCTGCTGATGGAAAAACTGTTGATGCAGCTACCATCTTTAATCTCGGTGCTCGATACGAAAACCTTCTTCTTGAGGGACTTTCACTCGACGCACGTATTTATAACGTTGGAGATTCTGAGTATCATCAGGGTGGGCAAACTGGATCCGCTCTTCCATTCCTTCAAGCCGGTATGTGGTACATGGCTACCGTCGGTTACGAATGGTAGAAGCTTCCATTTGGTAGCGCTGCCGCGTTATTCAAAACTTGAATTTAAGGCAGACCTTTCGAGGTCTGCTTTTTTTTATGCCGCAAGCTTCCCCTGCTGGGGCTCTAGAATTTCATTTACTTTGTCGAAGACCTGTTTTTTCTCGCAAGGCAATAGCAACAAACCCGATATTTTTAAGGATAGAACTGAGTTGATTATCTCTCGGTCTTTTAGATCAGTAATAATCAAAACCTGAGTATCACATTTCATTTTAATTCTCATTTTTCTTAGAAGCTCTATGCCCGTCATCCCTCGCATATTGATGTTAAACACCAGCAGGTCATAGGCCTTAGGCGCACTCCTCAGCTTTTGATAGGCATGGAGCCCATTACCCGCTTTAAAGTACTCATAGGAATTGCATTTTGCTATTGTGGACTCATATAGGGAGCCCAGTGTGCGACCGTCGTCGATACACAAGATTTTACTTCTCATACCCTCTCCTAGACCAAGGTTAAGGTATTGTTAGTGGAACTGAAAGTATATCTTGATACGATACATTCTTTTTCGATTATTCGAATCATAATACGACGAATAGAGATTGGCGCTTAAACGAGAAACTAGGAGGCGGTAGTAGACCTACTACACCGCCGACGCAGTGACGAAGTTAGAACCTGAAGATTTAATTCTTTTAAGGATTTCATTGATCGAGGAGCAAGCTTGCAGCTGTGGATTTAACCACTGCAAAAGCGAAGCGACAAAGAAGAATGGAATCCTTAAAAGAATTATTCATCGTCGATGTCTTCGTCGGACATGGAGCCCAGGTTGTATTTCTCAACCCGATACCGCATGGATCTAAAAGTAATCCCAAGTAGCTTAGAGGCTTTTTTCTTCACGCCACCAGAAGCGTGAATGGCCTTTATGATGAGCTCTTTTTCGATCTGGCCGATGACCTTATCGAGATCGATTCCGTCATCCGTAATTTCGATACCTTCACTGGAAGCCATCTTACGACCAGAAGGGGTTTGTACGAAAGGTGGCAAACTCTCCGGTAGGATCGTTGCACCAGCTTCAAGAGCCACGGTTCTTTCGATAATGTTTTCGAGTTCTCGTACGTTACCTGGATAGTCGTACTTTTTAAGAATATCCATGGCTTCTTTACTGATGCTTCCAATGGCCTTATTCAGGCGATCGTTGTACTTCTTTAAAAAGTGACCTGCAAGAAGACCAACATCATCACGACGATCGCGAAGTGAAGGTGTTTTAATATTAATAACATTAAGACGGTAGAATAAATCCTGTCTAAATGTTTGATCTTTAACCATGTCCTCAAGGTTTCTATTTGTGGCTGCAATAATTCGAACATTGACGCTCGTATCATCTGTCGAACCGACTCTTCGAATAACCCGCTCTTGAATGGCTCTTAATAGTTTTACCTGAATCGAAAGTGGAAGTTCACCGACCTCATCCAAAAATAGAGTTCCGCCATCAGCGACTTCGAACATACCTGATTTGTCAGCCACTGCACCCGTAAATGAACCCTTCTTGTGACCAAACATCTCTGATTCCATCAACGATTCAGGGATAGCACCACAGTTTACGGTAACAAAAGGACGCTCTTTGAGGGGGCCGTTGTAATGAATGGCTTTTGCCACCATTTCCTTACCGGTACCGCTCTCACCAGTGATTAATACATTTGTTGGAGTCGAAGATACACGCTTGATCAAGTCATAGATCCGATGCATTTCTTCTGAGTTACCAACTAAATTTTGAAAACTATATTCGCGCTCCAATTCTCTTTTGAGTGAGCGGTTTTCAACTTCTAAGTTCTGAGATTTTAATGCGTTTTGAATATTGATTCGAACTTCATCAATCTTAAAAGGCTTAGTGATATAGTCATAAGCCCCCATTTTCATCGCTTCTACAGCTGACTCTGTGGTTCCAAAAGCCGTAATCATCATGAAAAGGAGATCGGGGTAATTTTCTTTAACAAATTTTAAAAGTTCAATCCCAGTGACATTGGGCATCTGTAAATCGGAGATGACCATATCAAATGACTTCTTGCCGAGAATATCTATCGCCTTTTGCCCGTCTTCAACGCAGGTGACATCATATCCTTCTTTTCGCAGCATTATGTCGAGGAATTCGCGAATAGATTCTTCGTCGTCAACAACTAGGATTCTAGATTTCATTTAAGTCCCCTTTACCTTCAGACCTCTATCATCCTTTGATGGACTAAATTCTGCAAGTAATTTTGAGTCTTTAGAGGTTTCACCTGCACCTTCGCCCGACTCTGCACTGGACTCTTCAAACTTGGGAAACTCCAAAATAAACTCGGTTCCGACACCAACAGCACTATCTACAAAGATTTTAGCTTGGTGGGATTCTAAAATCTTATGCGTGACAGCAAGACCTAGGCCTGTCCCTTTTGGCTTGGTGGTAAGGAAGGGTTCGAAAATTCTTTTCAGGGTTCTTTCGTCCATACCACAACCACTGTCTTTTACTTTGAGGAGTATTTTTTGATCAAAGTCTTGGGATTCAACAATAAGGACTGGTTTTTCCGAGGAATCCATCGCTTGGCAGGCATTTATAATAATATTCAAGAGCGCTTGCTTTAGCTTATCTTGATCTCCCTCAATAAAAGCTGAACCGTCTAACTTCACTTGAAAGTCGATATCGGCACGCAATTTACTATCGACTTTTACCATCTCTAGAATATTTCGCACGAGGAGGTTGAGATCCATTTTCTTTAGTTGAGTTTTGTCGGGACGAACAAAGTCCAAAAACTCTGTAATCATATTATTGAGGCGGTCTATTTCTTTGAGAGTAATTCTCATCAACTTTTTCTCATCACTCATCTCATTGGCTTCGAGCAAACCTTCCATCATTTGAATCGATCCACTGATGCTGGCTAAAGGGTTGCGAATTTCATGGGCAATCCCGGCGGCCAATTGCCCAACAGCAGCAAGTTTTTCAGACTGCCTCATAGCACTCTCAAGCCTTCGAATTTTGGTTAAATCTTGAAAGGTTAAGATGTAGCCAGTGAGCCGACTTTCCTCGTCGCGAAGTGGAGAAACTGTGAGCCCAATGAGCTTTTTTTCTCCGAATCCGGCTTCGTAGTTAAAGTCTCTCTCGACCCGCCGCTTTCCAGTATCGATAAAATTCTGCTCTTTAATCCAATCAACAAATCCATCGAGAAGTAGATCCACGGAGCGGCCTAAATAATCTGATTCATTAATTTCGAGTATTTCTTCACCCGCAGAATTAACTTGCAGCATCTCCCCTTCGGAATCCACCGTAATCATTCCCGTTGCCATATTCTGAATGACCAGCTGATTGAAGTTCTTTAGGGCTCTTAAGTCCTTACCCCGAGCCTGGAGCTCACTTCCCATAAAATTTAATTGTTCAGAGAGGTAGCCAGCGAGTCCTGCCACAGCAAAAAAGGCCAGGTTATTGACTCCCACAGCGAAGTACAATGTCTGGCCTCTGACTTCCGGCCCAAAAATGAGGAGCAAACTAAAGAGCATGGACGTCCAAAGAGCGAGAATTAATGCTCCCTTTCTCTGAAAGACAAATCCACAAAGAATAATATTTACGAGATATAGAAATAAAAAAATCGACTGATTGATTCCAGAAAAGAATATCAAGAGCGTTATATAGAATGTGTCGAAGGCAAAAACTAGGGAGACGGCTGTTTTGCTCGATATAACCTTCTCAAAAAATAGAAGAACAAGGATATCGATTATGAAAGTCGAAGTCAGGACGACAAAAACTGGAAACAGAACATCAAAATTGACGAAGTCAGCCTGAAGGGACTGAAAGGCAATTGCTATGAATAAAACTGCAACCTGAAACAGAATCCGAACTGCAGTAATGATCAGCATTTGCGAGCGGTTTTTTGAAAAACCAAATTTTGTGAGTTGTTCCGCCTCAATCAATTGATGATCCTAAGTAAATTCGTTGAGCCTATTAGCCGCCGGCCATAGCTCCAGCCATGTTGAATATCGGCAAGTACATCGCAATAACTAGGACTGCGATAATTCCACCAAGAACAACCATCAGCAAAGGCTCCATGGCTGCAGTCAACGCTCCAACAGATGCATCAACCTCATCTTCATAAAAATCCGCAATTTTACTTAACATAGTATCGAGCGCACCAGTTTGCTCTCCAACACCAACCATCTGAGTCACCATTGAAGGAACATACTTCTCTTTAGAAAGTGGAACAGTCATAGATTTACCTTGAGAGATGGCATCTTTAGCTCTGAAAAATGCCTGCTCAAGAACGATATTTCCAGCGACTCGAGCCGCAATATCCATTGACTCCATAATCCCCACACCGGCGGCAACAAGCGTGCTCAGTGTTCGAGAAAATTTCGCAATCGCACCCTTTTGAATAACATCACCAATAAGAGGAACATCAATTAGAATTGCATCAACCGTATTTTTCCCGTCTGGAGTTCTGTAGTAGTTACGCAACAGAAAGACGGCAAATCCGGCACCACCAAAAATTATATACCAGTAAGAAACAAAGAACCGACTTGCATCGACCACGTACTGGGTTAATGCTGGTAATTCTTGGTTCATTGAAGCAAAAAGTTCCTCAAAGTTTGGAATCACAAAAATCATAATCGCGGCAATAACTAGAAACGCGACAACAATAATTGCTGCGGGATAAATCATTGCACCTTTGATTTTACCAGTTAACTTAACGTTTTTCTCGATATACTCCGCCAGACGTTCGAGAACAATATCGAGCACACCACCCTCTTCCCCAGCTTTCACCATATTGACATAAAATGTGTCAAAAACGAGTGGATACTGAGCAAGAGCATCTCCAAGCCGTTTACCAGAACCAATGAGATTCACTACTTCTTGAAGAGTATTTGCTAAGGATACGTTTTTAGATCCTTTTGCGAGGACCTCGAGACTTTGAACAACGGGAATACCAGCACCCAATAGGGTTGAGAACTGGCGAGTTAAAATTTGTAAATCTTTGGCTTTAACTTTTTTAACACCGTATGATTTAGAAAGAGCTGCTCGCTCCTCTTTTGATGTTACTTTTACCGGTATTAACTTTTGTGCACGAAGCTTTACTCGGGCTTCAGCCTCATTAGAGGCTTCGATCTCACCCTTGAGACTTTTTCCCGTCATCGATTTTGCTTCGAACACAAAACTTGCCATTATAATAATCCGGCCTTCTTAATCATGGTGTTTAATTGATCAGGATCGGGACTCGCCCCAAATGCTGACTTAAACTCTATTTTTTTCTGCATTAATAATGATAACAGAGATTGGTTCATTGTTACCATACCTGTATTCTCTTGCCCGACTTGCATCATACTTTGGATCTGATGAAGTTTGTTTTCACGTATCAAATTGCGAATATTGGGGCTCAAAACGAGAAACTCAATGGCCACAGCTCGACCACCACCTATTGTCGGTAAAAGTCTCTGACTGATCACTCCCTGGAGGGTAAAGCTCAGCATAACCCTAATTCTCTCTTGTTGATCGGACGGAAACACCGAAACAATACGATTTATCGTTTGAACAGCGGAGTTTGTGTGAAGAGTGGCAAAAACAAGGTGACCCGTTTCTGCCAAGGTCAGCCCAGTTTCAATTGTTTCAAGATCTCGAAGCTCCCCGATCATACAGTAATCGGGATCCTGTCGCAGAATGTGCTTAAGTGCCGACTGATAGGTCTCTGTATCCGTTCCCACCTCTCTCTGGTTGACGATACAGTTTTTGTGGCTGTGTAAAAATTCGATGGGATCTTCAAGGGTGATGATGTGACCCCATTTGTCCTGGTTAATTTTATCCACGAGAGAGGCAATGGTTGTCGACTTACCCGAACCCGTTGGCCCCGTTACTAAAACCATTCCGTAGGGTAAATTGGTTAGCTCAGCGACTGCCGACGGAAGGCCTAGGTCTTCGTACTTAGGAACAAAAACGGGAACTCGACGAAAAACTCCAGACACAGAATTTCTTTGAAAAAAGTAATTGGAACGAAACCGCGCCATATTTTTTACATCAAAAGAAAAATCCAATTCCTTCTTTTCTTCGAATCGACTCTTTTGATAATCGTTAAGAACTGAGTAGCACAGTCTTCGAGTTTGCTCTTTTGTTAATTTATCAGTTTTTACTCTAACAATTCGACCATCGACTCGAAGAGCTGGTTGTGAGCCAGCCACAATATGAAGATCCGAAGCTCCTTGCTCGGTTGCAAATTTCAAAAGTTGGAGAAGCGTAATCATAGACGTATCATATCAATATGACTCAGTAAAAAGCTATCAGAATCTAATCAAGCTCGTCCTTTAAAGTCACACTTAGGACTTGCTCAATTGAGGTTTCCCCCTTCTTAAGCTTTTCTAAAGCAGCCATCCTTAGAGTTCTTGTTCCACTCTCGACCGCCGCCCGCTTAATACCTACAGGAGTCGCTCCGGTGATAATAGCCTCTCTAAGGTGATCCGTCATATTGACGAGTTCGTAGATTGCCATACGACCCACATAGCCCGTGTCATTACATTCGCGACAACCAACTGGCTTGTGAATTTTGTAAAAGTCGACCTCTGCCTCCTCTACACCTAAGTCCAGGAGCAGTTGGCGCTCTACTCGGTGCTCCGCCTTACAGTGATTACACAGTCGACTAATTAGACGCTGGGCTAAAATTACTGAAATCGAGGAAGTAATTAAGTATGTCGGAACTCCCATATCCATCAAACGAACAATGGTCGAAGGCGCATCGTTCGTGTGAAGTGTACTCATCACCATATGCCCTGTCGAAGCCGCCTTAAATGCGATATCGGCAGTTTCTTTGTCACGAATCTCACCGACTAGAACGATATCGGGATCTTGACGAAGAAAGGCCCTGAGAGCGTGAGCAAATCCAAACTCAATTTTGGGATTAATTTGTACCTGGTTAACACCATCAATGCTAAATTCGACCGGATCCTCGGCTGTCGAAATATTTTTAGTCGGATTATTAAGTTCTTGAAGTGAAGAGTACAAGGTCGTCGTCTTACCAGAACCCGTAGGACCAGTCACTAAAACCATTCCCTGGGGCCTATGAATGGCCTCGAGAAATACTTTGAGTTCCTTTTCTTCAAATCCGAGATCTCTTAAATCAAGTTTCAAATTACTCTTATCAAGAATCCTCATCACAATTTTCTCACCGTGAATTGTCGGCAAACAATTCACACGAAAATCGACATAGACACCTTGATTCGTCTTAATTCGAATTCGACCATCTTGAGGTTTTCTACGCTCGGCGATGTCCATATTGGCCATGATCTTAATACGACTGGCAAGGACATCTTTAATACCTTTTGGTGGTTGAACTTTTTCAATGAGCTTGCCATCTTTTCGAAAGCGAACTCGCAAGTTCTTTTCGTAGGGCTCAACATGGATATCAGAAACACCGAGCTTAATAGCCTCAGCTAATGTCATATTCACGAATTTGATAACGGCACTATTGGTCTCATCATCAATTTGGTGAATATCAACTGCTTTTTGTCCTTCGACATCTTGGTCGTCTTCAATTTCAGAAATGACGTTGTCATATTCCTCTTGCTTGCTTCGATCGTAATAGCGCTCAATCGCTCTAAGAATAGCAACTTCACTGGCGACCATGACTTCAATTTTATGACGAGTTAAAAATTGAAGATCATCTTTGACAAAAATATTACTGGGATCGGCAAAGGCAACAACGAGTGTGTTTCCTGCTTTCGAAACGGGGAAAACCATATGTTTTAAACAAATTTCTCGAGGCATTAATTCGGTCAGCTCTTCATCGATTTCGAAGCTTTCGAGATCAATCGCAGGTACACCGTACTGCTCTGAAAGAAATTGAGTTAATTGAGAGTCTTCGACATATCCGAGTCTAACAAGAGCTTTCGCAAGTGATTCACCGTCGTTACGACGAACTGCCTTTTTCGCCTTCTCTAACTGCTCGGAGTCTATTAGCTCCTTTTGGACCATTAAAGGACCGAGATCTCTTTCTTTCATTAGGCCTCCAGATACGAACCGCGCTTACCTAATTTTACGCTTCTTGGCTATTTTACTACAGTAGACAAAGGTCGAGTAATCTTCAGAATGCCCTATTTTATAACTGAAACATATATTGAAAGTCTAATTTTTATAAAATGTATCAAATTGAATTCATTGAGTCGGTAAATTTAAACATTACATATAAATACTTCTCAAGTCCTAGGTAGTAGATGAACAATTATCGAAGTGAGTTAGACGGCATAAGAGGCATTTCCATCATTGCCGTACTATTTTATCATCTCGATCTCAACACCTTCCATTTTTCAAATGGCTACCTTGGCGTGGATGTTTTTTTAGTCTTATCAGGCTATTTGATCTCCAGAAATATTATCAGGGAACTCCGAGATAATGGAAAACTCAACCTCAGTACTTTTTTTGAAAAGAGAACTCGAAGAATTCTACCTCTGCTTGTGACTCTCACCCTATTCTGTCAAATATTGTTCTACTTTTACCTTCTACCGGATCAATTGATCGATTTGGCAAAATCATCATTGGCAGCTTTAACTCTCACATCAAATTTTTATTGGGTGAATGAGTTTAGTGAGTACAGTGCCGTTGGAGCAAGCTTTAGGCCTCTACTTCATACATGGTCTCTTTCTCTAGAAGAACAATTTTATATTACGGCACCCTTCTTTTATATATTGGCTTTTAAGAGAGAAAAAAGCAGTCTCTTAAAAGTTCTAATCCTAATCACTATTGCTGGGGTCTCAACAAATACACTACCTTTAATCTTTTCTTGGGGTGGCGATTTAGATTTCTATCTTTATCCATTTCGAATTTGGCAATTCGCTATTGGAGCTATAGCTGCTTACTTAGAATGCACTAAAAAAGATCTACTCTTGAATTTGAAGGCAAGACTAGCGGCAACATTGACCTCTTTACTTATTTTACTAGCGACTCTCTTCCTAGGTCGGCTCTTTTTGGAAAATGAACATTTAGCTCGTCTAACGGTCACACTATCGAGTTTTTTACTAATTATCGCTTCAAGAGAGGGTATGCTGGTCACTTCCCTTTTAAAGGTCAAACCCTTGACTTACATTGGCCTATTTTCGTACTCCATTTATGTTTGGCACTACCCCCTCTTTTTTCTTGCAAGGATTAAGGAATTTTTTACAACTCCTTCTCAAAAAATTGTCGTTGTCGCTATTACATTGCTTATTGCTACAGTCAGCTACTTCTGTTTAGAAAACGTTTTCCGAAATCGCGAGAAAATCAAGAAGTCTACCATTTATATGAGTCTTGCATTTGGATTTATTGTTTCAATAGCTCTATCAATGTTTATTATAATTAACAGGGGATATCCAGAACGTTTCGGACAATTTCACTACACAATCGATCAAATGCACAACGATCAACAACGGTATTGGGATGAAAACTCTTACTTTACGGACATCGATTGGGAGGATCAAAAGCGCTTAAAGGTAGTGGTCATAGGTAATAGTTATGCACTTGATATTGCTACAGCCATTAAGCATGAGGACCATCGTGCTCAAGTCCTATTCGAGGGTAAAACAGAGCACCACTGCATCTCGATTACTTTACCCGGATCTAACGAACAGGCTGACAAATGCTTAGATAATATCCCTCTCTTTAAAAAGGACTACAAAGAATACGACGTAATTGTTATTACCGACAATCATTCCTTTCTTGATATAGGAAACACCCAGGCCGTTGATGAAATATTGAAAAATGTCAGTTATTTGCGAACCTCAGGATTTCAAGGTCCCATTGTTTTAGTTGGTTTTCGGCCTGAATGGGACAAAACTCCTTTCGAAATTGCACTAAACTACGGGGCTCTCGACGAGGGCGTTAATATTTTTGCTACCAGCTTCCTTACCTATTCTCCCGAGCAGATCCGAGAACTCGATGAAAATGCAAAAAAGGTTTACAATATCGAAGGACTCTTTTACTTTGAACTAGTCGATACAATTTGTAAAATTGACCATTGCCCTATTATTAAAGACCAAAAACTTCTTTACTCAGATAGCTATCATTTTTCTCTCGCCGGAGCCCATTACATTTCAAAGGACCTCGTCGATTACCTGTTTAAAGTGGCAGAGCAGCACAAGAAAAATTAACCAATTTTACTTTTGTACAAATCTTCTATTTCAGTTTGGGAGAAATTGAGATCTTTCAAGTTATGGTTGAGCCAACAATGATCGGCCAGTGAGAATAGATGATAGGCATCGATTGTGAGAGCTCCGATCTTCTGAGCCTCTTTTATAAATCGAATTTCCTTTTCCATACGAAAATCCAATATGACACCATCGCTCGCTAGAAAATTAAAGTAGCTCATTTCATCAATGATTGACGCCTCGTCTTCCATTTCTAACGTATTTACGACCACCGAAAAGATCCCCGGAAGTTGTGTGACCATTGCATTTGAAGCCTTATTGATTTCGGCTCCAAAGTTTTGAGACTTCAAAAGATCGAGCTTTGTATCGACAATATTTTGCTCAGGATGGGGATCTACGAAGGTAAACCGAGAGAAACCAAGGGCGTTGAGGGCTCCGAAACAGCTGTGGGCCACAGGACAGGTGCCGAAAATCAATACACTTCCCGAAATGTCCGTGGGAATTTTTTCTTGAGTCATACAGTATTTGACGGCATCCATAACGTAGTTTCTCGGCAACCAAGTTGAATCATAGGATTCGATGGTATCATGGGCCTTGATATTTAAAAGATTAGAAGGGTAAGGATATTCCTGATCGAGAGAGTAAAACCCGAACTCCTTTGCTATCCTCATAGTATTAACAGATCTCTGAAGCCCTTTTATTGTTTCGACGAGTTCATCTCCAATACAGGTAACAAACTCAAAAGTATTTTGATGGGATTTCTCCTGAAGAAACTGATGGAGCGCTCTGTAACGCGGGTCCTCCTCTGTTTGACCAATTTCAACCCATCTAAACATCTTTCAATGATTCCTTTGCGACTTCAATATCTTTACCAATCTGCTTTACGAGCTGGTCAACGCCTTCAAACTTTTTCTCATCTCGAATTTTCTTATAAAAATGAACCCGTATTCGTTTGCCGTAAATATCTGAATCAAAATCAAAAAGATGAACCTCAATGGTCGAGTTCATTTTTCCGGGAATGTGAAAGGTGGGTTTAGTACCAATATTACAAACACCTTTCACTCTCTTTCCATTGATATCAGCAACAACGCTGTAGACACCCATCTGCGGAACGAGGGTCCAAGTACTTTCGACATTCGCCGTCGGAACATTAATCGTTCGACCCCGTCCCTCTCCGTGTACAACAATCCCTTCGACATAAAAGGGTCGTCCCAACAAACTACAGACTAATTCAGTATCGCCATCAAATAGCAGGTTTCGAATTTTGCTACTAGAGACCAAAATATCCTTAACCTTATGGGGATTGACCACTTCGAGCTGGTATCCAAAATCATTCGAGTGCTTTTTCAGAAAATCGGTATTTCCCTTTTTTTCTGAGCCAAAACTAAAGTCGTAACCAACAACTAAGGCCTTGGGATGCAAACGAGGAATTAGCCATTCCTCAAGAAACTGCATAGGACTCTGCTCTGAAAAAGAGCGCGAAAATGGTTCGATCAAGAGATAATCAACTCCCAACTTTTCTAGCTGTTCGACCTGATCCTCGAACGGAAAAAGTCGCTTTAACTCTCTTTCAGGATATAGGACTTGGACAGGGTGTGGATTGAAAGTCATTACCATCGAAGGAAGGCCCATAGATTTCGAAAACTCCAGGACTTTAGATACCAATTTCTGGTGTCCGGCATGAACACCATCAAAATTTCCTATGGTTAAAGCACAGGTAAAGTCCTTTTCTAAATTTCTTACTCCTCTAACAACTTTCATAAAGGTAAAATACCAATAATATCGGAAACATCCAACAAATAGCTCGAAAGGTGCAAAAACTACGCAGAACAGAAAATGTGGGTAAAAATTAAGGACCGCTTAAAATCAACAGTCAGCTGGATTTGGCAACAACGAATGTACTGGTCCCGCGTCCTCCTTTGCTGGCTCGCCGGCACAGCAGTTCTCACCGGAACTGAACCGGACAACTACGACTTCAGGTTCGTACTAAGATCAAAACAAGCTGTCCGAGAACCCATCGTCATCATCGAAATTCCCGAAAGAGATTGGCGGCGCTATGTTGGAACTCCCGAAGTTAATATCGATTCGCGTCCCCTCAAAGAAACAAGCAACTTTAAAGACGAGTACTTTTGGGATACTGAGGTATGGACGCAACTTCTCAAGGGTATTCAGAAAGCTGAACCAAAAGTTATTGGGGTCACCTTCTTCTTCACCAATATTAAGCTCCCCTCCGAAGAGCTCATGACCGAAGTCTTTGAAAAAGACAATATTGTTTGGTCCGGCGACATCGACAATTCAGGGCGCCCCATTCTTCCGGCCCTCGCCAGTTCCTTCACTTACAACGTCGGAATCAATCGCATGAGTACCGATGACGACGGCATCACTAGACGCTTCACTTCTCCCCTCATTCAAATCCCCCACTTTGGTATTCAGGTGGCTAAAATGGCGATCGGCGATGAACCCCTCGAACCTGAAAATTTCTGGCAAGGATATCAACTGATAAATTTTCGAGGCCCCAGAGGAACGTTTGAGAAAATTCACTTTCAAGACATTATCGAAGGAAAGTACAAGACTGAACGTCTTAAGGGAAAAATTGTACTTATCGGAGCTACAGGTATCGCAGGATTTGATACCCAGTCACCTTTTGGAAAAATGAGTTTATCCGAAGTACACGCGAACATCATCGACAACATTATTAATAATCGCTGGATCGAAAAATCTCCCTTGTGGATAAACGCTCTTTCACTCCTATTTCTAGTAATCCTTCTTATGATGGTTGCTTTATTTTACCCCCAGGGCATGTCCCTCGCCTTTCTTCTCTTAATCGGTACGAGCGTTTGTGCGGCCTCCGCCTTCTTTTTTGACATTTACTCACTGTGGATTCCGGCCCTTGCACCTGTCATTCAATTGCTAATTACCTATGTGGTCTTTTTGAGTTTCCAAGTGACCATTAATGAACAGAAAAACTGGGTTCTTGAACAAGAAAAGAAATATTTAGAAGAAATCGAGCAACTTAAACATAATTTTGTCAGTCTTTTTAGTCACGATCTCAAAACTCCCATTGCGAAAATTCAAGGAATCGTAGATCGAATTCTCACACAAAAAGATCGATCAAATATTGAGTCCGACCTCATTGCTCTTCGAAAATCCAGCGATGAGCTCCACAAGTACATTCAAAATGTTCTCAATGTTATTCGCGTCGAATCATCAGAATTTCGACTTCGCAAAGAAGCCGCAGATATCAATGAACTCATACAAAATGTCGTGGTTCAGACCCAACCTTTAGCATTAGAAAAAAATATTAGTTTAGAAACTGACCTTGAACCCATGTTTTCTGTGGAGATTGACACTCTTTTAGTACAAGAAATCCTTCTCAATTTGGTAGAAAATGGCATAAAATATACAAATGAAGGCGGAAATGTTAAAATATCGTCTTCAGAAGTAGATGACTTTGTAAAGGTTGTAATTAAAGATAATGGTATAGGTATTAGCCCCGAGGACCAAAAAACAATTTGGGGAAAGTTTAATCGCGGCAACCAAAGCCATTCAAATATCAAAGGAACTGGGTTAGGATTGTATTTAGTGAAGTTTTTTACTGAATTACATGGCGGAAGTGTTAGCTTAAAAAGTGAACTCGGTAAGGGAACTACTTTCATACTTTCAATTCCTGTGCAGTCAGAAACTAATGAACCGAGTCTACCAATTGCATTTACTGGAGATCAATTATGGAAAAACTAGTGAGAGCCTTAATCGTTGATGATGAAGACGAACTCAGAAAGTCGCTTAGAACTATCTTAACTAGTCAATTTGAAGATATGAAAATAGAAGTTTCAGAAGCGACTAATGGTCTCGAGGCTTTGGATCAACTTAGAAATCAAGATTTTGATCTCGTAATGATGGATGTTCGCATGCCAGAGATGGATGGTCTTGAAGCCCTAGAAAAAATAAAAACCCTTGATCCAAAAACCTTTGTAGTGATTATGACCGCACACTCCAATGTGCAGGATGCAATTTCGGCAATAAAACACGGTGCTTTCGATTACCTCTCAAAGCCCGTACAGCCAGAGCAACTCAAAAAAATCGTTACTAGCGCCCTTGATGCCTCGCAACTGGTATCGGATATAGCGATCGCGAATCCAATTTTTGATGACGACATCGATAGTGAATTCGTTGGCTCATCATCAAAAATGCGAGATGTATACGACCTTATCTACAAGCTTTGCAAAGTCGATACGACCGTTCTTATTCGTGGAGAAAACGGAACGGGCAAGGAGCTTGTCGCTCGAGCCATTCATTTCAACTCTCCTCGCAAGTCAGGGGACTTCATCGCTGTTAACTGTGGTGCAATTCCAGAAAATCTAATGGAAAGTGAGTTTTTTGGTCACGAGAAAGGGGCTTTTACAGGAGCCATTGAACGAAAAATTGGAAAGTTTCAACTTGCCAATAACGGGACAATTTTCTTGGACGAAATTGCTGAGCTAAAGCTTGATATGCAAGTCAAACTCCTAAGAGTCCTGCAAGAGAAGAAATTTGTTCCTGTCGGTGGAACTCGCGAAGTAAAAACCAATGCACGTATCATCGCTGCAACAAATAGAAATTTGGAGAAAATGATTGAAGACGGAGAATTCCGAGAGGATCTCTTCTATCGCCTCAACGTCATGCCTATTTTTCTTCCACCGCTGAGAGAGAGGCGCGACGATATAGAAAACCTCGTAAACTTTTTCATTAAGAAGTTTGCCAAACAACATAGTAAAAACTTTCAAGGACTCGACGACTCAGCTCTCAATATTTTGAAGAACTATCGATGGCCGGGGAATATTCGAGAATTAGAAAATGTTGTCGAGCGATGCTTTATTGTCGAAAATTCGGATACAATTACTGAGAATTCACTTCCTGAAAATATTGTCAAAGACTCCAAAGAGCAAATAGACATTCAGATGCCGCAAAACTACAGCGGCCCAATGGATTTCGATGCTTTTAAAAACCAAGCGGAAAAGGAATTTATCGTAAACGCCTTAAAGGCCAATAAAGGTAAAATAAACAAAACGGTGGCCTCGGCAAATATTCCAAAAAATACGCTCCTGAGAAAGATTAAAAAGTACGAAATTAACGTTAAAGACTTTCAAGATTAAATTTCTTGAGGGTATGAATGACTTGGCTCGCAGTTAGGTCGACCATACACTTGTGATTTCCGATCGGGCATGATCGATGCCCGTGACTTCCACAAGGACGACAACCCAGATCGACCTGCTCAACTCTAGCTTTAGGGTTCCAGGGCCTGTAGCCAAATTCTAAAATGGTCGGGCCAAAAAGACTCAGTGTCGGAGTTTCACTGAGAGAGGCCATGTGCATCGCGCCCGAGTCATTACAAACGAGAATTCGAGCGGCGGCAATAATTTCAACCGCTTCCATGAGATTTGTCTGACCACTGAGATTAATAGCTCCTTCTAATTGATCCGACAGGTCCCGGCAAACATCAGACTCCTCGGGTGCGCCTAAAACGACGATTTCAAATTTTTTTGTTGTTAAAAATTTCCCAACTTCGATAAACCCCTCTAAACTCCATCGCTTCGTCTGCCAAACACTGCCGGGCGCAAGAATAGCAAAGCGTCTATTTTCGAGGGCAAATTTTTCGAGCGTACTTTTGATTTTCCCATCTGAAGGACCTTTTAGTAAAAATTCAATACTCGTAGAGCAAGACTTCGGAATTTCATTGAGCCCCGTAAAAGAATTCATCGCCCCATTTGTATAGGCTTCCAAGTCTTTCTTCAAAGGAGCTTTGTCATCGGCGTAGAGAGCAACTTGTCTCATTGCCTCTGGAAGTTCCATGGGCCTTCGTATTCTCCGATCAATGCCTAGAAAATTCCACCACTGCTTATAGCTCACTTTTTTCTTGGCTTTGACGCTCTTTAAAATCTGATAAGAGGTAAAACTCTCATGGGGACAGAGAACGAGATCAAATTCTTCGTTACCCAATTTTTCGGTATAAAATGACGGTGATTTTTTTTTCTTCTTATCAATTTCAACAACTTGATCAACCAATTTCAGTGACTTCATAACGTCACCTAATCCCGAACGACAGAGTAAAACGATTTCAGAACTCGGGTGATCTCTACGTATCAGTTTTAAAGTCGGTATCGATAGAAGCAAATCTCCGACAAAGGCTGTTTGAATATACAAAACTCTCATAGAGGAATCCACCGATTAACTGTCTTGATTAAATGGACATACCATTTGATTTAGTCATATCAAGGTCTCGATATGAGTGTCATCCGTTGAAAATTATTTTCATGGAGGGCCGACTTGATTCCCGAAATGACCTTCTCAAATGGAACCAGGTCATAGCACATGGGATCCTTGCTACAATGCCTCTTCCAACAAGGTGAGCATGATGCCTCGGTGAGAACCTTAACCCCTCGGTCATAGAGATCGATTTCTTGGTGGCAGGTCGGGCCAAACCAGGCCACTACCCACTTCTTAAGAGCAATAGCCATGTGCATACCCAGGGAGTCCCCAGAGAAAACAATGTCACAGGCCTCAATCGAGCAAAGACCGTCGCGAATTCCCTGATTTACAGGTGATTGCAGGGCTCTCAGCCCTTTGGCGATCGTTTTATTCATGTCCTCTTCGGTAGGGCCACCAAGAAGGACAATTTGCACATTGAGCTCATTATTAATTTTCTGAATCAGCTCCCGGTATCCAGAAATTGATAGTTTTTTGTAGGGAATCGTCGGTGCACATCCGGTGTTAATCCCCAGAATCGGCTTACCTCGACTCCAGGTTTTCTTTCTCTCCCTCGCAAGAGAGCGTTCTTCGTCACTCAAGCCAATGATATAGGAATCTCTCTTATACTCTCCAAGTTTGAGCGCTTCATGGCAAAGTTGAATCTCGGTTTTTTCATTCTCAAAAAACTTTTTATGATTCGATAGACCAATTTGCCAGAGCTCCACCGCCTCATCTGTAGCAGGGACAATGCTTCCTGTTCGAGCTTCCACTTTAAAGCCATAGAGTAAATCAAATTCAATTTTTTTGAGCAGACCACTACTCAATTTGCTTTTATCGATATTTAAAACGACGTCGAATTGCCTTCCTTCGAGTTGCAATAGACCGGAAAAGCTATTCACAACGATTTCATCGATAAGAGGGTTGTCCCGTAAAAGTTGGTCACCGGGTCGGTCCGTAAGCCAAGTAATATGACAATTGAAATATTTCCTTCGAATGGCCCGCAAAAGGGCCGTGGACCGCAAAACCGCCCCCAATGCACCTAAGTGAATGAGTAATATACGAGACCGAGGAATATCCTTCGAAGGACATTCATCAGAACAAACCTCGTTATATCCACAGGGCTTATATCCATTGAAATGCCTGCAACCCGTAACTGCCATGGAATTATTGTATCAATTTAGAATAAATTCGTTGGCCATTCTGTAGACAACTAGCCAAAGGCCAAGCTATTTCTGACCCCGACTCCAGGAGTCGAGAGAGCCAACGATGGTCCCGATCTTAATTTTAGCTTCCATTCTTACAACGAGCTTTTGATCATCATCAGTGTGCCAAAAGACAATATCGCCTACGGGCTTGAAATCGCCATCGATAATAAATTTCGGCTTTATCACAACCGTATTAATCGTTCCCATTTTAGTTTTCAGCTTTTCTTTTCGAAGAACCTGAGCGGTCATCTCGATATTCTCACCTCTATGACCGACAAGGACTTTTAAGTTTTTACCAGGCTTTAGAGTAAATGACCTTAGGTAAAAGGGAGCACTAAAAACATTCTGGGCCCATGGTATGAGGTCCCATTCGTAGTTCTTCTCCTGTTTTCCCTTTTTCTTATCGATCTTCCGTTCCCAAGTATAAGCCTTATAGTTTTTCCAATCGAATAAAGCTTTATTTTCGCCAACCTTATTTGTTTCATCCATTCGAATCACATAGTTAAAGGGAACCATCCTCTCATAATCAATAAAGGTCTCAGCGTAGTCTTCGACTTTGTAAAACAATGAGAACGTCGAACTCGATTTAATCGTCATGCGAAAGTGATAGGCCTTTCGGCCATTTACTTTTTTAAAAGGCAAAGTTTCCATAGTCATGTAGCCGGCTGTTACACCAAAATAGCTAATTTCTAGTTTCACCTTTTCGTTAATTCGATAGGGGTCGTTAATCGGCCTCCTGTGAGAGAAGTTTTCGGTATCCTCATAATTGGGCCATCGCTTCTTCAACGGAAATTCGAGAAGAGGCCCCGGTGGCCACTCTATATCAAAAGTGACCTTCTTCTTTTTATCTTCCTCTTTACTTTCAGATATCTTTTCGTCACCCTCTGATGGCTTCTTATCCTTAGGCTCGACCTGGTCTTTTTTGACCTGCTTCTTCTTTGCTTCTTCAGCCTTTTTTTTCTTGGCGGCTTCTGCTGCTTTCTTTGCCTCGGCTGCTCTCTTCGCTTCAGCTGCTTTCTTTTTCTTTAGGGCTTCGGCCGCCTTCTTTGCCGCCTCTGCCTTTTTCTTTTTGAGGGCTTCGGCGGCCTTCTTCGCAGCGGCAGCTTTCTTCTTTTTTTCTGCTTCAGTTTCTTTAGGAGATGTCTTTTTTTCGTCTCCTTTTTTATCGTCTCCCTGATCAGTATCTTTTTTGTCTTTTTGGTCGATACTCTGGGGTGTCTGTGGAGTCTCAGCCTCTATCGTCAGAAGGTCTTCATATTGCTTATTACTTCGGATTTCTTTGAGCTCCGCCTCTTTGACCTCAATAGCCGCACAAGAAATCAATAGCATTGAAAAGCATAGATAGAATAGAAGGCGCGCCCTAAGAAAAATAATAATCTCTCCATTTACTATTAAAATCAGTCCCTAAAGACTTTCCATCGCTTGTGGATCCACATCCATTGCTCTGGATACATCCTTACCACCTTTTCAATATGGTTGGTGTATTCTTGAGTCATATGCTGAATCGACATTGGTCGAGTCTCTTTAGACTCAAAAGGGATTTCAGGTTCAATAATAACATGGGTTTTATAATTTTCGTCACGAAAAACATAGGACAACACTACCGGAGCATGGGACCTTTCGGCTAGGGTCGCCAGACCAGCGGCAGTTCCAGTTTCATGGCCAAAAAACTGGGTTCGAACTCCTACCGGCGGGCCCATAAATTGATCGAGTACAAATGCAACGACCGCATTTGACTTTAATGCCTTTAGAACTTGAAAACTGGATTTTTCAGGGGCAATAAAGCGAGTACCGTGCTGCCCTCGAACTCGAAACCAATAATCATTGAGCCACTTAGATTTGAAAAGTTTCGAAATCACATAAAGATCAACTCCACTGAGGGAGAGCCCCATGGCCCCCATATCAGGGTTGGATAAATGAAGAGTCAGTAAAAAAGCACCCTTTTCTTTTTTCAATGATTCTCGGAGGTTTTCAAGCCCTTCGATATGAATATAAGAATCCATCCATGATTTTCGAAAGTGCGGAAAAATACATAATTCGATGATGGTCAATCCCATGTGGTGGAGCGAGCGCCGTGCAATTTGTGTCTTTTCTTTTTCGGAGAGATCGGGAAAAGCTCGAGCCACGTTGTCGATGGCGACCTTTCTACGGATTCTCAAAATATCAAACCAAAGGGTTCCGAGAAGAAAGCCCAAAAAAACCTGGAATCTTCGAGGAGAATGACTAATTAGAAAACTAAAGATCCAAAATGGAATTCGAAATAGGTAGGTCATTACTCTTTGCAAAGCCTTTGAAAAGTTCTGTTAGAGGGGACCGAGGATAAAGTTTTACCGAGGCGACTAGGACCTCAAGATCTTTCGGTTCCCACTTGAGTAGTTTAACAATATCTTTTTCAGTGACAACGATTTTACGAATACCAAGAGCCTGACATTCACTCTCAATTCGTCGCAAATCTCGGTCCGTATAGTAATAATGATCCTTGAACGCAAAACTTTTGGCGACGACAAGTCCCATCTCGACCAAACTCTGCTGATAGGTATCTGGGCGAGCAATCGCACAGAGACTCGCTAATTTTTCAGATTTAAGTTTTTCAAGGTCCTCCGGCATCCACGCGCCAATTTCGCCCTTATGACTTTCTGAAAATCGGCAAATTTCAGCAATCTTAAAATCAAAGACGTAAATCGGTGGAGTATCCATCTCATACTCCTTGATTCTCTCGAGAACAAACTTCATAACCCTTTGTAAGTGAAGATCGTCACACCAATTGGCTTTCGTGATAAAAATAATGTCAGCTCGTTCAACGGCCTGAAAAGACTCTCTCGCTCTTCCCGAAGGAAGAAGTTCGTAATTATTCAAATCTTCAGTCGCATCAATAAGGAGAACGTTGAGATCCCTTTGCAGTTTCAGGTGTTGATAGGCATCGTCTGCAATAATGAGATCGACCTCATCTTCTGCCAAGAGACTCTCGCAGGCTTTAACTCGATCCTTGCCCAAATAAACTGGAGTCAGGGGGTTCTTCATAGAGAGTAAAAGTGGTTCATCACCAAATCGTTTTGGGTTTTTACTACTGGGGTCCACTTTTACAACGCCTTTATAATCTCCCTTGTAACCACGACTCACAATTCCAGCTTTGAGGCCGTACTCTCTAAATTCGTTTACAAGAAAATCCACTACTGGCGTCTTTCCTGTTCCCCCTGCTGTAATATTACCCACCGAAACCACAGGAATATTGACCTTCTGAGATCCGAGAACTCCATCCTTATAAAGCCCTGATCTCAGGTCAGTTAACCCCTTGTATATGTGAGACAAAAAACTCGTTATCATTTAAAAATAATCTCTCTTCAGACTCTCGTAGACCCGTTTCATCGCCCCTTTTGACCCAAGCCGAGGTCTTAACCCTTTTAACTTTGATTTTAAAGAGTCACGATAGGGCTCATCATCAAGTATCTTTGCAATCTGAGAGCTCAACTCTTCAACACTAGCTTCTTTTTGAAAGCGCTCTGGAAGTGCCTCTTCTCCGAGAATTAAGTTTGGAAGACCGAAGTACTTAACTTTATTCACCAACTTTTTAGCGATATAAGCCGTCAGCCGGTTCATCTTATACATTATAACCATTGGTTTTTCTAAAAGGCCCACCATGAGTGTGGCTGTTCCCGAAGCACAAAGTAGAACATCCGCAATAGCAATCATTTCTAAAGGGTCCTCTTTAACGATTCTAACGGGAGCATTGAGTTCATCAATTCGACTCTCAATAAGTTCATCGTCTAAACTCGGCGCCAACAATAAAACAATCTGTAGGTAAGGGTATTTTTCTGATAGATTCTTTGCCACTTTTAGTTGCGTATCCAAGTGAAAAGAAATCTCAGAGTTTCGACTCCCTGGCATGAGTCCCAAAACCATAGACTCATTGTTTAAATTTTGCTTCTTTCTGAATTGAGCCATCTGATTCTTATCGAAATACTTATCATCTAATTCGTCGAGAAGGGGATGTCCTACAAAGTCAACGGCCACCCCATGGCTCTGATAAAATCCCTCTTCAAATGGAAAGAGTACCAGCATCTTGGCAATGTTTTTTTGAATCTCTTTGATTCGACCCGTTCTCCACGCCCAGAGCTGAGGGGAAATAAAATAAACGACGGGTATTCCCATTTTTTTTAATTTTTTCGCCAGTCTTAAGTTGAAGTCAGGATAATCGAGCAAGAGAGCGCACTTTGGCGGGTTCTTTTCACACCTTTCGAGGATGCCATTAAAAGTCTCACGTATTTGCCCAAAATGCTTCAAGACCTCGACGAGTCCTACGACAGCTAACTCTTCACTACGACCTAAACACTGAAAACCCAGGTCCTCCATGGCTCTACTGCCAATGCCAAAGCACTCAATATCTTCGGACTGTTCCTTGAAAATTTCTAGAAGTCGCTGACCATAAAGAGCGCTGGAAGCCTCTGCAGCGACAATTAGGAGACTAGAGCCGTCTTTGGATGTCATTTCGAATGGCTTCCGCAAGTTTTAGCGCCTTCAATCCATCTTCACCTGACACGACACATTCCGTATCTTCGAGAATAGATCTGGCAAAGGACTGAGTTTCATCGAGAAGAGCATCACCCTTTTCTAAATTCCACGCCTCAAACTCAAGCGGAAGGTTTTCTTCGTCGAGCTCTTCACCTCGAAAAACCCAATCTCCTGTTTTAGTAGTTAGGTTGAGTTCTCCAGAGCCAAAATCAATCGATAGATACTGGGATGACTGAAAAACTCGGAACTTTCTCGTTGCCGATTGAGAAACACGGCTTGCTGTGACGTTCGCTACTGTACCGCTTTTAAATTCGATTCGAGCGTTGGCAATATCAACCATCTCCGTTAACACCGGAGTTCCCACGGCACTCACCGATTCGATCTCAGAATCTACTAGGGATAAAATCACATCGAGATCATGGATCATCAAATCCAGCACAACATCGACATCAACCCCTCGAGGCTTGAACGGCGCTAGTCGATGACACTCGATAAACAAAGGTTTATTGAGTTTTTCTTGGGCCGAACTCAAGGCTTTATTAAACCTTTCAACGTGGCCGACCTGCAGCTTTAAAGAGTTCTTCTTAGCAATCTCTACGAGCTCTTCCCCTTGAGGAACCGTCGTCGTCATGGGTTTTTCAACGTGAACATGAATGCCATTTTCTAGAAAGAACTTTGCAATTTCATAGTGAGTTTGTGTCGTTGAGGCTACTGTAACAGCATCAACCTGCCCGACGAGTTCTTTGTAATTATCGAAAGCTTTACAAGATAACTCGGTGGCCACTTCTTTAGCTCGATCGAGGTTATTATCACAAACACCTACCAAATCGATCTCTTCTAGCTTTGCATATTTTTGGGCGTGGAAACGACCGAGATAGCCGACTCCAACTACGGCCCCTCTCAACTTTTTCATCGCGCTAATCCTCTTTCAGAAGTTTTAATGAAATCCACAAAAGTCGCGATCGACTTTGAAGGTGGACACTCCTGTTCAATTTTGGAGAGAACTTCTTCAAGGGTCAAATTACCCTTTGTTAAGAATCGAACAGCTCTTCGAACGGCATCGATTTCTTCTTTATCAATTCCAGCTCGTTCCATACCGATCTGATTAGCAGCCCTCATTACAGCGTACTTGCCCTGGGCAATTGTAAATGGAGCAACGTCTTTATTAACCGTACTATCTCCCGCAATATAGGCATGCTCACCAAGGCGTACAAATTGATTCACACAAACGACTCCGCCAATTTTTACATCGTCGCTTATTTTTACATGACCCGCCAGTTGGCAAGAGTTAGCAAGCACCACTCGATCTCCAAGGGCGCAGTCGTGAGCCACGTGGCTGTATGCCATGATCAGGTTACCATTACCGATTCGTGTTATTCCCTTTTCTTTGAAGGTTCCACAATTTAGGGTCGCACACTCACGAATCTCATTATTATCACCAATAACGAGTTCCGTAGGATCCCCTTTATAACTCAAATCTTGAGGAGGCCCTCCGACAACTGAGCCAGGACTCATTCGATTATTTTTACCGATAGTCACTTTTCCGAATTCATTACCGACGCTCACATGGGATTCGAGGCGAGTGCCTGAGTCGATTTTCACTTTACCAGTGATGACACAAAAGGGACCAACATACACATCATCGGCTAATTCAGCTTCTTTAGAGATCACACTGGAAGAGTGAACCTGGGCCATCAAAATCCTCTCAAACTAATTACTTTTCTCTTTGCCACCAGGAAAAACTCGAGCCATCAGTTCAGCTTCAGAGACAAGCTTGCCTTTGACATAAATTTCACCTTTGGCTGAAAACATCATTCCTCGGTCCTTGACTATTTCAGCAACAATTTCAAGGGTATCGCCGGGTACAACCGGCTGGCGAAAACGAGCCTTATCGCAAGCGACAATTGCCACATCAAAAGAGCCGTCGCCCTCAATAATCGCACCGAGAGCGGCCGCTTGAGCCATTGTCTCTAATTGCAAAACTCCGGGCATAACTTTCCAACTCGGAAAATGTCCTTGAAAAAAAGGTTCATTGACCGTCACGTTTTTAATGGCGCGGATCTTACGCCCGAGTCTCTTTTTTGGATCGGGCCCAGGAAGGATTTCGTCAACTCGATCAACTAACAAAAAAGGATATCGATGGGGTAAGATTGATTCGATATCCTCACAAGTCATTACTGGCTCTTGAGATTCCATAAAATGTACCTAACTATAAAGTAAATACTACTTCATCTTTTCGTATTTTTTGATGACGTCACTAGTAAGGTCTACTTCGTCAGAGGCCCATAAAACAGTCTGGAAGTTTCTATTTTGATTGAGGACCATAGTCACTTTCTTTTCTGTGGCCACTTCCTTAACTGCTTTCTGCAATTTTTCTACAATGGGGCGAGTGAGTTCTTGCTCGCGCTTTCTGATATTCTGCTCAGACTGCTGAACCATCTGACGGAACTTAAGAATTTCTTGCTGGAGTTCAGCACCTTTTCTTTGCTTCACGTCTTCAGAAAGAACCAACTTCTTTTTCTCAAAGTCCTCTGTCATTTTCTTGAGATCTTTTTCTTTCGACTCTAACTCTTTCTTTTTAGCCTTAAATTCTTTTTCTAGTTCGGTCCGAGCTTTTTTTCCGGTACTTGTCCCTTCAATCGCTTTCTGCAAATCAACGAAACCAACTTTCAACTCTGCATGGGCACTGAAACTAAAAAAGCCAACAGACAACATTACTAAAAGGGCTAATTTCTTCATAGCTTTCTCCTCTGTATTAGAATGGTGAGCCAATAGAAAATTCAAAATTCACCGGCTCTTCACCCAGTTCAGCATTGCGATCGAGAGGGAATCCCCACTCAAAACGCAGTGGACCGATTGGTGAAAACCATCTAAATCCAAATCCTATGTTACTTCTAAAATCATCTATTCGAAGAGTATCAGCGGCATTACCGATATCAAAGAATAGAACACCTTTAATTTTTGCTTCACTAATCAAAGGGAACTCAAGCTCTGCATTGTAAAAAAGCTGCTGTTCCCCACCAAATGGCCTATTGGCGAGACGACGGGCTTCCGCGTCACTCACATCATCCGGAGTGCCGAGAATCTGATCCTCTCCCGCTCGAACACGATCATAGATGGCCTGTGAGAACACCCGCTCACCTATGGTCGCAAATTCATAACCTCGAAGGTTGTAAGGTCCACCAAGAAGGAACCGTTCGTTAAATGGAACCTCTTCGTCAGAGTTTGATTTAATAAATCCGTAGGTCAGGTTATTTCGAAACACCACTTCCCAGAACACTTTACGATAAATTCTGAAAGTCGTAAATCCTTTGGTGTACTTAAGGTCTCCACCGAGTCCTGCGTACTCCAATGAACTACTGATAAACATCCCTTTACTTGGAGTATAACGATCATTTCGTTTGTCGTATTCGATCGTAGCTGTAATCGAGCTGGTGACACCATTCACAGTCTCTACAGGGTAGAGTGCCGGGTCAATGAAATCGTCTTCGACATCAACTTCGGTTTCATCGAGTTTGTAGCGCAAGAACCCTCGCAAGTAAGGTCCGAGTGGATGACCCACTCGAAGGGCTCCACCTTTTTTTGTCTCCGTATAATCGCGAAGAATTCGTCGACTTTGATAGGCATCAAAACCGAGACTCCACTCTGTATCCAAAAAGTAAGGCTCTGTGAAATTGACGTTGAATAAAGATTGGCGATCAGAAAGGTCGACCGAGACACCGAGTCGTTGGCCCTTACCAAAAAGGTTAATCTGATTAACCTGTCCATTAAAGATAAAACCTGAAAAAGAAGAATAACCAGCACCGACCTGAATACTTCCAGTGTTTCTTTCCTTAACCACAATTTCTAGATCCATGAGATCCGGATTGCCTTCGGGAGTGACCTGATTAAAATTCACTTCTTCGAAATAACCAAGACGTTGAACATTAGCGACCGACTCGCGCTTTCGCGTCTCATTATAAAGTTCGCCTTCTTTAATTCGGAGTTCTCTTCGAACCACCTTATCGCGAGTCTTTGTGTTCCCGACGACATTAATCTTTCCGAAGTAAACTTTATTCCCTTTATCGATCTCGTAAGTGATGTCGACAATCTTTTCTTTCTCCCTCGGGCGAACTCGCGGGATAATGTTGGCGTAAGCATAACCTAAGTCACCAAACTTGGCTTGCAGACCTTTAATATCAAGTTGTGACTTTTCCCAAATGAAAACATCGAGCTCATCAACCTCGGTCACGTCATAAAGTTCATCTTTGGTAAAGAGAAGGTCGCCGGCAAAGTCCACATTTCCTACGCGAAACTGATCGCCTTCCTCTATGCGAATCGTTATGTAAATTCCCTTTTTATCTGGAGTGACATAAACTTCAGGTCGACCCACTTTTACTTGGATGTAACCCTCGTTAAAGTACCTGTATGTGAGAATCTGTACATCGCGATCGAAGATCTCTTGCTTGTAAGAACCACTCCCAGAAACAAAGCTAAAGAAGCCACCTTCTTGAGTTTGCATCACAGCCTTAAGATCACCATCGGTGAGGTTGCGGTTACCAAGAAAATTGATTTTCTTTACCTGAACCTTGTCATTTTCTTTGATGATAAATTGCAAGGTGACTGAGTTGTTCTTTTTGTTATCAATAATTTTAGAGTCAACTTCAGCTAAGAAGTACCCCTTCTCTTCGTACTGGGCTTTTATGATATCAACTGCCTTACGAATTTTTTGCGTATTCAGAATTTCGAAGAGTTGAATTTCAATGGCTTCTTTTAAATCATCGTCATCGATTTCATCATTACCAAGAAATGCAATCTTAGAAATCGCCGGCTTCTCTGTAAGGCGATAAACGAGAACGGTTCCACCCTTTACGGCCTTTTCTTCGACTTTAATATTATAGAAATAGCCCGTGTTAAAAAGAGTTTTCACATCTTTCTTAACGAGGTTGGAATTGATTCGTTGTCCAACTTTAGATTCAAGGCGCTCGAGAACGGCGGCCTTCTCAATTTTTTTAGAGCCAATAACTTGGATGTCTTTAATGACTTTGCCCTTAGCTCGAGCCGGCTCACGATCACTCGTGTTAGGACTTTGGGCCAATACAGAAAACGAAAATAAAAAAGTGAAGATAAATAGAAGTCGCATCAAAAATTGTCTCTTAAAAGTCTTTCAAAGAAGTCATACCCGGTTTCTAACACTTTAAGTCATTATGCGAAGCTAGCCTGATTTTATAGACTTGTCAAAAGTATAGGTCATCCCTATTTCAGCTTTAAAATCAATGCTTCGCGGATTGTAACAGCATCGGATCATCTATTGCTCCCACTCACCATCGCGAAGCGACATAACCCTGGGAAAGCGTTTTGAAAAATCTCGATCATGGGTCACAACAACAAGTGTTAAGTTCAATTGTTCTTTCAATTCAAAAAATAAATCTTGAATGCTGTGGCCATTTCCTGAGTCCAGGTTGCCCGTGGGCTCATCGGCCAGCAAAATCTCGGGATTGCGAACAAGAGCGCGAGCAATAGCCACCCTTTGCTGCTCACCGCCACTTAATTCCGAGGGATAGTGATTTACGCGGTGATCCATCCCCAAGCGCTCCAAAAGCTCCATGGATTTTTCGGAGGCCTCTTTTTTACCTGTTCCAAATATACGACAGGGCATCATTACATTTTCTAAAGCAGTAAACTCAGAAAGAAGATGGTGAAATTGAAATACGAATCCCATCTTTTCATTTCTGAAGTGGGCCAATTCATCATCGGTCTTTTTAGTGAGATCCTGACTTTTGTAAATGACTTTACCAAGACTGGGACGATCGAGAGTTCCAAGAATGTGGAGAAGTGTACTTTTACCAGCACCAGATGAACCGACGATGCAAACGGCTTCACCTCTCTCAATATTTATATCCACACCCTTCAAAACCTCCAGGCGCCCATTCCCCATGGGATAGGATTTTTTAATCATCTGTCCCGAAAGAATGGGAGCTAAACTATTACTCATATCTGAGTCCCTCCACAGGATCGAGACCCGCTCCCCGGATCGCCGGGACAAGCGTTGAAAGAAAACATATTACAATCGATGCAAATACCACGAGAACCAAGTCCATAAACTTGATGATCAATTGAAAGTTATCCAATCGATAGACCTTACCAGGCATAAGTTCAAAACGGCTCTGCACAAACTCAAAAACCTCACAAAGTGCGACACCTAATACGGTTCCGATAAAAATTCCAATCATACCTACGATAAGGCCGTGCATGACAAACATGAGAGTGATTTTTGCTTTGGGCATTCCGAGGGTCTTAAAAATAGAAATATCGTGATAGCGGCGTAAAACCGTGACATATAAAGAGGTCGAGACATTAAAAGCTGCCACCAAAACGATAATCAACATAACAAAGAAAATGACGTATTTTTCGACGTCAATGGCCGAAAATAAATTCTTATCAATATCTCGCCAACTAATAGACCAAAAGGGAAAGCCAAGGGTCTTTGTCACCCGGTAGGACACATCTTCGGCTTGGTTTTTATCAGATATCTTCATGCGGAAACCAGAAACCCGGCCCTCCATGTTTCCGAACTCTTGAACACTTTTAAGATTGGTTATGACCACTCGATTATTAAAACTGTGTTTGCCCATATCGACGACGCCAGAAACGCGAAAGCGCATGGCTGTCGGTTGAAAAGACGCCGCATTTTGAGGGTCTGGATTGGGAAGCACTACCGCAAAAATCTGACCGATCTCAAGTTTAAACTTTTTAAAAATTCCTTCGCCGACCAGAGCCGAGGCCACACCGTCCTTGACCGCGAGATCGACTTTTCCCTTGGTAATTCGATTATCAATATTTAAAACTTGGGCCGAGCGCCGGGGTTCGAAACCCTGAAGTTGGACGAAGGCAATTTTTCCTTTGCCAGCGATCACCCCTTCGAGTTGTGCAAAGGGTGCGATGTGTTCCACCTCGGGATGATTTCTCCGAATCTTTTCTTCGACCATTTCAGGTTCAGAAATTCGACTTCTGCGCTTTAAAACAGAAACGTGTCCAACCATATCGATAATGGATTTTTCGAGGGATAATTTAAAACCGGAAAATCCAGCCATTGCGACCAATAGGCAAGAAACTCCCAAGCTGAGTCCGACTATAGACATAATTGAATTGAGACTAAAAAGCCTCTTACCCATGCGAACATAGCGCCAAACAAGCTCAGGAATAAACACTATTCATCCCTTCCTGATTGGTCTTTTAAATAGGCGACAATAATATCGTCCAATTTACCATCCATAACCGCATCGACCTGACTGGTTTCAAAATTGGTTCGATGGTCCTTAACCATTTGATAGGGATGCATGACATAAGAGCGAATCTGACTTCCCCACTCATTGGCTTTTTTCTGGGAGTTCATTTCGTCTTTGGCTCTATTTCTCTCCTCTAATTCTTTTTCGTAGAGGGCCGCTTTCAACATCTTCATGGCCTTGTCGCGGTTGGCGTGTTGGGAGCGCTCTTTCTGACATTGAACCACGATCCCCGTTGGCTCGTGGGTAATTCGCACTGCAGAGTCAGTACGGTTCACGTGCTGACCACCGGCCCCACTCGCGCGGTAAGTATCAACCCGAAGGTCCTCTGTTTTAATATCAATTTCAATATCGTCGTCCACTTCGGGCCAAGCAAAAATTGAGGCGAAACTCGTATGCCTTCTGGCATTGGAATCAAAGGGGCTAATACGCACTAATCTGTGCACGCCAGATTCAGCTTTAAGGTAACCGTAAGCATAGGGGCCCTGAATAGAGATCGTTACGGATTTTATCCCCGCTTCTTCTCCATCGGTCATCTCTAAAATTTCGGTCTTGAATCCATGGGATTCAGCATACCGAAGATACATTCGCATCAACATCCCTGCCCAATCACAAGCTTCCGTCCCCCCAGCTCCCGAATTGATAGAAATATAAACAGAATTTCCATCGAGTTCGCCTGAGAGCATCACTCGCAACTCTAATTCTTCCACTAATTTTTCGAGAGATTGCAATTCTTCTGTAAATTCTGTGAAAACCCCTTCATCTTCTTCTTCGACGGCCATGTCACAGAGCACACCAGCATCACTAATGCGAGCCACTAAACTTTCGTATTCGTCGACGGTTTTCTCAACCAGGACCTTTTCTTGATTGAGTTTCTGCATTTGCGCGGGATTATTCCAGACTTCGGGGTTTTCAGCCTGAAGATTTAATTCTTCAAGACGCTTCTTATTGCCATCAATGTCAAAGATACCCCCGGATCTCTTTGGACTTTTCTGACAAATCGTTCAGGCGAGATTTTGCTTCAGATAATTGTGTACTTAAGGACATTTATAACCCCCAGGACCAATCTAAAAACTAAAAGGGGGCTTGAATCAAGGGAATTCGCAAAGGAAATCAAGTCTTTGCCGGATTTTTTTGCAAGAGTCGCGCAAAGGCTTCGTCTTGAATCCTGAACATCTCGCGGGCCTCTTCTTCGTTAGTTTCGTGATCGTAGCCCAAAAGGTGTAAGACACCATGAGTTATCATATATCCCAGTTCCTCTGCAAAACTCAGTTTATGTTCGATCGCTTGCCGAGCAATCACTTGGGAGCAAATCACAAGTTCTCCCAATGATCCTTCTTCGATAGAATCAAAACTCAGAATATCAGTCGGATAGTCTTTTCCTCGGAATTCAAGGTTGAGAGCCCGTGCTTCGGCCTCGTTCATAAAGACGAGAGTGATTTCTTGCTCGAGGGCAGCGAGGTTTTCGACATTGAGGTCTTTAAGCTCTTGATGAAGATTGTTTAACCACTGAACAATGAAGTCTTCTGAGATTTCTTTATCAGAATTATTTATAACCAATGGACTCATGCTCGAACGGGACCTCTACTCCCCGAAGATGTTTTAGGGAACGTCGTTGGCTCATCACTATCGGGTCCCTTGGGATAATCAATTCTTTGATGATAAATTCCAAGAATAATTCGATGGAAGGTTTGCCGAATCGTATTTAGATCCTTCAATGTGAGATTACATTCTTCAAGCTGACCATCCGTAAATTTTCGATGGATAATATTATCTACAATATTCTGCAATCGAACCTGTGTCGGCTCGTCAAGACTTCGAGCCGCGGCTTCAACAGAATCGGCAAGCATAACGAGCGCCGCCTCTTTAAACTGAGGTTTTGGTCCAGGGTAACGAAAGTCCTCTTCTTTGACATCTTTGTTATCAGCCTTTTGGTTTTTCAAGGCCTTATTATAAAAATAAGAAATTAACGAGGTACCGTGGTGCTGGAGAATCCCATCAATAATGGGCTTTCCTAGCTTGTGCTCGAGACCGAGTTCGGCACCATCTTTAACATGTGCGATGAGAATGGTTTTACTCATGTAAGGAGTTACAAAGTCGTGAGGGTTGTGCCCCGGTCTTTGATTTTCGATAAAGTAATTGGCGTGCTCCATCTTTCCGATGTCGTGGTAGTAGGCCATCACTTTAGCTAGAAGTGGGTTTGCACCAATTTTTTCACCGGCGGCTTCGCACATCGCTCCCACCATTAGAGAGTGATGATAGGTTCCTGGAGCTTTGACCACCATATCTTTGAGCAGGGGATGGTTGAGATTTGACAGCTCGAGAAGTTTTACGTCTGTAACGACATTGAATAAACTCTCTAAAAGTGGAATCAATGTCATGACAATCATACTCGATAGAATTCCCGAGAAAAATCCAGCCGGAACCAACCATATGACCTTATCGATTAACTCGGGTGTACCGAAGTAACTAAACAAACTAATCAGAAAGATAGTGATCGCATTGACCAAGCCTACGCGGACCCCTGCCTTGTAGATATCGTTTCGCGAATGACAATTGTGTACGCTTCGAGCGGCAGTAATCGAGCCGAGTATCGTTACTATTAAAAACGAAAACTTGGCATCGACCATAAAAGATAGGGCCAAAGTTATGAATACCGAAAAAATCCAGACCACTTCACCCGAAACGAGAAGAAGGCCCACCATCATTGTCGCCGCCGCAACGGGGGCTAGGTACATGAAAAATTCTTGGGGAATCTGTTTTCCAAATTTAGAGAGAAAAGCGGCCTCCATAATAACAAAGAAGAGCTTTGTCAGCCCCACAATCGTCAATGTCACTACGGCCATGATCGATATTTCTTTGACTTGAACGCGCACACGATTCAAAGAAAAGCGCTTCAAATAACTGAAGAAGACGAGAATCAACAAAAAGAATAGTAATGAAACCGAAAGAGCAATTAAGGACTGCTTGCGCCCTGCCTTTTGCTTTTGAATTTCATTGAGTAGAGATAGGTGAATCGGCTGAACCGCCTGCCCTTCTCTAATGATGAGTTGGTTCTTTTTGACGGCAATGACAACCGGTAAAACCGATTCTCTGGCTGCCTTGATTCGCGCTTCTGTTTCTTGCTTATTCAGTGTCAGCGAGGGACTCAAAAGGCTTCGCACAAATTGACCAATGACTCTTCGATCCCGAGAAGGAAAATCCTTAAATCCGTAAATACCGGAAAAACTAAAATCAGACTTATTATCGAGATCCGTAATTTGATCCCTCTGAATCAAACGCTCTCTGCCATCTTCTCGCGCGATACTTCGCATAATCAGTTGGCTTTGCCCGGGACGGAGATAGGACTCTACCCCTTCGACCATTTGCCGAGACGCATACATGTCCAAAGCGTCGACAATGACGTTTTCAACTTCGATAGAAAATCGTTTTTCGAGGAGCCACTTAAAATGCTCCTCCGAGACACTTCTATTGATCGCCTTTTCAAAGGGGTCCCGTTTTTCTTCGACTAATTGAGAAATCAGCTCTCTGCGCTTGCTCCGAGACCTGGGCCACTTCATTTCTTCAAGATCGAGGCGAAACTCTCTTGAGTTTAATAAAAACTTATTTACGAGTTCCTGATTGGGCCGAGGATCAAAATCAAAAACCGGAGGCTGAGCCTCTTCTTCTTCTTGTTGCTTTTTATGGGTGGCTACCTGGTCTACAATTTCGAAACTCATGGGCGATCGCATATCGCGAATGGCTTGTTGGCCAAGTACCATTCGATGGGGAACTTCAAAATCATAGATAATTAAAAAAGCGAGAACAAAGCAAAACAGAAAAAGGCTACTCAACTTTTTGAGGCTGTACTTTTCTTCCATCTGAAAAGCAAACTTACCAAAGAAGGTCTTCTCGAGCTCCAGCCCATTAACCCACTTCAGAAAGCTTTGGGAATGATCCACGTATTTAGAGCGGTGGTGCACGTTTTCTTTGTTATTGGATTTCCTGTTTTTGCCCATTAATCCTCGTTATTTCTATACTTATATGATACTCCTTTCACAGCAAAAAGGGAATGAATCAAGGGAGTATTTCTCATGCCTAAACCGCCAGAAAACCTGCGTGATTTTAGTAGTTTAGTTAAGGTCGTTGAAAATCTTAGAGGTCCTGATGGCTGCCCCTGGGACAAAGAGCAGACCCACCGAAGTCTCACGCCTTACGCCCTGGAGGAAGCCTGCGAACTGGCAGAAGCTATTGAATCGGGAGATTCCAGTGAAATGGTGAGTGAATTGGGAGATCTCCTTCTGCAAGTTGTACTTCACGCTGAAATTGCTCGGCAAGAAGGAGTGGCTTCTATCGAAGATGTTGTTGAGTCCATCAATCAAAAAATGATCCGTCGCCATCCCCACGTTTTTTCAAACACTGAGGTTTCTGGTAGCGATGAAGTACTAAAAAACTGGGATCAGATCAAAGCCCAAGAAAAAGCCGCAAAACCCCTACGGGATGGAGAGTTTGAAGTTCCCAGGTCCCTACCCGCTCTGTCGCGGAGTTATAAAATTGGCAAAAAAACCAAGAAGACGGGATTTGATTGGCAAGAACCAACAGAGGTCTTTGCGAAACTAACCGAGGAATATGGTGAAGTAAAAGAAGTTCTCGACAATAATGGCTCCCAAGAAGAACTCGAACACGAAATTGGCGACCTCTTGTTTGCAACCGCCCAACTTGCAAGACACCTAAAAATTGATCCCGAACAAGCCTTGCGTGCTACCAACCAGAGATTTGAAAAGCGATACGCAAAAATGCTTGATTACTGCGATCGTGCACAGAAAAGTTTTTTGAGTCTCAGTACCGAAGAAAAGGAAGAACTTTGGAAGCGGGCTAAAAAGGAAGAAACTGATCTAAGTTAATCTCAGGCACTCAATCAAAACGCATGGTGTCTTAGATGTCGAACCTTTAATCTAATAACTTTAGTTTTCGCCTGTTCGTTTTGATTTAAGGACTTTCCTCGGACGTCTCAACTTTACAAGCGGGGAGATCGCGCCATTTTTGTATGGTATCGACCCAAGCTTCGTTTTCGAAAAACACCGAATACTGACCAGAACAGGCATCGGTTAAATCAAATTTTGTGACCTGTACCTGTTTATCCTCTTCGTGAAAAGCCAGAAGGCTTTGATCTTTTGAGAAGAACCAAAACTGAGTCGACGATTTTAATTCGAGACTACAAAGGAGAGTGCCATTAGAAAACGAAATATGAAATTTCCCCTCTCGATCACCCACATCCGTACGTTCAAAAACATAGGGGCCGTAGGCCACCTTAAATGAATCGCCATAAATCTTCTCTCGAATATGGTGGGCCGACAGCAAGACTGGAGCACAATCAATTTCTTTATCGAGATCTGACTGATCTTGTTTTTTCCATTCCGCCTCAGAATCGTGGTAGGCCTTCGAAGTGACGACGTACTTCTTAGCGTCTTCAGTCATATTTCCGGGGCCAACTGTTACGCAGGCATTAAATAAAACCAATGTGACCAGAAAGATAAACGTTTTCAATCCACTTTTTGCCATAGTCCGTCTACACCCTACTTCTTGCTTTTGACTTCTTTTTAACGCCAAAGAATCCCTGTATTTTTCGAACCATCCTTTTTAAAGAAAGTTCGTCGCGCAGCATCCCCTCGAATAAAACAAAAATATCGGGGTCCAACCAATTGTGAAAAAACACTCGCGCTGTTTTTTGCAACAAAAGGTGGCGCGCAAAACTAGAGTTTTGAAACTCTGAGCGCTCATTTTTGTGAAAGAGGTGATAAACCTCACACTCGCTGAGGTGGAGACTACATCCCGAGCGGTAGGCTCGAAGGCCTAAATCTGTGTCTTCGAAGCCGTAGAAAATATAGTTTTTGCGAAACCAACCCAAGTCTTTAAAGAGCTGCCGCTTTAAACTTAAAGTATGGGTACAAACATATTTCCAGCAATTGTCGAGATTCATCCAACCCGAAGCATCGGCCATATCGTAGAATTTCTCCCAATATCCACCTTCTGGAACAAAAGTATCTTTGCCAATAACAATGTCATCATAGTTGGTGTCTAGGGAACTGACTTCTCTTTTTAAATGGGGGCGCCGGCATTGAACCAGGTCATAGGATTTATGTTTTTCAATGAGGTGACTGAGAAAGTTTTTAGGAGTCAGGATATCTGAATCCAAAAACGAAAGGATATGACCCTCGGCATGCTTTACACCTAGGTTTCGAGAAACACCAGCTCGGTACTGGGAGTCTCCCATGGCTCGACTCTTATGACGAGGATAAAAAATGTACTTAAAATTGACCTTCTCTTTAAAGTTTTCAGCAAAGTTTATGAGAGCTTCTTGGCTTCCATCGTCACTCCCATCGTCGACGACGATGACTTCAAACTTTTCTTTGTCCAGGTCTTGCTGAAAGAGGTGGCGCACTGTATTCACTACGTAGTCGCGATTATTATATGTTGGAATAACAACCGATACTTCTTTGTCGGCAGAGCCAAAAGATGTACTGTAAAAAACCTCCACCAGAGATTCTAAGTCCATTGCCGGATCAACCCTCGGGTCCCAGATATCAATACCGCGAGGAGCCTGAAACTTAAGACGCGGAAACTCTTTTAAAATTCGAGACATTAATCGATAAATTTCTTCGACTGTTAGGTAGGGGTCATCCACATCAAAAGAGTATGGAAAATACCAATAAAGTTTTTTCCACTCCTCCTCGCCCAAAGCTTCGAGAATCTTTTTAAAATCTAAATCGTGGCGCCCCAAGAGAGTGTAATAATAATCAGCCGATCCGGCTTTTAATTTATCGACGAGTTCCCTATCTTTGAGCTGATAATTTTCGAGCAGAATATTTATTATGAGATCTTTTCCCAAGAGCTTTTCTTCGATCAGAGACCAATTCAAGTGCATGGACAGAGAGTTCACTTCGACAACAATGGCAAAACCTTGGTTTCTTGTTTCATCAATAATTTTTTGTAAGTCGTCTCGAAAAATTGAGTTGGCTGGATAAACAATCGTAGAATAATTTCCACTTTTCGCCCTCTTTAGGGCTCGAAGAATCGAGTCCCAATCGCGATCAGGTTCTTGAACACAACCGAGCATCACATCGAAAACACTATCCTTATGGCTCGGACTCTGAGTCAGAGGCATATAGTAAAAGCGCTCGTACTGTTTTTGTGATTTCGCCATCAACCCTCTCCTGACCAAAGAATCACGGCCAATGACACTCCCTGCCATTGACCCCAATAGAGATTCTTCTACTCTTATCTATAGAGAAGCTTAAGGAATATATTGAAATTTTTAAATAAAAAACCAAAGCTTCACTGCGAAGCACAGAACAAAAACAATCTGTCAGTAAAGCCTTCCTATGAAATTGAGCCTAGTTGTTCCAAGCCATCATCGTTTTGAGGAAATCAAAGATCTCCTCAAAGAGATTCCCCTGCAAAATCTCGATGAGAACGCTTTTGAAGTTTTGATTGTTTCAAACCTTGAAGATCCTAAGCTGCGAAGTCTATGTAAAGACTCATCCCTGGTGAATGTCTTCTATCACCAAGTCGGCCAAGTAGGTGTCAATCGCGCTCGAAACCTAGGTATTGAGTATTCACGGGGAGAGATTTTGCTGTTTATCGATGACGATTGCCGCTTTCCCGGTCCTGACTACTTAGGTCGTGTCATTGAAGCTCACCAAAAATATCCCGATACCCTTGGCATCGGTGGTCGCTACATTCCTCCTGAAACCCTTACCCACCTTGAATTTGCCTACTTTCTCAATTCGGACCTATGGCTCAGTCAGTCCCTTTTTGAAGACAATAAAACGAGAAACCTTATCGGAGGTTGCGCCTCTTACAAAAAGAAAGCCTTTGCTCGTGGCCTTCGCTTCGATCCCGAAATTGAGTTTGGCGGCAGTGAAACTGATTTCAATATACGTCTGCAAAAAGAGGGCTTTGAATTGCGACTCATTGATGAACTGGATTTGATTCACAAGGTCGACCTCACTTTTCGCAATTTTCTGAAAAAAGCCTTTAAACAGGGAGTTGGCGCCCGAAGAAGGGACGAAAACGGTATCCACCTAGGGCAGTTTTACAACGATCGACGGGTCGATAGCCAACAAGCCCACCGCTCAACGCCCCAGCAGTATCGCTTTTGGCTGGTCGGTTTTTACCTTTGGGTTTTCGACATCTCGTTCCAAATAGGATATCGCTATTTTGACGAAAAAAAGCGAGTTCCTCCTCTCGCCCTAATTCGCTCCATTTTGGGTGAATTTACCTATAGATTTCTAAAAATATTTCGAACCTCAGTCTTTTCTGAGTTAAGGTATAGTTTTAATTACTGGTTTCGATCAAAAAAGCATTAAATGACAGGAAATAATCAAACGCTCAAAGATCTCAATTATCGAAAGATTCGAGTGCACGCCCAGTGCGAACAAAACTGCTCCTATTGCGGTTCACTCAATCAACTTTCTCCTGCGAGCCTCAATCAGTCTGATTTGACTAAGATTTCGGAAAATCTTTCTGAAGCGAAAGCCTATTACCCGTGTAACTCCCTCTACAGTGATGCCTTTTTCAATTTCTTCAAAGGCCTTGACGATTTAAGCGACTATAAATTGGGTGTACAAATACGCTCCCTTGAAGATTCAAACTTAATGACTCGTCTTTTAGAATTTTCCAATCGCTCCCTCAATCTGCATTTGTATTTGGATCGTTTCGATGAAAAAGCCTATGAGACAACGGCAAAAATAAAAGATCAATTTCGGGTGACCTATGTTCTCGTGATCGAAAACAAAGAGGATATTCTCAAACTCATCAGTGAACTGCCCCATTACGTCATAAAAGATTTAAAGTTCACCATTGCAAGTGACGAAACCCAACCTATTGATGCTCTACACGTTTACAACGAACTCTCAGAGATTAACGAAATCAGCAACGACCTCAGTATTCAACCGGAACTATTTTCTGAAGGCCCAAGCCAAGTTAGTTTCAAAGACCAACTTTATCCACCCAAGAGTTTTTGGTTTAAAGCTTTAGAAGCCAACAAACCACCACTCTTGAACATTCTTTGCTATACCGATAGCCCTCTCGACCGAGAAAAACTTCTAGAATTCGAAGAGCGCGTCTTTCAAACCTATGGTTCGGCGGCCCTTATTACTCTTTTAACGAGAAGTCCCTTGGTCAAAAAACATAGTTTTGGAGCTTGGCAGCCGAAGACTCCTTCGTTGTGGATTGATGTGAGTCGAAATAATTTGTTTCCTAAACTCAGCCATATTTTAAACGTCGGTATCAGCGAGGTACCGAGTGAAAAGGTGTTATTTTTAAACTCATTCACTGGAGACCTACCACCAGTAGATTCTGAACTTGATTTAAAAAGTGCCATAAAAAGTACAATCGATGAAGCCCATCAATTGAATCTGCATGGACTTCTCATTAAACGAAGCGATTTTAGTGCAATTCAAGTTTTTCAGATCCAGAGCGACAGTACCGAAGAACTCGTTTTAGATATCGTAGCCCAACTTCAAACTCAGTCTACTGAGACTACGGACAATCCCGACGGTCTAAACATAAAACTCTCCATGAAAAGTCTTTCAAAGGTTTACTTTAAATATCTGAATGAAGACTTCTTTGATCAATATTCAAAGTACGCATCGGACCATCACTTTTTTCGAAGTTTGGCTAATTTTATTTTTGCGCCCTTGAGCTTTCTCTACTCTATTCCGCCAGTGAGATGGCTTATTTTACTTCTCACTTTCCCCATACGCTTACCCATCAAATTGATTCGCAAAAGTCCAAAGCTCAATTATTTTTTTTCGTTGCGCTGGGTTAACATAGAGTCCACTTATCACTTTTGGAAAGTCCACATCCACACAGTATTGGCTCCCGTTTATTTTTTCAAAAAACATATTTGGCGAATCCGCGTCCCTTTTGACTTTATTTTAAAATACGCCTGGTGGCTTAAAAAGCCCTTTTACTTTGTTAAAGCCAAAACACTGAAATTCGTCTTTTTTCTAAGACACATCTTTCTTGAGACCATTGGTCGAACTTGGATATTTAGAGCTCTGACCTTAAAATTTACCGCCTATTTAAGGCACCTCTACCTCGAGACCATTGGTCGAATTTGGATTGTAAAAGTAATCACTCAACGTTTCAAAACGGTTCTTACTCGAAGCCTCTACTTTGTGAGACATGTTTACTTACAGTTCGTAGCTAAACTCTGGGTTGTTAGAGTGTGGCCCATGCGTGCCTTCGGCCAGATAAAACGGTTTGGGGCGTTTCTTCGCCACCTCTATTTAGAAAGCATTTCACAACTTTGGATTTTTAAGGTTTTAGGGGCCAGAATTCTTGGCCTTTTCAAAAGGGCCACCGGTCAACTCGTGCGACTTACCTACTACCTTCGCCACCTCGTTTTAGAACTTCGTGGGCGACTTTGGATTTTTAAAGTGTGGTACATTCGATTTAAAATATGGGCTTATTATAAAATGAGATCGATATTTTACCTCTTACGTGAAATCTTCTGGCGTTTGAAAATGCCTTTTTATGCTCCACTGGGTTTCTTAATCAGCCTATTTGAATTCGACGATGAAATTCGAAAAAAGCCCTTTATAAAAAGACTCCCCCACTATTTTATTCAACCCTTAAAGAAAATTGCATGGCTCCTACTGTACCCATTCAGATCCCTCGCTACAGGAGGAAGTAATGGCAAAAAATAAAGCAATCAGCCTGATCATACCCAGCGTGAGCAATGCGGTTAAGCTCAAGCCTCTGCTGGACTCGGTTCTCAGTCAAGACCTCGATAGAAATCAATTCGAAGTGATCATTTGCTTTAATGGCAGAGAAGACCTACAACCCGATGAACGACACATTCTCGATCACTACCAAGAAAAATTCAGTTTAACCCCATTATGGGAAAAGCAACCTGGGGTCAATCAAGCGCGAAACCTGGGTGCCAGCAAAGCCCAAGCGCCATTCGTTTACTTTATTGATGATGATTGTTTTTTCAGTCGAAAGGACCAACTCAATCATCTTTTAAAACTTTTTGAGAACTCACCAAAACAGGTTATTGGGGGACCCTATTTAATTGGAGGCAATAGTCCTATTGATGATTTTTACAATAGGATGTGTAACCTTTGGGTTGAGAGTCATAAAGATGCCAACGGCGAGTACCATTACTTGCTCGGTGGGAATTTTGCCATGAGTAAAAAACTCTTCGACAAGTTTAAGTTTGATGAAAACTTTCTTTGGGGCGGAGAGGAGTCCGAGTTCTTTCTAAGATTGAAAGAAGCTGAAGTACAGGTAGAATTTACTTCGTCACTAGCCGTCTATCACAACCCCGGAAAATCAAAGCGAACTCTGCTTGAAACCGCAAGACGGCAAGGCCGCGGACGATCTCAATTGAAAAGCGGAGCTTACAATAGAGACTGGCTTCATTTTGTCGGAGAGCTTCAGCTCGGAGATCTTAAAAAGCTTCCCCTTGGAAGCCGATATGCCTATGAAGTATTTAAATCTTATCTACGAGAGCGGCTTAGAGTCAGCAACCCCTTTTTTAATTCCAAGTGAAAGCTGAGCACTTCGAACCACTTCTTTTTTGAAGTTAAGCTGATACCAGTATCTAAATATCGTGAATAAAAACCTTGGACCATCAATGAAGATGTACAACTTTGAGTGACCAATTCTCTCGAAGTAATTAACAGGAACTTCGATAAAAGGAATTTTAAATCGAAGAAACAAAAAGGTCATCGCTAAGGTAAAGTCGAGATTATTGGGCAGCAAATCGACAAAAGACGAAAGAAAACGTCTTTTGAAAACTCGTAACCCTGTACAACAGTCATTGACCTTAACGCGAAAAATACTCTTGATAATTGAAACAAAAAATCGATTCCCGATTTCACGAGTAAAAGGCATCGATTGAATTTTCGAAAGTCGATCTCCACAAATAAGTCCGACTTCGGAGTTCTCTTCTAATTTGTTAATCAACTGAACCAAATCGAATGGATCGTAAGTGTAATCCATATCGTAAAAAGCGATGAGCTCTCCGGTGGCCTCTTGAAAACCACGCTTCAAGGCTCCGCCATAGCCAAGGCGCTTGCGACTCGCAATAATCCGCGCACTATGTTCTTCAGAAAAATCGATGAGCTTTTGCAGGGAACCATCCTGGGAATAATCATCGACCACAATTAATTCAACTTGCTCAACGGAAGTTTCATTGAGGATGCGCTTTTCGGCCTCTTTAAATCGGCCTAAGACGGCATCGATCGCGTCTTCTTCATCATAACAAGGAATAACAACTGATAATCTCAATATCCACTCCAGGGAATTTAGCTGACAGGCTGAATTTTGGTCAAAGACTCATCTTAATAGATCTCACTGGGAATTCCAAGCTCAAGGCCCTGATATCCAAGATTTTCATAAAACACTTCAGGCCTGAGGAATTCAATATAAATCACTAATTTTATTTAACTAATTCCCATCAATAGGAGCTGTGCCAAAAATCATTCCCCGCAGAAATCCTCCTGAATAGGAGACATGGGTGATCAGAAAAAGACCCCATGTATAAAGAATCGATCTGGGGTGAATGGAGCCCAGGCTCAAGTGCCCAATAAAACTCACGAGAAAAAGAATCGCAAAATAGCTGAGTAGAAGAATGAGTGCTATCTGATTAAAGAAGGCAGTTAGAACAAGGAGTCCAAGACAGGGTAAAAACAGCATTGGTAGAATAAAACGAAGCTCTCTCGCCTCTTTGTGGGTGCGAAAAATTTTTGCCTGGCCCAATCCGTAAATAAAAATCTTTTGAAACCAGGATTTCAAGGATTGTGGACCAATATGATGCACTTCTGGCTCGGGTGCAAAAATCAAGGCAAAAGAGTTATTAACAAGGCGGGTATTCAGATCCACGTCTTCACAAACCCTGGGGAAGTCACTCGAGAAACCGCCGACACTTAAGATCGCTTCTTTTGAATAAATAATATTGGCTGTAGGAATATGTGAAACTTCCTTGGGCTCCCCCACAGCTTTCATTTGTGTCGAATTAAAGTGGCCCAAAAAAGTTTGGGCAAGAACGCGCCAAGAAGTCTCGCGAAAACCCTCGAACTTGAATCGAGCTAGGGATCCCAGTCCGGCTAATCGTTTATGGGTCTTTTGTTTTTCGACAAACTGCCCATAAAGTCGATCCAGCCACCCTTTATCGGGCCTGCAATCAGAGTCTGTAAATGCGATCAACGGAGAATTTGCCAGCTGAACCACATCCTGTCGGGCCTCACCAAGGTGATTTTTTTGACGCTCTACAAGACGCACAGAAAGTACACCTCGGTGGGATTCAACAAATTCACGCATCGCCTGGACACTCCCATCGGTAGAAGCATTATCCACCAAAATAAGTTCAACCTTGAGCTGATTGAGATTGAGAGAACCGAAACTCTCAAGAACTCCACCGAGATTTCCAACCTCGTTGTGAACAACTAGTCCAATAGTTATATCAAAGTCGTGTTTGGGCTCATTCATTTGCAACTGTTTGTTATTTCATCCCCTATTACTGTGATAGTATGATGCTCAATGAATCCTCGTAGAAAATCAAGCCAACTCCTAGAAATAGCTGCATTAATTATGATTGCAGTTTCTTTGACTCTTTATTTTAGAGCGGCCATTTTTGGTTTTGTTGCCGATTCAGAAATTTGGACAATTACTCTCAGCCAACTGCTACCCAATGTCGGCAATGAAATTTCAATTTATTATAAAATAGTCTTTCATGCTTTTATCAAATTCGTCGACCTTTTCGCAGATACCAATATTGAAAGTTACGTTTACACACGACTTCTTTTTGCCCTCGTCGGGACCGTGACCCTCTATCTGACCTATAAAATCTGCTACGAGGTTTCTCGATGTAAGATTACTTCGTACTTCGCCGTAATCATCTTACTCTGCTCGACCCTCTTTATGGTACGCGGCTTTAGAATTCGTTCCGATATTTTGGCTGGGATGATTCATCTTTTGAATGTCTACTTTGTATTTCACATTTTTAGAAAACCAAAAATTTCATTACTCAGAGACAGTCTGATCCATGGAACCCTATTCGCCCTCATGATGCTAACAACTCCAAAGGCGATTTACTTTGCGATCGCTCAAGTTGTTCTTCTTTTAGGTCTTAGTAATTGCCTAGGGGGACAAAAGAAGTCTGATTTTATTAAATTGAGCTTTTTTAGCATTATCGGCATCCCCTTAGTGGCACTCAGCTTGTCCTTTTTGGGTGAGATTGTGTATGCCATAGGAATCATCACTTCACCGCCATCTTTTATTTACTATAAAGCCTACGAATTTTTCGAGAGAACCTTTAACCCTGCCTTTGGTTCTCCAAGCTACTTTTCTTGGCTCTCGCTGACCTATTTGCGGCTTTTCGTAAAAAGAAATCCACTTTTGATTGTTCTCATTTATCTCGGATTTTACTTTCCGTTTGTGAAAATACTCTTGCGGAAAACTCCCATCTTTCCAAAAAGCGTAAAGATGGTTTTCTTTTACTACTCACTGGTGATTGCCCTTGCCACACTCTTACACAATGATAAATTACCCTTCTTTATCTGCTCCATGCTTCCGCCAATGGTAATTACGGGGGCTCTATCCATCGGACATATTTCTCGAGTACTCAGCAGTTTTATAAAAAAGAATAATACATTTGCTTTTTATAGCTTAAAGACAAACATCATTGTGATTTGCTCGCTCATTGTTTCTTTTAACACCTATTCTTACTTGAAAAGAATCAATGCTGGATCTAATGAGTTGCAATTCGTAACCGTTCGATACCTTGAAGACTATATCAAAGCTTCTGGCAACCCCACTTACTACGACGTGATTGGAACTTTACCCAAACAAAATTCAATTTATGCTTTTGTTGGTCCCGGCGAAACCGCCTCGCTTTTTTGGGTAAAGCATAAGCTGGTCAAACAATCGCCGAGTCTTATTTTTTACTCGAGTAAGATGAATTTTCTGGAACCCTTCTTGACGGCCCGTTTTCTCAATTTCAGCGCTCCCCTGGGCCATGGAGTTTTTGGCTACTCGCCCATCTATCAAAAAACGAGTGACACCGAACTCTTTCCCAATACGAAAGTTGTCGAAGGCGAAGTTTACCGTGTTTTTGAACTCTCGAAACTCAAACCCATTCTCGAAAATTTCTATCCCGATCAGCTTCTCAGAGAGAATTCACTCAGTATTTTTAAAAGCGCAAAAGCACGACATCCCGCAATTCATCAAGAGTACCCCATTTACGTTCAATGGAAGAACGGCATCACCGAAGTTTTCAATCCCTATACGAAGTACTCAACTCTCGAGGAACAGGCCGAATCGATCTTGATTTTTGACAATTATAAGATCAACTATTTTAGCCTCTACCCCATTGTGGACTTTCCGTTTCGCGACCCCCCTTATTTCATGAATCTCTTTCGATTTGATATCAATATCTAGACCGTATAGATTTGAGATTTCACTAAAATCGAAGCCTGGACCTTTGGGGTGAATGAAGTATGGTCACCTCCCCATTTATATGTCTCAAATACAGACAAAAGCTTATACATCCCACTATTCAAAAAGCCCTTTTGGCCTATTTGGGCTATACTGTTCACTGGAGAACTTGTGGTGAGAAGACGTTTGTTCAATAGCAAATTCTTAAAGGATTCATTGGGATATTCACTCATTGAGGTGACTGTCGCTATGGGTATTCTCGCCATTTCTACTGTCGGAGTTGTCTATTTGGTTTCTTCCGGAAACCAAACGAGCCAAGATCGCTCTCGCCTCGCTTCATCAAATTCATGTGTCGCATTAGCCAACGGTTTATTGAACCGAGTTAAGGGAACAGGACTTGCCATGTCCTCGACACCTTACTTTCCAACGACCTATGATGCGGATGGAACAAGACACCCTGGGGGAGCCGGCTTACTCAACAGCGGTATCAACGCTGCCGATCGATGGCCCAACGGTGCGCCCTTCGATATTTTGACTTTTGATAACTCAGATGCCAATCCAGACAATTGGTTTACCGTGACCAAACCAGCACTACTAATTAACGGTGTAATGAATGACTTGCTTGCAATTTACAATACAAGTCCGGCCAACTTTTGTACAAATGCCGCCGGTGCTGATTACAATAACATGATGAACATGGCTCAGTATTACGCCAACTCAGCTGACGGTATTGATCCAGAACTTTTTGCTTTTGATCAAACCGATGATGGAGCTCTTGCTGGTAGTACCGCTGGTAACAATATTCCAGATGTGATTGAAGCCGGTGGCTTAACGGCTTCGTTGCGCATTCAACCCTACAATATTGATGATCTTGTGGTCTTGGGTGCTTGCCCAGCTGCACCTTTGCAACTGGCACCGGCCTCTGCGGTTCCCAATGAAAGTGCCACAGCCCAAATGGCGCAAACAGGTGGCATGCGAAGCGATCTTGGTCTTTTAACAACTGTGACAGTTAACTACACCGACCGAAACGGAACGGCCAAGAGCTGTTTTGTTCAACAGCGCTTTCAGTACGACAAAGAGGTCAATAACTTTCCGCGAATTACAGGGACCCTCGAAATTGAACCGACCGTCGATCCCGGCGGACGCATTGGTGCAGTGGGAACTCCCATCTCTCCAGCGGCGATTCCCAATGGCGGAAGGCTTGCCCTTCAATGTTCAGAAGCCGACTTACAATACGAACTCCGTCACACTTTAACTCCACAAAAAGAGGGGAGTGTTTTTCTCTGTCGAAATCGAACTCGACGACGAGGAGCGCCTCCTGGTGGAGCGATTCAAACAGTTGTCCAAGGTTATTGGACGGACGCCTTTTTTAGAGATACTTCGGATACGACAGAAACCACTGGAGAAGCTTCGACAGCTGGTACTTCTTATTTTGCCGGTGGTGCTTACTTTGTCGGATCACCCGATGGAGTGGCCACAGTCAACTGTACGGGTGGCGACAGTAATGGATCCGGAACTCCGTGTAACACAAACTTTATTTTTCCGCCTCCGGGAACTCCGGCTTTTACTTTTAACCAGGCTAACCCTGACCCGGCACCACGATCGCTTTTTGCCAACCGTGAAGCCCTTGTTCAGTCGATTCGAGAACTTGATTACAACGATGCTCCCGCTGGTGGGGGCGCCACAGAACACTGGGTTCCCTGTGCCATGATCGACAATCTTAACGACGTCACCGCAACCGATAGCGCTGGCTTAGCCTGTGATATCCCAGTCACACACACCTTTGCTGGTGGACAATACACCATTCAACTCGACGTTGATACCGCAACCGATTACGCCTGCGATATTATGCTCGACATCGCTGAAGTGGATGCCGCTTATAATATCTCTAGTGCCGACGCGGCTAACTTCTACACCCTAGAAGATTACGTCGAGCAAAAAGCTCCCGGTGATGCCATCTGCTTTAACAATACTGCGGGTGTGGTCAACGGCGCGACAGCCGGCAACTTCTACTTCATCTGCGGCGGCGCCTGCCCATAGTAGAAGCTTCCTTTTGGTAGCGCATTTGCGTTATTCGCAAAACCCTCAACATCAAATAATCGAAATCTCTTCTAGCGTTTGAGTTTCCGTTTGATTTTGCCAAGAAGGCTGCGGCTGACTTCGTGGTATTCGGGGAATGAAAACATGTGGGCGATGGCAAAATAGGCTAAACCGCTAAGTCCAATCGATAGAAAAAGCGCTAGGGCTTTAAAAATGCGACTATCAGAGATACTTTCGGTCAGTGGTCCAAAGGCAAAGCCGATGGCAATGATTGGCAAGCCGCAGACAAAGTAGCCAGCAACTCTCTTAATTAAAACTGCAAATTCTAATGAACCCACATTGCGCCGAAATAGAAAGCTGAGCATGGTAAAGTTCAAGCTCGCAGTAATGAGCGAAGCGATCACTAGGCCGAGAAGCCCGTATACATCCGTGAGGTAGTAGGCCATTCCTATATGAATAAAAAAGCTAATGGCCGAAACCTTTGCCGGAAGAAGTGTATTTTTCATGGCGTAAAAACTTTGGGACATGATTCGAATCCCAGCAGCCGTTAACAGGGTAAAGGCGTAGACCTTTAAGAGCTGCCCGGAAATCATGGCCTCTTCTTTACTAAACTTACCCCACACAAAAAGGACTTCGACGATTTCTTGCCCCAACATAAAGAGACCCATGGCACTGGGGACCGCCAAAAAATAATTGATGCGAAGGTAGTGGTTCGCCGTCGATGCCATCTTCGCTTTCTCGCCCCTCGAAAAGTAATCTGTCAGGGTGGGCAGGAGGGCTGTTTGTAAACTCACGGCTATCAAAGAAAGGGGCAATTCTAGAAGGCGATCGGCGACGTTGAGATAGGTAATCGAGCCTTGCTCTAAAAAACTGGCAAAACGGAAATTCACAATCCCCGTCATCTGCACGATGCCAAGACCGACAAGACTTGGCCCTAAGGCTTTCAGTACCTGTCGCACACGCCTATTAAAAATATGGGTGCTCGGACGCGGTAGATACCCTTGCTTCATTAAATCGGGAATCAGAATCCCGGCCTGTAATGCACCACCAATGAGGGCGGCGATGGGAAGAATCAAAACATTCTTTGAATCGGTAAAGTCAGCGTAGAGAGCACCACCAATGAGGGCGATATTTAAAAACACGGGAGCCAAACCCGAAAGGCCAAACTTTTTAAGACCATTGAGAATCGCCATAAAATAGGCAAACATAAGAATGAAAAATAAAAAGAAGAGCGACACCCGGGCCATTAGAACCGTGTTTTCGATCTTACCCGGGACTTCTCCAAAACCGGTTTTTCCGCCGACCCAGAGGTCAATGATTGGCTCCATAAAAACTAAGCCCAGGGTAATCATGAAAAAGATCAACAAAAGCAGAAGACTCATAACACCGTTGATGAGTCTTTGAATTTCGGCCTCGTCGCCTTGCTGCCGGGTCTCTACAAATACTGGGATAAAGCTGACCGAAAGGGCCCCTTCACCAAAGAGCCGGCGAAACATATTGGGGAGCTTGAAAGCAGTATACCAGGCGTCGGTCACTTCGCGGCCAAAGACTGAGACCACGAGGACATCTCGAATAAACCCGGCCACCCGGCTCGTCATGGTCCCCATTCCGAAGAGGAAAGCGCCCCTAGCTACAGAACCACCTTTATTTTGATTTGGCTCTGACTTCTGGCTCTCCACGGCCGCTGCTCCCTCTCGTTGGTGACTCTTCTAAGTTTACTATTTTACCAGTGATTACAGTTATTTAACATATTTTCATAGCAAGTGCTTGCGGGATGCGCAAGGGTGTGTTATCTCTCCCCTTTACTTAAAGGCCAGATATATGGCTTTTAGACTACTTCGGAGGTCTTAAGTTGGCAAATCATAAGTCTGCTGAAAAACGTGTTCGCCAAACGACTCGCAAAACGGCTGTTAATAATCAAGTTCGCAAAACTGTGCGCTCTTTCGAGAAGAAGTTGAGACTTGCTATCGCATCTGGTGATAAAACAAAAGCCGCTGAAGCGTTTAAAAAATATGAGTCTAAACTTGGTAAAGCCGCTCAAAAAGGCGTTGTTAAGTTAAACACTATGGCTCGCAAAGTAAGTCGTTTAGCAATGCAAGTTTCTAAACTTTGATAGATCTAAAGCTTTTATTCAACTGAGTTGGATAAGGTTTTACAGAATCTAATTGGAAAAGGCGGTTTTAGACCGCCTTTTTTATTGAATCTCGGCCTTCATTATTCAAAGCAAATTGCTGGGCGGCGATTTGGCTTCTCCGAGAAAAACTCGCCACCGTACTGCCATCGCGAATTGCTTCTTGTTCTGTTTTAGCGGCGATGTAACTGCGAATCCACCTTTTAGCCTCAAATTTGGGAACCGTAAATTTAATCCCGTAGCGATAACCCACTTCTTGTTCAATTCGGTATAGGACTTCAGCCTGAAGAATGAGCGCCCCAGCCCCTGGAATCATGAAATTAACAACGATGCGATCGCCATTGTTTAAATCAATAGGCGAGAGAATCATCATCCCTCCCTCACTGATTTGTCGACTTTCTGTCAGGTAGTAGGTTCCCTTGTGGAGAATACTCACCGTTCGTTCAAATTGTCGGCGTGGGGATTTACGCAAAGTCTTATAATCGCTCATCAAACTCTTATCGGAGTAATTTGAGAAGAGTTTAAAGGCCCCGACCAGGGCCTAGATCCAATTTTTATTATAAGAAGTTCTCTTCACAAGCGCCACCAGCCACTGCCCTTCGCGGGTCTGGATAGCTGTTATCTTCTTCAATTAAACCTTCTACAAGCCAATTGATCGGTGCACTTTCACGACTCCCGCTATAGTTGGCATAGGTAAGAAGCCGACTTTGCCCCTTTGCCGCCGCTGGCAGAAAGTTTGGAGCTTGCAGATTATCTCGCATCATCTGAGTCGCCATAAGTTGCCCTTCTTCATTACCCATGTAGAAGCCGCGAAAGACGCGATCCCAGTTCTGCAGCCACTCAGTGTAGTCGTTAAGATTGAATTGGGACATACTCATTTCTACCAAACCTGAATCAATAGAATCTGAAAGGCGCGAAGAAAAACGCTGAGTAATTTGATCAAGCGCAAAGGTCCCTTCAGTTTGACCTTCTTTGTGTTTGACTCCGAACATGAACTTTCTTTTTACGACAGAATATCCAGCGTCTCGCAATTCTTCCCACTTATCTGTCGTATAAACCGTCGGTAAGAAGGCGAGGATTTCTTTATAAGGAAAACCACCAATGACCATAAGACCTTCTTCTGACTTTTGCGTAGAACTCAATTGAAAATTAAATTCAGTATCTCTTTCTGGGTAGTAGAGTGATTTGATTCGAATATTATCATCAGAAGGAGTACCAATGAGTTCGTTAATCAATCTTGGCTCGCGAATACTCGCATTCATGGCTGCCCATGATTGATCAACAACAGCAATGACATACCTCTTGATGAATGGGTCATTATTCATAACCAGGTCCCGATAAAAACTGGAATTAAGAAGGGCCTGGGCCGTACTCTCATCCATCAATAGGTAGACTCGTAAATCGTGATAAGGAATGCCATTGGCATTTTGTGCGAGTTCATCGTAGAGCTTTTGTCTGGATTCAAAGGGAACTGCAAACGTTCCAGTCACAAAGCCAGGTAGCATGGGCATCGATACGGGCTCTCGCAAATCAACATTGATTGCGGCCTGCTCTTCTTCGCTTAACTCAGTTTTCGCAGGGCGAATTCCTGTGAATCTTGAAGTCCACCGTTGCACCCAACCTATGTTTGACTTAACAAATCGATTGATCTTCCTATTCGCCATATTCGATTGAACCAGTAAGTATTCATCGAGGGCATCGACTTGCCACTGTTCCATGGCATCGGCTGACACTTGATTAGGAGGTAAAGCTAAGTCCGTTACCTCGTCAACATTGGCAAAAATATCTCGTAACAAGGGGCTTTCACCCATGAGTCGTCGAAGCTTTCGAAATTCACGATCTGAATAAATATCAATGGGGTTTTCGATAATGTCTCGACCGGCGTATTGGGCAAAGAAAATCATCTTTCCAAAATCAGCTGCCGCTACTTTTGCCGAAAGAGCTTCGGTCCAAATATTTGGTACAAGGGGTTCGTTTTCTCCTAAAAGTCTGTTTCGAATTCGCGTGCGAAGATTTCTAAATCTCGAAGTCAGCCAATCCGAAGAGAGATTCACTCCGAGGTTCAATAAGAATCCCAAACTCTCTTTTAAAGTTAAGTCCGCACCGAGGGACATAAAGCGAAGGGCCTTTGAAATTCTTCTGGCCTCTTCAGCATTTAAAGCGCGATCGCCATTACTCAAAGTTCTTGTGACATCAGAAAGATTGGTATTGCGCAAAAGCCCCTGGTGAACCAGAGTAATTCCCGATCCCGAACTGGCTCCGATAAAACTTGAAGGAACGATGGCTACTTTCTTACCCTGTCTTTCATATTCTTCAGCTTCTTCGGCCAATCGGTCATAAACGCCCGATAACCAAGCCATTGTTGAAGCCCAGTCATAGCCATTGCCTTGGGTCGCAGCCGACATGAGAATAACTTGGTCGTAATCACTCGAAGAACTTCCATCGCCTTCTTGAGCAAGAGGGGCACCAAGAGCGCAAAAAGTGATGGTCAAAACGAAGAATACGGACTGTAAGCTTTTAAATTGCAGCACAGAAAACCTACCTTTTCATTTAAGTAATTTCTCTGTGATAATTTCAAGATATGTGCCGAGAAGGCCCTATGAACAAGTGCGAATTATGAAATTCTCTAGCCAAATATGCGAAGCCACCGGTGAAGATTTTAAGGCCCGGTCGGTTTCAAGAAGGGCCTTTAAGCCCGCTTCGATATTGCGTTCGGTCCACTCTCTGGTTTGACCGAGATAATCCTTTAAAAAGTAGGGAGAAACACCAGCTCTTTGACTGAGTTTCGCTCCACTCAAACCCTCTTTTTGCCCTTGCTTAACAAGTTTTAATATTCGCAAGTGACGAGCCACTAAGGCTAATACGCCAAACTCGTTTTGCCCTTTATCGAGAAGCTGGGCCAAACAAACAAGGGCATTGGCTCGATCTTTTTGACCTATGGCATTGGTCAGTTCAAAAACACTTTCGACTCGCATTTTTGAAACCACTTTGAGCACATCTTCTTCGGTAATCTCTGAGCGCGTACCAATGTACTGACTGAGCTTTAATAATTCAGAATAAATGTCATTGAGGTTGGCGCCGACCAACTGGTGAATGAGGTTGCGCGCTCCAGGAGTCATGGCCACATCGATTTTTTTTGCGATGTAATCAATCCACTGGGGAATTTGATTATCAAAGGGCCTTTTGTACTCAACCAAGACCCCGTTTTCTTGAAAACGTTTGATATACTTTTTTCGCTTATCAATTTTGGTAGCAATAAAAACCAAAACCGTTGAATCAACAGGGTTTTCAATTATGGGCATGAGTTGATCCCAGGCTTTTTCTTTGAGGTCCTGGGCTTCTTTAATGATAACCATGCGACGCTCGGTCATCATGGGAAGAGTCTCTATGACATCTCTAATCTGCACGGGCTCATTACTCTGCCCGTAAAAAACATCGAGATTAAAGTCTTCGAGTCCTTCACCAATCACACTGGTTTTCATGGTCTCGAGACTTTCTTCAATCAGAAAGTTTTCGTCACCGTATAAGAAATAAAGAGGAGCCACATCGCCCTTATGAAGAGAAGTATGAAGTCGATTAGAATTCCAAACCGCCATCAAAAGGTCTCCGTCAATTGGTTATGTGCTTCGAGCATCATATCCTGGGCAATAATGTTGATCGTATTGATGCGACTACTGTGATTGTAAAGGGGGTTCACCGAGTTGAGTTGCGCATTCCCCACCCGAGGAGCGGAATAGCGGCGCTCACCTTGAAAACGGCCCTTCCATAGAACGGCTCGATCGCTTTCTCTGACCATTTCTAAAGTCATAGTTATCAACACTCGGTAATCAGCGGTTAAAATACTTCCCTCAGGAAGACTTCCGATATCTTTTTTCGTTAGAGGTGAACCGGGAACAAATTGCAGGGTCTCAATCTTACCCACAATTTTTACCGGCGCTTCTCCTGAGTTCAGAAGGTTAATTTTTTTAGACCGACTGAGCTCTCTAATAAATGCATTGGTAAACTCGGTCTCAATCCCTGGCTCCATCGTCATGTTCTCGAAAACCGGGACGGCAACCTCTGTATATCCGCCGGGCAGGTCACGATCTAGGGTGCTAAATCGATAGGCACAGCTTGGCAGAAATAACAGAATGAGGAGGTACCTTAACATGCATTCAAGCTACTCCTGCACCCCGTTAATTTCAAGCCTGATTTGAGCCTTGGAGCCCTAAAAACATTCGCAACTTGTCAAAACCCTTGAAAATTCTTAAGACTGAGGGGAAAGAAAGGAAGCGATCTTAATGAAGAGACCTCGACTTATGGCACCGGGTCCAGTCCTTGTAGGACAATCGGTGATGAAACGAATTTCTGAGAGCATCATCCACCACCGCACACCCGCTTTTACCGAGCGCCTTAACTCGGCCTTAAAGAACTTAAAAAAGATCTTCCAAACGGACCAGGCCTGCATGATCCACGCATCAACCGGCACGGGAGCCATGGAGTCAGCCATTGTAAATACCCTGTCTCCTGGAGACGAAATTCTCGCGGTTTGTTGTGGTCGATTCGGCGAGCGCTGGGCAGAAATTGCTGAAGCTTACGGCATTAAAGCCCATCGAATTGAACAAGATTGGGGAACTTCATTAAAGATTTCAAACCTCGAAAAAGCCCTTAAAGATCACCCCAATGTAAAGGCCCTTCTCAGCCAAGCCTGCGAAACCAGCACCGGAGCGATTCACCCTATTAAAGAGATGGCCGAGAAAATGAAGGATCACTCAGGAATTTTTATGGTCGACGGAATCACGGCCCTTGGCGCCTATCACATGCCCATGGATCGCTGGGGGATCGACGTCCTTATTGGTGGTTCGCAAAAAGCCTTTGCACTGCCTACGGGCTTGAGTTTTATTTCTCTCTCTGAAAAGGCCTGGAAGTTCTACGAACAGGCCAAGTGCCCGCGATTTTACTTTGATTTAAAAAGCGAAAAACAGGCGAACGACAAAGGGCAAACGCGATTTAGTTCCGCCGGAAGCCTTATCGAAGGCTTAGAACTTTCTCTTTATTACCTCACCGAAATGGGGCTCGATAATCACTTTCACACCATTGCTGATCGAGCTTTTTATTTTAGAAAAGCCATGGGTGAAATGGGTCTCGAATTTTTTCCAGAAAACCCCTCGCCTTCGCTGACGGTCGTAAAAGTTCCCGAAGGAATTGATGGTGTAAAGTTTCGCGCCCACATCGAAGACAAATACAATGTCACCGTTATGGGGGGCCAAGAAAAACTCAAAGGCAAAATCATTCGCATTGGTCACATGGGGGCGCAAAACCTCAATGATTATTTACTCACGATTTCTGCCATTGGTAACAGTTTGATCGATCTTGGTTTTGTTCTGAGCAAAGAACAGGTCGATCGCGCCGAACTTAATTACAAGTGTAATTGGCAGGAGCGGGAGTCAGGGCATGGCTAAGGGTGGCGCTAAAATCCTTGTCTGTGGCCGCTTTCACGCCGAGGCCTTCAATTGGTTAAAGAGCCAAGCCGATGTTAAACACAGCTCTGATAGTGGCCCCACGCCTGAAGATCTCGCATGGGCAGAGGGCCTTTTGATTCGCTCAAAGACGGCAGTTAATAAAGACCTGCTCGACCAAGCACCGAATTTAAAAGTCGTTGTCACCGCCACCAGTGGCTTTGATCATATTCGCCTCTCCGACCTCGAAAATTCAGCGGTGAAGGTCATGTACACCCCCGATGCCAATGCCCAAAGTGCTGCGGAATTGACGTGGGCTTTACTTCTCAATTGCAGTCGCCATATCCAAGAAGCCCATGGCCAAATCAAAGCGGGCCATTGGGATCGCAGTCGCCTGCAAGGGCGAGAGCTCGCCGGTAAATGCCACGGCATTATTGGTCTCGGGCGAATTGGCGCAAAAGTTTCGAAGTTTGCGCAGGCCTTTTCGATGGAGTGTATTGCTTTTGATCCCTATATCGAAGACGAAGATTTCGATCGTCTCGGTGTTGAGCGCGTTGGCCTCGATGAACTTCTCAAGCGCGTTGATAGTTTTTCGATTCACGTCCCCTACTCAAAGGAAACTCACAATATGCTTCACCGGGTTTACCTTGAGAACCTCCAGCCGGGCACGATTTTGGTGAACACCAGTCGCGGTCAAATCATTCGAGAAGAAGAGATTATTCACGCCCTCGATCAGGGTTGGCTTTCGCGGGTGGCACTCGATGTTTTTGATAAAGAACCTCTCCCTCGAACTTCGCCCTTGCTCAGTCGCAAAGAAATTCTTATGAGTCCGCACATAGGTGCTACGAGTCAGGAAGCTCTTTTCAAATCCAGTCAGGAGGCGGCCGAGAAAGCTTTGCGTTTTCTTGAGGACGGCAGTTCTTCTGAAACTCTGCCGCCAAAAGCACTGTGGTTTCAAACACCTCTGGGCAAAGACAGCACTAAGAAGCTCTACAAAAATTAACATGACGCCCGGCACGGCTTTCGCCCTCAGGGAGTTCTTGACGAAGTGCGAGAGGGGCCCTAACTTATAGCGCTTTTCGGTGCCTTAAAGCATACTTGGACGGGAGTTTAACTCTGGGGAAGGGAGTCATTCTGTGAGCGGAATCATCGTTTTAGGATCCCAATGGGGAGACGAAGGAAAAGGTAAACTCATCGATGTATTCTCTGAATCTGCGGATGTTGTCATTCGCTCGCAAGGGGGAGCTAACGCCGGTCACACCCTGGTCGTTGATGAACAAAAAATTGTCCTCCACTTAATTCCCTCAGGAATTCTCCACGAAAAAATTAAATGTATTATTTCAGCCGGTGTCGTTCTCGACCTCGATTCCATTTTGCAAGAGATCGATCAACTCAAAGGACACGGTTATTTAAAGGACGACAAGCAGCTCGCAATTTCTGAGGCCTGTACTGTTTTGCTTCCTTATCACAAGGCCATCGATGCCGCTCGCGAAAGCACTGCTAAAAACAAAATCGGCACGACCTGCCGAGGAATTGGTCCGGCCTACGAAGATCGCGCTTCACGCCGCGCTTTGGTTTTTGGCGACCTCTACCGCGACGAAGACATTCGCGAAAAATTAGCTCACGCTATCGAAGAGAAAAACTTTCTTCTCACGAAATTCTACAAACAAGATCCCATTAATTTGGATGAGCTTTACGACCGCACCATGTTTGCGGCCGAAAGACTTGAGCCCTATCGCTGCAGAGATGCTTCATTGACGGTTCATAAATATCTTAAGTCGGGCAAGAAAGTTCTTTTTGAAGGAGCCCAAGGTTCACTCCTTGATATCCTCCACGGAACTTACCCCTATGTAACAAGTTCTTCGACCCTTGCTGGTTCCGCTTGTACGGGTACTGGATTTGGCCCCGGCTCTGTTGAAAAAGTCGTTGGAATCACTAAGGCCTACACCACCCGTGTCGGTGAAGGACCCTTCCCCACAGAACTCAATAATGAAGTGGGTGAATTAATTCAAAAACAAGGTGGCGAATTTGGCGCAACCACCGGAAGAACCCGTCGTTGTGGGTGGCTCGATTTAGTGGCTCTTCGTTACAGCATTCGCATCAACGGAATTACCAATATCGCTTTGACCAAGCTCGATGTTTTTAGCGGAATGGATCAAATTGGTGTCTGCACCTCTTATAAATTAAAGGGTGAAACGATTAAAGACATGCCCATGTCGGCAACGGACCTGCACCAGGCAGAACCGGTTGTTGAGTGGTTACCCGGCTGGGATGAATCGTTGCAAGATGCTAAGACTTTGGCGGACCTTCCTTCGAATGCCAGAAACTACATTCAGTTTATTGGCAACGAAGTGGGCACTCCGATTGATGTGATCTCGATTGGCCCTGGCCGCCACCAAACCTTGTGGATCAAACCCCTTTTCCAATAGCCAACAACAAAACATTCTCTAATACCAAGCCGAGGCTGTTTCATTTCGAAACGGTCTCCTGCAATTTATGACCACCTCAATCCGCGCCAGATTGAGATCTTAAATATTCTTATGATTCCTTAACAAGCCTAAAGGACAGCAAAAGTCCCCCGATAAGTATTATATCAGGGCACGTAGAACGTTGATTGGAGTCCAAGATGAAAGAGCTAAGGTTATTACTTTGTATCCTACTGAGCGCAGGTCTTCTCGCCTGTGAAGGTCAGCCGACCGACGAAGAACAGGATCTTGCCGATGAAGCTCTCCTCAGGTCACTGACCGTTGACCAAAACTCATTTGAATTTCTACTCGATGAATCTGAAATTGTTCTCTCTGGAGATTGTAATGTACTCCACGGCAATGTGATTTTGTCCATCGACTCCAACGAATTTACGAGTAGCTGTAGCGGATTTGGTTCATGGCAGATTTCTTTAAGCCATGCCGAGCTTGATGCCATCGGTAATGTTCTCTCTTTATCTCTCACCCAGGCAAACGGTAGTGATGTTCTCGATGTTGAAGGCCTCAACGAAACGCTCCAGTATGTTTGTGACAACAGTTCTGATGTTGAAATTTCTAATCGCGGTCTATCTTTAAGTTGTAATGGTCTTGAAGTGGCAGCCATTCAGGCTGGCAGTGGAGTTACCATTTCTGAAGACATTCTTCCTGAGGGCTGTGAGCCCAATTGCCCAGAGATTATTGATGGGGCCCTTGAGTTTGAAGGAGGCGACGAGCCCGTTGTACTACTGGACTCCCCGGCCCTCCAAGCCGAAGAAGAACTCACTGTCTTTTTAAATATTCGTTGGGATGGATCTGTTATGAACCTTTCGGGTCAGCCGGCTTCTTTGCTCCTCGAAAAAGGTTCAAGCGATGACGATAACTACGGTCTTTACGTTTGGAATAAGGACAAGAGGTTTTGTTTTGAGTACAATACGGCCTCTTTAGCCTACCGTTCACACTGTGTAACGAACCAGGTGGGAATCGACGAAAGTCACTCGGTGGCGGTGGTATTTAGCTATGCCGATCAAGAAGTGAGACTCTATGTCGATGGCGCTTTTATTCAAGCCTTCGCTGAAACCGAAAAGCTTCGAAACAATTCGCACCCCCTCATTATCGGTCAACAAAACTACCCTTATAATGAGTTCGAGTTTATTGGTGCGATTGGTGACCTAACGGTTCTTAACTCCGCATTGAGTGACGACCAAATCGCCCTTCTTCACAACTACACCAATCAGTAATCGTCGGCCTTCAGTTCTTCGACGATTTCTTTAGCCACGCGCAGGCCACAGCCAAGGGTTCCTCGCGTGTATTTGATGGCTTCGATGACACTTTCATCTCGAGCTAAGCGTTGAATCTCAACTTTTTCTTCGGGAGTCATGGACGTCAACAAACGCTCTTTCAATTTATTGGTGCCGTAATTAAAGCGCTGACTCATTCGAGCGCTTACCGAGAGGCCCGAACTCTGACGGCTGGCATAGGTGAAAGCGACCGCAAGAATAGTGCTCACTAAAAACCAAATCCCCGAAAAGAGCAGCCAGAAGCCAACTTCTTTGGGCCTGTGGGGTTGATCCGGATCGATGTAAACTTTAGTTGTCTCTCCAACAGGAGTGGGATTCGAGCTCTTCACCGTCGACGTGTACTGATAATCCCTTCCGTCGTAGGTGTACTTAATCACTTCAGCATAGCAGGTGTAGGATCGACTGGGCCCATCGTCAGAAGAACTCGTGCACGTATCCTTTACGAGATCAACAACTTCCCCTGGGACGGTATCGGCAAAGAGATAAACATCGAGATGGGTAAAAAAGAAATAGCCCGATACAAGGGCGACGAATCCCATGCCAATACCAACGTATTTAAAACTCTTTCCTGGATCTGACATTTTCCTCCCAATCACGGTGAATCCGGCATTTTCAATGGCCAAACTAGAATTTCAAGCCCTATGGATTTAATTTTCAGTATTCAGTATACGGTTAACTGTATACTGAATACAGTATTTTTAAAAGATGCAGGCCAATGGTGGTAGTGCCATTGGCCTGCAAGAGTGAATGAATAGGTTCTCATCGAACAAGTGAGAGAGTTAGAGTGCGAACATGTGTTCGACTCCGGGTTTAAATAGGTTAACGATATATCTTTCTAAATTTCCTTCGTAGAAAGTAGAGAAAGCTTTGCGACCACCATCTTGGTAGTTCGCAATTTTCAAGAAGTTAATGAACTCCTCGGTGGTTAGGTCCTCAAGTAAAAGTTGTACCAGAGACTCTGAAAGACCATAGGTAAACTCGGGTCTTAAATAGTTCCAGGCTTTACCGCTCAGAAAAGCCTTTATATTGGTTCTCTGGGCCCAAGTGGCCTCAGCTTCTCTGATATCGAAGTAATTCATACCACCCTCTTTAGGAAAGTGAATATGCTCAAACGTCATTGCCAAACCTTCGTCGATCCACACGGGCAGATTAAAATCTCGCAAAATAAAGTGAGTTAGTTCGTGGCTGAGGGTTCTTTCGATGGCGTAGTAGTCGTCACTTTCGTGCAAAATAATCTGTGGATACTCAGCCGAAGTTAAAAAGAATCCAGCGGTGTTGAGCCCCAGGTTTTGGTTATTTAAATTCACATAGTGCTCAGTGTAGTCGAGCATTAATTCTTTATCTCTAAAAAGAATCAGCGGAATGACCAAGTCTTCATCAATAATCTCTTTTAAGGGCGAAGACATAAACTGTGAGTAAAATTCCTCAGCTCTTTTAAGTAACTGCTCGAGTTCTTCAGATTCAAGAGAAGAAAACACCATAAAGTGCTTCGACTTTTTGACCTGAACCGAGTTTCCCGAAAATCGAAAAGCATCCTTGAGTCTTTCGGCCCATACTCTTAAACCTTCTTTGACCAAACTGGATCGAGGGTCCAAGTGATTGAGTCCACCAGCTTTCAAGTAGCTATTCCACTCGGGATGAACAAAACCTTTATAGGATTTAAAACTAAGTCGCGCTTTCACGATTTTCCTTTCTGTAAGTTGGGGGAGTGAATGGCCCCTTTGCTTAATTTGATTATTGCACCACCGCGAGACAGTATTTGACGGGCAACTCTATTAGCACTGTAATTACGGGTACTTAGATGCTACTTGTGAGGCTTTCCTGACAACTCGATACTCAAAATCAGTGTTGTCGGTCTTTTATCGACAGATAAAACCAGTGTCATCGGACTCTAATATATAGATAGATTGCTGAGAGCTTGCGTAAAAGATTTGGTTTTTTACAGGAGAGCCATAAAAAGCCCAGGCTTCGAAGAACTAAAAGTAAGTCCTGGCTTCGAAGAACCAAGTCGAACAGGATTATATTTTTGGGCGACTCTATTCAGCTGAAGGGGCTCCAGCACAACTCGGTGGTGCTGTATTAATCTTCTCGAGGATAATCGCTTGAATTGCGTCTGAACCATCTTGAGTAAAGTGAATATCTCCAGAAACGCGGAGCTGATCGTAAGTGTAACTGATCTCTCCCTCGGTTGGGTGATTTACTATGATTTCACCGGTAAAGTCATCGCGAGAAACTTCGTTCATAACATTAAAGAAGTCGATGATGTAACAATCGCGATCAGCCGTACACTGCTCAGAAATTTCTGCATTCAATGCTTCGAGACACTCTCTATGGGGCGGCTGCCAGTCGGGCGCTAATAGCCGAAACAATTCAGCAGCGCGATCCATGGCGGCTTGGTTGAGACCTTGTCCAGCGATTCGTGGAGCTCCGTTAAATTCGTGCTCGACGGGAACATTACCCAAAATCAAGGCCGTGTTATTAGAGCGAGCTCCATCAATTAAAGGGCCGATCGAATCAACAGCCTGAGTACAAAGACCTTCATCTTCGTTGGCGTAAACAGAATCCCAATAATAGAGATCGAGAGCCACAATCACACTGGCCTCAGAAAATTCTGAACTTCTTAAAAGGTAATCAACTTGGTCCGAGCCAAGGGGAGTGCTCGTGGCTTCGGCAAAATTAGCTAATACTCCGCCATGGCGACCAGCGAGAGCCAAACCGGGGCTGAGATTAGGACTGGTTTGTGGAGTAAAATTCGTGATTTGATCGGGATCGGTAACCCCTAAGAGGGCCACTCCACTCCCAAAAGTATCAAAACCAGCAGAAATACTCGCGCCAGTTACAATTGTATTTTCAAAAAGACAGACTTCTGGAGTTCTCTGAACTTCTTCAGCGGCGGCTTCTGGAGCCTCTTCACACTCTTCAGTTGCCTCATCACACTCGGTTTCGCGAGCCGCAGATTCTTCGGCCTCAGGGCCTTCTTCTTCGCCATCTGGCTTACTCGGATCTGAGCCATCTGGTCTATGAATTTCAACTGGTGCTACTTTTTTACCCTCCAAACAGCCTGGAAGCGCCAAAATGGCGGCAAAGGCCAGAAGTGTGGCAATAAAATAGCGTGAAAATGTCTGTAATTGCGTTGAATCAGTCATCGAGGCACTAAAGAGCAATTCTTAGGCCCAAAAGGTAAAGATATTAAAAGCTGATATCAATTTTGTGTACAGGACTTGATCGCTTGAACGACCGATTCTTTTGTAAAGGGCTTTTTGATCACTTCATAGACAGTGAGCTGCGAATCTTCTTCTCTCAATTCGGGCAAACTCACTCCTCCGGTCACCAATATCAACTTGGTGAGTTCACTGAGGTAGGGCTTGGCTTCGGCAAACAGCCGATCGCCATTCAGGCCAGGCATATGAAAGTCTGAAAAGATAAAGTGGAATTCCTGCTCTTGAATCATGCGAAGGGCATCTTCACCGTTCTTGGCTTCAAAAACTTCAAGACCCAACTCTTCGAGGTATTCACTGAGTATTTCGCGAATCTGCGACTCATCATCAATGACCAATGCTTTTCCTGAAATCTGATAATGGCTCGGTGAATTCTTAAAGCGTGGAAACTTTCGACAATCTTCTCCCTGACAGCCTCGATCCAGTGGGAGTTCCACCGTAAATTCACTTCCCTGCCCTGGCACTGACTTGACCGATAGGCTTCCGCCCATCTCACTCACATGTTCACTAACAAAGCTTAATCCGAGCCCCGTTCCACGGCCCACCTCTTTGGTCGTAAAAAAGGGGTTTAAAATTTTATCTTGAATCTCTAGGGGTATTCCCACGCCGCTATCTTTAATGGTTAAACGAACGCGACCATTATCAGCCTCTGTTAAAGTCACCTGAATTTCTTTTATCGTCGAATTTTCGACGGCATCTTTGGCATTACTGAGAAGATTCATAATCACTTGCTGTAAATTACCGAGTTGTCCGCGAACGCAGAATTGAATGGGCGTATCTACCACTTTTAAATCAATACCCTCGTTTTTGTAAATTTCAGAAACAAGGTTCATGGTTTGCTCGAGAGCTTCATTTAAAGAAACGACATCGACTCGATCGTTGTCTGCACGAGAGTAGACCCGCAAGCCATCAACGATTCGGCGAATGCGCTCACTGGCCTCTTGAATATTACTGATTTCTTTTTCGAGCTTTTCGGGCGCGCCCTGATATTCGGCAATCTTCTTTTTGAGGCGCTCGAGGTTTCCATTGAGGATGGCCAGTGGGTTATTAATTTCATGGCCGACACCGGCGGCGAGTTGTCCGATCGAGGCTAATTTTGAATGATGGACCAGTTCGCGATTGGCTCTTTTTTCTGCGGTGAGATCGCGCCATAAAGTAAAAAGAAGTTTTCCGTCGACATCAGATTCAATCCCGACCAAACTCACTTCAACCGGAAAGTCCTCGCCATCAAAACGGCGGTGGATCCATTCAAAACGATTAAAGCCCCGCTCAAAAGCGATGGCGATCATTTCGTTAGCTTTAACAAATGACTCTTTCCCACAGGGTTGAAACTCGGGCGATAATTCTGAGGGGTGAGTATTTAAAACCTGATCACGGTCTTTAGCCTTCAGCATGCGAACCGTGGCTTCGTTACACTCCACAAACTCTTGGTCTTTAATAACTAGAACCGCATCAAGAGTGACGGCAAAAATCTCTTCGAGATTTTGGTTGATTCGCGAAAGATCAATTTTTTTTCTTGAGGACTTTTTCTGTCCTTGAGTTCTCGTTTCCATGCCCAGCAAGGCCCCTTAATCTGCCAGAATTATTGTCTGGATTTAGGGGCAAATTCAAGCCGAAATAGGGATTTTTAGGGCTTTTAAAAGGATTTCACGATGGAATTTACAGTGACTTTCCCCTCAGCTATCCCCATGGAGATCCCAATGGAAACTATTGACAGGTCGGATACTCGGGCTTCTCAGGAAGCATATATTTGTTGATCGCCGGTTCTGTAACGAGAAATCCCTTAGAAATGCGGTAGAACTCAGCTGACCAGCCCCGCAAAATACCCAACTGCTCCGGGTCAATGTCCTCGGCCGGCATGGTGTGAATATCATCCAATAGTGAAATCCTCAGGTCAGTGCGTGACTGATTGAAAAAGCTGTAGTCGACCAGTGACTTCTGACGGGCATAGCAGAAAGTCTCTTGCACAAGATCGAGCCTATGGGCACTCAGGCGGTTATAAAAACCCGTCATCATCTCTTCGAACTTTTCGTTGAGCGGGATGAACAAACCATCCATCTGTACAATACTTCGATAGTAAGCTTCGACCTCACCTAAACCTTCGGGGCTTTTAACCTGGGGCGCATCGGTGAGATTCAGTAAGACAATCCAAAGTGGATTCTCATCAGACTCGTCCATCAGGGTCGAGAATAGGTATTCGTAGGGGTACCGAGTCAGTCCGTCATATTTAATCAAAAATGATGTAATTCCATTATCTAAAAGTGGGTTTTCTGCCAAGGTCGTGTGGTAACGGGTGATATTATCTCTAAAGTCCTCAAAGAAATGGGGCATCTTAGCTAGATCGAGAAGCTTCTCTTCGCTCGGCACACCTTCCTCCTTGGGGAGGACGTTATCTAAGCTATAGATGTTATAGATCACAGAGATCTTTTCAAAAAGCTCTTCAAGACTGACTTCTGATAACTTCTCTGAGCTATTTTTATAAAAGAGCTCTTCGCTGTTAAAGTAATTACTGGTCATATAAAGCTCGTAAAAAGTCTTCATAAGATAAAATAAGTTAGACTCACTCGGAAGCTTAAAGGCCCAGGTCACCATATCCTGGGTTCTCTGTATTTTTGTAAAGCTCGAATTAAAAGCGCGCTCAATAAAAACATCCACATCCGGGTGGTAAGGAATCCACTGGTGTCGCTTCTTTTCGCTCTCAGAAAAGCGATTCAGATTGTACTCAATTTTTGCCCGCGGCTTTATTTGATAGCTCCCCGTCTGGCCCAATTGTTTGGCAGCTAACTCTGAGCCCTCGGTCATGTAGTGGGCATAACGCAAACTCATCTCAAGAAGACTTAAACGATAACGATCGGGATGAATGTTCTGGGTAAATTCATTGAGGTGTGGAGCCAGACCAAGGCGATCATAGTCCTTGAACCCATCATAAGAAGCTCCACTCGCCATTTCGGTCATGGCTTTGTGAATTTCTGCAAAGTGCAGGTATTCAAACCACATAATGTGAAGTCTTCTCTTAACCTCTATGTTTTGTATGGCCGAATAACACTCAAAGGAATTAACAGTCACATCGTGAACGAAGTTAACGGCCTCTTTGTGGATGCGGTAAATTTCTTCATTCACACCCATTTCGCTATCGGTTCCAAGTGAAGTGGATTTAACTTGGGCCACCTGGGATAACTGATTTCGCAAAAATCTTCTAAATTGAATGTACTTAGCGGCATCAATCCTTAAGTAAGACAGGAACTCATTAAATTTCTGTTGAAAAGGGTTAAACACCAAAAGTCCGTTATTGGATTCCGTATAGGTATGGGTATCGATACTCGATAGATAAATCAGGTAATCTGATGCTTCGACTTCTCGGCCAGCGACAAAGGCGTCGTATTCAGGCCGGCAAAAGGGAGCCAGGCTGTAGTATTTATGGGAAGAATTGGAGTCTTTAAAAAACTGCAACTGATCTTCAAAGTACTTTAACTGATTAATAGCGTAGTGATTGACGACGAACTTATAAATCTCGTCATCAGCAATCTCGAGTTTTTGAAAAAAGCCGGTTCCCAGTCCAAACGAAAACGAATGCATGAATTCAAGCTGACTCGGATACCGATAAGCACCCTCATCAAGACCTAACTCAAAAATGGGCATGCCAAAACCCTGAATAAACTCTGTTAAGAGCTTTTCGGCATTGACTTCAATCAATTGAAAATTGGCGTTGAGACTCGTTTGCTTAATATCTTTTAAATGGTAAAGAGCTCCCATAATGGCTGGGTACTCGATAAACATCTTTAGGTTTTTAGAAAGAGAGAGAAAGCGCTTTTCGATTTCATCGTATCGAGTCACACTCGGTGGCAAAAGGATTCTAAAACTAAAGGTCTGTACCCGGCCAAAACTCTCGCGCAAAGAAACGATGGAGTCTTTAGTGGGTCTTAATTTATTTTGCAGTTCTTTAAGAAACGACGAACTACTGGCCTGGGTTTTAACATAGGTGAGGATTTCGAGGAGTTTCTCAGCCGACTGCAAGGACTCAACGATCAAACGCTGACTGAGGTAGTTGTCGACCTGATCAAGGCACTGGGCCTTTTCGTCACTTCCTGCTCGACTCCAAAGTTGATCTAAATCAGAGTACTCGAGAAGTCCGCGGTAAATTCGATCTAAACTAAATAGACAGAGATCATAGTTTTGAATCGGCTCGAGATTAAAAAACGTATAACTATAATCCGGGATGATTTTTGTTAAATGGGCCATTGACTTCGAATCACCCATGAAGTCACTTTCAATCAAATTTTGCGGTAAAGTTCCCGCCTGGGCCCAAAGGGGCCAAAGAATTCTTCGAATGCGATTCATCTCCGAAAGATCATCCGTACGGTAAAGCCAGGGTTTGAATTCTCTGGCAAGGCGCTCGATGGCTTCTGTATCTTCACTACCAATAGTTTGTGTGATCACCGTAAGAGCTCTAAAAAATACTGATTGTAAATACGGATCACCAGAAAAAAGCTCTGTTTTAAGTTCAGCTGAATGCAGAATGAAAAACTCCTGCAACTCACGACTGAGATCGCCCACTTGAGTGATATAACTCATGAGAGCGTAGCGCGACCAGTGGGGGCTGACTTGAATTTTCTGGGCTTGAGCGAGGCGCGCGATTTCAAAAAACACCTTATGACTGAAGTGATCCTGCTTGTAGATGATCAAGAGTTCACAATCTCTTTTTTCGATCTCACAATTAGATTGGATCGAGGCCATGTAATGGGGAATGAGCCCTTGAAGTTCTGCGTATTTTTCAGCGTCGATGAGGGCGAGAAGTGAGCGGTTGATAAGATTTAACCGACTTCTAAAAACATCGGATCTGGCATTTTCAAGGTCCAAGACCTTCTCGCTCGAAAGTGCTTCTTTAATCAGAGCCTCTAACTCGCCGGGCTCAGTCACTTCATCTTGCTTGTAGATTTCATTGGACTCATTGACCGCAAGAGTGTCGAGCACAGGGTCTGCGACCCCAAGCCGCTCCCTTTCGGGAGATGTTTCGTGGATTTGACTGGGCGGTGCTGTACCATTTGTACAGGCTGGCCCCACCCCTCCAATCACCAATAAGAGCATCAAATGGAGCGGCAAAAATCCTTTAAAATACGAGGACAGATCTATTCTGTACACCCAGGAGCTCCCTCTCGGTAAAAGCACTCAATGGGCTTATAGTCCGTAAAATAGGACTCTCCCTGCCCAACGCTATAAAAATTCAAAGTTCGCTGATAGAAATTCTTATCCACATACTTTTTAAAATCCTCAATCTCTTCACTGTCGATCAACTCAATATTTCCTGAGCGCGACTTCGACTCTATGGGGTCTCTGGCTGTTTCAAACCTGAAAGCTTGTACCGAGCCCATTTCTTCTTCGAGCTTATCGATGGCCACCTTAAAAGAGCGCGTCTTATCAAGAAGCCCATAGGTGAAGTGCATGTACTCTTTTCTCAACTCAGAAATCAAGTAATCTGGCGGATTAAAAAAGAAGTCTAAAAGATCCCTTTGTGCCTCGTAAAAGTGAACAGTGGCCATAATCCCATTTTTAAGGGCGTTATTAAACTTCACATCGAGCTTTGGAAAGACATGTCCTCGCAAGGTCAAAAAGTAATTATCAAAGAATGTGAGTGGCTTGTTCACATTATTATCGGCAAAGAACATCTTAAGTATCACCGCTTGATCAAACTTTGAAAGCTTCTCGATCCGTTGATAAAGGGCCAGGTCCTTTTCATCCATATGCAGAAGTTCGATCCAGCTCAAGTAATCGTGCACTAATTCATCGGCGGTAATTTCATAGGACTTTTTAGCACATTGGGTGATCTCGCGCTTGTTACACTGACGGTCGTATTCATCGAGCTGCCCAGTAACATATTGCTCAAGAAGGACATCAAAGCGGTTTTTAACAAAGTTAATATCTTCGATTCCGTAAACCCAACCGAGCATGTACTTCTTGCTCGTTCCAGATCCCTCAGACCAGTAAAGGGCCCTGAAAGCTGACTTAATAAACTGCTCGTAGTTTTCGGACCAAGGAATGAGTTGAATGTCATTGCTATTTGGATTTTCGATCAGCTTAATTCGCGTAAAGTCCACAGGCATATCGATGGTATATTTAAGGTCGGTCGAACCGATATTTAGACTTTGACCACCATTTTCGAGAACTTTCTTTAAGGTCAGTAAGAGGTCGATTTTGTGAAGCGAATACTGTTGTTCATTAATTCGGCCTTCGTAACCGCTGTAGCCTCCTGGCCCACTCACATCAAGGCTGATCTCTGGCTCCGTCACACCTTGGGATTGAAGCTCCTGAAAGAAGGCTTCGTCCTTTCCACGGCGACGGGCTAACTCAAAGTAGACCTTTGTAAAATACTTTTCGAAGTAGTCATTAATATACTCTTGGACTTGAAACTCTTTTTCGAAGAACTGGCGCAAGCACGTATCGGCAAGCTTATTGTGCTGGCTAATATAAGAGTTAATCTCGCGCTTAAGAGAGTCCACCTCGTTCATTTGGTTCTGAATCAAGGTACTAAAGGTCGAAAATTTACTCTCTTTAAGGGTATCGCTAATAATGCCATTGGATGCTAAATTCTCAAGGGTCTTCTCGTACATGTGGGTCACGAGGCGAACAACCATTTCTCTTTCGACCACAATGGCACGAAGTTCAAGAATCAGGTTATTCACATCAGCTCCGGTCACTCCCGCTGAAGAATCTTGGGCATAAAAATTCACCAAAGGTTTTGCGATATCAAAAAGGGCAAATTGGTTGAGATCTTCGAGGTACTTTGAGATCTGAATTTTCTGTTGGCCTTCAAAACGTCGGCACTCTCTTCGGAACTCAAGAAACTTCACATCGTTGACTTGGTTGCGTAGAGAGTTTCGATCGGCAATCATAGACGACTTAATCGAAAAAAGAAGCTTTTCAATGAGGTACGAGTAAAAATAGGTCTCCGAAAAAGACGAAGACGCCTTTTCGTCGTAAACGCTCGAAAAGATGTTCACCGTTGCAAAGTTCATCATGTAGTAGACCGAAAACAAAGCCTGAATCTTATTGATACTTGATTCATCGCCACCAAAGCGAAACCACATGCCTTCACTGCCTTTGAACATTCTTAAAATCGAGGCATCGTCGACCTTTACATCTTGGTCAAACCAGGTTGATAGGCCCTCGACTTCGCGACCGCGAAGAAGATAGCTATAGATCATCATATTCGGATAAGTGAGAAAGAATTTAATATTCTCACTTAAAACCGTTATGTTACGCTCTGTCTTAAGGTATTCTTGAGTCGACCATCTACCGGCCTTTAAATTACTTTCTAAAAAGTTCTTAACGAAGTTGACCCGATCTAAAAAGCGGGACCACTCGCGCGTCAAGGTATGACTCTTTCTAAGAACGTTTTGCAGGCGATCGACTCGGGATTCATCAAATTCAAAAAAGAGATTGGCGAGATTCTTAGTCGTTTGCGCCGAAAGGGCCGCAATACGAATCTTGAGATAGGAATTGGCCGTCTCTAAAAGTCGTGTCTGTGCTGTTTTACCATCGACCGTAGGCTTTGGAATCTGCTGCCAAATCGAAGTCACATCGGCAATCGACAAGTGACCCGAAAACAAGCGATCGATAATAAAGAGATTTACATCGTCTTGGGGCTTTATAGAGGTAAACTGAATCCCTTGAGCCAGTGCCTTAAGCTCTGCCCCTTGAAATTCTTTTTCGCGATAGAAGTAGGTTCCAGCGATATCCTGTTCTTTTTCGCGAATTCGCGTAATTTCGTCTCTAAAAGTAGAGGCAACGATTTCTGGATCTTGCAAAAGAATCTCAGTAGACAACTCAAAGAGCTTTTGTGCGGCAAAGCCGAGATCACTATTGGTCTTTTGCGAGTAACTCCAAGGTTTGAAATCAATTAAAAATTGTTGAAAATCATCGGAATTGGTTTTACTGGGATCGAGCCACTCTAATAAGAGCTTAACGACTCGTACAAATTTAGTTCGCGATGCTTGCTCCTGACGACTCCCCGTTTCGAGATAGGAGATCAGTTTTGAAGAATGTCTTAGGAAGAGTAAATCCAGTTCTGAATCGGGCCCTTTTCTCAATTCGAGTGAAAAGGCAAAAAGATTGAGAAGTTCTTTATTTTCTTCTGGAGTCGGCTCGTCACCAAAGCTTGTCAGACGCAATCTTATATAGTGGTAAACCACTTTATAACTATAGGTATCAGTCTTAAAGAAATTCACCGTCTGGCATTCGGTCAGGTTTTCGCCACAACCGATTTTCAATAAATTCACATACTCATGAAGCCAGTTCTGGTTGAGGTCTGTGCTTGTCACCGAAGCGTGGTTTTCGCCAACCATTCTGAGAAGTCCCAAGTTATAGGCCGTAAGAAGGCGAATCAAAGAATCATCTTCGAGGGCTTCAGGAGATGCCACCTTTTCGCTATTGACCACATAGGACCGAGCCTGTTCCATAAGACCCATATAATCACCGGCCGTTCCATTGCGCGTGGCCTCGATCAAATCTCTCGCTAAATCATTCACGCTCTCGGAATCGTAGTTTTTAAGCTGTTTAGAAACCTCGACACCAAGGGCCTCTGGTTGAGGAGACGCTTCGTGGCGGTTTTTAACCACCTTTTCGGTATCGCAACCAAAAATCACTAAACTCAAACTGATCAATAAAAATATCTTTTTCATCAGTTCTTCTCCATCACGCTAAGCACAGGTAAAAAGAACTGACCGTTAAGTAATGCTGCCGAACCACCGACAGAGATAATTCCGCGAAGGGCTTCGGTACAATCTCTTCTCTCGGGAAGTTCCTTACCAGAAATTCCTTCGGAGTAGTATTTTTCGAAAGCGCGGTCGATTGAAACAAAGAAGTCATCTTGCTTGAGGGGCTGACCACCGATGTTTTGACTGTACTCAAAACCTTCAAAGTTTTCTTCGTTAAAGTAATAGCTCAAACCATTGTCATAGAGTGGGCCATTAATACAGTTATCAAAGAAGCGATCGTGGAGGGTTTTAAGCTCTGTTTTAACACTCACCGAAGAGAGGCGATCTTTTCGATCCTTTTCAGACTCGATCACGATGGCGTAACCATAGGCCACCCCTTTGTCTTCTTTACTCTGACCAAAGAATTTCACCTTACCCATGGGCAGGATAAAACTCTCACCCTGGCCTTTGGCGATAAAACGTCCGCCCGGTAACATATAGACCGAATCCACCGGTGTAAATGAACGGGTTTGGAAATCGTAGATATTGGCCGAAAAGTGAGTCACCCGAGAGTTATTATTGTGCTTGTAATGCTCCTTAAAAAGAACAATTCCGCCCTTTATATTAAAGCTTGATTGTTCGCGAATTCGCGTGAGCAACTCATCGGGAAAGTAAAGGGAGTCGTTACTAAAGTACATCATAAAGGACATGGCACCAATGGAGGGTACTAAACGTCCCACCACCGTCGTTTCACTTTCGGCACTACTTCCGTCTCTGAGGTTGTTGGCAACGGCTGATGATAGGGCCTTTGTATACTGAAGCGGATAAAGGGAAGCATAAGTATACAAGGCTGAAGGGTCGGCATACCTTGGGATCGGCCCAAAGTACCAGGCCACAAACGGGCGCACGGTCGTTAAATTATAAAGACTCATGATTTTTAAAGGAATGGCTGTGAGTTCCTGCCAAGTTCCCATAAAGCGCGACCAATCTGTGGTCACATCACCACCGGTCAGTCCACCTGGGTATACATAGCTATCAAAATCATAGCGCGTGTAATCGGTCGCCGTGAGGCTCATGATTTTTTCATACTCTTCAATCACGCGGCCATTGACCTGACAAAGTTCTTTAAATTCGGCATTGGCGGGATCGTCAAAAATCTCAACCAAGAGTGAGTTCTGGCGGCTCGCCCCCGTACATGTGTCATAGAAGTCGAGAAGGTTTTGCTCCTCTTCGGCAATCTTTCTAATGAGTGGTTGAAATTCTGGTTTTTGTCTCATGTAATCGTAAAAAATTCGAACGCGACCAAGAATTCGCATGGCCTTGTACCAAAGGTATCCTTCGCGACTCCACGAAGAGGTTCCCGACTGGTTCGTAAACGAAAACAAGGTTGTTACGATATTGTCTTTGATCCCAACAAAGTAGTTATCGACAATTTCGCCGGCTTTATTGCCGCGATCAAAGCGATTACAGTAGGGGTCCACACCGAGAGTGGCTTCATAGTCATTACAAGTGGGCATGAAGGCGGTTTTATACTCAGGATTTTCTGGGTCCGCTTCTGGAATGATTCCGTTCCCCGGAACTGAAGCAAATTTGAAATCTGGAGTACTCGCCTCATCCTTATATGTCGGATATTCTCCACGATAAATATATCTGAGAGAAAGGATATCTTGAATTCCGGGCTTCATATCTTCATAGGTCGTTAAGATCTCAGAGCGCGGATCACGATAACCCATGACAGAAGTGGTATTGGTAAATCCCTTTTCTTTTGTGGCAAGAGCTTTTAAGCCCTGGCGCTCAGCTTCGGTATCACCGTCGGCAAAGCCATCAATGTATTTGGCTGGAACGGTTCCGTCTTTGGGCACAATGTTTTCTTTAAACTGGTGACCGAGACCGAGCATGTGACCCACTTCGTGTAAGAGAAGTTCTTTTACGATGCGTCTCATACCGGTGACGTAATCGAGGTTGTTTTCGCGATTGGACATTTCAAGAAGCCAGCTTCCAGCGATATCAATAAATCTTCGATCAAGATCTTGGGTGTGACCATTGGTCCACGCAAAGGCCGTGTTTTGATCAAGGCTTTCAACACCGGCAGTGATGTCTTCGGTTCGAAGCTCTGTTGGATCAATGGGTGTTGGGGCAACAGGAGTCGTGCTGGGCTCCTGGGACATTCTTAATGGTATCGGCTGATAACCCATAAGGCTTTGCCAGCTAAATCCCCGGGAAACCCTTTGGGATTCGCGAAGCATTTGCGAAAATTCTTTTTGCGCATCCTGCATAAGAAAGGCCGTGTACTGGTTTATCTTTCTTTGATTATCAGGAACATTTAAATCCAGACCAAGGCTCTCACCGATCATGCCATCAAGACCCACGGGATCGTTAAAACCCATTTGCGCCATGAAATCCTGGTGCAGACCATCGGCCTTAGACATTTCTTGAATAAACTGAATACTCTCTTTTGGCAGTTTTAGATTATGGAGCTGAGTCATGGACTGGGACGAAACTTCGCCCGTCGAATCGGTTGGTAAGAAACGCTTTAAGTAGCGCTCGATCATCCCACCAAAAATACTGACTCCACCCCATTTGATTTGCCCGTTGAGCACATCGGCTTGGGCCATACCAATACCGAGGGGTCCGTACATACTGATTTCTTTATCGCTAATCCACTTGATGGTGGGATAGCGCAAATCAAAGGCGTATTCGTGCTCCACATCGGTCACAAGTTTTAAGTATTTTTTGTAATTACTGCGGTAGTTACCAAGGCCTTCAAATACTTGAGTAAAGGCGATGTTCCACTCTTTGATCACATCTTCAGCAATCGGCACATATTCTTCCGGAAAGCCGTGAAGATAAATTTCTTGGGGGTTTTCTGGGTCCAGCTTCCAGTGGGCGGCACTGAGCGCTTGATAAACACCATCGTGCTTCTTACCCATAACGTGAAGGACGTTTAAAAACTTGGCATTGCGATCGCTGTAGGCCACGGGCTGAAAGCTCGGATCGTGGTCAAATTCTAAAAAGTTAAAGCGAAATCGCCCCTGGTACTCAGAACCGATAATGCTACTGGTAACATTGGCGGTAAATGCTAAGTAACTCTTGCCATTGTGCTCAGTCATTTCGATGTCATCGACACTCGTAATGCGGCTTCCACCCCAAAGAACACCATAGCTCTTATTCATAATTTGCGTGCTCGAAAAGGCGAGCTTCATGTAGGGTCTGGCATCCCACATACTGCGGCTGCTATTTTCGACCGTATCGTTGGTGGTTCGCCCGCGCGAGTCTCTGGCTTTTTCGAGATAGTAGTGCTTTGTAATCGGGATGCGAATCATCTCTGTCCAGCGATCGGGCTCATCCGGAAAGCTTGGATTAATTAAAACACCGATGAGGGCGTCTTCTGTGATTTTAAATTGTATATTACAGTGCTCAGCGCGCTGGTAGTTGTGCGTGATAAAGCGCTTGCCCCAAAAGCCAGCGGCCGATACCGAAGCCCAACCACAAAGAAAAGTCTTACTCTTGTTTTGGTTCTTAGAAACAAAGAATCCCTTTGAGATTTCTTTATCGGTGGGAGCAGGAGTTTCTCCTTCGGGAGTCTTAAAGCTACAATGGGTCAGCCCTAGGACAAAACTTGTGAGGGCCGCCACTTTAAGTGCGCTTGAGCCCAAACTCTTCACTTGCTGCCAATAAGGTAATTTGAAAACGTTCAAGGTAATCCTCCAAAACCAATCGAGCCCAGGGCTCATTTCTACCACTCGGAGAGTATTGGTTGTGACGGATAACGAGATCGAATCTATTTTGCCTGTGAATCTTAAGGTCCCTACTCGATTCTTCGGCTAGCACAGCTTTTAAGTCCAAAACCAACAAACGTCCGAGAACCCTGTTGGTAGGTACAAGATTTATTCCAGGACATCTATATATGGCTTGCTACTTAAGGCCCTAAAACGCAGTGATAACTGCCTGGAATCACCGATCTATTTTTATTGAATAGAGGTGCCGAATAAATATTACAATGTCCCTTGCTGACTTTTTTGGTCACAAGGGGCTTCGAAAAGGCGATCGAGGCGAAAAAATATTGTGAATTCAGTCACTTTCTACAAGCGAATGCAGTCAAAAAACTCTGGAGTTGAGTAGCAAATTTCATTTATTTGTGAAGATAAGTTCTCAATTCTTCCGGGTGTACCGAAGTCGACCCACTCTTGATTGACATCCCAGCCGCGGCATCGCATCCGGTGGTTATCGTTCACACAAAGATATCCAGAGGTCATGGCCACATCCATGGGGTACTGGATTTCGGGAAACCTAAACTGAACTCGTTCATCACCCTCCACCCAGCAAGCCAAGCCCAGGTCATCAATGGCACAAGCCCTTCCCGTCTGCAGGCCTACTGAAATTTTTCGGGGATTAACAAGATCTCCGATAGTTTTAAATCGAATTTTGTGATCTGAGCTTTGCATGGAAGTACAAAAAACCTGACCCGATTGAATGGCGCAAGACAGGCGATCACCCAAGGCAAATTCCTTCATGCGAAAAAGCTGGCTGACTCGAGCGCCCGGGTTTTGCCCCCATAGTAATAAGCCTGCTTCATCCACGAGAGCATAGTTTTTACCGGTGGTGTAAATGGCAAAAACTTTTTCTGTGTGGCGCGGAATACTGACGGCTTCAAATCCCATGGCGTTTTGCTCCTGGCAATCCACCTTAAGACCCTGGATATAACAAATTGATTTGGTACCAAACGAAAGGCTACTCACTTCTGTGAGTGGCATTAAATCAAGAATCCCTTGAATGCGTCCATCGGGATTCAAACACTGGTACTGACCTTTTGAAAAAAGGCAGGCATCAAAATTACCCGTCACCATATGGTTTTTTCGGGTGAGAATACTCTCGCCCTGGCAGCTGGGAAAAGTCGGCGCAAAATAGATTAAGCGGGAAAGATAATCGGCCTGCTCCTCATCGGTGATACCCAGGTGATGAATGGATTCATGGATTAAAAGTCTTTCGACCGCACCGGCATTAGTAGTGCTTCGCAGGCAGGTCGGAAAGGAGAGCGAGATCGGATCATTCGGCCTAGGAAATGTCAGGGCACAGGTCGTTTGCTCATCGGTCGTCCACTTATGGGGAGCGTTGAGAATGTCTTGGGCTAAGAGATCTTTATTGGCAACAATCCATTGCACCACATCGCCCGGGACCTCTCTGTCAAAAGAACAGGGACTGAGATTAGAAATATCATGGGAGACCGGGATTCGTGCCGAATGAAAAACCTGTCTGAGCTCATCGCCACCATTGGGGACGTGACCACCGCCTTCGGCAAAAAGGTTCAGTGAAAGCGTTAAAATAAAGAGGCTTAAGAGATACTTCATCGGCTTTTCTCCTGTTGGGGCCGGTTGGCTTGTGGTCGGCCAGCGTGTGGCTGGCCTTTTGATTTTTGTCGGTCAACCTGTGGGCGACCTTTTGATGTCTGCCGGTCAACCTGTGAGCGACCGGCCGGGCGATCGAGTTGGTAGAACTGAACACCGAGGTGATAGACGCTATCCACATCATCACCATCAGAAAGCTTCATCAAATCTAGATGAAGCTTGTTAATTAATTCTTGGGCTTCGCTCAATTTATCCTTTGAAAAAGCCATGGTGGTTCCAGACAAGCTTCGCTCGCTCACCTTTTGATAATCGGCAGCCACTTTTGCGAGCCGTAAATGTTGCTTATGAAATTTTCGAATGTCTTCAGAGTTAATCACTTCTGCTAGATAAGCATTTTTGCCCGCTCGGTACCGGCCCTCTTCTTTTACAAGGAGTCCCACATCTTCGAGGGTTTCGAGGGCTTCATGGGCTTGTTCTAAACTGAGTCCCAATCTTTGATGAAGACTTTTGGGGCTGAGTTTTATGTTTTTATTTTTACTGAGTTCGACCACGGCAAAATAGTACCAGTCAGAAATGGGATGGAAATTAGCAAGCGTCGTATCGAAGTAGTCTTTAAAGTCCGGATAGCGATTAAAAAACTCGTCCAATACTTTTTTGCGATAGGCTTCGTCACTAGAAAGTTCAAAACGAATGCTTGCGATAAACTCATCTGTTTTTTGCCCATTAAACTTAAGGCACTCGGCAATGGCCACAGCCTTTTCTTCGCTGAGGTTTCGTTTGCCCGAAAGAACTTGGCTTAAAAAAGCCGGCGAAAGATTTAAGTCTCTTGCGAAAGCCCGCGAAGAGTAAGCCGGATTTTTCTCCGAGCGAAGCTTGAACTCTTCACACAGTATACTTCTAAAACAAAGGCTTTTAGGGCTTTCTTGCATGGCATTTAAGTACCAATGGGTGTGCGGCGAATCAAGGATTTGCTCCCAGCAAACACTTCCGAAGTCCGACTCATGGCATTCAATAGACTTTTTTCAGGGGCAGTCGCCTAATCGTCTCAAACAACACTATTTCAGGGGGAAATATGTCTTTTACGTACGCAAAATTATTGCTCTTAAGTTTTTTAATCGCAGCTCTCGGAGCTTGTACTCCATCTCAGGGCGGAAACACCGGTTCGGACTCACCTGACAGAACAATTGATGGAACACTTGGGGATGCTACCGACCGTTCTCATCAAAATGACCTCAGCGACGCCCAAAGAAAAAGTCTTTTTATTAAAGACCTGGTTGTCGAACTGAGCGCTGATCTTAAAGTCGACGATCAATTGCCCGGCCCACCAGAACCCAACCTCGACGAAGAAGAACAAACCGATGTCGACACCGCAGGTACTGATCCCGTTCAACCCATGGATCAAGAACTAGATGGCGTTTTTTCAAGCGACAGCCATATCTTTTCAATTAAAGGGGGACGCTACACTGTTTCTTACGAAATGAAAGGAAGCTTTTTACAAGAAGACGGTTTGTTTTTTGAGTCGCGCGGAAACCTTTTATTTAGGCCCCATACTTTTGCTTGTATGAAAGAAGAACAGGATCAAGTCTTTTTTAGAGAGGGTTTTGAAGAGGCCCTTAATAATCGCCTTAAAGGTATTATTGGTCTTAAAGAAGTTTCCATTGAAGAACTTGAGATGGAGCTTCAGCGAAATAGCGAAGCTTCAATTGAGACCGAAAACGAACTTAAAATTCTGCAAACCAATCACCTCGGAAATCTTGAACGCCAAGAAATCAAAAAAGGCCAAGTCGACATCGCTTTAGAGCGTCTTGAAGATGTTAAAAGACGTCTTGATCTGAATCGCGATAAGAAAACTCTCAACGATTCAGAAATTCAGTTGATCGATTCTGATTTAGAGCGTTTAGCCCTACAAATCGAGCAAGCCGAATCCAGCGTGCTATCAATTGGTCGCGCTCTCAGTGATTTAGGTGATGCTCATAGTAAGGCTTTAGAAAATTCAACGGATCTTAAAGCCCAAGTCCTCGCCAAAGAAAAGCTTTCAGCCGATTTACAAAAACAGATTTCAAAGACGAGTTCTGAAATCGAGGACTCTGTAAAAACAGCGGCAAGGCTTAAAGAAAAGTGGGAAGGATCAAGCTTTGGCTTTTTAAAGCGCAGTCGCTATGTGGCTTGGCAAGAAGAGCTTGCGCGCGGTGAAGAGCTTCGAAAGAAACTTGAAAAGCGCACAAATAGTCTTGAAATCTTAAATGAAGAGTTAAGAGTCGCACAAAAAGAGCTCGTTTCAGAAACGACTAAGATCAGCCAACTCGACGCTGCTATTTCTCAGAAAAATTCAGAGCTGACAAATCTTCAAGCTTCTTTAGAGAAAATGACCTCTGATCGCATAGGCCTTGAAACTCAAGTTTCTGATATTCGCACCGAAAACCAAAGCCTCGATGGGCAAATTAAAAATCTTGCCAGCATGGAATCGGAAGCCAAGACTGAACATTCAGAACTTTCTAGTGATCTTGCGGAAATTAAGTCTCTTGTGCGCGAGGGTGAAAGAAACATTCAAAGGCTCAGTTTTGAAATCTCACAGCTTGGGCAACAGCGAAACCTCTTAAACGATGAAGTCACTAAAACCAATGTACAAATTAAAGCTCTTAATGATCTTGGCTTTTTACGACAAGATTCTTACAAACTTGCTTTTAACTTTGCCGGTAAAGATATTTTAGAGCTTCTTTCTGAAGAATTGCAGCTAGAGCTGATGCGAACGTCGATGAGCTTTCCTTTTGAACCTGGCAATGATGAGCTGATCACCTGCGATACTTACTTTGATTCGCGAATTGCCTACTCACTATCAAAACAACAAAAAACAAGGTTAATAACTAGCACCCAAGCGAACGACTAGTTATTTCCCCAAAAAAAGAGGCCAAGGTATTATGCCTTGGCCTCTTATCTATTAGTTTTTTCAATTGTTTTTTCAATTGTTATTTCAATTTCAAACTGATTCCCGTAAAACCTTCAACTTAGTAGAAAATCGGACGGTGGGGAACGTAATTTTCATACTCTTTTCTCACATCTTCCATTTTTTCGAGAGTCATTGGATACCCTTCATACTTTGTATCATCACTATGGAATGAAGTTGTCTTACCGAGTAGATAGAGCTGTAGAAAGTGATTCGCTCTCGCTAACTTTCTCTGCATACGAAGGTCTTCTTCTTTAGTAAACTCATAGCCTTCAGAGTTCTCACCCAAAAGCGTTCGGCAAATTGAAGCCATCTCATATTGAATTTCGTCAAACATGTAATAGACAACAAAGAAGTCACGCAGATTATTACTTGCAACAGTGATGTAAGCAAACTTAGGGTCATTTGATGGAAGCAAATAGAGTAGATTTTCTAAACGCCCATTCACCTCACCACAAGACATGGCCTGAGGAATCTGCTTTGTCCATAATGTTGAAATATAAAGGTCCGCCGAAAAACCGATTCCAGTGAGCTTGTAGAGGTAACGGTCCGCTTGAACCCCATAGGTGATGTCATAAACATAGAGGATATAGTCTTCAAGTTTTTGTGCTTCTTCCTCGTACCCCACAAGGTGAGCCAGCTCATGAAACCAAACTGCGTAAAGATGCTTCTTTAAACTCTCTGGCGGAATGCGCTGCATGCGAGTGAGGCTAAAGCAAATGTCAGCCCCTAACTCGAAAGCTGTCACACTGGCATCGGCCGGTGTTCCGTCCATCTCGTGACAGTCGTCTTCGATAAGATTGATCTCGGTATTGGTTATTACCTCTTCGAGACCCCACCACTTTTGGTAATAGTCAGCCCAGTAAAGTAACTCATCATCATCCATGTCATCCCAAGGCTTAGGAAGAACATGTTCAACAACGTAGTTTCCAGAAAAAACAATTCTCTGTATCATATCATTGGCGATCTCGTTATGTGGGTGGTTGAATTCACCAGTAAAGCGAGAAAGTATCACCATATCGTCTTCGATCAGTTCGCCACGAACCTCCATGATCATACTGCGCACTTGCTCGATGGTACTAAACTTATTGTTGGTACCACCTGAATCGCCTTTGCCTTCGCCAGTTCCGATGGTTGAGTGATCATCTCCACCGCCCATGGCATCTGGCAATTGCCCCGTTCCCGATCCACCCGTTGAATCAATACCAGGGTTACCACCAAAGGGTGTTTGCGTTCCGTTGATTGGACCATCGCCATTTTCGATACAGGCAGTAAGGGTTGCGATCAGTCCGAGTAGAACTAAAGATTTTAAAATTTGTCTGAGTAAAGTCATTTCCCTCTCCAGGTTAAGGTTTCTATCCCAGCGCTTGCCGGGCTACAAGGTGAAGTTAACCAGTGCCCGCCCTTAAAAATAGGTTTTAATAATTAAATATTATGGATTTTTATAGCATTTTTGCTATAATTAGAGATCTAAGTACCTGATTTTAGGTGGCCTCCAGGCAGATTTTATAAAACCGGGCCCCATTTGGGCTTTTCGCAATGGCCTTTAAAAAGTTGAAATCCAGGGAGTAGAATTGGACAAGACTTTATTTGAATACAACTCCTATAAAGAGTTCGTTCTCGATTGGGTATCTGCCCAAGCCAAAGGGGGCCGCGGGGAGTTTTCGCGCATCTCAAAACACCTAGGCCTCCATCAAGTGGTGATCTCCCAAACCTTTCGCGGCGAAAGGCACCTCACAGATGAAGCGGCCTTTAAACTTTGTACCTACCTGCGCTTTAGCCAAACCGAAATAGATTTTTTTATGGCGCTCTTGCGTTTTGAAAAGGCCGGCGAGTATCACCTGAAGCGCTACTACAAAGATAAGCTCGAAGAACTTCGTAAAAAAGCCGCCAAGGTCTCGGGAAGAATCGGTAGCCACCAAGCTTTGGGCGACGAAGAAAAGGCCCAGTACTACAGTCAGTGGATTTATTCAGCCATTCGACTGGGCGTCGACCTTGAAGGGGTTTCAAGCCTTGAAGATCTCATTGAGCATCTTAAATTAAGCCCGACGATTGTAGCTGATGCTTTGGAGTTCTTATTAGAAAGTGGCCTTGTTGAAAAAGACAAAAAAGGAAATTTAGAAACAGGCCCCACACTCATTCACGTTGATAAGAAATCCCCACTTGTTGTATCTCACCATCGCAACTGGCGCTTAAAAGCTTTAGAGAAGTACGCCGAGACCACCGATGAAGACTTGTTTTTTACCCTGCCTATGACCTTATCTCGTGAGGATGCCCTGCGATTTCGCGAGATGCTCCTTGATGTGATTTCTAAAATTACCGGGCAACTTGAGCCCTCCCCACCCGAGCAATTGAGCTGTCTTGGAATCGATTTTTTCAAGGTCCTCGCACCCTCGGAATAGGCGCCAAGCCCCTGAAATCGCTGAATTTGCTGAAAATTCCATCAACTTCTTGTGTTTTCTACTAATTTTCAGGTGCCGGGTTGACTTTTAGTTCAATAATCGTCATAACTACCATCTCTTTTTGGTGTGACCCGCTAGCTCAGCTGGTAGAGCATCTCCCTTTTAAGGAGAGGGTCGATGGTTCGAGCCCATCGCGGGTCACCATTTTTTTTTAGACTTTCTTACCAGAGAAGTCGTCCTGTCCCCTTCGTCTAGAGGCCCAGGACATCACCCTTTCACGGTGAAGACACGGGTTCGACTCCCGTAGGGGACGCCAATTCACACTAGAATTCCTTAAATTTTTGTTATCTTCGTCGTTCTCTCGATCGAAGTACGTTTGTACGTCTCCTCGTTCACTCCTTGATGCCTCAATTTAAGGAATTCTAGTGTGAATTGTTTTCTTGGGATGTCGAACCCGGAGGGTGAGGCTCCCAGCGAGTTGAGAGCCACGAGCTTTAGCGAGGGGCGCGGCTCAACTCGCTCGCGACAGCGATGACGATCTAGACAAATCTTAAATTCAAGTTAATATTAAAAAATTGTTAACCTAGTTCTTAGAGAGTATTTGTGGGTAAAAGAGTAACTAAGCGGAAAAAGAGTGATTTTAAGATAAGTGATCGAGACATTCAAGTTTTTGAGGGTGGCGAAGCTGAGCTGGAAACCGACTATATATCTAAGGTTTATATCGAGAATGGCTTCTATGAACAGGCAAAAGACTTTAAAAGTAATAGAACTTTTTTTGTGGCTAGGACAGGAATTGGAAAAAGTGCTATCCTAGAAAAAATAAAAAATGAAGGGAACTACTCGCTCGAGGGGGTAGTGCGTTCAAAAGATGAGTTAAATCGCAGCATTAAGAACTTTCAATCGGTAGTTTGCAAAGCTTTTAAAACCAAACGCGTTTCGTTTCAATAACTTAGCAATG